>NZ_CP133083.1:0-2400000 GCF_030908545.1 Nitrosomonas sp. sh817 | reverse complement strand
TATTGCGCCAGGACAAGGCGGTTATCATGTGAATGGGCGGGAAACCAATGGCGATAGCATGATTGTCGATCCGTGGGGAGTAGTGATCGAACGCTTGCCGCGCGGTTCCGGCGCGGTTGTGGCGACGATCGACCCCGATTATCAATCGAGTTTGCGAGCCAATCTGCCCGCGCTGGATCATCGGATTTTACAACCCTGCTAAGCGTAAAGATTCGGTATCATGAGCAATTTATTTGCGGTTGCAGCTAGACTATTTGAATTACAATTATGAACATTGACGGTAGCACTGAAAATAGAGATTTTATGGCGATTGCCAATCGCAGCTTGCTAATGCCTTACGATTTGGATGCCTCGGGCTTGCAGCAAGTGATGGCGCAGTTATTGTCTCATCGGATCGATTACGCGGATCTCTATTTTCAATATAGCCGCTCTGAAGGCTGGATGCTGGAAGAAGGTATCGTGAAGTCGGGTAGTTTCAATATCGACCAAGGGGTTGGCGTTCGTGCGGTTTGCGGTGAGAAAACCGGTTTTGCCTATTCCGATGATATCAGCATGCCGGCGCTGGTGTCAGCCGCCCAAGCGACACGCGCAATTGCGAGCCAAGGACGTTCGCATGCGGTTCAAATAGCAAAGCGGAACGCGCTGGATCAACGGACGCAGTTGTATTTGCCTGAAGATCCGATCGCGAGCCTGAAGGACGCAGAAAAAGTAGCATTATTGGAAAAGGTGGAACGTTTTACCCGGCAGCTCGATCCCAGGATTACGCAAGTGGTTGCGTCGCTGGCGGGTGAGTACGAAGTCATTCTGGTCGCTCGAAGCGACGGCATGCTGGCAGCCGATGTCAGGCCTTTGGTCCGGTTGTCGTTGCAGGTAATCGCCGAAGAAAAAGGCCGGCGTGAGCAAGGGGTGGCTGGCGGCGGCGGGCGCTTCGGCTATGAATATTTTACTGATGAAATTTTGCAGGGCTACGCCAGGGAAGCGGTTCATCAGGCAGTGGTCAATTTGGATGCGCGTCCGGCGCCCGCCGGCACGATGACGGTCGTGTTGGGTAGCGGTTGGCCCGGGATACTGCTGCACGAAGCGATTGGCCACGGATTGGAAGGTGACTTTAACCGCAAGGGAAGTTCGGCATTTTCCGGGCGTGTTGGGCAGCGCGTGGCGGCACCCGGCGTTACCGTGGTCGACGACGGCACCATTCCCCGGCGGCGCGGATCGTTGAATATCGATGACGAAGGCAATCCGACGCAATGTACGGTATTGATAGAAGATGGCATACTGCGAGGCTATTTGCAGGACAGTTTAAATGCCCGGCTGATGGATTTGCCGGTCACCGGCAATGGCCGGAGAGAATCTTTCGCACATATCCCGATGCCACGTATGACCAACACTTATATGTTGAACGGCGATAAAGATCCCGCTGAGATTATCGCGTCGGTGAAACATGGATTGTATGCGGCCAATTTCGGCGGTGGTCAGGTTGACATTACCAGCGGGAAATTTGTTTTTTCGGCTGCGGAAGCCTATATGATTGAAGACGGCAAAATTACTTACCCGGTTAAAGGCGCTACTTTAATTGGTAACGGCCCAGATGTGTTGACCCGGGTTTCCATGATCGGGAATGATATGCTGCTGGATCCGGGGGTGGGCACCTGCGGCAAAGAAGGTCAAAGTGTGCCGGTCGGCGTCGGGCAGCCAACCTTGCGCGTCGACGGCCTGACAGTGGGCGGGACGGGGATTTAAAGTAGCAAGGATAATGCCTTGTTTTCGTAACGTTCTGTTTTTTGATGAGACAATGAAGCTTTTAAGTGTTATTTTCTATAATTTTTTTTGAAATTGATATTAGGATGTAATTAGCATGAGTGTAGAACTGACCGGTGCTGAAATTACCATACGGTGCCTGCAAGAAGAGGGGGTGCAGTGTATTTTCGGCTATCCTGGCGGCGCAGTGTTATTTATTTACGATGAGCTGTTCAAGCAAGATAAGGTTCGTCACATTTTAGTCCGTCATGAGCAAGCCGCACTCCATGCGGCGGATGGTTATGCGCGTTCCAGCAATAAAGTAGGTGTCGCGCTTGTTACTTCCGGTCCAGGTGTTACCAATGCGGTGACCGGGATCGCGACTGCCTACATGGATTCAATTCCGATGGTCATCATTAGCGGTCAAGTGCCGACCAGTGCTATCGGTTTGGATGCATTCCAGGAAGTTGATACGGTGGGTATTACACGCCCTTGTGTGAAACATAATTTCCTGGTCAAGGACGTGACCGAGCTGGCACAAACCATTAAAAAGGCTTTTTATATTGCCTCGACCGGACGTCCTGGCCCTGTACTCGTTGATATTCCAAAGGACGTTTCACAACAGAAAACCAAGTTTGTATATCCGGACAAGATCACGATGCGCTCTTATAACCCGGTGGTAAAGGGACACGCCAGGCAGATCAAGAAAGCAGCGGAATTGATATTGAGCGCCAAGCGTCCGATGATTTATACCGGTGGTGGTGTGATATTGAGTGATGCTGCGGCACAATTGACCGAGTTAACGCAATTGCTGAATTTTCCTTGTACCAATACTTTAATGGGATTGGGCGGTTACCCGGGTACCGATAAGCAATCCTTGGGTATGCTGGGCATGCACGGCACTTATGAAGCGAATATGGCGATGCAATATTGCGATGTGCTGGTGGCGGTCGGTGCCCGGTTTGACGATCGCGTGATCGGAAATCCCAAGCATTTTTACAATGAAAACAGGAAAATTGTCCATATCGATATCGACCCTTCATCGATTTCCAAACGTGTGAAAGTGGATGTTCCGATTGTCGGCGATGTTCAGGATGTGTTGAAGGAATTAATAAAATTACTGAAATCCGAGAATGCAAAACCCGATCAGGCGGCATTGAAGGATTGGTGGAAACAGATAGACCTTTGGCGCGAACGGGATTGCTTGAAATTCGACCGTGATAGCAAAATTATTAAACCGCAAATGGTTGTTGAGAAACTATTTGATGTGACTAAAGGGGATGCATTCGTTACTTCGGATGTCGGGCAGCATCAAATGTGGGCTGCGCAGTTTTACAAATTTGATAAGCCGCGCCGCTGGATCAATTCCGGCGGGCTAGGCACCATGGGATTCGGCATGCCGGCGGCAATGGGGGTGCAATTGGCTAATCCAAAAGGGAAAGTAGCCTGCGTCACTGGTGAAGCGAGTATCCAGATGTGTATTCAGGAACTGTCAACCTGCAAGCAGTATCGCTTACCGCTAAAAATTGTCAACTTAAACAACCGCTACATGGGCATGGTTAGACAGTGGCAAGAATTTTTCCACGGCAATCGTTACGCGGAGTCTTATATGGATGCGTTGCCTGATTTTATTAAACTGGCTGAAAGTTATGGACACGTCGGGATGCGCATTGAGAAGCCGGAAGACATTGAAGGTGCATTAAAAGAGGCTTTTAAGCTCAAAGATCAATTAGTATTTTTGGATTTCATTACTGATCAGACCGAAAATGTTTTTCCAATGGTGCCAGGCGGTAAAGGGCTTTCTGAGATGATTCTGGTGTGATCAAATGCGACATATAATTTCTTTATTAATGGAAAACGAAGCAGGGGCGTTATCCCGCGTGGCAGGTCTGTTTTCGGCGCGTGGCTATAATATTGAATCACTGTCTGTGGCACCGACAGAAGATCCGACGCTGTCTCGCATGACGCTGGTCACAGTAGGGTCCGATGATGTTGTCGAGCAAGTGACGAAGCAATTAAACAAATTGATTGAAGTAGTCAAGATTATTGACTTGAATGACGGCAACCATATCGAACGAGAGCTGATGCTGGTAAAAGTGCGCGCAACCGGACCCGATCGAGAAGAAATCAAACGGCTATCCGAAATTTTCCGCGGCTCCATCATTGATGTTACAGATAAATCCTTCACGATCGAATTGACGGGCACGAGTGCAAAGCTGGATGCGTTTCTTGAAGCTGTCAGCAAGAGCGCTGTCCTGGAAACTGTGCGCACGGGTGCATCGGGTATAGGGCGCGGTGAATGGATTTTAAAGGTATAATTCGTTTTTGCAGATTAATCCGGGCCTTGAAAGCTTAAATCCACAGTGGCCCACAGTGTTTATTTTGTTAACGAGCAGTTTCTTATTGGCTTGTTTCTATCCAACATTTGTATAAAAGGAAAATAATGAAAGTTTTTTACGATAAAGACGCAGATTTGTCTCTTATTAAAGGAAAGAAAGTTACGATCGTGGGTTACGGCTCTCAGGGGCATGCTCATGCGAATAATTTAAGCGAGTCTGGCGTCAAGGTTACGGTCGGTCTACGGAAGGATGGCGCGTCTTGGGCTAAAGCAGAGAAAGCGGGATTGAAAGTCAAAGACGTAGCCGATGCAGTTAAAGGAGCCGATGTCGTAATGGTTTTATTGCCCGATGAGCAAATTGCTTCGGTATATAAGAAAGAAATCGAGCCGGCTTTGAAAAAAGGCGCCACCTTGGCGTTTGCTCACGGTTTCAATATCCACTACGGGCAAGTAGCGCCGCGAGAAGATCTGGATGTCATCATGATTGCTCCGAAAGGCCCGGGGCATTTGGTGCGTTCGACCTATCTGCAAGGGGGGGGAGTGCCGTCACTGATCGCGGTCCACCAGAATAAATCGGGTAAAGCACGGGATTTGGCTTTGTCGTATGCAGCGGCTAATGGCGGTACGCGTGGCGGGGTGATTGAAACGACGTTTAAGGAAGAAACCGAAACTGATTTGTTTGGTGAACAAGTGGTATTGTGCGGTGGTTTAACTGCATTGATTCAAGCCGGTTTTGAAACATTGGTCGAAGCTGGTTATGCACCGGAAATGGCCTATTTTGAATGCTTGCACGAAGTAAAATTAATCGTCGATCTCATCTATGAAGGTGGAATTGCGAATATGCGCTATTCAATTTCCAATAACGCGGAATATGGTGATGTGTCGCGCGGACCGAGAATAATCACCGAGCAGACACGTGAAGAAATGCGGGCAATTTTACGGCAGATTCAAACCGGAGAATATGCCCGTGAATTTATTTTGGAGAACCAGGCGGGAGCGCCAGTTCTCAAGTCAAGCCGCCGTCTCGCATCCGAACATCCGATTGAGCAAGTGGGTGCGAAGTTGCGCGATATGATGCCTTGGATCAAGAAGAATAAACTGGTTGATCAAGGAAAGAATTAGGATTATTCATTCGAATTAATTTTTCACATTCATTAAGTTTCTGGCGCAGTTCATTTCATGACTAACTATCCTTACCCTATCATCGCACGCGAAGGTTGGCTGCATATCCTGATTGCGTTTACGGCGGCGATCAGTGTGACCTTTTTTGTTGACTGGTATTGGGCAATACCATTCTGGGTGATTGCCATTTTTGTATTACAGTTTTTTCGAGACCCGCCGCGGGAAGTGCCGGTTGTTCTAAATGCTGTTTTGGCGCCTGCTGATGGGCGGATAGTGGCCGTTGAGAAAACACAAGATCCTTTTCTAGACAGAGAAGCGGTTAAAATCAGCGTATTCATGAATGTCTTTAACGTGCATTCCAATCGTAGCCCGATTGATGGTGAAGTATGCAACAAGTGGTATTTCCCAGGAAAATTTATTAATGCCGATTTGCCTAAAGCGTCACTGGAGAATGAGCGCAATGCGTTATGGATTAAAGCCGATAATGGCGCGGATGTGACTTGTGTGCAAGTTGCCGGTTTGATTGCAAAACGGATAATTTGCCATGCTTCCTTGGGTGATCATTTGGCGAAGGGGCAACGCTTCGGGTTTATTCGATTTGGATCGAGAGTGGATGTATATTTACCGCTGAATACCAAAGTGAATGTCAATATCGGCGATAAAGTCTTTGCGACAACATCCATATTGGCAGAATTTCGTGAAGAAACAAACGCAACTGGCTGAAAAAATAAATTCTTTGCGCGTCTGAGGCTATTTCTGCAGCATTAAGCATTGTTGGCATGGGTACTCTGAGGAAAACTAACGTGAGCATGGCCAGTCTGAATTTTATTTTTACTACTGTGTTTTCAAGGCAGCCGAATGCCCATAACACCTGATTTACTGCCTGAGCGCGCTATAGTCAAATCCCGGCTCCGCCGGCGCGGTATCTATCTGTTACCCAATTTGTTTACGACGGCTGCATTATTTGCCGGGTTTTATGCGATTGTGCAGGCAATGAACGGGAATTTTGAATATTCTGCGATTGCTGTTTTTATTGCCATGGTGCTGGATGGACTGGATGGTCGTGTGGCGCGGCTGACTGGAACTCAAAGCGAGTTTGGCGCTGAATACGATAGCATGTCTGACATGGTTTCATTCGGGGTTGCGCCTGCATTGATCGTTTATGAGTGGGCGCTTAAGGAGATGGGCCAATGGGGCTGGATTATCGCATTTATTTACTGTGCTTGCGCGGCACTGCGGTTAGCCCGTTTCAATACCAATATTGAAGTAATTGATAAACGTTTCTTCCAAGGATTACCCAGCCCGGCTGCTGCGGCGTTGATAGCAGGATTAGTATGGGTTATGTTGAACTTTGATATTCAAGGGAGCGATATCAAATGGCTGGCAAGTATCGTAACGCTGTTTGCGGCATTAACGATGGTGAGTAATATCCCTTACTATAGTGGTAAGGAGATAAACTTGCGGCGCCGGGTGCCTTTTTTCACAGTCTTGTTGCTGGTACTGTTCTTTTTTGTGCTGATTCCCAGCCATCCGCCTTTGGTATTATTTATTCTATTTGCTGTTTATGCATTCTCGGGTTATTTCATTAAATTATGGCGTTTTGGTAGGAGCAAGAAAAATCCGGAAGGATCTAATCGCTAACATCTATTGCACAATAAGAAAAAAAATTTTATAGTCGCTTTCATGATGTATCTAACTGACAATTCCTCCTTATTTGATTTTCCTTCTTTTCCGATAAAAAAACTATCGGTGCCGTTATTGCGCCTTGCGCGCTAAATTTCTATCCTTACTTCACTTCTTCCTTATAAAATTCGAGCAACGAATTTTGTTATTCTTTTAGATTTCTTCCTCAAGTGGAGAGCATGATGCAAGATCATTTAATTATTTTTGATACAACGCTGCGTGATGGTGAGCAAAGTCCCGGCGCTTCTATGACAAGAGAAGAGAAAGTGCGCATTGCCTGGCAGTTGGAGCGGATGGGAGTGGATGTCATAGAAGCGGGTTTTCCGGCCGCTTCCAATGGCGATTTTGAAGCTGTCAAAGCGGTCGCGGATACGGTCAAAGAAAGTGTGGTATGTGGTTTAGCCCGTGCGATTGAATCGGATATTCAACGCGCAGGTGAAGCGCTTAGAGGTGCGCAATCAGCACGAATTCATACGTTTATTGCAACGTCTCCCATTCATATGAAGAATAAACTGCGGATGTCTCCGGATCAGGTGCTCGCGCAAGCTGTAAAAGCCGTCAAATGGGCGCGCCAATACACCGATAACATCGAATTTTCACCGGAAGATGCAGGGCGTTCGGAAATTGATTTCTTGTGCAAGATTCTGGAAGCGGTTATCGACGCCGGTGCGACTACGCTTAATATTCCGGATACAGTCGGTTACACCATGCCAGAGCAGTTCGGTAAGCTCATTCGCAATTTACGTGAACGTATTCCGAATTCCGATAAGGCGATTTTTTCGGTGCATTGTCATAACGATCTAGGGTTGGCAGTGGCCAATTCACTGGCTGCCGTAATGAATGGCGCGCGGCAGGTTGAGTGTACGATCAATGGTTTGGGTGAGAGAGCTGGAAATGCTGCACTGGAAGAAATTGTTATGGCTGTCCGCACGCGCCAGGATTTTTTTCCTTGCGACACCAAGATCGATGCTACGCATATTGTTTCGGCCAGCAAGCTGGTTTCAGGTATTACCGGTTTTCCTGTGCAACCGAATAAAGCGATTGTCGGTGCAAATGCCTTTGCACACGAATCGGGTATTCATCAAGATGGTGTGTTGAAGCATCGCGAAACATACGAAATCATGCGGGCGCAAGATGTGGGCTGGAATGCTAATAAGTTATTGCTGGGAAAACATTCCGGCCGGAATGCATTTCGCAGCAGATTGATGGAATTGGGAATTGAGCTGGAATCCGAAGAAATGCTCAACAACATGTTTATGCGCTTCAAGGAATTGGCGGATAAGAAGCATGAAATATTCGATGAGGATCTGCATGCGCTGGCTTCGGAAGAAGAACTGGTATTGCATGAATGTTACCGGCTGATATCGCTGACCATCCATTGTGAGACGGGTGAAATACCTTATGCGCAGATCGTGATTTCCGACAATGGCAATGAAATGCGTGCTGAATCTCAAGGAAGCGGGCCGGTAGACGCAACCTTCCGGGCGATCGAAAAATTGCTGACGAGCGGCGCCGAACTTCAATTGTTTTCGGTTAACAATATTACCAGCGGTACCGATGCGCAGGGTGAAGTGACGGTAAGACTGCGTAAGTCCGATCGTATCGTCAATGGCCATGGAGCGGATACGGATATCGTCGTTGCTTCAGCAAAAGCTTATTTAAGCGCGTTGAATAAGCTCTGTAGTAAATTGGAACGCGCGCATCCGCAAGTATAGTGTGAGGCAGGTTATGCGAAACTTGAGAAGGTTAATGCTGGCTTTTTGCGCATTGCTGCTGATACTGAGCGCCCCAGTACATGGGTTTCAATTTCAAGATACGACAGGAAAAATTCATAAGCTTGAAGATTACAAGGGGCGGTGGGTGCTGGTTAATTTTTGGGCAACCTGGTGTCCACCTTGTTTGAAAGAGATTCCCGATTTAATTTCGCTTTACAAAGATCGCGAGGACATCATGGTGATCGGTGTGGCGATGGATTCAGACGATCCGCGAACTGTTATGGAGTTCGTGCAGTCGATGTCTATCAGCTATCCGATTGTATTCGGTAACCGCCAGATCGCTTCTCAGCTGGATGACGTTTCACTTTTGCCCAGCACCTATTTTTACGACCCTGAAGGTAATCCCGCAGCACGTCAACAAGGCATTATTTCAAGGGAAAGCATAGAAAGCTTTATTGATTTGAAGTCACTCGGAAGAAAGTAACTTGGATTCGGAATAATCAGGTAAGAGTTTTGCTATTGCCGAGTGACTCACTATGAGGAGGTATAGCGCCAGGTAGTTTGCCATTTGTTAAAAACCAGTTGAGGATATGATGCAGCGCCCAAGCTGCCGTTGTATCTTCCGAGCGCGCGGAAATAGTCGCCTTTTTCTTTATCTAGGTAATGGCGCAAAATTGTGCAGCCATAACGTAAATTAATGCGCAGATGAAATAAATTGTGATCTTGATGTCCGATAACACCAACCCAGAATGGCATCACTTGCATATAGCCGCGCGCACCGGCATGAGAAACGGCGTATTTCTTAAAGCCGCTTTCAACCTGGATGACGCTCAGTACTAATTGGGGATCCAACCCCGCGCGCGTTGCCTCATAGTACACGGTTCTTAAGAAAGCTTCGCGTTCGAGTAAGTCCGGAATGTATTTCTCCAAGCGGCGGCTCATGCTGATGAGCCAAGTGACGTTGTCAGCGACAGCCGCATACTCCGTGTACGAGGCAGCTTGGTCGCTTGTTTCATGAAGGATAATGGTTTGGGTGCTGGCGGCAAGCTGTTGGTAACGGGGATTATTGGCGCTGGCGATCCCGGAAAACAACACAATGAAGCTTATAAAGATTAGTTTGTGCATAACTTGGCGGTGATAAATGAAAAAATCTCATCAAGGGGTATGGCTTGTGAAGTCTCATCTCTACGGCCTTGATACTCAACAGTCGATTGCTGAAGTCCGCGTTCGCCGATCACGATTCTATGAGGAATGCCCATTAACTCGGTATCTGCAAACATGACTCCCGGGCGCTCGTTCCGGTCATCCAGCAAGACTTCAATGTGTGCGTCGATAAATTGATTGTATAGTTTCTCGACAATTTCCGCGACCAGGTTATTTTTATGCAACCCGATCGGGATAATGGCAAGCTGAAAAGGGGCCATGGCCAATGGAAAAATGATACCGTGCGCATCATGATTTTGCTCTATGGCGGCTGCGACAATACGCGATACGCCGATACCATAACAACCCATTTCCATATTTTTAATCTGCCCTGATTCGTCCAAATAAGTAGCCTTCATGAGTTCAGAATACTTGGTTCTTAATTGAAAAATGTGCCCCACTTCAATCCCGCGGCAGATTTCCAGAGTGCCTTTGCCATCGGGTGAGGCGTCGCCGGAAACGACATTTCTGATATCAAAAACATGTGCTGGCAGTTTGAGATCGCGATCAAAATTGACGTTGATGAAGTGGAAACCTTCGTCATTTGCGCCGCAGACAAAATTACTCATATTGAGCACAGCTTGATCGGCAATAACGCAAGTATCCAAACCTAGGGGACCAATATAGCCCGGCACTGTTCCCGTAACCTGCAGGATATCTTCTTCACTGGCCATTTGAAATCCCGATAAAAAAGGGATTTTCCTGACTTTTAATTCATTTAGCTGATGATCGCCGCGCAGCAGTAACAGATAAATTTGATCGTTGGCTTTTATCGCAAGCGTTTTGACCGTTTGTTCCAAAGGAATTTTCAAGAACTCCGCAACTTCCGCACAGGATTTTTTTCCGGGGGTCGCAATTTTTTTCATGACATCTGCTGCTTCATCTCGCCCTGTTAGAGAGAATAACGAGCTTGCCAGCTCTATATTGGCAGCGTAATCAGAGTCCGGGCAAAACGCAATGGCATCTTCACCGGAATCCGCTAATACGTGAAATTCATGAGAACCACTGCCGCCAATAGCACCGGTATCTGCGGCAACAGCCCGGAATTTCAATCCAAGGCGCGTGAAAATACGGCTGTAAGTTTCATGCATGCACTGGTAAGTTTGCATCAGACTATTTTCGTCGGTATGAAAGGAATATGCATCTTTCATGATGAATTCGCGTGCGCGCATGACTCCAAATCGCGGACGGATTTCATCGCGGAATTTGGTTTGTATTTGATAAAAAATTAGAGGCAGCTGGCGATAACTCTTGATTTCCCTACGTGCGATATCAGTAATAATTTCTTCATGAGTGGGGCCAAAACAAAAATCATGTTCATGCCGGTCTTTGATTTTAAGCATTTGTGGCCCGAAAACCTCCCATCGTCCACTTTCCTGCCATAATTCAGCGGGTTGTATCGCAGGCATCAGCACTTCAATGGCGCCGCTCCGATCCATTTCGTCCCGGATAATGTTTTCAATTTTTCGTAAAACTCTTAAACCCAAGGGCATCCATGTGTACAGCCCACTACCTAGCCGACGGATAAGTCCAGCGCGCAACATGAGCTGATGGCTGATCAACTCAGCTTCAGCAGGCGCTTCTTTTAACGTTGTAATAAAAAATTGCGAGACGCGCATGAGCGATTCCATATTATAATAAAAACAGCGGTGATTTTACCTTGAAACGCTTGGGAAAGTGGGCATTGAAAGATATATTGCGAGTATGCTGATCACTTTGCTAAAAGCAAATACTGCAAGATGCGGTTTTTGTTTTAGGGCACTTTTAATCTATAGTAAAGTATGAAAAAATCCACTCATTTATGGATCAAATGAATAATTCAAATGATCGATCGTAATGGATATCGTCCCAATGTTGGTATTATTCTCCTGAATTCGAAGAATGAAGTTTTCTGGGGTAAACGAATACGGCAGAATTCTTGGCAATTTCCCCAAGGTGGCATTAAATCAGGAGAAAGCCCTGAGCAAGCCATGTATCGGGAGTTAAGCGAAGAGATCGGGTTGCGCCCTAATCATGTCGAAATTATTGGGCGCACACGCGATTGGCTGCGGTATGAAGTGCCTGATCGCTGGATAAGACGCGAATGGCGTGGGAACTATAAAGGGCAAAAGCAAATCTGGTATCTCCTGCGCTTGATCGGACGTGATAGTGACGTTTCTTTGCGCCGGAGCGCGCATCCGGAGTTTGATGCATGGCGCTGGAATCAGTATTGGGTTGAATTGGATACGGTTGTCGAATTTAAGCGTAAAGTTTATAAACAAGCTTTAACAGAATTATCACGTTTGCTGAAGACGGACCCTTGCCAAAGCACTGACGGCGAGAATACTAATGTAACCAAGCAAACAAAGAAAATACTCACAGATCGGCTCGAAATTAACGAATAGTGAATCTGTTGAGGATTTGCAAAGATGCATTTATAGTTGACAGTTACTGAATTAAGTTTTTCAACTTTCTCTTGCAGAATTTCCAATTTTAGGTGTTTTATCAGGCGTAATCGGCTGCGCCATTACAGCCGTTTTTTCAATTATTTAAGGTAGGGAGAATACCGATGAAGACACGTACACTGGTTGCGTCACTGATATCGATTGGGGCTCTGGTCACTTCGATGAATGTTTCGGCCAATGAACCGATTCAACCCATCAAAGCGGTCAAAGTAGCAAATGCGGACATGGTCGAATTGGGAAAGATGTTGTTTTTTGATCCGCGATTATCAAAATCTGGTTTTATCTCGTGCAATTCTTGCCATAATCTCAGCATGGGCGGAACGGATAATATTCCGACTTCAATTGGTCATGCATGGCAACAAGGACCGATCAATGCGCCGACAGTATTGAATGCAAGCATGAATTTAGCGCAATTTTGGGATGGGCGTGCTAAGGATTTGAAAGAACAAGCCGGAGGCCCGATTGCGAATCCAGGTGAAATGGCATCTACTCACAAAGTAGCGGTAGAGGTGTTGCAATCCATTCCTCAGTATCGTGAACACTTTGCAAAGGCTTTTGGATCGGACCAAGTCGATATCGACCGGGTTACAACCGCAATCGCTGCTTTTGAAGAAACCTTGGTGACACCCGGATCACGATTTGATAAATGGTTGGAAGGCGATAAGAAAGCATTGAGCGCTCAGGAACTGGAAGGTTATGAATTATTCAAAAGTAGCGGCTGTGCCGGATGTCATAATGGCCCAGCAGTTGGCGGTGCGCTTTATCAAAAATTCGGTGTGCATCACCCATATAAAACCGCTAGCAAAGCGGAAGGAAGAAAAGGCGTTACTGGAAAAGACACCGATTTGAATGTTTTCAAAGTCCCAACGCTACGTAACATTGAGTTGACCTACCCCTACTTCCACGATGGTGCAGCTGCAACATTGGAAGATGCTGTTAAAACTATGGGTAAGTTACAGTTAGACCGGGATTTTAATAAAAAAGAGATAGACAGTATCGTTGCTTTCTTAAAAACCTTAACGGGTGAGCAACCGGATATCAAATTGCCGGTTTTGCCGCCTTCCAATAACAATACGCCAAAGCCGGTACCATTTTAAGTTTTAACATTTAAATTCGAACTGCACGAGTGAATGTTTGCTAGGAACTGAATTAAAATTAAGCATCCAGGCTCGTATTTGCCTGGATGCTTAATTATTAAGCAACGCTGGAAAAATCGATTAAGCCGGTTTGGTAGTTGACAGGCTATGACGAAATTTACAGATATGCGTATAATTTGTTGTAGATTTACATCCGAAAATGAAGTAGAGTCACTCATCCGATAACCAATAATTAGAAGAGGGAGTTACCAATGGGTAACAAGGGACAGTTACTACAAGATCCATTTCTCAATGTTTTACGGAAAGAGCATATTCCGGTGTCGATATATCTAGTGAATGGTATTAAGTTACAAGGACAAATCGATTCGTTTGATCAATATGTGGTGCTGTTGAAAAACTCAGTTACACAGATGGTTTACAAACATGCGATTTCAACGGTTGTGCCTGCAAGAGCCGTTTCAATTCCCATTGAAACAATGGAAACACGCGATACTTGATGTTATCTGAGTCGGGTATGAATCAGTCAGTAGTCGCAAATGCGGCTATACTTGTTGGAATCGATTTTGGAAATGCTACCCACAAAGAGAGTTTGCAGGAGCTGCAGCAGCTGGCGATAAGTGATCAGCTTCAAGTATCGGCGATTGTTGAAGGAAAACGTAATCGCCCTGATCCGACGACCTTCATTGGAAGCGGAAAAGTTGATGAGGTAGCGCAGTATTTGCAGCAGACAAAAGCTGCGCTAATAATCTTTAATCATGATTTATCACCGGCGCAGCAACGCAATTTATCGATGCGGCTGAATTGCAATGTAATTGACCGTACTAGCCTGATTTTGGATATTTTCTCTCAGCGCGCAAAGAGTCATGAAGGTAAGCTGCAAGTTGAACTGGCGCAACTTGAACATTTGGCGACACGCCTTGTGCGTGGCTGGACTCACTTGGAAAGACAAAAGGGCGGGATTGGTTTACGTGGCCCGGGTGAAACTCAGCTGGAAACAGATCGCAGATTACTCAAAAAACGAGTTAAGCTGCTTAAAGAAAAACTTTCGGATCTGCGGCGTCAACGAGGTGTTCAGAGACGATCAAGGCAGCGATCAAAAGTGCTATCGGTATCGATTGTCGGATACACAAATGCTGGAAAATCCACATTATTCAATCGACTAACACACGCGCAATCGTATGCGGCGGATCAGCTCTTTGCAACGCTGGATACCACAACCCGGAAATTATTTTTGTCCGAAGCAGGCGCAGTCGTTATCTCGGATACCGTCGGGTTTATTCGCGAATTACCGCATACGCTGGTAGCTGCGTTTCGTGCGACGTTGGAAGAAACTGTGCAAGCCGATATTCTGCTTCATGTGATAGACGCCAGCAGCCCAAATAGAGATGAGCAGATCGATGAGGTTAATAAGATATTAAGAGAAATCGGTGCCGATACGATTCCTCAGATTCTGGTATATAACAAGATTGATTGCGTTGATGAAGTGAATAGCGGGAAAAGTTTCGTGCGCGATGAATATGATAGAATATCCCGCATTCGTTTAAGCGCAAAAACAGGCGAGGGTATTGAGTTTTTAAGGCAAGCACTACTGGAAGCAATCGTAGAAAACTCCAAGAAATTAAGTGAAAGAGCAGTAAATAATAATATCGAAGATGGGCTTGGAGGTTGTACTAAGGTACGAGAACTTTTTTGAACGAACAAAATAGGAAAGATTATGGGATTAAATGATCCTCAATGGGGAAAAAATAAAGGTGACTCCGGGCCACCGGATTTGGATGATGTGCTCCGTAACGTCAATAAAAAAATAAATAATATCTTCGGGCAGAAAAAAGGCGGCGGTGGTGGCGGAGACGAAGGCCCTCGCTCATCGGGTCCAAAGCCACAAAGTGGCGGTAGTGTCGCTCTGATCTTGGGGCTATTGGCTGTCGTTTGGTTAGCCAGCGGGTTTTACATCGTAGACGAAGGTCATAGAGGTGTAGTACTGCGATTTGGCCAATATGTCGATACGACGCCTGCCGGTTTGCGCTGGCATATGCCTTATCCGGTTGAGAAAGTTGAGATTGTGAATGTCAGTCAGGTGCGAACGGTTGAAATCGGTTATCGCAATAATGTCAGAAGTAAAGTCTTGCGGGAATCGCTGATGTTGACTGACGATGAGAATATCATCGATATTCAATTCGCGGTTCAATATATTTTGAATAATCCTGAAAATTTTCTTTTTAAAAACAGAAATCCCGATGAAGCAGTGCTTCAAGCGGCTGAAACGGCAATCAGGCAAGTCATCGGTAAAAGCAAAATGGACTATGTGCTATACGAAGGCCGTGAGCAGGTAGCCGCCAGTGCAACGCAGTTGATGCAAAAAATTCTGGATCGTTATGAGATTGGTATTTCGATCAGTAGAGTGACGATGCAAAATGCGCAACCGCCGGAACAAGTTCAAGCCGCGTTTGATGATGCTGTAAAGGCCGGTCAAGATAGAGAACGGCAGAAGAATGAAGGGCAAGCATACGCAAATGATGTTATTCCGAGAGCAGTTGGTAACGCGGCGCGGTTGATTGAAGAATCTGAAGGGTATAAGCAACGCGTCATTGTAAGTGCCGAGGGTGACGCCAGTCGTTTTGAACAGATTCTTTCAGAATACAGTAAAGCACCCAAGGTGACGCGAGAACGGTTATATCTGGATATGATGCAACAGGTGCTTTCGAATACGAGTAAGATTATTGTTGATCAAAAGAATGGCAATAACTTGTTGTACCTACCACTGGATAAGTTGATCAATATGAGTGGTTCCTCACCGGTTACACCAGTAACGGTGCAACCCATGATACAGGAAGCGGCGCCCGACAATAGCCTTCGCGCGCGCGAGTCATTTCGTAGCCGTGAACGGGAGATAAGATAGATGAAAAGCATAACGTCCGTATTAACAGGTATTCTTGTTGCGGTTTTCTTTTTAGGCAGCTCGGCGATTTTTATTGTTGACGAGCGGCAGCAAGCCATCCTGTTTCAATTGGGGGAAGTAATCGATGTGAAAACCGAACCTGGCTTGTATTTCAAAATTCCGATCGCTCAAAACGTGCGTTATTTCGAGAAACGCATACTGACAATGGATACTGAAGAGCCTGAGCGGTTTATCACTTCTGAAAAGAAAAACGTGTTGGTGGATCTTTTTGTGAAATGGCGTATTGTCGATGTAAAACAATATTATATCAGCGTGCGCGGTGACGAAGGGTTGGCGCAAACACGGCTGGCGCAAACGATCAATGCAAGTCTGCGGGATGAATTCGGTAACCGTACCGTGCATGATGTAGTATCCGGTGAACGTGACGTAATCATGGAGATCATGCGGCAAAAAGCCGACAATGATGCCCGGTCAATTGGTGTGGAAGTTGTGGATGTGCGTCTGAAGCGGGTTGACTTGCCGCAAGAGGTTAGCGAATCGGTATTCAGGCGTATGGAAGCGGAGCGTAAGCGAGTTGCGAACGAATTACGTTCAACCGGTGCTGCTGAATCAGAGAAGATTCGCGCAGATGCTGATAGGCAGCGTGAAATTATTCTGGCGGAAGCTTATCGTGAAGCACAAAAAACCATGGGTGATGGCGATAGTCAAGCGGCCGCAACCTATGCTACGGCATTTCAAAAAGACCCGGAATTTTATGCTTTTTGGCGCAGTATTGATGCATACAAGCAATCATTTAAAAACAAGGGGGATATGATGGTCCTTGAACCGACTTCCGAATTCTTTAAATATTTAAAGAACCCCTCGATCAATAAATAATTAGCGGCGATCGCATCACGTAATGATAATGATAGTGTTTGATTCCCAATAATTGATTGATATTTTTGCTAACAACAGGCAAATAAGATCCGGGGCCGGCACTATGATTATTTGATGAATTTTGTGATCCGCTGTTTCGATCGGTCATGAAGAGGTTCTGGAAATCGTAGTTTGTGCATACGCGAGACTACAACAGAGCCTCTTAATTTTTGTACTTCCTCAGCGGTTATAATCAACGTGAATGCGTCAATAACGCAGAGGTTATCGTAAATGTGGGAAAATTTTCTGAACGCGATTGCGTTGATGCTCATCATCGAAGGAATGTTGCCTTTTTTGTCGCCGCAAGCGTGGCGGGAAGCCTTCAAAAAATTGATCGAAACCAACGATAATCAGATACGATTTATCGGTTTGACCTCCATGATGGTCGGCGTAATGTTGCTTCTTATCTTCAGTTGAATTGTTATTCAAACCTCTTCTTTGATAGCTATCAATTTTTAATATATGCGTAATTGGTTACTTCCGGAGTATGTCGAGGATATATTACCCGTTGAAGCTTTACAGATCGAAGGCATGCGCCGGCAGATGATTGATTTGTTGATGGTGCACGGCTATCAGCAAGTGATTCCGCCACTGCTGGAATACATCGAATCATTGCTGACCGGCAGCGGTAGCGATATGGATTTACGCATGTTCAAAGTCATCGATCAGCTCAGCGGGCGGATGATGGGATTACGTGCCGACATGACACCGCAGGTCGCACGGATAGATGCACACTTGCTAAATTGTGATGGCGTTACACGCTTATGCTATGTTAACAGCGTATTGCATACGGTACCTTCCGCTATCACAACCACGCGGGAGCCGTTGCAAATCGGCGCGGAATTATATGGCCATGCTGGTCTCGAGAGCGATCTGGAAGTACAGCGGTTGATGTTGCAATGCTTATCAGCCGCAGGTGTCAATCCAATCCATTTGGATTTCGGTCATGTGGCTGTTTTCCGGGGGATTATCAAAGGCGCGGGCATTTCGCAAGGACTCGAATCCGAGCTTTATGCAGTGCTACAAGCAAAGGATATCTCGACATTGAGAGAATTGTGCGTGCAGTTGCCGGCGCATACTCGTGAAGCGCTATTGCTATTACCCGAATTTTACGGGGATGAAAAAGTATTAGCCGACGCCCTTAAGCGATTGCCAAGCTATCCCGAAGTCAAATCGGCGTTAAATGAATTGTCGACTGTCGCAGCGGAGTTGAGTGATTATGTCGATACGATCGCTTTCGATCTGGCGGATCTGCGCGGCTATCATTATCATACCGGAATGGTGTTTGCCGCTTATGCGCCGGGTTGTTCAAATGCTATTGCTTTGGGAGGACGTTACGATGAAATCGGCAAAGCTTTTGGACGCGCACGCCCTGCAACTGGTTTTAGCATGGATCTCAGGGAATTGGCGAGATTGATAAAACCGTCAATCTACCCGAAAGCCATCCGCGCGCCTTACCAGCTGAAGAATGCTGCGCTCGAGAACAAAATCGCGCAATTGCGGCAATCCGGCGAGATTGTCATTGTTGAGTTACCAGGACAACCCCAAGGATCGCTCACTTGCGATCGTCAGTTGATATGGCATGACGATCAATGGATCGTTAAAGCGCTATAATTGTCAGGAAACAGAATTTTTAGAGATAGCAAATATGACAAAAAATGTTGTCGTCATCGGAACGCAGTGGGGTGATGAAGGAAAGGGCAAGATTGTTGACTGGTTGACCGATCATGCGCAAGGCGTGGTGCGTTTTCAAGGCGGGCATAACGCGGGTCACACTTTGGTTATCGGTAATAAGAAAACCGTGTTGCATCTGATACCTTCCGGCATTCTGCGTGATAATGTGGTGTGCTACATCGGTAACGGTGTGGTGATTTCACCGGAGGCGCTGCTCAGTGAAATCGACATGCTCGAGAGCAATGGTGTCGACGTTAGCGGCCGTTTACGCATCAGCGAAGCGTGTCCGTTAATTTTGCCGTGTCATATCGCGCTGGATAATGCCCGGGAAACTGCCCGGGGCGTTGGAAAGATTGGCACCACCGGACGCGGTATCGGCCCGGCTTACGAAGATAAAGTTGCGCGGCGGGCGGTGCGGCTGCAGGATTTATTTCATCGCGACCGCTTTGCAGCTAAATTAGGCGAAATCCTGGATTACCACAATTTTGTGCTGAAAAATTACTTTCATGCGCCAGTGATCGATTTCCAGAAAACGATGGACGAAGCATTGGCGCAAGCCGCTCGCATCAAACCGATGGTGGCCGATGTGCCGCGATTGCTGTTTGAAGCGAACAAAGCCGGTAATAACTTGTTGTTTGAAGGCGCGCAAGGCGCGTTACTCGATGTCGATCACGGCACTTACCCCTTCGTGACTTCCAGCAACTGCGTGGCTGGCGCAGCGGGCCCCGGCAGCGGTGTCGGACCGCAAATGCTGCATTACGTGTTGGGTATTACCAAAGCTTATACGACGCGGGTGGGATCAGGACCTTTTCCGACTGAATTGGACGATGAAGTCGGCAAACATCTGGCCACGCGCGGGCACGAATTCGGTTCGACGACAGGTCGTCCGCGCCGTTGCGGCTGGTTCGACGCGGTGGCGCTGAAGCGCTCGATCCAAATCAACGGCGTGACCGGATTATGCATCACTAAGCTGGACGTATTGGATGGCGTCGAAAGTCTCAATCTGGGTGTCGGTTACCAGTTGAGCGACGGCAACAAGAGTAATATCCTTCCGGTTGGCGCGGATGACCTTGATCGCTGCGAACCCATCTATGAAGAAATACCGGGCTGGTCGGAAAATACCGCCGGCATCAAGGAATTTTCCCAATTGCCGAAAGCCGCGCAAAATTATTTGCGGCGCCTTGAAGAAGTTTGTGAAATCCCCATTGATATGATTTCTACCGGACCTGACCGGGAAGACACTATTCTACTTCGCCATCCTTTTATTTGAGTAACCGGGCACATCCTATCCGGAGTCTGTTATGCATTCCACCGGTACGATACGGATTGTAAGCTGGAATCACGAAGCGCCTGCCTTACGCGCGATTCGCACGGCGGTATTCATTCAGGAGCAGCAGGTACCTGAAGCATTGGAATGGGACGAACTCGACGCGGTCAGTGTGCATGCGCTGGCGTTGGATGCTGCCGGACAACCGGTTGGTACTGCGCGGCTGTTACCGGATGGACACATCGGCCGCATGGCGGTGCTCAAACCATGGCGTGGACAAGGTTTTGGCGCGGCATTACTGCAAGTGCTTTTGGAAGAACTGCGGCAACGGCAGCAAAAGAAAGCGATGCTGAATGCGCAAACCTACGCTGTTCCGTTTTACCAAAAATTCGGTTTTAACGTTTGCAGCGAAGAATTTATGGATGCCGGCATACCTCATGTCAAAATGGAATTGCTGCTGGCGTGAATACGCAGCAAGCGGTTACTTCACCTCGGAATTTCCCCATTCACTGGCCAAAGCATCTGTAGCTTGTTTCCACTGATTGGCTGCTTGCTGGGCAGCCATTCTAGCGCGCTCCGATCTTGTTTTTGCAGCTTTGGCTTCTTGTTCGGCTTCCGCCAGCTTTTGTTTTGCGGTCGCCAGTTTTCTTTCAGCGAGCGCCGCGTCTTTTGTCAAAGCATCTGCGGATTTTCTTGCTTCCATCATTTTTTCATACGCGATACTGGCGTTTTTCTGCAATAACTCGATGGTATCCGCTTGCGCTGGCAATACCCACGAGACCAGTAACAATAGCATCGTGAAACTGGTAAAGCGGAGACGGTTGCAGGGAAATGGTTGTGTGTGACGATTCATTTTCATCATAGCCTATGAGTTTGAAAACTGGTTGAGTTGCTTGTCAGCATTTGAGTTAGGGTAAAATCAGTATAACAAAAAGCCATTATTCAGTGGCTATCTAACATTTAGAAAGGGGAGATGTCGATGTCATTTTTTTTCAGAGCCAGCATCACGATTGTTTTCAGTGTGGGATTGGGGTTGTTTGCGGCGCCGGTACTGGCAAGCTGCGAAGGTTGCTTGTGTCCGGGAGATCCTTGTAATCTGTGCCCGTTACCGGCGATGGAGAACGATCCGCCCAAAGCGAACGAGCCTGAAATATGCGCGCGCATCCGCGCCCGCGTTCCACCCACCTCAGCGCAACCCGGTTCCAATGAATATTTTCCCAGCCTGGATCAGTCAATCGCGGTTTGTGTCAATGAAGGCGGTGACGTGATACGGAACCGGTTACGCAATAACCCGGAATTTCCGTCGCGCTATTATTGCAAGCCGCCGGCGGTGATCAAACAGCAGTGAGTAGTGTGAACCGGTGACACTCAGTCAAACATTAACCGACTTCAATATACGTCAGTCCCGTTTGCACCAATCCGGTCAAGTTGATATTTTCCGCATTGGCAGCGCTTTCAGCGGCCAGCACGGTTAATCCGCCGGTTGAAATGTCATCTTCGTCAAGCATTTTGACGTATGGGGATTTTTCGCTGCCGGTCGGAAGTTCGCCGAACAGATTCAACCACAGCAGTGTGACAATTTTGTCGTGATCGGTCAGCCGGGTGGCATCAATGGCGAATTTTGCCAGTTGCTCATAACTTAATCCCTCATCGGCTTTGCCCAGCCCGATGCCGACGTAACCGGTGTTGTTGACGAAGGTTGCACCGAATACCGCGCCGATCAGTTTGGCGACTTCCCCGGCGTTGCCGTCGAGGTCGAGCGCCAGTCTGAGGTCGTCGAATGCTGCCCGCTCGATATTGACGAGCGTATCCTCGTTGCCAGGGTTGGTGTTTACCTTGACGGAGTAGCCGTTGCCGGTTTTATTCAATGTGACTTGGTTGCGCTGCGCTTCGATCCGGATCGTATCGATACCGGCGCCGCCATCCAGATTATTGCGGCTGCCGTTACCGATCAGGATATCGTTGCCTTGTCCGCCGATGGCATTCTCAATGGTCACTTTGTCGGCGATCCAGATATTCGGGATCGGTGAACCGCGATTAACGCCGTTAGCTTGCACGTAGACCGGTTGACCGATCAGCGATGGGCGGGTGGCGTTCAGATCAATCAAACTGGGCAACGAACCGGCGTAGTGAATCGTATCGGACGCGCCGCCGGCATCCCAAATGGTTTGATGGTACGTGTGCGCATCGTCGAACAGATAGGTATCGTTACCGGTATGAAAACCATTGTTGGGGCTGTATAGATATTGGATCGCCGCAATATCCAGCACCATCGGCGTGGTCGGATGAAAGGAAAAACCGTTGCCTTCGTCACCGTCCAGATTGGCGTAGGTATAGCTCATGATAGTATGGATGGTGTTATCCAGATCAGGCGGCAATGTAGCTTTCGCAGGATCATCAGGGTCTGCAAACGGGTGTTTCAGACCCAATGCGTGCCCCAGTTCGTGCAGAATCGTTTCAAATGACAAACTGCCAGGATTCCACTCTTCTTCATTGAGCCGGCTTTTGGTGTTGATCCAGATATCGCCGCCCAGCGGACTGTTGCTTGGCAGATAAGTCCACGCCAGCGTCAGTGAATCCGCTTCGATGGTGTACGCGGCGCGGATATCGCCGACATTGCCGGGAGACTCCGAGACCTGAACGAATCTCAAATTGATAACATTTGACCATTGTTGCAGCGCATTCACAAAATTGCTCTGATCGGAACTGGTCAGCGGCGCAAATGTGCTTCGCCAGGGTTCGCCGTCGCCGCTGACCGGACCGTAACCATTGGAATACGTAGACCAGAAAGCGGTACTGTTGCTCGATGGAAAACTGTAAGGAATGGACAGAACCGCCCAGCGCGCACCATTCAATAGCGCATCAATCGAGTTGATGCCGGAAAGACTGCGATTAATAGCGCCGCTGGAGAATAGGGGAGATGGCATAGGAAATCCTGATAATTAATCAAAAGCTGACAATAATATAACGAGAAATCGTTGATTCACCGGCAATTATTGTAATATTTGTTCTGAAAAATTCACGAATTCTTCTCATTGATCTCACAAAAAAATCATTTATAAAAGAACATAATGCGCGTGTATAGAAGTACGTCCGATTTTTGAAGGAATCGTCACTAGATTGGTGACATTCATTCAGTGTTCTGTGGACTTTGATCAGATCCCGTCTATTTTCTATAAGGAAAGCGCCATGATAGTCAAAAAAACGATGTTTTTGTTCTTTTCTTTACTCACATTCATATTGCTAAGTTCCAATGCCCAAGCTTTGCCAAGTTTTGCCCGTCAAACCGGTTATGCCTGCAGTGCTTGCCATGTGCAGTCGTTCGGACCTAATCTGACGTCGGTCGGTAGAAATTTTAAACTCAACGGCTATACTCAGACAGACGGTAAAAATAACAATCTCATTCCGTTGAGCGGCATGATCCGCGGTTCATTTACGCATACCCAAGAAGGTCAGGAGGGTGGCGCGGCGCCGCGTTTCGGCAGAAATGATAACGCAACTATCGACGAAGCGGCGGTATTTCTGGCGGGCCGCTTGACGTCGAAGATTGGTGCATTTGTTGAAGGAACCTATGATGGCGTTGAGAATATCGGCGTGCTCGATAATACCGAGATCCGCTTTGCTGATCATTTTGAAGTAGCGGGACAGAAAGTGGTATTCGGTTTGACGACGAATAACAATCCGACCGTTTCCGATTAATGGAATACCACACCGACTTGGGGATTTCCGTGGAGTTCATCGCCGCTTGCACCGGCTCAATCGGCTGCAACATTGATTGAATCGCTCGGTTCGCAAGTGATCGGCGCAACCTCGTATATGATGCTGAACAATATTCTTTATGTCGAAGCGGGCGGTTACACCAGCTTAGCGAAGAACGCGCAAAAGGGCATCAGCGTATTTGATCCGGAACAATCCCGTTTGAGCGGCGGCGCGCCGTACTGGCGAATTGCACTGCAGAAAGACTGGAGCGGGCATTACGGCGCGATCGGCACTTTCGGCATGCACGGCGATGTCAGTCCGCAACGAATTACGACTGCCGGCACGGATCGCTACGATGACATTGGCTTCGATCTGACATATCAATATCTGGGAAATCCAGTTCATATCTACGAGTTTACCGCGACTTATCTGCGCGAGAACCGCAACATGAACGCCAGTTCGGCTTTAGGATTGGCGGATAAAATCAAAAGCAATCTCGATACCGTACGTATTAGAGCCGGTTACACGTATCAGCAAACGTACGGTTTGAATCTGTTTTATAACCAAACGACCGGAACGGCTGATACGTTCATTTACGGCTTTGGCGATCCGATCAGCGGCAGCCGGACAGGCAGCCCGTTAAGTCAGGCATTCATCGCAGAAGCCAGCTTTACGACGTTTGGTAAATCTAATAATTCGGTAATGAGTACTTTCGTTAATCTGCGGCTGGCAGTGCAGTACGTTCATAATTTCAAATTTAATGGCAGCGTTCACAATTACGATGGATTTGGCCGCAATGCTGTCAATAATGATGCGGTTTATTTCAATGCTTGGATGGCTTTCTAACGGCCTATGACGATTGGATCTCACGAATAATTGCGCTACCGGAAATTTGCGCGCCGAATTTCCGGTACATGGCCTGCCTTTCTGGTGCAAGCCATACTCAGAGGAAAATGTTGCGGATACTGATCCGGCATTCAATTACTGCAGTGTTTCTTCCTCTTGTTCAACCGAAAAGCGATAGCCCGTGCCGCGCACGGTTTGCACCAGATTCTCTTTTCCAACCTTCTCCAGGATCTTGCGTAACCGGCGGATATGCACGTCGACGGTGCGGTCCTCGATGAACACATGATCGCCCCAAACGCGATCGAGCAATTGCGCGCGCGTATGAACACGTTCTTTGTGCGCCATCAGGAAATGCAGTAAACGGAATTCAGTCGGGCCAAGTGAAATTTCCGCCATCTTGGATGGCTCGTCAACTGCGGCGGCATGCACACGGTGCGTTACCGGATCAAGTTTCAAGCCGCCGATGTCGATGATTTCATCCGACATTTCCGGCAACCGGCGGCGCAGTACCGCTTTGATGCGAGCGAGTAATTCCCGTGGCGAAAACGGTTTGGTGATGTAGTCGTCGGCGCCGGCGTCCAGTCCGGCGATTTTGTCGCTTTCCTGCACGCGCGCGGTGAGCATGATGATCGGAATCGCTTTGGTGCGATCCTCGCGCCGCAATTTTTTCGCGAATTCCAATCCGCTCATGTCCGGCAGCATCCAATCAAGCAAAACCAGATCCGGTAAAACGTTATTGACCATCTTCTTGGCTTGTTCGGCATCGCTCGCGCATAGCACAATATGCCCCGCTTTCTTAAGATTCAGCGCGATCAATTCCTGAATTGCAAGTTCGTCTTCAACAACGAGTATGGTGACAGCCATTAACGACTCCCTAGTTACTGCGGTTACGAGATGCTGCAATCATATAAAGAATGCGTTACATATTTATGACAATATGATGAAGGAAATATTATTTGTCATGAGCCAAGCAAGAATGCCAGCGATCCATCCGCATGGCGCGCGTGATTTGAAAGAAAAAGGATGCGGTCGTCAGGAAATCTGAAAATTGCTCGGACAGCGGCATGCAGTCCGGGTTAGATTTTTTCTTACGCGCGATACTTATCGCATTCAATGATGCGGTCCTTATTGATCACTATCAATGATAAGATACTCAACGTATATGACGATCTTCAAGCTTTTTTCCGATGAAAACCTCGCTTGTTAATCACAAGAAGGCTGAGTCCCCGGTTGATGCAAAACGGGAACCTAAGTTACCGGCGGAATCCACGGTGAGCGTTCAGCGCCCGGAATCGCTGGCGCTGAATGACTTGCATACTGCTATCAACGCCAGCCCGCGGGTTCAACAACTGAAGAGACAATCCCAACGGTTCAATAGCCGCTTGCCGGTAAGAATTCAAAAAAAATCGGATTCTCCAACCATTGGCAAAGTCGCACAGCGGAATTTTGATACGACGGTAGCCACCTTGCATCCTATGACCGGGAAACCGGTTGTTCTGAATTTGTTTGATAATATCAACGGAATTTATCAATATACCGGCACCATTACCTTCTTTTTCAAACCATCCGCCAACGAGTATTTTGACTCAAACCGGAAATCCATTCCGGGGCCAGCCGACTTTGACGAAGACAAAGCAGCCGTTAATCCTACTGTGGGTGGAAGTAATGCGTTTCGTGGATTGAAATTCACCGTCGATAGCGCCAATCGTGTGATTGGCGCCGAAGGAAATATCTATAAGAGCGGCACCACTGCCGAGAGCGGCCGTTCGTCGGATGCCCAATCCGGCGCATGGGATCATGTGCAAGGTATCCATCGCCGCATGTTCAGACCACTTAAGGAATTTAACGGTGGACACATCATTGCGCATCATTTCGGCGGCTCACCGGGGACCGATAATATGGTGCCGATGGAAAAAAACTATAACCAAAACGGCAGCTATAAACAATTTGAGAATGATTTGGACGAGGCGTTGAAAAATGCTAATCCGTTATCCATTAACATTCAGGTTAGCTATGCTACCGATTTTGACGACTTGATGGATCAATTGGTGAAGAAAGATGATGCCGATAAACGCACTGATATCAAGAATGATCCTGCAACCAATAGCATGATCATGCGAACCTTGGGGCGCATTCCCAAAACAATCCATGTTGTATCGCTGACCGATTCGAGCTTGAGCAGCGTCGCAATAACCGACCCGGACAGCCCCATGGATTCCTTGGAAGGAACCATTCCCAAAAACTTCAGCACCGATACAATCTTGCTCGAAAAATTTAGCAAAGTAGGTAAGGGGCGGGAAGGTGAAGGTACTTCCAAAACTTTTAAGCCATTTGAAAAATCCTATGGCCCGAAAAAAGGCGAATCGATTGCTAAGGACAAGACCTATCAATCGGATTATCAATCTTTATATGGTGCACTGCCGAAACCGGGAATTACGGAGTATTTGCCCGGAAATAATGGATTAGCAGGCGGCGTGCGGGCCTATATCTGGATGGATCCCATGGGGATCTACAATCGTTTCGGCGGTAGCGATACGATTGATACCGTCGATCCGCAGGGGAGTGACTGGGCTCATCTGCGCAAAGCTGTGCATGCGAACACCAGGGGCGGAAAGATTTATAAAAAAGGACACTTGCTTAATGCGGGGTTACACGGGCCTGGTGCGGATTCACGCAATTTATTGCCGATCACGACGCGCGCCAATGGCGAGATGTCGCGCAACTTTGAAGAGATTGTCAAGAAATCGGAGGCATTGATTAACCCTCAGAAAGGGGTGCTCTGGGAAACCCGTACCGGTGGCGGTAATGTGACACGCCCATTCGGCTGGGATCGGTATGCGGCCAGCCTGCAAAATTCCGCCAAGTTATTTGATGAAGAAGCAAAGCTTCCGCAGTATCTTGATTGCAGTGCCTGGGAAGCGATTCAATATCATGGCGGATTGCAAAAAGGCCGTTCGATCGCATCCTATCGCGCTTGGAACGGTCATCCGGGAGATCCCAACGGAGAGTTGGGTAAAACCCTGGCAAGTAATCAAGCCAACGATACTGGAATTGCTAATACGATCAAACAAGGCAATAACAATGTGACAGGACATGCTGTCGTGCCTTTGCCGGCGGATGCATCCGAGGCTTATGGAAAAGGCTACCAAATGGACGGTAACTGGTTGTTGTTGAATCCCGGAAAACAGAATGATTTTCTCGAAGGACTAGGCGACCGGGCATTTGATACCGGATTTGCGCAGCAGCCGAAGCCCGATCAATCCGGATGGTCACTATTGGCAATCCAAACATACGACAAGCATTACCTCAAAGGACAGCAAAAATACAGCCATGCCCACGGTCTGCATGACGATGTTCATGCGCCGGTCAATCCCAGTCAAGTCTTGGCTGACAGCTATAATCAAGGCCGTTATGACCGTGGCCGGGCGATTGGTAAATTACTGGGCGATCAACCCGACAAAGCGCACAATAACGATTTAATACAAGAGGGGTATTTCGACGGTCTTTATGTTCGCGGGAAGCAAGATGCATCCGAAGGAAAGAATGCGGCCAGCAATAAGCAAGACTATCTTAAAGGTTATTGGAAAATCTATCAAAACAAAGCTTACGATCATGGTTACGATTGTGATCCCTTGCCGCCAAACATGATCGACCCCTATGCGGCAAAATTTGAATCCGCCTATCGCGAGGGCCAGGATGCGCGAGGATTTCACGATGGCTACGATATTAAACCGTCATTGGATAACCAACTCCAGGAATATTATCTTGGTCGGGAAGAAGGGCTTGAAAAACGCGGTTATGAAGACGGCTACGATCTGGAAGACGAAGCCAGCGACGAACAAGACTATACCAAGGGCTATTATGACGGAGTTTTAGAACGCGGTAAGGATGATGGCTATAACGCTGAAGATGAAGCCAGTCAGGATGACGTGTATTTAGAAGGTTACTCGCAAGGTGCGCATGCGTTGAGTCAGGATGAAGGTTACGATTTGATACCGCATTATGAAACAAGCTATATTACCGATCAAAACGACAGCCATACGCAAGCGTATTCGCAAGGGATGTATGAACGCGGCAAAGATGATGGTTATAATCTGGTGGCAAGAGAATCCAATAACATGACATACCGGAACGGATACGAAATGGGGTTGTTCGAACGCGGACAATCCGATTCCGAGGAGGGAGGAATGCGCATGAGCAACGAGAAAAGCTATCTGGACGGGTATGGTGGTTAACGGATGGCTCTGGATTAATACCGCTTAGCGCTGCACAGCAGCTTCAGACTTTAATCGCTTTTTGTTCTTTTTAATAAACATTCAAATACCGGTAATATCGCCATCGTCGCTCAAGTCGATGCGATGCGCAGCCGGATCGTGCGGCAGTCCCGGCATGGTGACGATATCGCCGGTCATGACCAGCAAATAGCCCGCACCGGCAGCGATGCGTATCGCTTCCACAGGCAACGGGAATCCCTCGGGGTGGCCGATTTTGGCGGGGTCACTGCTGAGGGATAAATGGGTTTTGGCGATGCACACCGGCAACCGGTCGTAACCTAATGTGCGGATTCGTTCCAGGTCTTTTTTGGCTGTCCGGCTGAGCTCGACTTCGCTAGCACCGTAAATGGTGCGGGCAACAGCCGCAATCTTTTCTTCGGGTGAATCGTTCAGATCGTACAAATAACGTACGGGCGGTTGCGGCCGGGTGGCTGCGGCGATCACCGCGTGCGCCAGCGCTTCGGCTCCGCAACCTCCATCGGCGAAACCGGTGAAAATAGCGGTACTCAATCCAAGCTCAGCGCAGTACTGTTCGATAAGGCTTAGTTCGTTGCCGGTATCGCCCGTGAAGCGATTGACGGCGATGACCGGTTCAAACCCGAAAGCCCGCACGCTTTGCACGTGATGTTCCAAATGCGCCAAGCCGCGCTCGATTTCTGCGATACTGCCGAGCCGGGAAGGATCGCCGCCGCCATGCACCCGCAACGCCCGCGTGGTGACGACCAGCACCACTACGCTCGGCCATAACCCTGAACTGCGGCATTTCAGATCGAAGAATTTCTCCGCGCCCAGGTCGAAACCGAAGCCTGCTTCCGTCACCACCCAATCAGCGCAGGCCGCAGCAGTCTTGGTGGCGATTACACTGTTGCAGCCGTGCGCGATATTGCCGAAAGGGCCGCCGTGCACGAAGGCCGGTACGCCTTCGGTGGTTTGCACCAAATTCGGCAGTATCGCATCGTGCAGCAAAGCCGCCATTGCGCCGGTCGCTTGGAGGCTTTGCGCCGTGACCGGATTGCCGGAACGATCGAATCCGACCAGGATACGCCCCAATCGCGTTTTAAGATCGGCGAGATCTTCAGCCAGACAGAGAATAGCCATGACTTCGGAAGCCGCGGTAATGTCGAACCCGGTTTCGCGCGGCACACCGTTGAGTCGTCCGCCCAACCCGATCACCGCTTGCCGCAGCGAACGGTCATTCATATCCAGCACGCGGCGCCAAAACACCTGACGATGCTCCAGATCCAAGCCGCTGCGGAAATGCACAGCGTTGTCGAGCAAAGCGGCGAGCAAGTTGTGCGCCGCACCGACGGCATGCAGATCACCGGTGAAATGCATATTGATGCGCGTCGACGGCTCAAGCTGGCAACGTCCGCCACCGGCGCCGCCGCCTTTAATACCGAAAATCGGCCCCAAAGACGGCTCACGCAACGCCAGGGCAACCTGCTGCCCGATACGCGCTAGACCCTGTGCCAAACCGATCGAAACCGTTGTTTTCCCCTCGCCGGTGCGCGTCGGATTGATTGCCGAAACCAGCACGATTTTGCCTTTTGGTTGTGTACCTTTTTTCGGCAAAGCACCCAACCGCAGTTTGGCCATGTGTTCACCGAACAGCATGAAGTTGTCCGGTTGCAAGTTAAGCGTTGCCGCGATATCTACTATGGGGTGCATTTAATTATTTCACTCTGAGCTTTTAATCTCTTTCGGGTTTAATTTCGCATCTACTAGAGCGCAAGTAGGGAGGGAACTAGTAATTTGAAGAGTGTATTTAGTACATTGCAGATTACAGTGAGATGTTTTATCTAAAATAAATAACGAGGAATCTCAATTACTATGCGGTACTTTAAGAGTCGGCAAAGTGATTTATTAATGGATAAAAATTAAGCTTACGATCATTCCAATCGTAACAGGCATAGTACAATTTGAGATTGTAAGTTTCTCGCAGGAATGAAATATACAATCGATCATCAGGCAGTGCTACAGCATCTCCAGCAACAACGAGATATAGCTTCTCATTGTGATTTGGGTAATGAGCATATTCCAGTAATTGGCCCAAGGCTTCGCGGATGCATCTTTTTACTGAGGATGCAGCTTTAACCTCGAAGATAAATTGTATGTCCTCTATCTTTACAGAGAGATCAATCCAGTTTTTTTCGTAGTCAACATCCGGGAAGTTTGTTTTCAGAAGTGTATGAATAGTATTCTGTAAACGATCATGCTTTGGATCTTGGGTTGTCGCGGGCACACTACGACGTAATCTTTGGTCTACTTTCTTCTGATTTGTCGAGCTGCATCTTGCGGCGGGTGGTTTTATTAGTTCTAGAAATTTATCAGTACTATCCACTTTGTATGAAAGATAGCGGGGATAAGTTTTTGAGAACAACTTTTGCTCTTTAAATGGTTCAGGAGGATCCAAAACCTCGCAGTCTTTTGGGTAAAAGCGAATGTTCACTATGTTCGTGGCAAGTGCATCTCTAATCTTATCCCCAGAAATCTTTAGCCTTTCGAGGTCAGCGCCCATCGCCTGGAGAATGTTGGCATTGCTAAGTTTCTTTACAACCTCGGTGGCCTCGGTCTCAGTGAGGACAATAGCTGATGCAATTCGACCAACCTTGCACCACAGGCCATCGGGATTCTTTGTATAGAGTAGAATCTCTATGTCTTGCCCTGCTAATTTTCTGCGTGACTTGGAGATAGCTTGGATGAAACCCACTCGATGTCCATCTACGAGGCACTCATGATTGAATAACCACTCCTCGTGGCCAAATCGATTTTCAGCGACGTATGAGCCTTTCTCCAAGCGAGATGCTTCGTCGGTTGGTCTTCGCCACCCCTCACTATTCCAGCATAGGCGACACAGCAATGTAGTCATAGAATGGGCATTTAACTAGGAATTAAACATCTGAAATAAAAAATATATTGAGTCAATAATGAAATTTAATACGTTAATGTCTCTGGTATTTCTTTAAACAAACTTTCGCATAAAAATACACACATTGCTCACAGTAGATGATAAGAGATCATGACAGCGCATCCCGATGATACTTCAAATGCTCCCCAATAAACATGCTGATAAAGTAACCCGTAAGGCGTAAGCCCGTCAGGGTGTTCAGCCGTTTTCAACATTAGGCTATATTTATGTTTTTGGCGGAACGCCTTACCAGACTTCCGCCCTACAAACTACTAAGCATGCGCAGAAATAACTCGTTCAACAACATTATCTGGTAACGATATGCAAGTAAAAGCCGCAGCCGGGTATAAATAATCTTCCCCCGATTCATCGATGACGCGAATTTGCGCGTGCTTTTCCGCATCGGCATCAGGTAGCACTTCGTATAGCTTGCGGATTTCAAGCGATACTTCATAGCCGCGATTGTCAGTGCAAATTGCAAATTGATGTTTACTCATGATGTTATATCCCTATAACGTTTGATTTTGAACTCACGCTTGCCGATACCGGCCGCTTCATACCAATGAATCTCGGCTTCCCGGATTGATCCGTCATGCAAACGAACCATCGCGTTACCTTTGCGTTTGCGCCAATTGCCCGGGCCATGAATTTTTCGAAGCCGGTTTATCTCCCGGATACCGGAACCGCGAGCAATTGTTTCGGAGTGTTTGATTTCGCCGATAATTTCAAAGTCCATACGAAATTCTAGCATAACGAACTAAAGCTACTCAGTTGTTTATAGGCATAAATGTAATTAAATGAATGCTAACCAAGCTTCTCTCGATGATACTTCAAATGCTCCCCAACAAACGTGCTGATAAAGTAATAGCTGTGATCGTATCCTTGATGATAACGCAGCGTCAGCGATTGACCGGCATCGCCGCAGGCTTGTTCCAGTGCTTCGGGGAAGAGCTGTGTGGTTAGGAATTGGTCATTGAATCCCTGATCGACGAGTAGATCGGGTACGCGGTGTCCGGCTTGGAGCAATGCGGTGGTGTCGTAGGGTTGCCAGTCTTGCTGGTTGTCGCCGAGGTAGTTGCTGAATGCTTTCTGTCCCCACGGGCAGCGCATTGGCGCGCAGATCGGCGCGAAGGCGGAGACTGAGCGGAACAGTTCGGGGTAGCGCAGCGCTAAGGTCAATGCGCCGTGGCCGCCCATCGAATGGCCGGAAATGCCGATGCGGTTCGGATCGGCGGGGAATTGTTCGACGATGATTTGGCGCAATTCCTGTGTGATGTAACTTTCCATGCGGTAGTGTTGCGACCAGGGCGCTTGCGTTGCGTCGAGATAAAATCCCGCACCGGCGCCGAAATCCCAGGCGTCGGTTTCGCCGGGAATGCCGGTTTGGCGCGGACTGGTGTCCATCGATACCAGCATCAGGCCGAGCTCGGCGGCGTAGCGTTGCGCACCGGCTTTAATCATGAAGGTTTCTTCGGTACAGGTCAGTCCAGCCAGAAAAAACAGTACCGGAACGCGTTGCTGTTCGGCTTGTGGCGGTTGATACACCGAGAAGCGCATCGGCAGACCGATGACTGTGGAGGGATGCTGGTAATAGCCCTGGATACCGCCGAAGCAGTGATGCAGGCTGCGGGTTTCGAGTGTCGTCACGATCAGTAAATCACTACGGAGCGGATCGATTCACCAGCTTTCATCAGGCGGAAGCCTTCGTTGATGTTGTCTAGCGTCAGCGTGTGCGTGATCAGCGAATCGATGTCGATTTTGCCTTCCATGTACCAATCGACGATTTTCGGCACGTCGGTGCGGCCGCGCGCGCCACCGAACGCGGAGCCTTCCCATTTGCGTCCGGTGACGAGCTGGAACGGGCGTGTGCTGATTTCCGCGCCGGCTTCGGCGACGCCGATGATGATGCTGCGTCCCCAGCCTTTGTGCGTGCACTCCAGCGCTTGGCGCATGACTTTGGTGCTGCCGATGCATTCAAAACTATAATCCGCGCCGCCATCGGTCAGTTGCACCACGGCGTCGACGATGTTGGGCACGTCGTTCGGGTTGATGAAATGCGTCATGCCGAATTTGCGCGCCATCGCTTCGCGTTCGGGATTGATATCGATACCGATGATTTTGTCCGCGCCGACCATGCGCGCGCCTTGAATCACGTTCAAGCCGATGCCGCCCAGACCGAACACCGCGACATTCGCGCCAGCTTCGACTTTGGCGGTGTAGATCACCGCGCCGATGCCGGTGGTGACGCCGCAGCCGATGTAACACACTTTATCGAACGGCGCGTCTTCGCGGATTTTCGCCAACGCGATTTCGGGCACGACAGTGTAATTGGAGAAGGTGGAAGTGCCCATGTAATGAAACAGCGGTTTGCCGCCGATGGAAAAACGCGAGCTGCTGTCCGGCATCAAGCCTTTGCCTTGGGTGCTGCGAATGGCCTGACATAAATTGGTTTTTTTCGACAGGCAGAACTTACACTCGCGGCATTCCGGCGTGTACAGCGGAATGACGTGGTCGCCCTTGCGCAGCGATTTGACGTTCGGGCCGACGTCGACCACCACGCCCGCGCCTTCATGGCCGAGAATGGCGGGGAACAAACCTTCCGGATCGGCGCCCGATAGTGTGTAGTAATCGGTGTGGCAGATGCCGGTGGCTTTGATTTCGACCAGCACTTCGCCGGATTTGGGGCCTTCCAAGTCGATTTCTTCGACGGTTAACGGTTCGCCTGCTTTCCAGGCGACGGCAGCTTTTGTTTTCATGGGAATTATCCTTGTTGTGTTGGGGTGTTGCGCAAATGTTCCAGCAGGCCTTGGCTGGCTTCTTCGACCATATCCAGCACCAGCTCGAATCCTTGCTGCCCGCCGAAATACGGGTCGGGCACTTCGGTATCGTCTTCGTAGCTTTCGCCGTATTTCATGAATAAATGAATCTTGCCGTGATGGTGGCGCGGACTGCGTTGCAGCAGCAGTTGCAGATTCTCTTTATCCATCGCCAGAATATAATCGAATTCGTCAAAATCGTCCGATTCCACCGCTCTCGCGCGCAAATCGTCCATTTTGTAGCCGCGCTTCAACGCGGTGCGTTGCGAGCGTTCATCCGGCGGGTTGCCGATATGGTACGCGTGCGTTCCAGCGGAATCGACCTCGATCAAATGATCCACGCCAGCGTTTTTGACATGGTGACGGAACACCGCATCGGCGGTCGGCGAACGGCAAATATTGCCCATGCAGACAAACAATATCCTGATTTTCTTTTGAGTGTTCATGCGTGTTTTTTGGTGACAGCGATTATTAATTGTAATGGCCGTTATTTTACACGGCTATGAACGCAAGAACAGTGCGCAGCCGCTGAATACCATCTGCAACAACGGGCAAGCGTGATAAAATCCGCGCTTCAATTACCCTTAATCATTATGAATTTTTCTGCTATTACCGCGCTTTCACCGTTGGATGGGCGTTATCACAGCAAAGTCGAATCATTGCGGCCGTATTTCAGTGAATTCGCGTTGATCCGTTATCGTGTGCAAGTCGAGATTGCCTGGCTGAAAGCGCTCGGCGCTGAACCCGCCATTACCGAGGTACCGCCTTTCTCAACAGAAACCAATGCACGTCTGGATGAGTTGCTCACTAATTTTTCGGTGGCGGATGGCGAAGCCATCAAGGCAATTGAAGCTATTACCAATCATGACGTGAAAGCCGTTGAGTATTGGCTGAAACAAACGCTCAGCGATAATGCGGAAGTTACGAACGTCGCGGAATTCATTCATTTTGCCTGCACCTCGGAAGATATCAACAATCTGTCGCACGGCTTGATGCTCAAAACTAGCTTGCAGCATGCGATGCTGCCGGCATTGACCGCGATTATTGCTAAACTGATCGAGTTGGCGCAGCAATTGGCGGAAATACCCATGCTTGCGCGCACGCACGGACAGCCGGCGTCGCCGACGACGCTTGGAAAGGAAATGGCGAATTTCGCCTATCGGCTGCAACGCGCGAAGAAACAACTCGAAGCGGCCGCCATTCTGGGCAAGATCAATGGCGCTATCGGCAATTACAATGCGCATTTATCCGCTTACCCGCATTTGGATTGGGAAAGGTTTGCGCGATCGTTCGTGGAGCAATTGGGACTGGAATTCAATCCGTACACCACGCAGATCGAGCCGCATGACACCATGGCCGAACTGTTTGATGCTTACGCCAGAATTAACACCATTTTGCTCGATCTGAACCGGGATATTTGGGGCTATATTTCGCTTGGTTATTTCAAGCAAAAAACCAAGGAAAACGAAGTGGGTTCTTCGACCATGCCGCACAAAGTCAACCCGATCGATTTTGAAAATTCCGAAGGTAATCTTGGCATTGCCAACGCTCTGTTGCGCCATTTGAGCGAGAAATTGCCGGTTTCCCGCTGGCAGCGGGATTTAACCGATTCAACGGTGTTGCGTAATATGGGCGTTGCATTAGGTCATACCTTGCTGGCATACGATTCCTGCATCAAGGGTTTGAATAAACTGGATGTCAACATTGTGCAGATCCTGGAAGATCTGGATAACACCTGGGAAATTTTGGCCGAGCCGATTCAAACGGTAATGCGGCGTTATGGTGTCGCTAATCCGTATGAGCAACTGAAAGCGTTGACGCGCGGCAAAAGCGGCATTACCCGGGAAACGTTGCATCAATTCATCGCGCAAATCAATATTCCCGAAGCGGAGAAAGAACGCTTATTGGCATTAACGCCCCGCAACTATATCGGCAAGGCCAGTGAACTGGCCGCCGCGATCAAAACGGAATAGATTGGATGGTGTAACGTGTTGAACTGGAACGATGAAAAGGAATTCGTTCAGAAATTTCTGTTTTTGACTTGAAATTTTAAACGATGACCCCAACATGGGTTGCACAGTTACTAGGAGGAACGATGCAAAGTCCAGAAAATCCACAAAATACGGCAGGTAGTCAAGCCGAATTAGCAGAAAACGCACAAGAAAATAAAATTCCGGGTATAACCGACGATCCCACCATCTCGACGGGGGGAGTCAGCGCAGCGCAACCGGATTACGAACAGCTGCTGAAAGAAGCGGAAATTAAAGCCGCAGAGCATCATGATGCGTGGATACGCGCCAAAGCGGAAACCGAGAATATCCGTAAACGCGCGCAAAGCGATGTTGCGAATGCGCATAAATACGCGGTTGAAAATTTCTCGGCTGAATTGCTGAATGTGATGGATAGCTTGGAAGCCGCGTTGGCGGTGGAAAATGCGACCGTGGAGAATTATAAAAACGGCATGGAGTTGACGAAAAGACAACTGATGACCGTTTTTGAAAAATTCAGCATAAATGCTATTGATCCCAAAGGTGAGAAATTCGACCCGCATCAGCATCAAGCCATGTGCATGGTGGATTCCGAACTATCTCCCAATACCGTGGTGCAGGTTATGCAAAAAGGCTATAAGCTGCATGAACGAATCATCCGTCCGGCGCTGGTGTCGGTTTCTAAAGCCAAAGATACTTGAATTTTTGACAGATATCTCCATTTACCAATCAATTTACAAGCAGAATCAATTTCAGAAAAGGATCTATTAATATGGCAAAGATTATCGGTATCGATTTAGGAACGACCAATTCTTGCGTAGCCGTGATGGAAAACGGCAAGCCTAAAGTCATTGAGAACTCGGAAGGCACGCGGACGACCCCATCGATTGTGGCTTATACCGAAGAAGGGGAAATCCTGGTGGGCGCTTCGGCAAAACGTCAGGCAATTACCAATCCGAAAAATACCCTATTTGCAGTCAAGCGGTTGATTGGACGCCGTTTTGATGAAGACATGGTGCAACGCGACATTAAGATGGTGCCTTACAGCATTGTCCGCGCGGATAACAACGATGCCTGGGTTGAAGTGCGTGGCAAAAAAATCGCTCCGCCGGAAGTATCGGCGCAAGTATTGATGAAAATGAAGAAAACCGCCGAGGATTATCTGGGTGAACCGATAACCGAGGCAGTCATTACTGTTCCAGCGTATTTTAACGATTCGCAACGGCAAGCTACCAAAGATGCCGGACGGATCGCGGGCTTGGAAGTGAAACGGATTATCAACGAACCGACCGCCGCGGCGCTGGCTTTCGGTCTGGATAAAAAGGAAGGTGATCGCAAAATCGCGGTTTATGACCTCGGTGGCGGTACTTTTGATATTTCCATCATTGAAATCGCTGAGATCGAAGGCGAGCATCAGTTCGAAGTATTGGCAACAAATGGCGATACTTTCCTCGGCGGTGAGGATTTCGACTCGCGCGTCATCGAATATCTGGTCGATGAATTTAAGAAAGAAAACGGCATCGACCTGAAGAAGGATATGCTGGCATTGCAACGCCTGAAAGATGCGGCTGAGAAAACCAAAATCGAGTTGTCGTCCAGCCAGCAAACCGAAGTCAATTTACCGTACATCACGGCCGATGCTTCCGGACCCAAACATTTGGCGGTCAAAATAACCCGCGCGAAATTGGAAAGCCTGGTGGAAGATTTGATCGAGCGTACCGCGGGACCGTGCCGCACGGCGCTCAAAGACGCTGGTTTGAGCGCATCGGAAATTGACGATGTGATTCTGGTCGGCGGACAGACCCGCATGCCGAAAGTACAAGACAAGGTGAAAGAAATTTTTGGTAAGGAGCCGCGCAAAGACGTGAATCCCGATGAAGCGGTTGCTGTCGGCGCAGCCATTCAAGGCGGTGTGTTGCAAGGTGATGTCAAGGACGTGTTGTTGCTCGATGTGACACCGTTATCCCTGGGGATTGAGACGCTGGGCGGTGTGATGACCAAGCTGATTCACAAAAATACCACGATCCCGACCAAAGCGCAGCAAGTGTTTTCTACCGCGGAAGACAGCCAAACCGCTGTTACCATTCACGTTTTGCAAGGCGAACGCGAGATGGCGTCCGGCAATAAAAGCCTGGGGCAATTCAATTTGAGCGATATTCCACCGGCGCCGCGCGGCATGCCGCAAATCGAAGTGACGTTTGATATCGATGCCAATGGCATTTTGCACGTATCCGCGAAAGATAAAGCGACCGGCAAGGAAAACAAGATCAAGATCCAAGCCAGTTCCGGTTTGTCGGATGATGAGATCGAACGCATGGTCAAAGATGCGGAAGCGCATGCGGAAGAGGACCATAAAGCAATGGAATTGGTGTCCGCCCGTAATCAATGTGATGCAATGATTCACTCGGTCAAGAAATCTTTGAAAGAGCATGGCGATCAACTGGGCGGAGATGAAAAAGCCAAGATTGAATCGGCATTAAAAGAAGCGGAAGATGTTCTTAAGACCGATAACAAGGAAGCCATTGAGGCGAAAACTCAGGCGTTGACCGAAGCTGCGCATAAATTGGCCGAGAAAATGTATCAACAACACGATCAGGCAGGTCAGCAAGCGCAACAACCGGGTGCTGGCGCTTCTTCAAACCAAAGCGAAAAACCGGTCGAAGGTGAGGTTGTGGATGCGGAGTTCGAGGAAGTTAAAAACAAGAAATAGTTGTCTTTAAAACAACGATATCACTGCAGAGGCACACCAAGAAAGAGAAACTTTCCTGGTGTGTGCTCTGCGTTTTAACGTTAGATGCAAACATCAATAATCAAGAAACAGAATGCCCTATATCTGTCACGGTAGCAGGAAATCAATATGAGTAAGCGCGATTATTATCAAGTGTTAGGCGTCAGCCGCGATGCCGACGAAGCCACCATCAAAAAAGCCTATCGCAAACTGGCGATGAAGTACCATCCCGACCGGAACGCCGGCGATGTGAAATCGGAAGAGATGTTCAAAGAGGCGAAAGAAGCTTATGAAATATTGACCGATCCGAATAAACGCGCGGCGTATGACCAATTCGGCCACGCCGGGGTGGAAGGCGGCGCAGCGGGAGGAGCTGGCGCGCAAGGTTTCAGCGACGCCTTTAGCGATATTTTCAGCGACTTGTTCGGCGGGCGCGGCGGACGCGCCAACGTGCATCGCGGCTCGGATTTGCGCTATAACCTGGAAATTTCGCTGGAGCAGGCTGCGCGCGGTACTGAAACAAAAATTCGCATTCCAACAATGGAAATGTGCGATGTCTGCCATGGCAGCGGTGCCAAACCGGGTAGTTCACCGAAAACTTGTCCGACCTGTAACGGTCATGGGCAAGTTCGCATGCAACAAGGATTCTTCTCTATCCAGCAAACCTGTCCGAAATGTCACGGCAGCGGCAAGATAATTTCTCAACCGTGCGGCAGTTGTCATGGTGTCGGGCGTGTCAAGCAGCATAAAACGCTCAATGTGAAAATTCCCGAAGGTGTCGACGATGGTGATCGGATTCGCATTTCCGGCGAGGGTGAAGCTGGTGTCAACGGAGGCCCGCCGGGCGATCTGTACGTTGTTGTTCATTTGGCGGCACATTCGGTATTCCGTCGTGATGGCGATCATCTGCATTGCGAGATTCCGATCAGCTTTACCGTCGCGGCACTTGGCGGAGAAATCGAAGTGCCGACTCTGGAGGGGCATGCCAAAATCAAAGTGCCGGCAGAAACACAGACCGGTAAAATTTTCCGGTTGCGTGGCAAAGGCATCAAGGGTGTGAGAAGTCATGACAAGGGCGATTTGCTGTGTCATGTGGCGGTGGAAACACCGGTTAAACTGACAACCCGTCAAAAAGAATTGCTGGAGGAATTGGAAGCTATCAGCTTGAAAGACGGATCGCGTCACAGTCCCCGTGCAAAATCCTGGATGGACAAAGCGCGCGAGTTTTTCTCTGAAAAATGAAGCAGTTCGTTTGGGAAGCGCTGATTAATTCAACGAACGTGATGAAGGGCGAAGCGCACGGAACGCAACAACCGAGACATATCAATCTGATAGGCGAGGGAGTGAGTACCGCGCAACGAAGCAATTCGCTCGTGCAGTCAATTAATCAGCGCTTCCTTTGAATTCTCTGAAAAATGCAACAGACTCGAGTCCGATGAACGCCGATATTGCTCCGGAAGACGTAAATAGTGCTCATGCGGTCGAATCCGGAGCGAGTGTCGGAGGAAGAAGCCACTATGGTTTTATTTTACGTAGCAGGGTCTGCTGACATTGAATGATTTTCTTCACAACACCTCGATTAATCAGCCGGTTACAACAACACTGCGGATGCGGCGGATAACGATAGCAGCAGCCGCTGGCTATTATATTTGAGTCTTTATTGAGTCAGGCCAGGCGCATCCAACCCAATGTGGAATCGAACGGCGGTGATTTGAATCATCCATTGAGTCCGGTGATGGCGTTGATGATTAGAACCGTTCGGTTCCTTTTTTGCATCAGAAGCTTCAAGTTATTGAACCGTAACCGGCTCGATGAATTATTTCTTGGCCAGTAACATCATTGCGCTGATAAAGGAAATCAATAACCCCAGTAGCAACGGCGCCAGAACTGCGCCCTCGCCGGTTATTTCGTAATAGCCAAATAATATCAATGCGATGACTAATGAAACAATCACAATCGTTTTATACATCTAACGTTTCCTATCTCTATTAATTAGTTATCAATTCATTTCTTGCTTCCGGAATCAGCAGATTCCTGGATGTCCTCGGGCATAGTCGACTTGTTATTTGCGATACTTGTCATTAATGAACTGTGATACGAATAACCCGGCGACTAAAGCAATAATGCAATAAAAAGTGATTTCGATTAAATCCGACATTTTTCCGATTCTCCGCAACCAAGACACAAAGCTAAATCATACTATATCCATCAATGGAAATTGAATGGAAAAACGCGCTGACTTTTGTCGCGGACAATAATCAGATTCAAACAGAGTTGCAATCGCGCAAGCAACTGCTTCACTTTCGCTCGTTTCCATGGAATCATACCGGTCACTGCATTTATAACTCAAAAAGGAGTTTCATCATGAAAGCTGCCGTCCGCTTTACTTTCATATTATCTCTGTTATTGTTTTTTCCGGCATCAACATATGCAGAGAATATTACTGCCGACATCTACTTTAATAGAGCGGGTACAAAGATCGTTAGCGGTATTGCCAATGTAGCGACCGGGTGGATGGAGTTACCCAAGAATCTTGCGATCTGGAATGAGAAGGATGATCAGATCGTGATAGGCACCATTAATGGATTGCTTTGGGGCATGTTTCATACGGTCGGACGTACAGCGAATGGTGCGCTGGATTTCGCTACGTTCTGGCTGCCGACTTATCCAATTCCCGATCCGGTGTACATTTGGGAAGATTTCTGGAAAGAAACCGACTATCTTGGCTGGCGCATGGCGAGATAGTTGAGGGAAACGCTGGTTAATTGACTATACGAGCGAATCACTCCGTTGCGCGGCACTCGCTTCCTTGCCTATCTTGTTGATATGTCTCGATTGCTGCGTTTCGCGCGCCTCATATTTCATCTCGTTTGCCGAATTAATCAGCGTTTCTTTGGATTTTTCCGGAGCGGCGCATCAGATCTGGGCTTTTTCCGGTTTTACAATTTTCTTGAGGTTTCGCCATTCTTCCGCTAAGCTGTGATATGTTAAATTGAAATAGAGAAAATAAATGTAACGCTGTAATATTTATCAGTTTTGTCGGGTTTAAAAAGCATGTTGTAGAGCGCTACTCATCCAATCAATAAGGAGCTGGCTATGGGGCAGTATAAAACACCGGGTGTTTACATTGTTGAAAAAAGTGCGTTTCCCAATTCCGTCGTAGAAGTCGCTACAGCTGTACCGGCGTTTATCGGGTACACGGAAAAAGCAAACAATAAAGGCAAATCCCTGTTAAACAAGGCATGGCGAATCTCGTCCATGTCCGAATTTATCAGCTTTTTCGGCGGACCGCCTAAGACGCAATATCAGATTGCTGAAGCTGCGGCTTCAGCTCCTGCTCCCGGCGGAAAAGATAAGGATAAAGATTCTGGTAAGGGTAGTGCAGTTGCAGCAGTGATTGAATCCGATTTCTCCAGTAACGATAAAGAATATGCACTGTCGCTTCAGGGCGCACGCTATTTTCTGTATCACAGCATGATGCTGTTCTTTCAAAACGGCGGGGGTGCCTGTTATGTCGTTTCTGTCGGCAATTACGAGCAGGAAATTGCAAAGCAAATTATTGAGAAGCCTAAGCTGAGCGCGGGGATCGACATCCTGCTAAAAGAACAGGAACCGACCATGGTGGTAATCCCGGATGCGGTATCGCTGGCCGAGCCGGATTGCATCGCGTTGCAGCAAGCAATGCTCAGCCACTGCGGACAAGTGATGAAAAACCGTTTTGCCATTTTGGACGTGTTCGACGGCTACAAGGAAGCGCAAGACAGCAGTTGTATCGAGAATTTTCGCAACGATCTGGGTACGAATAGCCTGGACTTCGCAGCAGCCTATTATCCTTGGCTCAACACTTCGATTGTGCAAACCGGCGATTTGAGTTTTGCCAATGTTTCCAATCTGGATAAGTTGAAAGAATTACTCAAAGCCGAGACTGACGGTAGCGATCTGGATGACAAGAAAAAAGGCGAGATCAACGCCAAGATTGCCGAAATTGGTGTGACGCCGAAAACGGATAAGATGTCCAGCGATGAAGATCTGCACAAAATTCTCACCGCAGTTTGCCCGCTATACAAGAACATCATCGAAAGTATCAAACTCAAGTTGAATTTGTTGCCGCCCAGTGCCGGTATGGCCGGGGTCTATACCATGGTCGATAATTCCCGCGGCGTGTGGAAGGCGCCTGCGAACGTCAGCCTGAATGCGGTGATCTCTCCTTCAGTGGAAATCACGCATGCGCAACAAGAAGATTTGAATGTGACGACTGCCGGAAAATCGATCAATGCGATTCGTACTTTCATTGGCGAGGGTACGCTGGTTTGGGGGGCGCGCACACTCGACGGTAATAGTCTTGACTGGCGCTACATCAACGTGCGCAGAACCATGATCATGCTGGAAGAATCGATCAAGCTGGCGACCAAGGCCTATGTGTTTGAGCCGAACGTTTCCAATACCTGGGTTACGATCAAAAGCATGATCAGTAATTTCCTCACCAGCATCTGGAAACGGGGTGGTTTGGCTGGTGCAACACCGGATGACGCCTTTGGTGTTTATGTCGGTTTGGGCGAAACCATGACGCCGCAGGATATTCTGGATGGTATGTTGAAAGTGACTGTGCTGGTCGCATTGAGCCGTCCGGCAGAATTTATCGAAATTACTTTCCAGCAGCAAATGCAGAAATCTTAACCTGAAAGTTAAGCTGTTACTAATGCAGTTGACGAACACGACATTTATTTCTTAATCAATAAAATAAGCAGGAGTAAATCATGGCAGATGATGGATCAGCTCAATCGACTACAGTTTGGCCCATGCCGAAATTCTATTTTCAGGTTAAATGGGATTCGCAAGTGATGCGGTTTCAGGAAGTCAGCGGATTGGATATCCAATCCGAAGAAATTAAATACCGTCATGGCGATAGCCCGGAATTTTCAGTCATTAAGATGCCGGGCATGAAAAAATTTGGCAATATCACCATGAAGAAAGGCATCTTTAAAGGTGACAACAAGTTCTGGGACTGGTTTAAACAAATCAAGATGAACACGATCAAGCGTTTGCCGGTCACGATCAGCCTGCTCGATGAAGGCGGTAAAGCGACGATGGTTTGGACATTGACGAATGCCTGGCCGACAAAAATTACCGGTACTGATCTGAAATCCGAAGGTAACGAAGTGGCGATCGAATCCATTGAAATTGTGCATGAAGGCCTGACGATCGCCAACAGCTAATCGCAAGATCCAGAAAGCAGATGAGCGGTTCGATGAATTTGTCACTGTCGGGCAGTCCTTATCCGCCATCTGCTTTTTATTTCAAGGTTGTTATCGGACCGCCCGCTGGCTTAACGGTTGATACTTCGTTTCAGGAAGTTTCCGGGATCGATATTGAGATGGATGTCGAAACGGTAATCGAAGGCGGAGAGAATCGGTTTGTCCGGCAATTGCCGAAAGGCACCAAACACTCGAATTTATCGTTGAAGCGGGGGATTGCCGCTTTAGATTCACCACTGGTGATATGGTGTAAAACGACGCTCGAGTCCGGTCTGAATTTGGTGATTAAGCCCTTGCCGGTGCTGGTGTACCTGATGAATGAAGATAAAGTACCGATCCGTGGCTGGTCTTTTGACTCGGCTTATCCCTTAAAGTGGGAAGTGGAAAGTTTCGGGTCGACCAAAAACGAAGTGGCGATCGAGAAAATCGTGCTGAGCTATACCGCTTCATCCCGCATCATTTAGCGCGTCAGAATAAGAAGATGTCTATTGAAATTAAGCAATTGCTGATCAAATCGAACATTGTCCAGAGAACCAAGCTGGAGGATCCGGAGCTGCCGGAGGAATACCGGGAACTCAAGGAAGATATCCTGTCGGAGTGCCGGCGCATGATTCATGATTCTCTGCAGCGGAAGGAAGACCGCTAAATGCTGCTAAGCGGCACGAAAACACTGCTGACGATTTCGCCGTGCGTGGTCAATAACGGCAAGATCAGTGTCGACGGTTCCAGGCAAAAATTTGAAGCGATGATCAATCCTGCGGGTTATGAGCATACGCTCCGGTTAAGTTATTCGAAAAACCGGGTGCTGGGTCAACCGGGTACGGAAACCAAGTACGATATCAGTCATCCGGAGAAATTCTCGCTCAAGGAATTGATATTGGATGCTACCGGCGCGGTGCGTGCCAATCCGCTGGATGTGATCAGCGATCCGGTGCCGATCAAGGATCAGGTCGACTTATTGAAAGACGTCGTTTACAACTATCAAGGCAGTAAGCACGAAGCGCCGATTGTGCAAGTGAAATGGGGCGAATTGCTGTTTTACGGGCGGGTGGAAACCCTGAAACTGGATTATACCTTGTTCAAACCGAGTGGCGTTCCGCTCAGAGCAAGAGTTACACTGACATTTGTCGAATATCAAAGCAGCGAGGAAATCTCCAAAGAAGCCGCGACCGAATCGCCGGATTTGACGCATCTGATAGAAGTCAAAGCCGGTGACACTCTGCCGCTGCTTTGTTATCGCATTTATCAGGACTGCGGTTACTATCCGCAAGTCGCCAAGATCAACAACCTGACAAATTTTCGTGATCTAAAGCCCGGGATTAAGCTTCAATTTCCGCCATTGAGTGGAGGCTGATTATGGCAGATTCTCCATTGATGAGCAGCACCGGGGTGGTCTCGGTAACCATTCAAAGTAACGGCGCTGCGATCGCCGACTCCATTCAAATCGTATCCATCGAAATTTTTTACGCGGTGAACAAAATTCCGCATGCCAGGATTATCCTGCTGGATGGCGATATGCCGAATAATGATTTTCCCGTAAGCAACGCCGACGATTTCAAACCCGGTGCGGAAATTACTATCAATGCCGGCTACGCCAATCAAACCGCCACGGTTTTTAAAGGTATCGTCATCAAGCATGGCATCAAAATGGACGGCGATAACTTTTCCCGGCTGATTGTGCAATGTAAAGATAAAGCGGTTGCCATGACAGTGGGGCGCAAGAATGCCAACTATGTCGATTCGAAAGACAGCGATATCCTCAGCAAAATCATCGGATCCTATAGCGGATTGTCGTCCGACGTGACCGCCACCACTGCCAGTTTTAAGGAATTGGTGCAGTATTACTGCACGGACTGGGATTATTTGCTCGCTAGAGCCGAAGTCAATGGATTCCTGGTGACAATCGATGAAGCCAAAGTCAGCGTTAAGGCCCCGCAAGTGAGTGGTGAACCGGTATTGACGCTGACTTACGGGATCGATCTGATGGCATTTGCCGCAGACATTGATGCGGCGGCGCAATATTCGGAAGTTAAAGGCGCGGCATGGAGTTTAACGGATCAGGCAGTACAAGAAGCTCAAGCCGCTCCGGACAATCTGACCAGCCAAGGAAATCTGACAGGCAGTGATCTGGCCGGCGTGATCGCGGCCAATAATTTCCGCTTGCAATCGCCGGTGCCGCTCGACGATTCGGCATTAACCGGCTGGGTTAAGGGACAGCAAGTAAAATCGGCTTTGGCGCGGATCCGGGGTTACGCGTCGTTTCAGGGCAGCGCCAAAGCGAAAACCGGCGAGTTGATCGAATTGAAAGGTGTGGGTAATCGTTTCAACGGCAATGTGTTGGTGACGGCTGTCAAACATGATATCAAGCAAGGTAATTGGGTCACGGAGATCGAGTTCGGCTTGTCGCCGTTATGGTTTACCGAGCAGTATAAAACCGAAGCGCCGCTCGCTTCGGGGTTGACGCCGGGGGTCAACGGCTTGCACATCGGGGTGGTGAAAAAGCTGGATGCGGATCCGGACGGGCAATACAAGATCCAGGTATCGGTTCCGGTGATGCAGCCGGATACCGAAGGCGTGTGGGCACGTCTGGCGAATTATTATGGTTCGAATGGTTTTGGCGAGTTTTTTATCCCGGAAATCGGCGATGAAGTGGTGCTGGGCTATTTCAATAACGATCCTTCGCACCCGGTAATTTTAGGGAGTATGTACAGCAGCAACCACAAACCGCCGTACGAGTTGACTGCCGACAATTACATCAAGGCCGTGGTGACAAGAAGCAAGCTGAAGCTGGAGTTCGACGACGAGAAGAAAGTCATCACGCTGATTACTCCTGCCAATAACAAGATTGTCATCAACGACGATCAAAAGTCGATTCTGCTGCAAGACCAGAATTCCAACAAAATTGAGCTCAATTCCAGCGGCATCGTGATCGACAGCCCTAAAGATATTAAGATCAGCGCCAAAGGCAAAGTGACCATAGATGCCGTCGGCAACATCGAAGCAACGGCGCAAGCGGATATCAAGTGCCAAGGTTTAAATGTCAATCATCAGGCCAACGTCGGCTTCAGCGCCAAAGGCAATGCGACTGCCGAATTGTCCGCCAGCGGGCAAACCACTGTTAAAGGCGGTATTGTCATGATTAACTGACACCGCGCACGGCGATCTAAAATTTACCGGTTGACAAAGGAGTATCAGAATCATGCCGCCAGCTGCCAGAATTACCGATATGCATACCTGTCCGATGCAAACCCCCGGTGTTCCCCCGATTCCGCATGTTGGCGGTCCGATCAGCGGACCCTGTGTTCCCAATGTGTTGATTGGAAACCTGCCGGCTGCGGTCGTGGGGGATATGTGCGTGTGTGTCGGGCCGCCCGATACGATTGTGAAAGGTTCGGCTACCGTCATGATCGGTAACAAGCCGGCAGCCAGGATCGGCGATACCACCGCACACGGCGGTGCGATCGTGGTCGGTTTGCCGACCGTGATGATTGGCGGTTAGAACCGGAGCCAGATTCGCCATGACTGCCGACAAATCCTTTCTCGGAACCGGTTGGGGATTTCCTCCCGAGTTTCAGATCCATGGAACGGTGAAGCCTGTTTCCGCTGAAGAGGATATCCGGGAAAGTTTGTATATTTTATTATCGACCAACCCCGGAGAGCGGGTGATGCAACCAACCTACGGTTGCGGTTTGAAAACGCAGATATTTGAAGAAATCAATGAAACCGCGGTAACGGTGATGATCGATCTGGTTAGGCGCGCCATTCTGTTTTTCGAACCGCGAGTCATCGTGGAAACGATCACCGTCGAATCGGATAATGCAAACGATATCTTGAATGGACTGATAAAAATAAACATTTCTTATATCGTACGGGCAACCAATAACCGCCATAACATTGTATATCCGTTTTATTTCACGGAAGGAACCAACGTTGAATTGTAATTTATTCGGGTAAACGGGATGAAATCGCTCAATGATTCATTAATTGATCAACTGCACATTAGCGACGGCCGGAGTCAGCAAAACAGACGATTGCCGGCTTTGCAGCAAGATTATTTTAATGTTTCGGAAATGCAGTTTCATACACTGTTGGCTTTGCTGGCGGATTATGCGCAGGCAATGAATTTTTTTAACCTGGAGCACCGGATTTCCGGAACCTGGAAGCAATTTTTCTCAGTGGATGAAACCGTCGTCATCGCGACAATGCTGGCGGTCGATTTGAAGAAATTGACAGCGGCCGGAGCGGCTGAGTCAAGCGCGGAAAGTGCTGACAATCCGGTAATTCAGGCGCTGCAGCCGTTAGCCGGCAAAGAAGTCAGCCGGCATGTGATGGCAGCCTATACCGCGCTGCATTTGCTGGATCAGTGGTTGCAGAAATTGGCAACGCCGCATAACCAAGTTGGGATAGAGCTACGCAAGATTCTGGAAAGTGTGATCACCGGACTGAGGAAAGATGTCGATGTGCTTTGGCAATATTTAGCCGGATATCTGGAAGGTTGCGAACAGCAACAAGTTTTTTCCACAGATTTAATTGACTTGGTGTTATCCGCTGAGGAAAAGCCGCGAACGCATCGTGAAACCGGCATCGTCGAGATAACCGATGTTGCAACAATCCGGTCGAGTCATTATGCATTTGTGAAGGCCATTGAAATGGTGCAAAGTAATGCGGCCGAACTGCTTTCATCCGCTTTGCGCAGCGGCGATCATGATCCTGCGGTCGGTTTGCTGTTTGCTTTTTTGCAGCTATTCCAGAAACTGCAAAAAAAATTAAACCGGTTCACGTTGAATTATGTTGATTTTTACTATGATCAGGTGCTCAAAGTTCAGCGGCGTGATTTTTCCCCGGATTATGTTTATCTGGTAATCGCGCCCAATAAAAAGAATTTTAATGCTCTGATTCCACGGGGAACCGAATTTCTTGCGAGATCGGATGAAGAGAACCGGGATATTGTTTACGCGTCCACCGCTGATGTCGCAATTAATGATGCAGTCGTAAACTCGATTTATACGCTGTTCTTTAAAAGGGATGCGATGAATTTTCCAGAAAATAATTTACTGGAAAAAACCGGATTGGATGGCCGATCCGATGAATCCGCGAGACAACTGGCAACCGGATGCTGGCTGCAAAGTATTCCGTTGCCGCTAGGGACGAATGCCGCCGGTCAGGGACAGATGACCGCTTACCCATTGTTCGGAGCAACCAGAGAAGGCGAAGAGAATGTGCTGACGCAGCAAGCGGATATCGGTTTTGCATTCGCCAGCAAGGTGTTGCTATTGAAAGAAGGGAAGCGGACGGTAACGGTTGAAATTTGTTTCAGGAATAACGGACTGACTTTTGAGCAATGGCTTCAAAAAATTGCTGAAGCCATGCACTCTGGCGGCGGTTGCACTGAAACCTTGACGCATATTCAAGAACAGCAAGCTTTTTTTAAAGCGTTTAAGGATGTTTTTGTAATCAGCTTATCCACTCAAGCCGGGTGGCAGGAAGTACCGGAATATTCGCCTTGTTACTTAGGAATCGACCCGCGCCAGCAATCCAATAGTTTGCGCATAACCTTGTTGCTGCCGGAGAGTTTTCCAGGAATTGCCGCGGTCAGTTCCGATGTTCACGGAACGGATTTTGATACCGGGTTACCCGTTATCCATTTTCTATTAAATCCCCGGAGCTATTTGTATCCGTATGGGATTTTTTCCAGACTGGAAATATCGTCGGTTGAAATCGGGGTCGAAGTCGAGGGTTGCAGAACCCTGCAACTTTTCAATAATATCGGACAATTGTCGCCGTTGACGCCGTTTGCACCTTTCGGCCCGATCCCGGAAACCGGTTCGTATTTGGTTGCCGGGTGTCCGGAAACGGCCGGTAAACACTTATCCGACTTTAGTATCACGCTTCAATGGGGAGGTGTTCCCGCCACACTCGGCGGGTTTAGATCCTACTATCAAGGTTACGAGTTATCCGGAAATACTGATTTCCTGGTAAGCGCCACAGTTCTGGCCAATGGCAAATGGTTGCCCGAAAATGCCGGATCGGCTAACGTCAGCTCGTTATTTGAAATCAATACCGGCTTGGACGGCGGCAGTGAAATCAACGAACATCGCCAGCTATCATGCCGTTCCATCATTTCCAACTGGAGTCCTGTGGAGTACCGCAGCTCTGGAAGTCCGTACAATTATTCGCCGTCCGCCCAAAAAGGTTTTTTTAAGTTTACACTGATCGCGCCAGCGCAGGCTTTCGGTCATCGTGAGTATCCGCAGGTATTGACGGAGGTATTGACGTTCAACGCCAAACAGAAGCATAGCCAGTTTCTGAAAAAAATGCCGAATCCTCCCTATACACCGATGATCGTGTCGATTTTTGCGAACTACAAAGCGGCATCGAAAATCATCGTGGGCAGGGAAGAAGCAAACTGTATCCCGGCGATGCAAGAGAAAATCATTCATTTGCATCCGCTGGGCTGGAAAAATGCAATGATTAACACGGATCGAAGCATTTTTTTACTACCGCACTATGCCTATTCAGGCAATTTGTTGATTGGATTGCAGGGATTGACCGATGGCGGCGCGATCACGCTGTATTTTCATTTGCGCGAGAATTCCTTGCCGATTAAGGATACTTATCTGAAAGAGTTGCGCTGGTTCTACATGGCCGATAACCAATGGCTGCCATTAAGCGCGAAGGAGATATTATCGGACTCCACCCAACGGTTTATGAAGTCCGGAATCGTCACGTTGCATATCCCGGCGGATATTACGCAGGAGAATACGGTGCTGCCGGCCGGATTATCCTGGCTGCGAGTGTCCGCTGAGCATGAGCTGGAAAATTTCTGTAGTCTCTATGCGATCCATGCGCAAGCGATAAAAGCCAGCAGGCAATCGGATCAGGGCACTCAAAGCAACTTGATCCGATTGCCGCCCGGTTCGGTAACGCGTGCCCGCAAATCAATTCCCGGTATCGGGAGCATCGGGCAAATCCAGGCATCGTTCGGCGGCGAGCCGGTTGAAGATCGCGATCAATTGCGCGTGCGTATCAGCGAACGCCTGAAACATAAGAAACGTGCGTTGCTGTCGGCGGATTACGAATTGCTGATACTGGAACAATTTCCGCAGATCCATAAGGTAAAATGCTTTCCCAGCATGGCTCCCGATTTTGTGTCCGCGCAGCAATTTTCTCCCGGTCATTTGATGATAGTCGGAGTGCCGTATCTGTCGCATGATGAAATAACGACGCAACGGCCGTTCTTAAGCGGGCAATTGATCAATGACATACAGGATTACATCAGTCGGCTCACCACGCCGTTCGTGGCGATCCATGTTTGTAACCCGGTTTATGAAGTGATCCAGGTGAGGTGCACGGTCAAGCTGAAAAATCCGCTCCTGGCGGGTTTGCATTTGAATCAATTGAATGCGGCGATTTCCGGTTTTCTGTCGCCCTGGAATGATGCGATTGGCAATACCCATCATTTTGGCTGGCGCATCAGCAAGCACGATATCGAATCTTTTATTCAGAATATGGATTACATCGACCGCGTGACCAACTTATCGATCTTGCGGATCGCACCCAAGGGCGAAGGTTATTTCGAGTTGTTCGATAGCGCGGCGCAAACAGGGGATGACATAGATTCCGGCGATGTCGCTCCAATTTATCCCTGGAGCATCGCGGCGCCGATTAAGCAGCATTTTATCGAAATGGATGACCGCTTCGATTTGATCGAACCGGAAATAACCGGAATCGGGGAATTGGAGATTGGCAGCACTTTTATTATTTCTGATGAAAAATGGCGCGAAAAGATAGAAAAACACTAGAAGCCAAATTCAAGAACGGAAGAATGCCATCGGAAGTCGCATTCGCCGATCTCATTGATTCAACGTTGAATCTGATTGACGACGGGTTCGAAAAAACCGTGGAAGACGGGCTTAAAGTCTCGCAATTAGGAGATGGAAAGCTGATGAGTTTTTATCAAAATATGTCGACGCTTAGTTCTATGTGGTTTGTCGGGATTGATAAGGCAACCGCGAATTTAAGTTTTGGCAATCCGAGCAACCCTCACGTATTGACTTTACGCAGCATCGACCCCGCGGATTCCGGATCCGCAAGCGCGGCCAAAATGGGCGTCGGAATTAATACCGCGGCGCCGCGATTTGAACTCGATGTTGCCGGAACGATTGCGTCTCATGGCCGGGTTGGGCAGCGCGGAGAATTTGCCGTTCCCGCTGATGGCAACTGGCACGATATCACCGAAATGCTGACGGGCTGTCAGGCGTTTGAAGTGGTTGCGGGTGTCGGCGGCAAGGATGCCGACGGCAAGTTTGCGCTGATGCACGCGTTTGCGCTGAATACCTATAATACCAAGGGTCATATTACCTATCATCAATCCCATTACGGGGCCAAATGTAACCGCCTTGAATTGCGCTGGCAGAACGGCGAAAACACCGAGAACTTCGAATATAAGTTGCAACTGCGGGTCGAGGCGGCGTATGGAGATAAAATTTGGGTCAACTATCATATGACCCGGCTTTGGCATGATCCGCTGATGTATGGAAGTGAGAAAGAACCCGAATCGGTTTATCCGCAGGTCATCCGCAAACGGCAGCAAACAACGGACAAGTAAGATGACCGGACGCACATTCATTATCAGTTTGAATCTGGAAGAAGGCAATGTGTTATTGGAAGCGCTCGCGGAATGTCCTTTTAAATCAGTTTTTGAATTGATCGGTAAATTAAACCAGCAAGCCAATCAATTATTTGCATCCGGTGCTTCTCCGCAGGAGCGGCAACCATTTAATTTTACCGAAGCGGAACTCTCGCTTTCGCTCAAGGCCCTGGGGAACCTGCCTTATCATCGCGTTCACAAATTGCTGGAAGATCTGAACTTGCAGATCGGACGTCAAGGTAATCAGCATTCAACCGCGGTATCAACCGGCTATGTCAACGTCTGATCAAATACCGCGGATTAGAATTGATCCGGATGGTCTTGATTTTGATACGTTAAGAAAAGAAGCGATCGGCAGCGTTCAGGAACTCAGCGGAAAAATCTGGACTGACTTCAATACGCACGATCCGGGCGTTACCATCCTGGAACATCTTTGCTACGGCTTGACGGATTTAGCGTATCGGACCGGATTTGAAGTGCCGGATTATTTGATCGATCAGAACAATAAGATCGATTACGCCCGGCATGCATTATTTTCTCCGGAAGCAGTTTTTCCCAGCGCGGCCGTTACAGAAACCGACTATCAAAAATTATTATACGATGCGATTCCCGAAATCGATTATGTTTGGCTGGAACCCTATGTTGCCGGGGAAGCTTCCGCTCCGAAGGGGCTTTATTCGGTTTTTGTGAAGCTGGATGAAACGCATCTGCAAAGTGGAACGGAAAAACCGAAACAGGATGATAGCCGGCTAAAGGAATTTCCGGCAAAACTTGAGCCGATCCGCCGGGCATCGGATCGGGTGCGCAGCCAATTCGATCAACTCGGTGAATATTTGGATGCCTGGCTGGAAACTGTGCAACGTGGACGGGATACGGTGAATGATTGCACCCCGGCAAGCCAGGAATCCGCGCAATTCGTCAACCAGCTGAACGAGATGTTGCGTCAGCTCGATCGAATTTTGTCCTGCATCGATAGCATTTGGAGCCGGATCGATAACCTCTGGTCGGTGATGATTGATTCTTTAGTCAGCGCCGATTTGGCTGTCCGTTTCGACGAGATCCTGCTGAAAATGCACGCGGTATTCGGTTATGCCAAACTGAATGAAACGCTGAAGAATGCTTTGGCGTTTTTACAGCCGGGTCCAGTAAAGCGTAAGCCAGCGAAAAATGATTGGCTGACGGCACTGATGATTCCGCTGTCAAAGTTTGAACGCGCATTGAACAAGCTGGATGAATTGCTGCAGGGGATCGGAAACGGCTTATTCACGCAAATTGAATTACCGGATAACGCCATTGCGGCGCCTGATGAAGCCGCGATTAAACAAAAAATACGTACGGTATTTTTGCAACATCGCAATCTCTGCGAAGATATTCAACGTATCGAAATCATTCATAGCATGCCTTTTTTCCTGGCGGGAGAGGTGGAGATTCAGCCGTCTTACAACCGGGCTAAGATTTATGCCGAAATTTTTCTTAAATGCGCGCACTGTATTTCTTCCGGCATACAGATCGACCGCTATGAATCGGTTCTCAGCCGGACGGGTGATTACGAGCGGATTTTTTGCGGCCCTCTGACCAGTCACGGGCATATCAGCGATCGTTGTTTTGAGGGATCGCAACAAGTACTGGGTGTGATTGATTTAATCAACTTGGTGAAACAAATCGAGGGAGTCGTTCAAGTCCATGAACTGTATTTGATCGATCTGGACAATAAAAAACACACCAGTATTTTCTACGATTCTTCCCGGTATGTTTTTCCGGATTTATGCTTCCCCAAATCGGCCAATCCGAAGCAGGTGCTGAAGCTGGTTCTTCCGCAAACGGCTAGTCAACGGCAAACCGGCCGCAGTATTTCCGGTTTTGGATCTTCCGGTGGCGGCGCTCAGGATGTCGAATTGCTCGAAGAAACGCGGCTGGAACTCCGCAAGTTAATTTTTGAATACTACGCTTTCAGGAATAACCGCGTATCGTTTGCGCAATTGATTCCGCTGCCCAAGGGACAGCAGCGGCCTCTGCAAGAATATTATTCGATCCAGCATCACTTTCCGGCGATTTATGGGATTAACCGCTATGGCATTCCGCAGTCCAAACCCCTTGCAGTGAAAGCACGGGCGAAGCAGCTAAAAGCCTATTTGTTTCCCTTTGAACAGCTCATGGCGGACTATTTGCAGAATCTGCAGGAATTGCCGCGATTGTTTTCACTAGACCCGGAGCTTGGCCAATCCTATTTTTCTCAATTTCTGGATGATCAAAATATTCCCGGCATCGAGCAACTTTATGCGGGTGGAAAAGCGTGCAGCCGGACTTTGCTATCCGCCGTTTTGGCGCGCTACGATGGCTACGCTGAGCGAAGAAACCGGCTGCTGGATACATTATTGGCGATGCATGGCGAAGAATATCCGCAAAAGTTGCTGCTGCAATTCGACTGTTACTGGCGAGAGAATCCAGAAGAATGGATTATTCATAATAAGATCAATTTTCTGAAGTGTATCCGGGAAATTACACGCGACCGGGGGTTGGGTTTCAACTATTCGGAACCTGCGGTACGGGTGGCCGGTCAGGCGGCAATTGAAAATATTGCCGGCGCTCATCAACGTATCAATATTCTGCTGGGACTGACACAATATCGCAGCATGCCCGCCATCACCGAAGTGTTACTGGCCAGAAACAGCCGCCTGATTCCCGATCGGGTGATGGCGCAAGCGGTCAATTTTCTTTCCGAAGAAATGGAACAATCGGCGGAATCTATCGTTGCGGAAGCAGGAAGATTCGCCGGCCTTTCGGTTCCGGCTTTATTACCGCCGCTCAGCGATAGCGTATTCAAAGAAGGAACCGAATTGCGCAATTACCGGTTAGTCAATTCGGGCGGTCAAACCTTGGTATGTCTAAAAACCGCGCAATCGGCGCGCCTTTGGCCACTGGAGATCAAGGACAGCCGGGATGAAGCCATCCGTTATGCTTATACGTTCAGCCATGCGTTGACGCAACTCAATATCGCCTGTGAAGGCTTTCATTTGCTGGAGCATGTTTTACTGCGGCCGCGAGGACAGGATCAACCGGATACCGCTCCCGTTCCCGGTTCCGGTTCCGGTTCTTCTTTCGATTTCCGGGTCAGTGTGATTTTTCCATCCTGGACGGCGCGCTTCTCGAATCCGGCATTCAGGAAGTTCGCGGAAGAAACCGTGCGCAGCAATCTGCCGGCGCATATTTTTCCGCAGTTTTACTGGCTGGATTTTGTTTATATGCAAGATTTCGAGCAGCGTTACCGGATATGGCTTGACTGCATGCGGCAAACCGATCCGGATCAGCCGGGTCTCAAACGGCTCAATAATGCGTCCAAAAGACTCATCGCTTTCCTGGTAAAAAATAGAAAGGAAAATGACCATGCGTGCTGGATTTAGCGATAAGCCGGCGGCGCATTGCATTGAAGCGCTTATTTTTGATTGTTCTTTTGATTCCATGGCCATTGCACAGACGTTCGAAGCGGATATGAATGTCTGGTTAACCACCCGGTTACTGCCGGTTATCGATAGCGTGCTTCTCGAATTTGACGAAACCGGCGTGGTATGGCGCATGGATCGGCTGGAACTCGATCTGGGCGATATTCCCGAAGACAATTTTTACGATGTGCTGATGCAGCGCTTGCGGGAAAAACTGAGCGAGTGTTTGCAGGCGCAACAAAATAAAACCCCTGATTCCGCGGCGGCAGCCTCGGCTCTGTTGCCTTTACAGCGTATCAGCCAATTGCAGTCGGATCTGGAACGATTGCGGGATTTCTTGCTAACCGGCGCTTTACCCTGGCACATCAATGGTGCAAATCGGCTGGCGCATGAAACTATGCTGCAACGCCTGTTGCAATCCGGGCCTGCCGGAGGGCTATTGGTTACACTGTTGAAACGTTTATCAACGGACGAACGGACAATCGCTGTGAAACGTCTGATTTCGCAGTTTCCCCGGCAGCATTTGGAAAATCTGTTATCCCACATGACCCCGATGCATGTCGGCATGCTCGCTGATTTTATCAAGGTTTACCGGCAAGCGCTTGTCGAGCGAGGCGATCTGCAGTATTCACCTGCTGAAGAATCGGCCGCGGCGTGGACCCATGTATTCGAGTTTCTATTGTCAGCCAACCGGCTGCCCGATCATCCGCAAGCGTTATTACACCAGTTGATCCATCAAAATGCGATCCGGCAACCGTGGCAAGAGCCGCGCCAGTTAGTGAAGCAGCTGGCGGCAACGGCGATTCAATGGGAAAAATCCGGAAAGATTGATCGTGTTTTGAGTGATGCATTGCAAAAACTCTACGCGGGTATTTCCGGACGGAAGCCTGGTGCGGGACATCATGATATCGCAGTCACTCGCAATCAGTCCGCGCGGCGGGCAGCTCTGGACCGGAAGACGCCGCTGGCGCGGATAATGGAAGCGTTGCGCGGGATGGGACAGATAGGGGAGCCGATCCTCAAATGGGCGGATCAGGAACCGGAAGTGTTCAGGCGGCAATTGCAGCAGTGGCTCAGCGCAGCGGCTGTGAGAGACGAAGTGATCAAGCTGCCGGACCGCGTGCTGCGAGACATCCACTTTGTGTTGTCGGAACAAGCGGCGTTGCTGCTGGAAAACTTGCTGAGTTACAGCGGCAAACTGTACAAGCTGAAGCAACAAGGCGGTGAACTGAGTCGTACGGAGTGGCAACGGAAATTGTGGATGGCCAGTTTGGCCTACTGGCCGGCGCAACCCGGTGCGGCATTTGAGCCGATGGGTTATCTGCATGCGCTGGCCCGCGGCATATCGGATGCAGCAAGCCCGAGGGAAATATTGCGCGCCTGGCTGGCGGCGCTGCAGCGCGCCAAATCCTACGGCACATTGGTCATGCAACTGCAATTGTCGATTGCGAATGTTCCCGGACGGCAAACGGCCAAAGGAAGCAGCGTAACGCACCGGATTGATGAGCCAGCGGAAGACGAAACCGCCTGGCTATTGCAACAGCAGCTCCTGACCGGCGCGGCTGATGCGGCGCAACAGCCATTGCGGCAACATCTGCAGCAACTATCGATCAAGCACCCGCAACAACTGCAGCATTTCTATCAGGATTTACGCCGCGGCCGCTACGATTTGACAGCAGCGCATCTGCGCGTGGAAGACTTGCGCAGCCTGATCGAAGGATTGTTGCAGACTGAAACGGCTACTTCAGATGCCGATCATCAGCTTTTTCTGCAAAGCATCGACCAGCGGGCGGTGCGGATAACCGGCATAACCGATCAGCGCGCCTACTACCGGAAGGTGCTGGAAGCGATGCTGCAGAACCGTGAAATTGACGTAGAGGCGATTGCAACAGCGGTGCAGCGGGACGCCGATAGCGGCGGCACCGAGAGTAAAGAAACCCCGGGCGATACGCAAGCCGCCATGGCGGAAGCGGAAGCAGCCAAGCCACGCAAAGCAGACCCGCCGCAAACAGCATTAACGGACAGCGCACCGGAGCGGCAGCTTGAAGCGGTGTATGCCGCAGCTTATCGAAAGCTATTGAGCGGACTGCAACAGGCCGGGCTGCTGCAAGAAACCGGACGGCCGAGCGTGACCGGCATGCGTGTTACGGAATTGCGGCAACGGCTGCGGGAGCTGCTAAGCAGCATGGAACTGGATGAACTGGCCGGTAAATTACCGCCGGCATTGGTACTCGAAATCATTTATTGGCTGCAACCGCAGGCGGCGCGGATCGTTGAAAGCTTGCTGTCGCATGGCGCCGAACTGCACGAGGTAGCGGATCTGGAAGTAACGCGGAATCAGGCGCAGTGGCGATACCGGCTGCAGCGGGCCGCAATTGCCGGCTGCCTGATGCAAGAAGATCAGGCATTCGAGCCGGCAACTTATCTCCGCGCACTGGCGCGTGCGGTATCGGATGGCACGGCACCGGAGCAAGTACTTCTAGCCTGGCACGAGAAACTGGAACAGATCAAAGCCTACGGTGCGTTGCACGCGATGTTGCAAACGATCGATGACTTGTCCCAAGTTACCCGGAATCCGGTATTGCCGGTTCCAACCGCAGCATCCAGTCACGCTGACAAGATGATGCCAGCGGCTGAAACTCAGCCGGCTGCGCTTTCCGGTGAGTTGCGATCAACACGGCGGGCAGCTCTGGACCGGAAGACGCCGCTGGCGCGGATAATGGAAGCGTTGCGCGGGATGGGACAGATAGGGGAGCCGATCCTCAAATGGGCGGATCAGGAACCGGAAGTGTTCAGGCGGCAATTGCAGCAGTGGCTCAGCGCAGCGGCTGTGAGAGACGAAGTGATCAAGCTGCCGGACCGCGTGCTGCGAGACATCCACTTTGTGTTGTCGGAACAAGCGGCGTTGCTGCTGGAAAACTTGCTGAGTTACAGCGGCAAACTGTACAAGCTGAAGCAACAAGGCGGTGAACTGAGTCGTACGGAGTGGCAACGGAAATTGTGGATGGCCAGTTTGGCCTACTGGCCGGCGCAACCCGGTGCGGCATTTGAGCCGATGGGTTATCTGCATGCGCTGGCCCGCGGCATATCGGATGCAGCAAGCCCGAGGGAAATATTGCGCGCCTGGCTGGCGGCGCTGCAGCGCGCCAAATCCTACGGCACATTGGTCATGCAACTGCAATTGTCGATTGCGAATGTTCCCGGACGGCAAACGGCCAAAGGAAGCAGCGTAACGCACCGGATTGATGAGCCAGCGGAAGACGAAACCGCCTGGCTATTGCAACAGCAGCTCCTGACCGGCGCGGCTGATGCGGCGCAACAGCCATTGCGGCAACATCTGCAGCAACTATCGATCAAGCACCCGCAACAACTGCAGCATTTCTATCAGGATTTACGCCGCGGCCGCTACGATTTGACAGCAGCGCATCTGCGCGTGGAAGACTTGCGCAGCCTGATCGAAGGATTGTTGCAGACTGAAACGGCTACTTCAGATGCCGATCATCAGCTTTTTCTGCAAAGCATCGACCAGCGGGCGGTGCGGATAACCGGCATAACCGATCAGCGCGCCTACTACCGGAAGGTGCTGGAAGCGATGCTGCAGAACCGTGAAATTGACGTAGAGGCGATTGCAACAGCGGTGCAGCGGGACGCCGATAGCGGCGGCACCGAGAGTAAAGAAACCCCGGGCGATACGCAAGCCGCCATGGCGGAAGCGGAAGCAGCCAAGCCACGCAAAGCAGACCCGCCGCAAACAGCATTAACGGACAGCGCACCGGAGCGGCAGCTTGAAGCGGTGTATGCCGCAGCTTATCGAAAGCTATTGAGCGGACTGCAACAGGCCGGGCTGCTGCAAGAAACCGGACGGCCGAGCGTGACCGGCATGCGTGTTACGGAATTGCGGCAACGGCTGCGGGAGCTGCTAAGCAGCATGGAACTGGATGAACTGGCCGGTAAATTACCGCCGGCATTGGTACTCGAAATCATTTATTGGCTGCAACCGCAGGCGGCGCGGATCGTTGAAAGCTTGCTGTCGCATGGCGCCGAACTGCACGAGGTAGCGGATCTGGAAGTAACGCGGAATCAGGCGCAGTGGCGATACCGGCTGCAGCGGGCCGCAATTGCCGGCTGCCTGATGCAAGAAGATCAGGCATTCGAGCCGGCAACTTATCTCCGCGCACTGGCGCGTGCGGTATCGGATGGCACGGCACCGGAGCAAGTACTTCTAGCCTGGCACGAGAAACTGGAACAGATCAAAGCCTACGGTGCGTTGCACGCGATGTTGCAGCACATGATTTCGCAATCTGCCGCAACTCCGGGATTTCACGAGGAATCCGGCGGGATACAGCGGCAAGAGGTAGGGGGCGCCGCCGCAGAGTTATCGGCGCATCAAGCATCGCCGCCGGTTAACTGGGATTCTCTTATGAAAACATCGCGATACGGTGATATCTACGAAGAGATCTTCATCGATAATGCCGGAATGGTATTGGCCGCGCCATATCTGCCGCGGTTGTTCACGCTGCTGGAATTGGTCGACGACGGCGTATTCGTTGACCGGCAAGCCGCCGAGCGGGCAGCACATTTGTTGCAATTTCTGGTGAACGGACAATCGCAGTCACCGGAATATCAATTGACGCTTAATAAGATTTTATGCGGTATCACTACCGGCATTCCGATTTGCCGGGGAATTGAAATCAACAACCGTGAACAGGAAACGATTGAAGGCTTGCTGCGCGGCATGATTCAAAATTGGAAAACCGTCGGCAATACTTCCATCAGCGGGTTACGCGAAACCTTTCTGCAGCGTAAAGGCGTATTGCAGTTAAAAGAAGACGGGTTATGGTATTTAACGGTTGAGCCGGGTGTATTTGATATGTTGCTGGACAGCTTGCCGTGGAGTTTTTCGGTGATCAAGCACGCTTGGATGGAACGCGCGGTTCATGTAACCTGGCGTTAAAGCATCGTGATCTGTTTTTTTACCCTGAAAGACCAGACAGTATGATGAAAAGTCATGCAAATGCAGTTACTTTAGAGAAAGAGATCGCCTGGTTTAAGGCGGTGCTCGCGGCGCGTTGCGATATATATTTTTGCAGGGAAACCGCCACTGCGGATATTCGCGAGATTGCGCCGCCGGATGTCAGCGCCGATTCTTCCGAGTATGCCCAATTGATACAGGCTTACAACATGGGCTTTGATGAACGCCTGGTGTTGATTCTGGCAGTGTTGCCGCATATTCAACCGCATGTGCTGGATACGTTCTTGCTGAACAATCAAGAGACAGCCCGCGGCTTTACCGAATTTGGCGGATGGAAGGGAAAAGGGCATAGCGGTTTCTTACCGACGTGTGAAACCGCTGTGTTTATCCTTGCCGGCGAAGAGCTGGCGAGGCGCTTTGAAGTGATGAATCTGTTTCAGCCGGATCATTTCCTGTCGAAGCAGCAGATGATCAGAGTCGAGCACAATGCCAGCGGAGAACCTTTCTTAAGCGCCATGTTGATGATAACCGCCGAGTGCCTGAACCGGGTGACGCTCGGCCGCTGCGATAAACCCGATTACGGCGTTCATTTTCCGGCAAAGTTGATTACGACTTTCTTGACATGGGATGACCTGGTATTGAATCCCGAAGTGATGGATGACGTGGAAAATATCAATACCTGGCTGCGGCATTCGCAAACGATTTTGCAACAATGGAAACTGGAAAGAAATATCAAACCGGGGTACCGGGTGCTGTTTTACGGACCGCCAGGCACCGGAAAAACCTTGACCGCGACATTAATTGGACTCAGTATCGGCGTTGATGTCTACCGCATTGATTTATCGATGGTGGTATCGAAGTATGTCGGTGAAACGGAAAAGAACCTTGCCAATGTTTTCGATCAAGCGCTCAATAAAAACTGGATTTTGTTTTTTGACGAAGCGGATGCATTATTCGGCAAGAGGACGCAGACCAATAATTCCAATGATCGCTATGCCAATCAGGAAGTGTCGTATTTGCTGCAACGGGTTGAAGACTATCCCGGTGTCGTGATTCTGGCGACCAATCTGAAGGCAAACATCGATGAAGCTTTTGCCCGGCGATTTCAGGCTTCGATACATTTCGCCATGCCGGATGCCGATCAACGCTTGCGCTTATGGCAAGGAATGTTTGCGGATCGCGGACTACTGTCCGACGATGTGGATTTAGTAAAACTGGCGGAACGATACGAGCTATCCGGCGGGGCCATCACCAATGCGGTGCGTTACGCCGCGATTCAAGCGATCCGCATGAATCGTACCCAGATACTTCAACACGACTTGATTCAGGGTGTCACCAAAGAGTTGCTTAAGGAAGGCCGAACCTTGTGAGTGTGCAATGAATAGATATCTCTACCTTATTTTCGTTTTGTGGTGCTGCTGCCTGACAACGGTATCGGCAACGGAAGTTTATTATGACCGTCTGCTGGATCAAGATCATTTCAGTCACTTGAACAGATCCACGGTTAAGCGCATGCAGCACAATCTCGCAGCGATCTATCAGCATGACCGCGATTGGGCGCGCGATGCCGCGCTCAGACAGCATCCGCTCACGGATGGCACGCTCGGACCGGTTACCTTATTCTGGTTGCAACGCTTTATTTACGATTTCAAGATCGAACCCGTCGGCCGCCGCTATGTCGACGAGACGATTCTGCGATTGGAGCGCATTGCATCGTTTGCCGGTATGTTTCCGGAAGAATTGAAAATCCTTATCAGTTCGGATTTTGCGGAATGGAACGATGATCAGCCGGAAAAGCAGAGGAGTCAGTATTTTGGTGTGAGACGAACCGGCAGCGATCAAGCGCTGCTGGATCTGGTGTATCTGTATCTGCAACTGGTCGAGCCGCTGCCGGATCCAGGCAAGCCTAACAAGAATCTGCTCACGACCTATTATTACCAATTATCGGCGGAAGATTTCAAGGTACTGCAAGGCAAGAACCAGATTCAGGCGCAACTGGCGAAGCTGGTCAACAAACGGTTTGACAATATCGAAGCGCTGAAAGAAGCCGTGACGGGCGTGTTGAATGATTTTCCGGAATTGGCCGAAAAGCTGGCTTCGGTGATTGAGCGTTACTATCGTTACGCCGACCCGGTTATCAGTCAGAGTTTTCTGGAAGTCCTCATGGGCGATACCCTGTTTGCCACGCTCAATGGCACTCTCGTCAAGTTGCTGGAAAATACTCTTAGCGGTATCGCCTACCCGGATCAACAACTGTTTGCTCAAGCGGTAAAATCCAGAGTCAATGCAGGGTTCGGCGCTTGTCAGAACCCCGATCAGCAGAATGAATATGTCTCTCGATTAAAGTTGAGCGACGATGATTTTCATAAATTAACCGGGGATTTACTAACCGGCCCTTATCAAGGAATACCCGATTTCTCGCAGCAGCTAAAACAAATCGATTTATTGCGCATGCGGCGCAAGGACGATTGCGAAGCGGCGGATCTGGCGCTGATCAATGAATTTGTAAGCGGCGTCTATGAGAATGTCATTCATCCCGCGATCCAGTTGCATTACAAGAAAAAACCCGGCTATCGCGCGGCAACGCCGATACAGTGGGACGGCAGCGGTTGCGGTTGCGTTTTGGACGATCTATCGGGGCTCGTCTATGGTTTTTATCCGTTCTGGATCGCGGATGGCGCTGCGCATACGGTTAATTTCAGCGTATTGTCGCGAGTGGCGTACTATGGTTTGTCATTCGACGAGGACGGGATTATCAAGCAGACCAATAATCCGCACCATGAGGTTACGGCGTTGTCGATGAACGATGCCGGCCAGAATCTTCAAACCGCATTTATTCGAACGGCGCGCAAGCACAACAGCAAAGTCGACTGGGTTGTGCATAACGATAAATCGTACTGGGACCGGTGGAAGTCGCTGACGTATGCCGCCAAAGTGACGGTTTTCGAGACGCTGTCGGACAGCATCGTTAATCTGCTGACCGGCCGGCTCACCGACAGCGCTTCAGAATTTGCACAGAAAGTGACGTTCGGCGCTATCAAGCCGGCAACGCGCGGGGATGGCATAACGCTCTATTTTAATGATTTTCCGGATGACTACGAGTCGGTGGGGCTATTCAACCGGTTTTTCTCGGATTTGCAGAAGCGGTTGCAGATTGAGGCCAATGATTACTTTGTCAATATTCTGGTTTCCCAATCCAGACTGGGAACCGGTATTTACCGGTATTCCAATCTGTTGGCATGGATCGATCAGACAAAATCCGCAACCGGGATAGCGATGATGCCGAGTTTTCCATCGCAGGAAACTTTGAATACCAGGATCCTGGTATTTATCGAAGAACCGACAACCGATTCGAAGAAGAATTTACGGCTGGAAATTGAGAACAGCGAATTACACGGCATCGAGCGGGGGTTGTTATTAAGAAATATTATCCCGGTGATCGAATTCGACGGCAAGAATTGGAAGCAATTGGAAGATGACGTGGTGTATTTCAAGGATAATTTCGGCGGTATCGGCTTTTGGCCGTTCATGACGAATGAAGCGGAAGTCACCGCGGAAATGCCGTTCCGCTGCGATGAAATTCAATCGGTGAGCGGTTGCCTGACGCGGTTTTTTCAAGCCGCGACGTGGCATGGGGAACCGGAATCGATGCTGGAGAAAGTGGTTTGCGATAACCGTTACCTGTTCCGTATCGCATTCGGCTTGCTGGTTACACTTTGCCTGATTTATACCAGTTTGTATTTTTATTCATGCCGGATTCGTAGCAAAATCAGAAATTGGTACGTGTTTTATCTGCTCCTGATCGGGGTTCCAACTTTGGTCGTCGCGTTATTGCTGTTGACGTATGACCCCATGCTGGAGCCGGTTTCGGAGGGCAACTTGCCATTAATTATGCTGCTTTTTGGCGGTGTCGCAGTCAGTATTATGGTGTATCAACGACGGAAAAAACAAATGAGAAAACCAACGCGTCCGAGAGTTCTGGCTTATGACAGCCACACCGAAATCTAATTAGCTGATGTTAATGGAGTGAATAGCCGTGGATCTCATTGAGAAAGCAATGATCTTGCACTATCACCGGCACCGCATCGGGCAGTTCCAGCCAGGCACCGTTGAAGCACTCGGCTGGCGCAATATGAACAGCCAACAGTTACGGTTTCAAACATTAATGAAGGCTGGAAATCTGAACGGCGCGACGATTCTGGACATTGGCTGCGGTTACGGTGATCTGAAAGCTTTCCTCGATTTGCATTTTTCGGATTTTGATTATACCGGTATCGATCAAATGCCCGAATTTATAGCCGAAGCCCGGAAGCGCTATGCCGGTCACGCGCGAACTGTTTTTTTCCAAACGGACTTCAGTACCGCAGCATTGCCGCAATTCGATTATGTCTTCGCCAGCGGCGTATTGGGTTATCGCTGTAACAATGAAAGTTTTTATACCGGCATGATCTGCAAACTGTATGACAGCGCCGGAATTGCTCTGGCTTTTAACATGCTGGACAAAAACCGTTTTCCGCCCCATGATTTGCTGGTCGGGCATGATCGCGAAGCGGTTCTCGCGTTTTGCCGGGGACTGTCGCCGCGAGTGGAATGTTTCGACGATTACCTGGAAGATGATTTTACGGTGTTGATGTATCGGGATGTGGCGGATCGTTAGGAAAGTTCTGTTACAGAGTTTGCAAAGTCGCATGCTGGATATTTCTGGAAGGAGGCTGCATGAAGCGGTCGTTAATAACCAAAACTCGTTACTCTGCGGATCTAAGACAAAAGATTGCTGCAGGCGAATCTTCGCATATCGCTAAGCAGCGAATTGTGGATAATCGTCCGCATGCGATCGCGCAGCGGGAACTCAAAAAGATTATTAACGATAGCTTCCGCGTTGTGTCGCAGCGTAAGACAGCGGCAATGATGCAAGGCGGCTTGCAAAACCGGTTACAGAAAGCCTTACCCAGATCGTCAATCAAAACGGTTGCGCAATTGATGACGATACACTCCACCGGTAGTGAAGCCAATCCAAGTTATGACTTTACAGTGTTAAAAAACGATTTAAACAGAGGAACCAATACTACAAAAGAAACCAGAGAGTATGTCAATAGCTGGAAAGCTATCCCGGGAACGGTCAATTATGCCTACGAGATTTATGATGTCAGCCAGGCGGATAAGAAAGTCGACCAAGATTCGGGCTCTACGGCTAATCCAAATCCGATGAAAATTGGACAGAACTGGGATGCGGGCCACTCGCTTGGCCGGCAAAACGGGGGGTTAGGGGATGATAAAGGCTGGGTATTTCCACAGAACCCGCAGTTTAACCGCGGCAATAGCTATATGGGACAAAAGACTTATCAAGATTGGCGTTATTGCGAGAATGTTTTTCATGATTCTGTGTATCAATATGGCAAAGGTCGTTGGAAGGTATGGTTGACTTAGCTGCAAGTGCAGAAAGTTTATGCGATATCAAAATAAGCTAGAGGTATATGAGTGAAACAAATATTGCCTATTGAATCGGAGAAGAATCGGACATGTTGTGCTTATGATTCGACAAGTAATTCAGTGCTTATCCATCAAGCATTTACGGATAACCGTGAGTCGACTGCAATTCAACGGCAATTGAGAGACACCATGATGAATTCGTCGAAGGCCATCGAACAGCGGCAAATTAATCAGAAAATGCACAACAGTGAGCGGCTGCAGGCACAACGCAAAATGATTTCAAGTATTCCGGATGGTCCTGCGCAGTTCAAAGATGAAGAATCACTTCAAGGAAAATTTCCCAAAGTATATCAGCCGCAGGGAGTGATTCAGCGGAAAGCGGTCGATGTTAATCTCGATAAAGTCGAGGCCTTGGATAGCTCTGATAAGATTGAGCTGAAGAACGTATTTAGCCGTCCCACTTTTAAAATTTCTCGCGATGCTAAAGGAAAACGTGGCTATATCGGTACTGCGATTGTTTGGTCAGGCGAATCGGGAGCAGCATCCTTGGCCAACAAATATGTAGAAGGCTCACAAGAATGGGGTTCTGACGAACGTAAGGCCCGCTTGGGAATAAACTTTTTGATTAACAGCCGCGCCGAATTTGATATAAAAGCGAACGAGAATGCGGAAAGTGATGCTGTTATCAAAGCTGCGGATACGGCGCTGAATGTTCTGGGTAAAGCTACGAGCCGCATTGAAGGGACAACGTGGGGGTATCGCTACAAAGGCGGCGGATTGCCGGAAAAAACCACCACGGAAGTTGGTGAGACTCTTGCAAGTGGAAAGTTGAATGCAACGGATACGGTAAACTGGAAGAAAGATAATATCGTTGTTGATGCGCTTAAAGCTGCCGAGATATTCAAAGCCAAGCGGGCGGAAAAAGGCGTACCTTATGGCGCACTGCGCAGCAAAGTTGGCAAGGGCACGGCGGAGATAGAAAACCATCTGAAGAGTTCCAATAAAACTGGAGAGGTCTATCTTCATTCGATCGATGCAGATGCGCCTGATTTTTCGACACTCATCCCTGACAAAAAGGGCGGCTGGTTAAATGTGCTGGATGCTTACGACCAAGTTCTGGAAGGCGGAGGCGATCATGATTTTGTCATCGGCGGCTATAATCTCATTGCCGAGCCGGAGCAATACAAAGGATTGAATCCGGAGCAAGACTTCCGTCATACCGTCCGTGCTAACGTGGTGGATATGACCATTCGTCAGGCAGCGTTTAGTGTGGAACCGGCGCTGATTTATCCGACGGAACCGAATTTTCTGGTTAAGGCCAGTACTTACACTGAAATTGACAAATCTACCGGCAAAAAGAATGCATGGGGTAACCGCGCTTCGGAAGGCAGAGCATTGCTCGATAACTATATTAAAGCTAAAAAAGACAATACGGATATCGCTTATAACCCGCTAGCTTCGGTTCCAACCGGCGTTGGAGCGGGCGGTGCCCGGCTGAAAATCGACAGCGCTAAGACTTACGATGAAAATTCACTTTTCGGTAAACCACAAGGCGATACTTCCGTGAAAGGAGATGCCATAGGGATTCCGCAGCAGTATGTGGTGCAAGCGCAATCATGGGCAGGGGCTACGCGTATTGCTGGAGCCTATTTTGCGGCTTATACGGCTAAACTTGGCAACCAACCTACCTTCAAAAAAACGGACATAGTGAAGTATTTTGCACCAGTTGAGCAAATGGTGATGGCGCTGGCTCAAGACAGAGATCCTGCGGAGATTTCATTGGCAGTCGATGGATTGGAAGCACATGATCTAGCAAATACCAGTATAAAAATTCAGCCGATCCTGAAAGCAATTCAGGAAGCATTAGCGGTACTTCACACAGATGTTGATTTTGCTCGACTGATCACTGGAGACAAGTAGGAAATTGTGAGGGGGTTATTATGAAACGTTCATTACCGGTCGAAACAGAGCAGCGGCAATCACGCCGCGCTAATGTGCATGCAAATAATAGCGCTTTTGTCAGCCAAACTTTTGTTGATAACCGGGAATTGGCAGCAAGTCAACGCCAATTGAAGGCTCTCATGGTAAATTCCCCGCAATCCATTGCACAGCGGCTGGTTAAAAATCAATTGCACTCATATCCGCAAATGCTGATGCAATTCAAAAAAATAACAGCGACTGCTCCCAGTTTAGGCGCATTGAGAAAGAAAAAATTTAACAACTGGGTTCATTTCAATATTCAAATGAGCGGAGATTCCCGGATGGCGGTAGCGGGAGTAAGGCTGGCCGGTCAAAACGAAACTAGAGACAATTACTACAACGGTTTAATCGTTTCGGTTCCCAAAGATACAGATCATGCAGAATCTACCGATGCTGATTATGTTGATAAAAAACTGTATGGACTTTTATCTACCCATAGTGTGAAAGATAAAACAGAAGTTTATGCAACTTCAGCTAGCAATCCTCATGACAGTCGACAGGAGGCGCTAGAAACTTGGAAGGGTAGATCCAATAAAGAGCCACGTGTATATCAAACAGGAAAAGTAGAAGAGCTTATTAATGAGTATGAGAAACTGCCATCTGACAAATCTCTTAAGGATACTTTGATTCAGGATTATGGGCATGATGACGTGGAAACCGAGTTGGGTGGAAAAATGAAAGCATTAAACAGTGCAGGGAATGCAGTCCTTTGGTTCAAAGGGGATCCTGCAGAAAGTGGCGCAATCAATTCACTCCAAACTGCTAAAACGGAGCATTGGCTGAGTGCGGGTGCAAGCAACAAGATTATTTCCAAAATAGCAAAGGGGAAGAAATTTGCTATTGCGGGTTCTCTCGCGGGTGGTATGGAAGGTGCATTATCAGATAATCTCACAAGCGATAACCGGTTTACAGCAGATAAGTTAAATGAAGCCGGTTATACCAACTTAGGCAAACAATATGGATTTTTCAATCAATATAGTGACAAGATGACGCATTTTGGGGGACGAAGCGGGCATCTCGAACCGATTGCAGCGATGGGGATTAAAACAGTTTACTTTGAAGAGGAAGGTAATAGTCAGGCTGGCCGTACCGTCGGTATGGGGAAAAATAATGCGATGAGCAAGGTTGTCGTATCCGGTGTCGGCGGTTTGGGCGGGGTTATTTCAAAAGCGTTATCCTGGATGCAGCCGGATGGAGGGTATTACAGCGGAACGCGAGGTCCATCCGGTGATCAAGAAACACTGATGGATAATATTGTTCATCAATGGCTAAAGTTGGATGTGTCCGTTGCGGTTGATAAAAACAAGCGAAAAGAATTTTATGAGACGTTTGTGGCCAAAAAATTCGGAACAAACCAGCACCAGCAAGACAAAGATAAGACGCTCAGCGAAAATAGTAAACGTATGTTAGAGCAGTTGAAAAATAAAGGTCATGATCTGACCGCGTTGGAAGCAGGCGTGTTATCGGATAGCGATGTTGACGAAATCGTGAAGGCTTTTTAGTCGTCAAGTCATGGGCTTGCTTGCGATTTTGCTGTACCATGGACTGTATACAATGAGATTATAGATTTGATCTTGTTTCCCTGATAGTTGGTTTGAATGGAGGTTATTATGAAGCAAGCGTTGACAATGGATGCTGCGCAACGGCAATTACGCTACTCTGAGAATGCTACCGGAAATATCAAATCCGCACGGAGCATCACTGACAATCGCGCCTCAGTCGCCGCACAGCGCCAACTAATCACCGCCATGACCAATTCTCCCCAAGCCATCGCGCAGCGGAAAATGAGCCGGCAAATTCACGGCAGCCCGCGCATGCTGGCGCAACGCAAGCTAATATCCGGCGAATCCGTTCAGCGCGTTGTGGAAGATGAATCCTTGCAGAAGAAATCCGAACTGCTGCAGCGTGTTGAGGAGGAAGAGTTACAGAAAAAAGCGGTTACAGATTCTCCTGCGCAATTGAAAGAGCAGTCTTCCGCTCAATCGAACAATACCGTGAACAACACCGGTCTGCCGGATAACCTTAAATCCGGTATCGAATCGTTGTCAGGACTGTCGATGGATTCCGTGCGGGTTCATTACAATTCATCGCAACCGGCGCAACTCAACGCGCTGGCTTATGCGCAAGGCACTGATATTCATGTGGCGCCAGGGCAGGAACAACATTTGCCGCACGAAGCCTGGCATGTGGTGCAGCAGGCGCAAGGCCGGGTGCAACCGACCATGCAGATGAAAGACGGCGTGCCGGTCAACGATGATCAAGGACTCGAAAGAGAAGCGGATGTGATGGGCGAGAAAGCGCTGCAAATACCCGCTGGCGGCTGATGGTGCCCGGTGGTGGCGCGATTTATCGCGATAGGCGAATTTCCCTGGGCGCCGCCCATCGCAGCAGATCGCTTGCGTAGCTGAATTATCAGCATTTCCCTAAGATTTTCAGTGACTGCATGCAAATCCACCGGCGCCCCGCGCAGAACTCCGATTATGACTGGTTGTTGCGGCTGCATCATACCGTGTACCGGAAATTGATCATCCGAGAATTCGGTTATTGGGACGAAAACGAAGAATTCGAGTTATTTACCGAAGCATGGCAAACGCAGCAGATTCAAATCCTGCTGCGCGACGGGCAACGCGTCGGTATGTTGATGATTCTCGAAGAAACCGGGCGGCTGTGGCTCGACGAAATTCAAATCGATCCGCAGTTTCAGAATCAGGGTATTGGTACCGCCGTGATCGAGGAGTTGATCGCTACCGCGCGGGATCGCCAATTGCCGGTTCACCTGCGCGTACTGCGCGCCAACCGCGGTGCGCACCGGTTGTACCGCCGGCTGGGTTTCCGCCGGATCGAAGAAGCAAAACACCATATTGTGATGGAATTGACATGGGCAGCGCCCGGTATTGCCGCGGAATGAATGTATTTCCATACACTTGGTTGGGGTTTCTGTAATTCAACGGAATTCTGTGAAACGGCGTCAGTCATATTGAGAGATTATATTCAAAACTTGCGGTGAGGTTGCTATGCAATCGATTCAATGGAAAGGTTTGTCAGTGATTCTCCTGCTCGGCTTTAGCGGCAGCTTGGCATGGGCGCATGGGCATCATCATAGTCATTTCGGCATCGGTTTGGGTTATTACGGCCCGGGTTTTTACGGCAGTTATGGCTACGGCGGCTATGGATTTGGCCGCTATGGGTTCGGCGGTTATGGCTACGGCTATCCCTCTTACTACTATCCGTCTTGGTATGCATATCCGCCAGCAGTGGTCGTACCTACAACGCCGCCGGTATACATTGAGCGGCAAGAAGCGCAACCGGCTCAATCGGCCCAGCCGGATCAGCCGCAATCCAATTTCTGGTACTACTGCCGCAATCCCGATGGTTACTATCCTTATGTCAAAAGCTGTCCGGGCGGCTGGTTGCCGGTGCCGCCGCGGCCAGCCGGTCAATAACGCCAGGAGGAGATCATGATAAGTCGATTGTTCTTTCTGTTGATCATGCTGGTAATTCTGACCGCTTGTGTCAGTACGCCAAACGCGCCGAGTGTGATCACCCTGCCGGGCAAGGGGGTCAGTTTCGAGCAGTTTCGCGCGGACGACTACGATTGCCGGATGCTCGCATTCCAGCATCTGGAAGGCAAAACATCGCAGTCTGCCGCTGCCGCAATGCACAGGAGTCAGCGGCAATTCGATATCTACTACATTCAATGCATGTATGCCAGAGGCCACCGCGTACCGATGCTGGGAAGATTGACCGGTGATCCAGCGGATGTTGAAACAAGCAACCCCAAGGTAACCGCGCCACCGGCGGGTTTTAGGCCGCCATCGCCGCCACGTTAACGCAACCGCTTTAGCGTTTCTTTGTTGAAAGGAGAAATCGAGATGATCGAGCAAAAAAATATCCAGGAGCCCGAGAAAGTATCGTGCGAAGTGTGTTTCAAGGAAATTCCTGTATCAGAAGCGACTAGTGTCAAAGCGACCGATTACATCGTGTACTACTGCGGTCTTGAATGCTACGATCGTTGGAGAAAGCAGCAAACCGGAACCACGGCTCCGGAGAAAAAAGACTGAACCGCCAGCTTCAGCCTGGCAGTTTTTCGAACACTATCAAATCGAGCGCAACGCTTTTCAGGAACACCTGAAAAGCGTCATGCGCGCTCTCAGCACAGGCCAGATTCGGTGATTTTTACCATCGATCCCAGGTCAATTTTCTTATACGCTTCAACTGAAACGCTGCGTCAGCAATTTCTGGTACCGCGCGCATTTTCCCGGCAAAGCACTGCGGCATTGCCTGCGCAAGCCATCTGTTCCGTTTCCATGCTATAAAAAATAGGAATATTCTGACAGGAAATGAAGGCCATTCCGATAGCTTTTGCCGCTTCAATTGCGCTAAGGTGCAGCCCTATCATTTTACTTTTAAATATATAAATAACCATGAAAGGGATAATGAATTACCGGATCAACAGCCTGATAGCGTTAGCAGGAATGGCTGCCGCCATGATGATGACGGCTGATCGCGCCGCCGCCAATGTCATGCCGGAATTATTCAAGCGCAGCGGTCTGGAAATCGGCGGCTGGATCAACGGCGGGGCAACCTATAACGCAAACAATCCGGCGGATGGTTTTAATGGCGCGGTGACATTTGCCGATCGCGCCAACCGCTTCCAGTTAAACCAGCTTAACTTCTTCATCGAACGCAGTGTTGAAACCGACTCCAAAAATTGGAGCATCGGCGGCCGTTTCGACTTTATGTTCGGCACCGATGCCATTTACACGCAGGCCTTCGGCATTTCCGCGTTCGATGAGAATACCGGAGAGCCTTCGGACAGAGGCAATTGGGATTTGAATCTCTGCTGCAAATCGACGCGCACATACGGTATCGCGCTGCCGCAAGCGTATCTGGAAACACACGTTCCAGTCGGGAACGGCCTGAATATCAAAGCGGGACATTTTTATACCCCGCTGGGCTATGAAAGCGTACCCGCCCCCGACAATTTTTTTTATACCCGCGCGTATATCCTCAACAGCGGCGAACCCTTTACGCATACAGGCTTCTTGGGCACCTACCCGGTCAACCGCAACTGGACTATCCGCGGCGCAGCGACCACCGGCAGCGCAACCGGCGGCTGGGACGGCGGTTTCGACAAGCAGCTCGATAACTGGGGCGGATTGGCGAATCTGTTGTGGGATAGCGACGATAAGCGTACTAACGTATCGTTGGGCGGTACCTATGGCCAAACTGCGGTGGGTGAGCCGTGGATGATGTACAGCGTGGTGTTGCAACATTGGCTCACGCCCAAGATGCACGCCGTGCTGCAACACACGAACGGCTGGGCGGCTAACATCAATCTGCCCGAAGGCATCGGCAACGCCGCTTGGTACAGCATCAATTCCCACCTGACGTACGAACTGCGGCAAAACCTGTCGATCGGTATCCGCGCCGAACGTTTTCATGATCGCAACGGCTGGCGGGTATTTTCCCCTTACCGCATCTTGTCTGCATTAAACAATAAGGGTGTCAGCTATGCCGGTAATGTACCCTTCATCAGCGCGCCGGCGGATTATTACGCCGTGACCGTCGGCATGAACTGGAAACCGGCGATGCGCTGGAACAAAGGCTGGAAACCGATCCGCAATATCATCGTCCGTAAGAATATCCGTTACGACCGGGCGGACGGGATCGATATGGCGTTCCGCCCGTTCGACGGCAAGAAGGATCAGTTTTTATTCTCGCTGGATGCAACGATTCCTTTTTAAAAGAAAAACAGGAATTGATAAGCGTTTCCTCAAAACTTAAACGTCGCCATGGTGTAACCATAATTGGTGTCGGCCATACCAGGGGTGTTGGCGACTTTGTCGAAGTAATCGCCTTTAAAGATATGGCTGTAACCGATATCGAAGCTGACGCGTTTCAGGAAGCTGAATTGCGGATCCCAGCCGATGCTGACGTCGAGCATGTTGCCGAGGAAAGTGCCGGCGCGGCCGGTCGGGTCTTGCAAGCCGCTGCCGACATAGGCCCCGTGTTTATCGGCGAGCCAGTAGGCGCGATGCGACATCATCAGGCGGACAGTCGGCGTTGGAACCAGCGTTGCGCGGAAGCCGACCGGCGATATCAAGTTGGACGGAAAAAAAGGCCCGAACATACCGGTCGGGCCATACTCGACGCGTCGCTTGGCGTACAGAATGTCGAAGTTTTTGTCGGGATCGCGGTCTCCCGATGAGTAATCGAATAAATAAACGGCTCTGAGCGGCATAGAGGTATTGAAACTATACCCGACCTCACCGTGATGGCGATGGGCGAACAAACTTTTATCGCGCGTATCGCCGAATTGGTACATCGATTCGACTTCATAATCCATGCTGCCTTTCGCAGGTTTGGCGAACAGCCGGAAGCCGGTGGTCGACAAGTTACGCTGCCTGAGATGATCGCCCTCGTTTAACTGCAGGAAATAACCGTCGAAGTTAGCCCAGCGCAGATCGCGGTTGGTCACGTAAACCCCGGAAAAGTAAGTCTCGGGCGTGTTCCAGTTCAACGATGTGGTAACCCGGTTGACAGGCCGGGCGCCGAACACGCGCAAGCTCCATTTTTCATCGGTATTGCCCATCATGAAGTGCAAGCCGTCGAATGCGGGTGAGAGGGTTCCCCAGCGGTGTCCCCCGACCAGACGGGCTTCACCCAGATCCATCATGAAGCGGCCGACTTCAAATTTTGCCGCATACCCTGTACCGAGAAAATTTTTGCCGTGCAGACCGAGGTTCATTTGGGTAAAGTCAAAATGATCGGCGATATTCGGGTTGTGCTCTTGCCCGAAATTGGCCAGCGGGGCGCGGATATCGGTCAGTTCGAGCGTGAATTTCAGCGGGTCGATGATATTTTTGATTTCCATCAGAAAGCGGGTGCGCTGATGAATCTGATCGTTGAATCCTGGAATACTTCTGGTGAAACCGTTATCGTAAACATCGTAACGCGTGCGATGCTCAACCGCGATGTTCAGCCAGTCGGGTGCCATGGCGGCTAGCGGTGTTTTATGTTCCTCCATCAGTTTGGTCAGATTGTCGAAGTCGAAGCGTGTGCGCCCGGGCGTTTCCTGTGCGCTGAAAGACGTGCCGTTGGTGCCGTTGGCCGGCGTATTGGTTCTTACGATCGAAGGCGTTTGTGTGGCTTTCCGGGCTTCGTCCTTGGGTAGTTCCGCAGCAAACAGATGTCTGCCCCATAACACGCACCCGCAGCAGAAAAATACCAGCCAGCAAGTGTATTGAATTTGTTTCCAGGTCATTGTTGTTTCCTCATCAAGTGAATGGTCGGTTAAAGAAAATCCAGGTGAATCGATCAAGTTTCTATTAATATACCGGGCGATAGTTGCCGGAAAAATCCGTGCGAGCACTTAAGCGCAATCCCTTATAAGTTTTGGGGTGATATTAATTGCTATTGGTAATCAGATGGTTGTGGAACTGCCGCCGCATTTCCTATTGCAATTGCGATACCGGCGATAGGACCCGGCTACAAAAAATGCTGTGAATGGTTAGTGTGTTGAGATCCTGGCTGATCGCCAGCCAGGATTTGAAGATGAAGCGGTTTAAGGATGCCGGAACGGTTGATGCTTAATACGAAACTGCCGGTCCCATGACCCATTGGCAATCGGTGACCAGACACATGCCGCCGAAATTTTTTAAATTCGGGTGAAGGATGCTGATGATCTTTGCTGCCTGACTTTCTTCGCAGGCCAGTACCATGATGGCATTGGGCAGTTCCAACGCGTAATCGTCCGGGTTACGCTCGCCGGTGGATCCGAGTCCTCCGGCTTTCTTGATCACCGTGTAGCCGCGCACGTTGGCGTCGCGCAGCAGCTTCAGTAGATCGTCTAGTGAGTTTTCGTCGATGACGATCTCAATTCGCTTCATTGGTTTCAGTATTTCTTTTTCTAACATAATGCGGTATCTCCATAAAAATTAATGATGCGGTATCGGGATGTGAACGTATTGATCCGATCAATCGCGGCGGCACCGGAGGACAGTGCCGCCGAAATTGGCTCCTGTTGCTAAAGGAGGAAAAACAACAGGAGCAGGTAAACGCGGCTTGCGGCCACATAGCAGGCTGATACGCCGCTTACCAGGGATAGTAAGTGGCGTGCAAATATTGCGCGGCGGCGTAGTACATGGGAATGCCGATGACAACATTGAACGGGAAGGTGCAGCCGAGCGACAGCGTCAGATAGAACGACGGATTGGCTTCCGGAATCGCCAGACGCATCGCCGGGGGAACGGCGATATACGAGCAACTGGCTGCCAGCACCGTGACCAGCGTGATACCGCCAACCGAGTAGCCGAGCAGAAAGTGTCCGACAAACAGCCCGCAGACAGCGCCGATCAGCGGCATCACGATACCGAAGCTGACCAGGAAAATACCGACAGACTTGAATTCCGACAATCGTTTTCCGGCTTCCATGCCCATGTCGCACAAGAAGATGCACAACGCGCCCATGAAGATCAGCTCAAAGAACGGCTCGATTTTCTTATAACTAGGATCTGAAACCATCCACCCGATCGCCATCGAACCGAACAACAGCAGAATACTGCCGTTAGTAAAAGCTTCGATTATCAAGTGCTTATACATTCCTTTGTCAGCTTTGGTCGCGCCTCCCATGATTTTCCGGGAATATCCGGCAAGCACCAGGCCGATCATGATCGCCGGCGATTCCATGATTGCCAGCATGATCACCGGATAGGCTTCGTACGTCACGCCGATACCGGCTAGAAATGCGACCGCGGTCATGTAGGTGCCGGCGCTGACCGAGCCATAATGCGCGGAAATCGCCGCAGCGTTGAGCGGATCGATTTTGCCGACCATGCGCAGGATTAAATAAGCGACGATCGGCAAACCGATGCCGAATCCGAGCGCCGCCCAGACCGCCGGGATGGCGGATGCCATATCGGATCCGGCCAGCGCTTTACCGCCATGAAGTCCGATACCGATGAGTAAGTAAATGACGATCATTTTGTGCATATCGGGCGGGAATTTCAGATCCGATTTGATCAGACAAGCAAACATTCCCAATGCGAAAAACAGAATCGCCGGTACGAGAAGACTGGACAGGGACATAATGGAACTCCTCTATACGTAACAAGTTAAACAACTAAAGTATTGCGTGCATGTTCTTGCTGCACCGCGGGCTTTGAAGCCACATCGACCGGATCGCTGAACAGAGATTTGTCCGGCAAAACCGTTAATGCCGCCATGACGATCCCGCATATCCATATTTTTATGTTCATCGTGTTTCTCCAAATAGTTAAGAATCAGATTTTTTGAGTGAAAACAGCCCATCATTAGGTTGTAATCGCTCGCGGCAAGCCCCGGATTTTTTAAGGAAATGCTGATTAATTCGGCGAACGGGAGAAAGCACGAGGCGCACGGAACGCAGCACCGGGACATATCAACAAGATAGGCGAGGATGCGAGTACCGCGCAACGAAGTGATTCGCCCGTGCAGTCAATTAATCAGCGTTTCCTTAATGCATTCCGGTGAAAGCAATCGTTGCCATTTCCTACCGGGCAAATCCTACAAGAGAACCCCGTAGGGAAATATCCGTGCGGACACGTAAGTGCAAACCCTTACGTATCAACAAATTGATAGTAAATTGCCGATTTCTGTCGTAAGCTGTTTAGCGTTCCAATTCCGAATCGACGGGTGGAGAAACATTTGAATAGTGCAGTGAGAGGTTTAACTTTCTCGACAGTATTTGAAGCCGCAGCGGATGCCATGATTCTGGCGGACGACGCTGGCCGCATCGCGGTCGTCAATCCCACAGCCCAGCGGCTGCTCGGTTATACCGGCGGCGAGCTGGAAGGCGTGACGGTGGAAATGCTGATCGCGCCGCGCTACCGGAAGCAATACCGCTATTACCAGGATCTGTTTTTGAAACGTCCGGCGAAGCGCGCCATGAGCGCCGGTAACGAATTAATCGTACTGCATCGCGACGGCAAGGAAATGTTGCTCGATATCAGTCTCAGTCCGGTCAAGAAAAAGCAGCAGTTGTTCGTGTTGATTATCTTCAACGCCGCGCGGCGGCGGCTGGACACCGAAGAAGCCCTGCGTATCAGCGAAGAGCGCCTGCGTCTGGCCAAGCAAGCGGCGGGATTGGGCATTTTTGACTACGACTTCAAGCGTAATATCGTTTTCTGGGATAAGCAGATGCGCAAGCTGTGGGGGAAGAATTCCGAAAATACCGTCAGTTATGAGGAATTTGTGGCGGCGATTCATCCGGAAGACCGCGAAGCGCGGCAACTGGCGATCGAGAAAGCGATGGATCCCGCCAGCAACGGCGAATTCAAGGCGCAATACCGCATCATTAATCCGTTGAATGGCATGGAATGCTGGATCTCGGCGCACGGACGCGTCTATTTCGAGTCCGGGCATCCGCATCGCCTCATCGGGGTGACACGCGATGTCACCGAGCAAAAGAAAATCCAGAAAAAATTGCAACTGCAGCGCGACGAAACCGAAAGCATCCTCAAGCAGCAAGTCGCGGCGCGCACCGCATCGGCGATCGCGCACGAGCTCAATCAGCCGTTGGCGGCGATATCCGCCTACAGCGAGGTGGTGTTGCATGCGCTTGGCAGCGGCAGTTCCAGTTACAGCCATCTGAAACGGGCGCTGGAAGGCTGCGTGGAGCAGGCGCAGCGCGCCGGACGCAGTCTGCACGAGTTGCTGGCTTTTCTGCAGAAAGGCGAGCTGGTGACCGAACGCTCCAGTTTGACCGAAATCGTTTATGAAGCGTTAAATGTCGTCTACAACGATGGCTACGGCAGATTCCACCCGGTATTGTTACTGCAGGAAAATTTGCCGGAAGTGCGTTGCAACCGCACACAAATCCAGAAAGTGCTGGTCAATCTTTTCCGCAATGCGATCGAAGCGATGCGCAACCTGGACTCGCCCGACCTGACGATCATCACCCGGCTGGAAACGATCGGTGAAGTGGAGGTTGCCGAAGTGATCGTGCAGGATAGCGGCCCGGGATTCGACCCGAATCTGATGAAACGGATCTTCGAGCCGTTTTTTACCACCAAACCGACGGGTATCGGCATGGGGCTGGCAATCAGCCGCGCCTTGATCGAAGCCAACGGCGGCCGGTTATGGATCGACGCCAATGCCAAACCCGGTGCGAAATTTCATTTTACCTTACCCTTTGAACCATCATGATGCAGGAACCGGTTGTTTATATTGTGGATGACGATGCGGCGGTGCGCGATTCGCTCACGTTGATGATCGAACAAGCGGGTATGGCGGTGCAATCGTTCGAAAACGCCCGGATGTTTCTGAATGCCTGCCATCCGGATTTATTCGGTTGCATCATCATCGACGTAAGAATGCCCGGCATGGACGGCCTGCAACTGCAGGAAGAATTGGCCTGGCGCAAGATTCCATTGCCGGTCATTTTTCTGACCGGGCATGGCGACATTCCGATGAGCGTGCGGGCGATCAAGGGCGGCGCAGTCGATTTCCTCACCAAACCGGTGATCCGCGAGAAGCTGCTGATCTGCGTGCGCACGGCTTTTGCCGAAGCGAGAAAGCATATCAGCGATGTTACCGGTCATCAGGAAATCCGCTCGTGTCTGATCAAGCTGACACGGCGCGAACGCGAGGTTATGCTGCTGGCGGTGCAAGGCCTTGCCAACAAGGAAATTGCATCCTGTCTGGGCATCAGCCACCGCACCGTGGAAATTCACAAATCGAAAATCATGCAAAAAACCGGTGCGGGCAATTTGCTCGAGCTTGCGCGCATCGTCCGCGAAAATGGCTTGAACGAATAGTTTCGCCGGTTGCATGATCGCATCGGCATGAGCCTGACCGGGGCGGTTTTTCAGAACCTTATGGGGGAAACGTTGATACCCATGCGCCCAAAACCATCCGCTATCGGGCGGCCGGTTTCAGCCGCGCGGTTTTTCAAGAACCTTCAAGTCGAGCGGCAATGCTTCGCCGAGCCAGCGGGCGAGCGTGGTGTGCGCTGCCAGTTCATCCTCCAGCACCGGATGAATCAGCACCGGCAAGCCTTCGCGCAGATTGTCGATTACTGCCAGGATTGGGCCGATTTCCGCCGCCGGGATGTGAATCTCAAACATCGGCCTGGAATGCGGGCCGATTGGTTTGGGAATCAATTTTCCGATATACGTCAACTGCGGCAGCGCGCCGGCGAGATTGTTGCGCACTTTCTCGGCGAGTTCGATCTGATCCGCCGTAAAATAAATATGGCCGTGGAATAGTTGCATGGCTGTCATCCCGGTGCGGCTTTAGTGAATTATTGCGCCGGCATGACGTAATCCGCCGTCAGCATTTCCAGCAGATGCCGGTTCGGGTCGCGGAAATACACGCCGCGGCCGCCGTGGTTGTGATTGATCGCCATATCGTCGGCGTTGCCGGGACCGCTGCCATACGGAATTTTCTCCGCCAGCAAGCGCGCGAAAATCTCGTCGAATTCCCGCTCCGAAACTTTGAACGCGTAGTGATGCGGTTCAAACTGCGTTTCATTGTCGAAATCCAGGCACAACGTGTCGTTGACGCGCACCACGATAAAGTGCGAAAAAGGCCCGATGTACTCAAAACCGAACACCCGGCTGTAAAATTTTGCCGACGCGACTTTATCGAAACTCGGCACGATGGTGTGATTCAAGGTGATGGGCATGGCGGTTCTCCTTTATGTGGTGAAATCGGTAAGTCGAATGTATCGGCCACGATCTAATGATGCGTGGGATAAAGGTTTTAGCGGTCATGTCATGGTCTTTGCTGCCATTTTTGCGGATGGCGACTGCCATGCATGACGGCAATGACGATGATCGTTTCTTGCGCGATGCGATAATAAATTGCAAACGGAAAACGTCTGATTACGGCCCTGCGGGTTTCCCGGTGTATGACGGGAAAACTGCCCGGGTTAACGGCAATCCTGCCACACATATCGAGAATCTCATTCAAGAACTGATTTCCAAGACCTGCGCATTGCTTTTCATACCAGGAAGCGGCTTCCTCGATATCCGCTTCCGCTTCGGCGCGAAAAAATACCGTGCGCTTCACAACCGCTTTCTGATACCGGCAATCACTTCACCGGCTTCCCGGCCCTGCGCTTGATCCGCTTCGTAGGCATCCAAGCGCCGGTTCAGCTCGTCTTTTTGTTCGGGCGTGAACGGCAGCATGGCCTGATCTTCGGCAATGCTATCCCAGAGATCTTCCACCAGCAGAATTTTTTCACGGATCGATAGTGAGTTGAGTGGAGTCGGCATAGAGAAAGCACCTCGCTGAAAAAAGCAGTTGAAAAACAAGCTGTCAGTATAGCGCTAATGTACCCGGGATGAAAATCCGGCCAGGAGTCTGCCGGTTAATCGAGACCGGCATCTTAACGGGCCTGATTTCGAGCCTGCTTCCCGGCGTTATTCGCATCGTTTCAATCAATTTACGTCCCGCAAAACGTTTGATAAACCCGTTCCGACGGCGCGGGCGGGGTGCGGTAGTCGAAGTATTCCGGGTCATCTTCGTACGGTTGCGCGAGCGCGGCGAGCAGGCGCTGCAACACGGTGTAATCGCCTTGTTCGGATGCGGCCGTCAGCGCTTCCTCGACGTGGTGGTTGCGCGGGATGATCACCGGGTTGTTCGCTTGCATCAATTGCAGCGATTCGGATGCCGGTTGCGGCTGACGCGCCAGCCGTTGCTGCCAGCGGCTATGCCATTCCATGAAACTGCTTTCGCGGAACATTGCATCTTGCGGCAATGCCGGTTCGGTGAGCGCGCGGAAGGTGTTGGTGTAATCGGTCCGGTGCTGATCCATCCAGGTGAGCAGACCGGCGATCAGCTCGCTGTCGCCTTCCTCTTCTGTGAATAATCCCAATTTCTTGCGCATGCCGCCGATCCAATGCGTTTGGTAAATCCTCGGAAATGCGTGAAGGCTTTCTTCCGCCATTGCCACGGCTTGTTCCTGCGACGGGTCGAACAGCGGCAATAGCGTCTCGGCAAAGCGCGCGAGGTTCCACTGCATCATCACCGGTTGGTGACGATAGCGGTAACGGCCGTTCTGGTCGATCGAGCTGAATACGGTATCCGGATTGTACGCATCCATGAAAGCGCACGGGCCGTAGTCGATGGTTTCGCCGCTGATGCTGGTGTTATCGGTGTTCATCACGCCGTGAATGAACCCTGTCATCAGCCATTGGGCAACCAGCGCCGCTTGCCGCTCGATGACGCGGTTTAACAGCGCGAAATAGGGGTTCTCGCTGGCCTGCAATTCCGGGTAATGACGCTGAAGGGTGTAATCCGCCAGAATCTTCACCGCGTCCTTGCCGCCGTGCCCGGCGGCGTACTCGAACGTGCCGACGCGGATATGGCTGGCGGCGATACGGGTCAGCACCGCGCCGGGCAGCATCGTTTCGCGCCGCACTTGCTCGCCGGTCGTCACCACAGCGAGGCTGCGCGTCGACGGAATGCCGAGCGCGTGCATCGCTTCGCTGATGATGTATTCGCGCAGCATCGGCGCCAGCGCCGCGCGGCCGTCGCCGCGGCGGGAAAACGGCGTCTGCCCGGAGCCTTTGAGTTGAATGTCGACGCGCCTGCCGTCCGGGGTCAAATGCTCGCCGAGCAGAATCGCGCGGCCGTCGCCGAGCATAGCGAAGTGGCCGAATTGATGTCCGGCGTAGGCTTGCGCGATCGGCTGCGCGCCGTCGGGCAGGGCGTTGCCGGCAAACAAAGCCGCCGCTTCCTCTGTGGACAATGCGTGCAAATCCAATCCCAACGATTCCGCCAACGCGTGATTCAGCAGCACGGCCTGCGGCGCACGCACCGGCACCGGACACAATTGCGCGTAAAAATAATCGGGCAGTCGCGCGTAGCTATTGTCGAAGCGCCAGCCCACGTTAGCGGGGGTGTACTGCCTGTCGGGTTTCAGAGTCATGTCGTTATTTTTCGGAGAATGTTACAAACGAACTTATTGTAGGGAATTTATGGTGGGACATGCGCAAAACCAAGATGTTCGGGTGAGTCGGTGGATGTTGGGCTTACTTTTGTAAATCAACCCGTCGCGCTGATCAGGTTCTTCATCGTCGATTTCTTTAGGAATCTAACGCAAAGCTCAGTAGTGGAGCGTTAGCGGAGTCTGCTGGAACGTTGGATTAGGCTTGGTTGTTTAACCGAGACAATGGTTTCGATAGATTGCTCCTCGAACAAATCTTGTTGAATAGATTTTATTGATTCAATTTTTTTAAATAACCCGATTTTTTCATCTGCTTTTTTAAGCGATGTGGTATTCATAAAACTAATTAGAGTTTCAAGGTCTTGAGCATTTCTGACTTTGATAAATTCTTTGACTTTGTTTATATACACCAGACCAACTTTATTTTTCTCGACAAGTTCAATTACGTTGTTCAAGGTTCCGGTGCTATTGGTATCCCAAACCATAAAGCCATAATCGCAGTCAGCAGCCATGGCTTTATCTTTGGCAGTAAAATATTGCCGAGTACCGGACTTATAAGTGGTGCTAATTTTTTTGGTTTTCCAATGCCCAAGATTGTTTCTTGGCGTATCTCCTGAGCAATATACGACAACAGAGCGCATCCCGCTGGATTTTAGGAACTCTTGAACAGAACTATCAACACCGACAGCATCACCAATAATTACCTCAAGGTTGGATGAAATAATGTTTTTTAGTCGCTCAATGACTTTGGGATCGAGCTTTTTAATCTTGATTGAGCCAGATACAAAAACACTTGTCATACGTTTTTCCTAGTGATTGTGACAACAAAGATTTTATTGATTTTTGTGTATTGTCTTAACATGGTTGTAGCTGCTTCAAGCGATGATCCTGTATCATACAGGTCATCTATAATTAGCACATTATTATAAGAATCCTCCGCCAGTACGTTGTGTACTTTAAAGCTTGAACAGAGTGTATTAATCCGTTCTTCCTTTGACGGCATATTTTTCACTTGAGCCGTGTATGCTGTTTTAACTAAAACATTCTCGATGTAGGGGATATCCATTAATGCCGCTACTTGTTTCGCAATTTCATTTACTGGTTGAAAAGCCCTTTTTTTGGATGCTGGCATTGGTATGATAAACGATGCACTTTGCAAATAATTGCCAACTGAGTCAACAACCTGTTGTCCGATAATGCTGATTTGGCTACGATCTGAATTGTATTTCAACTGATATAAAGCTTCACCAATTTCTGTTCGTGTCGTGTCAAACATAGGATGACCAAATTCATTATTACCAATATAAACACTACTACTAGAGTGCTTGTCAAGCGAGTAACCAATGTCCCAGTTGCCAAATATTCTTTGAACGTTTACTTTCAAAAAATCACCTCATTTGAGTAAAGTATCTAATGTTACCTTTAGCGGCTCGCCGTCAGGCACGTTCGCTGGAAGGCGTAGTTGGGCAGTATTACTTTCGAAGCTCGGCGATCGTTTTCCATTTTGTTGTTTCTGGCACTAAGCATTCCCAAAACATCCAACCATTTACTGGGTTGCCAGTAATTGCGACTGCGGCAGCGGACGGCGAGGAGAAGCGCTTGCCATTTACAACTAAGGCACCATTCTGAACTATCCCGGTGTACTGCTGACCCTTGTGGGTGGTTCGAAACTCAGTTCCATGCGGAAAGGTTACACCTTTCGAAACCCATGGTGTGCCTCTGTTGCTTGCGAGTGTGGCAGCCTTTGTATGGGCGGTTGGCTTTGAAAGACCAAGAATCTCGCGAATTACTTCATTCTCGGTCATTGCTTCAGAGCGCCGCCGCATGGTTAGTTCTTTAAAAACTTCAAAATCTATATCTATAGCAACCATATCTATCCCTCCTATTTATTTATAGTAGAAATAGTAGTATTAATAGTTTCTATTGTCAACTGTTCTGTGATACCTAACTTAATATATAAGAGAGAAATTTTGAGACGATTGATACAAAGACGTGTCAATGGAATCAATTTCATAATCCCGTTCCCGGCTTCTGGCGGGCAATGACAACCTCAGCCATCAGCCGGTTGTCCTGACTATCGCTTGCTAAACACAGCCAACGTCTCAACATGCGCGGTATGCGGAAACAGATCGGCGAGCTGGATGCCGTCGATGGTCCAGCCGTGCTGGCAGAAGAACCAGGCGTCGCGCGCGAAGGTTTCGGGGTTGCAGGAGATGTAGTAAATCGCTCGCAATGCTTTAAAACACTCGAAGAATCCCTGATGTTTTTTTAGTCCGGCGCGTGGCGGGTCAAGCACCAGGATTTGCGCATGGCCGGCTTGCGGTTGCAGTTGTTTCCAGATGCGTGGGTCGTACAGATCGGCGATTCGCGGTTTCACTTTGGGAAGTTGCCTGGCTTTCAGTTGCTCGATGGCGGCGGTATCGGCTTCGTACGCCAGCACTTCCGTGCAGTTCGAGGCGGCGATGACCGATGTGAAATTGCCGGAGCCGCAGAACAGTTCCACCACTTTCGCCGGGCCAGGATGGGCGGCGAGTTTTTCTTTGAGCCAACTCTGCATCCATTCGCTTTGCGCAGTATTGCCTTGTTTGAACGGGCGTTTGCGGTCGATGGCGATTTCCTGCGGCTGCAAGCCGTCGTCCAGATCGATAAAATGCCACGGTTGCGTCAAGCCATCTTGCCATTGCGGATTCGGCAATTGTTGTTGCACCGATTTCAGCAATGCGCGGCAAGCGTCGTTGAGCACCAGGCAATCTTCGACCGGTGCGATTTGATGCGAATCTTCGGAGACGAAACCGAGCCGCACGCCGTCGGTTTTGATTTGGCAGCGGTTGCGGTAGCCCAATTGTTGCGGGGATGGATGGACGTGACTGATCGCCAGTTGCGCGGTGTCGAAACCAACGCGCCGCATCGCATAAACCACGCGATTGCGTTTTTGTTCGAGCTGGCTTGTATAATCGGCAATCATCCACGGGCAGCCGGTGCAGGCATGATCTTCCGCCGTGGCATGCGGACAAGGTGGCGTTTGCCGCTGACCGGACGGTTGCAGCAGCCGGACGAGTTTGGCGTAGGCGAATTTTTTATTGTTGAGCGGTTTGTCGATCACTTCGAATTCGCCGTGATCGCCCGGCCAGGCGCCATAGACGAAATACGATAAGTTATTCTCGGTATTTTTGACCACGCCGAGGCCCTTTTGCGACAAATGAGAAATGGTACCGGTAAATTTCATGATTAATTTTATGGGCATCTCTAAAAATTCATATTTTGTTACAATACTTCGTTGATCTAAAAAAATATTTCCTTACATATCAATCGAGACCTTTGTACGGTTACTACGCGGCACGATAATTGCGTTAAAAATTTGCGAAAAATGCTCATTTACCCCGTGTAAACTCCGCTTTTTCGCAAATTTTTGCCTTATTCTTGTACCGCTCATGACACCGTGCAAAGGTCTCCAATCATATGCTGCAAAAATATTTTTTGTTCTCGCCTCGTCTTGTCTAAAACTCTGAGTTTTTAGAGACGCCCCTATGTGTTAAGGAAACAATACAATGAGCAACAACCCCTTCGAGCAATTTAAAACAGACCCCGAGTCCCTGGAAAAAACATTAACGCCGTTGCAGTACGAAGTTACGCAACACGCCGGGACCGAGCCGCCTTTCCAGAACGAATACTGGGATCACCACGCCGAAGGCATCTATGTCGACATTGTATCGGGTGAACCGCTGTTTGCGTCGGTGCATAAATTCGATTCCGGCACCGGCTGGCCGAGTTTTTACCGGCCGATCAGCGAACAGTATATGCAGTTCAGAACCGATTACGAGCTGTGGATGCCGCGCACCGAGGTGCGCAGCCGTTACGCCGGCAGCCACTTGGGTCATGTATTCAACGACGGCCCGGCGCCGACCGGCTTGCGCTATTGTATCAATTCCGCGTCGCTGAAATTCATCGCTAAGCAAGATATGCAAGCGGCCGGGTATGGTGAATGGCTGGCTTTGTTTGAAAGCGGTACGCAAAGCTAGGCGATGGCAATGACTGATGAGCAACCCACGTTAGATGAATTACCGGTAACACAGCCGCTGCCATCCTTTTGGCAAGCGGCGCTTTGTTTCGGCGGCGTGTTGCTGTTGATTTCGCTGGGTTTGTTTGTATTTCAGATCAGTTTGCATGCATTGATGTTTCTGGCGTTGATTTGGGCCGGATTGCACGCGCGCGGTCTGGGGCTTCCGTTTGCCGCCATCCGCGGCATGATGAACGACGGCATTACCAAAGCGTTGCCGTCGATTTATATTTTCATGCTGATCGGCATGGTGATCGCCAGCTTCATGCACAGCGGCACGATCGCGACCTTGTTGTACCTCGGCCTGAATTGGCTCGATCCCGCCTTATTTCTGGCAGCCGGGTTTGTGTTATGCAGCTTGATGTCGGTCGCAACCGGCACGTCCTGGGGCACCACCGGCACCATCGGCGTGGTGTTGATCGGCATCGGCGATGCGATGGGGATTCCGCTGCCGCTGGTGGCGGGCATGATCGTCTCCGGCGCGACGTTCGGCGACAAGTTATCACCGATATCGGATACCACCAACCTCGCGGCAATGAGCGCGGGAACGAATCTGTACCGGCATATCGGCTCGATGTTGTATACCACGTTGCCGACCTTCGTCATCGTGCTGATTATTTTCACCGTGTGGGGTTTGCAATACGGCGGGAATCAGTTGCCCGGCGAGCATTTGACCGAGATCCGCAATGCTTTGGCGGGTTCTTACCGGCTGGACGGGTGGATCACGCTGCTGCCGCTGGTATTGATGTTCGGCCTGAGCATCAGACGCTACGCCGCCGAAGTCAGCATGTCGTGCAGCATCCTGCTGGCATTGGCGATTGCCATCGGCTATCAGGGCAAAGATGGCGTCGACGCGCTCAATGCGCTGTGGCTGAATTCGCCCGGCCAGACCGGCATCGCCAGCATCGACGAATTGCTCGGGCGCGGCGGTTTGTACAGCATGGCCTGGACGCTGTTGTTATCGATCATGGCGCTGGCGCTCGGCGGCATTTTGCATCACGCCGGGTTTCTGCGGGTGCTGCTGCTGCGTTTGATCGCCGCGATCCACCGTAGCAGCACCTTGATCGCCGCGACCATCGCATCCGGTCTGGCCGGCAACTTAGCGATGGGCGAAGCGTATATCTCCATCATCCTGAATTGCCAACTGTTTAAGGGTGCCTACCGCGAAAAAGACCTCGACCCGGCGGTGTTGTCACGCTCGGTCGAAGAAGGCTCGACGATCACAACCGGCTTGATTCCGTGGACCACCGCCGGGACTTTCTACGCCGCGACCTTGGGCGTGCCGACACTCGATTACGCGCTGTACGCCTTGTTGAATGTGCTGAATCCGTTCGTTTCCATTACGATGGCGGTTCTGGGGGTGGGGCTGTTGCGAAAGGAGAGTGGGTTGGGTAAGTTATAGGTTGATGTCCCCCAAGCGAGATATTGCTTGGGGTGATAAAAACTACGATTTCTTGCTATTCCTTGTGAGGAACTGCAGGAATCTGAATTTTAATGGTCCGGGGTGCGTCTGGATACTTGTCATGAATCGGAAGCGTGAAGCCAGGAGCATCGCTTTCTCGAATTTCATCAGGAGCGTCTTGACCAGGAAGACAATCCATGACTCTGCAGTACTGATACGTTGGATCTACGTTAGGAGATGGATTCGGGTCTACCCTGGTAACGCAGCACGTTCTGGAGTATCCGAGGCCACCGTCGCTTGTACAGGCATTGCAGCTTACCGGTTCAGCGTTCGCAGTACTGGCAAAAGAAATAATTCCGAAACAAAAAGCAGTCATAAAACCATGCAAACTAATTTTTTTCAAAATAGCCTCCGCTAAGTAAGGCCCTGAGGGCATTGGAAAAATGAAGTACCTCGTAGAATTTACATAAGGATAGTTGGGTTGTCAAACACCGTGGCCATTACCACCGCCTGTGAAATTGGAGCATACAGTCAGCAGGGAATTGGGTAGTACTATCATTGCACCCAACGCCGGTTGGGGCTATTCTTCGGAAGGACAAAAATTCTTGGTTTTGCGCGTTATGCTGTGCAAGCTGGCACCGTTCTATTCGATGTCGTCATGGCAAAGCTGCAAGAATTACACCTGACCGCTGAGTTTGCGATCGATGCGGTTCGCTTTGACTCACCACATCCTCCATATTTTATTGTTTAACCATTGATTACGTTCATCAAAGGAAGTTATGCAAAATAATCTCAATCAACCCAACCCTTGGAAAGGGTTGCTAATCGCATTGGCCGCCTTGGGCGGCGGTTTTTTATTGTCGTTTCTCGGTTTCGGTTTATTGTGGAGCGGCATTTCCTGGGCTGTTCAAATGGTTCTGGCGTTGCTGTTTTTCACCGCGGTGTCCTACGGGCTTTCGCGCTGGAGTCAGGGCGCGATCCTGCCCGAACTGCTGCTGGTGACCGGCGCATTGCCGCTTGGGTTGCTGATGATGCAATTCCGCGATACCAGCGGATCGCATTTGCTGCCGGTGCTGGTTGTTCTGAGCTGGTTGCTCGGGATAGCGGCCGGATATTTCTGGGGGAAATGGTCGCAAACCGCTCAAACCGTTCAATCCAGCGTTTCGCAAGATAACGTTTCTTCTTGAGGAATACCATGCATCGTCTTGAATTGAAAATTCCTCCGGCTGCGGTGGTCTTAGTGTTTGCCGGATTGATGCGGGCCGTCGCGGAACTGGCGCCGTGGGCGGCGGTGGCTATCCCGGGTAAGGAATGGATCGCATTGGCGCTTTGGCTGATCGGGATGATGCTGATTGCGAGTGGCATTGCGACATTTATTGCTGCACGGACGACCGCCAATCCATTCACGCCGGATCAATCGTCCTCGCTGGTCACGCACGGTGTTTACCGGTTCAGCCGCAACCCGATGTATGCCGGTTTCCTGTTGCTGCTGGCGGCATGGAATGTCTATTTGGAGAATGGCTTGCCGCTGCTGTTGTTGCCGTTGTTCGTGTGGTATCTGAACCGGTTTCAGATCATTCCGGAAGAAAAAGTGCTGTTGACGAAATTCGGCGAGGATTACGCTAACTATTTGAAGACCGTGCGCCGCTGGCTATGAAAGCGTTGAATATGCTGCATAAAGCTTGATGCCGTCATCCGTCAAAATAATCCTTTATTCAGCTAATAACCGCAGGTAGGACAAAAATTATCTAAACCCTCGTGGCAGATCGTTCGAAATAGTCGTGCTGGTTTCTTACAGCAATGGGTAAAAGTAATTCGTTCATTGAATTACTTTTTTGACGAAACTTTTTCGGAGATTAAGCATGAAGAAAATTTGCTATGCCACGATCGCCGCCGCGGGATTGCTGGTTTGCGCAAGCGCAGCCAATGCCGCGCTGGTGTTTGTGGAGACGGATACGGCAAAGCGGACCGAAGCGTTTAACGTTTCAGGATTCGCAACGCTGCCAACCGGTTCTACAGTGAGTATAGGACATCTTGATTTCGCAGGTCCGGGATCGCAGATGGTGACTTATACTTACTTGGGACAGGAGTCCGGATTCAACGACAAGTTTTATGATCTGCTGGGCGGTCATCAGCTGCGGGAATCCGATCCGGTCGGAACATCGGTCAGTACGCTGGTCAGCACAATTGGAGCGCTGAATTTCAAATTCGAAGGCGATGTCGGCAAATTTGCCGTCAACGGCGGCGATTGGGATAAAGGCACTTCGATCGGATTGATCGGCACCAACATGCTGGTCGGTTCGGTCGTATACGACTACGTGCTGGGCTATAACGACAGCGCCGGATCCAAGAAACTGGGCGATTGGGATGATTTCGTGATCGGTGTCAGCGCGGTTCCGGAACCTGAAACCTATGCGATGTTGATCGTCGGAGTCGGTTTAATAGGTTTCTCGCTGCGTAAACAGCCAGTCAGATAAAACCAACGTTTGAATTTCCTTTAAATCCCCTGATTGGTTCGCCATTCCGGGGATTTTTCATTGGGGAAACGCCGATTAATTGACTGCATGAGCGAGTCACTTCGTTACGCGGTATTCGCATCCTCGCCTATCTTGTTGATATGTCCCGGTTGCTGCGTTCCGTGCGCCTCGTGCTTCATCTCATTCGTTGAATTACTCAGCGTTTCCTTGACAGATCGTTGAAAACTATCTGCGTCGCCGCTACGGTATTGAAAACAGCCGAAAAATGCTCATTTATTACGCCATAAACCGTGCTTTTTCACCAGCTTTGACTTCGCATCGATTTCTCGAAAGCATTGCTCAATGAATGACTAATAATTCGCGAGCGAAACGCATATTTTCTGCAGATCCGAGCGAACTGCGGCGGGTGTCCGTTTTAACCATCCGGCGAGAATTTTAGAATCGGTCGTTTCCAGAATAATGCTGGTTTCCAGCAACTGATACAGGGAAGGCGTCAAAACTTTCTTGTCGTCTAAAACCTCAATCATTCGTGCCGCGTGCATTTTTGCGCGCCGTAATTGACCCGCTTCATAGATTGGCGGATTGCTTTCAAGCCGTTTGGGTTGATAAATGGGATTAGCTTGGATCGGTATTTCGGGATATTGCATGGTATTTACTCCTCTCATCAAACGCTAAATCAAGGATAGCAATAGCAGATGACAACAATATTTCATGATGATTGAAACACTATCAGTTGTCCAATGTAACTGATGAAGGACCAAACCGCAATGCGGCAAATTGCCGCTACAGTTTTTTACACCGTAGCGGCAATGCAGATAATGTTGCAGCGGCTTATTAAACCAGGATCAAGTCAGCAGTTGCGGCGGCATTGCGGTTGATTGGATTGAGCGCCGCCCGGACCGCGTCATCGGCGGTTTCCAGAAAAATGAATTGCATTGCTTGACGTGTTGTTTCGGGCACATCTTGCAAATCTTTCCGGTTACGCGCGGGCAGCAGCACTTTCCGGATACCGGCGCGTTGCGCCGCCAGTATTTTTTCCTTGATGCCGCCGACCGGCAATACGAAGCCGCGCAAGCTGATTTCACCGGTCATGGCGACATCGTGCCGTACTGGCCGGTTGGTAAACAATGAAGCCAATGCAATGAACATGGCTACGCCGGCGCTCGGTCCGTCTTTTGGAATGGCCCCGGCAGGGACGTGTAAGTGCACGTCGATACCGTCAAAAACCGATGCCGGAATCTGTAAATCGCTGGCGCGTGCTTTGACCAGCGTGAGTGCGGCTTGCGCGCTTTCTTTCATGACATCGCCGAGTTGTCCGGTCAGGATCAGGCGGCCGCTGCCATTGACGCGCGTGGCTTCAATGAACAAAATGTCGCCGCCGACCGGTGTCCAAGCCAAACCGGTCGCAACGCCGGGCATGTCGGTCAGCAGCGCCAGCTCATGCTCGAATTTTTCCGGCCCGAGGATGTCCGGCAAATTCAGTGTGTCGATCCGCACTTGCTGCAATTCGCCTTGCGCAATACGTAACGCGGCGTGCCGCATAACCCGGCCGATTTCGCGTTCGAATTGGCGCACACCGGCTTCGCGCGTGTAATTCGCGACGATGCTTTGTAACGCTTCGGATGTCAGTACGCATTGATCGGTTTGCAAGCCGTTGGTTTCGCTTTGGCGTTGCACTAAATATCGCTGTGCGATCTGTAATTTTTCTTCTTGCGTATACCCCGGCAAGTCGATGATTTCCATGCGATCGCGCACCGGCGGCGGAACATTGTCGATGACATTGGCGGTGGCGATGAAGATTACCCGGCTCAAGTCGAACGGCACACCCAGATAGTTATCGCGGAATGTCGAATTTTGTTCCGGATCGAGAATCTCCAGCAGCGCCGCTGACGGATCGCCGTGTGCGCTGGCGGTCATTTTGTCGATCTCATCGAGCATCATCACGCAATTGCGCGCGCCAGCCTTGCGCAGACCTTGGATGATATTGCCCGGCATGGCGCCGACGTAGGTGCGGCGGTGGCCGCGCATTTCCGCTTCGTCGTGCACGCCGCCCAATGACACCCTGACAAACGGGCGTTGCAACGCCCGCGCGATGCTTTGACCGAGCGAAGTCTTGCCGACGCCCGGCGGACCGACAAAACAAAGAATCGGTGCGCGGCCTTGCTGTTTTAATTTTTGTACCGCGAGAAATTCCACGATACGCTGCTTGATGCGTTCCAGCCCGAAGTGATCCGCCTCAAGCACTTCGCGCGCGGCATGGAGGTCGATCGGTTTTTCTTCCGGCAATTGCCACGGCAATTCTGTCATCCATTCGAGATAAGTATGCAGCATCGAGTATTCGCTGGACGCCGCGGGCATTCGCTGCAACCGCTGCAATTCCTTGCGGGTTTGTTCCTCGATATCGCTTGGCATGCCGGCAGCGGCGATGGTGTCGTGCAATTTTGCGATTTCCTGATCGTTCTCGCCGTCTTCACCGAGTTCTTTCTGAATGGCTTTTAACTGTTCGCGCAGTAAATACTTGCGTTCGCGGTCTTCCATTTGTTCTTTGGTGCGTTCGCCGATTTCTTGCGAAAGCCGCAGCACTTCGATGCGCCGCGTGATAATTTGCAGTACATATTGCAAGCGCGCTTCGGTATCGATGGTTTCCAGCAATTTTTGTTTTTCGCTGATTTCGGTATCCAGCAGGCTGGCGGTGATATCGGCCAGATCGGATGGCGCGCGGGTCGCTTGCAATGCATGCGCCAGTTCCGCCGGTACCCCCGGCAGCAACGACAGAATTTCGATCGCGCGTTCGCGCAATTGCAGCGCCAATGCTTCAATTTGCGTGGTAACGGCGGCGGTTTCCTGAATGCGTTTTATCCGCGCGGCGATGAACGGGTAACCTTCGACCAGTTCTTCGATCCGGAAACGCTCGACGCCGAGGCAAACGGCATGGTGCGTACCGTCTTCGGAAGCGATATGCCTGACGACATTGGCAATCGTTCCGACTTGGCAGAGTGCTTCGAGGCCCGGTTCATCGGCCATAGCATCTTTTTGCAGCACGATGCCGACCGGGGTTTTCGCTTGCAATGCATGCTGAATCGTCGCAATCGATCGTTCCCGGCCAACGGTGACCGGCATTAACACATGGGGAAATAGCACGACATTGCGCATCGGCACGAGCGCGATGACATCGGCGGGCAATTCGAGCGGGGTTACGGCAGATTGTTCCATGGCGTTCATCTCAACAGTTTACTAATGATGAGTAATATTGAGCGCTTCAACGGAAATTCAAGAGCGGGTCTGTTGAAGGATAACGATGCAATCCCGCCGGTTCAGAGCAATCAACCGGCGGTGTGCGAGGACACCCGCCTATGGACGGTGGCGGGTTTCTTTCTTCTGTTCGTACCGTACCAGTTTTGCGAGATCGAGCAATTCTTCCGACAAAATCTCCAGGACATCGTCCAGCGTCAGAATTCCGACCAGTTCACCGGCATCGTCGACGATCGGCAGCCGGCGGATGGTTTTGCGGCGCATGAATTCGATAGCATCATGCGTGGCGGTGCTTTCTTTCACGGTAAACAACTCCGGCGTCATAATGTCGCCGACAGTGATGACTTTCTCGTCCAACTCGGTAGCCAGCACTTCCACGACCAAGTCGCGATCGGTGACGATACCCACCGGTATCGCGGAGCCGTTGGGTTTATCGATTACAATGACAGCGCCGACATGGTATTGGCGCATCAGTTTTGCCGCTTCCACAACGGGCTCATCGCGTTGAATGACAATGACTTCACGGTTGCAAATTTCGCCGACGCTCATAGCAGTCTCCTTTATTTTTTATCGTTATCAGCGCGACCAATGCACGCGCAGTAAATTCTCATCCTGGTTATAGTGAAAATCCAGATCGCCTTGATAAGCATCATGAATCGCCTCACCGATGCCGCGCGCCAAGTGAATATCGGTGGTTGTAATCAAAAACGAGCCATTCTGCTTTTCAGTCGCAATAATGCGCTGCAACGGGTGTTCGGATTTTTCCTTTTTTTCGAAATTTTGCACCAGATGCAGAATTTCATCGCGATGGCTGTGAAAGAATTCACCCTCCAGCGTCAGAAAGCCGGCGGGATAATGATCGATGATGCGCTGGCACGCCGGGCAATTATGTTGGTGCGCATTGGCGGGCGCCGCCGTCCATTGCCACCGTCCGCTATGGAATACTGCGTTGCATTGCGGGCAAACGGTCGGCTCCGGCAATTTCTCCTTGATTTTATAAGCATCGTGTACGCGCTCTTTAAAAACCGTATCATGACGCATGATTTGACGAAAATTAGGGGGGATGCTTCGGGTGCCCATGATTTTATTCTCCTGTCATGTAACTTGCTAATTGTAATAATAAAATTATGTCTTCTTGTTGCCGACAACGACTATCATTCCGTCTGACTACACGCCTTTCATCTTGCTCCCTTTGATAATTTTGTCAAGCTATTACACTCGGTAATGTTGCGTTGAAAAACATACGTCATTTTTCTGGTAGTACGATTTTTTGATCGTGCAGGAATTGCTCCTGATCCAATTGACGGGCGAGCGCTTTCAATGCCTCTGAAATCGTTACCGGATAGGCATTTGCTGTTTCGAGCGTGATCATCGCGGATGGCAAGCCGTCATAATTGACCAGTGTTTGCTGGCGTAATTCGTGCAGCGATGGCTTCGGCTGCAACCGCTTTCCGGCGCGCATGAACGGTTGGATCAACGGCGTGCCCGGTTGCGGGTCATCGTCTTCCAGCGTGACAGTATCGCCATCGATGTAACCGTCATCGGTGAAGAGGCGATAAACCTGCTTTCTGCCCGGCCAGGTGGCTTTGCCTTCGGAGCGTTTACGCCGTGCTTTTCCGGCAGATTCCTGCAGCTTGTAGGCGCAATCGAGCGATGGGGCATCGATGGAAATGTCCAAGGCGGTGCCGATGCCGAAACCGTCGATTGGTGCGCGGGCGGCTAATAATGTTTGCAGTTTGTATTCGTCGAGATTGCCGCTGGCAAAAATCGTGGTGCCGTGCAAGCCGCCGTTATCGAGAATTTGCCGGACATTTTTGGCGTGTGCGGCCAAATCGCCGCTGTCGAGGCGCACACCCTTGATGCCGATATGATCCGCTTTCAGTTTATTCGCCAAGGCGACGGTTTTATGCGCGGCAGCTTCGGTATCGTAAGTGTCGATCAGCAAAATCGTATTGTCCGGGTGCGAGCGGGCGAAATGCTCGAAAGCCAGGCTTTCATCGCCGTGAGCCTGGATGAACGAATGCGCCATGGTGCCAAAAACCGGAATATCATACAACGCGCCGGCCAGCACCGTAGCCGTGCCGGAAAAACCCGCGAGATAACTGGCGCGTGCAGCCAGCAATCCTGCTTCCGCGCCATGCGCACGGCGCATGCCGAAATCGACCAGCAATTTATCCGGCGCAACTTGCACCGATCGCGCCGCTTTTGAGGCAATCAGCGTTTCAAAGTGCAGCAGATTGATAATGCGCGATTCGACCAATTGAGCCTGCGGCATTGGCGCGGTGATGCGCAGAATCGGCTCGTTCGGGAAAAAGACCGTGCCTTCCGGCATGGCATGCACATCGCCTTCAAAGCGGAAGTGTTCGAGGTAATCGATTACCTGCGGCGGGAAACGGGTCGCCAGCCAATCCAGTTCTTCCGCTGAAAACTGCATGTTCTCCAGAAATTCCAGCACTTGCTCCAGGCCGGCGGCAACCAGGAAATTGCGTCCCGGCGGCAATTTTCTTACGAACAATTCAAACACCGCGGTTTGCTGCATATCCTGTTCCAAATAGGTTTGCAGCATGGTGAATTGGTACAGATCGGCCAGTAACGGGCTGGTTATCGGATTCATGCGGCAAGCTCCTGAAACTGAGTCAGTGTTGCGCCATGCGCGATCATGTCGTCGATGGCTTTTATTCCGTCGTGCGGTTTGCGGTTAATCGCCTGTGTGGCGTCTTGCAGCACGGTAACGGAATAGCCCAGCTGCAGCGCATCGTTTACAGTCTCGTGCACACAGTATTCGGTTGCGATGCCGCCGACAAAAATCCTCTGGATATGCAAGGATTGCAGCAAATCCTGCAAGCCGGTGCCGGAAAAGCCGGAATAGGCATCGGCTTCGCGTGTAATTGCTTTGGAAATGACGTGCGTATCAGCCGGTAATGCCAGGTCAGCATGAAAAGCCGCACCAGCCGATCCGGCGATGCAATGTGGCGGCCACGGCCCGCCCTGCTGCACAAACGAGCAATGATCCGACGGGTGCCAGTCGCGGGTGGCGATAACCGGTAAGCGGGATTGCTGGAAACGGACGATATAGCGATTGAATACCGGAATGAGGGCATTCGAGCCGGGAACTTCCAGGCTGCCTCCTTCCAGAAAATCGTTTTGCAGGTCGATGATCATCAGCGCATCACCCGGTGCAAGCTGAATTGCCATACGCGGCGGATCACAGGATTAAGTTTCGCTGCCGGAAACATGCTGCTTCCGTCCGTAATCCTCCAATTGCCGTTTAGCGGCATCGAATGCATCGCGTACCGCGACATAAACATCTTCGTTGGCGACACGATTAACCACCAGCTCTCCGCCAGGCACTGTCATGTCGATGTGTACGTCAAACAACCGGCCTTGATGATGATGTTTATGCGGCAATTCAACGACAATCCGGCAGCTCATGATGTGTGGATAAAATTTTTCCAGCTTTGCCGCTTTTTCACGGATATGGCTTTCCAGGGCATCGGAATGCGGAATATCTCGCGTCGTAATTTGCAATGTGACTTCCATGATGTTTCTCCTTATGAACGAGGTGATTGCGAAGTTATCCTTTTATACATACTTTCGGGCGCAAGAAAGCTACCCGGCGAGCAAGTCCAGCCTGTTCCGTGACTTCGGCAACGATATCGACATCCTTGTAGGCGCCCGGTGCTTCTTCGGCAGCGCCACGCATTGAGCGGGTACGGATCAGGATGCCTTGCTGCAATAATTCCTGAATCAGGGTTTTGCCTTGCCATTGTTTTAATGCCTGGTTGCGGCTCATGGCGCGGCCTGCGCCGTGACTGCAGGAAGCGAATGCCGGGTTGCTGCGGGTGCCGGCGAGAATGTAAGAACCGGTGCCCATACTGCCGCCGATAATGACCGGCTGACCCGAATCCCGGTAGCGCTGCGGTAATCGCGGATGCCCCGGTCCGAACGCGCGCGTGGCGCCCTTGCGATGCACGTGCAAACCCCGGGGTTTGCCATCGACTTCGTGCGTTTCTTCCTTGCAGGTGTTGTGTGACACGTCGAATAGCGTTTCCAGCACGGCTTGCGGAAAGATTTCGTTGAATGTTTCGCGGGTCAGGTGGGTCAAGATCTGCCGGTTAGCCAACGCGCAATTGATCGCGGCATTCATCGCGCCTAAATAGCGCTGTCCTTCGGGGGATTTGATCGGAGCGCAAGCCAATTCCCGGTCGGGCAAGCGGATGCCGAGGCGATTCGCCGCCTTTGCGAGCATCATCAGATAATCGGTGCCGATTTGATGACCGAGGCCACGCGAACCGCAATGGATGGAAATCACCAATTGTCCTTCCTGCAATCCAAAAGTTTGAGCGATTGGCTGATCGTAAATTTTTTCAACCACCTGCACTTCGAGATAATGGTTGCCGGAACCCAATGTGCCCATTTCGCCGCGCTGGCGTTTTTTGGCGAGCTCCGACACATTGTCCGGCACCGCGCGGCTGACCCGGCCGTTTTCTTCAATAAATTCGAGATCAGCTGGATTGCCGTAGCCTTGCTTGACGGCCCACTGCGCGCCGCCGGTCAAGACTTGATCGAGTTGTTGCGGATTCAAATGAATACTGCCTTCCTCACCAACGCCGGCGGGGATGGTTGCGAACAGCCGGTCGGCCAGGCGCTGCAACAACGGCGCGGCGTCGGCAAGCTTCAGATTGCTGCGCAGGCAGCGGATGCCGCAGGAAATATCGAAGCCGACGCCGCCGGCGGAAATGATGCCGCCTTGTTCGGCGTCGAAAGCCGCGACGCCGCCGATGGGAAATCCATAGCCCCAGTGCGCATCCGGCATGGTCATCGCGGCGCCGACGAGTCCAGGCAATGCGGCGACGTTGGCGATTTGTTCCAGCACCTTGTCATCCATGCTGGCCAGTAACGGTTGACTGCCGTACAGCAAAATCTCCGCTCTTGCCTCATTTTTCGATTTAGGCAATGTCCACAGATATGAATGTAATGCTTGTAATGGTTGAATATTCATACATCGACCACGCAACGTGATTCCCAAACCGGTCCGATTTGCTTGACCGACAACATGGTCAGCGTGGCGCCTTTGACTTCGACGCCGCGCTCCAATCCCTCCCGCCACGGTTCGCCAAGCACCTTGCCATGCCAATGATCATCCTGGCGGTGGACATAAAAATGACCGAATACCATACCGGATTCGCGCGACTTTCCCAGGATTTGATTCAACCAAATCACCAAGGCCAGCTCCGGGTCGGCTTCTTCAAATTCGATCTCGATCCCCGTCAGCGGTTGCACTGCTTCGATATTGGTAATGATCGCAAACACCGCGTGCGCCGCCGCTTCGAACGATTGCTCAATGGTCAGGCCGCGGCCGATAATCCCGATATCCGCATCATGTTCAAAATACGAAGAACTCATGTCATAGTAATTGCTGTGCACGTTTTATTTCATTGTAGTAGTTTCATCGCGCCGGGATGTATTTTTCTGTACTTTTTTTGCGCTGGATCAATTGTGCGAGACTTGGAAGCGAAGTAAAGTGAAAGCGGGGAGAAGAAATTATGCCGAAGCACAATGCCGATATCGCCGGTATCTTTGAAGAGATCGCGGATTTTCTGGAAATCCAGGGGGCTAATCCATTCCGCATCCGTGCTTACCGCAATGCGGCGCGCATCCTTGGCGAACTGCCGCAAGAAGTTTCACGTTTGCTGGAAAACGGCGGCGATCTGACCCGCTTACCGGGGATCGGCGATGATCTGGCGGCGAAAATCAAGGAAATTGTCACGACCGGGCATTGCAGCCTGCTCGACCGGTTGCATACCGAATTGCCGCCCGCGATTACCGATCTGCTCAGAATTCCCGGACTCGGTCCCAAGCGAGTCAAAGCGTTGTATCACGACCTCGATGTGCAAACGCTGGAGCAGTTATACCGCGCCGCCCGAGACGGCCGGATCCGCACTTTGCCGGGATTCGGCGAGAAAACCGAGAGCAATATCCTGCAAGCGATCGAAGTGCATGCCAATCAGACGCAGCGCTTTAAACTGGCGGTTGCGGCACAGTACGCCGATGCGCTGGAGCGCTATCTCGCGATGACGCCGGGCGTCTTGAAAGTAACCATTGCGGGCAGTTACCGGCGCATGCGGGAAACCGTCGGCGATCTGGATATATTGGCGACTACGCCGACATCGGCGGCGGCGCGACAAGTGGTTCAACATTTTGTCAGTTATGATGAGGTTACGGATACCCTGTCGGCGGGGACGACGCGCGCCAGCATCATCCTCAAATGCGGATTGCAAGTCGATTTGCGCGTGGTCAAAGAAGAATCGTACGGCGCCGCGTTGCATTATTTGACCGGCTCGAAAGCGCATAACATCGCGATTCGCGTGCTGGCTCAGAAACAAGGTTTAAAAATTAATGAATACGGCGTGTTTCGCAATGACACGCATATCGCCGGAGAAACCGAAGCGTCGGTTTACGCGGCGGTCGGTCTTGCGTATATACCGCCAGAACTGCGCGAGAATCGCGGCGAAATCGCCATCGCCAAATCCGGAAAGTTGCCGCAATTGATCGAACGAAAGGATTTGCGCGGTGATTTGCATGTGCATACCAAGGCTACCGACGGCCATCATTCGCTGCGGGAAATGGCGCTTGCCGGTTTGTCGCAGGGGTTTGAGTACCTGGCGATCACCGAGCATTCGCAACGGCTGACAGTGGCGCATGGACTCGATACGGCGCGGCTGTTGGCGCAATGCGAGGCGATCGATGCGCTCAACGAAGAATTGCAAGGCATTACCTTGTTGAAGAGCATCGAAGTGGATATTCTGGAAGACGGCCGCCTGGATCTGCCGGATAGCGCACTGGCACGGCTCGATTTGGTGGTGGCCGCGGTGCACAGCAACTTCAATCTGTCGCGCGCCAAACAAACCGAACGCATCGTGCGGGCTATGCAGCATCCGCACTTCACGCTGCTGGCGCATCCGACGGGCCGCCTGTTGCAGCGCCGCGAGCCGTACGATGTCGATATGTTGCGTATTATCCGCGAAGCCAGGCAGCGCGGCTGTTTTCTGGAATTGAACGCGCATCCGGAAAGACTCGATTTGCTCGACACCCACTGTCAATTGGCCAAGGAAGAGGGGGTCTTGATTAGTGTCAATTCGGACGCACATAGCATTTACGATTTTGCCAATTTGCGCTTCGGTATCGGCCAGGCGCGGCGCGGTTGGCTGGAAAAGCACGATGTACTGAATACCCGGCCATTAACAGAATTGCGTTCGTTGATTAACCGCACGATGTGACTGAACTGCAGGAGCAAACCATGATTTTTAACGATCGCATTGCTGCCGCTGAGAAGCTTGCACAAGCACTTTCCGAATACCGCGGCAAGAATCCATTGGTGCTGGCGATTCCGCGCGGTTCGGTGCCGATGGCCAAATTGATCGCTGAGCAATTGCAAGGCGAGATGGATGTGGTTCTGGTGCGTAAGCTCGGTGCGCCGGGCAATCCGGAATTTGCCATCGGCTCGGTCGATGAAAGCGGCTGGGTTTACTTGACGGAGTATGCCGCCAAAGCTGGGGCGGACGATCTTTATGTTCAACGGGAAGTAGCCGCGCAAATGGAAACCATGCGGCGGCGGCGCGCGCAGTACACGCCGGCACGGCCGCCGGTGAATCCGGCGGGGCGCATCGTTATCGTCATCGACGATGGCCTGGCAACCGGTTCGACCATGATCGCGGCGTTACATGCGTTGCGTAACCGCAAACCGGCGCAATTGATTTGTGCCGTGCCGGTGGCTCCGCCTGAAACTATCCAGAAGTTGCAAGGCAAGGCGGATCGCATCGTTTGCTTGTCGACCCCGGCCGATTTTTATGCGGTGGGGCAGTTTTACCGCGATTTCCCGCAAGTCAGCGATGGTGAGGTGATCGCTTGTCTGGGGGCTGCAACGTGATGCGGGGTATGCTTTTGAAGTTATTTCAGCAATAATGAACCTTAACAAGGATTCTTAATCGAATTGCTCATTAGCTTCGGCTGTTACTAACCTGAATGGTAGATTTATGTGCCTCGATAAAATATACAAATTGAGAACGGGTGTAAGTCTTAAAGTTTCGACCATTGCTTTGCAAGAGTTGATTGCCAACGCCATCCGTAAAAGAAAATTTCCTGAACTTCATGACATGCGCAGCACATCGGATTTATACGACTATTTGTCGGTTGTCGTATGCGATGGCGCGGAAGGGTTGATCGAAAGAAGACAACGCTGGATTGAAAAACCCATCCAAGCCGATTTGATCGCAGGGCGTCCGGTTTCTTTCCGTAGCTTCTGCAATTTGTTCTGGCGTAATCTCGATGAGGACGATCCGGATGGCGATGAATGGCAGAAGATGATCGCCAGTGATCAATTTTATTTCCAGTTGACGATCCTGCTCAACAAACTGCGCATTGCGGAGCGCAGCCTGCAAGACCATAAGGGCGTACTGCCGGAGCTATCGCTCGGCTCGGCTTAACAAGCCGTCAAAAAACAAACCCCGCTTCGCGAGCGGGGTTGTTCATCGAAAGAAAAACTTCTCTGTCGATCGGTTAACCGGCTTTGCTGCGGCGAACCGAGAATCCAAGTAATCCCAAACCTGCAAGCAACATCGCCCAGGTGCTGGGCTCCGGAACCGCTGGTGTGATATCGCGAAGTACATACGCATTCAAAATAGGATTGTTTGTACTGTCGAAAAATTGAATGGTTTGATCCACGTCATCGGCGGTAAATGTTCCGACGATACTGGTGTAACTATTGCCATTGATCGGTGTCGATAAATTTCCTTCACTATCGCCGAACCAATGCGTGCGGGTTGCGCAGCAATCGGTGCGGGCGGCAAAAAACTGCACCTGGTATTGATGGCCGACGGTCAGGCTGTCGAGGAAATTGGCAGCAGTAACATTTGCGCCGCTTTGCCATTCAAACGTATTTAAAATGGCTGACCATCCCGGATCGGTATTGCCGCCGCCGGTAGCAGACGCCCAGTTGGAATTAAAAAATGGTGAATTGATGGTGCTGAATGTAATGTTTATGCCGGTTGGATCTACTGTAATGGGAGGAGCAGTTGAAGCGCCTGACAAATTGACGGCTTCGACCAGAGAACCGTTCGTTAAAATACCCAAATGGCCGTTAGGGCCACCGAAATTCGGACCGTTGCTCCAGGTGATACTAGCCGCCGATGCGGCAGAGATACTACACAATGTAAGCGCTGAAATTGCAAGTAACCGAGGAGTTGCAGCCGGGAGCTTCGCAGCTTTTTCAATTAAATCTTTTATCATCATTAGGCTCCTTAAAATTAACAATATGTTTCTTGGCGTAAATTTATAATAATTTTTACACGCCGATTGTATGGATTGACAATGAGTAAATTAATGGTCAATTGCTCCTTATTTTACTAGTACATTTGTCCTGGCTGAAAATATCTTTACGGCTACCGGTTTTCATTTCACCAAGGTATTTCCTTTCCATCAAACGCATAAAACTTGCCGGAATCTTGCAGTGTGAGGTTGCCGATCACGCGGCGCATGCCGGTGACGCTTTGTTCGGCGGTGATCAACGCGCCGGGGCCGCCCATGTCGGTTTTTACCCAGCCGGGATGGAGCAGGACGGCAATGATTTTCTTGGGATTCAAGTCGATTGACAGGCTTTTCATCACGATGTTGACACCCGCTTTGCTGGAGCGGTAGATATAGCTTCCACCGCCGCGATTATCGGCGATGCTGCCCATTTTGCTGGTGATGGTGACGATGGTTTTGAGCTCGCTGCGCGACACTTGCCGGATGAACGCTTCGGTCATTTTCAGCGGCGCCATGGTGTTGACTTCAAAAGCTTGCTGCCATGCGGCATAATCGGTGCTGCCGAACGCATCGCCGCGCTCCGGCGGATAAACGCCGGCATTGTTAATCAGCAAGTCGACCGGTTGACCGGCCAAGGTTTGCGACAATTGCTCGATTTGCCGGTGATCGGCGACATCCAGCGCATGCACCTGGATACGATCGGGATATTGGTTAGCTAAGCGGTTGAGCGCATCCGCTGCCGCCGGTTTGCGGCAACACGCGAAAACCTGCCAGCCGCCGCTGGCGTATTGGCGCGCGAATTCAAGTCCGATGCCGCGGTTGCAGCCGGTGATCAATACTGTTTTCATAATGCTCCTTTTAGCAATGACTCATGGGTGTCATTGTACTGCGGCTCATAAATCCGGTGACGTTCCGTTTGCACTTCATCCACATTCTTTAAATACTAGCCAGCACCGGATTCCGAATGAAATGGTTTGAGTAACCACAATGAATGCCTTGAATATCCGTTAGCTCGGCGTAAAATGTTTAACAATCCGCGATACCGCAAAGCTTCTGAATTATCAACCGATCGGATGGTTTTATGGCTTTTGTGATTTGTTTTGCAAACATTACCTATAACAGTTTTTAACGGACAACCATGATTGAAATCATTGCAGCAGTGGCCCGCTGGTCACAATTAACCGCTAATTTGATCGTTTTTGGCAGTTGCGTGTTTCTTGCCATCATCTGGCAAGCGAGCAACATTCAGGAAACGCCTTGGATGGCGCGGCTGGAGAAGCTTTTCCCGTGGCTGGCGGGGATTACCGTGATCGGGCTGATCGGCATTCTGGCGACGACTACCGGCGATGCAACCGGTGATGTCAGCGATGCCTGGAATCCCGCGGCCTGGATCGATGTTGTAAAGCGCACGCAGATCGGCCATATCTGGGCGGCCAGGGAGTTTCTCGCGATCGTGTTGTTATGCGCGGTGATTAAAATGCAAGGAATCGAGCGCGCCCGCTGGCACTACGTGCTGTGCGCGGTGCTCGCGGCTTTGCCGCTGGTGGCGGGTACTTTGATGAGCCATTCCAGCGCCGATGAAATGTCGTTCGAGGCGATCGCGCCGTATGCTATTCATATTCTGCTGGCGGGTATTTGGTTCGGCGCATTGCCGGCCTTCCTGCTGATCTTGCTGAATTTGAACAAGGATATCGGCCGGTCCGCCACACTAGCTGCGGTCGGGTATTTGCAGAAATTTTCCGCAGTGGCGCTACTCGCGATGATTCTGATCATGGTAACCGGCGTAATCGTTACCGGCCGCCTGGTCGATGAAAAATACCATACGTTGGTATCGAGTCCTTACGGCTGGCTGCTGGACAGCAAGCTGGTAATTTTGACGGTCATTCTGCTTATTGCTTACCAAGCGCGCAACCACTGGCTGCCCAAGCTGACCGGAATGCAAAACCAGGAACGTAGCGACAGCGTGGCGCATTTGAATCAATGGGTGCGCATCGAATTCGCATTGGCATTGGTGCTGGTTCTGGTCGCGACGATCTTGGCGAATACGCTGCCCGCCAAGCATACGATGATCGATAATTGGCCGTTCCCGTTCCGCTTTTCGATCAGCGCCGTCTGGGATGATCCGGATGTCGAAGGCCAGGTATGGTTCGGGCTGGCATTGCTGACTCTTGGAATTGCGACCGCCTGGTTCGCGATCCGCGAGAATACCGGCGGCAAGACGCTGAAATTTCTGTTGCCGGGCGCGTTCGGCATCAGTTCGCTGGCGCTGGCATTGCCGCCGCTGACGATTGAAGCGTATCCGGAAACGTACAAAAAACCGACCGTGCCGATCGACGCGATTTCCATCGTCGCCGGCGCGCAATTGTTCGCGGAGCACTGCGTTGCTTGTCATGGCCCGCAAGGCAAGGGCACCCGGCCGGTGGCCGATCCCGACGTGCGCGATCCGACCGATTTGCTAACCCAGGAACATACCGCGAAATATACCGTCGGCAATGTTTACCACCAATTATCGCGCGGTATTCCGGGAACCGAGATGCCGGGATTCGCCGATAAATTGTCGGAAGAAGAGCGCTGGGATTTGATCAATTTCCTGCATGCGATGTCGCGCGGTTTCGATGCGCGCCTGCTGGGCACCATGATCGTGCCGGAAACGCCGGTGATCGGCTCGCCGGTGTTTAATTACTCCGCCAGCGACGGCACTAGCGGCAATCTGAAAGATTTCCGCCTGCAAAAAAATGTGCTGATGGTGCTGTTCGCCTGGCCGTCAGCGAAAGACCGCTTTTTTCAGCTGGCGGCATCGTATGAGCGGATCCGCGATTTGAACACGGAAATTTTGGCGGTACCGATTCATCCGCTGACCGATGAGCAATTGCAGCAGATTACCGCGATTGCGCCATTCCCAGTCGTCACCGAAGGCTGGGAAGAAATCAAGAATGCTTACTGGTGGTTCCGGCGTATCCGCATGGTGCCGGATTTATCGGGCAAAGGCATGTTCCCGCAACACATGGAATTTCTGACGGATCGTTTCGGCTATCTGCGCGCGCGATGGGTGGCGCAATTCGAGGGATTCGGCTGGCAGAATGTCGGTGCGCTGGTATCACAAGTCAAGCAACTGAACGAGGAAGGTGAAATCATGCCGCCGCCGGGCGAACATGCGCATTAACGATTACAAGGAGTCGACCATGAACGGATTGCTGCAAAATGACCGGAGTGCAACGTGGCAGGGATGGATCAAACGCTGGTGTGTTATCGCGGTTTGGCTGATCGCGCTGCCGATGACGGCCGCCGCCGGTTCACCGGGGCATCCGCTGGCGGCGGTCGAAATCGCCGGCATTTCGCTCGATACTCCGGCGGATAAAATTGCCGGAATCTTGCAAGCGCAAGACTATACCCAGGTCAATCCGTCGCTGTATACCAAAAGCGAAGCCGCGCCGAACGGGCGTAGCACAGTTTACCGCGTCGAGATCGACGATACCGCGAGCGCTCGCGAATTGAGTTATTCGCGCAGCCTGACAGGCGGCCGCAACAAAAGCCCATTATCGCGCGATGCAACGATTCCCGATAGCGAAATCGCGATGGTGCGGCAAGTCTACGACGCCGTCTGCAATGTTTCCGAAGATTTGCAAAGCGAACGCAAGTGCCAGCCGCCGCAACCCGCCAGTGTCATGATCAACCACGGCATGTTGCTGACCGTCGATGCGGATTATTCGGTGCTGCTGAAAGCGTCGGATTCGAGCACGTCAGTGGTGGTTAAGTTTAAGGGGAATCCGTGAAACGCTATCTGCCATTACAACAAGTTTATATTTATATCGTAGTTAGCTTATCGGCAGCGATGAAGCATCGCCGAATTGATGCCCGGTGGAGTGCCTTGTTAGCCCATAATTTCGTTCATTCGCTCCTGGAAATACCTTGGGTATTTTTCCATCACCGTATTGGCTCCGTCCCGGTCTTGTTTCAGTGTCTTCACGAGATCCTTCTTTTGAGTCGCAGCCAGGTTCAAGGATGCGGCGAGGTTCTGAGAAATGACGCGGTCCGAAAAGCCAAGCTCATAAAGGGCAATGATGTGGTCCAATAGACCCGGACACTCCAGTTAAGAGAGAATAGTCATAATTGGAGTGTCCGGGTCTATTGGACCACATCAGTAATATTTATTGGTTTATATGGCAAGGGCGATTCTTTTTCAGTATTTGTCATTTTACGAGCCGCTAAATTGAGCGTGATTTCAAATACCGGCAACTTCACTCGTGCTGAGTCAATACTCACGGCAGCGGATTGACTGCAGTGCAGCGTTCGCCGATCCAGCGGGCGCGGGTTTGCGCTGTTGCGTGCACCGGCGCGCCGCTGACGGTGCTGTCGAATTCGGTGCGGCCGGTGAAGCTTTCCGGGCTGATGAAGGTGCCTTCGGCGGTGCCGTTGCCCTGAAAATGTGCATTGCTGCACGTCAATTCGAGTTGATAGCGGTTGCCGGTGCGGGTGGCGTTTTGCACGGTGCAGCCGGAGCGGTGTTCGTAAAAATAGGACGGAACATCCTCGCTGGCCATCGCTTCGGTGATGCAGACATGCGAGGTGGCGGCGCCGTTCTCGATTTTAGGCAGTTTCAATCCATAGCGCTGCGCGAGGTCGCTGAGTTGCTGCATGTGTTCCGCTGGAATGTGCGGCACCAGCGCCAGCAGGTCGGAGCGGGTGGTGACTTCCCATAGTCCGGGGCGGATGTGTTGATGCGCCAGCACGGGCGTCATCGCTAGGCTTAATAACAGGGCGGCGAGTGTTTTTCGCATGATCGGTGTCTCTATTCTATAATTCGTTTGTATATCATTATAATCAATTATTATTTCTGGTTATATGACGTTTGTTGTATATTCCGTTCCTTTGCGCGGAATGTAAGACTATGGAATGGCAAGGCTGGTTTACCCTGGGTTTGTGCGGCACGGTACTGGCGTCATTGATTTTTACCAAGATCGGTCCGCATTTGATCATGATCGGGGCGTTGACGATCCTCAGCGTAACCGGCATTTTGCAAAGCGGCGATGTGCTGAGCGGTTTCAGCAATTCGGGTTTGATTACGGTGGCGGGGATGTTCGTGGTTGCTGCGGGCATGCACGCTTCCGGCGCCATCGATTTGCTGGTCAACAAGCTGCTGGGCCGTCCTAAAACCTCGCGCGCGGCGTTGAACCGGATGTTCTGGCCGGTAGCGTTTTTGAGTAGTTTCCTGAATAACACCCCGGTTGTCGCGACCATGATTCCGGCGATTTACAGTTGGTCGCGCAAAATCGGGATTCCGCCATCCAAACTGATGATTCCGCTGAGTTACACGGCGATTCTCGGTGGTACCGTGACGCTGATCGGCACCAGCACCAACCTGATCGTGAACGGCCAGTATCAAACGTTGACCGGTGAGGCCGGTTTTTCCTTGTTTTCAATTACCGCGGTCGGCTTGCCGGTGGCGATCGCCGGGTTTCTGTTCATGTGGTTGTTTTTTCCGAAATTGCTGCCCGACCGCAAGCAAGGCGAAGTCTTTTCGAATTTGCGCGAATTTACGCTGGAGGTTTCCATCGATCCGAACGGTCCGCTGGTCGGTAAAACGGTCGAGCAAGCCGGGCTCCGGCATTTGCAACGGGTATATCTGGTAGAGATCGAGAGGAACGGCACCGCGCTGGCGGTGGTTTCTTCAGAGGAAGTGCTGCAAGGCGGCGACCGGTTGGTGTTTGCGGGGGATACCGATGCGATTTCCGATTTGTTGCGCATTAATGGCATTATTCCGTCGAGCGATGACGGGCAACTGCATGCTTTCGCGCAGCGGCATCCGGAAAGACGATTGGTCGAAGCGGTGGTATCCCCGCATTGCTCGGCGATCGGGTACGCCATCCGCGAGGCCCGTTTCCGCGCCCGCTACGGCGCGGCGGTGCTGGCTGTCGCGCGAAATGGCGAGCGCATTAAAGGCAATCTCGGCAGCATCATTTTGCAGCCGGGCGATACGTTATTGTTGGAAGCCCGGCCGGCATTCGTTACGCGGCAGCGTTACAACAAGGATTTTTTACTGATTAACGATCTCAATACCGAAGCGCCGCGGCATGACCGGGCCGTCATCGCTTGGGCTATTTTGCTCGGGATCGTCACGCTGGCGAGCTTCGAGGTGATTACCATGCTCAATGCCGCGCTGATCGGCGCATGTTTAATGATCATTACCGGCTGCTGCTCACCCGGCCAGGCGGAAAAGAGCCTGGATCTGACGGTTATCCTGACGATCGCGGCGTCGTTCGCGCTTGGCATGGCGCTGGAAAAAACCGGTGTCGCCAAATACCTGGCGGGCAATATCGTCGATATCAGCGGCGGAACGCCTTGGTTGTTGTTAATTCTCACGTATCTTGCGGTGTCGCTGTTAACCGAAGTGATCACCAATAATGCGGCGGCGCTGCTGATGCTGCCGATCGTGCTGGAGATTACCGCTGAAGCCGATTTGAACCATATTCCCTTTGTATTGGCCATCATGATGGCGGCTTCCGCCAGTTTTGCCACGCCGCTGGGTTATCAAACCAACATGATGGTGTATGGCCCCGGTGAGTACCGCTTCACGGATTTTCTGAAGGTTGGAATACCCATGAATATCGTTGCCGGCATTGTCACAATTACGGTGCTCTTAATCGGTTGGCCATTGACCCGATGATGCCGTCCGGAGCAAGCCCGCTTTATTTTTTATTCCGGATTAACTTTGGATTTGTATGATGGTCTAATTTTTGGCTTAGATTTTTACCGGCGAAGTTATTCAATAAAAAAACCGACCATATCCCTGTCTTTATTGACTTTAACAATCGGTTCTTTTGCCGTTAACAGCAAGCTATATTCGCAGATCGGGAACCGGAGTTTGAAATGGACTTATATGCAGGTATCGCCAAAGAATCAAAACAATCCACGTTAGTGAGAGAATCTCAGAGTCTCATTCAAAATCTTTTTTGCGGCATCCGATTGCTTGGCTTTCGCCGGAATGCGATCGCGCAAGCGATTGCGACGCATAATCAATTGGCCTTGCTCGTGGTTTTTTACAGTTTAACCGCGCTGGCCATTTCTTATTCGCTGACATCCGAGCCGACCTTCGATTTATTTGGCTTAAGTTATCTTGGAGTTGAATTACTGATTGTGCTGATGGTCGGCTTTGTGGTGACAAAGGTCACGCATAACCGGGATCATTTATTGCTGTTTTTAGTGTTGGCTTACAGCGTCTTACCATTCCTTTATTTGATATCTTTTGTTGCGTTGCCGCAGTTGCCGGACGATTATCTGGAGACCGGTTACACGATCTATGCCGTTTGGAGTTTTCTCGTTTGTTTTTTTCTTGCATTGCAACTGCTGGATTTCCACAAAATCCGGGCGCTTTTGTTAGCGGTTTTTTGGATGAGCGCAACGTATCCTTTAGTCAATATGCCATTCAGTTTCTGGTACGAGGATTTTGACTATTCAAATGTCATGGATGCGTATAGCAATGCCGATTTGAGCTACATTAATCAGGAAGATGTTTATTACAGCCAGTATAGGCTTCTGAATAACGCGCTCAGTGCTGTCGAACCCGGCAAGGAAGGCGTGACGGATTTGTTTTTTGTAGGATTTGGTTCCGATGCCGCGCAGGATGTCTTCATGAGAGAAGTTGGCCATGTGCAGCGCGCCATGAATAAAAACCTGGGGGCATCGGGACGGTCGGTGGTATTAATCAATAACCTGAAAACCATCGATACCACCCCGCTCGCGTCCGCTTCCAATTTAAGAATCGCTTTGAGTCATGTGGGCGGTAAGATGAACCGTGAGGAAGACGTGGTGTTTTTGTACCTTACCAGTCATGGATCGAGTGATCACGAGCTTTCAGTCAATATGTGGCCGCTCGAACTCAACGATGTGCGCCCTGAAGATATCAAAGCTTATCTGGATGACGCCGGTATCCGCTGGCGCATTATTCTGATTTCAGCGTGTTACTCCGGCGGGTTTATTGATGCGTTGAGGGATGATCATAGCTTGATTCTCACTGCGGCGGCGGCTGATAAAGCATCTTTTGGGTGTACTCATGAGAACGAGTATACGTATTTTGGCGAAGCCTTATTTAGAAGCTTGGATGACAGGCCTTATCAATTTATTGAAAATTTCAGTGAAGCTATCGAGAAAATACGGCAGCGCGAGCTGTCTGAAAATTTGACCCCTTCCGAGCCTCAATTATTTATCGGTGATTCCATGCGAGAGAAGCTGAAGCTGTTGGAACAGGATATGGTCCGGTATGCGCCCGAAAGATTTGCCGCTTATTGACGGAAAACCCGCTGGATAGCGTGACCGAGCGTAGCAGTTTTTTAGAACTTCCTTAAAGCGATTTTCCACTCGTCTGTGCAAATGATTGATTAAGCCTTGCTAATTCCGTCAATCGTTTGGAAATTTCGAAATTGATGCTGTCTTCGGGATATTTACCGTCTTGATCCATTTCACCTGGTTGTTTTCCGGTGAGCAGCATGATGGCTTGATCGACGTTTTCCACGGTATAAATGTGAAACGCACCGGCAGCAACCGCGTCGACGACATTTTTACGCAGCATCAGGTGCTGAACATTGCTGGCTGGGATTAGCACGCCTTGATTTCCGGTTAGTTTGCGCGCCGCGCAGATATCAAAGAACCCTTCTATTTTTTCGTTGACCGCGCCAATTGCTTGGACCTGGCCGAATTGATTGACTGAGCCTGTGATAGCCAATGATTGGTCAATGGGCGCATCTGCGAGATGAGAAAGCAGTGCGCATAACTCTGCAAGTGAAGCGCTGTCACCTTCGATCATGCCATAAGATTGCTCAAATACCAGACTGGCGGACAAAGCCAAGGGTTGATTCTTTGCATAACGTGCTGCAAGGAATGCAGAGAGTATTAATACGCCTTTGGAGTGGATGGCGCCGGAAAGTTTGACTTCGCGTTCGATATTAATCATGTCGCCCTTGCCGAAGCGGGTTGTAGCCGTAATCCGGGTCGGTTGTGCAAAAGCGAATCCGCCCAACTCGATCACCGAGAGTCCGTTAACTTGCCCTATCACAGACCCTTGCGTGTCGATCATCAGAATATTGCGCTGGATTGCTTCATAAAGACGATCCCTGACACGGTCTTGACGGCGGACCCGGGCATCGATCGCTTGTTGAATGTCGCTTGCAAGGACAATATTGTGATGCGCTTCGCGCGCCCAGAAATCGGCTTCCACGAGCAGGTCAGCGATATTGCGCATATGCATAGATAGTTTTTCCGAATCACCCGCCAAGCGCCCGCTATACTCGATTACACGCGCTACAGCATGACAATCAAAGGGCAATAATCCTTCTTTGCGGATTAGTGTGGCGATCAGTTGTGCATAAAGGAGATGATTGCCGGCATTCCATTCGATGGTTTCTTCGAAATCAGCGGCTACCTTAAATAGCTCACTAAATTCCGGATCATATTCCTGCAAGAGATAGTAATAAATGCGATCGCCGAATAATATGACTTTGACATCGAGTGGAATTGGCTCGGGCTCAAGCGAAACTGTGTTGATAAGGCTGTAAACTTGCCCGAGTGATTCAATGTGGATTTTTCGCGCTTGCAGCGCGCGTTTCAATCCTTCCCAAGCAAACGGCTGCATCAGAATCTTGCGCGCATCCAGGAGCAGATAGCCGCCGTTCGCCCGGTGCAATGCACCTGCTTTGATCAATGTAAAATTGGTAACCAATGCACCAAACTGGGAAAGGTATTCGACGCGGCCAATCAAATTGCTGTAAGTGGGGTTGTCTTCAAAAACGATCGGCGCACCCTGAGTCTGTGCGTTAGAGGTCAAGACATTGATCTGATAATTATTGAACGTCTGATGCGTGACGATTGTCATTCCGGAAATATTGATGGATTCATCGGGTTTGCGGAAATCATCAACATGGATAACCATGTCTTGTTGAACGGCATCAAAATACTCGAGTACATCGGGTAAATCATTGTAGATCGAGCGTAATTCGTTGAACATATGCGCAACGGTTGACAACATCGTGTCGCGATTCAGTTGCTTGATGCGCTCGTTACGCTCGCGGCGACGCATTGGCAGATGGCTGAGAATTCTTTCCAGATTGGTTTGTAGCTCCGCGATTGCGGTTTCAATCCGGTCTTTTTCAATTTGTGGCAGTTTGTCGTACTGTTCTGGCGGAATTACTTCGTGGTTACGGCTAGGAGCAAGTGCAAAACCTTCCGGAGTACGTAGCAGGATAATTTCCTTTTTCTGGGCTTCAACACCGAGTTCACCGATTTCGCGTTCCTGTTGCTCATTAAATTCCTGATGAATCGCATTGAGTTGATTGCGGTAGTCTTCACTCTCGAACTGGGCGGGGATCGCAGTACGCAAATAATCCACCAGCTGCTCCATGTGCAATCGCAATTCTTCCCCTTTCCCGGAAGGGAGTTTTAACATTTTTGGTTTGTGTGGCTGGGAAAAATTATGCAAATAGCACCAGTCATACGGCTTTGATTCGGTACTGGCTTTGCTTTCAAGAAATTGGCGCACTAAGCTGTGCTTGCCCATACCGGGCGGACCCAGCACAAAGAGGTTATAGCCTTCCTGACGGATGCCGGAACCGAAGCGTATGGCTTCCAGCGCACGCTTTTGTCCGATGATTTCGGTCAGATCCGCTAATTCCGATGTTGTTTGGAAAGTGAACTGATCCGGATCGCATGAGCGGTATAGTTGATGCGGCTTCAGTGGTGGAATTACAGTCATTGTTTATTTATGCCCGAAAAAATTACCGTTTTGATTGATACAGGTTAACAGATAAGTTGTACCAAAATTGAAGAAACAATGGAATGAGTGCGCGAGATCTGGCGGATGGCGACGATGCTCCATGCGAGTTCAATGTCATGACCGCTGTGTAACCCAATCAAAGTTGCCGCGCAGTTTAATTGCGTAGCGTGTTTATTTTACTTCAGTCTTTAAAAAATATTTATTTTTCAGCTAACTAGGAATATTCTGCAAATTTAGAATGCGTTATAAGGTGTTTGAAAAGTAAGAATTCAATGAGTCAGTCGATGTGCTTGCTACTAATACGTTTCTCTTGACGAAGGTAGGTTGTCTGAATACTATTAAGGCCGATGGCAGTTTAAGAATTTGCTGCTTTCTTTGTGATTCTTTAACTATTTTAAGGGCTTATTATGTTACAGTTAAAAAAAACGTTATTAGGTGGTATTGCACCAGTATTGTTATCCATTGCGCTGGCAAGCCCAGTGATCGCTTCCGATGCACACCATGCGCACGGTAAAGACCATAATTTTGGGAGATTCACTAAGGATAATTTGTTGTTGACTCCAAAAGATTATCGCGAATGGATCTTTGTCGGCGCGCCGGTTACACCGAATGATATGAATGAAGGAAAAGCCGCATTCCCAGAATTTCACAATGTTTATATCGATCCAACCAGCTGGAATCATTGGAAGAAAACGGGTCAATTCCGTGATGGAACTGTTATCGTTAAAGAATTGGTGGGTGTAGGAACCAAAGAAGCTCCAAGCGGACATGGTTATTTCCCTGGCGAATATAATGGAATTGCCGCCATGGTGAAAGATTCGAAGCGTTATCCGGATAGACCCGGCAATTGGGCATTCTTCGGTTTTGAATCCTATGAAGCCAAAAACGGTGCGATTCAGGCCGATGAAGCTTGTGCGGCTTGTCACAAAGAAAATGCCGCACAAGATATGGTCTTTATTCAATATTACCCAGTGTTGCGTGCTGCTAAACCTGGTAAATAATAAGTAGAGGCCTTTGCACGGTTACTACGCGACACGATAATTGCGTTAAAAATTTGCGAAAAATGCTCATTTACCCCGTGTAAACTCCGCTTTTTCGCAAATTTTTGCCTTATTCTCGTACCGCTCATGACACCGTGCAAAGGTCTCAAGTAATTAATTTTAGCTGTTTCTTTTAGTTAATTTGGCATATTCAGTTTCAACGGAATATGCCAAATTTGTTTTCAGCATAAGGTTTTGCAGCTTTTATCTAGCTCGCTGACTTCTTCAGCGTTTCCCTAATCGTTTAGTGGCATTGTGTTAGAAATTATTTTTCCAATTCCGCAAAGCTGTAAAAATGCTGAGCGGATCCGGTTGTAAACATCCGCAATGACTTTGCACGCTAGCGATGATCTCCCGATTTTCACATCGCAGAAACGGATTCATTGACTTCTCATTGCCAAGTTTTGTCGGTACTGTAGGAATATTTTGATCGCGTTGATTCTGCGTGGTTATTTCAAAAGCCTCTAACGTATCATTTTCAGGATCGACAACGCGGGCAAATTTAATATTGCTAAGCGTGTATTCATGCGCGCAGTAAATAAGCGTGTCATCCGGTAATTGGGAAAGCTCCTGCAGTGACCGGTACATTTGTTCTGCAGTACCTTCAAAGATCCGCCCGCATCCGCAAGCAAAAAGTGTATCGCCGCAAAATAGCATATCGAACGGTTGATGTGCATAGTAGGCGATATGATCGAGCGTGTGTCCGGGGACTTCAATGACAGTCAATGTTAATGACAATTCAGGAAAAGCGACTTCATCGTTTTCCAAGACTGAATGAGTAATGGCGGAAATGTTTTTGGAGTGCGGACCGTATACCGGCACCCCGGAAAATTGCAGCAGGCCGGTAACGCCGCCGGTATGATCATGATGGTGATGAGTAATGAGAATTGCAATTAACTGTAATTGTTTTGATCTAAGATACTCGATGACGGGTAACGCTGCTCCTGGATCAATCACAATCGCTGCGTTACGATCGTGAATAACCCAGATATAATTATCTTTAAATGCAGCTACCGGATGAACTGTCAGCATAGCGTTTCCAGAAAAATTGGCGTTAATCTATTCATGCGGGAAAAATGATCAGTGAAAATGAATATACAAAATGATCAACCATGGTTTCAATCTTCTCTTGGTCAGTATTTGATCGAACATGAATATTGCTACTTTGATCAAGTGGTTGCTAATATTTTTGGTTACAATGCTGTCCAAATCGGCTGGTCGCAGTTTAATTTTCTTCGCCTGAACCGGGTGCCATTCCATTTTACTGTGGGATTAGAAGACGGTACTTCGATTCGTGCCGGCGCTGGATTTTTGCCGCTCCAAAGTAATAGTATGGATCTGGTCATTTTGCCACATACGCTCGAATTTAACCCAAATCCTCATCAAATTTTACGGGAAGTACATCGCATCCTGATTCCAGGAGGGCATATTGTCATTTCAGGATTTAATCCTATGAGTTTGTGGGGTATTTGCCATTATTTAAAATCGACCCGGCGCGAGTTCCCCTGGAATGGTCATTTTATTTCTTTGGCGAGATTAAAGGACTGGTTAAAGTTACTGGATTTCGAAATGGCGGGTGGCCGGCTCGGATGCTATGTTCCGCCTTTCAAGCAAGAAAAATGGCGCCGGCGCTTTCATTTCATGGAAGCCGCAGGTGATCGCTGGTGGCCGATCTCAGGGGGCGTTTATTTTTTACACGCGATCAAATATATACATGGAATGCGTGTGATTAAACCGGATTGGAAAAATTGCTTGGACGGGAAAAGGAAAATGGTGCCTGTCGCTCAAAAGATAAAAAAATTTCCGGCGGAAGAGCAATCTACGAGAAAATGTGACTAGGTTGCTGAGAGACCGGACTATGAATCGAGAACGAAGCAGGGTCGTTGAAATTTTTACTGATGGTGCATGTAAAGGTAATCCCGGTGTGGGGGGGTGGGGCGCATTATTGAAATATCAAGGACATGAGCGAGAAATATTTGGCGGTGAAGAGCACACGACGAATAACCGCATGGAGTTGCTGGCGGCGATACGGGCGTTAGAAGCGCTAAAATACCGTTGCAAGGTGCAGTTACATACCGACTCGCAATACCTTCAAAAAGGTATCAGCGAATGGCTCGAAGCATGGAAAGCGCGGAGTTGGCGCACCTCGAATAAGAAACCGGTTAAAAATGAAGATCTCTGGAAGCTGCTCGATCAATTGTCGCAACAGCACGAGATTGAATGGTGCTGGGTTCGTGGCCATTCCGGGCATATTGATAACGAGCGCGCCGATCAGTTAGCAAATCGCGGGGTTGAAATGATGATTCCTACTGATATCAAGAATTCTCAAGGATCTTAAAATGCGTCAAGTCGTATTGGATACGGAAACGACCGGTTTGGAACATAAACTGGGTCATCGCATTATAGAAATTGCAGCAATAGAACTTTGTCACCGGCAGTTTACGGGTAAACATTTTCATTATTACCTGAATCCTGAACGTGAGAGTGATGAAGGCGCTTTGCAAGTGCATGGTCTTACCTCCGGATTTCTTCGCGACAAACCCAAGTTCATTGAGATATCGACTGAATTTCTGAATTTTATCAGTGAAGCGGAGCTTATTATTCATAACGCATCCTTCGATGTCGGATTTCTTAATTATGAATTAGGCTTGGTTAAATTAGGGGTACTGGATGATTATTGCGCATCAATAACGGATACATTGAGACTGGCCAAGGAACTCCATCCCGGTAAACGGAACAACTTGGATGCGTTGTGTGAACGTTATAATGTGGATAATTCCAGACGCACACTCCACGGCGCATTGTTAGACGCTGAATTGCTGGCGGAAGTCTATCTTGCGATGACACGCGGGCAAGAAAGTTTGCTCATTGAGATGGAACCCGCTGAGTTGGATCAATTTTCAATAACCGGTCTTGATGGTCAAAACCTTAAGATCATTACCGCAACCCATGAGGAAATGACCCAACACCAAGCGGTTTTAGCTCAAATCTCGCTTGAATGCGGTGGAAAATGTTTATGGGACAGACTTGAGCTGGGTGACGCTGCTGAAAAGTAATTTTGTCTGCGTGCTTAATTGATACTGCTACCGGAAGCCGCCAAAGAGTCACCGCTTCGAATCCATTCTTTCTTCTTTACGGTTGCCCCCCCGTGTAATCCAAGCTACACATCCTATGATGTTGTATTGAACGCCCCCGCCATTCACTAATGGTTTTACTTACTGGAAAACAAGTGATTCCCCAATATACCTCAGTGTTTTAACTAAGCTAGGATGCTTGTACCCGCTTTGAGAAACAGTGGTTGACTATTTCAAGAAGCGATGTTGATCTATCTGATGGGAATGAGAAATGCTCGTAAAAAATTTTGCGATTCTATTGTTGATTATTTTGAGGCTGACCGGTTGCCAGTGCGACCAAGATGCCTGCAATCGAAGCCCAAGCGGGCGCCCCGCAGGCAGTTGAGGAAATGCTAACCGCAGCAGCAGACTGCCGGATTGACCGAGCAGGAATCCCAACACAGCGCCTGTCAGCGATAACCAGACCGCTTCGGCGAAGAACAACCGGCGGATGTCGCCGGAAGTCGCGCCGATGGCCTTCAGCAGGCCGATTTCCGCAGTGCGCTGGCTGACCGCAACCAGCATCACGTTCATGATCAGAATCCCGGCGACGATCAGGCTGATCGCGGCAATGCCGGCGACTGCCAAAGTCAACGCTTGCAGGATTTTATCGAAGTTGGTTCAGCGCAACGAATCTCCGGAAAATCCAATGTGATTCAGGGAAAGCACCCCGGCAATATTAACTACCGTTTACACGAAATCTGGAATGTCATTCAAGCTAACGAAGGTACTCACCGGAACGTTCTGGTTGATATGTAATTTCTTCAATGCGCACTTGCAACATTCCTCCGTCTGGCTTCGGCCACTCGATTTCATCTCCTTGTGAAAGACCAAGCAGTGCAATACCCACAGGTGCAAGTATCGAAATTGTGCCGCCTTGAGCATCAACATCTTTGGGATATACTAGAGTTAGATAGAAATCCCGGCCGGTGGATTCGATTTTGAATTTTACGGTCGAATTCATTGTTACTACCGTTGATGGAATTTTCGTCGGATCTACCACTTCCGCGCGAGCAAGTTCAGCTTCCAAATCGCCTTTGTCTGGAAATTCTGAATCAGACAATGATTCTATAAGATTTTCCAGTCTTATCACATCAAGCGACGAAATTAGAATTTTGGGTTTTTGGGTCATATTTCCTAAATCGAGGTTGTTATAAATTGTCTGAATTGGCTTGGGATGAACAATGCAATGATGTCACTCTGGTCGGTATCAGACACTGTCTGATGGCTAAAAATGAGAAAAAAACGATGAAAATGGCGGGTCGATTGGAATCGAAAGCAATTACATCATGGAATAAATCAGCTATCTGATCTTTGGTTCAATTGAATTTTTCGTCAGCATAGAGATAAAAGATCAGATTTGAGCGACTTAAGAAAACTAAACGCCTAGAGTTCTCTTATTGCCCTGGGCGTTCTGAACATGCTCTGCTTCGAATCGGCTATTCCTGCTGCGGTTCTTTGCCTAGAGTTTTTGGGTGCTTATAACTTGTCAGGATCGGAATCCAACTCTGCTTTATTCGCACGATCACTGAACTGGCCTGGTGTTGCAACCGGCTTGGCATTTTCTCGTTGCAGCAATTCTGCTGCTATCTTGCGATGAAAATATGCCTGTTTTTGTGCTTCTTGCGCCGCTTGTTCGTAATAACGTAAATTGGCTGTTGTATGTGAGTGAAAATCTTGCCCGCCTCTTCCATAGTAGTGACTTTTGTCTTCATAGTGCTGTAAGGCTTTCCTTTTTTCTACAACTTTTTTTCTCATTTCGTTGGCCACGTCGTCATAGTAACTCGCCAATTTTTCATGATCGCTATGCGTTCTTGCGTGCTGTGCAAGCTTATTCATCTCGGTGTCCTGCACTTCGAGCGGTCCCAGTTGTGCACAGGCAACCAGCATAGAAAACAACGGTAGAACTGCAAGGTATTTTCGTAGATTCTTGCTCATGATAGTGACTCCAGGTAAAACGATAGGGAGGCATATTACGTGAGACGATACAACGATGAATATTGGGGAAACTATTGTTCTTTACTAAGGAAAACTATTAAGTCACATCTTGCCCGGTAATCCGTCAAGAGAGATGGCTTAATTGTTCAATGAGATAAACGGTATTGCGAAATGGATAAAGGTGCCGGTCAATGAACAGCTGATTACGTTTCATAATCATTGACCTAATGCAGGATATTGGTTGAAGCCAGGCTATTTTAGAGATTGATCCCAATACGGCATCTCCCCGACGTGTTCCGACAAGAAATTAACAAAAGCGCTTATCTTTTTCGGCAAATGTCTGCTTGGAAGATAGCAAGCGTAAATATGACGCTCTACCGATAGGTATTCCGGAAGCGCCGCCTGGAGCCGTCCTTTTTGTAACTCCATGCCGATGGTGTAGGTGGGTAACAAAGCGATCCCCAGTCCATGGAGAGCTGCCTGAGCAAGCGCATCATTATTATTGATGCGTAAGGTCCCCGATATTGGAATCTTGATCTTTCCCTCTGGTCCGGTAAAGTGCCAGTAACTTTGTTCGGTTGACAGCGCGCAATCGAGACAGTTATGTTTTTCAAGATCTGCTGGCGTTTGTGGCATGCCCCATTGTTGAAAGTACTGAGGAGTTGCGCACAATATGCGGCGCACAGGCGCAATCTTGCGAGCAACCAGATTGGGGTCAGGCTCGTTTGTTACACGAATTTGTACATCGTATCCTTCTTCTATCAAATCACCTGGGCGATCGGTAATGATCAAATCAACCTTTATTTTCGGGTAACGAGCTAGAAAGCAAGGGAGCGAGGGGGCGATATGGCGCATTCCGAAGGAACTCGGCACACTCACTTTTAGCGTTCCGAGCGGCTCTGCATGAAGACTACTCACGACTTGTTCGGCATGTTCAGCTTCTGCCAGGATGCGTGCAGCATGCTCAGACAGTGCGATGCCTGTTTCTGTCAAGCTGAGATGCCGGGTGCTCCGGAGAAGTAATCGTGTACTCAAGTCCTTTTCGAGTTTGGCGACAGCTTTACTGACTGCTGCACGTGAAATGTCCATACGCCGCGCCGCTTCCGCAAAACTGCCCGCTTCCACGACGCGTGCAAAAACGATGAAAAGATTAAGATCTTGCATATTGCTATTGTATATCTTTAGGAAACAAAATGTTTCATTTCTCGGTACTTCTCTCGGATGTTTTCTATCTATATCATGTTTCTCAAGGTTGAGATTAATATTATATTATAAAAAGTAATGATTCTTGTTATTGTAATATAATGGTTAATGTTTATACAACCTTAATTGATTCGCTCTGAATCACTTGGAATGATGAGTTTTTGGTTGATTAATTGATGATTTTATTGTCAACCATATAGAGCGTATTGTCAGTGCGGTTATTTTTACAAGTCAGAAATTCATCGCGACTTGCATCAATGATCAATAAATGCATCATAAGGAGAATAAATTATGGAAACCAAAGAGTTAATAAAAGCACCTCAGTTGTTTGTGGTTTATGCGATTGCCATCCTCTATACAGTCGTGTTCTCTTTAGCGGCGGTTGTGGCGCCATCCACTGATAATGCTGTATGGGGTCTGCAAGGCATAATTCAGGTTACTGAGCTGGGAACAAACAGCCCTAGCCATTCTCAAGCGGAATGGGACAATAGTTCGAGTTAAAAATTATATGGTTCGCGCCCCTCATGTGTGTGATTAAGCTACTTATGCCAGACAGCGGGAACATCATCGGGGGCGCCTGAAAAAATGCAGTCAGGAGTAACTATAAACGCGAGGGGAAAAATGAGATGCTATTTCGACAAAACATAGGGCCACTAGGCGAATTAAGCCGGCGATAGCTGCCTGTTAAATTCAGAAAATACCGTGAGCGTTATCAAAATTAAACGAGCCTATGAGAAGGCTGAAGCAAATGATGGATACAGAATTCTGGTGGATCGATTGTGGCCGCGAGGTTTGACTAAAGAACGGGCAGCTATTGATTTGTGGCTCAAAGAAATCGCGCCTTCGCCGGGATTACGCAAGTGGTTTGGGCATGATCCGGAAAGATTTCTTGAGTTTCGTACCCGCTATGTTGAAGAACTTGCACAAAATCCTGCTATAACAAATGTTTCAGACTTATTAACCAAACACAGAATTGTGACCTTGGTATATTCGGCTAAAAATGTGGAAATTAACCATGCTGTCATCCTCAGAGGATTTATGGAATCAATTTAGAGGGTATCGGTTCGACACCACATGACGGACATTTTCACTCAGCAGGTTTACCCGCTGAAGTAAGGCCGCCTAATAGTTTCCTGTAGGAAGAAACCATGGTTTCCTTAATATACCCCCTCTATTAATTCAACTAAGATGGCTTTGTTTTCTTGTGTCTGAAAAGAATTATCGGGAACGCACAAGGAGTCGCAGGAATTCGAGGGAATGCGAGTAACTATGAAAAAAGCATCTTATATTTCTATTCGATGGTTATTGGGTTTTTAGAGAGAGGAATAAGTAAATGATACTAATGAAAAGATTTGAAATCGTTGTTGGAATTGAACACCTCAATCAATTGATAGAATTGTTAGAGAGATCCGAAGTACGCGGATATACCGTCATCAAAAAAGCAGGGGGCCTCGGTTCACGAGGTGCGCGGAATCCGGACGATCTCCTGGTTTCCGATGAGAATGCGGTAATAATCCTTGCCTGCAAGGAAGATCAAGCGCAGAAAATGCTAAATGAATTACGACCCGCTATGGAGGGGTTGAATGGTATGTGCTTGATTTCAAATTGTCATGCACATGTTCATTAATGACACTGTCTAAAAAGTATCTGGCAACAATCTGGAAAGAGCATTTTTTTGTTTTGTTTAAAAATGGAATTACTGCTCCCGGAAGTTGCCGGAGAATCGCCGCTTCGAATCCATTCTTTCTTCTTTACGGTCGCCCTCCCGTGTAATCCAAGCTACATTCCAATGATGTTGTATTGAACGTCCCCGCTCACTAATGGTTTTACTTACTGAAAAACAAGTGATTCCCCAATATACCTCAGTGTTTTAACTAAGCTAGGATGCTTGTATCCGCTTTGAGAAACAGTCGCTGACTATTTTAAGAGGCGATATTGATCTATCTGATGGGGATGAGAAATGCTCGTAAAAAATTTTGCGATTTTATTGTTGATTATTTTGGGGCTGACCGGTTGCGCGACGGATGATTATTCTTATCAATCGTCACAAAGAGACAAATGCGCGTTAGCAGGCAGGGCATTCATGTATTCCTGCATGAGTCGGCGCTAGCAAGTACTCATCATGTTTATTTTTTCCCTAGCGCTTTCACCGCATCGAGCCGTGCTGCACGGTTGGCGGGGAAAAGGCTGGCTAGAACGCCGGTTGCCAGTGCGACCAAGATGCCTGCAATCGAAGCCCAAGCGGGCGCCCACGCAGGCAGTTGAGGAAATGCTAACCGCAGCAGCAGACTGCCGGATTGACCGAGCAGGAATCCCAACACAGCGCCTGTCAGCGATAACCAGACCGCTTCGGCGAAGAACAACCGGCGGATGTCGCCGGAAGTCGCGCCGATGGCTTTCAATAGGCCGATTTCCGCAGTGCGCTGGCTGACCGCAACCAGCATCACGTTCATGATCAGAATCCCGGCGACGATCAGACTGATCGCGGCAATGCCGGCAACCGCCAAGGTCAATGCTTGCAGGATTTTATCGAAGGTTGCCAGGATGGCATCCTGGGTAATCACGGTGGTATCTTCCTCGCCATCGTGACTTTGCTTCAGGGTGGCTAGGATTGCTTGTTTAGCGGGTTCGATTTCGCTGTGACTTTTGGCTTCGATCAAAATCCGGAACAGCGAGGTGGTGTTAAACATGGTTTGTGCGAAATCGATTGGGATGATGACAATCTCATCGGTATTAAAACCCATCGTTTCCCCTTGTGCCGCCAGGACGCCGGAAACCAGAAAGCGGCTGTCGCCCAGGCGTACGCGCTGTCCGATTGCTTGCGTGCGGGGAAAGAATTCCCGTGCGATTTTAGCGCCTAAAACAATCTGAGCGCTGTTTTCGGTGCCGGCTGCCATGAAACTGCCTTGCGCCAATTTCATATGGCGGATTGGGATCAGATTGGCATTGCTGCCGAGTACCGTGACTTCGCGCAGGCGGTTGGCTGCGGACAGCTCCGCTTCGCCGACATTGAGCGGCGCGTAACGCCGCACTTGCGGCAGGCGGCCGATCAATTGCGCGTCTTTCAACGTCAGATCACGCGGTGTTTGACCGAGTACCGCGCCGAGGAACGAACCGGAAGTTTCCGCGCGTCCCGGCAATACCACCAGCAAGTTAGTGCCGATCGAAGAAAATTGATTGATCACATAATTCCGCGCGCCATCCCCGATTGCTGTCAACACCACCACGGCGGCAACGCCGAGCGCCATCGCCAGAATGATCAGCAACGAGCGCACGCGATAGTTCACCACGGTTTTCAACGAAGTTTGCAGCGTATCAGTGAGTGTCATCGCTCTGGTCCGTCATTATCCGGCCGTCGCGCATGCCGATCTGACGATGCGCGCGGGCACCCAGTTCGCGGTCATGCGTGACGACGATCAGCGTGGTTCCGCGGTGATGCAGCGCTTCCAGAAGCAGCATGACTTCCGCGCCGGTTTGATGATCCAGGTTGCCGGTCGGCTCGTCAGCCAGGATGACGCTGGGTTGCATGATGGTGGCGCGCGCAATCGCCACGCGTTGCCGCTGGCCGCCGGAAAGCTCGGCGGGACGGTGGCGCGCGCGTTGTTGCAATTCAAATGCTTGCAAGGCATCGTTGACGCGTGTTTGCCGTTGCTCCGGCGGCACACCGCCGAGAATCAGCGGCAGTTCAATATTTTCCGCCGCGGTTAAGCGCGGAATCAGATGAAACGATTGAAATACGAAACCGATTTTCTCGCGGCGGATTTGCGCCAGTTCGTTTTCGGACAAATCGGTAATTAACCGGTTATCCAGCTCGTAACGGCCGCTGTCGGGTCTGTCCAGCAACCCGATGATATTGAGCAAGGTTGACTTTCCGGAACCGGAAGGTCCCATCACTGAAACGTATTCACCGGAAGCGATACTCAAATCGATATGGTTTAAAGCATGCACCGCTTGATCGCCCATCTGGAAAGTCCGGTTAATACCGGTCAGGCGGATCATGGTTGTTTACGTTGCACGGCGACGCCGGTTCCGATGCCTTCCCGGTCGAACGAAATCAACACTTGATCGCCCGCTTTCAAACCGCTGCGGATCTCGGTGAAACTCCAGTTGCTGAGACCGGCTTCCACAGGCTGTTCAACCAGCCGGTTTTGCGCATCCACCAGCCAGACTTTGTTTTCCTGGCGAATGGCCTGTGTCGGAATACGTAACACCTCGTCTCTGCGTTCCAGAATGACTTCCACGTCGGCGCTGTAGCCGACCAACAGCGGAATATCCGCCGGGATGTGTTGAAAGTCCACTTCAATATCGACCGTGCGTGCTTGTTTTTCAATCTCGGTCACATACGGTGCAATGCGGCGGATTGTGCCGGGAAAGATTTTATTGGGCATGGCATCGAGCGTGATGCGCGCTTCCTGGCCGACTCTGATTTTCGGCGCGTCCACTTCGTCCATCGGTGCGGTGACGTATAAGCAACGGTCGTCGATCAAATCGATCGTCGGCGGTGTCGGGATACCCGGTGGCGACGGTGTGGTGAATTCGCCCAGCTCGCCGGAAATTTTTCCGATCACGCCGGAAAACGGCGCGGTGATGATGGTGCGCTCGATTCCGGCTTGCGAGACGCGGATTTGCGCCTCGGCACGCTGGATATCGGAAGCAGCCGCTTCGCAACTGGCCTGGCGCGAACGGGCATTGGCGTTGACGTCATCGGCGCGTTGCGAACTGACGAAGCCTTGCGCAACCAATTGTTGCGTACGGATCGACTCGCGCCGGGCATTCTCGGCCAGAATGCAGGTTTCGCGGCGGCGCTCCTGCGCCATCGCCAATTGCCGCTGCGCCAGCTCACGTTGCGCCACAAGATCCTGATTCCAAAGCTCCAGCAGTACTTGGCCCTGTTGCACATGGTCGCCTTCTTTTACCCGGATTTTGGCGATCTGGCCGCCGGTAATCGGCGCCAAATTGGAGCGCTGACAGGATTTGATCGTGCCCGCGCGGGTATTGACAACCGTCGCCTCGACGCTGCCGGTGGTGATGACGGCGACATCCACTTCCAGCGGCTTGGGGCGGGTGTAATACCATGCGGCGGCGGCAAGTCCGCCGGCAAGCGCGATCAAACCGATAGCGCGGAGCGGTTTCTTAGTAAGTGGCATGATGAGAAACGGTGTGACGGATAAAAATGAGCGGACATCGAGTTGTGTTTCCTGGCAAATATGCGTATTTTACACGTTCATTTACACGGCTTGCCGACGTATCACGATAAACCCTGACAAACGATTGCTATGATTGATATTTGGCGAAAAAAATTCATCTTGTCCGATTCCGGCCGGCCTGCAGCCCTGGAAGACATCCGGCCTTCTGACGCGGATTACGAAGCACTCGATCCGAAAACCTTCGATGCTATCGAAGCGCAAGCCTTGTTTCATGCGATTGATCGCACGCAAACCGAAGTCGGCCGGCTGACATTGTACCGCGCACTTGCCCGTCCGGTGCATGACGCGGCAGTGTTGCAGCAAAAGCAAGATGCCTTGCGGGAAATTGCGGAAAATCCGGCGTTGCTCGATGTGCTGGTGAGATATGTCAATAAAGTGGCGCCACTGGAGAAATCGTTAAAATACTTGCTGTATGGTGAATTTACCGGCGGTTTGACGACCGAGGAACCGGCCAGCCGAAGCGATAAGCTGGAATTCGGCGGTTACGGTTACCGGCAATTTCAGGACGGGACACAATTCGCAATCGAACTGACCGAAGGCGCCGCGCAAATCCGCCAACCGCAATCTGCTTATTTACGTGCACTGCTTGGTGCTATTGGGGATTTCAGCGAATCGCGCACTTATGCCTTGATGAAAGGACCGGTGTATTCGTCAGGCGGTAAATTCAAGACCAGCAAAGAAAAGAAACCGTTTGATTTGTTTGCCCGCTTCCGGCCGTCGTTGTTCAAGATTTTTCCGGCCATCCTGTTTTTTGCAGCGTCGTACGGTGTGTTGTTTTTCTTTGAAAATTTCATGCCGCAGTTCAGTGCGTCGTATATCGGCTACGGCATTTTGGCGCTGACTGCGCCGGTGTTTCCGATCATCTTGTTGGCGATGGGCGTATCCGACCGCGATACGATTATTTATCCATTGCGCAAACATTTCCGCGAAAGCCCGGAACTGGCGAAAGCATTTGAAGCGTTCGGCATGATCGATGAACTGTTGTCGCTTAACCGCTACGGCCAGAAGTTGCCCGGCGCTAAAATACTGCCGGCTATCGTCGCTGACAAGCAGCACCGGCTGATCGTCAGCCAGGCACGGAATCCGTTACTAATCCGGACAATTCCGGATTACGTGCCGAACGATATCGAACTCGACGCGGCGGGGCGGGTGCTGATCATTACCGGACCGAACAGCGGCGGCAAAACGGCTTACTGCAAAACCGTAGTGCAGATTCAACTGCTTGGGCAGATCGGTTGCTATATTCCTGCGGTGCAAGGGCAATTGGTGCCAGCGGAACATCTTTACTATCAAGTGCCTGACCCCGGCCAGCTCAGCGCCGCAATGGGGCGTTTCGGTCACGAACTGCAACGCACGCGCGAAATTTTCTTCAATTCCACGCCACGCAGCCTGGTGGTACTCGACGAGTTATCCGAAGGCACCACGTTCGAGGAAAAAATGACGATTTCGGAATATATCCTGAAAGGATTCCATAAACTCGGTGCCAGCACATTGTTGGTCACGCACAATCACGAACTGTGCGAACTGCTGCAGCAAGACGGCATTGGCCATTACCTGCAAGTCGAATTCCTGCAAGGCCCGACGCACCGACTGATCCCCGGTATTTCCAAAGTCAGCCATGCCGATCGTGTCGCCAGCGCAATTGGTTTCAGCCGCAAGGATGTGGAGGCGCATTTGGAGAAACAGGGCGGTAGATCATGAAGGTTAAAAGATTGACATATTGTGTCTTTGTGAAGAGAATGAAACTCTTGCTCTTCATTGTGGTTCTAGGAGCAAGAAAATTCTCTGTAATTAAAAAATAATTTAATTACTTGAAGTAATAATAAAAAAAGGAAAAGTATGTTAAGAAAATCTCAAATCTCAAATCTCAAATCTCAAATCTCAAATCTCAAATCTCAAATCTCAAATCTCAAAGCTTGGTAGCGGCGAGTATCATTGCGGCTAGTACATCCTCGCTTGCGGTTGCTTATCAAATCTCACCGAATCCGAACTATGGAGATATAGTTATTTTTTCAGATGATGAGGCAGAAAATTACCTGACTCCATTTGAAAACTTTGGTTTTTTAATAGTGGCATCATCCGCGACATTGAGAAATTATGGTGATTTGCAAAATCATGGCTACCTTTGGGTAGGTGATGACTGGGGAGGTGCAGACATAGAAAATCATGGAAGCTTGATTAATCACGGGTTAGTCGTTTTTGGTCGTGGTAATGATCATATATACGGCGGAGGTCTTATAAGTAATTCAGGACGTTTTGTTGGTGACATTAACAAAAGCGGTCATGACACCATAGAAGCTTCTGCTTTAGATAACTCCGGGCTTTTTGATGTAAATAGTCAGGTTATAATTAACGGTGAAGTGACAAATTCCGGCGATTTTATCAACCATGAGCTACATGTTGGAACTTTTGTAAATACTGGAAGTTTTCAAAATCCTTTCGCTACTTCTAACGCTGATGGCTATAGCTATACACAGTTTTATGGAGAAACTGTCAACAACGGCGAGATCGAATTCATGTTCATAGATATTCATGGCGGTAGCTTAAAAGGAACAGGTACCCTCGTAGGGAACGTGAACATAGGCTCAAGTGCAACCGTAATTCCAGGGTCATCGCCGGGAACCCTAAGTATCGATGGCGATCTGCATAGTAGCGGGAATTATGTTTTTGAAATCGCAGGAGTGAATAGCGGTCAATACGATGTGCTGGATATCGATGGGAATGCATTCTTTACCGGCGGCAATTTCAAGTTCGAATTCATTGATGGCTACCTTCCTTCACCCGGCGATCATTGGGATTTCCTGGTTGCCGACAGTTTGAACGGTTTTGATACAGTCGGCTTCACATTTGCCGGTTTAGGTGATGGCTTGGGGATCGATTTTCACAACGAAGGTGGCAAAATCTCGTTGACGGTGATTACCGCAGTGCCCGAACCGGAAACCTATGCGATGCTTCTTGCCGGTTTAGGGTTGATGGGTTTCATGGCATGCCGAAGAAAGCTAAAAGAAGCGGCTTGATCTTTGTACGTGTTAGCAGTGAAAGCAACCCAGCTTCGGCTGGGTTTTTTGTTTGGAGTTTTCTTAAGATTCCTTGACTTCAAAAATCGTGTGCATACAATGTATGCATGATTAAGTTCGAGTGGGATTCCAATAAAGCGGCTTCAAACCGGAAGAAACATGGAATATCTTTTGAAGAAGCGCAATCCGTATTTTATGATGATTTTGCCGTGCAGTTTTTTGATGAGGATTCTGTTTCAGAAGATCGGTTTTTGATGCTCGGAATGAGTAACGAAGCTCGCATATTGATCATTTGCTACTGCGAGCGGGATTCAGGAAATGTCATCCGGATTATATCGGCACGAAAAGCAACTAAATCGGAACGTCAATTTTATCGTGGTGAAGTGTTATGAAAGCTGAATATGATTTGTCAAAAATGAAATCCCGCAAAAATCCCTATGCCGCCAAGCTTAAAAAATCCGTAACGATGCGGTTGAGTGAGGATGTTATCGGTTATTTCAAGAAAATGGCGGAAGAGACGGGAGTACCTTATCAGAGCCTTATCAATTTATATTTAAGGGATTGCGTTTCCCAACATCGGAAAATCGATATTACCTGGCGAGGTAAATCACAAATTTCCTGAAGGTTATTTTTAACCATTATTACGCATTGGAAAAATAACCGTTTTTCAAACGGAAACTACTCCGCTTGCATTGGTTGATGCGAACGGAGCAGTTTTTTGTTGACGCGGTGAATCGTGACAGACTTAATTCACGCGGATGCCGATGTAAGTGGCGTTGTTGGCTTCGCTACGCTCGGTAAATGCGCCGTTGTAGTCGATGATCGCGCCGATCCAGTAATTCTGGCCGCTGACCAGATCGGAAGGGATCACCAGGAAGGTGTTGTTGGTGGTATCCGGAAAGCCCCGATACAACGTTACCGTGCCTTCGCCCAGGAATCGGTCGCCGGTCGTGATGGTGTCGTTGGTCGATAAGTAATAACCGACTTTAGCCGTCAGCGGACTGGTTTTGCCGAGGTTTTCGTAGGTCATTTCGAGCTTGATGGTTTGTCCTTTGTTGACGCGGTATACCGGTTCGGCAGTACCGGCTACTTTGGTCAGTTCTACATTCGAGGTATTGAAAATGCGGGTGCGGCCATGCGTGCTGTATTCGCCGCTGCTGCCGATGTGCCGCCAGTGCGAAACGGCTAAATCATTGGGGCCGCCCGCCCACAAGCCGTACACTGCGACCAATCCATTATTAGCATCCTCGCCGCTGTAGGCGGTCGCGGTTGCGCCGTTGGCATGGATGTGTGTCCAATCGGATCCCATGATGTTATAGACATTGGCGGTATGCGCCAGTCCGGCGGCATGGCCGAATTCGTGCATGGCAGTGGTCTGGAACGGACGGTAAGCGCCGCCATAAGACCACAGGCTGGCTTTGTTGGTGGTGTAGTGATATGCCACGCTGTTATTGAAAATAATATCCGCCTCTTTCAGCGTGCAATCGCCTTTGAACCATACATAAGTGACAGCCGGATAGGTGCCGATGTTCGGGCCGTTATTGGCCTCCCACCAAGCTTCGTTTTCGTTGTTATTGGCAGCGACGCCAGGCTCGTTCCAAACGACACCGAAGCTCAGATTGCTGGGATTGCCGTTCCAATGTGTGACCACGGAAGATAACGCATCGCGCCACGGCCCCGCTGGGAAACCGACGGAAGATGCGCGGATGGTATAGTTGTTGCCGCTCCATTTGGTTGCGTTGCCGCCGCATTTGATGGTGGTGTAAGCGAATGCATGTTGCGTCATGGTTGCCAGAAACATCGTGGCGAGCAATTGATTTAATCGCGAAAATTTCATTGTAAGTCTCCTAAAAATTGTTCATAACTTGAGTGGCGGTTGCAAATTCAGGGTGAAAGCGCGCTTTAATCCCTGTGGATGGTCATTTCCACGTGATTCGGCGCTTCCAGATCGAGTTTTTTGAGAACCGGTGGTACCGCCGGTGCGGCAACTGGTTTTGCTTTTCCTACCGCAAATTGTTCATGGATCTGTACGCTTTGGACGGGCTTGAGCGAACCGAGCGCTTGCGGGGTGTAGTGCTGGTTGACGCTATCGCTGAGGAATTTACGGAATTGCACCGATGTCAGCTTGGTCGCGTCGGCTGGTGGCGTCCACTCGGCTTTGGTCTCGGTTTCAAAAGTAAATTCTTTGATGCCGATGCGAAGCGTCACGCTTTTCTTGTCTTCGTTAAAATTGCCTTGATCGAGCTGGCCGTTGCTGCGCAACCAGATTTCTTGCCACGCATCGGAATGCACGGCATCCTTGCTGATACGGAAGCGTCCGAAGTTACCGCCGACCACCGGTGAAATTTCCACGCCGTTACCGCGCACGAACACGATATCCTGATCGCCCACCTGGAACAGCGGCACACCCGGAATGATCAGAGTATTGCCGGCGTCATCCGGGCCGCCGCGGAAACGCAAGGTGATCAATTTGTCCTGGTTCGAGCGGCCTTTAAAGTTCCGGGCGATCTCGTAGGTCACATAGGTATGTGGCATGGCGACATCGCCTGCTTGCAGAACGTCCGATGTGCGATAGTCGACCTCGACGACTTTGCCTTCAAAAATCAGATCGGCCTTATGCACCAGATCCGAAGTATTGGTACCGTCCGCATGCGATGCGTAGGTTTGCGGAATGGCAATCGCCAGACCCAAAGTCAAAATTGCTGCGGCTAATGTTTTTACTTTCATCATATATCTCCTCTTACGTGGTGGATTACTACATTGTTGCGCCGGGTTTCAATAATTCCGGCAAATCGAAACTGCCACGCAAAGATAGGGCTTTTTGCCGGTTCAGGCTGTGATAAAAAACACAGGGAGAAGCACATAGCCGCTGAGCCGCGCAACGATCCGAACTTGATAAACAGATGAGTGCGCCATTAGCTATTGAATAAGCACCTGTTTTAGCGATAGATAAAAGCAGGTATGCTAGCGGTGGTTGCGTAGAGAAGGAGATCGATCATGCATACTGTTGGTAAATTCGTTCTCGGTTTAATGGGGCAATTGCGCGCTAAACCGACTGCCGGTGATTCGGCTGTGCCGGTTTCCTTGCCGCCTCCCGAAAAGCAGGGTGGGCTGCCACTGATGGAAGCCTTGGCTATGCGCCACTCGTCGCGCGAATTTTCACCCGAACCGCTGCCGTTACCGTTGCTGTCGAATTTACTGTGGGCGGCGTACGGCATTAACCGCGAGGACGGCGGACGCACCGCGCCATCCGCGCTCAATGCGCAGGAAATCGATATTTTTGTGGCGCTCCCATCCGGCGCTTACCGCTACGATGCAACGACTCACGCACTCATACTCGTTGCTGCCAGCGACATAAGGCGCACCACCGGTTATCAGGATTTCGTCGACGAAGCGCCGCTCGATTTGGTCTATGTCGCTGACTACACGCGCCTGAGCCGGGTGCCGTTCAGCCAGCGCGAATCGTATGCTTCGGTAGCCGCCGGGGCCATCGCGCAAAATGTTTACTTGTTCGCTGCGAGTAATAGCCTTGCCACCGTGCTACGCGCCTGGATCGACCGCACGGCGATTGCCGAAGCATTAGGGTTGACGCATGATCAACAGGTGTTGCTGTCGCAGACGGTGGGGTATCCAAGTATTATTAAGAAAAACCAATAGTATGGTGATTAATGACTGTCTTAGAATCATAAGATTCGTTGAGGAAAACTGAAATGAGTCGGGTAAAACGAACAATGGAGCAATTGTCGTATGGCTTGGAACAACCACGAGATTTGCTAGAAAAATTGAAGTGGGAAGCAGATAAACTCGGTGAATTGCCTCATGCTTACGATGTGTTTAATTTCATTGTGACTGCCGCTGTACTTGCTGAATGGATACAACAAGCTTATTCTTCTAATTTGGATTCCGACCCATTTGCTGCACCTGCAAAGACAAAGAAAAAGGGTCAAAATATATCTCAAGAAAATTGGTTGATACCAAGTAAAGCAGTGCATTGGATAAATGATACAAGCTGCCTTCCTAATCCCTATTTAGACGTTCGCTATCATATCGAGAATGCATTGTCGATCTGCTCGCATACAGCGAATGCCAGTAAGCATTTTCACTGGAAAGATGGGCGTAGTATTACTAGAATTGAGGAAGGACCTCAGATTGGTGATTATTACCAATATTTTTTTACGTCAACAGCCCCAGATTTGTATCTTGAATTTGAAGGAGATTATTATGGTTTACAACAAATAAAAGGGATTCTGTTGCAATTCTATACTGGGTTAATCCATTATCTCGAAAATAAAGAATCATCCAGTGGAGCGGTCTCGTGAGAATCTGTGAAATACCAAGTCAAAGCAATTTTTGAGCGATGCAGTGTGTAATGACGCCTAGCAAATGATGATAGCCAATCCCGACGTCCGATTATCGATCAGAGAAGTCGAGATCATCCGAGCGACGGTGCATCGTTTGCTGAGCGATGATGCACGGATTCGTATCTTCGGTTCCCGGGCAAAGATGGATGAAAGGGGCGGGGATATTGATATTTTGATCGAAACAGAACAGATACTGACCGATCGCGTTTCGACCGCATGCCGGTTAACCAGCCAACTGCAAATGCAGCTCGGCGATCGGAAGATCGATGTCATCATTGTCGATCCGGCAACGCCGGAGCAGCCGATTCATCAAATTGCACGCCAAACCGGGGTGATGTTATGACAGCGGATACGCTCAAAATCGAATCGATCCGACTGCTGACACTACTGAAAATTGTCCGGCGTGAAGGTGTGTTGCTGTTGAAAACGGATGCGCGATTGTTCAAGGAGGAGCTTGACGCAGCCTGGGTGGAGCGGTTGGAAAGCGATGATGATCTGGCGGAACGTCTGGATGCCTTTGTGTCCCGTTTTGGGCGGATGCAGGATACGGTGGGAGACAAACTGATACCGGCTCTGCTCCGGTCGATGGCGGAAACAACCGGCAGCGCGCTGGATAACCTGAATCGGGCTGAGAAGCTTGGTTTGTTACCGTCGGTCGAGGACTGGCTGAGTGCGCGAAATTTACGCAATAAACTGGTGCACGAATATATGTCCGATCCTGAAGAATTTGCCGTAGCGCTGAACAAAGCGCATTGGACGGTTTCGTTGCTGGTTACCGCCTACAACAACATTAATCGTTATGCCCGCTCGCGTATTCCGGCGGCGGAGTGGCCGGAGTTATTACCTTAGGGCGGGTGATTGAATCGAACGCACGCAACCTGATTTGCCGCGCAGTCCCGCGCAACGCTATCGATTAACTCCGAAGGGGCGGCACTGGTTGCAGCGGTATGCCGGTAAATGAACCGGATTAAACGATCAAGTAAACTGACGATTTTCAGCCATCTCCAACCCGCCACCACATTTCCAGCACAGTTGAAAATTCGCCGGGTTGTCTTCGCCGCAGGATGGACATTGCACGTTGCCGGTGGCGACCGGGGTGTTTTCGTAAGTGTCGATGATGCGTTTGGCGCGCTCGAAATCGTCTTCGCGGATAATCCAGATTTCCGGGTAGGCGTGGGTGAACGGGATTTCGCCGGCGACGCCTTGGGCGTGCTGGTTAAATATTTTTGCCGGGATATAGGCGTGTTCGAGCAGATCCAGTACTATCTGCGCTTCCATCAAATTGCTGGCGGAGTAGATTTTTTTCATGCCAAAGCGAATTAAAAAAACATCAAACGGTTAGTCGAGCAAAATTATGTGGTTCAGAAACTTACAAGCTTATCGTATCACCAGCGGCAATATAACATTGAATAGCCTGGAAGAGGCGCTGTCGAAACATGCATTGCAGCCTTGCACGCAAATGGAGCAGCAAAGCCGCGGCTGGCTGCCGCCGCGCGACGAGCAGGATAATTTCGTGCACGCGTTCGGTCAACAGTGGTTGATCGCGTTTGCGGTCGACAAGAAATTGCTGCCGGCGTCGGTGGTCAATCAGCATGCTCAGGAACGGCTGGCGAAAATCGCCGAGATGCAAGGTTACAAGCCGGGGAAGAAGCAAGTCCGCGACATCAAGGAAGCGACGTTGATCGAACTGCTGCCGCGCGCGTTTTCGCAGCGGCAAAAGACTTATGCATGGATCGACGCGGTTCAGAACCGGTTGATCATCGATACCGGCAGCGCCAACAAGGCGGAAGAATTCGTCGAATGCTTGATCAAATCGGTGCACGGGTTAACGCTGGCGCCGCTGGAGACGAAATTTTCACCATCGACGATGATGACACGCTGGTTGTCCGGCGACGATTTGTCGGCCGCTTTCACCATTGATCGCGATTGCGAATTGCAGGGCATGACCGATGAGAAGGAGATCATCAAGTATTCGCATCATAGCCTGGACGCGGAAGAGACCGGACGGCATATCCGCGCCGGCAAGAAAGTGATCAAGCTGGCGATGACGTGGGACAGTAAAATTTCGTTTGTGCTGCATGACAATCTGCAACTGCGGCGGATCGCGCCGCAGGATATTCTGAAAGAATCCGCCGAGAGCGCGGAGGAGCTGTTCATCAGCGATTTCGCCATCATGACCGGCGAATTGAGTCAACTGATCAATGAGCTGGTTGAGGCGTTGGGCGGCGAGGATCGCGATTAAGGAAGCATCTTGTCATTCCGAACATGGTGAGGAATCGTTAATTATCAAAGTAATAGATTTTTCGTGCTGCTCGAAATGACACCGGGTCGGCTTTTTTAGTGATGATTGCGATCCTTGATGCCGGACAACACGCCGCTGGCAAATTTGCCGACGAATTCTGCGGTTTTTTGCGCTAGAGTGACGCCGGTTTCCAGTTGCGCGTGGCCGACGGCGGCAACCTGCTGCGCCAGCGTCGCCAGGGTTTCTTTTAACTGGAAACCGACTGCCGTGCCGTTATTGCGCGCGTGCTTGCCGAGATCGTGCAGGATGTCGGCGATCAAGCCTTGCGCCGTGGACGCGGTGTGGTGCAGGGTATCGAGAAACAGATTTTCCAAGCCTTCCAGATCCGAACGCGTGCGCGATAATTCGGTGTCCGAGTATTTGCGCGCCTGGCCGGCGGCTTCCTCGATTGCCAATTTGGACGCTTGCGCGAAACCGGCCAGCGCGGTATCGAGTCCGGCGATGGCGGCGGTAATTTGAGTTTTTGCCGCTTGCGCTTGATTGGCAGTGTGCAGCAAATGCTGCGTGGCGCCGTCGTGCACGCCTTGCATCACCGCCGTGATAATGCGCCGCAGTGAGTCAGGGTCAACGTGACGGGCGTGCATCGCTTTCAGAGTCAAACGATGTACGGTTTCCTGAACATGTTCACCGCTGGCGAGCGCTTCGCGGATATCGGCGGTCAGTGTTTCGATATCGGTAGTAGAGTCATGGTGCATCGTGATAGGTCCTCTTACGGTGAAAAATGGGTATGAGGCTCATTTTCCCCCGTTGCTTACCAGCCGGTCAAGACCGTTCATATACGGACGCAGCACTTCGGGAATGGTGACGCTGCCGTCGGCGTTTTGATAATTCTCCAGCACTGCCACCAGCGTGCGGCCGACCGCCAGGCCGGAACCGTTCAAGGTATGCAGCAGCACCGGTTTGCCGTTTTCGTTGCGGAACCGCGCTTGCATGCGCCGTGCCTGGAATGCTTCGCAGTTGCTGCACGAGGAAATTTCGCGATAGGTGTTTTGCGCCGGCAGCCAGACCTCGATGTCGTAGGTTTTCGCCGCCGAAAATCCCATGTCGCCGGTGCACAGCGCCATCACGCGGTACGGCAAGCCGAGTTTCTGCAGGATTTTCTCGGCGTGGCCGACCAGTTCCTCCAGCGCATCGTACGACTGATCGGGATGCACGATATGCACCAGTTCGACCTTGTCGAATTGATGCTGGCGGATCAAGCCGCGGGTATCGCGGCCGTAGCTGCCCGCTTCGGAGCGAAAACACGGCGTGTGCGACACGTATTTAAGCGGCAAGGCTTGCAGCGGCACGATTTCGTCGCGCACCATGTTGGTGATCGGGACTTCGGCAGTCGGGATGAGATGATATTCCGGGCCGCTGGCCGGATCAGCACCGCCGGCTTTGACGGCGAACAAATCCTGTTCGAACTTCGGCAACTGCCCGGTGCCGCGCAGACTGTCGCGGCTGACCAGATAGGGCACGTAGGTTTCGACATAGTCGTGTTCCTGCGTGTGCGTATCAAGCATAAATTGCGCCAGTGCGCGGTGCAGGCGGGCGAGACCGCCTTTCATCAGACTGAAGCGCGCGCCGCTGAGCTTGGCAGCGGTTTCAAAGTCGAGCAGCGCCAGGCCCTCCCCGATACTGACGTGATCCTGGATATCGAAATCGAGTGGACGCGGTTCGCCCCAGCGGCGGATTTGCACGTTGCCGGTTTCGTCCTTGCCTTCCGGTACGCTGGCGTGCGGCAGATTCGGCACTTCCAGCAAGATTTTCTGCAGTTGTTGCTGAATCCGTTCCAGGTGCTCTTCCGCTTGTTTCAGCGCATCACCCAGGTTGGCGACTTCCGCCATGATCGCCGAGGTATCTTCGCCTTTGCTTTTGGCCTGGCCGATTTTTTTCGATGCCGCATTACGCTGCGCTTGCAGCTCTTGTGTCTGAGTTTGAATGATTTTGCGCTCCGCCTCCAGGGCGTTGAACGCTTCCACGGGGAAAGCGAAGCCGCGTTTGGCGAGCTGGCGGGTGACGTTGTCCAAATCGGTGCGTAGTTGCTGAATCTCTAGCATGCGAACTCCAAAATAGCCGGTATCGTTGAAAAGTTATATTTTATGCTTGGCTTGCTCATCCAAGCTGTGCAAATAAGCCAGTTTTTCCCGGATTTTTTGCTCCAGGCCGTAAGCGGTGGGTTGGTAAAAGCTGACTGCCGGCATATCGTCCGGAAAATAATTCTCACCGGCGGCGTAAGCGCCCGGACAATCGTGCGCGTAACGGTAAGCCTTGCCGTAGCCGATGTTTTTCATTAGCTTGGTCGGCGCATTGCGTAAATGCAGCGGCACGTTGCGCGATTTGTCGCGGGTGATGAAAGCCCGTGCCTGGTTGTATGCCAGGTAAGCGGCGTTGCTTTTCGGCGCGCTGGCCAGATACAGCGCCGCTTGCGCCAAGGCCAACTCGCCTTCCGGGCTGCCGAGCCGCTCAAAGGTTTCGCAAGCGTCGAGCGCCAGGCGCAACGCGCGCGGATCGGCTAGGCCGATGTCCTCGACCGCCATGCGGATCAAGCGGCGTCCGATATAGAGCGGATCGGCGCCGCCGTCGAGCATGCGGCACAACCAGTATAATGCGGCATCCGGCGACGAGCCGCGCACCGATTTGTGCAATGCGGAAATCTGATCGTAAAACGCGTCGCCGCCTTTGTCGAACGCGCGGGTGTTGCGTGATAACGCATTGATGACTAAATCCTCGCTGATCTGCGTGACTGCTTCAGTGGTTGCCGCAGTTTGAATCTGTTCCAGCAGATTGAGCAAACGCCGGGCGTCGCCGTCGGCAAATTCGATCAACAGCCGCCGGGTATCCGCTGAAAATTGCAACTGTGGCATCGCAAGCTTGTGCGCGCGATCGAACAGTTGCGCCAGTTCTTGCCCGGACAGCGCGGTCAAAATGTACACCTGCGCGCGCGACAGCAGCGCGTGATTGACTTCGAACGACGGGTTTTCGGTAGTGGCGCCGACAAAGGTGATCAATCCTTGTTCGACATAGGGTAAGAAAGCGTCTTGTTGCGATTTGTTGAAGCGGTGCACTTCGTCGACGAACAAAATGGTATGGCGCCCGCTTTGCTGCAGCGTGAATTGCGCTTGCTCGACGGCGTTGCGGATATCCTTGGTGCCGGACAGCACTGCGGAAAGCGCGATGAATTCGCATTGAAATTCGGTCGACATCAGCCGCGCTAGCGTGGTTTTGCCGGTTCCCGGCGGTCCCCACAAGATCATCGAATGCGGTTTGCCGGCCTCGAACGCCAGCCGCAACGGTTTTCCCGCGCTTAACAAGTGTTCCTGGCCGATGACATCGCTTAAATGTTTAGGGCGCAGCTGTTCCGCGAGCGGTGCCTGGGGTGCGTGACTGGCAAACAGATCCGGATCACTCGCTGATGACATCGGCATTGTCGGGCGGGGCGAATTTGAACAAGTCGGCGGATAGCGTAGGATTCTTGTTCCAGCCGGAAAACGACAGCAAGGTGGTTTGGCCGAAATTATCCCGCAATGCCATGATTTTTAACTCGCCATCCCGGGAGAATGCCATTTGTATGAATTCAAACGCGCTTTCTTTGCTCTTCGGAGTCGCTTCGAGCCATTCCAGATCGTTCTGCACACCCAGCTCGACCAGCTCAAAATTTTCCTCGATGGTGCTGCTGCCGGCCAGCAGCGCCGCCGGACTGCTGCCGATCGCGATATTAAATTGCCTTATGGTGACTTGATTGAGATCGGGATCGTAAAACCAGACTTGCGTGCCGTCGCCGACGATCATTTGCTCGTAGGGTTTTTCATAGACCCAACGGAATTTTTCCGGGCGTTCGAATTGCATCGTACCCTTGGATTCCTGGATGGCGCGGGCGCTTTGATCATAGAGCGTTTGGGAAAAATCGGCGCGGACAGTGCGGGTTTCCCGGATGAATGTTTTCAAGCTTTCGATTGCGGTTGCTTCCGCAAAAACAGGCAACAAGCAGCCCAGCAGAAGCAGTAAAACGGAACAACGTGAACGGGCCATAATGTTCCTAATATGAAATGATGGTAAAAAGACTGGCATCGGAATGCGCATGATTATTCCTTGCGCGACGGCGCCAGAACTTCGCGATTGCCGTTGCTTTGCATCGCGGAAACCAGCCCGGCGCGTTCCATGTCTTCGATCAAGCGCGCCGCGCGATTATAGCCGATGCGCAGGTTCCTTTGCACCAGCGAGATCGAAGCGCGGCGGGTTTTGACGACGATGGCGACGGCTTCGTCATACAATGGATCGGATTCACCGTTGGGCGGTTTTTTCAGGTCGGTTGCGCCATTGGCGTCGCTTTCTTCGTCACTGGATTGAAGGATTTCTTCGATGTAATCCGGTTCACCGTGTTCTTTCAGATATTCGACCACTTTATGCACTTCGTGATCGGCGACAAACGCGCCGTGCACGCGTTGCGGATAACCGCTACCGGGCGGCAGGTACAACATGTCGCCTTGACCGAGCAGCGCTTCCGCGCCCATTTGATCGAGAATGGTGCGTGAATCGATTTTGCTCGACACCTGGAACGCAACCCGCGTCGGGATATTGGCTTTGATCAAACCGGTGATGACATCGACCGAAGGCCGTTGCGTGGCAAGCAGTAAATGGATGCCGGAGGCGCGGGCTTTCTGCGCCAGACGGGCGATCAGTTGCTCGACTTTTTTGCCGGCGACCATCATCAGATCGGCCAATTCGTCGATGACTACCACGATCAGCGGCAGTTCTTGCAAGTATTCCGGTTCTTGTTCCGGCGGCAGCAGCGGATTGACCACCGGTTCCTCGGTTTTGGCGGCATCGCGGATTTTCTGGTTGTAACCCGCGAGATTACGTACACCTAAAGCCGACATCAATTTATAACGCCGTTCCATTTCGTTGACGCACCAGCGCAGCGCATTGGCGGCTTCGCGCATATCGGTGACGACCGGTGTCAGCAAATGCGGAATGCCTTCGTAGACGGATAATTCCAGCATTTTCGGATCGATCAGAATCAGGCGGGTTTGTTCCGGCGTGGCTTTGTAAACGAGACTCAGGATTACCGCATTGATGGCGACCGATTTGCCGGAGCCGGTGGTGCCCGCGACCAGCGCGTGCGGCATTTTCGCGAGATCGGAGACGATTGGGCGGCCGCTGATGTCTTTACCCAGCGCGATGGTTAAGGGCGATGCCGAATCGGCATACACTTGCGAACCCAAAATTTCCTGCAGCCGCACGATTTCGCGCTTGGGATTGGGAATTTCCAGACCCATGCTGGTTTTACCGGGGATGGTTTCAACCACGCGGATGCTGGCGACGGATAACGCGCGCGCCAGATCCTTCACCAGATTGATGACTTGATTGCCTTTGACACCGACTGCCGGTTCGATTTCATAGCGGGTAATGACCGGCCCCGGAAATGCCGCGACAACTTTGACATCGACGCCGAACTCCTTGAGTTTGCGTTCGATCAGGCGCGAAGTGAATTCCAGTGTTTCCTTGGATAACACTTCAAAGTTTTTTTCCGGTTCATCCAGTAGATGCAACGGCGGCAACGGTGAATCAGGTAGATCGGAGAACAGCGATGGTTGTTTCTCCTTGACGATGCGCTGCGACTTGACGATGGTGGCGGCTGGCGGCTCGATATGCAAATGCGGGATGTTTTCGATGCGTTTTTTTTCGGTTTCCACGGCTTTCTCGCGCACATGCGCGGCGATGACGCCGATGAATTTGTCTTGCCGGGTTTCCCAAGCGTGTTTGAGCAGAATGAGCAAATCCTCAACGCTTTCACCGATTTTTTCCACGAAACGCACCCAGGATAAACCGGTAAATTGGCTGAAGCCGACGGCAATCAGAATCAATAACGTCAGCGTTGCACCGGTAAAACCCAGAATTTGCGACAGATAATGGCTGATGGTGTTGCCGAGCATGCCGCCGGGCAGGAGCGGTAATGACAGATTGAGTGAATAAAATCGTAACGATTCCAGTCCGCTGCTGGCGGTCAGCAGCAGAAAAAAACCGCCGACCGACAGCAGCATCGAATGGCGATCAAAAATTCCGGCGGTATCAATGCGGCGATAGCTCCAGGCGATCGCCGATAAAAAGAAAGCGACCCACCACCAGGCCGATGCGCCGAATAAAAACAATAATAAATCCGCCAGCCAGGCGCCGGCATATCCGCCGGCATTTTGTATTTGGTCGGTTTCGCCGCTATGCGACCAGCCGGCATCGCCACGGTCGTAACTGGCAAAAATCATAATCAGATAGAGGGCAGCCCCCATCAGAACCAGTAAACCGGATTCGCGCAGCAATCGGGCGACTCTGGGGGAGAAATTGCGGCCGGTTGATTTCTTGGCCATTGGTTTGTTCAATAAACTCATGAGTATCTCAGCAACGTAGAGGTGTCTGATTGATACACCGGATTATATAAGAGAATTGAAAGTAATTACTTTAAGCAGACAATGATTAATTGCCTACACGGGCGAATCACTTTGTTGCGCGGTACTCGTTTTATCGCCTATCTTGTTGATATGTCTCAGTTGCTGCGAAGTACATGAAGAAATGCAAATGCAGGAGATGCGACAAACGATTTATATCAATCCAATAGGTGAAAGCGAACCCGCACGTTGTGCAATGAAGCGATTTGTTCGAGCTGAGGATTATTCGGCGATTCCCTAATCAATTCGTGATCGCGACAGGATAGCGGCAACCGGCGGTTTATCCTTGCAGGATACGGACGGTAACGTTGAAACCTGGTTGCCACCGTTGCGTTTCGAGATGAATAACGCTTCTTCAGCGCGCTTGCATAAATGCATTTGATCATCGGTTTCTTCCAGAGAGGCGATGCCGATGCTTAGCAGAACCTTATTTTCAGCCTGCTTGCCCATTCGTGCCGCTATTTTTTTTCGTACCGATTCGCATACTTTCTTGGCTTCTGCCAGTTCGGTTTCAGGGAACAGGATTGCGAATACATTGTTATCAATGCGATAGAAGAAATCAGTGGCTCTGATATTGATGCGGATATCGTTGGAGATCCGTTGAATGTAATCATTGCTGTTGCGGTAGTTATAGTTATCATTGAATAACTTAAACAAATCAATATCGATGATGGCAACCGATAAGTGATGGTGATACCGCTTGCAACGCAATATCTCGGTTTCCAATTCCGTCTCAAAAGATTGCCGGTTTCTATACCCGGTGAGAGGGTCTGTCGCTACTTGGTTCACTAGCGAGGAAATATCGATGTTGGCTCGTTTGATTCGAGTGACCATAATGGCCGTGGCGATGATCAATAACACGGTGAGTCCACGATTGATCAATACAATATGTATTGGTGCATCAATACCCGGAGAGAGATACAAGCCGGAAATAGTAAAAACAAGACTGAGTGTGGCGATAAGGTAGGAGAATCCGATACTGCTGATCCATAGGCTGGCGAAAATGACTAATACATAGGGTGCGCCAGCGGCAACGCCGAGCGGTAAATGCAGATCAATGATAAATATAAAAAACGTAGCGGCCACAATAATCAGACTGTTCGCATGGTTGGTCCATTCCCGGAACAAGACTTTGGTTGCGGCTGTTGTAGCAAAAAAATGATCACGCATCGTTAGTGTGTCCTACCTAATAAGTAAAACCAATCCCCATTCATCTGTACGGATCATGGGTTCTATTTTAAGCGTTAAAACGTGAACAGCAACATCAAACCCAGAACCGGGATATTATTACATATCTTTGATAACAGTACTAAATTTCTTTAGCTTTCATCCGGGGTCGTGAACGTTCTCCGGGGTCAGTGCTCAACTTTGATGATACGGGTTCCAGCGATGCGATCGTGCAAGTATTGATGGTCGCGATCGAACAATGCCCAGACAATCCCGATTCCGAATAAGAAAATGCCTACGACGGCCAGTAAGAAACGCGTGATTGCTTGTTTGTTATTCAAGATTTTACCGTCCGCTGTCACCACGCGCATTTTCCAAGTCTGCATGGCCAATGTTTGACCGCCACGGGTCCAGAACCAGGTGAAGTAGTACCCCATTATCGCGAGCAAGTAGAATTGAAATAGCGGCTTAAAATAAACAGCTTGCGTATCTCTGAAAATGAAATGGAAAAGAAAACTAGCCATAAACAATACTGCCAGTAATAGCAGCAGCTCATAAATTAAGCAAACTGCCCGCCGCCAGAAACCGGGTGTGGGGTATGTCATAATTAAATTAGATCAATGAATGCATTAAGTAAATTGATTGAAATTTTTTTGATTGATAGAGCGGAAAATAATCGCGAATAGGTTGAGTTTTGAGGTGTTTTTGATGTCTTCGGCGATTGATAATTATTATCGTTTGCGTTATTATTATAAAAACCCGGAAAATGATCTTATCAGTTGTAAATTCTATATCAAAACGCAATGTTTGCAGCTTGTCTCTGGAAAGAAAATGACGGGTCTCCGGTTTTTTTAAATCAAATCAGTTAAAAGTTTGTTTGGATTCGCTATTCTGAAATGCAATCATTATCCCGGAAAAATATTGAGTATTTGGAGCAGCGGCGGCATTTTATCTCATTACCCGGTTTGATTTTTGTATTGATTGTTCATGCCGCATTATTTTATTTTCTATGGAATCAGCGGCTTATTCCGAATCCGGATCAAGCGCTTACATTGTTCGCTGAATTGATCACACTGCCAGTACCGGCAGTGGCTCCTCCAGCGCCACCCGAACCGGCTCCGGTTAAATTGCAGCCGGCGAAAAAACCAGTCGTCAAACCCCAACAGGAACGGCTGGTTGCAAAATCTCCCGTGACTCCCAAACAAGAATATATCGAACCTGCGCCGCAGCCGGTCCCCGCTCCGGTGACCGAACCGGTTAACGAATCACCGGCGATGGCGGAAGCGCCGCCGGCTCCGGTATCGGCCAGCCCGGTTACGTTAACTTCGGAATTATCGGTTTCCTGTCCGAAGCTTACCCCGCCGACGTATCCGGCTATTTCCAGGCGGATGGGTGAAGAAGGCAAACTGGTGTTGCGTGTGGAACTGGATGAAAGAGGGCGCATCGATGATGCGAAAGTTATCAACAGCAGCGGCTACGAACGGCTGGATGCTGCTGCGTTGACTGCGGTCAGGGACTGGCAATGCAATCCTTCGTTGCGTAACGGCCAGCCGGTGCGGGCAGTCGCTTTACAGCCTTTTAATTTTGTATTGCAAGGAAATTAATTCATGGAACAAGGTCTCGGTTTTTCGCATTTTCTCGATCAGATCGACAGTGTCGGTATCAGTGTGCTGGTGCTGTTGCTGTCGTTGTCGGTGGCAAGCTGGTATCTGATCATCACTAAAAGCATTGCGAATCTTATCGCTACGCGCCGCGCCGAGGCTTTTTTAAGGCATTTCTGGAATGTCGATTCTTTGCAAGTTGTTAGTAATGAGTTAAAAAGCGTGCCACCCAACAATGCTTTTGCCGAGCTTGCAAAATTGGCAATCGACGCTGCAGCGGATGCTAAGATTCACAGTTCTCATAAATTGGCAGCCGCTGGGGGTACCAGCGAGTTTCTGACACGGACTTTGCGAAACGGTATCGATCAAGAAGCAAATCGCATAGAAAATGGACTGACATTAATCGCATCGGCCGGATCGGCCGCGCCTTATATCGGCTTGTTCGGTACGGTGTGGGGTATTTATCATGCGCTGATCCAAATTGGTTTATCCGGTCAAGGCACTCTGGATAAAGTCGCCGGTCCGGTCGGTGAAGCACTGATCATGACAGCGCTCGGCCTTGCAGTCGCTATCCCGGCGGTGCTTGCATATAACGCTTTTGTCCGCCGCAACCGCATATGGCTTGCCCGCTTGGAAGCTTTTGCTCATGACTTGTTTACATTGGTTACCGTGGGTGATGAGAATCATCAAGGCTCTACTCCGGCGCTGGAAGCGATGCAATCATACTCCGCCGATACCGGTAACATTGCTGAGAAGGTGCAATAATGGCATTCGGAAGCATGCAGGATAACGGGCGTCAGGCGCCGATGGCGGAAATCAACGTCGTGCCGTTAGTCGATGTGATGCTGGTTTTGCTGATTATTTTTATCATTACCGCGCCGCTTCTGACGCATTCCGTCAAAATTGATCTGCCAAAGGCGGAAAATACACCGAATATCACCCAGCCGGAGCATGTCGAATTGGCGATCCGTGCCAGCGGTGAATTGTTCTGGAATGGCGAACCGGTGATATTGGAGCAGCTCTCAGGACGTTTTTCCGCTAAGGTCGCTGAAGAGCCTGCAACAGAATTACATATTCGAGCCGACAAACTGGCCCATTATGAGCATGTTGCGCGTGTGATGAGCATCGCCGCGAAAGCTGGTATGACCAAAATCGGCTTTATTACCGACCCCTCTGCTGAGAACTGAGTTTTTATAATCTTGTTGCATTTTTCGGATATCTAAGTATAATTACGAATCATTCTCATTAGTAATAACTGATTTATTGCGAAGAGTTCATCGCGATTCGTTTTGAGGTGTCGATATGTACGTGTGTATATGCAGGGGAGTAACGGAAAAGGCTATTCGGGAAGCGGTTCATGACGGCGCTGACCGCATGAGGGATTTGAAGGAGTGCCTTGGTGTTACTGAGCAGTGCGGAATCTGCGCGTGTCACGCGAAACAAATTCTTGATGAGACCTTGCGGGAGCGGCCGCCGCAAATGCAGAGTTTCCTTTCATCGTCCGCTTGCCTGTGTGAAACGTCGGTCTGATGAACATCATGAGTGAAGTGCTGGGTTCTTTGCTGTAACATACGCCAAATTTTATTTCGATCTAACTATTAGCGATTATTTTCCTATCCGATAGCTCAGAATAAAATATTCTTCTTCAAGCCTGGTTAAGAATTATAAAAAATGTTTCAGCGCTTTAATAAAATCCAAATCCCGGTCGGGAGGATTTGTTTTGTAATCTTAACCAGTTTAGCCAGTACCTTTCTTTTCCCCCTCCATCTCAGCTTGGCGGAATCTCCGGCTGCAGCGGTATCTCCAGTACGTTCTTATAATATCCAAGCGGGCCTTTTGGAAGATGCGCTTAAGCAATTCGCCGAGCAAGCAGGAATTAAGCTTGCTTTTGATCCTGGGCTGTTACAAGGTAAAGTGACTTTTGGATTAGAAGGTGATTTTGAAGTTAAACAGGCACTTGATCGTTTGCTTGAGAACTCCGGTTTACAGGTAGTCCGGTTAGGCGAGAGCTTTGCAATAACTCCGGTTCCGGCTGCGAACGGTGCGGAGCAGGTGGTGACGCTGCCTTCGATACAAATTTCGGCCACCAATAACAATCGTTATGCTGCAACCAGCACCAGCACCGCGACCAAAACCAACACACTGTTGCGCGATGTGCCGCAATCCATCACGGTGATCACCGGTGATTTAATCAAGGATCAATCAATCCGGAGTCTTGCTGACGCGGTCCGGTATGTTCCCGGCGTCGGTGTTTCACAAGGCGAAGGCAATCGCGATGCCTTAGTATTTCGTGGCAACCGCTCCACAGGAGATTTTTTTATTGATGGCATCCGTGACGATGCTGAGTTTTATCGCGATCTTTATAACATTGAACGTGTGGAAGTGCTTAAAGGCGCTAACGGCATGATCTTTGGACGAGGCGGTTCGGGAGGCGTGGTCAATCGCGTAACCAAAGAAGCCAACTGGAATCCGGTCAGGGAATTTTCATTCCAGGGCGGCTCGTTCAACCAGAAAAGAATGACCGGGGATGTCGGTTATGTCATCAATGATGTCGCCGCCATCCGTTTGAACGCTATATATGAAGACGCCGGCAGTTTTCGCGATGGCGTCGACATGGAACGGCTGGGGATTGCTCCTACCGTAACCGTCAAGCCGACCAACCGCACGAAAGTGGTTCTGAATATGGAACGCTTTCATGACGACCGTACCGCCGATCGCGGGATCACATCGGTAGTGGGAAGAACCGGGCAAGTCACCGGTCCGGTCGATGTCGGCCGTTCGCAGTTTTTCGGAGATCCGCGGCGTAGTAATGCGAATATCGACGTATTATCGTTTGGTTCCTTCATAGAACATAAATTCGATTCGGGTTTTACACTGCAGAACCGTACGCTTTACACAACCTACGATAAGTTCTATCAAAATGTATTTGCGAGCGGTGGTCTCAATTCGCTGACCGGTTTGTTGCCGATCGGTGCTTATAACAATACGACGACACGCGATAATGTTTTCAATCAAACCAATTTACTTTATTCGCTTAATACCGGTCCGATAGCGCATACCCTTTTGGCCGGGGTCGAGGTTGGGCGGCAAGAAACCCATAACCGGCGTGAAACCGGGTTGTTCAATAATAGTGTTTCCAGCACCAACATTTTTGTACCGATCAGTAATCCGGTGACTAATCTACCGATTACTTTCCGCAACCGGGACGGAGGTGGCGATCTCGATGCGCTGAATCGCAGCATTGTGAATGTAACCTCGCTGTACATTCAGGATCAGATCGAAATATTGCCGCAACTTCAGGTGATTGCAGGGGTCCGCTATGATATGTTCGAGGTCGATTTTCAGCAGAAGAACGGCCCGCGGGATCATCTGAAGACGCGAGACGATTTGATTGCGCCTCGTTTTGGGGTGATTTATAAACCGATTGAACCGCTTTCATTTTATGGCAGCTACAGCCAGGCTTTCGTGCCTCGCGCTGGCGATCAGTTGACCGCATTGAATGTTACCGTGGAAACATTGAAACCGGAAAAATTTACGACGCTTGAAACCGGTGTGAAATGGGATATCCGGCCGGACTTGGCATTCACCGCCGCAGTCTATCAACTGGATCGTACCAACGTCATCAATTCCGTGGTCGGAGGGCAAACATTCTTGACCAAGGGACAGCGCACCGAAGGTGTTGAAATCAGCTTGGCAGGTCAACTCACAACCAACTGGAGTGTGATGGGCGGCTATGCTTATCAAGTCGGTGAAATTGCCAGTGACATTTTAGGAATTGCGAGAAAAGGGGCTACCGTTGCGGAGTTACCTAAACACACCTTTTCAGTGTGGAGCCGTTACGATATTACACCCCGTATCGGTGCCGCCTTTGGCGTGATACATCGTGACAATATGTACGCTTCCCTGACCAATCGCGTCAGTTTGCCGGATTTTACCCGTGTTGATGCTGCGCTCTTTGCGCAGTTTTCCAAGAGTTTCCGGGGCCAGGTAAATATTGAAAATCTGTTTGATACGAAATATTTCGCCGCAGCGCATAATGATTTTAATATCACCCCGGGTTCTCCCATTGCCGTCAGAGCCAGTCTGATTGCGAATTTCTGAGTAATTGCAAAACGTATAAAGTAATTTTATTTGAATTAATTAATAAGAATCATTATCATTGTCATTCGTGTTAGTGTTTATACTTTTAAAGGGAGTTTACAGAATGTTTATGTTGAAGAAACTCGGCCGATCATTGATTCAATTAATGATCGTGAGTTTATGTTTGTTTCCGGTATATGTCAGCCAAGCCACAGCGGCAGCGAATGTTGCCACGATCGAATCGGCTGTGGCCGCTTTCAAGACGATAGGAACGTTGCGCAGAGAATTTCCGATTAACGGGGAAGCAATCGCGGCGGCCTACACAGGGGCCTTACAAACCTTGACGAAGGAGATCGATACCGCTAATTCCTTAACTTTGGATAGTGATGTTCTGGCAGCGGTAGACGATCTCATCAATGATCGCGAACCCAGCCTGGCGGCGCAAACCATCGATAAAACCCTGCAGCGTGTGTTTTATCAAAGCATTTGGAACCGTATTTCCGCGATCCGGGATCAGTTTAAAACTGCGGCAACTGCGGAGTTGGTTGTCATGCTGGATGAGTCCGTAGCGGCATTTCAAGCGCTCTCAACGACGGTTGCCCGGGAAAATCAAGTATTGACGGCGGATCGGCAAGGGCTCGTAGCGGGCAGCAAGCCGGGTCTGGATGTCGATGTGAATAATTTCTTTACCCAAGTCAGAACCGCATTGAACAAAAGCAACCCCGATCAAGATTTCAATACGGTGCAAATTGCCCGCTATGGCATCCGCTTGTCGCTCACCCGCGCTTATTACATCGGTGTGCTGCGCGAAGTCGCCGGTATTCTGAATAATCGTGCGACAGACCCGGACGAAGCGCGCATTGCGCAAAAGGAAGGGGAAGTCTTTTATCGTATTATTGAGCCGCTGGTGGCGCGAGGAAATCCTGCCGGCAGCCTGATTATTAAGAAACAATTGACAGGCGGTTTTTCAAACGTTGCCGCCGATGAGATTGTGAGTGAATTGGGTAAAGGTTTTATCCCTCGTGTAACCGCCGAATTGACGGGGCAAGAGCGCGCGATCACATCGGGTGATCGTGCGGCGGCGTTGGCGGAAGCTGCGGGCGCCAAGTATTTTGCCAGGATTTTTTTACCGGATCTGGAATTGCGCATAGGCGCTACGGAACGCAGCAATCTGGAACAACAAATGGAGAATCTGCTGACTGCCAGCGACGAGTTGAGTGCGGCCAAATCCAAGGAAGCGCGTGATGCGATTATCGCAATTCTGACGAAGTACGAGAATCAGCTCAATCGCGCCAAATATGAAATCGTTCAGCATACCGCCCTCATCGATAATGCCGTTGCAAACTTTCTGCAGATTGGCGTGTTGCGAGGCAAGATCCCGATTGATGTCGATGCAATTGCCGCAAACTATGCGGGCGATTTACAGCAACTGACGAAAATCGTCGATCAAATCTATGGCACGATGATCGATCAGGATGTTACGAATGCCGTCAATCAAGCAAAAAGCGGCAGTGAACTCGCTCAAGCGCTGCAGAAGATCGATAAATCATTACAACGCGTATTTGCTCTGGTGGTTTATAACCGCGTGACGCTGGTCGCTGACCAATTCGCGGATTTACCGGCGGATGCATTGGCGCTTGAATGGGATCGAGCTTATTCGGCGTATACCGCGATCGCCGGAACCGCAAACCGGCCGGAAAAAATACTGTCAACGGATAAGAAATCCATCATTTCCGGCACAGATCCGGATTTGGATTATCAAATTGTTTCCGCATTCGTTCAAGGTAAGCAAGCGCTCAATAAAGCAAATGCCGATGACCGTTTGGCTTTGGCGCTGGCGCGCGAGAATATCGTCATTCCCTTGGTAAGAAGCTTCTTGATCGGCGTGTTGCGCGAGGTTGAAGGCATTATCACCAATCGCGGCTCGGATACCGATAAAGCCAGGGAGCAACAGGTCGAGGGTGAATTTTTCTTCCGCACGGTCGATGCCTTCATCTCGCCTGATAATCCTACGGGCAGCAGCCGCATCCATGCGCAATTTACCGGTGATCTGAACAGTGTCGTTGCCGATACCATCGTCAGTGACATCAGCAAGGGAATCTTGGGACAACTCAAGCGAGGCTTGAGTGAAGTTGGAACAAACTTTCTTTCTAATAAGAATCAGGCATTACTGGCGGTAGAAAGATTGTCGCTCTATGCAGGAATCTTCGCCGCGGATCTTCAGCTTCGCTTGAATGCGCTGCAACGCGCCAAATTGGAAAATGCAATCAGAGATCTGCGGGAAGCGGTCCTGGCCGGAGATGCCGATCGAGCGGTTGCATTGCGATCCATTCTGATGCAGGTTATTACCGAGTATGAAAGCAAGTTAAGTTAGGAGCACGTATCAGAGCCTCGCAGTCAAAGCCCTTCTGCGAGGTTCGCTCCGCCCAAGGATGGTAATGTCTTATTTCATTTATTCAAATCAGTTTCCCCAGCCAGCCACGGTTTTTCCTTTCCGGTAGCCAGCCAGCATAACACCAGCTTTTCAGTGCTCCATCGCGATCGCGTGAATAGCGATGATTGTTGTTGCAATAGCGGGTGCTTAAAAACAGGAGAAAATAATCAATGTGGCAGAAGAAGATTTACTGCACGGCTTTCGCGATCATTTGGCTTGGCGGGTTCATTAATGCCGCTTACGCCGCCCGGGAATATTGGATTGCCGCCGATGAAGTTCAATGGGATTACGCCCCGACATTTCCGATGAATCCGATGACCGGCAAGGAATTTACCGCGGAACAACGCGTATTTGTAGAGCAGGGAATAGGACGGCGTTACCAGAAATCGCTTTATCGCGAATATACCGAAGGATTCCGCGCGCTGAAACCGCGCTTAGCCGAAGAGCAACATCTCGGTATTCTTGGGCCGGTGATTCGTGCAGCAGTGGGCGATAAAATTATCGTCCACTTTAAGAACAATACCCGTTATCCCGCCAGCATCCATCCGCATGGAGTGTCCTACACCATGGCGCATGAAGGCGCGCCGCATTCGCGAGCGGCCGGCAACGAGCATAAACCGGATGGCGTCGTCGCGCCGGGCGGAGAATATACCTATGCCTGGGATGTGCCCGAGCGTGCCGGACCAGGCCCGAACGATCCTTCGTCGATTGCCTGGATTTACCACAGCCATGTCGATGAAACTGCCGATACCAATGCCGGCTTGATCGGCGCGATTATCATCACCAAAAAAGGATTCGAAGATGCGGACCGTGCGCCGGTCGATGTCGATCGTGAATTCATTTCCCTGTTTACCGTGTTCGATGAAAACGCCAGCTTACATTTGCAAAGCAATCTGGCGGCTTGCACCGGTCTGTGCGATCCCGATGATGAAGAATTTCAGGAAAGCAATTTGATGCATGGTATCAACGGCTTGGTTTACGGCAATAATCATGGCTACTCCATGCGCAAAGGCGAACGCGTGCGCTGGTACATTCTGGGCATGGGCACGGAAGTCGATTTGCATTCCCCGCATTGGCACGGCGCCACGCTGCTGCATAACGGCAATCGGCTGGATGTGACCGAAGTGCTGCCCGCCGCCACTAAAACGCTCGATATGCAGCCCGACGTCCGTGGCCGCTGGATGTATCACTGTCATGTCAATGATCACATCAACGCCGGCATGATGACGAATTTCATCGTTTATTGATATTGATTTTTATGTTGAGAAAACCAATCTTGGGAGATCAAGATTGGTTTTTTCAGAGAGGAGAAACTAAAAGAGAGGAAGGAAGAAATGAAACTACAGATTAAAAACGATCATATCGGCAGTGATCGAATTAAGATCTCCGCCGATGATGATCAACTCGATAGTGGCAACACCTCCTAAAAATTCAACCACATGGCCATTGGTGCCGCTGGGAGGCTTGATGTTCGTAATAAATGAAAGCAATTCCGGCACCGAGTCGATTCCAAGTGTCTGTGAGTCAAAAAATAACCGGTCCTGGCCGATCGTAAAATCGGAAATCTCAAATTGCCCGGCGCCATAAAAGCCGAAAGTGTCGTTGCCGGCACCGCCGTTCATCCGGTCATAATCGTTCGAAGAGCCGCCGGCGCGCAGTATATCGTTTCCTGCTTCGCCAAAGAGTTTTTCGGTACCGGCTTGACCGTCGAGATCATCGTCGCCGTCTCCGCCGCTCAAAATACCGTTGCCATCTCCGCCCCGGATAACGTCGTTGCCGCCTTCGCCGCGGATTTCGTCATGACCGGTGCCGCCGGTGAGAATGTTGTCGGCTTCGTCGCCGATAATGAGTAAGTCGTTGTCGCCGAATCCTGCGGAGCCAATTCCTTCGAAAGCAATGCCATCAATAAACTTGATGGCGCCGGAACCTAAATTCGGACGAGGTGTTGTACTGACTGCCATAATATTGTCTCCTGCTATGATGCGTTAAATAGGTTATTGCTCTCCCATTACTGATAGAAATAATAATGAGAATGATTCCTATTATATTGAGAAGTGATTAAAATGCAATACTTTTCATTAATTGTTTTTCTGATTGATTGTCTTCACAATGCGTTAGATTAAGTAAACTTAACAAAATAATAAGTGATGTTCGATTATGAGTGTGGATGGATTGCTGTTAAAAGCGCGGGATTTAATTGCTGCGGGGAAATTAAACGACGCGGATGCCATTCTGGAGCCCTTGAAAAGCGAGCAGCCGCTGTCACAGGATGTCGCCAGGTTGTGGTGCTCGGTGGCGATGCGGACGAATCGCGCGGTCGAAGCGCTTGCGTACGCCGCTAAAATTTATGCGCATGTCGATGGCGATTTTTATAAAGCGCATTGGGCGCATGTGCTTGGAACAGCGAATTTCGTGTTGCTGGATTTGCCCGCCGCGCAAACCCATTTCTGCCGTTCGCTGAATCATTTGATGGCGCTGACGAAATCCGGCAAAGTGCCGCCACAGAAAAGAGAAGCCAGATCACGGCGGCCGGATAGTAATATTTTTCTTTCCGGAGAAGCCGAATCATTGCTGTGGTCAACCTGCGCGCAACTGGCCAAACAAAACATACCCGTCTTTCCTTACGCCGGCACGTTGTTAGGATTGACGCGCAGCGGGCGGTTACTGGAATTCGATAAGGATCTGGATATCGCAGTGTGGATGGAATCCTGGGAAGCTTGCTGCGCGGAGCTGGAAAGCGCGGGATGGGTGCGCTCGTCAATGCGCATCGACTATGCCAATTACCGTGACTATATTCATCCGGAATTGGGCATCACGCTGGATGTCTGCGGTTTGCGGAGAAGCGGCAATCAGCAGATTACCGGCGGTTTTGAGTTGCCGGATTATCCGCCTGAATATCAGAGAATATCGGTTTTTCCATCGTTCGAATTGATCCAGCGTGAAACAGCATTTGGCCCTTGCTGGTATCCCCGGCAACCCGAGATCATTCTGAATGCTTTTTATGGCGATTGGCGCACGCCGAATCCGCATTGGGATACCGTGATTTCTGCGGTAAACCTGAAGGATTTTTCTTTATTGGTAAGATGTTATGCCTATCACCGGCTGGCGCAAAACTGGTTGTTAGGCGATTTATCAAAAGCCTGGTGCTACGCGCACCAGATTGCGCTGAAAGATCCCGACGACACCATCGCATTGCGCGGCAGGCAATGGCTGGAACGCGCGCTCAACCGGTTAAATCGGCCAATTCCCGCTTGGCCCGGAAATCAAAAACCAAAGCGCGTATACACCCGCATGGTGGCGGATCTGTTTCACGAAGGCCATATCAACTTTCTTAAAGCGGCTCGCGCATTGGGGACGCATCTGACAGTCTGCGTGGTATCCGATGAACGCGTCGTGGAAAACAAAGGCAAATCCCCGGTCATGAAGCAAGCCGAGCGCGCTGCCGTCGTTGCCGCTTGCCAATACGTCGATGCCGTGATGACCGAAACTCCGGCCAGCGTCACCCCGGAATACATGCAGCAACACGGTTTTGATATTTATACTTTCGCCTGCGCTTCCGAGCGGGAGCGCCAGGAAAAACGCAAACTCTGCGCATCGCTACCGGCCGAGATGATTCAGGAATTGCCTTATACGACCGGTATATCCACGTCCGATCTGGTGATGCGGATTTTGGATGGTGTCGGGAGTAAGGAAGCTGGTTTAACGCATCGCTCTTGAAGCATAATTGCTGTATCAGCAAACCGGTATAAACCTCCGGGATTTTCATTGCATTCTGTCACTATGTGCCTAGAATGATTGTTTTTCAGGATATCGTGAGTTTTCCGGTCCTTAAGCAAAGAAGAAAGCATTTTGCACACATTTTCCAAATCCAAACTTCTGGCGTTGCGGCAATGTCCGAAAAAGTTTTGGCTCGAAGTTCATCGCCCTGATTTATTGGAGTATTCCACTGAAACGGACGCTCGCTTACAGATAGGGCGTCAAGTCGGCGAGATTGCCCGGCGTATCTATGATCGCGACGGAAATGGCGTGCTGATTGACGTGCAAGCCGCTGGGTTCGATCATGCTTTTGAACGTACCCCGGAGTTGCTGCGCACCTGCCAGCCAATTTTTGAAGCCGGATTCTCAGCCGGTGGCGCGTTAACGTTTATCGATATTCTGTTGCCGGAACAGAAAGGCGATGAGCTGGCATGGCACATGATCGAGGTCAAGTCTTCCACCAGCGTGAAGGACTATCACTACGACGATCTGGCGGTGCAGGCTTTCGCGGTAAAAGCCGCGGGCATATCGCTGGCCTCCATTTCGCTCGCGCATATCGACAGTTCATGGACTTTTCCGGGAAGCGCTGATTACCGGGGATTGTTGAAAGAAAACAATCTTACGGCAGAAATCATGGGCCGGACTGAAGAAGTCGAAGAATGGATTTTGCAGGCGCAAAACCTTGCTGCTCAATCAATTGAGCCTGCGGTAGCAACGGGCAACCAATGTTTTTCACCGTTTGAATGCAGTTTCTACGATTATTGCAGCCGCAATGAACCCAAACCGGAGTATCCGGTTGCTTGGCTTCCGCGCTTTTCTTCGGCCAAAGCTGAAAAGCTGGCGGCGCAAGGCATTGACGATCTGAGGAATGTTCCCGATGAATGGCTGAACGGGAAGCAGCTCAGGGTGAAAACGCATACCTTGACCGGTGCGGTGTTTTTTGATGCCGCCGGTGCCGCATCCGATCTCGCCGCCCATCCGCTTCCGGCGTGTTTTCTCGATTTTGAAACCATTCAGTTTGCCGTACCGGTATGGAAAGGAACCCGTCCTTATCAACAAATACCCTTTCAATTCAGCTTGCATCGCCTTGATGCATCGGGCCAGCTAGAGCATATTGAATTCCTGGATCTGTCAGGTAACGATCCATCGGAATCTTTCGCGCAATCGCTGATTGCTGCTTGTGGCGAGCAAGGACCGGTATTTGTGTACAACGCCGGATTCGAGACGGCGCGCATTCGTGAATTGGCAGAGCGTTTCCCTGCTTTAAGCCGGCCGCTGCTGGCAATCAACGATCGAATCGTCGATCTGCTGCCGGTTGCGCGCGAACGCTACTACCACCCGAGCCAGCAAGGCAGCTGGAGCATCAAAAAAGTGCTGCCCGCCGTAGTGCCTGAATTACGGTACGATACCTTGGATGGCGTGCAGGATGGCGGCATGGCGATGGATGCTTTTCTGGAAGGCATCCATCCGGATACCCCGCCGGAACGCAAAAACCAAATCGAACAGCAGCTTCTGGCTTATTGCAAGCTCGATACCTACGCCATGGTGCGTTTGTGGCGGGTATTTTCCGGGCACAGTGACTTGAACCTCTGAATCATGTCCAAACGCCCCGGATTTCTGGAAACCATCCAGCTACTTCATGAATTGGAGTCGCTACCGTCCGAAGATCAACAGGTGATAGAACTGGATGATGCCTACCTGATTATGGCGACAGTGGTTGATTCGGTTACGTTGGAGTGGTAGCTAATGGGGTTTGGAGAGTCAAAAAGTAAGGTGAGCAGGGTTCCTCCAAACTTGTACATTAACTTTTAAGTATTTATAAATTGATAAAGGAATAATTAATGGAAGCATCTACCACCATTCAAAAGATGATCTCAGGAAATATAATTATTGTCCCAGATTATCAACGTGCATACTCTTGGGAAACACCAAGAGAAGATAGCGAACGTAAAACACATACAGATGTATTTCTTTCCGATTTGGATGAATATCATGGAAGTAATTCAAAGCTACCCTATTATTTCGGACATTTCTTGTTCGAGGAAAAGGGCGATAAGTTTTATATAATTGATGGGCAGCAGAGGTTGACTACTATTGTCATATTTCTTTCGGTACTTTTTTCGAAATTGGATAAATTAAGGCAAAGATCAGAGAAAGAAAATGAGTATTTCGAGGATATGGTGAAGCGGAATAGCACTATTCGTTTTACCACTGTAGATTACGATAACCAGATTTTTATAGATTACGTTATAAATCGAAATAAAAAGGACAAAGTTGGTCTTGAAACTGAGTCTGCAAAAAGAATTGTTAATGCTTTTGATTATTTTTCAGAACAGTTAGAAACTAAAAATGAAAAGTATTTGATAGATATGCTTGAAATTATCCGGATGGCATCTTGCACCACTCACAAAGTTAAAAATGAAGCAGAATCAATACAGATGTTTATTTTTCAAAATAATAGAGGAAAAAATCCATCAGATTTAGAAATTATTAAAGCCCAGTTCATGTATAGCATTCATTTAAAAGGTGGGGAAGAAAAAGAATCTCTCATAAGCGAGATAAAGAATCGTTTTGCAAAGATTTACAAATGCATCTCAACCATAGATTCCCAAATTGATGAGGATGATGTGCTTATCTATACACTTCGTGTCTACTACAACTCGTTGATGGAATCTGGTGCGCAAAAGAGAATTAATAAAGAGCTATCCAGTGAAAATCCTCTAATTTTTATTAAAGAATTTTCCCATGCACTGGAGATCAGTTTTAATTATCTTAATAAATTCTTCAGTAAACAAAACAGAGATAGTCACTATGCGATCCACTCACTGTGTGCGCTAGGTGGAATTGCCAATGCATTACCTTTTATTATAAAGGCATATAGTTTCGGGGTGGATCAGCACACAATAGAAAAACTTTGTGCATCATTAGAAATTTTAATCTTACGGGATCGATTAATTGGTACTCGTGCGGATATCGCAACACGTATTAATGAAGTATTTAAGAAATTTACTAAGGATGATGTCTCTATAGAATCAATTATCAAACGTGTAAATGAAATGAAATTTACAACTGATCCATGGCTTGCATATTGGAGTAATGCAGAACTTGAACGGGCATTACAAGGCGGCCTATATCATCTCGTTGCAAAATATCTGCTTTGGAAATATGAGAATTATCTGAGAGATGCAGCGGAATCTGGTTATGGGTTTATGAAATATGATGAAATTAAAGAATTAGAATTGGAGCATATTGCTCCAACTACGGAGCCAGCAAAGAAACCCCATGGCTATGATACATATGATGAGGAATTTAAAACTATATATCTAAATTGCTTGGGAAATTATTTGTTAGCCTCGAAACCGCATAATAGTTCCATGAGCAATGATCCTTTTTCATTAAAGCACCCTAGATATTCAATACTTGCACAGCAAAGAGAGGTACAGAAATTAGTTCCAGAGAATGGAACATGGAACAGAGATGCAATTCAAAAGAGAAAAGAAAAGATTGTTCAGTTTGCGATGGATAATTTTTAAGTATCCGATTACGGGTCATAATTTATAGTTATTCGTTTTAATTTAGTAACGTTAATGTAAGACTCGGAAGGATAAGCTTGCGATTGGATAAAAAAGTCTGCTACGGAAGCAGATAAAAATCATGACAAATTTCCAATTCACCGCCTTCAGTCAACGTGGCCGAGGAAAATCACGGAACGAGGATGCTGTTTTGCTGGATAACCAGGTGTATCAAGGCAGTATTCGCGAAGGCGGGATGGCGGATACCGCGCGGCCTCGCTATTTTGCCATTGCCGACGGGGTTGCCATCGGGACGTTGCCGCGTGTGGCCAGTCGGCGTTTGCTGGAAATTTTGAGAGATCATCTTGCATCGGCGTCTGCGACGGAGTTATTGCCGCCGTTGCTGCATCGAGTGCAGCAAGACTACGTGGCGTTGAGCGCTAATCCCCGATTCCACGGCATGGCTTCAACGTTGGTGGGAGTGCGCTTGCTAGGAAGTGCGGTGACCATTTTTAATGTCGGCGATTCGCGGGCTTATCTTTTGGCGGATGGCCGGGCAGATCTGCTGAGCCGCGATCATAGTTTGTTGAACGATCTGATGGATGACGGTGAAATCACCGTGGAACAAACCAAAGATGCTGCGAGTATTCTGCAAGGTCTTACTTGCCAGTTCATCGCGGATGCCGAATGTGCCGATTTCAGGGTAAATAGCGCCACGCATGAATTGCAACCCGGCGAACGTATTTTGCTGTGCAGTGACGGATTGAACGAAGCCTTGGACGATGCGCAGATTGCTGCGCTCTTTGCCAATGAGTCTGAGACGGATCTTGCTGAAATATTCAAAGCTGCGCGCCGCGCGGGCGGCAGCGATGATTTCTCAGTCATTGTATTGGCGGGTGAAAACTAGCAGACTATTTCATCGATCTGCTTTCTCGATTTTTCCATATCATTCTCCCGGTTGCAGTGTCACCGGTATTTCAAACGGTTCGCCTTTGCGCAATATCGTCAGTGTGATGGTGGCGCCGACTTTGTACGAGTCCACGCGGGCGAGCAGTTTTTCCACGGAATCGACCGGTTTGCCGTCGACGGCGATGATGATGTCGTTGGCGATGATGTTGCCTTCCGGGGTCAGCGTTGCGCCGCGCAATCCGGCTTCATCGGCGGCTGAGCCTTGGCTGACGTTGAGGATCACAACGCCGCTGACTTTCAGAAATTGCGTCAGGCGGTTGTTCAATTTGCTGTCGACGGTGATGCCCATCGCCGGGCGGATGTATTTGCCGCGGCTGATGATTTGCGGCACCACGCGGTTGACGGTGTCGACCGGAACGGCAAAACCGATACCGGCGCTGGCGCCGCTTGGGCTGTAAATCGCGGTGTTGATGCCGATCAAGCGGCCAGCGGAATCGAGCAGCGGCCCGCCGGAATTACCCGGATTGATTGCCGCGTCGGTTTGGATCAGATTGTCGATGGTGCGTCCGTCGCCGCCTGGCAGCGATCGATCCAATGCGGAAACGATGCCGGTGGTCAGCGTCCAGTCCAAGCCGAACGGATTACCGATAGCGAAGACTTTCTGCCCGACTTTCAGATCGTGGCTGCTGCCGATCGGCACCGGCGCAGGTCGCTGGAAGCCAATGCCGATCCGCAATACGGCAATGTCATGCGCCGGGCTGGCGCCGACCAGCGAAGCCTTGTAGTCCCGTCCATCCGCCAGCCGCACGGTCGCTTCGCTGGCGCCTTTAATGACGTGCAAGTTGGTAATGATATGGCCAAGATCGTCCCAGATAAATCCGGAACCGGTGCCGCTCGGGACCGAGAAAATATTGCGTGTCCAGGCATCCATCACTCGTTGACGGGTGGTGATGAACACTACTGAATCGCGCGAGTTTTCAAACAGTTCGATGGTACTTTTTTCATCTTCCGCGAGATTGCCGCGTGCTTGAATAGCTCGCGGTTCGGCGCCTTCGCGTTTCTCATCCGCGGAAAAATAACCCGGTTGCAATATGTCCGGGAAATAGTGATACAGGAAACTATGAAGAAATAACACCAGCAATACGCCTGCCAGCGTGAACAGTATCAGACGGGGAAGATTGCCGTTAGTGGGCATGAATATTGACTCCTTGATGGATTATTTTTCTCAGGAAGCGCTGATTAATTGCCTGCGCAAGCGATCTGCGGCGTTGGGTGGTGCTCAGAAACTCGCCTATCCTATCGATATGTCTCGTTTCTTGCGCTCCATCCGCCTTGCATCTCATCTCGTTCGGCGAATTAATCAGTGCTTCCCTCATTATTGGCGATTGGTTTGCGCCCAGCGCACGATATCGCGCTCGCTCATGGCGCCCGATTGCCGGGCAATTTCCCGGCCTTCCTTAAATAATACCAGCGTTGGAATGCTGCGGATGTGATAACGGGCGGCCAAACCTTGCTGTTCTTCGGTATTGACTTTCGCTAACCGCACGGCGGGTTCCAAGGCGGCGGCCGCTTGGACGAACGCGGGTGCCATCATGCGGCACGGACCGCACCAAGGCGCCCAGAAATCGACCAGCACCGAGATATCGTTGTTGGCAATATGCTTATTGAAAAAAATTTCCGTCAATTCCACCGGCTGAGCCGTGAAAAGGGGTTGATGACAAGCGCCGCAGTTGGGTGAAGCGCCTAAGCGGTCATCAGGGACGCGATTGGTGGCATGGCAGTGCGGACAGACAATATGTAAAGGCATGATTGATTTCCTTGCGAGGCGGGTGTTTTTTAATATCCGTCCAATCCCGAAGTTTTCAAGCGCGCGCGCAACAATTCGATTTCCTCGATTAAATCGGCGACCAGCCCGGCCAATTCCGGATTGCTGTCGAAATCGCGTTCGATCGCGATGATGCGTTTGACCCGTATCAGACTGCGGCTGTCGAAAATCCACGAATCCGGATCGGCTTGAAGCCGTCCGCTATCCGGCAACAAGCCCCATTGAATATGCTCGATGATCCATTCCCGGCTTACGCGGCAGCTGCGGGCGAGTTCATCCAGATTGAGCATGGCTTCTTCCAGTAATATGGCATCAATCTCGCGTGACATGGCTTAAACTCCCAGGTGCTGGCGCGGATCAAACGCAAGTTCCCGCGCCATGTTTTGGTAAAATTCGCGTGCTTTTTCCGAAGTGGCGGGCGGTAATACCACTTCCAGCAGCAGATAAAGATCTCCGGGTGCGGCAGCGGGTATACCGCGGCCTTTTAAGCGGAGTTTGCGGCCGCTTTGCGAGTTTTCCGGGACACGCACTTCGACCAGTCCGTCTGGCACCGGCACTTTGACGGTTGCACCCAATGCCGCTTCCCAAGGCGTAACCGGCAATGTGACATGAATATCCTTGCCTTCGATGCGGTAGCGGTTATGCGGCTTGAATTGAACTTCCAGGAACAAATCGCCGGCGGGTTCACCGGCATGTCCGGAACCGCCTTGACCGGCGAGCCGGATCACTTGCCCGGCATGCACGCCTTTCGGGATGCGGACATTCAAGGTATGCTCGGTGAGTACCGGCCGTCCTTGGTTATCGAGTTTCGGCATGCGCAAGGCGAGGCTGCGGGTCGCGCCGTGATAGCTATCTTCCAGATCAAGCATGATTTTTGCGTGATGATCCTCGCCGCGCGAACGGCGATGCGCATGGCGCGCATCCGCGCCCATGCCCCGGCTGAAAAGCTCCGCGAAGAAATCACTGAAATCCTCTGTTTGGCCGGCGCCGAAACCGTGGCTGCTGAATTCGAAATTTGCGTCCCACCCGGGCGGCGGCTGGAAATCGCTGCCAGCCTGAAAACCGCGCTGCTGCAATTGATCATAAGCCGCATGCTTCTCAGGATCGGACAGCACTGTGTAGGCTTCGTTGACTTCTTTCATTTTGTGCTCGGCGTCAACTTCCTTCGAAACATCAGGATGATATTTGCGCGCCAGGCGGCGGAACGCTTTCTTGATGTCATCCGCCGAGGCGTCGCGCGGAACGCCGAGTGTTTGATAGTAATCTTTGAATTCCAAATCGATACTCCCCGTTTATGCCGCTGTCATTCTATGCCAATTACCGCGGTCTGATGCGTAATAGTGAACACAGCGTTTCCTTCGTACACCACGGTTGCTACATGGGTTCATGACTTGGATTTATCAAGGGCTGGGAAATTGAATAAAAGCATATCAGAACGGCCCGGTGATTTCGAATGTCATGCCGCCGTCCGCTTTTCCGTTCGCGCCGCGCTGCGAGCTGAAATATAACCGTGAACCGTCGGGGCTAAACGCCGGTCCGGTGATTTCCGAACGGTCATGACCGACCAATTGCAGCAAGGGCAATACTTTGCCGCCGGTTAGAACCACGATTTGCATATTCCCGCCGTCCTCGGCGACTAACAATTCCCCCGCAGCATTACCGGTGATATTGTCGACACCGGTTAATACCGGTGACAGATAGAGCGATGCGTTATACAGCACGGAAATCCGGTTTTGTTGAACATCATACGCCCACACCCGGTTATCGCCTTTGGTGGCAAAGTAGACCACGCCTTGGTGGTACCAAATGCCTTCACCACCGTTAAACCGGGTGCTGGCGGGAACTTGCCGCCGCGCCGGTGTAGTCATTGCCAGCGGATCGGGAAGCTTATGCCAGCGGATTGAGCCAACCCGGCCCTCGATGATTTCGGCGACTTCCAGGAAACCGTCATCGAGATTGGGCTGGCCCGCGCGGTCGAAAGAATGGGCGGTGTACCGGTACAAACAGCCGTCGGTTTGATCTTCAGTCAGGTAGAGTTGCTTATTTTGAGTATCGACCGCAACCGCTTCATGCTTGAAAACTCCCAATGCGCTTCTGACTTGCGCCGCATTGCGGCCAAACGGATCGCATTCCCAGACCCGGCCGTTATCGGTCTCCTCGCACGACAGCCAGGTTTGCCACGGTGTATGCCCGCCGGCGCAATTGCGGTTGGTATGCTGCAGGATCGGGTAGGCATCGACAATGTCACCGGCGGCATTGAAGCGCAACGCGCCTACGCCACCGGCTTGATGATCCAGCTCGCTATTGGAAACATAAATCCAGCCGCCATCCTCGGCCGCAAAAGTAGCGCCGCCATCGGGCGCAGCGTGCCAGGTATAGTCAAATATTTTTTGACTGGAGCGGGCTACGATGCGCGATGCAAATCCTGCGGGTAAGCGCACGCCGTTCTGATCCGGCGGCAATAGCTCGGATTGCGAAGTCAACAGTGCATTTAATGCCGCCGCGTTGCCAAACGCTGGCAATAGCGCGTTACCGGCAAAAGCACCCAAGCTCAGGAAGCCGTATTGCAACAAGGTGCGCCGATCTGTATTGAAGGTATTCATACCGGAACTCCTAGGCGATATGCAGATAGTTTACAATGCGATGCTGTTAATGATTCCTTTGAGAAAAGCATCCGACAATGTTTCAAATTCTAAAACCGATTGTATCCCTGCTGATGTTTCTAACGGTATTGTTTTTTATCCATACCATGTTAACGATAACCACCAGTTTTGCACCCTGGCTGAGCGTGACTGTTTCATCGGGTTGCGCCGGGCTGGCGGCGTGGTTTGCCTGGATGCTGATTGTCGGCAAAAAAACCGGCACGCTGATGGCGATTGCCGGTGGCGCGTTACTATTGGGCGGCTTGTTCTTTACCGTGGGATTCTTGGGCCCCATGGTTGTCGCTAAGGATACCAGCCAAGGACCGATGATCGGAATCTTTATTGCCGCGCCACTGGGGGTGATTGTCGGGGCGATTGGGGGGTATGTGTATGCGTCGAGAGAGGATAGGGAAGGTAAGGATTGACGGATTATGATTGGAATAGTGAATTTGATAACCTGAATCATTCTTAGGCGTGGCAGAAGATGTATGCAGAACTTTTTCTAATTACTTAAGACAACGCTAGAAATTCTTACATATGAAAACTGAAGAGCATCTAATGGTAGAAGTTGAATATCCTGATGCTGAGTATCTTGCTGCGTACCATAGTATTTTTCGAGATTTAATGGTCGCTGAAGATGCTGTTAATCGTCTATTAAGTATGGATAGGTATTCAGAAGAAAATAGATGCCTTATTGAGTCACTCTATATCTCTGCTCTTGTAAGTTATATGCGTGGATTTACGTCTGGAAAAAGAGCAACTCGTCTTTCAAGTGACATTTTTTCTAAGCTTAATGGTGCAAAAGAAGCACACAATTATTTTAAGAATGTTAGGGATAAACACATTGCTCATTCGGTTAATCCATTTGAACAAGTAAAAGTTGGGGTGCGATTGACTCCCAAAAATAGTGGTAAAAGAGAGATAATAAGCGTAGGAGTTTTGTCATTGGATAGAATTTGTGAAAGTAATGAAAATCTTGTGACGCTTAAAAGACTTATTAATGTGGCGAAAGAAGAACTGCTCCAAAAAATCACAAGATATCAGGATCAAATCTTAGATCAGGCGAAACAAGAAAGCATCATTGATTTATACGAGAAATCAGTGTTGGAAATTGTGGTGCCTGGAGGATTGGAAGATGCGCGTTCATCAAGAAAAACTTCGAATTAATTGTTTTTTAAGTCAAATAGACAGAATAACTTAAATTTATCTTTCTACTAACCTAATCGGATTTCAGCATTAACAGAAAAGTACTATTGTCCATGCTTCTGACGTAACTGTTGTTGACCGCCGGAAGGCGGCAGTATCCTCACCAATTCCATCATGCCATTATCTTCATGAAAAACATTATGGCAGTGCATGACCAGGGAGCCGGTAAAATCCAGCGGCTTTTGCAGAAATTGCACGATTTCACCGATTTCTGCATTACCTTCTTTATCCGATTGCGTTTCCACTAGCAGCGTATCGCGCCAGACCGGGAACGGGTATTGGATCTGTCCGCGCGAGACCAGTTGAAAGGAGTTGATATGGATATGGAACATGTGCGTGCCTGCGGCGCTTTGCGCCGACCATAAATCGACTTGTTTTAGCGTAAGGTCACGCTGGCTGCGGATGGGGTTGAAGACCCGGGCGTTGATGATCGATGCGCCGCCGTCGATTGGGGCGAATTCGCTGTTGGTGAAACCGAAGACAGCGCCCTGGGTGGGGAGCTCGGGGCTTTCCGCCGCGGTGATCGCCGCTGGCGCATTGAGTTTGTTGAGTGCTTGTTGCGAGGGGACTTCGGTATTATAGGCAATCTCGCTCGTGCTGGTTTCGACATTCACCGTGAGAATCGGCGTTGAATTCGCATAGCTGGAGGCTTGGCACAATTCATTGGCGGGAATGGCATTGCCGGATTGATCGACGCTGTCGTACAGAGCGTAAGTGCCCGGTGTGGACGGCGCTTTTACCATTAAATCCAATCTTTGTCCGGCAGCCAGGAAAAGCAGTTCATTATTCAAGAGACTTTTACCATCGGTTGGGCTTGCCGCCGGATTGGTCAGAAGCACCGGTAAATCCAATTTTTCAGCATTGGGGTTTTGGATTGGAACGCCATCGGCTGCCAGAACATAAGCCACCGGTGTTGCGGTCAGTGTTTTATCGTTGCTGCCGCCAATCGGCACCAAGCACATCGGAACGATATTGCCGATGCTGCCGTTGATCACCCGCCAAAGCTGGGCTTCGTTGGTTGACATCGTAATGGCCGGCTGGAATTGACCATTGACGGATAATTCGCTGTTGGTAACGCCGGGAGCGGGTGGTTTCGGTCCGCCGAATGCACAACCATTCTGGTTACCGTATACGCTCATGCAGTCGATACGGTAAGGGTCTTTTTCCGTGCCGGAACCCGTGCCGTCCGGATATTTTCCGCCATACGCGATTTCCTGCAGCAAGATGATTTGTTCGCGCGCTTCCTGTACGGCAGGCAAGCTTTCCAGACCGTGAACCGGATCTTCGATAATCAAGGCTCCGGCAATACCATTGGCCAGATGCATTGCGACCGCGCCGTGTTTGTGCGCATGGTACCAATACGTCCCCGAAGGGTGATTGGCGGGAATTTTATACGCATAAGCAAATTTTTCCGTCACGCAGTTCGCTTTGCCGAATTCGGCGTAGCATTCCTTCAGCGGTTCTTTGGGCGTGTTTTTGGGAAAAATGTTCAGCAAGACGTTGTCGCCCGGGCTTTGCGGAGAAACATGCAAGCCGTGGGTGTGCAAATTGATGACATCGAATCCGTGCGGATTGGTGGTGCTGTGTCCGCCATCGCCGGCGGATTCTTCATAACTAAGATTGTTTTTGAAGAGAATATTCAGTTTGTCTCCAGGGCGGACGCGCAGAGTGGGGCCGATTAGTAGAGATTGAGCCGAGGGCGAAGCGGCCGGTTTGCTGTGCGTGAGTTTTACGCCGCGTGCTTTAACCACCGGGTTTTCGCTGGGACCGTGTGACGCTGTCGGCGAGGGACCGGAAAGCGTATAAGTGCCGAAATCAACATCCAAATGCACGCTTAAGGATTTTGTGGCGCCCGAACTGGCTGATACCGGCATTTGCAACGATGCCGCGTGAATTGGCGTACTGGCCATGGAAGTGGCTGTGACGAGGAAAACAAAAAATAGGATTTGCATGACAGATGCTCGCTGGCTGTTTTTTTTCATTTTATTGTTTCCTGATGAGTGATTGATTAACCGGCACTGATGCAAGCGAATGCAGTGGCTGAATCCGGGGAAAGCAAATCGATTAAACCTAAGATTCCGTTAAGCTTGATCAATCATGCGGCATTGGCAAGTTGTTTGGCTTGCGCGGCAACGGCTCCGATTTCTTCCAGGATTTTGCCAGTTTTACCCGGGTCTATACCCAGTTGATGCCATTCTTGTCCGGTGACTTCGTGAACCGCATGTTCCATGATGGCAAAATCCGGCAGCAATTTTTCCGCAATGTAAGCGAGCTTGACCAAAGGTTGAACATCGGCGGCATCGGGGTGGTCCGGGGTGTGGTGATAACGGATAACGGCGATGATTTCCGCGGGCAATCCCCAATGCGCGCCAAGTTGCGCGCCGATTTCTCCATGATGCGTGCCGAGCAATTCCCGCTCGATTTCAAGCAGCGAAGCCTCGCTCGGCGTATTCAGCTTGTCGTATAAAACGTTGCTGAGGTCTTTGGCGATAAAGCTTAGAACATTGTAGCCAATGTCATGCAGCAATCCGGCCAGGAAAATCTGATCTTCCATCGGGCGTAGCCGTGCCGGCATATACCGGGCGATGACGCGCATCGCGGAAGCGATGGCAAGGCTATGCGTCCAAAGATCTGCTGCTTTGAATTTTCCCTCCGCCACTTTGGAAAATGCCGCAATGGTCGCCATGCCGATCGCAACTGCTTTGATTTGTGTTAATCCCAGGCGCATCGCGGCATCGCTGATGGAGGAAATCATTCCCGGCGCGCCGAATAAGGAGGCATTGGATAGACCGATAATGCGCGCCGAGATTTGCGGATCTTGCGCGATCAATTTCAATAGTTGCGCTTCACCTTCGTCGGTATTGAGCGGTAACGCCAGCATTTTTTTAGCAATGGCCGGCATTGCGGGGAGTTCATGAATCCGTTCCAGAGATTTCTGCAGGCTTGAACTGTTGGAAAGTGTGCGTCCGCTCGGCGGATTATTCACTTCGGTCAATGCGATTTCACTCATTTTGAAAACCTATTTAAAAAGATAACCAACAAACGTAATTCATTGCGAATACCCGACCATCATCGAACCGGCGTTGATCGGCATCGGTTGTTATGCGTTTCCGATTGATCCATTGCGTTTCAGGGGACTATGATCATGGTGCCCATTATAGGAAGTAGCGGCGAGCGCCAATGGCTGAATAACGCTGTGAAAAGTTATCTTTTTTTAGAATGATTCATTGACGCCGATTGTTGGCGCGCGAGACGTTTTCTACTCGAAAAGAACGGTGCGGAGTCCGGAAATGGACGTGAAGGAAACGCGGATTAATTCGCCGGACGAGATGGAGCACGAGGCGCACGGAGCGCAGCAGCCAAGACCTATCAACAAGATAAGCGAGGGAGCGAGCACCGTGCAACGAAGTGACTCGCTCGTATAGTCAATGAATCAGCATTTCCCTAACTTTCCTGCACGATCATGAGCGTTTGGCCGGCGGCGATGTAATTGCCTTGCTGGCAAAAAATCTGGCGAATTTTTCCGCTAACGGGGGATTCGATCGCAAATTCCATTTTCATCGATTCGATGATTGCCAGCGGTTTGCCCGCCTCGATGTATTCGTTTTCCTTGACCAGCAGTTTCCAGACAGTGCCGGTCACTTGAGAACTGATAAGCTGAGCGCCATCCGGCAAATCCAGCTCGCTTTCACTGCCGGCTTCCTCCAGCACATCCTCGTTGATTGCCAGTGCTTGCGGATTTTCCGCCCAGCGTAGGCGTTCGGCTTCAAACGCGGTTTTTTGCCTGGTTTTGAAGGCTTCAATGCTCTCCGTTTGCTGTTGCAGGAAGGTATGATATTGCTGCAAGTTAAGCACGGTTGGTTCCGTGCGCAGCTTGAAATGACCGCTGATAAAATCCTTGCGCAATTTGAGCAATTCGCTTTCGCTCACCGGATAAAAGCGGATTTGATCAAAGAAACGTAATAACCACGGTTTGCCGTCCTTGAAGTCAGCGGTTTGGCGGTAACGGTTCCACATTTGCACGGTGCGGCCGACGAATTGATAACCCCCCGGACCTTCCATGCCATACACGCACAGATACGCGCCGCCGATGCCGACGGCATTTTCCGGTGTCCAAGTCCGCGCTGGATTGTACTTGGTAGTGACCAGCCGGTGACGCGGATCGAGCGGCGTAGCAACCGGTGCGCCGAGATACACATCGCCCAATCCCATCACCAGATAACTGGCGGAGAACACGATATCACGGACTTCGTCAATATTATTCAGGCCATTGATACGGCGGATGAATTCGATATTGCTGGGACACCAGGGCGCATCGCGTCGTACCGATTGCATGTATTTGTCGATCGCCAGCCGCGTCGCGGCGTCGTCCCACGATAACGGCAGATGAATGATGCGCGACGGCACTTCCATTTCGGCAATCGCGGGTAATTGCTTTTCGGCGGCAATCAATTGTTGCAGCAGCGCATCACGCGGCAGCCGGGCCGAATCGAAATGAATCTGCAGCGAGCGGATGCCGGGCGTCAGATCGACGATGCCGTGCAGTTCACCCGCATCAATACGTTGTTGCAGCCAGGTCATCAATGCATGCGCGCGGAAACGCAAATTCAGATCAAGTACCGGCGCGCCATATTCGATCAATAGGTATTTGTCGCCGGATTGCCGGTACGCGACTTCCAACTGATGATTGCTGGCGGCAATGCGATGCAATACCGGATCTTCCAGTTGCGGCATGACGGGCGGGAGCGGTATGTGCTGACTGCCGCCAAGTTGCTCGATGAATCGTGCTTGTTGTTGTTCCAGCAGTTGTGCGTGTTCAATCGACACCGGATGGAAGCGGATGCTGTCACCGGGGCGGAGTTGCCCGATTTTCCAGAGTTCCGCGTGCGCCACCGTCACCGGACAAACGAAGCCGCCGAGGCTGGGGCCGTCGGGGCCGAGGATGATCGGCATATCGCCGGTGAAATCGACCGCGCCGATGGCATAGGCATTGTCATGGATATTGGAAGGGTGCAAACCGGCCTCGCCGCCGTCGGTTCGCGCCCATCGCGGTTTCGGTCCGATCAGGCGCACGCCGGTGCGGCTGGAATTGTGGTGTACCTTCCATTCCGCGGCAAAGAACTGCTCGATATCCGGGCCGGTGAAGAAATCCGGTGCGCCGTGCGGTCCGTACAGCACCGCAATTTCCCAGCGGTGGCTGTAGTGCGGAATCGAATTGTGCGGTAGATGTTCAGTGATGACGGGGTGAGGCGATGGCAGCGCCGGGATATGCAGCACATCCCCGGCGCGTAGCGCGCGTCCGGCGTGGCCGCCGAATTGACCAAGCGTGAATGTGGCTTTGCTGCCGAGGTATTCCGGTACTTCAAAGCCGCCATGCACCGCTAGATAAACCCGGCTGCCGGCCTGGCGGATTTTGCCGAATTGCAGCACCGCGCCTGCTTTGATCAAATGCGCCTGCCATTGCGCCAGCGCCTCGCTGTCGAGCAGTACGTCCATCGGTGCGCCGCAAACGGCGATGATACTGTCGCAATTAAACCGCAATGCCGGACCGGCAATCGTGATTTCCAGCCCGGCACAGCTGCCGGAGTTGTTCACCAACCGGTTGGCCAACTGGAAAGCCAGGCTATCCATCGGCCCGGAAGGCGGTACACCGACATTCCAGTAGCCGGTTCGTCCCGGAGAATCCTGAATGGTGGTTTGCACGCCAGGATTCAGAACATCGATGCTATGGGTCTGATAATGAAAACTATTGAGGAACTGCGTGGTCGATTCACCGTTGCGGAAAGCCCCACTTTGCAGGATTTGCTGGAGATAATCGAGATTGGTTTCGATACCGTGCAACGCGGTTTGCTTCAATGCGGTCAACAGTTTGATTCTGGCGGTTTCCCGATCGGGTGCATGCACGATGATTTTCGCCAGCATCGGATCGTAAAACGCCGATATCTCGGTGCCGCGCTCAACCCAAGTCTCGATGCGCGCGGTTGCGGCGAATTCGACGGCTGTCAATGTGCCGCTCGACGGCTGAAAGTCCTTGGCCGGATTCTCGGCGTAAACCCGTGCCTGAATCGAAACACCGCTGGGCTTAATGACAAAAGAATCGAGCGGCGGCAGGTCGCCGGCAGCTTGCCGTACCATCCATTCGACCAGATCGATGCCGGTGACTTCTTCGGTCACGCCGTGTTCAACCTGCAAGCGGGTATTCACTTCGAGAAAATAAAATTCGCCGCTGACGGCATCGACAATGAATTCCACCGTGCCGGCGGATTGATAGCGTACCGCCTTGCCGAGGCGCACTGCCGTTTCCAGTAATGCCCGGCGCAGTTGCGGAGCTAAATTGGGTGCGGGCGTTTCCTCGATGACCTTCTGATTGCGCCGCTGCATCGAACAATCGCGCTCGCCTAATGCGACGACTTGCCCCCGGCCGTCGCCGAAAATCTGTACTTCGATATGCCTTGCGCGGTCGACGTATTTTTCCAGAAACAAACCGGCATCTTTGAAATTGTTTTGCGCTAACGTTTTGACCGCTTCATAAGCGCCGCTTAATTCATCCGCATTCCAGCACAGGCGCATGCCGATGCCGCCGCCGCCAGCCGTGCTTTTCAGCATCACCGGGTAACCGATATGCTTCGCCTGGTGCAGCGCTTCATCCAAATCGCTCAGTAAACCGGTACCCGGCAGCAGCGGTACCTGGTTTTCCATTGCCAGCGCCCGGGCGGTGTGTTTCAGACCGAAATCGCGCATTTGCTGCGGCGCCGGACCAATGAAGCGAATTCCCTGCATTTCGCAGTGTTCGGCAAAATCCGCTTTCTCGCTCAAAAAACCGTAACCGGGATGAATGGCTTCGGCGCCGGTTGTTTGAGCGATTTCCAGGATTTTACCGGTATTCAGATAACTTTCGGCGGCAAGGCTGCCGCCGATGCAATAGGCTTCATCGGCGGCAGCGACATGCTGCGACAACGCGTCGGCTTCGGTGTATACCGCGACACTGGTTACTTTCAACCGGCGCAGCGTGCGGATAATGCGGCACGCGATCGCACCGCGATTGGCGATCAGTACTTTGTTGAACATATTTGTTCCTCCGTTAGGGAAACGCTGATTAATTGACTGCACGAGCGAATCACTTCGGTGCGCGGTACTCGCTCCCTTGCCTATCTTGTTGATATGTCTTGGTTGCTGCGTTCCATGCGCCTTGTGCTTCATCTTGCCCGGCGAATTAATCAGCGTTTCCTCAGCGAGTTAATCCCAGATCAGCAAGCGGATCGGCGTCGGGTTATAGGCATTGCACGGATTGTTCAGTTGCGGGCAATTCGAGATCAATACCACCACATCCATTTCAGCGCGCATTTCGACGTATTTTCCGGGAGCGGAAACACCATCGGTAAATTCCAGCCGGCCAGCTTCGGTGACCGGTACATTCATGAAGAAATTGATGTTGCCCGGCAGGTCACGCTTGCTCATGTCGAGTTGCTGGCACAACGGATGATGCGCCAAGGCATGTAAAAAATTATCGCGGCAACTGTGCATCGGGAATTTTTCCAATGCGTAGCGCACGGTGTTGCTCTCCGCAGCGCATGCGCCGCCCAAGGTATCGTGGCGGCCGCAGGTGTCGGCGGTGATGACGAGCATGACGTTGCCGAGATTGGAGTAAAGCTTGCTGCCCGTGGTCAGGTACAAATGATTCTGACGGGTAATGGTATCGGTAGCGCTGTAACGTTCTTGCGTATCGTGCGCGTTGTAGAACAGGGTGTCGACCGCTTGATTGCCTTCGAGATCGACGATACGGAATGTTTGCCCTTGTTTGATGAGGTGCACCCAAGGTTCCCCGGCGGGGCAGATTTCGTTGACGGCAGCTTGAGCTGGATCGAAGTGATTGACAGGTAATTTTGCGGCATTCATAGCGTACCCTCCCCATAAAAGTTTTGCGCGTTTTGCAGTGCACGGCTGTTTTCGTCGATATGCAAACATTCCTTGATGGCATCCGGCGGCGTATTGAAAACCTCCAGCGAGATCGCGCCGGGCTGATAAGTTTTTTTGGTGTCGAGCGGATGCGGTGCAGCCGACAGCACCACCAGCGTGTTCATGACGAAACTCAAGTCGATATAGTCGCCCGCTTTGCTATGATCGGGGTGATAGGTCAATTCACCAAAGGCATCAGAGGTGACTTTGCTGAAGAAATTGATATTGGCGACTACATCGCGCATGTCCAGTCCCCACTTGCCCAGCTCGATCAACATACCGCTCAGGCCGCTGCGGTGCATTTGATTGCGATGTTCCTGGTAGCGCGCTTCGCCGTATTTCCGCCGGATCAATGCATCGTCGCTCAAGCCGCAGACGGTGTCGTGCCAGCCGGCGGTATCGGCGGTGATGCAGCAAAAAATCCGGCCCATATCGGAGTGGCAGGCATGACCTTTGGTCAGACGGAAGGTGTGCTGCGACTTCAAGGTGTCGGCCATGTTATAGCGTTCGAGTTTTTCTTCCTGATTGAACAGCAGAACCGCTGCATTCGCGCCGCCGTCGGCATCGGTCAGACGCAATGTCGTGCCGCGGCGGATGATGCCGGACCAATGGCAGCCGCCTGGAATGGTTTGTTTCCAGATGATGGTGTGCTGATTCATAACCGGCTCCTTAAAAGTTTTTTAAATAATAGATAGATGGTTGTAATAGCCAGAATGCTGCCGAGCACCAGCGGTGTCGCCCAAAGCTGCCACCACGGCGCATCGGCGGAGATGGCGTAGGGACGCGGCCAGGCGATGTTGATCAATTCAAACAGAGCCCAGATAAACGCCAAGGTATTGATGAGTAATCCCCATTTGCCCAGTTTCAGTTGACCCAATGCCGGATTCCAGCGGCCGGATAAACGCGCGAACAGCGCAATACCGGTGGTAAAGGCGAACATCGCGTAAAGACCGCCGGTACCGAATGCGATGATGGTTGCCACCGCATCGTCGTTGAGCCCGAAAATCAAACCGCAACCGGCTAACAAAACGGTAAATAGCACAGCATTCCGGGGTGTCTGACTAGCGGTGACCCGGCTTAAAGCTGCCGGCATGTTGCCTTCCCGCGCCATCGAGAACATGATGCGCGAGGTATATTTGACGACCGATGCGCCGCACGCGAGAAACGCGACCATCACGATCGCCAGAAACGGTTTCTCGATCCAGCCGCCAAAGTGATTGGCGACCAACGGCGTAATCGGATCGGCGGTGGCGCTGCTGTGGATGAGTGTTTCGTGATCGAAAGCCAATATCAGGGAAGCCGAATTGAATACCACCACGGTACCGACGGTGCACAATGAGAAAAAGATCGCGCGAGGGACCGCCCGCTTTGGTTCGTGCGTTTCTTCCGCGGTCGTCGAACACGCATCGAAACCGATGAACGCCCAGCCGGCAATGGCGAGCGCGGCCAGAAATGCGGCGGTCTGGCTCGGCGCGGTGCCGGTGCCTAAGTGCTGGAACAGTTCGGCGAGCGAGTGCTGGCGGAAAAACAGGAACAGCAGGATGGCGATTCCGAATGAACCAACGATTTCGGCATAAACACCGAGTTTGATGGTGAGCTTGAAAACGTTGACATGCACCAGATTCAGCGCCGTGCATAGCGCCAGGAAAACGACTGCCCACAGGACTTTTTCCATGCCGCTGTCACCGGAGGATCCAAAAAATCCGGCAAACCAGATACCGCCGGCGTACGCCGTGGTGGTCAGCATGGCAATGGTCGAGCTGATGTAGATGACACCGGCATAGTGTCCGGCCGTGCTGCCGTAAAACTGCCGTGTCCATTTGTAAGCGCCACCGGCAATCGGGAATTGCGACGACAGCTCGGCGTAAACCGTTGCCACCAGCAGTTGCATCAACAGGCAAATGACCAGGGCTGCGAACCAGCCGCCGCCGGTTACGGCCGTTTGCACACCGATAATCGCATAAAGCCCGACAATCGGCGATACCACCGCAAAACCCAACGTAAAGCTGTGCCAGATGGTCATGCTGGCGCGCAGCGATTGTGTTTCCTGGGCGGCTGGCGGATTAACTGATTTTGATACTTCCGACATAACGAACCTCCATTTTCAGAATATTACCGAAAGACCCATGTATCAACGATACACGACTTGATCTCCCGGGCTTTTATCCCTCCGTGGAGCCTCGTTTTAAGAGACCGGAAACTCTCGGACCTGACGTCTTAATTACTTTGACCGGAACCCTAGTTTCCATGCGAGTTATCGCTTTTCTGCATGGCAGTCGAACGTTGACAGACAGAAAAACAACTTCAGGCTGGATTTTATGGATGCTTTCTGGAAAAAGCAATGGGAAATGAAAGGTTGTTGCAAAAAAATCAGGAGAATAGTTGAAATTCCGCCTGCATTCAGCCACCAATACTGTTTGCAAAGCGCATCAATCAAAACACCGGTCGATGGTCTCGGCTTTATGCAAGCGTTGCGGCAGTGAAGCATCCGGGGTGGGCGCATAGGAATCCGGCGGGTAGTCATGCAGCAGATTGGCGTTGCTGCGAATTTCGATGCCGGATCGGATTTCTTCACCGGTGCTTGTATCTTTGATGGTCAAAATCCAATTGCCATTGCCGTGCGTGATCGGTTGACCGGTATTCCGCGAAGAACCGGTGCTGTGAATCTCGGTGATGTAATAAGTTTTTGCGGCTTCGTCGTGAAAGTGCGGATATCCATTGACTTGCATGGATTCGTGATAAATGAAATAAGTGTTGAGATCGCGCACGGTTTGGCGATGCCATTCCGGCAGGGGAAAGCTATCTTTACTTTTCAAGCATTCGGCAATCGCCAGATAGTGTTTGCCGCTGATGCGGCTGTAAATAACGTTCTGAGCCAGTAACGCTTCGCGAGTAGGTGTTGCGACGCAGGCGGTTAACAGGCCGATGATTATCAGAAACAGCGCGGTTGTGATTTTTTGTAAAGAAGTGTTCATGAGCAGTATGGATTTTTAATTAATCGATATTTTGAAATCTTTGCAAAATGATGTGAATTTTTTATTTCGATGTAATTCCGGGTTTATTTTCAACTGATCGAGTGATTTCTAGTTATTTTTTCGCAAATGAGTCTTCACAAAAAACAGTCGGCGACATGCCAAAATCATAGCATTCCTAGCAAGTTGCTTGTGATTTGCTTTATGCCGGAGGAAACGGCTTATGCGAATAATTGCCTTGCCAGAGTAGGGTATCAGTGCGCAAAAAGCACACTACACAGGAAATCATTTTAGTCTTGGATGATGCAGGCTTATCCGGGCGGCTTCCCCCCCGGCAAGTTTATTCTTGCTCGGTTAAAGCGGAGTCTGATACTGGAGGTTTGTCGTAGGCATCGACGTAGCTATCGATCAGATTTCGAATCATGCGCTGATATTGCGTATGGTGTTTCGCTGCTTCCGCCTTGAAGAATTCAACACTTTTCTTGCTGAGTGCAATCGTCACTTTCACGCCTTCTTCCCGGAAAGCAAGCTGCTCAGGTGTAGGCAGAAAATCTTCAATGACTTTGGCTTCAATCGGCTCATCCTGGTACTTGATTTTCTTGCTCATAAATTATCTTTCCTTTTCGCCAATAACCGGCGCCAAATATACGAATTACACCACCGCGATAAGTAAAGCGGACGGTAAGAATGCCACCTTCAACCGCACCGAAACAAAAATAACGCTTTTCCGTTTCACTATGTGCAATATCCTCGGCGATAACACGGTTAGGATCAGCGAAAGCATATTGCGCCAAGGAAAAAGCTACGCCGTGTTTCTTCTGATTCTCGACATCCTTATCCGCGTTCCACTCAAACCGGGCTTTCTTCCTGGAATCAGCTTAGCATATCGACAAATCAGGTTCCATATAAAAATATGGCTATCAATGGAATTCCGGTGCGATCATTCGGCAGGTGATTGGAGGCGGAACGCTACCAGCTTCCGCTTTACATGGCTGATGATTTCGAGACGACACTATCGACGCCACGATATCACGCAACATCAAGGAAGTCGCGGTGGGTATCCTTGACCAAGTACTCTAATTCCACCAGGGGTCACAATATATACGCCTCCTTGGTTGTCCTGAAGAAACCCGCCAGCGATAGGCCCACCACCTCTGGGTGTTGGACTGACACATGGCATAGGGGGCGCGCCAGGGGGGGCAGGGAAGCAAATCGTGTCGTCACCCTTCGGTACGATAATGTCGGGCTGCTCCACATCTACACGAGGACATCCATCGATGGTCGAGTCACACCCTCCTTGAAAACTCGGTGAACCTTCGACGGTTAGCAAACAAGGATCCACACCAGGCATTGGGTATGCTATTTGCATTCCGCAAGCCTTATCTGCTGCAGTATCAATTTGTTCACTAGAAAAGGAGGTCGCGCCACAGATGTTTGAATCTCCATCAACAAGTGCTATAGTCATATCAACCTTGCAACCCTGCATCATGCGAGCAAGCTCTTGGCATTGAAAGGTCTTCCAGCCAGACTCCTCACACTCCCAGATCTTTAGACGTAGCGTCTCACACGTATTTTGCGGAGTATTGGCACTGTCTGTACTCATGTTGTTAGAGTTGTTTTGATTGCCCCCCCCACTCGTATCCAATTTATTCTTAGCCACTTCAAGTGCGTCGGCAGTTTCCTTATTCTTTTTCTTTGCTTCTTCGTCGGCTGCCTTTGCAGTATTGTACGCAGATACCACCTCAGCACGTGTCTTGGCTTTAGAGGCCTCTTCGGCCGCTCTCGCTGCCGCCCCAGCGGCTTTCGCAGCGTCATTCGCAGCTTCGCGTGCTTTTGCTGCCTCTACAGCAAGCTCGGGGTTTTCTTTATTAGCTGCCGCGAGAAACTCCGCTGCTTGAGCGTTAGCCTCAGCTTCTTTAGCAAATTCGCTAGCTTGATGAGCAAAACCTTTGGCTCCATCGCGGTATTTATTTTCCATCAAATCCCCAAGATCATTTGCTGCCTTAATCCCCCAGTTAACTAGGCCAGATGCGCCTGCGCCAACAGTCACAACTTCACTCCCTGGAAAGGGCGGCGTCAGAATACCCCTGTACGTTCCGTATGCGATACTTACTCCAGCTATTACCGAGAAGAGGTAAGTCGATGCAATGTCAGAATTACTAACAGGTTGCTTTCCGCCCTCTGCTGCCCAAGGATTGGGTGAACCTTGAGCGCTGCATTTAATACTGCTCGCACGCGGCATGCTCGTCTTAATTCCGAATAGATTGGGAAGAATGCCACTATCGCGATCACCTCCCCCGATTGCGCCACCCAAACTACTGACTCCTGACGAAGGAACGATAGGTGACGCGCATGCTTTGATAGCTTCATTCAGTGAAGGAAGGCCATTTAAAAGTGTAATCGAACCAACTGCACCGTCATGGCAAAGCATCGCTCCGAGTTGGTTGCTTCGTGCCTCGTCAAGTGTCATTCCGGTTCTTTCGAGAAATGTCTTAATACTGACTTCCTGGACAGATTCTCTTGGTCTAAATTGCTCCGCAATGGGCATCCAACACATGATATGCTCATTTAGCTTGATTCTACCTTGATTGATTTCCAGCGTCACATCCTCAGCCTTGATAGCTGTTTTCGAGTAGATGCAAATCCATGGATCCCAAGTTCTTTTTTGCAAAATATCTGGTGCGATATTTGGTGCGAATGAATTGCACCCTGTAAACATAAGAGCAACCATCCCGCTGAACATTAGGGTAAACCACGAAAAGCAAATACAACGAGTGGGCAGATACTTCATAAGTTTTATAAAACGGATAATTTGGGATAACCAAATTCCATAGCAAGGCCACGGAGAATTGCGAATTAATAATATAAGCATATTTCAGTTTCATGTCCAGAATAACTGGAATCAGTTTTTTTGAAAGTATATGCTATCCAATTATCTGCCTATAAAAATAATCCTGATATCTCATACAAATAAACGAGCAACAGATACAGATTCCGTAGTTAAAGTAGCTAGTCATTCACATCAACAACCTTATCGCCTCCCGATACTTCCCCACCGTCTGCCGTAACACATCGTCCGGTAATGCCGGCGCTGGCGCTTTTTTATTCCAGTCTTGCGTTTCCAACCAGTCGCGCACGAATTGTTTGTCGAAACTCGGCGGGTTTTGGCCGGGTTGATATTGGTCGGCAGGCCAGAAGCGGGATGAGTCGGGGGTGAGGACTTCGTCGATCAGGTAGAGTTCACCGGCATCATCCAGGCCGAATTCGAATTTGGTGTCGGCGATGATGATGCCACGTTGCAGGGCATACTCAGCGGCTTCGGAATAGAGCTGGATGGCTTTGGCGCTGACATTGGCGGTCAATTCCCTACCGAGCAGTTTCTCCACTTCGGCGATGACGATGTTTTCATCGTGCGCTCCGGCAGCAGCTTTGGTCGATGGCGTGAAGATCGCACCACCCGGCAGTTTGTCAGCGAGTTTCAATCCGGCAGGCAACGGAATGCCGCAGATTGCGCCGGTTTGCTGATAATCCTTCCAGCCGGAGCCAACAACATAACCGCGCACGATGGCTTCGATCGGCAGCGGTTTCAGGCGACGGATCACGAACGCGCGTCCTTCTACCTGATTGCGTTCGTTCTCGGCGACGACCGATTCCGGTGCGATGCCGGTGAGGTGATTCGGCAGGATATGCGCAAGTTTGTCGAACCAGAATTGCGATAATGCGGTCAGGATTTTGCCCTTTCCGGGTACCGCGGTCGGCAGAATTACGTCGAACGCCGACAGGCGGTCGGTTTGCACGATTAACAGTTTGTCGTCGCCGACGGCGTAGATGTCGCGGACTTTGCCGCGGTGCAAAAACGGCAAACTTTTAATCGAAGTTTCAAACAGTGCGGTTTCGGTCATGGTATTCGCTTTACTTGGGTTCCAGTTGTTTTTTGATGCGTAGCGCATCATTCAATGCGGTTTCGGTGTCGCTGCCCAACACGGTGAAATGCCCCATTTTACGTCCCGGGCGTGCTTCGGTTTTGCCGTACAAATGTAATTTGGCCGATGGGTGTTGCAACACCAAATTCCAATCGGGATCGCCGCTGTGCCACACATCGCCGAGCAGATTGACCATCACCGCAGGGCTGAGCTGCGCAGTCGAACCCAGCGGCAAGCCGCACAGCGTACGCACTTGCTGCTCGAATTGCGAGGTGACGCAGACGTCGATCGAATAATGCCCGCTGTTGTGCGGACGCGGCGCAATTTCGTTGATCAGCAGCGCGTCGTCGTGCAATACGAAAAATTCGACGCACAACACGCCTTGATAATTGAGTTTTTCGGCAACCTGGCAGGCGAGGGTTTGCGCTTTGTCAGCCAGCAGCGGAGAAATCCGGGCGGGCACGATGCTGATATCGAGGATGCCGTTGACATGCTGATTCTCGGATACCGGAAACGTCGCTATTTCACCATTGCCACCACGGGCGACCACCACCGAGACTTCGCTTTTCAACGGCATGAATTTTTCCAGCACGCACACGGCATGATTCAATTGCTTGTAGCCCGCCTGCAATTCCACTACATTGGCTACTTTGATCTGACCCTTGCCGTCGTAGCCGAATTGACTGACTTTCAGAATACCCGGCAGAAACTGAGCGACATCTTGCGTGGCAATGTCTTGCGGTTGCGTAATGACTGCAAACGATGCCACGGCAAAACCGCAATCGACCAGAAATTGTTTTTCACGCACGCGGTTTTGCGCGATCGACACACTATTCGCATCCGGGCTAACCACGCAATAACGAGTCAGTGCGCGCAACGATCCGGCGGGAATGTTCTCAAATTCGGTGGTAACGGCAGCGCATTGCTGTCCGATCTTTTCCAGAGCCGCTTGGTCATCATAATCAGCGCAGATAAAGACATCGGCAACACGCCCGGCAGGGCTATCAGGCGATGGATCCAGCACCGTGACTTGATAACCCATTTGCTGCGCGGCTTGCACGAACATACGCCCGAGCTGCCCGCCACCGAGCACACCGAGCATGGCGCCTGGCATCACTGGCATTATTGCGGTAACTCGGCGTTAAGAACGGATTCGGTTTGTTTGCGCCGGTATTCGTTCAGTTGTGTGCTGAGTTCGCTGTTGTTGACCGCCAGCAATGCTACGGCGAACAATCCGGCGTTGGCCGCTCCGGCCTGTCCGATGGCAAACGTGGCGACTGGAATGCCTTTCGGCATTTGCACGATCGACAACAGCGAATCCAATCCTTGCAAATGTCTGGAATTGACCGGCACACCGAGCACCGGCACGGTGGTTTTGGCCGCGATCATACCCGGCAGATGCGCCGCGCCGCCGGCGCCGGCGATAATGCACTGAATCCCGCGCGATTTGGCTTCCGCAGCAAACTGGAACAGCAAATCCGGGGTGCGGTGCGCGGACACCACTTTGGTTTCGTACGCAATATGGAATTCATCGAGCACGGCGACGGCGCGCTGCATCACTTCCCAATCGCTGGTACTTCCCATGACTACGCTGACTAATGGTTTAATCATTTCACTCCAAACGGCAAAATTAAACAGTCACGATCAACAGAATGTTGTACTATCACGCCATCAAAATCACGGCTGGCTATTTTATTAGTCTATGCAATAATTGTGTGATGTATTTCGATGGCTTCGCCAACTGGCGTAACTGGTATTATACTAACCTCATCGAACATTGCTTTTCTTCATTGATTTTTTTTATCAATGTTGCCGGAGCCGGAACACGCAATTTCACAAATAGTAGCGGAATGAATTTTCAACGCGGAAAACAAAACGACGAGCCGGAAATCAATCTGGTGCCGATGATCGATGTGTTGTTGGTCATCCTGATTTTTTTGGTGGTGACCACGACTTATTCCAAATTCGCCGAGCTTGAGCTGACGTTGCCGCAAACCAGCGCGGAACAAGTGGATCAAAATATCGAAAAACCCAATCGCATCGATATTACCGTATCGGCGCTTGGTGATTACACCATCAACCTGGTGCCGGTGAAATCTTCCAGCATCGAAAGCTTGCGCGATGCATTACACGCGGCTGCGAATAACCGCGAGGATCCGTTCATCACCATCAACGCCGATGCCAAAGCGACGCACCAATCGGTGATTACGGTAATGGAAGCCGCGCGGCTGGCGGGCTACAATAAAATCACCTTTACCACCGAAACAGACAATACCCAATAAGAAAGGGGTACGCAAATGTTTGAATTGCTGAAAAGTTTTTTTAATAAACCCATGAAGGAGACCACTATGTCTACAGTCAATGTCGATAATTTTTCCAAGGCGGCGCAAGCCGGTTCGCAATATGTGCTGGCGCCGCTGCCGTACGCCAACAACGCGTTGGAACCGGTGATCACCGCCAATACCTTAAGCTTTCACTATGGCAAGCACCACAAAACCTACGTTGATAACTTGAACAACCTGGTGGCTAACACCGCTTTGGCGGGTCAGTCGCTCGAAGACATCGTGCGCGCTTCCGCCGGACAAGCGGACAAAGCGGCGATCTTCAACAACGCCGCGCAAGTTTGGAACCACATGTTCTATTGGCACAGCCTCAGTCCCAACGGCGGCGGCGAACCGCCGGCGGCGTTGAAACAGAGAATCGAGGAAGCATTCGGCAGCGTCGAAGCATGTAAAAAGGAATTCGCGCAAGCAGCCTTGACGCAATTCGGCAGCGGCTGGGCCTGGCTGGTCGTCGACGGCGGCAAAATCGCCATCGCCAAAACCGGTAACGCGGAAACCCCGATCACCAAGAACGTGCGGCCACTGCTGACCATCGACGTGTGGGAGCATGCCTATTATCTCGATTATCAGAATCGCCGCGCGGATTACGTCAACACCATTCTGGATAAATTGATCAACTGGGAATTTGCCGCAGCCAACCTCGGATAATTTCCACTGCTTTTATGACTGAAATCACCATCGCCCTGTCAAAAGGGCGGATTTTTGAAGACACGGTGCCACTGCTCAGGGCCGCCGGTATTGAAGTACTGGATGACCCTGATGCATCGCGCAAGTTAATACTTGCTACCAACCGCGATCATGTGCGGTTGATTATCGTACGCGCGTCGGATGTGCCGACTTACGTGCAGTACGGCGCCGCCGATCTGGGTATCGCCGGCAAGGATGTGCTGCTGGAACATGGCGGCGATGGTTTGTACCAACCGCTCGATTTGAACATCGCGCGCTGCCGCATGATGGTCGCCACCCCTGAAGGGTTCGATTACGACTCCGCCGTGCGCCAAGGCGCGCGGCTGCGCATCGCCACCAAGTACGTGCAAACCGCGCGTGAACACTTCGCCGCCAAGGGTGTGCATGTCGATCTGATCAAATTGTACGGATCGATGGAACTGGCGCCGCTGGTCGGACTGGCTGACGCCATCGTCGATCTGGTATCCAGCGGCAATACGCTAAAAGCGAATCATCTCAAGGCTGTGGAAGAAATCATGCCGATTTCGTCGCGCTTGATCATCAACCAGGCGGCGTTAAAACTGAAAAGAGGCGCGATTCAGCCGGTTCTGGACGCATTTTCCGCAGCCATCGAAAAATAACTGTAAAGCTTTCCACTCAATCGTCATTGAAGCCATGGTTCAAATCAAACGATTCAACACTACTGATTCCGATTTCAACGAGAAGCTCGACAAGCTGCTGGCATTTGAAAACGCACAAGATGATGCCGTCGACGCGACGGTTGCCGGCATTCTGGCGGATATCCGCAGCCGCAAAGACGCGGCGTTGATCGAATACACCAACCGCTTCGACCGCCTAGCGGTCACTTCGGCCAGCCAACTGGAGCTAGCGCCGCAACAGTTGCAGCAATCTCTGAATACCTTACCGGCAGTGGAACGAACGGCGCTCGAGCAAGCTGCCGAACGTGTGCGCAGCTATCACGAAAAACAACCGTTGAGTTCCTGGCAATATACCGATGCCGATGGCACGCTGCTGGGTCAAAAAGTCACGCCGCTGGACCGTGTCGGTTTATACGTGCCTGGCGGTAAAGCTTCGTACCCTTCATCGGTGCTGATGAATGCCATCCCGGCGAAAGTGGCCGGCGTACCGGAATTAATCATGGTGGTACCGACACCGGACGGCGAAAGAAACGAATTGGTGCTGGCTGCCGCAGCCATCAGCAAGGTTGACCGGGTATTCACCATCGGCGGTGCGCAAGCGGTCGGCGCTCTGGCGTTCGGCACTGAAACCGTGCCGCCGGTCGATAAAATCGTCGGCCCCGGCAATGCCTACGTCGCTGCCGCCAAGCGTCGGGTATTCGGCATCGTCGGTATCGACATGGTCGCCGGTCCTTCGGAAATTCTGGTGATTTGCGACGGCGGCACCGATCCGGACTGGATTGCGATGGATTTGTTCTCGCAAGCCGAGCACGACGAACTGGCTCAGGCTATTTTGCTATCTCCCGATGCGGCGTTTCTGGATCAAGTGCAGCAAAGCATCGTGCGGCAATTGTCCGCCATGCCGCGCCAAGCGGTGATTCGCGCGTCGCTGGAAAATCGCGGCGCGCTGATTCAAGTGAGAGACTTGGCCGACGCTTGCGACATCGCCAACCGTATCGCGCCGGAACATTTGGAATTGTCGGTTGAGCATCCGGAGCATTGGGTGGATAAAATCCGTCACGCCGGCGCTATTTTCCTGGGACGTCATGCGTGCGAAGCGCTCGGCGATTATTGCGCAGGACCCAATCACGTGCTGCCGACTTCCCGCACCGCGCGGTTTTCTTCGCCGTTGGGGGTATACGATTTCCAGAAACGCAGCAGCCTGATTCAAGTTTCGCCGCAAGGCGCCGCCAAGCTCGGCGAGATCGCATCGATTCTGGCGAACGGCGAAGGTTTGCAGGCGCACGCAAAATCGGCGGAATACCGCTATATAAAGCACCGGTAGCTGATCGCGTGAACTGACCCCCTTTCATAGCGGATTTGCTCATCATGCCGGTCATCACTTCACGCAATCATCCGCTCGTCAAACAACTGATCAAGCTGGAAGGATCTTCGCAATATCGCGGGAAAACCGGTTTGACGCTGCTCGACGGGATTCATTTGATTCAGATTTATTGCTCGGTATTGGGCAACCCGGAAAACCTGATCGTCAGCCAATCGTATATGGAAAACACCGGGAACGAGCATTTTCTGACCATTCTCTGCGGGCATACCCCGCCGAAAATATCCGTTGTCAGCGATGCCTTGTTTCGCGCCATTTCACCGGTTAAAACACCCACCGGGATTCTGGCGCTGATTACGATTCCTCCATTGCAAAAAGAAACCGGACGCGGCCGGGAGGTTTTCAGCGTGATGCTGGAAGCAATTCAGGATCCCGGCAACCTCGGCTCAATCCTGCGTTCCGCCGCGGCCGCTAATGTTCGCGATATTTATCTGTCGCAGCACTGCGCGGATGCTTGGTCGCCTAAAACTTTGCGGGCGGCAATGGGCGCCCATTTTTTTTTGCGCATCCACGTGAATTGCGATTTATTGCAAATTTCCCGCGACTTTCCGGGAACGGTGATTGCCACTTCGATTCAAGCCGCCAAGAATCTTTTCGACATTTCTCTGGCTGGTCCGGTGGCCTTTCTGTTCGGCAATGAAGGCGCCGGGTTATCCAAAGAACTGATTCAAACCGCGCGGGAAAATATCGTCATCCCAATGCCGGGAAAAACCGAATCGCTCAATGCCGCTGCCGCCGCGGCGATTTGTTTTTTTGAGAAAGTCCGGCAAGACCGGGATTCCGCGCTTACCAACATTGGAACAAAATAGAGCGGCGGTGTATGATACGTGCCTTTTAGACGGAACACTTCTTAAAATCATGAAATTATCTTTTTTATCCCTCATGGCGCTGATTGTTTGCCTGTTTATTCAATCCACCCATAGCATAGCGCAACCCAATGTTGCACAAGGTGCCGCAGCATCAGGAAAAATGGCCGACAACGAAGGTATTGTCGTCGACTTTATGGATGCCGGCGGCTATACCTATATGGAATTGCAGAACAGCGGACACAAATTCTGGATTGCCGCGCCGACGACCCAAGTCAACAAGGGCGATCACATCCGTTTCGGTCAGAGCATGGTGATGACCAATTTCACCAGCAAAACGCTGAACCGTACCTTCGGCACCATCATTTTCGTGTCTTCCACCGAAGTCAAAAAATAGCCACTCAGGTAATACCGGTAAAACCGATCAGCAGCTTGTTCTTGAGGTTCTTGAGTTCATCGCGGTAAACAGCGGCTTGCTCAAATTCCAAGTTCTTCGCGGCATTGAGCATTTTCTTCTCGACCCGCTGAATTTCCTTGGCAAGTTGCGCTTCGTTCATGGCATCGTAGCGCGCTTGCACTTGCGCGGCTTTGTGCTGCTGTTGCGCGGATTCATGATTATAAACGCCGTCGATCAAGTCCTTGATGCGCTTATGCACCGACCGCGGTGTAATTTGATGCTGTTCGTTGAATTGAATCTGCTTTTGACGCCGCCGGCTGGTTTCGTCAATCGCAACGCGCATTGATTTGGTGATAGTGTCGGCGTATAAGATTGCGGTGCCGTTGATATGCCGGGCAGCTCGGCCAATGGTTTGAATCAGCGACCGTTGCGAACGCAAGAAGCCTTCCTTATCGGCATCCAGTATCGCGACCAGCGACACTTCCGGAATATCCAGCCCTTCGCGCAGCAAGTTAATCCCGACCAGCACATCGAATTGCCCGAGCCGCAAATCGCGGATGATCTCGACACGTTCGACGGTGTCGATATCCGAATGCAAATAGCGCACTTTGATTTGATGATCGGAAAAATAATCGGTCAAATCCTCCGCCATGCGTTTGGTCAGCGTGGTGACTAGTACACGCTCGTTCTTGGCCGTACGTAAAGTTACCTCCGACATTAAATCATCCACCTGCGTGGCAACCGGGCGCACTTCGATAACCGGATCGACCAGACCGGTCGGGCGCACGACTTGCTCGACGACTTGGCCGCTATGCTGACTCTCATAATCGGCGGGCGTGGCCGACACGAAAACCGTCTGCGGCATGCGTTTCTCAAATTCCTCAAAACGCAACGGCCGGTTGTCCAGCGCCGACGGCAAGCGGAAGCCGAAGTTCACCAGATTCTCCTTGCGCGAGCGATCGCCCTTATACATGCCGCCGATTTGCGGCACGGTCACATGGCTTTCGTCGATGATCATCAAAGCATTATCCGGCAGATAATCAAGTAACGTCGGCGGCGGTTCACCCGGCTGCTTACCGGATAAATGGCGGGAATAATTTTCAATGCCTTTGCAAAAACCCAGTTCATTGAGCATTTCCAAATCGAAGCGGGTGCGTTGTTCGAGCCGCTGCGCTTCGACCAGGCGGTTTTCCTGATAGAAATACTCCAACCGCTCGCGTAATTCGGTTTTGATGGTTTCCATTGCCCGCAATGTGGTGCTGCGCGGCGTAACGTAGTGACTGGAAGGATACACCGTGAAACGCGCGATTTTCTGCAGAACGCGCCCGGTCAGCGGGTCGAATAGCGCCAAGCTATCCACTTCGTCGTCAAACAACGTGATGCGGACTGCCGCTTCGGAATTCTCGGACGGAAATACATCGACGACATCACCGCGCACGCGAAAAACCCCGCGTTTGAACTCCAGTTCATTGCGTTCGTATTGCATCTCGGTCAAGCGCTTGATGATGTCGCGTTGCGACATTTTTTCACCGTTGCGCAAGTGCAGAATCATGCCGTGATAATCGACCGGATCGCCGATACCGTAGATGCACGATACCGTCGCGACGATAATCGAATCGTCGCGCTCCAGCAGCGATTTGGTCGCGGACAAGCGCATTTGTTCGATATGTTCGTTGATGCTGGAATCTTTCTCGATAAACAAATCGCGCGACGGCACGTATGCTTCCGGTTGATAGTAATCGTAATAGGAAACGAAGTACTCGATGGCGTTTTCCGGGAAGAATTCGCGCATCTCCGCGTATAACTGCGCGGCCAGCGTTTTATTCGGCGCGATGATAATCGCCGGACGGCCCAAGCGGGCGATCATGTTGGCTATGGTGTACGTTTTACCGGAGCCGGTCACGCCCAGTAACGTTTGATACGCAAGACCATCGTTTATGCCTTCGACCAACTGTGCGATTGCAACCGGCTGATCACCGGCGGGCGCAAATGCTTGATGTAATTTATAGGGACTATTGGGGAAGGTTGCGATCACGGGTATAATTCCGCCATTGAATTGTTTCTTGTTATTCTAACATGCGGGTCTGTCTATTTTTTTAGTGCGAGGATTTTCTGTGGAGCTCTCTAGCCGCGTTCAAACCATCAAACCATCTCCTACCCTTGCGGTAACCGCCCGGGCTGCCAAACTGAAAGCCGAAGGCAAAGACATTATTGGATTAGGCGCGGGCGAGCCTGATTTCGACACGCCGCAGCACATCAAAGATGCTGCTATCACCGCGATTAACAAGGGATTTACCAAATACACGCCGGTCGGCGGCACCCCCGGATTGAAAAACGCCATCGTGGCTAAATTCAAACGGGAAAACAATTTCGATTTCGAGCCCAAGCAAATTCTGGTTTCTTGCGGCGGCAAACAGAGTTTTTTTAATCTGGCGCTGGCGGTCATCAACCCCGGCGATGAAGTGATCATTCCGGCGCCTTACTGGGTTTCTTATCCGGATATCGTACTGATCGCGGAGGGCAAACCGGTCTTTATCAATACCGGCATCGAGCAACATTTCAAAATTTCACCGCAGCAGTTGGAAGCTGCCATTACACCGAAAACCAAAATGTTCGTCATCAATAGCCCGAGCAATCCTTCCGGCGCGGTCTATACCCTGGATGAACTGAGAGCTTTGGGCGAAGTATTATTGAAACATCCGCAGATTCTCATCGCCACGGATGACATGTACGAGCATATCCTGTTAACCGGTCAGAAATTTGTCAATATCGTTAATGCTTGTCCGGAGTTATTTGCGCAAGCGGTTGTTCTCAACGGTGTATCCAAAGCTTATTCGATGACCGGCTGGCGCATCGGTTATTGTGGGGGACCTGCTCATATCATTACGGCGATGGAGAACATTCAGTCGCAAAGCACTTCCAATCCGAGCTCGATTTCGCAAGTTGCCGCCGAAACTGCGTTGAATGGCGATCAATCCTGCATGAATCCGATGATTGCGGCATTCAAGGAACGTAATCTTTATGTCACTGAACAACTCAACAAAATCAGCGGCGTGCACTGCTTGGCTTCGGAAGGTGCTTTTTATGCATTCGCCGATGTTCGTGAATCAATCGGAAATTTGTACAAAAACAAACTGATCAATGCACAAAACGATCTCGCATTCAGCGAATATCTTCTGGAAAAAGCCGGTGTTGCGGTTGTCCCAGGCTCGGCATTCGGTTGTGAAGGCTACATGCGCTTATCGTTTGCCACGTCGATGGATAATTTGCAGCAGGCTTTAGCGCGCATTCAAAATCTGCTGAAATGATCAGCAAGCCTTCTAAATCATTCATTCTTATCTAGTGCAAATGTAGCGCCGCAGCTTTCTTGGTTTTTCCAGCCCGCGAAGGAATATTGCACAAACCGCAGACATGATTGGAATGAATTTCCAGCGAATGAACCACAAATTTTCCGTGACAATTCACGCATGGTGCGATGCACAGAACGCCGCTTTCCACAAAACGCACCAAAGTCCAGGCGCGCGTCAAGCTTAATACTTTCTCCAGCTGATTGACTTTGACATGCTCGAGATAGAGCCGGTAGCTTTTTACCAATGCGTCGATTCCTTCGACATCCGAATTAGTCGTCACATAGTTATGAATATTCATAAATAACGTAGAGTGCATGTTGGGTTGCCAGCTCATGAACCAGTCTTCCGAATAAGGCAGCATGCCTTTGGGAGGCGACACCCCTCTGATTTCCTTGTACAGCTTAACCAACCGCTCGCGGCTGAGATTTGTGTTCATCTCCAGAACCTGGAGCCGGGCGCCTAGTTGAATCAATTCCGTGGCGAGTTGAATTTGTTTGGCTTCGGTAAGAATACTTCGGTTGCGCATTATGGACTCCCCATTCAAGCGATTATGATTACACCACAGCTTCGGCCGGTTTTCCGGCCATCAAAATTGCTGCATGCGATTTAGTAACAGCCTGATCGCGGCTATCGTTGGAGAGCATCTCGGCAATCAAGCGATCGTCGAAACGGAACCGGCAGAGCAACATGTTGGTAGCAGCCATTTTGATTAACTGCGCGGAACTCAGTCTGTCGATAATGTCCGCGAGATCCTGATTGATTCCCAAACGGTAGATTGCAGACACTTTATCTTCCCGCAACATTTGCTTGGCAAGCAATAAGTAGCTTAAATTGATATCCCTGATTTCATCCAATATTTGATTGGTTTCCATTTCAACTCCCCTGTCGATTAAAAAGTATTTATCAAAAAAGACAATTTCGCACAGGTGAAATTGTCGGCGATCGCAGGGGGGTAAGTAAATGGAAGTTGCGCTTAAATGAAGTTAGGTAATTCTCTTATCACGATGTAAGAGTTTTACCTACATCGATTATGCGCATTAATTATGAATCGTTCATGCCGGTTGGCCCGGATACTACGGCTACGCAAGCGTCCCGGTTTTGCGCTGCACCAGCAGTTGCATCACATCCTGCGCAAAAACCGGTTTGCTAAACAAATAACCTTGCGCCCGGTGACACCCGGTATGCAGCAAACAATCGAACTGCTCTTTGGTTTCGACGCCCACGGCTTGAACCGCCAGTCCCAGGCCTTTTGCGAGCCCGATCATTGAGGAAACAATCGTCAAGCCGTCAGGATCCGCAATCATATCATGGGTTAAAGTCCGGTCGATCTTCAGAATATCCACAGAAAAATGCTTTATATAGCGCGGCGATGAATAACCGCGCCCAAAATTATCCATGACAATTTTGACGCCAAGGTTTTTCAATGAGCGCACGGCTTGGAGACTGGTTTCCGCATGCCGCATCAACGTCGATTCGGCGATGTCCAATTCCAGAAACTCCGGGGGCATGCCGGTTTCAGCGAGAACCTGCGAAATCGTATTGATCCATTGCGCTTGATCAAATTCAACAGCGGAAACATTCACCGAAACCGACAACAATGGGTATCCCGCGCTGTGCCAGACTTGAAGCTGATCACAAGCCTGCCGCAGCACCCATCGGCCCAGTTCCATGACAAATCCGTTTTCTTGCGCCAACGGAATAAAATCTTCCGGCAGCAACATTCCCAATTCCGGATGATTCCAACGCACCAGCGCTTCAATGCCGGTCAAATCACCCGACTGCAGATCCACTACCGGTTGATAAAGCAGCACAAGCTCTTGTTTTTGAATCGCAGTTTGCAGCGATTTTCTAAGCGATCGTTGTTTAGCCGCCGCTTCGGCGGTTTCCTTGGAAAAATAATAACAATCGCCGCTCCAAACCGTGCGATTATGCAACAGAGCAGCCGGTGCATTCGCAATTGGCTCAGAAATCATTTCCGTGTTATCGGGATAAGTGCTGATTTCCACATCCATCGCGATGCGAAACTGTAAATAATCGATATTGATCGGTGCAATGACCGTCTTTGCAAGCGTGCGAGCAAATAACCCGGCATTCTCATTATTCGCGCAATCCGTTTTGAAGATGGCAAACTGATCCTCTGCAATTCTTGCTAGCAAGCAATGTTCGTTGACATAAGCGGACAGCCGGTTCGACAATTCCCTGGAAAGTTGCCCGGCTAAATCCGGGCCATAGATTTCAATAACAGCTTTCCAACGCTTCAACTGAATCCGGAACATTGCTGCGATACTCATTATTTGAGCGCGCTGTGCCAGCAGTTCATTGCATTGCTGTATAAAATTACGGCTGGAATCCGTGTCTCCAGCCACACAGGACATTGCTTTTTTGATTTTCAATTCTTTACCGGGCATATTCGGACAATCAGCATCTTACGTCCGGATTGTTACGACTTAGCGGAAGTAAAGCTTTAACTCGAAATACCGGTACTTTGCCCCGGCATTTTCATTAACAATAACAATACCCGGCGCAACATGGCGTTACTTTTAGGGAGGCGCTGAACAATGAGCGGCTTTCAGATGATCAGCTCAAACTTGGTATCTGATGCTGCTTTTAGCAGCATCAGCCTTCGCCCCTTTGATGGGCTAGCAAATATAAGCCTCCGGCTTTGCCGGAGGTGATTTAACTGAATTTATCGTAAGAATAAGTAATCGGTTTATTGATTGTGTAATCAATCCGGCCTACACTGATAACGCAACCAAATTGGTTTAAGTTTCTGATTTCTTGCAATCTGAAGGACTTGAACATCACGGAAATAACCACATGAGGGCAATCATCATGAACACTCAGCTCGCAAATTTCAAACAGATCGCAATCTTTGTCGCAGGAATTTACACCGCATCAATTCCGGCAGTGGCGCATGCCGACTGGTCAATAAAAGGATTGGGATTCTTGGGGGAATTTTTACCACCACTCTTTCCTATAGCTAGCAGTGCCTTTGGCATCAACGATTCCGGACAAGTGGCCGGGACTTCTTCTGCATCAGATGGTCCCCAGCATGCATTTATCACGGGCCCTAATGGCATAGGCATGATTGACTTGGATGAGGTGGGCTATAGTTTTGCTTTGGGCATTAATGATTCCGGGCAAGTGGCGGGAGAATCTATTTTTGCAGATGACTATTCTACTGATGGCTATTCTATTCATGCATTTATCACGGGTCCTAATGGTATAGGCGTGACTGACTTGGGTACCCTGGGTGGATCCATGAGTACAGCTCAGGGTATCAACAATTCCGGGCAAGTCGTCGGATATTCTTTCACGAAAGGTGATATTGCTCAGCACGCTTTTATTACGGGCCCGAATGGTATCGGCATGACTGACCTAGGTACGTTGTTGGGCGGAAGATACAGTGTGGCTTATAGCATCAATGATTCCGGGCAAGTAGTGGGAAGTTCTCAAACTGCAGGTGGTTCCCCTCATGCATTCATCACGGGACCTAATGGTATAGGTATGACTGACTTAGGGACCTTAGGGGGATTCAGTAGTCAAGCCTATGGAATCAATGATTCCGGGCAAGTGGTGGGGGAATCGACCATTGCAAGCGGTCCTACCCATGCATTTATCACGGGTCCTAATGGTATTGGCATGACTGACTTGGGTACCTTGGTCGGCGGATACAACATTAGTCGTGCCACCGGCATCAATGATTTCGGAGAGGTTGTGGGAGTGGCCGGAGGTGCTGATGGCCTAGAGCACTCTTTTATTTTTAGTCATGGCGGAATGACTGATCTTTCGTTATTGGCTCCTGTCGTCGCAGACGGGTGGACTAATATTGTTGTTAACAGCATCAACAATAATGGACAGATGGTTGGGTCTGGCCAACACCATGGACATACCGAAGCATTTTTACTGTCGTATACTCCTGATACTATCTTTGACCCTCAACCAATTTATATCCCGCCAGTACCGGAACCGGAAGCCTACGTAATGTTGTTGGCTGGCTTAGGCTTAATGGGTTATCTAGCGCGACGGAGAGAAGAAACCTTTAATTAATCAAGCTTAAATTTGGTTCAGAGTGGAGGGGGTAAGTGGAGGCTTTGGAGGGGGCAGGTCTTGCAATTTGCATTGCTGGCTAACTGCGTTAGACTGAACTATTACCTTAGGGAGAAGTGAAACCGATGAAAATCCACGAATACCAAGCCAAGGAAATTTTACGGCAATACGGTGTTGCGACACCGCAAGGCGTCGCGTGTTTCAGTGTCGACGAGGCGGTGCATGCCGCCAAGCAGTTGGGCGGTGATATTTGGGCGGTGAAGGCGCAGATTTATGCGGGCGGGCGCGGCAAGGGCGGCGGCGTGAAAGTGGCAAAGTCGCTGGACGAAGTGCGGCAACGCGCCGGGGAGATTCTGGGGATGCGGCTGGTGACGCATCAGACCGGACCGGAGGGGCGGATCGTGCACCGGCTATTCATCGAGCAAGGCGTGAAGATCGACAAGGAATACTACGCCGGTATGGTGGTCGACCGGCGTCAGCAGCGAGTGTGTTTGATGGCGAGCTCCAAGGGTGGTATGGATATCGAGAAAGTTGCGGCGGAAACACCGGACAAGATTCATAAAGTATTTATCGATCCGGTGGCGGGGCTGACGCCGCAGCAAGCGGAAGAGGTGGCGCGGAAAATCGGTATTCCCGCAGTTTGCGTGCCGCAAGCGGTGACATTGCTGCAAGGCTTGTACCGGGCATTCGACGAGACCGATGCGTCGCTGCTGGAAATCAATCCGCTGGGTTTGGTAAACGGCGACCAAGTGATGGCGCTCGATGCCAAAATGAATTTCGACGACAACGCGCTGTACCGGCATTCCGACATCGTCGCGTTGCGCGATCTGGACGAGGAAGATCCGGTCGAGATCGAGGCGGCGAAGCATGAGCTGTCGTACATTCCGCTCGACGGCAATATCGGCTGCCTGGTAAACGGCGCCGGGCTGGCGATGGCGACGATGGATATCATCAAGCTGTACGGCGGCAATCCGGCGAATTTTCTCGATGTCGGCGGCGGCGCCACGGCGGAAAAAGTCACCGAAGCATTCAAGCTGATGCTGCGCAATCCCAAATTGCAGGCGATTCTGGTGAATATTTTCGGCGGTATCATGAAATGCGACGTCATCGCGCAAGGGGTGGTCGCGGCGGCGCGCGAAGTGCAATTGACGGTGCCGCTGGTGGTGCGGCTGGAAGGCACCAACGTCGATCTCGGCAAGCAGATTCTGGCCGATTCCGGCTTGCCGATCATTTCGGCTACGGATATGGCCGATGCGGCGCAGAAAGCGGTGAATGCGGCGAAGTCGAAACCGTCTTCGTGCGGTTGTCAGAATTAATCATTACAGGAGCCCAACATGTCTATTCTGATCAATCGCAACAGCCGTGTCATCACCCAAGGCATTACCGGTAAGACCGGACAATTTCATACCCGCATGTGCCGCGACTATGCCAACGGCAAGGAATGTTTCGTGGCTGGCGTGAATCCGCGCAAACCCGGCGAGGATTTCGAGGGGATTCCGGTATTTGCCACCGTCCAGGAAGCCAAGCAGCAAACCGGCGCGAATGTGTCGGTGATTTACGTGCCGCCGCCGTTTGCCGCTGCAGCGATCGACGAAGCGGTCGAAGCCGAGCTGGATCTGGTGATTTGCATCACCGAAGGCATTCCGGTACGCGACATGATCCGCACGCGTTACAACATGCAAGGCAAAAAAACCAAGCTGATCGGTCCGAATTGTCCCGGCATCATCACGCCGGACGAACTCAAGATCGGTATCATGCCCGGCTACATCCACAAAAAAGGCCGCATCGGCGTGGTGTCGCGCTCCGGCACATTGACCTACGAAGCGGTGGCGCAATTGATGGCGCTTGGATTGGGGCAGTCGACTTGCATCGGGATCGGCGGCGATCCGGTGAATGGTTTGAAACACCTCGATGTGATGCAGTTATTCAACGACGACGATGAAACCGACGCGGTGCTGATGGTCGGCGAGATCGGTGGCAGCGACGAAGAGGATTGCGCACGCTGGATCAAGGACAACATGCACAAGCCGGTGGTCGGTTTTATCGCCGGTGTTACGGCGCCGCCGGGTAAGCGCATGGGACACGCCGGGGCGATCATTTCCGGCGGCAAGGGCACGGCGCAGGAGAAACTCGAAGTAATGGAAGCCTGCGGCATCAAAGTCACGCGCAATCCGGCGGAAATGGGCAAGCTGCTGAAATCGGTTTTGTAATTACGTTATTTTTTGTCAAAGGGTTTTTTCATGCGTTTTCGCTTATCTTTTTTTGTCATTTTTTTCGCACTCATTGTCTCCGCTTGCAGCACTACCCCAATGCCCGGTAAGCAGCAGTTGCCGCTACCCGGCAAGAAACCGGAGCGGCCCGCGGGACCGCTGCCGCAAAGCGCCAAGCCCAAATACAACCTGACCGGCTACCCGGCCGAAGTGCAGCAAGGCTATATCGACGGTTGCGAGACCGCCAAAAATACCAGTTGGGCGTTCAAGGATCTCAATCGCTACGACAAGGACGGGCAATACCGCATGGGCTGGGACGACGGTTTCATGATGTGCAAAGGCACGAAATAAGCAATTTCATTCCGATGGTCACTATGAAAGGGCACCTGGGTTTGCTGGTGTGGCTGATGGTCTTGGCATCACCGGTTGCCGCCGCTGAATTACCGTCGATCGTCAAGCAGAAGCTGCAGCAATTGGCGATTCCGGAAACCGCAGTCGGTGTTTATGTGCATGAGACCGGCGCGCGCGAACCGCTGCTCACGATGAATGCCGATACCGCCATGAATCCGGCGTCGGTGATGAAATTGCTGACGACGTATGCCGGGCTGGAATTATTGGGTCCGGCATATACCTGGCCGACGATGCTGTACGCGGATGGAGCGATTATCGATGGTGTGTTGCACGGTGATTTGGTGATCAAGGGCTATGGCGATCCGAAGCTGGATCTGGAAAATTTCTGGCTGCTGATTCACCGCTTACGACAAACCGGATTGCATGAAATCAAAGGAAATCTGGTGCTGGATAACAGTCATTATCAGATTCCGGATGATCATCCGGGCGATTTCGACGGTCAGCCGTACCGCACCTACAACATCATTCCGGAAGCATTGCTGATCAATTACCGCACATCGACGATTCATTTGTTTCCGCAGCCCGAGAAAAATGCCGTGCGGGTGGTCATCGATCCGCTGCCGGACTCGATTCAGGTACAGAATCATTTAAAGCTGACACAAGGCGGCTGCAGTGATTGGCAGAATGCACTGACGATCGATGTTTTGTCCGGTAAAAGCCAGGATAATGATTTTACTGTGGTGCTGAAGGGTAATTTCTCGCAGCATTGCGGCAAGCAGTCGTACATGCTGAGTTTGCAGAAGAGCGCGATCTACACGCGCGATTTGTTTAAGCGCTTGTGGGCGCAACAAGGCGGCATGTTTCATGGCGATGTCATCGTGGGGCGGGCGCCGTCCGGTTTGACACCGTTAAAAATCTATCAGTCACCGCCTTTGGCGGAGATCGTGCGCGGCATCAATAAATTCAGCAATAACATTGCCGCGCGGCAGTTGTATCTGGCGTTGGGAACGGGAGAAAATGCCGCGCAGCAATCACCGGCAACGCTGGCGAAATCGGATGCGGCTGTCCGGCAGTGGTTGGCCGGTAAGCAACTGAATTTTCCCGAACTGGTGGTTGAGAACGGCTCCGGATTGTCGCGCAAGGAACGCATCAGTGCGCGGCACATGGGGCAACTGCTCTTGGCGGCATTTAATAGTCCGGTGATGCCAGAATTCATGTCGTCGATGCCGATCGCGGCGGTTGACGGCACCTTGAGAAACCGCTTTGCCGGGACAGCGGTGAAAGGGCTGGCGCATATGAAAACCGGCGCATTGAATAACGTGCGCGGGTTGGCGGGATATATGCTGGATAAGGCCGGGCGGCGCATCGTCATCGTGTTTTTCGTGAATCACGATCAGGCCGGGCAGTCGCGTGTGGCCGTGGATGCATTGGTGCAATGGCTTTATAGCCGGCCGTAATTCCCCTGACCCGAATAGGCCTATTGATTCCAATTTCTTTTCGGCGTAGAGTGCTTGCTCAAGGTAGACCATCTATTTTGAAATCAGGTGAATCCCTTCAATTCCAGTTTGAGGAGTACACAAAATGATGAATGAATATAAATCCCTCGCCGTACAGTATCTGTCCGGAACCGTCCATATCTCCCGCCCCTTGCCGCCCAGTCCGGTTACATTCGATTCTCCCGCCGCGGAAGTCATGACAGATCTGCGTTCCATCCACGCAGCAGTGATTGCGCCAAGCACTCCGATGGAAATCGCCAATACTTACATGATGCAGCGCGGTGTGCGGACATTGCTGGTCATGAGCAATGACAACACGTTAGCCGGGATTATCACGGCTACCGATATTCTTGGCGAGAAACCGATGCGTTTTATTCAGGAACGCGGCGTGAAGCACAATGAAATTCTAGTAGCGGATATCATGACACCGCTGGATAAGCTGGAAGCGATTTCCCTGGAAGAAGTGATGCATGCGCGAGTCGGCAATGTTGTCGCCAGTCTGCGTGAAAGCGGCCGGTTGCATGCATTGGTGATTGACGATCAGACTATTGGTCTACCAAGAATTTGCGGGATCTTTTCCTGGACTCAAATTGAAAAGCAGCTGGGTATGATGATTCCGCAAAACAATGTGGCGAAGAGTTTTGCGGAAATTGAATCGACATTGATTGCGAGTTAGCCTGAAAACAAAAAACCAGCTTGTGATGTGCTCATAAGCTGGCTTTGTTATTGCTGGATTAATACCACTTTCTTACTAGAGCTTGCTGTCGAGACCGTTCTCGGCCAGTTCCGCCGCGCGTAACACCGCTTTGGCTTTGTTCTGCGTTTCCACCCATTCGTTTTGCGGCACCGAGTCGGCGACAATGCCGGCGCCGGCTTGAACGTGCAGCATGCCATCCTTGATGACGCCGGTGCGGATGGCGATCGCCAAGTCCATGTCGCCGTTAAATCCCAAATACCCCACGGCGCCGGCATAGACGCCGCGCTTGGATACTTCCAGTTCGTCGATGATTTCCATGGCGCGTACTTTGGGGGCGCCGCTGACCGTTCCAGCCGGGAAGGTGGCGCGCAGTACGTCGATGGCGCTCAAGCCAGATTTTAATTTGCCTTCAACGTTCGAGACGATGTGCATGACGTGCGAGTAATTTTCAATTTGCATTTTTTCCGTAACTTTGACGGTTCCGGTTTGCGCGACCCGGCCGATGTCGTTGCGTCCCAGGTCCATCAGCATCACATGCTCGGCGATTTCTTTCGGGTCGGCTAAAAGATCCGCCGCCAAATCGGCGTCTTCCTGCGGATTCTTGCCGCGTGGACGGGTTCCGGCAATCGGCCGCACCGTTACCGCATCACCTTCCAGGCGCACCAATATTTCCGGGGAAGCGCCGACGACGTGGAAATCCTTGAAATGATAGAAAAACATATAGGGCGATGGGTTCAGACTGCGCAAAGCGCGATATAACGCCAGCGGAGAAGCGCTATAGGGTTTGCTGGTGCGCTGCGACAGTACCACTTGCATGATGTCGCCATCGTAAATGTAGCGCTTTGCCCGCTCGACGGCCGCTTTAAAATCCGTCTCCGGAAATTCGGAAGCTGCAGCGGCGGAAGCGACAGTTTCTCCGGAAGGAATGGCGGCCGGTTGGCGTAATTGCGCAAGTAACGCTTTTAACCGGTTGCGTCCGGTTTGATAAGCGTTTGCTTGTGCCGGATCGGCGTACACGATCAGATACAATTTGCCGGAAAGATTGTCGACCACTGCTAATTCTTCGGAAAGCAACAGCAGCATATCCGGTGTATTCAGGGAATCCGGCTTGGCATGACCTTTGAGCCTGTGTTCGATATAACGCACGGTATCGTAGGAGAAATAACCAGCCAATCCACCGCGGAAACGTGATTTTCCAGCCTGGCACGGCGCAGCCTTGAATTGCCGCAGATAGGATTCGACGAATGCCAGCGGGTCATCGGCAATGGTTGTCGCCGATGCATTCTGCCGGATTGTATTGATCGAATTGCCATACGCCTCGATCCGTGCTGTGGCCGGTAAACCGATAATCGAGAACCGTCCGAACCGCTCGCCGCCCTGAACCGATTCGAGTAAATACGAGTACGGCTGGTTGGCGAGTTTCAAGTAAATGGACAGCGGCGTGTCGAGATCGGCAAAAGTTTCAAGGACTATCGGGATGCGGTTGTATCCTTGTTGCGCCAGCTGGTTAAATTCCGCTTCGGTCATGATGCCTGTTCAGGATAAGCGTTTGAGCAATTTGGCCGCATCCACCAGCGATTCGACGATCGCATCGCAGTCCAGCTCGTACACGTTGCGGCCCTCGTTATAACCGTAAGTTACGCAAAACACATGGCAACCTGCCGCTCTGGCAGCGATCGCATCGTTCAGCGAATCGCCGATCAGCAGCGCTTCGTGCGGTTGCGCATCGAAATGTTTGCAAATATGCGTCAGCGGCATCGGATCGGGTTTCTTTTTCGGTAAGCTATCGCCGGACAAAACGATTTCGAATTGATCGTAGAGGCCGGTTGCTTTTAACAGCGGAATGGTAAACGCCTCGGCCTTATTGGTGATGCAAGCTAGCCGGAAGCCGGCTTGCTGCAGAACTTTAACGCCTTCAACCACTCCCGGATAGGGGCGTGTGTTCAAGCTCAAATTTTCGGCATAGTGCTTTTCATAAATCGGCAGCGCTTTGGCAAACAAAGCTGCATCGGGTTCGCCATCGAGATCGCCGGTCAGGGTACGCTTGACCAGCTTTTGTATGCCTTTTCCGATATAAGAACGGATGGTTTCGGTCGACTGTTCCGGCATTCCTAAATCCCTGAGCATCAGGTTGGCGGACAACGCAAGATCGTCCGCAGTGTTTAGCAATGTGCCATCCAAATCGATCATGATTACCTTGACCGCAATCGGGAAATCAATTTTTCTGGAGGAAGCCACGGTATTCGAAGAAAAACTTGGGTTCATGAACGTGTAAAAAATTAAACGAAAATAATTAACTGCTTAGACTTTTGCCAGTTCGGCGCGGAATGCCGCGACAACACTGTCGTAGCGGTGTGGGTCGGTATCTTTGCCGGCATTGTAGATCGCCGATCCAGCGACAAACGTGTCGGCGCCGGCACGTGCAATTTCTGCAATGTTATCGACTTTCACACCGCCATCGATCTCCAGCAGGATATTTTTATTGCCGCTGTCATCCAGCCGTTTTCTGACAGCGCGTAATTTGTTCAACGCTTCCGGAATGAATTTCTGACCGCCAAAGCCGGGGTTGACCGACATGATCAGAATCAAATCCAGTTTGTCGAGCACATGATCCAAATACGATAGCGGTGTTGCCGGGTTAAACACCAAACCGGCCTTGCAACCTTGTTCCTTGATTAGACCAATGGTGCGGTCGATATGGTTGGATGCTTCCGGGTGAAAGGAAATGATATTGGCGCCGGCTTTGGCGAAATCGGGGATAATGCGATCAACCGGTTCAACCATCAAATGCACATCGATGATGGCGTCGGTAACCGGGCGAATTGCTTCGCAGACCAGAGGGCCGATCGTCAGGTTGGGGACATAATGGTTATCCATCACGTCAAAATGAACGATATCCGCGCCGGAAGCGATAACATCGGTAATTTCCTGGCCGAGTTTTGCAAAATTGGCGGACAGAATGCTGGGTGCTAAGCGAAACATGAAAAACCTCTCAATTGAAATCAAATCGTTTATTTTAACCTTAATTGCTCGTTTGCGCGTGAAAGAGTGCAAGCGGATACGAATTTCATCCGGCTAATCCGTTTTTTTGTTTTTTCTTGGTACACTACCTGAAAGAATGAGCTAATGACAGGAATCAACAAATGTCCGAAGAAAATAAATACGAAATCGATATTACTGTTCGAACCGCCTATTTACCGGATCAATCGGATGAGGAAGCCGATCGGCATGTGTTTGCCTACACCATCACGATTGCCAATAATGGCACGGTCGCCACACAATTGATCAGCAGGCATTGGATCATCAACAATGGCGATGGCACGACGCAGGAGGTGCGGGGGTTGGGGGTCGTCGGCGAGCAACCGCTGCTTAAGCCCGGCGACAGCTTTGAATACACCAGTGGAACGGTGATCTCAACCTCGGTTGGATCGATGAAGGGCAGTTATCAGATGGCGGCGGAGGATGGCGTTCATTTTGATGTGGCCATCCCGGAATTCATACTGAGCGTACCCAGGATACTGCATTAGAATCGCTATTTGCTTTTTTATGTTTGATGATCGCTTTGCACTGTTGCTCTGATGGCCGGCACGCTCTATCTCATTCCATCGCCCATCAGCCAGGAAAATATCGCTTGGGTGCTGCCGGCGGCAGTACAGCAATGCGTTGCCGGATTGAGTCATTTTATCGTGGAGCATCCTAAAACCGCGCGGCAATTTCTCAAGCAAATCGGTTGCGAGCAGCCATTGCAGGCATTGCAGATGCAAATACTCAATGAGCATACGCCCAGTAAAGATTTACCGGGATTACTTCAGCCCTTATTGGCAGGCCACGATGTGGGGTTGTTATCAGAGGCCGGGTGTCCGGCAGTGGCGGATCCTGGCGCGGAATTAATCCGGCTGGCGCATAAAAATAACATTGCCGTGATGCCTTTGGTCGGACCATCTTCCATTCTGCTGGCGTTGATGGCATCGGGTTTGAACGGCCAGTGTTTTGCTTTTCATGGGTACTTGCCGGTCGAGAGCGCCGCGCGGGTTCAGAAAATCATGGAATTGGAAAAGTTATCAGCCAGTCTGCAACAGACACAGATTTTTATTGAAGCGCCGTACCGTAATCAGAAATTACTGGAGCAATTGGTGAGTGTATGCCGCGATACGACCGATTTATGCATCGCCAGTCATCTTACTTTTTCCAGCGAGATGATTGCGACCAGAACGGCCAAAGAGTGGCGGAAAAACTTGCCGGATATCAATAAAATACCGACCATTTTTCTATTGCATGGTTAGGCGGTATCCGGGTTGTCGCGGGTTGTGCCCGGATAATCAATGACGCAGATTACTGATCCGGGAATTTTTTCTGTATAAATTCTATTTTATAGCCATCCGGGTCTTCGATAAACGCAATAACTGTCGTACCATGCTTCATCGGTCCGGCTTCACGAGTAACCTTGCCGCCCAGTTTTTTAGTGTTTTCGCAGGCTTGGTAAGCATCATCGACTTCAATGGCGATATGGCCGTAGCCTTCTCCCAGATTATACGAAGCGGTGTCCCAATTGTGCGTCAATTCCAGAACAGCGCCGCTTGCTTCATCCTGGAAGCCAACGAAAGCCAGCGTAAACCTGCCGTCGGGATAATCTTTGCGGCGCAGCAGCTTCATTCCTAATACTTGCGTATAAAAAGCCAGGGATTTTTCAAGATTGCCGACACGAAGCATGGTATGCAGAATGCGCATTTATATTTTTACCATTTCAAAATCATCTTTACGCGCGCCGCATTCGGGGCAAGTCCAATTGATCGGCACATCTTCCCAGCGCGTGCCCGGTGCGATACCTTCATCCGGCGCTCCTGCGGCTTCATCATAGATATAACCGCAAATTAAGCACATGTATTGATTGTACTCACGATTCTCATCGGTTGGCATGATAGATAGCAACTTCCTTTTAGGTTAAAATGACATTTTACGGTATTAATGCATGTTACAGCCACCCCCAATTGTACTTTCTTTTGCAGCCAATGATCCCAGTGGCGGAGCAGGTCTTCAAGCAGACTTGCTGACTATTGCCAGTCTGGGCTGTCATCCGTTGTCAGTGATGACAGCCATTACCGTTCAGGATACTGCCGGTGTCGAGGATGTCATGCCGCTTGATCCGGAATGGGTTGCGGATCAGGCCAGAGCAGTGCTTGAAGATATGCCTGTTCAAGTTTTCAAGATCGGATTGTTAGGCAGCGTTGAGATTATCGCGACGATCGCGGAGGTGATTTCCGATTATCCGCAGATTCCATTGGTGATGGATCCCGTTCTGACTTCCGGCCGCGGTGATGAACTGGCAAGCGAAGAAATGATTGATGCCATGCGCGAGTTATTATTGCCGCAGGTGACGATTTTAACGCCCAATAGTCTGGAAGCGCGGCATCTGGCGCAACTGGAAAACGATAGTCATGTGACGAAACTGGATTTAAGCGTATGCGCGCAGCGGTTGCTGGATCTGGGATGCGAATATGTGTTGATTACGGGTACTCATGAAAATACCGCTCAAGTGACCAATACTTTATTTGCAAGTGACGGTGTTGTGCGATCCGATCACTGGGAGCGGCTTGTCAATACCTATCATGGCTCGGGTTGTACGCTGGCATCCGCGATTGCAGCCTTTTTAGCCAACGGATTGCCCATCACGGAGAGCGTGCAGGAAGCGCAAGATTACACCTGGCATACGTTGCAAGCAGGTTTTCGTCCCGGTATGGGGCAATATATTCCCAACCGGCTTTTTTGGGCGAGGGATAGCGAAGATGACGGCGACGAGACAGGCGCATCAGTTGCTGAGAAAAGTTGAAGAAACGCCGGCTCGTTCGATGAATACGGCGAAATGCAAGATGCTCGCAATGCAACGGCAGATTAATCCAATCATCGGGGAAACGAGCGCTGCTCACAAAATGGCGTGTCTGCGCAATCAATGAATCCGGGCTTCCCTATGATCGGCGGGCTTTACGCAATCACACCGGATCTGGCCGATACCGGCGAGTTGCTTGATAAGACGCGGCAAGCATTGATTGGCGGAGTTCGGCTCGTTCAGTACCGGAACAAATCGGCTAATAGCATTTTGCTGAAGGAACAAGCCGGGTTAATGCGTCAACTCTGCAATGAGTTCCGGGTACCGTTGATTATCAATGATCACATCGAGCTGGCGTTGACCGTTAATGCGGATGGTGTGCACGTAGGCCGGGAGGATGCCGGTGTCGTTGAAGCGCGGAAGCATTTCGGGAAAGATAAGATTGTCGGAGCATCGTGCTATAACGATCTGGAACGAGCGCAGCAAGCGGAACGGGAGGGCGCCGACTATGTGGCTTTTGGCGCATTCTTTTCCTCATTGACAAAGCCTGATGCTGTTTCCGTTCCCGAATACCTGGTCGGACAAGCGAAACGAGAAATTTCGGTTCCTATTGTGGGGATCGGCGGTATCCGGCTGACCAATGCCAGACAAGTAATCGCAAGCGGCTGTGCCGCGGTTGCGGTGTGCGGTGATTTATTCATGAGCGGCAATATCACAGCGCAAGCCATGCGATTCACGCAACTATTTGCAGAATTTCGAAACTTACTAACAACCAATTAATTTTAAAAGAGTAATCAAATGACTTCACGTAATCATCAACTATTTGAACAATCTCAGCAATATATTCCAGGCGGTGTGAATTCTCCCGTTCGCGCTTTTAAATCGGTAGGCGGGGAGCCGGTTTTTTTTCAACGTGGCGAGGGGGCGTATTTCTGGGATGCGGACGGTAAATCGTATATTGATTATGTGGGCTCATGGGGGCCGCTGATTTTGGGTCATGCCCATCCGGATGTGGTTAAAGCCGTGCAGGCTGCGGCACAGAATGGCTTGACCTTCGGCGCGCCTACCGAAGCGGAACTGGAAATCGCCAAGCTGATTTGCCAAATGGTGCCGTCAATTGAGCAAGTGCGGTTGGTGAGCTCCGGCACGGAAGCGGGGATGAGTGTCATTCGGTTGGCGCGTGGTTTCACCGGCAGAAGCAAGATCGTCAAATTTGAAGGTTGCTATCACGGTCACGACGATTCGTTGCTGGTTAAAGCAGGCTCGGGCGCGCTGACCTTCGGCAATCCAAGCTCCGCCGGTGTTCCGGCGGAAACGGCCGGACATACCATTGTCCTCGACTACAACGATCTGGCCGGCATCGAAGAAGCCTTCAGCAAATGGGGTAAAGAAATTGCGGCAGTGATTGTTGAACCGGTCGCGGGCAATATGAATCTGATTGCTCCCAAAGCGGATTTTCTGGCGCGGCTACGCGCATTGTGCACGCAAAACGGCACCGTATTGATCTTTGATGAAGTGATGACGGGATTTCGTGTTGGATTGGGATGTGCGCAAGGACTTTATCAAATCAAACCGGATCTGACGGCATTGGGTAAAGTGATCGGCGGCGGCATGCCGATGGCTGCATTCGGCGGGCGGCGTGACATTATGCAATGCTTGGCGCCACTGGGGCCGGTTTATCAAGCGGGTACGCTTTCCGGAAATCCGGTTGCCGTCGCGGCAGGTACGGCGACACTGAAGCTGATTCAAGCGCCGGGTTTCTACGATAAGTTATCCAGCAGAACCCGGCAGCTTGTTGAAGGTATCAGTGCGGCAGCAAAAAAATACGGCATTGATTTTTGCGCCCAATCGGTCGGCGGTATGTTCGGTCTTTATTTCAGTAAAGATATCCCTGCCAGTTTTGCCGAAGTCATGCAGTGCGACAAGGCGGCTTTCAATCGATTCTTTCACGCTATGCTGGAAGAGGGGGTTTATTTTGCGCCATCCGCGTTTGAAGCTGGATTTGTATCGGCAGCGCATGGCGATAAGGAACTTGATAAAACCCTGGCGGCAGCCGATAAAATATTTAAGAATTGGTAGTAGCAACGGATAACAAAAAAGGCGATCTCAAGATCGCCTTTTTTGTTTGCGTGAAATGTTTTTTAGCGAATCGTTGCGATGTATGCAGAAACCGCTCTTTTTTCATTTGCGCTCATACGGCTGACAACTTGTTGCATGACGGCGTTGTCGTTAGCGCGATCGCCTTTGTTGAATTGATCAAGCTGTGACAGTGTGTACTCCGCATGTTGTCCGGCAACAGCAGGATAATGCGGCGGAATGCCGGAACCGTCCGGGCCATGGCAGCTTGCACAGGCAGGAATGCCATTTTCGATATTGCCGCCGTGATAAATAACTTTGCCGGCTTCAATCAATTTTTCATCGATGGGCGCTTGGCTGGGATTAGCTTTTTGTTTGGCGTAGTATTCTCCCAATCCTTTCATATCTTCCTGCGACAGTGCCGCGACCATGGCGGACATCACAGGGCTGTTGCGTTTAGGCGGTTCTTCGCCATTTGCCTTAAAATCCATCAACTGCTTGGTGATATACTCCGGATGTTGTCCGGCCAGAATAGGATTCATCGGAATGACACTATTGCCATCAGCGTTATGACAGCCAGCGCAAGTGCCTGCGGCAATCTCTTCAACCGTGGCCGGCGCAGCGGGTTCAGGAGCAGTGGAATCGGATTCAGAAGTCGTTTCGGCTGAAATCGGCGCAGCGACTAATAATGCTGCGAATAAAACCATATTCTTGAAAATTTTCATGTTTCTTATTCCGTTTTTAAAGGCATCTAAAAGTTAGTTGGTGTATTTGTGAAATAACGGCGTATTTTAGCAAGGCAAAAGCGCGTTAACAACAAAATTAATAGGGTTGTTGTTATTTAATATTTTATTTTTCAATGAGAATAATCTTTATTATCCTGCTGATAGTGAATGTTGCATTATTTGCCAGTGCGCAGTTCCGCCCGGATGATCGAAATAAAAGCGCTCCGCTGCCGGTAAATCCGGAAAAAATTATTCTGGTGCCGGCTCACGAAAATTGTTTAATGTGGGGCAATTTTTACGAAGAACAAATACAATATGCGACATCGGTATTAGCCGAATTGTTACCCGATTTGGCCTATAGTTTGGAGGAAGCCGGTGATACCACTTTGTATTGGCTTTATATTCCACCGTATCCCAATAAAGATCTGGCTAATCGTGAAATCAACAAACTCAGGAATCTGGGCATTGTGAGTTTTCGTGTTAAAGACGGCAGTCAGTGGGAGAATGCCATCTCTTTAGGAATGTTTTATGATCAGACCGACGCGCTCAAACAGCTTAGAGAAGTGGAAAAGAAAGGGATTGGCATTGCAAAAATCGAGCATCGTACGGTTCTCCTAAAAAAAATGGTGATCCGCGAGCCGACACCCGATATCAAGGATTCGATGCAAAAGCTGGTAGAACAGTTTGACGATACGCAGTTACATTTTGGTAAATGCGAACGTTAAATTCGATAATCTCTTAATATTGAATGGTAGCGGCATTTTGAATATTGATATTTCAGGATGAATCCATCCGGATGAAACATTTATTTATGAAGGTAACCATTAAAACACCGCAGGAAATCGAGAAAATGCGCATTGCGGGGCGATTAGCCTCGGAGGTTCTGGATTTTATTTCTCCCCATGTTACCGCCGGCATTACGACGGAAGAACTGGATACGCTCTGTCACAACTATATGGTGGATGTACAGAAAACCATCCCGGCTCCGCTGAATTATGCGCCATCCGGACATACACCCTATCCAAAATCGATTTGCACGTCAGTCAATAATCAAATATGTCATGGCGTGCCCGGCAAAAAAATACTTAAAAACGGCGATATCATCAATATCGACATTACCGTCATCTACGAAGGCTATCATGGCGATACCAGCCGGATGTTCTATATCGGCGAGCCGTCGATTCAAGCCAAACGATTGTGCGAAGTTACTTATGAAGCCATGTGGCGTGGCATTGATCAAATTGCGCCGGGTAAACATTTGGGCGATATCGGTCACGCCATTCAAAAATTAGCCGAGGGTGTGGGTTACAGCGTAGTCAGGGAATTCTGCGGCCACGGTATCGGCGCGAAATTTCACGAAGATCCGCAAGTGTTGCATTACGGTCGTCCCGGAACCGGATTGGAACTCAAATCCGGCATGATTTTTACCGTGGAACCGATGATCAACGCCGGAAAAGCCGCTATCCGTCACTTGCCGGACGGCTGGACGGTTACCACTAAAGATGGCAGCTTGTCCGCGCAATGGGAGCACACCATTCTCGTGACTGAAAACGGTCATGAAGTGTTGACCGTGTCGGCGGGCGCTCCAGCCAAACCAACCTATCGTTTCGCATCTTAACCTCATTACACAAGAATTCTATGACACGCAGTTACCAACGCACACCGGCGCAAATCCGCCCGGTCAAAATCACGCGCCATTACATCAAACATGCCGACGGCTCGGTGCTCATCGAGTGTGGCGATACCAAAGTCGTCTGCACTGCAACGATTGCCGAGCAAGTGCCATCGTTTTTGAAGGGGCAGGGCCAGGGCTGGCTGACTGCCGAATACGGCATGCTGCCGGGTTCGACGCATTCACGCATGCAGCGCGAAGCCGCTAAAGGCAAGCAAACCGGACGCACCATGGAGATTCAACGGTTGATCGGCAGGGCTTTGCGCGCTGCGGTGGATTTAAAGAAACTCGGTGAACGCACCATCCAAATCGATTGCGACGTGATTCAGGCGGACGGCGGCACGCGCACCGCCAGCATCACCGGCGCTTACGTCGCGCTGCACGATGCCGCGCAAAAACTGCTCGATCAGCAACGCATCGGTTCTTCGCCGATCCTTGATCACGTCGCAGCGGTTTCGGTGGGTATTTTTGAAGGCACGCCGGTATTGGATTTGGATTATGCGGAAGATTCCGCCTGCGACACCGATATGAACGTCGTCATGACCGGGCGATTGCATCTGATCGAAGTGCAGGGAACTGCCGAAGGCGCTGCTTTCAGCCGCGATGAATTGAACACCATGCTCGATATGGCGCAGCAGGGCATCCAGGAATTAATCGCGGTCCAAAAAGCGGTGCTGAGTCAATCGTGAGCATGCTGGAGAAATTGGTTGTCGCCAGCAATAACCCCGGTAAATTACGGGAAATCGGCGAATTGCTGGCGCCGCTTTCAATCGAGGTTATCCCGCAATCGCAGTTTGCTGCCGGTGAAGTTGACGAGCCGCATCCGACGTTTGTCGAAAATGCTTTGATTAAAGCGCGGCATGCGAGCCGTTGTGCCGGATTACCCGCGCTGGCGGACGATTCCGGCATTTGCGTCAGCGCGCTGGGCGGTTCCCCTGGCGTAAATTCCGCTCGTTATGCCGGAGAACCGAAATCCGATGAGCGCAACAATCAAAAATTAATTTCTGCGCTGCAAGGCAAAGCGGATCGCCGTGCTTATTATTACTGCGTGATCGTTCTGCTCCGGCATGCCGAAGATCCGCAGCCGATCATTGTCGATGGCGCGTGGCATGGAGAAATCGTCGATCAACCGCGCGGCGCCGGTGGATTTGGTTACGACCCCTATTTTTGGGTGCCCGAATTCGGCAAAACTTCCGCGGAATTGACAGCCGGACAAAAGAATCGCATCAGCCACCGTGGCCAGGCACTGGCGAAACTGGCGGAGATATTGCGTTCCGGGAAGTTTTAGACAGAGGGTTTTGATCCGGTATTTCCGGCGGATTCTTTGGGAAGCGTTAATCAATCGATGGTGTTGGGGGAAAAACGGATCGATACGATGCGCAACAAGGTCAGCATGGTAATGACGGCGATGTGAAGGCCGACTTCAACAAAGGTGTATTCTTTGTACCATAACCCGATCAGTTCCCCGATCAATACGACCAGTGCGACATCCAGAATAAAAGTCACTTTGACGCGCCCCAGCGATAAGTACGACTGCAGGATTCGAATCAGTTCGAGCATGGCCAGGATCAGCACGATATCGACGATGATGTGCTCGGCAATTTGCGCCCAGCCGTTTTTCAGAATTTCCGGCAAGTTCAGCAATAAACTCAGCACGCCCGCCGCAATCCACACATACAGTGCCAGCATCAAAACACCGACAATGAACTGAATCGTGCGCGCGTGCCAATCGCTATCAGTCAATAAAAAAACATTCTTTCTTTTTTCAATATCCTGACGAATCATGATTTTCTCCCGTTTAAGCATGATGACCATTGAGATGCGTCAATGCTAACGCGGCAATATAAAAGTTTCGTGACACGACGGCTACGTTCCATTTAACCGGATCGCGGCAATGAGGGTTACAAGGCGTATGCCGGGGATTGTAAAAAAGGGGGAAGAATGGCGTTATGCGGCGCAGCTTGTTCGATCAGCAAGAGCGCCAGGTGCTTCTCCAGCAAACCGTCTTTGGCGTATTTTGCAGTCAAGCGCCGTGCATCCCGAACCCAGCGCATATCGCCGGTGAGCTGGTGCATCCTGAGTAATGCAAATACCCGAAGCACCGGATCTTTGGGTTTCTTTGCCAGTAGCGCGCGCGCTTTGTAATGCGGTTGCGCCAGAACATCATGCGCCAGCGACCAGAGCCATATGTGCCCCTTTTGTGCTTTGCCGAATGCTTCAAGCCGGGCTGTCAGATCGGTTGGAATGGCCGCGGCGCCGCACTGGATAAGCGCCAGTATCGCCATCAACCGGAGCGGTTCTGTTGAATCATCAACGGTTTTGCGAGAACCGGCGGCCGTCTGGAATGACTCAAGGCTGCGCGAAGCCCAATCGGCCAGAGGCGTTACGTCGATGTGGCGGAAACTGCTGCCGCTAATCATGGTAGCTGCCGCCAGAATGGCAGTGAGAACCGCGGATTCATCCGTCAATAATCCTGCTGCCGCCACGAATTTTTCAATCGCCTGCCGCTCGGCGACCGTGTCCGAACGCGCTCGCGCAATCCGGGCGGCAACTGCTGGTGTCAGCCAGCCGGACTCGGTTTGTCCTATTAAAACATCGGCGGCTGCCAACAGCTCGGTGTCTTCCAAAGTCACAGCGGCTCGCAGCGCGAACCAGGCGCGATGCAGCGGAAGCTCCTTGGATGGCTGGAGATTACGTGTTTCTTCAAGCTTTGCCTCGAGCAGGGAACCAGTGGCATCAGGCCAGCGCCGAGGCATTCTCCGTTTCCAATCTGCTGCGGCAAAAGCCTGCGCCAACTCTGCAACTGCCGGGAAACGCTGTTCGGGTTGTTTTGCTAACCCCCGGTTAATGACGGTTTCGACAGGGGGCCAAGCGGCTACGCCGCGGCTGGCGAAAGGCAGCGGAGGGCGTTCCGCGATGTTGCGCAGCAGTTCCCCTTGAACTGCCGGTGTTTCGATCGGGTGCAAGCCGGTCAGTAAGAGATATGTCATGACGCTGATGGCGTACTGTTCCGAGGCCGGGCTTGCAGCGGGCGGGATCCGTCCGTCCAATAAAGCGCTTGCCATCTGCGGATCGTAGAATTGCGGAATGCCGGTTCGCAACGGATCGGTCGCATCAGTAGCTCGATCAAGCAAGCAGGCGTTTCCAAAGTCAAGAATGACGATACGTCCGTCGTCACCAGCCAAACAGTTGCCGGTGTGTATGTCGCCATGAAGGATGCCGCCGGCATGGAGTCTGGCGTATGCTTGCAGCATTTTTGCGACGATTCCGTGAAGTCGGCGCCAGTCGCGGGCAGCGCGAGCGCGTTGCGCAGCGATTGCGATCGACACGCCGTCACACCATTCCATCGCGATAAATGCACGTTCCTGTTGGATGCCGTGTTCCAGCAACCGTGGACTATCGATTCCCCGCAGCCGGTTCAGTATCTTTGCTTCCTTCTCGAATAGGCCGAAAATTGCTGGCCGGTTCGCCTGAGAAATTTTCAATGCAATCAATGTGCCGTCAGTTTGCCGGGCGCGGTAGATCTCGGTGTCCTCCAGTGAACGCACCAGTGCTTCGATTTCATAGCCTGCAAATTCCTGCCCGGCGCCGAAACCCGGTTCCGGAGATTGCGTATCAGGAGAGTCGTGCGGAACCAGAATTCTAATCTCGACCAGAGTCGCCAGCGCGTCAAACGCCATATCGAGCATTGCCATCGGGTTCTGGCCGTGCGTCTGGCTGAAACGCAAAATTGCATCGGTCAGTAGACTCGGTGTGTGAAATTCTTTAATCAGTTCGGCAAGGGGACGGGGTAAAAGCCGCGTAGTGATGCGAAATCCCGGGCGAGTGACAACGAATTGATCGTCCTCAACATAACCGATTTTAGCTTGCAGCCGGGGTGACAACCCGGAAACCGGCAGCAGTTTTGCATCCGGCGGCAACACAAATAGCGTGGTCGTAAAATCAAATGACCCTGGAATCACGACGGGTTCATTTTCCAGAAATCTTGGGCAACTGGAACCCAACGGTCGGAATCAATACCGGAATTGCGAAGACCGGTTAATGCGATAGCGACGTGATCGGCGCCGGGATCCGCAGCGGATATAACCAGACTGGCCGCCAGGCGTTTGGTTATCCAGGATCGCCAACTGACCGCCGATGCTCCCACGGGAGGATCGATTCCAGAGGAAACCAAACCGTTTCCGGCAATTTCTGCAGTGAATGGTACGCCTTGCACCGGACAATCTTGCAATGATTGGTCAAGCGCTGCCGCGACCTGCAGCATGTGAGCATCGTTATCAAAGTAAGCGACGATTTTATCGGGTCGCAATAACCCTTCGATGCCTCGTCCGACTTTAAAAGACCGGACTTCGGTGCGAACAAACTGTTCAGCGATGATAGGGAAAGCATCGCTTAAGGCTTCCGGTTTTGGACTGACATACAGCTTGCAAGCGGTGGAAAGCTGCTGCGGGAGCGCCGTTCTCGCAAAAGAATACCAGCCGGAGAGTGAATGAGCGTCATAACCGGCTTCCAGCAGGCGGCGGATATGCGCGCCTTTTGTTAAACTCAAAATTGCCAGCGGATCGTCATCGGGACCGAAATCGCGTTCAATTGCCGGAGTGCATGGCGCGGTACCGAAACGATAGAGCCAGCGCGCGACCACTGCAGGTTCAGTGCAGGTGCCTGCAGCGGCCATGCGGATAGCGGCCAGAGACAATGCCGCGATACGATTGCACACCGCCATGGCCGGATTCGTCTAACCTAGACTCTTCAATGCCTCTTGCAATTGCGTGCGGACAGTGTCCACTTCAGCGCCCCGGGGTGCCTGTGCAGCCGCGACCTTATCGACATACGCCACGGTCTGCGCCAGTTGCTTTCTGAGCCGGTGCAATTCCGTTACCCGGTGAACCGAAATGCCGGTATGAACCACTGGGGTCAAGGTCGGCGGTATGGTTTCGTAAGAAGTCCCTCCACAATCGGGATTGGGCAACCCGACGCTGCCTCCGCCGCCGAGCGATGCGAATGCGGCGCTGGCAACCACGGCAGCACCGATCTCATGAATGGCTGAACGGATAATAGGATTGCCGCCGACGTCGTTTTGCACGAATGCGCGCGCAACTTCGTCAAATTTTTTGGCTTTAACAGCTTCGGTAATCGTTCCGCGAACGGCTTCGATCAATCCGAGATTCACGAGAACACTGGCAACCGGTGAAATCGGCGAGGGCGGTGTTTCGTCATCCGGTCCGGGCAGCCATGTTCCGCCACGGCCTCCGCCACTGATACTGATTGCTAAATCTTTGATGAGAAAATCTTGTTTGGCGAATTTCTTGCTCATGACAACCTCCATTGTTGTATGGTTACATGTACATAAAGCCACAGGTAGGATAGGAAAAAGCTTTTCCTAAGATTGAACATACTGAAAGTCTCTAGTGTTGTCAAATAATTGGCGCGGTAAACGGATAATTTCCTTGAACTGCCGTTAGCCGCGTCAATTAACCCGTGATACGATGCGCAAGTTTTGACAACGATTGATCAGCCATGACCATTGATCCCGGGATACTCGCGTTGCATGCCGACATGCAACGCTGGCGCAGACACATCCACCAGCATCCGGAAACGGCTTTTGAAGAAGTCGCGACGGCCCAACTGATTGCGAAGCAACTTCACAATGCCGGTATCGAAGTGCATCAGGGGTTGGCGAAAACCGGCGTCGTCGGCGTGCTGTGCCGTGGCAACAGCCGCAACAGCATTGCGCTGCGCGCCGATATGGATGCGCTGTATATCCAGGAACAAAACCGCTTCGATCACGTGTCATGTCACAAAGGCAAAATGCACGCCTGCGGCCACGACGGGCATTGCGCCATGCTGCTCGGTGCCGCTCACTATTTGGCTAAGCATGGCCGTTTCGACGGCACCGTGTATTTTATTTTCCAGCCGGCGGAAGAATGCCGTGCCGGGGCGTTGCAAATGATCGACGAAGGCTTGTTCGAACAATTTCCGGCGCAGCGGGTGTTTGGCATGCATAACTTTCCGGATGTGCCGGTGGGGCATTTTGCCGTCAAAACCGGGCCGATGATGGCGTCGTTCGATTGCTTTGAAATCACTCTGAAAGGCCAAGCCACGCATGCCGCCATGTCGCATCTCGGCAACGATGTGCTGGTCGCCGCGGCGCACTTGGTCACGCAACTGCAAACTATCGTCAGCCGCCGGATCGACCCTGCCGATGCTGCGGTGGTCAGTGTCACGCAAATACACGGCGGCAATACCTGGAACGCACTGCCGGATTCCGCCGTCATTCGCGGTACTTTCCGCAGCTTCAAAAATTCCGTGCGCGAGCAACTGGAACAGGGTATCCGCCAATTGGCGCAAAGTGTCGCGCAGGGTTTTGGAATTCACGCCGGTATCCTGTTTAACCCCGAAAATCCGGGTTATCCGGTTACTATCAACAGCCCCGCCGAAACCGCCGGCGCCATTCGTGCCGCAATTGCCGTCGCCGGTGAGCAATGCGTCGATACCGCACCAACTCCCAGCATGGGCGCCGAGGACTTCGCCTTCATGTTGCAACAAAAGCCGGGTTGCTACATCTGGATCGGCAACGGCAGCTCGGAAGGCAGTTGCTTGCTGCACAATCCTAATTATGATTTTAACGATGACATTCTGCCGCTGGGCGCGGCGTACTGGGTCCGGCTGGTGGAGAATGAATTGCCTGGCTAGGAGAGCACTGATTAATTGACTATACGAGCGAATCACTTTGTTGCGCGGCACTCGCTTCCTCGCCTATCTTGTTGATATGTCTCGATTGCTGCGTTCCGTGCGCCTCGCGCTTCATCTCGTTCGTCGAATTAATTAGCGTTTCCTTAAGCCATTACCAATAGCCCGGCTAAGTCAGGCATCATGCGGAGAAAGGAGTGGAATGCAAAATCGGAAAGCTATTCTGAAAGCAGGTGCTTTCGCGGGTTTTATGGGTGCGGCGGCATTTGTTGTGTATGCCGTTTTTAGCTCCAGCAGCTCAACAGCCGCGATTGGTCTGATATTTATCCCTTTTTATGGTTTCTTGGGAGCGGGTATATGCTGGGCTTTGGTTTACAGCGCTTTTGCTTGGTATGATCTACGTTCCGGCAATGCTTCGTGGCGTAGCGGGCATGTGCTTTTTGCATGGATGTTTTCGGTCTCGCTCTTGCTTGCGGGACTGGGTTTATTTATGCAACAGAGCGCGCATTCGATTGCGAAAAATCCGGCTTCCACTGCGGATGCTCTGGAACAGGTGAGCCAACGCTGGATTCCCTGGGGACGCCGGGAGATCGATACCGCGTTGGCGCAGCATCCATCGGCGCCGCAGGAGCTTCTCGGCAGACTGGCGGATTCCGGCGACGATGCCGTGGTGCAACAGGTTGGCGCAAATCCCAATACGCCGCTAGTGATTCTGGAAAAGATCGCCGCCGGGCCGCTCACGTATGGGCGGGTTGCGGGATTGGCAGGCAACCGCAATATTTCACGGGCGATCATGGAAAAACTGCTGGCGGCAGCGAATCATGATGTTAACGTTGCCGATCCGGTTCGTCTGAGTTTATACAAAACCTACGTATTGGCTGCGCTCGCCGCCAATGCCGCGCTACCGCAAGATCTCTTCGACCGGCTGGCTGCAATCGATGCGCCGGTGCATTTTCTGGTGCTCGCGATCGTCAATGCGCCCCGCGCTAACTGCGAGCAACTGTCCCGGTTGCTGAGTTCCGGACCTTCGCTGGAGAATGCCAGTTTATATCATACCGTGGTGAGAAAACTGCGCGAGAAGGCTTGCCCGGAAGAAGATTCATCGGAACGCTGATTAATTGACTGCACCAACAATTTCGCGGCAGGGCGTGGCTTCTGAAGCGTAATGCAGCAGGTAATAAACAATTTCCGGCGGATTCATATTCGTCGAATGGTACTTTACGGAATTGCATAACAAGGGGATTGAAATGAATCTTGCGAGGATACTGTTTTTCTTGTTGTTATTTCTCCTGATCCGTGGCGCGCATGCGTATGCGCAGGCGGACGATGGACGAACAAGCGACTCAGTGATAAGTATCGAGAAAATCTCTTTGTGGAATCCGCAACTCAGAGGAATCAGAGTCGAGAACGATGAACCGGAGACTCTGATCCGGATAGGAATTAATGACCGGTTGGTATTGACGGTGCGTAATCTGAAAGCCCTATTGGAAGCGAAAGAGAGCTGCGCGGCGCAATCGAATTGCAAACGGAATATTGTTCTTTATCTGAACGATCTCAAAATAAGTGAGCTTGCGGCAATTAATTTAAGAGAGGGTTATCGGGACGGAACGATTACATTCGACCTTAAATACGGTTCCAGGGATTCCGGGAACAAGCAAAATTGGATCAGCTTGCTCGGCGCGCCCATTCCGAATTTCGGTTCGGCTGAAGATCCGGAAAATGGCAAGCCTAAGCCCGGTTTTTTTACCCGCCCGGTGAATGTTGCAATTGGATTGGATGATGGTTCCAAATGGATTCCTTTTGAAAATATTGTTAGGCAAAATGACAAGGAAACTCCGCTTTACGTATTACTCGAGCAGGTAAATCCGCTTAAATTCATAATTTTCGTTTCTCTCTTGATCATTATGATCGGGTGTATCTGGTGGTTTGAGCCGCTCCGGGCAGCGTTGAAAGAATCGCTGTCCGATATCGGTACTAAACCGGAAACGGGTTCCAAACCGTGGAGTCTGGCGCGCTGCCAAATGGCTTTCTGGTCTGTGCTTGTAGCCGTATCCTTTGTTTCCATTTGGGTAACGACCGGTGCATTGAATGAAATCAGCGATAGCGCGCTGGCACTCATCGGGATTGGCACCGGCGCCGCGTTAGGGTCCGCCGCCATTGATGTTTCCGGGGATTCTCAGTCGAAACGCATTGATGATCTCGAATCAAAACTGATTACGATGCAAGGAGAGGCGCAAACTATTGAACAGGAGCTCCTGCAGAATCAGACTTTTACTGCGGATCAGAAGAGATATAAGGAAAGAATGTTGAATGCATTGCAACATAATCAAGCATTGCTGAGAGAAAGGATTCTGAGAATCGCGGAAAATAACCTAAGCCAGAGTTTCCTGAGAGACATACTGAGCGATCCGGAAGGCAATACAGCGTTTCATCGCGTACAAATTTTAATCTGGACGCTCATTCTCGGCATTATCTATGTTCATTCGGTTTGGGAAACTCTGGCGATGCCTGAATTCAGCCCGACTTTGCTTGCATTGCAAGGGTTGAGCGCAGGGGCTTATTTGGGATTTAAGATTCCTGATAAAAAATCTTAATAGCTACCGGGCTGCGTTATCAGAGTTAAAGTAATGTGAAAAGACTGAGCGGGATGAATTGCCCGGCGGACGGTGCGGAATTAGCGGACAATGAAAGATTCTGGCGGCGCCTTATACTGAAATTTCAGACAGCGCAGTTGAGCGAGTGATATGCTGTAAACCGGTTTCCGGGCTACCGAAAGTACGCTGATAGATTCAATCTGTTGACCAATGATTGGGAGAAAAACAAAATGATGGATAAAATTATCTATGGTGCGGCAGCCATTGGAATGATTGTCGCCATTGCCTATGGCGGATCATGGCTGTATCAATTTCTGGTTGAATTCTTCAAAAAAGCGATATAGCCTGAAAAAAAACTCCGGAGGGGATGCTTTCATGAAGGTGCAGATTAACGAGAAATTCATGATTCCTTTAACGGCGGGCAATGCGGTCGGCAAAGGGTGGACCAGTGCGACGCAGCATCGGCCGATGGGAGTGACCTGGCATTGGACGGCGTCGTGGGATCTGCAAGGTTGCCGGGATACCATCGGCGGCAGCCACCCGGCGCAACAGGGAATTGCTTCGGCGCATTACGGGGTGGGACGGAGCTTTTCGGAAGGCATTGACCGTTATGTATCGCTGGATAACCGGTCATGGCATGCGGGGAAGAATCAGCTCTTGCGCTGGGATGGACAGCCATCCAATGACCGCACCAAAGGCGCGCGCGCCACCATTGGCGTTGAGACCGTGAATATCGGTTACGCGCGCGACGGGGTAAAGGCTGGCGCGGATTGGATCAAGGCGCATTCTCCCAATGGCAAGCAAGCGATGTTGATTCAGCCTTGGACGGAAGAGCAGATCGCAATGATGATTCAAGCCGGGCGTGAGATTGTCGAACGCTGGCCTGCGATTACCTGGCAGGATCATCACGGTCATCACGATGTTTGTCCCGGATATAAAGTCGATGTGGCGGGATTTCCTTTTGCCCGGGTGTTGCGCGGCATTTATGAGGATCCCGGTATTCCGGACATTTGGTCGCCGTTCTGGACGGCAACACAACGGCAGCGAGCGCTGGTTAAGCTGGGTTACGATTTGGGCCGTTTCGGTCCGAATGGCGATGGAGTCGATGGCGATTGGGGGCGCGCGAGCGATGTCGCGCTTTCGGCTTTTCAGAAACAGAATGACCTGGTCGTCAACGGTTATTGGACGACCTTTGTTTCACGCGCTGCTTGGAATGTGCTCGTGGCTCGCGGTATCGATCCGGATTCGCTGATTTAGCGTTGCGGCGCTTGCCGGAGTTCTGTTCATTATCTGCACAGAGGAGTGACATGATGCCTTATCCCGCGTTGCAACTGGTGTCCGACGGTATCAAACGGTTAGCGGTGTACCGCGATCCGCTTACGAAACCAGCAGATGCGGTCATTTGGCTGCACGGCGGTAATGGCGATGCAGTGGAATTTCTGAATGGTATCCGCCCGCGCGTCGATGTGATGGATATTGCTCCACAAGGATTGGTGACCGGTTCCAATCCGGGATGGACGAACCCTTGGGAATCCGATATTCCCGAGGAGGCGATTGACAACTTGATCGATGTGCGGTTTATGGCTTCGCTGGAAGCTCAAGTCCGCATTCAATTTCGCTTTGTCAAACGTGTCTGGCTGTGCGGATTTTCCGCAGGCGGCGGCCTGGTCTGGTCGGTTTGGGCGATGCAGCCGGTAATTCCGCAAACATTCAGCGGTTTGTGCGCAGTTGGCAAAAAGCTGCGCCGTACCCCGGAGAATGCCTGGAAATGGAACGCGGCGGCGGTACCGGCTATTCCCTTTGTCATGATAAATGGCGCCAACGACTCACCGGATGATGAATCAACCGGATCCGGCGAGCATTTTTCCTGGCAGGAAAGCTATGCGCAGGCACGTTTAGTGAATGGAAACACCGTCAATGAGCCGGTTGTTTCCGGTTATTCCGTTTGTGGTGAACCGTCCAATCTGGTACGCTTAAAAATTGCTTCCGGCGGGAAAGCACCCGCTGCCCGCTATGTCGTGGAAGGTGTGGGGCATGTCTGGCAATCATGCGAGTCGTGCCATACGGATGACCTGGTGATTGAACGCTTCCGGGCTTTTGGACTGGGCTGGTAGTTTTGTTCGCAAAAATGATCGATGTGTGGCTGTGAAGTAGGGCAGACTGAGTCTGTTTTAAGAAATTATTGATCGCCGCCGGGGTCGTGTTTGACAGTATCTGCCGCCTTCAGTACACTGATTCAAAGCAATCAATTGCTTAGTCCCCTTTTAATTTCCTTCGAGAATCACAAAATTTAATTTCATGGATATCAGTTCAATTCCCGTTGGCGCGAATGTGCCTGACAACGTTAATGTCATCATCGAAGTGCCGACCGGCGGCGAGCCGGTTAAATACGAATTCGATAAACGTTCCGGTGCATTGTTTGTCGATCGTATCTTACATACCCCGATGCGTTATCCGGCGAATTATGGTTTTATTCCGCACACACTGTGCGATGACGGCGATCCGCTCGATGCGCTGGTAATCGCCCGTTCGCCTTTCCTTGCCGGTTGCGTGGTTCGCGCCCGGCCGATTGCATTGCTGCACCTTGAAGACGAACATGGTGGCGACGAGAAATTGATTTGCGTGCCGGACAACAAAACCTTTCCCTATTACGCGCATGTTTGCGAGCGCGATGATTTGCCGGATATTGTATTTCAGCAAATCGAACATTTTTTCACGCATTACAAAGACCTTGAACCGGAAAAATGGGTGCGCGTCGGCCATTGGGGAACTGCAGCCGAGGCCCGGGATATGGTGATGCGCGCCATCGAAATGGCCAATGTCGCGGATAACAATGGATGATAACGAGACCGGATTGCCATGTGTCATCCGGATTTGATGATTAACGGGGAGGACAATCATGAAAATTGTACGAAGCATGTCGTGGCATCCGGGGTTTTTAGCGGCTGTTTCCTTAATATTGGCACTGGTGCTGACGGGTTGTACCGTAAAACTGATCAGCAGTTATGACGAAGCGACCGACCGGGCGGTCACGGATTTGCAACGGAAGACAGAGGCGCATTTGGTGGTGTTGGAATCGGTGGAAGGGTTGCCGGAATGTACTTTTGATCATCATAAACAATTTTATGACGAGGCTAAGGTCGACGTGAGCGCGATTACCGTTCGTGCCGCGGCAATTCCCAAAAACGATATCACCACCCAACAAACCGCGTTGCTTGCCAGTAACTTTGATAACCTTGAAAAGCTGCATAGAATCGCTTGCTTGTCGAAAGATCAAATCACGCTCGTGCGTTCACATTTCAATACCAGTTTTACAGCTATCTTGAAACTGGAGCTTGCCAAACGCCGTGGCGAGTGATTTTCCATTTAGCAGTTCTAATTTGAGTGTAAGGAGAACAACATGAACCTTGATGCGGTTAAACTGGGAAAAGACATCGTGGCTGCATTGAATGGCAGCCTGGGTGATAAATGGCCGGATGTGAAGGATTATGCGGAATCCGAAGCGAAGAAACTGGCACAAACGCTGGTGATGATTGGAACATTGCGAGCAGCCGGTAAAATTAACGACGAACAAGCGGCGCTTCACCTCGAGATGCAGAAAAATGCGTCACGCATGGTGTTGATGACAATCGAGGGATTGGGCGTGCTGGCTGCGGAAGCGGCGATCAATGCGGCGCTCGGCGTCATCAAGGATACCGTTAACAAAGAAATCGGGTTTATATTGCTGTAACGATGCGTAATGATTGTTTGACGGGACGGCAAAACCGCAATTAAACCAATCCCAGCAACATCCGGATGCCTAAACTATAAAGCAAAACCACAAAGATTCCTCTCAAAATTCCGGTTCTGGTCGAGTGCGTGAGTTTTGCACCGAATGGCGCTGTCAGCATACTGGCGGCCACCAGCATTGCCAGTGCCGGTAAATAGACGTATCCCAAGCTGTATTCCGGCAGATTTTCTCCATGCGCTAATCCGTTGGCTATGTAGCCGGCAGTACCGGCCAATGCGATTGGAAAACCGATTGCAGCAGCCGTGCCGATAGCATGTTGCAGCTTGACGTTACAGAGCGACAAAAACGGTATCGATAACAATCCGCCGCCAATGGCAACCAGGCTCGATAAGGCGCCGATGATACCACCGGCAAGGAACATGCCGGCTTTCCCCGGTAACTGGAAAATCGCGCTGGGGCGGAATTGCAGCAGCATTTGTGTGGCCGCGTAGAAAATAAAGATAACAAAAACCAAGCTTAGAAACTGTCCCGTTAGCGAACCTGCCAGAGTCGCGCCGCTGAAGGTGCCAACAACAATGCCGGGAGAAATGTTTTTTACGATTTGCCAGTCAACCGCGCCATGACGATGATGTGTTCGCAAGCTGGCTATCGATGTGAAGATGATGGTCGCCATGGTGGTGCCGAGCGCCATGTGAATGATGCGATCAGCTGGAAAATCTTGAGCGGTGAACAACGAAATCAATACCGGAACGATGATCAAACCGCCGCCGATACCGAGCAAACCCGCGAAGAATCCGACAAATCCCCCGGTCAACAAATAAATTACCCACCATTCCATGATTGAGCCGCTAAGAAAAAAGATCGGATTATAGAATGGTCAGAATGAATTGCCACTCTGCCGGATCAACCGGCGTGATTGAAAGCCGGTTACCGGTTTGCAGCACGCGCATTTTTTGCAATTCAGGATACCGTCTGAGTTCCTTGATCGGAACCAAGCGGGTTCGTTGTACCAGCGTAAGTTCAACATTAAACCACCGCGGATTGTGAGGCGAAGCTTTAGGGTCGAAATATTTGCTGGCAGGATTGAATTGCGTTGCATCCGGGTACGCCGGTTTGCTGACCCTTGCGATTCCCAGAATGCCGGGATCTTTGCAGCAGGAATGATAGAAAAATACTGAATCGCCGATGCTCATTTGATTACGCATGAAGTTGCGCGATTGATAATTGCGCACGCCTTCCCAGGCAATGGTTTGGTTGGGTTGCGCCAAAAAATCCTCGATACTGAATTCGTAAGGTTCTGATTTCATTAACCAGTAGCGCATTTTTAGAAAAACTGTAAATTGGAAGGAAGTTTGTCTCGATAAAATCTTTCAATGTGTTCTCGCAAATATGCTATTTTGGCTGCATTATGGATGCACATTCTAACTTCTTTTGCGATGAATAATCACACACTTTCTGATATTACGGTCGATGTATGGGTTCAGGGTGGGCCGCTTACACTTCCTGATTTGTTGGGTTCGGTCGTTTTGATCGAAGTTTTCCAGGTCAATTGCCCCGGTTGTTTTATTTATTCGCTACCGCGCGCGATTGATTTGCATCAGCGCTATCACCAGCAAGGATTAGCGGTGATCGGTCTGGCCACTGCCTTTGAGGATTACGATAAAAATACGTTGGAGAATTTGCGGAAATTGGTGACCACCGGTGAAGTAATCGGTGAAACACTAAAAGCATTGGATCAGTATGGCATGCTGTCTGAAGGCAAGCTGGCCTGGAAAATACCTTTTGCCGTGGGAATGGATCGTGTCGTGGCGGAAACCGAACCCGTTACCGACGAACGAGTGCAGCAGTATGCTCATGAATTCTTGCCGAATTTTGAAAATTTTACCGACGATCAAAAAAAATCGGTGTTGCAGCAGGTCAGGCATTATTTGGAACAAAAATCAATGCGCGCTGAAACTTTTGAACGCTTTGCTTTGCAAGGAACGCCGTCTTGTATTTTGTTCGATCGCAAAGGCGAGTTAAAGGATGTTTCATTTGGTCAGATCGACTACAAGCAAGCCATGGTCGAGCATTTCTTGGCGGAAAAATAGCCGTTGCTGATTCCAATATTACCTGCCCAAGGTTGTTAATTTATCCTCAAGCCAGTTTTCAAAAGCTGGGTGATTATCAATGTTGTACTGCCAGCATTGCAGGTTCAGTGTTTTACCAATGAGGATATTCTGCGGTTGATCGTCGATATAAACGGTTAATGCTGGGTTGAGCCGGAATGTGTTTATGGCGTGCCGGTAGATTGCAGGATCAGGTTTCAGAAAACCGACTTCAAACGATAACACTCTATGCTGAAAAAAAGAAAACTCGGGGTATCTTGTGAAGATCCATGGCGAGTGAATGGCATTGATATTGGATATCAAGATCAATGTGTAATTGGCGGCGGCAAGTTTGCGAACGCACTGCCACATGGGTTCATTGACCGTGAAGATTTGCTGCCAGGTTTGATAGAACTGTTCCTGGGATGCGTTGCTTCCGAGAGCTTTCAGCGCCCAATCGGCGTAGCTGCCCGGATCAATGAATCCGGTTTCAAGTGCGTTCTTTCGTTCGAGTACGTGACGGATCCGTTCATGGGGATTGGAAACAGTGTCCGGGATCAATCGAATCAGCGAAGATTCAAAATCAAAATCCAGTAACACTTTGCCAATATCAAACAGAAACGTTGTTGGTGCAGGAAGAGGGGAGAGGGTGTTTTGCTGCATGATGAGATTTTATGATGTCGCAGATGAGAAGCGTAAAATCAAAAGGACAAGAAACATTGATTCAATATTTCTTGTCCCGAAATGGCTCCCCACATATGCCGTCAGGCTATCATCTTGAACCATACGGTTCAAGGCGGCTGTTTCATGGATACATCAGGCACATCCCCTAAAGGCGCGCACAACAGTATCACTAAATTCCACAGCCAGTTTCCAACAATTGGTTCAAAGAATATAAACCTTAACAAACATCGCAGGGATTAACTTTAACCGCGATAACATTAATTTTCCTTCAATGTTATCGCTTCATCAACTTTCTTTTTTAACGCTACAATTCTACGCTTAAATTCTTCTATGTCAAAACCGCTTCCGTGGCGGAGCGATAATAATTCGTGGGTTATTTTTAACGCCGCTATAATCGCAATTCTATCGGAATCGACAACTTTCCCTTCGGCCTTGATTTCCTGAATTTTATTATCAAGATAAACTGCCGCTAGTTGAATTTCTTCTCGTTCTTGTTCTGGGCAGTTAATTTGAAACTCTCGTCCCATGATATTGATTTTTAGCAATTCATTATTCATTTTTTGGAATAGTCGTCAAAAGTGTTTCAAGCCGGTCTGCGGCAACATGAATTTTCTCATTGAGCTTTTCACATTGCTCGTGAGAAGCTGCCAGCTCTTTGCGCAGCTTACTGTTTTCGGAACGGCTATCCTGATACAAACGAATGAGCAGATAAACCCTTTCTTCCAGAAATTTCAATTCTGTTTCCATGTGACACTAACTCTCGAATAATTAACAGGTTATAGAATATGTAACCAATTTACAATTCTGTTTATGTGCCCTAGAAACATTATATTTTAGTTGTTGAATTATTATTTATTTGGTTATGCAAATATCTTGCAGATTAAAGTTTATTATGGGTCCCATCGCAAAACGGACGGTTGCCGGTTTTTTTGCAAGTGCATAGCCAAGCGGTTTTATTTTCGCTGACAGAAAATTTATGAGGCGTAAATCCGGTGCCTCTGTGGGAGCCATCGCAAAAAGGTTGCGATTTACTCTGACCGCAGGAGCACCAAAAGTAATCTTTTCCTGATTCAAGTTTTACTTCTATTGGTGAAAAACGTTGTGCTTGATTTGAAGATTCGCTCATTTCTATATCTCTTTAACAAAATATTAATATCAGATCGTTTAAATAACCATGTTTACATTAGAAAGATGTATTTCTTAGAGATTTATCTTTTTTATTAATAAGATATATCATTATTCTATTTTTTTTCTAATAAGATTCTCTAATAGATTGTAATAAAAAGGTTAAGCATAAGTTCCAATTTGATAGCGATTACGGATGCTTACGTCATTATCTTTAGTTTTGGGTTGAAAAAATTTAAACAAACAGCCGTAATGCGCTTGGACTACCAGCCAAAATATGGTTATTTTTCATTACATTCTGTATTTCAATCAGTTGCTGTTTGCTTCTTTGAATTCCACTATCGCTAAGTGGCACGCGGTTATCATCAACCATAATTCCCCCCAGCGTATTTGAGAAGATTTTTGCAAGGTGTGTCATTTGATCAAAAACTCTCTCTCCATGCGCCACTCGTGGAACATCCAACAAAAATGTGACGCCGTGTGTGGTTAATGATTTCATGTTATCCGGCAGGAATGGCGAGGATTCATAGTTACTGAGCGTGAATAGGGTATTGTTGCTATCATCGCGATATTTAAACAATCCGTCTGAATCAAGCTTGAATCCGGACGCTTCCGCTAACGCGCGAATTTTGGTGCCGACAAAAGCACCGTCATCTCTACTAATGATATTGATACCGATCATGACATCGACGTCAGCGCAAAATTTGTCAAGCGCGACGGCTTTCTCGTGGGTGCTGACAATATCCGGGCATTCGGCCGTGGCTTGTGTTTGCGATGCGAAGTCAAGCACCAAATCGCGGAATTTGGATAAATTCACTTCACTGATCGGGCCGGCTCTATCCGCCAGCTGCAGACAGCCTTTGATATGGCCGTAACCATCGCTGTCAACGTTGGATTCATTGGTGATTTCCTCCCAAGGCTCATCTTTGTCGGGTTGTCCCAGCCAATAGACAGGTTTTCCAAAATCGAATTTTCTCTGTAGTAATTTTGCGATATGCGTATTAGGTATGACTGAGTCCGAGCGGATATTGACGATATAACTGGTATTGTTGTCATAATCAAGCAAAGGCGAAGTTGCGGCTGAACTACTCACGATATTTGCATGAAAAGATGGGGCGGTGTGAACGGCCGGAGGAATTGATACTTTTTGGGATTCGTTGAGCGGTAATTCTTTTTGCTGCTCGAGCATATCGGATTGCGGATCCGGTGGCGCTTTATTAAATTTGGGCTCAATACGCTGGAATGGATCTTCGGTATTCTGCTTGTCCAATAGAATGTCATCGTGCTCATGATCGAATGCGGCTTGCACCTTGCGGCGGTAACGCAGCTGTTGCAACCAATTGAAAACCACTACACCAGCAATAACGATGATACCGATGATGATTAAACTTATTTGCAAATCACTCATGCTTATTCTCTCCAAATTTCCTTCTGCTTTTTCTAAAACGGTTGCATTCATCTGCCAAGAAAAGATTACGTCAGCAATCAATGATTGACAACAATCATTGATTAATTGTTACTTTATCCCGCTTTCCCATCTTAATAGCATCTGCCAGATCGACAGCGACTATTCTTGAAACTCCTTGTTCTTGCATTGTAACTCCGATTAGGCGCTGTGCCATCTCCATTGTTATTTTATTATGGCTGATGAAAATGAATTGCGTGCGTTCCGCCATCTTTTTAACCAGTTCGCAAAAACGGCCGGTATTACTGTCGTCGAGCGGGGCGTCGACTTCGTCCAATAAACAAAACGGTGCTGGATTTAGCCGGAATAAAGAAAAAATCAAGGCGAGCGCGGTCAAGGCTTTTTCTCCTCCCGACAATAAATGAATAGAGCTATTTTTTTTACCGGGCGGTTGCGCCATCAGTATCAAGCCGGCATCAACCGTTTTGTCTTCATAAAGCGTAAGCCTGGCATTTCCGCCGGAAAATATTAACGGGAAAATTTCGCATAGATGTTGATTGGTCAAATCCAATGTCTCTTGCAGGCGCAATTGTGTTTCGCGATCGATCTGCTGCATGGCGTGGTCTAATATTGTGATTGCATCGCTCAGATCTTGAATTTGGATCAGCAAATTAGATTCTTTTGCTTTTGCGGCTTCAAGCTCGTCTAACGCGGCAAGATTCACAGCTCCTAACGCCGCAATTCCTGCATTCAGCTGGCGAATGTCGGTTTGTAACGCGGCTGCTTTTTTGTTTTTGAGCAGCGGTATTAGCTGCTCGGTATCAATTCCGGTTTTCTGAATCATTTCATCGAGTTGCCGGATTGCTATTTCTGCGGCTTGTTCTTGAAGGCGGGCTTGGCTGATATCTTCTCGCAAGGCATAGGATTTTTGTTCAAATGCCATGCGGGCATCGCCGATCTGCCGTAACTGACCCGCGATACTTTCGGCCTCGGTCCGGATTCGCGCGGCATCCAGTTTGATTGCGTGGCGTTTTGCCACTGCCGTATTTAAAGTCTCTTGGAGCGGTGACAATTCCACTTGGCTTCTTTCCAGCTGCAAGGCATTGTATTCTTCGTTCAGTCTTTGATAGTTCTCATCAATAGTCAGTAAGCTGTTTTCGATCTCGGTAATTTTGTTTTGGCAGGTCTGCAAATAAAACGCAGCATCCTGTAATTCTTTCGAGGTTTGCAGCATTTTTTGCTGTTGACCGGAAAACTGTTGATTTGCGGCTTCCCATGCAAGCTGAGCTTGGTGCGCGATGGATTTGGAGTTTTCGATTTGTTTCAGATTTTTTTGATACCGTTCACTAGCCGATTGCTGCTGGGCAAGCTCGCTATTCAATGCTTGTTCGATTTCATGTAATTCCTGGCTGATTTGATCACTGCGGTGGATGGCGCGCTCGTGGATTTGCGACTGCTTCACCCACTCGAGTTGCAGTTGGTGGCATTCCTGCTGTAAGCGCTTACTTTTCTCACCCGTTTTGTGAATGACCTGTTTCAACTCATTGCATTGGCGATCCGCTTGAATCATCAATTGCTGCTGTTTTTCGAATTGTGAATCGAGCCGGGCAATTTCTTCACGCAGTTGAATCAGCTCTTTCTGCCGGGATAAAACGCCATGCAAGTGCGAATCGGGGGCATAGAACGTGATGCCGTGACGGGTAATTCTATGTCCTTGCGGTGTTACCAATATTTCTCCGGGAGTGAGCGATGATCTGTGCGCCAAGCCTTGTTGAAGATTCTCAGCGACGTACACATGGCTCAGCCAATTTTCCAGCACCGGCTGGATTCCGGATTGGCCGCAGTTGATATAGGCGAGCAATCGCTTGCAGTTCCTGGCTGTGGAATTGATTCCGGTCACCGGATCAAGAGCGGCGGGGCGGTTTTTTTCAAAAACTGCCCATTTTCCGGTTGGCGCTTCCTCAATCCAGTCCTGTATTTGTTCTAATTGTTCGATCTCAATGCTGTTGAGAAACTCGCGTAATATTGCTTCTAAAGCGACTTCCCACGCAGATTCGATTTGGATTTTTTGCCATAACCTCGGTAAGCCATGCCAATGACGTTGATTCAGCCATGCGTTGAGGTCCTGATTCTCTTCCAGTTTACGTTGTAAGTTTTGTAATGCTTCGAAGCGCGCCGTTGCTTGTGATATGGCTTGTTGAAGTTCCAGAATTTGAGCTGCCGTTTGTTCCTTACTTGCTTGCGCAGCCGACAGTTCGTTCTGAGTATTCCGGGAGGCTAGATTTTCAGCGTTGAGCGTGTTTTCCGTTTGCTTGATCGCGGTTTCAAGCTCGGCTAATTTCCGTGGGTCGATGTATTCCAATTCATTTTTTTCATGGATTAGGCGGTCTCGGCGTATTTCAAGTTGCTGGATATTTTTAATCGAATAAGTTTGATGGTTTTCTTCCAGCTGATTGGCTTGCTCGATAATTAAGAGATTGCGCCGGCTCTCGTTCAATTTATCCTGGCAGTCGCGAAAGCTTGCTTCGATTGCCGGTAGTTCCGCATTCTTCCGGTTATTATTAATAATGCACTGCTGATGAATGGCTTCGGCTTTGTATTTTTCTTGTTGCCAATAGACAAGCTCGTCATTTTTTATGACTGTATTTTCGGCGGATGCCTGCAACCGGCTTTCAATCTGCAGCATCTGTTGGGTGATGCGTTCATGTGTGCTTTGCAAATGACCGATTTCCAGCTCCAAACGCCCGATTTCCGCATCGGCGGCGTACAATTCTCCCTGGACTTGGAGCTGTTTCTCATTAATGGCACTCTCATTTGTACGAGTGTCTTCATATTTTTTTTCTGCATCGCGTTGGTTGAGCAGCGTGCTTTCAAGCTCGGTTTCCCGTTGCAGGATGGTTTGTTGCGCCGAGTTGCGCTGGGCGATGGCTTCGGTTTTATTCAGCAGCCAGAGCAGGGTTTGCGATGTTAACAGTTTTTCTTGTAATAACTGGTACTGCTGCGCCTTCTGCGCTTGAATCTCCATCTGTTGCAGCTGGGTTTCCAACTCTTGCCGGATATCTTCCAATCTTGTGAGATTTTTTAGTGTTTCAGCAAGCCGCGAAGCAGTTTCTTGCTTTCTTTCCCGGTATTGAGAGATACCGGCGGCTTCTTCCAGAAAACTTTTTAATTCTTGCGGCCTGGCCTCTATGATTCTGGAAATCATGCCTTGCTCAATAATGGCATAACCGCGTCCACCGACGCCGGTACCGAGAAAAAGATCCGCAATATCGCGGCGCCTTACGTGTAAGTTATTGATGTAATAGTTTGATTGGCCATCTCGCTGCAAGACTCGTTTAATGGCAATTTCAGCATAGCTGGACCATTGACCGGTTATCTGGTTTAAGTGATTGTCAAAAACCAGTTCAACACTTGCACGGCCAACGGCTTTCCGGTGATCGGATCCTGAAAAAATAACATCTTGCATCGAGTCGCCTCGTAATGCCGAGGCTTTGGATTCACCGAGAACCCAGCGGACCGCGTCGATGATATTGGATTTGCCGCAACCATTCGGTCCCACAATGCCTACGAGGTCTTGCGAGATGGAAATTGCAGTGGGTTCGACAAATGATTTGAAGCCGGCGAGCTTGATTTGTGCTAGTCGCAATTTTTTGTTTAGCGGATTAGGCGGTTATAATAGTCGGCAGCGCTATCTGCGCTTTGTTTAATTTTACCATGAGCAAGAAGAATGACTAGCAAACCCCAGAAGTCTCTTGAAACATTCCCTAATCCCTATGCTGACCGGGATTACCATATTCATATGGAAATCCCGGAGTTTACCTGTTTATGTCCCAAGACAGGGCAACCGGATTTTGCAACTTTGATTTTGGATTATGTCCCCGACAAAAAATGTATTGAGTTGAAAAGCCTCAAACTTTATATCTGGTCATACCGGAATGAAGGGGTTTTTCATGAAGCGGTCACCAACAAAATTCTCGATGATTTCGTCGCTATCCTGAAGCCGAGATACTTGCGTCTAATCGCGCGTTTTTATGTCCGGGGAGGCATTTTTACCAATGTTGCCGTTGAATACCGAAAAAAAGGATGGAAAGGTAAGTCGATGATTTTAAATGATGAATCTTTGAGTGGATCTAATATTCGCGAATGAGTATTGATTATTATTTTAAGTTGATGAGCATAACTTATTGATTTTAAATGACTGTTGCTATTTAATAATTTTCTTATATGAAAAAAATAGTTTGCAAAGACGAATTTTTTATATATCCTGTAGGACGGTATGGATATAAAAAATTTTATATAGATGATTTTAAAAAGAAATAGCTTAATTGTTTTATTGTTTTCGCTAATTTTCTGGTCTTTTTTGTTCTCGTCAATAAGCGCTTACGCTGATAAATTAGTTCCGATCAAAAAAAACCAGCACCATGAAAATTTATGGGATCGCATCCGCAACGGGTTCGCACTGACTCTCCCGCCTGACAATAAAGCGATTCGAAAAATTGAAGCGCCATATACGCAGAATCCTCATGCATTCAATCATATCGTTGCTAGCAGTGAACGTTATTTGTTTTATGTAGTAGAGGAGATCGAACGCCGCAATATGCCGATGGAGATCGCATTGATTCCGGTGATTGAGAGTTCCTATAATCCACTGATTAAATCGGATAACCGATCGGCCGGTTTGTGGCAATTTATCCCGGAAACGGCCAAGATATTGGGTTTGACACAAAATGTGTGGCATGATGATCGCCGGGATATCGTCGCGTCAACGCAAGCGGCTCTTGATTATCTTCAGTATCTGTACCGGAAGTTTGACAATTGGAAGCTAGCGATTGCCGCTTATAATGTCGGTGAGGGGGTTGTCAGTAAAGCGCTTGCCAGGAACTTGCATAAAGGCAGGCCGGTCAGTTTTTATGATTTGAATTTGCCGATAGAAGCCAAGCATTATGTTTATAAGTTATTGGCGATAAAAGATATCGTTACCAATTCTAAGAAATATGGTATTCAACTTCGACCGATACCGAATCGACCGTATTTTGACGAGGTAAAAATACATGAACACATCGATATCTCTCTTGTTACCCGCCTAGCTAATATCTCCGACATTGAATTTACCGCACTCAACCCAGCTTACAACCGTTTTGTCATAAAAGTTTCGGACGAACCGAGGACATTATTGTTGCCAAAAGATAAGAAAGAAATTTTTGTCCAAAATTTGGAAACATATCAAGATCCCCGGTTTTCGTGGCGAATTTACCATGTCCAAAAAGGCGAGAGAATTAATGACATTGCCGCTCGCCATGGAACTACAGTAAAACAACTGCAAACCATCAATGGAATCGCGCGGAATAAAAATCTTGTCTTTGGTCAGAGAATATTGGTGCCACAGTCAGTCTTAGTCGCTGAAAGTAAGAAGGATGGGATTGTTCAGAAGAAAAGGCAGTTCTGGAATGATAAATCCGATGTGCATATTGTGAAAAAAGGCGATACGCTGTATCACATCGCCAGACGTTACCGTACTACGGTTGACCAAATAAAACAGTGGAACAATAGCAATGATAATCTGTCGATCGGTCAAAAACTGTATATCGTAAAAAGCTGATGGGGAATAGACGAAGGCTCCGCTTTCTGATCCTAAAAGCCATTAGCTGTAAAGTTCTCTTAGTAATTCAATTCCCCAACTGACGCCGAATCCGGTAATTTCACTATCTACGGCGCCCAATCCGCCTTTGTGACTGCTGGCGGATAAATCCATATGCAACCACGGTGTATCATCGGCAACAAATTTTTGTAAGAAGCAGGCAGCGAGAATGTGATCGAACTCACCATCCAGTTCGCATTGTTTGATATCTGCGATTGTGCTCTCCAGACTTTCTTCATAGTCCTTGTCCATAGGAAACATGCAAACGCGTTCTCCGCAATTGCTGCCAGCCGTAACCGCTTTTTGGGAGAGCTCGCCGAGATTGCTAAAAACTCCGCTGTAACGCGATCCCAGCGCGGTTTTCATGCTGCCTGTCAGAGTGGCGAAATCAATAATCAGATCAGGTTTTTGTCTGCTCGCTAGGGTCAGCGTGTCAGCCAGTACCATTCGCCCCTCTGCATCGGTATGAACGATTTCAATCGACAATCCGCTGAGTGCTGTAATTACGTCACTTTGTTTATAGGCGCGAGGACTGATATGGTTCTGCGCGATCGCCAGCCAGCAATCGATGTTAATAGGGATCTCAGCACGCGTAGCCGCCAGTAAAATGCCCAAAACAACCGCCGATCCGTTCATGTCTTCGTGCATACCTTGCATGTAACGCGCGGGTTTTAAATTGTGACCGCCGGTATCAAAGCAAATACCCTTACCAACTAACGCGATGCTTTTGTGTTGCGCGTTTCGATTGACGTGATGCTGCAAATGTACAATTGCAGCATCTTCGGTGTCACTGCCTTGAGCTACGGCGACGAAAGCGCCCGCTTCCATTTCCTTGAGCTTGTTAAAATCAAATTCCTGATATTTCCAGCCTTCACTGTCTGCCAGTTTTTTTATTTGCTGGCGGTAAGTCTTGGGCGTTAATTCATTAGCAGGTAACACCGTGAGGCCGCGGGCCAATAAATTTCCCTCAGCCAATGCCCGTTGCATTTTGAAGTTTCCGTTATCTTTATATCCATATAAGTTAATTTTGGTTAGCGGTTTTCTGACGGGCTTATTTTTTCTCACGGGTAAAGTGGCGCCATTGACCCATGCAACATACAATGCGCATTCCGCAAAACTTCTTTTTTGTTGTGTGGTACCAAGCGTCACAATGTGTATTTCCGCCGGATTTTCCTGTAGCAATAATTTCATGGCTTTGCGCATGGTGGTCTGCTGGTTAAAAACCGGTTGGGCGCTATCCAGCATGACCCAGCTGCATAGTTCGCCATTCTGTAAATTTGCGCATACGGGGGTTTCACAGAGATCGGTCAATTTCATATCGCGCCGCAGTAGCAACTGATGCAATGATTCCTCGCCGGGAATCGGATGTTTTTTGGAGAGCTTCTCTTGTTTGGGTAAAACTACGAGTATGTAGGATGCTTTAATAGATGGGTGATCAAATAATGATATATTCTGATTCTGGTGAAGTGTTGCCAGCATTGAAAACTTTCCTGTCGAGTATTATTTTTAGAGTGACAATATCGGAAGTCATTGCATTAAGAATGATTGCAGATAATGTTGCTATTATATACGGGTTACGGGTGTTTGGGCTGCGTAGCCAGTTGCAGAAAAGTGTATCCTTCCGTGTGAAAAATGGAGAATAAAATTAATGCGCCAGTATCTCGAGCTAATGCAGCATGTGATAGACCATGGTTATCGGAAATCCGACCGGACCGGGACTGGCACGCTGTCTATTTTCGGGCACCAAATGCGTTTCAATCTTGCCGATGGCTTTCCATTGGTGACCACTAAGAAATGTCATTTAAAATCGATTATCTATGAATTGCTTTGGTTTCTCAGGGGTGATACAAATATCCATTACTTACACGATCACGGTGTTACAATTTGGGATGAATGGGCTGATGAGAATGGTGATTTAGGGCCTATCTATGGCCATCAGTGGAGATCCTGGACGACTGCGGATGGCCGTTGTATTGATCAGCTCCAGCAAGTGATCGAACAAATCAGAAGCACTCCCGATTCGCGGCGCATGCTGATTTCTTCCTGGAATGTCGGGGAACTCCACAAAATGCGGCTGCCTCCCTGTCATGCTTTTTTTCAGTTTTATGTAGCAGGTGGCCGGTTGTCGTGTCAGCTTTATCAACGTAGCGCGGATATTTTTCTGGGTGTACCGTTCAATATTGCATCCTATGCTCTGCTAACAATGATGATCGCGCAAGTTTGCGAGCTTGACGCCGGTGATTTCGTTCATACCCTGGGCGATGCGCATTTGTATCTGAATCACCTGGATCAAGCGCATGAGCAATTATTGCGTGAACCGAGAGCGCTTCCCATGATGAAATTAAATCCTGAAATACGAGAGATTCATGATTTTAAATATGAAGATTTTATTTTGGAAAAGTATGATCCCCATCCTGCAATTAAAGCAGTGGTAGCCGTATGACGCCTTTGCGTTTCTCCATACTGGTTGCGATGGCTAACAACCGGGTGATAGGCAGGGATAATCGATTGCCTTGGCATTTACCGGCGGATTTAAAACATTTCAAGTTTCTGACAATGGGACAGACCATTGTCATGGGCAGAAAAACTTACGAATCCATCGGTAAACCCCTACCTGGACGCGCCAATGTCATTGTTACCCGCCAGATGGACTATGAAGTACCAGGCGCCGTAGTGGTTAATTCCATCGAAGATGCATTGCAAGTTTGTGAGGAGACAAGCATGGGAAATGCCGAAAATTTCATTATCGGCGGAGAGAAGTTATACCGGCAAGCGCTGAAATTTTGCCAGCGCATGTACGTCACCGAGATTTTGAGGGATTATGAAGGCAATGTTTTTTTTCCGGAATTTGATAAGAGCGAATGGGAAGAAAAACAGCGAGACAAGCATATTTCAGCAAAAGACGACGATCTGGAGTATCACTTTGTCATTTATGAACGGAAAATATAAAGCAAATTCAATTTCTTAAAAATTGCATTCAGAAATAATAAAGGCGCAGTGAACAAAAATTGTTCATTGCGCCTTTTAGCTTGAGTTGGATTTCGCGGCTATGCGAGTGATAGCTCAAGAATCATATTACTTTTACATCCGGCAGCGGAAAACCGTTGAAATTGCTGGCGTAGGCAGTGGTGTAAGCGCCAGCATTCGGAATATAAATAAAATCTCCTTCCTGGATATCGTTAGGCAGCATTAGATCCTGCATCAGAATATCGACGGAATCGCAGGTTGGCCCGGCAACTGACCATGGGATTGGGTTGCCTTTCCGGTCCGTTAGAATGTCATAACGCAAACCTTCGGTCATCTCGATAACACCGCCAAACATACCGGCATCCCAATACATCCAGCGTTTTCCATTGCGAGTTGCTGTACCGACTACACGGCAAACGAAATAGGCCGAATCGGAAACCAGATAACGTCCCGGTTCCGCCATGATGCGAATGCTATCGGGTAAATCAGCGATGGCTTCGTTGATGACTTCCGCGATAATTTCAATCGATGGAATCGGCTTGACATGGCGCACTGGATAGCCGCCGCCGATGTTTAATAATCTTGGATTCAGGCCGGCTAATTGCATTTCGGCAAAAACTTTTTTAGCACGCTCAATACCTACACGCCAATTTTGCGGATTACGACATTGCGAGCCGACATGAAAGGTGACCCCCGCAAGATCTGCTTTGAGTGATGCGGCTTCCTGGATGATCTCATTGATGTCACCCAGATGTGTTCCAAATTTCCCGGCCAGCGGCCAATCACTGCCAATGTTGGGCGTGTCGATGCGCAAATACAGTTTTGCATCCGGTTTAACGCTGAAGATTTTACGCAGTTCTTCAACGCTATCGAGTACATACCATTCAACACCTTTTGCCGCTGCGTACTCAAGATAAGCTCTTGACTTCATCGGGTTGCTGTAAAAAATTTCGGCTGCCGGCACTCCGATGCTAAGCAATAAATCAAGCTCGGCAATTGAGGCGATTTCAAATCCCGCGCCCTCTTCAATCAAGGTTTTTAAGACGCGCTTATCGGGATTCGCCTTGACGGCATAGTGAGGGTGCACTCGTGGCATGGCCGCTTTAAATCGTCGGGTTTTATGCCGGATAATGTCGCTGTCGACCAGCAAAAACGGTCGTTGATAACCTTCTCGCAGAGCATTTCGTACATGCTCAAAATTCAGGCTTATTTCAGGATGGGTGTCAAACAGAACTTCTGACTGATTGGTTTTTTGAAGTGTAGATAGTGTAGGCATGAGCGTGCTCCTTTAAAAAACGCTACGTTTCAGGAATATGTATATTTACTAAATCAGCCGGAGCAAAAAAGTTCTTGGTGCTTCTCATGATGACCTCCTTATCGGTAAATTATCGATTTTTAATTTGCACGCATTATAGTCCGCATTTCATGCAAATCAAGTGTTTTTTTAAACTTTTAAAATCTTTTTTTCGTTAGAATAATTTTATTAAAAACAATGCGTTATGTGTATCTAATTTTATGCGGCATTAGACGGAAATTTTTAAAGAAAGTTTAGTGCTTATCCTGGAAAAATTGATAACCGGACTGGCGGTCTAAACTTGTCGAGTAATGATTTTTTTAAGAATCAATGACGTACTTTCTGGAGAGTGCAGAATAAACAATTCAGTTCCATTGCAATCGCAGATAACCATCTATTTTTTCATCAAAATTAATGTGAAGTAGATTTTCACCGCGGCGGATCGGTGCTTGCCGCGCGATGGGGTGAAAAGGACCTGCGGCAGAGGTTGATTTGTCCATTCTAAGCCGTCCGGCGCGCGGGGAAAAAACTTTAAGTTCAACGCGGCCAGGAGCGGTTTCACGCAAAGTCGGCGCAAACGGCTTGGCAAGAGGTTCTCCGATAAACACACCCTGACCCGGCCAGGCAACGCTTTTCCAGTAAGCTTCGATAACGCTGGCGCCGGCTGCATAGTAGAACATGGCGACTGCCGGAGCCGGAAACTTTTGCGGAAAGCTGCAGGGTTCCACGACGGTGCCGTAACTGGCGGTTGCACCGGCTTCCAGCCACCGCAAGCTGCTCATTTGCAGCGAGTCCGTCAGCATACCGCCGAAGGATGTCAGATGGTCCGCTATCGCGCCCGGTAAAAAATTCAGCGTGTCGAGCATGGGGATTCTGATGAGTCCGGTAAAATAAAAGAGTACATCGTCACGATCGGCGATGTGATCGGTTTCGAGGATTTGTATCGGGAATACACCGGAGAATTCATCTTTGATCAACTGGAAACCGGGTGCGCGGCTGTTGCGAGCGGTATCGGAAGTACTCAATAGATAAGCCTGACCTTTCGGAAAAGTCCGGTCGGAACGAATACCCCGGTCAATCATTGCCTTGACGTGTTCGAAAGTAGTGCCGGCCAGCATCATGGCAGGGCGGATTCGATAGTCGTTGTAGGGTTTAGTACCGGGTGAATTGAAATAAGGATTGAGCGCAGTCGGTGCACAAGTATCAGCGCAATATTTCTGATCGAAACCGAAAGCCAATGCGGATGTTAACGACATGCAGCCAACCCGGTACGGAGCAGTCCAGGCAACGGCAAATGCCTGTACGTAATCCGGCGTTTTTTGATCGATACTGGCTTTCAGTATTGCAAATTCATCAGGTGTGATTTCGCTGTGACCGGGCTGGAAACGGACACGAATGATATTGACTGGCGGAATATTTCGCGCTGATTGATAGTAATTACCGATCTGACGGGACAACGGATCGCTGTCATTGATGATGACGGCGATATCTTTCGGTTCCAGGCCGGTGCGTGGCAATGAGATGTGCTTGAGCGTATCCGCCGGGCATGCGGTAGAGGCTAGTAATAGTATCAGCAGCCATAGGGTAGAAAGTTTCGGGATTAACGGCAATCGTTTCAGCGTCAACATGAAAGCGCGCCTCCATAGGATTAAAAACCTCAAATTTTGGGCAGCGTGACGCCATGCTGCCCCTGGTATTTGCCGCCGCGATCCTTGTAGGACGTTTCACAAATTTCGTCCGACTCAAAAAAGATTACTTGCGCCACCCCTTCATTGGCGTAAATTTTTGCGGGCAGGGGAGTCGTGTTGGAAAATTCCAAGGTTACATAGCCTTCCCACTCCGGCTCGAACGGGGTGACGTTGACAATGATGCCGCAACGCGCATAGGTTGATTTTCCCAGACAAATCGTCAGTACATTGCGCGGGATGCGGAAATACTCGACGGTGCGCGCCAGCGCAAACGAGTTTGGCGGAATGATGCAGACATCGCTTTTGATATCGACAAACGAATTGGGATCGAAATTTTTCGGATCGACGATGGTGGTGTTGATATTGGTGAACAGCTTAAATTCATTGGAACAGCGGATATCGTAACCGTAGCTCGATGTACCGTACGAGACGATGCGTTGATCGTCCTTGTGACGGATTTGATCGGGCTCGAACGGCTCGATCATGCCATGTTCCAGCGCCATGCGCCGGATCCACTTATCTGATTTAATCGTCATATCACGCGATTCCTAATTGTCTTCCATGATAATTTTAGCGAACAGTTCCGAATGATCTTCCGCTGATTCGGCGATCTTTACCGCGACCCGCCGCGCGATCAGTTTATAGATTTCCGCAATTCTGCCGTCCGGTTCGGCAACCACGCTGGGTTTGCCGGTGTCCGTATGTTCTCGGATTTTGATATCGAGCGGTAATGCACCGAGTAATTCGACGTGATAGTCCTGACACATTTTTTCGCCGCCGCCGGTGCCGAAAATCGGTTCGGTATGACCGCAGTTCGAGCAAGTATGCGTGCTCATGTTTTCCACGATTCCCAAAATCGGGATGCCGACTTTCTCAAACATTTTGAGTCCTTTGCGCGCATCGAGCAAGGCGATGTCTTGCGGTGTCGTGACAATGACGGCACCAGTGACCGGAATCTTTTGCGCCAATGTCAATTGGATGTCGCCGGTGCCCGGAGGTAAATCCACCACCAGATAATCCAGATCCTTCCAATTGGTATCGTTCAGCAATTGTTGCAAGGCTTGCGTTACCATCGGCCCGCGCCACACCATCGGCGTTTCGGCATCGATGAGTAAACCAATCGACATTGCCTGGATACCGTGCGCATGCATCGGTTCCATCGATTTGCCGTCGAGCGATTCGGGGTGTCCGGTAATCCCCAGCATCTGCGGTTGCGACGGACCGTAAATATCGGCGTCCAGAATACCCACGGAAGCACCTTCGGATGCCAACGCCAGCGCCAGATTGACCGCCGTTGCCGATTTGCCGACGCCGCCCTTACCCGAAGCCACGGCGATGATGTTTTTAACGCCGGGAATCAACTTGACGCCGTGCTGCGCGCTGTGCGGGATGATTTTGCTGCTGACTGTAACCTGGATCGTCCCGATGTCCGGAACCGCACGCAACGCGTCGGTGATTTGTTGTTGTACTTGATGCTTCACGCTGTTGGCGGGGTAGCCCAGCGCAATGGTCACGGCGACGTTGTTTCCGGTAATTTGAATGTTGCTGACCGAATTTGCGGTTACATAATCTTTGTTCGTGGTGGGATCAATGGTTTGTTTCAGTATGGATTGAATCTGCTGCTCGGAAATAGTCACTACAAAACTCCTTTAATACGGCCTGCTTGAGGCGAACAATTTAATGGGTGGATGGTAACAAATATCGGGAATGCGCACACAGTTTGTTACAATTGGCATTTATTTGACCCGGTGCATTTAGAGCGAATGAACAAGCGAAAAATTCTGGTGACTTCCGCATTACCTTATGCCAACGGCAGTATCCACTTGGGGCATTTAGTGGAATACATCCAAACCGATATTTGGGTGCGCTTTCAAAAAATGCGCGGCCATACGGTTCACTATGTGTGCGCCGACGATACTCACGGCACGCCGGTCATGCTGCGCGCGGAAAAAGAAGGCATCACACCGGAAGCGTTGATCGCACGCGTTTATGCGGAACATCTTGGCGATTTTACCGGTTTTAATATTCATTTTGACAATTATTACAGCACCCATTCGCCGGAAACGCGGTATTTCTCCGAAGACATTTACAACAAATTGAAAGCCGCCGGTCTGATTGCGGTGCGCGGCATCGAACAACTCTACGATCCGGTCAAAAACATGTTTCTGCCGGACCGTTTCGTCAAAGGCGAATGTCCGAAATGCGGCGCCAAGGATCAATACGGCGATTCCTGCGAAGCGTGCGGTGCGGCCTATGCGCCGACCGAACTGAAGAATCCGTATTCCGCCGTATCCGGCGCGAAACCGGTCAACAAATCGTCCGAACATTATTTCTTCAGTCTATCCGATGCGCGCTGCGCCGATTTTCTGCGGCAGTGGGCGTGCGATGGCGATCACTTGCAGCCGGAAGCCGCCAACAAAATGCGCGAATGGGTCGGCGAAGCCGGGGAAAACAAATTGTCCGATTGGGATATTTCGCGCGATGCGCCGTATTTCGGTTTCGAAATTCCCGGTGCGCCGGGCAAGTATTTTTACGTCTGGCTCGATGCGCCGATCGGTTACATGGGCAGCTTCAAGAACTTGTGCGAGCGCGAAAACATCGCCTTCGACGAATTCTGGCAGCCGCAATCGCAATCGAATACTGAACTGTATCATTTCATCGGCAAGGATATTTTGTATTTCCACGCGCTGTTCTGGCCGGCTATGCTGCAAAACGCCGGCTACCGCACGCCGACCAAAATTTTCGCGCACGGTTTCTTGACCGTAAATGGTGAAAAAATGAGCAAATCGCGCGGCACGTTCATTACCGCCGAAAGTTATTTGAAACAAGGCTTGAATCCCGAATGGCTGCGCTATTACTACGCCGCCAAGCTGAACAGTACCTTGGAAGACATCGACTTGAACCTGGACGATTTCGTCGCGCGCGTCAATTCCGATCTGGTCGGCAAATTCATCAACATCGCCAGCCGCTGCGCCGGTTTCATCACCAAGCGTTTCGGCGGCAAATTGGTTGCGGGAGAGCAATACCAAGCCTTGCAAGCGATGATCGATGCGCAGTTTTCGAGCTGGCGTCCCGATGCCATCGAACAAGCGTTCGAGGCGCGCGAATTTTCCACCGCGATCCGCCAGATCATGAAATTCGCCGACGAAGCCAATGAAACGATCCACAATCTGGCGCCGTGGGAAATCGCCAAGCAACCGGATCGCAGTGACGATTTGCACCGCGCCTGCAGTCTCGGCATTCAACTGTTTTATCTGCTGGCGCGGTATTTGAAACCAATCCTGCCCGGCACGGTGCAGCAGATCGAGGCGTTTCTTAATTGCGAACCGTTGACCTGGCCGCAATTGCGCGCCGATCAACCGATTTCCGATCTGTTACTGCCCGCAGGACATACCATCAACACTTATCAGCACTTGATGACGCGCATCGACAACAAACAAATCGACGCATTGATCGCCGCCAATACCCAAAGCCTGAGCGCTCCGCCGCCGCAATCACCGGCCCGTCATGCGGAAAAACAACAGCGTGCCATCACGCCGATCGCCGAAACCATTTCCATCGACGACTTCAGCAAAATCGACCTGCGCATTGCTAAAATCGTCAACGCCGAGCATGTGCCAGGCGCGGAGAAACTGTTGAAACTGACGCTCGATATCGGCAGCGAACAGCGCACGGTATTCGCCGGTATCAAATCCGCTTACGATCCGGAGCAACTGAAAGGGCGTTTGACTGTGATGGTCGCCAACCTCGCGCCGCGACAAATGAAATTCGGTTTGTCGGAAGGCATGGTACTCGCCGCCGGTGGCGGCAATCCCGGTGAATTGTTCATTCTGTCGCCGGATAGCGGCGCGCAACCCGGCATGCGGGTTAAATAATCCAGAAATGGAAGTCAGCACACTGACCGGAATCATCCAGCGCCTGGAACTTCGTCTGCTGCAAAGCGATCTGAACGCGCATCCCGAATTAATCGACGAATTGCTGGCGCAAAATTTCGAGGAAATCGACAACCAGGGACAACCGCATACCCGCGCGGATGTCGTCGACTGGTTGCAACGCAAAGACTCGCAACAGCATTGGGCTTTTGAACATTTCCGTGTCAATGTATTAGCCGACGATTGCGTGCTGGCGATTTACGCGCTGCAAAAACCGCCGCAATCCAGCGCACCGGGATCGATCCGCACCTCGCTGTGGCAACGCCAGGGCAACGATTGGAAAATGGTATTTCATCAAGCAACGAAAATAACAGGAACATCCGCATCATGAACCAGGAGACCGCCGTGGAACTCAACGCCGAACAACAACTCACCGACATCAAAAACAACCTCGCCACCGTCAAGCAGCGCATCATTGATGCGTGCAAGAAAGCCGGGCGCGACCCCGCCAGCGTGCGGTTGTTACCCGTGACCAAAACCGTTTCCGCGGAGCGGCTGCGTATCGCTTACGCCGCCGGTGTTCATGAAATGGGCGAAAACAAAATCCAGGAAGCGCGCGAAAAATCCGAAGTGCTGGCCGATTTGGGCATCAAATGGTCGATCATCGGCCACCTGCAAACCAACAAGGCCAAATACCTGGCGCGCTTCGCCAACGAATTCCAGGCACTCGACAGCCTCAAAGTTGCAGAGGAACTCGACAAACGGCTGCAAAACGAAGGCCGCGCCATCGATGTCTACGTGCAAGTCAACAGCTCCGGCGAAGAAAGCAAATTCGGTCTGCCGCCCGAAGCCGTGCGCGACTTCGTGCAACACCTGCCGCAATTTTCATCGCTGCGCATCAAAGGTCTGATGACCCTCGCCATCTTCTCCGCCGATCACGACCGCGTGCGCGAATGCTTCGTCAAAATGCGCGACATCCAAGCCATGCTGCGCCAGGAAGCCCCGGCCGGATTAACGTTCGACGAACTGTCGATGGGCATGTCGGGCGACTACGAACTCGCCATCGAAGAAGGCGCCACCGTCGTACGCGTCGGCCAGGCTATTTTCGGCAAACGGCCGCTGCCGGATAGTCATTACTGGCCGGGTTTGGGGTGATGAACAAAATGCACGTTTTAGGGAAACGCTGATTAATTCGCCACACCCCAAGGGCAAAGCGAGCAGTTCTGGGATATTGGGTTAAAATTTGCCATATTCTGGGTTGAATTGCGTTATTTCTTGCCTTATTCCGCTCATTTCTTGTCTTTAAGACGCAATCTGGCTGTCAGAGCTACATAACCACCGGCGAGCCAGCAGCAAGTTGGCAAGCCCAAACAGTGAAAACATCTGAGCATTATTTTTGGCCATTCCTTTGTAGCGAGTTTTGCGATGCATGAACAGATTCTTTACGACATGAAAGGGATGCTCAACTTTGGCACGAATGCTGGCTTTTGCATGTTCAAGCTTCTCCATCAGTTCGCCTGCTGTTGTTTTGGGCAATGCCTTGCGCTTGGAAGGGCGCATCGCGATATGCCAGGTTACGGGCAATTCAAGATTCTCTTCTCGTTTCTCAACGCCCAGATAGCCCGCATCACCAAATACATCGGTTTCATCACCATGCAGCAGCGCCTGTGCCTGAGTAACATCGTGGACATTGGCTGCCGTTCCGATCAGGGTATGAACAAGCCCTGATTGCGCATCGACACCGATGTGTACCTTCATGCCGAAGTGCCACTGCTTGCCTTTCCTGGTTTGATGCATTTCGCTATCGCGTTTTCCTTCTCTATTCTTGGTCGAAGGAGGCGCTGAGATCAGCGTAGCATCAACAATCGTACCTTCGCGAAGAAATAGTCCGCGTTCAGCCAAATGTGCATTGATTGCATCAAAAATGGATTCCGTCAGATGATGCGCTTCCAGCAAATGGCGAAATCTCAGCAGAGTCGTCGCATCCGGTACTGCTTCCCGATTCAGATCAATACCAACAAAGCAGCGGATTGCTTGACTGTCGTATACAGCATCTTCCGCGCCTTCATCCGAAAAACCAAAGCACTGTTGCACAATATACATCCTCAGCATCCGTTCCAAACCAATCGGTGGATGACCTCGCCTACCGCTAACCGGATAATACGGAGCTATAACATTCAGCAGGGATGTCCACGGTGTTGCAGCTTCAATCTCAACCAGAAAACGATCACGCCGGGTTTGTTTCTTCTTTGCCGCATATTCCAGCTCAGAAAAGCTTGATTGCATCGCTCTATTCCATGTTTATCAATAGCAAGGTATTTTATCTAACCTTTGCAGGTCTATCTATTTGATCGAATAGATCAGTGTTTCCTTAGCAAAAAGCGTGCAATTCTCCGATAACGACATGATCGTCTCGCTTGTCGATGGAAGAACTATCGCAGTTCCTCTGGTATGGTTTCCACGTTTGTCGTCAGCCAGCCAAAAGCAACTTGCCAACTATGAACTGCTGGGAGATGGCGAAGGCATTCATTGGCCCGATGTTGATGAAGATATCAGCGTAGCTGGGTTGTTGCGCGAAAATCGTTAGTTATAAACCGAACATCGTTTTCTACTGAATAATCTGATTTTTGATTATTTGCGAATCTAACAAAGCGTGTCATATTGAAAATCAAACTGACATGGTTTTTAATAAAGAACAATGATTTAATGTGATACTTTCCGGTTTATACTTCATCGCTGACGTATTATATTGTGTCATTTCGGACGCTTGATTGTAGTTAGCCATCTTTTCCGCCATGGAGGCCCTCATGAGTAACGTAGTTTTGTTAGGCGTAAACCGCCGACTCGACAACAGATTCGAGAACCTTCCGGACGACTCACCTCGCGCCATCGAACTCCACAACCGGCGGCGAGACGCACTTCATTCAGTCTTCGATGACATAAGCGAGATTGAGGTACGAAGTTGGGGTGATACTGACGATACCAAACCACACGAATTCGTCGAGTTGAGTCTAGCCGGCGTGGTTGGCGCTGTGTTCACCTACGCAATTGTCCCCGGATTGCAGTGGTTAGGAAAGAAGCTCGCGGAAAAGGCGGTTGACACAGCTTTGTCGGAGTTGGCAAAGGCAGTCGTTGCAAAGCTCCGCCCGAAGCAGGAAGCGAAGCAGCTTCTCGACTTTCAGGTCACATTGCCGGACGGCACCCGGATTTCCGTTGACCCTCCGGACCGTGCGGCAACGATCACAATTGCCTTCAAGGATGGCAAAGTATCGTCACTGAACTACTCATCAGGAATAGAGGCCTGATGACGGCTGACGTTGAGCACTAAGTTGAAGGAAAGACGATAGTCACGTACTGCTGACAGTATACGATTCAGGGATTCTTGTATCAATTTAACAAGACCGCGTTGGAGATACTAAGCGCACAAGATGATGACAAAATCACAGTTGAGGGCATTATCGAAGACATCGAGGTGGCTACCTCTACGACATTGAAGGCGGTTCAGCCCGGTAGGTTAGGCTGCCGAAGAAAACCCAACGTCACTCTGAGGGAAGTTTCGGTTATGGCGAACGCCATCGGTAAAGGTTGCGTTTCCTTTGTCAGCTTAACCTACACTGAATTCTCATTGCCTATCGATACCCGCCTGTTTTGATCATATCGTCGAGAATCCAAACGAATAATTTGAAAAAGATATTTAAAACGATAATAAACAGCACGAGTTCCAGGATGATTTTCATGGATAGATTGGTGGATGAGTTTTTTGGTTTAGCAGGCCGTTGAAAAACCCACCAAGTTGGGTAAAATTTGATGTAACCCACTCACCTCATAAATCATGAGCGTAATTGAGTTTTGCGATTCATCACGAATCAGCATACATGGGGCCACTGACATCACAAAGTAAAAGAGTCATCCATTAGCTGTCCTGAGTCAAGAGAGGGCGTGAATGCGGATTTTGGGGCGCATAATGAACCTATGCGACAAGAAATTGAAGAAACATGAATCATTATCCCATGAGTGTAGTCGATTAGCCGCAAGTCTGTCAGGCTCCCCACCCCTTCTCAATTCCCACTATCCAGGAAGTACAATTTTCCAATGTCTATAGAAATCAAAGAAAAACCTAAGTTCGCTGTTGCGGCAGCGGTTCAATTGCCGAATGTCAGTGATATCGAGTTCGAGTCGTCGCTGGCCGAGCTGCGCGAACTCGCAAAAACACTGGGCTATATCGTCGTCAACACGTTTATGCAAAAACGTACCAGCTTCGACACGACTGCGTACCTGGGCGTTGGCAAGCGCGAGGAAATCCGCTGCTACGTGAACAACGATTCCGGATCGGATGAATTTGAGGAAATCGTCATCGAATCAGATGGCCACGATATCAGTGCTCTCTTGGTCGATCACGAAATCTCACCATCGCAGGCGCGCAACCTTGAAAACGAGGTTGGTTGCGAGGTAATGGACCGCACCATGGTGATTCTTGAAATTTTTCACCGCAATGCCCGCTCCCGTGCGGCGCGCGCACAGGTGGAAATCGCGCGCCTCGGCTACATGGCCCCGCGCCTGCGCGAAGCCGCCAAGCTTGCCGGGCCGCAAGGGCGGCAGCGCAGCGGCACTGGTGGACGGGGTGCTGGCGAATCGCACACTGAATTGGATCGGCGCAAAATCCGTGACCGTATCGCCGAACTCCAACAAGAAATTGTCACGATGGAAGCCGAGCGCAAAATACAGCGTGCGCGACGGCAAGAGCGCCAAGGGCTCGCCAGCGTGGCGCTGGTCGGCTATACCAATGCCGGCAAATCCACTTTGATGCGGGCGCTCACCGGCAGCGAAGTGCTGGTAGCCAATAAACTGTTCGCTACGCTCGACACCACGGTGCGAGCGCTCCACCCGGAAAGCGTGCCACGCGTGCTCGTCAGCGATACGGTCGGCTTCATCAAGAACCTGCCGCACGGACTGGTCGCCTCATTCAAATCCACGCTGGACGAAGCGCTGGATGCATCTCTGCTGCTCCATGTCATTGATGCCAGCGATCCCGGATTTGAGCGACAGCTCGAAGTCACCCAGCAAGTGCTAGAAGAAATCGGCGCGAATGCTGTACCGCGCATCCGCGTATTCAACAAGATCGACCATGTCGGCGACGCAGAGGCGCAAGCCGAATGCAAAACTGCCTTAGGTACCCGGTATCCGGATTGCATCGTGATGAGCGCGCGCAGCTCCGACGATGTTACGAAACTTCGCCTGAAAATCCTCGAATTCTTCCAGCAACACCTCATCGAAACTGAGTTTTTTCTGCCCTGGAATGCTCAGCAACTCCGCGGACAAATCTATACGAATTGTCAGGTACTGGAAGAACGCTCGGACAATGAAGGCACTCTCTTCCGGGTGCGCAGCGAACCCAGCGCTATCGAGAGCTTACGTGAACAACTCAATCCGGCAAACTGAGTTCGATATACACCGGCAGATTTTGCACTTTGAAATTGAATCCGCGCATCATTTTCCCGGAAAATGAATAATCCGCGCCGGGCCGTCCAGTTTCGATTTGCTGATCAGTGAGTGTAGCGCCAATGGAAATCGCGTTGTAGGCGTAGCATGATTTCGGGCATGTGGTCGCAAAAACAAGGTACCAGGTCTTGAGTTAACAGTTAACGAAAATTCTATTTTTCCCTCGTTATGCAAAAATCATATGCATCAACCAGTAGTGTCCGGTTAAAAGTTAAACAAATTTAGTTGGTTAGCGGCACCGTACTGTTCTGAAATGTAGGCAGCGCCTTGTAAGGCGTGTTGCAACTGGTTTTTCTCAAAAATAGAGACCGATAAAATCTGTAGCAAAGTGTAGAGCGAGGCATCAATTTGAAGCTCCTTTTTGACAATGGCGATCAGCACATAAGTGGCGACGGCGCACCAGATTTGCGTTTTCACCGCGTTCTCGCTGTTGCCGATGAAACGTTTGATACGCAGATGTTGCTTGATCCACTTGAAGAACAACTCGACTTGCCAGCGGCTTTTGTACAGCGCGGCAATCGTCAGTGCGGGCAAGGCTGTGTTGTTGGTCAGGAACACCAACGTCTTGCCGGTTTCCGGGTCTTTGAAGCGGATGCGCCTCAGTTGCTCGGGATAATCTTGCGAGATGTAGAAACCGTCGAGCGCGATACGCTGATCGCAGATAATGCCGGTATTCCGATCGACCTTCATCGAGTACACCCTGTGAGCGTTCATTCCACGTTTGGCGCGAGTTACGAAGAATGCACCCGACTGATGCAGCATGAACAGGCGACTGAAATCCAGATAACCCCGATCCATCACGTAGAAAGCCCCTGCCTCGAAGGACAAGGTATCCAGCACGTTGACTTCGTGGGTCTTGCCATTCGTGATGTGGATGAAAGCCGGAATATTGCCGCGCAAACCCAGCAGGGTATGCAATCTGACCGCCGCCTTGCTGACGCGAAACGGTGCCCATGGAAACAGCGACAGGCACAGGTCTATGGTCGTCGCATCCAGTGCGTAGACCGTATTGGTCAGATCGACACCGAAGCTGTCGTTGCAATACAGTTTGCGTGCGCGCCGGATCAGCAATGTAGCCAAGTCTTCCCAGATGTGCCAGTTGCGTGCTTCGTTGGCGTCGGCCAGTGTCGAACGTTTGACTGGCGCGCGGAAACCCATGCTGTACAGCTTCGTCTGGTTGGCCAGCAAGCAAGCTTCGATATCTCGCAGACTCTCGCGGTAGGTCAGCTGCGCAAAAGCCATGGCGCGGAATTGCTCGGTACAACTCAGATTTCGCACGCCCGAATCGCCACCATAACGAGCCACGATTCTCGCGAAGCTCGTCCATGGCACAAACTCCATGAGTTGTGCGAACAGCGTTTTTCCTAAGTTCATAGATCATTTCCAGAAGATTCAACTTTTGGAGATTACTCGAGCCTGAATTTTCGAAATATGATTTCAAATCGGCACCAAAATATTTTCTCTGCAATCCTCATCAATACTGGCTTCTATCGTTTCAACAGCTAATTTAACCGGACACTACTGTGCATCAACAATTTGTTAGTGATTAACCTGCTTGTTAGAAAAAGATCACTTATCAAAAACAATCGCCAGCGCGGCTTTGATTTCTGCAAGATACGACTCCTCCAACCGGCCTTGCAATTTGCCGGATCTGAATACATCGACGGCGCGCAGTTGCTTGGTTCTGTTGCCTCTGGCCGGTTCCAGGCCGATCCAGTAAATATCGAGCTGTTAAATCAGTCATTTGGCAAGCCGCCGGATAACGTATTCTCCCAGGCTTTTAGTTCTTCCTGATAATCCGGATCGGCGGCTTTTTCTTGGTCGGCTTTGATAAATGCTTGCTTGAGGAAATTCTTCTCTGTTGTTTTAGCAATTCATTGATATACGCGCTGCTATTGCATGGGAGAGTTGTCGCCTCTTGATATCGCAGTTTTATCCTCTTTCTCTTCGATTACTTCAAAATTCCTGCTTCCTGCTTGCAAAATTCCGGTTTTGTTAATTTTGTAATGTTTTATTGGTTGCGATGCAGGGTTGCAATTCAACACAGCTTCATTACTAAAGTTATTGCGAATTGCACCGTTAGCTTTTTGAAAAAAATGATTAAAGGATTGCGTAGCGGTATTGGTCAGCATGAATCGGTATTCAATACAACAAACAAGAAGTTGTGAGATTGGAAATTACCTAGGAAAGCCTGTTTCAGTTTTTGCTGTTTTAACCGCCTTGATCAAATGCATAACAAGGAGAAAAGTTATGTCAGAAACACAATCAGCAGGCATCAATAAAATCAAGGATTCGGCAAGTAAAAAAACGCTTGAGCATGCAGATTGTATTTATCGGAATGCAGAAGCCGATGAGTTTTTTATCAATATTAAGGGAGAGCTTAATCAAGTCGATAGATTGGTCAGTGATGCGGTCAACAATTTGGTCGTCAACTTTAAATTCATTAGTGAGTTGACCAAGTCGCATCACGAAATGGTTCTGGCTATTGAGAAATTGGCGGCTCCTGAAGGGAGTAAGCCCATACTTGAGCTTCTCGAGAAACAAATGGTTGTCGCTGACAAGATTGAACAAGAATTGGAAATGGCGGTTACTTCGCTTCAGTTCGGGGATTTGGTAACACAGTTACTCGCTCATACTTCCCGGCAAGTAGAAATGTTGAGCATCGAACTGCAGCGAGTTGATCGTCAATCCGGCTGGGGAAAGACAAGTAACAAGAAGATGCTTAAAAGAGTTCATGAAGGTATATCTGAAGCAGTTGCAAAAACAACGATTAAAAGCACGAGAAAACCGGTTGTTCAACAAGGCATGCAAATGGGTGATATTGAGCTTTTCTAAACAGATTAGATTTTTGTGTTTCCTAGGTTAATGATCAAAAAAGATAGAGAGGTAAGGTAAATGGCAAAGACGATTCTTGCAGTGGATGATTCGGCATCAATTAGGCAGATGGTTGCGTTTACGCTCAAGGGCGCTGGATACGAAGTCATTCAAGCTGTTGATGGTCAGGATGCACTGGATAAAGCTAATTCTCATCAAGTAAATTTAGTCTTGACAGACATTAATATGCCCCGAATGGATGGATTAAAGCTATTGGAATTGCTAAGGAAATTGGCGAGTTATAAAAATATTCCCATTTTAATCTTAACGACTGAATCTGGTGATGAAATAAAGGCTAAGGGTCGAGCAGCCGGTGCAACCGGATGGTTAGTAAAACCCTTTGATCCCAAACGGCTGTTAGAAGTCATTGGAAAAGTAATAGGCTAATAAATACTTCGTTGTAGATTAGCAAGTTGCAGCAGTTTTTCTTATTTTGAAGATTAAATGATTTTTATTAATCTGTTTCATAATTTGCTGGTTTTATTAGAGTGTTAGCCTTGAGTAGTATCCACATGAAATAGGGTTACCGATGAGTACAGATCTCGAACAGTTTTACGAAATTTTCTTTGAAGAATCTTCTGAGTTATTGGCTGAAATGGAAACATGTCTTTTGAGACTGGATGTCAATTCTCCAGACCTGGAAGATTTAAACGCTATTTTTCGTGCTGCGCACTCTATCAAAGGCGGTGCTGGTACATTTGGTTTTACGGATATGACGGAGATGACTCATATGTTGGAAACATTGCTGGATAAATTGCGTAAAGGCGAACTTAAGGTGCGTAGCGAAATGATTGATGCTTTTCTCAGAGCAGGTGATGTCATTAAGGAACAGCTAGCGGGTCATCGCGGTGAAGGTCAAGCGGATCCGGCGGTTGCGGCGGCCGTTTGTGAGGAATTGAAGAAGCTCAGTGACGGGGTACAGGAATCGGTAGTTGTTGAACCGGTAGCAGAAGAAGAATCTGGAGAGAATTTAGGGGCTACTAATCAGATTGAAACCGAAGTAATAGAATCACCAGCAGAAGATTCACTCAAAAATATTTATAGTATTGAATTCTCCAGTACCGGCATGAGTAGCGCGACGGTCGATCACTTGCTCGATAACTTAAAACGCCTCGGAGTTCTCGAGAATTTGACACCTACTAACACTAGCAATAGTTTTAAACTAAAGCTTGCAACCTCAAATTGTGAAGAAGATGTTTGGGAAACATTGGCTTTTATTGTCGATCCGGCAAATCTGAAAATAGAAACTATCGTTGTGGAAAATACTGAGGCAGGTTTGTCAGCTACTGATTATTCGGAAGAAGCCGGCAAGAATACAGAATCGCCTGTAACTGCAAATGAAGATGAATTTTCAATGACTGATTTGCCACCAGCTCCGGGCTATGGTTTTTTTCCTGGGGCACCTGCTGCACCGATTGAGAGTGATGAATCGGAAATGAATCCAAGTGTTGGGCAGCAACCCAATACAGGTTTCAGCAAAAACGAATCTTCGGGCAACATAAACAAATCTTTGAACAAAACTGCTACTGCTGCTCCAAACAGTGAAACTTCTTCAATACGTGTCAGCATAGAAAAAGTTGATCAGATGATCAACTTGGTCGGTGAATTGGTGATCACACAGGCAATGTTGGCTCAAACCGTTTCACAATATGATCCGGTGCTTTTTGAGAAATTACATAGTGGAATGAGTCAACTGGAGAGAAATACGCGTGACTTGCAAGAATCTGTAATGTCGATTCGTATGATGCCAATTAGTTTTGTATTTAGCCGTTATCCTCGAGTTGTTCGTGATTTGGCTGCAAAGTTGAACAAGCGCGTTGAATTAAAAACAGTTGGTGAAAATACGGAACTTGATAAAGGCCTGATAGAAAAAATTGCAGATCCACTGACTCATTTGGTAAGGAATAGCTTGGATCATGGTATTGAGGTTGCCGAGAAACGAGTTGCCGCCGGCAAGCCAGCGCACGGTACTATAACTTTACGAGCATTTCATCAGGGCGGCAGTATCGTAATCGAAGTCAGCGATGATGGAGCTGGCTTAAATCGGGGGAAGATACTTGCGAAGGCAAAAGAACGCGGATTGCCTGTGCATGACGGTATGACAGATCAAGAAGTTTGGGCATTGATATTTGAAGCTGGTTTTTCGACAGCCGAGAAAGTCACGGATGTATCAGGACGCGGAGTTGGTATGGATGTTGTCAAGCGCAATATTCAGAGTATGGGAGGGCGTATTGATATCGATTCGGCGTTAGGCGCCGGCACACGTATTTCGATTCGCTTGCCTTTAACGCTTGCCATTCTTGATGGACTATCCGTAACCGTCGGTGAAGAAATGTTCATTGTTCCACTTAATTACATTACCGAGTCATTACAGCCTGCGGCTGCAGATATCAAAACAGTCAGTGGTCAAGGGCGTGTGGTACAGGTACGAGGCGAATATTTGCCTGTTGTCGCATTGCATGAAATTTTCAATTTGCGTCCAAAAGTTACAGCTGTTCATGAAGGGATCCTTGTAATTCTTGAAGCTGAAGGTCACAAAGCTGCACTATTTGTGGACGATCTCGTTGGGCAACATCAAGTAGTCATTAAGAGTCTGGAAAGTAACTACCGAAGAGTGCAGGGTGTATCTGGAGCGACAATCATGGGCGATGGCAAGGTTGCACTTATCCTTGATACCGCTGCTTTAGTAATGGCATCGCAACAAGAGATCGTTTAAATAATATTTCATAGAATTTCAAAGAAACAGTTTTAACATGAATCGAGTGTTAGGGTAATGGTTAGAGAAAAAATGATATAAATTTTTTTAATATTTAAAGATATCCAGAGATTTTTGGTTATCTAATTGATAAAAAATGTTTTATTTGATTGCTTCAAATATTTTTTGTCTACAAATTAAACCTATATAACTGTCGATAATAGAATTGAATGACAACTGAGAGTTTTCAAATTTATTATCGAAGTTAAGTTTTCTTATAAATGGATTTTTGCTTACTGAAATGGAAATGGCATGGGAATAATTTCTAACTTTGATGAAAATTCAAATGACAAAACTCGCGAATATGTCTTTACGCAAGAAGATTTTGAACGAGTTAGAAAGCTGATATACAAACATGCTGGTATTTCATTGTCTTCGGGCAAGCAAAACATGGTGTATAGTCGCTTGGCTCGCCGTTTGCGTGCAACAGGTATCAATAGCTTTCACGAGTATTTGAATTACCTTGAGCGCGGAAACTCTGAAGAATGGGAAGCTTTTACTAACGCTTTAACAACGAATTTGACTGCTTTTTTTCGTGAGCAACATCATTTTCCCATTCTCGAGAAACATGTCGAGAAACGCAAGAATCAAAACAAGATTCAACTCTGGTGTAGTGCTTCATCTACCGGAGAGGAGCCTTACTCAATGGCCATGGCGATGGTACAAGCATTTAATACATTGACTCCCCCAGTTCATATTCTGGCGACGGACTTAGATACTAATGTTCTCGCAAAAGCGCAACTTGGTGTTTATTCATTGGATAAGCTGGAAAAACTTCCGAAGGAAAAATTGAAGCAATTTTTCCTTAAAGGGAAAGGGCATCATGAAGGTTCAGCGCGAGTTAGACCCGAGTTACGTAACATGATTACATTTCGGCAATTGAATTTACTGGATGACAATTGGCCAATACGAGGTCCGTTCGATGCCATTTTTTGCCGTAATGTCATGATTTATTTTGATAAGCCAACACAATATAAAATTCTAAAGAAGTTTGCACCGTTGCTTGCGCCGGATGGTCTGTTGTTTGCTGGACATTCTGAGAGTTTCCAACATGCGGTTGATTTGTTTAAGCTGCGAGAAAAAACTGTGTACGAATTAGCAAGTAGAACGAGGTAATAATCGCATGACTGAGATCATTGATGAACAACTTGCTACTAATTTTTATTTTGATAAAAATTTTAATAGTCAGGCAGTTAAACTGTTACCGGGTGAATATTATGTGACTGATAAGGATATTTTGCTGGTAACAGTTCTCGGATCTTGTGTAGCCGCTTGTATACGCGATTGCTATAGCGGAATTGGAGGGATGAACCATTTCATGCTTCCTGACGGTGGTGGTGATGCAGGGGGGCCGTTAAATGCTTCAGCTAGGTACGGAACATATGCGATGGAGATATTGATCAATCAGCTGTTGAAACTGGGTGCTCGTCGCGGCAATTTGGAGGCTAAGGTTTTCGGTGGCGGAAATGTTCTCGATGGTTTGACGGTTGCGAATGTAGGTCAACGGAATGCAGATTTTGTATTGAAATTTTTACAGACAGAAAAAATTCGAGTTGTTGCACAAGACCTAGTCGATGTGTTCCCACGTAAAGTTTACTTTTTCCCCAAAAGCAGTCGAGTGATGGTTAAGAAGTTACGCAATGTGCGTAACACGACACTTTCTCAGCGGGAAAGCGACTACAGGCAACGTTTACATCGAGTGGATTCCGGTGGAGATGTTGAACTTTTTTCTTAGAACAAGTTGACTTGTTAACCAAAATTGAGAGTTAAAGATGGATAAGACTAGAGTTCTGATAATTGATGACTCAGCGTTAATTAGGCGCTTATTAAGCGAGGTTATAAATAGCCAGCCTGACATGGAAGCCATAGGATCCGCTCCAGATCCTTTAGTGGCGAGAGAAATGATACGTGAGATGAATCCTGATGTATTGACGCTGGATGTTGAGATGCCCAAGATGGACGGTTTGGATTTTCTCGAGAAATTAATGAGGTTGCGGCCAATGCCTGTCGTGATGGTTTCAACATTAACTGAAAACGGTTCAGACGTTACTTTTCGTGCGCTCGAATTGGGTGCGGTTGATTTTGTTTCTAAACCTAAAATTGATATCGCTGCCGGCTTAAAAGAATATGGCGGTGAGATTGCAAATAAAATTCGCATTGCTAAATCTGCGCGGCTTAAAAAATCTGCAAATATAGCAGTAGCAAAGAGTGCTACAGCGGATGTGGTATTGCCTTCGGTGTCGAATCGCATCGCATCGACCGAGAAATTGATAATAGTAGGTGCGTCTACTGGCGGTACGGAAGCAATAAAGGAATTTTTAATTAGAATGCCGCCGGATTCACCTGGAATATTAGTCACCCAACATATGCCCGAAGGTTTTACCAAGTCATTCGCCAATCGATTGAATTCTCTTTGCAAAATTTCGGTAATTGAAGCACAAGGAGGAGAGCGAGTTTTACCCGGCCATGCCTTTATCGCACCTGGTCATTCTCACTTGTTACTGAGACGCAGCGGTGCGAATTATATGACGGAATTAAACCATGGAGAGCCTGTTTGTCGACATCGCCCGTCGGTTGATGTACTATTTAGGTCTGCGGCGAATTGTGCAGGTAAAAACGCGATTGGTGTGATTCTTACTGGCATGGGAAAAGACGGTGCAGCGGGAATGCTGGAAATGCACAAAGCAGGTTCGTATAATTTTGCGCAGGATGAGAGCAGCTGTGTAGTGTTCGGTATGCCGAAAGAAGCGATTGCAGCAGGTGGTGTTAATGAAATCGTTCCTTTAAAAGATATGGCTAGATGTGTTCTGTCAAAAATATCCAGCATGGGATCTCATGGTAATCGCGTATAGTTGGTATTAACTTTTTTGGATATGAAGTTATGCAAACTACATCGTCAATGACAAAGCTTATTTCTCGAATTGCTATTTTAATTGGTATCTGTTTTCTGGTTAGTTGTAGCACAGTGCAGGAAAGACCTGTATTTAAATCTGGTCCTGCAATTAAAAAACCGGCAGATTATCATCAAGTCAAAAAAGCTCTCTATTCTCAATATAATGAGTGGCAAGGTGTACGCTATCAACGCGGTGGTCTAAGTCAGCGTGGAGTCGATTGTTCGGGTTTCGTGCATATCACGTTCAAATCGAAATTGGGTCTGCATTTGCCCAGAACAACCCATCTGCAATCTCGAGTTGGAAAAGAAATTCGCAGAGAAGAATTGAGAGCGGGCGACTTAATTTTTTTCAGAACGGGACCAGCTTCGAATCATGTAGGTATCTACCTGGAAAATAATAAGTTTCTTCATGCATCTCAAAAGAAAGGCGTTATCATCTCCAGACTGGATCACGTATACTGGAAAGCCAACTACTGGAAATCGGTTCGCGTTTAATCAGTTAGTGGCACCCGTAAGTGTCTGTTGTTTCAACTCGCGATTTGCAGTGGTCTTGCCACGGGGTTGTTTATTTAACGCTGGCTTCTCGCATTACACCAATAATCTTTGCGGAAATGCAACATGGATGAAGAAATTAAACAACGTCTTCAGAATAGAAAAATATGGCAACGCGGTTTCTTCATGCTGCTTTACATGGGAATTTACGGTTTTTGCAACTTTCTGATAATCGCAATATTTTTTTTTCAATTTGTAACACTGATCGTAACCGGACAACCCAACGCGCTGCTACAGAGTTTTAGCCAAAGCCTCGGTACGTATCTCCGTCAAATTATTGCGTACATGTCATTGAATACCGATCACTTGCCATTTCCTTTTAGCACATGGCCAAATGATGATAATGCTGAACAACTCACCAAAAATTCCAACGCAAGCGATTAACATATTACTGCATCACAATTCTTCAGAAGCTTTGTCTGCTTTTTCACAATTTAATTGCAACAGGAAGAAACAATTCTAACCTCGAATGGTTTAATATTGACCGTATCAGAGCTTCTGGGTGTTTGCCCGTCAATTTGATATTTTCGGATATTACTGCATGGCTTCCTTGTTTACGCCTCTTGCATTGGGTTCACTTACGGTGCCGAACCGGATTTTTATGGCGCCATTAACACGCTGCCGTGCGGGTGAAACGCATATACCGAACGATCTAATGGTTGAGTATTACAAGCAGCGTGCCAGCGCTGGCTTAATTATCGCCGAGGCGACAATGGCGATGGAAGGACATTCGGCGTTCTGGAAGGAACCAGGCATTTACTCGGCGGAACAAATTACCGCATGGAAGCGTGTGACCGCTGCCGTTCATGCCGCCGACGGTAGAATTTTTTTGCAAATCTGGCATGGCGGGCGGGCGTGTCATCCACTGCTCAATCACGGCGCGCAACCCGTAGCCCCTAGCGCTATTGCCATAGCCGATGAAGTACGTACACCGCAAGGAAAACAGCCTTACGTTGTGCCGCGCGAATTACATGATGACGAATTGCCCGGCATTGTCGCCGGATTCAAACAAGCTGCACAAAATGCCAAAAATGCCGGATTCGATGGTATCGAAATTCACGGCGCCAATGGTTATCTGCTCGATGAATTTCTGCGTGACGGCTCCAACAAGCGTAGCGGTCCATACGGTGGTTCGATTGAGAATCGCGCGCGGCTGACTCTGGAAGTGTTGGAGGCTGTTAGTACCGTTTGGGGCAGTGACCGGATCGGTTTGCGGATTTCGCCGCTGAGCAGTTACAACAGCATGATCGACAGCGATCCGATCGGGTTATCCATCTGGCTTGCCAATCGGCTCAACGATTTTCGCCTGGCTTACTTGCATGTTTTGCGCGGCGATGTTTATCAACAGCAAAACGGTGATGTGATGACACCTATTCGTAAGTATTATCGAGGCGTGCTGATCGGCAACTTTGAATATGCGCCGGATAAAGCGGATCATGAAATTGCGGATGGTAAAATCGATGCCGTAGCATTTGGCCGGCTTTTTTTGGCCAATCCCGACTTGCCGGCACGTATCCGCTCAGGTGCAGCATTCAACGAACCCGATCCCGCGACTTTTTATACCGACGGTGCGGAAGGCTATACTGATTATTCCGCGCTCCATGCTTCGTGACATAACCATGCGACTATTAGCGATTAATGTCATACTCGGTTTCCTCAGCGGTTGCCTCTCACTTCCGCAAAATGTCGTGCCGGTCGACGGTTTTGAACTTAACCGCTATCTCGGCACCTGGTACGAAATCGCCCGGCTCGATCATTCATTTGAGCGCGGACTCGACAAAGTGACGGCAGAATATTTTCTGCGCGATGATGGTGGTGTCGGAGTCATCAACAAGGGCTTCTCAGCAGCGGAAAATAAGTGGAAAGAAGCGGAAGGAAAAGCTTATTTTGTCAGGGACTCGCAGCAAGGCTATTTAAAAGTCTCGTTCTTCGGCCCGTTTTACGGTGCGTATATTATATTCGAGCTTGATAAAGTAGATTACCAATACGCCTTCGTCACCAGCTACGACAAATCGTACTTATGGTTGCTGGCAAGAACCCCGATGGTTAACGAGGAATTAATTACCCGCTTTGTGCAGCGATCAACCGAACTCGGTTTTGAAACTGCTAAGCTGATTTATCCAAAACAAGATTAAACCAATATGCCAAGGCGTGGTTGTTTCAGTGGATTGGCCGGAACATGCAGCAAATACTTATCACCTTAGGAATCATTTTCCTCATCCTCGGTCTGTTGTGGCCGTGGCTATCGCAATTGCCATTAGGCCGCTTGCCCGGCGATATCCATATCGAACGAGAAAATTTCAGCTTTCATTTTCCGCTGATGACCGGGTTGGTTATTTCCGTTGTATTGACATTGATTCTGTGGTGGTTGCGGAAGTGAATCATTGAGGCGGCACCAGGGTTACATTAATGCTTCCTCTGATTGCAGCGTAACGTCAAAGCACGTGTCATGTAGAGAAACCTTTGCAAAATGATGTGTGAATTTTTTGTTATTCCAGGTCTCTTCGGCAGTCCTAAGCAGTTACTCATGGCTTTATTTCGGCGGAGTTAGGTATGATGCATTCGTAAGACCAGCTCATCGACTGTCTGGTATAAACGCCGCCATTGGATTCACAAGCTTCTTTGTCGTTGTTGGAAGATACAAACGATGCCAAAAATAAAGCTAATAAAAGGATGGTATATAAAACTACTTTTGTATTTTCGCTCATGAATTAACCTCATTGAATGGAGCGGGTCTATGCTCTGCATCTGAATATCACGGCTATGTCATTGTTTTATCATAGGTAACATTGGTGAGCTGTTTGAATGCAGCTTGATGTAACCACGACTCACCTTATGCAGTTACGATAGCTATTAAACGGTTATTAAACCACAAATTTTGCTAATCGCGATTGTATCGTGAGGAATCATCGATAATATATCCGGCGGGAACATTGGCATTTTCACGTTAGAAAAGTACCAAGTTGGAAAGTATGCTTACTTCTTGCCAAATATGCGGGCGGCAAGCGGCTGGTTATATTTTTTGCCGGGGAATTCGGTTGGGGCGAGCGGGTTTGTACGGAAGGCCAATAAAAAACCTCCGTCTTGAGGACCGGAGGTGAGTGTAGCTATGATACTCAACTGACTGTACTACAAGGGATCTCAGAAAAACACTTTACTACTGTACGGCTGCTGCATTTATGCTGTTACTGCTTGCGTTCTGTGCTTGTTGTTCAACGGTTAACAATTTTCTGTGCAATTCCGCTTGCGCTAAGTCTTCTGCGCGTTGATACTCATGCTCGCGGATATTGGCGCGCAAATGCGAGACTTCATCTTGTCCTCTACGGCCGTAGGCATACGCGTGATCTTCATGCTCTTCCAAATCTTGCCGGTATTTTTCCACAATGACAGCTTCTTCCATCGCCAGGCTTTCGTAGTATGCGGCAGCGGCTACATGATCATTGGAATTGATGTTGCTCGGCAGCTCAGGTACTTCAGCAAATGCGGAAGTTGTCATCAAACCGAATGCGAGGATAGACAAAATAGCGCTTATTTTCAATGCTTTCATTTTAATTCCCTCCATCATTAAAATTCTTAAGTGTTGTCATCTTAACGAAGACAAAGGAGAGCGTATATTGGGGAAACCCTGGTTTTTTTATAAGGGAAACCATTAGGTGATTTTTGTTTTGATATCAGTGTGGCAAGCGTTGCACTGGCTGGTTCTATCAGATGGAGCGGGAGTGCTTCCGGGTTGCGGAGTATGCAATCCACCCACGGTCTGCGGTGATTTATTAAGCAAGCGAACTATGCGAATCCGATTTCAAATCTGTATACTTCATGATATTCGGAATTATTTTCTGACTTGAGTTCATCAACTAACCAGCCGGAGCCAGTCTATGAGATTTTCGATTTACCGCTACGATCCCGATAAAGATGAAGAACCTTATATGCAGGATTATGATGTCCAGCTGGCGCCGACCGATAAAATGCTGCTGGATGCGTTGCTGCGCATCAAATCGATCGATGATAGTTTGAGTTTGCGGCGCTCTTGCCGCGAGGGGGTGTGCGGATCGGATGCGATGAATATCAACGGCCGTAATGGATTATCGTGCATCACGCCGCTCCATAGTTTGGCGGAACCGGTTGAAATCCGTCCGTTGCCGGGTTTGCCGGTGATCCGCGATTTGATCGTCGATATGACACAGTTTTTTCAACAATATCATTCGATCAAGCCTTATCTGATCAACAACGATCCGCCACCGGAAACCGAACGGTTGCAATCGCCGGAGGAACGCGCGGCGCTGGACGGTGTGTATGAATGCATACTGTGCGCGTGTTGCTCGACATCGTGTCCGTCGTTCTGGTGGAATCCGGATAAGTTTGTCGGTCCGGCCGGATTGTTGCAAGCATACCGGTTTCTGGCGGATAGCCGCGATCAGGCAACCGCTGAACGGCTGGATAATTTGGAAGATCCTTACCGGTTATTCCGCTGCCATTCCATCATGAATTGTGTTGATGCGTGTCCGAAGGGCTTGAATCCTACGGAAGCAATCGGCAAAATCAAGGACATGATGGTTAAACGGACGGTATGAAGGAATTCGAACGGGCGCGCTGGCGCTGCCGGCGCGGGATGCTCGAATTGGATATCGTATTGCAGCGTTTCATGAATCATTATTACGCAGATTTGGGCGCGCAGGAACTGGCGCAGTTTGAACGATTGCTGTCGTTGGCGGATAACGATTTATGGGATTTGATCACTGGCCGCAAGGTGAATGACGATCATCAGTGGCTGCCAATCTTGGAATTATTGCAAAAGAGTTAGATTTCTAGTGGTATTCTGACAGTGCGTTTGGCTGTAAGCAGCGCATACTTGTAATTATACGCATCAAGTGGAGAAGTAAATATGGCACAAAAAGGCACAGCGACTCTGAATCTGAATAATGGCAGCGCACCGATCGAGCTGCCGGTGCTATCTGGAACCATGGGGCCGGATGTGATCGATATCCGGAAACTGCACGCGCAAAGCGGCTTATTCACCTATGATCCCGGTTTTCTGTCGACCGCCAGCAATAGCTCTACGATTACTTTCATTGATGGCGATAAAGGGATACTGCTCTATCGCGGTTATCCGATCGAACAACTGGCGTTGCACTGCGATTTTGTGGATGTGTGCTATCTATTATTGCATGGGGAATTGCCGGTTCCGGATCAGAAAAAAGCCTTTGATGCGGCAATCAAAAACCATTCGATGCTGCACGAGCAATTGGTAAGGTTTTACAGCGGTTTCCGCCGCGATGCGCATCCGATGGCGGTGATGGTTGGTGTGGTTGGCGCGCTGTCGGCGTTTTATCATGATTCTTTGAATATTTCCGATCCGGCGCATCGTGAACAATCCGCGTTCCGTTTAATCGCAAAGCTGCCGACGATTACTGCGATGGCATATAAATATAACATTGGGCAGCCCTATGTTTATCCGCAAAACGGTCTGAGTTACGCGGAAAACTTCCTGCACATGATGTTTTCCGTGCCAACGGAAAAATATGAGGCCAATCCGGTGATTGTGCGCGCCTTGGACCGGATTTTGATTTTGCATGCCGATCACGAACAAAATGCTTCGACATCGACTGTGCGTTTGGCCGGCTCCAGCGGCGCCAATCCGTTTGCCTGTGTTTCCGCCGGTATTTCTTGTTTGTGGGGGCCGGCGCACGGCGGCGCCAACGAAGCGTGCTTACGGATGCTGGAAGAAATCGGCGATGTATCGCGCATTGATGAATTTATCCGGCGTGCAAAAAACAAAGAGGACAATTACCGTTTGATGGGCTTTGGCCACCGTGTCTACAAAAACATGGATCCACGCGCAAAACTGATGCGCGAAACCTGTCACGAAGTACTGAATGAATTAGGTTTGCAGAATGATCGCTTGTTTAAGCTGGCGCTGCAGCTTGAAAAGATTGCTTTGGAAGATGATTATTTCATTTCGCGCAAGTTATATCCGAATGTCGATTTTTATTCCGGTATCGTGCAACGCGCTCTCGGCATTCCGACCAGTATGTTTACCGCCATTTTTGCGATGGCGCGAACCGTCGGCTGGGTAGCGCAATGGAGCGAGATGGTATCCGATCCGGAACATAAAATCGGGCGCCCGCGCCAGCTTTATACGGGTACGACGATGCGCGACGTACCCGGTTCGTATATCAGGAAATAATCGTTTGTCCATTCGAGGGCTGCTCATTCCATGAATAAACCGTTGCTGGACGATTCCCTGTTATCTGCTGCGAATGCTGCGTTTATCGAAGCGGTCTATGATGAATATCTGCATAACGCCAACGCCGTAAGTCTTGCGTGGCGGGAGTATTTTGATCGCTTGACGAAGCAGACGGACGCAGCTGCGATTCAGTCTTCGCAGATGCCTGCAACGAGCGCGCCGGGCGGCGCTGCCGCGAAACCTTCCGGCATTGAAGCGCAAACCGCGTTACCGGAAGTGGTAGTGGCGGATACTGATGACCGTAAGCAAGTGGCTGTGTTGCAATTGATTAACATGCACCGGTATCTCGGTCTCAATCAAGCGAAACTCGATCCGCTCGGACTCAAACAGCACTCGGATATTCCCGAGCTGGATCCTGCGCACTTCGGATTTACCGAAGCGGATATGGGCAAAGTATTCAATACCGGTTCGCTGGTCGGCCCTGAGCGTGCTTCTTTGCGCGAGATCCTGCAAATTTTGCGGGAAACCTATTGCGGTTCGATCGGCGCCGAATATATGTATATTTCTTCGGTCGAACAGAAACGCTGGATTCAAGCGCGTTTGGAGGGGCAACGTTCCAATCCGGATTTTTCCGCCGACTATAAGCGGCATATTCTGGAACGATTGGTTGCGGCGGAAGGATTAGAAAAATATCTGCATACCCGTTACGTCGGACAGAAGCGATTTTCCGGGGAAGGCAATGAAAGTCTGATTCCGCTGCTCGACAGCATTATCCATCGAGCCGGCAAAACCGGCGTGCAGCAGATTGTCATGGGCATGGCGCACCGCGCCCGGCTTAACGTATTGGTTAATACCTTGGGGAAAATGCCGGAGGATTTGTTCCGGGAATTTGAAGAAAAACAGCCGCAGCATCTGCCTTCGGGCGATGTCAAATATCATCAGGGATTCTCGTCGGCGATCAAAACCGCCGACGGCATTGTGCGTTTGGCGTTGGCGTTTAATCCTTCGCATCTGGAAATTGTCAACCCGGTCGTTGAAGGCTCGGTGCGTGCGCGGCAGCATTTACTCAACGATAAATTAGGCGACCGGGTGTTACCGCTGCTGATTCACGGCGATGCCGCTTTCGCCGGTCAAGGCGTGGTAATGGAAACGCTGAATTTATCGCAAACACGTGGCTATGGTACCGGCGGCACGGTGCATATCATCATCAATAACCAAATCGGGTTTACTACCTCGGATCCGCGCGACAGCCGTTCGACGTTGTACTGCACCGATGTTGCCAAGATGATTGAAGCGCCGATTTTTCATGTCAACAGCGATGATCCGGAAGCCGTGGTAATGGTGGCCGAACTGGCGTTTGATTTCCGCATGCGTTTTCACAAGGACGTGGTGATTGATCTGGTGTGTTTCCGTAAGCTGGGCCACAATGAACAAGATGAACCGATGGTGACGCAGCCGAAGATGTATCAAGTGATCAACCGACATCCCGGTACCCGTCAGTTATACGCCGATAAGCTGATCGCCGGGAAAGTGATTCAGCCGCAGGATGCGGATGTGCTGATTCAAGCATATCGCGATGCGATGGATGAAGGCGTCAATCCGAATAAAGCCGTTTGTTACGACTATAAGTCACCGTACGCGATCAACTGGGAACCGTTTATCCGGCCGTTCAAGTGGAACAAGAAAGTTAAAACCGGTGTGTCGCTGCAAATGCTGAAGCAACTTTCCATACGGCTTACGGATATTCCCGAGGGTTTCAAGCTGCACCCCCGGGTGGAAAAGATCATGGCCGACCGGCGGTTGATGGGCAAAGGCGAATTACCGCTGGATTGGGGCATGGCCGAGAATCTGGCATACGCCGCTTTGTTGAAAGAAGGATATCCGGTTAGGTTGTCGGGACAGGATTCGGGGCGCGGGACTTTCTTTCATCGTCACGCGGAACTGCACGATCAAGTGGCGGCGGATCAAAACGAGCGGATTTATGTGCCATTGCGTCATCTTTATCCGGAGCAACCGGATTTTGTCGTGATCAATTCGATGCTGTCGGAAGAAGCGGTACTGGGTTTTGAATATGGCTATGCCACCACGCAACCGAATGAGCTGATAATTTGGGAAGCCCAGTTCGGTGATTTTGCCAACGGCGCACAAGTGGTGATCGATCAATTCATTGCTTCCGGCGAAGCCAAATGGGGGCGGCTATGCGGCTTGGTCATGATGCTGCCGCACGGCTACGAAGGGCAAGGTCCGGAGCATTCTTCGGCGCGGCTTGAACGCTATTTGCAGTTGTGCGCCGATTACAATATCCAAGTGTGCGTGCCTTCAACCCCGGCGCAAATGTTCCATCTGCTGCGCCGCCAAATGATCCGGCCGATTCGTAAGCCGCTGATTATCATGAGCCCGAAAAGTCTGCTGCGGCATAAGGAATCGGTGTCGAGTCTGGATGAATTGGCGCATGGCTATTTTTATCCGGTTATTTCGGAGGTCGACAACCTGGATCCACGCACCATCAAACGGCTCATTGTTTGCAGCGGGAAAATCTATTATGAATTGCTGGCTTACCGCAAGGAACAGCGCATCGGTGATATGGCGATCATTCGCATGGAACAATTGTATCCATTTCCGCACGAGGAGTTTCAGGCGGAAATCGACCGTTTCGTGAATGCCAAGGAAGTGGTCTGGTGCCAGGAAGAGCCGGGTAACCAAGGCGCTTGGCATCGCATTCAGCATTATTTGTTGCGCCACATGAAGCCGGATCAAGCACTGGCTTATGCATTGCGCGCATCGTCCGCTTCTCCGGCGGTCGGTTACACGGCGAGACACAAATTTACGCAAAACGAATTGATCGTTGCGGCATTCCGAGAAAAAATTTAGTAAGAGGGCGCCATGCTAATTGAAGTCAAAGTTCCCGCATTATCTGAGTCCGTTGCAGAAGCCACGCTGATCGCCTGGCATAAGAAAGCAGGCGATACCGTGAACCGGTCGGAGAATCTGATCGACATCGAAACCGACAAAGTCGTGCTGGAATTGCCCGCGCCCAGCGCCGGTGTTTTGAGTAAAATCCTGAAGCAAGACGGCGCGACGGTTATCAGCGGCGAAGTCATTGCGATGATTGATACCGAAGCTGTCGTATCGAGTGAGAAGCCGGCGGTGGCCGTTGAAACAGAAGCCGTGATTGCTACCGGCAAAAGCCCTGAGAAAGCCAGCGCGGAAGCAACCGATGCGGCGATTCCCATGCTGATGCCGGCAGCGCGTAAGCTGGCGGAAGAAAACGATCTGAAAGCAACGGAAACGACCGCGATCAAAGGTACCGGTCTCGGCGGCCGGATTACCAAGGAAGATGTGAAAGCCTATGTGGAGAACAGATCCCGCGCGATTGCACCGCCGGAAAGCAAACCTGTTTCCCCTGGGGCGGTTAGTGCCGGAGCGCGCACGGAACGCCGGGTTGCGATGTCACGGCTACGCCAGCGCATCGCGGAACGGCTGGTGCAATCACAATCGACAGCCGCCATTCTGACGACGTTTAATGAAGTCAATATGCAAGCGATCATGGATTTGCGCGCGCGTTACAAAACCGAATTCGAGAAAGAGTATGGCGTGAAGCTTGGTTTCATGTCATTTTTCGTCAAGGCGGCGGTCGCGGCGCTGAAAAAATATCCGATCGTCAATGCATCAGTCGAAGGTAACGAAATCGTCTACCACGATTATTACGATATCGGTATTGCGGTCGGCAGTCCGCGCGGGCTGGTAGTGCCTATCATTCGCAACGCTGACAAGCTGTCGATGGCTGAGATTGAACTGCAGATTGCCGATTTCGCCAAGCGCGCGCAAGACGGCAAGCTCGGTATCGACGAACTCAGCGGCGGTACGTTCTCGATCACCAACGGTGGTGTGTTCGGTTCAATGCTGTCGACTCCGATCATCAATCCACCGCAAAGCGCCATTCTCGGGATTCATGCCACCAAGGAACGCCCGGTCGTGGAAAACGGCCAGATCGTGATCCGTCCGATGAATTATCTGGCGCTATCGTACGATCATCGCATCATCGATGGCCGCGAAGCGGTATTATCGCTGGTGGCGATGAAGGAAGCGCTGGAATATCCGATGAGTCCGCTGCTGGAGAAATGAAAATAAACAAGAATTAATTCCTTGTTTCAGATGGTTATTTTTCAAGGTTAAAGTAATCAGAATTTCTTTCTTCTCAACTATTGTTGTATTGACTGCGTTTCAGTGAAATCAACTGCGTGAATCCAGATGCTGGATTTATCAAGATACGCCGGTGAGCTCGGCGATTCCTGCCGCGATAAGCCATGAGAGCGCATTTTGAATCCATGTTCCAAGGATCTTCATGAAGTTATTCCACACATTCAGACTCTTCTATTGTTTCTTCTTTTTGTTATCCGCTTGTCAAGGCGGCAATAATCCGATAGCCACCCGCCAGCAAGCGCCAGCACCGATTGCATTGCCTGCCGCGATAGAAAGACCGGTTTCGTATCATGATGAGATCCGTCCGATTCTGGAAGCCAAATGTTTGTCGTGCCATAGCTGTTTCGATGCGCCGTGCCAGCTCAAGCTGGAGAGCACGGAAGGATTGTTGCGCGGCGCTTTCCGCGAATCCATTTATGTCGGCGCGCGGGCCGAGGCACTGTCGCCGACCCGGCTCGGGATCGATGAGTTGACCGTTTCAGGCTGGCGTGAACGCGGTTTTCATTCGGTATTGCAATCTCACGATGCGAAGTCCGAACCGTTGATCGCGGAGATGATATCGCTGGCGAAACAATATCCATTCCCGCCGAACAGCAAAATACCGGATTCGATTGACCTGAGCATTACCCGGAAAAATCAGTGTGTCACCGGGGAAAAATTTTCCGGTTATGCGCAGGACTATCCTCTCAGCGGCATGCCGTTTGCCGTGACCGGATTGAGCGACCGCGAATATGCGCTGCTGGCCGGGTGGGTCAAGCAGGGCGCGGTGATTCCCGATGAACCGGTAACGCTGACCGATGGCGAGAAAGAATCACTGCGGCAATGGGAATCGCTACTCAACCGTGATGATAATCGCGGCAAACTGGTGGCGCGCTGGTTGTATGAGCATTGGTTCATGGCGACGCTGTATTTTCCGAATCTGGGCGGGGAGTTGCGTTTTTTTGAGTTAATCCGGTCTGCAACGGCGCCTGGCAAAGACATTATCCCGATCCCCACCGTATTTCCCAACGACGATCCCGAACAGCCGTTTTTCTACCGCATACGCCCGATTAGCGGCAGCATCCTGCACAAGCGGCGGATTCCTTATCCGCTCAGCCCGGCAAAGCAGCAACGTATCAATGAGTTATTTTTCGCCGGTGAATGGACGATGAGCGATTTACCAGGATACAGCTATGCCGAGCGGGTCAATCCGTTCGCGACCTTTGCCGCCATTCCGGCGTATGCGCGTTACCGGTTCATGCTGGACGACGCCGAATTCTATGTGCGCAATGTCATTCATGGACCGGTATGCCGCGGTCAGATCGCCACCGACGTGTTACACGATCGTTTCTGGGTTTTATTCCAGAGTCCGGAGTCCGATCTGTTCACTACGAATGACGCCTATCAACGCCAGGCCATACCATTGCTGGAGATGCCCGGACAAAACGATGATTTGCTGGCGATGGGCGAGGAATGGCTCTGGTATCTCGGTCATCATAATGATTACCTGGCGCAACGCCGCAGCCAGTATGTTTTGCAACATCCTGAAGGCGCTTCGCTGGATCATCTGTGGGATGGCGATCAGCGGAATCAAGATGCTTTGTTGACCATCGTGCGTCATTACGATAGCGCTTCCGTTGCCAGGGGATTGATCGGCGATATACCGCAAACGCTATGGCTCATGGACTATCCGTTGCTTGAACGCACCTACTACATACTGGTAGTGAATTACAACGTGTTCGGCAATGTGGCCCATCAGCTCTTGACCCGGCTGTATTTCGATCTGATACGCAATAGCTCGGAACATAATTTTTTGCGCTTGATGCCCGGCGGCCAACGTACCGACATACTGCACGACTGGTATCAGCAAGCGGGTAAACTGAAATTCGGCATTTTTTATGAAAATATCGACGATGTTTCGCCTTCGGCGGAGCGCTTCGCAACTAAAGATCCGAAGCAAGAACTCGCTTTGCGGATTCTTGACCGCTTTCAGCCGGTCAATGCAATGGCCGATGATCCGATCAATCGTTGCCGGGTGAGCAACTGTGCGCGTCCGGATCAACCGCTCTGGATCCAAAAAGCGGACCATGCATTGTCGGCCATTGCCGCCCGTCCGGCGTCCGGTTTAGCCGGCATCGATCAATTGCCGGAAGTGACCTTCGTGAGGGTCAAGCATGACCAGGATGAACGGACGGTCTATACCTTGCTGCGGGATCGCGCGCATACCAATGTGGCATTTATTCTGGGCGAGGAATTCAGGTATCAGCCTGAAAAAGACCGCCTGACGGTTTACCCCGGTATTGCCGGGAGTTATCCGAATTTCATTTTTGATGTGCCGGCTACGGATATCGAAGAATTTGCGCTGCTGATCGGCGCGGCCAATAATGAAGCTCGCTTCGAGCATATTGTGAACACCTGGGGCGTGCGGCGCACGCATCCGCAGTTCTGGGAAATTCTGCACGACATCACGGCTTGGCAACGAGAGCGCGAACCGCTGATAGCGGGTATTTTTGATGTCAATCGTTATGAAAATTTTTAACAGGATCGGATGGGTTCCGGTACCGGTGATTCAATATTCTTGACGCTAATGAGTGCATTCTATATATTCATGTCTTTGTTCTAGAATAGAAAAATATTTATTTAAGGTGTGGTGCCAACGAGCGGTGCAAGATCGTTGCTCAAAAACACACGGTTAAATTTTTGATGGCTGTTCAAACAATGATCAATTCTAAACTTCTCACTCAATTATCATGACATTTCAAATCCGCGAACATTGTCCTTCCTGCAACGGCACCACATTCACTGAATTACATCGAACCGCTTACAATGCGCCGGAGATGTTGTCGTTTCTGACAGCTTATTATGCTGCGGTGCCGCCTGGAAAACATCAGGAAGTGCTGGGTGATGGCGTTTTTTCCATTGTGGAATGCGCGGGATGCGGACTGATTTTTCAGCATCAGTTGCCATCCGATGACATGCTCGCGGAAGTTTACGGCAATTGGCTGGGCAAGAACGATCCATTGGCGCCTTCCAAACCACCGATGCCGTTTGATTACTACACCTATTTTGCGCAAGAAATCATGCAATTGATCGTTTTCTTGCAAAAGCGTCATGGCCGCCAGCGGCGGCTGCGCTTTCTCGATTACGGCATGGGCTGGGGTAATTGGGCGGTGATGGCGCAAGCTTTCGGTGCCGACGTGTCCGGTGTGGAATTATCTCCGACCAAAGCCGCTTTTGCGGAATCGCGCGGGATCAAATTGCTGCCGCCGGATCAGTTGCCGGATAATGGCTTCGATTTTATTAATACCGAACAAGTGGTCGAGCACTTATCCTTTCCTCATGAAACCGTGATGTCGCTGAAAAATTCCCTGGCGGACGGCGGGATACTGAAAATCAGCGTGCCGGACGGCAGCGATATCAAGGCTGTTCTTCGATCATGGAAGTGGAACGATGCCATGGCAAACCGGGAAAAAATCATGCCGCTTCAACCGATCGAACACTTGAATTGTTTCACCGCGCCGTCTTTGCAGAAATTCGCCGAAGGTTGCGGACTAAAGCCGGTATCGTTACCGCTCGGCCTGGTCTATGCCTACTCGACCGACTGGAGCGGTACCCGCGCCATCGCAAAAAATCTGTTGCGCCCGGTTAAACGGTTCGTGCTGCGCAAGGGGTGCTATGGGCTGTTTGAACGCAACTAAGTGCTAGGCATTGATTTGCCTGCATAAGCGATCTGCTGCGTTGGATGGCGCTCAACAACTCGCTTGATGTGTCTCTTCTCGCGCTCCATCGGCCTTGCATCTTATTTTGCCCGGCGGATTAATCAGCGTTTCCTTAATAGTCCCGCGATTTTATTTACCTGCCATGGCAGAAAACCAAAACCCCGAACAAAAAGCGCGTGACCGCATCGATGTCTTGCTAAGGCAAGCAGGCTGGACGATTCAATCGGCCCGAAAGATCGATCTGAATGCGGGATTAGGCCAGGCGGTGCGCGAATATCAGACCGATGCCGGTCCGGCTGACTATGTATTGTTCGTGGATAAAAAGCCAGTCGGCGTGATTGAAGCCAAGCGGGAAGACTTGGGTCACAGAATCACCGAGGTGGAATTGCAAACGGCAGGCTATGCCGCCGCCAAGTTGAAGTGGATCAACAACACCCAACCGATGCCTTTTCTGTATGAAAGCACCGGCATTGTCACGCGCTTTACCGATGGCCGCGATCCCAAGCCGCGTTCGCGCGAGGTGTTCTGCTTCCATCGCCCGGAAACGCTCAAGGAATGGCTGAGCCAAGCGAACAGCCTGCGCACACGCCTGCACCACATTCCGCCGCTGAATCCAAACCATCTTCCTGCAAAAGAATTGCGCTTGCGCGATTGCCAGGAAATCGCCATCACTAATTTGGAAGACTCATTCAAAGCTGACCGCCCGCGTGCTTTGATTCAAATGGCGACCGGCGCGGGCAAAACGTACACCGCGATCACTTCCATCTACCGCCTGCTCAAGCATGCGCACGCCAAGCGCATATTATTTCTGGTGGACACCAAAAACCTCGGCGAGCAGGCCGAGCAGGAAATGATGTCTTACGTGCCCATCGACGATAACCGCAAGTTCACCGAGCTGTACAACGTGCAGCGCCTGAAAAATTCCTTCGTCGCCAAGGATAGCCAGGTATGCATCAGCACCATCCAGCGTTTATATGCCATCCTCAAGGATAAAGAGCTGGATGAGGCCACCGAAGACATCAACCCTGCCGAGCTGAAGCTGGGCAAGGAGCCGCTGCCTGTCGTCTACAACGAAAGAATCCCGCCGGAGTTTTTCGATTTCATCTTTATCGACGAATGCCACCGCTCCATCTACAACCTGTGGCTGCAAGTGCTGGATTATTTCGACGCCAGCCTGATCGGCCTCACCGCCACGCCGGACAACCGCACCTACGGCTTCTTCAAGAAAAACGTGGTCAGCGACTATAGCCATGAAAAAGCCGTGGCCGATGGCGTCAACGTCGGTAACGAAGTGTATGTGATCGAAACGCAGATCAGCCAGAATGGCGGTGTTATCCCTGCGCAGGTACAGGTGGAACGCCGCGAAAAACTCACGCGCAAGAAACGCTGGGAAATGCAGGACGAAGACGAAGCCTATTCCGCCACCCAGCTCGACCGCAACATCGTCAACCCCGACCAGATTCGCACCGTGATCCGCACCTTCCGCGACAAACTGCCGGAAATCTTCCCCGGCCGCCGTGAAGTGCCCAAGACCTTGATCTTCGCCAAGACCGACAGCCACGCCGACGATATCATCCAGACCGTGCGTGAAGAATTCAGCGAATCGAATAAATTCTGCAAAAAAATCACTTCCAAAGTGGATGACGCCAAGTCCGTGCTGGCACAGTTCCGCAACGACTACTACCCGCGCATCGCCGTCACCGTGGACATGATCGCCACCGGAACGGATGTGAAGCCGCTGGAATGCCTGCTGTTCATGCGCGATGTCAAAAGCCGCAACTATTTCGAGCAGATGAAAGGCCGTGGTACGCGCACGCTGGATTGCGACGACCTGCAGAAAGTCACGCCCTCCGCCAGCAGCGCCAAGACGCATTACGTGATCGTGGATGCCATCGGCGTCACGAAATCGCTCAAGACCGCCAGCCAGCCGCTCATTACCAAGCCCACCGTTCCGCTGAAAGATTTGGCGATGAGCGTGATGATGGGCGCGACCGACGAAGACACCGTCAGTTCGCTCGCCGGGCGGCTGGCGCGGCTCAACAAACAACTCGATGCCGATGAACAGAGACGTATCCGCGAAGCAACGGGCGGACTGGAGCTGAACCAGCTCGTGAGTAAATTGTTCGGCGCCATCGACGCCGACAACATCGAAGCCCGCGCGCTGGAAATAGCCCGCCTGCCGCTAGGTTCAGACCCCGGCGACGCCCAGCGCGAACTGGCGCAGAGTCAACTGGTGAATGAAGCGGCCAAGGCGCTCAACGGCGAGCTGGTCGAACTCATCGACAGCATCCGCCGCGATAAGGAACAGACCATCGACCACGACAACCTCGACAGCGTGCTGCGCGCCGGGTGGGACAAGGACGCTGCGAGCAACGCGCAGGCCTTCGTGGATGAATTCGCCGGTTACCTGAGAAGCCAGCGCGATCACATCGCCGCGCTCGCCATTTTCTTCGATCAACCGTACCGCCGCCGTGAAATCACCTACGGCATGATCCGGCAGGTGCTGGACAAGCTCAAGACCGACAAACCCAAACTCGCCCCGGTGCGCGTGTGGCAGGCCTACGCCCAGCTCGATCATTACAAGGGCCAGCCGATCAGCGAACTCACCGCGCTGGTCGCGCTGATCCGCCGCGCCTGCGGCATTGACGAAACGCTCACCAACTACGACGCCGTGGTGCGCCGCAACTTCCAGAACTGGATCATGAAGCACCACTCCGGCGGTGCGGAAAAATTCAACGAAGAACAAATGGACTGGCTGCGCATGGTGCGCGACCACGTTGCCAATTCCTTCCACATCGAGCGCGACGATCTCGACATGACCCCGTTCGACAGCCAGGGCGGGCTGGGCAGGATGTATCAGTTGTTTGGGGCGAAGCTGGAACCGCTGCTGGATGAGTTGAATGAGGTGTTGGTAGGGTGATGGATGAATTGGATCGGATTGACACTTGGGTGCTGCCAACATCTTGGTGCTATGCAAAATTAGAGGATGTTGGATACGGGGAAAATGCGATTGTAGATGGGCCGTTTGGATCGAATTTAAAAGTATCAGACTACATTGACGACTCGACTAATGGTGTTCCGGTTCTTACAACAAAAAACTTGGAAGGTGATTACTCCAAAGGGAGCGTTCGCTATATTTCTCAAAACAAGTACGAAGAACTGAAGAGAAGCAAAGTTCAACCAGGAGATATTCTGGTCGCAAAAATTGGCTCAATCGGAAAAACAGGCATCTATCCGAGTGGAATGAAGACCGCGGTCATTCCTGCCAATTTGCTGAAGTTCACTGTAACACCCTCAGTAGAATTCAAATACGTTTTTGCTTATCTCAATTGCTTTGACTTTCAGCAATTCATTAAGCTAATTTCAACGGCTACGGCACAACCAGCATTTAACGTAACCAAGTTTCGAAAACTTCCAATACCGCTACCCCCCATTAACGAACAACACCGCATCGTCGCCAAAATCGAGGAGCTATTTTCCGAGCTGGATAAGGGTGTCGAATACCTGAAAATTGCCCAGGGGCAGCTCAAGGTGTACCGGCAGGCGCTGCTGAAACATGCGTTCGAGGGCAAGCTCACTGCGCAGTGGCGCGAACAGCGTCGTGCCAAACAATCCGTCGCCCCCGCGAAGGCGGGGGCCCAGCCTTTGAATGACATGGATTCCCGCCCCACGCCTTCGCGGGGGCTGGCACTGCGCGGGAATGACGAAGTAGGGGGCGGGAATGACAAACCCCTCGAAACCGCCGCTGATTTGCTCAAGCGCATCCAGCAAGAGAGAGCGCAACGCTACCAGCAACAACTCGCCGACTGGGAAGCCTCCGGCAAACAAGGCAGCAAACCCAAAACCCCGAAACCCCTGCCGCCGCTCACCGCCGAAGAACTGGCTGAATTGCCTGAATTGCCAGAGGGGTGGGGGTGGGTTAAATATGGTGATTTGTGCTTGATTGTTAGAAACGGAATTTCTGCAAAACCGGAAGGCGATTCAGGTACGCCAATATTTAGGATAAGTGCAGTGCGTCCCTTGTTCTTCGATATGAAGGACATCAGGTTTATCAATAACTCGAATGGCGAATTTGATGCTTATTACCTTGAACGCGGTGATCTTGTGTTTACCCGATATAATGGGTCGCGACATTACGTTGGAGTATGTGCGGAATATCGTTCAGACAAGAAGTACCTGTTTCCAGATAAGTTAGTGCAAACCAGAGTTTTTTCAGAAAATGTATCGACTTCTTATTTGGAGAAAGCTTTAAATTCTGGAGCTTCTCGCCGGTTTATTGATTCTAAAATTCGTACAACAGCAGGGCAATCAGGAATCTCTGGTGATGACATCAGGAATATCCCAGTTCCACTTTGTTCAACAGATGAACAAATGCAAATTGTCGAAGAACTGGAATCTAAACTTTCCGAAACCGACCAACTCGACCAAACCATCACCACTTCCTTGCAACAAGCCGAAGCCCTGCGTCAATCCATTCTGAAAAAAGCCTTCTCCGGTCAATTGGTACCGCAAGATCCGAACGACGAGCCTGCTTCGGAATTGCTGGCGCGTATCAAGGTGGAACGGCTGGCTTCTCAGGGCGATGCGGTTGTCCGTCGCAAGGGGAGGCGAAGTTAACGGTGATTTGCTTGCTTGTCACGTCATTCCCCGTCACCCCCGCGAAGGCGGGGGGCCACGTTACTCTGTGAAAACCTGGATTCCCGCTTTCGCGGGAATGACGGATGTGATGAGGGGGGAGCGGATGTGATGAGGGGTGGCGGATGTGAAGATGAATGACGAACCGCCTCGGAATTGTTGGTGCGCATTAAGGCGGAGCGGTTGGCTTCTCAGGGCAATTTGGTTGTCCGTCGCAAGGAGAGGCGAAGTTAACGGTGATTCGCTTGCTTATCACGTCATTCCCCGTCAGCCCCGCGAATGCGGGGGCCACATTACTTTGAAAACCTGGATTCCCGCTTTTGCGGGAATGACGGATGTGACAGGGAATGACGGATGTGATGAGGGGTGGCGGATGTGAAGATGAATGACGAACCGCCTCGGAATTGCTGGCGCGTATTAAGGCGGAGTGGTTGGCTTCTCAGGGCAATTTGGTTGTCCGTCGCAAGGGGAGGGAAAGTTAACGGTGATTCGCTTGCTTATCACGTCATTCCCCGTCACCCCCGCGAAGGCGGGGGGCCACGTTACTTTGAAAACCTGGATTCCCGCTTTCGCGGGAATGACGGATGTGACAGGGAATGATGGATGTGACGGGGGAGCGGATGTGATGAGGGGTGGCGGATGTGAAGATGAATGACGAACCGCCTCGGAATTGCTGGCGCGTATTAAGGCGGAGCGGTTGGCTTCTCAGGGCAATTTGGTTGTCCGTCGCAAGGGGAGTGAGAGTTGACGGTGATTCGCTTGCTTATCACGTCATTCCCCATCACCCCCGCGAAGGCGGGGGGCCACGTTACTCTGTGAAAACCTGGATTCCCGCTTTCGCGGGAATGACGGATGTGACAGGGAATGACGGATGTGATGAGGGGTGGCGGATGTGAAGATGAATGACGGATGCGGCGAGCGGGGGTGGATCGGCGAGGGGTGACAAATGCGGCGAGCGGTGGCGGGGGTGATCGGGAATGATTCGTGATGAATAAAGCTGTGCCAATGGGGGCATGTGCAGAATGCGAAGATGGTTTGGATGTGAGCGGTTGACTGGGGTTGCATGATGGAAAAACAGCCGGCGGTTTACATTTTGGCGAGCAAATATAACGGTACGCTATACATAGGCGTCACCAGCAATTTGGTTCAGCGGGTGTGGCAGCACAAACATGACTTGGTTGAGGGATTTACTGAAAAGTATGGAGTACACATGCTCGTTTATTACGAATTGCATGAAGACATGCCGGCCGCGATTCAACGCGAGAAGCAACTTAAAAAATGGAATAGGCAATGGAAAATAAATTTGATCGAGAAGACGAACCCGGCATGGAAAGATTTATGGGAAGAATTAGTATGAGTAAGATCGCCATCGTTCGTCATCCCCGCGTGTTTTTACCGGGGATCCGGAATTTTAGCCAGTTAGAGACTGGATTCCCGATTAGAATCGTTTCGGGAATGACGGGGGCGTTGAATACTGACTTGCTGAGGGTCTCGGTATGAACGCAACCGCATCGATCGTTTCCAAAGTCTGGAGTTTTTGTACAGTTCTGAAAGACGATGGCGTGGGTTATGGCGATTACCTGGAGCAGCTCACCTATCTGATTTTCCTGAAAATGGCGGATGAGTACAGCCAGCCGCCGTATAACCGCCAAGTCGGCATTCCCGCTGAGTACAACTGGCAAAGTTTGAAAGCGAAGCGCGGCGCGGAGCTGGAGGTGCATTACGTGGCGCTGCTGATGGAGCTGGGCAAGCTGCCGGGGATGCTGGGACAGATTTTCACCAAAGCACAGAACAAGATTCAGGATCCGGCCAAGTTGTACCGCCTGATCGATATGGTCAACGAAACCCAATGGGTGACGATGGGTGCGGATGTGAAAGGCGATATTTACGAGGGGTTGCTGGAGCGCAACGCCGAAGATACCAAATCCGGCGCGGGGCAATATTTCACGCCGCGCGCGTTGATTAAAGCGATGGTGGCTTGTATGCGGCCGGAGCCGGGCAAGTCCATTGCCGATCCGGCGTGCGGCACCGGCGGTTTCTTTTTGGCGGCATACGATTTTCTGGTGGGCGAATACGCGCTGGATAAAACGCAGAAAGCGTTTCTGAAGCACGAGACGTTTTACGGTAACGAAATTGTCGCCAATACGCGGCGTCTGGCGTTGATGAACATGTTTCTGCACAACATCGGCGAGATCGACGGCGACAGCATGATTTCCCCGAATGATGCGCTGGTGGCCGATTCCGGCAAGCGCTTCGATTACGTGCTGGCGAATCCGCCGTTCGGCAAGAAAAGCGCGATGAGTTTCACCAACGAGGAAGGCGAGCAGGAAAAAGACGATCTGACCTACAACCGGCAGGATTTCTGGGCGACCACGGCGAACAAGCAGCTCAATTTCGTGCAGCATATCCGCACCATGTTGAAAACCACCGGCAAAGCCGCCGTGGTGGTGCCGGATAACGTGCTGTTTGAAGGCGGCGCGGGTGAAACGGTGCGGCGGAAATTGCTCGAGACCACCGATTTGCACACCATTTTGCGGCTGCCCACCGGTATTTTCTACGCCAACGGCGTGAAGGCGAACGTGCTGTTTTTCGATAACCGCGAAGCCAGTAAAACGCCGTGGACCAGGGAAGTCTGGTATTACGATTACCGCACCAACATTCACCATACGCTGAAAAAGAAACCGCTGCGCTTTGAGGATTTACAGGATTTTATCGCTTGTTATCACCCGCAAAACCGCCACCAGCGGAAGGAAACCTGGGGCGAACAAAACCCCGAAGGCCGCTGGCGCAAATACAGCTTCGAGCAAATCATGGCGCGCGACAAAATCAGTCTGGATATTTTCTGGATCAAGGATAAGAGCCTGTCCGATCTCGATAACTTGCCGGAGCCGGATGAGTTGGTCGGTGACATCATCGAAAACCTGGAGGCTGCATTGAACAGCTTTCGCGATATTGCAGGCAAGCTGGAATAATTCCCTAACGGTACCCGAATTGTATCTTGATTGAATGCGCATTTTTGCGTTCTGATTGATATGGCGCATTAACCCACGCTGTGACCCGCCTCTCAAATTTGACTTCTAAAAAAAACATGGTTACATGGTACAGTTAAGCTTAGTCCGGTCACGGCAGGCATGTGAGGTTTTATTTTGCGCTGTGTCCGGTCATCCAATGTCAATGAATTGTTGTGGTGTCACGAGAAAATTATGCTGGAATTACGCAATATTACCAAGGGTTACACCGGAGGCCGGAAAGTGCTGGCCGGTTTGAATTACACGTTGAACGCGGGTGAGTACGTCGCCGTCATGGGTGAATCGGGGGTCGGCAAGTCGACGTTGCTGAACCTGATCGCCGGGCTGGATACGCCGGATTCGGGGGAGATTATGATCAACGGCGTGGCGATTTCTTCGCTTGACGACGATGCCGCGACAAAATTGCGGCGCGAGCAGTTCGGATTTATTTTTCAGGCGTTTCATGTGCTGCCGCATTTGACGCTGGCGCAGAATATCGCGTTGCCGTTGTTGTTGAACGGCAGCGAAGCCACGGAGCGTGTCGCGCAGATGCTGGAACAAGTCGGTTTGCAGGGCCGCGGCGATGATTTTCCGCGCCAGTTGTCGGGCGGTGAGTTGCAGCGCGTGGCGATTGCGCGGGCGTTGATTCACCGGCCCAAGCTGGTGCTGGCCGACGAGCCGACCGGTAATCTCGACCCCGATACCGCGCACGAGATTCTGCAGTTGATCCGCCATGAAATCAAAGCCAACGGCGCGATGGGCATCCTGGTGACGCATTCGCATGCGGCCGCGGCAACCGCAGACCGGTTGCTGCAACTGACCAAAGCGGGGTTGCAGCCGGTCGAGCGGGGTCACCAACGATGAACGCGGCAACACTTTCGCGCTGGCTGTTGTGGGGCGAATGGCGCGCGCATTGGCTGCAGATTCTGGTGGCGTTACTGGCAATCGCAACCGGTGTTGCCATGGCGTTTTCGATTCACTTGATCAATACCGCTGCGTTCAACGAATTTTCCGCCGCCAGCAAGAGCTTATCCGGGGAATCCGATTTGCAAGTGCATGGCCGCAGCGGTTTTTTCGACGAAATGCTGTATCCGCGGCTCGCCGGTCATGACGGTGTGCAGCTTGCCAACCCGGTGCTGGAACTGGATGTGGCCGTGCCCGGCAAACAGCAGAACCGCAACGATCACCGCCTGAAAATCATGGGTATCGATATGTTACGGGCGATGGCGATTGCGCCCGATTTGGTCGGCTTGCCGGAAGAGGGCAAGTCGCTCGACCGGTTTGCGAGCGATACAATTTTTCTGTCGCCGGCTGCGATGGAGTGGCTGCAAGTGCAACAGCATGATTATTTGGAGCTGCATGCCGGATTGGAGACCGTTACGCTGCGGGTGGCCGGCGGTTTGGTCAGGGCGCGCGCCGGACAGCGGATTGCGGTGATGGACATCGGCGCGATGCAGTGGCGTTTTCAGCAATTGGGCGTGTTGTCGCGCATCGAGTTGAAGCTGGAAAACGGTGTCAATCATGCAGCTTTCAAGGCGAAACTCTCCGGTGAGCTGGGCGAGGCATTCATCGTTACCGAGCAAACCGATCAAGAACAACGCATCGCCAACATGTCGCGTGCGTACCGTGTCAATTTGAACATGCTGGCGCTGGTAGCATTGTTTACCGGCACGTTTTTGGTGTTTTCCACGCAAGCATTGTCGGTGGTGCGCCGGCGTCAGCAATTTGCATTGCTGCGGGTGCTGGGTTATACCCGCCGGCAATTGTTACGGCAGGTGATTACCGAAGGTCTCGCGCTCGGTGTGACCGGCTCGGCATTGGGGCTGGCTTTGGGTTATGGGGTTGCGGTATCGGCGATTCAATTGCTGGGCGGCGATCTGGGTACGAACTTTTTCCCCGGTGTGAAACCGGGCATTCATCTGGATCCAGCGTTGGCGTTGCTATTTTTCGGTGTCGGCGTTTCGGTGACGTTGCTGGGTAATATTGCACCGGCGCTGGAGGCGTCGCGCGCCAAACCGGCGTTGGCGCTGCGCTCCGGCAGCGAGGATACGGCGATGGCGCGATTGTCGGCGCCTTGGTTCGCGCTGATATGCTTGGCGACTGCGCTGATATTTACGCAACTGCCGCCGGTTTTTGAGTTGCCGGTTTTCGGTTATCTGGCGATTTCGCAGTTGCTGATTGGCGGTATTGCATTGATGCCGTACCTGACCGCACATCTATTCACTTATTTATTGAAGTGTCAGCCGGCCAGGCCGAACGCGGTAGGGATGCTGGCGCTGGCGCGCCTGGCGCACGCGCCGAATCAAGCGGCTGTCGCGCTGGGCGGTATTTTGGCAAGTTTTAGCCTGATGGTGGCGATGGCGATCATGGTGACCAGCTTCCGTGTTTCCATTGATCAGTGGCTGGTGCAGGTGTTGCCGGCGGATTTGTATGTGCGCACGGCGGTAAGTGGCGATCAAGGCGGATTGCTGGCGGATGCGCAGCAACAGATCAAAGCGTTGCCGGATTTTCAACGTGTCGATCTGTTTCGCACCCGGCAACTGACTTTGGATCCGGGCCGGCCGGATATCACCTTGTTCGCCCGTCCGGTGGATCGCGCCGATCCGCGTAACACGCTGCCGATGACCGGCGATATACTGACGCCGGGAACGATTCCGGATCACGTCATGCCGGTATGGGTTTCGGAAGCGATGGTGGATTTATACGGCTATAAAACCGGTGAGCGCGTGCGGTTGCCGGTGGGTGAGGGGTTCAACGAATTTCTGGTGGCCGGTGTCTGGCGCGATTACGGCCGGCAATTTGGCGCGGTGCAAATGCTGCTGGCGGATTATCAAGCATTGACCGGCGATATGAGCGTCAATACCGTTGCGGCCTGGCTGCAGCCCGGCGTTACCGCCGATCAAGCCATCGCGGCGTTGCGGCAATTGGCGTTCGGCTCCGCTTTGGAGATTTCCAGTTCGAGCGATATGCGCGCGTTGAGCTTGGAAATTTTTGACCGCAGCTTCGCGGTGACGTACTTGCTGGAGATGATCGCGGTCGTAATCGGTTTGCTCGGTGTCGCGGCGAGTTTCTCCGCGCAAATTTTGGCGCGTATCAAGGAATTCGGCATGCTGCGGCATATCGGTGTGCAACGGCGGCAAGTGTTGGCGCTGCTGGGGGTGGAAGGCGGATTGTTGACGGTGCTGGGCATCATACTGGGTTTTTTACTGGGATGGGCGATCAGCTTGATTCTGGTATTTATCGTGAATCCGCAGTCTTTCCATTGGACCATGCCGATTCATATGCCGTGGCCTTGGTTGGCTTCAGTTGCCGCAATCTTGCTGGTTGCCGCGGCTTTAACAGCGGTAGTGTCCGGTCGCCGGGCGGTTTCGGCGCAAGTGGTCCGCGCGGTTCGGGAGGATTGGTAATGATACGTAAAATGTTGATGAACCCTTGGATTGCTTTGCTACTGCTGATTCTTAATTTGACCGGTTTGGAAGCGCTTGCCCAATCGAACCGGTTGAAGCCGGTAACACCCGATTATCAGCTTTCTTTCCCTCTGGATTTCGGTGCGCATGAGGATTTCCGCATCGAATGGTGGTATATCACCGGCTGGCTGGAAACGGAAGATCGCAAGCCGCTCGGGTTTCAAGTGACTTTTTTCCGCTATGCGACCGATGTGAACCATGACAATCCCAGCCGCTTTGCTGCGAAGTATTTGATTATCGCGCATTTGGCGTTGTCCGATCCGGCGGCTGGTAAACTGATGCATCGTGAACGTACGGTACGGGAAGGATTCGGGATGGCCTACAGCAAGCAAGGCGATACTGATGTGAAACTGGATGATTGGACATTGGTGCGGCAAGCCGATGGCCGTTATGCTGTCGATATGCAGGACGGCGAATTCGGTTTGCGGCTCGATCTGGCGCCGACGCAAAGCCCGTTGCTGCAAGATCAAAACGGTTTCTCGCGTAAAGGGCCGAAACCGGAACAAGCCAGCTATTACTACAGCGAACCGCATTTGAACGTGAGCGGCACCGTGTTTCGCGATGGTAAGCCGGTCACGGTTAAGGGCAGCGCCTGGCTGGATCACGAATGGTCAACGGCGTATCTCGATCCGGATGCCGACGGCTGGGATTGGGTTGGCGCTAATTTGGATGACGGCTCGGCGCTGATGGCGTTCCAGATCCGCGCCAAAGAAGGCGGTAAAGTCTGGGCCTACGCAGCGTTGCGCGATGCATCCGGAAATTTGACGTTGTTCGATCCGGAACAAGTGAATTTCACGCCAGTGCGTACCTGGCGATCGCCGCATACCGACGCGGAGTATCCGGTTGAAATGCGCGTTCGCACCGGCGATATCGAATGGCATTTAACGCCGTTGCTGGACGATCAAGAACTGGATTCCCGTCAATCGACTGCGACCGTGTATTGGGAAGGGGCGGTGACGCTGACCAGGGATCGGCAGCCCGCCGGGCGCGGTTATCTGGAACTTACCGGCTACGCGAGAGCTTTATCACTGTAAGGCTGTCTTGCACATCTTTGGCGCTGGGGAATAGGTGGTTTAGCCAGAGCATTCCGGATGGAAGAGAATAGGGTGGCATGAGTTTTTTACGAATTTTCGGGATATCCGCAATTTCAATACTTTCATTGTTGTTAAATGTGAGTTAGAATCGGCAGACGCAGTGATCTGGAAAACTGGATGATTGCGGATATACTGCTCGGTTCTAGTTACAGAGTTTGCTTTAATAGTAAGTCTGGGGAACAGAGATTGGATTCACAATCATAATTTTATGATCGTGCAAGAAGGGAGCTGATGAACTCATCGGCATTAGTTTGATAAATGGAATAGCTTAAATAAGGAGATTAATATGGGTGAAGTTAATAGAAGAGAAACAGACGCACAAGTTCTGAGATTGTTCTTCATTTCTACAGCAGCTTTTGTCGCTATTGGCGCAGTCGTTTACTTTGTTTTATAGACTGAATACCTTTCAGCGCCCTCAGGTGGTTAAGTTTTAAGTTGTGTCACGCAGCTAAAATTGCCACCGACATAAATCAAAAAAACAGGGCTGAATCAGTCAAATGTTTTCAAAAATAATAATTAAAATGCCCAGTTATCAGTAGTTTGAATTTTTCTGATAACCGGGCATTTCATTTTCCGCTGACTGATATTTTCCTTAAATCCATTTAAACGGTAATTATCCATTCACGTTTTCTGGGGGAAGCTCTTCCATGAAAACGGATGTTAAACGGATATTACTGGAGGCATTAATCCGGTTTATCTGATCATTGTTTTTAACCAACAGGGTAAAAACATAATCAATGCCGGATATAGGAATAGTTTAAGGAAAGTCAGCCGAATTGCTTTCTGTCAATCAACAACTTCAAACCCGGCATCCGTAATCGCGTCTTTGAGCCGATCGAGTTTCGTAACCGCCGAATCGAAATGGACTATTGCTTGAGGAGGCTCGAGAGTCGCTTCAATCTGGGTTACGCCCGGTACGTTCGATAGGACGTTTTTGATGCTGTTAACACAACCCATGCATGTCATGCCTTTGATTTTGATGGTAGCTGTTTCCAATGTCATAATTTCCCTGAAATTTTTCTAATGTTGCGGTTGCCAGCGTTTCAAAAGCAATGAATTGCTGACAACCGATACGGAACTCATAGCCATGGCGGCGCCGGCAATCACGGGATTAAGCATGCCTATTGCCGCTAACGGAATTCCCAGCGTATTGTATACAAATGCAAAGAAAAGATTCTGACGGATTTTTCTTAGCGTTGCGCGCGACAGCGAGATGGCGTCAGCCACGCTCATCAGATCATTACGCACCAGTGTGATGTCGGCAGCTTCAATCGCAACATCCGATCCGGCGCCGATGGCAAAACCAACATCTGCGGCAGCAAGCGCTGGCGCATCGTTAATGCCGTCACCGACCATGGCGGTGAATTGGCCGCTGGCTTTGATGGTCTTAACAGCGGAGGCCTTATCGGCCGGCAAAACTTCTGCCTGAAATTTTGTAATTCCGGCTTCCTGAGCGATCGCTGCGGCGGTTATAGCGTTATCCCCGGTCAACATGACGACTTCAATTCCCAGCGATTGCAGCCGCTCCACAGCACGGCGGGAAGTGGCGCGCAGGCGGTCGGCTATGGCGAGATAACCGAGAACTTTGCCAGTGGAAATTTCGGCAACACCGATTACGGTTTTTCCTTCAGCTTGCAAGTGATTGATTTGCTGTTCATCTGCATCAACGCCATGCTGCTTCAGTAATTTGGGGGAGCCGATCAGATAGTGGATACTTTCGATCTGCGCGGTAACGCCGCCGCCCGTAATTGCAGCAAAATCTTGAATCGATTGCAGCGTTAGCTGCATTTTCTTGGCGTGATCGAGAATCGCGCGGGCCAAGGGGTGCTCCGAGCCTTGTTCCAGGGAAGCTGCAATACGCAGCAAGTCTAATGAATGATGCGTATCAGCGGGAACAATGTCCGTTACTTCCGGTTTTCCTTCGGTCAGTGTGCCGGTTTTGTCAACGACGACGGTTTGAATTTTTTCAGCGTGCTCCAAGGCTGCAGCATTTTTAACCAGTACCCCGGTTTGCGCGCCACGCCCTGTGCCGACCATAATGGCAGTCGGCGTGGCTAGCCCAAGCGCGCAAGGGCAAGCGATGACGAGAACTGAAACTGCGTGAATGAGCGCGGTTACAAAATCTCCGGTGAGCCACCCGGTAATTGCAAAAGTGAAGAAACTGATAATCACTACAATCGGTACGAATATTCCCGAAATGGTATCCGCCATGCGCTGGATCGGCGCTTTGGAGCCTTGCGCTTCTTCGACTAAATGGATAATGGCCGCCAGCTGTGTTTGCGTGCCGACACCAGTGGCGCGGCATTTAAGAAATCCCTGCTGATTCTGCGTGGCGGCGAAAATTTTGGCGCCCGCTCGTTTGCTGACGGGCAGGCTTTCTCCTGTAAGCATCGATTCATTGACATCGGATGATCCCTCGACGACAACCCCATCGACGGGAAAATTTTCTCCAGCGCGCACTAAGAAAATATCGTTGACTTGTAAACTGCTGGCTGGTACTTCGATAATTTCGCCATGACGTTCGATACGAGCGGTTTTGGGTTGTAGTCTGATCAATGCCTCGATAGCTTCGGAAGTCTTGCTCTTGGCGCGCGCTTCCATTAATTTGCCTAGCAATACTAAAGTGATGATGGCAGCGCTGGCTTCAAAATAGACATGCTGATTCAATCCGAATATTGTAACTGCCGCACTGAAGAAGTAGGCCATGCTGGTTCCCAATGCGACCAGTACATCCATGTTGGCGCCACCGCCTCGCAGCGCATGCCAGCCACCGATATAAAACCGGCGTCCGATCCAGAATTGCACCGGGGTAGCCAGTAGCCATTGCAACCATCGCGGCAATAAATCCATGTCGTGACCGGTAAACATCGCGCCCATTTGCAAAACCAGCGGCAATGTGAGGATTGCCGAGATCTGGAATAAACGTAATTCTGTTTGATAAGCAGCTTCTCGTCTGACCTTTTGTTCGGCGTGCGTATTTTCGCTGATTTCGCTGGCTCCGTAGCCAGCCTTTACAACCGCGTCGATTAATTGCTGGACTGTCACGGCACCCGGCATGAAATTAACCCGGGCGATTTCTGTGGCTACGTTGACTGTGGCGGTGACGCCCGGCAGTTTGTTAAGCGCTTTTTCAATATGACCCGCGCAAGCTGCGCATGTCATTTTTTGGATTTGCAGTTGCACTGAACGTGGCGTGACATGGAAGCCGGCTTTTTCGATCGCTTGAATCAGTGTGCTCGCATTTACCTGACTCTCGTCATAATTTACAAGCGCTTTTTCATTGGCAAAATTAACAGCTGCTTGAACACTGGAGAGTTTGTTCAAATTCTTTTCGATGCGCGAAGCGCAAGCCGCGCACGTCATGCCTTCGATGCATAATTCAATGTGTTTGAGCGTTGGTGAGTTCACGGATTTTCCAAATCAAACCTTGCGTTAAGAAAGACTAGCTTAGCGGTCAAGAACCAGCGCGCCATCCACCCATTTCACCCGGTCCCCTTGTTGAAAATGGGTTGCGTCCGGCAGATTAACGACTGCTTGCCTGCCGTCGCTCATGGTTACGCCGATCTGATAAATGTTCCCAGGGGCGGCGATATTTCCGCCGGGATTAATAGGGTGATGGTCTCCGGTTTCCGGGTGGATTATTCCCGGATGGTGCTGCGATTGCTGCAGAACTTCACGTGCAATGGTGCCGGCTACGATTCCGCCTGCAATGGCATTGAGTCCCGGACCTTGCCCAATTCTATTAACGAAATTGACAATGCCGCAGTTGCTGCATCCGGCTGCCGGCGGTTGCCGATGGATGATGCCAGCATCGGTACTTTTAATGCTGACACTGTTGCGCGGCGCACCAATGGCCGTTCCGATGCGATGGACTGCTCGGGGCGGCTTGTCGGTGCCGGGCGGGGTTGCCGGTATGGGTTGCTGCATTGGGCTTTGTGACTGGGGGAGCGGATGCTGAGATGATTCACTGACCGGCTGCTGCGCTACCGCAATGGCAGTAGCCATGACCGTGAGAATCAATGTGATTGCTGTTTGCTTCGCGATAATTGCATTACAAATAATCGGCATTATTAATCACCATTCCGTTGGGCGTTACGACAATAATTATATTGGATTCGTTACCAACCGGATGGTTTCACTTTAACGGCATCCATGAAGCGTTCGCGGGGCAGCTACCGAACGGGATATCAATCTTCTTTCCGGGATGAGTCTTCGTGATCAAGACGGTTTTTTTCCGGTTGCTGCGGCTCTGACGGCATTTTTTCTGATTGTTGCTTCGCCATCATCATGGCGATGAAAATGCCCAATTCGTAGAGAAGACACAAAGGTACAGCGAGCATGAATTGCGAAATGACATCCGGTGGCGTGAAGATAGCCGCGATAACGAACGCACCGACGATCACATAGGGGCGTATTTCTTTGAGTTTTTCAACCGTGATAACACCTGTCCGGACCAGCACAATGACGAATACCGGAACTTCAAACGTAACGCCGAAAGCAATAAACATCGATAAAACAAAGCTGAGGTATTTACTGATATCCGTCATTACGGCAACACCATCCGGGGCAAAATAAGTTATGAATTCAAAAACCACCGGTAGTGCGGCAAAGTAAGCAAACGCCATTCCCAGGAAAAACAGCAGGCTGCTGCCGATAACGACCGGCAGCGCCAGGCGTTTTTCATGCGTATAAAGTCCGGGCGCAACGAAAGCCCAGATTTGGTACAGGGTATGAGGCAGCGTAATGACGAATGCCAGCATCATCGCAACTTGCATGGGCACAAAGAAAGGAGTTGCGACATCAGTAGCGATCATTTGCCCGCCTTGGGGCAGTTTTTCGAGTAATGGTTGCGCCAATAGCGTATAAAGTTCACGCGCAAAGAAAGCGCACGGCAAAAAACCGATCAGCAATACACCTAGGCTGCGTATGATTCTGGCGCGTAATTCGACTAGATGAGATAAGAATGAACCTTCAAGCATGGTGATTGCGGCCGGATGATTTCAATGGTTCTTGTTATTTTCAACGGAGTTAATGGGGGGTGCGGAGGTGTCGTCAGTGCGTGGTCGAGGAGACCCGGCATCGGTATCTTGCAAGGCCTGATCAACGGACGATTGTTGTTCGCTTATGCCATCGTCAATGGTCGTTTTCAGCTGATCCGCATGCTGCTGGACGGAGTCTTCAATAGTATTGACCGTGTCCTGCATGGAATGATGCATTTTTTTTAATTCTTCCATGCGCATTTCGTTGTGGATATCCGTCCGGATGCTATAAACGAAGCTGCGGCAGCGTCCATATAAATGACCGATTGTGCGGGCGACGGCTGGTAACCGCTCCGGCCCGATTACAATCAACGCGACCATCGAGATAACCAGTAACTCCATGAAACTAATGTCAAACATGATTTTTCTTAACCAGAATGATAGCGGGTGACGCCGTGGATTCAGGTGTTGCGGAATATGACCTCAACACATACAGGCCGCTAGGATTTGGAATCGATTTTATCCCCGGCATCGGTGCTCGCCGCCGGGTTGATATTAGCGGCATGTTGCGATGCCTGACGCCCGGCTGCTGCGCCAGTTTTATTTTCATTGGGTGTCTGGAAGGTAGCGTCTTTGATGGTTGAGACTTCAATCACTGCTTGTTCGGATTGCGAAGATTTATCGGCTTCCGATTCTTTCATGCCGTCTTTGAATCCTTTGATGGCGCTTCCGAGATCACTGCCAAGATTACGCAATTTTTTGGTACCGAATACCAGAGCAACAATGATCAGTACAATAATCCAATGCCAGATACTGAATGTACCCATTATTTTCTCCTTTATCCCGTGGGGCTGATAGATCAGCCGTAGTGAATCATGCCAGGTAATCGTTCACGGCCGCCGATGACATGAAAATGCAAATGAAATACTTCTTGTCCGCCGACCCGGCCGGTATTGATAATGGTGCGGAAACCATCATCGCAACCTTGTTCTTTAGCAAGCTTTGGTGCCAATAGTAGCATTTTTCCTATTAACGCTTGATGACATTCTTGGATGTCAGCAAGGGATTCGATGTGCAGTTTAGGAATCAGCAGGAAATGCACGGGAGCGGCCGGATGGATGTCATTGAAAGCGAGGATATCTTCATCTTCGTAGATTCTGTGCGAGGGAATTTCTCTTCTTGCGATTTTGCAGAAAATACAATTATCCATGTATTACTCCTTTGTGCGTGATGCCTTTTCGGTGATTCCGGAGATACCTTCCCGTCTTTCAAGTTCTCTTAATACATCATCCGGTTTGAGTCCGTGGTGAGCGAGCAGAATTAGGCAATGAAACCAGAGATCGGCGGTTTCATAGATGACTTGGTCCCGATCTCCATCTTTTGATGCCATCAATGTCTCGGCGGATTCTTCCGCAATTTTTTTAAGGATTTTATCCTGTCCGCCATGGAAAAGCTTGGCGACGTAGGAACTATCGGCGGCAGCGGATTTACGTGACTCGATCGTTTCTGCCAGACGGTGAAGAATGGTTATATCGCTCATTTCGAGTAAATTTTCTCCGGATCTTTAAGTACAGGCGCTGCGATTACCCATTCGGCACCCTCGAGTTTCTGGAAGAAACAGTTATGCCGGCCAGTATGGCAAGCGATACCACCGATTTGCTCGACCATCAGGAGTAATACATCTTCGTCGCAATCCAGATAAATCTCTTTGACTTTCTGGGTGTGCCCGGATTCTTCCCCTTTATGCCATAGTTTTTTGCGAGAGCGCGACCAATATACCGCTTCGCCTTTCTCAACGGTCATTTTAAGCGCATCGCGATTCATCCAGGCAAACATAAGGATTTTACCGCTACCGGCTTCTTGGGTGATGACGGGTACTAATCCATCTTCCGACCAATTAATCTTGTTGAGCCAGGTATCAGCATGCATGGTTTAGACAGTATCGAGCATTGATAAACAAAAATATTCCAATAATTCTAGCATTATAAACGTACTTCAATGCCGTGTTGCGCCATATACTGTTTGGCCTGTTGGATAGTATATTCGCCATAATGGAAAATGCTGGCTGCTAGCACGGCATCGGCATGGCCTTGCAAGATGCCATTGACGAGATGATCCAAATTACCGACTCCGCCGCTGGCGATGACTGGAATATCGATGGCATCAGCGATCGCGCGTGTCAGGGCAATGTCAAAACCGTTACGTGTGCCATCTCTGTCCATGCTGGTGAGCAATATTTCACCGGCGCCCAGCGACTGCATTTTTTGAGCCCATTCGATGGCGTCAATACCCGTCGCCTTACGCCCACCATGCGTAAAAACCTCCCAGCGCGGCGAACCATCCGATGAACTGACTTGCTTGGCGTCAATTGCAACGACGATACATTGCGAACCGTAGTGACCGGATGCGTCCGCCACCAATTGCGGATTCAGTACCGCGGATGTGTTGATGCTGACTTTATCAGCTCCGGCGTTCAGCAGACGGCGGACATCGTCCACTTGCCGCACGCCTCCGCCAACCGTTAGCGGGATAAACACTTGTGCTGCTACTTCTTCGATAATATGAAGAATCAGATCGCGATTATCGGAGCTGGCGGTAATGTCAAGAAAAGTCAATTCGTCCGCACCTTGCTCATCATAGCGGCGGGAAATTTCCACGGGATCGCCTGCATCGCGGAGCTCCACAAAATTAATGCCTTTGACGACACGTCCGTTGGTGACATCCAAACAAGGAATGATACGTTTAGCGAGGCTCATTTGATTTAAAAGCCGTATTTGAAAAAAGAGAGATACGATGCGTAAGACTGGAAAGTGAGTTTTTAATTAAGGGATGTTATTTTCGCTGCTGAGCTTGTCGGCCAGAATCTGGGCTTCCTTGAAATTCAACGAGCCTTCATAAATGGCGCGTCCGGTAATAGCGCCCATGATACCTTCATATTCAACTTCACATAATTTATGAACATCTTGAATGTTGGTGATGCCGCCGCTGGCGATGACAGGTATCGTAAGTTCCCTGGCCAATTCAACCGTCGCTTCGATGTTAACGCCGCTGAGCATGCCATCTCTGCCGATATCGGTATAAATAATCGCTTCCACGCCGTAGCCTTCAAACTTTTTGGCCAAGTCGACAACGTCATGACCAGTTATCTTGGACCAACCATCAACGGCTACTTTCCCTTCTTTTGCATCTAGCCCGACAATGATTTGCCCCGGGAAGGCATTACAAGCATCTTGCAGGAATCCAGGAATTTTAATGGCTGCCGTGCCGATAATAATGTAGGTAATGCCATCATCAAGGTAACGTTCGATGGTATCGAGATCACGGATCCCGCCGCCCAATTGAATGGGGATTTGACCATCCAAGGCTTCCACAATTTCAAGAATGGCTGCTTCGTTTCTTGGTTTGCCGGCAAAGGCGCCGTTCAGATCAACCAGATGAAGTCTGCGCGCGCCTTGACTGAGCCAATGGGCGGCCATTTCTCCAGGCTTTTCAGAAAATACCGTGGCATCTTCCATGACACCCTGTTTTAAACGAACACAATGCCCATCTTTAAGATCTATCGCAGGAATAATCAGCATAGCTTAATCATAATTAATAATTGATAAAAGTTAAGTGATAAAAAACGGTTTGCTGTTTTTTCTTAGCTGTGCGGTATCCATTTGGCAAAATTACTCAATAAAGTTAATCCTGCTATTTGGCTTTTTTCTGGATGAAACTGTACCGCGAAAATATTATCTTTTGCAATGGCGCAAGTAAATGGGAAAGGGTACTGGCTTTGTGCGGCAATCGATGCCGAGTCGGTAGTTTCCACGTAATAGCTATGTACGAAATAAAAGCGGGAGTCTTCGCTAATACCTTGCCACAGCGGATGCTTATTCATTTGATGGACTTGATTCCAGCCCATATGCGGCACCTTAAGTTTCTGACCATCGGCATTTTTCATTTTGGATGCAGGAAAATGTACAACTTTTCCCGGTAAAATATTTAGACCTTTGACGTTTCCTTCTTCGCTTTCTTCAAACAGCATTTGTAAACCCAGGCAAATGCCAAGATAAGGTTTGTGAGTCGCTGCTTCAATGACGGCTTCTCGCAGCCCCCGCGTCTCCAGTTCATAGATACAGTTGCGCATCGACCCCTGGCCCGGAACCACGATCCGATCGGCTTTAGAGACCTTGTGCGGATCGCTGGTAACTGTAATCGAGGCGGTCGGCGCAACATGTTCAAACGCTTTTTGCACGGAACGCAAATTTCCCATGCCGTAATCTACAATTGCAATATCAATCATACAATGAGGTGTGGTGGAACTCGGATGCTTATAACGAGCCTTTAGTAGATGGAATAATGCCGGCAGCCGCCGGATCATGTTCTATTGCCATGCGCAGCGCGCGTCCAAATGCTTTAAATATAGTTTCTGCCTGATGATGGGCATTTTTTCCAGATAAATTGTCGATATGTAAGGTTATTAGCGCGTGATTGGTAAGTCCTTGGAAGAACTCATGAATGAGATCCACGTCAAATTCACCGATCCGCGCTCTGGTAAATTCAACATTAAAGACCAATCCCGGACGTCCGGATAGGTCTATGACAACACGAGATAATGCTTCGTCCAGAGGTACGTAGGCATGTCCATAGCGGCGTAGGCCTTTTTTGTCTCCTGCTGCTTGAATCAGTGCCTGGCCCAAAGTAATACCAATGTCTTCGACCGTGTGATGCGCATCGATATGGAGATCACCTTTTGCGGCTACTTCAAGATCAATCATGCCATGCCGCGCTATTTGATCGAGCATGTGATCAAGAAAAGGCACGCCGGTTTCCAAAACTGACTTGCCGGTCCCATCTAAATTAAGATGGATGCTGATTTGGGTTTCCAACGTGTTCCGGATGATTTGTGCTCGACGCATAGAAAAGCTTGGATGGATTGAACAGTTCTAGGGGGTTTTAAGCGATTTCACTCAATATGGACTGTAATGCTGTGCAAAACTGCGCATTTTCTTCCGGTGTTCCGACCGTGACGCGTAAACAATTTTCTAATAGCGGATGCGTGCCATCAAGATTCTTGATTAATATCCTTCTCTGCTTAAGCGCTTGAAAGATTTGACTGGCTTTATTAACACGAAACAAAATAAAATTGGCTTTAGAAGGATATGTTTCAATAGATTTCATTGTAGCAAAAAAAGCGTTCATTTTTGCGCGTTCTGATTTAATAGCTTCGGCCTGCTCAGATAATATCGCCGTATGTTGTAATACTTTTTCTGCAATTAATTGCGTCATAATGCCAATATTATACGGTAAACGCAATTTTTCAAGTTGTTCCAGCCATTCCGGCCTCCCAATCAATAATCCCAATCGCAACCCCGCTAAGCCGGACTTCGAGAGTGTGCGCATTAATAACAGATTGGGATATTTAGACAATTCATCGATAAAACTGGTATCCGCGAACGCTTGATAAGCCTCGTCGACAACCACGATACCGGGGGTTGCTGAGATGATTCGTTTGATTGCTTCAGGGTCGAATAAATTACCGGTTGGATTATTAGGATAAGCCAAGAAAATTACTGCCGGTTGATGTTTCGTGATGGCACTCAGCATCAATTCCAGATCCAGCGAAAAATCTTTCTTTAAGGGCACGCCGACATAGCGGATACCGGTAAAAGTGGCGATCATCCGGAACATTACAAAAGCCGGTTCGACACTCATCAATACGGCGCCGGGCTTGGCCGCTGCCATGGCGATGATCTGTATAATTTCATCGGATCCATTGCCAAGCAGAATGTCCATGCCGTCTGGAATGGCGAGAGCCTGGCGTAATGAAGATTTGAGTGAAGTTGCACTCGCATCCGGATAGCGGTTGACAGGCGCTTGTATCATCAAGCCGGCAATTTCTTCGCGTAGTGCAAGAGGTAACGGATAAGGGTTTTCCATCGCATCCAGCTTGATCATGCCCGTCGCGGGAGGTACATGGTAGGCGGAGAGCTGAAGAATTTCAGGCCGGAAAATTTGTTCTGGATGTGCAGTGCTTGGCATAGCCGCGTATTTTAACTCAATAGAATGTTTGCGGTTTAATTTGTTACTAAGATTCTTGTCCGGATTTTAGCGGCGCTGGCAGACAAAGTTACTCTATGCGGCCAGTTCTTCAGCAAGGAGGGTAATCTCGCTTCGGCAATTTCGTACCTTTTCGGTAGTTATGATAGCTTCCGTTTCATTGATTCCTAGAGATTCCAATAATACGGATGTTTCCAGATAAGGGCATCCATCAGTATTTGAATGATTGCGGAGTAACCGGTTAGCAGCGGCAATCAGCTTTACATACCCAGCATGTTTTCCCGAATAATCAGGAAAATGTTGCTCGGCAACGGCGGTAGCAATCTCTTCCGGTAAATTCCACGATTTAATCAAATACATGCCGATCGTATCATGCGTAATGCCAAAGACCTGCATCTGAATGGAACGGATGTCTTGTTTTGGATAACGTGAAATTAAGTCATTCAAGTAGGTGAACTCTCTGGGATACAGATGTGCGAATAAGAAATAGCCAAAATTATGAAATAATCCGCCTAAATACATTAAATCTCTGTTAATCATTTGATTGTTAGAGCTAATGTGGCATAGTTCACGGCAGAGCATGGCGCATTCCAAAGTCTGATTCCAGATACGGCTTCGGCTCAGTACGCCATGATTAGGCATTTTTAGGCAGCCGGAAGAGACGATGCTCATCGATAAATTGAGCGCAGTATCAAAGCCTATAACCAGGGATATGGCGTGATGCACTGAGTGAATCCTGTTGCCGTAGCCGAAAACCGACATGCGTGCATATTTCATGATAAAGATGGACAGGCCCGGGTCTTGTTCAATCAATTCCGTCAGCTGATCGAGATTTGCATCAGGATTATTGCGAAGCCTAAGCAGTGAACGTGCGGTTTCCGGCAGCGGCGGTATCTGCCCGGCTTGTTGCAGAATGCTGCGGAAGTTCTGACTAAATTCCAATTTATTAAGAAACAATATGAATTCCGTTTCAATGTGTTGATAGAAGAGCGGATGCTAAGTCCATACTAATGCCGGAAGGCACGGGTGTTATTTTGAAAAAATTATTATGAAACAGAATCATAAATGTGAATAAGAATTTCCCCGTAGGTTTACGACACACAGTTTCTTTCCTTTATGGTTTTCATAAGCGGCGGCTCATGTCACCGGAACAAAAACCGGTAAGCGGGGCGTTAAAATTTTTTCCAAAAGCAATGACTTTGAATAACTCACCCATTTCAGCAGGGCTGACTAATTTTTGCAGTTGATTGGATTGTGGTAAGTAATGAATCGTATCCTCAGCGGAAGTTTGCGCCAAAAGTGCTGTAATGCCGCAATTGATGAGGAAATGCGCTTGCGTTGTATACCCCATAAACTGCAGTCCGGCGTTAATCGCGGTATTTGCAATCGCGCTGAAATCAACATGACTGGTAATATCTTGCAGGCCTGGCAGATAAAAAGGATCGCCATGCGCGTGATGGCGGTAATGACACATCAGCGTGCCTTGATTTCGTTGCGGGTGATAATACTCGTGCCGCCCAAAACCATAGTCGATCAACAAAATAACACCTTGCCGGAGCCGTTCCGCCAAGCTCTCGATGAAGCCGGAAGCGGCGAGATTAATTTCGCTGAGATACTCAAAATCCGGCAGTTTGTACGGATTGATCTCGGGTAATAATTCTTTTGCAATGGCATGTAACTGCGGATTCCCGATCGGGCGGTCTTGCCAGGAAAATTGATTGTCTTCGACGCAAACCCCGCGTTCCAGCGCCATGTTATCTTGCCATTTAATGATATGCACCGGCATTGCATCCAGCACTTCATTGGCGATGACAATGCCGGTAAATTGCCCGGGCAATTGATCGAGCCATTCAATTTTTTGCGCCAAATGCGGAATTTCTTGAGAGATCAGCGTTTGTTGACGCTGGCGCAGTTCAGCGCTCACTTCCAGAATCAGATATTTCTCCGGTAGCGAGCCGGATTTCTCCAGCTCCAGCATAATATCGCGCGCCAATTTTCCCGTTCCCGCGCCAAATTCAAGGATATTTGATTGCGCTAGCGACGGCAGAATTTGTTTTAACTGTTGCGCCAATGTGCGTCCGAATAGCGGGGAAAGTTCCGGGGCCGTGACAAAATCCCCCGCGCTGCCCAATTTGGTTGCGCCGCTACTGTAATAACCCAATCCAGGTGCGTACAATGCGAGATTCATGTACTGTTCAAATGAAATCCAGCGGTTTGCGGCAACAATCTGTTTTTGAATCATTGCGTGTACCAGCTGGCTGTGAGCTAGAGCTATTTCACTGGGAGGTAGCATATTTATAATCAATGATCTGACGGATTTTTTTAAAGTGAATTGTAAGGTTTTTACTTCGATTGGGCCATAGTGTAGCAGTTCTTTGATGGAGGCGTCTGTGCAAGGGAAAGTAATACTGGTCACCGGTGGGGCGAAGCGGGTTGGAGCGGCGATCTGCAGGCGGCTGCATGCGCAAGGCGCTTATCTGATCGTGCATTACCGGTCGTCGCTCGACGAAGCGAAAGCGCTATCCGACGAATTAAACCGGCAACGGCCGGGATCGGTAGCGTTGGCACAAGCCGATTTGCTTGATACCGATTTATTGCCGGGCCTGATCGACAAGGCGATTAAACGTTTCGGATATTTGGATGTGCTCATCAATAACGCCTCCAGTTTTTTTCCGACATTGCTTCAGCAATGCACGATGAATGACTGGGACGATCTTGTCGGCAGCAATCTGCAGGCACCTTTGTTTCTGACCCAGGCGGCAGCGTCTTATCTCAAGGAAAGGCAGGGCTGCGTTGTGAATATTATCGATATACATACCGAACGGCCTTTAAAGAATTATGTGATTTACAATGCCGCCAAAGGCGGGTTGCTGGCGCTGACTAAATCCCTGGCTGTAGAAATGGCGCCTGAAGTGCGCGTGAATGGGGTATCGCCGGGACCGATTCTATGGCCGGAAGTTGGAGAGTGGTCCGATGATGCGGCGCGTCGGCAGATTATTGCCAGCACCTTGCTTCAACGTTGCGGAGAGCCGGACGACATCGCTAAAACCGTGCAATTTCTAATCGCGGATGCGCCTTATATTACCGGACAAGTCATCGCAGTGGATGGCGGGCGCAGCATCTCCTTATAGAAAACTAATCCCTGTCAAGCCATGCTTGCCGTGATCATAGTTAACCTGAAACCGGCTTTCCAGCTGCAAGAATTCCTAGCGTTGTTTACAGTATTCAGGAAAATACTGTAAATGAACATACATAAACGCACTCGTTTAACTTTATTAGATCGCCAGGAAATCTGGCGGCTTTATCAAACTCGAGTCTGGAAGGTAACGCAGCTGGCGGAACACTTCTAACCAGCGGTTTAGAACATTGCAGTACGGTCTTAAACGCTTGGCCAAAGTTGAACGGGCGATCCAGGATCGCCTCAAGCGTGAATCAAAACGCTATAACAAAACTTATCCCGGTGAGCTGGTTCACTTCGATACCAAGCGCCTTCCCTTGCTGAAAGGACAATCTGCCAGCGAACCTCGCGAATACCTGTTTGTCGCCATCGATGACTTCTCAAGGGAGTTATATGCCGCGATTTTCCCTGATAAAACCCAATACAGCGCTGTGCATTTCCTCATAGAAACCGTCATCGCCCAGTGCCCTTATCAGATCGACTATACCTACTCCGATAACGGCAAGGAATTTAAGGGAACTGCCGGTCACGCTTTCGTCAAAGCATGCGCGCAACACGATATCGGTCAGAAGTTTACCCGCATCAATCGCCCTCAGACTAACGGCAAAGCCGAGCGCGTGATCCGCACGCTAATGGACATGTGGCACAACAAATTCTGAGACCTTTGCACGGTTACTACGCGGCACGATAATTGCATTAAAAATTCGCGAAAAATGCTCATTTACCCCGTGTAAACTCCGCTTTTTCGCAATTTTTTACCTTATTCTCGTACCGCTCATGACACCGTGCAAAGGTCTCATTCTGTTTTAAAGACACTACTGACCGCCGTATTCAACTTGTCCGTTTCATTAACTTCTACAATGCTGTCAAATCCCATAAGAGTTTGAATAATGCAACCCCTTATGAAATACTCAACGCTTATTTCAATCAATCTCTCTGTAAACAACCCTGAGAGTTCTTACATCATATTATTTCAAGATTTTTATGGCAGATAGCGATCCTGGTTTCAACCGGTCATTGAAACATTTGCAGCAAAGAAGCCTGCAAGCGGTATGGCATCCATGCACGCAAATGAAACAGCACGAACAATACCCGCTGGTACCGGTTGCGCGTGGTCAAGGTGTATGGCTGTACGATACTGATGGCAACCGCTACCTCGATGCCATCAGTTCGTGGTGGGTCAATTTGTTCGGGCATGCCAATCCGGCTATCAACGCCGCCATCCGCGATCAACTGGAAAAAATCGAACATGTCATGCTGGCGGGTTTTACCCATGAACCGGTGGTTACACTGTCGGAACGGCTCAAAAGAATCGCCCCTGGTTCGCTCGGGCATTGTTTTTATGCCAGTGACGGTGCATCGGCAACCGAAATTGCATTAAAAATGAGCTTTCATTATTGGTTGTTGTGCGGTAAACCTCGAAAAAACCGGTTTGTGAGCTTGCAGAACGACTATCACGGCGAAACATTGGGCGCCTTATCGGTGACTGATGTGGCGATATTCAAGGAAACCTATGCGCCGCTGTTGCGGCCGTGTACGCATGTGCCGACACCGGATTGGCGCTACGCCGAAAGCGGTGAATCGGCATGCGATTATGCCCTTCGTGCCGCCGTTGCTTTGGAAAATCATTTAGCGAAACATCACGATGAGACCGCGGCATTGATTTTGGAGCCGCTGGTGCAGGGCGCAACCGGCATGGGGATGTATCATCCGGTGTATCTGCAACGCGCCCGCGAAATCTGCGATCGCTATCAAGTGCACTTGATTGCCGATGAAATCGCGGTTGGTTTTGGCCGCACCGGTACTTTATTTGCTTGCAATCAGGCAGCGATTGCGCCGGATTTCTTATGTCTGGCCAAAGGTCTGAGCGGCGGTTATCTGCCGCTATCGGCGGTGATGACGGCCGATACGGTTTATCAAGCATTTTATGACGACTCAACCGCGCGCGCGTTTTTGCACTCGCATTCGCATACCGGTAATGCCTTGGCGTGCCGGGCGGCATTGGCTACACTGGATATTTTTGAGCAGGATCAAGTGATCGCGGCGAATCAAAAAAAAGCAGCTTACCTTAATACGCGCGCCGCAGCGCTGGCTTCCCACCCGAAAGTCAGAAATTTCCGCAACTGCGGCATGATCTGGGCGTTCGAAGTGGATTCGGATGAGTCCGATTTCGCCGCAAAATGCTTTCAAGCCGGATTGCAGCAACAGCTGATATTGCGGCCTTTAGGAAACACGATCTATTTCATGCCGCCGTATGTCATTAACGAAGCAGAAATCGATCACTTGATCGATGGCTCGTTGCGCGTGCTCGATGCCATCTGATACTGGTTTATAGGAGTTGAATGATATGCAACTGACTTTCCTGGGTGCTGCCGGTGAAGTGACCGGTTCCAGTTATTTGATCGAAACCGGATCGGTGCGGTTTCTGGTGGATTGCGGCATGTTCCAAGGCGGCCGCGAAGCCGACCGGAAAAACCGCACGGCATTCAAGTTTGATCCTCGGGCGATTGATTTTGTGCTGCTGACGCATGCGCATATCGATCATTCCGGATTGCTGCCGCGGCTTAGTACTTGGGGGTTTCGTGGGCCGGTTTATTGCACTGCGGCGACAGCGGACCTTCTTCAAGTGATGCTCAAAGATAGCGCTTATATTCAGGAGAAGGAAGTTGAATGGCGCAACCAATCGCGCCGCCGCAGTCATTCCATTCAAGATCTGGCGCCGCTTTACACTGTCACGCAGGCGGAAGCTCTGTTGAAGCAATTAGTGCGAGTCGATTATGACACTGAAATCAAGCCGCATCCGGAGGTACATTGCTGTTTTCGTGACGCCGGGCATATTCTGGGTTCGGCGATCATTGAGCTATGGGTGAAGCAGCATGCGACCAGCAAAAAAATCGTATTTTCCGGAGATCTGGGAAAACCGGGGCACCCGGTGGTGCGTGACCCCGCGATTATCCAGCAAGCGGATGTATTGTTGATCGAATCCACTTATGGTAACCGCTTGCATCGCAGCATGGCGGATACGTTGGATGAACTGGTGTTAGCCATCAACGATACGTTGATCAAGAAAGGCGGTAACGTCATCATTCCGGCGTTTACCGTCGGCAGGACGCAGGATTTATTGTTCTTGTTGATCGATTTGTACCGCCAGGGAAAACTCGGGGAAATGGATATTTACGTGGATTCGCCGATGGCGCGGGCGGCTACGGAAATCACGTTGAAGCATATCGCATTGCTCGATAAGGAATCGACCGACGCGCTGAAATGGATGAACGATAATGTCAAAAAACCCCGTATACACTTCGTGCAGGATATTGAAGAATCGATGCAGCTCAATAGCATGAAGCACGGCATCATCATCATTTCCGCCAGCGGCATGTGTGATGCCGGGCGGATCAAGCATCACCTGAAATATAACCTCGACCGGCCGGAATGCAGCATTTTGATTACCGGTTTTCAGGCTGAGCGGACTCTGGGCAGGCGGTTGGTCGACGGTGTCAGGCAGGTGAAGATCTTTGGTCAGGATGTCCGGGTCCGGGCGGCGATTTACACCATCGGCGGACTGTCGGCGCACGCCGATCAGGCGGACCTGCTTAATTGGTTGCGCCATTTCGTGAACAAGCCGGAAAAAGTTTTTGTGGTACACGGCGAATATAGCAATTCGGTGGCGTTAGCCGCGGCCATTGCACAGGAGCTCAAGTGGGCTGCCAGCATTCCGGAGTTTTTGCAGGCGGTTAAGTTGTAAGCAACCGGATTTTATACCTGGAAGAAAGTCGTGGCGGGCGCCGGCTTGCCGATGTGATAACCTTGGGCGTAATCAATGTCTAATTTTTCTATCAGCGCCAGGACCTCAGCGTTTTCGACAAATTCGGCCGTGGTGCGTTTGCCGAATCCCCTGGCAACGGTGCATAAGGCATTCACCAGGATCAAATCGTCGCTGTTTGCCGAGAGATTGCGAATGAACGAGCCATCGATCTTGACAACATCGACCGGCAGTTCGCGCAAATAATAAAACGACGAGAAGCCGACGCCGAAATCATCCAGCACAAAGCCGCAACCGAGTTCTTTGATTTCAATCATCAAGCCGCGCGCGCCGGGTAAATCTTCCAGAGCGGCGGTTTCGGTAATTTCAAACATCAAGCTGGCCGGGTTCATTTGATTCAACATCAATTCCTGCTTGAGAATAGGCAGCAATTCCGGATCGTTAAACGCATGCGCCGACAAGTTGATCGAGAACGTGGCGTGAAAACCGCTTTTATAAATATGGGCGATCTGTGTAATCGCTTTACGCAATACCATATGATCGATGGCATGGATCAAGCCGGTATGTTCCGCAGCGGGAATGAAGTCGGCGGGTGACAGCATCGAACCGTCATTATCCTTCATGCGCAGCAAAACCTCGTAGTGCGAAGTTTGCTTGGTTTTGACATGCATGATCGGTTGCAGGTACAGCACGAAGTTGTCATGTAAATGCGAGTACTCGATTTTTTCTTTCCAATAGACCAGCGTATGAATCCGTTCGCGGCTTCGATCTTGGTCCGAGAACAAATACCAGGCATTTCTTCCTTTGGCTTTTGCCTGGTACATGGCGAGATCGGCGGCCGCGAGCAGGTCGTGAATATTGGCGCCATGTTCCGGGAATAATGCGATGCCGATACTGGCAGAAATTTTGTGGGTGCGATTGTTGATCGTCAGTTGCGCCAAGCCTAATTGGGCCAGAACTTTTTTGGCGACTTCGATGGCGCCGCTGGCGTTGATTTCCGGCAGGATAATGGCAAATTCATCGCCTCCCAAACGGCCGGTAATATCATCGGCGCGAATGGTTTGGGAAAGCATGCTGGCAACCATTTTAAGCAATGTATCACCGGCCTGATGACCGCTGGTGTCGTTAATATATTTAAAACGATCCAGATCAAAAAATAACAGAGCGCCCGGATGCCGGTAGCGCTCCGCGCGGCTCAATACCTGCTCCAATTCCTCGCTGAATCGCCGCCGGTTGAACATGTTGGTCAGCGGATCATGATCGGCCAGCCATGCCAGATGGCCTTCCACGCGTTTATATTCGGTTACGTCGAGGCCGACTGACAAGATCGATGGGTCGTCTTCGGATTGTTTATCCAGGTGCGAATGCAGCCAGGCGACATGGCGGGTCGTGCCATCCTTGCAATGAGTGATCGCTTCGTGGCGCAGTTGCATTCTGTCGCCGCTGTGGATCTCTTTAAAGCGATAAAGCAAGTCTTGCGATTCGTATTCCGGGATGAGCGTTTGCAGGAAGGATTTGTTTTTCAATTCCGTTTCGGTGTAGTGAGTTAACATTTCACCGTAGGTATTCAAGGACATGATCCGGCCCTCGGTGCTTTGTGTCAGCACAATGGCTTGCGCGGTATCCAGCAGGTTTTGAATGAAATCCCGTTCTTTGCCAAGCGCGTTCTTTTGCTCAATCAGCATCTTGGTTCGCATCGATACTTCCTGTTCCAGCTTTTCGAGTTGAAATGACAGGGAAATCGCTGCTTCCGATAGCGTATCCACCTCGTCCCTGACGTGTTGCGCCTGATCGGTTGAGGTGAGCGACAAACGGAATTTCTCAAATTGCCCGTTTGCCAGAAGCGGCAGCACGAAGACGACATCTCGCAGTTTCGCCAGCAATCGCGTAAATATGAAAAACAGCAATATTTCCGAGAAAATAAGCCCTAACAGGCCAATGACAGCGATTTTCCAGATCGAGTCATGAATATTTTTTACCGCAGCGGTTACGTCGGTGATGATAATCAAATGCGCCTTACCCGGTTCATAAGAATCCAGAGGGAACAATTTCATCTGCACGTATTGGTTATTCCAGTGAATCTGGATACCGTTGTTGAGTTTATCCATGTCCGGGTACAATTGATTGACCTGATTCAGGATCTCATAATTGCGCGCTTTACTGGTGAGCGCGGAGATTTGGACATTCCAGCTTGAAATTTCCGCATCATGGTGTGATGAACGGTTATCTTTGGTTGAGATCAACAATCCGATATCCGCGCCGGAAATTCGTTTAAAGGCCAGAAATACATCCACCAGGGAAGTTCCCATAGCCACGACACCCACTTTCTTGCCTTCCACCAGGATGGGAGCAATCAGGTATTGAATGCAACTTTCGCGGCAAAGCAGCGGATTGATGGGATGCTCCGATTGATTCACATGGCTGACCCATTTGGAAAGCAACTGATTGTCGTCAATGGTGGCATCGAGGCTGTCCCAGCTGGCATTTAACTGATTGGAGGAATTATAGAAATGAATGAATTCCACGCCATTGTGGAATTGTAATAAGGCCCAATGCGCATCGAAAACGTGGCTGATGCTTTCGCCATCGTTCAGCAACAAGGCTTTCTTCATTCCATCCAGAAACGGAATCATCTCAGCGAGTTGATGTAAGTTCCGTGTGGTATTGGTGATCAAGCTATTGATCTCAAGCGAATATCGCCGGTGTTCGACTTCTTGCTGATTGGCAAAGTTGGTCATTAAACCGAGGTAGCTGACAAAACAAAACAGTGAAACGACCGCAAGCAAAATCAAGCTGCTTCCGAGTGATATTTTCCATCGTAAGCTGCGGAATTTGCGTCCCTTCGGTTGTGAGTCAACAGGCATATTTTTCAATTTAACCCCGGAACTGTTGTGCAACAGAACTTCTGCTCAATCCGGAAAACTCGGGATAATCGTTTTTGCCAGTGAACAGTCATTTTGGAAAATCCCCGGAGGTCAACGCTAAGCTATGTCTCATTTTGACTGTTACCCGCTGTGCTTCTTATGGTGCTCTAAGATGATATTGTGTTACCTAAGGCAGCGCTGATTAATTGACTGCACGAGCGAATTGCTTCGTTGCGCGGTACTCACTCCCTCGCCTATCAGATTGATATGTCTCGGTTGTTGCGTTCTGTGCGCCTCGCTCTTCATCACGTTCGTTGAATTAATCAGCGCTTCCCTAAAAGCGATAGGATGCTTGAATCGCGTAGAGATTCCAATTTTCCTCGGTGTCTTTTGCCACCGGATTATCCAGCCGCGACAGCCACCCGGTTCCGTTCACATGATGAAATTCAGCCCGCAGCATGAATTCCGGTGTGACATTCCAACGGATGCCGACGGTGATATCCCTGGCAAAACGGCTGTGTTCCAAGCCTTGGCGCAACGGGTTTTGCGCAGCCCACTGACTGCCGTTACGATCCGATCTATCAATAAAGAGTGCATCATACCGCAAAATTCCTTCAATTTTCGGGGTAAAACGATACTCACCTTGGAAATAATAGCTTTCACCCACGAAATCCAAACCGTTTAGTCCCGGATTCCTGAAATTATTGCCGTATTTAAATGGCCGGATGGCATATTCGGATGTCAATGTCCAACGCTCGGCGTTATATTGAGCCGAGAAAATGATGGGCGTAAATTGCAGCGCTCCCGGTCCCAGCGGGTCACGCAACAGGTTATTAGGATCGTAGCTCGTGTTCAACCAGATGCCGCTGACACCCAGGCGCAGCCGCTTATCGTTCGTTTCAAAAATCCCCCGGCCAATGTACCCCACTTCGCGTTCCAGATTGCCTGGCCGCACCCCGCCAAGTAACGAACTTTCGGTATCTTTGTCGTTGACAATCGGTAGTGAGACGCCGAATTGAGTCGAAAGCGTGCCCCAGTTAGATACCGCCAGATCGCTGTAGACCTGTACGGAATCACTGGAAAGTCCCAAATTGCGGGTGCGGTCAAAGTAAATCGATTGCGGCAACAGAATACTGGGGCGCGTAAATGCGACATCCCGGGTTTCATTGTAAAAACCGAAAGGATTTTTAATCCGGCCAACGCGGATGCCGAGCTGATTGGTTTCCTGGGAATATAAGCGATAATCCAATACCGCGTAATCGAGCCGCGGCATGCCGCTATTGCCTTCGCCAGCGCGCCGGGACAGCACTTGCGCCGATAACTGCAATCGCGGCAAGGGCCGGACGGATGCGTTCAATCCCGCTTCAGTGAGACCGAAGCTGCCGCCGTTATCGCTATTGCCAAAAACATTGTTATCCGAAGTCGAAATATACGCTTGGCTGACAAAGCCGTGAATCTGCAAATCGCCGGGGAGATCATTGTTACGATAACGGTCAATGGCCGACCTGATAAATCCAGGTTTTTTCTCCGGTGTTTCCGGTTGAGCGGCTGCCGCGGGTAATTCCGTCGCGAGGAATTTTCTGGCAGGTGGATTACTGGCTTCCGGCAGCGATTTTGAATTCGTACTCGTACTTTCCTGTGCCTGTGCGGAAAAAACGGAAAGCAGCGATAGCATGGCCAATCGCATGATTAGCCGTAATCCTGAACCGATCAGACGGTTACTTAATTTCGAGCACATTAACATTTTCATTGATATTTGCTTTCCATAAATAACCGATTGCTCCGGGGGTACTGGCAATTTTGGCAAGCATTTCCTCGTTTGAGCTGACTTTTGTCGGAGCTTGGCCAGTGCCTGAGAAAACCAATCGATCCCAGGTGGATCTCAATTGATAAGGAAAAACGTTTAATTTTTCCTTGGAGAAGATTTGGTGTAATTCGTCATCATCGGATAACACAAAAACCCGGATTTTAGTTCCGTCAGACCAGGTCTTTAAGCGCATGCTGAAAATTGAGCGCAGTGAATTAACCGTGAGAATTTTTTCGTTTACGCTGGGATTGGCGACAATTTCGTATGGGTTTTCCGCTCGGACCCCGGTATCCATGCACCAAAGGTATAAAGTCAAAGCCAAGCATAGGCTTGCTTTAGCCTTTAACCGAAAATAACTGGATAGTTGGCTTCGTATCGATGAATGAAATAAATTCAAGGAACAGATTCCCGGTTCAGAGTTATTCCATTAATTAGTTAATACGTATCAAACTGTAAGCGCCGCGATCGGTTACGACTTCCCAGGCATCGCGATGCTCGTTGTACATTTTCTCGAGGATATCTTCTACTTTTGCATAATAAGGCCGACGTATGCCATGATAATCAATTGGCGGTCCGATTGGATTAAAATCCAAACCGTAAAAACCCATTAGCTTATTCACTGCAGGCTCAGTGACTATTAACCAATGCCTGATATTATATTTGACCGACATGCGCATCACGCCGGACATCAGCACCAATCCGATAGTCAATCCAGAGCGGCGATCCGATGACCGGCGGTCTTGCGTGCTTCTTTTTTCGCTGGCGGCATCGGTTGTTTCTTTGCGGCGGTCTTCCCTGCGCCGCTCGTCTCTGCGCCGGTCGAATTGACTCTTGATCAGGAAACGGGAAATTTCAGCAGTTTGCTGGCGTGGTAATGCCTTGATATCGCAAAGCATGGGATCGGTTTGACTGTACAACTCGACGGGTAGAGGTTTTTCAGGTTTTGACAAAGCAGGTAGAATTAACCGCGCCGTACCGATAAAATCCCCGCTAGGCCGGTGGCGCAAAAGCACATGGCAGGAATGACTGTCGTAGTTGTCTCTTTCCTTTTCATCCGGACAATGCGCGGGATCAAATCCGGGTAAACGTTGCTCTATGCACAATACCTGATAACGGATTCTGTAGACATGTTCAAGCAATTCGGCTGTATCTGCGATAACAATCTCAAAAAACTTCTGAAAATTTTGATACAAGTCGTTCATAGAATCACCTAATTAAACAAGTAAGTCATACTCTTTTTTCACTCACGCTGGAAACCGGAAACTTTGGCTTGAAAGCAAGCGTGAAAATGGTAAACCGCCGCTACGTCATCCCATCAGTGAAAAAGCACAGAATCTCCAGTGTATTTCCTTTTTTTCGGTTATGCGAAACAAAGCTTTTTCATTCAATAAGTAATATTTATTGGATCTATCAATCATTTAAGTATATTTAAAGCGAATATTCAACTGATCTTTATTATTTAGCTTAAAAATTGCAGCATACTTAAAGACTTGTGCACAATAAACAACATTGACGCAGTGATTGATGCAACGCGGGGAATCAAACCAAGACTTCGGCCGGTTCGGGGTGCCCCAGAAAGGCAACGGGGCTGGCGCTCAATCCGTAGGCGCCGGATTGCAACACGACCACCAGATCACCCGCCGAAGCCTTCGCCATGGATAATTGTTCAGCCAGGACATCCAATGGCGTGCAAAGCGGGCCGGTTACCGAAACGATTTCGCGCTCATGGCCGTGTACTTTATTTCCGATCAATACCGGATAGTTTTTGCGGATGACCTGGCCGAAGTTGCCGGAGGCAGCCAAATGGTGGTGCATCCCGCCATCCGTTATGAGGAAGACTTGCCCGCGCGATAGCTTTCTTTCCAGCACGCGGCACACATAGATTCCCGCTTCGGCAACCAGATAGCGTCCCAGCTCCAGTGCCACCGCAGCCTCCGGCAATTGCCGCCGGACCTGTTGCATCAGAATGCGCAGATGATCGCCGACAGCCGCGATATCCAGCGGCTGTTCTCCCGGAAAATAGGGCACACCGAAGCCGCCGCCGATATTCAGCAACCGCACAGGCGAGGGCGCGTGCCGGGCCAATTCAATTGCTAGCTGAATGGACTGTTCTTGCGCTTGTTGAATGGCGGCGGCGTTTAAGTTCTGTGAACCGCTGAAGATATGAAATCCAACGAAATCCAAGTTTAGTGAACTAATTTCCCTGAGTACGCCGGGGATTTGCTCCGCATCGATTCCAAAAGGCTTGGCGCCGCCGCCCATTTTCATGCCCGCGGCCTTGAGCTCGAAATCCGGGTTGACGCGGATTGCCACTGCCGGTGTGATATCCATCGCCGCTCCTTGTTGCGCGATGGTTTTCAATTCTTGTTGGGATTCGACGTTGAGCACAGCACCGGCGGCGATCGCGCTTTGAAGCTCGTACGCTTTCTTTCCAGGCCCGGCAAAACTGATTTTGCCGGGATCGATCCCCGTGTCGAGTGCAATTTTCATTTCTCCAGCCGATGCGACATCCAGGCCATCGGTCAATCCCGCCAAAAGCTGCACCACAGCCGGCATCGGGTTTGCTTTGACGGCATAATGCAGCAGGATTTCCGGCGGCAGATGCTGGCGCAGCAAAGCCACCCGCTCGGTGATTTTTTGCCGGTCGTAGGCATAAAACGGTGTGGAGCCGACGCGCTGCGCCAGGCGGGTCAACAGCATGCCGCCGATTTGCAGGCAGTCATCGTGCACGGCGAATTGCGTCAGTGGCGCATGTTGCGGAAGCTGGCGGTTTATCATTGGGAGCCGTCAAATAGCTGTTGCAATTGCCGGGATAAAAACTTGCGGTCGACTTTGCCGTTTGGGTTTCTGGGCAGGCAGTGTTCGCGGATCTCGATATGACTGGGCAGCATATAAGCCGGTAAATGTTGTTTGCAGGCATTCAACAGCACATCCGCATCGATCCGGGAATCGTCCTTGAGGGTAACAATCGCGGCAATTGCCTGGCCCATGGCGGGGTGTGGGACGCCGCAGGCAACCGCTTCCGCGACGTATCCGGTGGCATAAATCACTTCTTCGATTTCCGTCGGGCTGACGCGATAACCGGATGTCTTGATCATTTCATCGCGGCGTTCAATGAAATACAGATAACCATCCGCATCCATGCGCACGGTATCGCCGGACCAAGCGGCAATTTCCGGGATCGTCAAGCCGCTGTGCTGTGGTTTTAGCGGCTTAAAACATGCGGCGGTTTTTTCCGCATCGTTCCAGTAACCCATCGCGACCAGCGCGCCGCGATGAACGAGTTCTCCGGGTTCGCCGGGCGCGCACGGCGTTCCGTCTTCGCGCAGCACCAATACCTCGGCATTCGGGATTGCTTTGCCGATCGAATCGGGGCGCCGGTCAAGTTCTTGCGGTTGCAGGTAGGTGGAGCGGAAAGCTTCGGTGAACCCATACATCAAAAAGATGTGCGTATCCGGCAGAGCGGTGCGCAAGCGATCCAATGCCGGGCGCGGCAGGGTGCCGCCGGAGCTGGTGATGTAGCGCAACGACGATGCTTTGCCCCAATCCAGTTGCGCCAGTTGCATCCATAGCGGCGGGACCGCTGCGATACCGGTAACCTGCTGCTCGTCAACGGCGCGGATGATGTCGCGCGGCAATAGATAATTCATCAGAATGTTGGTTGCGCCGGCATAGAATGCAGTCGTCAATTGACTTAATCCATAATCGAAACTGAGTGGCAGTACGGTCAAAATCCGGTCGTCCGCCCGGTTTTGCAGATACCGCGTGACGCTCTCGGCGCCGGCCATGAGATTGCGATGCGATAGCACCACGCCTTTAGGCTTGCCGGTACTGCCGGAAGTATAAATGATCGCCGCCATGTCGCTGTCGATGGTTGCCGGAGATAGCTTAACGCCGTCGATTTCATGCCAGTTGACGACAGCAATCCCCGGAATGACCGGAGATTCGCCTTTGCTGCCGGTAACTACGACGGTATGCAAGTCGCGGCATGACGGCAATTCCTGCTGCAGCAGCTTGAGCCGTTCCAGCGATGTCACCAGAATCCGCACATTGCAATCGGTCAGGATATGACGGACTTGCTCCGGCTTCAATACCGGATTGACCGGCACAAAAACACCCCCAGCGGCGGACGCCGCGAATAAAGCAATGACCGCCTCGAAACGCTTTTCCAGATAAACGGCGGCTCGTTCGCCGCGCGCCAAACCGAGCGCCTGAAATCCGCCGGCTTTGGCTGCGATTTCTCCAGCCAATGTTTCATAGCGCATCCATTGATTTTGATAGGACAACGCGGCCGCATCCGGTGAGCGTTCAGCGGCTGAAAAAATCAAGTCATGGATTAAACCGGTCATGGGTTGACTGCTTCATCGGATGTTCATATTTGAACATTGGGTTAAATTGCTCGCATTATAATCATGTTTAGCAATCCGCTTCGACTATCGTTTGCCAGCGGATCAAAGTCGGGCAAAGCGAACACGGCTTTTATAGAATCGCGTAAACTATGCTTCCCGTATTTATTCGCTATTAAATAATCGATTCAACAATCATGAAGGTACGCACACGTTTCGCTCCAAGCCCCACCGGTTATCTCCACATTGGCGGCGCGCGCACCGCGCTTTTTTCCTGGGCTTATGCCCGCAAACATGGCGGAGAATTCATTCTGCGCATCGAAGACACCGATCTGGAGCGCTCGACGCAGCAGTCGATACAAGCGATTCTGGATGGTATGGAGTGGCTGGGGCTGGATTACGACGAAGGGCCGTTTTACCAGATGCAGCGGTTGGCGCGTTACCACGAGGTTACCGAGCAATTATTAAAAAATAACCAGGCTTACTATTGCTACGCCAGCAAAGAAGAGTTGGAGCAAATGCGCGAGCAGCAGTTGGCCGCCGGTTTAAAGCCGCGCTACGACGGCCGCTGGCGCGATAGCAAAAAAACACCGCCCGCCGGGGTAAAACCGGTGATCCGTTTCAAAAACCCGCTGGATGGGTATGTTGCGTTCAACGATCAGATCAAGGGAAAAATCACCGTTGCCAACAACGAACTCGACGATCTGGTGCTGCTGCGCGGCGACGGCGTGCCGACTTACAACTTCAGCGTGGTCATCGACGATCTGGATATGAACATCACCCATGTCATTCGCGGCGACGATCACGTCAACAATACCCCGCGCCAGATCAATATTCTCAAGGCCTTGGGCGCTACGCTGCCGGAATACGCGCATGTGCCGATGATTTTGGGCGCCAACGGCGAGCGGTTGTCAAAACGGCACGGCGCGGTGTCGGTGATGCAATACCGCGACGACGGTTATCTGCCGGAAGCGCTGCTGAATTATCTGGCGAGGCTAGGGTGGTCGCACGGCGATGAAGAAATTTTCAGCCGCGAGCAACTGGTCGAATGGTTCGATCTGTCCTCGATCAGCCGCTCCCCGGCTAAGTTCAATCCGGAAAAACTGCACTGGATCAACCAGCAATATCTCAAAACCGCCGATAACGCGCGTTTGGCCGAGCTGGCGGTGCCTTTTCTCGCCAAGGATAACTGCCCTTTGAACGGCGGCCCGGATCTGACGCAAGTCGTCGATTTGCTCAAGGAGCGCGTCAATACTATCGAGGAACTGGCCGATGCCGCGGTGTATTTTTACCGCCCGCTGGAACCCGCCGAGGAACTGAAAACGCAGCATTTGACCGCGGACGCCAAGCCGATCGTGACCGGATTGATGGAAACCTTTAAGCAAATCGAATGGACGCGCGAAGCGATTCATCAGGAAATTAAAAACGCCGCCAAAGCGCACGACGTGAAATTGCCGAAAATCGCGATGCCGTTGCGAGTGATGGTCACCGGCGAAGTGCATACGCCGTCGATCGACGCGGTGCTGGCATTGCTCGGGCGCGATGAAACGCTGGCCCGCATGAACAATCAACTCGGCAAATTCCCCGATTGATCTTTGCTTTACAAGCCATCATCGCATCAGTATAATCCACGTTCCTTTGATCAGGGGGTATAGCTCAGCTGGGAGAGCGCTTGCATGGCATGCAAGAGGTCAGCGGTTCGATCCCGCTTATCTCCACCAGTTTCTACTGTGGATTAAGCGACGCTGTAACGACATATCACATTGTCCCCATCGTCTAGAGGCCTAGGACATCGCCCTTTCACGGCGGTAACACGAGTTCGAATCTCGTTGGGGACGCCAATAGAAACAACAGGTTATGAAAGAATGTAGCCCGTTTTTTTGATGCGTAATATCTGCAATATTTTCATTACAGCCGCATCTAATAATTCAATATAAAAGATCCGAGCTGGTGCGGCGATCATCGCAATACGCCGTAAGTTATTACTGGCATGAATTCCAGCAAGAATTTACTGCTTGGCCCAATCAATAACCCCAATCCTCATGCCTAACCGGTAAACGATTCAATTCTTCCCGGTAAAACCGCCATTTCGGCATAAATTGATCCATCAATTCAATAAAGCGGCTGTTATGCGTCGGTTCCAGCAGGTGGGCCATTTCGTGCACGACAATATATTCCAGGCAAGCCAGCGGTTTCTTCCCCAATTCGGTATTCAGCCGGATGTTGCCGGAATGAACGTTGCAACTGCCCCATTTGGTTTTCATCTGCTGCACGTAAAACCTTTGCACCGATACACCCATGTGCGATTGCCACTTCTCAATCAATGCCGGAACAGTTTGCTTAAGATTCTCCCGATACCAGGCTTCAAGAATAGCCTGTTTTTTCTCCCGGCTTGTGCCAGGGCGTACCGACAGAATCATTCTGCTGTGTTTCAATGCAACGGACGGTGGCGCGTCTTTTTCATCGACATTGAGCAGATAGCGCTTTCCCCAGACATAATGGGATTCACGGTCGATATATTCCCGCGGCGCTTCGCGTTCCTGTGTCCGTAACTTTGTTTGCTGTTTCTTGATCCATCCCAGCTTGGATATCACAAATACCCGGACGGTATCCGGCGTCATGCTGACCGGCGCCGATACTTTGACCTTGCCATCCGGCGGGTAGACGCTCAAATGCACGTTCTTGATGTTTTTATGAATCACTTCCACGTCAAGATCGTTCAGCTTTATGATGGCAATGTCAGTAGTCACTTTGCTGTTTGACGATGGCAAAAATGCGCTCGACTTCTTCAACATCGTTGACGATTTTGAAAATCGCTTGTTGGATATCGCTTTCTCTTGCCGGATTACCGCGCCAATTATCTTGCTTGCTGTCCATCACCGCGTCATTTATTTGCAGAACCAGCGCCTCATTTTTGCCTAAATTGTTATACAGCGCACGCTTGGCCTGAGTATTCAGTGACTTGGGCGTATCGTTCGGTTGTGCTGCCACCACCTTATTGGCCAGATCGGCGATCTTTTGCAGATATTCCTGATAATTGAGGGCGTTTTGTTTGCGTTGCTTGATGATCTCATCCAGCAGCTTCGACATTTTTTCAAAGTACGCCGGATCGAGCAGGTGGTTTTTGATGATATGGCTGCGCACATTGTTTTCGATGATTTCGGCCACCGCTTCTTTATTGGCTTTGATGCCATCCGGCATGGCGCCGATGGCCTCGGCGATGCCGCTTTTCACAATAACTTGCAGGATCGGCATATCGGCAAACGGTGAAATCACCACCGATTCTTCCGCCTGGATATAGCGGTCGATCAGATAACGCATGTCCGCTTCATATGCTTTCAGGTCAATTTTCTCATTGGAAGCGTTCTTGATGACATCGCGCAGTTTAAGGAAGTGATTCACGCGGTTCCGGATATGTTCAATCGTATCGGCGCTGTAACCGGCAGCGTCCATGTCGTCGCCGATATTGGCGTAGGCGCGGAGCAGGTTGGCGGTGGCTTTGTATAGCGCCGTCCGTTGCACTTCGCGTGCTTTGAGGTCTTCGGGAATTTCGGTATTGCCGCAAAAGTAATGGATATGCTCCAGATCGCCTTTGGGCGGCTCCACTTTCTCGCACAGCAGCTCCAGCGCTTCCAGCGCGTTGTCGAGCCACTCGCGGCCTTTGCTCAGCCGGTCTTGGATCAGAATATCGCAATCCTTGGTTTCAAACTGATCGTAATCCAGTTCTTCGGTGTACACCTGAATCGCGCCGGTGCCTTTCTCGTTCACCAGCTTCTTGAACAAATCCTTGTAATCCACGATGAAGCCGAATTTCTTGTCTTCGCTATCCAGCCGGTTCACCCGGCAGATGGCCTGGAACAATCCATGATCCTGCATCGATTTATCGATGTACAAATACGTGCAGCTGGGTGCATCGAAACCGGTCAGTAATTTATCGACCACGATCAACAGCTTCATATTCGCCGGTTCGTCGACAAACATTTTTTTCGCCTTGTCTTCGTAAGTCTCGGTCTTGGATTTGCCCGGTTCGGCGCTGACATCCTTCAGCAAGGCGTCATAGGTGCTATAGATCACTTGCTTATCCGTCTCGGTATTCGCGCCGGTTTCTTCGGTGGAGATGTCCCGGGTTTGCGGATTGTACGAAGTCACCACGGCGCATTTGCCTTTCAATTCGGTTGCCTGGAATAGCTCGTAATACCGGCAGGCCTCGAAAATGCTCGATGCCACCAGAATGGCGTTGCCCATTTGCGTGCTTAAGCGCGGCTTCACGCTGAAATCCCCGACGATATCGGTTACCACCTTATCCATGCGCGATTTGGAACTGAGCACGTTTTGCATCGTGCCCCATTTCTTTTTCAATTCGGCTTTCTGGAAATCGTTCAGTCCTTTGGTTTTGGCGGCGAACCATTCGTCGATTTTTTGCTGTGAACTCAGCCGCTGATCGATGTCACGCGCTTCGTACACCAGATCGAGCACCACGCCGTCTTCCACCGCTTCGTTGAATTTGTAGGTGTGGATATATTTGCCGAACACTTCCAGGCTGGTGGCTTTGTCTTTCTTCAACAATGGCGTGCCGGTAAAGCCGATGAAAACCGCGCCGGGCAGCAACGCTTTCATGGTTCTGTGCAGTTTGCCGCTTTGCGTGCGGTGGCATTCATCGACAAATATGAACAATTCGCCGACGGCATAGCTCGGCTGGCTTTGCAGTTGCTCGATGAAAGCGTCAAAGTCGTCGATATCGCGTTTGCCGAACTTGTGCACCAAAGAACACAGCAGGCGCGGCTTCGCCTGTCCCAGTTGCGTCATCAGATCACGCCCGCTGTGGGTGCGGTAAATCGCTTCCCCGGCATCCCTGAAAACGCTTTCGATCTGCTTATCCAGTTCATCGCGGTCGGTGACGATAGCGATGCGGGCGTGCGGATTGTTTTCCAGTATCCACTTGGCCAGCAGCACCATGACGATGCTTTTGCCGCTGCCCTGGGTGTGCCAGATGATGCCGCCTTCCTTGCGGCGCACATGCGCCTGCGCGGCTTTGACGCCGAAATACTGGTGCGCGCGCGGCAATTTCTTGATACCGCCGTCGAACAGCACAAAGTCGTACAGTAATTCGATCAGGCGTTGCTTGGCGCAGATTTTGGCGAGGTATTTATCCAGCTTGTAGCCACTGTTGTCCGCTTCGTCTTCTTTCCACTTCAGGAAAAACTTCTCCTGCGTGCCGATGGTGCCGTATTGCAACCCTTCGGAATCGTTACCGGCAAACACGAACTGGATGGTGCTGAAAAATGCGCCGATGAATTCCGGTTGCTGGTTCACCAGGTTTTGGCGAATGCCATCGCCGATGGAAACACGGCTGTTTTTCAGTTCCAGCACGCCGATGGCGATACCGTTGACGTACAGCACGATATCAGGGCGTTTTTCTTTTTCACCGAATACCGTGACTTCTTCGGCAATGTAAAAATCGTTCTGCTCAGGATGCCGCCAATCGATCAAATGCACGGTAACCGTTAAAACACCAGCTTCCGTTCTGACCGGCACGCCATAGCGCAGCAGTTGATAGACATCCTTGTTGTTGTGATACAGATTCTGGGCGTGATTGTTGGCCGCGCTGTGCAATTTATCCAGTGCCTTGTTGATCTGGCTTTGATCGTAACCGTTGGCGGTCAGGTAGCGCGTCAGTTGCGGCAATTCGATATTGCTGTTGTCCGGCTTGTCTTCCAGATTGCCGAGATAGCGATAGCCCAACTGCTCGCAGAACAGCTTAACGACGCGGTTTTGGGTAACGCGCTCGGATTTTCCAATATCATCCATGATTAAACCGCCTTAAGACCCTCATGCTTATCCAACATACCCTATTGTTTTCCCTTAATGTTGTCGCTATACTTCGCGCAGCTCATCTACCATGTTGTAGAAGGAGTAACGGGGGCGTCCCTTTAAAAGGGGCGCAACCAGCCCTCACCAAGGGTTCTTTTGGTAATTTTCAAATTCCCGCTGCAATTTCCGTTTTCGGTGATCTTGTTCCACTAAATAAGCCGTCCAAGGCAAGATGTAGTCTTTGCGCTCGCTGAGTATCACCAAGTAATTCTCAGCTTCCAGCCATATCAGAATACGCGTTTCCGTGCCGCGCTTATTTTTCCATAGTTTTACAGCATGGTGAGTTTCATGTTCTATCACCGGTCTTGGCCAGCGAATGCGTTCACAACGGCGAAAATCGGGTAGCCGTTCTTCTTCTACGCCACCTTCGGTAATCATGTGCCAGAATGTCGCCTCTTTACCTTGAATCATTGGGTGGCGCTTCAATCCCAATTTGATGCCGCGAAACTCAGGGCTTGAAACGATAAATTGAGCGCGGAATGCTTCATAAATGGCAGCCAAATAACAATCCCAGTCACCATTGTGATCTGAAAATAAAATTAACCCCGGCAACCATTCAATTTGCTGAGTACTCAATGCCGCCCGCCTTGGCCATCCCAAATGAATAGATTAAGCTTCTTCTCCTTATAAAGCGTCCGCTGACGCAGCGAATAATGGCTGCGCTGTTTGATGCGTTCAATCACGGTTTTTTTAGCCGCGCTGTTTCCCGGCTGGTTATGCAAATAAGAAATGGCGCCGATCAATAAATCCGCCAGTTGCAAATGCTCCACATGATGAGATTCGACAATTTGCACGCGCTCGATAATCTTCTGGGAAAAGTCATATTGGCTATTACAGAGTACCCGGTGCAACTGGCGCACTTTCTCGCCGCCCTGCGTATCCTTGATATCAAGATATATCCGATAGTGACATTCCGGGTCAAAAATCACTTTGAGCATATCAAAGTACATTTTGTAATACCACGCATCGTGATTTTGATTAAAAGCATCGTGATCCAGTATCGACTTATCCGCAACCAATACCCGGAAATTCAGATCATCATCGTCAAAAAAGTAATCGATTAAATCGAGGTATAAATCCAGCTTGGCCGCTGATACCTTGCTCCACTTCAATTCGCGGCAATGCGGTATTTGATGTTTGTGCTTGATTTCACGGATACGAACCGCAATTTCCCTGGTTTTCTCTGTTGGGCACCACAAGCCGCCCAGTACCATGAAACGGTAATGATCATTTTCCAGATGGCAAGATTCATCGCAGTAAATATTAAAAGTTTCACTCATATCAACCGGATCCTTCCAGTCAGCAGGTTTTGCATCATGCCTTGCTTGATGTGCCGGTATTTTTCGAGTTTGGCTTCAAGTGCGGTGATTTCGGCGTCCATGCCGGAGAGGATGGTGGCGATCTGAACTTGTTTCTCTGGTGACGGAAGGGAAATCTCTATGTTCTCAATAGTTCTCGCACTTAAACTTGGCACTCCGGACGCCTCATTAAACGAATACCAATCAATTAAATTAAATTGATAGAAGAGATATTTAGCATTGTTGGGTTCAAATATTTCTGTATAAAACAATGTATCTATTGACCAGAACGGATATTCCATATATCGAGGCACATCAATCGTTCCTTTTCTTCCAATCAAGACCGAAGGTTTATCGTAGAGATATTTGCTCGCTCTTCCAATTTCTCCGCTTGTAGCAAGAATTGGGTATTTCCCATTTTTATCTGCTACTTCATGCTGGCTTCTCCCATGACATACTCGAAGAATGTTTCCCAATTTCTTCACCACCCATCCCGCTTTTAACCGCCCATTTTCATAAGGATTGAGCAGGGTTTGCATGGCGCCTTGTTTGATCTGGCGTTTTTTGGCGATGAGACGGGTGAGGGATTGAATCAGGGTATCGGCATCGCTCAGGGCATTGGCAATGGCGGTTTGTTCGGTTTTGATGGGCAATGGGATTTTTAGATATTTAAAGTAAGGTAATCCAATCGTCTTGATTGTGCTGCCCATTGCGATTCGTTCAAATTCAGATTTTTTTGATTGAAGCCAATAGTAGAGAAAGTGGTTATTTAGCGAAGTACTGCAACTCCATGCAATAAAATGCTGACTCACCGCCATTTCATTTTTCATGATTGCACTTTTTCCGACGCCTGCATCTCGCGAAAGTACGACAGTTCCCTCTGGGTGCAACTTTGCTGATGAGTTGGCGATTCCTGCTGGTGTAATTTTAGCTGCTGTATCATAGATGTAGCCGTGATCAAGCCGATCAGAATCTTGCAGGGATATCCATTTTATTGTGCCCCCCCAGTACTCAGGATGCGCCTTATCAGGAGTGTGTCCGCTCCCGCGCTTTGTGACGGAATCAAGAAATACCGCTTCCCAATCCTCTGGAATCACCCCCACCTCAGTTTGCTTGTAACCCGGCTTCAGTTCCATGCAAACCCCATTTTGCGCAGGTGCGCATTGACGGCCTGTTCCAACTCTGCCACCTGCTGGTTTTGCTGTGGCAACGGTGTTTCATAGCGCTCGGCGAGTTCCTTGATGCGTTGCGTCAAGCGCTGGCTGATGCGATCCATTTCGGAATGAATGTCCTGGTCGATAGCGGCGATCCATTTGTCGTCGACCACCAGTTGCTTGATCTGTTCAGAGGTCAGTGTCGGATAAAACGCCAGTAATTTGGTATCCAGCTCCACTTCGGCGGACTGAATGGCTTTTTTGGCTGCTGCTTCCTGTTCCAGCAGTTCCAGGTATTGCCTGAGGATTTTTTCTTCGTCAATGGATTGCGGATCGTTCTTGATTTCTTTCAGGCGGGCATTGATGCTGGCTTTGTTGATCTTGTCGAGTTCGGCAAATGCGCCTCCATCGTCTGCATTGCCGCCGTGCTCTTCTTCCATTTCCGCCAACCGGCTTTGCAGCGTTTCCAATTCGGTGTTGAGCGCATCGATGGCTTGTTGCTGTGCGGCAAAGTAACGGTGAATCACAAGCGCCTTCGGAACCAGATCGCACGTCCAGCCTTTATCGAGGGTTTTGGTCACTTGGCCGTCCTTGGTTTTCTTTTCTTCCACGATGCGGTACGTAGCAGCTTGCCAGCCGTCGGCGGCGAGCAGGTAGCAATCGTCCTGCATCACGTCGAACCAGTAATTCATCAGGTGCTGGTAGACATCGTACCGGTCGATCAACGCGCGGCCTTGGTAGGTGGCGAGCAATGCTTCGCTGATGGCGTGGATGATGTGCTTCGGATGAAAACCGGGTTGCAGCGCCTTCAACGTGACGGTGGTGTTCTTTTCCCACTGACTGAAAACCTGGTTCATTCCGGTCATGTAGGCGGCAAATTCGGGGTGCGCGAAAATGGTTGGCTTGATGTCGTCCTTGCTGACTTTGAGGCTCAGATAATTCGGGCTGCGTTTAGCCTCGGCAAATAACGCCGATTTCAGGTTGGGGCACACCGCCCAGTATTCGTGCAGCGCGTCGATATCGGCTTTGGGGATATCGCCCAGCAGATGCGCTTCGATGTCTTGCAGGTCTTCGGCTTCGGAACTGTCGATATAGCGTGGAATGTTGAGGTTGAATTCGTTTTTTTCGATCTCGCTGAACGATACGATTTTACTGTAGCCTGGGATTTCGATCTGTTTGTTGAATACATCGACAATTTTGTGAATGTCCATTTCCCGCAGGCGGTTTTTGTTGCCGTCTTTCATGAAGCCCTTGCCCGCATCGATCATGAAAATACCTTTGCGGTTTTGCGCGTTTTCCTTGTCGATAACGATGATGCACGCCGGGATGCCGGTGCCGTAAAACAGGTTGGCGGGCAGGCCGATGATGCCTTTGATCAACCCTTTGCGGATGATGGCTGCGCGGATAGCCGCTTCGACATTGCCGCGGAACAGCACGCCGTGCGGCAGAATGCACGCGCCTTTGCCACGGCTTTTCAGCGAACTGATGATATGCAGCAGGTAGGCGTAATCGCCGTTTTTATCCGGCGGCACGCCCAATCCATCAAAGCGCTGAAACGGATCGTGAGCGGTATCGACACCGTTGCCCCAGCGTTTGTCGCTGAACGGCGGATTGGCGACGACGTAATCGAACGTCTTCAGCCCGCCCTGTTCGTCGAAAAACAGCGGATTGGCCAGGGTGTTGCCTTGTTTGATCTCGGCACCGGGGTTGTTGTGCAGGATCATATTCATACGCGCCAGACCGCTGGTGGCGGCGTCTTTTTCCTGACCGTACAGCGTTACCGGCGTTTTGGCGGCATCGCTCACTTTCAACAGCAGCGAACCGGAGCCGCAGGTCGGATCGTAAACGGTGGTCGACGCCGTGGTGTCGGCCTGATCGATGCCGATGATGCGCGCCATGATGCGGCTGACTTCCGCCGGGGTGTAGAACTGCCCCTTGCTCTTGCCGCTCTCGGTGGCGAAATGGCGCATCAGGTATTCGTAGGCATCGCCGAGGATGTCATCGCCTTCCGCGCGATTCTTGCTGAAATCCAGCGCCTTGTTTTCAAAAATGGCGATGAGGTTGGTCAGCCGGTCGACCATATCCTTGCCGCTGCCGAGTTTTTCCGGGTCGTTGAAATCCGGCATGCTGGATAGTTTGTTGGCATTGGCGAGCGGCGCGATGATTTTCTTGTTGATGTCATCGCCGATGGTGGGCTTGCCTTTCAACGCCACCATATCCCTGAAACTCGCGCCTGGCGGAATCTTGATCGGCGCAAACGGCTGACCGGCGTATTTGTCACTGACATATTTGATGAACAGCATCACCAGCACGTAGTCCTTGTACTGGCTGGCGTCCATGCCGCCGCGCAATTCATCGCAACTTGACCACAAGGATGAATAAAGTTCGGATTTTTTGATTGCCATAGGTTGTTATTATTTTGAATACGGTAACACGACGGAATGTACTTTATTGAACGATTCCGAAGATTCTACCAGCATGCGAAGGGGTGAGATATGGCAAGGGGCTACTCTCCAAAAACATGATTTCATAACGCACCGGATGCCATGTTGCTAATCCCTGCGCGGTGAAAATTTTTGCAGACTTACAGCAAGCTAAAACACCGTCATCTTGCGAGTAAATTCAGCACGATCAGCAAAACCGCAAAGAAAGCGGTGTAGTACGAGAATTTTTGCGCATCCTTGGCGTGGTCTTCTTTCGACGGGAATTTTATGTCGGGTGTCTGCTGGCCATATTTTGTGCGGATAAACTGATAGACGCGGTCGTAGTTTGAGTGCATGTAATGATGGTAGATCATCAATGTCAGCGAAACGATCAGGCAGATCCATCCTAATAGCTCGATCATTGTGTGTCCTTTCGTTCAGGAATTAATTTGTGTGTCAATCTGGAAAGGATACTTTATACAATATTTACAAGCTGTTCGAATACTGTTTTCATGAAACTTCGAGAAAGCGCAGATTAATTTTTCCAATGGAATTCGTCGCGGGATAAGGGCACAAGCAGCGGGGGAAGGGATAAGCGTGGCATCGAAATAGCGGCGCCGGAATTAAAGCGATGAGCGATGAGCTTTTGTTGGCAGCTTAGGCTTTTGTCATTGCCTAAGCTGATGTGATATGGCGCTTCCTTAGATAAGTACCTTATTTTTTGCGGCGCGCGGCAAACCCGAGTAATCCTAGACCTGCCAATAGCAACGCGTAAGTTTCCGGTTCCGGAACGGCGGATATCTGGAAGGCTAATTCCGTACCGTGTGGATTCCAGCTACTGCCTTCACCCAAACGGAAAGCGCTGCTGCCGGATGTTTGTGAATTTTCCCATAGCCAATCGTCCGCGTGCCCGCTGGTGTCATTGACCACCGACAACCAATACGTCGTTCCCGCTGTTAGCGTGGTCGAAGGTATCGTGGCTGAATAATTGTAAATGTCGATGTTCCAGGTCGCGTCATCAATGCCGCTATCGATCCGGTTAACGGCATTGCCGACATTGAAAGAATAAATCGGATTGGTGTCGGGAATGCCTCCCAAATCGCTAAAGATTCTAATCACGAAATTATCCGCGGCGGTAGGGTTATTGGATGCATAATAAGCACCGCTCCAGCTAACGCCGCTGAGGGTATTGCTTCCCACGCCGAGCACAAAGTTATCGGCCATTTGTTGGAATGGTTGCAGCGCGCCGTCAAAGTCGCTCCACCAACCCCTGCTGCCATCGGCGCTGCCGTTATCATAAATCACGGTTGCGGCGGTTGCTGGCAGTATCAATCCGAAAGACGGTAATGCGACAGCTAGAACCAGTAAAGATTTTAGTTGTTTACTGGTTGATTTTTCTAAAGTTTGTATCACTTTCATGGCTTTTCTCCGTTTGTGGAATTGCAACCATGATTATAGTTAAAGGCGGACATTCAGCCTAACAATATTTTTTCTTCAATAAATTGAGCGTGAAATCACCGTCGTCGAGCTGTGTACCGGAGGGAAATGGTTACTGCCTTTCCAATTAGTGCCATTGTTATTGATGGCGAATGATTGCGTCCGAATGAATGAGGTCACGCGCTATTGAAGCAATTTTAGCCGGCACATGCATGAAATTCTGCAAAAAAGCTGGCGTGGATTCAGAAAATCGCTGAGAACAGCTTAAATCCGGATTTTAGAATGGTGGCCAAGGGCGGAATCGAACCACCGACACAAGGATTTTCAGTCCTCTGCTCTACCGACTGAGCTACTTGGCCATTTTTGAAACTGCTGATAAACGGACAATCCGTAAAATTCCAACGTAAAGATTATCCGGTGAAGTGGCGCGCCCGGCAGGATTCGAACCCACGACCCCTTGGTTCGTAGCCAAGTACTCTATCCAACTGAGCTACGGGCGCAAAGTACAATCTCTTTACTAGCAGCTTGTAAGCAACCGGGGGATTATATCAGATTGAAGCTAATGCGGGATTCGAAGTTACGCTTTTGTTACGGTATTCGATCTCTTCAAGCTGTAATCGACCAAGTCGACTCGAGTTGCCAACCATCACATTTATTTTGCGGGGGCGATGATGGTCGATTTAGCCGATCTTGTCAAGGCTAACTGCTGCCGATCTGTTCGTTTTAGACGTCTTCTTCGGGTTCCGGATCTTCCTTATGCGGTATCGGCGCGGTTATCCCCGAGCTGTGCGATGCATCGATTTTTCCAGGTATTTTCGGTGTTTTACAAACCACATCGGCATTTTGAGCGCGATGCCGTAAGGCGTGATCGATCAGTACGAGGGCCAGCATCGCTTCGACGATCGGCGTTGCGCGGATGCCGACGCATGGATCATGGCGGCCGTGTGTTTCGACAATGGCCGGGTTGCCGTCTTTGTCGATGGAGCGTCGTTCCAAGCGGATGCTGGAGGTTGGTTTAATGGCCACATTAACGGTGATGTCCTGGCCGGTAGAGATACCGCCCAGAATGCCACCGGCATTGTTGCTTATAAAACCTTCCGGCGTCATCTCGTCGGAATGCTCCGTGCCGCGTTGCGCCACGCTGGCGAATCCGGCGCCGATTTCAACGCCTTTGACGGCGTTGATGTTCATCATGGCATAGGCGATTTCGGCGTCGAGGCGGTCATAAACCGGTTCGCCCCAGCCGACCGGCACACCTTGGGCAACCGCGCTGATCCTGGCACCGACCGAATCACCGGATTTGCGCAATTGATCCATGAATTTTTCCAATTGCTCGACGGCGTTGTTGTCGGCGACGAAGAAAGGATTAGTGCCGACATCTTCCCAGCGTTTGAAGGGAACAGGAATGGGGCCGAGTTGCGCGAGGTAGCCGCGGATGACGATGCCGTATTTTTCATGCAGCCATTTTTTTGCAATGGCGCCGGCGGCAACACGCACCGCCGTTTCGCGCGCCGAGGCGCGCCCGCCGCCGCGGTAATCGCGGATACCGTATTTTTGCCAATAGGTGTAATCGGCATGGCCCGGGCGGAAAACGTCCATGATTTTGCTGTAATCCTTGCTGCGCTGATCTTCATTGCGGATTAACAGGGCAATTGGTGTGCCGGTGGTTTGTCCTTCGAATACTCCGGAAAGAATTTCGACGGTATCGGATTCGCGCCGTTGTGTCACATGCCGCGAGGTGCCGGGTTTGCGCCGGTCCAGTTCGAGCTGAATATCTTCCGTGCTGATTGCGAGTCCCGGCGGACAGCCGTCAACAATGCAGCCAATGGCGGGGCCATGCGATTCGCCAAATGAGGTGACGGTAAAGAGCGTACCAAGTGTGTTTCCAGACATACAGTTGCATTTTCGGATGAGTTTATGATGCATGAGTCTATCATACGCACACGGGTTTTCGACAGTTTGAATATTGCTTTGCCATGCCGGTCAAGCTGCCAAAGATTGAGACACATCAACAATCAAATTCGGTCATCGTGTTATACCTGCGCTAAAATGCGAGGTATCGCAAATGGGTCTTGAAATTTGAAGCCCTTGTCATAAAAAATTAATCCTGGGAGTTTGCATGAATACACCACGAGTCAAAGAATTTCTTTTGAACCTGCAAGATAGCATTGTGAAAGGGCTGGAGCAGGTCGACGGTAAAACCTTCAGGCGCGATCAATGGGATCGCCCGGAGGGGGGCGGCGGCATGAGCAGCGTGATCGAAGAAGGCAATGTGCTGGAGCGCGGCGGCGTTAATTTCTCCCATGTATATGGTGCGGGATTGCCCGCGTCGGCGACGGCAGCACGGCCGGAATTGGCCGGACGCTCGTTTGAGGCGATGGGGGTGTCGCTGGTGCTGCATCCGCGTAATCCTTACGCGCCAACCGTGCATATGAACGTACGCTACTTTGAAGCGCGCAAAGAGGGTGCGGAGCCGGTGTGGTGGTTCGGCGGCGGCATGGATCTGACGCCTTATTACGGTTATGCCGAAGACGCGGTGCATTTTCATCAAACTTGCAAGGATGCGCTTAAGCCTTTTGGCGATGATTGTTATCCGCGTTTGAAAAAGTGGTGTGATGACTATTTCTATTTAAAACATCGCAAAGAGCCGCGCGGTGTCGGCGGTGTGTTTTTCGACGATTTGAACCAGCCGGATTTTGAGAGCTGTTTTCAGTTGACGCGCAACGTTGGGGAGAATTTCCTCAATGCCTACCGGCCGATTTTGGAGCGTCGCAAGGACGAAGCCTATGGCGAACGCGAGCGCGATTTTCAAGCGTACCGGCGCGGGCGTTACGTGGAGTTTAATTTGGTTTGGGATCGCGGCACGTTGTTCGGATTGCAAACCGGCGGGCGCACCGAATCGATTCTGATGTCTTTGCCGCCCATCGTAAAATGGCGGTACGACTGGAAACCGGAAACAGGTACTCCGGAATCGAAATTGTATACGGATTTTCTGATCGGTAAGGATTGGGTGTGACTGGCCGGTGAGCAAAGTGTCGCTCAATAACCAGATCTTGCTGGGGGTGATTTCCGGTGCGTTCCTCGGTTTCTGGCTGGCGGGACTGGAACAACAATCCGCGGTTGCGCAAAGCGGTTTATATGCCGCAAAGCTGATCGGTTCGCTGTTTACCGATCTGCTGCGGATGGTGCTGATTCCGCTGGTGTTTACTTCGATCGTGGTGGGCGTTGCCAATCTGCGTTCGCACCGGCAAATGAATCGCGTTTGGCAAGTGACGCTGGTTTTTTTTGTGTCGACGATGGCCTTTGCGGTGTTGCTGGGCTTGACGGCTGCCAATCTGCTGCAGCCGGGCGGCGGTTTGCAGATCGCTATGTTTCAGGATGCAATACAAGGTTTTCAAGCGACGCAGATGTCACTCGCCGATTTCTTTGCGCAATTCTTGCGATCGTTGTTTCAGAATCCAATCGCGGCGCTGGCGCAAGGCAATGTGCTGGCGGTGGTGATTTTTGCTTTGTTGCTGGGTATTGCTCTGGTCATAGGTGGTGAACGCTACCGCAATATCCTGGTGTTGATGCAGGAATTTTTAGAATTGATCCTGATGCTGGTCGGCTGGATTATGCGTTTGGCGCCGCTCGGGATTATGGCATTGGTATTGCAATTAGTGGCTTCGCAAGACGCCGGATTGTTGTCGACATTGATTAAATTCGTCGGAATCGTCATTGGGACCACATTGCTGCACGGGCTGGTGGTGTTGCCGCTGATTTTATTTTTGATGGCGGGCATGACGCCGCTCCGGTTCTGGCGTGGCGCGCGTGAAGCATTAATTACTGCCTTTGCAACCAGTTCGAGTGCTGCGACCCTGCCGGTGACGCTGCGTTGCGCCGAGCAGCACTTGCATGTCAAACGCGATGTGGCTGGTTTTGTCATTCCGGTCGGAGCGACCATGAATATGGATGGTACGGCGCTTTATGAAGCGGTGGCTGCGTTATTTATCGCCAATTTGGTGGGCATTGAGCTCAGTTTGACGCAACAGCTGATCGTGTTCATGACGGCCATGCTGGCCGCCATCGGTGCGCCGGGTATTCCCAGTGCCGGCATGGTGACGATGGTCGTGGTATTACAGTCGGTCGGATTGCCGGTGGAAGCCATCGCAATTTTATTACCGGTCGACCGCCTGCTCGATACATTTCGCACGACAGTCAATGTCGAAGGTGATCTGGTGGGAAGCCTGGTCGTACAGCATTGGACCCGGAGTGACGGTCCGGGCACATAGAATTTGTAAAACTCTATTATTAAATCAGATCATTATCGCGGAAGCGTTGTTGAATTTCCAACACCTTGTCGGCGTTATTGATCAGAGCTTCAACGCAATCACGGTCCAGCTTGGAATTGGACATTTGCCGGAGCAATGCAAAAGCTTGTTCATTACTCCACGCCGCTTTATACGAACGGCGTGATGTCAATGCATCGAATACATCGGCAACGGCGCTGATGCGCGCTTCAATCGGTATTTCATCGCCTTTCAGGCCGCTCGGATAACCGCTGCCGTCAACCGCTTCATGGTGAAATTCGGCGATATTGCGCAGGATATTCGTATGCCCCAATGCACCCAACCCAAAGTCTTGCAATACCGAGTCGATGATCTCGCGGCCTTTGACCGGATGCGTTTTCATGACATCGAATTCGGTATCGTCGAGCTTGCTCGGCTTGCGCAGGATGTTGTCCGGAATGCCGATTTTGCCGACATCGTGCATCGGCGAAAACAGGAAAATATGTTCAATTTGTTCATCGCTGATGCCGTAGCCGGCCGCCAGTTTTCGAGCGATTAACCGGGCGTAGTGCGCGGTGCGGTCGATATGCGATCCGGTCTCGAGGTCGCGATAATGCGTCATGCTGCGAGCGGCCCGGACCGCCGCCAGCAAGGTTCGAATCGCGGCCAATTCGTTGATGACCATCAGCGCGATCAGGTGGCCGTAAATGTCAATTTGCCGCAATGACTTCGGGTCAAACGGGTGTTCTTGCAGCGAATTAAAAAACAAAAAGCCGATAAAAATACCGCTTTGATACAGCGGCATGGTATAGCTGGACTTGTAGCCTTTGGCGGCAACGCGCTGGGTATGCTCGTGTGTGCCTTTGGAAAAAATATTGAGGTCTTGCACCAGGCGCGGACGGCGATGCTCAATAATGGCATGCAGCGATGGCGCGGCGCTCAACGGCGCTTCGTAAGTCGTGACCGGACTATCGCTGCCTTCGGTGCTGTGCGTGTACGTTTTCAGCATCTCGGTTTTTTCATCGTATAGGGCGATTGCCAGGCGATCGATGAAGGGGAAATCCTGACGGATAATTTGATGCAAGAAACGTAGTTTTTCCGTTAAGGGTATATTTTCATGCAAGTTAGCCAGGGTATCCTGGTGGGTAAAAAGATCTTCTTCCGATTGCATAAAATTCCTTTGGGCAAATTGCGGCGATATCGACAAGCGGTTTCTCAATAGGCTTGACTGCACTGTACATCTATTGCAGACGATTGCTTTATTTTTTCCACATTCTAAACGATTTGCCGCTGTCACGGCATGAAGGTCTATCAATCCATTCAGCCGGCAATATCGTCATGTGACAATTTGCCGCGCGACAATTTGTCACATTCCCAAACGAAATCATTCTTTTTACAATTTTGGCAACGTGAATCGATCGAGTTAGAGCAGTTTGTGATTATCACGGCGAATCCACATAGATTGTAACGCCTACGGAGGGTGATGAACGGACAACAACGTTCGTGCGCATAAAACTTATGAAGATACCAGCAAGACTTGAACCATTAATTGAAGAAGGTTTGATCGATAGTGTCATATGCCAGCTCATGAGCGGTAAAGAAGCGATGGTGTATATGGTCCGCAGTGGCGAGCACGCGCTATGTGCCAAGGTGTATAAGGATCGGAATAAACGGAACTTTCAGCATTTTGCAAGCTACACCGAAGGCCGCCGTATCAAAAACAGCCGCCGTGCCCGGGCGATTGAGAAGGGGAGTCATTACGGACGTATTGCACGTGAGGAAGGCTGGCAGAATACCGAAGTTGACATGTTGTGCCGGCTTGGGATGGCCGGAATCCGGGTGCCGAAATTCTATAACTTTTTTTCCGGTGTTTTGTTGATGGAGCTGATTACCGATGCCGAAGGGAATGTTGCGCCGCGATTGAACGATATGTCCCTGACACCGCAACAAGCACGGTCTTATCATAAAACTTTGATTAGCCATGTGGTGCAGATGCTGTGCTTGGGAATTGTGCATGGAGATTTGTCGCCCTACAACGTTCTGGTGGATCGCGAAGGGCCGGTTATTATCGATTTACCCCAAGCCGTCAATGCTGCGGGCAATCAGCAAGCCCGCATGATGATCAAGCGCGACATTGATAATCTGACAAGTTTTTTTAACCGGTTTGCTCCGGATCTTGCGCAATCCGACTACGCCTCTGAGATTTGGAGTTATTATCAGCGTGGTAAATTGCCGCAAGCGCATCTAACCGGTCTGGTCAAGTCCCAGAACAAACCGGTTAATGTAGGCAACATTTTGCAGGCAATCGATAGTGCAAACCGGAAAGAGCTTGCCTGGCAGCGGCACAAACAGGCAAAATTGAACGGATATTCAGCGCACTACTGAAATCGAATACATATTATCATCCACCCAGGAAGTTCATTGACCTGAGCGTGCAGGCTTATGCTATAATCCCCCTTCTGACGCGGGGTGGAGCAGTCTGGCAGCTCGTCGGGCTCATAACCCGAAGGTCGTAGGTTCAAATCCTGCCCCCGCAACCAAGTAAATTGATTGATTGTCGTGCTCAATTCAGTTTGCTGCAATGTTGTAAGTTTTGTGCAATTCCTTTCTTTGGCTGATCGGTAACGTAAAATAGGACTCAACCGAATCAGACGCTCTATTTCCCGGTTTTAAGCGCAACCATCCATTCTTTTTATTAATTCCTTTGTTCTTCTAAAGGGTTAATTGAATACCCAATTAGTCGTTAGAAAACTGCGATTAAATCAGGTGAAAACCGATTCTCAAGTAAATCCATCGATCTTCCGTAGATATCAATCTCCCGAAAATGAAGAGTTTTGGGTAAATACAAAAGAATAATTAATTTTTAAGGGTATTGGGTTGCGGTCGAGCAAAGCCAATATTGTTTCTGTCATAAATAAATTATCGGTTTACTTAGGAGGCCTTTTCTTGTGAAACAGAATGGTCCATTTGGTTTACTCTCAACGATCAGTGATTTCGTCGTTTGTATTGATCCGCAGGGCATAATTCAGCGAACATCTACATCCTCGCAAACGTTTCTACAAGTATCGACGGGACTGTTAAAAGAATCGATTGAAAGGTTCGTTCAGCCGGAAGATCTGGTACTTCTTACTGAAGCCCGGAAAAACGCAAAAGAAAGTGGTGAGAAGCAAGTTTTTGTGTGCCGTTTGTTACGCCAAAGGGTACTGCCGGTTTGGGTCAACTGTTATTTGTTTTATTTGTCCGACGATTCCTTTCTGGTTGCAGCGTTTGATGCCATGCATTGGAAAGAAAATGAAGATCGGTTAATTTATTTATCGACCCACGATGAATTGACAGGCTTGCCTGGAAGAGTGTTGTTGGACGATCGTGTCACAATGAACATTGAAATGGCGCGACGGGAGAAACAATTTTTGTCGTTAATCGTTTTGAGTTTGGATGGTTATAGAAAGATTAATGACTTGCTTGGACATGCTGTCGGTAACGAACTCATCAAATCCGTTGCTGAACGCTTGCAGATTTGTGTACGTCGCAGCGATACGGTGGCGCGTGTAGGTGAGGATGAATTTGCCATGATCATGATGGGTGTTGGTCAGGGCAATATCGAGATGATCGCTAAAAAGATAATGACCGCCATGCAACGGTCGTTTCGTATTCAAGAACATACGTTGCATATCCGCACTAATCTCGGGGTTTCGATCTATCCTGAGCATGGCGAAAATTTCCTGCAGTTATTCCGCAACGCGGAAACGGCAATGTATCGTTCGAGATCATTCGGCAAAAATCATTGGGGTATCTATTGCGATCAGATCAGTGACATCGAAAGAAGTGATTTGTCGCTTGAGTCCGCAATGTATGAAGGGATTGAAAAAGGCGAATTCATGCTGCATTATCAGCCGATATTTTGCGCGCGAACTGGTCAGTTGAAAGGTGCTGAAGCTTTGATGCGTTGGTTAAGTCCTAAGCAAGGATTCATTTCACCGATGAAGTTTATTCCATTGGCGGAAAGTAGTGGTTTAATAAAGGTTCTTGGCGCTTGGGCATTACGAAGTGCATGTCTCCAAGCAAAGCAATGGCAGGATTCAGGTCTCAGAGAATTTTATATTTCCGTAAACGTATCACCGCATCAATTTGTGCAAGATGATTTTCTCGAGTTGACTAACAGGACGCTGCATGAAACGGGTTTGTTACCATCGAGTTTGGTATTGGAAATTACAGAAACGATGCTGATGGATAACCCGCAGAAATCAAGAGATACTTTGTCTAAACTGCATGCGGCGGGGATCAAAATCGCTATTGATGATTTTGGTACCGGTTATTCCTCGCTAGCTTACTTAAAAAAATTTCCATTATCAGTTTTGAAAATCGATAAGACTTTTGTGGATGATGTAGTCAATAGTTTAGAAGACATGGCAATTATCGGCGCCATTCTTAGCTTGGCCGATGGCCTGAATTTGCAGGTAGTAGCGGAAGGTGTAGAAAATGATGCACAGTTGGGTTTCTTGCGGGAGGAAGGTTGCGATTTGATCCAAGGGTATCTGACTGGTAGGCCGATCAATGCCGAAGCCTTTAAAGAGCAACACATCGCATGACTATGAAAATCCGGGAAAATTCTTTTCCTTCACATTCTTTTGTCACTCAATTGCAGTAATCGTTGTCCTTAAACCATTTAACCGCATCTTTGAGCGCCTCGACTGCGGGGCGATACCGGTAACCTAATTCGCGTTCGGCTTTTTCACTGGAGAAAAACATTAATTTCTTTGCCATGCGGATGCTATCGAGTGTTGCGCGAGGTTCGGTATGTGTCAGAAGAGCAATCTTCTCCATGCACCAAGCCATCGGAAGCATTACGCTGATCGGGATATTGACGCGGTAATGCCGGGTGTTATTAATCTCATCGATGGTTTGCAGGATTTGCAGAAGCGTCATGTTATCGCCACCCAGGATATAGCGTTCTTGGGGTTTTCCATGTTGATAGGCCAATAAATGACCGTATGCGATGTCATCTACATGTGCGATATTGAGACCGGTATTGACATAGGCCGGCATGCGGCCAGCGATTGTATCCAAGACGATACGCCCGGTCGGAGTCGGGCGGATATCGTTTGGACCGATTGGCGTTGAAGGATTTACGATGATCAAAGGCAATTGATGATCGACGGTCAATTGTCTGACTAACTGCTCAGCCTGATACTTCGAACGCTTGTAATAACCATTGACGGCCGCCGGGTCGCTTGGCGTTTCTTCATTTGCGGGGGTTCCATCGGGGTTTAAGCCCAGCGTGGCGACACTGCTGGTATATACAATCCGGTTCAGTCCTGCTTGATGGGCCGCAATAATGAGTGCGCGGGTGCCGGTGACATTGATTTCATGCATGGTTGCCGGATCCGGCACCCAAAGCCGGTAATCGGCTGCCACGTGAAAGAGGTTATCGCATCCCCGGACCGCGCGTTTGAGTGATTCAAAGTCTCTCAGATCGCCTTCGATGATTTCAACTGGATAGTTTTTAAGGTTCCGGCGATCGCTGTCGGGTCTGGCCAAGACGCGAACTTCATGCCCGGCTGTGAGCAGGCAACGCATGACGGCCGAACCGAGAAACCCGGTAGCACCGGTGACTAATGATTTCATGGTGCCTTTGAGTCGAAATAGATAGTTGGAATGCCCGGAATGTGCATTAATCGATTATTTACGAAGTACCTGAAAGCGCTTCATTATGCGGTTCAACAGCGGGCAGATTCCGTGAGGTTAATTTGAATAATAACTCCAATATCCAATCGTTACTCGCAAATAAACTCGTTAATGCGACGGTTGTCTTGACGCTGTTGCGGCTGATTTTTACTTGGGTACCTTCAGAAAAATCCCGGCGGCTATTGATTTTATTCAAAGTCAGAATGGCCATGCCAATCGCCCAAAGGCAAAAACGCCGGATGCCTTTTTCGTGGAGCGGTATCAAACTGGTATAGATCAAGGCATTCTGCAAGTGTCCTTTGGCTATTCCTAATAGCTCCGCTAAACCCGCTTGAAAGTTTGTATCTTTCATACCTGGTTGCATATCAGTAAGATGAAAACCATACTTTAGAAAAATGTCTTGCGGCAACCAGCAAGCGCCGCGTTTACGATCATCCCAGATGTCTTTGAGGATATTGGTCATCTGCAATCCCTGGCCGAAAGAGACGGACAGTTTCATCAATGTTGGCTTATGCAGATTAATTTCTTCCGAATAATCACAAAATAATTCGGTCAGCATTTCACCCACGACACCGGCAACGTAATAGCAATATTGATTCATTGCGGGTAAATCCTTTAGGCCATTCAGTGACTCTGTTTCTTGGTAGTCGGCCATGCCTTTAGCCATGATTCGCACACACCGCTCCAGAGCTTTGCGCTGCGCCGCATTAAAACTGTGAGTGACACGGATAACAGCCGGTGTATTTTTGATCAGATCATGTTCGGCAGGGATGGTATGGCTGGATAAAAGCGGGTAGAGCTGCTGCGCGAATTCTTCCGCGGATGCGCTGCCACAGACGACATCCGCAAACATGTCCGACAGTTGCCGGGTTTGCTCGGATGAGAGCGCATTATCGTCTTCAATGGTATCGGTAATGCGGCATAGCAGATAAGCATTGCCGATTACGCGGCGCAAAGCTTCCGGCAATTGCGGAATGGTCAATGCAAAAGTACGTGAGACCCCTTGCAGGATATGGTCCTGATAAAGCTCATCGTCGATACTGGGTTGGCTTGTCATTACAAATTCATCATAGGGCGATACCGCATCTTACTATAATTGAGCGTATCTCCAAATGTAGATTATTTATTGTGGCAGCGTTTGCTCGGATGCGATGAGTTGATCGATGGTTTCACGTTGCCGGATGACGTAGGTTTTATCCTGATCCACCATAATCTCGGCGGCGCGTGGCCGGGTATTGTAATTGGAACTCATGCTCATGCCATAAGCACCGGCTGACATCACCGACAATAAATCACCGGTTTCTACAGCAAACTCCCGGTCATGCCCCAGAAAATCACCGGTTTCGCATACTGGACCGACGACTTGGTATTTTCTGAGTTCTGCCCGGTTGTTAATGACCGGAAGGATTTCATGATACGCGTCATACAATGCCGGGCGCATCAGATCGTTCATCGCTGCATCGACAATGGCAAAATTCCGGGCGGATGTGTGTTTGAGGTACTCGATACGGGTTAGCAGAATGCCGGAATTTCCTACCAAGGAGCGTCCTGGTTCTATCAGTAAGCGTTGTTTGATGTGCTGAGTGCCGGCGCAAAGTGAAGCAACGTAATTCTCAATGGTTGGCGGCGTTTCGTGGGCATAGCGTATACCCAGCCCGCCGCCCAAATCCAGATGCTCGATCTCCAATCCCTGCGATTGCAATGTATTAAGCAATTGGAGCATCTTTTCACCGGCTTGCATAAAGGGGCCGAGTTCCGTTAATTGCGAGCCGATATGGCAGTCGAGTCCTGTAAAACGGATATTCGAATACTGATGCGCGGATTGATAGATGCTTGCGGCGGCACTGGCCGGGATGCCGAATTTGTTTTCCTTCAAGCCGGTAGAAATGTACGGATGGGTTTTGGCATCGACATCCGGATTAACGCGCAGGCTAACCGGAGCAATTTTGCCCATTGCTTGTGCTACTTCGTTTAAGGTGATTAATTCAGCTTCGGATTCCACGTTAAAACACAGGATATCGGCATTTAGCGCCAGTTGCATTTCAGCACGGCTTTTTCCGACACCTGAAAAGACAGTTTTACCCGGATCGCCGCCGGCTTGGAGCACGCGCTGCAATTCTCCGCCCGACACAATATCAAAACCGCTGCCAAGTTGTGCGAAGAGATTCAGTATGGCGATATTGGAATTGGCTTTTACCGCATAGCAGATTAAATGATCGCGGCCGGCAAAAGCTGTTTCAAATTTTTGATAAGCTTTGGTGAGAGCGGATCGGGAATAAACATAACAAGGTGTTCCGAAGGTTTCAGCGATCTTTCGCAACGGCACCGATTCCACAAAAAGCTCATTGCCACGGTAATTAAATTCGGGAAAGCCGCTCATTTCTTTTCGATGTCATGGGTTGTTGCGGGGTTCTCATCGCCGGTTTTGGGTAAATGCAGCGGGCCTTTATGGCCGCAGGCATTCAAAAGGTAAGCTGAAAAAATCATGATAATAAGTAAACGCATGTGAATCCGTTGTTTTGGGGTTGATAAGATACTAACATAACAAAATGTCACGGCTAATAGGATCGCAACGCAGCGCTAGTCGTTAAGCGATACAGAATTCAACCAATCGATTAGCTCGTTGATGATCCGGTTACTGGCGGTACTGATGGCGGAGACAGCCCCAGCAGCATCGGGAGAGGGTGCTTTTGCTGTAATGCTGAGATCTTTTTGCGCCAGCAGCCTGCGTGAATTGCGTTCGATCAAGCTGGCGCGTAATCCGAATGCAACGTGGCTGTCGGTCGTGGTTTCGAACAAATGTACAAGCTCTTTCAACTCGATGTCCAATATCCGGTCGGTTTTTGCGGTGCTGCTGTCCTTAATGACATATTCATTCAACCGGGAGGCAATCCGGTCGCGCAACTGCTGCGTAAACAACGCGGCGGGTGCCGCGATCCAGCGGCTGTTTCCATAAGTGAATGTTTGCGCGGGATTGTGATACATCAAACGATAATGAATCGCGGTGTTATCAAGCCATGCAGGGGATGACACATCGGCTATCAGTAAGCTTTTTTTGGCAAACTGGGATTGCGGTACTTGTGTTGTTGCCGTTTCCATTTCCATATTGGACGGATAAAGCACACCAAAATCATAAGTCGATATCGCACCGGGTGTTTTTTGCAGCGGCGTACAACCCGAGATTAATGAAATAAACAATATTGATTGCAGCATTCTGATCATTGCTGGATTCCTTTCGGTGGCACAAATCCTTCCTCTCCCGGTCCGGGTTGTATCGATGGGCGCCCAAATATCAAGCTTTGCGGATTCTCTTCCAATTGCTGTAACACCCGGTCAAAGTTGCTTGAGTTACGTGCAATGTTGTTACTCAATTTTCTCAATTCGGGAATAGTGACGGCGAGTTCTTGAGCGCTTTCCGCCAAGCTGTCGAAAATACCTTCTTTTTGATTGGCTTTATTTACCGCCAGATTAATTTCCCCCAGCAGTTGATCAAGCCGTTTTACCAGAAAGCTTGATTCGGTTGTCAATTCCGTGAACGACTCCAATACCGGTTGCAAGTGACTGGCGATACCTTCAAAGTTTTTGGTGGCTTTATCGATATTTTGCAGAATTTGTCCAATATGCGTTTGATTGTCATCGTTAAGCAGGTGGTTCATTTTCAACACTAATTTGTTGACATTCGTCAACAAGTGCTGGCCGGAAACCGTGACTTCATCGAATAGCGAGCGACGCATCGGAATGCGCGCATGATCCGGCAGCTTGCCGGTGCCGATGCCGTCATCGTTCAATTGGATATAGGCAAGACCGGTTACCCCTTGATAGCCAAGCTGCGCGTACACGGTATTTTGCAAATTGACGTTTTCATTGACCGCGATATGTACGAGAATTTGCTGCGAATCATCGGGATCGAATTCAATATCTTCAACTTTGCCGATGAGTACGCCGCGGTAATGCACGGAAGACTGAGGATTGAGCCCGCTCACGGATTCCTTTGTGACAACCAGATAGGAAATGCGCTGGATATTGTCGCCGCTAAACCAAGCTGCAACCAAGCCGGCGGCGATGCTGAGAAAAATAACAAAAATGCCGGCTACAAGGGCATGGGCGCGGTTTTCCATGAATGCTCCGAGTGAGTGTTTTGTTCAAGTTTGTGTCGAATGCTTTTGAAAAAGCTGGTGATAAACGGATGCTGGAACCGGCATATTTGCTCCAGCGTGTCGGCGATAATCACTTTCTGATCGGCGAGTACGGCAATGCGGTCGGACAGCGCCACCAGCGTATCCAGATCATGCGTCACCATCACGATAGTGAGATTCAATTCCCGGCGCAGCGAAAGGATCAATTCAACAAAGCTTTCGCTGAGTTCGGGATCCAAACCGGCGGTCGGTTCATCCAAAAAAAGCAGCTCGGGATCCAGCGCTAACGCACGCGCTAACGCGACGCGTTTGATCATGCCGCCTGACAAAGCGGCCGGCATTTTGTCGGCGTGTTCCGCGCCGATGGCAACCATATCGAGTTTGATCATTACCAATTCACGAATCAGATCGTCGCTCAACAAGTGAAGTTCTCGCAGTGGCAGGGCGACATTGTCGAAAACAGTCAGCGCGCTGAACAGCGCACCTTGCTGAAACAGAACACCGGAGCGGTTACGGATATTACTTTTCAGATGATTGCGAAGCATATCATCCCGGGGTTGGCCAAAAATCTTGACGCTGCCTTGCGACGGCTGTTCCAAGCCCAGCATTTGCCGCAACAAGGTGGTTTTTCCGCTGCCCGAGCCGCCGATAAGCGTGAGAATTTCGCCGCGATAAACGCATAAATCAATGCCGCGATGAACCACATGGCTGCCAAACCGGGTATGGAGAGACTCGATCTCAATGACACATTCGGGATTCGGCATGGCGCTAGGTGATTCCTACATCTGAGAACATGACGGCAAATATTGCATCGATAATGATCACCATTGTGATTGCGGTAACCACGGAAGTGGTGGTGCCTTCTCCCAGACTCTCCGTGTTAGGTTTGATTCTTAACCCGAAATGACAAGCAATGAGCGCGATCACCATGCCGCACACAATCCCTTTTCCTAATCCGAGCCATAAATTTGCGATCGGCACGACATCCGGCAATGCCCGCAAGAAATGGTGATAACTCAACCCTAATTGTAACTCAGCCGCAACCATTCCGCCGATTAATGCGATGGCGCTGGTCCACAACACTAATAAAGGCATGGCGATGCCGAGGCCCAAAACTTTGGGCAAAATGAGGCGCTGGCTGTGCGAGATGCCCATGACGGTTAAAGCATCCAATTCCTGCGTGACCCGCATCACCCCTAATTGCGCGGTCATCGACGAACCGGAACGGCCGGCGACAAGAATAGCGGCCAGCATGGGGCCTAATTCGCGGATAATGCTGATGCCAAGGATATTGATGATAAAGATATCCGCGCCGAATATCTGTAATTGCTTGGAAGACAGATAGCTCAATACGATACCGATCAGAAAACCGACCAATGCTGTAATTCCCAGAGCCTGCGCCCCGGTGCGGTATAGATTCGCGGAGATTTCGCGCCAAGGGATTAAGACAGGATGCCGTATCAAATACAATACATCCAGCAGCAATTGACCAATCAGCATGACCAATCCGAGCGCATTACTCCACAATAGCAACGCCAGCCTGCCAAGAGTTGTGATGGGCCATGCTAAATCCCGGCGGCGGGTGCCTGCGCGCAGAACCGGGGTGTGTTCAAGCCGGGCAAACATCTTTTCATGTTCCGGGCGCAACTGCAGATGCGCGGGACGTTGCCCCTTCCAGGCTCGCCAGAGGATCGCTGTTCCGGCGGTATCAAGCTGTTGAATGCGGGTCAAATCCCAGCGGAGGTCTTGATTCTCGGCTTGTTGCGTCAGTTCAGCGGTTAACGATTCCAGGTAGTGCCCCAACGCGGTCAGCGTGTAATTACCCGTCAAAACGATTTGCGTGAAACCATCAGCAATGGTGAGCTGGTACCAGGTATTGAGCGATTTGTGAACAAGTTCAGAGTGCATACATTGCTGCTGGGTTGAGCATATTAAAGTAGCGGCCAAAAAATGATGCGATATCAGATCGGAATTAAAACTGTTGATTCAAGACTCGCGAATTTACAATGAAACCTATTATTTACGATCTATATTAAAACAAAACGGCTGGAATGATCGTGAATTTCGGGGAATTGGAGCGAAGCCTACTTGACTTGAGCCATTTCAGAACGCGCTAATGCAGGATTATCCGAAAAGTATTTTTTGATACCTAGAAACATGGCATCCGCCATCCGGTTTTGATATTGCGTGCTGCGCAATTTGACCTCTTCCTTGGGATTGCTCAAGAATGCGGTTTCGACCAAAATTGACGGGATATCGGGCGACTTGAGCACAGCAAAGCCCGCTTGTTCAACATTGCGTTTGTGCAGATGATTGATGCCGCCAAGCTGCTTTAACACGTATTCGGCCAGTTTGACGCTATCGTTAATGGTCGCGTTGAGCGACAAATCCAGCAGCAATTCTCTGATATCCTTGGATTTTGAGGTGATATCGATGCCGCCCATCAGATCGTTGTCGACGCTGTTTTCCTTATTCGCAAGCCAACTGGCGGTTGTCGAAGTCGCGCCATGTTCCGAAAGCGTGAAAACCGAAGAGCCGTGCGCATGGGATTTGGGATTGGCGTCGGCATGAATGGAAATGAACAGGTCGGCATTGGCGCGCCGGGCGTTGATGCGCCGCTGCGGCAATGAGATATAGTAATCCCCGTTGCGCGTCAAAACGGCGCGCATGTTGGGTTCCTTGTCGATGCGCTCTTTCAGTTTGCGGGCAATCGCCAGCGTGACATCTTTTTCATAAGTGCCTTGTTGACCGACTGCACCGGGATCCTTGCCGCCATGCCCGGGATCGATTGCGACGATTAAAATGCGCGGAACTTTGACTTTTTCAGGTTTGCGATTCTGTGTTGCCGGGATGTTGCCGGGTTGCTTGGCAGGTGTCACGGCAGTTGTCAGTTGTTGCGGTTTCGGCCCGTGCGGGAAAATCCATTGCGCCGGTTTTTCTTTCTTCTCAGCAGTTCCGCTTTGCATCAGCGTCGCGACCAGTTCATCCAGCACATCGGTTTCAAATCCACTGGGAGCGTTGTTAATGACGTTGTCAGTTGCCGCGGTTTGGATTGCCTTATCGGGGTGATGAATATCCAAGATCAAACGATGTGCAAAGTTATCCTTCGGTTCCATCACAAAAGCACGCGGCACGACATTCGACTTCAAGTCGAAAACCAGCCGGATCACATCAGGCTTAAACTGCCCGACACGGATTTTCTGCACGTATGGATCAATCGCATCGACTTTATCCGGCAAAGCGGCGAGTGCTGGGGTGATCTTGGTTCGGTTGAGATCGATGACGACGCGATGCGGATTGCTCAGCATGCTTAGCTCGTAATCCAATGGTTGATTGGATTCCAAAGTAATACGAGTGTAATCGGGTGTGAGTCCCATGCGGGCGGATTTAACCGTCGCATCTGCTGCGATTGCCGGCTGTAGCGCCAGTATGCAGAACAATAGAACAATCAGCTGAAAGACTTGCAGATATGTCCTTGCGGACGCGCAATATGGAGTTCTGAAAAGAGGCGTTACCGGCTGATTGCTTTCCAATGCGTTAAACATTGTTTTCCTGTCTCGGTGCAAGCCTGAATTTCGATTTGCCGGCCAGCATCGAGAACGCTAATAATGCACCGCAGATCCGGCGGTGGTAATAAATCACCCGCTTTTTCAGGCCATTCAACCACGCAAATCGAATCTGCATTAAAATATTCGCGGAAACCTGCTTCTTCCCATTCAAGGTAATCATTGAACCGATAAAAATCAAAGTGATAGAAGTATAACCCAGAGATTTCGTAGATTTCAACCAGATTATACGTCGGACTCTTGACGGCATGCGGGTATCCAAGTCCGCGCAGCATGCCTCGGGTTAGGGTTGTCTTGCCGGAACCCAAGTTGCCGGTCAGATGAATGGCCATGCCGGGTTTCAGGTAAGCCGATAATTTTTCACCAAATTTTAGGGTTGCTGTGTCATCGGCAAGATAACAGGAAAAATTGCGCGCTGACTCAACCGCTGTCGAAAGTTCGTTATGCAAGTAAATACCATTAATACAAAAAAGATTTCAGATTTTGCTGTTTTAGCAACAGCGATCAAAGCCTGGGGCAAGGAACTCGGATTTCACGATGTCCGCATCGCCGATGCGCAGGCGGATATGTCGGCAGTGGAATCCGGCTTGTTCCGCTGGCTGGAACAAGGATGCCATGGCACCATGGATTATATGGCAAAACACGGCACCAAGCGTACCCGGCCCGCGGAATTGGAACCCGGCACGCAGCGAGTCATTTCCGTTTGTATCAACTATGCGCCGCCCGCCGTCAAAAGCAGTTGGGAAGTGATCCACGATGGCAATCGCGCGTTTATTTCGCGCTATGCATTGGGACGCGATTACCACAAGGTGATCCGCGCGCGGTTGCAGAAACTGGCCGACAAAATCACCGAAGCGGCCGGTCCGTTCAATTACCGCGTATTTTCCGACAGCGCGCCGGTGATGGAAGTCGCCTGGGCACAGAAATCCGGTTTGGGCTGGCGCGGCAAGCACACCTTATTACTGAATCGCCAAGCCGGTTCGATGTTTTTCCTCGGCGAAATGTACGTCGATCTGCCGCTGCCGGTAGACGAAGAAACCGCAAGTTATTGCGGCAGTTGCACCCGCTGCATCGACATTTGTCCGACGCGGGCGATCATCGGACCTTACCAAGTCGATGCGCGCCGTTGTATTTCCTATCTGACCATCGAATTGAAAGACAGCATTCCCGAGCCATTGCGGCCGCTGATCGGTAATCGCATCTATGGCTGCGACGATTGCCAATTGGTGTGCCCGTGGAATAAATACGCCAAAATCACCCAAGAAAACGACTTTCACGTGCGTAACGGTCTGGACGATGTCTCGCTCGTCGAATTGTTCGGCTGGGATCAGGCTACATTCGAGACCAAACTAGCGGGTAGTGCGATCCGGCGCATCGGCTATCAGCAATGGTTGCGTAATATCGCCGTCGGTTTGGGCAACGCGCCGTATTCCGCGGAAATCGTCAGCGCACTGCAAGCGCGCGCGGATGATCCATCGGACATGGTGCGCGAACATGTGCAATGGGCACTGCAACAACAACATCAAAAAACAACCGCCATTCGGGAGTCATCAACATGAAAACATCATCAATCATCGGTACGCCGCTGAGTGCATCGGCGAAAAAAGTCATGCTGCTCGGCAGCGGCGAACTTGGTAAGGAAGTCATCATCGCATTGCAGCGCCTGGGTGTTGAAACCATCGCAGTGGACCGCTACGCCAACGCGCCGGGTCATCAGGTTGCGCATCGCGCGCATGTGATCAATATGGCGGACGGTCAGGCGTTGCGGGCATTGGTTGAACAGGAAAAGCCCGATATCATCGTGCCGGAAATCGAAGCGATCGCCACCGACATGCTGGTCGAAATCGAGCAAGCGGGCATTGCCACCGTGATTCCGACCGCGCGCGCCGCCCGGTTGACGATGAACCGCGAGGGCATTCGCTGCCTGGCGGCGGAAACCTTGGGGCTGCCAACGTCGCCGTATGCTTTTGCCAACAGCTTGGCGGAATTGCAAGCGGCAATAGACAATACGATTGGCTATCCGTGCATCGTCAAACCGGTGATGTCGTCGTCCGGCAAAGGCCAATCGCGCATCGATCACGCCGGTGAAGTCGAAGCAGCTTGGGATTATGCCGCCAGCGGCGGCCGCGTCGATCAGGGGTGGGTCATCGTTGAAGGCGTGATTCATTTCGACTATGAAATCACGCAACTGACGGTGCGGGCGCTTGATGCCGGTGGCGGCGTCAAGACCCATTTCTGCGAACCGGTCGGGCATGTGCAAGTGCATGGTGATTACGTCGAAAGCTGGCAACCGCAAGCCATGTCGGCGACGGCGCTGCAACGCGCGCGCGAAATCGCCAAAATTATCACCGATGACTTGGGTGGGCTGGGTATTTTTGGCGTGGAATTGTTCGTCAAGGGCAACGATGTGTGGTTCAGCGAAGTCAGTCCGCGCCCGCACGACACCGGCATGGTGACGATGTGCAGCCAGAAGCAAAGCGAATTCGACTTGCACGCGCGCGCGATTCTCGGGTTGCCGGTGGATACGTCATTGCTGGCACCGGGTGCCAGCGCGGTGATTTACGGGCAACTCGAAGCCAAAGGCATTGCATTCTCCGGCATCGCCGAAGCGCTCAGCGTGCCGCAAAGCGATGTACGTCTATTCGGCAAACCCGAATCGTTTACGCGTCGTCGTATGGGAGTTGCTTTGGCCAATGGCTCGGATACGGATGAAGCGCGAAGCCGTGCTAAACTTGCGGCCAGCCGGGTGATACCGATCAAAGATTAAAACAGCCTGTTAAATTTCAAATTAATTAACAATCAAGGAAAAATATTATGACTATCGAACAATTGAATGCCAATTTCGGCATTACGGGGCAACTGGAATTTATCGCCGGTAACGGCGGCTTGCCGATGATCCAGGTGAAAACCGCCAAAGCCAAAGCGCTGATCTCGATCCATGCCGGTCAGGTATTGTCGTATCAGCCCGCCAGTGAAGCGGAAGATGTACTATTTTTGAGCGCGAAAGCGTATTACCAAGACGGCAAAGCGATCAAGGGCGGCGCGCCAATTTGCTGGCCGTGGTTCGGCGCCGATCCCGAAGGCAAAGGCCGTCCCGGGCACGGCTTCGTGCGCAATCGTGGCTGGAATGTGGTCGTCACCGAAGCGCTGGCGAACGGCGACATCAAAGTCACCGTCGGACTCGACGATACGCCGGAAACGCAAGCCATTTGGCCGCATGCGTTCAGCCTGCGGCAGGAAATCGTCGTTGGCGACAGCTTGAGTCTGTCATTGATCACGCGCAACACCGGCAAAGAAGCATTCACCATCACGCAAGCGTTCCATACCTACTTCAAAGTCGGCGACATCGCGCAAGCCAAAGTACTCGGTCTGAACGGCTGCGACTATCTCGACAAAGCCGGCGGCGGCAACACGCAAAGACATCAAACCGGTGATGTAACCATCGACGCCGAAGTCGACCGCATCTATCTGAACGTCGGCAATAACTTAACCATTGACGACGCGGCCTTGAATCGCCGCATCCAAATCACCTCACAAGGCAGCAAAACCGCCGTGGTGTGGAATCCGTGGGAGAAAATCGCCAAGGATATGGCCGATTTGGAAGATCACGACTATCAGCGCTTATTGTGCGTGGAAACCACTAACGCGGCGGACGATGTTCGGGAAGTTGCACCAGGCGGGGAGTGTCGATTGGTGGCTAATTACAGAGTGGTGCGTAGTTGATTAGTTGATTGTGAATAAGTGATGTGATGTGACCCCTTGTGTGCCTCGCTAGTTGCATAATCAAGTCATAAGGCTTTGCATAATCATGTCAGATGAAGAAAAGAAAGTCGAAAAGATTACTTCATTTTCACTTTTGGCTTTCGTTAAGCCTAAAGAAAAAATTTCAATCAGAGATAAAACGGTTTATCTATACGATCTAAGTTCTGATGCCCTGGAAAAATTAAGTAAGATATTGAAGGGAAAAGAAGATTATGAAATAAGATTCAGAAAGGTACTGCCACTCATATCGAGTCTAAATGAACTAAACAACCACCGGCTTTAGCCGGTGGTTGTTTAGTAAGCTGTAGCCGGTATATTGAAATGAATCCAGTTCGTGCTGATATGGTTAAGCATCCGGCGGATTTCCTTGGCCCAGTTATCACTTTAATGCGTTGGGTGTGAGTAATTCCCTGATCAAGGCGCACACAATTTACACGGCTCTCGGGCAAGATGCTTCTAGCCGTCAATCGGCTTATCGTGCTTTATTTGAGCATCAAATTCCAGAACGAACGGTGGATGAGATCAGAGCTGCAACTAATAAAGCTTGGGCGTTAGGAAATGAGTGGTTTCTTCAACAAGTTACAGATTTGGCACAAAGATAGTCTCAACCAAAGCCACGCAGAGGCGACAAACGATCTAAGGAAACACTGATCTATTCGATCAAATAGATAGACCTGCAAAGGTTAGATAAAATACCTTGCTATTGATAAACATGGAATAGAGCGATGCAATCAAGCTTTTCTGAGCTGGAATATGCGGCAAAGAAGAAACAAACCCGGCGTGATCGTTTTCTGGTTGAGATTGAAGCTGCAACACCGTGGACATCCCTGCTGAATGTTATAGCTCCGTATTATCCGGTTAGCGGTAGGCGAGGTCATCCACCGATTGGTTTGGAACGGATGCTGAGGATGTATATTGTGCAACAGTGCTTTGGTTTTTCGGATGAAGGCGCGGAAGATGCTGTATACGACAGTCAAGCAATCCGCTGCTTTGTTGGTATTGATCTGAATCGGGAAGCAGTACCGGATGCGACGACTCTGCTGAGATTTCGCCATTTGCTGGAAGCGCATCATCTGACGGAATCCATTTTTGATGCAATCAATGCACATTTGGCTGAACGCGGACTATTTCTTCGCGAAGGTACGATTGTTGATGCTACGCTGATCTCAGCGCCTCCTTCGACCAAGAATAGAGAAGGAAAACGCGATAGCGAAATGCATCAAACCAGGAAAGGCAAGCAGTGGCACTTCGGCATGAAGGTACACATCGGTGTCGATGCGCAATCAGGGCTTGTTCATACCCTGATCGGAACGGCAGCCAATGTCCACGATGTTACTCAGGCACAGGCGCTGCTGCATGGTGATGAAACCGATGTATTTGGTGATGCGGGCTATCTGGGCGTTGAGAAACGAGAAGAGAATCTTGAATTGCCCGTAACCTGGCATATCGCGATGCGCCCTTCCAAGCGCAAGGCATTGCCCAAAACAACAGCAGGCGAACTGATGGAGAAGCTTGAACATGCAAAAGCCAGCATTCGTGCCAAAGTTGAGCATCCCTTTCATGTCGTAAAGAATCTGTTCATGCATCGCAAAACTCGCTACAAAGGAATGGCCAAAAATAATGCTCAGATGTTTTCACTGTTTGGGCTTGCCAACTTGCTGCTGGCTCGCCGGTGGTTATGTAGCTCTGACAGCCAGATTGCGTCTTAAAGACAAGAAATGAGCGGAATAAGGCAAGAAATAACGCAATTCAACCCAGAATATGGCAAATTTTAACCCAATATCCCAGAACTGCTCGCTTTGCCCTTGGGGTGTGGCGAATTAATCAGCGTTTCCCTAAAAAGGCTAAACGGGGAAAGATCAATCGAGTCCGATCCTGAGGTCTCCCCTCAAAGTTGCAGCGCAGGATGATCATAACGTAGTCGCTCAAGAGCTTCACGAAATTCGCGCGGCGGGAATGCCGCCATCCCATGCTGCACAAGCTGTAGCGCCAAACTAATCACCGACAGCACGGGCCGAGAGCGGCGCGTGTTGCTCTGGAACTGGAATTCAAGTTGCATCGCCTTTCCCACTTCGCCAATCAGGCGCAACACAAACGAGGCGAGACAGGCGACCAGCAACAGCACGCCCAAGCGGTTTTTCAGTGTGGTGCGGTTTTCGGAGAACCCCAAGCCGAAACGTTCACTCTTCAGGTCGCGGAAAGACTCCTCGATCTGCATGCGCTGGGCATACACGGCAACTACTGCTTCAGCGCTCAGATGCCCGAGGTTTGGGCTTGATGCCAGCAACCACGGCTCACGTTGAGCGCGTGCATTCTTCAGGCTGCGGCTCGATCTTACACGCTTACCAAGACGGCTCCTCTTGTGGCGTTTTTGGCTGGCGCGTTTGACCAACACCAGACGGCACAGCACCGGATGCTTGCGCACATAGTCGTATTGGCCGAGCGACTTCGCCTTGGCGGTGGCGAGCGGATAGAGTGTTTTGCAACCAACCCAGGCATCATCATTCGCCGGGCTGACCATGTCGCGGTTGCGGATGCGTCCGACCCAATACCAGCCCATGCGGTTGACCAGCCTGAACCACGCGCCACGGAAGCCGGCGTCGGTAACCAGGATCGGCACACAACCGGGCGGGAGCATGGCGGCAAGTTTGGAGAGGAATGCCTGATGCACGCGCGGCGATGTCGCGCGCGACTGCGGGTGCACTTGCTCATACAGAGTTACGCTACGGCCTTCGATGGCGACCGATGCTCGCAACAATTGCCATTGCCGGTCAGGCGTCAAATCAGACCAGTCAATGACGATCAGCGGCATGGAGATACCCGCCAAACACTGCCGGGCGAGCGCTTCATACAGGCCCGGGATTTCAGCGAGCAGCGAGCCGTTGCCGAGCAGGCGGTCGATGCGTTTGATGTTGTGCCTGACCGCAACTGCGCCCGACAGGCCGCGCCCCATATCGCTCAGCGTCAGACGGCTGCCCGTTACCACAGCCTCGACAGCGGCCAGCAGACTAGCCAAACGTTTGGCATGAATTTCAGGGAAGTTTGTGGAAAGAATGCGGTGTAAGATTGTGATCGCATGCATGGCAGGTTCTCCTTCGCAGTTTGGTCGCTACGAAAGAGACACTAAACCTGCCTTGCATGTGCTGTTTTGGATGAATAATACGCCCTAGTTTATTGAAACTCAATGAGGTTTTGTGGGGAGACCTCAGAGTCCGATCCCTTTGTTGGGTGAAAGGTTTTTTGGAGAACTGGTGGAGAGTATTTGCCCGTGGTACCGGGATGCGCAGAAAAAGCATAAAAAAGTGAACTCGATGTAATTCCACCAGCGCAGTTCGCTATGGCAAAATACCATCAACCTCTACTTTAGATTGGATCGAAAAAACGAGGAGACTACACCAAGGCATTCGGGCTGTACGGTTTCAAGGAACCACTTCAGCAGTAAATGGCTTGTTTTACTTATGTGCTTCAACCTTGATGCCGCCACTTCCTTTGTAAGAATCGCCTACAGTGGATTCTAATTGGTGATAATGCTGTTTTGCATAAGCAAAAAGACTAAAGCGGTTTTTAATTCCAAGTTTACTGAAAATCGAAGTTAAATGATTACGTAATGTATGCTCACTCATGCATAGTTTAGCAGCAATCTGCTTATTCTGCTCCCCGCCAGTACCATCAGAGAATGCCCTGAGAATCATGCATTCTTTGCGAGTTAACATGGTTATTTTTTCACTACTAGAGTCGGACGGGATTTTTCCTCGAATTCGTGAATTCTGTAATAAAATGCGACCTGTCGTAATTCGATCCAACCAGAGTTCACCTTCATGAATTTTCTCAATGGCTCGGAGTATCGTTTGCATCGATTCTCTTCGGTGCAATACTCCTCTTGCGCCATTAAGTATTGCTCGATCAATTATTTCTTTATCTTGTGTCTCAGTGAAAACTACAACTCGAGTTTTTCCATTGTTTGCAAACTCTGGGATATGGCTTACACAATCAATATTATTAAGAAAGATATTTAATACGATAACATCGGGCTGTTTTTCTATTGCAATTTTTTTAGCATCAACAATGCTTGTCGCAACACCAATAACTTCCATTTTTGGCTTTTCGGCATTTATAAGTTTCTCTAATCCCCATAGGACAATTTGTTGATCATCGACTATCAACACCCTAATTTGTTGCATAGAAAATTGAGCAATCATGTTTTTTGTTTTGTCAATGCCATGATATTGGCAGAAACATGATTCAAAATCAGAGTAATCTTTTCCTTTAGCTTTGCTAATGTTATGTCCAAGTGCCGTTGCAATAGTCATGGTGCGCTGAATTACTAAATCAGACGCATAAGCAGTGAAATAAATGCAGAGATTCGAACGATCAGTTTGTAAATTCAATTGCTGAGCTAAATGAATTCCATCACAATCATTTAATTCCATATCAGTTAATATAAGGTCGGGTTTGTCTTTCTTTACCCTGACTAAAGCTTCTTGGCTAGAGGTGCAAATGCCTGTGATATCATATGCCCATTCTTCTAGCATATTTTTTAATGTTTTTCCAGATATATATTTCTCAACAACAATTAATATCTTGGTTTCACCAAATCTACTATTGTGGGAGATTCTTGTAACTACCCGCTCTGTTTTGTTGGCCATCTAGCGTTACCTTTAAACAGTTACTTTATATAATTTTATCACACTCTAATTTGAGATCAGATAAATAAACCAATGAAAAATATAATATATATTAAAAATTTTAATGCATGCCATGCTTCTGCTTGCTCTATTACTCTATTCGTGATCCGGAGTTTTATAATCAAACTAATGATTTAAAAATTCATACTGTTGCTAATTAACGTTTTCCTGACTTTATTGCGGTTTTAATGCTCAAAACTTTAGTAATATGTTCATGATTATTTATTTTCTATATTATTTTTATCTAATTCTTAATTTTTTGATAAAGATAATCATGTACAAGCGAATTAATTACCACCGGCTAAAGCCGGTGGGTTTGAGTTACGGACTGAAAGTCCGGATACGCGTCGACTAAACGACGCGTCTTATTCCGGCTCCATTTTAAAATTGTCGTTTGGATTTGGCTCAAAATGATGCTCCAAGTATTGTTTGATCATCTCTTCTGTCATCTGACCTACTGTCACGCAGAAATACCCTCGCGCCCAAAAATGCCTTCCCCAGTACCGCTTCTTCAAGTGAGGAAATTCTTCAAACAGATAGCTCGATGTTCGTCCTTTTAGCCGCCTCATGATCTCACTCGGAGCCATCTCCGGCGGACAACTCACCAGAATATGCACATGATCCTTACTTACTACACCCTGTACAATTCTCATTTCAAATGCTTCACACGTCTGACGAACCAACTCTCGTACTCGTTCTGCTACTTCTCCCTTCAGAATCTTATATCTATACTTCGTTACCCATACAAAATGATATTCAATCTGATAAACCGTATGACTTCCATGTCTATAATCCATGCCACACCTCCTGTGTGGCATATTCTCGCAGCTAAAGCTAACCGGCTGAAGCCGGTGGTTTTAACCTTATGATGGACAATAAAAGAAGTGATATCCCTTTAATTAGATTCATGCATTCATTGGCTTTATGCTAACAAGAAAAATATGATGAAGGTATGACAAAACGCACATTTCCCAAAAAATCATGACGGTGTTTCATCGCTTATGAAATGGTCTTACTGGATTGGATAATTTTTCCCAAATCATAAATGGAAGTCGAGCGTTAATGCCTACGCTGTTTTTTTGATTGCAGGCAGGTTATTGAAGCACTCATTGGGCGTTTTATCGTCAAGTGTGGTGTGAGGTCTACTTTGGTTGTAGACATGAATATTTTTCTAAGCCTCGCTCTGCATTACATACGCTGTCGTAGGTATGCAGATACATCTCTTCGCTATTTGATGCTCTTCCAAAGGCCGCTCGACAAACACGTTGTCACGCCAGCTATCCTCGCTATGCTTGTTCATGACTCCTTGCACAGCTTTAATGCAGAAGTCGATAGTCAACGGTGTTAGACAATCGCCATAACAGCACTCGGAGCTTTGCCTAGTCAGGCACGGCGAACAGATAAACGAAATCGCGCTTCATTGGGATGTACGTGATATTACTGCTCAGACATGGCTTGAGCGCGTGAGCTTGCAAATGGAGGTGCAGATGCAATCCATCTACCAGGCGCATCAGCGCACGGAATAGCCCGTCACCTTGAGAATTTCCCATTTAAAGTCATGCACGTCGGCAACATCATCGGGCAACGCCATGGATAATGCGCCTTTAGACGAGGGCGGTAAATCAAGCGTGATGTGATGCACTTTCGGATCGTGCGGCATATTCGGGTGCATATGCATATGATGATGGTCGTGAACCGGCGTCATGCTGACAACCAATTGCGTGATATGGTAATTGTCGTTGCCGTTGTAAATTGTGCCGCTGAATATTCCCCAGCCGAATCCGGCGTCGATTTGCAGCTTGCGGACGGCGTCTTGCGGTAACTCTACTAAGTCGCCGGCGATTGTGTGGAGTGGCAAAATCAGCCATGCTAACAATGCTGGCAGACAAGCCAATTTAATAAATTTTGACGAAGCGGTCATTCGATATCCTTTAAAGTAGCCATTAAAATTTGAAATGATGCGGAATTATAAATCCTGTTGTCGTGCTACGGGGTGCGAAAAACATCATAATCGGTTACGCGTCATCTTCATCCGGGCTTTCATTGTCCGGGAGCCAGCGTGCGGTTGTCGGCGCTTGTAGCAAACACTCAATCTTTTGAATCAGGGATCTCATTATGTCAATGCAATCGATCAATCCGGCCACGGGCCAAATTATGCAATCGTTTTCTACATGGCAGGCTGACCAAATCAGTATCGCATTGGATCAAGTGGAGCCAGCGCAAGCAGGCTGGGCGGCGCTGGGTTATGAGCAGCGAGCTCAATTCTTTCGGCAATTGGCGCAAGTATTCCGGCAAAATAGCGAAAGCTATGCGCATCTGATCACCGAAGAAATGGGGAAATTGCTTAAGGAAGCGCGCGCCGAGATTGAGAAATGCGCGATTGGTTGCGAGCACTATGCAGATCATGCGGCATTGTACCTGCGCGATGAAGTCATCGCATCCGATGCCAGCCGCAGTGTCGTCGTTTATCAACCGCTGGGCATTGTTTTATGTATTATGCCGTGGAATTTCCCATTCTGGCAATTGATTCGCGCCGCTGCACCGGCGATGATGGCGGGTAACGCGGTGGTGTTGAAACACGCATCGAACGTGCCGCAATGCGCTCTTGCATTGGAAGTAGCATTTCAACAAGCGGGATTTCCGGCCAATACCTTCCGTACATTCATGATCAGCGCTGCACAAGCAGAGTCAATGATAGCCGATCGCCGTATTGCTGCGGTCACGTTGACGGGCAGTTGCGCGGCGGGACGCAAAGTCGCCGCGATGGCCGGGCAGCATTTGAAAAAGTGTGTGCTGGAATTGGGTGGATCGGATCCATTCATCGTGCTTGACGATGTCGATATCGAATCGACAGCACAACAAGCGCTGGTAGCCCGGCTGCAAAATATGGGGCAAAGCTGCATTGCCGCGAAGCGCTTTATCTTGCAGGAAACCATCGCAGATGTGTTTGTGGAGCAGCTGCAAACGCTCATCAGCCAGTTGCGCAGCGGCGATCCCAAGGATACCGGAACCACCATCGCGCCCATGGCGCGAATGGATTTGCGTTCGGAATTGCAGGCACAAGTGGAACGAAGCCAAGCATTGGGCGCGCAGCTGGTAACCGGCGGCTTCCCAATTGGCGAACAGGGTGCTTATTACGCACCGGCAATCCTGGATCACGTGCAACCGGGCATGCCGGCATTTGACGAAGAATTGTTCGGTCCTGTGGCTGCCATCGTGCGTGTCAAAAATGCCGAGGAAGCGGTTCAATTGGCGAATCGCACCCAGTTTGGCCTGGGCGGCAGCGTATGGACGCGCGATCCGGCCCGCGGCGAAGCGCTCGCGCGGCAAATTCATGCCGGTTGCACGTTTGTCAACGGCATTGTCAAAAGCGATCCGCGCTTGCCGTTTGGCGGGATTAAGGAATCCGGTTATGGCAGAGAATTGTCTTATCACGGCGCTCGCGAATTTGTGAATATCAAAACCGTTTGGGTTAGATAAGGGATTTGGGATTATTGGAGAAATTGCAAAAAAACAGAAGCTTTCAAGCTAAGATTCGCGGATTCAACTTCGAAGTGCAACACCTAGCGGTGGCTTGGTATAGCGCACCGTCTTTCCGAAGAACACCTCAAACGGGGTTCTGAATCCAAGCACCTTGCGCGGTCGATGGTTGAGTCTATCCACCGCCCATTGTACTTGTTCCTGGGTCACCTTAATCAATTCCATTCCCTTGGGGAAATACTGCCGCAGCAGACCATTGCTGTTCTCGTTCAAGCCGCGCTCCCATGAATGATAAGGATGAGCGAAGTAGATATCCACATTGAGTTTCGCAGCAATGGTTTCATGCTCCGCAAATTCTTTCCCGTTGTCGAATGTCATGGTGTGGCACTTGCGTTTATGGGGGCGCAGCAATCGCGTTACCGCCGCCGTTACGCCCGATGCATGTTTGCCGGGCACTTGGGCTGCCAGAATGTAGCGCGACTTCCTCTCGGCCAGCGTAACCAATGCGCCTTGATGGTTCTTGCCGATTACGGTGTCGCCCTCCCAGTCGCCTATGCGGTTCTTCTGATCCACGATCCCCGGACGCTCATCAATGCCGATCCGGTTCTTGATCGTGCCCCGGCGCTCTTGACCGCTCGCATAACGCTTCCTGCGGGGCTTCTGGCAACGCAAATGCCGCCACAGGTCGCCACCTCGACGCTTGTCTGCATATATGTGCAAGTAGATCGTCTCGTGACTGATCTGCAACACACTTTCCAAAGCAAGTCGACGGGCCGCTTGCTCCGGACTCATGTCCAGCCGAACCAATCGCTCAACTTCCGTCCAGTCCGACATTGATAAACGCTGGGCGTTGGCGCATTGTTTTCGGCGCTCGTTCCGTAATTCCTGCGCCTGCTTGGGATACCAGTCACGCCGACCCTTGTTCCGCCTGAATTCCCGCGAAATCGTCGACTTGCTCACGCCCACTGCATCCGCTATTCGCGATTGGTTCAAACCCGCCTTCTTCAAGCCGGAAATCTGGTATCGTTGCTCGCTGGTGAGCTGCTTGTAGTGCTTCATCTGTGCTCCTTCTACTTGGTCGTTTAAGAAGCTCCGATACTACCGCAGCTTGCTTCCTAAACTTCCTTACAAAAGTTGCACTTCAATTTTGAATCCACCATTTTTTACTGCATCTCATTTCCCATCAGGAATAGGGGATTGCGTCTTGATGATGAAACCAGGTTGCATAACAGTACCAGATGATCGACATCAATCGATAGAGGAAGTCATAAAATTCTCTGAAATCCCCTATTTAAGCTAGTATAACTTTTAAAAACTAAACAACCACCGGCTAAAGCCGGTGGGTTTGAGTTACGGACTGAAAGTCCGGATACGCGTCGACTAAACGACGCGTCTTATTCCGGCTCCATTTTAAAATTGTCGTTTGGATTTGGCTCAAAATGATGCTCCAAGTATTGTTTGATCATCTCTTCTGTCATCTGACCTACTGTCACGCAGAAATACCCTCGCGCCCAAAAATGCCTTCCCCAGTACCGCTTCTTCAAGTGAGGAAATTCTTCAAACAGATAGCTCGATGTTCGTCCTTTTAGCCGCCTCATGATCTCACTCGGAGCCATCTCCGGCGGACAACTCACCAGAATATGCACATGATCCTTACTTACTACACCCTGTACAATTCTCATTTCAAATGCTTCACACGTCTGACGAACCAACTCTCGTACTCGTTCTGCTACTTCTCCCTTCAGAATCTTATATCTATACTTCGTTACCCATACAAAATGATATTCAATCTGATAAACCGTATGACTTCCATATCTATAATCCATGCCACACCTCCTGTGTGGCATATTCTCGCAGCTAAAGCTGACCGGCTGAAGCCGGTGGTTTTAACCTTATGATGGACAATAAAGCGCCGTTGATATAAGGAAAGGGTCGCCGATGCTCGGCCAGGTTCTTAAGGCGTTTGGGGCCTACGTAATCGGGGTGTTTTGCGAGATAACCGTCATCTGGTTTATTTAAGGTATCAAACAAAGCGGTTAATTCACCATGTAAATCCGAACCGTCTTGTTTGGTATGATTGATCAGATAATTAAGGAACAGTCCTTTTTCACCGAATAACCCGGTATCGTCGGCAAACAAACAAAACAGCAAGCGTACCAAATAAGTTTCCAGGTCTTTGCCGGTATAGCCGGTAGTTTTGATTGCATCATGCAGGCCAGCCATTTTTTCGGCGGCGGCCTCATTGGCTTGCTGTTCTTGTTGTATAGCTCGTTCTTCGTAGCCTGCCAGGAATTTAATTTTGTCGATTTCTTGCGGTAAATCGCACAAATTAATCTCGATGCGTTCACCAATTTCACGTTGATGCACATGAATTCGCTGAAAGTCACTGACGATCACGGTTGATGGCAAATCTTTATCTTTTAGCTGGGCAATATATCGAGCAGCTTGCCCGTAAGCTTCATCCAGATTCTCACCGGCCGATTTCATTTCAAACAGCAGCATACCGGGAATAAAACCATCCACCCATGTAACGGTCTTGGTTTTATACTGCCATTCGATGCGCCTAGCGTTGATGCCGAATACTTCACAAAAATCTCTCATGAAATTCTGATCGTGTTGTTTCTCAGATTTTATGTTTTCATAGCTTTTCGCAAACTTGGCAGCGCGTTTTCTAATTGCATCAATAGTTAAGGTTATTGCCATATGGTGTTTTTGTGTTTATGCAGCAGTTAACGGTATTGTGATTGGTGCATTAACTTTAGTTGCATCTAAATAATTTGCCCAGTCTTGCATCATCTTTGCTCGTGGTTCCAAATATAGCGCATGATTATATGCCGCCGATACTGCATCGCGTTGAGTATGCGCAAGCTGCAATTCGATATGGTCATGATTGAATCCCTGTTCGTGAAGTATCGTTGAAGCTATCCCCCTGAAGCCGTGTCCGGTCATGCGGGAGTGGTAGCCCATTCGGTAGAGTGCATAAAGAATAGTGTTATTGCTCATTGATTTACCATCCCGGCGCTCGCTCGGAAATATCAATATATCATCGGCTGCCAGTTTGCGGATTTCTTCCAATACCGCTATTGCCTGTTGACTCAGTGGCACAATGTGCGGTGTCTTCATCTTCATGCGCTCCGCCGGTATGCGCCATTCACGCTTGATCAGGTCGATTTCATCCCATTGGGCGCCAATTAATTCACCAGTTCTAACGAATGTTAAAGCCATCAGTTGCATTGCCAGGCGGGTGAGGGGCTGCCCGTCATAACCATCGATCTTGCGCAATAACTCAGGCAATTCTTTTTCACTCAATCGTGCGCGATTGGTCTTGATTGCCGGTTTCAGCACATCAGCAGGCTTTATGTCAGCTGCCGGATTCCGTTCCGCCATGCCATGCGCCACGGCATAGCGCATAACTTGCCCGCATAGGGTCAAAACCCGCTTGGCTATATCCAGCGCACCGCGAGATTCCACCTTGCGTATCATCGCTATAAGCTGGGTTGCGGTGATTTCATTTACGGGCTTATGGCCAATGACAGGGAAAACATCCGCTTCCATGCGCCGGATCGTGTAGCCTGCATGGCGTTCGGTTTTGTCATGCTTCCAGTGATTCCACCAAAGACGGGCAATCGATTCAAAACTGTTAGCCGCGGCTATCGCTGCCTGCTGCTTCTCTTCCTTGCGGTTCTCTGACGGGTCTATACCGTTGCTCAGTATTTCCTTGAAGCGTGCCTGTTCATTGCGCGCTTCTTTCAATGTCACATCAGGATAGACACCCATTGAAAGCATTTTTGGCGTGCCATTAAAACGGTATCGATACCGCCACCATTTCGCACCCGAAGATTTCACTAATAAAGCCAGTCCATGACCGTCTGCTAGTGAATAATCTTTCTCTTTGGGCTTTGCTGCTTTGATGATTGAATCGGTCAGCTTCATGTGAATGCCTTTATCCTGTCGGATTGCTCAAAAATGTGAGTAACTTTTTTGCGTGTATTATAGTTACTCACAAAGTTACTCACAAATTTTGCTTGTTACTCACATTTCACATGATTGGCTACAGATAACAAAAAACCCGCCAAACTTATCATTCATGCGGGTTTCTTTGGTGTTGCTAGGTATCTATTGGTGCATCTGTGGCGGAGAGAGAGGGATTCGAACCCTCGATAAGCTTTTTGAGCCTATACTCCCTTAGCAGGGGAGCGCCTTCGACCACTCGGCCATCTCTCCGATTGATGATTCTTTTCGTTTCTTAATGCGCTGATTGGTGTTTATAGTGCTTGTTCAAGGTCGAATGCCTTATGCAGAACCCGCACAGCCAATTCCATATATTTTTCGTCTACGATAACTGATATTTTAATTTCGGAAGTTGCAATCATCTGGATGTTAATGCCTTCTTCCGCTAATACGCGGAACATTTTACTGGCAATTCCCGCATGCGAGCGCATACCAACGCCAACTACTGAAACCTTGGCAATTCTATCACCTCCGAGCACGTCACGGGCACCAATATGCGGTTGAATCTGCTCTTTCAGGATATTCATCGTGTTTTTAAACTCATTGCGGTGAACGGTGAAAGAGAAATCCGTCAGGCCATCGTGCCCGACATTCTGAATAATCATGTCGACATCAATATTGGCATCAGCGACAGGCCCAAGGATCTGATATGCAATGCCAGGATGGTCTGGCACGCCCAAAACTGTAATTTTTGCCTCATCACGATTGAATGCAATACCTGAAATAACCGCTTGCTCCATATTTTCATCTTCCTCAAATGTGATCAGCGTACCATGCCCGTCTTCTTCAAAACTGGATAAAACTCTGAGTTTGACTTTATATTTTCCGGCAAACTCGACTGATCTAAGCTGTAATACTTTCGAACCCAGGCTTGCCATTTCCAGCATCTCTTCGAAAGTAATGGTGTTTAATCTTCTGGCTTCGGCAACTACACGGGGATCGGTAGTATAAATTCCATCGACATCGGTATAAATCTGGCATTCATCGGCTTTAAGCGCAGCCGCAAGCGCAACGCCGGTCGTATCTGAACCACCGCGCCCTAAAGTAGTAATACTGCCTTTTTCATCGACGCCCTGGAATCCGGCAACAACTACGACATATCCGGCATCTAAATCCGCTCGAATTTTGTCTTCGTCTATGCTCAAAATGCGCGCTTTGGTGAATGTGCTATCGGTTAATATCCTGACTTGAGAGCCGGTGTAACTTTTGGCTTTTACATTCAGTTCCATGAGCGCCATTGCCAAGAGTGCAATTGAAACCTGCTCACCTGTCGAGATCATGACATCCAGCTCACGCGGGCTGGGATTTTCCTGTACTTCATGCGCTAAAGCAATTAACCGGTTGGTTTCACCGCTCATTGCCGATACGACAACAACGAGTCGATGTCCCTGTGAATGGAACTTCGCAACCCGACGAGCTACATTTTTTATTCTCTCGGTACTTCCGACCGAAGTGCCGCCATATTTTTGTACGTAAAAAGCCACGAAATTAAAAATCCATTAAGATTATTGAATGGAAAAAGCGCATAATTTTACACATTTCTCTTATAGAAAACCAGTTGTTGCTTCGCAGAGGGCCTACAGCAAAGCGCTAACGAGCGTGTATAAACTGTATGGATTAATTATTCTTGCAGATTATGGCGGAAAGAACCGGTATCCAAAATGGTAAAAATTGTTACGTAAAAGCGCAATGACTCGTTTATATTATATTCATGATCCGATGTGCAGTTGGTGCTATGCATTTAGTGAAGCATGGTCGTTGTTACAGAACAATCTATCAGGTGAAGTTAAGGTTGTTTATTTGCTGGGCGGTTTGGCTTCCGATACAACAGCACCGATGCCGCTCACAGTTCAGCAGAGTATTCAACAAGCATGGCAAAGAATCGAACAAACGATACCCGGCATCCGGTTTAACTGGGAATTCTGGTCGCGCAATAGGCCGATCCGCTCAACCTATCCGGCTTGCCGGGCAGTTATTGCGGCAAAAAGACAAAGCGCGGATGCGGATCTGAAAATGATCCGTGCGATTCAAGATGCTTATTACCAAAAGGCAAAAAATCCCGCATTACTGGAAATATTAGTGGAGTGCGCCGAAGTGATCGGTCTCGATGCCGACACTTTCAAAGTGGATTTGGTCAGCACGGATGTCGAGAACGAATTACAGCTGCAAATCCAGTTATCGCGAAGCATGGGCGTCGATTCGTATCCATCCTTACGATTGATGCGGAGTGAAGCGATATATCCGATCGCGATCGATTATCGAAATTTCCGAACCATGCTGGATGAGATTAATATCCACCTTTAACTTGCATTTCGGTCGTGCACTTTCCCTAATCAAAGAAAGTTTTTCTTAATCTATCCCAGAAACCGTTTGCTTCACTGGTATGTGATTTAGGATCCTTGCTCACTAGCAAATTTTCCATGGTTAATTGATAAATTCTTGATAATTTATCCAAATCATCGACATTAACATGTTCATTCAGTTTGTGAATCGTGGCATTGCAGGGGCCGAATTCGATGACTTGTTTACAAATGTCGGCAATGAACCGTCCGTCCGAGGTGCCGCCGGATGTAGAGAACTGTGGCTCGAGAGTGGTAACTGACGCGATGGCTGCATGCATTGCATTCGCAAGCTCGGCTTTCTCTGTCAAAAAAGGTTTTCCCGACAATTCCCATTGCAATTCATAATTTAAGCCATGCTTATCAAGAATTTGATGCACCTTGGTTTTTAATGATTCAACGGTGCTGGCGGTCGAGAATCGAAAATTAAATAACAAATTCAGTGTGCCGGGGATAACATTGGTAGCGCCGGTACCGGCGTGGATGTTGGAAATATGCCAGGTGGTCGGCGGAAAATATTCGTTGCCTTGATCCCATTCCGTCTGCGCTAATTCTGCAATCGCCGGGGCAACAAGATGAATGGGATTTTTTGCTAAATGCGGGTATGCGATATGACCTTGAATACCCATTACTGTCAGATTGCCGGACAAGGATCCGCGGCGGCCGTTTTTAATGGTATCGCCCAGTTTATCGGTGCAAGTCGGTTCACCCACGATACAATAATCAATCAATTCTTCGCGCGCCTTTAAGGTTTCAACGACCTTGACCGTACCATCGATTGCAACGCCTTCTTCATCCGAGGTGATTAATAGTGCAATCGATCCATCATGATTCGCATGCTGCTGTAAAAATGCTTCAATGGACGTTATAAATGCCGCCAGCGAAGATTTCATATCCGCCGCGCCGCGGCCATAAAGGCGATTGTCTCTAATTGCCGGCGTGAATGGATCGCTGTCCCATTCTTCCAACGGACCCGTTGGGACGACATCCGTGTGCCCGGCAAAACACAACACCGGTGAACTGTTGCCGCGCCGTGCCCATAAATTGTCAACTTGGCCAAAACGCATTGTTTCAATATGAAAACCAAGCTTTTCGAGCCGATTGATTAAGATATCCTGGCAACCGTCATCGGATGGTGTCAAAGATTTTCGTGCAATCAGTGCTTGGGCGAGGGCTAAAGTATCATTGGACATAGCAATTTTTAATATAAAGAGTTATTTGAGATTGTGCCGGAAATTGTTGCGGTTATACGAGAATGGCTGAATTTTATTGCAATCCGTCCGTAATAGGAAAACAAATAAAGCCGTCAGACTTTTCTGGCTTTGAAGGATTGGTATATTACGTTGATTTATAGAAAGGAAGATCAAAATGTCTTTAAAAAATTCAATTAAGGAATTCAAGATTCATTTAGGTGATAAAGAATCGTTACTCGATACCCAATATCAAAGAGTGGCTGGGATGATTGAATTGCATTGGGGGTATAAGGAATTCTATTCGTATATCAACAAGCTGCTCGTGGTCGAAAGAGATCATAGCAGACAGGGGTTTCCATTGGATGTGCTGCAAGAGATTTATACCTTGCAAGAAATTCATGAAAAAGCTTTTCCTCATTTGGAAAAATTATTACCGAATGATAGCTTGGAAATGGTTTCTTTTAGGTAGTGATATTGGAATTCAATGACAAGCTACTACTCAAGTCGATTGATTTTTTAAACGCCAGTGCGGTGGGTGGCGGCAGTTTGTGGTTCGATTTCCCGCCGCCAATCAACGAAACAAGTTTCTAAGCCACATTTCCAGTTTTCTGGTTGCAATCACGTCATCCCGGTTATATCTCAAAATTTCTGTTTTTAGCCGCTCCCGCTCAGTTTCATTTTTTTCTGCGCGGAAGCGGTGGAACTGCACCACCGACCATTGAGATCCTGACTCCTGATTCTGCCATTGGAAGTTAACCAATGCCGGATGCTTGCAAATATCTTTAAGTCCGTATCCTTGCAGTGGCAACACCAAACAATCCAGCACCGGATTCTGTATATCGAATAACGGGCTGTCCTGGCCGAGTAACCAGGCAACCGTGGCATGCGTTTCCATCGCATAGCGTTCGGCATATTTGCGGATCGTGGCTTTTTCATGATTAGAATAGTGCGTCAGTATCATGGATGGAAATTTGGACCGATACGCTTCAATCTTTTTCAGGAAACCCAGCCAGCCGTCAAAATCACGGGATTCATCATCCGTCCACACATAATCAAAACTCCCGGTATCGTAATCCGGCAGTAGAAACCCCCAAAGATACACATGACGTTCACGGTTGGGCGTTAACGGATTATCTTCGATGTCGAAATGAATCCAGGCGCCTTCAGGAAGCGCGGTTCGAGCAAGCTGAAACACTTCTCCGGTCAGATGGGATTTGGCCTGTAGGATAGCGCGATGTTTTCGTTTGTAACCCTTGAGATAAGGCGCGTCGGGAAGCAATTCGGCTGAGCTGGCCGCGAGCTGAGAAATGGTACTGATCCCTGATTCGGCCAAATGATCGGCTGCCTTGCCATGGATACCATACAATAATGAAATGTCTTCTGATGATTCAAATTCCGGGAGACAGTTGTCAATATACGGGCAGATGCGGCACTTGCTATGACTGTATCGAACCGATGGCGGCTGCGGCAAATCAAGGATTGCCCGCATGCTGGCAATGAATTCATCGACCACAGCGTCAACCTCATCGCCAAGCGTTGCGGTACGGCCGTCCCCCAGAAAAACCATCGCCGGCAACTTATTTGCTAATAACCGCCGGTAAATGCCGAGTTGAATTTGGATGGCTTTCTTGTTTTCGCTGGATGAAAGCTTGGCATCGGCAGGTTGATAATGACCGCTTTCATGCCGGATCAGAAAATCAGGATAACCGGCCAGGCCTAATTGTTCGTTTTTCAATTGTCCCTGGTAAATGACCGGCACGCCTTGCTGAATTAAAGTTTGGGTGTGTTCAAAGGAAGTCGCCGTAGTCACCGGGTATTGGCTTTCCAGTTTTGCGAGAATTGCAGCTTCGTGTTCGAGACCCAGGGTGCTGAGCATTCGATTGAAATCATCGGGTTCGTGTGCGGTTGGTTGATGTTGATCAAACCACACCCGCCTGGCGCAAGCTACCCATGCCGAAGCATCGCTTGGCCGGATCCAAGTGGATAATGTTTGCTTGCCTTTACTCGTCATTGAGAAACACTGAAGGTCATGCGGGCTATTGTTTTTCTTTCGCTGATTTCGGGTGACATTAAGCGCAGAATAGACGCCTGCCCGAAATTAATTAATCGGAAGGCGGAAATTTCGGCAGCTCATAAGCGGGCCATGCGGTACTGTCTTCGCCGGTAAGCAGTATATTTTTTTCCGGGGCGCCACGATCGAATCTGACCAATCCGAGGTTACATTGCGCGGTCACGCGGCATGCCCGGTTTTGCGCGATCAGCAACTCCATTCCGGAGCGCCAGTAAGACCAATTGATAAAACCGCGCCGGCTGAAAGGCTTGGTTTGCTTGTTGCCGATTTCCAGCAGCTTTTCGCCCTGGTCATGTAATTTGTTGCACAGCGCGGAACTGGTGAATTGATAGCAATCCAGACGTTTGCCAGACAGTTTGAACCAGCCGGTAGCCGCGAATGAATGATGCACATCGCCGGACAAAAATACACAGCGCCGGATGCTCATCGCATCGGTTAATGTGCTGAGAAAAGCGGCGTAACCATCTTTATTGGTGGCTTCAACGTCCAGTTTTTCGACAACCCATCCGGTAATAACACCTTCTTGCTTCAACAGTTTCTCAATAAAATAGATCGGCTGCCATCCTTCCAGCTTGCCGGCTAACCAAACCGCCAGTTGCTTTGCGGTTGCAACCGCAGTGAATCCCATGACCGGTATCGCCGTCATGATAATAGGACAAACATCCGTTGCGAGATCGAGATCGCTTTTAAGCTTGACCCACTCAACGCGTAACCAGTCTAACGCGTATCGATCCATCAACCGAGGCGGATGATGGTCATGATAACCATGATCCGGTTGCCGCTGGGTACGGCAATCAATGGCGATAACTGGTGGATTGGTCGGTATGGAAAAACCCCAGAGGCGATGTTTCCAGGTGAAAAGATCGAAACGGTCGGCGTCATCGGCCCGAATTTGTTCGTTGCTGAGATGCTTCGAAATGGAATAAATAAAATCCTTGTCGAAATTGTCCGGATCGTTGCCCCATCCCTGGAATAGCCAATACGCCGCCAGCGCATTGCTGACGATTCGCCGTCCCAATACAGAATTCCGTACTTTTTCGTGCCAAGCGCCCGTGATATTCCAATCATCGGTGACTTCATGATCGTCAAAGATCATGTAAGTTGAAACATTTGCCATTATTCGCCTGACTTTCTTCAGGTTTTCGTGAAACAGGCATAAGGACTTATGCTCATGCGTAAAAACATCGCGCGCTTTGTCTGCATTCTCAAGTCCCAAGGACTTAAGGTTCTCCCAGTCAAAAACTGGCTGCCAGTCATCATGATTGCCGAAAACATAGAGATACATCGCGGCAAATTCGCCGAAACTCAAGAGATGGTTATGGGATAGATCGGAAGTAAAGCCGGTGTTGTGTTCCTTCAGAATTGACTTGCGGTTTCCGATGGAGATTTTGGTTGGATCAAATGTGGCGCCGCCGGGCAAAGGCAACAGTTCCGGATGACCGGTTAACCGGATTGCTTCCTGGCGCAGCATGGCAAATAGTGAAATGCCTACGTCGTCGGCATAAATCTGATCGCCGCCCAGCAGCAAAATACCCGGACGTTGGCGCAAATCGCGATGATGCGCGTTCAATAAATCATCTGCGAAACCTAGTGCATCCGCGTGCTCCGCATCTCGGGGTTTACGGTAATGATGCGGTTTCCGGCAACTACCATAAAGCACTTGTGATAATTGATCGGGGATAAAAAAAGTGGGATATTCTTGATCGCCGTAAGTCAATCCCGATGCGCGAAGATCCCAGTTCTGCTCGGTATCGTTTTTCAATTCGACGATCCGGTAACTGAGTAAACGATCAACCGGGAAGCTATTTTCAGCCGGGCGTGCTTGCAGAAGGTAGATATGCAGATTCTTTCCGGCGGTTATGCGTTGCAATTTCAAGTCTGCGGGATTGCTTGAAGCAAGAACTTGCCGGTCTTCATTCAAAATTTCTAATTTAAGATTAACCGGATGGCTTGTCGCCAGCCACACGCACACGCGATTTTTAGTGACTCGGCGAACGATTGGACCTGCCAGCAACGTGGATGTCATCGGTATCTCCTTTATCTGGGTTATTGCTTGAACCGGCTCGACGCGTCTTATCGAATGCTATTCAACAAGCCGGAATGACATTAAGCCGGGACGCTTGCCGATTATATAGGGAAATGCTGATTAATTGACTGCATGAGCGAATCACTTCGTTACGCGGTACTCGCATCCTCGTCTATCTTATTGATATGTCTCGGTTGCTGCGTTCCGTGCGCCTCGCGCTTCATCTCATTCGTTGAATTAATCAGCATTTCCATAGAGAAACAGCGTTTTGAAGTGAAGAAGTGGCCGGGCGGCATCAGAGGAAGAATGGCGATGCGGGAGCGCCCGGAATTGTGCTATCAGCCGTAAATATTTTCTTTAAATTGCTGTTGAATCAATATGATTGATTCTTCATTTTTAATCAATGCATTAACGCAATCCGAATCAAGTTTTGTCCCGGCCATTTGCTTCAGCATGTCGAATGCTCGTTGATTACTCCAGGCTTCCTTGTAAGGGCGTTGCGAAGTGAGCGCGTCGAAAACATCGGCGACTGCGACGATCCGCGCTTCCAATGGAATTTCCCGCCCTTTTTTCCCGGTAGGATAGCCGCTGCCATTCATCGCTTCATGGTGAAATTCCGCGATATTTCTCAATATGTCGATGTGATCGATACTTTCGAAACCGAAGTTCATCACGATATCGTCAATCATCCGCCTGCCTTTTTGCGCATGCGTATTCATGATCGATCGTTCATTGGCATCGAGCTGGCCCGGTTTCAGCAAAATGCTGTCGGGTATCGAAATTTTCCCGATATCGTGCAACGGGGAGAACATGAAAATATGCTCGATGTAGGCATCGTCCAGATCATATTGCCCGGCAAGCTCGGCGGCTATCAGGCGGCTGTAACGCGACATCCGGTCCAGGTGGCTGCCGGTTTCCGGATCGCGGACATGGGTAATGCCGCTGGTGGTTTTTAACGCGGCGCCCATGACTTTAAGCGTGGTCAGTTCATTGATGATCATGAGCGCAATTAAATGCCCGTAAATATCGAGGATGCTCAAGACATTCTCGGTGAATACATCGCTTTCATGTGAATTAAAGAATAAGAAACCGACGAATTCCCCGGCATGAAAAATCGGCATCGTATAGCTGGCGGCATAGCCGGAGCGACCGATTCGCTGAGTATGCACATGCGCGCCATTCTCAAAAGTGACCAAATTATTGACAACGCGCGGCAGTCCCCGGGCCAGAATTTCTTTCAGCGAGGGTGCGTCATCGAGCGCCGCTTGATAATTCGCCAACGGTTTATCGTTGCCGCTGCTGTCGAGATAGGTTTTGAGAATGCGTGTTTCCGGATCGTACAACGCAATCGCGATACGGGAAATAAACGCAAACCGCTGCTGGATGGAACGATGCGCACTGATGATTTTATCTTTGACCGGCAACGCCTTATCAAGATCGGTGAGTAAATCGTGGTGATGAAACATAGCTGTAAATCCGGATAAAATTAGCTTAACGGTTCCAGCGGATTTGGATTTGAATTATTTTTTGATGCGCAGTAAATGCCGCATCGACTGAGAATGGAGTAATCCCTCATCTACTGGTATACTTCCGCAACTTTTTAGTTTTATGGCGGGCCACCCCGCATCGTGAGGTAGTGAACCTGGTCAGGTCCGGAAGGAAGCAGCCACAGCTATTTATCGCGAGTGCCGGGGATCTGGCTCGCCGCCCAACACCAGCCGGGATCGGCCTTTCCGGTATTTTTCTGATATTGAAGACTGTTTTCGCTTTCTCCATACGGTAACGTGTCGCAAACACAAGTCCTTGCGCGCAAGTGGCGCCCCAAAAAGTTTTCCGAATTGACAGGGCAGGAACATGTTGTCAGAGCCTTGACCAACGCGCTGGAGCAAAACCGCTTGCATCACGCGTATTTGTTCACCGGCACTCGCGGCGTCGGCAAAACCACCATCGCCCGCATTCTAGCCAAGTCGCTCAATTGTGAAACCGGCGTCACCGCGTCACCGTGCGGCGTCTGTCCGGCTTGCCTTCAAATCGACAGCGGCAGTTTCATCGACTTGATCGAATTGGACGCGGCCTCCAATACGCAAGTCGATAACATGCGCGAATTGCTGGAAAATGCTTTGTACGCGCCGACCGGCGGGCGTTACAAGATCTACATCATCGACGAAGTGCACATGCTGTCGAAGTCGGCGTTCAATGCCATGCTGAAAACCCTGGAAGAACCCCCGGCGCATGTCAAATTTGTGCTGGCCACGACCGATCCGCAGAAAATTCCGGTAACGGTGCTGTCCCGCTGCTTGCAATTCAACCTGAAGCAAATTCCGCAAGCGCAAATAGCCGGGCATCTCAAAAACATCCTGCAGCAGGAAAACGTTCCGGCGGATGACGTTTCGTTGCAATTAATCGCCCGCGCCGCGCAAGGCAGCATGCGCGATGCCCTCAGTTTGCTGGATCAGGCGATTGCTTTCGGCGAAGGAGCAATTGCCGAAACCGGCGTGCGCGACATGCTCGGCATCATCGATCAGGGTTACTTGTTCGACCTGCTGGAAGCGTTGGCGCAAAAGAATGGCGTGCAACTATTGACGCTGGCGGATGAAATGGAAGCGCAATGCCTGTCGTTCGATCTGGCATTGCAGGATCTGGCCGCGTTGTTGCATCGCATCGCGCTGGCGCAGACCGTGCCGCAAGCGATCGGCGAGGATACGCCGGATTATGCGCGCATTTTCGAACTGGCGCGGCTACTGCCGCCGGACGACATTCAATTGTTTTACCAAATCGCGTTGCACGGCCGCAGCGATTTGAGCCTGGCGCCCGACGAATACGCCGGTTTCACCATGACGCTGCTGCGCATGCTGACGTTCATGCCAGATGACATGACAACTGACCGGCCAGCGCAACCCGCTAAGCAACCGGCAGCAACAATCGCGCAGCCGCAAAAGCCCCCATCGCCGGTTAAACCCGCGCCGGTAGCGGCGGCGCCGGTTGAGAATACCCGAAATGCCGATGCATCCAATCTCGGCTGGCCGCAACTGAGCCAGCAACTGAAACTGACCGGCATGGCGAAAATGCTGGCGCAGCATAGCGAAGCCAAGGTGTTGTCGGCGGACAGTGTTGAACTGTATGTGCCGGAAGTGCATAAGCACCTGTTGGATAAGAAGTATCAGGATAAAATCCAGGCGGCATTGGATACTTATTTTGGCAAACCTGTTAGACTGAGTTTCACCGTCGGCGCGTTGTCCGGGCTAACCCCCGCCGCGTTGCAGCAACGCGAAGAACAGCAAAAACAAGCCGATGCCATCGCCGCGATCGAGCAAGATCCGGTGGTGCAAGAATTGATCGAACAATTCGACGCGAAATTAATCGTTTCCACCATAAAACCAATCGAACAATAAAGGAGAAATCAGCAATGAGAGGAAATCTGGGTAACATGATGAAGCAGGCTCAGATGATGCAGGAAAACATGCGCAAAATGCAGGAAAATCTTGCCAGCATCGAAGTCGAAGGCCAATCCGGCGCGGGCATGGTGAAAGTCACCATGACCTGCCGCCATGACGTCAAACGCGTCGACATCGACAATAGCCTGATCGGCGACGACAAGGAAATGCTCGAAGACCTGGTCGCTGCGGCTTTCAACGACGCCGTGCGCAAGGTCGAAGCCACCACGCAGGAAAAAATGTCGGCATTGACCAGCGGCATGGGGCTGCCGCCGGGATTTAAATTGCCTTTCTAAGGTTGATGATAATAATACCCACAGAATGGCGATGGGCTTGGTAAGCTTGTTGTACGAGAAGGGCACTGCTATGGTTCAAAAGGAGATTTGCTTTGTTTCAATCAATAACTAGGTTATGAATGATGGATGAAAATAAACAAAGTTATGACTGGAATAAGTACACGATGCCACAGTAAGTCATGCAAATGGCAGGAAATGAGCAACGAAAAAAGACAGAAAGGTATTATGATGAAGAACCAAAAGAACGTATTGATTCAAACCATCCGGTGGACCATTTGTTTCTTTATTATCTGAGCTTTCTCGCGTTCATCAGCTCGATTTATAAAATTTTTGATCTAGGCATAACACAGAAAGACATCCACAGAGTCAGGCAAGTATATGGAAGCTATGGTATCGACAAATATTTCATCAGTGATCCTAATGGTTCTGGAAAAAATGATTTAGAAACATTTGTCAGCTGTGATAGCTTTTCTATGAAATGAACTGATTTTAATCGGGAAAATACTGTGCTGGTACTGCTTTCATCGGCAGAATCTGTAACCGCTCTGCTATTAGAAAGGGATCGACCATGAATAAACTGACAATCGCAACCATGGCGTTGATTATCCTGGCAATTGGTTACATTGCCGCTGGGCCGTACCTCGCACTTTCCGGCACTAAGGTGGCGCTGGAAAATAACGATTCGGTTAAGCTGCAAACACACATTGACTTCCAAGTGCTCAAGCAGAACCTGAAAGATCAAATAAATGCTTCTGCTTTTCAGTCTTCTATGGGAGATGCAAACAGTCCGTTTTCAGCACTGGCTGCTGGTATCGTCACCACCATAACAGACAAGGCCATCGATGCAATGGTTACACCGAGTGGGATTATGGCTGCTTTGAGTAATAAAGGTTTTGAAGGTAGTGTGTTCGACAAGAAACATAAGCTTTTCAAGGATGCTACGATCAGTTTTGATTCACACGATATGGCATCGATCTGGGTACCAGTTGAAAATTCTGAAAATGCACGTTTCGTCTTAAAGCGCGAAGGCATCGACTGGAAGTTGATCAATATCATCGTACCAAATCTGCATCAAATTTTTCACTAATAACATTTAAGAAGTCAATCCTGAAGATGATTGTAATGGTCAGTAAATAGCTCACTAGAATTCCTGGAGCCATTCAACATAGCGCTTGATATCGAGTTGGGAACGGACTGAAGGAATTGAATTAAGTGACGAATGCGATGCAGAGGTTAAATTCGGTATTAGTTTACCGCTAGAGTTGAATTGTTTCTTTTTTATTTAAATCAAAGAATTAATATAGAGTAATTTTTTTACCCTATTCGGGTCATTCGTTTACCTGGCTGTTGGGTAGAATCGGAAGATTGGCGTCTTTTTAAGCATCTTCTAGGTTAAGAGCAGAATTACTCATGAATGACAGACAACTTGAAATCATCCGGACGGTGGTGGCAATGTTCGATGCGGCGCCCGGCGCGCGGTATTTAAGGGAATTCGAAGCATTCGCTAATAACGCCGGGACTGTAAAAGCGCTTGCCGCTGCGCTTGCGCAAACCGGAGTTTTTCAAAACTCATTTTATTCCGATACGTTATCCAACAACACATTCGCCCGGCAGTTTGTGGAAAATATCGCCGGTTCGCTGGTGGCCAGGGAGCATAAATCCTGGGCAATCGCAGAAATCGAGAAGTTGCTGAATGCCGGTGAATCACGCGGCGGCGTGATGCATTGGGCGGCTGCGGCGCTGGCGGCGGTTGATCCGGACAATGCTGCATGGGGAGCGGCTGCCCGGCAATTGAATAACAAAATCGAGGTGGCGGCTCACTACTCCGTCGATCTCAAGGGAGCGGCGGTCAGCCTGACGGTTTTGCAAGCGATTCTCGCGCAGGTGACTGACGACCCGTCAACGGTTGGTTCGGCTAAAGCGCTTGTTGAGTCGGGCATTGCCGGAAAAGCCGTCGATGGCTATATCAAGGATGCCGTGGTATTTGCGGATCTGGACGGCAATGGCAGCATCAGCCCCGGAGAGCTTTCCGCTACGACCGATGCATCGGGCGGTTTTACGTTGCCGGGAGTCAACGCGTTTGGTCAATTGATCGTGTCGGGCGGGATCGATATTGCGACCGGGAAAGCGTTTGAAGGGCGCATGCTGGCGCCGCCCGGCGCTACCGTCATCAATCCGCTGACGACGCTGCTCGTCAAGCTGGAACAGGCTGATGCCAAGGTTGCCGGGGATGCGGCGGCCAAACTTACGGCAGCGCTGGGATTGCCGTTCGCTTTTCCATTCCTGCATTACGACCCCATCTACGAAGCCAACCGCACCGATACCCCAGCCGCTGAAACCGCGGAAGCGGTGGCGATTCAGGCAATGATTGCCAAGATCCAAATTGCAGTCAGTCAAACAGCCGCTTTTCTAAGCGGCACCGGCGTGCCGGCGGACGAAGCGGCGCTAATCGATTTGGCCTATGAGGCATTGGCCGCGAACATCGCCAGCGCCGCCAAGCCGGTCGATTTAACCGCCAGCGGTTTCATTGCGCAAGTGATTCAAGATACCACGGTGCTGGCAGGCGCTGACAATGCGATGCTGTTTAAAGTCGGCGCGATGCTGGATGAGGTCGCGGTCGCGATTGCGTACCTGAACCGTGCAGTCGATAACGAGGTGGCCGACAGTGACACGATAGCGCACAGTCTGGCGAGCATTGCAGCGATACAGATCGTGTCCGAAAATATCGAAAATTTGTTACAAACGGGCGCGGCGCAAGAGAGTATTCGCAGTGCGACAGCCTTGGCCGAAGGCACGGCGCTGACCAGTGCGATTGAGGCGGCAGGTGCATTGGTTGGCGATGTTACCGGCGACGGCAAAGCTGATCCGCTGCCGTCCTCGTCGATCCCTTCGAGTGGCGGTTCGGCGCCCTCTGCGCCATCCACTACTTCCTCGGGATACTTGGCAACCGATGCAACGGCGTTCAGCGGGACTGCGGCGGACGATACCTTATCGATTTCAACGTCGGCGGCGTGGACACCGCTAGTAATGACGGCAGTGCTATTGGACGGCGGGGGCGGCAGTAATACCTTGAGCGTCCAGGACGGATCGAGCATTGCTGCTGCATTGGTCGTCAATTTTTCCAACTTGAGTTTCGATGCAACCGGCGTGGCCGGTACGCATGATGTCACCCTGTCGGCGTCGCAAAACCAGATGTTTACCGGAACCATCACTGCAACCGGCAGCGGCGTCAACAGCGAAAGAATCATCATCACCGGCGACGGCGCGGTAACCACGTTATCCGGTGTGGAGCAATACAGCATCGGCGATGACTCCACCAATGCGCGAACAATCACCGTTAGCCAGGCGGGGACCAGCGTTACGGCTGATTCATCGAACGATGCCGTGACCTTCAACGCCGGCGCGTTAGCAATTACAGGCACGCTGACCGGCGATTCAACCGTTGACGACGTGTTGAGTTTGAGTAACGGCGCGGACATCAGCGGCGCCACGATTACTCAAATCGAAGCACTGACGTTGGCATCCGGTGCTACAGTGACGATGAAAGCCAGTCAGAATCAGGCGTTCACCGGTGCTGTCACGGCGCCGGGCAGCGGTGCGAGTGGAGAAAAAATCATCGTCACCGGCGACGGCGCGGTAACGGCGTTATCCAGTATTGAAACCTACGAGCTGGGCGACGACAGCACCAATGCGCGATCCGTAACCACCGGGTCGGCTGCGGTGAATCTGATTGCCAATCAAGCCAGCGACACGGTGACTGTCAATGCGGCATCGCTGGCGCAGAATACGGCATTAACCATCGCTGATACCAGCGCTTCGGCGTTGACAGTCAGCAGCCTGGTGGGCGATCTGATTGCGACCAAATTGACCGGCGCGTTGACCGTAACCACTGCAAACGCCGCCGATAACGGCATCAGTATCACCACCGGTTCGGCGGCGGCTTCGATCAATGTTGCTGCCGGCGCGGCATCCGATACGGTCAGCATCGATGCGGCTGCTTTGGCTAACAATACCAGCCTGACTGTTACTTCCGGCGGTGCGGCTGCGGGTACCGTGAATGTTACCGGTCTGAGCGGCAATCTGACGGTATCGAATCCCACCAGCGGTATGATTGGCGTGGCTGTTACCGATAACACGGTGGATAACGGCATTGCGATTACTGCGGCGGCGGCCAACCTTGCGATTACCGGCGTCGCCGACGGCGATACCGTGACAGTGACGGGGTTTACCGGTTCGACCTTGACCGGCGCGATCGGCGGCACCACCGGAAAATTTAACATTACCGCCGGTACCGGCACCAGCAGCATTTCTACCGGCACAGGTGATGACACCTTTACGTTTGCCGCCGGAACCGGGCTCACCAGCGCGGATACTGTCGATGGCGGTACCGGCACCGACACGGTGGCGCTGACCAGCAATACCGCAGTGGCCGCGACCAACTTCAACAACGTCAAGAATATCGAGGTCATCACGGTTGCCAATACCAATACGGCCGTGGCGATTACCACGCAGGACACGCTGGTCGCGGCTGGTGCGACTTTAACCCTGTCGAATGCGGCTAATTCCGGCATTCTGACTTTCAACGGCAGCGCCGAAACCAACGGTCAGTTCAAGATCACCGGCGGCACCGGTGTCGATAACATTACCGGCGGCGCCGGTGATGATATCTTCACATTTGTTGCCGGAACCGGTCTAACCACGGATACGGTCAGCGGCGGCACGGGAACCGACACGGTGACGCTGACCGGCACCACCGCGGTGACGGCTACGCATTTCAACAATGTCAGCAATATCGAAGCGATTACGCTGCCGGATATGGTGAATACTTCGGTGGCTATTACCACCGTCAACGCACTGGTTGCTTCCGGCGCCACATTGACGTTATCGAATACGGCCAATGCAGGTGTCTTGACGTTTAACGGCGCCGCCGAAACCGACGGGCATTTTAAAATAACCGGCGGCTCCGGCAATGATACGATTACCGGCGGTTCCGGCAATGACACCCTTACCGGCGGCAGCGGTGGCGATAGCATTACCGCCGGTACCGGCAGCGATACGCTTTCCGGGGAATTGGGTAACGATACGTTCACGCTGGCGGCGGTCAGCGGATTGACGCAAGCGGATGTCATCGACGGCGGGGCGGGCAGTGACACGGTGGCGTTGACCGGCAACACGGCATTTACCGCCAGCAATGATTTTGACAATGTCAGCAACATCGAAACCATCACGCTGGCGAATACCAATACCGCCGTTTCAATAACGACCAAAGATACCCTGGTGGCTGCCGGGGCAACATTGACGCTTTCCACTTCCACTACGGGCGGTCTGACATTTAACGGTGCGGCGGAAACCGGCGGCGCTTTTAGCATCACCAGTAGCGGCGCATCCAATGACACGATTACGGGTGGCAGTGACGCCGACAGCATCACTTGCGGTACCGGCACGGATTCCATTGCGGGTGGCGGCGGTGACGATACCATCACATTTGCTGCAGGTACCGGTTTAACCACCGCGGATACCGTGGATGGCGGCAGTGGTGTGGATACCGTCGCATTGACCGGAACCACTGCGGTTGCGGCGACCAATTTTGATAATGTCAGTAATATCGAGGTGATCACCGTGGCAAACACCACGACGGCAGTGGCGATTACCACGAAAGATGCACTGGTTGCGGCAGGAGCTACGCTAACGTTGCAAGCGACTACCTTGACCAGCGGAGTGCTGACGTTTGACGGCAGTGCAGAAACCAACGGCACATTCATCATTACCGGTGGGGGTGCTGGAGATACCATCAAGGGCGGATCGGGTAACGATACGCTCGACGGTGGTGCGGGCAGTAACAATATTACGCCGGGTTTGGGTAATGATACGGTTACCAGCGGCTCCGGCAACGATATTTTTTCGTTCGCGGCGGTTGCCGGTTTAACCAGCGCTGACAGCGTCGATGGCGGTTCTGGCACGGATACCGTGGCACTGACTGGTAATATGGCATTCACTGCTGTCAATGATTTTGATGCCGTCAAAAATATCGAAGCCATTACGTTATCGAATACCAATACCGATGTATCCATTACCACTAAAGATACATTGGTTTCCGCAAGTGCTGCCTTAACCTTAACGAATGCAGCGAATTCCGGGGTTTTGACTTTCAACGGCAGCGCGGAAACCGACGGTACGTTCACCGTTAGCGGCGGTACCGGGAATGATGTCATTACCGGCGGTTCCGGTAATGACACGCTGAGCGGCGGAACCGGCAACGATACCCTGGTGGGCGGGAGCGGTAATGATACGATCACCAGCGGCGCCGGCAGTGACAGTATTACCGGGAATGGCGGCGCTGACAGCATAACGCTGGGCAGCAGCGCCAATGATAATACCCGGCAGACAATTATTTACAGCGCGGCAGCGGATGGCGCGGCCTCCGGTGCAAGCAGCGGCGCCGATTCGGTTATCCAATTCGATGCGAATGCCAACGATGCTACCGACGATTGGATTCAGATTATTTCTACATTAAAGGCGCTGCTCGATGACGATAGTGATAATAGTCTCGATTATTCAGCGGCGGATGGTGCCGATGGCGGCAACCAAGCCATCGTGGGAGGCGCCGATCAGGAAGCGACCGTGCTGGCGGATGCCGAAATTGAAATTGCGTTATCGGCATTCACCACACCCGGGCTGGCTAATGTCATCGCGGAGCTAAATGAAGAAATCGATTTCAGCGGTATTGCAACCGGAGGGGGACATCTGTTCATTCTCAATTTCTCCACAACACAATCGGCGGTGGTGTTGTATACCGCGGCTACCGGCGGGGATGATACCGTTGATGCTGCGGACCTGCAGGTCATGGGGATTGTTACACATAATGATGGTACCGGCCTGGCAGCTGGCAATCTGACATTTTAATCAATCGGCGCTTGTACGATTTATGGCGATGGCAGCAACAGTTAGCCTGCGTAATAGTTTAGAATTAGGCATTTTTGATTGCTTCAACAGCATTCATCGCGAATTAGCCATCCATGAAAGTCAACAAACCATTCCGCCTCCCGAGGAAAAAAACACCGGCAGCCTCGCGTGTTCCCGCTAAGGCGATCGCAACGGCGCCAGATAAACAACCTCCGGAAACACCCAAATCACTCGCCAAGCAGCCAGCGGCAAGTTTTAAGCTGCAAAAAGTGTTGGCGCAAAAAGGATTGGGGTCTCGACGGGAGATGGAAGAGTTGATTGCCGCCGGGCAAGTTACTTTGAATGGCCAGGTTGCGCAACTCGGTGACCGTGCCGGACCGGACGATGTGATTCGTATCGGCAGGCGAACCATCCGTGTTCATTTCAATGAAGAATTACCCAAAGTTCTGTTGTACCACAAGCCTGAAGGAGAAATTGTCAGCCGGGACGATCCGCAAGGCCGCTCGTCGGTGTTCGATAAATTACCGCATCTGCGGTCATCGAAGTGGATTGCAGTCGGACGCCTCGATTTCAACACCAGCGGTTTGCTGATTTTCACCAGCGATGGCGTGCTGGCTAACCGCTTGATGCACCCCCGGTTTGAGATGGAACGCGAATACGCGGTACGGATACTCGGTGAGTTGACCGAGGAACAAATGAAACAATTAACCACCGGCGTACCGCTCGATGATGGGCAAGCGGCGTTCACCTATCTGGCCGACGAGGGAGGCGAGGGCGCTAATCACTGGTATCGTGTCATTTTAAAGGAAGGCAAAAACCGTGAAGTGCGACGCATGTTTGAAGCGATTGGCATCACCGTCAGCCGCTTGATGCGCGTGCGCTTTGGACCAATCAATTTGCCGCCGCGTCTTAAACGCGGGCAATGGTTGGAGCTCGATGAAAAAGAAACGCGACGGTTATTGGCGCTGATCAAACGCGATGTAATGTAAAAAGCAGCGATACACCGCTTACTTACAAGTTGCGCTAGAAAAGAAAAGAAAGTAACATTCGTGCTTTTCCAAAGATAAGGGTTTGGGGGTTATTAATGGCTAATAGTGCACAAGCGAGAAAACGTGCTAGACAAGCTATCAAAAGAAGAGCGCATAATGTTCATTTGCGATCGCAACTGCGTACCGCCATTAAGTCGGTAAGAAAAGCAATTGCGGGTGGCGATAAAGAAGCGGCTAAAAGTGTGTTTATTGATTCAGTGGGAACGATCGATTCAATAGCCGGTAAAGGTATTATTCATAAAAATAAAGCATCACGTTACAAAAGCCGATTGTCTTCAGCGATTAAGTTGATGAATTAATTGGTTGAAATATAATCTTCAATGATTCATTGATTACGCTAACCATATAATCAAGATATCCAAAAGAAGATATTTAAGAGCAAATGAAGAAATTAATGGAAAACCAAAGGAGAGAGAGATGAATGCCAAGAGCTGGCTGAAGAGAGGGGCGCTGATGTTAGGGCTCGTGATAGCAGGGGGATTGCAAGCGGGGAACATACCGAGTGTGCCGAACGAGCTGTACGAAGCGCTGAAGCTGGATCGGGAGAAAGTATCGCCGAAGGAATTATATGAAGCGGTAGTGAAGCGTTACAAGGATCCTGAACAAGGAGCCGGGCGCGGCACACTGGCGCAATACTGGGAACCGATACCGTACGGGATTTATTTAGACCCGGCGACATTTTACAAATCGCCGACCACAAACAAAGAAATAGCGAGCCGTAAGGAATGCGTGGAATGCCATACGGACGAATCACCGGTCTGGGTACAAGCATGGAAACGCAGCACCCATGCGAACTTGGACAAGGTGCGTAACTTAAAACCGAGCGATCCGACTTTTTACAAGAAAGCCAAACTGGAAGAAGTAGAAAAGAACCTTCGCTCGATGGGCAAACTGGCGGAAGGTGAGAACCTGAAAGAAGTCGGCTGTATCGACTGCCACGTAGAACCGAACGCGAAGAAAAAAGCGGATCACACCAAAGACATCATCATGCCGACAGCGGATGTGTGCGGCACCTGTCACTTGGCGGAATTTGTCGAACGTGAATCGGAAAGAGACACGATGATCTGGCCGCATGACCAATGGCCGGATGGACGTCCATCGCACGCGCTGGACTACAAAGCCAACGTAGAGACCACGGTATGGGCGGCGATGCCACAACGAGAAGTAGCGGAAGGCTGCTCGATGTGCCACACCAACCAAAACAAATGTGACTCCTGCCACACCCGCCACGAATTCTCGGCAGCGGAATCGCGCAAACCGGAAGCCTGTGCTACCTGTCATAGCGGTGTAGACCACAACAACTGGGAGGCGTACTCGATGTCCAAGCACGGCAAGATGGTATCGATGCTGGGCGACAAATGGAACTGGGAAGCACCGCTGAAAGACGCCTATGCAGTAGGTGGACAAAACGCACCGACCTGTGCGGGCTGCCACATGGAATACGAAGGCGAATACAGCCATAACATGGTAAGAAAGATCCGCTGGGCAAACTATCCGTTTGTACCGGGCATAGCGGAAAACATCAGAAGCGAATGGTCGGAAGCGCGATTGGACTCATGGGTAGTCACGTGTACCCAATGCCACTCCGAACGTTTTGCACGCTCTTACCTGGAACTGATGGACAAAGGCACCCTGGAAGGGCTGGCGAAATACCAGGAAGCCAACGCAATCGTACATCAACTGTATAAAGAAGGCCTGTTGACAGGACAAAAAACCAACCGTCCTGCACCACCGGCACCGGAAAAAGAAGGTTACGCCTACTTTGCGCAACTGTTCTGGTCGAAAGGCAACAGCCCAGCGGCGATCGAGCTGAAAGTACTGGAAATGCACGAAAACGACCTGGCCAAGATGCACGTAGGATTGGCGCACGTCAACCCAGGTGGATGGACTTACACCGAAGGTTGGGGACCGATCAACCGCGCGTATGTTGAAATTCAAGACGAAAACACCCGCATCCGTGAAATGGTTGCACTGCAAGAACGTGTTAAAAATCTTGAAACCAAGAAAACCAGCTTACTCGACTTAGACGGCACAGCAGAGAAAATCTCTCTGGGCGGTTTAGGTGGTGGCATGCTACTGGCCGGAACACTGGCATTGGCAGGCTGGCGCAGACGTAAGCAAAGCGAAGCTTGATAGGCGCTGACACGACAGATCGCACTACCAAAGTAGTGCGATCGGGAGACAAGCTGCTCCCGTCATTAGGGATACTCCTGGTGACGGGAGGTTTGCTTTTGTTAGGCTGGTTTGCCTATCTTTGGTTTAAACCGATACCGGCGCCTTATCAATACCAACTGATAGCGGAAGGCGATGTGCAAAAATTCGGCAAAATGGGGCTGGAAGACTGGCCTGAGCTGAAGCTAAGCGAATACAAAGTCAAAGCGGAAGGAATCGACAAACCGATCGCGGAATTTATCGTCGCCCAACAAAACGCTGAGCCCCCGGTATTGATTTACTGGAAGAACAGCACCAACGAAGTACTCTATAACTTCGACCGCAAGCCATCGGAACTGACGGTACTGGCAACCGCAATCAGCAAATACGCACCGAAAGACGCATTGATACTCAGCTGGTGGGACACCTCACGGCAAATCAAACTGCTCACCGGACGCGACACTTTCTTTACCAACCACCTGAACGAACCGCTGATGATACCGGTTCCATGGCTGGAACAAAGTGAAGCGATACGCGCGTATGAAAAGCAATTCTGGGAAAGCAAACCCGACGCCAAAGAACTGGAACGCTTCAAACAATTCAGCGGGGCACTAGCGGCGCCAGCGGAAGAAGGCATCAAACAACTGCGGCAACTGATAGGATCCGACCGGGAAACCTACCTGATCGTACACGTAACCGACTTATACAAACTGGGACTCATGTACCCGGAAGAAATTGGCGTCGCCTATCAAAACTTCCCGATGACAGGCAACATGCACGGCCTCATCAACCAAATGAAAGTACAGGTGAAGGAAAACAACTTTGACACCTACACCCTGCAATCGTTGTCGGACAATGAAATCCGGGTATTCTTCCTAAGCGACGAAAAGAGCAGCCAAACATTGCTGGCCAGAATGTTGCCGTTTGTAGACAAACCAGCACCGACAGAACTGGAACTGGCGCAGCTGATCTATCAACAAGGCGGCTACTGGGTATACAAACTGCCGTAGAGAACAGCAAGGACTCAGGGAACACAAAAGAACGCAAAGAAAGTACAACACCGGCACAACAAAAAAGGCGCAAAGCGGCCACATAGTCATTTACACAAACGGACGATAGCGTACAATACGAAGCCATCGGAATTGGATTAAAAAAGCATAAAGCATAAAGGAGGAAGGATGAAACACCCGATCGCATACATACTATCAATATTGGCAGCGGCATTATTTTCCAGTGCGGCACTGGCGGATTTTGAAGGACGCACCAAATGCAGCTCCTGCCACAAATCGCAAGCGAAATCCTGGAAAGACACCGCGCATGCCAAGGCGATGGAATCATTAAAGCCTGGCGCCCGCAAAGAAGCCAAGATCAAAGCGAAGCTGGATCCGGACAAAGACTACACGCAAGATAAAGACTGCGTAGGCTGTCACGTTGACGGCTGGGGTAAGAAAGGCGGCTACACCATTGAAACAGCGAAAAAGCCACTCGCGGCGGTTGGCTGTGAATCCTGTCATGGCGGCGGCAAGAACTACCGAGGAGATCACCGCAAAGCAGGTCAAGCATTTGAAAGCAAAGGCACCACCACACAGCGTAAAGTGGTTGCAGACAAAGGACAAGACTTTCATTTTGAAGAAGCCTGTGCAGCCTGTCACTTAAACTACGAAGGTTCACCGTGGAAAGGCGCGAAAGCACCGTACACACCGTTCACACCGGAAGTAGACGCGAAATACAAGTTTGACTTTGACAAGATGGTCAAAGACGTCAAAGCGATGCACGAACACTACAAACTGGACGGCACTTTCGTAGGCGAACCGAAATTCAAGTATCACGATGAATTCCAAGCAAGCGCCAAGGAAAAAACAGCGGACAAAAAAGGTAAAGGGAAAGAGTAATGACAGGGATACAAAAAGGAGCGATAGGCACGCTACTGACAGGCGGGTTACTCGGGATATTGCTGGTAGCGGTAGTATTTGGTGGAGAAGCGGCACTCTCAACCGAAGAATTCTGCACCAGTTGTCACTCGATGACCTACACGCAAACGGAACTGAAGCAATCGACGCATTATGGCGCGTTGGGCGTCAATCCTGGCTGCAAGGACTGTCATATACCGCAAGGATTCAAGAACTTTCACTTAGCGCTGTATACCCATGCGGTGGATGGTGCGCGGGAACTGTACTTAGAACTGATCAATGACTACTCGACGCTGGAGAAGTTTAACGAGCGGCGATTGATCATGGCGCATGATGCGCGGATGAATCTGAAGAAATGGGACAGTGTGACGTGCAGAGACTGTCATAAAGACCCGAATCCACCGGGAGCGGATGCACAGGAAGCGCACAAGAAGTTAAAGACGGAAGGTGCGACGTGCATAGACTGTCATCAGAATTTAGTACATGAAGAAGCGCCGATGACGGACTTGAATGCGAGTTTGGCAGCTGGCAAGATGGTGCTGAAGAAAGATGAAGACAGTGATGAAGATGGGGACGAGGAAGACGAAGAGGATGAAGACGAGGGGGAATCTGGCGCAAATGAAGCCGGAGAATCCCAAAGTGATGAAGATGACGAGGATGACGAGGAGTAAGTGGCAGTTATTCTTCTGAAACAGGTTTTCTTCGATTTTTTCAGTGTTAAGTAATAATATTAGAAACTGATATCTGTAAGAATTAACAGCCCGCCTTTGGCGGGCTTTTTGTTAGAGCGAGGTTGTTTTAATGTTGGATCATTTTCCAAAACCTGATGCGAACTATCCACACAGAAATAGAGATTATTTTATTGCGGGGTTTACTTTTTTTTGTGTCGCAGTCAGTTTGGTAATTGATGGTAGTGCTAGTTACGAGACTCAAAATTTGCTTGGCGTGATTGCTTGGATTTTTCTGGCTGGCTTATTGATTGGTGAGAACAGAGAAGTGAGAATGCAAGTTGTTGTCGCTGTAGCATTTGCGACTGCAGGTGAACATTTTGCATCTATTTATATGGAAGGGTATACCTATCGGTTTGGCAATGTGCCTCTTTACGTCCCGCCTGGACATGGTATGGTATATTTAACGGCTGTGGCACTTTCGCGCTCACGTTTTTTCTTGATGAATGCCAAAAAACTGGCTATTTTGGTAATTATTGTTGGTGGACTGTGGTCGCTATGGGGCATTAGCGGTATACCGGAACAAGGTGATCAAGTTGGTGCTTTTTTATTTTGCATTTTTGTAATCTGTCTTTTTAAAGGCCGATCACCAATGGTTTATTTAGGAGCTTTTTTTATTTGTACATGGCTCGAGATTATTGGCACGGCGGCAGGTACATGGAAGTGGGCTTCAATTGAACCGGTGTTCAATTGGAGTCAAGGAAATCCTCCTAGTGGGGTTGCAGCTTGGTATTGCTTGGTTGATGCGGTTGCGATTGGATTTTCTCCTAAAATTCTGAGTGCTCTGCAAAAAATGAATAACTGGTATAAAGCGTCCATGATCAAATGATCGCATGACCAAGTGTTTTTTATGAAAATGTGGTTGGTGTTGAATTGTAATTTATTGTCGTAAACGTTTTGAAAGGATTAGTTGTGACTGTTGTTCGTTTACCTGATGGATCAGAACGTACTTATGATGAGCCCATAACAATCATGGATGTGGCGTCATCAATTGGTGCAGGGCTTGCCAGAGCAGCGATTGCCGGGAAAATTAATGGAAAATTGGTTGATGTTTCCAGTCCAATCAATGGAAATTGCGAGCTTTCGATTATTACGGAAAGAGATCCTGAAGGGATTGAAATCATACGTCATTCTTGCGCGCATTTGCTCGCACATGCTGTGAAGGAATTATTCCCCGAAGCGCAGGTTACGATTGGACCTGTCATCGATGATGGGTTTTATTATGATTTTTCATATAAACGGCCATTTACACCTGATGACCTTGCTGCAATTGAAAAACGGATGTCGGAAATCAGTCGACGTGATTTAAGAATTGAAAGAAAAATTATGGACCGCACAGAAGCCATTAATTTTTTTAAGCAACAAGGAGAGCACTATAAAGCACAGATAATTGAATCAATACCAGGAGATGAGCAGTTATCGCTTTATTCACAAGGCAACTTTACTGATCTCTGTCGAGGACCACATGTCCCAGCGACCTCGAAGATTAAAGTTTTTAAGTTGATGAAAGTAGCGGGTGCGTATTGGCGCGGTGATTCGAACAACGAAATGTTGCAGCGTATTTATGGTACTGCGTGGACCAATAAGGACGATCAGAAAGATTATCTGCACAGACTTGAAGAAGCTGAAAAAAGAGATCACCGAAAAATTGGAAAATTGCTCGATTTATTTCATACGCAAGACGAAGCGCCCGGAATGGTATTCTGGCATCCTAAAGGTTGGATTTTATGGCAACAGATTGAGCAGTATATGAGAAACATTCTGAATCAGAATGGTTATCAGGAGATTCGCACACCACAGATTTTGGACAAAGAGCTTTGGGTGAGATCCGGACATTGGGAGAATTTTCGTGAAAATATGTTTACAACAAATTCCGATGAACGGGATTTTGCTATTAAGCCGATGAATTGTCCTGGTCACGTACAAATATTTAATCAAGGTCTACGGAGTTACCGGGAGCTTCCGGTTCGACTGGCGGAGTTTGGTTCCTGTCATCGAAATGAAGCATCTGGCGCATTGCATGGCATTATGCGAGTCAGAGCTTTTACGCAAGATGACGCACATATCTTTTGTACTGAAGATCAAATTCAAGAAGAAGTAGTCCGGTTTATTGATTTATTGAAAATTGTTTATGCGGATTTCGGTTTTGTAGATATCATGGTGAAACTTTCAACTCGACCACTTAAGCGAGTTGGCTCAGACGAGCAGTGGGACAAATCAGAGGCGGCTCTTGAAGCCGCGTTAGCTGAGGCAAAGTTGAATTGGGAATTGCAACCGGGCGAAGGTGCGTTTTATGGTCCCAAAATTGAGTTTTCACTCAAAGATTGTATTGGAAGAGTGTGGCAGTGTGGAACGCTTCAACTGGATTTTTCTATGCCGGATCGTTTAGGCGCTGAATATGTCGCTGAAGATAACTCCCGCAGGATACCCGTTATGCTGCATAGAGCTATATTGGGTTCCTTGGAAAGATTTATCGGTATTTTAATAGAAAATTATGCGGGAGCCCTTCCATTATGGCTATCGCCAGAACAGGTCGTTGTATTGAACATTTCACGTTCGCAGGTTGATTATGCTGAGAAAGTAGCTGAACACTTGAAGCAACATGGCATTCGTGCAAGCTTGGACTTGAGAAATGAGAAGATAACCTATAAAATTCGGGAGCATAGCCTGCAGAAACTTCCTTATCAAATTATTGTTGGGGATGAAGAGGTTCAAGCAAATTTGATTTCCGTTCGAAACCGGGGCGGAGAGAATTTAGGTCAAATGACCGTTAATTCATTGCTTGAGCAACTCAAGAAAGAAATATCATTAAAGCGTTAAAGCGATAGATTGTTTAATAGAATTATCTTGGAGAATTTGCCATAGTTCAGGAAAAATCAGTGCGCATCAATGAAGAGATTGATGTGCCAGAAGTTCGGTTAATTGGGGTCGACGGAGAACAGGTTGGTATTGTTAAGCTTGCCGCTGCGAATGCAATGGCAGAGGAAGCAGGAGTCGATCTTGTTGAAATTGCACCAACAGCACAACCACCTGTTTGTCGTTTGATGGATTATGGCAAGTTCCGCTATCAGGAAAGTAAGAAGAAGCATGATGCAAAAATAAAGCAGAAACAGGTACAAATTAAAGAAATTAAATTTAGACCTAATACGGACGAGGGTGATTACAATATCAAATTGAAAAGTTTAATAAACTTCCTAAATGATGGTGATAAAGTTAAAGTGACCTTGCGTTTCCGAGGAAGGGAAATGGCTCACCAAGAGTTTGGGATGCGCTTATTAGAACGAATTAAACTTGATTTGGAATCTTGTGCCATAGTTGAACAATTTCCAAAAATGGAAGGTCGACAAATGGTCATGGTATTATCGCCCAAGCGCAAAGATATACGGATAGATAAACCTAAATCTGCTGCGAATGATTCGACAATCATTTCATAACTCCGCTTTTTGCTTTTAAATCTGTAAGTGATTTACCTGAAATAACAAGTGATTTTTAGGTCTGGAAAGCTTTCAATATTGAAACACCTAGAATCATATTAAATGAGGAGAATGTATGCCTAAAATGAAAACCAAAAGTGGCGCAGCAAAGCGCTTCAAATTTAGAGCCAATGGGAGTATCAAACGCTCGCAAGCCTTTAAACGTCACATATTGACAAAAAAGACGACCAAAAACAAACGCCAATTGCGTGGGGTTGCGGCTGTTCATGCTACGAATGAAGCTTCAATCCGTGCAATGATGCCTTACGCATAACGAGGAGCGATCATGCCTAGAGTAAAACGTGGTGTTACAGCGCATGCGCGCCATAAGAAAATTTTGGATTTGGCCAAAGGGTATCGTGGTCGACGTAAGAATGTTTACCGGATAGCAAAACAAGCTGTCATGAAAGCGGGGCAATATGCTTACCGGGATCGCCGCCAACGGAAAAGGCAATTCAGGGCGCTTTGGATCGCGCGGATTAATGCTGCGGCTCGCGAATTTGGTCTTTCCTATAGCGTATTTATGAATGGCTTAAAAAAAGCCAGTATTGAAGTCGACAGGAAAGTTTTGGCAGACTTGGCAGTATTCGATAAAAGTGCATTTGAGAAAATTGTGCAGCAAGCCAAGGCCAGTTTGGCTATATAAGTGATTTGCATTTATTTTTGAACATGGGAGGTCGGGTGAAGCCTGAACCTCCCTTTTTCTTGTAGGGCATAATGGAATTTTTACGATTGTTCTTTAATATTGAATTGCTATGAATAATCTGGAAGAAATAATCACAGAAGCATCAAATTTGATGAATAGTACTGAAGATGCGATTGAATTGGAAAATGTCAAAGCACGATATCTTGGCAAAAGTGGCATTTTGACTGATTTGCTAAAAGGTTTGGGCAAGTTACCCGCCGAGCAACGTCCCATGATGGGTAGCCTAATTAACGAAGCCAAGAACCGGCTAGAGACAACGCTAAAATTGCGACGCGAGGCAATTCAGGCCAAAGAGCTAGAAGCAAAACTTACTGAAGAAGCCCTCGATGTTACCTTGCCAGGGAGAGGAACCAGCTTTGGCAGTTTACATCCAGTAACACAAACATTATTGCGAATTGAAACATTATTTCATTCAATTGGATTTGATGTTGCCTCAGGCCCAGAAATAGAAACCGATTTTTACAACTTTACGGCGCTCAATATCCCTGAAAATCATCCTGCTAGGGCGATGCATGACACGTTTTATATAGACAAAAGCAATTTATTGCGTACCCATACCTCTCCCGTACAGATTCACTATATGCAGAACAACAAACCCCCGATTAAAGTCATTGCGCCAGGAAGAGTTTACCGATGTGATTCCGATGTGACGCATACTCCGATGTTTCATCAAGTTGAGGGTCTGTGGATCGATGAAAGTGCGAATTTTTCTTCTTTAAAAGGAGTTTTAGCGGATTTTATGGCGCATTTCTTCGAACAGGAAGATTTGGCCGTGAGGTTCAGGCCATCCTTCTTTCCGTTTACCGAACCATCCGCTGAAATGGATATTGGTTGTGTTATGTGCAATGGAAAAGGTTGCCGCGTATGTAGCCATACCGGATGGTTAGAAGTACTCGGTTGCGGCATGGTTCATCCAAATGTATTAAAGCATGTCGGAATTGATAGTGAACGCTATATTGGATTTGCTTTCGGAATGGGCGTCGAACGCTTGACGATGCTTCGATACGGCGTTAATGATTTGAGATTGTTTTTTGAAAATGATTTACGTTTTCTGAAACAATTCAATTAATCTATCGATTATTCAACAATTATTATCAATCTGAAAGTCTTATGAAATTTTCTGAAAACTGGTTACGCAGTTTTGTGAATCCTCCTTATAGTAGTGCCGAGTTGGCTCATGTGCTTACGATGGCAGGCATTGAAATTGAGAGCATTGTACCGGTAGCGGCTGTATTTAATAGTGTTGTGGTGGCCGAAGTTGTTTCGGTCGAAAAACATCCGACCGCAGATCGCCTAAAAGTTTGTCGCGTGAAGACCGGAAAATCCGATAAGGATTTCTTACAAATTGTTTGTGGCGCTCCCAATGTAGCTGTGGGAGTCAAGGTTCCTTGTGCGCTGGAGGGGGCGAATCTGCCCGGCTTTACTATCAAGCAAACAAAATTACGCGGGATAGAATCTTTTGGGATGCTGTGTTCCGCGAAGGAGCTAGGAATCAGTGAAGCGGCCGAAGGCTTGCTGCTGCTCCCGGAGGATGCGCCGGTAGGTGTTGATTTCCGTAACTATTATGGGCTTGATGATAATGTATTTGAGTTAAAGCTAACTCCCAATCGCGCTGACTGCTTAGGGATTGCGGGTGTGGCGCGAGAAGTTGCCGCTATTACGAATGCGGAGCTGAATTCGAATGCATTAGAACAGTGCCATACACCAGCTGAAATTGAAGAAACGTTAAAGGTGCAAGTGGTAGCGGCAGATGCTTGTCCGCTATATTGCGGGCGGATAATGCGAGAAATAAATCCGGATGTAGCTACGCCGATGTGGATGGCTCAAAGATTGGAACGAAGTGGTATCCGGTTGATTAATGCTATTGTCGATATTACCAACTACGTACTGTTGGAAACTGGGCAGCCGATGCATGCTTTTGATCTTGCTAAAGTATCGGATGCCATTCAGGTGCGATATGCGCACTCTCACGAGAAGATACAACTGCTCAATGGTAATCAGATTGATCTAACTCCTGAAATGTTGCTCATTGCTGATGCGCATAAGCCGCTGGCACTGGCAGGCATTATGGGGGGGATGGACAGTGGTGTGACACAAGGCACGGTTGACCTTTTTCTGGAAAGCGCTTTTTTTAGTCCGGGTGTGATCAGTGGCAAATCGTTTGTACTTGGATTTAGTTCGGATTCCGCTTATCGGTTTGAGCGCGGAGTTGATTTCTCAGTAACCAGGAATGCATTGGAACGCGCTACTTATCTCATACAATCCATTTGTGGCGGTAAAGCGGGCCCTATCACTGAAGTTAAACATCAATTACCGCTGCGGACAGCGGTTAATGTTCGCATTGATCGGATTAAGAGGGTGCTGGGTATTGAATTAAGTAAACATCAAGTTGCTGACTTTTTTGATCGTTTGGGTTTGAAATTTTCCGAGAAAGATAATGTTTTTGTAGTGATACCACCAAGTTATCGCTTTGATTTATCAATTGAGGAAGATTTCATTGAAGAATTGGCACGTATTTATGGATACGATCGTATTCCAAGTTTTAGTCCGCATGCCAATATGGTCATGTTGCCGGCTTCCGAGAAAAAGCTTCCGGTGTTGGAGATGAAGCGATTATTAACGGTTCGTGATTATCACGAGGTTATTAATTATGCTTTTGTAGATGAATCTTGGGAGCGTGAATTAGTCAATAATAGCGATCCTATTGAATTAATGAATCCCATTGCGAGTCAAATGAGCGTTATGCGCAGCACGTTGATTGGTGGTCTCATTTCGAATTTGCAATTTAATTTGAATCGAAAGCAAACCAGGGTGCGTTTGTTTGAAGTTGGCTGTTGTTTTGGCAGAACGGAAGATAACCATTATTGCCAGCTTGAGAAACTTGCGGGACTTAGTTACGGCGATGTTGTTGCAGAGCAATGGGGGATACCGGAAAAAAGTGTCGATTTCTATGATGTCAAAGCTGATGTTGAAATACTATTCAAAGGGCGAAACGTGCATTTCAGCAAATTTTCTCACCCCGCTTTGCATCCAGGGAAAACGGCACGAATCACGATTGATGGTCAATCTGTCGGGTGGCTAGGTGAGTTACACCCGCATTGGCAAAAAAAATATGGTTTGCAAAAAAATGCGGTACTGTTTGAAATCGATCTGGATAGCTTGCTACAAAGAACGATACCAACAGTAACTGAAGTTTCTAAATTTCCACCCATTCGGCGAGACGTAGCAGTTTTGGTTGATAATGATATTAATGTTCAAACGCTCCTTGACGGCATGTATGCAGAAAAATCAGAGATTGTTACCGATATTTCGCTATTCGATATTTATCGCGGGAAAGACATGGGAGATACCAAAAAAAGTCTTGCATTCCGTGTGTTGTTACAAGATACTGAGAAAACATTAACTGATGCGGAAGCGGATTCTGCAGTAACCCAGTTAATTGAAATTTTGAAAAATAAATTCGGCGCAACATTAAGAAATTAATTGTCGCCGGATAAAAAGATATTTCTATTTTTAGTGTCGTTGAATTTTCATCTTGAGCTAACAGGACCATCCTGCTTAAGGTATGAGGTCATTGATCTTTAATTTTAAAGATGTTTTAAATCTAAATGCTGCTATAAGCAAATAATAAAGGACTATAGGGAGTGGAGTATGGCATTAACAAAAGCTGAGCTAGCGGATTTGTTGTTTGAAAATGTTGGGCTAAACAAACGCGAAGCAAAAGATATGGTCGAATCGTTTTATGAAGAAGTGCGTGCCGCCCTACAGAGGGGAGAGGGAGTTAAGCTTTCTGGTTTTGGCAATTTCCAACTACGAGCAAAACCGCAGCGTCCTGGGAGAAATCCGAAAACTGGCGAGGAAATACCGATCACGGCACGACGTGTTGTTACTTTTCATGCCAGTCAGAAGTTAAAAGCATTAGTTGAGAAAAATTATCATGGAAAACAAAAAAACAATTAAAACATTACTTCCAATTCCTACAAAACGTTATTTCACGATTGGGGAAGTAGGTACGTTATGTGGTGTAAAACCCCATGTGTTACGTTATTGGGAGCAAGAATTTGCGCAATTGAGGCCCGTCAAACGAAGAGGGAATCGTCGCTATTATCAGCAACAAGAAGTATTATTAATCCATCGTATTAGAGAATTGCTTTATGAGCAAGGATTTACCATTAATGGTGCGAGGAATCACTTGGAGCAAAATGAAAGCAAACCCGTATTGACCAATGAAAGTATGAATACTTCATTGTTTCCAGTTTCAAGTTTCGGTCATATCAGGCAAGAAATAAATAACATAGTGTCACAATTACGTTCATAGCTGCCATTATCTGCTGGTGTCAGTCTGAGCTGTTTGTTTGTTATAATCCCGAATTCGGGGCGTAGCGCAGTCTGGTAGCGTACTTGCATGGGGTGCAAGTGGTCGGAGGTTCGAATCCTCTCGCCCCGACCATTTGATCAAAGAGTTGTAATTAAATGATAGGATGAATCGTCCCGGTTTTACCGGAGACTATTTGCCTTGTGTCAAACCGCATCGGCTGACTCCGTTAATTGTTTCGGCCAGCGCATTGTCATAAGAATCCCCGATACTATCAACCATTTATGCACCGGTATCGGATGCAACAGGCTAACTGGCTTATCTAGGAGTGCGCTGTTCAAGATGTTGTTGATAGAAATCTGGAATGGCGGTTTAAGCGATGAATCGGCGGAAGACATAGCGAACTCGAATCTGCATGTGATGCGATTCCTGGGTTCGTCGCTGGAAGACGATGTGCCGGATCATTCCGTGTATCGCGTTTCAGAACCCGGCTGACGGCAGCAGGCGCTTGGGATGGGTTGTTAGCCCAAGTGAATGCGCAAATACAAGCGCACGACATCATGGTCAGGCAAGGCTTGCCATGTCGATGCGGGTATTACGCAAAGTCCGCACAAGCCCAGAACCAAACCTGCTTACGAAATCGTGAGTGATTGGGAAGAACGGGACGATGAAGCGGATGCCCGGGCAGCGATGCAAGTCATTGAAGTGGTCCAGCCCGGTGTGGATACTGAAGCACGCTGGGTTAGAAAAGGTGGTCAACCGGTTTTGGCTATAAGCAGCATACGGTGGTCGATGATAATGGTTTAGTGCTGGCGGTTGCAACCACCCCGGCCAATTGCCATGACAGCAAGGCGCTGCTGGATCTGCTCGATAAAGCCGATATCCAGCCGGGAACTCGTGTTCATGCCGACAAGGCTTATAGCAGCCAAAAACATCGCGATGCTTTGAAATCACGTGGTATCAAAAACGGTGTTCAGGATAAGGCTGCCAGGAATAATCCTTTGACGCGGCGGCAGTTAGAAAGCCCGCTACGTCGTGGAGCGCACCTTCGGCAGCCAGGCACATTGGTCCAATGGCAAAACGCTGAGTTACTGCGGTTTGGAGAAAGCGCATGCCTGGCATTTGCTATTGGCGATGGCGTATAACTTAAAAAGACCATCCAAACTCTTTGCTGACCGCCGAATGATTACGCAAACATAGGGATATTACGCTTTCTTGACCGGAAATGCTCGGTTTAAAGTGATTATTCTTGGCTCATTTGCGAAAAAAATGACTACAACCAACCAAATTCCCTCACAGATTAATCCGAAATTACTCTGAAATGGGAAATTTGCGTCATTTTGCAAAGGTCTCGAAACATGTTTTCCAGCGCCATCGGCTGACAACCCCGCCGTCCAGTCTTGGGGTAATGTAGTTCAATTTGCGACAGCAACACTTGCCAGGGTATTACCCCTTCCATCTTGTTTCAGAAAACCTCCCGCCGTGTCCGGCGTTTCTTGTGACTGTAGTCAGGATCGGCAAAGCTCGATTGGTGTGACATGGCGTATCTATAGAGGAGTTGTCAGGAAATACTATTATCCCAAACCCTTCAGGATTTGTTCAGCGTTTCCCGAGGGAAACGCTGATTAATTGGCTATACGAGCGAATCATTTCGTTGCGCGGCACTTGCTTTATCGTCTATCTTGTTGATATATCTAGGTTACTTCGTTTCGTGCGCCTCGTGCTTCATCCCGTTCACCGAATTAATCAGATGGGATGAACACCGCCCTCCTGACAACGGTATTGCAATGTGCCACAGTTGAGATTCACTAAACAACATAAAACGAAGAGGGCACTATCCATGGATAAGATTAGCGTAGTTGGTTTGGATTTAGCAGAGAATGTTTTTCAGTTGCATGCTGCGAATGCAGAGGGGCGAGTGATGCAGAGCAAGCAACTGAAGCGAAGCCAGGTATTGGAGTGGTTTAGTAGGATCGAGCCGTGCACGATAGGGATGGAAGCGTGCGGTGGTATGCATTGTTGGGTGCGCAAATTAAGCGAGCAGGGTCATGCGGTGAAGCCGATGGCGGCGCGGTTCATCAAGCCGTATTTGCAGTCGAACAAATCGGATAAGTTGGATGCGCAAACGATATGTGAGGCCGTGCAACGGCCGTGATGCGTTTTGTTGCAATCAAGTCAGTGCAGCAACAAGCGGTACTGCACCTGCATCACAGCCGCAGGATGTTGCTGGAATTTGGGGGCGTGATTGCTATAGGGGCGAGCATGCTCAGGAAGCGCTTACCGGAGGTGTTGGAAGATGCTGGTAATGAATTGTCGCCGATGGCCCGAGGCCTGGTGGCTGAGTTGCAGGATCGGCTATCGCTACTGGATGAGCGGATAGTGGGGCTGGAGAGGCGGCTCCAGCAATGGCACAGCAATGATGAAGCCAGTCGCCACTTAGCCCGAGATACCTGGTTGGCGTGATGACGGCCACTGCGGTGATTGCGGCGGCAGGCAATCCTCGAACATTTACTAATGGGTGGCAGCCTGGCTAGGGTTGGTGCCAAAGCAAGCTTCCAGCGGAGGCAGGTCACGTCTGCTGGGAATCAGTAAACGGGGCGATCGTTATCTACGTATTTTGCTGATTCATGTGCGGGCGCTGCGATCCGGCATGTGCGCACCCGGCAACAGGCCGGCAAGCCACCGGGCAATACCTGGATTGCACAACTGCTCGAGAGCGATGTCATCCCAATGTCGCCACGGTGGCGCAGGCCAATCACAATGCCCGGGTAGTGTGGGCGTGCTGACTAAGAACGAAACCTACCGCCCAGGATAAGGCCACTTGGCAATGACCTGAACAGATTTGCAGTAACGAGAAAAGAAACGTCATTGACAGGGGGGGCTGCTAAAGATTGCCAGTGCTAATGATATGGAAAAACAGGTCGGACCGCGGCGGCCAAACCCGGGGAAGCGCTCGAAGCAAAGACTTCGCTATTCAGATTGGGACCTGTTAGCGAATATACCATAGGGGCTGGGAGCAAAATGCTCCGATCAAAAGGCCGGATGTAAGTGTGCAATCGAACCTCGTATTTCTATGCATCAGCACTTGCAAGACGGGCGGTGTCCATGTAAGTGCTTCCCTGACAAGCAGCTAACTGAATGTACCAACGACAAAACCAGATACTTTTTACATTGAGCACATTATGAGCTTTCCCATCGAAATCCGTGAAGCAGCCGGGGTACGCAGCCTGCACTTCGGTTCCGATTCGATCCAGGGCGCGATGCGTATTGCCCGCCCCTGGCATCTGGAACTCGATTACACCCGGGAAATGATGACCAGCCTGCTGCTACGAGACGATATTCACTTTCCGCGTAGCGTGTTGCTGATTGGCCTGGGTGCGGCATCGCTGACCAAGTTTCTTTATCGGCATTGCCCGCGAGCCAAATTGACTGTAGTTGAAATCGAACCGCGCGTGGTCGCTGCCGCAAGACAGTTTTTTAAACTGCCGGATGATCCGTTGCGTTTAAGCATCGTCATCGCGGATGGCGCGGAATATATCGCTGGATTCAATGGAACCTATGACCTGATTTTGGTCGACGGTTTCGATGCCAAAGATCGTTCCGGTGAGCTGAGCACGCTGCCGTTCTACCGGATGTGCCGCGCGCGATTGAGCAATGACGGCCTGTTTGCCGCAAATCTGCTGGGCCGCAGCCGCGGTTATCAGGCTAATCTGGAACGCATCAAAGCCGCATTCGACGAACGCGCACTGGCTTTCCCATCTTGCGACAGCGGCAATGTCATCGCACTGGCAGCCGGCGAGGATACAGTCCGGATAACACTGAGCGATCTCAAAGAGCGGATGCTCGAATTGAAAAAGCGAACCGGACTTAATCTGTTGCCGACGCTGACGCGCTTGGAGCAGGCAAAATTTTACCCAGGCGGAATCCTCGCATTTTAGCGAAAGCATAAGCCCCTAATATGAATGATAATTATGCACATTGTATACATCGCTTATCCTTTCAAAATTTCTACGGAAACCTTTTATTGACCCGGATGCAATATTTATGAAGAATCAATACGCTTATCATGTTATAGTTCTAAAGTGACGATCAGTTTCAGGGAATCACGCATTCATTCACTGCACGAGCGAATCGCTTTGTTGCGCATTACCCGCCCCTTCGTCTATCTGATGGATATACTTCGGTTGCTGTGTTCTGTGCGTCTCGCGCTTCATCGCGTTTGTCGAATTAATCAGCGTTTCCTTAACAAGGATTGAGTGTCACAAAAAATATTGGCAGTACTTTTTTAAAATTTTAAGGACATTCTTATAAATGAAACTTTCAGCATTCTTTGTTGCAGCATTTTTCGCATTATCATTAGTTGCATGTGGCAAACCTACAGCGCCGGAAAGCGCAAGTTCCGATAATTACGGTACAACGCATGAAGGCAAACCAGCTGAAGGCCGTAACGAGCTTCCAGCAGAAAAATAGTAATTCTGAAATATTATTTATTATCTTTATCGTTTAATGTCGTAAGACTGAGATGATAACCTTGCAGGAACAATATTTAAGTATATCGAGCCTGCAGGGTCTTAATTCTCCGCAAATAACCTACCCCGGCTAAGAAATACGATTTGTTCCGTTCTGTAATCAGGATTTCAAGCCAAGCTTCTGATCCACGTCACTGCTCACGCAACCTGAGGAAACGCTGATTTATTGGCTACACGAACGAATCACTGCGCGCTCACCTATCTTGTTGATATGCCCCGGTTGCTCGTTCCGTGCGCCTCGTGCTTCATCTCGTCCGTCGAATTAATCAGATGGAATGGACACCCCCCTCCTGACAACGGCATCGCAATGTGCCACAGTTGGCTTTCAATCATCAACTCAAAATTGGAGGGCAGCATCCATGGATAAGATTAGCGTAGTTGGTTTGGATTTGGCAAAGAATGTTTTTCAGGTACACGCTGTTAATGCACAAGGACGGGTGGTTGAGCGCAAGCAATTGAAGCGAAGCGAGGTACTGTCGTGGTTTGCGGAGATCGAACCTTGCCGTATTGGAATGCGCCAGACTTCAGGAATTTACTCCACGCAACAGTACAAATCAGCGGTTTAGAACATTGCAGTACGGTCTTAAACGCTTGGCCAAAGTTGAGCAAGCGATCCAGGATCGCCTCAAGCGTGAAGCAAAACGCTATAACAAAACTTATCCCGGTGAGCTGGTTCACTTTGATACCAAGCGCCTTCCCTTGCTGAAAGGACAATCTGCCAGCGAACCTCGCGAATACCTGTTTGTCGCCATCGATGACTTCTCAAGGGAGTTATATGCCGCGATTTTCCCTGATAAAACCCAATACAGCGCTGCGCATTTCCTCATAGAAACCGTCATCGCCCAGTGCCCTTATCAGATCGACTATACCTACTCCGATAACGGCAAGGAATTTAAGGGAACTGCCGGTCACGCTTTCGTCAAAGCATGCGCGCAACACGATATCGGTCAGAAGTTTACCCGCATCAATCGCCCTCAGACTAACGGCAAAGCCGAGCGCGTGATCCGCACGCTAATGGACATGTGGCACAACAAATTCTGAGACCTTTGCACGGTTACTACGCGGCACGATAATTGCATTAAAAATTCGCGAAAAATGCTCATTTACCCCGTGTAAACTCCGCTTTTTCGCAATTTTTTACCTTATTCTCGTACCGCTCATGACACCGTGCAAAGGTCTCATTCCGTTTTAAAGACACCGCTGACTGCCGTATTCAACTTGTCCGTTTCATTAACTTCTACAACACCGTCAAACCCCATAAGAGTTTGAATAACGCAACTCCTTATGAAATACTCAACGCTTATTTTAATCAACCTCTCTGTAAACAACCCTGGGAGTTCTTACAACTTATGAATTCTTTACTAATTCTTGTAATTTCTCGGGACTGATTATCTTGCTTCCCAATGCCTGGAAACCACCGGGGGTTTTCTTTAATTTTGCCAGAGTAGAGGGGAGAGGAAATAGAAAAGTATCTCCCACAGCAACATCAAATTTGGCATTTTCTGCTTTATTCGCGATTTCTTGATTCAATCCTTTGATCAGATCTCTTAATAGATGACTTAGATTCAGATCGAAAGCACTGGCATAGTAATCCATCAACGTTCTAATAGAAATTCTCTTTAAGCGGCTATTTGTCCAGGTAAGTATTTTCGCATTCTCCGTATTGCTCCATGTGCCGTGGGTAACGGCCGGCTCAACTTCACCGCCTTCCACATCTTGCAGATGAATTTCTGCCAACAGGTCACCCGGTCTGACCGGCGGTTGTAACGCAATTCCTTTCAGCAGCCCCCGGAGTGCTAGCAATTGCTGTCTGTGACCCGCCAATGGAATATTGGCGAACGGTCCTCCTTGCTGTTTTCTAAGATTTACAAGGGCAGCGATGGCTCCCGGTGTCAAATCGGGCAGTTGCTCCAAACTATTCGGATTGCCCAATTGCGGTAATACCAGAGAAATATGTCCGGGATAATTTTTTAGGATATTCTCAACTTCACCAGCTGTTGGCGGATCGTTAAAAGTTTCTGCCAAAGAAATCGCCATCTCTGCTTCCGTGCGGTTTTCCAAACCAAAACCTGAGAAAAGCTGCTCATTTTCTTCATTGTAGCCAACAAATAGCGCATTCTCGCCACCCCAGATTCCTTCTGAATGACGAATGTTATACAACGCATGGTTTTTGATGAAATACCAGCCGCCCAATTTAGCCGGTCTAAATCCCGGTGCGCTCACTGGAACTTCACCATCTTCCTCTTGCTGTAATCCTAAACCACCCATTTCTTCTTTGTCCATGGTGGCTTTCTCATCCGCAAGAAAATGCTTGAGCGGGTTTTTGCTGCTCATTTGAAATTCTATCAATAGCCGTTTTTCATCAGGGAGCGTTGCACCTGCCATGCCAAGTGTCTGATCAAAGCGTCTATCGCCAATCATATTGAGGATAGTATGATAAAAAATAGCTTGTATCGTCGTCTGGCATTCGGCAATAGTTATGCCTGGATTGGCATTCGAGGCATAAGTTGGATTCAGGAAAGCTCGAATCCCGGCCGATGCGCTGATATTCGGAAGCAAACGCCATGTGAATTTCTCTGGCTGCGCAAAAAAACGCGGATCTGCAAATCCAAGCTGCGGATTGACACCCGATCTGATCATATTCCGCAAAGTTTCTCTTCCAACATTATGCAAATATGCAACTTTTCCGGAATGATTTGCTTGTTCCATCAATTCTTGATTGGAATCGGCTATTTTTTCTTTTAATTTGTCTTTTCGAAGAAGCTCGGCCCGCTTATAAAAGAGTGCAGTTCGTTCCTCCTTGTCCAATTCCAAAGTACCTTTGCTTAGCATTTCCATGTAATTCAATACGATCCCAAGATATTGAATCTCCTCAATGTTAATTTCTTCATGTGTCACAGGATCCACAAAACGCTGAATAGGTAAAATAGACCCGCGAGCATCGAATACCGCCACGTTTTGTTGCTGCGATTTCGATTGAAGCGGTTTTTTAAGCGGTACAGCAGGGGTCAATGCACTATCCAAATGCACTTGAGTTTTTACTGCTTTTGATAAATCCAGCTTCGGCATAATCGTACGTTTACTACCGTTATCCAATTTTTCTGAGCCATTGAGCAATGCCTCATGTTGCATTCGTTGCGTTACCATGTGCGGACTGTGTTGTATGCGCTGGTTGATTGCTTTTTGTTGCAATACTCGAGAACTGTTATTGATGATTCCTGATTGCTTGCGCAATACGATTACTTCGGGGCGGTTGTCAGTGAAAGTGATGTTGCTCGTCACTCGTTGCAAACGATCGTCTTCAATGCGGGGATTTTGCAGGGACTGCTTGGCTGGAGCGGCTGAATGTACTTTCATGCGATACGTTTCTCTCGAAAATATGGCGTTGCGCGCTTAAATTTCGTTGTTTAATAAATCAATGTTATCAGTCATGTAGTAAATGATGGTCTTGCCAAATTGCAAGCTATGTTGCGTAGCAATGATCTTATTCACTTACTTTGATGCTTCTTAATGATCGGTTTATCAGTATATTCTTGCAAACCGGTTTCGCAAATCGTTTGCCGGTCATAAATACGCTCCCCGATCGGTACTTCGTAGCCTTTCTCTTTGATCAGAATCGCGCCGACCGGGCAGATAGTTGCCGCCAGGTCGGTAACGGCCATCGGCGTATCGGCCAGCTTGCCGCTGGGCGCATTGACGATCAAATGCGCATCCGTGCCGCGTCCGGCAATGGCGAATACATTCTTTTTATCCACGTCGCGGCTGGCGCGTACGCATAAATCGCACAGAATGCAGCGGCTGCGGTCGAGCAGAATCTCCGGGTGCGAGGCATCGATTTCGCGGCGCTGATAAAACTGCGGAAAATGATCGTCGAGCATGCCGAGGTGATACGCCATCGCTTGCAGCTTGCAATTACCGGTTTTTTCGCACGACGGGCAAATGTGGTTGCCTTCAACGAATAGCATTTGCGTGATGGCTTTACGCGTCGCGTTCAATTCCGGCGTGTCGCTGATAATTTGCTGCCCGGCGGCCGCTGGAGTGATACAAGCGGCAACGCTGCGGTTGCCGGTTTCCACCACGCACAGGCGACAGTTGCCGCTTGGCGGCAAGCCCGGGTAGTGGCACAGATGCGGGATGTAAACACCGGCCGCCAAGGCCGCATCCATGATGGTCTGCCCCGGCGTGAACGGAATCTCTTCGCCGTCGATGCGGATTGTGTCAACGCCGGTTGTCATCATTCATTATCCAAATGCGCGGCGGCATCGTCACGCCGGGTGACTTGCCGCGCGTCCGCCAGTGCTTGATCGAGGTCGAAGCGGGCGGTGAATTGCGATTGCAAACGGTTGGAGAATACTTGCGGAAATTGCCGCAAACCGTCCAGTACATGATTGGTGGCGGTGTGACCCAATCCGCAATGCGATTGGTGCTGCACGATTTGGCCGAGTTGCCGCAGTTCCTCAAGATCGTTTGGTGAACCGCGGCCGGCGGCGATATTATCCAGGTTATTTTTCAATAATTGCGTGCCGATCCGGCACGGTGTGCAAAAACCGCAGCTTTCATGCGCGAAAAACTGCGCGAAGTTACGGTGTATCGCGAGCAAATCGCGTTGTTGTCCAAATACCAATACCGATCCGCCGGTGGCAACATCTTCGAAGGCGATGCCGCGGTTAAATTCGGCCGGGCCGAGCAAAACACCGGCGGGACCGCCGATTTGCACCGCTTGCGCATCCGCAGCGCCGCAATCGTTCAGCACTTGCCGGATGGTTACGCCGAACGGGTATTCATAAATGCCCGATCTTTGGCAATCGCCGCTGATGCTGAGGAGCTTGCTGCCCGCTGATGATGCTGTACCCGAGGCTTTGAACCAACTAGCGCCGTGTAAGGCGATTTGCGCCGCAGCGATGAAGGTTTCGACGTTGTTGACCACGGTCGGTTGTCCCCAATAACCATGCGTCACCGGAAACGGCGGACGGATGCGCGGAATCCCGGGTTTGCCTTCGAGCGATTCGATCAAGGCCGATTCTTCGCCGCAAATATAGGCGCCGGCGCCAACGACAATTGCAATGTCAAAATCAAATCCGGCTTGTCCGAGGATGTTTGCGCCTAAAAGACCCAGTTTGCGGCGATGATTCAGCTCGGCTTGCAGATGTGGCAACAAATAGCGGTATTCACCGCGCAGATAAACAAAACCTTGTTGCGCGCCAATGACAAACGCGGACAGCGTCATGCCCTCGAACAAAGCATCGGCGTATTCGCGCAGCAAATACCGGTCCTTGAACGTGCCGGGTTCCCCTTCATCGGCGTTACAAACGACATAATGCGCATTGCCTGGCGCTTCGCGGCAGAATTGCCATTTCTTGCCGGTATCGAATCCCGCGCCGCCGCGCCCGCGCAATCCGGATTGCCGAATGACCGCCAAGGTTTCACTCGCACCCTGCTGCAAGGCTTGTCGCAGCGCGTTGCCGGGTATCAGCAGGTTGCTCAACAGCAGATCGCGGCGATGCACGGTATCGGACATTTCAAACCATGCGGCAGGCCACTGCGGAACCGGTATTTCGTCTGCTATAAGTTGTGCAATTTGCGTGAGTCTGGCTGCATTCAAGCCGGTCACGGGAGAGTCATTGATCAGCATCGACGGACCATGATCGCACATGCCGATGCACGACGTTTCACCGATGCTGACCAAACCGTCCGCGCGTGTTTTGCCGGGAACGGCTTGCAGTTGCTGGCATAGTAATTCAAGCAAATTTTCACCGCCGGCACGATAACCGCAACTGGTGCAGTTGCTGAGCAATAGATCGAAACGGCCGCGTGGTTGCGTGGAGAAAAACGAATAAAATTCAACCACCGCCGCAACCTGGCTGAGCGGTATATTGAATTCGGCGGCGGTCTGCTGCATTGCTTGCGGTGAAATATGCCGGTGCTGCTGTTGAATGGCGTGCAAGCGATGCAACAAATGCTGGCGCGGTAATGAGCCGAGGCAATTCATCATAATATCGAGTATAGCCGGATTGCCACCGGACCGGTAGCAGCGGCGGCGGGTCTGCGGATATTAGGCAAGCATCGCAGCGACAATGCCGGTAATGAAAATGCCGTCGAATGTGCCCGCGCCGCCAATCGAGGCAAACGGCGTGCCGAGCCGGGAAATATCCTTGATGCGTAACAGATCGGCGCCGATCAATACGCCCAAGGTACCGCTGATATAAGCCAGCGGCGCGCTTTGTTCCGGGCTGATCAGCAGACCCACCAATGCCGCGCTGATGGGTGCAACCAGTATTGGCATGGCAATGCCGAGTCTGGGAATCGGGCGGCTGAAAAAATAGCTGATGATGGTAATGATGGTGATGCCAAGCAATGCCGGGAAGATATCCAGTTCGCTGTGGGAAAACAAAAACATGGACAGGGTCACGGGTATCAGGCAACCGCCGAAGTTGATGCAAATCAGCGTTTCGTTCTGGAAGCGTCGCGCAGGTATTCTAAGGAAACACTGATCTATTCGATCAAATAGATAGACCTGCAAAGGTTAGATAAAATACCTTGCTATTGATAAACATGGAATAGAGCGATGCAATCAAGCTTTTCTGAGCTGGAATATGCGGCAAAGAAGAAACAAACCCGGCGTGATCGTTTTCTGGTTGAGATTGAAGCTGCAACACCGTGGACATCCCTGCTGAATGTTATAGCTCCGTATTATCCGGTTAGCGGTAGGCGAGGTCATCCACCGATTGGTTTGGAACGGATGCTGAGGATGTATATTGTGCAACAGTGCTTTGGTTTTTCGGATGAAGGCGCGGAAGATGCTGTATACGACAGTCAAGCAATCCGCTGCTTTGTTGGTATTGATCTGAATCGGGAAGCAGTACCGGATGCGACGACTCTGCTGAGATTTCGCCATTTGCTGGAAGCGCATCATCTGACGGAATCCATTTTTGATGCAATCAATGCACATTTGGCTGAACGCGGACTATTTCTTCGCGAAGGTACGATTGTTGATGCTACGCTGATCTCAGCGCCTCCTTCGACCAAGAATAGAGAAGGAAAACGCGATAGCGAAATGCATCAAACCAGGAAAGGCAAGCAGTGGCACTTCGGCATGAAGGTACACATCGGTGTCGATGCGCAATCAGGGCTTGTTCATACCCTGATCGGAACGGCAGCCAATGTCCACGATGTTACTCAGGCACAGGCGCTGCTGCATGGTGATGAAACCGATGTATTTGGTGATGCGGGCTATCTGGGCGTTGAGAAACGAGAAGAGAATCTTGAATTGCCCGTAACCTGGCATATCGCGATGCGCCCTTCCAAGCGCAAGGCATTGCCCAAAACAACAGCAGGCGAACTGATGGAGAAGCTTGAACATGCAAAAGCCAGCATTCGTGCCAAAGTTGAGCATCCCTTTCATGTCGTAAAGAATCTGTTCATGCATCGCAAAACTCGCTACAAAGGAATGGCCAAAAATAATGCTCAGATGTTTTCACTGTTTGGGCTTGCCAACTTGCTGCTGGCTCGCCGGTGGTTATGTAGCTCTGACAGCCAGATTGCGTCTTAAAGACAAGAAATGAGCGGAATAAGGCAAGAAATAACGCAATTCAACCCAGAATATGGCAAATTTTAACCCAATATCCCAGAACTGCTCGCTTTGCCCTTGGGGTGTGGCGAATTAATCAGCGTTTCCCTAAGTAACCCCCAGTAAGCCTGCGGCATTAATTCCTGCACCGGCACGTCGCTTTTAATCCGCGTGACCGGCAAGTTGATCGCGCTGCCGAACAGCGAAAGAAACAGCACGATCAAACCCAATTCCGGCGGCAGTCCCAGTTTTTCAAATGCATACGACAATAATTCCAGCTGAATCAGCACCATTAAGGCGCCGAGCAGAAAGACAAAAAGCAGCAAGTGGACCGGGGAATAAAAATTTTTCATTGATGCCTGAGAAATATAGTGAGCGCCGGAATTCTAGGGAAGCGCTTACATGGACACCGCCCGTTTTGCAAGCACTGATGTATAGAAACACAAGGTTCGATTGCACACTTACATTCGGCTTTTGATAAGAGCGTTTAGCTCAGAGCCCCTATGGTGTATTCGCCGGCGGGTCCCAATCTGAATAGCGAAGTCTGGTTGCTTCGAGAGCTTCCCCGGGTTTGGCCGCCGCGGTCCGACCTGTCTTCCCATCACATAAATGCAAGCAATCGTGAATGAATATCCTCCTGTTAACGATGCTTCTGTTTTTTATGAATCGCTCATATCATCATGCTTCAGCAGCGTATCTAGCACGATAGGTTTCATTTTTAGCCAGCAATGCCCAAGCTACCCGGGCATTGTGATTGGCCAGCGCCACTGTTGCGACATTGGGATGACACCGCGCCAGCAGTTGCGCAATCCAGGCATTGCCAGGCGGCTTACCGGCTTGTTGCCGCGCACGTAAATGCCGGATTACAGCACGCGCACCGTGGATCATCAAAGTGCGCAGATAACGATCACCTCGTTTGCTGATTCCCAGCAGACGTTGCCGCCCGCCGCTCGATACCTGGCGCGGCACCAGTCCTAGCCAAGCGGCAAATTGCCGTCCATTGGTAAATGCCCTTGCATCACCTATCGCTGCAGCAATCGCGGTAGCGCTTATGACGCCCACACCAGGAATCCCGGCCAAGCGTTGACTCGCTTCATTGCTGACGTGCCATTGCTGAATCCTGTGCTCCAGTAGCGCAATCCGCTCATCGAGTGCCGATAATTGATCCCGCAACACAGCGGCCAAATCCCGGCACATCGGCGGTAACTCATCGCCGGTATCTTCCAATAGCTCCGGCAATCGTTTTCTGAGCACGCTAGGGCACAGCAATCACAATACCAAATTCCAGCAGCATTCCACGTATGTGGTTGATTAGCGCGATACGCTGTTCAACCAATAGCCGCCGGCTATGATGCAAGTGCAATACTGCCTGTTGCTGCGCGGATTTAACCGAAACAAAGCGCATCCCCGGGCGTTGCACTGCTTCACAAATGACTTCCGCATCGAGCATATCCGATTTGTTCGACTTCAAATAGGGTTTGATGAACCTTGCCGCCATCGGCCGCACCGTATGCCCCAGCTCGCTCAGCTTGCGTGCCCAGTAATGCATGCCGCCACAGGCTTCCAGCCCAATCCGGCAAGGTTCGATCTTTGCAAACCACGACGAGTACCTCGCTTCGCCTCAATTGCTTGCGCTCAACCACCCGTCCTTGTGCATTAACAGCGTGTACCTGAAAAACATTCTTTGCCAAATCCAAACCAACTACGCTAATCTTATCCATGGATGCTGCCCTCCAATTTTGAGTTGATGATTGAAAGCCAACTGTGGCACATTGCGATGCCGTTGTCAGGAGGGCGGTGTCCATTCCATCTGATTAATTGACTATACGAGCGAATCACTTCGTTGCACGGTACTCGCTTTCCCGCCTATCTTGTTGATATGTCTCGGTCGCTTTGTGCCGTGCGCCTCGCCCTTCATCACGTTCGTTGAATTAATCAGCGCTTCCCCAGTGTGTGGCTGTTAAAGAGGAGCACTATAACCGCAGAAACAACGGACGCGCGGATGAAGAATTGCCGGGTTTATCCGCTCACGCAGCGGTTCGCTGCGTGGCCGTCGTTAGAAAGATTGCTTTAGAAATTTTATTTGGGCGGGAAGTGCTGTTTCGCTCTTTCAAATGCTTGCTCCATTGATTTGAAAGATTTTCTCAAGCCGGTTTGAATATCTTCCCATGCGCCTTCCGAGCTGTTTTCGAAGGCTTCCCATTTTTCCTTGGCTTGGCTTAATTCCTGCTCGAGTTCTTCCAAATGCGGCTGCAATTTATCCTGCAATTCCTTGGTGCCCAGATGCATTTGCAATTTGACTTCGTCAACGACTGATTGCAGGTTGGTCAGTTCTTCTTGTAATTTTTCAGGGATGGATTTGTCGGCCATTTTATTATCTCCTTGGTGGTGAAAATCGGATATCAATTACTATGCCATAGTATCAGCAAAAATACTGCATGTATTGTTGCTGATCAAGGAATCGCGATAATGATTGGCAACCGGATGCGCGGCTGTTGTTATGGCACCGGCCGGCGCGCTTCGCGGAACCATTCGCGGTATTGCGCCATCTTGGCGCGTTGTTCCGCAGGTGCTTGGCGGCGGCAAGTTGCATATTCTTCGGTATCCGGTTGCGCGCCCCAGCGTATCTCGGTGCAGTCGTTGGGATTATAAGCAATCTCGAAACCGGGTTTGCGCGCCAGCACCTCAGCGATGGTCAATTCCCATTCGCTGCCATCCGAGCGGATATAGCGAATACTGCGTTTCTGGGCGCGTTTGGCGTGATGTTGTTCAATCGCGGCTTTGGCTTGCTCCGGATTTTGGCCGTTCAGCACGAATAACTCCGGATGTCGCACGATTTTTTCCGGAAGACCGTTCAATACATTGATCGCGATGATCAAACGCATGTCTCGCGATGGCGTGGAATAATCCTCCCAAGGGCCGATCGTTTGAAAAATCGCCGCGCCGCCGGGCATTGCGATCACGCTACGCGGATTTTTGCGGAAATATGCTTCACCGTTTTGCACGGAATTGACGCGGGTTTCCACTTGCTCGACCAGCGCCGCCAGCATGGCTTCATACGCTTGCAACGGGTCCAATCCCTGCGGATTGATCAATTGCGTTAACCGTGCGTAAAAATCATCGGGTGTGAGATAGTCCTGCTCCAAAGAGAAGGGCATGAAATCAGGATGGTCGCTCAATTCCCGGTTTGACAGCATGCGCCCCTTATCCGGTGTGGATAAAACAACCGGGCGGAATGCTTTAAAACCAGGCCCGGCATTCTCCGTGTCGGCGAACAGCATCGTGCCTTCCCAAACGCGTTTACGCGCTACCGAATTATCCGGCTGGGCGTCGACCGCCAACAGCATGCCGGGACGATCGGCGGTTTGCGGCACCCATTCGGCTACTACCAAGATATGTCCATAGGGATCGGCATATACAGTGCCCGGCCAGAGCGTCTCGCGGCTGAGCGGAATCGGGTACCAGTCGGTGTTTTCAGCGGCAAGACCGGTTCGCACCGAGCCGGAATGCACAGTATCCGCCAGTTGCCGGTAGCGCTTGCGGAAATTGGTTTGCGACCGCACGCCGCGCGTGAATTCGCTGACAATGGTGGGCGCGCCGCAATTCGGCGGCGCTTTGGCCGAACCGCGTCCGCATGCGCGAAAAGCCACCGGCAAGCCGGTTTTCCAAGCGAAATAAGCGCGCAGCGTGTAGGGCAAATCGGCGCAATCGGGCGTCAGCGGCAGGTTGCTGTCTTCATTCAGACCGAGATAGTTATGCAGAAAATTGCGCTCGCTGTTGCGCAATACCGGTTCCAGCGAATTGAAACTAAGATTTTCTTCGGGCGGCGCGCCGAATAACTCCTCGATCCATGCGGCATAAAACGCTTCAGCCGCCCGGTTCCATGTGCGCGGATTCGCCGCCGCAACCGTTTGCCCCGCCACTAATTCCTGACAAGCGGTCTGTTTGCCGTCCTGATGCGCCACCGCTCGATACCGGCCGTCATTGAGGTTTGCAAGTTCGGCAGTCAAACTCCACGGCGGCCCGCCCCGCTGACGGGATTGCAACGGCGCGGGCTGACCTTGTTCGTCGATCAATACCAATTCCGCGATTGGTCCGTCAGTGGAAACCGCCATGATCTTGACTGGCTGGCCGGCCTTGGGATTCAGCGGCGAGACCCAGATGCGGGTTGTTCCGGTTTGCTCGCAAGTACTATCACTATCGACAGCCCATGCAGGCACTGCCTGCAATCCTATCCACAGACATACTATTAAATACTCGGATCGAAGCAGATTCATCGGTTGCTCCTGGAAGTTTTATCGGACGTTATCGATCAGCGTACACAGCGGATCAAGCAGCTTTGCTTGGTATTTCTTAAGCGGAAATCCTGCGTGAATGCCTATGCGGTTTTTGCATTGCAGGCAGGTTATCGAAGTAGAACTCATTTGGCGTTTTGCCGTCAAGCGCGGCGTGAGGTCTATTGGGGTTGCAGAGCCTGAAGTATTCCTCCAATCCATCTAAACCCCGCTGCGGGATTCTTTCTCGTTCTTCTCATGCGCTTGCTTCTTTGTTGACCGTCAATTACACGGTTTGAGTTGAGCAAGATTATCACTTAACGGATTGCCTGAATTTGCGAGACCACTTCCGGATGCAATGTCGATGAATTTATAAAATCCTGAAAAAACAGTTCAAACACATTTAATTTAAGCGGTAAGGAAAGCTTCCGTGAAAAAAACCGTTTTTTTTTAAGAAACCTTGATGACTATTTTTCTTAACCATTGCTCAAGGTGAATTTGATTAAATGTGCCCGTGTCAAACATTTGCATCATGTCAGCATAAATAACCATTGGTTTTGAATTGATTCGATAACCGTTAATGCGAAGAAAAATATCTGTTGCCGCGAAAGCGACCCGTTTGTTGCCGTCAATGAATGGATGATTAATTGCTAAACTTTCCATGAGTGCGGCAGCTTCTGCAATTATGTCAGTATAGTAGCCTGACTGAAGACGAAACAGAGCAGACTCAAGCGCGTGATGATCGCGGATACCGTGTGAACCGCCGTAACGTTTAATTAATATCGAATGGATTGCCAGTACATCGGTGACAGTTAAATGATCCCTCACTGCTACTTGGCTAACTCACGGTAAAGTTGATCAAATTCCTTTAAACTTTGAGAGAAAGCATCCAGGGTTTGATAGCGAGACACTCCTTTTTCTTTGCGCTCAATGTATTCTCGGAGCGCTTCATCAAATACAGCTTGCATGGATCGTCCTTCGGATTCAGCGATTTTTTGAAGTGCATTGAGTACTTCGGAGGCTGTTTGAGAAGCGAGGTTTTCATAAGTAATAGGGCACATAATTCTCACCGCATCCTGATATTTCAAAAGTTTTCATGATACACTAAGGTTTATTTTATCATCAATGTATTTGTAATCCCCCGTGTTACTTGAACGGGGGAAAACAAAATGATGCTATATCTAATAATTAGAGGGAAACGCTGATTAATTCGCCACACCCCAAGGGCAAAGCGAGCAGTTCTGGGATATTGGGTTAAAATTTGCCATATTCTGGGTTGAATTGCGTTATTTCTTGCCTTATTCCGCTCATTTCTTGTCTTTAAGACGCAATCTGGCTGTCAGAGCTACATAACCACCGGCGAGCCAGCAGCAAGTTGGCAAGCCCAAACAGTGAAAACATCTGAGCATTATTTTTGGCCATTCCTTTGTAGCGAGTTTTGCGATGCATGAACAGATTCTTTACGACATGAAAGGGATGCTCAACTTTGGCACGAATGCTGGCTTTTGCATGTTCAAGCTTCTCCATCAGTTCGCCTGCTGTTGTTTTGGGCAATGCCTTGCGCTTGGAAGGGCGCATCGCGATATGCCAGGTTACGGGCAATTCAAGATTCTCTTCTCGTTTCTCAACGCCCAGATAGCCCGCATCACCAAATACATCGGTTTCATCACCATGCAGCAGCGCCTGTGCCTGAGTAACATCGTGGACATTGGCTGCCGTTCCGATCAGGGTATGAACAAGCCCTGATTGCGCATCGACACCGATGTGTACCTTCATGCCGAAGTGCCACTGCTTGCCTTTCCTGGTTTGATGCATTTCGCTATCGCGTTTTCCTTCTCTATTCTTGGTCGAAGGAGGCGCTGAGATCAGCGTAGCATCAACAATCGTACCTTCGCGAAGAAATAGTCCGCGTTCAGCCAAATGTGCATTGATTGCATCAAAAATGGATTCCGTCAGATGATGCGCTTCCAGCAAATGGCGAAATCTCAGCAGAGTCGTCGCATCCGGTACTGCTTCCCGATTCAGATCAATACCAACAAAGCAGCGGATTGCTTGACTGTCGTATACAGCATCTTCCGCGCCTTCATCCGAAAAACCAAAGCACTGTTGCACAATATACATCCTCAGCATCCGTTCCAAACCAATCGGTGGATGACCTCGCCTACCGCTAACCGGATAATACGGAGCTATAACATTCAGCAGGGATGTCCACGGTGTTGCAGCTTCAATCTCAACCAGAAAACGATCACGCCGGGTTTGTTTCTTCTTTGCCGCATATTCCAGCTCAGAAAAGCTTGATTGCATCGCTCTATTCCATGTTTATCAATAGCAAGGTATTTTATCTAACCTTTGCAGGTCTATCTATTTGATCGAATAGATCAGTGTTTCCAGAGTTATTTTTTCTTAAGTTGATTAAGTAATAAGGGATTGGGAAGGCTTCACTGAGCCACATGACATTCCGTTCCAGATTATGAAACATTTTACTGGACGCTGCGCAATAAAGCCGCGCAGCGCTGATGACCTCTATGTTAGTCCACACCAAAACTATGAAGGAATAATTCGATGCAAATGATTTCTTATTGGAAAAATTGGGAAAAAATATATGAAGATGACGGATTGGCATTGATTATTGGTTGGTACGATCATAAAAACCAAGAAAATGGAGGAGAAAAGGCTCTCGGGATTCATTGGAATGATGACTACCCACAATCTCGAGGAGTCTTAAGTCCTTGCGTAATCCCATCTGCTACCAGAAATGCAATTCTCTCTGGGTTGTTACATCAAGCTGTTTCAAATAGCCAACCAGAACAAGTTGATAATATTCTCAAAGCAATTAAATTTTTTAATGAATAGAGGGTGCTAACCCATCGGTCAAGCAGGGCGCGCTACCAAGCGCCTCTTACCTCAAACGTTAGATTGCAAGGAGAAAAAATGGAGTGGTGGCAAACATTATTGACTCGGCACAATAATACTTGAAATTTATGAATCGCCCCCCATCTTGTTGAAATGGAAAAAGACGACGCAAGATATTCGACGCTGGAGCAACTGCATGAACGGCGCAAGCAAGTGGTGCGGTTGCATCGCAAGGGCTACGGCGTGATGCAAATTGTTGAGCTCAGTGGGCTTTCGTATCCGACAGTTCGGTTTGCGATAGATCGGTATGAAGAAGGCGGATTTTCCGCCCTGAAGCCAGGGATGCGAGGCAAGCGTACTGGTCAAGGGCGGTCACTGACAGAGGAGCAGGAACAAGCCATCCGCAAGATCATTTGTGACAAGCGTCCGGAGCAACTGAAGATGGAATTTGCGCTGTGGAATCGGGCGGCGGTCATGCAACTGATAGAGCGGGAGTACAGCATCAAGCTGTCGGTGCGCGGCGTAGGCAACTATCTGTCACGTTGGGGTTTCACTCCCCAGAAGCCGATCAAGAAGGCCTATGAGCAGCGGCCTGAAGCCGTACAAGCCTGGCTCAACGAGCAATACCCGGAAATTGAGAAGCGCGCCAAGGCGGAAGGCGGCGAGATTCACTGGGGCGATGAAACCGCCTTGGTCAATACCGATGTGCGCGGTCGTTGCTATGCTCCGGCAGGCAAGACGCCAGTCACCTACGCGGCTGGTGGTACGCGACAGAAGCTATCGATGATTGCCGCAGTGACGAATCAGGGCAAAACACGCTGGATGATTATCGACGAGGCCTTCAACGCCGACAGGCTGATCGAATTCCTCGAAGCGCTGATCAAGGATGCCGGGAAGAAGGTATTCTTGATTCTCGACAATCTGCGGGTTCATCACAGCAAACAGGTCAAGGCATGGGTCGCTGAACGACAAGACAAAATCGAGCTGTTCTACCTGCCCAGCTATAGCCCGGAACTGAATCCGGAGGAACGCCTCAATGCCGACCTCAAGCATGCCATCGGGACGAAAGTGCCGGTGCGCACCAAGGCCAAACTCAAACTCGCTGCCACCGAACACATGGTTAAACTTGAACAATCACCCGAACGGGTCAAAAGCTTCTTTCAAGATCCGAGGGTCAAATATGCCGCTTGAAACTTCAAACTTCATCTGGCCGGATCAATAGTGGTAGCGCTTTTTACTTATGGTTTTACCAAGACCATTGACCATCTGATATCAATCTCCAAAGAGAAGCGCGATTTCAAGAAAATCCGTCGAGAACGCATGCTTCAAGAAATTGAAGACCTGAAAGATGAAGTTGGACGTTATTATGAATTATCCGCAAATTGGAAGGCCCATGAAATGAAGGCAGATAAGTATAATGAAATAATGACTGAAGATGATCATTTAATTGGTAAATACAACAAATACCCAGAAGTTGTTAATGCAGCACGAGACGCAATTCATTGGTGCAAAATTGTAGCTCATGACGAAAGGGAGCATTCAACTCATGTAATAGAAAGTAAAAAGGAACTCTCTGAAAAATACAAAAAGTTCATCAAAGTTTGTGATGAGCAATTGAATAATGCGGTCTAACCAACCAAATCAAGTCGACGTCAAAAAGCGGCGCGGCTGATTTGTGGCATGAGATATCAAACTGAAATCTTAATAAATCAGTTACCAGATTTATCCGCACTGGTGAGCCATGAAGTACTGGAACTAGACTCTTTCATTCACAACTATAAATCATTATATGTAGGCTTTCGTGCTTACTCGCTCCGTCTCCTCCTTCGCCATCTTTTGTTGCAAAATACCAATAAATATTATGGCTTTGGACTATCTATGCCAATTCAACCGTATGAACTTCAATTCCAACGTTCAAACGTGTACGAATCGCATCAAAAATAGCGGCGAGGTTATCCATGCTGGGATTGCCTTTGGGCGATAACATGCGATGCAAGCTTTTGCTGGGCTTATCAGTCAGCATGGCTAGATGCTCAAATCCCACGGTGGCATTGACGAGATCGCGAAGGATAAGGCGTGCTGCTTCCGGTTCGCCACTTAAGAACAAGGTTGCCGCTTCATCAAGAAGCGCTTTTGCAAATTCAGGATCGCGCTCGATGCGCTCAATAACTGTCTGCTTGAAATTCCGGGTTAGTGCCATGTAATTTTACCTCTTCGATTTTTTAGTTTTACTGGCAGCAGGCTTGGCTTTTTTTCGCATCTTGTATTCCTGGAGTAAAGCCTTTGCTCTATCAATATCTTTCTGTTGCCCGCGCTTAGTGCCGCCACCAAATAAAATGATAAGTGTGTCGCCATCCTTGGCAAGGTAAATACGGTAGCCAGGCCCCCAGTTGATGACATATTCACCGATGCCGTCGAATCATTTCACGTTGGATGTATTTCCAAGCTCCAAACGCAACTTAGCTGTAACAATTTTGGCGGCAGCTTGCAGATCAAGGCTGTCAAACCATGCTTTGTGGGGAGTTGAACCATCCAAGCAAATATATTCTTCAGCCTTAATTTTCATTGCCAATGGTAACGTATAGGTGACTATCATTCAAGTGCAGGATAAGCGATCCTTGACATCTCTTACAAGTAATGTTGCCAATTCATCAATATCAAGCTGCGTGGCTTGCTGCGGCTTCGCCAAATCCCTGATAATTTCCCCCTGCCGCTGGCAAGCAACCCCGCCATAGCTCAAAAATGTCGTTAATACTTTTTTATGCCCAGGATTCTGGCTCCAAGCTTTGAATTGTTCAGGAGTTTTGCAGATTTCCTCACCTAGCCGGACGAGCGTATTTCTAAAGCTGTGCGGGTTGAAATAGGGCGGGCCAGCATTGTTAAAAGCTTTGCGAAATATCGTTCGTATCGGTGAGGCATTGCTTCAATGCTCGCGATCAAGCCCATCAGCCGCAAATTGCATGGATGAACCCGGTGCAACACGGGTCGCCGGAAATAGCGGATCGTCGTTACCCCGGAGTTTTTCTTCACGGAATTAAAACGCCGTCTCTAGGACGGCGTTGGATGTTACTGGGGGTATTATTGGTGGGACGGCGACAATCAAATAACTAACATAGAGTCATGTATATTATGTTATTTTAAATTTATAGTTTATTGGTTGCCCCCAAAGTTGCCCCTTGCAATGAAGTGGTACTTTGTCGATTCATAAGTTAAAAAATCATAATCAATCGAACTATAGTACGCATAAACTCTACCACTAGATTCTTTGCAGGCTAATAATGAATGAAAAGAGGTCGTGATTATAAATATATTGAGCTGCTTACCGGAGAAGTGATTTATTTGAAAAGAGACATGAGTTAATGGCGAGGTGGGGAGAATATATAGGTATATCACTCCAATTTTTTCGAAGATCAATGACCACACATTATTTGTATTACTCTCTTTAGATCACTTTGCGCCGTATCACAGCCTTGAAAACATTACCTTCACGATCATCAATGAATTCAATATCCGAATAAGCCTTAATGGCACGTAAAATACCGCTTCCAAGCCCCCGGTAGGGCAAAACGCGCGGTGCAAAAGAGGCTAGAATAGGGTTTCTTACATTGGAATTGCCTAGCTTGATGTTTTCAATAGTCAAGTTATTTGGCAAGTGGCCTGGACTAATAATTTCCACTCGATCAGAAAACACCAATACTTTAACGGGCGCTGAAACAAAATAATCTCTATGGATAAGGGCATTTGCTATTAGCTCCTCTAGGACAATTCTTGGTATTTCAGGTTCGCCTAAGGAATTTACCCCTTGTTCATTTTGTTGATAATGAATATTTCCCAGCACAAAACTTAATGTTTTTTGAAAAACATCAGATAGCTTGCCATTAATATCTTGGCTATCAATATAAGCTGTATCGGTAATATCCTGTCCAGGAAATGCCACTGCTTTAACAATAAACACAGGTAAACGAAGCTGCGGTCTTAAAGCAAATAACAGCGCACCACATCGATTCAGCTCACCCGCTTTCATTAAATTCATATTTTCCATCAGCTGAGCTAATGGGACATCCTGTTCCGCTAAAGTCTCACCAACAACTTCTTCAAAAAATGACTCAAAAAATTCTCTATCGACATCCGCGACAGAAGTACCGGGGACGGGCATTTCATCGGCGTGAACCAGTGCGGCCTCCTGGAACATGCGTTGTAACTCTTCACGAGCTGTTTCTCGACGTTTGTCTGAACCATTTTTTATCCAGATGAAGCCCTGAGTATCCATATAAGGTTTATTTAATCCGGGTTCAATCGTCAACACAAGCACCATTCCATTAGGCAAAACAACGTTTTGAGTAATTGGATTAATTGATGGCTTTATATTATTGGTTGCCGCGTTTGCAATGAGTTTGTTAATCTCAGCGATGTCATTATTGGTTAAACCAGCAATAGCCCCGTCATCATGGACTCCTATAAGTATCTGACCACCCCTTGAATTACTAAAGGCGGTCATTTCTGATGCAATAGCATTAGCATTATTTATATTCGCCTTAAACTGATGAGTACTATCCTCGCCGTTCGCGATAATGCTTAATAATTCTTGGGTTTCCATGCTTCATATACCTGTCTGCGTCTCTCGAAGGCTTCGGCACCGCCTTCCATAATGCCAACGATGCTTTTTTGAATGTCGACACAATCTATACTGCCACTAATGGTAGAAATCTGTTCATCAACATATCGGCACGCTACCACCTGCTCAGCATCACCCAGAACCGGAATATTGGCATTGTGGGTGGCGAAAATGAATTGTGTTTCCGGCTTAAGTGCCCGGATCAGCTTAATCACATCGTCATAAATGGTTTGGTTGTCCAGATCGTCTTCTGGCTGATCGATAATAACGACATCATTGTCTCGTTGACTCAACACAAACAACATCAGTGCCGAGGCTCGCTGACCAAGGGAGTGATGAGCCAAAGCCTTACCGTGAAATTCGATGGTAAACACATTGGGCACCTGCCACGTCAAAAAAGCTTCGATATTGCTATCGAAGTACTGAGAAAATGTTTCATAAGAACTGCCTAACTGGATAGCAATATTTGTTGAATCGCGCCACATTGCGCCAAAGTCACTGTAGTTATCAATTACCCCCTGAAGGGTAGCTTCTCTAATCCGACTACCACGAAAAAGGTCTTGCATATATTTACGCATGGCATCCTTATTCGCCTTGAACTGAGGTACAATTTTCAAAGGTGAATTGGGTCGATTAATACCCGCCAAAATCTGCTCAATGGCACGGTATTCCTCAAGCCAAAGATCATTTAATTTCACCAACTCCACTTCAAGCGTTTTTTTCAACTCGGCATACTGCTGTTCGCTCTTATCCAGCACACCCAACATTTGATCGGCTTGATCTAACAGCGTTTTTAATTGCCGAAATTCCTGCGGACTTATCGCCTGCGCACCCGCTTGTTTCAATTCGCCAGCCAGTTTCCGTTCAATGTCCGCAAACTCCTCCTTAAGCGCCTGTTTTTGCTGTTTAAACAACTCGAGTTTACGTTGTAGTGAAAAGCTTAAAGGCTGCCCTTGGGTTGCAACTTGTTTTATGGTGTCAAACCCTTGCAATACTTGTTTAAACGTTGCAAAAAAATCATCGAAAAAGGCCTGATTATTGGCCGATTTATATAAGAGCTGATTTTTTAGTTCATCTTCAAAGATGGCGACAAATCCAATAAGTTGTTCCAAGTAGTTCTGAGTCTCTTGAATCACTTGACTAGCTTTGCGTTCGTCGCGATCAAAATCAATTTGCTTTTGAAGCTTTTCTTCAACCCCATGCTGCTGATAAAACTTCAATTTGAACACAGCATCCTGCTTCTTTTGCGCCCATTCCTGCTTTTGCTCGGATGCACGCTTGAACCGTTTGATCTGGCCGATAGCATCACGAACAAACTGGCATCTGGCTTCGATTTTTTCCCTGACAGGCGATAACACTTCACCAACCAGCTTTTCGATCAAATCTTTTTCAAAGCCCGCGCCGGTGCTGGAAAGGTCTTTCTGCCCGAAATAAATCGGTTTATGCAAAACCGTTTCGCGAATGGACACGCCCGGCTGCAGTTGTTCATTTACATAAACATCGGGTCGCTCGTTTAAGATCCGACGTATTTGATAAGACTGCCCCCGGCGATCCACCGCATCAACGGTGACCTTGCCGCCACTGCGCAGCAGGTGTTTGACCAAGCCTTCCTTGTACTCCACATCTGAGGCTTTATCGCCAAACGGAATATTAAGGGCGTAGCGAATACCCTCTAAAACAGACGACTTGCCGCTGCCTCTAATGCCAATCAGGGTATTCAGTTCTGGCGATAGGTAAATTTCAGCACCACCTAACGCACCCGCACCCTCAAAACTAATTTTCGTAATATACGAGTGACCATATTTGGGCAGTTCATTGCACACTCGGTTATCGTAATCCTGCAAAGCAAACTTAACTGCTTCAAAACTGTAATCGCCCAGTTTTAAGTAACAAGCTTCCTTTCTGGAAACCATATCTTTGAACTGCTTGGCATCGCAACCTTCAACTTCGGCAGGATAAAGATTACCCAATGCTTGCTGAATTTTTATCCGCTCATCATAGGTTCGCACTTTTTGAAAACCCACAACTCTGCGCCGTACGGTCTCGTTTTCAAATAGCTCGCTAATCCGTCCTGGTTTCAACTCGTTCCATAATCCCTTAGGGGCTTCTACATGAGCAAAGATCAAGAAATAATCTTTGTGGAACTTGTCCAGTTCTCGAACGGTATCCACAATGTTGTGATTGGAAGATGCATTTTCCTGCTCAAAGCTAGCTTGTCCAGCAAACGTCACGCTTAAAAAACTTTGGATATAGTTTGCTTGTTCCTTGTTGCATATCCACTCATCGGAAAACACCACCAGCGTATGTACACCGGCTTGACCGTCATTTATTGACAACTCGACGCCGGGCAATAAACCAACGCCCGCCTTGCCCGCCTTTTTTCTAAGATTCTTAAATTCGCCCAGATCGAATTTATTGTGATTGGTAATCACGCCAAGCTGAATGCCCGCATTTACTAACGCATCGACATAATCGTTCACATAACTATTCTCTTCCCCTGGATAGCTAAACTCCTTGTCGGCGCGAGTATGCAGATGAAAATCCGTTTTCAACCAGCGGCTACCGTTCGAAAATACCTCATTACCCATTGACACATTCCTTTCTATCGTTTGCAGACAAGCTTGGCTTAGGTTTTATCAATCGAGTTTTCCCGGTCAGCAATTCCTGCATCATGCCATGTTTGATTTGGCGGTGGCGTTGTTATGCAGAATCATATTCATTCGTGCCACCGTGCTGGTGGCGTTATCCATTTCCTGATCAAAGATTGTCAATCCATGCGGTGCTTCGTCGTTGGCTTTTAATAACAACGAACCGGAGCCACAAGGTAGGATCGTAAACGGTAGTTTCTTGTGACGTATCCTGATTGATGACAATCACTTTAGATAGAATGCGCGAAACTTATGCCAGGATATAAAACTGACCTTTAGATTTAGCGAATTCCATCGCGAAGTGGCTCATCAGACATTCGTAATGCATCGCCCAACAATTCATCGCCATCAGCGCGGTTGGCAGATAAATCGATCCCTTCAAAAATACCGATTAGATTAGACAAACGGTCGATCATATCTTTGCCTGTACCGAGTTCATCTTCATCGTCAAAGTCGGTAACATCAGTGATGCCTTTCAGATCGTTCTCTTTGACTAAAGCACCGATGATCTTGTTGATCTTTTCACCGATTTCTTTATCGCCCTTTAATACCACCATGACTTCGAAGTTGACTCCGGTTGACACGACGATCATATCGCAAGGATTACCCTTGTACTTGTCGGACACGTATTTCATAAATAGCATCGCCAGTACGTAATTTTGTACTGGCTAGCATCCATTCCGCCGCGCAATTCGTCGCAACCTGCCAAAAAGGAAGAGTAAAGTTCGTTTTTTTAGCCATTTAGAGAGTACTTCGTTACGTTATATGCGTGTATTCCATTAAAGCAAGTCAGTATTTAGGCCTGCTGCCTTTAACCGCTGTGTAAGATTACGCATCTTGCTAAATTCGGTACCAAAGCTTTGGCGAAGACCAACTCCTTCGCAGAATTCTTTAGCTGTGATGTGTTTAAGCCCATCGGCATATTTAATTATTTGTAGATGCAACTCTGCTGTGTATTGATTACGCGGTGCTTCCGCCAAGGTTTTCTTTATGTGATTGTAAATTAAATTTTCATTCATTTTCTATTCCGAAGCGCCCAATTTTTTATATAATTTAGCTAAATTATATATGATAGTTTAAATTGTATGGATATTTTGATGTTTAGCTTGACGTTGCAAAAACTTTTATCTTATTGGTTTAAGCTGGATTCTATAATTTGTCGACATTCTTAATTTCTTAAACAATCATTGGGTTTCCGTATTCCGGCTAATTTTTTAACAATTCCCGAAAAGGCAGATGATCGATGGCTGGTGCGATCTGTATAGAACATAAAAGACTGATTGGCGTGGATGATGTTAAAGCCGTGCTTAATCCAATCTGGAAAGATAAGATGGAAACCGCATCAAGAGTAAGACAGCAGATAGAAGTGGTCTCAGTGGTACATTTTTACACCGCTATTTATATATATCTTCTACCAGACTGTTTTTTCTTCTTGCCATTGCTTTATCTATTACTATCAGATTAGCTCAAATTCTCGATCAATATAGAAAAAGTACATTTCACCTTTCTCTTGTATTAAATTGCTCTAATTGTATTGGTTTCGATCAAAAATATTAAAACTTGAATGACAATCTTTAGGCATTAAATGAATCCTTGATCGGGATTAGATCCTTTCCGCCATCCGCTGGATTTAAATTTACCAAAGCAGAAGCAAATTAGACTTGTCGCTTTTATTTCTACTAACAAGAGCGTAATCATGTCGACTCGCACCTAGCCACTATCTGCGATAAATCTGAAATTGGTGACTCTAAAGCTAATGGTTTCATAATTTATCTTTCTGTTTTTATAGACCAAGTTCTCTTCAATAGATTCTAATACTTAAAATTTCCTCTTAGTCCATCCAAAGTTATATTCTCCGCAATCACGTCATGTGGTATGAGCAGATAAACCCAAGGCTTTCCGCCATAAGTTTTTGCATGATCCGAGGCATTTTGACACCAACGTACCGCCGCGTCTTTCTTGGCGATAACATCGGGGGCTTCTAACTGGTTTCGCGCCTTTGGTTCCAGCATATAGATACAATCTGTCGTTTCGGCGACAAAATCAGGTTGATACTCTTGTTCACCCGTTCCCGTGCGATAATAAATCTGGAACTGCCCGCGCGCAGGCTTGAACCATTTATCGGCTTCACGATCCAGAATAATGGCTAGCTGCCGTTCAGCATCTGAGTCAAACTTCTGGACGGGATACAGGCAATTAGAAAACCCACCGAACAGATACTTCGCCATGTTCGTTTTATCAGTAGGAGATACTCTGAAATTCAATGGCTCTTGCCCTGATAGAGTGCTATATGCGCTTTCTTTCAAAGGCGAGAAACCAGAGCTGACCACCACGTCATAGCCTGATGTTTCTTCCCAATAATGTTCCAACATTTGGGCATGGACAAAACGGGAAATTTCACATTGATGAAAGTGTAAGACTTTTCCAATCTGCTCTTCGGGGAGGTAGAAGCGCATATGTTGGACAACTTGTCCTGCAAGGTCATAGAGCAAATCGGCATTATCATCGTAAGACACATCATCATAATCTATCAGGCCAGCAACCACATGGTTTTCAAGGCGATCTTCCTCGATGCCACCTTCGCCCACGCCCAATTCCATGCTTTTTCCCGTGCGAAGATATTGAACCCATAGTGTTTCTTCTGGGGGCTGAAAGCGCAAACTGTCCAATTTGAGCTGGAAGGGCTTGAAGCCAGACTTCACTTCCCCTTTTGGAACCACGGAAATACGCGGAATATCTATGGTTTGTTGAATAACCAAAGAGGTTGTTTTGGCGACAATCGCTGCAATGTCTGGTTTTTCGACAATGCCCTCTATTTCCAACTGCTGCGGACGATATTCCGCCTGCACCTCGCGCAAAACCTGCTTCCTAATATCTTCATTTTGAAGATAGGAGACACTTGGCAAAAGCGTTGCATCCCGCGCCATTCTCTGGATGGCTTTATGCGTGATCAGCGCAATTTTCTGCTCTTCTGGCGTAGCAAAAAACATTGGCGGCTGCGCGATTGGTGCGACATGAGTTCTAGGGCTTGCCTGCGCGGGAACCACCCCCAACATTTGCGCCAGATTTGATTGTGAAACAACCGTAGTTGTTTTTTGCTTCAAATCTGAATCACTGAGCACCACTTGTTTCAAGTGGATAGCGGAATCCGGTCTATTGGCTTCATCTATGATTTCCTGAAACTTATCGTGTGCCACAATGCTGAGGCGATCAACGGCATCAACACCCGTACGCTTGCCATAGGGCAAACGAAGGCCGCGTCCAATAGATTGCTCAATCAAAATCCGTGCATTTGCAGCGCGAAGCGGCACGATGGTATAAAGGTTAGTCACATCCCAACCTTCTTTCAGCATGTTGACGTGAATGACAATTTCCGTAGGTTCTTCCGTGCTTTCAACAGCCAGAAGACGCTGGATCATTTCGTCTTCTTTTTCACCCGTTTGGCTGGAATCTACTTGAATGACTTTATCTTTATAGCGTCCATCAAAGAAGGCATCAGACTTGATTAAATCCAGCAATTGCCCCGCATGAGTCGTATCCCGCGCAATGACAAGCAGGAAAGGCTTCACAATGCAATTCTCAGTCTCACGTGCATACGTTTCCAGCTCAACCTTTGTCCTTTCATGCAGGCGAATACCATCTTCCAACTTTAACAGTTCAATATCATCAGAAGTCATACCCGCAGGATTGAAGTCTTTACGCGTAACAACGGCGGGTTCTTTGATGAAACCATCATCCAGCGCTTTACCAAGGGCGTAATCAAAAATAATATTTTTAAAATCAACGGCACCACGCCCCGTTTCTACTTTTGGAGTAGCAGTCAACTCCAGTCCCAAAACAGGTTTTAATTCATTGATTGCGCGTACGCCCGCTGAAGCGCGGTAGCGGTGCGATTCATCCATCAGCAACACAAGGTCAGGCAATCCTGCTAGATAATCGAAATAGCTTTCGCCGATATACTCTGCCAGACGCTTGATCTTTGGCAGTTTCCCTCCGCGCACTTCCGAATTGATCTTGGAAATGTTGAAGATATTGATTTTGCAGCGCGCAATCTGGTCAAACATGTTACCGGCCAATAGCTGATAATCATCTCCTGTGATAATAGCAGGAGGGTTGATTGAAAATTCAGAAACTCCCTTGAACACATATTTAGGTGACGCGGGCTGGAAATCCCCAATCAGCTTATTGTAAATGGTTAGATTTGGGGCAAGAACGAAGAAGTTATTGATCCCATGTGCCAGATGCAGGTAGGAAATAAATGCTCCCATCAGACGAGTTTTTCCAACACCTGTAGCTATGGCAAAACAGAGCGAGGGAAATTCCCGTTCAAAATCTGTCACGGAAGGATATTCTGACTTGATAACCTCTAACGCGGCCGCAATATCGGTGTTTTTGCGTGGCGGAACAATTTCTGCAACCCGCGCAAGGATTTCCAGCGAATGTCGCTGTGGATCACGAAGGGAAAGACGACCAGAAATTGCATTTACAAATTTATTCATGGCTTATTCTTCCCCCTCATCAAACAACGTCGGTTGTTTGGATTTTTTTGATTTTGGCTTTTCTTCTTCTCGCTCTGCCATCGGTAGATTCTCGACGTTCAGAGAATAATCATCATGTCCCCATTCGCACTTGGACAGGACGGCGCGCGGGATTTTCTTGACGGTCAAGTTTGGGAAGCGGTCGGCATTGCCTTTGAACGCAGAACACAGGACAAGAAGGGATCTTTCAGACCCGACATCATCATTCAGGGCTTGCAATTGCTCTGTTGTCAGGCTTTGCGTAGTAATATAAATAAAATCTGTTTCGGTGGAATGACCTTGCATCCAATACAGCGTATCGGACGGGGCATAAGTAAAGCCTTCCAGTTTGCACAGGGCTTGCGAAAGCTGATTGGCGTTATACTCCTTGGAGATAACCCAATTACCCCATTTGTCCTTTTCAAGGAGGGACGGCGCAAGGGAATAATAACGGAACCCACCGCCGCCTTGCCAGCCAAGGCTTTCCGTCACGCCGCCTTTATCTTCACCATCAATCACTTTTTGCAGGCGCGGGATAATATGGGTATGGCAGTGTTCACCCAGTTCCACCATGATCCATCGCCGTCCCATTTTGTGCGCGACGGCTCCTGTTGTGCCTGAGCCTGCAAAAGAGTCGAGGACGAGGTCATTTGCATTTGAGGCTAAGGTCAGAACTTTTTGAAGAAGCTTTTCGGGTTTTGGTGTATCAAAAACAGATGTCTCATTAAATCCTTTAATTTCTTTTTTTGCATCTTGATTGTGTCCAACTTCATCATAGAGCCACACAGTCATAGAAACAGAGCCATCTTTTACTTCACTTAAAAACTTCTTCAGTGAAGGAACATTATTTCCAGTTTCTCCAAACCATATTCTATTATCTGCCACCAATTCCTTAAAACGAGTCTCAGAAGTAACCCAACATCTACTCTTAGGAGGATTTACGACACGCCCACTTGGGGTCTTAATCGGGAAATCGTTTGCAGCAGAGTATGTTTTAACTGAAAAATCAGCAGGCTTCCATACACCTCTTGGATCATTATCAGGATTCTTGTATCTGGCGTTCATATCATCTGAACGCGGAAGTAAATTCGGACGCCAAATATTTTTATTTTTTGCGTAAACAATGATATGGTCGTGGTTGTCGCTCATCCATTTTGCGTCATTTTGTGGTGAGTATTTCTTCTGCCAGATTGCATTGGTTACAAAATTCGCCCGACCAAAAATCTCATCGCACATAACCTTCAGGTAATGCGCTTCGTTATCATCAATCGTGATCCAGAGGGAGCCATCATCGGACATCAGGTTGCGGATGATTTCCAGACGGTCACGCATCAGGCCAAGCCAGATGGAATGTTCCAGCCCATCATCATAATGCTCAAACGCACTGCCCGTATTATAGGGCGGATCGATAAAGACGCACTTGACCTTACCCGCAAATTCCTGCTCCAACGCCTTAAGCGCAAGCAAATTATCACCAAAAATCAACCGATTGTCGAAAATATCATTATCCGTTACACGCTGCTTGGCGTGATATGACTTCGTAGGGTCTTCCAGCAAAATTCGCGGTTCCAGCCTCGGCCTTTGCTCCTTCCCAATCCATGTCAATTCTAGTTTTTGTTTTTTGCTCATAATCTTAACTTTTACCTGTTTATAATGTTGGAGGCGAGGAGGTATTGCTCGCCTTGTTTAGATTTGCAGCTTGACTGGGAAGAATGTTCTTTGCCGGGAGCTTTGCCACCACGCCGTCTGCAAGCTCCTGACACGTTCCTATATTCCTGAAAATTGAGAGGTACCCCTTATATGCATTCAAGCTTCTGGATTCTATGAAAATTAATTCGGAAAGCTCGTTAGCCATACGCGAAAAAGCAGTTTTATCGTCTGTCGATAAAACTGGCTCGGCCTTACGCATCAATTCAGGACAGTGATGTGCGATAGTCGCCACGATGAAATAGCGACCATGGCGGAAAAACATTCTGCGCTCGTAATGGCCGCGCTCGGACGCTTCAGATGCGGCCAGAATCAGATCCAGAAAACGGAATGTATTGACTATCCTGCAAAGCTTTATGCCGGAGAGTGTATCTGTGAATAGCTTGGAATAAAATGTACCCTCAGCTTCCCAAATACGACCAATTTCTTTCTTTGCAGCAGAGATATAATCAACCCCATTTTCCTTTTTTTGACCTTGTGTCTGAAGTCGCGCTAAATGATGCGAGTCATAGAGAGGGAATGACATGCAGGCCAAAGCTAGTGCAGCTTCCTCCACTTTAATAGAATCTGTCTTAATGCCTTTCGCTTCGGCAGAAGGGCGGTAGTGGTATCTTATCCCAATGCTGGCCAATTCCTGCCGCAACCGTTCCTGTTGCGGATCAAGTCCTGCAAAATCAATACCCCTAACCACATTCTGATAATTTCGTGCCTTGGTAATACGAATACCTATATCGTCAGAATTCTGCCCTATTTCTATTATGGTCATCATGACGAGGGCATCAGGCGACACATTATTGGATATGGCAATTGATCCTGCTGTTTGGGCGCCGTTTACAATCGAGAAGCCTTCAAGTTGGAATGTGCTTCCGTTACCAGAAACCACAATGCGGGTCGCTAAGGCGGTAATGCCGTTGTTGAGATAAAAAAAGTCTGCGGGACGACGCTGTACGGTTTCCTGAATAGAGGTGTTTACAGCCACCGAACCAAGGTAGTGACGTATATTGCGTTGGAATATCTTCGTACCGTGTTCCTGTACCAAGGCCGCTAAGTCTGATGCTTTAACTTGCCCATAAACTGCCTTTCGTGGGCTAAGTACAATCGAGTTATTGATGAGTGCGATTGTGACAGATGCCGACGCAATGGCCTGTTCTTCATCTAGAAACTGACATAATTTGGTAAGCGAGCAAAGCTCCCAATTCATTCTGTCATTCAGACGATTCAATTCTGCTTTAAGAGTGTTCAGGTCACTCGTTGCATGTGTGCCAAGCTGCTCACCCAAGCAACACATCACCAAATGAATTGTGACACCTGGTGTATCCAGTGCTTCCTCAATTTCATCAAACTTGTCCTGAAATTCACTGTTAAATCCGCTTAGGTCTTTATTTATAAGCTTACGGAGTCCATTAATCGTTTTGAGGGTTTCACCTTGATCGGGTGCGGAACCTCCTGACTTAAATTTAGCCTGCACAATCAATAGCCTTCCATTCCCTCTATCGTAGAAAATAGAATCAATCCCAAAATCATCAGGGGCATCGACAACCGCTGCCGCCCCAATGTCATCTGCAACACAGGCCATGCCAACTATAGTAAAGGCAGCTAAAGATCGAGAAAGTCTATTTTTTTTATGCTGCAAGTCTGTCCAGTTCTCTCTCCCTGCACGATCCACACGCGGAATATGCCTAAAAAAACGCTGCTCCAGTGCGGTGCAAACCCTTGCTTCTTGTTCTTCGCGTGTTGGCATTAGACAAGCCTCCAGCTTATACAGAAAACCGTTTTAATAGATACAATCTGCTGAAGTTTCCCTTCAATCTCAGCAATTAATTCGCCGCGCTTGCTGTCGATTTCATCTTGCGCGTCAAAAAGTCTGCGGCGTTTTTCATTGCGCTGGCTTTCAAGATTTTTGACCTGCTTTTGCCCCGCCAGCTTTTCTTCCAATGTCAGAGCAAGGGTGGCGGCGCGTTTGGCTTCCTTGATTGCTCGATCCATCTCCTTGATTTCACGTTCCAGCGTGACTTTCAAATCCTCCGCCCAGCCATCCAGTTTTTCGGCTTCGGCCTCAAAGAAATTGGCGTTGCGGGTGGAAATATCGCGCTGTATTCTGGCTTGCTCTTGCTCTGTTAGGTTTTTAAGGGTTGCTGCATCAAAACTCACACTCGTTTGCATGGTTTTTACAGGTAGCATGGATAGCCGTTTGGAAAGGTCAGGCTCCAAAATATCGCCATCATCCGTATGTGCGGTAAAAATCAGGTAATCCTCCACCTGATCCAACGCCTCTATGGTCAGCAGGGATAGCGAGAGCTTGCCTGTTTTATCGATATAAGGTTCAAGCGCAGAAACTTTTGGCTGTGCGCCGAAGGCATTGAAGGTGACTTCTGCGCTGTCCAGCGGGTCTGATTTTATGCGCTCCAGCAGCTTTTGCGCCAAGGGGTGGCCAAGACGGTATAAATGCGCATCACCTGTGCGGCGGGGTAGTTCATACAGGCCAAGGGGGATTGAGTCATTTGCACTTTCAAAAGGCTGGGTGTTGAGGTGGAATCTGTCTTTCTTTCCATCTATAAACACAGCATAGCCTTGTAAACCGTAGTGCGTGATATCCATCAGCATTCTCTCATAGCGGTTGAGATTGGCTTGGCTTTCTTCCTGATGGATTTTAAGTTTTTCGATCACCTCGGCATCAAAATTTTCAAGCAACTGCCTGCGTGTTTGTGTCATGGTGTCGCTGATTTGGGCGTTCAACTCAGATTGCAACTGATCAAAATGTCCTTTGATTTCCTCTGGTGTGCGACATTTTTGGTATATGTCCGCGATACGGCGTTCAAAATCTACGCCTGATTCAATAGCACCTAAAACTTCATCACTTGCACCAAACACACCTTCAAACAGGTGAAACTTTTCGGACAAAAGCTGGAAGACGCGCTGATCCGCTTCATTCTTGAGATTTACGAAATTGACGACTACGACATCGTGCTTTTGGCCGTAGCGGTGGCAACGGCCAATCCGCTGTTCGATTCTTTGCGGATTCCACGGCAGGTCGTAATTGACGACAAGAGCGCAGAATTGCAGGTTTATCCCTTCCGATCCCGCTTCGGTGGCGATCATAATCTGCCCTTTATTGCGGAAATAATCAACGAGTGCCGCGCGCATATCAGCGGTTCTTGACCCCGTAACCTTGTCTGTTCCTTCGTGACGCTCCAACCATTCTGCATAAATCGCTTTTGATTTTGGATCATTGTTGGAGCCGTTGAACAGAACAATACCATCTTTATATGTGCTGTCTGCCAGAAGGCGCATCAGATAGTCCTGTGTTTTACGGGACTCAGTAAACACAATCGCCTTGCGCGGGAGGTGTGGCGTGGCGAAAGCCTTATCCAGTGCTGTAATAAGGGCTTTCCCTTTGGCATTGTATGTAATGGATACCGCTAGATCACGGAAAGATTTCAGGTCTTCGATCTCTTTGGCCAGTGCTTTCTGGTCGGATTCGGATAAGATTTCTTCATCTTCGTCATCTTCCCATTCTTCTGCGGTTTCATCTAAGGCTTCGTAGTCTTGATCCAGCTCTTCTTCAAGCGAAACGGGAGGAACTTGCTTTGCCAGCTTTTTTTCAAGGCGGATGATAAGCGTATCCAATGCGCCTGCAATCGCAAATGTCGATGAAGCTAGAAGTTTTCTTAGAACCAGCGTCATTAAGGAACGCTGACTATTAGGCAAGGCCTGCAAATTATCGCGGCGCAGATACTCTGAGACTAGGCTGTAAAGCCTGTCTTCGCTTTCTTCCGGCGTAAACTGTTCCACCATCGGCAGGCGGTTGGTATAGGAAACAGATTTTACCTGCCTGCGAAGTGTCCGGTGGCAAACAGGTTTTAGCCTTGATTTCAATGTATGAAAGACTTGCTCTTCATTGAGATTGATAAATTGCTCCCGAAAACTTTTTAAGTCACCAAAAGTTTGTTCATCCACGAAACTAACAAGGCCAAACAGCTCCAATAAAGAATTTTGTAAAGGGGTTGCCGTCAGTAAAATCTTAGGAGCATCCCTCAACGCATTTTTAAGCGTATTGGCAATTACATTTGAAGTTTTGTAAACATTACGCAACCGATGCGCTTCATCAATAACCACTAAGTCCCAGGGTACTCTATGCACATCAGCCGCTTTGCTTTTGGCAAATTGATAAGAGCAAATAATTATATTTTCTTTTGTCTCAAAGGGTTGAAAGTTACCAGCTTTAATAGCATTGTTATAAACCTTTGCTTCCAAAATTGTGCACGGCAGAAAAAACTTTTCCTGCAATTCCTGATGCCACTGCTTTCTTAGATTGGAAGGTGTAATGATTAGTATTCGGCGTTTTCGTTCTGCCCATTTTTGCGACAGAACAAGCCCAGCCTCAATTGTTTTACCAAGGCCAACTTCATCTGCCAATAAGGCTCCTTTTGATAAAGGTGAGCGAAAGGCAAAAAGGGCGGCTTCAATTTGATGTGGATTTAGATCAACTTGAGCATCAACAAGTGCGCCTGCCAATTTTTCGTTGCTATCGGAAGCAAAGCGCTTTGTTAACTCATATGCATAATATTTTGCTTGGAAAGCTGTTATCACGCGTTATAACCTTCATTTTTACTCAACTCAAAAAAATCTACACTTATTTTCTTAATAAAAGTGCTTCTTCATTAGTCATGCAACAATAATATCGAAGCATTATGCCTTGGGATAAAAGAAAAGCAATTTTATCTCGCTAGCAAGAGCTGAACACAGAAGGATCTCCCTTCCTAAAACCTTTCAGTCACATATACTTTCTCTGAAGCCACGGCAAACATCGCTTTAAAGTGGTTTTGCCACAATCACCAGCTTCAATTCACACGGTTTAACTGATTCTCGTGCTTTCCTCTGATTTTCTGATTTCTCTCCCTATTTTTCGCTAATAAAGCCCTCTTTAAGCATTTTTCATCCATCGAGCATCATCAATGCTCTCTTTCTTGATATTTTTAAGGAGTTTCTATGGCTATTCATTGCCCCAAATGCAGTTCAACCTTGATCACAGCCCGCAGTATGGGCAAAAAAGTCTGTTGCGGCATCGGTATCGTCGCTGGCGGTGCTCAAGGTGTCTCGAATGCACTCAAAGGTGCAAAAATCGGCGGTGAAGTTGGCGCTTTCTTCGGCCCATCCGGTGCGTTCATGGGCCGATTTGCCGGTGCGCTGATCGGCGCCATGATCGGCGGAGTTTCCGGCGGTATGGCGGGCGCGCAAGTCGGCGAAATAATTGACGACCAAGTGCTGGATAACTACGAATGCCTGCAATGCGAGTATGTTTTCAGGATCGATTGACACGCAATCATCCGGTACATCTCGGTTTTAGTCGCTTTTTAGCTTTTCCACTTTTCTCTTTTATTCCCTTTTTCATCAACGCAAGTACCGGTCTATCGTTTTTTCGAAGCGATGGTCTCGTTACGTGCATTTTTATACTTACTCATAAGGAAAAACATACCATGTCACATCTCGTTCAAAATATAGCTTATTCCGGTGAAACACCCTGGCACCAATTAGGCAACCGCTTGCCCGCCAAACAATCGATTGAAGTCTGGGCCGAGAAAGCCGGAATGGATTGGAGTATCTGCGAAGCGCCAGTGCGCTACATGACCGAACAAATCGGATCATTGGGTTCATTGCGGTCGTTTGACGAACAAAAAGTGCTGTACCGCAGCGACACCAAAGCACCATTATCGGTAGTCAGTGAACGCTATCAAGTCGTCCAACCCAAGGCAATTCTGGAGTTTTATCGCGATCTCACCGAAGTATCCGGCTTCGAGCTTGAAACCGCCGGGGTTCTCAAGGAAGGCAAGAAATTCTGGGCTTTGGCTAGAACTGGCAAGGAAACCAGGCTCAAAGGCGACGATGCCGTCAATGGCTACATTCTGCTTGCCACTTCCTGCGATGGAACGCTGGCCACTACCGCAACACCTACCACCATTCGCGTGGTGTGCAACAACACATTATCCATCGCGCTCAATGGTGCTAGCAGCGCCATCAAAGTGCCGCACAGCACCAGCTTCGATGCGCAAGCCGTCAAAAAGCAACTCGGTATCGCCGTATCGCAGTGGGATAGCTTCATGTATCGCATGAAAACCCTATCGGAGCGCAAAGTCAAAAGCCACGAATCGCTGAATTACTTCCTCAAGGTGCTATGCCAAACCGATGATCACGACAATCAACCCTCCGGTCTCAAAAATGAACGAGCGTTGAAAGCCGTGCAATCGCTGTACGACGGTCACGGCAGAGGTGCGCAACTGGCATCCGCCAACGGCACGGCTTGGGGACTGCTCTGCGCAGTCACCGAGTTTGTCGATCACGAAAAAAGAGCCAGAAGCCAAGGGCACAGACTCGATAGCGCATGGTTCGGACAAGGTGCGAGTCTGAAACAACGCGCCCTCGATTACGCGCTGCAACTGGTGGAGTAAGTTCGCTATCGGTTCATCCATCCGGTATGAAGAAACAATAAAACTCAACTATTCAACTCAGCTCAAATATCCATCTCATCCACCCCAGTCAATAGTGCATTGGCTGGGTTTTTTTCATTTTTAAAGAAAGAAAACTATCCACCTGACAGGGAAAATTATGAGCAACTCTCCTAAACCCGAAAGAAAGATAAAAATCCAACCGGCATTAAAACTCATCAAAACCCGCGATCTCAACCGGGATCAGTGGTTGACCGTTCGCAAGAACGGTATTGGCAGTTCCGATGCGGCTGCGGCTGTTGGTCTCAATCCTTACAAATCACAACTGGAATTGTGGCTGGAAAAGACAGGCCGCGATGGCAATTTACCGAAAACCGACCCCAACGACGAATCCAGTCCGATGTACTGGGGGATTCTATTGGAACCATTCGTTGCCGCCCAATACACCAAGCGTACCGGAAACAAGGTCAGACGTATCAATGCAGTATTGCAGCATCCCATTGAACCTTGGATGCTGGCCAATATAGACAGGGAAGTGACCGGTGCGCCGGATGTGCAAATTCTGGAATGCAAAACTACCGGCATCAACGGCGTAAAACTGTGGAAAGAAGGCGTGCCGGAATATGTCCAGCTTCAGGTCATGCATCAACTGGCGGTCACTGGTAAACAAGCGGCTGATGTGGCAGTGCTGATTTGCGGCCAGGAACTACAAGTACACCGTATAGAGCGGGACGAGATGATGATCGAACAATTGATCGAGTTGGAGCGGCAATTCTGGCGTTTCGTGGAACTGGATCAAGCACCGCCTGCCGATGGTTCGGAATCCGCGGAGTTGGCTTTGCGATCCCTGTATCCGCACGATAACGGAAAAACGCTCGATTTGAGCCATGATCCGGAAATGTCACAAACATTCTCCGACTTGCTGGCAGTCAGGCAAACCTTGGCCAGCCATAGCCAGCTCGAATCCCAATTGAAGCAGAAAATCCAGCAACGTCTGGGTGAAGCAACCAAAGCGCTGTTTGAAACCGGCGAAGTCACCTGGAAACGTAGCAAAAACAAAACAGAATTGGATACTGACCGGTTGCTCAAAGATCAACCTGATTTGCTGCAACGCTATGGCTTTACCAAGCCCGGTTCACGGCGCTTTCTGATTCATGAATCAACCTGAATTCCCCTAAAACTAACTGCTATATTGTGCTATAGAAAGGAACCATCATGCTCAAAGGACTTGCATTAACACCGCCAGTGATTGGACGGATAACTATCGGTAAAGTCGTAGAAAAGAACGGTAAACGATTGCCTGAAAAAGACGATGAATTCACGATTACCAGCCAAATACAAAACAAGGACGGCTGGATCAATCATCCATTGAACGAAACCCTGCGTAAAGAACACGGTAACAAGTTGCGCAATATTCCGATAAGGCTGCTGTTTAATGATCCGGATCTCAATTTACGCGCCAATTACACGATGTTCGACCGGCAAACCGGCAGACCTGTCTGTGTTGGCAATGGTGATACATGCCGACGGGCAACTAATACGGGTATTCAATCATTTCCTTGTGCAGCGCCGGAATCGTGCGAGCTGGCTAAGAGCGGCAATTGCAAGCCTTATGGCCGGTTGAATGTTCGTATCGATGATGAGGATGAATTGGGCAGCTTTGTGTTTCGCACTACGGGATTTAACAGTATCCGCACGCTATCCACCCGATTGCGTTACTTTGCTGCGGCATCGGGCGATTTGCTTTCAACATTACCACTGGAACTTCGCCTGCGCGGAAAATCGACCACTCAATCGCACCGAGCACCGATCTATTATGTTGATCTGACGATCAGAACAGGCATGACTATGGCTGAGTCCATCGCCAAAGCCAGAACACTTGCCGATGAACGGAAAGCATCGGGTTTTAATCAAGTTGCTTTGGACGAAGCGGCTAAATTGGGGTTTGAGAATGGGGCATTCGAGGATTCTGAGGAAGAAGGCGTTGCTGTGGTTGAGGAGTTTTATTCTTACGACATTCCCGCAGATGATCGGGATAAATCGGAGAACAAGCGCGATTTGGCAACCAAATTAGGCAAAAAAATGGAGCAGCTCAATTTATCTGAAGCGTCAACATAGAAGTAAAACAGTAGAGCAAAGTATGTTTTGAAGCAACATCGGATTACAAAATCCGATGTTGGAATAGTGTAAAAGGTAATTTTTATTTAACCCCTAACTTATATAAAGTTTCTGTTCTGATTTCCCAAAATTTTAAAAATATGTGACTAATTTTCGATCAGTGATTTGCTTGGAATCCAATTTAATTGACATCTCATTTTTGTTATCAGTCAAAAGAAAAATCATGCTGATTTAATCTGATATACAAAAAAAGGGGATGTACAGCGTTAAGTGTTATTAGGGTATTATTGATGTGCAGAGTTGAGTGTTATTTACTGATTAGAATGTATTTTATTTTTTAAAGAATTTTCCTATTTTCAGCCAGAAAAACAAATAATGAAATCTGATTTCTGAGGTTATCATTGAATCAGAAATCAGGTTTTAATTTAGTGACAGATTACAAATTGAAGGTTAAGTTTAGATGTCATTAGTCGAACTGATTGTTAACTAAAACCCGCTCAAAATTCATTGACAGTAAATTGTATCTTTTGTAGAATTTAACATGTCATAGTTTTTAAAGGGTGTATCTATAGATAAACATATACATTACAAATTGCTTCATACAGAAATTGACTAAGGTTCGTCCTTCAAAAACGAACTACATATACCAGATACGTTGTGACAAAGAAAATCACAGCGATCCAAAATAGCAGTGATAAAAAAATCACAAGCTATCATCTACAAGTGCAAATAATGAAAAAGCTAAAAGCAGCATTCATTAGTTGCAACATCTTATCGGTAGTTTATTTGCATACTTAGCAAATTCTTCAGCTTACTACCCTATTACCCTATATATCGAATTTTTTAGATCTAATTAACTTATCAACTTGGCTCAAGAGCTTTCGTGCCTTGAACATAAATTAAGCTCTTAGCCTCTTTGGAGGATTCTTGATTTTATGATTGAAAAAAATACAAATAATATACTTTTACGACTTCCCGCCGTTTTGCATCGCACGGGACTTAGTAGAAGCACTGTATATCTAAAAATAAATAGCAAATCAAAATACTTTGACGCGTCTTTCCCAAGGCCGGTTCCTCTTTCTTCAGAAATTCGAGGTGGAGTGGCGTGGTCGCTATCTGAAATTGAGCAGTGGATATCATCGCGCATAAACGCACGCGAAAATAGACAAAACTAGCGCTGTAAATCCCACCAGCCTATCAAGGCTGATGGGATAACTCCGTACATTGCATCAATTTTTTTGATCTTGGTATTAAAGGAAATTGATTACATACAACACAGGAACGCTTAGGGATTTCTTAAGCTGAGGATTATGCATTTATATGTTATTAATTAGAGTGTTATAACTTAAGATAAGCTACTGCTCCATAGTATTGGAACAAGAACTACCAATCGATTGGTTACAGGTTGTTAAGCTCATACTTAATGACAAAACTTAATGAAAATCCAATGATTTATTCATAAAACTTAGAAAATAGAAAAACTAAAAATATATTCTATTGATTTTTATTGTGAATATCATTGAAATCTCTAAGCTCTATTAAAGTAAAAACAAATAGAGGTAATATGAAAAAACTAAGTGATGAAGATAAAGCAATACTGCTTAAAGGGCTCTTGAGATTTACAACAGATGAAGAGACACGCACAGTATCCGATTTTACTGGAGAGGATGTTAATCTGTTTTATTCATTGGAAAGCTTATTGGACATATTGGCTACCCAAAGAGATTGTCAGGAAGTAATAAAAAAATCCATTGTCGCAAAATGCAATGACAAGATAAAAAGTAGAAAAGCATATACTGAATATCAGAATTATGTCGACTCTTGGCAGGGAGATTTTGTAAGGATTTTTCCAGATTTTGCTTATCTGATGAGCCGACTTTCAAAAGAGTATGAATTCAGTATACATACAGAAATTTTTAGAGCGCTTTGTCGAGACCGTAGTTTTGGACTTGATGAGTTTTTCTTATCCGATTTTTGCGGTTTGCCTGGATTTTATTATGATCAATATGGTGAAGAAAACGGTGAACGAGCTCGAGTATTCATAAATGATTTTTTTAAAGATTTATGGTTACGGTTGCGGGAACCCAAAACCAGAAAGAAAGTTCTTGATGCAAGAAAAGCGGCAGAAAGAAATGTGAAAGAATATTGCAAGTATGTCAGAAGCCTTTTTGCTGCAAAAACACCGATCAACGCCATCAGAATTGATTTATCTTATAAAGACGACACTCAGGTTAGCCTAAAAGATCTAATTCAAGATCTTAAGCATCTTCATACCAATATGCGCCATAAACCAAAGTTGTTCAAGGGTCTACTTGGCCATGTGGAGAAAATTGAATATGGATTATGCAAAGGTTTTCACGTCCATGTATTATTTTTCTTCTCATCTGAGCGTAGAGCCAATGCCGATGTTTATTTGGCAGAACAGATTGGTCGATATTGGGTTGATCGGATTACGGACGGAAAAGGTCACTACTGGAACGTTAACGCCAACAAAAAGCAATATAAAGACATAGGCCAATTAGGAATTGGTGAAATTCACGCGCACGACGAAGAAACGATCAATCACTTATGCAACAAGGTTGTAACATATATGTGCAAAGTCGAGCAGTTTATTAAGCCCGTAGCTAACCCTAAAACAAAATTGCTTCGTAGAGGTGAAATGCCCAAATTGACTTTTCCTAAGCGAGGAAGGCCACGAAATATAGAGCAAAATACCAATTTACCTAGTGTTATTGAAAAAACACAGGAAATTCCAAATGGATCTGTCTCGAATCAATTGAGATCTCCAGTATCGCAAAGATTTAATAATTCAATTTAATTTTATATGGTGATTTTTTCTGTTGTAACTTTAAATGTAAGTTCTAAAGATTACTTCGGAAAGGATTAAGGCAGTCATTCCCCGGTTCTGCCGGGGAATTCTCGAAGATTTAACCAATGCGATTTGTGGTGATCAGCTAATTTTGGATACAAAGCTAGACTAATATTCTGCTTTGGCTGGAGGTATATCTTTCGTGTATAGTTTCGGTCGGTCTGGTTGTAATAATCTGTTGTATAGCGCATTAGGCATTTTTATGTATAGGAATTATTTCTGCTCCAACTTTTAGCTTGTCAAGATAATCTGCCCATTGCTGCATCATTTTTCTTCGTTCCGGTAAATGAGCTGTGCGATTATAAGCGCGCCCATTAGGGTCACGTACCGCATGAGCTAGTTGGTGTTCAATAAAATCAGGTCGTACACCCAAAACCTCATCAAGAATAGTTCGTGCAACTGCTCGAAAGCCATGTCCACTCATTTCTTCTTTATCAATACCAAGGCGACGCATAGCTGCAAGAATTGCGTTATCACTCATGGGGCGGTGGTGACTGCGTGCACTTGGGAAAACAAAACGACTATTGCCGGTAAGTGGTTGGAGTTCTAGTAATATTTCCACAGCTTGACGAGAAAGTGGGACGATATGTTGTGTACTAGTCTTAGTAACAAGGTAACGCCATTCTGCGGTTTCAAAATCGATATTAGCCCATTCAGCATTACGCAATTCACCAGGTCGGACAAAAACCAGTGGAGCAAGGCGTAAGGCGCAGCGAACCGTCAGAGTGCCCTCATAACCATCCATTGCACGCAAAATTTCAGCTACTCTTTTGGGTTCAGTGGTTGCAGCAAAGTGTGTGCCTTTGACTGGCGGTAATGCGCCACGAAGATCTCCAGACGGATCACGTTCGGCGCGTCCAGTTGCAACTGCATAGCGAAAAACTTGGCTGCAATTGCTCAATGCTCTATGTGCAGTTTCCAGCGCACCACGGCTTTCAATGCGACGAATTACGCTGAGTAGCTCGGGAGCGGTTATTTCTGCAATTGGTCTCCCGCCAATCCAGGGAAAAATATCTCGCTCAAAACGACGAATAATCCGATCGCCATGATTTGATACCCAAGTAGGCGAATATTTGACAAACCATTCTCGTCCTACTACTTCAAAGCTATTTGCTGCTCGATCCATTCTTGTGGATTTTATCGCTTTACGATTTTCACTTGGATCAACACCGTTAGCGAGTAGCTTGCGAGCTTCGTCTCGACGATCTCGAGCATCCTTCAAACTTATATCTGGATAAACACCCAGTGAAATTCTTTTTTCCTTATTATCGAAGCGATATTTTAGGCGCCACCATTTTCCACCTTTGGGAGAGACTTCTAAATATAATCCCCGTTCGTCAAATAACTTAATGGATTTAACGCCAGCCTTTATATTTCGAATTGCTGTATCGGTTAGAGGCATCTGGGGCAACTCCTTGTTGAGACAATTCAGTTATCCCCAATGTTGCCCCCACTTGCCCCTGGATGTCAATACACTTGGTTAGACTATTTTGGACAATTATTCAATGAAAAACCCGATATTACACGGGTTTATTAGATGCGATTGAATATTGTTGGATGGTAAAATGGTGGAGACGGCGGGAATCGAACCCGCGTCCGCAAGCCCTCTACAGGCAGTTCTACATACTTAGCCATGTTATTTAATTTGACCTGGCATCCGCCAACCGGCGGGCTGATGACAGGCGAGTCACCTTGCGTTTAACGTTTTATAAAGTGACCCTATAAAACGCGATCCTCGTTAGTGACTCTGCTGTCTGTTGCCAGACCCGGCGTTGAGGCCCACCGGTGCAGAGGCTAGCCGATTAAGCGGCTAAAGCGTAGTTTTCGTCGTTTGCGACTATAGTTTTCAGATGGATTTACGAGGTAATCTGATCCTCGGTATGCCCTACTCTGCTTTGCAACCCACGTCGAAACCAGATCGTCCCCGGTATTCGTTTTGGTAGTGCATAGATAGTGATGAAAATGAAAAGTTCAAGTCCTATGCGCCGGTTATTTTAACAGAAATAGCGTACGCTTCCTTAGAGATAAACCAGCAGTTCTTCGGGGTGGTCGATCAGATGGCGCGCGCCCCAAGCTTCCGGCGGTTGTTCGTTGCCAAGGTATCCATAGCGAGCCACGACCGGTTGCATGCCGGCGGCGAGGCTGGCTTGCACGTCGCGAATGTCGTCGCCCAGATAGATGCAGTGTGCGGGAGCGATATCGATTTTGCGGCTGGCGGTCAGCAGCGGTTCCGGGTGTGGCTTGGTGTTGGCTATTTCGTCGCCGCAAATGATACAGGCGACGCGTTGCGCTAGGCCAAGCTCATGAATGAGCGGATGCGCGAACCGTGCCGGTTTGTTGGTGACGATGCCCCATGGCAGGCTGCGTTTCTCCAATTGAATGAGCAGCGCATCGACGCCGGGAAACAGACAGGTGTCATGGCAGAGGCGTTCCGTATAAAAATCGAGGAATTCGTCACGCATCGATTCATAGCCATGGTCGCCCGGCTTGATGTTGAAACCCAGCCCCAGCAAGCCGCGGGATCCGGCGGAAGCCAGCGGGCGGATCTCGGCGATGGATAGCTCGGGCAAACCGCGCGCGGTACGCTGCCGGTTCAACGCATGACCGAGATCGAGTGCGGTATCGGCGAGGGTGCCGTCGAAATCGAAGAGTACGGCTTTAATCATAATCAGAGCAGGTTATTGCTAAATTAATGGGAGCCGGACGCGGATTAGCTGCGATACGCCATGATGTAGTTGACGTCGGTATCGTGTTCCAGCGCATAGATTTTGGTGATCGGGTTGTACGTCATGCCGATCAGTTGTTCACCGGTTAGACCGGCGTTGCGGGCCATGCGGGCGAGTTCGGACGGTTTGATGAATTTGGCGTATTCGTGCGTGCCGCGTGGCAACAGTTTAAGAATGTATTCGGCGCCGATGATAGCGAACAAATAGGCTTTCGGATTACGATTGATGGTCGAAAAGAAAATCCAGCCGCCAGGCTTCGCCAACTGCGCGCAGGAGCGGATCACGCTCATCGGGTCCGGCACATGTTCGAGCATCTCCATGCAAGTGACCACATCGTAATGTTGCGGTTGTTCTTTTGCCAGCGATTCCACGGTGATCTTGCGGTAATCAACGCGATGCCCGCTTTCGAGCAGATGCAATTTTGCGACTTTCAACGCCTTGTCGCTGAGGTCGATACCGGTGACATGCGCGCCCATCGAGGCCATGCCTTCGGATAAAATGCCGCCGCCGCAGCCGACATCCAATACGGTTTTGCCAGTCAATCCGCCAGCCAGGTCATTGATGTAGTTGAGACGCAACGGATTGATTTCATGCAGCGGTTTGAATTCGCTGTTGGGATCCCACCAGCGGTGCGCGAGTTGGCTGAATTTTTCCAGTTCGAGCGGATCTGCATTGATGCCGTCATTTTCCATAAATAGTTTCCTTTATTGTTTTTCTGAATTTGCGATACGCTCTTGCCAGAAAGTTGCGCGGTATTTGAGTTCCGATGGGCTGAGTGTCGTCAATTCGCCGTCGTCCAGCAGCATTTTACCATTTACCCAAACGTGACTCACGTGCTCGCGTCCTGCGGTGTAGATTAAATGGGAAACTGGATCGTAACAAGGGGTGAGGTTGAGATCGGAAAAATTGACGGCTGTGATATCGGCGGCTTTGCCGCTAACCAGCGATCCGGTGATGCTTTCCAGTCCGAGCGATCTTGCGCCATTCAAAGTGGCCATTCGCAAAACTTGGTGAGCGGGCAGGGTATCGGCCCGGCGATTGGTGATTTTTGCCAGCAATGCCGCTAGCCGCATTTCTTCAAACATATCCAAGCGATTGTTGCTGGCCGCGCCATCGGTGCCGAGGCCGACATTGATGTCCTGATTCAATAACGCGGCAACCGGGGAAAAGCCGCTGGCAAGCTTCATATTCGATGACGGGCAATGAACGATATTACAGTCATGTTGATGCATCAGCTTAATTTCATAGTCGGTCAGATGCGTCATGTGGACGGCAATCAAATTCGGGCCGAGCAGTCCGAGATGGCGCAGGCGTTCAATCGGCCGTATGCCGGTTGATTCCAGACTCATGCGGATCTCATCTTCGGTTTCGTGCAAATGCGTGTGAATTGGCGCATCCAATTGCTCGGCGTAGGTCAGGATGCGATTGAATGTTTTATCACTGACGGTATAGGGAGCATGGGGCGCAAAGCAGAAAGACAGCAGCGGGTGATTTTGATAATGATCACGCAGCTCAAGGCCTTTTGCGAGATAGTCGTCGGCATCGCTGGCATAGGCGGTTGGAAAATCGATGACCACCATGCCGATAGCCGCACGCATACCGGCATTAATAGCGGCTTCCGCGCTGGATTGCGGAAAAATGTACATATCGTTGAAGCAGGTAATGCCGCCCTTGATCATTTCAGCGCAGGCGAGCTGCGTGCCGTCCAGAACAAACTGTGCATTGACATGCTGATTTTCTGTTGGCCATATGTGCCGGTGTAACCATTCCATCAGCGGCAAATCGTCGGCAAGCCCGCGCATCAACGTCATGGCGGCGTGTGTGTGCAAATTGATTAATCCCGGGATAAGCACATGATCGGCGAGTGTTATCGTTTGCTGCGGCTGGTAACGTTGCTTGGCTTCAGGGAGCGGCAGAATATCCCGGATCATTCCTTGATGCACCGCGATGGCGTGGCGATTGAAGATTGTGTCTGCCGGTTCAACCGGGATAATCCATCGGGCAGAGATGAGGGTGTCGATTTCTATCCGATCATTCATGCAAACATTGCTAGCGAAAACAAAAAGCCCTGTATTTCAACAGGGCTTTAAAGTAAAAATATAAAAGGATATTTCGTGTAATAACCATTCAATCACACGAAGGTGATTGAAGCAGTCTGATTAATTACTGTCCTTAATCGTTCTTCTTGTTCCGGCAACCTCAATTTCAACACGGCGATCAGGCGCCAGGCAATCGATCAACGCTTTGGTTTTTCTGTCGCCGATGCAACTGTTGCCAGTGACTGGATTTGCTTCACCTTTACCGTCGACAAACACGCGATCCGGGCTGATGCCTCTTGAAACGAGGTGAGCTTTAACTGCTTCTGCACGGCGCAACGACAGGTTTCTGTTGTACTCTTCCGAACCAATGCGGTCAGCGTAACCCACTGCGATAATCAGATCATATTTGAGATCGCTGATGCCACCGACGAATTCGTTTAAAGATTGGGCGCCGGCTGGTTTGAGTTTTGCGCTATCAAAATCAAATAATGCATCGGCAGAGAAAGTTATTTTATCCGGAGCCGTGGTAGCAGCATCTGCAGCGGCAGCAGCGGCAGGAGCAGCTGCAACTTCATCCGGTTTTTTAACCAGATCCGGATCACATTCATGGATAGCCATGGCCGGAGTCCAGTAACCCGTCCGCCAGCACAGGCCGGTTGTGTTTCTGGCAACGATGCCGCGATCATCGATACCATACGCTTCCGCTTTTTTGACCGTGCTATCAGCCTCTGTTCCTTGTGCCAAAACAGCACCAGAAAACATTGCTGATGAGAGAATCATTCCGATTAGGGTATTTTTAGCTGATATTTTCTTCATGCTGTTGTCCTTTTAATGAAAACTCTGATTCATAGAGTTCTATTGATTATACAAAAATGTTTTGCAATCATATTCTAAAAGCCTTTTCAATTCTACTACTTCAAGTAAATTCGTGTGTAATATCTCGATTTGATTATTCGGATAACCGAATCAATGTGTTGTGTTAATGCAACAGCCGGGTGTTTAAAATTGCCGATAATATTCCAATGAGATCGAATGAGCCGCGATCGATTTGCATAAAAGAATCGTGATCATGACAATTAACGTTCGTCGCACAAACCCGGTTCCGGGTTAGTCGAGTCGAAACCGGTGAATTGTCGAGTGATCGGACGTATACTTGGATCAGGCCGGGTATTGTCAACTTTGATAAGCCTGGTTCATTGCTATCATGAAATTATTTAATTGCCGGAATGCCGCATGACTGAAACAGTAACCGAAATTACCTTGTCGGCTCGAAATTTATGCCGTGAATATGGTCGCTTTGTGGCGGTCGATCATGTGAATCTGGAGCTGCGCAGAGGTGAAGTGTTAGGATTGCTTGGGCCGAATGGTGCCGGAAAAAGTACGACCATGCGCATGCTCACCGGCATTTTGGCGCCCGGGAGCGGCAGCATACAGATTTGCGGTGTCGACTTATCGGAAGATCCGATAGCAGCTAAGGCGCATGTGGGCTTTTTACCGGAAATACCGCCGCTCTATCCGGATTTGACAGTTGATGAATATTTACGATTGGCGGCCAGGTTGCATCGCGTGCTTAAACAAGCGGTGCCCGCCGCGATGAAAAATGTTAAACAGCGCTGCGGATTGAATGATTGCGGTGATCGGTTAATTGGCGCCTTGTCGAAAGGATTTCAGCAACGTGTAGGTCTTGCGCAGGCCATCATCCATAATCCGGCTGTCATTATTCTGGATGAACCCAGCGTGGGGCTGGATCCGAATCAGATGCGCGAAATCCGTCAATTAATTCGTGATTTGGGCAAAACCAGCAGCGTTATTTTGTCGACCCATCTGTTACCGGAAGTTGAAAGTATTTGTGATCGTGTGCAAATCTTGCATAAAGGTCAAGTAGTCTTCAATCAAAGCATGCCGGAAATACAACAGCGCGATGTGCACCTGGAATCGGTATTCACACAGCTTACCCAATGAAATTAGGAATTGCCTCATGATTGCAATCATCATCCGGAAAGAATTAATGATGCTGTTTATTTCTCCGCTCGCATGGGTATTGCTAGCGGCGATTCAATTGATTCTGACTTGGTTCTTTCTGATCCGGCTCGATGCGTTTCTTGAAATTCAACCGCAGATGCTGCAAATCGCAAATCCCCCCGGCGTAACCGAAATGATCGTGTCGCCTGTTTTCGCCTTAGCGGCCATCGTCTTGATGATGATTGCCCCTATACTATCCATGCGTTTATTCGCGGAGGAACGGCGCAATCACACGCTTGGTTTTCTGCTCGCCGCACCGGTTTCCATTACTGCTATCGTTCTCGGAAAATTTTTCGCGCTCATGATTTTTTTTACCATCATTGCCATCCTGATCGCGTTATTATCCTTGTCCTTATTACTGGGTGGAGTACTGGACATGGGGTTGATCGCGAGTAATTTGCTGGGTTTGTTTTTTTTGACCGCTTGTTTTTCCGCGCTTGGGTTGTATTTCTCAAGCTTGACAGCCCAGCCGGCCATTGCCGCAGTTGCTTCATTAGCGGCGTTACTCGGGCTTTGGATGATCGATCTGGCTGCCAGTGAAACCGAAGGGTGGTTGCATTATTTTTCATTGTTGAAGTATTTCCGGTACTTCAATCAAGGTTTGATCGATACGCTGGCGATCAGCTATTTCCTATTGTTTATGGTTGCATTTCTGGTGCTGACAATCCGCCGTCTCGAAGGGGAACGATTACATGACTAATCTTGTTTGATCGTGAGCCATGACCGGAATTAACCATAAACTGCGCCAGCAACACCGGATTCGTCACGGTGTTTTCGTTATTCTGTTATTAGTGCTGATGGTTGTGCTGGGGTATCTTGCAACGCAATATCGAATGCAATGGGATATCAGCCAAAATCAACGAAACAGCCTCAATGAAGCCAGTATCGACATATTGCAAAAGTTGCCCGGGCCGGTGCAGGTAACTGCCTATGCGACCGAATATCAAGCGGAAATCGGGGACATCCGTAAAGTCATTGCCGATTTTATATCGTTATATCAACGGATTAAACCGGATCTTGTGCTGCAATTCATTGATCCAGTGGAACAACCGTTGCTCGCACAACAAGCAAATGTACAGATCAATGGTGAGATGGTGATTTCCTACCGGCATAAAACCGAGCATCTCGCGGTAATCAATGAGCAGACTTTTTCGAATGCGCTGATGCGATTGGCGCGGCTGGAAGATAAATTAATCATCGAATTAAGCGGACATGGCGAACGTAAGCTGGATGGCCATGCGAATTTTGACTTGGGAGAATTTGGAAAATCTTTGCAAAGATCCGGGTTTAGCAATCAATCGCTGAATCTGGCGATCGAACGGGATATTCCATTGAATGCGGATCTGTTGATCATTGCTTCGCCGCAAGTGGACTTGTTACCGGGTGAAGTGGATAAATTGCTGGAGTATATCGACCGGGGCGGCAATTTGTTATGGCTGGTCGATCAGGAATCGCTGCGCGGCCTATTGCCGCTGACTGAAAAATTACGTCTGACGCTAACGCCGGGTACTGTTGTGGATCCGCATGCCGAGCAGCTCAAAGCGCCGGTGACTTTTTCGCTGGGCGCGGTCTATGGTCAGCACCCGATAACCAGCGGTTTCCAATATATTACGGTGTTCCCTTATGCGCGCCAGATTACCATTGATGACAACGCCGACTGGAATAGTGTTTCGCTGGTTGAAGTGGCGCCGGATGGGTGGGTCGAAACCGGCGATTTGAATGCCGGGATCGCATTTGACGAAGCGGCCGATGTCCCCGGTCCCATCAGTGTCGCCGCGGCACTTTCCCGTAATATCAACGACCGCGAACAGCGTGTCGTGATAGTCGGCAGCGGCCATTTTCTGGCCAATACTTATCTGGGCAATGGTAATAATCTGGATTTCGGCATTAATCTGGTCAATTGGCTGACTGGTGATGAAGAGATGATGGTCATTCAACCCCGCGCAACGATCGATAACAATCTGATGTTGAATCAATCGCAACTGACACTGATGGCAGCGGGGCAGATGGTGGTATTGCCTCTGCTGTTTCTGGCAACCGGGATCAGTATCTGGTGGTATCGCAGGAGAAAAGCAACACCATGACACATCATGCGCGTCTCAATTGGATCATGTTTGCCACCATCGCGGGTTTGCTGGTGTTTCTATATTTCAGGCCGCCGTCACAAGAACTATTGGAATATCCGGTTTTCAATAAACCCGAGGCGCTTGTGCACAGCTTGCGCATCATCCGGCGTCATCAGGAAGAAATCGCGCTTGAACGTTCCGGCGCTCATTGGCGCATGATCAAGCCGGTGGACGCTGCGGTGGATCAGCGAAAGGTTGAAGCAATATTGGAAATTTTGAATGCGCGTAGCGAGCATCAGCTTCCCGCGGCCGACTTGGGTCGTTTTGGTCTGCTGCAACCCAGCATCCGGCTTTTTATAGACGATCAATCGATTGGATTTGGCGGTTTCGCCCCGGTCAAGCATCAGCAATATGTTCAGACGGAGCAACATGTTTATTTGATTTCGCCGCGCTACGGCTTGTTATTGCCGCACAGCGCGGCAGAATTGATCAATCCGGTGATGTTGCAACCGGGTGAAAATCCGAGCAAGTTTGTTTTGCCGCAATTCGAAATTGCGATGCAAGATGATCAATGGCAGGTCGCTTCGCAAAATCAAAGTGAGTCAATCGAGCATGAAACGATTGTGCAATGGATAGAACGCTGGCAATCGTTACCGGCTGCCGAATTGACAATCGGCGGTCCCGCTGAAGCCGGTTCGACTGAAAAAAGTAAAATCGGAATTGAATTACAAGATGGGCGAACCATTGATTTTGAAGTATTGCAAAATGAATCATCCATCATTTTGCTGAGACCGGGCAATGGCATCGGTTATCATTTTTCAATTGAAGCCGGCCGGCAATTGCTTGATCCGCATGCTATCCAGCCGCAATTATCAACACCCGGTCACTGATGCCGGAACTGCCGGAAGTCGAAACAACACGGCGCGGCATTGCGCCTTACTTGCAGGGACAAACCATTGCAAAGGTCATCGTCCGCAATGCAAAACTGCGTTGGCCGGTACCGGATAATCTGCCGTCGCTGGTTAGTGGATTGACCATTCAAGAAATTCGCAGACGGGCAAAATATTTGCTGCTGGATTGCGGGGACGGCACACTAATCATTCATCTGGGCATGTCGGGCAGTTTGCGGGTTTATCCGCTGACGGACGCCGGAAAAGCCGGATTACCCCATCAGCATGATCACTTTGACTTGGTGCTGCGCAATGAAACGGTATTGAGATTGCGGGATCCGCGCCGTTTTGGCGCGGTATTATGGCATGCGGGCGATGCATTGCTTCATCCCTTGCTGGTCAATCTGGGGCCGGAACCGTTGACGCTGGAATTCAATGCCAGCGGATTGTTTGATCAAACCCGCGGCCGCGTTGCCAGCATCAAGCAGACGCTGATGAATCAACAAATCGTCGTGGGTGTCGGGAACATTTACGCCAATGAAGCTTTGTTTACCGCTGGAATACATCCTAAAACCGCAAGCGGCAAAATCAGCAAAATCCGCTATGAAAAATTGGTTCATGCGGTTAAACAGACGTTGCAGCAAGCGATTGAGGCGGGAGGGAGCAGCTTGCGCGATTTCGTCCATAGCGACGGAACGCCGGGGTATTTTCAGCAGCACTATTGGGTTTATGGACGGGAAGGGCAGCATTGTAAAAAATGTGGAAGCATTATTAAACAAATCAGGCAGAATCAGCGCTCCAGCTTTTATTGTCCGGTCTGCCAGCGCTGATGATTGGGTTAAGAGCATCTCTAGAAATTCAAAGTTTTAAACAAAACGAGGCGCGAGCAAAACATATTGACGCGGCATATGATTGATATGTAAGGAAATTTTTTTGCTAGCAACAAAGTGTTGTGACAAAATCTGGATTTTTAGAGGTGCCCTTGAGTTGATGACACGATAAAAGGGTTACTATGAAAATTACGTTTGTTGGCGGCGGGAATATGGCGTCCGCATTAATCAGCGGGTTGTTGAAACAGGGTTTCTCCGCCCGGCAATTGCAGGTGGTTGAAATCAATCCCGGAAGCCGTGAACAATTAAAACTGGATTTCGGCATTGCCGTTTATGAGAGTCTTGCGGATGGCGTTACCGGCAGCGATGTCATCGTATTATCCGTGAAACCGCAGCAATTTCCTGATCTCACAAAAGATCTTGCGCCGTTGTTGAATAATCAATTAGTCATATCGATTGCCGCCGGCATATGCGCCACGGATATCGTGCGCTGGTTAAATGGCCATGATAGGGTCATTCGCGCCATGCCGAATACGCCTTCACTGGTGGGAAGCGGCGTGGCCGGTTTATACGCGGCGCCGGGAATCGATGAGCAAGACAAGAAAAATGCCGAGTCGATTCTGGCAGCGGTTGGTTCGACGCTTTGGGTGGACGGCGAAGAATTATTGCACGCCGTTACCGCGATTTCTGGCAGCGGACCGGCTTATGTTTTCTATTTCATGGAAGCCATGCAGCAAGCGGGCGTAGAGTTGGGTTTAACAACTGAGCAAGCCAGGCGTTTAAGTTTGCTGACTTTTACAGGCGCCAGCAAGTTAGCGGGTTCGAGCGATGATGATGTGACGCTTTTGCGAGCGCGCGTGACCTCCAAAGGTGGTACCACCGAACAGGCAATTCAAACAATGGAAAAAAATGAGATTAAGTGTAAGATCATAGCCGCTATTCATGCGGCGAATGATCGTTCCCGTGAAATGAGCGATGAATACGGCAAGATATAAGCGTGATGTTGTCAGTGAGTCATTGCATTAACTAACAATTCGTTTTCTGGAAAATTACTATGTCTAATCAGATCCTGGTTTTTCTTATTGATACCCTGCTGGGCTTGCTTTCTTTAGCATTGTTATTGCGGTTTTATTTTCAACTGCTGCGAGTGCCTTATTACAATTCAGTTTCGCAGTTTTTAATTGCGGTTACTGATTTTATGGTCAGACCGGCGCGCCGATTCATCCCAGGATGGGGCGGCATGGACATGTCAACTTTGGTGCTTGCCTGGCTGCTGGAAAGCATCATTTTGACCAGTGTCTATGTCATGCAAGGTTATGACTTCGATGCCAATATTATTTTTTCGCTGGGCGTGATGGGGCTGCTGGGGATGGTTTCCATTGTCAAAACGACGCTCTATATCATTTTGGTCATGATCATCATGCAAGCGGTATTGTCTTGGGTTAATCCGAATAGTCCGCTGGCGCCGTTACTCGACAGTTTTACCCGTCCATTTCTGATGATTTTCCGCAAACGCATTGCGCCGATTGCGAATGTCGATTTATCACCGTTATTCGTGCTCATTGTGATTCAAGTACTGCTCATGATTGTGGCGAGTTTCCACATGGAGATTTCGGCACTGCTGCATTAAACGCTTGCTCGAATGGCTCCCTGGTATCACTATGATAAAGTGAATAATCTGGTGTTGACACTGCATATTCAACCGGGTGCGAAAATGACCGGAATAACCGGACTATACGGCGATGCATTGAAAATCAGGCTTGCAGCCCCACCGGTCGACGGTAAAGCCAACACGGTGTTGCTGAACTATCTGGCGGATCGGTTTAATGTGCCGTTGAGCCAAGTGATTCTGAAACAAGGTGAAAAATCACGCCGCAAGGTGGTGGTGATTCAGCAACCAATACAGAACCCGGAGCAACGATTGAACGAACTACAACATTTTTTGTAAAACGTCAGGAAGATCAAAATACCATGGAATTAATTTTATGGCGGCATGCCGATGCTGAAAATAGTTACCCGGATGCGCCGCGCAAATTGACAAGCAAAGGGTTGGATCAAGCGCAACGGATGGCTGATTGGCTGCGAGCGAAGCTTCCGGAGCACACCCGAGTGATTGTCAGCCCGGCCGTGCGGACACAGCAAACAGCGATCGCCTTGACTGAACATTTCACAACCGTTGATAGCATCGGGCCGGGTGCAAACGTGCAAGCGGTGCTTAATGCGGCCGGCTGGCCGGCTGCATCCGGCGCAGTCGTGGTTGTCGGACATCAGCCGACGATCGGCGAGATTGTCCGTTATCTGATTCCGGTCGTGCCGGCGGGACTGAGTGTGAGAAAAGGATCGGTTTGGTGGATCCGCTGCCAGGAAAAGGATAACGGGATCGAACCGGTATTGCATACCGTCATGTATCCAGACATGCTATGAAGATTCGCATGGATGGTTTTAGCTATTTTGGTTGATTTAGAGTAATTCTGAAATATTTTAGCTTTTATTCAAGCATTTATCCCAATAAGGCAAACCTTCGAACCGTTTAACCATAAAATCCACGAATGCCCGGACGCGCTGTGACAAATGGCGAGTTTGCGGGTAGATGGCATAGGCGGAGAGCGGCGGGCAGTGGTAATCGGTTAATAGCGGCACCAGCGCGCCGCGTTCGATTTCTTTGTAGACAATAAACGTCGGTATCAGCACGATACCCAATCCCGCAACGGCGGCATCGCGCAGGAATTCGCCGTTGCCGGCTTTCAGGTAGGGTCTGGTACTAATTTTGATCAATTGCCCGCCGACATCGTAAACCTGCCACTGTTCAATCGGGTTGGTCAGGTTATACGCCAGGCAACGATGTTGGCGCAGCGCTTCCAGCTCGTGTGGAATGCCATTCCGTTCCAGATAATCCGGGCTGGCGCACAGGATCGTTTGGATAGGCGCGAGGCGGCGCGCGATTAAGCTTGAGTCAGCCAGGCTGGCAATGCGGATGGCGAGATCGAAACCTTCCGTCAGCAAATCGACTTGACGGTCGTTGAAATCCAGATCGAATTCAATGTCCGGGTGTTGCTGCAAAAATTCATTGATGGCCGACCCCAGGTGCATCAAGCCGAAACTCAGCGGCACCGTCACTTTCAGGGCGCCTTTTAATGCGCCATGCGATTGCGACGTGGCCAGTTCGGCTTCGAGAACGTCGGCGAGAATGCGCACCGCTTGCTGATAAAATCCCCGGCCGCTGTCGGTCAGATTCATTTGCCGCGTGGTGCGGTGAAACAATTCCACACCCAGGTGCGTTTCGAGTTCCTTCAAGCGACGGCTTACGACGGATTTGGCGACATCCATGCGATCCGCAGCGGCGCTGATGCTGCCGGTTTCGACCACGCGCACAAACGTGTTCATATTTTCATATCGATCCATAAAAATATCCTATTGTTGCTAATATAAGAACAGTTATTTCTATTAAAGGCTGTTTATTCTTATTATAACAACGATGATAATGCTTCCCGACGGTTAAATGAACATGATGATTAAAAGGAGGGAATCATGGATACAATGACAATCAATGCAGCACGGATCATCCCGGCAGTAGCCGTGCCGGAAGGCGCAGGCGTGACAGTGTACCGTACCATCGGCACACCGGTGATACGCAATTTCGATCCGTTTTTGTTGCTGGATCATATCAGCAGCGACAAACCGGAGGATTATCTGGCCGGCTTCCCGTCACACCCGCATCGTGGCTTCGTCACATTCACTTATATGATCGACGGTCATATGCAACATCAGGACAGCATGGGCAACCGCGGCGATTTAGGGCCGGGTTCGGCGCAATGGATGAAAGCCGCGAGCGGGGTGATTCATTCGGAAATGCCGCAACAGCAAAATGGTTTGATGCGCGGTTTTCAGCTGTGGATCAACTTGCCGGCGGCGCATAAGATGGATCATCCGGAATACCAGGAATATGCCGCAGAAGCCTTTCCGGTCATCAATACGCCCGATTACCAGATCAAAGTATTGATCGGCCGCTTTGCCGATGCGCAGTCGCCTATCGCCGACCCTGTTACCGATGTTTCATATTTTGATGTCCGGATACAACCCGGCAAGCGTTTTCAACACCGCTTTTCAGCGCAGCGCCATAGTTTTTTGTATGTATTTGAAGGTGATGGGCAATTGCGTGATCAGACCGTGACGTTGCATTCCCTGGCGGCGTTGAGTAGTGCTGATGAGACTTTTGATTTTACCGCAGGAAGCAAGGGAGCCCGTCTGCTGGTGGTCAGCGGTAAACCGGTCGGCGAACCGGTGGTGCAGTACGGGCCGTTTGTGATGAATACCCGGGAAGAAATCGACCAGGCGTTGCAGGATTTTCAGACTAACAGTTTTGTGCGCAACCGCGCATGGATTAAACGTAAATAATTGCTTTACTCATTACATTCGAAGGAGACTCAAAATGGGAAAAACCGGTCAATTGATTGCACGCATATTTCTGGCGCAAATATTCTTGTTGTCGGGAATATTTAAAATCGGCGGTTATGCAGGCACGCAAGGTTATATGGAAGCGATGGGCGTGCCGGGAATGCTATTGCCGCTGGTGATCGCATTGGAAATCGGCGGCGGCTTGGCGCTTATTGCCGGTTGGCAGACAAAATGGATATCGCTGGCATTGGCTGGGTTTACTTTGGCGGCTGCGGTGATTTTCCACAGTAATCTGGCGGATCAGATGCAGCAGATCATGTTCATGAAAAACATTGCGATTACGGGCGGATTATTGCTGCTGGCGATACACGGTGCAGGTGCCTTGAGCGTCGATGGCCGCCGTGCGGCGTAACCGGAAACCGCCGGCCTTGAAAGCCCGGTTGAAGCAGACCGGGCTTTCGCACGATAGCCAGTTAATGCTTGTATCACGCAGCATAACCGACTAAACTTGGCTGCAAGGTTGGTGACAAAATTTTCTACACTAGAATTTCCCGCATGGCAGCGAAAATACATCCTAAACGTCCCAAGCATCTGAATCTTTTCAAGATCAAGCAACCGTTACCCGCGGTGGTTTCCATTCTGCACCGGATCAGCGGTGCCTTGCTGTTTTTCCCAGGCATACCCCTTATGTTGTGCGGCTTGCAATTACTGCTGCAATCCCAGGAAAGTTTCGAGGTATTAGCCGGTTATTGGCAATTACCGGTTATCAAAGGCTTACTGTTATTGTCTTTGTGGTTTTTGCTGCACCACGTGTGCGCCGGAATTCGCCATCTGCTGCTGGATTTGCATATCGGTGTGGCATTGCCGCAAGCGCGTGCCAGCAGCAAACTGGTGCTGATTGCCGGATTTCTCTTGACCGTTTTTGCGGGGGTGTTGCTATGGTAAGACCTGCAAAATTGGCGGTAACCGGTGCGCATTATGGCTTGAAAGATTGGCTGGCGCAACGCATCACGGCAGTGTTGATGACGGTTTATCTCATCGTCATGGCGTGTGTTTTATGCGTCGCGGCACCGCAGGATTACGCTGCGTGGAAAATCTTATTCGGGCAGCATTGGTTGCGCATCGCGACGCTGGTGTTTTTCATTTGCCTGTTTTGGCATGCTTGGATCGGGATGCGCAATATTCTGATGGATTACGTGCACCCGGTGGCAATCCGTTTGTCCGCGCAAATTGCGGTGATTACTGCATTGCTGTTTTATCTGGTATGGGCAGTGGATATTTTATGGGGTTGATGTGGCGATAACCAAAAGAAAATTCGATGTGGTCATTGTCGGCGCGGGTGGCGCCGGTATGCGCGCGGCATTGCAATTGTCCGAAGCGGGGTTGAAAGTGGCCGTGTTGTCCAAAGTTTTTCCCACGCGATCGCACACGGTGTCGGCGCAAGGCGGCATAGCCGCGGCGCTGGGCAATGTGACCGAAGACAATTGGCACTGGCACATGTACGACACTGTCAAAGGCTCGGACTATCTCGGCGATCAGGATGCCATCGAGTTCATGTGCCGTCACGCCAACGAAGTGGTGTACGAGCTGGAGCATTTCGGCATGCCGTTCGACCGGCTGGAAAACGGCAAGATTTATCAGCGCCCGTTCGGCGGGCAATCGCAAAATTTCGGCGGGGCGCAAGCGACGCGTTCGTGCGCGGCGGCGGATCGTACTGGTCATGCGTTATTGCACACGTTGTATCAACGCAATGTCAGCGCCAATACGCAGTTTTTTATCGAATGGATGGCGCTGGATTTGCTGCGTGACGCGCAAGGTGACGTGCTGGGTGTAACCGCGTTGGAGATGGAAACCGGCGAAGTGTCGATCCTGCAAGCGCGAGCGACATTATTTGCTACCGGCGGCGGCGGACGGATTTTTCAGGCCAGCACCAACGCGTTGATTAATACCGGCGACGGGCTGGGGATGGCGGCGCGCGCCGGGATTCCGCTGGAAGACATGGAATTCTGGCAATTCCATCCGACCGGCGTATACGGTGTCGGCGTGTTGATCAGCGAGGCGGTGCGCGGCGAAGGCGGGTATTTGCTGAACCGTAACGGCGAACGCTTCATGGAGCGTTACGCACCGAACTCCAAGGATCTGGCGAGCCGCGACGTGGTATCCCGGGCGATGACGACGGAAATGAAAGACGGCCGCGGTTGCGGCGAAGAAAGCGACCACCTGCTATTGAAATTGGATCATCTCGGCGCGGAAATCATCAAAACCCGCCTGCCGGGGATCCGCGAACTGGCGATCAAATTTGCGCATGTCGATCCGATCAACGAACCGATCCCGGTGGTGCCGACCGCGCATTACATGATGGGCGGCATTCCGACCAATTACTTCGGGCAAGTGGTGGCGCCCTATAAAACCGGCCCGGAAGAAATCGTGTCCGGTTTCTACGCTGTCGGAGAATGCGCGTGCGTCTCGGTGCACGGCGCCAACCGGCTCGGAACTAATTCGCTGCTCGATCTGGTGGTATTCGGACGTGCCGCTGCCAATCAGATTCTCGAGGATCTGAAAGTTCAGCCGCACCATAAACCGCTGCCGGAAAACGCCGCCGATCGTACCTTGGCGCGCCTGGCGCGTCTGGAAACTCAGAAAGACGGTGAAAACGTCGCGCAAGTGCATGCGGCGCTGGCCAAAACCATGCAAACTTATTGCGGAGTATTCCGCTTCGAAGATATGCTGATGCAAGGCGTCGAGAAGATCCTCGAAGTCGGTCAGCGCATCGGACAAACGGAAATCAAGGATAAAAGCAAGGTTTTCAATACCGCTCGCATCGAAGCACTGGAGCTGGATAACTTGAAAGAAGTTGCCACCGCCACCATGATCTCCGCCGAAGCCCGCCGCGAAAGTCGCGGCGCCCATGCCCGCAACGATTTCCCCGAACGCGACGACGTCAAATGGTTAAAACACACATTATTTTTCAGTGAAGGCAACCGTCTGGATTATAAGCCGGTGCGGTTGAAACCGATTACGGTGGAATCGTTTCCGCCGAAGGCCAGAACCTACTGAGGTGATTGATCGCTTCGCGCTTTAAGCCGTAAGCGGATTTGTTTTTCGATTTCGATAACGACCAATAACGCAATGCCGCAGCCAATCACCAATAATCCGTCGAGAAACGGTACTGCGGCAGTGCCGAATAAGGCTTGCATCGGCGGTAAATAGGTAATGGCTAATTGTCCGGCAGTGACGATCGCAAGCGTAAGCCATATGACCTTGGTACCGCGAATGGCTTTCCAGGTGAACGAAGTGCCGTAGATATTGCGGATAAAAAATAAGGTGGATTCAAAATTGAAGTGCAACTTTTGTAAGGAAGGGTGGATTCAAAATTGAAGTGCAACTTTTGTAAGGAAGTTTAGGAAGCAAGCTGCGGTAGTATCGGAGCTTCTTAAACGACCAAGTAGAAGGAGCACAGATGAAGCACTACAAGCAGCTCACCAGCGAGCAACGATACCAGATTTCCGGCTTGAAGAAGGCGGGTTTGAACCAATCGCGAATAGCGGATGCAGTGGGCGTGAGCAAGTCGACGATTTCGCGGGAATTCAGGCGGAACAAGGGTCGGCGTGACTGGTATCCCAAGCAGGCGCAGGAATTACGGAACGAGCGCCGAAAACAATGCGCCAACGCCCAGCGTTTATCAATGTCGGACTGGACGGAAGTTGAGCGATTGGTTCGGCTGGACATGAGTCCGGAGCAAGCGGCCCGTCGACTTGCTTTGGAAAGTGTGTTGCAGATCAGTCACGAGACGATCTACTTGCACATATATGCAGACAAGCGTCGAGGTGGCGACCTGTGGCGGCATTTGCGTTGCCAGAAGCCCCGCAGGAAGCGTTATGCGAGCGGTCAAGAGCGCCGGGGCACGATCAAGAACCGGATCGGCATTGATGAGCGTCCGGGGATCGTGGATCAGAAGAACCGCATAGGCGACTGGGAGGGCGACACCGTAATCGGCAAGAACCATCAAGGCGCATTGGTTACGCTGGCCGAGAGGAAGTCGCGCTACATTCTGGCAGCCCAAGTGCCCGGCAAACATGCATCGGGCGTAACGGCGGCGGTAACGCGATTGCTGCGCCCCCATAAACGCAAGTGCCACACCATGACATTCGACAACGGGAAAGAATTTGCGGAGCATGAAACCATTGCTGCGAAACTCAATGTGGATATCTACTTCGCTCATCCTTATCATTCATGGGAGCGCGGCTTGAACGAGAACAGCAATGGTCTGCTGCGGCAGTATTTCCCCAAGGGAATGGAATTGATTAAGGTGACCCAGGAACAAGTACAATGGGCGGTGGATAGACTCAACCATCGACCGCGCAAGGTGCTTGGATTCAGAACCCCGTTTGAGGTGTTCTTCGGAAAGACGGTGCGCTATATCAAGCCACCGCTAGGTGTTGCACTTCGAAGTTGAATCCGCGTAAGTAGAAAATTTCCAGCACCACTATCGTATTTACAGCGAGTGTCCGTGCCAGTTCAATAGGATGTCCTTGGGCGATGGCGTAAGTGTAAATGCCATAAATGCTGCAAAGGAATAAAATGGATACCATGATAATTTGCCATATGAGTTCGCCGTTAAGCAGCGGTTCTCCCCGAGCGCGCGGCGGGCGATGCATGGTGTTTTCTTCGGTCGGTTCAAAAGCGAGCGCGATACCTAAGGTTATAGCGGTGATCAAATTGATCCATAAAATTTGAATGGGGGTGATCGGCAGTACCAAACCGAACAGCAATGCCACAATGATCGTCATCGCTTCCCCGGCATTGGTCGGCAGAGTCCAAGTAATGACCTTTTTGATGTTATCGTAAACAGTCCGGCCTTCGCGCACCGCGTTGGCGATGGAGGCGAAATTATCATCAGCCAGCACCAGTTCGGCAGCTTCCTTGGCAGCCTCGTTGCCTTTTTTGCCCATTGTAATACCTGCATCGGCGCGCTTGAGCGCCGGCGCGTCGTTAACGCCGTCGCCGGTCATGGCGACAGACAAGCCGTGAGATTGTAACGCCATCACCAGGCGCAGCTTGTGTTCCGGGCTGGTGCGGGCAAAAATATCGCAAGTCATTACTGCGGCTTTTAATGCATCATCGCTCATCTTATCCAAGTCCGCACCGGTCAAAACCATCACCGGGTTTTGCAATCCGATTTGCGCACCAATGGCGGCGGCTGTTTTTGCGTGATCGCCGGTTATCATCTTGACGCGAATGCCTGCGGTATGGCAATCCGCAACGGCAGTGATTGCTTCGGCGCTAGGCGGATCGATCATACCCGTCATACCGAGCAATACAAAATCGCTTTCAGTATCGGAAAACTCAAGGATGGTATGTTCCGGCTTGACTATCTTGGTCGCGAATGCCAGTACCCGCTGACCAAGCGCGGCAATGTTGTCGGCTTGCTCCAGCCAATAATCTTTATTCAGCGGTTCCGTGCCGTGACTTGTACTTTGCTGTGAGCACATGGTAAGAATTTGTTCGGGAGCGCCTTTTATTGTCCATCATAAGGTTAAAACCACCGGCTTCAGCCGGTCAGCTTTAGCTGCGAGAATATGCCACACAGGAGGTGTGGCATGGATTATAGATATGGAAGTCATACGGTTTATCAGATTGAATATCATTTTGTATGGGTAACGAAGTATAGATATAAGATTCTGAAGGGAGAAGTAGCAGAACGAGTACGAGAGTTGGTTCGTCAGACGTGTGAAGCATTTGAAATGAGAATTGTACAGGGTGTAGTAAGTAAGGATCATGTGCATATTCTGGTGAGTTGTCCGCCGGAGATGGCTCCGAGTGAGATCATGAGGCGGCTAAAAGGACGAACATCGAGCTATCTGTTTGAAGAATTTCCTCACTTGAAGAAGCGGTACTGGGGAAGGCATTTTTGGGCGCGAGGGTATTTCTGCGTGACAGTAGGTCAGATGACAGAAGAGATGATCAAACAATACTTGGAGCATCATTTTGAGCCAAATCCAAACGACAATTTTAAAATGGAGCCGGAATAAGACGCGTCGTTTAGTCGACGCGTATCCGGACTTTCAGTCCGTAACTCAAACCCACCGGCTTTAGCCGGTGGTTGTTTAGAAAAATGCAAGCATGGCGCTCGTGATCATGATTCAGGGTCGCCATGAAACGATGTTTGGCGTCGAACGGGATTGCATCGGTGCGAATCCATGTAGTTTGCGTCTGATAAATATCGATACCGAGTTTGCACGCGAATGCCAGCAAAGCACCTTCCATGGGGTCGCCTTCGACGGTCCATGTGCCGCTATGGCTATGCAGCGATGCATCGTTGCATAACGAAGCAGCGCGGGCGAGTTCATCTAAAACAGCGTATTCGTCTGGTGAGACTTCGGTGTTTTCCAGCAACAAAGCGCCTTGCGGCTCATAACCGTTGCCTTGCAGCGTGAACAGATGTTGCTGAGTCAGCACCGATGCGACCACCATTTCATTGCGGGTTAAAGTACCGGTCTTATCGGTACAGATGACCGATACCGAACCGATGGTTTCAATCGCAGGCAAGCGCCGCACGATGGCATTGCGTCTCGCCATCGACTGCACGCCCACCGCCAGGGTGATGGTCAGCACTGCAGGCAAACCTTCGGGAATGGCTGCAACCGACAAACCGACAACGGCCATGAACAATTCTGAGAATTCATGATGTCCGGAAAAATAGCCATAAGTCAGCAAGAATGCCGCAATGACTAAAATAAAAATGGTGATCCATTGGGAAAATACGCCCATCTGCTTAACCAGCGGCGTGGTCAAAACTTCGACTCCAGATAACAGATTGCTGATGCGGCCGATTTCAGTCGCAGCGCCGGTAGCGACTACGATTCCTTTACCTTGACCGGATGTCACCAAGGTTCCCGAATAAACCATGCAAGTGCGATCTCCGAGCAACGCATTGCTGGCAACTACCGAAGTTTGCTTTTGCACCGGCATGGATTCACCGGTGAGGATTGCTTCTTGCAGTTGGAGTCCGTGCGCTTTCAGTAAGCGCATATCGGCGGGTACCTTGTCGCCCGCTTCCAGTATCACGATATCGCCGGGCACCAGCTTTTCTCCGGCGATGCTGCGGCGTACGCCATTGCGCACTACGGCTGCAGTCGGCGCCAGCATCTGCCGGATGGCATCCATTGCTTTTTCCGCTTTGCCTTCCTGCACAAAGCCAATGACGGCATTGGCCAATACCACCGCCAGAATTACCGCGGTATCCGCCCAGTGTGCCAGCAATAAGGTAATTAATGCGCAGCCGAGCAGAACATAAATCAGAATATTGTGGAATTGCGATAGAAAACGGACGAAGGCGCTGCGTTTGGGAGGGTCCGGCAGCCGGTTGGCGCCGTAGGTATGCAGGCGCGCTCCGGCTTCCTGATCGCTTAAGCCCGACGGCGTGGTGTTGAGGAATTCCAGTACCTGGCCGATCGCGGAATGGTGCCATGCGGATGGGTTATTTTCAGCGGCTGCGGTTATATTCTCATTCTGCATAGGCGTAGGATTTTTATGAGGGTAAATTGCTGTGATTGATCCGAAAGCAATGATAAAAGTTTCGTAAACAATCAACCTGCAAACAAGAGAGGCGAGGTAATAGCAGTATACTACAGGCTTATTGTGGTACTAATGCGCTCGGATGCTGTATCAACATGGTGTAATTGTCTTTCTTGCGCGATACCCAGCCGCGGATTTCCAGCAACTTTCCGACGTAGCTATCCAGCGGCGGAAATTGATCGAGATTGGCATTGGAAACACGGATATCGATCTTGTCATCGAAGATTAATCGCGTGTATTTGCGGTTTTTCTTGATACGTGCGGGGATTCCGGTAAATCGCTGCCAGCCCTTGTTATGATTGGCGATTTGCGTAATCGGACGAGGCTGATATTCCGGCATCGACCAAATACCCAATTTTTGCTTTTCGGCTTTCTGCTGCGCACGGATCAGTTTCTCGGAGTAGCGGCCGTTGGGTGGAATGATGCTAACCGCCGCTAAGCCGTTTTCCAGCAACATCAAATTCAGATGCTTGCCGTCCGGGGTGAACACATGCGCGAGCAAACGCTTATATTTATCGCGCCGTACTTGATCGAATTCCAAATAGACTTTTTTATCCTGTAATTGTTTTTGCAGCCACTGCTTAGCTTCAATGCCGCCGGGCTCCTGATCCCGCACGCGGCTTTGAATTTCCGGGGTGTTGATACCGAGTAAGCGGACTTGCTTGCGATCTTCCAGGATGATGGTGTCGCCGTCGTAAACCCTGGCGACGTTATATAAATGCCGGCTCGGCTGGTTGGAGATGGCGAGTTGCTGCGCGCCGTCCGAAGGCTGGTCTGAGTAGGTGACGCGTCCTTGACTATCGACACTGCGGTAAATCTCGCTGGCATCGATTGTTGTCGAGAACAATGCGAAGATGATGCACGGCAGCCAGGCAAGTTTGTTACAAAAGATCATGCCGGCGCCTTTGTAATCGCAAGCCGGGATGAATGACGCGGCTTAATAGCCGTTTGCAGGATATGCGCATTGCCGGGAATTATGGCAAAATGAAAAAATTTGTTGTTGGGCGGTTGCGGCATGGTAAGAAATTAGACGTCAGCGGAAAATGAAATACTATCAGCTAAATGAATGCCTGAATAAATAGGATTAAACGGTATTATGATTCCTATTTCACAACCTTAATCGTATTTGAACTTAATCCGGTTGCATAAATTATTGCACGAACCGTGCCGGGGCATTGGCAGTTTTTGTAATAGGAGAATGCTTTAACCCATGGAAATTGATAAGTTAATTGATGCTGCGTTTGAACCTGTTTCGAATGCGGTCGCCTCCGTAATTTTTTACAGCGTTCAGTTATTGGATCTTGAGATCAAATTGATCTTGATCTGGCTGGTGATCGCCGCGGTGTTTTTTACCTTTTACTTGGGGTTCATTAACATCCGCTGCTTCGGTCATGCCATAGAAGTATTGCGCGGAAAACACGATAACGGCGATTTAACCGGTCAGATCAGCCGGTTCCAAGCTTTGATGACCTCTTTGTCGGCGACGGTGGGCCTGGGCAATATCGCCGGCGTGGCAGTGGCTATCTCCGTCGGCGGGCCGGGCGCAGCGTTTTGGATGGCAGTCATGGGTATTTTCAGCATGTCGACCAAATTTGTCGAAGTCACGCTCGGTATCAAATATCGTCAGTGCGACAACAAAAACAAGATTTCCGGCGGCCCGATGCACTATTTGTTCAGCGCTTTTGAGCGCCTGAAAAAACCGCAAATGGGCAAATTCATGGCCGGCTTGTTTGCATTGTGCTGCATCGGCGGCACCATCGGAGCCGGTGGCTTGTTCCAGGCCAATCAAGCGTACCAGCAAGCGTTGATTGTAACCGGCGGCGATGCCGGGCTGCTAGCCGACAGAGGCTGGCTGTTCGGTTTGTTCATGGCGGTTCTGGTGGGAATGGTGATTATCGGCGGCATTCGCTGGATAGCCGCGGTAGCGGGGCGGGTTGTGCCGCTGATGGCCATTATTTATATTGTGGCCGGTGTTATTGTAATCGGGATACATCACCAGGCGATACCCGGCGCGCTTGCGACCATTTTTGAAATGGCGCTATACCCCGAAGCTGGATTAGGCGCTTTAATGGGAGCCTTGTTGATGGGCGTGCAGCGCGCTACGTTTTCCAATGAAGCCGGACTCGGATCTTCGGCCATCGCGCATTGCGCGGTAAAAACACACGAGCCGGTCAGTCAGGGGATGGTGGGTATGCTGGGGCCGTTTATCGACACCGTGATTATTTGCATGGTCACGGCTTTGGTGATTGTCATTTCCGGTTCCTATGCCGAAGGCAGCGGGATCGAAGGCGTGGAATTGACTTCGCGCGCCTTTGCATCCGGTATTTCGTGGTTTCCCTACGTGTTGTCGCTGACGGTATTTCTTTTTGCCTATTCGACTATGATTTCGTGGTCTTACTACGGATTGGTGTGCACGGCTTACTTATTCGGGGAGCATTTGATTATCGAGTGGGTTTACAAGCTGCTGTTTTGCATGTTCATTGTTGTCGGGGCTTCGGCGCAGTTGTCGAATATCATTCTATTTACCGATGCGATGGTATTTGCGATGGCGGTCCCGAATATTATCGGGTTATACATGCTGGCGCCGGAAATCAAAAACGATCTGAGAATCTATTTACAGCAATTGAAGCAAAAAACACAAAAATCGTCCGGAGGGTAAATATAGCCCGATATTCTCGATGAAACTGGATTAAAATTGGCATTCGCGGCATTTTGCGTATTTTTCTGCAAAACCTATCGAGATATTTCAAAGACTGATTTTAAATTCAAAGCAATCGCATCAATAACCCGCATCTTCCAAACCATCCATTTTATTGTGCAGTCTCATGGCATCTGAAAACTTAATCGAGATTAAAGGCTTGAATTTTTCCTACGATACCCGCCCGATTCTGAAAGGCATCAATATGACCATGAAGCGAGGGCAAGTGGTTGCCATCATGGGCGGCAGCGGATCGGGGAAAACCACCGTGTTGCGGTTGATCGGCGGCGTGATGCAGCCATCTTCGGGATATGTCAATTTTGCCGGGCAAGTGGTGCACGAGCTGGATCGCGATGCGCTGTTTAAACTGCGCCGCAAGATGGGTATGTTGTTTCAGTTCGGCGCATTGTTCACCGATTTGTCGGTGTTCGATAATGTCGCTTTCCAGATGCGTGAACATACCGATTTACCGGAATCGATGATTCGTGATTTGGTATTGATGAAGCTGAACGCAGTCGGTTTGCGCGGCGCGCACCATTTAATGCCGAACGAATTGTCGGGCGGCATGGCGCGGCGGGTGGCGCTGGCGCGTTCGATCGCATTGGATCCGATGCTGATCATGTACGATGAACCGTTTACCGGACTGGATCCGATCTCGCTGAGCGTGATCGGTAATCTGATCCGGCGCTTGACCGATGCGCTGGGGATGACTTCGATCGTGGTGACGCACGATGTGCAGGAATCGCTGAAAATCGTCGATTATGTCTATTTCATTGCGGACGGCGTGATCGCAGCGGAAGGCACGCCGGAAGAAGTGCGCGAATCGGTCGCGCCGTTCGTGCATCAGTTTGTGCACGGCGAGGAAGACGGACCGGTGCCGTTTCATTATCCGGCGCGGTCTTACCGGAGCGACCTGAATCTGGAGAATGCTCTTGCCTAGACGGATTGTTACCGGTATCCGCAATATCGGTCACCGCACCATTGAAAGCTTGTGGCGCCTTGGCGTTGCCAGCCGTTTCTTCTTGCTGGTATTGCTCAAATCCGGCACCAGTTTCCGCCGCTTCAATTTGGTGATCCGCGAGTTGTATTTTACCGGGGTACTGTCGCTCATCATCATCGTCGTATCCGGTTTGTTTGTCGGCATGGTATTGGGGTTACAGGGCTACGAGACGTTACAGAAGTACGGCTCGGAATCCGCGGTCGGCACCTTGGTGGCGTTGTCGCTGGTGCGGGAGCTGGGGCCGGTGGTGGCCGCATTGCTATTCGCCAGCCGCGCGGGTTCTGCGATCACTGCCGAAATCGGCCTGATGAAAGCCACCGAGCAGTTGGCCGCGATGGGCATGATGGCGGTCGACCCGGTTGCGCGGGTGGTAGCGCCGCGGTTCTGGGCAGGGGTGATTTCAATGCCGTTTCTGGCGGCTATTTTTTCGGTGATGGGGGTCTACGGCGGTTATTTGGTCACTGTCGTTTTCATCGGTGTCGATGAAGGTTCTTATTGGTCGCAAATGCAAAGCGCGGTCGATTTCCGCATCGATATTCTGAACGGTTTTATTAAAAGCTGTTTTTTCGGTGTTGCGGTGACGGCCATTGCGGTATTCGAAGGTTACGACGCGCCGCCGACAGCCGAAGGCGTATCCGGAGCGACTACGCGCACGGTGGTGACATCATCACTGGTAATTTTAGGACTTGATTTTATATTGACCGCTTTCATGTTTAGAGGAGTTAGTTAATGCAGCGGACAACCATGGATTTATGGGTGGGTTTGTTTGTCGTGATGGGTATTGTCGCGTTGATGATTTTGAGCCTTAAGGTTGGCAATCTGAATGTCTATAATCCATCGCACAGCTATACGATTTCCGGAAATTTTGAAAACATCGGCGGCCTGAAAGTGCGCGCGCCGGTGAAAAGCGCCGGTGTCGTGGTCGGACGTGTCACCGATATTCAATTCAGCACGCAAACCTATGATGCGGTAGTAACCATGAGTATGGACAGCCGCTTTCAATTTCCCAAAGACACATTTGCCAGCATTTTGACCTCGGGGCTACTGGGGGAGCAATATATCGGCCTGGCAGCGGGCGGCGACGAAGCGATGCTCAAAGAAGGTGATAAAATTATGAAAACTAATTCAGCCATGGTGCTGGAGGAATTAATCGGACGTTTTCTGTTTAACAAAGCAGCGGAAGACGATTCTTTCTGACCGTCCGGCAAACGAACGGATATTTGTTATTTTCTTTCTGATTGGTTTAGTATTGCAGCAAACAACTTTTAACTTGGTGAGGGGACAATGAAAAGAATAATTGGAGCGATTGGATTGATTTTTTCCTGCCTGCTGATTTCTCCGGCATGGGCGATGGAAATGGCGCCGGATAGACTGGTCGATCAGACTGTGAAAGAAGTCATCGATATCATTAATAAAGATGCGGAGTTGAAAAACGGCAACAAAGAAAAAATGCTCGATCTGATCGAGACCAAGATTCTGCCGCATTTCAATTTTTCGCGCATGACGCAACTGGCGATGGGACAGCACTGGACCAAGGCCGCGCCGGAACAGCAAACCAAACTGGTGGATGAATTCCGCACGTTGCTGGTACGCACTTATTCCAACGCATTGACGAGTTATCATGATGAGATCATCAAAGTTAAACCGTTGCCCGCGTTAGGCGATAAAACCGAAACGATGGTGCGTACAGTGGTCATGCAAGGCAAAGGCAAAGAACCGGTGCCGATCGATTACAGCATGGAGAAAAAACCCGATGGCTGGAAAGTGTACGATGTAACGGTTGCCGGCGTGAGTCTGGTGACCAATTACCGCGGCACGTTTAATAGCCAGGTTCGCAAGGGCGGCGTTGAAGGATTGTTAAAGGCGCTCTCCGATAAGAACAAATCGCTGGAAGGCAAAAAATAAATTCATATAGCGATGAACGATCCGAAAATGCCGGTTCCTGTTATCTTGCGCGAAGGTGACCGCATTGTGTTGCAAGGGCCGGTAACGATCGATCATGTCGCGGATCTGACGCGCCGGGGGATTGCATTGTTTGACAATCAATCCCTGACAGTCGACTTGGCAGGCGTGACCGAGGTCGATTCCACGATTATCAGCATGCTGCTGGAATGGTTGCGCACCGCTCAGAAAACCAATCGATCCTTACAGTTTATTCATCTGCCCGGGAATCTCAGAAGCCTCATTCAATTATACGGGGTTGCGGAACTGATCCCGGTGATCTCCGCCGAAACGCCGGTACCTGCTAGCGCTTGAACCGGTAACGGCTGTCCATGGTTACCGTCAAAGCGATTCTTATCTAGTCTTTTCTCATGTTACCTGCTCTTGAAGTCCGGCGCGTCAGTAAGCATTTTGGACAAGTCCAAGCGCTATCCGGCGTTGATCTAAGCATCTATCCCGGGGAGTTTTTCGCATTGCTGGGGCCGAATGGCGCCGGGAAAACGACGCTGATCAGCATCATTGCCGGGTTGACGCTGGCGGATAGCGGCACCGTGCAAATCATGAGGCATGATGTTTTAACCGGTTATCAGCAAGCGCGGTTGAATTTGGGCATCGTGCCGCAGGAATTGGTGTTCGATCCGTTTTTCACGGTGCGCGAAATCCTGCTGATCCAGTCCGGGTATTATGGCATCCGCAACAACGGCCGCTGGGTCGATGAAATCATCGAGCGCCTCGATCTGAGTGACAAAGCCCATGCCAATATGCGTTCGCTATCCGGCGGCATGAAACGCCGCGTGCTGGTGGCGCAAGCATTGGTACACAGACCGCCACTGATCATCTTGGACGAACCGACCGCCGGGGTCGATGTGGAATTACGCCAGACACTGTGGGAATTCATCAAGCAGCTCAATAAGGATGGGCATACCATCGTATTGACCACGCATTATTTGGAAGAAGCGGAAACACTGTGTAACCGGGTGGCGATGCTGAAGCAGGGCCGCATCGTCGCGCTCGATAACACGCACAATCTGATTGGTAAAATGACGGCCGGCAACTCGCTGCGGCTGCGATTGTCGCCCGACACCCTGCCGGAAGGGTTGCGCGATCGCTTACTTAAGCACGAAGACGGCGTACATGAGCTGCGCATCGGCCAATACGCGCACATCGAAGCTGTGCTGGCGGCATTACGAGCCGCGAATATCGAAATCGTCGAAATGCACTTGCAACAGCCGGATCTCGAGGATGTGTTTATCAACATCATGAGAGAAAATAAGAATTAGTGAAATGACAGGATTTTTCACATTGTTTTACAAGGAATTGCTGCGCTTCTGGAAAGTCGGTTTCCAAACCATCGTTGCGCCGATGGTATCGACGCTGTTGTATTTATTAGTGTTCTTTCACGTGCTGGAAACGCATGTGGAAATTTATCCGGGCATTGCCTACACGGATTTTCTGATTCCCGGGCTGGTGATGATGGCGATCATCCAAAATGCTTTCGCCAATTCGTCGTCCAGCATGATTCAATCGAAAATCAGCGGCAACATCGTGTTTATCCTGCTATCGCCGTTGCCGTATCACACGATTTTCCTGGCGTATGTCCTCGCTTCGGTGGTCAGGGGTATTCTGGTCGGGCTGGGTGTGTATGCCGTTACCTGGGCTTTTTTTGATATCCCGCTGCAATTGCCGGTCTGGTCGATTGTTTTCATGCTGCTCGGCAGCGGCATTCTGGGCGTTTTAGGATTGATCGCCGGAATCTGGGCGGATAAATTCGATCAATTGGCCGCTTTTCAAAACTTCATCATCATGCCGCTGACGTTTCTGTCGGGCGTGTTTTATACCATCCATTCGCTGCCGGGCGGCTGGCAGGTGCTGTCGCATCTCAATCCGTTCTTTTACATGATCGATGGCTTCCGTTACGGCTTTTTGGGCATTTCGGATATTTCGCCTTATATTAGCCTGGCGATTGTGGCATCATGCTTGATCGCCATTTCCCTACTGGCGATACGGATGCTCAAAACCGGCTACAAATTACGGCATTAACCGGACGATACAATTTTGTCTCAAACCACATTATAAGGAGAACAGCCATGCTGACCGCAGAGAATTTAAAAACCTATATCGAATCGTCATTACCGTGTGAACATGTACAGGTCGAAGGCGACGACGGCCGTCATTTTCAGGCGCTGATCGTCAGCGCGCAATTTCAAGGGAAAAGTATAGTTCAGCAGCATCAATTGGTTTACAAGTCATTGGGAGACCGGATGAAGCAGGAAATTCACGCGCTGTCGATGAAAACGCTGACCCCGGAACAATGGGCCAAACAATCGTAAACCGGATCTGCGGTTATCAAACGCGCAAGCCGCGTCGGTTTTACAACCGGTTCGTTATCATCGTTTTACCGTTAGTCTGAAATAGTCATGTTCAAGATATTGGGCGCCATTTCCGGTTTTCTGGTGTTGGGTTTTATCGGATTGATTCTCGGCCTGATCGGCGGCAGTTTCATTGACAGGCTAGTGGCTTATGGCCCCGGCGGCGTCAATCCGTTCAGCGCTACGCGCCGCCAATCGGTTTTTCTGGAAACCGTATTTATCCTGATGGGAAAATTGGCCAAGGCCGATGGGCGTGTTTCCGAAAGCGAGATCGCCCACGTCGAACAATTCATGCAAAAGCTGCGCATGACCCAGGAGCACCGGCTCAAAGCGATTGCTTTGTTCAAGCAGGGTGCAGTCAAAGATTACGATATTCATCCGCAACTCAGCGTATTTCTGACGGCTTGCGGTTACTCGCCGGATCTGAAACAGATGCTGCTGGTGTATCTGATTATCATGGGGTTATCCGACGGTCACTTGAATGCCGCGGAAGAAGAGTTGCTGCAAGCCATCGCCGGCCGTTTGGGCTATCACCCGGCGGCATTCGAGCAATTGCTCGATATGGTAATGAATCAAATGCACTTTGCCGCTGGCGGCGCCAGTTCCGCGAACGCGCTGGACGATGCCTACCGGGCGCTGGGTGTTGACAAAGACAGCAGCGATGCGGAAATCAAACGCGCCTACCGCAAGTTGATGAGCCAATACCACCCGGATAAATTGATGGGGCAGGGCGTGCCGGAAGACATGATCGCGGTAGCCACCGAACAAGCCAAGGAAGTCCAGATCGCCTACGACTTAATCAAGAAAAGCCGGAATTTAAAGTAACTGGCGGTTTGATCAATAGCGATCATCGAAATGGCGCATCGCAGGTAAGCATTGGAATCAATTTGATGTTTGTTGATCTATGTCAATAAATTCAATCCGAATTCCATTCAGAATACAACCTCCACTAAAACTCATTATTGGAGGAAATCATGAACATGTTAGACGAAGTTGATGTTGTTACCTTTAAAAATCTGGGTGTCAATTTGGCAATCATCGGTGGCGTAGCCGCTGCTTTGATTTTTGTGTCGATGTACTTTTCCTAGGCAATTGAAGCGATCGCTTCATTTCTTTTAAGCCCCGGGGAAACACTGATTAATTCAACGAATGAGATGAAGCACGAGGCGCACGGAACGCAGCAACCGAAGCATATCAACAAGATAAGCGAGGATGCGAGTACCGCGTAACGAAGTGATTCGCTCGTGCAGTCAATTAATCAGCGTTTCCCTAGTATTTCAGAACCGCCTCGCGCCAAGGCGAGGCAATAAAATTCAAATCGTTGGTTCCTGCTACTCATCTGTGAACTCACCGTACGTTGCTTTTCCATTTTTCCAGGGTTGTTCAGGTTAAAAAATTTTGAAGCTGGCGCAGCTTGCCTGGAAACTCAGCAAACCCGCGACAGCTCCTCCATTTCGACTCGCCCTAAACCGCCGCTCTCGACAGCACGAACGCGCGAACCGCGCTGGCATCGTAACCGAGTTCATTGGTCCAGCCGTCCGTTGCCATCGCATCCACGTACAGATTTTCGCTGAATCCGGCGACCGGGCAGCCGTCTAATGCGCAACCCGGAGGCAAGTTGTCGTTCAGCAAATTCGATACCGCGCGGCTGGTTGAGAACGAGCCGGTACCGACCGGATCCCAGCCGCCGGGAGAAGGCAATTGCAGCACGGAATTAGCGCCACGAACCACACCGAAGTGATATTTCGCAAATCCGTGGGGATGCTTGGCCTGCCATGTCATCGTCACGGAATCCTTGGCGGCATAATTCAGCACGCCGCAGCAAGGATCCGCTGCCAAGGCTCCGATGGTTGGCGCATCGATACCGGCAAAGCAGTGATTATTGTCGACGTGCAGCGTCACAATCATGCTGTTGCCGGAAACCAAGCCGAGCGGCGCGGCAGCGGTGGTATAAATTGTGCCGGTCAGGTCGGGAACATCCGGCACCACATACTGGATGCCTGATGCCGCGATGTTGACCGGCTGGCCGGTAGCATTGAACAAATCCAGCTTGAGTTGATACTTACCGCTGTTATCCGTTCCGACGGTATTGCCATTGGCATCGTACGTCATGCCCGCAGCCAATTCCTGTGTCGGGAATTTCGCATTGCTGAAATGCTCAACGATCTCGCTGATATGCGGCGGCGCATCCCAAACCCCTTCGGGTGCGACCGACGGGTAGGGAATCTCGAACAGATCGGGCACCATGTGGCCGGCGCCGTCGTCGGCGTTCTTAGGACCGAGTAAATACGGTGTCCATGCCGGCATCGGTCCGGTCGGCGTATTCACATCGTGGCGGTAATAGTGATAAACCGCGCTACTCAGCGGTGCGAAATCACCGCTGTCGCCCTTGCGCCAGGAAATCCGGTAATACTTCACGCCGAGCGCTTCCAATGCATTGGAAAACTCCAGGCGCGGACGCAGCAAGCCGCCCCACGGTGCGCCGCTATCGGTCAAACCGCGATTGTCGTCGTCGGTGCTGCCTTGTAGCGACGGCGCGGTTCCGTAGATGTGGCTTAATGCATGCGCGCCGATGGCAAGAAACGCGACCCAATTAGCGGGGCCGATCACCGGCGGGCAAGGTGAGCAGATTTGCGCCAGCGGATGCTTGGTGTACAACGTGACCTCGGTGCCGCAGACGTAATCCCAATGCGTATGGCACGAAACCGGCTTGGGTTCGTAAATCGTCACATCCAGGAAACCGAACAAACGCTGGCGCGCTTTGAAATAAAGATCGGGAATGTCGGTATCGTTGCAGCTGCGGAAAAACACCGTCTGAAATTTTCCGCAAGCATCGGTGGTCGTGGTCGCGACTTTTTGCTTGGTCACCAGCAGCGGGAAGAAACGGCAGAGCAACGGACGGATAATGAACGCGTGGTCGATCAACGCCTGCTGGAATTGCAACCGGCTGCCGGCTTTGGCGATGTATTTCAATTCCGTCGCGTTCGCGATTTCGTCGAACGCATCCGCGGCATCTTCTGGCGCAACGGCTTCCTGCATGGAGCCGGAAGCCGCCATCATCATGCGCCGTTCAAATGGCGCCGGATCGGGTCCCGGGCCGGGCCAAGGAAACGGTTCGGGGATTCGCGGGAGATCGACGACCGACGGCCAGGGGCGCGGATGCACAATCACATCGCGCAGCCGGTCGATGATGGAATCCGGCAGCTTCGGAATCAGGATATGCAGCGGATCGACTTCGAAGACCTCGACCGTCGCATTGCACACCGGATACTCGACCGCCGTGCCGCCGACGGTAATCCGTTTCATCAGCTTTCCGCGCACGAAACACGCGCGGAAAAACCAGCAATGCCAAATATCCGGGAACACGCGGAACCGCAATTCCTTGACCGGAGTTCTGGGGTCGGCCAGCAAAAACTGCTGCTGCGCGCCGCGGCGGATTAGATCGTCATACCCGGCGTCTTTCTCTTCGGATGCCGGACCGACCAGAATACGCAGCCGCTCTTTGCTGGCCGTTACAGGCACGCGCAACGCCGCTTTGCCGCCATCTTTCGCCGACGCGGACGTCAGCATGCGCCCATCGGCTGAAAATGCATACACAAAAACTTCCGGTGGTTTGGTGTCGCTTTTAACGTCAACCAGCTAAGTGACGACGACGAACTCGTAAAACCTAGGATTGTCTTTTATGGCCATGATGTTCTCCTTATCGGAATAATATGAGCAGGCTATCGGTTAACAGCCTGTAGAGAAACAGAATTTGGAGCAAACGACAGATTTAAACGCTGCTGGCCGGTTTCGCCAATTGCAGCAAAAATAGCCTAACAGAATTAACCGCGCGCGAATGTGACATTTCGCACTCCGGTTAAAGAATTCTATCAAACTAATCTGATAGGACTTTGATGCAGCGCAATATTTTAGTGTTAATGGCTACGGCAGGTAATGGAAAATTCTCCCCGGCCGTCAAGTAGATCGAAACAAAGCATGGCAAATGGATACATTGATATTTCTATCAACATGAGCAGGCTTTTGACAAGAGCTGTTGTCCTGTCAAAAGCCTGCTGTGTCAATCCGGTTGAATCTTTTCTAATTTAATGGGCATTTTCCTGTTTGAACTGGTATGCCAAGCCGGCAAGCAGTTTGACTTTTTGTGACATTGCTTCACTGGCAGCGGCTGATTCTTCGACCAGCGCGGCATTTTGCTGCGTGGTTTCGTCGATCTGCGATACCGCCTGGTTGATTTGCTCGATGCCGTTGGCTTGTTCCTGGCAGGATTCGGAGATTTCGGCCACGATGCTGGAAATTTTCTTGACGCTCTCGGTGATCTTTCTGAGCGCTTCACCGGATTCGTTGACCAGGCTGGTACCTTTTTCCACTTTGGCCACGCTGTCGTTAATCAATGTCTTGATCTGTTTGGCGGAATCCGCGCTGCGGCCAGCCAGGTTACGCACTTCATTCGCGACTACCGCGAATCCGCGCCCTTGTTCACCCGCCCGGGCCGCTTCAACGGCTGCATTGAGCGCCAGCAGATTGGTTTGGAACGCAATGCTGTCGATAACATTGATGATCTCTGCAATTTCTTTGCTGCTGTCGTGGATTTCAGCCATTGCATGCATGGCGCTGGTAACCACCGCGCCGCTTTTTTCCGCATAACGTTGCGAGTCATGTACGAGTTGATTGGCTTGGCGCGCATTGTCGGCATTCTGCTGTACGGTGGAGGTGATTTCTTCCATGCTGGATGCTGTTTCTTCCAGACTCGATGCCTGATTCTCGGTGCGTTCGGATAAGTACAGGTTGCCGGTTGCGATTTCCGACGCTGAATGATCTAGCACCGATGATGATTCTTTGACGCGTCCGATTGCGGTGCGCAGTTTAGCGTTCATAAAGATCAGCGCGTATTCGATTTGGCCGATTTCGTCGGTTCTGCCGGTATAGATATAGCGTGTTAACGCATCGTTGGCGATTTTTTCGGAACGTGCGGCCATTTTGCGCAGTCCGGACAATAAAGTGTATACGGTGGCATAACTGACTCCCGCTCCCGTGACGGCGCCCGCCAATGCTGGTATCCACGCGATTTGCCCGGCAGCGGCCAGGATCGTGAACAGTATGATGAACAGGCTCGATACGCTCAGACCCACCCGGGTGGTAAACGACAGCGGGAAACGTGTCAGTTTTAAGCTGCTCAGCGTCGAACGGCGTTTGTCGGAATCCGTTTTTTTCGACATGATTTTTGCGTACAGCGCCTCAGCGCGGTCGACCCATTCTTGTTTCGGTTTGACCCGCACCGATTGGTAGCCGATCACTTGGCCGTCTTCGTATTGCGCGCTGGCGAAAGCATCCACCCAGTAATGGTCGCCGCATTTGTTGCGGTTTTTAACGATGCCCATCCACGGCTTGCCGCCCTTCAAAGTTTCCCACAGGTTGGCATATGCTTCGGGCGGCATGTCGGGATGACGGATGATGTTATGATTCTTGCCGCTCAGTTCATCCCAGGTAAAGCCGCTCATGCGGATGAAGTCGTCGTTGGCGGATGTCAGAATGCCCTTCAGATTGGTAGTTGAAATGATTTCGGTTTCATTGTTCATGCCCATGTCACGCTGGGTTACGGGTTCGTTGGTTCTCATGATGATGGCTTCCTTGTCAAATCCTATAAATGCTCAGTTCAAATAATCCGCTGCGGTGTTAAAAACAGGCTAGAAATGCTTATTTATTAGACATAAACTGCGCTTTCTCACCTGTTTTTGCCTTGCATCGGCTGCCTCGAAAACGTTTCTCAACGGGCCTGTTAAGCCAGGCTCATGTACAACCAGCGATGGCTGTCGTCGTCGTTCTGGGATGTAGTATTGTCGCTGGCGCAATCGAGTTTGATGTTGGCGAAATCAGCTAAAGTAAGTCTGCGCTGGACACTTGTCAGAATAAAATTGTAAGTGCGGATGAAACTGTGGCCGATGCCATAACGTGCGACTGCATCACCGGCACCGTGCGTGCCTGTCGCAGCAGCCGATTCGCTGCTGACATACTGGACATTGGAATCTTCGTTGACTCTGAGGGTATTGAGGAGGGATTTATCAGCCACATCGAAATAAACGCCGTACAGTTGGTTGATTGAAAAACCATGCTGTTTGACTTCAAAGAACAGTGCGCCGTCCTGCCGCTCGGTCACATCAACGCGTACTTTGGATTGTTTGTCTGCTGCGGTGTTGCCTTTAACGATAAAAGTGATGGTCGTCATGATTGTCTCCTTAATATTTCATTCAAATTTGTTTAAGTTTCACTGGATCGCCGGGTAAAGCTTCGATGGTGAAACTATAAAATAACAATCACCCGCAATTGTTGAGACAATGTAAAGTCTTTGTGAAATGTAATGAATAGATTTTCCGAGTAATCTAAGGAAGCGCTGATTAATTCAACGAACGTGATGAAGGGTGAGGCGCACGGAACGCAACAGCCGAGACCTATCAATCTGATAGGCGAGGGAGTGAGTACCGCGCAACGAAGCAATTCGCTCGTGCAGTCAATTAATCAGCGCTTCCCTTACGTAAAGTTGAGGGAAACACCGCTTTTGGCGCGTCCCTCTCACACGCCATGTTAGGCATGAACAACACTGACTACCCAACTGACAACAACCCATGCCACGACAAACCATATCGCCACGAAGAATGCTGCGGCGGTATAACTGATGGGCTTGTTGGCGGCTTGCTTCGCTTGCGCCCGAGCGGACTCTAAAACCTCTGGTGGAGTAAGCCGGACAACCAAGGCCAAACCAAGCGGGATCAACAATAGATCATCAAGGTAGCCAATGACCGGGATGAAATCTGGAATGAGGTCAATGGGGCTGAGGGCATATGCAGCCACGAATACCGCTAGAGCGCGAACAAGAAGGGGCGTGCGTGGATCACGCGCAGCGAAATACACCGTGAGGGTGTGCTGCTTAAGTTGCTTGGCCTGAGCCTTCAATGAAGAGAACATGCTCATAAGCGTCTAACGTAAATTGAAAAAAACTGAATGTAATTTTCAATCTTGATTCATTTCGGTTTTACTAACAAACTCATTCCTGTTCAGTTGCAGCTGAATTTGATACTGCTGAAGTTTTATCGTAAGCATCGACATAGCTATCGATCAGGTTTCGAATCATGCGCTGATATTGCGTATGGTGTTTCGCTGCTTCCGCTTTGAAAAATTTAACGCTTTTCTTGCTGAGCGCAATCGTCACTTTCACGCCCTCTTCCCGGAAAGCAAGCTGCTCGGGCGAGGGCAGAAAATCCTCAATGATTTTGGCTTCAATCGGCTCATCCTGATACTTGATTTTTTTGCTCATAAATTACTTTTCCTTTTCGCCAATAACCGGCGCCGAATATACGAATCACTCCGCCACGATAAGTGAAGCGGACGGTAAGAATGCCGCCTTCAACCGCACCGAAACAAAAATAACGCTTTTCCGTTTCGCTATGCGCAATATCCTCGGCGATAACACGATTAGGATCAGCAAAAGCATATTGCGCCAAGGAAAAAGCAACGCCGTGTTTCTGCTGATTCTCGGCATCCTTATCCGCATTCCACTCAAACCGCGCTTTCTTCATAGAATCAGCTTAGCATATCGATATGTCAGATTCCATATAAAAATATGGCTTCCAATTAAATCACGGTTTGAAGGATCGCGACAAACGGCGAAAGCACACTTGCACTATGTCATTGTTGCTTCTTTATGGTACGTTCAATGCACGGGACTGTTGTGAAAAATCTCTGGAAAAATTCAGGAATATGCTGGGGTTCATTGCATTCACTCCAACCTACGATCCTTGAATGCAAGTTTCTTGCAGTAATTGCGCTGCTATATGCCGGTAGCGTGCATTTTCCAAGGCTTGCTTGAGTGCTCTGACAATGAGCTCCGGCTCTGTCAGTGGGCAATAGTGCGTAATGAACGCAGCTATTTCCTCCTTTGATAACTCCAGCAATCCTTCAAAAAAACACTGGCTGTTGTTGATCAGAATTTCCTCAGTATCGGTGACAAGACCCTCAGCCATTTCTCCATCAGTGCTGCCAGACCATAGGCGCAAGAAAAGCGTAACATCCTTGAAATTTTCGCATGTCTTGGCTTTGGCTGCGGCGTGATGGTAAATTTTCCACCATTGCTCAAAATCCTCTTGATACAACGGAATCGAATTTTTTACCAAACATTCGTAATCTGAAACTTCCGGGCATGTGCTGGATGTTGAGAAGGCAAAGCTTGAATGAAATACAAAAACCAAGAGAAAAATACCGGAATATCGCATGAGGTTAACGTGGAGCTAAGGGGCGGGAGCGATAGCGACCGTCCCTCTTGAGCGCTGGGTTAGGCATTCGTGCTTTTGGGATCGGTATCAGAGATAAGATGCACATCAATAAAACCATCGGTCATAAACTCTGCAACCAACTCGTTACATTTCGGGCAATAGCCTTGCTCTTTTTCTTTTCCACCAGGAACACCCATCGGACGCTCTGCGACTCTAACTCTTGCTCCACAAGCCTTGCATTCTGTATCGTAGTTCCAACCCATTTTCACTCCTATTTTGTAAATGGTAACTGATGCCTAACGTTTGAATTGAGGGGTGCGCGCAGTTTGCGCGTCCCGCCCGCGCTAGCTCACACGACCTGTGCTGCACCGGTCGTGTCTCCTTATGCGGCACAGGTCGGGTGGAGCGTATGGTTAGGCACTTTAGTCACCATGGTGGTCACGGATATGTTGGGGTTCATTGCATTCACCCCAACCTACGGTCCTGGAATGAAGGGTTAGCCAACTTATGGTTTTCCATATTTGTGAGCGAATCGTACCTCTACAATAGTAGCAACAAGCCAAGCACTGCATGCTGGTGCTAGCCATAGAAGCAATACGGGGATGGCGAAACTTGAGCAATACAATTTAAAGAGAATAAATGCTAGGATAAGTTCAAATACCAATATCAGCATGGCGTTTCCGTGCTCGCGTAGATGACGAAACGACTCCACTACTTCTTTGACTGCGTAATCAGGTTTCTCGCCCTTTCCCTTTGCGCGCGCTGTTGATAGATGCTCGTAAAAGATTTCGACTTCACGGAAGTTTGTAGAAAATGTACAAAGTAATGGAAATACTTGAAGGGTAAGTATGCCAGCTAGCACTAACGCTGGCAGCGTAGGTGCCAGATATAGCGAAGGTGTGACAGAAACTATGATTGAGATGGCGAGACAAAGGAAAAAATTACGTGGGTGATTGTATAGCTGTGTGAGACGCAAGTGTTCTCGTGCGGAGTGTAGCGCTAAAACTGGCGCGCTTGCAATGTAGCAGAAGGCGAACCCGATAGCTCCAAATAGTGCTAGGTCTTTAAAAGAGGCATCCTTAAAATGCGTAAGAGAAGAAAGCAGTGACACATATGGGGAGCCTGGAATTTGATTAAGGGCTGCGACAACACCAGCCCCGACTACCGTGCCGACTAAGTACCGTACTGCGTAATATTCCCACCATCTGTTGTCGTTATCGCTCATATAACCTCGATTATTTATGATGACTGGCTAACGTAATATATACGACATTTTGCCTAATAATCCTGTCGATAATGTCGTGTAATCACAGTGAATATTATCTATCATCATGTTTTTAATATCAATTAATAAATTGAACAAGGCAGTTCATAGAAGCAAATGCGATCAATTAAAAATTTGCTCGATCTCTTCTCGAAAAAAATAGCGAGCACGATCGTTTACATGGAAAAAATATTTTATAGGATAACACTCTATTATTTTTGACGGCAAACTTCATTCGGCGATTCGGTTGTTGTTCCAGCAATCGAAGCGATCTGGAATCAGCAATCATAGTGTTACCGTTCCACCAATACCACTTCAGCCACCATCACCGCATCATCCCTCCGATATCGCAATTCCACTTTCTCCCCCGCCTTCAACGACCGCAAAATAGCCGCATAAGACGCCAAGTCGCTAACCGGTTGCCCGGCCAGTTGAAACAGAATGTCGCCCGGTTGCAGTCCTGCTTGTTGCGCCGGGGAGCCGGGGAGGGTGTTGTCGATACGTACGCCTTCGCCCTGATATGAGAAATCCGGCACTGTGCCGAGGCTGGCGGTTCGTTTTTCCCTGGGCTCGGTGGATTCAGCAGGAGCAGGGGCTGACGACAGTGTGACCGTCAGCGGTTCGATGCGGTTGGCGAGGTATTCGGTGGCTTCCTTCAGGATCGCGGCGACTTTGACCAACCCGGCGGTGTCGATTTTGTCGGCGGTGTCGCCGGGGGCATGGTAGTCCTCGTGCGCGCTGGCGAACAGTTGGATGGCGGGGATACCGGCTTGGATGAACGCGGCTTGGTCGCTGGAGCCGAAGTCGTCTTGCACGGCGTTGACCGGGATACCGGTGACGAAGCTTGCGCCGCGGAAAATATGCACCAGTTCGCGTGCGGTGCCGGTGCCAAATACCGTGACTGGGTTGTTTTCCAGCCGTCCGACGGTGTCCAGATTCAACATCGCGATGATTTTTGCAACCGGGAATTTTTCGCTGCTGCGGACATAATGTTGGGAACCGAGCAGATTGGCTTCTTCGCCGGTGAATGCGACGAAAATAACGGTGCGCTCCGGCTGCCATTTCGGTACGATCTGGCGCGCGAGTTCCAGCATCACCGCGATGCCGCTGGCGTTGTCGTCCGCGCCGTGGTGGATTTTGCCTTGATGCGCGGCGCGCACGTCGGGCCAGCCGGTTCCGAGATGATCGTAATGCGCGCCGATCACTAAGCTTTGTCCGGCGAGTTGCGGGTTGGTGCCGGGTAGAATGCCGACGACGTTACGCAAGGTGATGTTGCCTTTCGGCAATCCGACATCCTGTTGCCAGGTCTGGAAAAAACTGCCGCTGTCGCCGCCCGGCAGCAGGCCGATTTGCTGAAATTGCTTGGCGATATAAGTCGCGGCTTCGTCCAGTTCCGGCGTGCCGAGCTCGCGGCCTTTGTACGATTCGTGCGCCAAGTGATTGATATCGTCCATCATGCGGCTTTCGGAAAATACCGGCGGCAGTTCCGCCAATGCCCGGCGCGGCTTAGTGATGCCGGCATGCGCCGCATGGGCGGCATCAATCGTAAATCCGTCTTTTTGTGACACCGGCTGCGATAGTGGTGACTGCAAAACCGGCCATTGGCCTTTGTCGATATTGGTCAGTTCACCGCCTTTGAACACCAAATAACTGTATTTGCGGTAATGCGGCAGTTTGTTGGCGAGTTCGGTGACTGCTTGCGGCGTGTCGGCGGCGACCCACAGCAAGGTTTTATCGGGATTGGCGGATTGCCGTGCGCTTAACACAATCGCATGACCGTTTTGCGGGTAGCGTTTATGATTGAGTTGTAATTGGCCGGATTGATACGAAACATCGCGCTCGGCAAGGTTTTTCAAGATGTTGTTCGCAAACCGGTTTTGCCAACCGAGAATCCAGACGGTACGATTATCGGGGAGCTTTTTTAATTGATCATCGGTGACGATTTCCAGCGGGCTCGATTGGGTTTTCTGCCAATTGGCCGCCAACGCGCGGTACGCTTCCAGCACGGCTTTCTGCTCCCGTGCCGGTAAGATCAGCAGCGGTTTTTCCGCACCGAAGCCTTGCGATAGCGCCGAGGGAATCTCGCGGCTGTCCGGGCGGCGGAACACGTCGAAATGCGGATCAAGATCGATGCGCACCGGGCGGTTGGCGAATTCCAGTTCGAACGTTTGTATTTTCTGTTCGAGGCCGATGCGCGATTCGACGACCATATCTTCGCCGTGCACTGTGATGGCTAATGGTATTTGCAAGCGATACGGTTCACCCGCTTGGGTTTGCTCGACGGTCAGCGTGAGTTTATAACCATCGCCGTGCGGTTCGGTCTCGGCGTTCCGCAAGACAAGATCCGGCGCACCGGTGCGCTGCACCCATTGCTCGAAGCGTTGTGTCAGATCCTTGTCGGTGACGGCGTTGAACGTGGCGAGCAAATCGGCAAACGTCGCTTGCTGGAATTTGAATTGCTGATAGAAGCGCCGCAGCGTTTTGGTGAAGGCTTCGTCGCCCAGTTCCAGCCGCAGCATGTGGAAAAACATCATCGTCTTGCCGTAACCGACCGCTTCCGAACTGGCGCTGTGGCGCGAGACGAAGCGGATAATCGGGAAATCCTTCTCCTTGCCAACGAAATCCGCGTATTTTTGCAGCACGTCGCGGCGGTATTCCTCGCCTTTGCCGCGCTGCTCATTGATCAGATGGTCGGCGAGATACGCGGTCAAGCCTTCCGCCCAATTGCCCTTGGTATAATCGACGAACACGCCGTTGCCCCAGTAGTTGTGCAAAATTTCATGCGGGTACGACGAATGCAAAATGAACGGCAGGCGGATCACCTTGGAGCCGAGCAGCGTGAACGACGGCATGCCGTAACCGGTTTCCCAGAAATTTTCGACTAGCGCGAACTTGCTGTACGGGTAGGGGCCGATCAGCTTGTTGTACATCGCGATGTACTGCGCGGTGGCGTCTAGGTACCGCTGCGCCAGCGGTTGATCGGCGCTGCGCAGATACACCAGTGCTTTCACCGCTCCGGCGGATTGCGTATACCGATGGAATTTCGCCGCGATCAAGTAGATATCGTCCTGCGGCTGTTTTTCCTCCCAAACGATATGCTGTGCTTCACTGGTTCCGTTTTCGCGCACGAGCGATCCCTGACTGACTACATCCCAACCGGCAGGCACCTGAATATCCAACTGGAACGACACCAGCGCATCGCCAAATTGCGGATACCACGCGCTGGCGCTCGCCAGAAACACGCCTTCCGGCGAAATCACGCCCGGCGTCGAGCCGAAACTGCGCGAATATTCCTGCCCCGGGCCTTGCACTGCATGATGGATCTGACCGCCGTATTGCAGCGTGAATGCTTTCTGGCCGGGCGGCAGCGTGACCGCGTATTGCCGCACCGAAATCGGACGGGATTTCAGTGCAATCTCTTCGTCATCCACTTCGAGTGTCGCATCCTGCACGCCGGTAACCGTTAGCGCGGCATGCAAATAAAAAGCCAGTTTTACCGGTTCGCCAACATTATGTACCTGCTCAGGAATTTGAATCCGATCCTTGACGCGGATTTCAGAGCTATCCGGTGACAACTGGATTTGCATGGTGTGGTGGAAGGTGGAGGTGTTGTAGGCAAATGTATTTTTATGTGGAAGCAAGCTAAAAATAGCTAAAAACCAAATCAAAACATATGCAAGAGAAACCTTTTCTGGAAATGCTAAGTTCATCCGATTGACCATTGAAAATTTTTATGAAGTGGTTTAGTCATGTGGTTTTTCTCACAGGAATGTACAGATGTTGTAACTATAATAAATTGAATACTTATGCTCAATTTATAAGTAATAAGGGATATAGTTGATAAGAGATTGAGTTAAGATTTTGTTACTTAAATTTAATCAGCTATTTTTTAAATTATGTTACATACAAGATCAGTATCAAGCTTCATTTGACTAGAAGAAATTTTAACTTGTAAAAAGTTGTATCAAATAAACTATCGTCATCAAAAGGAGCATTAACTTGAATCAGCACAATTTACTTAGCAATTTACCGATTAACGTAGTTGCGCTGGTTTTACTCGTCTTAACAGCATCAGGTCAAATATTTCTTCCTTTAAGTAGCGCTCGTCCAGAGAATACAGATGTTGCCAAAGATTGGAAAGATAATAGTTTTACAGAAATTCGGTTATGGCAGGATCCTCTGGATAAGTTCAAATTTGGTGAGAGAAACAGTGACACATCGTTTCTGTTGGCTGACAATCTGTTGAATGAACTGGATGCTCGAAAGAAAGTAATTGTCGCTGCAATTAGTATTCCTGGTAGTTCATACTCAGAAATGGCAGAAATGCGACGGCGAGCTCGATTCGCGGTGGTTTCTGCACTTGATACGGAACAATATTATCCGGAACAATCGAACCACATAAAATTATTTCGGTATAAACCAGAAATATTAAAGGATTGGTGCAGCCTGGAAAATCCTGTGGAAATACCGTACGAGTGGTTTTCTACTGCAGATTTGGCTTCCAATGTTTTAATACTCTGGCTTAATGAACATATGATCAAGCTAACTGAGCTTGAATATGCAACATTTGTTCAATGTTTAGCTAAGCAATTAGATCATACCTGGAAGTCGGCAGAAAATATTAATAGAGCACCATTTTCTTTTAAATTAATTGGACCTAGTAATACTGATTTACTTATGGAACTCCTCCGCGTTCCAGATATTCAAGAATCCCAACAAAGTACGACAGTGAGTACAAATCTGTTTTCTGGCGGAAGTTTTTTTGAAACATACATTTATAACGCAACCGTTCCAGATGCAAGTATTGTTGATAGACTAAGGTATCAAGAATGCCAAGATGGTAGCACTCCCGAAAATGGAGGGAGAAAGTACTGGTATTGTAACAGATACGATAAGGAGGAAGCGCTTAAAGAAGCTTTAGCTGTAAGAAAGATTTATCGATTCATTGGAACTGATGATAAGTTGGCAACAGCAATTTTTTGGGAGCTTTATCAAAGAGGGGTTAATAAAACTACAACAATTACTGATTTTGTCACAAACAGTAGTAAACCGGATTGCAACGATGGGATTGTGCTCATAGCGGAGCTAGATACCTTTTATTCACGTACTCTGGTTAATCAAATGAGGAATAATGATTTCTGGAAACATTGTGGCAATAAACGGGGCAAGAATATAGACAAAGATAAAGATGCTACAGTTAAAAATGACAATCTCATAACCAGTTTTTCATATTTACGCGGCATTGATGGAAAGCTTTCATCCGATTCGTACCAAATTAAAAAGAACACCGATGTCAATTTTAATAATAATCCAGTCACGCAGTGGGATGATGCGCCTCCCGAGCATGCAGAAGGACGAAATCAATATGACTACTTGCGTCGGCTAACAGAATCCATTGCTGCGCTTGATGATGATCCGAATTTTGCAAAAAACGGCGTTAAAGCGATCGGCGTAATAGGTTCCGACGTATACGATAAGCTGATTGTTTTGCAAGCTTTGCGCGAAAAATTCACGAACAAAATTTTGTTCACTACCGATTTGGACGCACGTTATCTCCACAAGGATCAGCAGAAATGGACTAGGAATCTGGTGGTCGCTTCCAATTTTGACTTTAAGCTTGATCATGAGTTACAGGGAAATAGCATGCCTTTTCGGGACAGCTTCCAAACTGCGTTGTACTATGCGACATGGTCAGCGGTGTGTAAAGAAGTTGAAGAATGTAAGAAACCCGCGATTAAAAAAGAATTTCTTGATCGTTCTGGTCGGCCAATAGTATCCAATCCTCAAGTCTTCGAAATCGGGAAAACGCGTGCAATCCATCTTGATTCGTTGTCGGTTAACTATCTTAAAGATTGGGTTGAATGCATAAATCTTGATACTAGAAGAGCTGAACAGCAAAGTGAAAAAAGAAAGTGCGTTGTGGAATTGCTAGACCAGTACGATGATCGCGAAAATAATCTGATCGATTCAGATAGAATCTGGAGGAATTACAAGCATTCATCAATAGAGTCAAAACATTCTTGGGAACGGGAAAGAACGACAATAATAGCGGATAAAATTCTCCAACTGATTGTAACTGCTATTGTTATTGTTTTTCTATATCACTTTTTATTATTGAAATGGGTGGGGTTATCGCCTGTACGGTCATTTAATAATGGAATGCTGGTAATTTCCATTACCACTGTATTAGTATTAGGTTTTATTTTGCTGCCTTTTACCATTATTGAAGCTTACCAAGATGCGGATATTTCAGAACCGGTCTACTGGCTGGAAGGCGTGAGTGTTTGGCCTAATCTATTCATTCGCTATTTTGGATTGATTACTATCATCTTGCTCTTCATCACATTTTTTAATTGGCTACGTGAATGTAATAAGCAAAATAGTAAGAATCTGGCTAGTGTTGTACGTGTGGAATTTTGGGTGAGCTACTTCAGTGATACTTATCAAAAAAAAATGTGGCGTGGGATTGGTATTGTTTCGCTCTGCTTTACCATATTGTCTTATTTTGTCTTAGCCGGAAAGACTGATATGTTTGAAGAAGCACTCAATTTCCCTTATCGCGGAGCAATCGTGAATTCCGTACATACATGGCTTTTTGTGATTCAAATGTTTTGCCTTTTTGTGCTAGTCTTTTGGACTGCTTTCGAAACAATTTCATGTAAAAAAATGATTGAGGAGATGCGCACAGAAAAACAAGATGATTCCCGAGATCAACTATGGAGCAACGAAGCTATGCAACTAGCAGAAGTTCGTACCGGTGTTCCTCATCACTTGTTGCATCGATACTTGCAATTTCAGTTAATCGTTGATCATGCCAAATGTATTAGCCGGTTAATTTATTTGCCGCTTGGTATGATTTTTTTTATTTTAATAGGACGAAGTAAGATATTTGATCAGTTTGGAATGCCATGGTCATTGATTATTATTCTGATTGTATCGATTGTTTACGTAATAATAGTAACTTATCATTTGCGTGTAGCGGCTGAGAAATTCCGCATGGATTTGATGGATCAATATGAAGCAAAAAAAATTCAATCAAATAATAATACGATACAGATCGATCGACTGGTTTCTCTGATACGGCAGGAAAATCAAGGTGTTTATGCAAGTTTGGGACATCAAGCAGCATTAACTGCACTGCTAATTCCCTTTGGTGGTATGAGTGGTGTGCAGATTCTTGAATATTTGTTTAATATTTAGATTTAATTTTCAGGTAATTTTTTAGATTGGGAATGCCGGTGAAATTTTGTTTTGGTAATTTAGTAATGAAATTATTCTCATCAGCGTTGTTGCTTGCATATTTGGCTGCTGGCATCGGAAATGCATCTGCCAGTGATTTCATTACCGATGAACATCAGCTCTCCGTCAAGGAAAAACGCGCGGGGGAGGCGTATTACCGGGCGGATTCGAAGTGGATGATTTATCAGGCGGAAGTGGCGGACGACAATCCGTTTTACCAGATTTTCCTGAAAAACATCGAATCCGGCGCGGTGACGCAGGTATCGCCGGGCAGCGGTAAGACCACGTGCGCGTGGGTGCATCCGGCGCAGGAAAAAGTGCTGTTTTCCTCGACCCACGACGATGCGCAGGCCAAAGCTAAAATGATCGAGGAAATCGAACGGCGCAAAGCGGGGGAGCAGAAGTCGTATGCGTGGGATTACGATGAGTATTACGATATTTTTGAGACCGGTTTCGATGGCAAAAACATGCGGAATCTAACCAATACGCTGGGTTACGATGCAGAAGCCTCATGGTCGCCGGACGGTAAATTGATCGCGTTTGCTTCCAATCGCCGCGCGTACAACGGTGAATTATCCGAAGAAGAACAAGCGCTGTTCAAAGCCAACCCGGCTTCGATGATCGATATTTACATCATGGACGCGGATGGTTCCAACGTGAAGCGATTGACGCACACTAAAAGTTACGACGGTGGTCCATTTTTTAGCCCCGACGGCAAACGCATCGTATGGCGGCGTTTCTCGGACAGCGGACGGGAAGCGGAAATTTTCACGATGAATATCGACGGCAGCGATCAGAAGCAGGTTACCCGCTTGAACGTGATGTCCTGGGCGCCGTTTTATCATCCATCCGGCAAATACGTCATTTTCGCTACCAATTTGCACGGTCATCGCAATTTTGAACTGTACATCGTCGATACCGACGGCACCAAAGAGCCGGTGCGCGTGACCGACAAAGACGGCTTCGACGGTTTGCCGGTTTTCACGCCGGACGGCAATTACATCACTTGGACCAGCGACCGCACGCCGGGCAAGAAAGGGCTGTTATTTCACGGCAAGTGGAATCACCAGAAAGCGCTGGAGAGTCTTTCATTGCAATAGCGCAAGCTTCGATGCACTGATTGATGGGATGTTTTATTCAGCCGCCGATGCGTCCGAGAAAAACTTTTCCTTACGTTTTTGCTCGTCAAAATAAAGCGGTTCGCTGGGTTCCAGTTTGTTACCCAAGCTTTGGATTTGCATCCAGATATCTGGATATTGGTTGAGGCGTTTGAAGCGGCGCGCGTTTTTCTTGAAATCCCGCTTATTGTTGGCTTTATAGAGCAATTCAAATAATAGCAGCCAGCCTGGAATATTCTGCTGGTTGGTTGCCAATTGTTTTTGCAGCGTCTGAACGGCTTCGTCGGTTTTATCCTGCGCGATTAAGGCGCGTGCTTCCGCTATGATCTGATCATCCGGAGCGGGCGGGTTTTCCGGTGCTTGTCCGGCATTTTCGTCCTGACGCAGAAAAAGCGCTTCATAACGCCGGCGCTCATCGGTATCGAGGATGGTAACGATATCCGAAGCATGCGCGTGCCTTTCCTTGATTTTGCGGTAACTTCGCAACATGATGAGAACAATCAGCATGGTCAGCAGGATTCCAATGAGTAAGATGTTATCCGCGGAAATCAGATCTTCCAAAGAAGTGTCGGGAGCTTCATCCGTGCTGATATCCGGTGCAGGCTGCGCGCTGCCGGCTTGTTGAAGTGGTGCAATGGCTTCCTGCGCGATGCTTTGCTGTTGCTCGGCTTCCGTCGCAATGACCGGTTCCGCTGCGGGCGGTACCGTTTCCGCTAGCAATTCACTTTCAGTTTGAGGCGCTACATTTTCCGGCGGTGGGCTGGATTGTTCGAGCGGCGGCGCATTTTCATGGGTTGTTACTGCGGTTTCCTGAACGGGTTCAGAGCTTTTGTCGTGCATTGTCACGGGTGTCGTGACTGCCGGTGGTTTGCCGGTGTGCTGGTTTTTTGCTTCCAGCAGGGTTTGGAATTCGTTTAATCGAGTTTCCAGTAATCCTATCTGCTGAATTAACGTGTTCAGTTCGAGCGATTCCGTTCCGGCTTCATGATCGAGTTGCGCAATCAATCGCGTGACCTGCGGGTCATTGCCTGATCTGGCAAGCTTTGCGGGCGGCGTGATTTGCGGCTGGCTCTGCGGTGTTTTTTTCACGGCGGGCGCTTTGTGCGATTGTTTTGCGGTTTTCGCATAAGCGCCAATGGTTCTTAAATCCGGAAAGTGAATGATGGCACCGGCAGCCAGAAACTGATAACCGCCGCCGGGAAAATGCTGCGGATTGGTCTGGATGATGGCGCGAATCAGGTTGTCGCGGGCTGCGGGGTTTTGCGGATAAACCAGCCGGGCGGTTTCTCGAATATCTTCACCGGGTAATATCTGCCACATCATTCCCGGTCTGGCGGGATTTTGCGCGGAAGCGCTTCGTGTATCGGTTGCGATGCGGGTATTGTCAGGATCGGAAAGCGCTGTTCCGGCACCGAGGCCCGTGAGTAAAAGGATTGCGGCCAATAGCAATTTGCCGGTGGGAGCGGTCATCTAGTCAGTTGTTACCGGTTTATTGTCCATCATAAGGTTAAAACCACCGGCTTCAGCCGGTCAGCTTTAGCTGCGAGAATATGCCACACAGGAGGTGTGGCATGGATTATAGATATGGAAGTCATACGGTTTATCAGATTGAATATCATTTTGTATGGGTAACGAAGTATAGATATAAGATTCTGAAGGGAGAAGTAGCAGAACGAGTACGAGAGTTGGTTCGTCAGACGTGTGAAGCATTTGAAATGAGAATTGTACAGGGTGTAGTAAGTAAGGATCATGTGCATATTCTGGTGAGTTGTCCGCCGGAGATGGCTCCGAGTGAGATCATGAGGCGGCTAAAAGGACGAACATCGAGCTATCTGTTTGAAGAATTTCCTCACTTGAAGAAGCGGTACTGGGGAAGGCATTTTTGGGCGCGAGGGTATTTCTGCGTGACAGTAGGTCAGATGACAGAAGAGATGATCAAACAATACTTGGAGCATCATTTTGAGCCAAATCCAAACGACAATTTTAAAATGGAGCCGGAATAAGACGCGTCGTTTAGTCGACGCGTATCCGGACTTTCAGTCCGTAACTCAAACCCACCGGCTTTAGCCGGTGGTTGTTTAGTTACAATACTTTTTGATTGCTTTGTTGGCATCGTCAATTTTTCTTTGCCGCAGATCATCATCGACATAAACAACGCCGCCGGCGCCATCGGGGATCGTCAAACGGGGGGAATCCGCGTACATTCTGAGTTGCGTTTGGGCTTCAATGCACTTCTTTTTGTTTTCTTCAGACTTGGCTTGCAGCTTGGCGTCTTCTTCCCGCCGCTCTTGCCGGCGCTTGTCAAATTCTTCTCTTTGATCGGATACATCTTTGGTTGGGCCATGCCCGCCGGCAACCGGTGAAGATTTGATATTCAAACGTTTACCTTCAGCTTTCACGTCGGGCGGCGGCGGCCGGTCGGTATATTGCGTTTTGCCGTGTTCATCGATCCATTTATAAATTTGCGCGCTGGCGGTCGAGGCATTTAACAATATTATAAATCCTAACCACGCGAAAACTTTCATTGCACGCTCCAAAAATGAATAATCCGGGTACATCGGTATTGCATTTATGCAACTTAAAGAATTTGCACATTTAATCATAGTCTGCGGAAATATGCTGTATTCTTAGCCGATTTGACGCTAAATTCGCCGTCGAATTTGGCTATAATGTCACTTTGCCAAGGATTGTTGTCATGCAATTGATTCAAAAAGCGCTTACCTTTGATGATGTTCTGTTGATTCCAGCCCATTCGACGGTTTTACCTCGTGATGTCAGTCTGGCGACGCAATTGACCCGCACTATCACGCTGGATATTCCGGTAGTATCCGCCGCCATGGATACCGTTACCGAGGCGCCGCTGGCGATCGCTCTGGCGCAGGAAGGCGGTATCGGCATCATTCATAAAAATATGTCGATCGAGGCTCAAGCGGCGCATGTGGCGCAAGTCAAGCGGTTCGAGAGCGGCGTCGTGAAAGATCCGGTTACGATTCATCCGAATATGACCGTGCGTGAAGTGCTTGAACTGATCCGGCGGCACAAAATCTCCGGATTGCCGGTTGTCAATGGAAATAAGGTTGTCGGCATCGTGACTAACCGTGACTTGCGCTTTGAAACCAATTTGGACCAAGCGATCAAGCACATCATGACGCCCAAGAAGCGGCTGGTTACGGTCAAGGAAGACACGCCGCGCGATGCGGTATTGGCGTTGCTGCATCGGCACCGCCTGGAACGGGTGCTGGTGGTCAACGATCAGTTCGAGTTATGCGGATTGATAACGGTTAAAGACATCATTAAAACTTCGGAATATCCACTGGCGTGTAAGGATGAACAGGGGCAACTGCGTGTCGGCGCCGCGGTCGGCGTCGGTGAAGGCAGTGAAGAACGTGCGCTGGCGCTGGCGGAAGCAGGGGTCGATGTGATTGTAGTCGATACCGCGCATGGTCATTCGCAAAGCGTGCTCGACCGGGTGGCTTGGGTCAAAAAAAATCTGCCGTCGGTGCAAGTGATCGGCGGGAATGTGGCCACGGCAGCCGCTGCCAGAGCGCTGGTCGATCATGGCGCGGATGCGGTGAAAGTCGGCATCGGTCCCGGTTCGATTTGCACCACACGTATTGTCGCCGGAGTCGGTATTCCGCAAATCACCGCTATCCATGACGTTTCCGAAGCATTAAAAGGATCCGGCGTGCCGATGATCGCCGACGGCGGCATCCGCTATTCCGGAGATATCGCCAAAGCGCTGGCGGCTGGCGCTAATTCCGTAATGCTCGGCGGTTTGTTTGCTGGAACGACAGAGGCACCGGGCGAGATCGAATTGTTTCAAGGACGTTCGTACAAAAGCTATCGTGGCATGGGGTCGTTGTCTGCGATGCAGCAAGGTTCCAGCGATCGTTATTTCCAGGACAAGGAACAAAAGAATAACGACAAGTTGGTTCCCGAAGGCGTGGAAGGCCGGGTGCCGTTCAAGGGCAATATGTCGGCTGTGATCCATCAATTGATGGGCGGCGTGCGCTCCAGCATGGGATATCTGGGTTGCGAATCGATTGCCGCTATGCACGAACGCGCCGAATTTGTGGAAATTACTTCCGCCGGTATCCGCGAATCGCACGTGCACGACGTGCAGATCACCAAAGAAGCACCGAATTATCACGTCAAATAATCACTGAACATCATGCATCAGAAAATCCTAATTCTGGATTTCGGCTCCCAGTACACGCAGCTGATTGCCCGCCGGGTACGCGAAACCAATGTGTATTGCGAACTGCATCCGTATGATACCGATCCCGAGTGGATTAAAGCTTTCGCGCCGCAAGGCATTATCCTATCCGGCGGTCCTGCATCAGTCTTCGAAGAGGAAACACCGCGAGCGCCGCAAATTGTCTTTGAACTCGGAGTGCCGGTGCTGGGCATTTGTTACGGCATGCAAACAATGGCCGCGCAATTGGGGGGCACGGTTGAAAGCGCCCGGGTGCGCGAATTTGGTTATGCCGAATTGCAAACGACGGCGTCCGGCGCGCTCTTCCGGGATATTCGAGACCGCACCAATCAGGACGGCGAAGGCATTCTGGAAGTGTGGATGAGTCACGGCGATTCGGTGGTTTCTTTGCCGGCCGGGTTTGATGTCATGGCGTTTAACGCCGCTACCCCGATAGCGGCAATGGCCGATGACCGGCGCCGGTTTTGCGGCATCCAGTTCCATCCCGAAGTGACGCATACGTTGCAAGGCAAGGCTATAATCGAGCGTTTTGTGCACGACATTTGCGGCTTGGGTCGCGATTGGAACATGCCGGATTATGTTGCGGAAGCGATCGGAAAAATTCGTGCGATGGTTGGGAGCGATCAAGTAATTCTGGGTTTATCCGGCGGTGTGGATTCATCGGTTGCAGCGGCGTTGATTCATCGCGCCATCGGCGATCAATTGACGTGCGTATTCGTCGACAACGGTTTGTTGCGCGCCAACGAAGCGAAGCAGGTGATGGAAACCTTCGCCAACAATCTCGCGGTTAAAGTCATTCATGTTGATGCCAGTTATGATTTCTTCTTGAATCTCAAAGGCATTAGCGATCCGGAGATGAAGCGCAAGATTATCGGGCGGGAATTTGTCGAAGTTTTTCAGCGCGAGTCGGCAAAAATCAGCGATGCGAAATGGCTTGCGCAAGGCACGATATATCCCGACGTGATCGAATCCGCAGGCGGCAAGACCAAAAAAGCGCACACGATCAAGTCGCATCATAACGTCGGCGGTCTGCCGGAAACATTGCACCTGAAATTACTCGAGCCGCTGCGTGAATTATTCAAGGATGAAGTGCGCGAATTAGGATTGGTGCTTGGCTTGCCGCGCGAGATGGTTTTCCGCCACCCGTTCCCGGGGCCCGGATTGGGGGTGCGCATCTTGGGCGAAGTGAAATTCGAGTACGCTGAATTGTTGCGCCATGCCGATCAGATTTTTATCGAGGAACTGCAGCGTTCCGGCTGGTATGAAAAAACTTCGCAAGCATTCGCGGTATTTTTGCCGGTGAAATCGGTCGGTGTGATGGGGGATGGGCGCACATATGAGTATGTCATCGCTTTGAGGGCGGTGCAAACCCAGGATTTCATGACCGCCAATTGGGCGGAACTGCCCTATTCACTGTTAAGCAAAGTTTCCAACCGCATCATCAACGAAATCCGCGGAATCAATCGCGTGGTTTACGATATCTCCGGTAAGCCGCCGGCAACGATTGAGTGGGAATAACGCAATAAAAAGGGTCTTAGCACCGCCAGCTTGCCGAGACCCTGAAATTCTATTGCAGGCAAAAGCTTACGCCATCAATTCCCTCAACACATAAGGCAGAATGCCGCCGTGTTTAAAATAATCGACTTCAATGGCGGTATCAATGCGGCACAATAACTGAACCGGTTGCGTGCTGCCGTCTTTGCGGCGGATAACCAGCGTGACATCCTGTTGCGGTTGGATGTTGTCGAGTCCCAATATGTCAAATTGCTCATTACCTTTGATGCCGAGTGTCTCAATGCTGTCGTTTTCCTTGAATTGCAGCGGCAGGACACCCATGCCAATCAAATTGCTGCGATGAATGCGTTCGAAGCTGGTGGCGATGACGGCTTTGACGCCTAATAATTGCGTGCCTTTTGCAGCCCAATCGCGGCTGGAACCGGTGCCGTACTCTTTACCGCCGAAAACCACAGTCGGAATATCGTTTGCCTGGTATTTCATTGCAGCGTCGTAAATGCTCATTTGTTCCGGTGGAGTGCCGGTTGTGCCTTGATAGAGCGTGATACCGCCTTCGCTGCCGGGAATCATCAAATTTTTGATGCGAACGTTGGCGAAGGTGCCGCGCATCATCACTTCATGGTGGCCGCGGCGAGCGCCGTAGCTATTGAAGTCCGCTTTGGCGACATGGTATTCCAGCAGATAGCGGCCAGCCGGGGAGGTTTCCTTGATCGAACCGGCCGGACTGATGTGATCGGTCGTTACGGAGTCACCGAAAACGCCTAAGGCATGAGCACCGCGAATGTCATTGCTGCTGGACGCGACCGGTTGCAGCGAGAAGCCCTGGAAAAACGGCGGCTCGGCAATATAAGTCGAAGGCGGCCAGTTGTAAGTTTGTCCGGTTACCGATGTGACGCGATTCCACAGTTCATGATCCTTGGTGAGGTGGCTGTACAAGCTGCGGAATGTATCGGCGTTGGTGGCATATTTCATCAAGGCGTGAATTTCCGCGCTACTCGGCCAAATGTCTTTTAGCCAGACAGGCTGATTGTTTTTGCCGATGCCCAGCGGTTCGGTGGTCAGATCTTTCAGAATGGTGCCGGCAATGGCATAAGCGACAACCAGCGGTGGCGACGCCAGGAAGTTGGCCCGGATATTCGAATGGATGCGGGCTTCGAAATTGCGGTTGCCGGATAACACTGCGGCACATACCAAATCGTTCTTAACGACGGCTTCTTCGATCGGTTCGGCCAAAGGTCCAGCATTGCCGATGCAGGTGGTGCATCCGTAACCGACCAGATTAAAACCTAACTGTTCCAGATAAGGCAGCAATCCGGTAACGGTTAAATAATCGGTAACTACGCGCGATCCGGGCGCTAATGATGTCTTGATGTGTTGTTTGACCGATAAGCCTTTATCAACCGCTTTTTTAGCAAGTAATCCGGCGGCCAGTAACACGCTGGGATTGGATGTATTGGTGCAGGAAGTGATTGCCGCAATCAGCACATCGCCATGGCCCAGTTCGATGGAAGAATTGTAGATTTCAGTATCGCAGTGGTCGGTGGAATTTATGCTAGGCCGGTTGCTGCTCATTTCCGCAATGTGGCGGGAGACCATGCGACGCTCGACGCTTCCAACACCCGGTACACTGGCGGCTTCCGAGGCTCCCGAACGCTTTTCGTCAGGGTTGCTGGAATTGAGCTGGATGGATTCACCGGAATCCTGGGTGTGGCGATTGCGCACTGGATAGCGTTGATTGATTTCATCTTGCTGTTTGCCATAGCCGCTTTCTTTAACCGGCTTGGTGAAGAGTTCTGTGAATTTGGCTTTAATGGCTGCGAGTTCAATCCGATCCTGCGGTCGTTTAGGGCCGGCCAGGGAGGGGACGATCGATCCCAGATCCAGTGTCAATTCGCTGCTATAGTCGATGTCGCCTTTGCGCGGAATTCCAAATAATCCCTGTGCGTTAAAATAAGCCTGGAATGCGGCGATTTCGTCAGTGCTGCGTCCGGTGCCTCTGAAATAATCTATGGTTACATCATCAACCGGGAAAAAACCCATCGTGGCACCATATTCCGGTGCCATATTGGCGATTGTTGCGCGATCCGGCAGGGAGAGCGAAGCTGTTCCGTCGCCAAAAAATTCGACGAATTTGCCGACAACATTCGCTTGGCGCAGCATTTCCGTGATCGTCAGTACCAAGTCGGTTGCAGTGACACCTTCACGCAACTGACCGGTGAGATTCACACCCACGACATCCGGCGTTAGAAAGTAAACCGGCTGCCCCAACATGCCGGCTTCTGCTTCGATGCCTCCGACACCCCAGCCGACAACGCCGATGCCGTTAATCATGGTGGTATGAGAATCGGTGCCAACCAGCGTATCAGGATAAATCAATCCATCTTTGCGGTGCACGCCGCGGGCAAGATATTCGAGATTGACTTGATGCACGATACCGATCCCGGGAGGGATGACTTTAAACGTATCGAAGGCTTGCATACCCCATTTGATAAATTGATAGCGTTCGTTATTCCGGGAAAATTCTATTTCCATATTGCGCTGAATCGCATCACTCGTGCCGTAGTGGTCAACTTGAATGGAATGATCGACTACCAGATCAACGGGGACCAATGGTTCGATCAGCTTAGGATTTTTTCCTAATTTGACGGCAGCGCTGCGCATGGCCGCCAGATCGACTAATAAAGGTACGCCGGTAAAATCTTGTAAAACGATGCGCGATACGACAAATGGTATTTCATCGGTTCTCGCAGCATTCGGTTTCCAATTGGCTAATTGACGAATATGGATTTCGGTAATTTTCTTGTTGTCGTAATTGCGTAATACCGATTCGAGTATGATGCGGATCGATACCGGTAAGCGGGATATGACGCCAACGCCATTTTGTTCCAACATTGGAAGCGAGTAATAAGTTGCTGTGTTGCCAGGTGCAATAGATAATTCTTGCAAACTGCCGAATAAATTGTGATTCATCGATAAAATTTCCTAATTCCAGAGAGAAATGCTGTGATGCGAATCAACGTGTGAATATGCGTTTGCGAATACTATATATTTTTGAGCAAACAAAGTCACGTCTAGGCTGAATGCGATTGAGAAGCTTGAGGAATTTGAATTGATTTGCTGATGTATGGCCCGAAACCGCTGTCAGCAGATGGGGTGGCTGATGGGACTCGAACCCACGACAACCGGAATCACAATCCGGGACTCTACCAACTGAGCTACAGCCACCATAAGACCAATGAGACCAAAGCGATGCGTTCTATTGTTCCGCTAAAGAAATATTCATGGCGTGCCCGACAGGAATCGAACCTGTAACCCCCAGCTTAGAAGGCTGGTGCTCTATCCGATTGAGCTACGGGCACCAAGTCGGGCTTACCGTTAAATATTAGAGCTGAAATTGGTCGGGGTGGAGAGATTTGAACTCCCGACATCCTGGTCCCAAACCAGGCGCGCTACCAGGCTACGCTACACCCCGGAAAAGGCGACACTATACCTTCTTAGCTTTGAAACGTCAATTTCTTCGTGGCATATCACAGCGCAGTTTTTATTTTTCATTAAACTCGTGTTCCATTGCTCTCAATAGATGTTGTTAACAAACGAGAAAGATTTGTAGAGTCTCATGCTATTGTGAATTCGAATCGGTAATAAGCTGGTAAAATATCTTGTTGTAAAATGCATTTTCTGGTAATAGTACAAATTTATACACGAACGAGCGGGATTCGGAATTAATTAGGAGCCTTATAGATGCCACAAGAGCTACATAGCAAAGATGTAACTCCCTATGAACCAAAAGCAGGCGAGGATTACATGAGTCCTGGCCAATTGATGCATTTTCGCAAGATACTGGAAGGTATGAAAATTGAGTTAAGCCAGGATATCGATCGCGCAGTTCACACGATGCAAGACGAGGCAACGGTTTTTGCTGATCCTAACGATCGCGCCAGCCAGGAATCTGATATGACACTTGAATTGCGAAACCGCGATCGCGAACGGAAACTTATTAAGAAGATTGATGAAATTATCGCCAAAATTGATTCTGGCGATTATGGCTATTGTGAAAGTTGCGGTGTTGAGATCGGATTGAAACGGCTTGAAGCGAGACCAACAGCAACTTTATGTATTGATTGCAAAACGCTGGACGAGATGCGTGAAAGGCAAATTGCAAAATAGATCAAGTGACAATTTAGCAACTAGAAATTTGAAATCGCAGAGATTCAGTCTGACTGCTTATTTATTAGTTGTGTAGATTATCCCCTGTATGTATTGGACTTCCAGGGGATCTTCGAGATTTAAGATTCTTCTTCTGTTGAAGGGTTAGAATTATCAGTATTTGTACTGCCCCCATCTGGCAGTACAGCTTTCATGCTCAGGCGCAACCTTCCTTTATCGTCAGCCTCAAGTACCTTGACGCGCACCTGCTGGCCTTCCGCCAGATGATCATTCACGTTATTGACGCGTTCGTTTGCAATTTGCGAGATATGCAATAAGCCGTCTTTTCCGGGAAGAACACTGACAATTGCCCCAAAATCGAGCAATTTGAGAACTACACCATCGTAAATTTTACCCACTTCGACTTCTGCAGTAATGTCTTCAATGCGTTTCTTGGCAAGCTCCCCGCCTTCAGCACTGACGCAAGCAATGGTCACTTGACCATCATCGGTGATGTCAATTGTTGTGCCTGTTTCTTCTGTGAGTGTGCGTATGACTGCGCCACCTTTTCCGATTACATCACGAATTTTTTCCGGATTAATTTTGAGTTTGATAATCCGTGGTGCGTGAACAGAGATGTCTTCACGCGTCGATGGCATGGCTTGTTTCATGATTTGAAGGATGTGCATCCGGCCTTCGTGCGCTTGTATCAGCGCGGCATGCATGATTTCCTTGGTAATGCCTTGAATTTTGATATCCATTTGCAATGCGGTAATACCTTTTTCGGTACCGGCGACTTTAAAGTCCATGTCGCCCAAATGATCTTCGTCACCCAGGATATCGGTAAGTACCGCGAAGCGGTTTCCATCTTTGATCAGACCCATGGCAATACCGGCAACATGTGCTTTCAATGGCACACCGGCGTCCATCAATGCGAGACAGCCGCCACAAACCGACGCCATGGAGCTGGAACCATTGGATTCAGTTATTTCAGATACTACACGCAAGGAATAACCGAATTCTTCGGGTGAAGGTAAAACAGCGGCAAGGGCGCGTTTTGCAAGGCGGCCATGTCCAATTTCACGGCGCTTAGGCGTGCCGACACGGCCGATTTCGCCGGTTGCATAAGGCGGCATATTATAATGCAGCATAAATCGCTCATTATAATCTCCTTGCAGCGAATCAATTTTTTGCTCATCTCTTGCCGTGCCCAATGTTGCAACAGCCAACGCTTGAGTTTCACCCCGGGTGAATAATGCGGAGCCGTGGGTGCGCGGCAGTACACCATTACGGATCGTTATCGGTCTGACGGTTCTGGTGCCGCGACCATCGATTCGTGGTTCGCCATCCAAAATTTGATTCCGTACTATTTTGGATTCTAATGAAAAAAACGCTTCTGAGAATTTTTGTAAATCGATGTCTTCTTCAGAATTGATGCCAAGCTCTGCGGACACACGTTGACTAATGGCTGCGATGGCTTCAGTCCGTGCTTGTTTTTGCTTAATTTTGTAGGCCTGCCGTAACTCGGCTTCCGCCAAGCCGGCAATTTTTTCTTCAAATGCGACATCTTTTTCAGGGGGTGACCAATCCCATGCAGTTACCCCGGCTTCATCGGCAAATTCATTGATTGCAGTGATTACAGTTTGCATTTGTTCATGACCGAAAGTCACTGCGCCAAGCATCACTTCTTCCGATAATTCCATGGCCTCGGATTCAACCATTAGAACAGCCTGTTGAGTTCCAGCTACCACCAAATTTAATTGCGTGTCTTTTAGCTCGGAAGTGGTTGGGTTTAAAACATATTCATTATTGATATAACCGACCCTGGCTGCACCCAGCGGTCCATCAAAAGGTATGCCCGATAATATCAGCGCTGCAGAAGTACCGATAATCGAGGGGATGTCCGGATCAATTTCATTGTCCGCAGACATTACCGTTGCGACAATTTGTACCTCGTTATAAAAGCCTTCCGGGAAAAGTGGGCGGATAGGGCGATCAATGAGGCGGGAAGTTAGCGTTTCCTTTTCTGAAGGGCGGCCTTCCCGCTTGAAGAAACTACCGGGTATTCTACCTGCAGCGTATGATTTTTCTTGATAATCAACAGTAAGCGGAAAAAAATCCTGCCCTGGTTTGGTGCTCTTGGCGCCAACAACGGTAACAAGAACTACTGTATCGTCCATTGTGACCATTACGGCACCATGCGCTTGTCTTGCAATTTCTCCAGTTTCTAGTGTTAGTTGATGTCGTCCGTAGGTAATGCTCTTCTTAATAGGCTTCAATTAACAATCCCTTTTTCCTTTTGATCAATATTTTCAGTCTCGAATAACACATTGAAAATGTGATGTGCGAAATTTCTATGAAAAATAAAAACTTCGCATTGATGTCAATGTCATCGCGTAATTTTTATTTACGTAAACCAAGACGTTCGATCAATTTTTGATACGCATCATTATTTCGGTGTTTCAAATAATCAAGGAGCTTGCGACGACGACTCACCATTCGAAGAAGACCGCGACGGGAGTGATGATCTTTCACATGAGTTTTGAAGTGACCGATCAAATCATTGATTCGTGTTGTTAAAAGCGCAATTTGAACTTCAGGCGAACCTGTGTCCCCTTCGGCTCTTTGATAGTCTTGCACTATCTTTGCTTTTTGTTCGATTGTGACAGACATAAGTTTCTCCAGACAATAAAATTACCCAATGCAAAAGCCCGGGATTTTACTCTTTTATGATGTGCTTGTCCAAAACAGAACAAATAGTGGTGACATCAATCGTTATAAAGATTGAAGGAATTCACATGCATTTTGCAAAATTTATATGCATATAAGTAATACTTAATGTCCGTGCTATCCAATTTCATTGGAAATAACCAGAGATTAGGGGGACTAAGTCGGGTTTGACCACGACTAAAATTACAACAGCGAATAAAATCAGCACGGGAAATTCATTAAACCAGCGATAAAAAATATGGCCGTGGCTGTTCTTATCATTTTTAAAGGCTGAGACGAATTTTCCACAGTAATAGTGATAAACCAGTAGCACGATAACTAATGCCAGCTTAGCGTAGAGCCAACTGCCGGAGAAACCGTAGCCTAGCCACAGCCATACGCCAAAAACGACTGTGAGAACTGCGCCCGGCGTCATGATGCCATAAAATAATTTTCTCTCCATTATCTTGAAACGCTCTTTGCCAGGCTGATCGTCGCACATCGCGTGATACACAAACAGGCGAGGCAAATAAAATAGCCCAGCAAACCAAGTTACCATGAAAATAATATGAAATGATTTTATCCAGAGCATAGCGGCAAGAAAGTTTACGATTAAACTGTAATAATACCGGCCTTGTAATTTTAGCGCTATCTTTTGAAGACAGGGATGGCATTGAATTCGTCAAGAAAAGAGCGATCAATGATTATGAATCAGCACTATATAAATTTAGTTCAAAGACTGGAAGAAATTGCGCATCTAAATGGCGTGATGAGCAACCTTGGCTGGGATCAGGAAGTCATGATGCCGGCCGGCGCCAGCGAGTCGCGCGCTAAACAAATAGCGGCACTGGCCGGGGTTATTCACGAGCGTGCGACTGATCCGGCATTAGGAGATTGCTTGAAGGAACTGCAGGAAACCAGTAAAGCGGGCGCTTGGGGAGCAATAGAACAATGTAATATACAAGAAGCGTTGCGCAATTATGAAATGGAAATCCGGATACCGAAGCGCTTGGTACAGGAAATCGCCGAATTGAGCTCGCGCGGCCAAGTTATCTGGGTAGCGGCGCGGCAACATAATAAATTTTCTGATTTTGCTCCAGTGCTTAAGCGTTTTTTAAAACTCAAAATCGAGTGGGCGCAGTGTGTTTTGCCAAATTTGCAGCCGTACGATGCGAATATTGATTTATTCGAACGCGGAACAACGATGGCTATGATCACACCGGTTTTTGAGCGCTTAAAGCAGGAGCTGATACCGCTGATCAACGCCATTCAGAGCCATTCGTATCATCCTGATACAACCTTTTTGCGAGGTACATTCGCCACGGAAAAGCAGGAATTCCTTGCACGTAAGTTGAGCCGGGATATCGGTTTTGATTTTGACCGGGGCCGTATGGATGTTTCAGTTCATCCTTTTTGTGGCGGCAGCCACCCCACGGATGTGCGGATTACAACGCGCTACAGTGAGAGCAATTTCATTGAATCGTTATATTCCATCATCCATGAGACAGGTCATGCTTTGTATGAGCAAGGCCGCCCGCATCAATTGGGGGATCTGCCGGTTACGGAGTCATCTACGATGGGCATTCATGAATCGCAATCGTTATTCTGGGAACGCATGATCGCACAGAGTAAATCTTTTTGTAGTCATTACTTCAAAGATTTTCGTGAAACTTTCCCTGATAATCTGCGAGCGGTCAGCTTGGAGGAATTTTATCGTGCAATTAACAATTGCACGCCCGGTTTTATCAGGGTGGAAGCGGATGAGGTTACATACCCGTTGCATGTTATTTTACGGTATGAAATTGAGCGAGGTCTATTCGATGACACTCTATCGGTTGATGATTTGCCGGGAATATGGAATGAATCCATGCAAAAATACCTTGGGATTACACCGCCGACTGATACATTAGGGGTGTTGCAAGATTCTCATTGGAGCGGGGGTGCATTCGGTTATTTTCCTTCCTATACATTGGGAGCATTGTATGCCTGTCAGTTTTATCAAAAATTAGTCCAAGAACAACCCGATACGGAACAAAATATTGCATTGGGTAATTTTAAGCCGATCAAGCAGTGGCTGAATGAGAAAATCCATTGCCATGGCAAGCTCTATTCTCCACAGGAGTTAATAAAGAATGTGACGGGTGCGCACTTAAATCCTGATTATTTTATTACCTATCTCAAGACAAAATACAGTGAGATTTATCAATTGTCTTAAATCGGAAAGACTTAGGCTTGTTTGCGTCGTTGATGATTCTCGAGCCATTTTTTAACGCGATTGGCATCACCGATACGCGTATTCTTTCCCCATGAATTGAGCAATACAATGACGACCGGCTGATCAGCAATCTTTGCTTGCATGACTAAGCAACGGCCGGCTTCGCTTAAATAACCGGTTTTCGAAACATCGATTTCCCAATTCTGGCCGCGTACCAAGCTATTGGAATTGACAAATTGTAACTGTTTGTGCCTTTCTAAGGGGGTTACGACGTGTTGCGGGGTGGTGGAGAATTTCCGGATCGTCAGATAGTTGTGGGATGCAGCAACAAGGTTGGACAGATCACGAGCCGTTGCCGCATTGTCGCTACTCAATCCGGTAGGGTCAACAAAGCGGCTATTCAACATTCCGATTTTTTTTGCCTTGCTATTCATAGCGTTGATGAAAGCTTGAGCCCCGCCTGGATAAGTTCTGGCCAGCGCTGCAGCGGCTCGGTTTTCTGATGACATCAAAGCTAATCTGAGGAGTTCGTGACGTGCATAGCTACTGCCAACGGGTAATCGTGAGGAAGTGTTTTTAAGTTTATCGATGTCTGCTTTTTCTATGGTGATAACTTCATCAGCTGGTAAGCGCGCATCCAGTATGACCATCGCAGTCATTAACTTGGTGATTGAAGCTATCGGCATTACTTTATCAGCATTTTTATCATAAACAATTTGGCCCGTTTGCATATTTACCACTAAAGCCGCGTGCGATTTGATGCCTGGATCACTTTGTTGGGCTGAGACATAATCTGTTAAAAGAAATAAAAAACAAAATAAAACGATTTTCCGCTTCATGCTTTTTCTTTCCTATAGTAAATCGCGCTGATTTTTATTGATATAAAAGCCTATTAGGGCCTGACAAAAGCTTTACTATAACAATATTGTTGCAAAAACCAATTGGCAATATCTGTTTCAGAAACCACAGAAAAGATCGAAACAAAGAGACTGAAATGTGAAGGTAATTTTGTGTGGAATTTCAGAGAATAGGCCAAGCAGTTAACAATTTACTTTTGATCTGCTTAGAAGACTAAGGATCCAGTGACAGAAAATCTTGAGAATTCAGCTTGGCCTATTGAATGGTCAGTTACTCGCGAGTAACCGGATTATTACTTACCAAAATTGGGTTGTTTTACTTTGGCCGGACAGGTAATCATTTCACCGTCGGTACGATCTCTAATTTTCTCGCCATCTTTTTTGCCTTCGCAAGACCATTGGTTCAGAATATCTTGTGCAGACATCGGCGGCATTTTAGATTCTTTATTTCCACTAGCCATGGTTACTGACGATCCAAACAAAAAGACTAAGCTAATTGCAGCAATAATAAATTTATTCATACTTAACTCCTATAATTAACGTTATTAAGGAAGCCATATTTTTTACTTGACTTGCCGAGTCATGAATTTATCACAATCCTGGTAGTTATGGCCATTTCTTTTTGATCTAATGTGTCATGGAATATAGATGTCGCAACATTTTCATTCCATTTTATTCAGTGTCTTACCATAAAATCTGGGCCAATTAGCATCACCATCATAACTGCACTAATACAGCGGCAGCGATATGGCGCCCTTCTTCAGCAAGAATGTTAAAAGTGCGGCAAGCGGCTCCGGTATCCATTATTTCGATTCCAATTCCAGTTTTGGTTATCTGAGAGAGCAAAGATTGGTTTGGAAAAATGTGCTTGGGACCGGTACCAAGAAGAATTATTTCCGGTGATAGAGTTATTAACGCATCAAAATGATGAAATTGCAATTCTGCTATCGATAAAACTGGCCAATTTTCAATTAATTGATTGGGTAAAACGATCAAACTCTGCTTGTATCGAATCTGGTTTATTAAAACATATCCTTCGCCATATCCGGTAAAAATATATTGATGAGCAAAATTGGCTGGATGAAGTTTCACTGTATTCACCTTATTGAGTTTTAATAGTACATGTTTGTTGAATTTTCAGGAAAAGATCAGAACCATGGAAGTGGAAAATCACGAAACTAAGTTGTCTTGATGGCAACATTCTGTTTTTATACTGTTTTTTGAAATAAAATCAACCAAATTTCCGAATGTTTCGAATGTTCTTGCACTGATTTCATCATCTTTTATCGTCATTGAAAATCTTTTTTCTATCTCGAGTAAAATTGCTACGACAGCAACAGAATCTAGTTCAGGAATATTGCCGAGCAAGATAGTGTCTTGTTCTATCGAGTTTACTCGTTCATTCAAACCTAGTACCTCTGCGAGAATTTTTTTTGTCTCAATTGTAATTTGATCAGAATTAGCCACTGTAGAAGAAAATATTAAATAAGTTGAAGCTGAGGTTTATTATAAATCGTTTAAACTTTGTAAATACCGACTTGTGTTGCAAATTTCAGATGCCCCGAAAAACCGGCCTCGATATTTCTATGGTTGTATTTCAACAATTGAATTGATGCGCGCCAGGCCGCGAATAATTTTTCCTGATTTATTCCGGACCTGCACCACTTGTCCTTCGGCGGCATCGGTTAATGCTTGACCTTCTGAACGAATGCTGAAGCCGCGGCCTTGAACAACAAGATTGACGGTTTGTCCACGCAATATGACAAAGGGTGCGCGAAGCATCTGCGGACGAATCGGTTGTCCTGCAGAGAGATTGCTGGTTGCTACTTTACCAACTACTTGAGCGGCATCGGTAAGAATCCCTTCAGGCATCTGAACGAGATTAACATTCTGCAGGGCAATATCTTCATAAGAAAGTGTTTGTCCATTCGAAACAGGGCGGGCGATATGAAGAACATCTGTCATAACATTTACTTCCGCTTGAACATAAATAGTCCAGGAATCCGGCTGATTGTCACAACGGATACCAATCGAAGTTTTTCCCCATAAGCGGCCACCCGCAGGAATAAAAGGTTCTAGGTTCGAGCACTGCGGTAAAACAAGTTGCCGGTCGATTTGGCCGACATTCACGATTACCTGTCCGGGTAAGTTCGCAGTGTTGCTATATAAGAAATGTTCAACTGTATTTCTGATAAGAGAAATATCTTGGTGCTGGCCTCGCTTGTTGTGAGGGGCTGCAAAGGTCTGAACTGAGAAAACAGTGAGTAGTAGAAAGCATTGCAATAATACCAAGCGTGGTCTGATTGTTTTGATGATCTGTTCTTTTTTGCCGCAATCGGAAAATATTGCCGTTTCTGCCAGCAACCGGGAACTGTTTTTCGTTGCCGGTCGAGAAAGCATATTCAAAGGATAACATCCATTTCTTGTTTTAATCAGAGAATGATTCATCAATTACAGCATTTATGATAGTTGGCATATTAAATGCTAACAGAAGAATGGAAAAAATAAACTGCTAGGTTAATCAGAACATGATCAACAAACTTGACAAAGAGCTAAATTACCATCATCAAGCCTTGAGCTTGCGAGTCGCACGGCAAGAATTGCTTTCAAGCAATGTAGCAAATGCCGATACCCCAAATTTTAAAGCAAAAGATATTGATTTTGCCAATTTACTTAACCAGAAATTGGCGGCAACTTCTAATTTGCAAGGTAAGTTAGCTCTAAATACGACATCTTCAATGCACATAAATTCAGGTGCATCTGGAATCTTGGGTGACAACATCTTGTACCGGGTTCCATTGCAACCGAGTGCGGACGGAAATACCGTCGATATGGATATGGAACGGACTAGATTTGCAGATAACGCGATCAAATATGATGCGAGTATTACATTTCTAAACAACGAATTTAGAAACTTGGTTTCAGCAATGCAGGAGAGATAGAAAATGTCTTTATTTAATGTATTCGGTATTGCAAGTTCGGCCATGTCGGCACAATCACAACGGTTAAATGTCGTTGCCAGTAATCTTTCCAATGCCGACAGTGTGACCAGTTCCACTGGAGAGCCATATCGCGGACGTCAGGTGGTATTCAGTACATTACCGTCGGACGGAAACGGTGCCAGCGGCGTTAAAGTGGCAGGGATTGTTCATGACGCATCACCAATGCGCCAAATTTTCGACCCAAAACATCCGATGGCCGATAAAAGTGGCTATGTAACAATGCCGAATGTCAATGTTGTCGATGAAATGGTGAATATGATGTCGGCATCGCGTTCATATCAGAATAGTGTCGACATGATGAATACAACTAAATCATTGCTGCAGAAAACATTGACGATTGGTCAATAAAGGAGAAGGTAATGGAATCAGTTCAGCCAGTTAACTTGCAAACAATTGCATCGGGTGTAACGACAGGAATTACGAATAAAAAAGATGCCGAGAATCCGCAAGATCGGTTTTTAAAGCTTTTAGTTACCCAGATGAAGAATCAAGATCCCTTGAAGCCGCTTGATAATGCCGAAGTAACCAGTCAAATAGCACAAATCAGCACAGTCTCGGGTATTGATAAATTGAATTCCACCTTGCAGAAATTGGTTTCAAGTTCGGAAGAGAATCGATCTGTCGAAGCATTGGGGATGATTGGCCATCATGCATTTGTTCCCGGCAAATTAATCACGTTGGACAAAGATGGCGCGATTGCTGGCGTCAATTTGGAACAAGCGGTTGATCAACTCAATGTAACGATTCTCGATAGCGCAGGAATCGCGGTTCGCAAAATGGAATTGGGTGTACAGCCATCAGGAATCAGTACGATCGCATGGGACGGTATGACCGATAGCGGCTCGAAGGCGGCGGATGGCGATTACACCTTTGCGGTGACCGCAAAGCAGGGTGGCAAGGACGTTAAAGTCGATACGCTTGCATTCGGGCTCGTGCAAAGTGTGACGCCTGGCAAAGATGACACCCTTCTGGATATGGGGGATGAATTGGGAATGGTTAGCTTGGCAAACATTAAACAGGTATTTTGATAGGAGAATACAATGGGCTTTCAACACGGTTTAAGCGGACTGAATGCGGCATCGACGAATTTGGATGTGATCGGCAATAATATTGCCAATGCGAACACCGCAGGGTTTAAGCAATCCATTGCACAATTTTCCGACATTTTTGCGAATTCGATGGAGGGAACCGACAATGCGCAAATCGGTATCGGTGCAAAGATATCTTCAATCGCTCAGCAATTCGGCCAAGGAAACATCACGCCAACCAGTAACCCGTTGGATATTGCGATTCAAAGTCAGGGGTTTTTCCGGATGAGCGATAATGGAGCGATCAGCTACAGCAGAAACGGACAATTCCATATCGATGATTCGGGCTTTATTGTAGATGCCTCCGGCGCCAATCTAACCGGTTATATGGCAGATGAGAACGGCGATATTCAAGCTGGGAGTATTCCGACAAACTTAAAATTCAGCACTGCCGATTTGGCGCCGCAAGCAACCACCGCGTTCGATGTTGGATTTAATTTGGATGCTCGTAAGACCGGAGTTGCAACCGCCTTTAGTGCGACCGATCCAAAAACCTATGAAAGTACCACTTCCGGTACCGTCATTGATAGTCTCGGTAATTCCCATGTTCTATCTTTATTTTTCAAGAAATCCGATACAGTAGCGAATACCTGGACCGCCTATGCAACTGTCGATGGAGAAGTCACCACCGCTGGTTTGCCCGTAGGCGTTACCATTGATGGAAATCCTTCTCAGTCAATGGAGTTTGATGGCGAAGGTGTTCTTCAAAATATCACTGATAAGTTGGATGTTGAAATCGACTTCAGTGCAATTGATCCACTTTTCGGCGGCGTATCGCCACAGACCATCACGCTGGACCTCACTACGGCGACGCAATTCGGTTCTCCTTTTGGCGTTAATGCATTAACGCAAGATGGTTATACGTCCGGTCGTATGTCAGGCTTTACCATCAGTGCCGATGGTATCATTCTGGGCAATTATAGTAGCGGCCAAACCAAAACACTGGCTCAAATCGTTCTGGCAAACTTTGTCAATCCTCAAGGGCTGGTGCCGATTGGAGATGGTCATTGGGCTGAATCACCAGCATCCGGTGAACCTCTGGTAGGTGTGCCAAAAACCGGAAATTTAGGATCCTTGCAATCGAATGCCATCGAAGAATCTAACGTTGATCTTACAGCCGAGCTAGTAAAAATGATTTCAGCACAGCGCATGTATCAGGCCAGTGCTAAACAAATTGAAACACAAGATCAGATTATTCAAACCATTACTCAGATTTAGTGTTGATTTTGTGATGCAAACATCAGAATCACTTGGAGTTGCATAAAAAATGGATCGGCTAATTTATACCTCAATGACTGGCGCTAACCATACGCTGAATCAACAAGCGACGGTGGCTCATAACCTCGCGAATGCTTCGACAACAGGGTTTCGCTCTGAAACAAACGCTTTCCGGGCGGTACCCATATTTGGTGATGGCTTGCCAACACGTGCTTTTGTGGTGGATACGACGACGGGCGCCGATTTCGCATCGGGACCGCTGGAGACAACTGGGCGTGATCTCGATGTTGCAGTTCGTGGTTCCGGTTGGATTACCGTGCAACTCGATAATGGCGAAGAGGCCTATACGAGGAATGGCAGCTTGCAGGTGAGTCCCAATGGCTTGTTATTAACGCACAATGGTTTAAAAGTAAAAGGAGCGACCGGTGGTTTTATTACAGTTCCACCGGATTCACGCATCACGATAGGTGTGGATGGGACAGTATCAACAGTACCATTGAACGCACTACCGAATACCGTTGCGACGGTTGGACGCATTAAGTTGGTTGACCCGGCGGATGGCGATCTTGTCAAAGGGAACGATGGATTATTTCGCCTTAAAGATGGCAAAGAAGCGCCAGCTGAAGCGAGAGTCCGTTTGATCGACGGTACACTGGAGGGGAGTAACGTGAATGTTGTCAACGAGATGGTGAGTATGATCGCTTTAGCACGGCAGTTCGATATGCAGATGAAGATGCTTGATAACGCAGAGAAGAATGCGCAGCAGGCAAGCCAGATTATGTTGGTAAGAGTTTAAGTCAATAAAATTGAGGTTTATCATCAATGATACGTTCGTTATGGATTTCTAAAACCGGGTTGGAAGCGCAACAAACCAAGCTGGATGTAATTGCCAATAATTTGGCCAACGTCAGTACCAACGGTTTTAAACGATCTCGCGCAGTATTTGAAGATTTGCTGTATCAGACGATACGGCAACCAGGCGCGCAATCGTCACAGCAGACACAATTGCCATCAGGTTTGCAGATTGGTACCGGCGTCAAGCCGGTAGCGACAGAAACCATTTTTACCCAGGGTGTGCCGCAACATACAGATAATCAAAGAGATGTTGCAATCCGAGGCGTTGGTTTTTTCCAAGTTCTGATGCCTGACGGTACAACGGCTTATACCCGGGACGGAGCCTTTCAACTTGATCTCAATGGGCAGCTTGTTACTTCCAGCGGGTATCCGGTTCAACCGGCTATCGTTGTTCCTCCTAATGCTTTGGGTATCACAATCGCGCGAGACGGGACGGTATCAGCCACGGTTCCTGGCGGTACCGGGACACAACAGATTCAATTGGGAAATTTCCAGTTAGCGAGTTTCATTAATCCGTCTGGTTTACAAAGGGTCGGAGAAAATTTGTATTTGGAAACCGCATCTAGCGGCACACCGAACCAGAATGCACCTGGAACCAATGGGTTAGGCGTATTGGATCAGAATTATGTCGAAACATCAAATGTCAATGTTGTAGAAGAACTGGTCAATATGATCCAAACACAGCGTGCCTACGAGCTGAATTCAAAGTCGGTAGAAACATCGGATCAGATGCTGCAAAGACTAGCTCAGTTATGATGGGGTTAACGATCATGATGGATAAGTGTATTCAAGTGGTAGCTCGTAACGGTTCTTTTGTATTGCTAATAGCCATCATATTGCTATCAGGTTGCGCTATGACGCCGGCAACTTCTACTCATCAACCCAATACATTGCGTCCATTTCATCAAAGTTTGGCAGTTACCCAACCGAATGGATCAATTCTTCAAGCGATCAATAGCACCACAGGTGGGGTTCGTTATACACCGTTATTTGAAGATAGGAGAGCGCGCGGTGTTGGCGATACGATCATTGTTACATTGAATGAAAGAACCAATGCCAGCAAAAGTTCCGGAAGCAATGTTGATCGTTCGGGCAGCATAGATTTTTCAGTTCCGAGTTTGCTAGGAGTTCCGTTGAAGCTATTGACGAAACATGCAACGATGGAAGCAAAAAATAACAATAAATTTGATGGTGGTGGTGAAAGTTCGAGTAAAAATGATTTCAAAGGCACGATTACGGTCACAGTCATCGAAGCATTGCCGAACGGAAATCTCGTAGTAAGTGGAGAAAAGCAAATCGGTATTAACCAAGGACAAGAATTTATAAGACTCTCCGGAGTAGTCAACCCGATTCATATCATGGCGAATACCATTTCTTCAACCCAGATTGCGGATGCGCGCATTGAGTATCGCGGTAATGGGTATATCGATGAGGCTCAAACGATGGGCTGGTTGTCGCGTTTCTTTCTTAATGTATCGCCATTCTAATCTCGTACGAATGCTTATCGACTTGAGCGAAATTTGATTATGAGAAGAGTTAATAAAGTCTTCGTTTGGATCTTGACGATCGGTTTATTGCTGCCAAGTATCAGTAGCGCTGATCGCATTAAGGATCTGGCGTCCATCCAAGGGGTTCGTAACAACCAGTTAATTGGATACGGTCTGGTTGTCGGTTTGGATGGCAGCGGTGACATGACAACGCAAACGCCCTTTACCGTTCAAAGTGTGATTAGCATGCTGGGTCAGCTTGGTATTAATTTACCTCCCGGAACAAATTTGCAGTTACGGAATGTGGCAGCAGTTATGGTGACAGCGACATTACCGGCTTTTGCAAAACCTGGGCAGCAGATCGATGTGACGGTATCTTCGATGGGCAATGCGAAAAGCCTGCGCGGAGGAACATTGCTGATGACGCCATTGAAGGGGGCAGATAATCAGGTATACGCGATGGCGCAAGGAAGTGTTTTAGTAGGGGGTATCGGAGCCGCGGCTGGAGGAAGCAGCGTCCAGGTCAATCATCTCAGTGTGGGTAGGATTTCAGGTGGTGGAATCGTTGAGCGAGAAATACAAACATCGGTTGGACAAGGAGATTTTATCAATCTGGAATTGAATGCAACGGATTTCTCTACAGTGAATCGTATCGTTGAAGCTATCAACAAATTATATCCAACAGCGGCAGCTGCAGTCGATGGGCGTGTCATACAAGTAAAGGCCCCGGCTGACAATAGTCAGCGAATCAATTTTATTTCTCAGATTGAAAGTATCGATGTGATTCCGGCGAAGGCACCAGCAAAGGTCATTGTTAATTCCAGAACCGGTTCGGTGGTGATGAATCAGTCCGTAACCCTTGAAACGAGTGCAATCGCACATGGGAATTTATCGATTATTATTAATACAGAACCAGTTATCAGCCAGCCCGGGCCGTTTGCGCAACGGGGAGAAACAGTTGTCACTCAGCGCTCTCAGGTTGAGATTCGCACGGACGAGGGAAATTTAATGTTGCTTCCAAATGGCGCGGATTTGGGTGAAGTTGTGAAAGCTCTAACGGCAATCGGCGCAACCACGCAAGATCTTTTGTCTATCTTGCAAGCATTAAAAGCCGCGGGTTCCCTCCGTGCCGATTTGGAAATTATTTAACTTACCGATTGGTTTCTTATGATTATTTCACCGGATCTCTCAAGTAAACTTGCGATCGACACCAAAGGCCTTGATGATTTACATGGCTTGGTCAAGCGGGACCCGGACCAGGCTTTACACAAGGCTGCGCAACAATTTGAAGCTTTATTTATGAATATGCTTCTTAAAAGTATGCGTGAGGCTACTCCAAAAGATGGATTGTTTGAGAGCCGGCAGACGCAATTCTTTACGCAGATGTATGACCAGCAACTTGCACAGCAATTGTCGACGCGAGGGATCGGTATTGCCAATATCATGGTCAAACAATTGGCCAGGAGTGCAGATTCGGTTCCAGTTCAGTCGATAAGCCAAACGGATGCGATTTTGTCATCCCTTCAAACTATTCATCAATCGGCACTGACAAAGAGCGGGCATTCGAATGACAAATCAGAAGAGTTATGGCCGGGCGCCCCAAGTTCGATGAAATCGATGACATCGGTAGATAACATAAATCATACAAATGAAATTTTTGTTAATCCTGTCAAAAGAGATCGACAATCGGGTGGTTTACCAAATTCCTCTGCTAATTTTATTGAAATGCTTCTCCCCCATGCAAAAACTGCCGCCCAATCGACAGGAATTCCTCCTCATTTCATGCTAGCACAAGCTGCGCTTGAGAGCGGCTGGGGTAAGCATGAGATACGACATGCTGATAACAGTCCTAGCTATAATTTATTCGGAATCAAAGCCGGGGCGAATTGGAAGGGGGACGTAGTGGAGACAATGACCACTGAATATATTAATGGTGTGCCACAAAAGACTGTCGAAAAATTTCGCGCTTATAACTCATATGCCGAAGGGTTTCATGACTACGCGAGATTACTAGCCGATAACCCACGTTATGCAAAAGTCTTGCAATCAACAGATCCAGCGTCATTTGCAAACGGCCTGCAACGTGCAGGTTATGCGACAGATCCTCAATATGCCGAGAAATTGCTTCGGATACTTAATAGCGAAAGATTACAAAATCGGGAATTCATTTAACAGACGAAATTTTTAATTCTTTTATGATTTTGCCGATATCATCTCCATATTAATTAATTTAAAGAACTAGTTATAAATTATGGGAAACAGTATTCTTGATGTTGGATATTCTGGACTATTGACGTCACAAAATCAGTTATTGACGACGAGTCATAATATCAGCAATGCTAACACGCCCGGTTTTAATCGGCAGAAACTGATATTAACTACGAATACTTCTCAATCTACTGGTGCTGGTTTTGTCGGGCGTGGTGTCAGCGCAGCCACTGTTCATCGCATTTTTAATCAGTTTCTGGTTAGTCAGTCATTGCAAATCCAATCGCAGAGTCAAGCGCTGGATAGCAATTATAATGAAATAAAGCAATTGGATAATATGTTAGCTGAATCCACATCCGGGCTTTCTCCAACGCTGCAAAAATTTTTCACTGCCATACAGGATGTTGCTACCAATTCATCGGTCATACCTTCGCGGCAATCAATGCTAAGCAATGCTGAAGCGCTTGTCTCGCGTTTTCACAGCATGGATCAACGCATCACGCAAATCAAAGATGGCGTCAATACGCAGATAACCAGTGCGGTTGCAGAGATCAATTCCTTAGCCGGGCAGATTTCCCAGATTAATCAACAAATAATTTGGGCGGAGGGCGCCGCCGGCGGACACCCAGCTAATGATATGCTGGACCAGCGGGATGATCTTATCAATCAATTAAATAAAATAATTAATACCGATACAGTCCGGCAAACCGACGGCACAGTAAATGTTTATGTCGGATCAGGTCAGGCGCTGGTCGTGGGTGCTCAAACATTATCGCTCCAAGCAATGAAATCTCCCGATGCTCCTGAGAAATTAACAATCGGGCTGATGAATGGCTCAAGCGTCATTCAGCTACCGGAGAAACAGATTTCTGGCGGAACTTTGGGCGGACTTTTGGCTTTTCGTAACGAGTCCCTTGATAATGCGCATAATGCGCTGGGGAGAATTGCAATCAATTTGGCACAAACATTCAATGCACAGCATCAGTTAGGGATGGATCTCAATGGCGATATGGGAGAAGCGTTTTTTAATTTACCATCTCCCAAAGTAATTTCTGCATCAACCAATAATATTGCTTCGAATATCACCTCGCAGATAACCGACTATAGCGCTTTAACGACCAGCAATTACCAATTTTCTTATGATGGTACAAATTACACATTGACGAGATTATCGGATAATACTTCTACGACTCCTTCGAATGTATTTCCAATAACACTTGATGGGATAACTGTATCCTTTGCTTCGATGCAAGCAAATGAAAGATTTCAGATACAACCCACCGTCAATGGCGCCAAAGATATTGCGGTCAATATTACCGATACCACTAAAATTGCAGCGGCTGCCCCTAATCGTACCAGTGCTGCTTTGACGAATACTGGTACTGGAACAATTAGTGCTGGATCGGTCAATCCATTACCGCTGGATACTAATCTCCAGCAACCGCTCACAATAACATTTACTGGAACTCCACCGGGTACCTTTGATGTAGCAGGTATTGGTACTGGACTACCGGTGACTGGTCAAGCGTATTCTTCTGGTACTGACATCAGTTTTAATGGCTTTACCTTCCAAATTAGCGGAAGTCCAGCGGTGGGAGATGTTTTTACAATAACACCAAATAACAGTGGCGTTTCAGATAATCGCAATATCCTGCAACTAGGGGCATTGCAATCCACTAATACTATTCAGAATGGTACAGCAACTTACCAATCTGCCTATGGGCAATTAGTCAGCGAGATAGGTAATAAAACGCGTGAATTGGAAGTTACGAGTAAAGCACAGGCCAATTTATTGACACAGACACAAAATTCCATTCAGTCGATATCAGGTGTTAATTTGGATGAAGAAGCCGCAAACCTGCTGCGATTTCAGCAAGTTTACCAAGCTTCGAGCAAAGTCATTGAATTGAGTAAAACTTTGTTTGATTCGATCCTTCGATTTGGTTAAATTTTTAAGTGGAAGGCGGAAAAATGCGTATCAGTACTAATACGATGTATGAAAGCGGTACTAACATGATGCTTCAGCAGCAGGAGAAGCTGATTAAAACACAACAACAGCTTTCCACTGGCAGAAGAATTCTGACACCCTCTGATGATCCTATTTCAGCCGCTCAAGTATTAAATATCGCGCAATCGGCATCACTTAATGAGCAATATTCCGTTAATCGCACCAGCGCTAATTCGTCATTGTCATTAGAAGAAAATGTATTGAGAAAAGTCACGACATTGTTGCAGGACCTTCACAGTACAGCGGTCTATGCCGGGAATTCATCGTTAACCGATAATGAGCGCAAAATTCTGGCGACGGAATTACGCAGCCATCTTGAATCTCTCGTTGGTTTGTCAAACACAACGGATGAAAAGGGGCAGTATCTATTTTCAGGATATCAAGCACATACGAAACCCTTTGTCCAGACCGGACTCACTGTTACATACGCGGGAGACCAAGGGCAGCGATTGAATCAAGTCGGCTCTGCACGCCAGCTTGCTGTTAGTGATTCCGGGACAGATATTTTTGAGCGTATTAAGAATGGTAATGGTGTTTTTTCAACCGCCGCCGATTCTTTAAATACCGGTACTGGCGTTATTGATGTGGGTTCGGTAATAACTCCAGCAAGCCTGACTGGCGATGATTACGAAATAACTTTTAATGTATCTGCCGGTGTGACGACTTATGATATTGTGAATATCACAACTTCCGCGACTGTTTCATCAGGAAATCCTTATTCAAGTAACGGCGTCATTAGCTTTGATGGCATGCAGTTAAGTGTCAAGGGTAATCCAGCTAATGGCGATAAATTTACAGTATCGCCAAGTCAGAATCACAGTATTTTTAATACGGTGAGCGATTTGATTACAGCGCTTGAAACACCGGCAAGCGGTCAGCCCGGAGGAACACGGCTGTCAAATAGTCTGAACTCAGTACTGCAAAATGTTAATAATAGTTTGGAGCATGTACTTGCCAAGCAAGCATCAATTGGTGCTCGATTGCAAGAAATCGAAACACTCGAGAGTGTTGGCGATGATCAAAATATTCAGTTTGAGCAATTACTATCGAGTCTGCAGGATGTGGATTTTGCAAAGGCTATATCGGATCTGAAAAGACAGCAACTTTATTTGGAAGCAGCGCAACAATCCTATGTTAAGGTATCGGGTTTATCGCTGTTTAACTACATTTAACAATGCAGCATTTTATTTAAATGCTTTTCCGTTGATAGTTAATTCCTTGGTATCCGATATCATGGCGGGCTTGGGAGCCGTCAAAGTGGATCTTTTCAATAAGTTTATAAGCGGATTGTTGGGCAAGTTTAATATTTTCCCCTAACGCCGTCACACATAATACGCGGCCGCCGGCCGTAACAATTTCATCACCGCTTTGCCCTCCCAAGGCAGTTCCGGCCTGAAAGATATGAAAGTCATCAGTCTGTTCTTGCGCTGTAATTAACTCCCTTAGACCGGTGATGGCATCATTCTTTCTCGGGTTTTCTGGGTAACCTGCGGCAGCCATGACAATTCCAAGCGCGGTGCGGCGATCCCATTCGATAGCGGCTTTGTCCAATGTGCCATTAACAGCATGCTCAATTAGCGTTACCAGATCACTTCTTAAACGTAGCAGGATTGGTTGAGTCTCGGGATCACCCAGGCGGCAATTAAACTCTAATACTTTAACTTGATTTTCCGGGGTAATCATTAGTCCCGCATATAGAAAGCCGGTATAGCCAACGCCCTCCTTACTCATTCCATTGATTACCGGATCGATGATATTGCGCATGATCTGGGCATGCAAGCTCGGTGTTACAAAAGGCGTGGGTGAATAGGCGCCCATGCCACCCGTATTGGGTCCAAGGTTTCCGTCTAAAAGACGTTTATGATCCTGGCTGGTTGCTAAAGGTAGAATGTGAACGCCGTCGGTGATGACGATAAAGCTGACTTCCGTTCCTTCAATATATTCCTCAATAATAATCTCGTTACCGGCAGCGCCAAGATTATTCTCAACGAGGAGTGCATTAACCGCAGCATGGGCTTGTTCATTGGTATCGGCTATGATCACGCCTTTTCCCGCCGCCAAGCCGTCAGCCTTTATAACCAACGGCGCGCCATGCTGATCAATGTAAGCATGTGCAAGATCCGGTTGATTAAAACTACAGTAGGCAGCCGTTGGAATGTGATGCCGCATCATGAAGTCTTTTGCAAAGGTCTTTGATGTTTCAAGCTGCGCCGCTTGTTGTGTCGGGCCAAAAATTTTTAAACCGGCGGCCCGGAACTCATCAACGATTCCAGCGGCTAGCGGGATTTCCGGCCCTACTATTGTTAACGCAATTTGTTCTTTTTTCGCGAATTCGATTAACTCGGGAAACGAAGTTATTGGGAGGTTCTCGAGTCCTTGCTCCAACCTGGTGCCGGCATTTCCCGGAGCAACAAAAACTTTGTGAACCCGTGGAGATAAGCTGAGCTTCCACGCTAACGCGTGTTCTCTGCCACCATTGCCAATAACTAATAATTTCATGAGCTTAATGTTAACTAATGTCTAAAATGCCGAATGCCGGTGAGAACCATTGTGACGCCGTGTTCATCGGCAGCGGCGATGACCTCATCGTCGCGGATACTGCCGCCTGGTTGAATAATTGCTGTGGCGCCGGAGTTAATCACAACATCGAGACCATCCCGAAACGGGAAAAACGCATCCGATGCAACGACGGATCCTGAGAGTGAGAGCCCGACCTGTTGTGCTTTGATTGCTGCGATGCGAGCACTATCAACGCGACTCATTTGGCCTGCACCGATGCCGATGGTTTGGCCATCGCGGCAAAAAACAATGGCATTTGATTTAACAAACTTCGCGGCACGCCACGCAAACAATAGATCGTCCAATTGCTGCTGAGAAGGTTTAATTTTGGTAACGATACGCAGATCGGATGCAGCGATGTTGTGGGTATCCGGCGTTTGAACCAGCAGGCCGCCGCCGACCTTCTTTAAATCGTAATTATGATGTCCAGCATGGAGCGGCACTATCAGCAGTCGGATGTTGTTCTTTTGCGCTAGGATTTGTTGCGCCTCCGGTGATATCTCGGGCGCGATAATCACTTCGACAAATTGTTTTAAAATGGCTTCAGCGGTGACGGCATCGATCATTCTGTTAAACGCGATAATGCCCCCAAAGGCGGATACCGGGTCTGTGGCGAAAGCAAGCTGATAGGCGCGCAATGCAGTTTCGGCGATGGCTATTCCGCACGGATTGGCGTGTTTTACAATCACACATGCCGTTTTATCAAAAGTCTTCACACATTCCCATGCCGCGTCGGTATCAGCGATATTGTTATAGGATAATTCTTTTCCTTGCAATTGACGGTAATTGGCCAGACTGCCCGGGGTCATTGCTTCGTCGCGGTAAAATGCTGCTTTTTGGTGAGGATTCTCACCATAACGCAGATGCTGAGCGACCCTGAAGTTTAAATTCAGAGAGTCAGGAAAGTCTTTGCGGTGATGGTTACTATCCAAAGCGGTTAGATAGTTACTGATGGCGCTATCGTAAGAGGCTGTGTGAGTGAAGGCTTTCTGTGCCAGCATGAAACGCGTTGCGAGACTGGTCGAACCTTGGTTGGCTTCCAATTCCCGGCATAACAAGGAATAGTCCTGCGGGTCGGTTACGATAGTTACTTTTTGATAATTTTTTGCAGCAGCGCGCACCATAGTAGGACCGCCGATATCAATATTCTCAATGGCTTCTTCCAGGGTGCAACCGGGCTTCGAGGTTGCTTGTTTAAAAGGATAAAGATTGACCACAACCAAATCGATATTGGGAATCGACCTTGCTTGAAGTGTTTCTTGGTGTTCCGGAATATCAAACCGCGCTAGAATCCCGGCATGAATTTTAGGATGCAGTGTTTTGACCCGGCCATCCAGCATTTCCGGAAACTCTGTATATTGGCTGACTTCAAGCACACGCAATCCGGCCTCAAGCAACATTTTTGCTGTGCCGCCGGTAGACAGCAGTGTAATATCATGAGCGATCAGCTGCTGCGCGAGCGGGATCAGTCCGGTTTTGTCTGAGACGCTGATAAGTGCATATTTTATAGTCATTTAATTTGATATTGTTTCATTTTTTGACGTAGCGTATTACGATTGATTCCTAGTAATTCAGCGGCCCGTGTTTGGTTTCCCTCAGTATGTTGCATCGCGATTTCAATCAACGGTTTTTCAACACTGTGAATGACCATGTTATAGAGATGTCCAGGTTTCTCACCATCGAGATCTCTGAGATAACTAGCAATGGCCTTACGTATACAAGATGCAATTTCATTTTCTTTGATTGCATTCATTAACTGGTCACTCCTCCTCTTTGATGTATCTCAATCTGTGCCCGGTCTCAGCCAATTTCGAGAAAAATCCATTGGTTTCCGAGATTTGCTGATTACTCGTTTGCAATTGGTTCATCGATTGACGGAAATGTGCGGAGCCCATCAATCCTTTGGTATACCACGATATATGTTTCCGGGCGATGCGAACCCCCGAATACTCACCGTAGAATTCGTAAAGGTCGTACAAGTGTTTAATTAGCACTTCATGTATCTCGGCCACTTCAGGGGGCGGTAACTTTTGCCCGGTTGCAAGATAGTGGTCAATCTCACGAAATATCCAAGGCCTGCCTTGTGCGGCGCGGCCAATCATCACTGCATCAGCTTTTGTATACGCCAGTATTTCTTCTGCCTTTTCGGGGGTGGTAATGTCGCCGTTTGCGATAACCGGGATACTAATGGCTGCTTTAACCGCTGCGATAGTGTCGTACTCGGCAGTGCCGGTATAAGCGCAAGCACGGGTACGGCCATGAATTGCCAGTGCTTGCACACCGGAACTTTCGGCAATGCGGGCAACGGATAATGCATTTTTGTGCTGTTTATCCCAGCCGGTGCGTATTTTAAGTGTTACCGGCACGTCAACAGCGTTCACGACGGAATCCAGAATGCGTCCCACCAATTTTTCATCTTGTAATAGTGCAGATCCCGCCATTACATTACATATTTTTTTTGCGGGGCAACCCATATTGATATCAATAATTTGCGCACCGTTGTCGACATTATATCGAGCCGCGGTTGCCAGCATCTGCGGGTCAGCGCCCGCAATCTGAACTGAAATAGGGGATACTTCACCATCGTGATTGGCGCGCCGTTGTGTTTTTGCCGAACCCCAGAGTAACGAGTTGCTGGAAACCATCTCCGATACGGCCATACCTGCTCCCATTTTCTTGCATAGCTGCCTGAAAGGGCGATCGGTCACACCCGCCATGGGAGCGACAATCAGTTTATTTTTCAATAAGTGAGGACCAATCTGCATAAGAAAGTTATATCGAAAAAGATTGTAACATTATGATTAGTATTTAATTATCTCTGAAAACAGTTTGAATTGTTGAAGACTGTATTTTATTGCCGCTTCAATTACAGTTTTTGCCAAAACGGCAGGTGGAGGCTGGATATCAAGTTAGCCACGCACCCCAAATATCATTCGACGAGCCACGAAATGTTTAAGCGAAGGGATGCAGTCCAGAGTGCTGAGTCCTAGGCCGCATGCTTGCTGTAATAGTTTGTTATTATTTGAGAAAATCTTGATTAGAGAATCCGTGAAGATGCGGCTGGCGCCGCTATCTATTTTTCTGTTCTGACGATATTTACTTAACATAGCGGATGAGCCGATATCCAGCGACTGGCTCGGCGCGTTAATGATTTCTCTGGCTAATTCATAAGCATCACGCAAGCCCAAGTTAAATCCTTGTCCTGCCACAGGATGAAGGGTTTGTGCCGCATTACCGATCAAAACGGCTCTTTGCGCAGTTGTTGTGGTCGCGTATTTTAGTGATAGCGGAAACGCCGAGCGTTTTCCTGCATGAACTAGTTTTCCGAGCCTGTCGCCAAAATGCTGATGTAAATTGGTTAAAAAAGTTTGCTCGTCCTGGGCAATGATTTCTTTGACCGCTGACGGTGAGACCGTCCATACCAAAGCGAAATTATCAGCGTTGGGGAGCATGGCAACCGGCCCATCGGATGTGAAGCGTTCGTAAGCGATCCCCGCTTGCTTTTGAGCAGCTTGAATATTCGCTACAATGGCCCACTGCTGATAATCATGGACTGTGTAGGTAAAATCAGGAATTTGTTTTGCCAATTGACCGCCATCTGCGAGAACAACAAGTTTTGCGTGAATGGTCCTTTCCTGATCTTGATAGGTAAAAAAAACTTTGCCTTGGTTTTTAGTGGTTTCAAGCCGGGTAACCGCTGCTCCTGCAATATAATCGGAATCATTTTCTATCAAGTGCTGATGCATCGCGCAAAAGAGATCATGATAATTTACGACGAAGCCAAGCGCAGGAACATCGGCGTCGTCAGATGTTAATACCGTTTCGCCGAAAACACCGCGATTGGATATATGAATTGTTTTAATCGCCGTGATTCGTGACAGGTTGCGCCATACACCGAGTTTTTCCAGTATCAATTGACTTCCGTATGATAATGCCAAAGGCCTCGGATCTTCATCGTTCTCAGGGATACCGCGCGCTTCGAGTAGGATACTGGAGACATTTGTTTGCCGAAGCGCCAACGACAAAGCCATGCCCACCGGACCACCGCCAATAATAACGACATCGTAATGATCAGCGATCATGAGTTTGCGCTTTTGAAAAAATTAACAACGTATAAACGACATACAAACGTCAGAAGGTGCCATCCGGAGAAATCAAGGAAACTGCTTATCAACATCGTGTGAATAATATCTGCAAACAAGCTTATCGTATAAGTTGCAAGGATAACATAGAGCTATTATTGTTGGAATCGAGACCTATCGTATTGCCGGACGATTCATGAGACGGTAATGTCATTAAGATTGTATAATTCTGCGACTCAATCATGAATCCGGAGTGCTAACTTTCGTAACATTGTTGCATAAATTCATTGAGGTATTGTTTGCAAGACATTTATTGTTTCAAAAGCTGAAAGGGTATTGCATGTTGAAGTTGTTAAATTACAAATTGTTGCGCTGGCCGGTATTAATGGTTTTGATTGCAGCGGGGAACGCCTGGTCGCAAAATGCGGAAACTGAGTTTATCCAAGCGGTTGATAAATCGAATTTTTCTCGAGTAAAAACGATATTAGAATCCAAGAGTTTTGATAAGGAACAACTCAATCAAGCGCTTCATCTCGCGGTTAAAAGAGGAAATGCTGAGATCGTCGGGCATTTCTTACAGCTGGGTGTTGATATCGACAGCCGGGCCGATGAAGGTTACACGCCGCTGCTGCAAGCGGCGCGAGATGGCCGTGAGCAAATAGTGCAACAGTTATTAACAGCTGGGGCCGACGCCCATGCCGTATCCGATGATGGCAGCACGGCAATAATACTGGCTGCGGAGAAAGACCGGAGAAAAGTGATCGGTTTGTTGCTGGAAGCAAAAGTTGATGTCAATGCCAGAAGAAACGACGGGATGACGGCGCTGCTGCTGGCTGCGCAAGAAGGTCACAAACAAACCATACAAACATTGGTTGATGCAAACGCGAATGTCAATTATCAACTGGAAAACGGTGCTACGGCGTTAATGATGGCTGCGCAACATGGTAGTCTTGGCGCAACTTACGCACTCGTGGCAGCGAAAGCGGATCTTAATCTGAAAGCTAACAACGGCGTAACGGCGCTGTCACTTGCCAGCCGCTATGGCCATCGGGAAATTTCGGAATTGCTGAAAAAAGCGGGCGCAAGATAATAATTAATTAGTTATTAATAAAATTTTGGAAATTGGCAAGCGGCACAGTATATGTCTGAAATCATAAAGGAAAGAATGCACATGAGATTTTTGTTTGTTTTATTGCTGGTAGCAGTAATTACGGTAATTGCAGGTTGCGGTGAATCATCGAAGAATGATAAGCAGGAAGCCGGTGAGCAATCGATGCCGCAGAGTGAAGTTACCAAACTGGGTGAAATTCCGTCTTTTATGAGTGAAGGATTATCCGAGGAAGAAAAATCGGAATTGAAACAGCAAATCATGCCGCACGGTATCGACGATGTCAGTGTGGCTGAAGAAAAGTTTAAGACGCTGACGGAAAATGCAAAAGCCGGGGATCCGGTTGCGCAAACGAATCTAGGCGTCATGTATTACACCGGTGAGGCGGTATCTAAAACTGCAAGCGGTCAGATTATGAATAATGATCCGGAGCTGGCGGCGGGATGGTTTTACCGGGCTGCTGAACAGGGTTATGCCGATGCGCAATTCAATTTAGGGTTGATGTACGTCAATGGTGAAGGTGTGCCGCAAGATCTTGAACAAGCGGTCGAACTATTCCGGAAAGCCGCTGCGCAGGGTCATGTCGATGCCCAAAATAATTTGGGAGCGATGTATTTCATCGGGGAAGGTGTGGAACGGAATGTCGATAAAGCCATTGAATGGTTTGAGAAAGCTGCAGCCCAGGGCAATGAAGAAGCCCGGGCTAATTTGGAAGCAATTAAAGCGGCTGGAAAGTAATTTATTTATCTGATAAGAATTAAGGAATTAACTAGGGAAACGCTGATTAATTGACCGCGCAAGCGAATCGTTTTGTTGCGCGGTACTCGCATTCTCGCCTATCGTGTTGATATGTCTCGATTGCTGCGTCTCGTGCTTCATCCCGTTCGCTGAATTAATCAGCGCTTCCCCAGAACCGCCTCGGTTGCCGGTGCAGCAACTTCAGGCGATTGTTACTTCATCGGATAAGTATACATCCTGAATGGCATGGAGCAGTTTGACACCCTCCGCAAATGGTTTCTGAAAGGCTTTCCGCCCGGAAATTAACCCCATGCCGCCAGCGCGTTTGTTAATCACCGCGGTTCTGATTGCCTGATGTAAGTCATCGCTGCCTGACTCGCCGCCGGAATTGATCATGCCGATTCGCCCCATGAAGCAATTAGCAACTTGGTAACGGACTAAATCAATGGGGTGTTCCGTTGTAAGCTCGCTATAGACTTTAGGGCTGGTTTTCCCGAATTTAAGTGCAGTATAGCCGCCGTTGTTCGTTGCCATTTTTTGTTTCACGATATCGGCGCCGATAGTGACCGCCAGATGATTCGCTTGCCCCGTCAGGTCGGCGCTGACATGAAAATCTTTTTCAGCGGTTTTAAATGCCGGGTTACGAGTATAAGCCCATAAAATGGTGACCATTCCTAAGTTGTGCGCGTGCTCGAAAGCTTCCGAGACTTCCAGAATTTGGCGGCGGGATTCATCAGATCCGAAAAAGACCGTAGCACCTACGGCGCAAGCACCCATATCAAAAGCTTGGTCGATACTGGCAAAGAGCGTTTGGTCGAATTTATTCGGGTAAGTGAGCAGCTCGTTATGGTTGATTTTCAAGATCATCGGAATTTTATGGGCGTATTGGCGCGATATGATCCCCAATACACCTAATGTCGATGCAACGCCATTGCAGCCGCCTTCGATCGCGAGTTCCACAATATTTTTGGGATCAAAAAACATGGGGTTTGGCGCAAAGGAGGCGCCCGCCGAATGTTCAACACCTTGATCGACCGGAAGCAAGGATAAGTACCCGGTGCCGGTCAGCCGGCCATGATCATAGAGCGCCTGAAGATTACGCAATACCCCGGATTTCCGGTTGCTGAGACTCATTACCCGGTCAATGAAATCGGCACCGGGCAGTTCCAGATTATTCTTGGGAATGGTGTGGCAAATATGATTCAGCAGTAAGTCGCTTTCTTTGCCAAGGGCATCTGCAATGTTTGTCATTTCTGCTCCTTCGTTGCGATAAAGGCTTAATAACCTGAAGTGAGATGATATTACGCTAAGTTGTGCCGTAAGAAAATAAAATCTACTCTCACTCAGTAGAATCCAGATATTTACTCACACAAAGGTTTAACCTCCCCCAATCAAACCAAGGCCCCGGGTCGGTTTTGCGTCCGGGGGCGATATCCGAGTGTCCGGCGATACTCTGAATCGGATACTGCTCGCACAAACACTGAGTCAAAGCGGTCAAGACTTCATATTGCGCATCGGTAAACGGCGTGGTGTCGCTGCCTTCGAGTTCGATGCCGATCGAGAAATCGTTGCAGCGTTCGCGGCCTTGCCAGCTCGAAACACCAGCGTGCCAGGCGCGTTGGCTGCACGGTACGAATTGAATCAGGGTGCCGTCGCGGCGGATGAAAAAATGCGCGGATACTTTCAAACCCTGTAGCGATTGATAATAAGGATGCGCGGCCGGGTCGATACGGTTGGTGAACAGTTCGATTACACCGTCGCCGCCGAATTCATCCGGCGGCAGGCTGATGTTGTGGATTACCAATAAGTTGATGTCCACGCCCGGCGGACGTTCGTCGCAGTTGGGCGAAGCGATAAATTCGGCAGCATCGAGCAAACCGGTGACGTCCAGGCGCATGTTAAAATCAGTAAAATAAACGGTCGCACATGGTAACTGACTGCAACTGCACTTGAAAACCGGAAAAACATGAAATCAGGCAAATTCATCACGCTCGAAGGTATCGACGGCGCGGGCAAATCGACGCAACTGGCGTGGATCGTCGAACTGTTGCAGCAAGCCGGATTGCAGCCGGTGGTGACACGCGAACCGGGCGGCACGACGCTGGGCGAGCGGGTTCGCGCATTGCTGCTGGATAAATCGATGACTATGCACGCCGAGACCGAAGCATTGCTGATGTTCGCCGCGCGGCGCGAGCATTTGGATAAAGTGATTCTGCCCGCGCTGCAACAAGGCCAATGGGTGATTTCCGACCGTTTCACCGATGCCAGTTTTGCGTATCAAGGCGGCGGGCGGGGATTGGATCAAGCCAAGCTCGGCATTCTGGAACATTGGGTGCAGGGCGGATTGCAGCCCGATTTGACGCTGTATTTCGATGTGCCGGTGGAAATCGGGCAGCAGCGAGTCCGTCAAGTCAAGGATGCCGACCGTTTCGAGCAGGAACAAGCCGGTTTCTTTCAACGCGTGCGAAACGCTTACCTCGACCGGGTGCGGCAATTTCCCAATCGCATTCAAATCATCGACAGCAGTCAGCCGCTGACGGAAGTCAAAGCGGCGGTCGAGCAAACTGTTCAGCGGTTGTTGCACGATGCGTGAACTTTATCCCTGGCAGCAGGTATTTTGGCGGCAACTGCTGCACAGCCGCCGGTTCTGGGGGCATGCGCTGCTATTTAAGGGCAAAAAAGGCACCGGCAAGTACGATTTTGCCCGTCAACTGGCCAAATCGTTATTGTGCAGCGCACCGGCAGCCGGTCAGCAAGCGTGCGGCCAGTGCGCGAGTTGCGGCTGGTTCGAACAGGAAGGTCATCCGAATTTTTATCAAGTGGTGCCGGAAGCATTCGCCGCCGCGAATGAGTCTGCGGAGAAAGAAGAAAGCGACGAAAAGTCCGGAGCAACCGCTAAGAAAAGCGCCAGTCAGCAAATTGGTGTCGAACAAATCCGTAAACTCAACGATTTCGTCTATCTGACCGGCCATCAAAGCGGTTTCAAGATCGTCCTGATTTATCCGGCGGAAGCGATGAATACCGCTGCTGCCAATGCATTGCTGAAAAAACTCGAGGAACCGCCGCCGGGGCTGTTGTTCATTTTGGTGACGCACCAGCCGCAGCATTTGCTGCCGACTATCCGCAGCCGCTGCCAGCAGTTGGCAATGCCGCAGCCGGATGTGGCGGCATCGGTCGCCTGGCTGCGGCAGCAGGGTATTAACGATCCCGAGGAGTGCCTCGCTGCCGCCGGTTACGCGCCGTTATCCGCGCTGCAGCTTGCGAAAGGCGGCGACGCGCAATCGCTCGAGCAGTTCATCCGCCAGGTTGCCGATCCCAAGCGGCTCGATCCGTTGCAATTGGCGGAAGCGTTACAGCAAAGCAGCTTGCCGGTGGTCGTCAATTGGTTGCAAAAATGGTGTTATGACTTGATCAGTTATCGCACCACCGGGCAAGTGCGCTATTTTTTGAAACAACTGCCGGTGATTCAAGCGCTCAGCAATCAACTGGACCCGCTCGTGTGCGGGGCTTTTGCCCGGGAATTGAACAATAAGCAGAAATTGGCGCATCATCCGTTGAATCCGCGCCTGTTTCTGGAAGATTTGTTTATCGCCTACGCTGCGATGATGCAGCAGTCTTAATCACTTGCGCTCGAAGGTATCGTCGGCTTTCAGAACCTTCAACGCCGCGCTGGCGCAGACTTCGTCAAACTCGATGCCGGGCGCGCCGCCGACGCCGATACCACCGACCACTTCACCGCCGATCTTGACCGGAAAACCGCCGCCCAGCAGCAAAATGTTTTCATTCAAGCGCGTCAGGCTTTGCAATTCCGGCTTTTGCGCGACCAATACCGCGTATTTATGCGTCGAATCGCGCAAGCTGTTGGCGGTGTAGGCTTTACGGCGGCTGCTATCGAGCGTGTGCGGACCGGCGCCGTCGGCTTTCAATTGCACCTTGAGTAAACCGGATTGGTCGACAATCGCCACGCTGACTTTGAAACCGTCGTCGTGGCATTTTTTGATTGCCGCCATCGCCGCCTGGGTTGATAATTCCAGCGGCAGCACTTTTTGCGTGGGGAAATCCTGCGCGGAAACGTGACCGGACAATGCCCATAGCGATAGCGCCGCAACTGCGCTAGTAACTGATTTGCGTGAATAGTTCATGGGTATGACTCCTTTGGTTTCATGAAATCAAAATAATAGCTACACGGTGAGATTATCACGGCTAACAACAAAAGGTGACAACATGATTACTCAAACAATCGATTATCACGACGGCAGCACGATTCTGGAAGGTTATCTGGCGTATCACGACACCGGCACACCGAAGCCTGCGGTGCTGGTGTCGCACGACTGGAGCGGGCGGCGCGAGTTTGCGTGCAAAGGCGCGGAACGCGTCGCGGACATGGGGTATGTGGGGTTTGCTTTGGATATGTACGGCAAAGGCATATTCGGCGCCGATGGCGATGCGGATAGAAATGGCGCATTGATGGCGCCGTTCGCGCAAGACCGCGCGCTGCTGCGCCGCCGCATCAACGCTGCCGTGCAAGCCGTGCGGCAATTGCCTCAAGTCGACGCGACCAAAGTCGCGGCGATGGGTTATTGCTTCGGCGGCCTATGCGTGCTGGAACTGGCGCGCTCCGGAGCGGACGTCAAAGGCGTGGTCAGCATCCACGGCATTTTCGCGCCGGGCGATGTGCCCAACGAAATCATCACCGCCAAAGTATTATGCCTTCACGGCCACGACGACCCCATGGTGCCGCCGGAGCAAGTACTCGCATTCGAAACCGAAATGACCCGGGGCAACGTTGATTGGCAGGTGCATGTCTACGGCGGCACCATGCATGCTTTTACCAATCCGAAAGCCAACAATCCGGGTTTCGGCACGGTTTATAATGAAATCGCGGCGAACCGCGCGTACCGGTCGGTTGAGAATTTTTGGGGTGAGGTGTTCGCTTAAGCCTGGGTGAACAAGTTATGGCTGAACCGGTTCGAAGCGCTGAATCCGGTTCAGCGCGTCGCGTAAATTTTCCCGCGCAATCGCCATATCGTCATCGGTTTGCAGCCCCAAATTGGCATGACGGAAAGTATCCGGCAGTTATTTCGCAAGGGTTCGATGAAGAATATCAAAAACTGCATTGTCGCCGATTATTTGAGCTTGGCCGGGTTGAGCCATCATGACGATTCATAACCCGAGGAGCGCCAGCCATCCATGAGATAAATGCATCGAGAATTCCAGGCTCAGGCCGCGAATAAAGAATTTTACCGCTATTGAAAGACCGGCGAACCGGTACAATGTACAATCAAGTATTCCGGGCAGCGTCTTCAAATCCGGTTTTAACACAGCGGATAGTTCTTCAGCGATTCCCTAAAATGACCATCAAAATATACGCATCGTATTTACATCATGAAAACCCCGAAACGAATTGAACCCCTGATCCAGGATGGCTTTGTCGATGAAGTGATCCGGCAATTAATGAGCGGTAAGGAAGCTTCGGTTTTTGTGGTTCGCTGTGGAGAAGAGATACGTTGCGCGAAAGTTTACAAAGAGGCCAACAAGCGCAGTTTTCGCCAGAGCACGGATTACACCGAAGGCCGCAAGGTAAAAAACAGCCGTCGCGCACGCGCTATGGAGAAAGGCACCCGCTACGGACGCAAAGCCCAGGAAGAATCCTGGCAGAGTGCCGAGGTGGATGCGCTGTACCGGCTCGCTGCCGCGGGGGTGCGTGTGCCCAAACCGCATCATTTTCATGAAGGTGTATTGTTGATGGATCTGGTCACTGACAGCAATGGCCACGCAGCCCCGCGGCTCAACGAACTGGTGCTGACTGCCGAGTTAGCGCGTGAATATCACCGCGCACTAATAACGCAGGTGGTTCGCATGCTTTGCGCGGGGATTATTCACGGCGATCTGTCCGAATATAACGTGCTGGTCGACAGCAGCGGGCCTGTGATCATCGATTTGCCGCAAGCGATCGACGCATCTGCCAATAACCAAGCGTGCAAAATGCTGCTACGCGATGTCGAGAACTTGGCGGTTTATTTCGGCCAATTTGCGCCTGAATTGCTCACGACGAGTTACGGCATGGAGATATGGTCACTCTACCAAAGCGGGCAACTCCATCCGGACAGTGTTTTGACTGGGCACTTCGAGCGTATTGAAAAACCAGTCGACCTGCAAAGCGTTCTGCGTGAAATTGATGACACGCTGAAGGAAGAAGAAGCAAGGAAGCTGTACCGGGTATTGCATGCCCATCAATGATGCGCGGATTTAGGGAAACGCTGATTAATTGACTGCACGAGCGAATCACTTCGTTGCGCGGTACTCGCGCCTTCGCCTATCTTATGGATTTGGATTTGCCGGAAGGAGCAATTCGCGCTTTCCTGCATGCCGGTCTCGATAAAATCGCATCCAAATACCGCGCCACATGGTGATAGGGCGAAAAATCCAATTCGCCGCCCAGCGCATAGGACAAAACACCCGCCATATTGATATCCGCGACGGTAAATTTTCCAGCCACCAGAAAATCTTTACCGGCGAGATGGTTGTTCAAGACTTCAAGCGGTTTTTTCAGTTTCTTCTCAGCCGCCTGGACGATATCCGGATTTCTAACTTTCGCATCCAAAACCTTGCGGTGTAGAATCAGATCCACGCAGGCGGTTTCCATTTGAGTGACGGCGAAAAGACTCCATTTGTAGATCTGCGCTTCATCCTCCAGCCGATCTGCCCACAGCTTCCCGGCACCGTATTTTCTCGCCAGATAAAAATTAATCGCCATCGCTTCGGTCAGCACCAGATCGCCATCGATCAGCGTGGGTACCTGCGCCAGCGGGTTCAGCTTTAAATACTCAGGCGCGTACTTTTCTTTCTCGAATGGGTTGATCCGGACATGCTGGAAATCCAGGCCAAGCTCCGCCAGCGTGAACAAACCATATTTCGCCCGTGACCATTCAATGCCATATAAAGTAATCATGTTTTCACTTTTGAGCCTTCCTAATGCTTGTAATTGCATCGTGGATTCATTATTGCATTTTAGCGGGGTTGTTATGGTGAGCGTTAATCCACGATTTTGTGATTAATTGCACGAAACAGTAGTTGGCGGGTATGCTTCGCTGGTATGGAATTTTGGGGGAGGGATTTAATACCTTCAAACAATGAAAATTAAATCAGCGGCAACTCTATAAAAATAATGAGATGGAAATCCTGCTACAGGATTAGCTATTACGCTTGATGTAAAATATCAATTCATTTAGGGCGTCTAATTGTTGTTATATTTATGAGGGTTGGCTTTTTGAGGTGAATGGGTATCGAGGATTCGAGTTATGAACAAAGGAATAATTCCAATCAGTTTTTCGCAAATGGTCAGTCTCACAGATGGCGAGAAGAAAGAGCTTTCTAATAAAAGGAGTGCGTTAATATCGGAGCTTCGCTGCATAACAGGTTTTCCCGAGGTCGTTTCCAATCTTAATCAAGATACGGTTTACGATCTCGTATTGAAACCGGAAGGAGCGAAACTATACAAGGATGCCAAGGGAAACTTGGGCGGCGTTTTCTATAAGGATGGAAAGATTGTTGAGCATGCTAAGTTTCAAGAGATTGGGCCTTCCATGCTAAAAGCAGTAAAGGCTGCGGGGACTCAGGTTCTTATGGTCAGCATAGCTATGCAGTTAAATCGAATTGAGGAGCAAGTATCTAAAATTTTCAGAGAACTCCATGGGGACCGCCTTGCTGAAATTGAAGCTGGGAGATCTCTATTCTGGCAAGCATGTGGCATGCAAAATTCAGAGAATAGAGAGCAATTAGCTTTGAATGCCATAACAGTATTGACGTGTGGTTTTGAGAAAACAGTAAGTGCACTGGCAAGGCAGATCGCCGATCTTCCAGAAGAAAATCTATCGTTTTTTGATAATTGGATTGGCGATAAATCTAAAGAGGCCCAGGAGAAACATCGAACTGCAGCGGAATCTTTTTCAGCCTGCCTAAATGCTCTGCAAATTATGGCTCGATGCCATTTGTTCCTAGAAGAGCGGAATGTTGCTTTAAAGTTGGTCGATGAAGGTTTTTCTAAAATAGAAAAGGCTGGTGTAGAAGTGGCCTATATGCGGTCTAGGTTGGCACCCAAGGTTAATGGCTCATTCCCCGAAAAAAGCTGGAAACAGTTCATTGAATATCGAAAATCCTTTGATTCCAATCAAATCGCTAACTTGATTCATCCTAAAGAAGATATTGTTGCAATTGAAATTAAGCCATCAGAAATTATGGGGGAAGGCTATGCAAAAGTGTAAGAGCTGCGAAAGAGAGCTTCAAGCAGGAGAGGTCGAGTATTGCCCTGCTTGCGCCTCCAGTAAATCTCATGAGATTAAGAAGATTATTGAAGTTGCGGCTCCAATTGTGATCGGAGTGGCTGTGTTTGTTTTTAAACTCCTTCGCAAGAAATAAGTTGCAATCTATATGGGTCAGTAAAACATAGCCTACGTAATCCGCGTAAGGCGGAAGCTGAAAGCGTTCCGTCAAATAAAAATGTTCTCTCGTATGATCCCGCCGAATGAGCGTGATGATGGCATTGCATAATCGGTTACCGCTGGTTCCGATTTGACGGATCGCCCTTCGGTCATTCGCCCCACTAGCCGAAAACAAACTGCCAAAACGATCAATCTAGCGCAACTTCACCGGTTCGGATTCCGGCTCAGCTTGTAGCTGATCTGATACTCTGCGCCTTCCGCTTCGATGATGAGCGATGATTCCCGGCTGTTTTCACCATTCTTCAATGCGGGAATCGTGGCGGTGAACGGGCCGTCGTCGTCATCGCCGCCGTCGAGTTCGAACACGGTGATGTTGAGCCGGTCGCTAAATGCAGTATTTTTAGGGTAATAAGAATTGAGCATGCGCCGTTCGTCGTCGTCGAAGTCTTCGTCAGTGAAGTCGAGGAAGTTGGCGGCCATGTCGTCGGCGGTCATGGTGAGGTGAATTTCGTCCGCGCCGAGGCCGCTTTGGTCTTCGATGCTGTAGATTTCCAGGTGATTCAGGTAGGAAATACTGTAGCGATAGCCCGCCAGGAATTCATAGTCCGTTATCTGGCTGCGTTCCAGCAGCATGTAAATATCCTTGATGTCGGCGGCGCGGTCATAGCCGATCAGCGTGAGCGCGTCTTCGTTCGATACTCGCTCAAAAGGCGCGGGTGCGGCGATGCCTTCGAACAAACTGAGCTGGATTTTCCGGCTGAAATCGTTTTGGATGTAAAACTCCACCCGGTAAGGATTGCCGCTCAACAATTGCTCGGCCAGCGGCGCGCGGAACCAGCATTCGTCGTTTTTGCCGTTTTTCTGACCCACCGGCAGGCGCGGATCTTTGGGATCGTCGTTCGGTAATAAGCCAATGGCGAGGAAACGGTTCTCGCCAGTGTGCTTGATAAAGGAAAAAGCGATATTGCCAGTGAATTGATCGTCTCTTTCAGTGGCTTTCAGGCGGATGAACATCGGTTTATGCACATCGACCTGATCGCCCGTTTCGGAAAGCTGGAATTCGTGTTGCAGACCGTTTAACCAATCGAGGTCGAGTCCTAATTCCGCCCATTTGACTTGATTGAACGGGTCCACTTTTGTGGACATAGCGTTTTCATAATAAAACGCGGCTTCCAGATTGGGCGAGTAAGTGAAGGTGTAGGTACCCGGTTCGCGGATATAAATCCACTGGAACACGCCGGGAGAAGGGATCTTCAGGTCATTGGCGATGTTGACTTTGACCGGTGAATTCGGCGCTTGAAAATGCGCGAAGTCGCCCTGCCGTTTGGCTTGATTCGGGGTGTTGTACGGAAACTGCCAATGCACTTGCGCCAGAATACCTTTGTGGTCGCTTTGGATTCGTTCGAATGCCATATCCAGCGCGGAGAAATTCGATGGCAGAATGCGCATGTGCTGCGCGACCAGGCGGCGAGGCGTTTCGCCCACGGCATCGGTGCGTTGCTTCGGAAAGCAGATGTAATCCAGCCGCTCTTTCAATCCCGCCGGCAAATGCTCGCCTTCCTTCAGATTGGTGTTGGTCAAGCCGGGATCGGCTTCCATGAAAGCGCCCGGCGGCGTCATGAACGTGCGCCAGCCGTCGATCAGTTGCCCGGTGAAAATCAGCTGGTTTTGCCTGACGTTGATACCTTGAGAGGCATTGTTGTACGGGCCGCCGTTGTTGATAAACACGTTGGTCCATTCGCCGTATCCGTCGGTGGAATAGGGCGGTGTATCGCCGCGGATGTTCAAATCGCCCAGCACGATGACTTTATCCCAGTTGGCGTTGTCTTCGGGCGCGCCAATGAGGTCGATCAACGCGCCTTCGATGACTTTCAATTGCCGCAAGCGGATGGTGTGGTGTTCGCCGACTTCTTCGTAAAACGCCTGCAAGTGTGTCAAGGCGATGGTCACGGCTTCAAAGTGTAAGCCGGTGCTGATTTGCACGATGGCCACGCCTTTTTCCGCCAAGCCATCATCATTGGCGCTCATCGGGAAAAAAAAGCCGGGAATACCGGCGCTGTCGTAGGGATAAAACCGGCTGAGGTTACCGGAAAAGTTTTTGTCCGAAGGCGGCAACACGAAGAACTCGAATTTGCTGAATATCGCCAGCCCGCCGTCGTTCAGATCGCCGCTGCCGCCGTCGAACGACACAATGTGATGCGGATACAGATGCTTCAACCCATCCCTCAAAATCTCTTTCGCATCTTCATTGTCCGCCTCGTTGAACACCACTACATCGGGATGCTCGTCAAACGCAAAATTACCGGGATCGAGTGCTTTGACCGCCGCTTTCGCGCGCCATTCGGCGTCGCTGTGAGGGCCTGCAGGCCAAGCCTGCGCTTGGATGTTCATGGTTAAGATTCTGAAATTTCTCATGATGGAAGTTCTCCCTGCGGTGGATGTTAATGATGCTGGCCGGATGGATATCGGTATCGTATTAAGGGTTAATTGCCGTGCGATGCGATACCGTTTCCAGGAAATTATGCAAGTGCGGTAACAGCAGCGATGGCTTTTCTTCTTGCACAGCGTGACCGACGTCGCTCATGATGACGAGTTTTGAATTCGGCAGATTTTCATGTAAGCGTTTGCCAACCGCCAGAGGCACGATTTCATCTTCCCGGCTCCAGATAATCAGCGTGGGAATGGTGAGGCTGGTGTAGTTGTCCGAAAATTGCTGCAAATCGATCGGCAGCATTTGCCGCACCGATGTGAGTAGCGCGTATTTGGCATCCGGTTTGCCGAGATCGGCGGCATAGTGGTCGATGGCTTCTTGTGGAATTAAGTCATCATTAAAATACACTTTCTGCAGCAGATTTCTCACCTGAAAAGCATTGGGCAAGGCGTAAGTTAGCAACGGCCCCAATACCGGGGTGGCCAGTATTTTGACGAAACCGGGCAGTTCCTGCGGATAGGCGATGCTGTCGATGAGCACCAAGCCTTTCTGCAATCCCGGATTCGATGCCGACAGATAAATCGATGCCGCCAATGCCACGCCGCCGCCATAGGAATGGCCGATGATGTGAAGATTCTGCAAATCGTTTTCGAGAATAAAGTTCCGGATCAGTCTGGCCTGATCGTATACGGAATAGGCATCATCGCGCGGCTTGGGTGAATCGCCGAAGCCTTTCAAGTCGATGGTGATGACCCGGTTTTTTTGCGCCAGCGGTTCGACGATATGCCGCCAGCTATAACTGCTCGCGCCAAAACCATGGATCAGCAATACCGGTTCACCGGCGCCGGTGCTCCGGGATGCCAGTTCCAGTGCGTTGGTTTTGTCCAGGTTCCGGTATTGTGTCCAGCCGGGAATGTTTTTATCCATGACAGCACAGCCGCCGAAAGTTGAAACCGTCAGTAGCAGTGCGAGTGTAAGCAGGAGATTTTTCTTCATTTCAAAGCGCGAATCAGCATTACCAAATCGAATACGGCGCCCCCACAAAAAGCGAGTGCGCCAAAAATAGGCAATACCGCAATGTAATTGCAGGCTGTCTTTAGCCGCTTGGCCTCTTCATCATTTCCAATCTTCATGTGCCGTGGAATGGATAAAATGACATAACTAATCAAGTAGAGAAAAATGATGTTTCCGACCGCAAGCGGCAAGAGATTGGTCAGATAAATTTCTACCGGACCGAGCGATTGCTCAGGGCAATAACCGCACTTATCGATCAATTCAAACATCATGTCGCGTCTAGCGTTGATGAATTGAAAAAAACTCAATGTCGTATTAACAGCACCCCATAAAGCCGCCATTAAAACAATCGGAAGTCCCAATTTATCCATTTGATTGCTTTCCCTGATCATCCCTTGTTAAAGGTTATCACGGTGAGATTTAAAACGAAATGAATAGTTAGGGAAACGCGGATTAATTGACTGCGCGAGCGATTGGCTGCGTTGGGTAGTGCTCAGAAGCTCGCCTATCATTTCGATATGTCTCGCTTCCTGCGCTCCATCCGCTTTACCTGTCATCCAGCTCGGCGAATTAATCAGCGCTCCCCAGCAGCAAGCGCGAGAATGGGCAAAGTCGCAAATTGACGGGCGTATTTTAATGCGCTTGACCGGTTTTTAGTGCTGTTGCTTTTTGCGATGCCGCTCCTGGAATCAAGTATCCACCTTGTTTGCTGGTTTCTTGATTAATCCTATAGATATAGTGTTTCTTGCCTGTCGCCGGATCAATCCAATAGACATGGCTTTTACCGGCTTTAATGTAACCTTCAAGCGCTTGAGGCAGGGATGTGCAAGCCGGCAAGAAAACTGCTGCGGAAATTGCGCCCAACAGTGCATAAAGTTTTAGTTTCATTTTTTTTCTCTCCGTAAATCGTATTTAGTTAAATTTTCGTAAGTTTTTGAAAATATTGATTCATGACAAGATCTACATGAACCAATCAATTTCTTATTGTTAATTCATAATTTTTTAGCGTCGATTCGACGGGGGCTGCAATGCTATTTATTTCCATAAATTTGGTAAAAACCACCGTCTTTAGACGGTGACTTTGACTTTAAATGTGTTGATTCATGCGCGTTTAGCTTGGTGCGGGTAGACGACTTTAGTCGTCTGCACCCAAGCTGCGCTAACCCACCTACTTTCAGTGGGTGGTAGTTTAGTAACAACCCGGAAGCGAGTGCATTTCTTGAATGTGGAACTCCCCAGGGACGTTTAAGTTGATGAAGTTTGAACATATCGTTTTCCTCGCAATGAATATAAAGATAACTTGCAACATGCAAGTTATACTAAACCACAAACTTGTATAATGCAAGTCACAAATTTCATTTTATTGCTATCCGGCAAATTAACCCCATTACACAAGCGAGCCGAGCGGGCTTAAAGACCTAGCGTACGTGTCGTAAGCGTACAAACGAGAGTGATATGGGATTGCGTAATGCTGATCTTAGCCGCGATATCGATCTGACGGAGATGGGTATTGCACGGGTGAGCAAGAGGGGATTAGGCGGAGAGTGCTGAAATAATTCTTGATTCGCGGCTTGCTTCTGTTATGTGCGATGGTAAAAGGCTCTGATATTGCTCATGGCGGGAACATTTGCGTGCTGGGTGATGGATGCCGATTGCCGGTTGGCAATGGATACGCACAGTGATTGTTGATTTTATCGCTTATGCAGATAATTATTCAGCGCTTTCCGGGCGCGCTTGACCGGCTTTTACAGGGTTCAATCCGATTGCGGCGATCAACAATCCAAGCGCCGCCAGTCCGGCGACAACCGGAAATGCATGCAAGTAGCTACCGGTGATGTCCTTGATGCTGCCGGACAGTAATGTTCCGAGGATGGCACCGGCGCCGTAGGCGGTGAACATCAATCCGTAGTTTTGCGCGTAATAGCGTTTGCCGAAGAAAATGCCGGTCGCGGTGGGCGCCAGCGCCAGCCATCCGCCCAGGCACATCCACAGTACGCAGAACGCCAACAGATACAGCATGGCATTGTCTTGCCCGAAAAAGAACAGCAGCAACGATGCGCCCATGATCATCGCGAATGAAACCATCGCAGCCTGTTTCGGACCCAGCCGGTCGGTTAAAGCGCCGAACAGCGGCCGTCCCAGCCCGTTGAATACCGCAAACAACGATACCGCAAGCGCTGCGGTGGGCGCGTCCAGTTGCGCCACTTCGGTGCCAACCGGTGATGCGATACCAATCGCCATTAATCCGGCCAGGCAGCCGATGGTGTATGTTGCCCAGAGCGCATAGAAGAGGGTAGTTTTTAACATGGCTTGCCGGTCAAGATTGATGGCGGACGGTGCGGCGGCTTCAGCAGCAGGGGTATTGGGTGCGGCGAGTAGCCACCCGGCAGGCGGAAAACGCAATAGCTGCGCCAGCAATGCCGTGACAATCGTAAATGCGATTCCCAAGTACAGAAAGGTATGCAGGATGCCAATATCCGGTTGCAGAATCATCGCTTTCATCAATGGCGCGACGGCCAATGCCGACACACCGAAACCCATGACGGTCAATCCGATCGCCAGCCCGCTGTGGCGTGGAAACCATTTTGCCACCACCGCAATCGGGCAACCGTACACAATGCCGACCCCAGCGCCGCCGATAACGCCGTACAACAGCGTCAAGGTGGTGATATCTCCGGAAAAACTCGCCGCGATCCATCCGCTTCCCGCCAGTAAGCCGCCCAGTGTGGCTGTCATTCGCGGCCCCCAGCGCTCGATCAAATTACCCGCCAGCGGCATCGTAACCGCAAATACCGCCAGAAACACCATGAACGGATATCCGCTCTGGCTCGACGAAATCCCCCACAAAGCTTCCAACGGCTTGCGGAAAACGCTGAAGGCATAAATCGATCCCAGGCACACATTGATCAATAATCCGATCGCCACAAACACCCAGCGGCCTTTTGCCGCTTCCATGCCGAATAATTTCAAATCGTGTTGGATCATTTCAGTTTCTTTATTCATTTGTTGTTTTTCAATGGATGGTTTTTGCTGATGCTAAACCGGTTTTGATGATCTTAACGGTTATTGGGCTTTGCAGGGAGTTAATCCGGGCGATAGCTGCGATCGCTGTTACGGGTAATTGCAATGTTTTCCGGTAAGATGGTTGATTGGATCGCGTGAAACATTGTTGTTGATGATCGAATCTGCTCGCCGTGCTGGATCAAATAGAATTTGCTATGATGAACCTCAAATTAATAGTTTAGCAGGAGTACTTTGCATGAAATTGGCACAAATTGAAGCTGAAGCACTTAGTCTGCCTGAGACAGAGAGAGCGAAATTGGCTCAGAAGTTGTTGCTCAGCTTGGACAACTCATCCGAAAGTGAAATAGCCGAAAGTTGGTTGGATACAGTGCAAGGCCGGGCTAGAGAGTTGGATGAAGGTATCGTCGAACCCATATCAGCAGACGAGGTAAGGCGCAAAGCCCAGGCTCTCTTGCGGTGAGCTATATATTCCATCCAGTCGCAGAAGCTGAACATCTTGAGTCGGTTGGTTACTTTGAATCTAAACGGCCCGGACTTGGCGCTTTGTATCTGGTTGAATTTGAGAAAGCTCTGATTTTAGTGTGTCAATCACCGCGTCGGTATCCGATTGAAAGGGAACCTGATATACGGCGAGCTCGGATGAATCGGTTTCCCTATATGGTGCTTTATCGTGAAGTTTCCGGCACCGTTCAAATATTGGCTATTGCTCATCATCGCAGACGTCCTCAGTATTGGCTGGGAAGGCTCTAACATTCAAATAGTGTACACAGGTCAGGGTGTACACTATTTTTGTTCAACAGTCAGTTTTGGTGTGCGTGGACGGCCGCCGTTTGGGATTCCGCCGGTTGATTCATCGCTTCCAGCGCCAATTCCAATACCGGCGTTTGCTTGCTGATCCGGCGGATTTGCAGCGAATCCGTCAAGGCATTGAGCGGTGCGCCGCCTTGATAACTGAAGCGGATGGCGATGTGATCGCCTTTGGAAACCTGGATGGATTCCGGCAGCGGAAGTACAATGTACTGCGTGTGCCAGTCGATGGTGCTGCACGTTGTCACATTGATCGCCAGTAAATTTTTGGTGATGAGCCGCAAGGCGTTCAGTTGACCGTCTCCGGTAATGAGAATTTCACCATCCCATTGACAGGTCTGGCTATAGGATTCAGCATACGCCAACAATTGGAATACCTCTGGGTCTCCCAGGCCCTTGCTTCGTTCCTGGATGACATAGGGGTTCTGGAATTGAATCGTCGGCGCGTAAAAGCCTGCGAAATGAAAGTCATGCTCCAGCGGTTGAATCGCTTGAATACTGGCTTCCGGTATAAAGACCGGCAGCGTTCCGCCAAATTTCTTCAGATAGCGTTGCTTGAACGAATCGATCACCGGCATTTGTTTTTCGCGCAACAATCCGGTGTGCAGCATTTCACAGATCACCACATCGACCGGTTCCGGCGGCAGGTAATGCATGGCGTCGGCTTGGATAATCTCGACCTTGCCGCCGTTTTGGTTTTGCGCCAGCAGACTGCGCGCCGCGCCGATAAGCTCCGGGTTGCGTTCGACGCAATAGACCTTCCGCGCTTTTTGCGCGGCAAAGAACGATTGCACGCCGGTGCCGCCGCCAAGCTCTAGCACTGTAGCGCCGGGTTTGACCAGTAAATCGATCGCATCCTTAAATCCTTGCATGCGGACTGTGTCGTTCAGCATATTGTGATGATAATGCAGCGGAATGAATTGACCGAGTTCCAAACTTTCATATTTATTTTTCATAACGGTTCCTGAAGGTTACGTACTGCCGGTTTATAATGAGTTGCTGACATAGCTGACAGCAATGATCATGCCAGACGGCTGCAAGCAAATAGTGACGGGACTTGGCGTTTCTAAGCCGGGTTTTTAGAGGCGCATTGCCGGCAAGACCGGCAAATGTTGCCGCATTCATAGGAAGAATTGTGATGACTGAACCGACGATTATCTGCCCGAACTGTAAAACCGAAATCAAGCTGACCGAATCGCTGGCGGCGCCTTTGATCGAATCGACCCGGCAGCAATTCGAGCAACGGCTGGCGCAGAAGGATAGTGAAATCAGCCAGCGCGAACAGGCGATGCGCGACCGGGAAAAACAACTGGCGGAGGAAAAGCGCAAGCTCGACGATCAGGTGGCTAACCAAGTGACAGAGCAGTTGAAAGCGGAACGCGCGCGGGTGATCGCCGAAGAATCGCGCAAAGCGAAGCTGGCCAGCGCCGCCGAGCTGGAAAGCAAGGCGCGGGAACTGGCCGAGTTGCACGAAGTTCTCAAATCCCGTGACGAGAAACTGGCGCAAGCGCAGCAGGCGCAAGCCGAATTGATCAAGAAACAGCGCGAACTCGACGATGCCAAGCGCGAATTGGAACTGACGGTCGCCAAGCGGGTGCAGGACGGATTGACGGAAGCACGGCAATTGGCCAGAAAGGAAGCCGAAGACGAGCAAAAACTCAAGGTGCTGGAAAAGGAGCAAACCATCGCTGCGATGCAGAAACAGATCGAAGACCTGAAACGCCGCGCCGAGCAAGGTTCGCAGCAACTGCAAGGGGAAGTGCAGGAGCTCGAACTGGAAAATCTGCTGCGACTGAAATTTCCGTTTGATGCCATCGAACCGGTGCCGAAAGGCGAATTCGGCGGCGACGTATTGCATCGCGTAATCGGGTCGGGCGGTCAAATTGGCGGTACCTTGTTATGGGAATTCAAACGCACCAAAAACTGGAGCGATGCCTGGCTGGTGAAACTGCGCGACGATCAACGCGCCGCCAAAGCGGAAGTGGCGGTCATCGTCAGCCACACCTTGCCGAAAGGCGTAGAAACCTTTGAATTGATCGAAGGCGTCTGGGTCACTCACCCGCGCGCCGCGTTGCCGGTCGCCATGATCCTGCGCCAATCGTTGCTGGAGATCGCGCTGGCGCGTCAATCTTCCGAAGGCCAGCAAAGCAAAACCGAAATGGTCTACCAATACCTCACCGGTCCGCGCTTCCGCCAACGCGTCGAAGCCATTGTCGAAGCGTTTTCCACCATGCAGGAAGATCTCGATAAGGAACGCAAAGCGATCATGAAACAATGGGCCAAACGCGAAGAACAGATCGAACGCGTGATGACGGCAACGGTCGGCATGTATGGAGATTTGCAGGGCATTGCCGGGAAGTCGTTGCAGGAGATTGAGGGGTTGGGATTTCCTGCTCTTGAAGACAACAAAAACTTATAAAATTGGGGGCTATGAGACTCAGGTAATGAGCCTGTCAGTAGAGTAGAATTACGAAACTTGGGGGAGGATTATTATGGCGAGCGCTAAAGTGCTACGGCAACTAATTAGGGCAGGAAGTGACGGGGATATTGCGGCATTCAAGGCCGCATCGAAGTCCATTATTGAAGAAGAACGGCAGAAGCAGCACCACTTGCTTGCCAACGATCTGGAGCAGATTCTATACGGCGAATCAAAACCTGTTACTTCAAGCTCGCTCTCGCGCCTGCTACCAAGCTTGCCAACAGACAAGGAACGTGGATTGCCATTGCTGGACATTCGGCAGTCACAGCGTTCGCTGGAAGAGCTTGTTCTCTCCAAGGTGGCGCTTGCAGCCATAGAAGATGTGTTAGAAGAGCATCGTCGAGCAGATATTCTTAGGACTTATGGATTGCAGCCTTCATCCAAGGTGCTTTTCTTTGGCCCTCCTGGGTGTGGCAAGACCATGGCAGCCGAAGTAATCGCATATGAATTGGACTTGCCTCTTGCTATTGTGCGGATCGACACATTGGTTTCATCCTATCTTGGTGAGACTGCAGCCAATTTGCGCAAGGTCTTTGATTTCATCGAGCAGAATGCAGTAGTCGCCCTGTTTGATGAGTTTGATGCTTTGGGTAAAGAGCGTGCCGACAATAGTGAGCATGGCGAATTACGGCGTGTAGTCAATGCCGTGTTGCAAATGATGGATGCCTATCGAGGGAAAAGCCTTCTAATCGCTGCCACCAATCATGAACAGATATTGGATAGCGCAGTATGGCGGCGATTCGATGATACACTGAAATTCCCTTTACCTTCTGCCGAATTGCTGCCCAAGATATTGCAACTGAAACTTCGAGGCGTGAGACGAGAGTTTGAAGTTGCTGTGCCGGAGTTGGCCAAGATGTTTAAAGGGCTAAGCCCAGCAGACATCGAGCGGATTGTGCGGCGCGCTATAAAACGCATGATTCTTCGCAATCAAGAATTCCTTACCGTGAAAGATTTGTCTCAAGCAAAAGAAAGGGAAACACGGTCTGCTCGTTAATCAAATCTGGGAGAATACATGGCTGGTGTCTATGAGCATATTCGCATTGAGAAAGAGCCACTTATCAATGATCGACGCACAGCGAAGCAGAGAAGTATTAAAGGAATTGTTCGCCCTGATCCGGCAGCCCATGGACGATTTCTAGGCACGGCATTACGCGGGGCAGCCCAAGTTGCCAAAGCGCAGCCAGGAGCAGAAGACGGAAATCTCGTTCTCAAATTGAGTTATTCCGGCAGCCTTGATCTCGGTAAGCTCAATAAGCATGGTGTCGAGTTCATCAGCCAGGAAGACAAAACTGTTTGCATTGTCTTCACATCAGAACAAGGCTTGGCTGAATTTGCCGATCATCTTGCCCGATTGGGTCTTCCTGAAGGTCAGGATCTAAGCTATCAGAATTTGTTGCTTGCTCTTGATGGCATCGGCAATTGGTGTCGAGAAGACAGGGAAAGCTGGGCGATCAAACATTTTGGCATTCCTGATTCGGCCACGTTCAAGCTAGATGTTGAGCTATGGCCGTTGGGTGGTGTGCATAGCCCGGAGCGGACATCAACCGTGCATCGGTTTGAGGAATGGATCAAAACTCATGGTATTTATCAGATTGACCGGATTAACCGGGATAGCCTTTTATTGTATCGGCTTGATGTAACGAAAGAACAAGCCGCGCATCTTTTGGAACATAGAGATGTTCGTCTGGTGGACTTGCCGCCACGCACCGGAATTACCTACCAGCAAATGGATGTACCTGTTACGCCTCGTATTGATGGGATCAGCTCACCTCCATCTGGTGCAGCAAAAGTATGTATCCTCGACAGCGGTATCAACAGCAATCACCCTCTGCTGCGAGCAGCATTCGGTGAGGCCGAAAGTTACATAGCAGGCCAAGACGCTGAAGACGAAGTCGGGCACGGTACTGCTGTGGCTGGGATTGTCTTGTACGGAAATATCGAGGAGTGCCTTGCCGCAGATCAATGGAAGCCTGAGCTAGTACTGTGTAGCGGCAAGATTATGACCAAAGCTGCCGACACGAACGAAGCGGTATTTGATGAGAAAACTATCGAACAGACCATCGAAAAGGCTGTCGCGTATTTCGCGGGAGAATTGGGATGCAGGATTTTTAATCTTTCCCTTGGAAACGAGAACGTTCCCTATGATGGCCGACATATTCGGGGGATTGCCTATACGCTAGACAGGCTGGCGCGCGAATACGATATCCTGTTTGTTGTCTCGGCTGGCAACTTTCGCGGTACCGAAACGATACCTCAGTCCGATTGGCGGGCAGAGTATCCAGAATACCTGTTAGCCCCGGATTCATTCATTATTGACCCGGCACCAGCATTGAATGTGTTGACCATCGGCGCGTTGGCAAACCACACCGCAAATTTGGACGAACAGAGATACGGAAACAGGGATGTCAATGCGTTAAGCCCAGCAGCGGAGGATCAGCCCGCCCCATTTACACGCCACGGCCCTTCTATCAAGGGTGCAATCAAACCAGATCTGGTTGCGCATGGTGGGAACTTGGCATCGCCGATGCGACAAGAAGGGCAGCAGATTCGCAAAGATAATCGTCGCCTTGGCGTTCTGGTTCCGAATCATAACTTCATCGGCGCTACTCTGCTCAAGGATATTTCTGGCACGAGCTTTTCTGCACCCTATGTCACTCATTTGGCAGGGCGCCTACTGAACAGTTTTCCACGTGCATCGGCAAATCTGCTGAGGGCATTGCTGGTCAATCACGCCGATGTTCCACTCGCTTGCATTTCTGCTTTCCCTGATCAGATGAAAGAACACGTGCGCCAAGTTGTTGGCTACGGCAAGGTGAATACCGACACGCTGTTCCGCTCTACCGATGACAAGGTAGTACTCCTTACAGAATCAGCCATCGAGAACGATAGCCATCAATTTTACGAACTGCCATTGCCTGATGAGTTTTTGCGCAGTAACCGCGCCACACGCCAGATCAGGGTGACACTGGCTTATTGCCCACCGGTAAAAACTACGCGAATGGAATATCTAGCTACCAAAATAAGCTATCGCTTGGTCAAAGGAAACTCCCTTGATGAGGTGCAGCGGCATTTCAATCAGGCATTGAAAAAGGAAGAAGATTCCATTGGCGATGCCGCGGCAAGCAATCGAACTATTACGTCACAAGAACGCGAGCGATGCACGGTACAGTCCTCAATCTGGACATTGAAACAGCTATCACCAAAGCAGAAATGGTTCGTCGTGGTTACCCGCCAGGATAAAGAGTGGGGGCGCGCAATTTGTCTGGATGAAGAGAACTACGCCCTAGTGGTCTCGGTCAGCGACCGAGAAAATCTTGAAGCTCGTCTGTATGCTCAAATTCAAGCCCGTGTTCGTGTGCAGGTGCAGACTAGAGTGCGTCTTGGCGCTTGATTGAAAGAACTTTATGCAGAAGTTTGAAATTATTGCAGAAGACCGACAAGTTAGAATTCACCGTTTTGCAATAGGCTGGTCGTAAGAATATGAAGGAATGAGTGATGTCCGCCACAAACTTTAAAACCGAAAACAATACCTACCGGAAGCTGATCGGTAACGGGCTGACCTATCGCATTCCGCGTTTTCAGCGTGACTACAGTTGGACGGAAGACGAATGGGAAGATTTGTGGCTGGATATTCTCGGTACCATTCAGACCGGCGGTGAGCCGGCGCATTACATGGGCTATCTGGTGTTGCAATCGCAGGATGATAAGAATTTTGATGTCATTGACGGTCAGCAGCGCTTGACGACATTGACGCTGATTGTTTTGGCGATACTCAAGAATCTCAAGCGGCTGGTCGACGAAAAAAATAATCCTGAGCATAATCAGCAACGCATCGAGCAAATACGCCAAACCTATATCGGCTATTTGGATCCGGTGACATTGGTGTCGCGCAGCAAACTAACGCTGAACCGTAATAACGATCATTATTTTCAAACATACCTGGTGCCGCTGGGGCATTTGCCGCAGCGCGGTTTTCGTGCTTCCGAGCACGGCTTACGCAAGGCGTTTGAATGGTTTGATAAACGTGTACGTGAGCACGGCAAAAAAGCAGGCGGTGACGAAGGTGTCGCATTGGCTAGTCTGGTTGAGACGATGAGTGATCGATTATTTTTCACTGTCATCAGTGTGACGGATGAGCTTAATGCTTACAAAGTGTTTGAGACGCTCAATGCACGTGGAGTGCGTCTTTCATCCACGGATCTGCTGAAAAATTACCTGTTTTCCGTGTTGCACCGGGATGGTGAGCGTGCGCATGAAATGAAAGCGTTGGAAGATCGCTGGGAAGCGATGATAAGCCGGCTTGGCAGTGAGAGTTTTCCGGATTTTCTCAGAGTGCATTGGATCAGCCGGAAAACTTCGGTGCGTCAGTCCGAGTTATTCAAGACCATCCGTGCTCAGATTATTGACCGTGAATCCGTGTTTGAATTGCTGCGCGGCATGGAAGAAGATATGGATACTTATTTGGCGTTGACCAATCCGGAAGTGTCGTTATGGGCGCCGAATCTCAAAGGATTTGTGCAGAATTTGCGGATGTTCAGCGTGCGTCAACCGTTTTCTCTGTTACTGGCGGCGCATCGCAGATTTTCATCGGAAGATTTTGAGAGCTTGTTGCGCAGTTGCGTGATGATTTCGTTTCGATACAATGTTATCGGCAGTTTGCCAACGCATGAACAAGAACATGTCTATCATAGCGTAGCGCAGAAAATTTCCAATGGTGGCTTAACAACAGCCCCTGAAACGCTGGATGTTATGAAGCCGATTTATCCAAACGATGACAAGTTTCGTGGCGATTTCTCGGAAAAAATATTGCGTACTACCAATTCCCGTAACTCGCGCATTGTCCGTTACATCTTATGTGCTCTGGAGTCTCAGTTGAACGGCCAAGATTATGATTTTGAGAGTGACAGCATCACGATTGAGCATATTCTGCCGCAAAATCCGGCGTCAGGCTGGTCCGCTTTTAACGAAGAGGAGGCGGATGCCATGGTTTACCGTCTTGGTAATATGACTTTGCTTGCTAAAGGCCAGAACCGTGATTTGGGTAATGCGGAATTTACTATTAAAAAGCCGGTGCTGGCTGCCAGCAATTTTGAGCTTACTCGCAAAGTGGCTGATGAAAACTTGGAATGGACGCCTGAGCGTATTGCTGCGCGCCAGAAATCAATGGCTAAGATCGCTACAAGTGTTTGGCGTATCGCCCAGCTTTCGTGAGATCAGATTAATCAGCGATCGGCACTCGTTACGGAATCAGCTTCAGTTCTTCTAACAACACCTTCGTTTCCGCGCCAGGCGATGTCCGTCCGCCGTCATCACCGTGAAGGCGGTTTTGGTGGCTCCAAACGCATTGATATACTTGCTGTTATAGGCTTATACAAATACCGGTCAGTTTTTACGATTCAGCATACCGAACAGCATTTTTGACAAAACAATGAGCCTTAGCTTTGGTAGCATCGGTGACATGATGAGTAGCAGAAGAAGTGCCGGAAAAGCAAATGTCATAAAAAGTTCTGCGGCTTTTGCGACATAGCGCCAGAAAGATGTTGTTTCAGTTCCCAAGCCGACATTGAATCGGATTTTTAAAATATCATCTTCTAATGCCGATTTCTCGTCTCCGATGATCAGATATAAAGCATAGTGACCGATTTTATCAATAACAGCATGCGTTTCAATGGTACCTTGAGAGTAGATTTTCGGCATAACTTCTGAAATTATTCGAACATCTTCATAGTCTGCGGAAGAATCTTTATTGTTGCCGGTTAACTCCTGCTCAACCAGCCTCAGGCTGATCGGGGTTTCTCTCAAATCCTCATCTACCAGATCAGCAGTAAAATAAACGTTCCCGGTATAAGGAATATTGATGCAATGAGATTTGAATAACGATTCGTTTACTTTAGTTGAGTCGTCGCTCATCTTGTCAGGTTCAACATAGGTACTGAAATACACTGCGTAGAAATCATTGGCGACAATGCAACCGACATTGGTATTGTAATGATGTTGTACAGGGCTGATGCGATTGCATGCTGTCAGAATCAGAATTGCAATGAACAGTAGCAGAAGTGGTTTTACGGCCTGGAATATTTTCATGGTTCGCTCCTGATATTTAATCTCTTCGGGTTCAATTCCCCGCCCCTTGGGGCGAAAGCTGGTTGAAAACCAGCAGATTGAAAGTGCAGTTAATACCCGCTGCTTGCGGCGGGGTGGTTTATTTGGCAGGGATTTCGGCTTTTCCTGGAGAAGCAACGGTAAAGGTGAATTTGCCGGTAATGATGTGCGTGTCCGCAGACATCACACGATAGCGAACCGTATAAGTGTCGGGCGGCAGCTTCGGGACGGTGGCATAAATGTGTGAACGATCCAGGGTTGCCTGTTTGACGTCATTATTGTCGACACGCTTTCCGGCGCTGTTGATTACCGCCAGCGATTTGAATTCGCTGGCAACGTTTTCGTTGAACCAGATTTTGATCTGATCGGGAGGGGTATCCACAATGCTTTCGGCCTTGGGTTCCGACTCAACGAGGATTGCATGTGCAAATGTTACCGATGGCATGCCGGCCATTATCAGTATGATCAGAATCGGCAGCAGCAGTTTGATGGAAATAACACGTTGATTATTAATAGACTTCTCCTTCATGGGTTAACTTTCTTTCCAGCTCTATCAGTTTCCACGCCAGTTGACTGGTTTGTTTCGCTGGCTTTTCGGTCCATACGGCCAGTATGCCGCTTGCGGTTGTTGTAAGCCGCGGTTGTGTTGCCGCGTTGTCACCGGGTGTCAGCTGGATCGGTTCACTCCAAGCGTTGCCGTTATCCTTTGCCACGGCAAGAGCGATGCTCATGCCCGTAGGGTTTATTTCGTTCCATGCGGCAACGATGTGTCGGCCATAATGCGCAATATCGCCATTTATTCCGGTGGCGCTTAGCCGCAGGGGTTCGGACCAGGTTAATCCATGATCAGAAGAAGCCAAGTGATATAAGCCAGCTTTTTCCGGTATGCCGGTCCAGACAAGGCTGTGCAACCGATGCGCTGCTTCGCTGGAGACATAATCCACGCTGCCGCCGACGTGCGGGCAGCCATTCAACTGCCATTTGAAATCGCCGACCGACCCGAGTGGTTGCCAGGTTAAGCCTTGATCGGTTGAGCGAACCATCGCCATGTCCCTGGGCGACATATTGCGGTAAAGCACATTCAAGTGATCAAGCGGGGAATTCACGATCGTATTCCAGCAGCAGGAACAGGTTGAATCGTCGATCGTTTTGAGTTGATTCCAGCTTTTTCCGCCATCTTCTGAGCGGGAATAACGCAAACTTTGATAACCGTTTTCTTCCGGATCTTCGAGCCAGACCGCATGAAAAACGCCTGCTTTGTCGGCTATCAGATCGATGTGCGCCTGGCTGCCGTCATTATCTTGTGCCGGATTAGCGCCATGTTTCCAGGTTATGCCGCTGTCTTCAGAGTACAGACAAATCATCGGGCCGATCCCCGGCAGGCTGGTTTTTGCTTGCATGAGCGCGACAATACGATCGCCATGAACTGCCAGTTGAACGTCATTGCCGCGTTTGGCGTTGATAGCAGGTATTGGTGCGGAGACGGTCACTGGGAGTGTCCAATTGCGTCCGCCATCCGTTGACCGTTTATATCGCAGCGTGAAGGCGGCATCATTTTGCGATTGCCTGCCGCCTGCGAGGATGTGGATAGTCTGTTGATTCGTATAAACATCGAATGTGGCGATGTCATACAAACCCAGCGTTGATTTCACATAATTTTCTTCGAGTTGATCACTGGCTTGGGTAGAGTAAACCAGCAGTGCGAGAACGAGGGCGAATGCATGAATTAACGAAAATGCCGTTCGTTGCGGTTTTTCTTTGCGGTGAACCATAAATCGGGTTGCGGGTGGATAATTAATTGGCGAGTGCATAGAAAATGGCTTGGTAATCTTCGTACGATAAAGCACCGCTGATGCCTTCGCGCTGATGCTTACTATCCAGGAAATAGGTGCGCGGCAATTCGCCGAACCATTGCGGGTCAATTTCATAGCGCAGGCGTTGCGCGTTTTCATCGGCGAAAATCCAGTTTTCCAGGTCGGTCAATCCATGTCTGGTCAATATGGTTTGCACCTGCTTCGTATCTGCTAGCTCATCGACGGAGAGCAGGATGATTTTGACATCCGGTTGATCTTCTTTAAGTTTATTTAACATGGGCATTTTTTTCATGCAGGTCGAACATGTCGTCGCCCAGATCACCAGCATGACCGGCCGGCCGGTATGCTTTTCAAGTAATTGCGGGTAACTTCCGGAGACGAAATGCTTCAGCACGGCTTCTCCCGCTTGCGCCGGAGTCGTAAGCCAGATTGACAGAAGTAACGCAATCAACAGTGATTTAAACAGTCGCATGATTTTTCTCCTGATATTTATTTAGGAAATTTAATTGGTTGTATCCAATCGATTAATAATTAAGAACAAACCCGACCCGGAAACTCACCGGCTCGACGGGGTGGAAGTGAAAGTCGTTCACACCGGTGAGAGGTTCTCCCGGCAGGCGGGACGTGTAGAAATAAGTGATCGCATCATCCTTGCGGTCGAGCATGTTGAACACTTCGGCCTGGATGCGGAACGACCGGTTGAATTCATACCCGAGCATCGCGGATAACAAAATAGTGCCGTCCGAGCGCTTGGAGTTGTCTTCATTCAACGCTCGCGGCCCAAGATAGCGCAATCTCGGGCCGCCGTAGAAACCGCCGGAAACATCATGAAAGGTCGCGCCCGTGGCAATGACCGCTTCCACGGCATTGGGCACATGATTGCCTTCATCCGGCACGGAGTTGCGAAAGCGCGCATGCGAGAAACTGAAATCCGCGTCAAAAGTCAGCCAATGCACCGGCTGGTAATAGTTGGTGAATTCGATTCCGTAGCGGCGGCTGGGGCGGCTTGCTTCGGTCGTACCTGCATCCCCGACAAAAACCAGTTCCGATTGCAGATCCATCCACCAGGCAGTCAAGGTGCTGTGCAAGCCCGGGATCCAGGTTGAGCGGATACCGGTTTCAGCACTGTAGGTGCGGGCAAGGGGATCGGCGCGATCCACGGGACTGCCGCTGGCCGGATCGATGCGGGTATTGATCCCGCGGGCATCGTTGCTGTGAAAGCCCAATCCGCCGTTCAAGTAAAGCTCGGTATTCGCCCAGGGACCGAAGACGATACCTAATTTCGGACTGGCCAATCCGTCATAGCGCGTGCCGTTGTTTTGCTGGATATTGCTTTGGTTGACGGCAAAGCGGAAGCCATCGAAACGCACGCCCATGCTGGTGCGCAGCCAGCTTTGCCACTGTGTCTTGTTTTGCAGAAAAGGACTGACGCTGGTAACCCAGACGGAGTCCTGGCGGGTAATGCCGTACACCCGCTGCGCATGCGCTTTTGTCAGGGCATTCTGAATATTATCGTTGCGCACTTGTATTCCCAGCGTCGTTTCGGAATCGAACCGGCCGATTTTATGAAATACCGTGTGGCTGGCCGCCAGGCCGGTTGTCCAGCGGTCGTCGGGCTGACCGAACTGATCGCCGCAGGTCTGGAATATGCTCGTGGAAATCCGGTTGGCGGACTGTAAACCGTTTAACCCCGAGCATCCCACCGGATTGGTCGTTTCATTATTATCCAGAAGAAAAGAGAAATTCGAATAAAGGTCCAGTTTGGAGTAAATGCCGTACGCCATGACCGACGTCAGGCTGTTTTCCGAGCGCCGGTTCCATTCGCCCGTCAGGCTGTAGCGATGACTTTTTCCGCCATCGGTCGGGTCGATCGCGTCGAACCGGCGGATAGTGTCCATCCCGATAGCCCGCCTCGGGATTTGATCGGTCGCGCGCCAATCCGAATGCGTTCCCATCGCGGTGATACGCCAGTCCTGGTTGCCGTTGCTGCCGCTGTACCGGATCAGGCCGTTGAACTTCAGATAATTATTTCCGGTAGTCCACGGGCCGTCGTTGTGCACGATCTCGCCGGCATACAACACATTGCCTTGTGATAGCCGACGTGATCCGGCGATCAATCCCCGGTAATAATCAAAACTGCCGCCGGTGAAGCGCAGCATATTTTGGGGCAGACGGTTGAAGTAGCGGATGTTGGCTGATCCGGCGCTGGAGAAATCCCCGGTGTCGGCGTAATAATTTCCTTTTCTGAATTCGATCGATTCGATTAATTCCGGGATCAGGAAATTGATATCCGTCCAGCCCTGCCCGTGGGCATGAGAAAGCTGATTGACCGGCACGCCTTCGATCTGCGTGAGAAAATCGGTGCCATGATCCAGATTGAAGCCACGCAAAAAAAACTGATTCGCTTTACCTTCGCCGCTGTGCTGGGTAGCGATGAGTCCCGGCACCGTTTCCAGAATTTCTCCGGGACGAGTCATCGGCCGGTACCGGATTTGATCCTGCCCGACTTTGCCTTGTGAAGCGGCGTCGGCGATGCCGGTCAGTTCATCGGCACGGCCGGTAACACGCACTTCATCCAGAGTCGCATGGGCAAGTTTATTGGTCTGTGAACCACGTTCAGCAGTATTTGCATAAGCTGGCAGGTCTTTTCCCTGGGCATGAATACTGGTGCTGAAAAAGAAAGTAAACGCTAGCACGATCAGCCATGAAATCAGAATCCCGACGCCATGTAGTAGTAGTGTGGCGGACACAAAACCTGCAATGTAAAAACCAAGGCTGGTGGAGGCCGAGATTTCCTGTCCGTGCACATAACCATGAAAAAATGCAAACAGGGAAATAATAATGATATTGGCCGGTGCGCTGAATCGTACCCCGCATATGATCAAGGCGCTGATCATGAAACAGGATAAAAGAACCATGGCTTCCGCGCCTGGAACAGCATAGCTGGCAGCACCCGTCAGGCCGCCAAGACTCATGATACCGACAAATACAGCAGGCAATATCCACAGGGCCTGTCCTCGTATCTGAGCAGCCCAGATGCCCACCGCCACCATCACGAGAATATGATCCCAGCCCATTAGCGGATGCTCGAATCCTTCACTCCAGGCGTTATCGATATGTAATTGCGAGAAAGCGGTCGGCAGCAGCGCAATTGCAGTGCATGACCAGAATGCCGTGATTTTTAGGTACGCGATGCCGCGTTCCGAATGTAAGTGCGAAATTGATAAGGCTCCGTTGAATAGTTCACCGCTCCGGATCATCCGCAAGTTTGAACCATAAAGTTTTTCTGCTACCTGTAATAGAAGTAGTTTCATTCTTTGCTGCTGTTAATTTTGTTAGGCCCTGAAGATAGGATTTATTGTGAATCGCGCTTGAATCAGATTTGTTGTGAATTACATACGCGTAATCATTATGTGCGCGCCAGAAAAAAAGTAAATGTGACAAATTGACGCAGGCTACTGATAAATCAGATGTATTCAGGTATGTGCAGGTTGAGGGATTGATTGCCTGTAAAACTTCAAAGCGATGAAAATAGGGTAAATGAGATAAACGGGTCTAAGAGGTTGTTTTTTCTGATTGATGAATAAATCATCAATATCATTTTTATGATTGGATTCTGAAGCTTTTCTATTTTTTTGACAGTATTACATTAAGTATGTTTGAATAATGTTACTTATATCGAAAAGGAGAATGTCAATCATGTCGAATCGAGGCGGAAAGCGCGAGAACGCGGGCAGACCGCGAGGTCAGGGTAAATTCGGGGAACCGACGGAAGTCATGCGTATACCGCAGAGCCAGACGGCGACAATCAGAAATTTCCTGGAAGTCTTGCAACGCAAAAAGGCAGAGGGCGGCAGCGAGAATGGTGTGACTGAAATGGAAGTGGATGAGTTTTTCACGCCAGCGATCAATGAGCAGCCCACATTGCTGCCGCTTTTTTCCACCAAAGTTGCAGCCGGTCTTCCCAGTCCGGCCGACGATCATGTCGAAAAGCAGCTCGATGTCAGCGAATTTCTGATCGATCATGCAGCATCGACATTCTTTGTCACGATCCGGGGAGAATCCATGATCGATGTCGGCTTGCTGCCGGGCGATAAAGTGGTTGTAGATCGCTCCAGAACTGCCAATATCGGCGATATTGTCTTGGCTGTGGTGGATCGGGAATTCACCATCAAAATTCTTGATTATGGCGCAAACAAAATGCCGCGGCTGTTGCCCGCCAATGCTTCCGGAACTTACCGCCCGATCTATATTCGCCCGGACACGCAGTTTGAAATTTTCGGAGTTGTGACCGGGTCATTCCGCCGGTTTAAATGAGCAACATTGCCGCCGGTCCATTCATCGAGCCATTGCGATATTTAATTCCGGTGTTTTTTTGCGTGTTTCGGTGCATTACGGAATCAATTTCAAGTCGTCCAGCCAGACTTTCGCTTCCGCATCCGATGGCGCGCGCCAGTCGCCGCGCGGCGATAATGAGCCGCCGGAGCCGACTTTCGGTGCGTTGGGAATGCACGACCGTTTGAATTGGCTGGTTTGAAAAAAACGCGCTAGAAATACGCCAAGCCAATGCTTGATGGCGGCGAGATCGTATTCGTTGCGCGATGCTTCATTGATGCCGTCCGGCCAATGCCCCGACAGACGGCTTCCCCAGGCATGGTGCGCGAGAAATGCGATTTTCGCCGGACGGAAGCCGAAGCGGGTGACGTAATACAAATTAAAATCCTGCAGTTCGTAGGGGCCGATAATTTGCTGCGTGCTTTGCAACGGCTTTTCCGGTGATTGAGCGGGAATCAGTTCCGGTGAAATTTCAGTATCCAGAATGGCTGCCAGCGCTTCGTGAGCGGCGTCATTGAATTGGCGGGTATCAATGGTCCAGCGGATCAAATGCTGGATCAGGGTTTTCGGCACGGACGCATTAATGCTGTAGTGCGACATGTGATCGCCGACGCCGTAGGTGCACCAGCCGAGCGCGAGTTCGCTGAGATCGCCGGTTCCCAGCACCAGCGCGTGATGCAGATTGGCAAGACGGAACAGATGCGAAGTCCGTTCACCGGCTTGCACGTTTTCAAAAGCGATATCGTATTGCGGTTTGCCGCCGGTAAACGGATGTCCGATATCTTTCAACATTTGCAGGCACGATGGGCGGATATCGATTTCCTGACTGGTGACGCCGAGCGCGGCCATTAAACGGTGCGCGTTGTTTTTAGTGGTGTCGCTGGTAGCAAATCCCGGCATGGTATAAGCCAGGATATTGGCGCGCGGCAAATTTAAACGCTCCATCGCATGTGCGGCGGCAATCAGCGCATGGGCCGAATCCAAGCCGCCGGAAACACCGATCACGACGCGCTCGGTTTTGGTGAAAGTCAATCGTTTCATCAAGCCTTGAACCTGGATTTGGTACGCTTCACGGCAATGCTCGTCGCGCTTTTCCAGATTGTCGGGAACGTATGGAAAACGTGCCACGGAACGGTGTAATGGCACTGTGTCTTCCGGCACGGCAAACTCGAATTCAATCCGGCGCAGGCTTCTCAGTTGCTCCCGGTGCATCTGCACCGCATCGTTGAAGCTGGTGGTGCGCAGACGGTCTTGAATCAGCCGTTCGAGATCGATATCGGCGGTGATGATTTGCTGCTGATCGGAAAAACGTTGAGATTCCGCGAGCAGTTGGTGATTCTCATAAATCATCGCATGGCCGTCCCACGCCAGGTCGGTGGTCGATTCTCCGGGACCGGCGGCGGTGTACAAATAAGCCGCCAGACACTTGCTCGATTGCATCGCGCAGAGATGGCGCCGGTAATCAGCCTTGCCAATGGTGATATTACTGGCCGACAAATTGACAAGCACGGCAGCGCCCGCGAGGGCGGCAAAGGTGCTCGGTGGAAGCGGCGCCCATAGATCCTCGCAGATTTCAGTATGTAAGGAAAAGTGGTCGACATTCACGGCGCTGAAAATCAAATCGTTGCCAAAAGGTACGGTATGATCCAGGAAACGCACGTCCCGGGCGAGTGCGGCATGTCCTGCTGTAAACTGCCGTTTCTCATAAAATTCCCGGTAATTCGGCAAATAAGTTTTGGGAACGATGCCGAGAATACGTCCGCGATAAATCACGACTGCGCAATTGAATAATTTGCCTTCCAACTGTAACGGCGCGCCAATCAGCAGAACCGGTGTGAGTTCGCGGCTGGCTTCAATGATGCGGGCGATGCCGTCAACCACCGCATTGAGCAAGGATTGCTGATGAAATAGATCATCAGCGGAGTAGGAAGAGATGCTTAATTCCGGAAACAATGCGACGGCTGATTTAAGTCCGGATGCATGCGTTGCCAGTTCGAGAATGCGATCGACGTTGTATACCGGGTCGGCAACCCTGAGATGCGGAATGCAAGCGGATGCCCGGATAAAATGGTGTGAATAGATCGAGTGGAAGTTTTTCACGAATATCTCCATTGAGTCGCTATTCTGAACTTGCGCGTGGATAAGAAAACAAATGTTACACGTATCACGATTGATCTGGCAAAACGATCATTCCGGTTGGAAATATCCGAGTGAGTAGACGGATGCTAAGGAAATGCTGATTAATTGACTGCATGAGCGAATCACTTCGTTACGCGGTACTCGCATCCTCGCCTATCTTATTGATATGTCCCGGTTGCTGCGTTCCGTGCGCCTCGTGCTTCATTTCATCCGTTGAATTAATCAGCATCTCCCTAAGTAAGAGTTATGTGGATGCGTCATTTTGTCGGATTGAAATTTGTTTTACAGATCGATAATAATGACCGTCGAAATAAATATCGACAGGAACTGTTGATTAGGATCAACATGACTGGTTCATTCGTAGCGATAATGGCAGGCAGGTAGTAAAAAATGGTTTTAGCAAGTTTATCGTTGCAAGGCCGACCGATTGAGGTTGGCGAGATAACGGAATATATACGGCTCAGATCATTATGCGCATGCAATGTAGAGGGAATTAGGTATATACTGAAACCGTGTTGGTAGGGAAGAAGGAATGGAATGCAATAGTTTCTTCACCCGCTGTTATCCAGCCGCTGAGATTTTTCAGAAGTAATTGTGTTTTTAATACCATTTAAATAGGAGAAATCATCATGAGAGCATTATCAACCGTAGTTGCAATCAGCGCATTGGCATTAATCATGAATGCTCAAGCATGGGCAGCCGACGCAGGGCATACCTCCGAAGCGATGGAACATGCCGGAAAAGCGCAGGCGCATGGCGAAATGGGGCACGCCAAGGAATCGTTGGCGCATGCTAAAGATAGTTTGGCGCACGCTAAAGCGGCAAGGGACGATCACGCTGCATCCCATAAACACATGGATGAAGCAATCAAGCACCTGGAAGAAGCAATCAAACATGCGGATATGGGACATGGCGCAGAAGCTGCCAAACATTCGGAAGAAGCGATGAAACATATGCGCCAATCCGGTCATTAATGATTTCAATCATTCCCCCTCGAAATGAGGGGGAATTTGCTGAGTTATTCTTTCGCACCCAGCGCCAGTGCGCGTTCTTTCGATAGTTGTGCCGCTTCTTTAGAAACTTCCTGATCCAGCCATCCTTGCAAATGCGTGCTGGCAATATCCGCTAACGCTTCAATCCAATCAGAACGTTCGTTGAGGCAAGGTATGTAATGAAATTCCTGCCCGCCAGCCTGGATGAATGTATGCTTGGCTTCAATCGCGATTTCTTCCAGCGTTTCCAGGCAATCCGAAACGAAACCGGGGCAAACGATATCCACGCGGCGTGTCTGCGCCTTGCCCAGTTGTTCCAGCGTAACTGCGGTATACGGTGTCAGCCATTGCGCTTTGCCAAAACGCGATTGAAAGCATACGGCGTACTGTCCGGTTTGCAATGTCAGTGCTTCGGCCAGTAAGCGCCCGGTTTTCTGGCAATAACAGTGATAAGGATCCCCCTTGTCCAGGCTGGACCGCGGGGTGCCATGAAAGCTGATGATCAGTTTGTCGGGCCGGCCATGAATTTCCCAATAGTCGCGCACATTCTGCGCCAATGCCGCGATATAGCCCGGGTGATCGTGATAGTGCTTGACGGTCCGGATGGCCGGTTGATTGCGGATTTTTCCCAATACCGCAAAAACATTGTCCATGGCAGCCGCGGTACTGCTAGCGGCGTATTGGGGAAACAGCGGAATAACCAGAATGCGGTCGCAACCCTGCGCCTGCATATCGGCCAAAACAGTTGCAACGGAAGGTTTGCCGATGTTCATCGCGTATTCGACAACTGGCGGATTGTTTGACTTGGCTTGCAACGCTTCGCGCAGCAGTTTGGTTTGCCGCTCGGTGTGCACTTTTAACGGAGATCCTTCCGGCATCCAGATTTTGGCGTATTTTTCTGCCGATTCCTTGGGCCGGAACGGCAAAATGAATCCATGCAAAATCGGCCACCAGATCAGCCGCGGTATTTCGATGACGCGCCGGTTGCTAAGAAACTCCTTGAGATAGGGGCGTAATGCCTGGGCTGTGGGTGCATCCGGTGTGCCTAAGTTAATGAGTAGCACGCCGGTTCTACTTGATGAACCGTGTTGGTAATTTGATTGAATTGGCATTTGAAATGAGTTGATTTGATTACAGAAATATCGGTTATTGCTGTGATAAGCCGCTTGAAAGCAGTTTTGCGGTTATATCCACGATCGGAATAATGCGTTCATAGGCCATGCGCCTGGGACCGATCACGCCGACCGTGCCAACCACCTCGCCTTCCATTTCATAGGGTGCGGTTATGACACTGAATTCCTCCAGCGAAGCGACATCGGATTCTCCACCTATGAAAATTTTCACGCCATGCGCTTGCCGGCTTAGTTCGAGTAATTGCAGGAGTTTTGTTTTACGCTCGAATAACTCAAACAAATTTTTCAAACCGGTTAAATTTTCGGATAGATCATCAATTTGCAACAAGTTATGTTCGCCGGCAAGCACTACGGCTTCGCTGCTTTCATTGATGGCATTGCCGCCAACTTCAATTGCGGCGTTCATGAGATCGACCATCTTGCTGCGCAGTTGTTTTAATTCGGTACTCAGGCGGCTGCGGATTTCTTCCAGCGTACAGCCGGCATAATGCTGATTGATGAAATTGCCTGCTTCGATCAAATCGGATTGGCTGTACGGCGTATCGGTAAAGATAATACGGTTCTGCACATCACCTTCGGGGGTGACGATGATCAGCAAAATGCGTTTTTCCGAAAGCGCCATGAATTCGACGTAGCGGAAAATTGCGCCAGTGCGCTTCGGTGTCACTACAACACCTGTAAAACGGGTCAGTTCCGAGAGCAATTGCGAAGCAGCGCTGATTAAACGCGAAGGATTGTCAGGATGCAACTGGTTTTCCAGATGATGCAATTCGGTCTTGTCGAGCTTCTTGACTACTAGCAGGGTATCCACAAAAAAACGATAGCCTTTGGGAGTTGGAACTCTTCCGGCGGAAGTGTGCGGGCTCGCGACCAGTCCCATTTCTTCAAGGTCTGCCATGACATTGCGGATTGTGGCTGGACTCAAATCCAGGCCGGAGAATTTGGATAACGCGCGAGAACCCACCGGTTGTCCTTCGTGGATATAACGTTCTACCAGAGTTTTTAATAAAATTTGGGCGCGTTCGTTCAACATGGTTTTATTCTACACGAGTCAGCTGGTTTTATATGTGAATGCAAGTAATCATTAGTGATGAGTCTAATTATGGGTATGCTAAACTTCATTGGTGCTCATGCTTTACTCATGAAAACAGAATCGAGTTCGCTACACTTGGGTGTTTCCTCAAGAAATTGTTTTTCCCGGTTATGTATGTACAAGCTGCGATTTTACAATGCTAGATGAAGCATTATTGATTAACTTGTTTTATTTTAACGGTAATTCCGGCATTAATATTTAATCCGGTCCAGCGCGATAAAGTTAAGGAAATGCTGAATAATTCGACGAACGAAATGAAGCGCAAGGCGCACGTAACGCAACAGCCGAGACCTATCAACCCAATAGGGGAGAATGTGCGTGCCGCGCAACAAAGCGATTCGTTCGTGCGGTCAATCAATCGGCGTTTCCTTAATCATAATTTTCAGTCATGAATTCATCATTTTCAACCATTGCCTTGATTGGTAAGCACAAAAACCCCGAGATCGCAGTTCCGCTGCTCAATCTGGCGGAATATTTGACCGCTCGTAAATACAGCGTGTTATTTGATCATCTCACAGCCGCGCATATATGTGCCGATCAATACCCGGCGCTGTCTTTGGAGGAGATCGGCGCACAGGCAGACTTGGCAGTGGTAATGGGCGGCGATGGCACCATGCTGAACATCGCTCGCATGCTGGTTGCCTATGACGTGCCGCTAATCGGCATTAATCAAGGCAGGCTGGGTTTCTTGACCGACTTATCCATTGATACCATGTTTGAAACGCTGGATGAAATACTGGCGGGAAACTACATCACGGAAAAACGCATGCTGTTGTATACCGAGATCTTTCGCGCGGACACCAATGTTTTTAATAGCTTGGCGTTTAACGATGTGGTGCTGTACCGCGGCATGAGCAGCGGCATGATTGAGTTTGAGGTCAAGGTTAACGGTGAATATGTGAATACCTTGCGTTCCGACGGATTGATTGTTAATACCCCGACGGGATCCACCGCATACGCATTGTCTTCTGGCGGTCCGATTTTGCATCCTAATTTGGATTTAATAGCGCTGGTGCCGGTTTGTCCGCATACTCTGAGTAATCGCCCGATCGTGATCGGCCCGGATGCCGTTGTTGAAATCCGCATGATCAGTTGCCAGCAAGTCAGGATAAATTGCGACAGTCATTCCGGCTTCGATCTCGAACCCACCGACAAGATCTTGGTGCGGCGTTTTCCTCAATCGGTGCGGCTGCTCCATTCCGTGCATCACAGTTATTACCGCATGTTGCGAGAAAAACTGGGCTGGAGTGAATTGCCTTGACCGCATTGCAAATCGCATTCTTATGCTGAGACAGATAAGTATCAGAAACTTTGTCATCGTCGACCAGATCGATCTTGGCGTGTTGCCGGGTTTCACAGTGCTCACCGGTGAAACCGGGGCTGGAAAATCAATGATGATCGATGCACTGACTCTGGTATTGGGCGAGCGTGGCGACGCCAATCTAATCCGGTTAGGCTGTGAACGGGCCGAGATCAGCGCTGATTTCGATATCAGCCGCTTGGCGCCGCTGGTGCAATGGCTGAACGACAATGACCTGCAGGGTGAGCCGGATAGTTGTTTGCTACGCCGCATTATTGAAAGCAATGGCCGGTCGCGCAACTATATCAATGGACATGCGGTGACCTTGCAACAAATGCGCATGGTGGGAGAATACTTGATCGCGATTCATAGCCAGCATGCCCATCAGCAGCTGCTGCAAAAAGATGCGCAACGGGAATTGCTGGATGCGTTTGCAGGTTGCGGCGAGCTTGCGAAGGCGGTTGAATCGGCTTATCAGCATTGGAAAAACTGCCAGCAGCTTAGAATCAACATGGAAGAGCGCGCGGCGGAATTGCTGGATAAGCGTGATCAGCTTGAGTCGCAGTTGACCGAATTATCCGCATTGAATTTTTCGCTGACAGAATGGCAACAACTGCAAACCGATCATAGCCGCTTGTCGCACTTGGCGGCGTTGATGGAAACGGCGGAAATGGCGATCAATGCGTTATCCGACTGTGAATCGCCGGTGCTGGGGCAACTGAATGCCGTTGTTACGCAACTGCAAAACATGCAGGAGTATGATCAGCAATTGCAGCCCATCGCCGATTTGCTCGAATCGGGGCATATTCAGGTACGTGAAAGCTTATACGAGCTGAAGCATTATCGCCAGAATTTGGAATTGGACCCGCAAGCCTTACAGCAAATCGAACAACGGATGTCAGCCATTTATGCGGCTGCCAGGAAATTCCGCGTCAATCCGGAACAACTACCCGTGCTGATGGAATCACTATCGCAGCAATTGGAAGCGCTCGGTGCGGATGCCGATATTGATCGGTTGCGAGCGCATGAAACCGCCGCGTGGTCTGCATATCGTCAGCATGCCGGCGAGTTGACGGCCATCCGCCAGCAAGCCGGGGGGGCGTTATCGCGGCGGGTGACCGGAATGATGCAAACCTTGGCGATGGAAGGCGGTCAATTTTCGGTAGCATTGGTTGCGTTGGAGCAAGGCAGCGCCAATGGCTTGGAACACATTGAATTTCAAGTGGCAGCGCATCAAGGATTGCCGCTACGGCCGTTGACTAAGGTTGCTTCGGGCGGCGAGTTATCAAGAATCAGCCTGGCCATTCAGGTGGTAACCAGTAAAATCGGCGTTGTGCCCACGCTGGTTTTTGATGAGGTCGATGTCGGTATCGGCGGAAAGGTTGCTGAAATCGTCGGTCAGCTATTGAAAAAATTAGGACAAGAACGGCAAGTATTGTGCATCACGCATTTGCCGCAAGTAGCTGCGGCAGGCGATCAGCAATGGCAAGTGGTTAAAACTGCCGGATCCGGCGAAGGTACGCCGGTTGTAAGTCAAATCTCGACCCTGGATCCGCAGCAACGCGTTGAAGAAATCGCGCGGATGCTCGGGGGCGCGCATATTACTGAAACTACGCGGCGGCATGCTGCTGAAATGTTGCAAAGCGGAGCTAAGCGATCATGATGGATGCAGAACTTTCTTAGAAAAGCTCTGAAAAAGGTCGCGAGCGAAAGCTAGGCAAGGCGAAATCCACTGAGAAAGCGCAGTTTACATGGAGTAAATGAGCATTTTGAAGGGGATTTCAACGCAGCATAGTCGAGCGCAGCAGTTTTGCAGAGCTTTCTTAACGGATGAAGTGACGAGTCCCCACCATATCGACGATCATGCGCCGGTAGGTTTCGGACTTGCGGATTTGCAGCAACTCGAGATTGCTGAGGTTGTCAGTCAGAATCATGCCATTCGATTGATCTATCGCCAACAAACGGTCTTTAAGCCAAGCGCGTTGCATCTGCGGAATTGAATCATCGTTCAAATCGAGTGCGTGATTAGTGGCGAGAAAAATAAAATCATTGAAATTTTCGTTGGGGTCAGATATGAACACCCGCTGATGTGGAAAAACTTGCGTCAGCGTTTTCGCAACGGATGCCAACGCAGGGTTTCGCCCATTGTCGTAAAATGCGACGAAATTCAGCGCCAGTATTCCTTGATCCGTCAGCAAATCGCGTAATTGCGCAATCGCTTCAACCGTCAGCAAATGAGTGGGTTCCGATCCGCCGGTGAAGACATCCAAAATGATCAAATCATAGGAGCCTTTCAGTTGGCGAACTTCGTAGCGTGCATCGCCGATGATCCGCCGGCCGGTCGGGATGAAACCGAAATGTTCGCTGGCAGCCTCGGCCACCGCCGGATCAATCTCCAGCGTATCCGTCACAATCCCGAATTCCTTCAAAGTCGCGACCATGTGCCCGGCACCCTGACCGATCAATAAGGCATTGCGCATCGACGGCGCCAATGCCGGGATCATGGTCACAATTTTCTGATAGGTCAGAAGATTTTCGCCGTGACTGAGACTGGCGGCGCCGATGGTTGAGGCATCGGAGGTGAGCAATCGCATATTCTCTTGTGGTTGATCAATGACGCGAACCCAGCCGTATAAGCTTTCACGTTCAAATACGGTTTGAAAGGCATCACCGGATTCCGATTTGCCGGAGCTGGCGATCTGCGGATACAGCGCCAAACCGATTATCACAAGCAGCGTGGTAGGCGCCAAGGCGCTGGTGGATTTCAGGTATTTCCGCTCGATCACCGCAACGATCATTGCGAGAATAAATAAGGCAATTCCCAAACCGATGAAAATTTCGCGAGAGCCGATCAATGGAAATAAATAAAAACCCAGAAACAGTGTTCCGATGACACTGCCGACGGTACTGACCGCGTAGATCGATCCGGTGCTGGCGCCTACGCTCGCTAACGTCGAAGTCGACAATTTCACGGCAAATGGTCCGACCATGCCGAGCATGATCAAGCTGGGAGAAAATAATATTAACGTGCTCATGAAGCTGCCCAGGCGCAACCCTAAAGAATCCGTCGCCAATAAGACCGGTCCGGTGAGCCAGGGGATAATGAGCGTTAAGAATCCGGCCGCCGCGATGATAAACGACAAGCCGGAACGAGTCCGGTCAGCCCAAATGCCGCCCCAGTAATAGCCTAGCGCCAGTGCGATCAACGTGACAGAGATCAGCGAAGTCCAAACATAAAGACTGGCGCCGTAAAACGGTGCAATCAATCGCGTTCCGAGCAGTTCGACTACCATGACGGCGGCGCCGGTTAAAAAAACAGTGCAATAAAGCCAAATACGGTTGAGCAAACTGGCAGAAAAATTTGATTTCATGATGTGGCGTGTTACAGAAAAGGGGAGAGTGAAAAAACAGCGATTAGCTGGAGATCCATTATTGTAAAGAGTGGGTTCCGATTATGAAATGCGACAAATTGCCGCATTTCAATTTTTAACTGACATGCCTGATAAAAAGTTCTAAAAATCAGTGATTTTCATGAGGTGCGACAATTTGTCACATTGTCATTCCGCTGTTTCGGAAATATGATCGGAATAGAAAGCTATGCATGTTCAATTCCGAATGATCTGAAAATTCTTTTTTAGTTTATTGATTGATCGAATGCACAAAATGTTTTCACAAAAATATAAACAAGGCAAAAATATTAAATTAATGGATCGACATGAATAAAATTAAACAGCTCAATTCAATTTCCCGGTGCGTATTAATAGCTGCCATTTTCGCAGGAACAACGCAATTGGCGACGGCGCACACCCGGCTGGAAACGGCAACTGTGGCGGAGAATACCCGGATAACCAATAACGTCATTATTGGTCATGGATGCGGCGAGAAAAATGTGATTGGCACAAGTGTCGTATTTCCTGATGGTGTTGATTCCACTATTTTGGTTGATGGCGCAGCTCACACTGGTCCGTTGACCGACTTTGTGCAAAACTGGGGAAATCTCATGCAACAAAATTACAGCAAAGCTGTGTTTAGCTTCCAAGATGAAAAAACCAATTCACTTGGGAATGTTGTCGGTTTCTGGGCAGGCGGTGGAGATTCATTGCCGCATAATTTGAATGGCTATATTCCATTCAGAGCGGGCGCTGTTGTCATCGAACCGACTTCCTGCGCCAAGAGCGTTAAATTCTATATTTCTATTGCTGATATTTGCGAGATTACCGATACGGCAGGATTCAGTGAGGCAACAGTTAATTTCTGGACGCACAACAATTTGGGAACCGCTTACGATCGCGTAAGCACTACCGACGATGGTCCTGCATCATATACCGTTACCCGTACCAGCGCGCTGCCGACATCTTGCGGTGCAGGCGTGGCGGTTGAGGTAAAACCTTCGGCTGCGCAGATAAACCGTGACATGCCGATCAAGTTGAATGGTACGCAAGTTTGGCCTAGGTAATCAGCCGGTTCACTTTACTAAATCTCACTCATCCTTCCCTCCTGTTCCATTTTGAGTGAGATTTAATTTGAAGATCAATCAAAAAACTGAATACAGATCCAGGAGTATTAAATTGTTGAAATCATCAATCTTTAACTATCGCGTTTACGCTTTAATGGGAATCGTTGGGCTTACCGGAGTCTGGCAATCCGCGCATGCGCACACACGCTTGAAAACACCGGTTATCCAGGAAAATGCAGCGAACCATGGCAGTAATTATAACGACGTCGTAATTGCACATGGTTGTCAGAATACCACCGACGGTGCTTCAACAATTAGCACACTGGGTACGGTGGTCGTGTTTCCGGATGGCAAGGATTCGATCATAACTACCGGTACTGTTGATGGTACAGCGCACACCGGCACCTTGTCGGATTTCGTGACTAACTGGGGTAGTCCGGTTACTATCGTTCAAGACAAAAGCGTTTTTTCAAACCAGGAATACATTACTGATTCGCTGGGTAACAAACTGGGATTTTGGTCAGGTGGCGGTAATGTATTAAAAGCCGGATACCGGGCGCTTGTCCCTTTTGCCACTGCAGGCGTGGTGATTGAGCCAACCTCTTGCGCCAAGAGTGTGACATTTGTCGTCAGCATTGCGGATATTTGCGAAATTACCGATCCAAGCGGATTCAGCAATGCAACGGTGCAAATGTGGACGCCTGCGGTGGGTTCCATTTACGATGGTGAAGGATTGCATGGTTATAACTCTCCAGCGACCTTGAAAGTGACACGTTCGATTGCGCCATTGCCTTCTTCATGCGGTGATGGTGTGGATGTGTTTGTGAAACCTTCGGCGGCACAATTGAATCGTGACCTGAGAATTAAATTGGACGGCACGCAGATTTGGCCAAAATAATATCAATTTTGACGTGGTGAAGGTGGCGGACTCATCTGCAGCGATGTGGATGAGTCCGGTTTTCTTTTTCGATGAACAAGAAACTGAAAGAAATCTGTTTTGTTTTATGGCGGTAAAATTATATTTTTCGCGTTATTTGCAAGGACTAAAATCATGTCTCATATTTTCTTAAAAAAAACATTAGCGGGTATCGTCTCTACGATGATGCTCGGGTATGCCGGCTTAAGTAGTGCACATGATGCCGGCGCGACGATGGATCCGAGCGGCACGGTGGCGGCTTTTACCGGTTACGCGCTGGTAACGTGTTTTGACGACGGCAATGGCCCGGCGGATCATTTGATTGCCAGTGTCAAAGATTTATCGCCGCCGCAAGACAAATTGCTGGTTAATTTACAAATTATTAAAGGCAACCGCGCGATTAATACGACCGATCCGGTTTCGGGCGATGCGAATTACAGTCCCGAGGTTAAGGTTCATGGCGGCAATGGTGTTTATTTACTGCTGGTTAACAAAACCAAAGCGGGATTACGATCATTCGCGGTTTCGTATCATTGCATGACGGCAAACAATACCCATACCGGAACGGATATTGTGGTTCAGCAATTTGAGTGATGATGGCGGAGGTGCAAACTATGTTTGGAACTTTCACGAAGAAAATAAGAGCGAAGTTGTTTTGCACAATGTTGCTGGGTTACACCGGCTTATGCAATGCGCATGATGCCGGTACCGTCATGGACTCCAGCGGCACGGTGGCGGCTTTCACCGGTTATGCGCTGGTAACTTGTTTTGATAATGGCAATGGCCCGGCGGATCATTTACTGGCCAGCGTGAAAGATTTATCCCGGGCGCAAGATGGATTGTTGGTCAATTTGCAAATCATCAAAGGTAACCGGGCGACCAGCACCACCGATCCGGTATCGGGCGATGCGAATTTTAGTCCTGAAGTTAAGATTCATGGCGGAAATGGCACTTATTTATTGCTGGTCAACAAAACCAAAGCGGGGGCGCGATCGTTCGCCGTTTCGTATCATTGTATAACGGCGGACAATCGGCACACCGGTACGGATATCGAAGTGCAGCAATTTGAATAGTGATGTAGGAATTGAATTTTGCGATAATGCAATCAACTCGATAATCGGATTGAACAAATGAAAAAAATAAAGTTATCTGTGATGGGCTTAGTGTGGTTGTTTGGCAGCAGCAATTTATCTGCAGAACATTTAGATCAGGTTTCTTCAGCTTGCGGATTGACGACACTCGACGGCAAGCCGGCAGTGGAATTGCAAGAGCTGAAAGGCAAAGTGGTTTATATGGATTTTTGGGCTTCCTGGTGCCCGCCTTGCGTCAAGTCTTTTGCGTTTCTGAACCAGCTTGAACAAGAATTGGGCGATCAGGGGGTACATGTTATCGGCGTTAATCTCGACGAGAAAGTAAAAGATGCGCAAGATTTTCTGGCAAAGTATCCGGCCAATTTTTCAATCGTTGCCGATCCGACTAAAGAATGCGCCAAGGTATTTGAAGTGATGGCGATGCCGACTTCCTATATAATCGACAAGAAAGGAAATATTCGTCATGTGCACCAAGGATTTCGTCCGGGCGAAACCGAAGGGTTACGCGCATTAGTAACGCAATTGGTCAGTGAACATCCATAGTATTGCGATGTTACGCAGGATTAGAAAGGATATCGTTCAGAATACCGCTTCGATTTTGTTTATTGTAATGTCGGTTTCATTAACCGGTTGTGCTCATGTATCCGCTTGGGAACGTGGCAATCTTGCAAAATCTCAAATGGACGTTGATCCGTTTCCGCTACAAAGCGAAATACAAGCCCACAATTACAGCAGCCGCGAGGCGGCGCCAAGTCATAAATCATCTTCCGGGGGCGGTGGTTGTGGATGTTATTAAGTTACGCTGGTCGAGGCTGATTTAAAGGCAATCAATTTGCAGCGAAAAAAAAAACCTAAAAGCCAAACCAATCATTATCGATCCGCATCTCCTGATTCACTATCGGTAAAGCCACGCAGTACTGCTTTACAAGCATTGACATCCGCCGCATTGGTGTTGCCGGGATTGTTGATGTCATCGGGGCATGCGGCCGGGCCGGATCGGATTAATTTTCAATACAGCCGCTATCAAGAGGGCGAGCGCAATCTGTATGGTGTCCCGCAAAGTTTAAAACCCATTACTGCCGATGTCTTGCACGGTAGTGGAATTTTTTCGCTCACAGATCGTACGCGATTCACTTTCGGCTATACGCAAGATACCTGGTCTGGTGCAACACCGGTAACCATTGCTCCTTTAGCCGCCAACAGCAATAATCCGATTTTCCGCAATACCGATTCCGGGTCGGTGATTGCCGGTGCATCCCCGCTGATCAATAGTAAATTTCTGTTACTGGATCATGACTTAAATCCGGTTAGCCGCGATCCGCTCACGGGGCAGCCGCAAGGAATTGATAACCGATCAGTCATGGTAATGTCGTCGGCATCGCCGGAAACGCGGAATCAAGCCAATTTCGGCTTGAGCCGTGAATGGAACGAGGCAGCTTTCAATATCAGCGGCGGTTTTTCCAGAGAACGGGACTATCAATCTTCTTTCGGTAATGTCGGCGGTCGCGTGGATTTTAACCAGAAACTGACCAGCTTCAAGTATGGCGGAGGCTATACCGATAGTGAAATCGGCGCAATTCTGGATCACGACGCGTCACCGTATATCACCAAAAACGCTTTTGCCGGTAACATTGAAAGACGGGGCGGCTCTGAAATTCTGAAGGGTAAGCGCCATGACTGGATAGGGAATTTGGGTATCACTCAGGTATTGAACAAGAATGCTTTGATCGATGCCAACTTCAGTTATACGCATAGCAGCGGATATCTGGAAAATCCCTACAAAGTCATGACAACCATCTTTGTCGACCCAGCCGAATTGAATAATAACCAGAAAACTTTCATTAACGGAGACGTGCGCGCATTGCTGGAACAACGTCCCGATAATCGTAATCAGTTCGCTTTCAACGCCAAATATATTCAATATATCAATACATTTGACGCAGCGTTGCACTTAGGATACCGGGTGTCGTCGGACGATTGGGGCATCAATACCCACACCTTTGATGCGAGCTGGGTGCAGCCATTGGGTAGCGGCTGGATGCTGACGCCGCGGATCCGTTATTATTCGCAAGATTCCGCGAGTTTTTATCGGCCTTATTTATTTTCATTACAAAGCTATTCAAAGCAGGAAATTGACAGTTTTGGCCGGAAAATGTGGGTCGACGCCAATAATCCGGACCGGCAGTATTTCGGGGATTCCATCTTTAATCTCGTTGACCGGAGCGGCAATCCGGTTGATGCGATAACAGCCAATCCGATACCGAAAAACATTGCCTATGATGCCGGACAACTGCCTGATAATTTCTCCAGCGATCACCGGCTGGCAGGCTTTGGCGCACTGAGCGGCGGTGTTACGCTGAGCAAGCTGATTAGCCGGGGCATCGCTTTGGAAGCGGGTTTCGAATACTATACACGCGCCAGCTCAATGCAAATCGGCAGCGGCAATAACAGTTTTGCCGATTTTGACTATTATGTGGCAAACGCTGCATTAAAATTCGATTTGGAGCCGAGCAATTTGCCGCTTGCCGGCGGTCAATCCTCGCATCAGCATCATGACGCATCGTCGCATCATCACAAGTTACCGCCGGCCGGTATCATGTTCGGCCATATGCTCGACAAACCCGGCGATTTTATGGCGGGTTACCGGTATATGCACAATTGGACGAACGGCAGCATGATGCATGGTGACCATAAGGTAAGCGATCAGACGATTGTTGCGCAAGGGTGCAGCGACACCGCACAATGCCGTTTCGCTCCCACCTTCATGAATATGAGCATGCACATGCTCGATTTGATGTATGCGCCGGCAAAATGGCTGAATGTCATGCTGATGCCGACGTTTATGACCATGGATATGAATTTACGCGAGTTGACCGGCCGTCCGCCGCCTGTTCCCGGAACGCATGAACATAGCGGCATCTCGGGTCATCAGACCGGGGCGATCGGCGATACTTATCTGTCGGCAATGGTAAAGTTGTTGGATATTCCCGGTCACCGCATGCACGTCAATATCGGCTTGAGCGCGCCGACCGGTAAGGTGGATATCGAATTACGGCGCATGTTCCGGATCGACGGCGGTTTGATTCATTTTGGCATGCAGCAAGGTAGCGGTACCTGGGATTTCATGCCGAGCTTGACGTATGCCGGGGATTACAACCGCTGGTCGTGGGGCGCGCAATTGGGCGGTATCAAGCGCCTGGAGGATCAAAACAAATCCGGTTACCGGTTAGGCGATGTGATTCAAGCGACGGCCTGGATGGGTTTCGATATTAACCGCTGGCTAACCGCATCAGTCCGCGGTGCCTATACCTGGCAGGATGCCATTCATCGGGATTTCAACCAGTTTAATGCGCGCATCGGTCCGATGGATTTCCCAGCCAATTACGGCGGGCAATTCTGGGATGCCGGATTTGGCTTGAATGCGGTGATTCCTCGCGGACGCTTTGCCGGCAATCGCCTCGGTTTCGAGTGGATACAGCCGGTTGGTAACGATTTCAATGGCTTCCAACTGGACCGCAAAGGCGCCTTGGCGGCGACCTGGAGCTACCAGTTTTAGGTCAGGATAGGACACATTTCGCAATGCCGCTGATACTTTGACTGTGATCGCATGGCGCGCCTCAATTATTTTCATTTTGATTTTAATGCCATGGGTTCACCGTGTTCGATGCAGCTTTATGCTCGCAATGCCAAAGTTGCGCAGCAAGCCGCCAAGATTACGATGGACGATGTCTACCGGCTGGAAGCGAAATATTCCCGTTACCGGGAAGACAGCTATCTATCCGCGATCAATCGTATTGCTGCGGGCGGCGGGCAGCTTACAGTCGATGATGAAACAGCGGGTTTGCTGGATTATGCATCGGCTTGTTACCAGCAAAGCGATGGTTTGTTTGATGTCACTTCGGGAATTCTGCGGCGCGCCTGGAATTTTAAATCCGGCAAGATACCGGCGCCGGAGGCTATTCGAGAATTATTGAACTTGGTGGGTTGGGATAAAGTCGATTGGCAGCGGCCGGTGTTATCGTTTACCGTTTCCGGCATGGAAATCGATTTTGGCGGTGTCGTCAAGGAATACGCGGTCGACCGCGCAGCTTCACTGTGCCATGAAATTGGCATTCGCCATGGCATTATTAATCTGGGCGGCGATATTAAAGTGATCGGTCCGCACGCGGATGGTGCTTCTTGGCGTGTTGCAATTCGTCATCCGCGCATTCCCGGCGGTATTTTGCAAACGCTATGGTTGCATTCCGGTGCGTTGGCAAGCAGCGGCGACTATGAGCGGTGCATTACGCTCAATGGTATCCGCTATGGTCATGTGCTCAATCCTAAAACCGGCTGGCCGGTTCGCAACATGGCTGCGGTAAGTGTAATCGGAGAATTCTGTGTGGTTGCCGGCAGCGCATCGACCATCGCTATGCTGAAAGGTGAGGATGGGCCAGCTTGGTTGCAGGCGCTGGGTTTGCCGCACTTATGGGTGAACGTCTCGGGAGAGTCGGGCGGTTCTTTGATGGAATAAAAACCATCGCTGAAAAAGTTAATCAATGTTCTTCTGCGACCCAGCGCGTTGCATAGCGGATTAGATCCGCGCCATCCTTTAGATTTAATTTGACTCGGATGTTAAAGCGGTGTGTTTCAATGGTTTTAATACTGCGGCATAGCAATTTGGCAATTTCTTGACTGCTATGTCCTTGCCCGATTAAGTGAAGCACTTCAAATTCGCTGGGGGTCAACGTATTAATCAATTGTTCGGGTTCCGAGCCGCCGGCTGCAATTTTTTTGAGCAACTTCTCTTGCATGTTTTTGCTTAAATAGATGTTTCCTTTGAGAACTTCTCGGATCGCGGTGAGCAATGTCTCACCCGCTTCTTGTTTCATCACATAACCGCGAGCACCAGCCCGTAATGCGCGTTCCGCATAGACCGATTCGTCGTGCATGGAGACAAAAAGCACAGGAAGCGCCGGAAGCAAGGCGTGCATGCTCTTAATCACTTCAAAACCGGAAACGGTTTTAAGCGTGACATCCAATAGCACAATATCCACCGGCCCGGATTTCTTGAGAATCCGCAATGCTTCATCACCATCGCCGGCTTCGGCAAATATCTCGAGATCCGGCTCCATATTGATCATCATCGCCATACCGTGCCGGAGCATGGCATGATCATCGATTAACATGACTTTTGCTTTCATAGATGTAATTTATCCTATTTGCATTTCCAAACGTACCTCGATGCCGCCCCCGGCGCGTGTGAGGAAGTCCAGTTTGGCACCCAGTTGTCTTGCACGATATTGCATAATTTTTATTCCCATTCCTGAAGTCGAGATGGTGTCGGGCGTGAGATTCTCGACCGGGAATCCGCTGCCGTCATCCGCGATGGATAGTTTTAGTATGCCGCTATCCAGCGCTATTGTGATTGCTATATGCTGCGCTTTTCCATGACGAATGGCATTATTGGTTGCTTCTTGTGCAATCCGGTAAAGGTTGAGAGCCATTATTTCATCATTGATACTGGGATCATTGTGGCTTGAGAAATCGCATACGATGTTGTAGGTTGTTGCAATCCGGTTCGCAAGTTTTTGCAGCGCGGAGATCAAACCGTTGGTTTCTAATTCAAATGGCAGCAACCCCTGTGCAAGTTGTTTAATCTGGATGACTGCGATTTGCGCCTGTGAAGCAATTGCTGCGGCAACTTCTGCCATACTTAAGTTCCCCACGGTTACAATCTGCTTTTCCAAAGCTCTTGCTTGATAACTGATTGCGGCAATTTGCTGACCGAGATTGTCATGCAATTCTTGACCGATAGTATGCGACTGCTCTTCAGCGATGAGTACAATCGCTTGCTCCAGCCGTTTGCGTTCCAGCCAGCTTTCCAAATCGCTGGCAATCGCATTGACCAGTTTTTGCTCTTCCAGCATGAGATAAGGCTTGTCGCCTGGATAGAATACTCGCAGTTGGCCCCTCACGTTGCCGTTGACAGTGATCGAGGACCAGCAGGTACAAGCCGGATCTCGCTCCGCGCGCCAAAAACCTTGTTCTCTGCGGACAATTTTGGTTTTTGAAGGAAATTGCCGGTGTATTGCCTGGTCAAAATTTCCAGAGGAAAATCGCCAGCCGTCGAGTTCGATCACGGCGTTTGCAATTTCCGGAAATTGCAAAGCGGGTATCAAGTGTTCAAATACGTTATGGCAAACGTTATCAATCGAAGATTCCATTCCGATGCCCCGTCGAATTTCATAAAGACAGGTGATCTCTTTCAAGCGTTCGCGCAATAGCTCATCGACCTGTTTCCGTTCCAGCCATATAGAGAGATCATTGGTGATGGCATCGATCAATTTCTGTTCTTCCTGATGGAATGATGGCTTGTCGTTCGAGAATAAAACAGTCAGTTGACCGCATACTTTACCAATCACCCAAATTTTCGATTCTAATCCATGGGTGAAATTTTCAGTCTGCGCATGGGATACGATGCGTTTACCATTTAATTCGATAATGATTGCCGTATGCTCCGGATATTGCATGGCTGGAATCAGATGCCCGATGATTTGCTGGCAAACCTTTTCTTCCGACAGATTTAAGGTGAAACCGCGCCGTATCTCATAAAGACAAGTAATTTCTTTCAAGCGCTCGCGAAGTTCTGTTTCCTTTTGGCCGAGCTCAAGGGAGATTTGTTCGGCAATTTCCTTGGCGCCGCGCGCTTCGCGTTCTGATTTGATTAATTTTTGGACAAACCAATTCAACAGCAGAATTTCAGCGATAATCAAACCGGCCAGGTAAAGAATAATGATTTTCAGTTGTTCATTGATCGGTTTGAATAATTCTTCTTCATCCAGCTTCAGGATCATGCCGAGACCGATCTGACGCAAAGGGGCATAAGCTTCAATGACAGGTACATTACGATAATCCTTGACCGCAATAACACCGCTTTTTCCATCGAGTGCAAGGCTAACGGGTAGCGTACCGGCTTCGGTGATATGCATGAGTTGTGTAAATTTCACGCCATCGATTTGGCTGATCAAACAGGCCATTTCGTGCTTGCCCGATGCTGGAGGGGCGCACAAAATAAATTCACCGGTTTTTCCGATGGATCTTATCTCGCTGAATCTACGAGTCAATTGCGGTAATTTTATTTCGGTGGTGATACTGCCGATCCGTTGTTTGTTGTTGTCAAGGAAATCCATTGTAGTACGCAAAATAAACTGCTTGTCCCAGATAATATCGGTATCCGGAAACTTATTGAGCGAAATGGATTGGTTGTGCCGTTCGGAAAAACGGCCGACTTGTGATAGCACATTGCCATGCAGATCACGAACAACTACCGCCGAGAAACCGGCTTCTGGCAAGGCGCTGACATTTCGTTCGAGATCGTGCAACGCATGGTCATTTTCTGGCTGCGCATTCAGTTGCTGTATTGATTGGATCAGGAATGGACGAAGAGTCAACGTGCGGGTATTCTCAAGTCCTTTCTGGATCTGATTTTCGATCAATAATGCTTTGCCTTGCAACGCTACACTCAATCCCCGGCCAAGCACGGATTCAATTTGCTGCCGCATCGCACTATATACTGCGATGCCGGTCGTGAGTGTGAGACCCAACAATAATAACCCGCCAATGATACTGATCTTGCGGTTGTCGCGAATGAATAGCAAGATTCCTCCCTTGATGTTTCTGTCCCTATCGACTGAACGCATGCATTACGTTATGTGAGAAGATAAAGTCACTTGGTTGAATTTTGACTACTGCCTCGTAGATCTTCAATGCTATGAGCTTCATCGATACGGTATAATAACCTTTTATTTCATCGACTGATTAAAATCATGTTGCAAGGGATTAACCTCGCTTGCGTTCGCGGGGATCGTGAGTTGTTTAGAGAAATTAACTTTTCTGTTGAAGCAGGTTGTCTAATGCAAGTGAGTGGTCCTAATGGCAGTGGAAAAACCAGTTTGCTGCGGATGCTCTGCGGCTTATCCAATCCAGCCGCAGGTGAGATTCGCTGGCGCAACACGCCAATCCGGGAACTGGAAGGCGAGTATTATGCTGATATGACTTATATCGGTCATTTGAGTGGTACCAAAGATGATCTTACTGTCAGTGAAAATCTACGGATATCAAGCGCCTTGACCGGTGTTGAAATAAGTATTTCGCAAGCTGCCGAAGCGCTTAATTTTATTGGCTTGGGCGGTAGGGATCATTTACCTGCCAAAGTCTTGTCGCAAGGCCAGCGGCGTCGCGTAGCTTTAGCACGCTTGCTTGTTTGTAAAACGGCATTATGGATTTTAGACGAACCGCTGGTTGCGTTGGACGTGACTGCAGTACAGATGATAAAGGAAATATTGGAGCGGCATTTGCAGCAGGGAGGTGTTATTGTGATGACGACTCATCAGGAAATCGACATCACGGCTTCTTCAAAAATGCAATTACATCTGGCTTGATAAATTTATGTTTATTTGGATCATTAAGCGCGACCTGTTGTTGGCTGTCAGACGGCAATCCGATGTGCTGGTAACGCTATTTTTCTTTATCATTGTGGTAAGTTTATTTCCGCTAAGTGTCGGACCGGAGATGAACTTGCTCCGGACAATGGCTCCCGGGGTGGTGTGGGTAGCGGCTTTGCTAGCGTCGATGCTGTCGCTTGGCAGAATGTTTTCTAACGATTACCTGGATGGAACATTGGAGCAAATGCTGCTATCACCGCAATCGTTGTCAATTCTCGTTCTCGGTAAAGCCTTTGCGCATTGGCTAGTATCCGGTGTGCCGCTGGTGCTGATGGCGCCTGTGCTGGGTATTCAATATGATTTGCCGGCTGACGCATTGTTTGTATTGACGGGTGCATTATTGCTGGGAACGCCTGTGTTGAGTTTGATCGGAGCGATAGGGGCGGCATTGACGCTTGGATTGAGGGGTGGTGGTGTATTGGTATCTCTCTTGGTGCTGCCTTTATATATTCCAGTCTTAATTTTTGGAGCAGGCGCGGTTGAAGCCAACATGGCCGGCATTGCGTTCGATGCGCATCTGTCGTTAATTGGCGCATTCTTGCTGGCATCACTGGTTTTTGCGCCATGGGCGGCGGCTTCGTCTCTACGTGTCTCTCTTGAATAGAATGAGAAAGGGTAAATTCTTTTGATTGGCTTATCAGAGAGTTGTTTTATTCATTATGTATTCTTTTTTTGTCTGCGTTTTTCTTGGATACTCCATTTGCAAGGCTTCAAGTAAAGAAAGCAATTTTTGATTTTTACTTTTTGGTATAGAATGAGCCGCTGCAAAATCAGGGTAAGAAATAGACATAATTAAAATTTATTATAAAGGTTTTTAATATATAAAATGGCGATTAATTGGTTCAAATATTCGTCCCCTGCCAGTTTTTATTCACTTGCAGGAAAAATGATCCCAATCTTTGTCATAGCTGCGGTGATTTTTTTAGTTGCGGGGCTTTATATTGGTTTCTTTGTGGCGCCGACAGATTTTCAGCAAGGCGAAGCCTACCGGATTATATTTATTCATGTACCGGCTGCTTGGATGTCGATGTTTCTTTATGTGGTAATGGCTTTCTGGGCTGCAATCGGATTGGCCTTTAATACGAGATTGTCTTCCATGTTTGCGACTGCGATCGCACCCACTGGTGCTATGTTCACTTTTCTTGCATTATGGACAGGTGCTTTGTGGGGCAAACCTATGTGGGGTACGTGGTGGGTTTGGGACGCACGATTGACTTCAGAATTGATTTTATTTTTTCTGTATATCGGTTTCATGTCACTGCAGGCAGCTATTGATGATCCTCGCCGAGCTGATAAAGCAGGTGCGATTATTGCGATTGTCGGCGTGGTTAATATTCCGATTATTTATTTCTCGGTTCAATGGTGGAATACCTTGCATCAGGGAGCATCGGTTAGTATTAATCAAGCACCCGCGATGGCAACAACAATGTTGACTGGCATGCTGGTTATGGTGCTGGCAAGCTGGATGTATTCCATTGCAGTCATTTTAAAGAGAGTGCGCTTAATAATTTTGGAAAGAGAAGGCCATACAGCTTGGGTAACGGAATTACAAAAGAAGGGAGCAATTTAATGAATTGGTCAAGCTGGTCGGAATTTTTTTCAATGGGTGGATATGGGCTTTATGTCTGGGGTTCCTATGCTGTGGCAGTTCTATGTATCGTAGCTGAAGTATTGCTAATTTCAAATCGGCGCAGAACTTTGGAAAAACAATATGGTCAGATTCACGACTTAAATATGGTAGAGACTAAAAATGAAACCCCGTCATAAAAAACTTGTAATTATCGCCTCTAGTGTTACTGCATTGGGATTTGCAGCGGTTTTAGTGTTAAACGCATTTCAAAGTAATTTGGTTTTTTTCTTTAGCCCGACACAAGTTGTTGCTAAAGAGGCACCGATAGGTAAGAGTTTTCGTATCGGCGGTCTTGTTGCGGAAGGCAGTGTACAGCGTGAAGATGGCTCAACAACAGTGCATTTTGCAATTACTGACACTGCAGAAACTATACCAGTTGTCTATACCGGCATATTGCCCGACTTGTTTCGAGAGGGTAAAGGCGTTGTTGCGCAAGGTAAAATCTCGGATCAAGGAGTGTTTCGCGCGGATGAAGTTCTTGCAAAACATGATGAGAACTATATGCCTCCTGAGGCTGCGGAAGCTTTAGAGAAAGCAGCCAAAGCACAAAAAGCATCTCTCATGCAATAATTCTTCAAGGTAGGCTATTCCCTTCGGGAATTGCTTTTTTAATCCTGAAAAATTTTCAATTGGTACAAAATCATGATTCCAGAAATAGGTAACTTTTCATTAATTCTCGCTCTTTTGTTAGCTACTATACAAGGCACACTTCCTTTAATTGGCGCAACGCGGGGTATTCCTTCCTGGATTGCTCTTGCTAGGCCGGTTGTACAAGGGCAATTTGTATTCGTGTTGATTGCATTCTTATGCTTGGGTTATTCATTTGTTAGTAGCGACTTTTCAGTGTTGAATGTGGCTAAGAATTCAAATACGGAATTACCGCTTCATTTTCGAATTGCAGCTACTTGGGGATCGCATGAAGGTTCTTTATTGCTATGGGTATTGATGCTGGCGAGCTGGTCGGTTGCCGTCAGTGTTTTTAGTAAGCAGTTGCCGGATGATGTTGTGGCGCGAGTGCTGGGTGTATTAGGGCTTGTTGCGATTGGCTTTTATGTGTTCATGCTATTTACTTCAAATCCATTTGATCGGTTGTTACCCGCAGCGCTTGAAGGAAGTGACTTGAATCCTCTATTGCAGGATGTAGGTATGGTCGTTCACCCACCCATGCTTTATATGGGGTATGTCGGTTTTTCAGTTGCTTTTGCATTTGCGATCGCGGCTTTATTAAGTGGAAGGCTAGATGCAGCTTGGGCTCGATGGTCTCGTCCTTGGACTATAGTGGCTTGGATATTTTTGACTTTTGGCATCATGCTGGGAAGCTGGTGGGCTTATTATGAACTCGGTTGGGGAGGTTGGTGGTTCTGGGATCCGGTTGAGAATGCATCATTTATGCCATGGTTGGTTGGTACCGCCTTGCTTCACTCATTGGCCGTGACAGAAAAACGAGGTAGCTTTAAAAGCTGGACGGTTTTGTTAGCTATTAGCGCATTTGCACTGAGCTTGTTGGGTACCTTTTTGGTGCGCTCGGGAGTGTTGACTTCTGTACATGCATTTGCAACTGATCCTGCACGCGGAATTTTTATTTTGGTTTTCTTGGTTATTGTTATCAGCTGCTCACTGATATTGTTCGCTTGGCGTGCGCCTAAAGTCGGATTGGGCGGCAAGTTTGACTTGCTTTCCCGTGAATCAATGCTGTTGACAAACAATATATTACTATTAGTTGCAGCTGCCAGTGTGCTACTAGGAACACTGTATCCTCTCATTATTGATGCACTAGGTCTGGGTAAGTTGTCAGTAGGACCTCCTTATTTCGAAGCGGTTTTTGTTCCGGTTATGACACCCGCAATCTTTCTCATTGGTGTTGGTCCTATTTCAAGATGGAAGCAAATGAGCCTGCCGACACTGATTGTGCGTTTGCGTTGGGCGTTTGCAGTGAGTGTTGTTTCTGCATTGATTACACCTTACTTCATGGGTGAATGGCGACCAATGATCAGTTTCGGATTATTGCTGGCGTTCTGGATTATTGTTTGTATATTTGTGAGTATTAAGCATCGGGTGAGCAATAGCGGCGAAGGTAATGTACTAACTAAACTAGTAAAGCAATCCCGGAGTTTTTATGGCATGCACTTGGCACATTTAGGGGTTGCGGTATTTATCATCGGTGTAACATTGGTAAATGGCTACGAGACTGAAAAAGATGTGCGAATGGAAATCGGAAGTAAGGTAACCGTGGGAGGTTATACTTTCCAGTTTAATGGAACCAGTGATGTGGTAGGACCCAACTATAAGGCAGTACGTGGAGATATCGCTGTTATAAAAGATGATCAATTTATTCGTAATTTATATCCCGAAAAACGCACCTATAATGCATCAGGTATGGCGATGACTGAAGCGGCAATTGACACCGGATTATTCCGGGATCTGTATGTCGCCTTGGGAGAGCCGCTTACGAACGGAGCCTGGGTTGTTCGTGCCTATCATAAGCCGTTCGTTGATTGGATATGGCTTGGATGTTTATTAATGGCAATCGGGGGAGTTACCTCGATTACTGATCGGCGTTATCGTCTGAAGATAACTAAAAAGAATCTGGTGGTTACTAAAAATGAGGAAACTGAAGAGCCGGTAGAAGAAACTCCATCTGCTGTACCGTCTGCTAGTAAAGTCAGTTTGGTAACGGAGTCAAGCAAAGTATGATGCGTTATTTGATTCCGCTGTTTGCGTTTATGGTGCTGGCAGTTTTTCTGATGATTGGTCTTACATTAAATCCGCGACAAGTTCCATCGCCGTTGATAGATAAGCCGGCACCAAAATTTCAATTAAATCAGCTTCATGATTCCGATAAAGTGATGTCATCGGATGATAATCTCGGAAAGGTTTGGATGTTGAATGTGTGGGCCTCTTGGTGCGTGGCTTGTCGTGATGAACATCCCTTATTGGTGCAGTTGGCAAAAGCCGGCATTGTGCCAATCTACGGTTTGAATTATAAAGATGATCGTGATACTGCGTTGCAATGGTTAAGACGTTATGGAGATCCTTATCAAATCAGCATCGTTGATTCCGATGGTAAAGTGGGGATTAATTACGGTGTTTATGGAGTTCCGGAAACTTATGTAATTGATAAAGAAGGAATTATTAGGCATAAACATATTGGGCCGGTGACTGTCGATTCTTTGGAAAAAACAATCCTTCCTTTAATAAAAGAATTGCAAAATCAAGCATAGATTTTTCTGGAGAGGATTGTTTCTATCATGACGTACCTTGTACATTGTAAATTCACGACAATAAGTTTTACTTTTTTGCTACTGCTTCTGATTTCATCGATTGGCTGGGCAAAAGAAGCCACACCGGTTGCGGAAGACCCAGAGATTGAAAAGCGCATGCTAGCACTCACCATGGATTTGCGATGCTTGGTTTGTCAAAATGAGCCAATTTCAGATTCACGCGCTGAATTTTCAAATGACATCCGACGTGAAATCCGCGAGCAGATCAAAGCTAATAAAACCGATGACGAGATAATCCAATTTCTGGTGGATCGATATGGGGATTTCATTCTTTACAATCCTCCCATGAAACCAACCACATTACTGTTATGGTTTGGCCCGGTTGTACTTTTTTTGATCAGCCTCGGTTCATTAGTATTTTACTTGAGACGACGTCGAATCCAAATTGAAGAAATATCACTGTCACAAGTGCAACGTGAGAAAGCGGAAGCATTGCTAAAAGAAGATAATAAAGGTAAAGACGTATGACTGCTTTCTGGACTATTTCTGGAATTTTTATTGTTACAGCGTTGTTGTTCGTTATTCCGACGCTATTAAGAAATAAAAAGAGCCTCGCTAGGGATATTGAACACGATGCTGTTAATATTACGGTATATCGGGATCAGATTGCCGAGCTTGATAAGGATCTGCAGAACGATATTTTAAGCCAAGAACAATATGATAAAAGTAAGCAGGAACTGCAACAGCGAATGCTTCAGGATGTTGTTGAGCAAGATAAATCTATTATTCAGAAAAATAAAAAGTATCAAAATATACTTGTATCCATCCTTATTGTGCTTGGATTCCCGTTAGCGGCGGTTTTTTTGTATTTGAATATTGGCGATACTCGAGGTCTGTTGCCGCAAGCGCAACTTGCCAGTGCTACCAATATGAATCATGGTGGCGGCGGTAATAATCCTACCGACATGGGAGGACATGATTTTTCTGCTGCGTTGGAAAACCTTATTTCCAGGTTAAGCAATAATCCTGAAGACATTGAAGGATGGATAATGCTTGCGCGTACCTATACTGCTATGGAACGGTATAACGAAGCAAGTAATACCTACGCTAAATTAAACGAACTTGTTCCCGATAATCCTCAAATTTTAAGCGATTATGCACGGGCATTGGCACTTAAGAATCAAGGTACTTTAGCTGGAAAACCAACGGAATTACTACACGAAGCGCTGAAAATAGATCCGTTATTTCCCCCGGCACTGGCGCTAGCCGGACATGCAGAATTTGAGCAAGAGCATTATGAAAATGCTTCCGCGCATTGGGAGAAGTTATTAACTACCATTCCCCCGGATTCTCCGCTTGCTAAATCCGTAAAGGATAGTATCGCTGAAGCTAAGTTGCTTTCTTTTGAAGGAAAAGCCACGACTCACGATCAATCGAAACAATCACTCGATGTAGCGGAATCAAAAGATGCGGCCACTATTCAACCTGAGAATATTGTTAATGACAACAAAGAAGCAAAAGTGATCGGTGCGGTTTCAGTATCCGGTCAGGTGACGATTCGGCCTGAATTATCAACAAAAGCCTCTCCAAACGATACTTTGTTCATTTTCGCTCGAGCCAAATCCGGACCAAAAATGCCGCTTGCAATTTTGCGCCTCAAAGCAAGTGATCTACCAGCAACATTTACGCTGACGGACGATATGGCAATGACACCTGCAATGCGGATGTCTAGTTTTCCTGAAGTTATTATAGAAGCAAGAATTTCAAAATCCGGTCAGGCTGTTCCTGCCAGTGGCGATCTTCAGGGATTTAGTGAACCTGTGCAATTAGGCTTCAATAACATCGCCATTGTGATTGATACACAAATTCCGTAATCATCGAATGGTAAATATTGGCCAAAATGTAGAAAATTTTGTATTGCCGTCGACAGGCGGGCGGGATTTCAATTTATCCGAGCATCTGGGAAAAAATGTAATTATTTATTTCTATCCTAAAGATGATACTCCGGGATGCACAACCGAAGGACAGGATTTTCGGGACAATTGGGATGCATTTAATCGGAAAAATTCTGTCATCGTTGGTATTTCGCGGGACAATATCAAATCGCACGAAAATTTTAAATCCAAAATGCAATTTCCTTTCGAGTTATTAAGTGACAGCGATGAAACGATCTGCAATCTTTTTGGTGTCATGAAGATGAAAAATATGTACGGTAAGCAGGTTAGAGGTATTGAGCGCAGTACATTTATTATCGATGGTCAGGGAATTTTAATAAAAGAATGGCGCGCGGTTAAAGTGCCCGGGCATGTTCTGGAGATTTTAGATTATCTTACCGAGCGAAATCAGAACTAATCAATTCTCTTGTTTTTTTAGACTCAAGCTTAATAGCATAAGTTTTCTCAAGAGCTGTGTTACTTTATGGTTCCTTTTCAATCAAGCGCGAAATAGCAAAGAAATGCCTTCTGGGTAGCGTTTGACAGAATGCTGCCAAATACAAGGTAAGCTTGGCTGTGATGTGCGTTCAGCTTGGAAATATATTTTAAGCTTCAAAGCATTGTGGCGATGTCACTCGACTCTCACGTACGGCTCTTTCACTAAGGCTTGTTAACACAATCTGAGTGCTTCGACAATGAGGGCGAAGTGAATAAAGTAGATAGAGACGAGATCAAGCTTATCGAATCTGGAGAAGATGCGGCGAAATCCCTTGAGTGTTCGGAACAATCGTTCAATCGCGTTGCTCTTTCTGTACATGGCACGGTCATTCCGCCCAAGGCGAATCTTTTGTCACCTTGAGCAGAACAACCGAAATGTAATCCAAATACATGGCTCAGGGGCGCGGCTGGCTTATTTGTTACTCGTTAACGCAAGAACAACCGAAATGTAATCCAAATACATGGCTCAGGACACCACTCTTTGCCCAGCGATTCATGAGAGTATAGGTAGTATGTCAGTTGCCGAAGCGCTTGGTTAGTCCTCGCCACTTGCAGTCATGCTTAGCAACGTAAAGAATGGCATTGAGAACTTGCAAGTTAGAATGGCTGATGCTGCCACCCTGACGCGGCATGCAGTGTTCGATCTGTTGATATCGAGTTTCGGTGATCTCCATCTCCAAATATATCAAATAGCGTTAACAGACCTTAATACAGAAATTAATATTTCTTTTCCACATAGTGTAGTATAGAATTTTATTCCAAAATAATAAGCCTAAGATGTTCAGTGTTAAATATAGAGTTTTAAGAATTTATAGTGCAGGGTAAGCAATTTAATTTGCTTTTATTTGTCAGATCTGTAAATTGCAGATCTTTAAAAGGATGATAATTATATGATTTCTGATTTTCTCACATTGATTTCGGGTGTGATTGTTATGCCATGGTGGGGATATGTTGTTGTAACATTGATTTTAACGCATATCACGATTGCTTCTATCACAATTTATCTTCATCGCCATTCTGCGCATCGTGCTTTGGAATTGCATCCGTTACCAAGTCATTTTTTTCGTTTTTGGTTGTGGCTTACAACAGGGATGGTTACAAAAGAATGGACGGCGATACACCGCAAGCATCATGCAAAATGTGAAACCAGCGATGATCCGCATAGCCCTATAATTTACGGCATTGGAAAAGTATTGGCCGAAGGCTCTGAACTTTATCGTAAAGAAGCGAAAAATATAGAAACGCTCAAACGCTATGGATATGGAACACCGGATGATTGGATAGAGCGTAATGTTTACAGCAAGCATAGCGCCAAAGGAGTCGCATTGATGCTAATTATCAATGTCATCTTGTTTGGACCTATCGGTATTACCATTTGGGCGATACAAATGCTATGGGCGCCAGTTTTTGCTGCTGGCATTATCAATGGGGTAGGTCATTATTGGGGTTATCGCAATTTCCAAGCGGAAGACGCCAGTAAAAATATCGTACCATGGGGTATTTTGATCGGTGGTGAAGAATTGCATAATAATCATCATGCTTATGCAACATCTGCACGACTATCCAATAAATGGTATGAATTCGATATCGGTTGGCTTTACATACGAATCTTGGAAATGGCGGGGCTTGCAAAGGTGAAGAAAGTTGCTCCTAAGCTGCGTATCGATAGTGCCAAGACTGAATGTGACTCGGATACCTTGCAGGCGGTTATTTCTCATCGTTATGAAGTGCTGGCAAAATACACAAAATCACTTAAATCTACTTTCTCTCAAGAAATTATTCACTTAAAAGAAGCCACTGCACAGTACGGAATTGATAATTCAACTTTGAAGCGCTGGATTCTGGCAGATTCTAGAACGTTACAAGAGCATGAACGCGAGAAGCTGAATCAAGTCCTGAGTAATACGAAGACTCTTGATAAAGTTTATACAATGCGTGAAGAATTAGCTGAAATCTGGCAACGCTCAACAGCCTCGACTGAGGAGCTTGTAAAAAAATTGGAAGATTGGTGTCGCCGTGCAGAAGAGAGTGGGATTGAAGTTCTTCAAACGTTTTCTCAGCGGCTTCGTTGCTACGCTTAGTTTTTTGTTGATATTAATAAGCGGCTAGACTTGCAATTTTTTCAAGTGTGTCTAGCAAAATGCTTGAGGCAGTAGAAAGCAGTAGGGGGTGTAAAAATTTTGTGTAAATGGTATTTCTTACTACACAAAATTTTACACCCCCTAATTTATTTCAATGCTGATGAGTCAGCCCCTGATTCCATGTAATCGCCGGCAATTACTTCTACTTTACAATGAAAATCGGAAACATCAGATCCCGATAGCAATATCCGACCAGATTACTATAGGTCTATTACCATGCCGAAGGCAGGCTGATGGTTCGAGAAAACTCCTAAGGCACTTGTCCAGAAAATCGGATCCACCCCTGTTTTCTTTGAATGAGGAGAATCAACTTTTTACAGAGTAATGCACAGCTCTTTGTTTTGAAGAAAGCACCTTGAGAAACATAAGACAACGGTTGCCGGGGTTTAGTAAGTATGTGCGATCGCTCAAATTCTAACTAATTCAAATAGACATGCAAATAATCCAGCAACATCGGAGTGATGACAAAAATAAAAAATGCTTGAGATAAATGCGATCATTGATGACACCAGCACGATCGCAGGTGTTTTTAAGCTTTTTTGCTCATATTTGGCTTTAATCGTATTGGCGATGTCATCAAACGATTTTTCCGAAGTATCGATTTTTATTGCGGAAATATCTTGTATTACATCGTTGATTATCTCGCTTTTATGTTCAATCTTTCTTGCTGCAATAGTTGATGGTTGATTTTCAACGGGAATGATTGCTGGAGCCACTGCAACTTCAGAGACAGTATCAGCATTTTCAGTCTGAGACTCTTGTTTTTTTCGCTCTTGGTTGTTAAGCATAATGATGTAATGAAATACATCGGTAACCAAGCCCATTCGTTGCGTTGCTTCATAAATATCTTGCGCATCGACGATGGGTTTATTGCGCTCGTAGGCGACGTTAAATGATCGATCGCATAGCGAATTAATAGTGCGGGGCGTTCCACCGCCACCGAATGCAATCGATAGCGCTTCCCAGCCGGTATTTGAAATCAGATCGGGTGTGCCGCCCGCAATGTGAATGCGATGCTTTATGTATCTCAGGACGCCATCAACATTCATTTTACCGAGTGTTTCGAGGGCAGCGATGCGTTGTTTAAAAGGCGCCATTTCAGGACGATTAATTTTTTCCATTAACTCATCTTGGCCTAGCAATAATAATTGAATGAGCTTTAAGGATCCTTCTTCGAGGTTGTTTAATAGCCGGATGCCATTAATAACATCTTCGGTCATCAAATGAGATTCGTCGACAATGACCAGGCATTTCTTCCCCTCCGCGTTGATTCGGAGGAGCGCATTTCTGATGTCTCTCATGACGAAGGTTTTTTCGGATGAGGATGGTTGAATCCCAAGCTCTTGTGCTAAAAACAAATAGAGATCGGAGCTGCTCGCAGGTGGCTCGGCCATCCAAATGAGTTTTATATTGTCAGGAAAGTCGGCTTTTATCATTTGGCTCAGCGTAGTTTTTCCGGAACCGATGGGACCGGTTACGACGATGAGACCGCGACCGCTTTGCAGAGAGCCGGATATCTGTTTCCGAATGCGTGCATGATCGCCTTGATCATAAAAGAATAGTGGATCCGGTACATTCTCGAAGGGAAGTAAATTGAGGTTGAAGTGTTGCACGTACATGCTCATTAAATGTTTCCCTCCCTGGGTATCAGTTTTACTTCGACTCGACGGTTTTTCGCCCGGCCTTCTTCAGTGTTATTGGAATCAATCGGACGGGTATCTCCATAACCTTTAATTGATATCCGTTGCGATGGAATGCCATGAAGCATCAGGATATTGGCGATGGCTTTGGCGCGCCGGGACGATAGCTCCGCATTATCACTGTCAATTTTTCCAGTCGGAATATTGTCGGTATGACCTTCGATCAGGATCAGACTTCCCGGAGATGCGTTGATTTCTTTAACAAGTTTTTCTATTGTGGTATAGGCAACGTCTTGAATGACATCCTGTCCGGAGCGAAATGTTTTACCGCTGAACACTATCAACGTTCGAGATTGCGATTCTGCTTTGCTATCGATTACATCTTGCGTCACTGCTTCGGGAGCGTTGGATTGATTCTCCTGCTGGGTGTCAGCAATTCTCGCTTCGTTGTTAGGAGCAGAGGTGTGATGGTCAAGTATGGACGATTCATGATTCGCGAGATCCGGGAATGGAGGCGGAGGCGCCGGTGGCGAATAGGCTGGTTCCGGTGTCAATGCGAGTTCCGACGGCAAATTGATGGGCGAGGAATGATCCCCGGGATTTTTAACAGCTTTGTAGATTATTAAAATTGCCAGTGAGAAAAATATCACTGAAAGACCATAAAAAATTGAGCGTATCATAAGTTACTCGAAATAGAATTGCTGAAGTGATTATTCACGAACTCAATTGCCAATATTTTAGCGTATCCCATCGGTTTTGTTATTCAGTGGCTCCAAACGGCCATTGAGGACGGATAAAACTTAAAAAACCTAACTGCAAGAACAGTTGAGAGCGAGAAGTTGAAACGAATCTTTGGGATGGTCGCGCTAATTGACACGTAGTTCAACGGACATCTCCGTTATTATAAATATTTATTTTCATATGGATATATCAATTTCTTGTATTTTTTTCTAGGAAAATAAGATTAGTCTATAAATCTCAAATAGAACAATACCATAAGATGTTCAATATCATTTTTGATGATCTGAGATCTTGATGCTTTCAGCAGCATTCTTTGCGTTTCTCATAAATGGTGATTCGAAACTAATAACGTAATACCTGAATGATAATTCTTTTTTTCAATAAGCTAATGAGGAAATAAGCAATTTTGCGGCTTCTTATTCGGTTTGACAGTATCTTTTCTAGCCATTACCTTATTCTTAATACACATCGTTGTAAGTTATAGGAGGGACTATCTTGGAAAAAAGATCTGGCAGCAAGGCGATCGGAACCGACGAACAAATTATTTCGGGCACCAATGGATGGTTGATGCTGGTGTTATTGATTGCCGCATTGCTAGTGGGAATTTTTCTTGTGGCGACACCGGGTATGCCGGTCAAGATTATTGCTGGTGGCGTGTTACTGTCCATTGCACTGTTTTTTTGTAAAGGTTTATTCACCTTAGAACCGAATCAGGCTGCTGTAATGATTTTTTTTGGCAACTATGTTGGCACCGTTAATGCCAGCGGTTTTTTCTGGGTTAATCCTTTTTATAGCAGAACCAAAGTATCGCTGCGCATCAATAACTGGAATACGCCGGTACTAAAGGTCAATGATGAACGCGGTAGCCCCATCGAAATTGCTGCAGTCATTGCTTGGCGCATTCATGATACCGCTCGGGCGGTTTTCGATGTGGAAAGCGCGATGAATTATCTGCAAATACAGAGTGAATCCGCTGTTCGCCAAGTGGCCAGCAGCCATGCCTATGACGATGCCGAAGGGGGGCAACGCAAGAGCTTGCGTACCGATCTGGATGCAATTGCGGCGGTGTTACGCGAATCGATTCAACAACATGTGGATGTGGCCGGCATTGTGATCGAAGAAGCCAAAATCGCCCATCTTGCTTACGCGCCGGAAATCGCCAACGCGATGTTGCGGCGTCAACAGGCGGAAGCAGTAGTAATGGCGCGCCAAAAGCTGGTTGATGGAGCAGTCGGGATGGTCGAGGTGGCGTTAAAAAGATTGGAAGATCAGCAGATTGTGTCACTAACCTCGGATCAGCGCGCGGTGCTGGTCACCAATATGATGACCGTTTTATTATCGGAATCAGGCGCACAACCGGTGATTCAAATGGCGCAAACTAATCAATGAGAGAATGACTTGGCTCGATCCGGCGATCACCGGCCAATGACCGGTGATCGCGCTGTTTCAATAAATCGTCAGCTCAATTTAATTTCTGCAATTGCTCTTTGAGATTTTTAAGTTTCGTCTCAAAAGCCGCCAAGCGTTCTCTTTCCTGTTCGACGACATGCGCCGGCGCGCGCGCGACAAAACCCGGATTCGATAGTTTGGCTTGCGCTTTGGCGATCTCTGCGTCAATACGTGCAATTTCCTTCGACAAACGCTCGCGTTCGGCGGCGGCATCCACCTCGATCTTGAGCATCAGCTTGAAATCGCGCACGATTGCAACCGGTGCGTCGGCATCCGGCAATTCTTCCGGCAGGATTTCCATATCGGATAACTTTGCCAATGCCAACAGATACGGCCGGCATTGCTTTAGTGTGTGCGCATCTCCGGTTGCAAGCAGCGGCACTTTCAATGCGGGCGATAAATTCATTTCGCCGCGCAAGGTGCGGCAGGCGTTGACTAATTCTTTCAGTAACAGAATATATTCGATCGCGGATTGGTCAATCCTGTGCGGATCCGCAACCGGATAAGGCTGGCACATGATGCTGGCGCCTGATTTTCCGGCCAATGGCGCCGCTTTTTGCCACAATTCCTCGGTAATGAAAGGAATAATCGGATGAGCAAGCCGCAGCATTGCTTCCAGCACACGCACCAAAGTCCGGCGCGTTGCCCGTTGTATCGCATCCTGATCGGAGATGAGCTGTACTTTTGCTAATTCCACATACCAATCACAATACTCATCCCAGACCAATTCATAGACTTCCCGTGCAGCCAAATCAAAGCGATAATTGCCAAATGCTTGGGCAATTGCCAGCTCCGCTTGTTGCAAGCGGCCGATAATCCACAGATCGGCGGCGGAATAGGTCAGAGGGATGGCCTCGTCCACACCGGTGTCTTTGCCATCGCAATTCATCAGCACATAGCGCGTTGCATTCCACAACTTGTTACAGAAATTACGGTAACCTTCACAGCGCTGCATATCAAATTTAATATCGCGGCCGTGTGACGCCAGGCTGGCAAAGGTAAAGCGCAAGGCATCGGTGCCAAAGGCAGGAATGCCATCGGGAAAGTGCTTGCGGGTAGTTTTTTCAATCGCATCGGCTTGCTTAGGATTCATCAGCCCGGTGGTGCGCTTCGCAATCAAATCGGGCAAGGCAATGCCGTCGATCAGATCCAGCGGATCGAGCACGTTGCCTTTGGATTTGCTCATCTTCTGGCCCTCGGAGTCGCGGATCAGGCCGGTGATATACACTTCCTTGAACGGTACCTTGCCGGTGAAATGCAGCGACATCATCACCATTCGTGCAACCCAGAAGAAAATGATGTCAAATCCGGTGATCAGCACCGAAGTCGGCAGAAAGGTTTTGAGTTCCGCAGTATCGTGGGGCCATCCGAGTGTGGAAAACGGCCAAAGCGCCGAAGAGAACCAGGTATCGAGCACATCTTCGTCTTGGGTAAGATCGGTTTTTCCGGATAATTTTTGCGCTTCAACCAGATCATACGCAACCGTGACATTCCCATCCTCGTCATACCAAGCGGGGATGCGATGTCCCCACCATAATTGCCGGGAGATGCACCAGTCCTGAATGTTTTCCAGCCACTGGTTATAAACATGAGTCCAGTTGTCCGGTGTAAAAGTAATTTCGCCACCGGCAACAACTTGCAACCCACGCTTGGCTAGCCCTTCCATGGCGACATACCATTGGTCGGTCAACATCGGTTCGATGATGGTGTTGGTGCGATCGCCGCGCGGCGCCATTAATTTGTGCGGTTTTGTTTCGACCAGGAATCCCTGATTTTCGAGGTCTGCAACAATTTTTTTCCGGGCCTCGAAACGATCCATGCCTTGATAGTCAATTGGCGCCAGGTCGTTGATTTTTCCATCCAGTGTGAAAATATTGAGGGCTGCCAAATGATGCCGCTGGCCCACTTGATAATCATTAAAATCATGAGCGGGCGTGATTTTTACACAACCGGTTCCGAATTCCCGGTCGACATAGGTATCGGCAATAATAGGGATTGTGCGCTCGCATAACGGCAACCGGACATGCCGTCCGATCAGATGCTGATAACGCGGATCTTCCGGGTGGACGGCGACTGCAACGTCGCCGAGCATGGTTTCCGGGCGTGTCGTGGCAACAATCAAGGCTTCATTTGGTTCGGTATGAATACCATCCATCTGTTCCAGCGGATAGCGGACGAGCCACAAGAAGCCATTTTCTTCAGTGGAAATAACTTCGAGATCGGAGACCGCAGTCTGCAGCACGGGATCCCAATTTACCAGACGTTTGCCGCGATAAATCAATCCTTCGCGGTAGAGCCGGACAAACACTTCAGTGACGGCGCGAGATAATTCCGCATCCATGGTAAACCGTTCGCGAGTCCAATCGCAGGAGGAACCCAAACGCCGCATTTGCCGGGTGATCGTGGAGCCGGATTCGTCTTTCCACTGCCAAACGCGCTGTAAAAAGGCTTCACGCCCCATTTCCCGGCGATTCAATTGCTGCTGATCCAATTGCCGCTCGACCACGATCTGCGTTGCAATACCGGCGTGATCGGTACCCGGTTGCCATAAGGTATTGTCGCCAAGCATGCGGTGATAGCGTGTCAAAGCATCCATTAAAGTATGCTGGAATGCATGGCCCATGTGTAGCGTACCCGTAACATTGGGCGGCGGCAGCATGATGCAATATGGGGGATGTTCGCTGGCGGTTGCCGGCTTGAAATAGCCGCCCGATTCCCAAGTGGAATACCAGCGGCTTTCTATCGTTTTAGGATCAAAACTTTTATCGAGTTCCATGGAAGAGTTCTATGTTTTTGTTGAGTGATGCAAAAGCCTGCATTATAGCGGAAGGCATTTGACCCGCATAACAAGTCCGGTCAGCCTTTAGACAATGAAAATTTATTTCAGAAGACGAGCCAATCGAATTTCCAGTGCGCTTGCGAGCGCTTTACGATCCGTGGCATTCATGTCGATCAGGCATTCCGCTAATGCCGAATCCAATATTTGGCGGATCGGCGTCAGACGCGCAGGTTGAGGATGGATAACGGTTGGGTGCAGTATCACGACATCGGTCAATAGCGGGATTTCACTGGATTTATCAGCATCTGGCCGATTGTCAGATGATGGCGCCGTGATGGAGTGCGAAAACTCGCTGGCTGAAATGAGTTTGCCATGATGCTGATACTTGTTCAGTAGATTCCTGAATTTCTCCAGTATTTCAGAGTCATCAAGGTCCGATGAAGCATTATTCTCATTCATAAGATAATCGACTATTCATTAAGCTGGAAATGTTGTATCGCATAACCGGCTTCTTTATAAAAACGGTATCGAACACGAGCTTCCGCTTTATCGTCCGGAGCATTATCCGCAATCTCGATAACCCGCTTAAATCCACCAATCGCAGGCGGATGCTGCCGATCCAGATTGAGTAATACATCGAAATGCGCATCAGCAGGGATGCGGTTGCTTAAAATTACCGGCGTTACATCGATCAGGCTAGGCTCATCGCGCAGGTTGCAGTGGGGAACAAAGCTGATGGAAGAAAACGTCCAGAGTAATTCATTAAATCGCTCAATTAAGGACTCATCCAGGGCATAGACAAGCACTCTCATCTGTTGTTGAACCGCCTTGGTACACAACCGGCAAGCCGTAATAAGTTTGTCGTCGGATCCGGAATAGAAAAAAATCTGAGCCTTGCTTGTTTCCATGCTATTTCATCAAGGGTTCTCTATTATTGGAGGTACCCAATGGCGTTTAACGTTACTTCGCCTGGCTGATCAGGAACTGCATTAATAGCGGAACAGGCCGGCCCGTCGATCCTTTATCTTTTCCGGATTTCCAGGCAGTACCGGCGATATCCAAATGCGCCCAACGGTATTTTTTAGTAAAACGGGAAAGGAAACAGGCCGCGGTAATGGTGCCTGCCGCTCTGCCGCCGATATTCGCGATGTCGGCAAAGTTGCTTTTCAATAATTCTTGATAATCATCTCCCAGTGGCAGTTGCCATGCCTTATCAACCGCTTGTTCTCCCGCCGCAATCAGTTCCTGCGCAAGCTGTTCATCATTACTTAACAAGCCGGTCGTAAAATTTCCGAGCGCAATTACGCATGCACCCGTCAGCGTGGCAATGTCAATCACCAGTTTCGGATTGTAACGCTCGGCATAGGTTAGCGCATCGCAAAGAATCAACCGGCCTTCCGCGTCGGTATTGAGAATTTCAATGGTCTGTCCCGACATGCTGGTGACGACATCGCCTGGTTTGGTGGCTTTGCCGCTGGGCATATTTTCGGTTGCCGGGATGATTCCTATTAAATTAATGGGTAATTTCAACTCCGCTGTTGCCAGCATAGCCCCCAATACACTAGCGGCGCCGCTCATGTCGAATTTCATCTCATCCATTTCCGCAGCGGGTTTGAGTGAGATGCCACCGGTATCAAAAGTAACGCCTTTGCCGACCAGAACCACCGGATTATCTTTCTTGGTTAAGCCCTGATATTCGAGCACAATTAACTTGGCGGGCTGATCACTGCCGCGAGCGACGGCTAACAGCGAACCCATGCCAAGTTTTTCCATATCTTTCTCTTCAAGCACGGTCGCTTTAAGTTTGTGTGTTTTTGCGAGATCTTTGGCTTGTTTGGCAAGATAGGTAGGTGTGCAAATATTCGGCGCTTGATTTCCCAGGTCTTTGGTTAAATTCATGCCTTTCGCGATGGCCAGACCTTGTTGCAACGCGTTCTCGCAACCTGGTAGCTCGGCGCGGTCGTTTATGCATAAAACAACTTTCCGTAACTGACTGCGATCGTTGTCCGGCTTGCTTTTGAGCTGATCAAAGCGATATAAGCTGGTTGAAACCGCGATGGCGGTTTGTGTGACTTTCCAATCGCTGTTTTTTTGTTTGAGCGGAAAATCCGGTAAGGACAGCGTAACATCGGTCACTGCGGTTTTTTGCAGCGTATTTAGAATCGAACCGATCGCCGACAAGAACGTTTTTTCCTTGAATTCCTGTTCCTTTCCCAAACCGATCAGCAGGATCCTTTTGAATTGTGTATTGGGTACATTGTGCAACAGCAGTGAGGTATTCGCCTTTCCTTCCATGTCTCCGGAAGCAAGGATGTTCTTGATATAACCTTCGGTCGCTTTATCCAGAATTTTTGCCGTTTCCGACATTTTTCTCGATTCAAAGATACCGGCAACCACACATGCGCCACGTTGTTTATCCGATGTTCCTACTTTTATTGCGAAATCCACATCCAGCTCCTTTATTGCACGATGAGTCATTAGATACGAAGTTTTCTTTTATTGACCTGCTATATTAAAAAAGAAAAAAGCAGATTCTGTCAAAAAATGAAAAAGAAAATAATACTGCATAGTAGCAGTTTGCTCGAAAAAATGGACGGCGATCGTCAAATTCGACATATCGATGTTCATTCCAGCGTTATTCCATAAATACCGCCTACAGATTCAGGTTAATATGCTATCTTAATATTATTGGAGATTAATCAGTATATTATTCAGTAATATATAGATGTTACATGAAAATAAGGGTAATAAGTGATTGATGATTCACTGAGAAGCCGATTAAATATTTGCGAGACTTTGCCGACTTTACCTGCGGTTGCTGTAAAGATAATCGAATTGGCCAATGATCCGAATGCAGATATCGGAACTATTTGCCAATATATTTCCATGGATCCGGTGTTGTCTGCAAAATTGCTGCGGACAGCGAATACACCTTTGTATAAATCCCGGCGGATTGCAACCAATATTCGCCAAGCGGTCAGCATCCTGGGTACACATACCGTACTTGTCATTGCTTTATCTTTTTCCTTGTCGCATACATTGATGAAAGCATCATTGTCTGTTGAGGACAAGGTATTTGATGGTCATGTGTTTTGGCGCCGGTCGATTGCTTCCGCGCTTGCTTGCAGAGCACTTGGCGAAAAGTTGGGCTTAAGCTACTTGGATGACTTGTTTTTAGCAGGTTTGATCCAAGAAATCGGGATCATTGCTTTTTGGGCCTTGATGCCGGAAGCGTATGAAAAAATTTTTATCACAACGACCGATCACGATACGCTGCTGAAAACCGAACGTGAAACATTCGGTTGCGGTCACGATGAGCTTGGTTATGCCTTGCTCAAGAAGTGGCATATACCGGATTACATTGCATTATCGTGTATTAACAGTCATTGCCAACCGGAGCCTAGGCATCTGGGACCCACTTTGCAATCATGCTTGGCGGTTTCCCGGTATCTGGCGGATTATTTCATTTATCCGCAGGAAGCCGAGAAAATGATTGCGTTGAATGATGCGGCACAGAACTGGCTTGGATTTGATGCCAATGCATTGATCGAAGTCATTAAAATTATGGAAGTTGGTTTAAATGCGGTTGAAGATTTGTTTGAACTGAAGATCCATCATTCGTCGCAAGTCACTGGAATTCTGGCTGAAGCTAAAGAGTTATTGCTGATATATAGCTTATCCCGAATGAAAGACCTGGAAGACAAATCGCAGCGCGATGGTTTAACAGGCGCCTATAACCGCACTTATTTCGATGAGACATTACAACGGGAGTTTTATCTGGCCTCGCAATATCATTTACCGTTAACCATTGCCATTATTGACCTCGATCATTTCAAAAATGTTAACGATACCTATGGGCATGTCGCTGGAGATTCCATATTGGCGGCTGTGGTCAAAACAATTTTTGATCAGATCCGTCAAGATGACACGTTGAGCCGCTACGGAGGGGAAGAATTTGCTTTGATTCTTCCGGGCACTTCATTGGTTGCTGCGCGGAATTTAATTTCCCGATTAAAGGATGCGATTGCAGCAATCGCCTATAAATTCGATGGCGCTACCACGATTCGTGTTACTGCATCGATTGGCGTGGCGGCGTATCAAGAGAGCGATGTCAATTTTTTTGAACCCAAAGACATGGTCAAGGCTGCCGATTCCGCGCTCTATGCCGCCAAGAATGCTGGCCGGAATCAAATAGTCGAATGGTGCGTGTGAGAAGTCTTATAATTGCCGCTTCATTGATATCTTAATTTTAGTGATAATGAATCTGATTATTCAGGGTCTGGAGATTAATAACAGTGATCTGCGTGATTTGGCAAAGTTATCACAGGCGGATGGTATTGAACGGATAACCGGGCAGGCTTTTCGTCTGACAAGAGCCAATGTCTCTGAGGGAATAATGGAACATTGCGCTCAAGCGGAATTGGATTTTGCATTTGTTAATCCGGATATTAAGCTATCGGACTTCAAGCTGATTGCAATGGATATGGATTCGACATTATTGGCGATCGAATCCATTGACGAGATTGCCGACATGCTGAACATCAAAGCGCAGGTTGCGGAAATCACACAGCAAACCATGCAAGGCAAAATGAATTTTGAAGAAAGTCTGATGCGGCGCACCGCATTGTTGCAGGGTTTACATCAAGATGCGTTGCAGCGAGTGTACGACGAGCGCGTGAAATTGAATCCTGGTGCCGAAATCATGTTGCAGAAGGCCAAGCGCGCCGGGTTAAAAACGATGGTGATATCCGGTGGTTTCACGTTCTTTACAGAACGCATTAAAGCTAAGCTGGGATTGGATTTTGCCGCGGCCAACGTGCTGGATATCCATGACAATAAATTAACCGGACAGGTGCGAGGAGAAATCATCGGCAGGCAAGGTAAGGCGCAAGTTCTCCGGCAGGTTTGCGAGGCATTGAATCTAAAACACGAACAAGTGATTACCGTCGGGGATGGTGCCAACGATATGGATATGATGTCCGAATCGGGTGTCAGTATTGCTTATCATGCGAAACCTATCGTTCAGAATCATGCCACCTATTCGATTAATTATGTGGGATTGGACGGGATCACCAATTTATTCCAGCAAAATTGATGCGCTGCGGTAAATTTCTTTTTTTGACGGATAAGTCTTTTCAGGCTGTCGAGCTTAGTTCTCCTAGGGAAGCGCTTACATGGACACCGCCCGTCTTGCAAGCACTGATGTATAGAAACACAAGGTTCGATTGCACACTTACATTCGGCTTTTGATAAGAGCGTTTAGCTCAGAGCCCCTATGGTGTATTCGCCGGCGGGTCCCAATCTGAATAGCGAAGTCTGGTTGCTTCGAGAGCTTCCCCGGGTTTGGCCGCCGCGGTCCGACCTGTCTTCCCATCACATAAATGCAAGCAATCGTGAATGAATATCCTCCTGTTAACGATGCTTCTGTTTTTTATGAATCGCTCATATCATCATGCTTCAGCAGCGTATCTAGCACGATAGGTTTCATTTTTAGCCAGCAATGCCCAAGCTGCCCGGGCATTGTGATTGGCCAGCGCCACTGTTGCGACATTGGGATGACACCGCGCCAGCAGTTGCGCAATCCAGGCATTGCCAGGCGGCTTACCGGCTTGTTGCCGCGCACGTAAATGCCGGATTACAGCACGCGCACCGTGGATCATCAAAGTGCGCAGATAACGATCACCTCGTTTACTGATTCCCAGCAGACGTTGCCGCCCGCCGCTCGATGCCTGGCGTGGCACCAGTCCTAGCCAAGCGGCAAATTGCCGTCCATTGGTAAATGCCCTTGCATCACCTATCGCTGCAGCAATCGCGGTAGCGCTTATGACGCCCACACCAGGAATCCCGGCCAAGCGTTGACTCGCTTCATTGCTGACGTGCCATTGCTGAATCCTGTGCTCCAGTAGCGCAATCCGCTCATCGAGTGCCGATAATTGATCCCGCAACACAGCGGCCAAATCCCGGCACATCGGCGGCAACTCATCGCCGGTATCTTCCTGCGCGGACTTAACCGAAACAAAGCGCATTCCCGGGCGTTGCACTGCTTCACAAATGGCTTCCGCATCGAGCATATCCGACTTGTTCGACTTCAAATAGGGTTTGATGAACCTTGCCGCCATCGGCCGCACCGTATGCCCCAGCTCGCTCAGCTTGCGTGCCCAATAATGCATGCCGCCACAGGCTTCCAGCCCAATCCGGCAAGGTTCGATCTTTGCAAACCACGACAGTACCTCGCTTCGCCTCAATTGCTTGCGCTCAACCACCCGTCCTTGTGCATTAACAGCGTGTACCTGAAAAACATTCTTTGCCAAATCCAAACCAACTACGCTAATCTTATCCATGGATGCTGCCCTCCAATTTTGAGTTGATGATTGAAAGCCAACTGTGGCACATTGCGATGCCGTTGTCAGGAGGGCGGTGTCCATTCCATCTGATTAATTGACTATACGAGCGAATCAAATCGTTGCGCGGTACTCGCTTCCTCGCCTATCTTTTCGATATGTCTCGGTTGCTGCGTTCCGTGCGCCTCGTGCTTCCTCTCGTTCACTGAATTAATCAGGGCTTCCCTAAAAGGCAAGCGGAATTCTAGTAGAATCGCGGTTTTCAAGGAATCCGGCAAGTTTTTCGATTGATTGCAAGCCGCTTCCCGGGTTTAATGCCGGCATCGTGCCGGGTAATTTTTCTAAATCATGTGGTTATCAGCTTTCGCATAACATTTATGCCGACACTTCCCTATTGGCGCTTATCCGGTTTTTATTTTTTCTATTTTGCTTTCATTGGAGCTTTTTCGCCGTACTGGAGCTTGTATTTGCAATCGCTGCATTTTAACGCGCTGCAAATCGGCGTGCTGATGTCATTATTACTGGTAACCCGGATCTTTTCTCCCGCAGCCTGGGGATGGCTGGCGGATCATACCGGAAAGCGCGTGCGCGTGGTGCAATTGGCCGCTGTCTGCGGTTTGATCAGTTATTGCGGTTTTTTCTGGGGTGAATCATTCGTCTGGATTTTTTTCGTGACGTTGTTGATGAGCTTTTTTTGGAGTGCGTCGCTGCCTTTGATGGAAGCCATTACATTGTCGCATCTGGGCGATTCGACCGACCGTTACGGCCGGATCCGTTCCTGGGGGTCGGTAGGGTTTGTGGTATCGGTTGTGGGCATTGGTTATTTGCTGGAAATCGTTGAGATCATTTGGCTGCTTTGGGTCGTGCTGGGATTGAAGGTGGGTATCGTGCTATTTTCGTACCAGATACCGGAAAAGGAAATCATCAGTCATGTCAGCGGATTTCATTCGATCCGGCAAATTTGCAGGCGCCCCGAAGTCATAGCTTTTCTATTTTCCAGCCTGTTGATGTTGTTTGCGCACGGCGCCTACTACACTTTTTTCTCGATTTATCTGGTTGAGCATGGCTATGACAAGGGATTTGTCGGATGGCTATGGGCGATCGGCGTGATCTGTGAAATCGGCATTTTTTTCATCATGCCTTGGCTGATGCGGCATTTCCGCCTCAAGCAGATTTTGATGTTCAGTTTCGCTTGCGCCACGCTCCGTTTTGCGCTGATAGGCAGTTGGGTTGATTGGCCGGCCATATTGATTCTGGCGCAAATATTGCATGCGGCGACTTACGGGGCGCATCATGTCGCGGCAATGATGGTGATCCATTATTTTTTCAAAGGGCGTAATCAAGCGAAAGGACAAGCGCTTTATACCAGCATTGCCTACGGTCTCGGCGGCGCCTTGGGGGCGGTTTCGAGCGGTTATACCTGGGATTGGCTGGGAGCGGAGGTCACTTTTTTTATCAGCGCGGTCACGGCTTTGTTAGGGTTGCTGGTCATTGCGTGGAAGATGCATTCGTTCAATCATTAGCTGCGGATTGTTCAATTTGTTGAACCGGTAAACTTTATGGGATAATTATCAATTAATTGTTTTTTCTTTTTTGTTTTTTTATTTTCACCAGATCAGATGCAAACGTTATACGACAAACTTTGGAACCAGCACGTGGTTCATACCGAATCCGCCGATCCGCATAGCATGACATTGATCTATATTGATCGTCATCTCGTGCATGAGGTGACGAGTCCGCAGGCGTTTGAAAGTTTGAAATTGGCGGGGCGGAAGCCTTGGCGGTTGAATTCGATTCTTGCGGTTGCGGATCACAATGTGCCGACGACTGATCGAAGTCATGGCATTCATGATCCCATTTCCCGTTTACAGGTTGATACGCTCGATCAGAATTGCGATGAATTAGGGATTACCGAATTCAAAATGAGCGATTTGCGTCAGGGCATCGTTCATGTGATCGGGCCGGAGCAAGGCGCGACGTTACCCGGTATGACAGTTGTGTGCGGGGATTCGCATACCAGCACGCACGGCGCGTTCGGATGCCTGGCGTTCGGCATCGGCACATCGGAGGTTGAACATGTGCTGGCGACGCAGTGTTTGCTGATGAAAAAATCGAAAACCATGCGTATTTCCGTGGAAGGTGTTTTGGGTTTCGGTATGACCGCGAAAGATATCGCTCTGGCGGTTATCGGTGAAATTGGCACCGCCGGCGGCACCGGGTATGCCATCGAGTTCAGCGGCAGCGCGATTCGCGCGTTATCGATGGAAGGGCGTATGACGCTATGCAATATGGCGATCGAGGCAGGCGCGCGCGCCGGAATGGTGGCTGTGGATGATACCACCATCGATTACATCAAAGGGCGTCCGTTCGCGCCGCAAGGCGAGCGATGGGATAATGCCGTCAAGTATTGGCGCACGCTTCATAGCGATGAAGGCGCGCAGTTTGATAAGACGGTCAGACTGGATGCCGCGCAAATTAAACCGCAAGTGACCTGGGGCACATCCCCGGAAATGGTCACTACGATTGATGGTACCGTGCCTGACCCGATGCAGGTCAACGATGAAGTGAAACGTCATGATATGCAGCAAGCGCTCAAGTACATGGGGCTGATTGCCAACACGCCGATTCAGCAAATTATGATCGACAAGGTATTTATCGGGTCGTGTACCAATTCTCGCATCGAGGATTTGCGGGCAGCGGCGCAAATCGTTAAGGGTAAGCATATTGCGGCGAACATTAAGCAAGCGCTGGTGGTTCCGGGTTCCGGTTTGGTTAAGCAACAAGCGGAACAGGAAGGCCTGGATCAAATTTTCAGGGCGGCGGGTTTTGAGTGGCGCGAACCCGGTTGCTCGATGTGTCTGGCGATGAATGATGACCGGCTGTTACCCGGCGAGCGATGCGCCTCGACTTCCAACCGCAATTTTGAAGGCCGGCAAGGTCCCGGCGGGCGGACGCATCTGGTGAGTCCGGCGATGGCGGCGGCGGCGGCGGTGGCAGGGCATTTTGTCGACGTGCGCAAGCTGCAGTAAAACAATAACCTGTTCTATTCATATAAAGTTCAATGGAAAAATTTCATACGCTGACCGGTTTGGCGGCTCCGATGGATCGCGCCAATGTCGATACCGATGCCATTATCCCGAAACAATTCTTAAAATCGATCAAGCGTTCCGGTTTCGGCCAGAATCTATTCGACGAATGGCGGTTTCTTGATCATGGCGAACCTGGCATGGATCCGGCGAAGCGCCAGCCCAATCCGGATTTTGTGCTGAATCAGCCGCGTTATCAGGGGGCGCAGGTTTTGCTGGCGCGCGCCAATTTCGGCTGCGGTTCGAGCCGCGAGCATGCGCCGTGGGCGTTGCAGGATTATGGGTTCCGGGTGATTATTGCGCCCAGTTTCGCGGATATTTTTTTTAATAATTGCTTCAAGATAGGTCTGTTACCGGTCATTTTGAGCGAGACGGCGATGGATCGGTTGTTTGATGAAGTTAAATCAACCATTGGTTATCAATTGACGGTTGATCTGCAAAATCAAAATGTATCGACTCCCGGTCACGAAGCGTATCCGTTTGAGATCGATCCGTTTCGCAAGCACTGCTTGCTGAATGGGCTTGATGAGATCGGCCTGACCTTGCAACACGCCGAAAAAATAAAGCAATTTGAGCAAAAACGGCGCGAACAGCAGCCTTGGCTGTTTGTGTAAGCTTTAATATTTTTAGATAATTGAATAATGATGAAAATTGCAGTTTTGGCAGGTGATGGGATCGGGCCTGAAATTGTCGCGCAAGCGGTACGAGTTCTGGATCATCTTAAAAATGACGGCCTTGAGATTGAGTTGGAGCATGGTTTGATCGGCGGTTGTGCGGTGGATGCAACCGGAGAACCGTACCCTGAAGCGACGCACCGTCTGGCAAGCGAAGCGGATGCAGTGCTTCTGGGCGCTGTGGGGGGGCCGCAATACGATGCGTTGCCGCGTCATCAGCGTCCTGAAAGAGGTCTTTTGGCAATCCGCAAGGCGCTCAATCTGTTTGCGAATCTGCGTCCTGCTATTTTATATCCGGAACTTGCCAATGCTTCGAGCCTGAAATATGACGTTGTTGCCGGACTCGATATCATGATTGTGCGTGAACTGACCGGAGATATCTATTTCGGCGAGCCGCGTGGTATCGAGACGCGCGATGGGCAACGTGTCGGTTTTAACACAATGATTTATAGTGAATCCGAAATAAGAAGAATCGCGCATGTGGCATTTCAAGCAGCGGCCAAACGGCAAGGAAAATTATGCTCAGTGGATAAAATGAATGTGCTGGAATGCACACAGTTGTGGCGTGATGTCGTATCGGAAGTGGCGCAACAATACCCGCAAGTAACACTATCCCATATGCTGGTTGATAACGCCGCGATGCAACTGGTGCGTAATCCCAAACAATTTGACGTGATCGTCACCGGTAATATGTTCGGTGATATTTTGTCGGACGAAGCATCAATGCTGACCGGTTCGATCGGCATGCTGCCATCGGCTTCACTGGATGAAAACAATAAAGGGCTGTATGAACCGATTCATGGGTCGGCGCCGGATATTGCGGGTAAAGATCTGGCCAATCCATTGGCGACTATTTTGTCGGTGGCGATGATGTTGCGTTACACCTTCAATCAAGAAGAGGCTGCGCAACGGATTGAGAATGCAGTTAAAAAGGTGCTGGCATCAGGCTACCGGACAAAAGATATCGATGAGCCTGGAATGAAGTCCGTTGGCACAAAAGCGATGGGTGATGCGGTATTGCAGTTGATGTGAGGTTTTTTCGCGGTGATTCAATAATTGAAGTGAAATAGATGCGCTAATTAATTGTTATCTATTGGCAAAGTAAGCTAATATGATGATTCGTATTTAATAGGTTGTATTTTTTGAATAAGAGATTTGCAATGAAACAAGTCGGTTTTGTCGGTTGGCGTGGCATGGTGGGTTCGGTATTAATGCAAAGAATGCGGGAAGAAGAGGATTTTTCTCTGATCGATCCCGTTTTTTTTACAACTTCGCAGAAGGGTGGCGCGGGTCCCGACATAGGTAAGGAAATACCCGCGCTTAAAGATGCATTCGACGTCGATCAACTGAGTGCGATGGATATCATCATTTCTTGCCAAGGCGGCGATTATACCAATCAAGTCTTCAAACAGTTGCGCCAAGCGGGCTGGCAAGGCTACTGGATCGATGCAGCTTCGGCCTTGCGGATGGATAAAGACGCCGTGATTATTTTGGATCCGGTCAACAAGCCGGTGATCGAGCAAGCGCTGCATGACGGGGTGAAAAATTACATCGGTGGAAATTGTACGGTCAGTCTGATGCTGATGGCTGTCGGCGGTCTTTTCGAAAAAGGCATGGTGGAATGGATGAGCGCGATGACCTACCAAGCGGCTTCCGGCGCCGGCGCAAAGAACATGCGTGAATTATTGCAGCAAATGGGTGAAGCGCATCGTGTCGCAAAGGATTTGCTGGATAACCCTGCCTCCAGCATTCTGGATATTGACCGGGAAGTTGCCGGTACCTTGCGCGATAAAAACTTTCCCAAAGAAAATTTCGGGGTGCCATTGGCCGGCAGCTTGATACCCTGGATTGACAAAGAAGTCGCCAACGGGCAAAGCCGTGAAGAATGGAAAGGTCAGGCCGAAACCAACAAGATTCTTGGAAGAAGCAACCGGCAAATCCCCGTCGATGGAATCTGTGTGCGCGTCGGCGCGATGCGCTGCCATAGCCAGGCTTTAACGATCAAATTAAAACAGGATGTGCCGCTGGATGAGATTGAAGACGTTATCGCACACTCCAACGATTGGGTGCATGTGGTACCTAACGAACGAGAAGCAACGACTGCGAGTTTAACGCCGGCGGCAGTAACCGGCACGCTATCCATTCCAGTCGGCCGGTTGCGCAAGCTGGCGATGGGTAATGAATATTTGTCGGTATTCACGGTCGGTGATCAGTTGCTGTGGGGAGCAGCCGAACCGTTACGAAGAATGTTGCGAATATTGATTGAGCATTAAATTGCTGTAATCAGTTAATAATCCTTGAATATTGAATAACTTTCAGAGTTTGCATAAAAGAAATTAGCCTATTATTTAACGCATAATTCCGGCTTGTATGATTACGCCGCAATGCTAGCCTTCCGATATTAATTTTCAAAAACTTGAGAGGGTACTTCAGTGTATAAAACATCTTTTAGAGTAAGCTTGTTTGTAATCATCCTGATGTTACCGGCTGCCATTTATGCCGCAGGACTTGGCAAGCTGACGCTTAATTCGGCATTAGGGCAGCCTTTAAATGCCGAAATTGACATAGTCACGGCCAGTAGTGATGAGGTTCCAACTCTAAAAGCCAGTATCGCAACCCGGGAAGCGTTTGCTCAAGCGGGCATCAGCTACGAATCGGTCCTATCGACTGTCAGGGTGTCGGTGGAATCGAGGATTAATGGCAATCCTTACGTCAAGCTAACTTCTCCGCAAGCCGTGAATGATCCATTTTTAATGGTTCTGATTGAATTAAGCTGGTCATCCGGCAAGATTCTGCGTGAATACACTGTATTGCTTGATCCGGTTGAATCAACCACGCAAAATTTTGCCGCTGCATCGGCGAGTCCCGCGACGCAAATTACTACATCCAGACTGGAAGCGGATAAAGCGACGGAAACCAAAGGCGATTTCAAACCGGCTGCGCGAACCAGAGGGCGTGATAGCGCTAAAACTTACGGGCCGGTTAGCCGAGGAGATACGCTATCGTCGATAGCACGCCGGGTATTGCCGCCGGGAGTCAACCTGAACCAAATGCTGGTAGCGCTCCATCGCGCCAATCGCGACGCATTTATTGCCAACAATATGAATTTGCTCAAGGCCGGCGCGATTCTGAATATTCCGGATCAAGATGAAATTGCTGCAATCGATACCGCGACCGCAAGCGCCGAAATCAAGATGCAGACTAATGATTGGCGGCAATATCAGGCAAAATTGGCGACTGCCAGCAGAGAATCATCGACAACGCATACGGTTAGTCAATCGGATCAAGGGCAAATCACGACTACTATTGATAAGAAATCAATGGCCGCCGATGCGCCTAAAGAAGTACTGAAGTTATCGAGTGGTACGCAGCTGGATAAGGATGACCAGGCTGCGGATTCGAGTTTGGTTGACCGTTTGCGCATGATGGAAGAGGATGCGATTGCAAGAAATCTGGCATTAAAAGAAGCTAACGAACGCGTCGCCATGCTAGAAAAAAGCATTGCGAACCTCAAACATTTGCTGGAATTGAAAGATTCGGTTCTGGCGCAAGCCCAGGTGAACGCAGAATCGTTGCCTGCCGGTACTTTAAAACCGGAAGCGCAACCGCCTATTGCGATTGATTTACCTGCAGAAACAAAAATGGAGCCGGAGACCCATTCTCTACCTCCGCAACCGGAACATGGCGAGCTAGCACAGCCCCCTCAGGAAGCAATGACGACTGTCAGTCCCGTGCCTCTTCCGGTTGAGGAAGAACAATCGCCGGGCTTGATCGAATTGCTGTTCGAATATATGGAATATATCGCCGGCGCATCGATTCTGTTGCTGTTATTGATGCTTCTGATTATTAGAAGACGCAAAAAACAATTCGAGGGAGATGACGAAGAAGATATTGAAAAACAAGGATTTTCTTCCACCATGCGCTCTAGAATGGCAGGGATGGCCGGTGCATCCGCCGCTACAGCGGCAGCGTCAGCGGCTGCAGATGACGATGATCCGCTCACTGCTTCGGATTCCGGCGACGAAGAACTGACTTACGAAAATATCAGTTCTTTCCCGGAACCGGCTGACCGGGAGGATGATTTCGATCATGGCGATACCGGCTTTGTGGAACATGAAGCAAGCGATGAAGGAACGGCCGGTCTGATCGCCGAAGCAACTGACGATGAATCCGGCGCGGAGCCGCTGCTGGAGGAACAGCCGCTGGATTCCGCATTAGTCGAGGAAACTCCTGAAGATGATAGTGAGCCGATAGAATCCGCTTCAGTTGCCTCAGCTACGGATTTCTCCAATGAAATTGATTTCGATCTCGATACCGGATCCGAAGAAGAAACAAAACGAGCGCTATCTCAATCATCCGAAGAAGATGAAGTCAGCCAATTAGCTGAAGATACCGGGAGCTTGGACTATTCACTCGACGTTGTTGCTGCCGATGCAGCGTCTGATGATGATTCAATGCGTGCTGCAACCACTGATGCGGATACGAACCAGGATGAGATTATTCTGGAGTTTGATTCTGCAAGCTTGGATTTGGACGGCGATAATTCCACGATCAGTAAAGCAGATTCGCTGCAAAGTGATGAATCGAATTTGATAAGCGACGCAATTGACTTTGAGCAGCCGGAGACCGCAAGTGAATCTGCGCCTGAGATTCCGGCTGTTGACCTTGCTGATATCAGCTTGGATCTCGAAGAACCCAATCAGACTGAGTCAGTGGAACAAGCGGCAGACTTGGAAACCAATAGCGAGCAATGGCAGGAAGTTGAAACAAAACTTGATCTGGCAAAAGCTTACCAAGAAATGGATGACAAAGAAGGCGCTCGGGAAATGCTGGAAGAAGTCATTCGCGATGGCGATGCGAAACAGATAAAAATTGCCAAAAAAATGTTGAAGAGCTTGTAGGGATATAAACGAGAAGACTGATCACGGATCGTGGTCAATTGGTAAAAATAATCTTTCAATTGTGCGTATCGTATTAGTCTTGGAATATGACGGCAGTAACTATTGTGGCTGGCAAAGTCAATCAGAGTCTTGCGCAATTCAAGATGCGGTTGAAAAGGCACTGTCTGCAATAGCGAAGGAAGATATCCGGATTGTTACGGCAGGCAGGACAGATGCCGGTGTTCATGCGTTTTATCAAGTCGTGCATTTTGATACATTGACCAGCCGCCCCCTGAGTGCCTGGGTGCGGGGTGTTAATGCTTTCCTGCCCGAGGATATTTCGATCTTGTGGGCCGGCGAAGTTCCTGATGATTTTCATGCGCGCTATAGTGCGGTTGAAAGGCGATATCTGTATTTTTTATTGAACCAATCGGCCAGACCTGGGGTTCATCACAATAAAGTTGGCTGGTTTCATGTGCCGCTGGAATTGGAGACAATGCAAGCGGCAGGGAAACTTCTAGTCGGGGAGCATGATTTTTCATCTTTCAGGGCCGCCGAGTGCCAAGCGAAATCTCCGGTAAGAACCATTACCCATTTGAACATCGTCCGCCAAGGAAATCTTGTAGTTTTTGATTTGCGGGCGAATTCTTTCCTTCATCATATGGTACGAAATATTATCGGTTGCCTTGTTTATATCGGAAAAGGAAAGTATTCTGCCGACTGGATCGACGAACTTCTTCAACACAAAAACCGGACGTTTGCGGCGCCAACTTTTTCCGCCGCTGGTTTGTATTTAGCCGGTGTAAGATACGACCCAAGTTGGTTGATTCCGGAATTTTCCGACTTTCCAATTATTTCAAATGGCGTACTCCGGTAGCATTAATTAAAAAACGACCTTCGATTCTCATGTCAGTGCGTGTAAAAGTATGTGGAATAACCCGGATTGAAGATGCTGAGGCAGCAATTCAATCGGGGGTGGATGCAATTGGCTTTGTTTTTTGGCATAAGAGCGCGCGCAATATTGATCCTGAATCAGCCGGACGGATTAGTGCGTTGATTCCACCTTTTGTATGTACCGTCGGCGTGTACGTCGATCCCGATGCCGCTTGGGTCAAAGAAACTGCACGGGCAGCTAAACTCAATCTGTTGCAATTTCATGGCAACGAATCGCCGGATTTTTGCAATCAATTTTCTCAACCCTATATCAAAGCAATTCGAGTCAAATCAGACACAGATTTGCTACAATACGCAGAGCGTTACCGTACTGCAAAGGGTTTATTGCTGGATACTTTTACCGAAGGCATGCCGGGTGGTACCGGGCACGTGTTTGATTGGCACCTCATTCCAGAGAATCTGTCCGTTCCGTTCATTCTGTCCGGTGGTTTGAATCCAGATAATGTTGCGATGGCGATTAAGCAAACGAAACCTTGGGCAGTGGATGTCTCAAGCGGCGTTGAAGCAGCTAAAGGTATCAAAGACAAGAATAAAATTATTGCTTTCATGCAAGGAGTAAAGAACTGTGAATGCTTATGATCTTCCTAGTAGAGATGGTCATTTTGGTCCGTATGGAGGCATCTTTGTTGCTGAAACGCTCATTTCAGCATTGGAAGATTTGCGGAAACAGTACGAATTTTACCGTGACGACCCTGATTTTCAGGCAGAGTTCGCTTATGAATTAAAGCATTACGTAGGCCGCCCCAGTCCGATCTATCATGCCAAGCGCTGGTCCGAACATTTAGGCGGCGCGCAAATCCTGTTAAAGCGCGAAGATTTGAATCACACCGGGGCGCATAAAATTAACAACACCATCGGGCAGGCGCTATTAGCCCGGCGCATGGGCAAGAAACGCGTGATCGCTGAGACCGGCGCGGGGCAGCACGGCGTCGCCAGCGCCACTGTAGCAGCACGTTATGGTATGGAATGCGTGGTTTACATGGGTTCCGAAGATGTCAAACGGCAAGCGACGAATGTGTACCGCATGAAATTGCTGGGTGCGACCGTGGTGCCGGTCGAATCGGGATCCCGGACATTGAAAGATGCGCTGAATGAAGCGATGCGGGATTGGGTCACCAATGTTGAAAATACCTTTTATATTATCGGTACCGTCGCCGGACCTCATCCTTATCCGATGATGGTCAGGGATTTCCAGGCTGTGATTGGAACAGAGGCTAAAGTGCAAATGCAGGAAGATTTTCAACGCCAGCCGGATGCGTTGATAGCCTGTGTTGGCGGCGGTTCCAACGCGATCGGTCTGTTTTATCCGTATATTAACGATGCCAGTGTCCGCTTGATCGGTGTCGAGGCAGCCGGAAAAGGCATCGAAACCAACCTGCATGCAGCGACGTTATCGACCGGGAAGCCTGGTGTATTGCATGGCAATCGCACTTACTTGATTCAAGATGAAAACGGTCAGATTATCGAAACACATTCAATCTCGGCCGGTTTGGATTATCCGGGCGTGGGTCCCGAACATGCTTGGCTCAAGGATTGTGGCCGCGCCGAATATGTCGCGATTACCGATGATGAAGCTTTGGAAGCATTTCATACCTTATGCCGCTACGAAGGCATTATGCCGGCGCTGGAATCCAGTCATGCGCTGGCCTATGCCGCCAAATACGCGCCGACATTATCCAAGGACAAGCTATTGCTGGTTAATCTCTCCGGAAGGGGCGATAAGGACATGGCGACAGTTGCGCAAATGTCAGGTTTGACGCTTTAATGAAGACATTCGTATTTTCAATTTTAATCTTCTGGAAAGAATTCCAATCGGATTACTAAATGAGTTTTATTAACAGCTTGCTGAATTATTTCAATGGCAGTAGCGATACTGAGAAGTCAAATCGTATCGCGCAAACATTCAATACCTTAAAAAGGCAAAATCGTAAGGCGCTGATCCCGTTTGTCACGGCGGGCGATCCCAATCCGCAAGTAACGGTGCCGCTCATGCACCAATTAGTTCACTCGGGTGCGGATATCATCGAATTGGGAATTCCTTTTTCGGATCCAATGGCCGACGGACCCACTATTCAGAGATCGTCAGAGCGTGCGCTGAAACACCATGTCAGTTTAAACGACGTACTCAGCATGGTCAGTGAATTCAGACAAACGAATTCGGATACGCCGGTTGTCCTGATGGGATATGCCAATCCTGTGGAGGCGATGGGTTACGAATTCTTTGCCGCCAGAGCCAAACAGTGCGGTGTCGATGGTATTCTGATCGTGGATTATCCGCCGGAAGAATCGGAGAAATGGGTGGAATGTCTCGACCAGCAAGGAATCGACGCGATCTTTTTGTTGTCGCCCACGACACCGCAACAGCGTATTGAACAAGTGGCAAAAATGGCTCGCGGTTATGTTTATTATGTGTCGCTTAAAGGTGTTACCGGCGCATCGCATCTTGATTTGCAAGATGTCAGCAACATGCTGACAACGCTGCGGCAATATATTTCGCTACCGATCGGGGTAGGGTTTGGTATTCGCGATGGCGCAACCGCAAAGGCAGTTGCAGGGTTGGCGGATGCTGTCGTGGTCGGTAGCCGGATTATCGAAGAAATTGAGAAGTCAACAGAAGCGGAAATATTGGATAAAGTTGGTCATCTGCTAAATACACTGCGTAAAGCAATTGATGAGAATTGAAGTAATCAAACACTCGCGCGTTAGGATACATTCGTTATGAGCTGGTTCCAGAATATCATTCCTCCAAAAATCAAAAGAAAAGAAGCCGGTGAGAAGAAAATCGTACCCGAAGGATTATGGAGTAAATGCAACAATTGTGAGGCGGTCCTGTACTATACCGATTTGGCCAAGAATCTGAATGTTTGCCCAAAATGTGACTACCATAATCGTATTTCTGCCAGAGACAGGCTGGATTTCTTGCTCGATCCGGAAGGCCGGCGTGAAATCGGTGCTGAAGTGATTGCAACGGATATTCTGAAGTTTAAAGACAGTAAGCGCTATGTCGATCGGCTGACACAAGCCCAGGAAAGTACCGATGAAAATGATTCTTTAGTGGTCATGCAGGGTGCTATCAAAACCATGCCGGTCGTTGTCGCGGTATTCGAATTCGGTTTTATGGGCGGTTCCATGGGGTCGGTCGTGGGGGAGCGGTTTGTGCGTGGCGTTAAAACCTGTATCGATCACCATCTTCCTTTTATTTGCTTTAGTGCCAGCGGCGGTGCGCGGATGCAGGAAGGATTGTTTTCCCTGATGCAAATGGCGAAAACAACGGCGGCTTTGACACGTCTGAGCCACAACAAATTACCTTTTATTTCGGTATTGACGGATCCGACGATGGGCGGCGTGTCTGCCAGTTTTGCCTTTATCGGGGATGTCGTAATCGCCGAACCGGGCGCACTGATCGGATTCGCCGGGCCGCGCGTCATTGAGCAGACTGTCCGGCAAACGCTGCCTGATGGTTTTCAACGTGCGGAATTTCTGCTGCAACACGGAGCGGTCGACATGATTGTCGATCGCCGCCAAATGGGCGACAAGCTCGTCAATCTCTGTACGCAACTGATGCGTATTCCCGTTCCGTTAAGATAACTTTTCTTATAGATTCATGCATATGGATGTTCCGGGTGTAACGGCGGAATCACTCGAGGATTGGTTGCGTTACCTCGAATCGCTGCATCCGAGCGTCATCGAAATGGGGCTGGAACGGGTAGCCAATGTCCGGTCCGAGCTGGGGTTAATTCCTCAATTTCCGGTCATTACAGTCGGTGGCACCAATGGCAAAGGCTCCGTTTGCGCGATGCTTGAAGCGATTCTCCAGAGCGCGGGTTATAAAACCGGATGTTATACTTCTCCCCATTTGATTCGATTCAACGAACGGATTCGAATCGATGGGCAAGATATCGAAAACGCGAGTCTTTGTCAGGCTTTTGCGCAAGTGGAAGCCGCGCGGCGGAACTGCCACACATCGTTAACTTTCTTTGAGTTCGGTACCCTCGCTGCGATGTATTTGTTTGTTCAAGCGCGCGTCGATGTGGCGGTTCTTGAGATTGGCTTAGGCGGACGTCTCGATGCGGTTAACATTTTTGATCCGGATTGCGCCATTCTAACCAGTATCGATCTGGATCACATCGAGTATCTGGGTGACACGCGGGAAAAAATCGGATTCGAGAAAGCTGCGATTTTCCGGCATGGCAAGCCGGCCATTTGTGCGGATACCGATGTGCCGGACTCTGTGTATCAGCATGCCACAAAAATTGGCGCGCAATTGAGTAGATTTTCAAAAGAATTCGGCTTTCAATCCAAGGATAAGCAATGGGATTTTTGGGGAACCAAGGGATGGCGTTATTCATTACCCGTTCCCGCTTTGCGGGGCAGTAAGCAGCTCCAAAATGCAAGCGCGTGCCTAGCGGCTCTGGATGCGATTCATGAGTTGTTGCCGGTTAATATGAATGCTATCCGCCAAGGATTGATCAAAGCGACTGTGCCGGGTAGATTTCAAGTTGTTTCAACCCAACCGATGATCATCCTGGATGTCGCGCATAATCCTGCCGCTGCTGCAGTCCTGGCGCAAAATTTGGCTGCGACCCCGTGTGCCGGGCGGACTTACGCAGTGTTTTCGATGCTGCAGGATAAAGATATTCAGGGTGTCGTACAAAAGCTGAAAGACGAAATCGATGTCTGGTTGCTCTTTCCCATTCAATCGCCGCGTGCTGCGTCCGTCGAATATATCGAACAAGAGATCCGCAATACCGGTTTTCCAGGCGGGGACCTGCCAATATACCGCTTTTCTGATGGCGTTGAAGCTTATGCTTTTGCCTGTGAACAAGCGTCCAAAAATGATAGAATTTGCATATTTGGATCTTTCTACGCGGTTGGTGATGTGCTGAATCATCTGCATATGCCATCCCGAGCGTAGTAACCGGATATTTCAAATGAACAAAAATATCAGCGAAGAAGAATTATTACTGCGAAAACGCGCGAGAAGGCGGTTAGTCGGCGCTATCGTTCTGGTTCTGATTTCTATTATCGTGTTGCCTGCAATCTTCGACGAGCCCAAGCCGGAAACGGAAAAGCACGAGATCGCAATTAATTTGCCGGAAGCGAACAGAAATGCAAGCAAAGCTGTATCGTTACCAAAAGAAGATTCTGCAATCAACATTGAATCGTTGAATGCGATGGATCCAGCGGAACTGCAAGAAAAATCCACGATTACATTGCCGGGCAGGGATGAACAGGTTGAATCAGCGAATCTGCAAAAACGTATCCCGATTCCCGGAATCAAACCAAAATTCGAACGGCAAGCAGTTCCGGTCAGAATTACATCACCCCCTCCTGCGGCGGCAACGACTACAAATGTTAGTATAGTGACACCGAGTACGCCGCCGCCAAGCGCACCAAGTGTGCCGGCAACCACTATTGCGCCGATTCAAGCTCCTGATGCGGCCAAAGGATTTGTGGTTCAGCTAGGCGCATTTTCGGATCCGGAAAAAGCCAAATTGCAGCAAGCGCTGCTGTTGGCGAACGGTTTCAAGGCATATACCGAATCATTGGTTATCAATGGCAATCAAGTGACGCGTGTGCGAACAGGCCCGTTTCCCACTCGAAGCGCTGCGGATGGGGAAATAAAAAAATTGAAAGCACTTGGTCTGGATGGCGTCGTGGTGCCAAGATGAGCCGGTATCGCAATTATTTATGCTAATCAATTAACAAGATAGTATTTATCACGACTGATGACCGTTTTTGATTATGTTGTTTCCGCTATTTTTTTAGTATCGATTGTATTGAGTATTCTGCGTGGATTTGTCCGTGAAGGATTGTCCATTGCCGGTTGGATTGTTGCTTTTATTGCGGCTAGCTCCTACTCTTCGTTAACGGAGCAGTTTTTACCCGGCGAGATTGTCGGTGAAACCTTGCGTTATGCCATTGCTTTTGTTGTAACGTTTCTTGCAGTCTTGTTGATCACGGCGCTCGCGACGATGTTGCTGTCCGCCTTGATTAAGGGCATCGGATTGGGGTTTATTGATCGGTTGCTTGGTTCGGTTTTCGGGTTTATCCGGGCGTTGGCGATAGTAATTTTACTGGTTTTGATGGCAGGTCTGACGACAATTCCAAACCAGGTTTTCTGGCATCAAGCCTTATTAAGCGGTCCTTTGGAATCGATCGCGACCCAAGTGCTGCCATGGCTGCCCGATGATTTATCAAAACGTATTAGTTTTGAAAGAAAAGAAAATTTTTAGGCGCTTGTGTGCGTGATGGCCGGATTTCATTTTGTTTTTTAAAAAAGCAACAGTAGCGCGGCAATTAAGTTTACTAATTCCAAATTTAATTCTGATTTAAGCAAAACCAACGGAGCATCTCTATGTGCGGAATTCTCGGTATTGTTGCAAAATCTCCGGCGAATCAACTTCTGTATGATGGGTTGTTAATGCTGCAGCATCGCGGGCAAGATGCAAGCGGCATTGTGACTGCGCAAGGTAATACATTTCATATGCACAAAGGGCTGGGCTTAGTCCGTGACGTGTTTCGTACCAGAAATATGCGCGCCTTATCGGGGAATATCGGTATCGGTCATGTGCGTTATCCGACCGCAGGGTCTGCTAATTCGCCCGCCGAAGCACAGCCGTTTTATGTCAATTCTCCCTTTGGAATCGTATTGAGTCACAATGGCAATCTAACCAATGCTGAGCAGCTCAATCAGGAACTTTTTAAAACGGATCTGCGGCATGTCAATACGAACTCGGATTCGGAGGTTTTGCTGAATGTTCTGGCGCACGAACTGCAGGAGAGCACCAAAAATTGCCAGCTTGATCCGGCGGCAATTTTCGCAGCGGTTGCCGGCGTGCATAAACGATGCAGAGGCGCCTATGCGGTCATAGCCATGATCGCCGGCTATGGGTTATTAGCTTTTCGCGATCCTTATGGCATCCGGCCGCTGGTCTTCGGCACTGCGGAAAATGAGCTGGGTGATGAATATCTGATCGCATCGGAGAGTGTTGCACTGGATACCTTGGGTTTTAAATTGATTCGGGATGTTGCGCCGGGTGAAGCGATTTTTATCGATGAAGACGGTAATTTTTATAATAAGCAATGCGCAACCCAGTTTTCTCTGAATCCGTGCATATTCGAATACGTTTATTTAGCCCGCCCCGATTCTGTCATGGATGGGATTTCCGTCTACGAAACCCGCTTGAATATGGGCGAACAGCTCGCGGAAAAAATTAAGAAAACCATGCATCATCTGGACATTGACGTTGTTATTCCAATTCCGGACTCCAGCCGCCCCAGTGCGCTGCAGCTTGCCAATCACTTAGGCATCGAATTCCGGGAAGGTTTTATCAAGAATCGATATGTCGGACGTACTTTCATCATGCCAGGGCAGCAACAAAGGCGTAAATCGGTGCGACAGAAATTGAACGCCATGAATATTGAATTTCGCGGCAAGAATGTTTTACTGATCGACGATTCGATTGTGCGGGGCACTACCAGCCGGGAAATCGTTCAAATGGCGCGGGATGCGGGTGCCAACAAGATCTTTTTTGCTTCCGCCGCTCCGCCGGTGCGATATCCCAATGTGTACGGTATCGACATGCCGACCCGGCAAGAATTGATCGCTACAGACCGGACAGCGGAAGAAATATGCGAAGAGATTGGTGCGGATTACCTGATATTCCAGGATTTGGAAGCTCTGACGCATGCGGTATCCAAGGTGTCGCCTGTGGTGCAGAACTTTGAAACATCATGTTTCAATGGTGTTTATATTACCGGCGATGTGACGCATGAATATCTCAAAACTTTGGAATTGCAAAGAAATTCCAATCAACCGCTATCGCTCGCGCAGTCGAAAACGCAATTGGATTTGAGTTTGGTTTTTTCCGATTAGAATCAATGCAGTAACTATCTAAGAAATGTGTTTTCCCAAACAAGTGTAACAATCTAATGTAATTTCCATTTAATTTTCAAAGCCTCAAATATATATGTCAGATAATTTGCAACCAGAAACGCTCGCATTACATACCGGCATTCATCGCAGTCAATTCCATGAGCATTCTGAAGCAATGTATTTGACTTCCAGTTTTGTGTTTGATAGTGCAGCTCAAGCGGCCGCCCGTTTTTCCGGCAGCGAGCCAGGCAATATTTACTCACGATTTACCAATCCAACCGTAACCGCATTTGAAGAACGCCTGGCAGTGTTGGAGGGAGCGGAAACCTGCATTGCAACATCATCGGGCATGTCGGCGATTTTAGCCTGCACCATGGGATTACTATCCGCCGGAGATCATATCGTCGCTTCGCAAAGCTTATTTGGCGCAACCGTCAATTTATTTAACAACATTCTGAAGAAGTTTAATATTGATACGACTTTTGTGTCCGCGACGGATGTTGATGCCTGGCGAAGCGCGATACGGCCGAATACCAAGCTTTTTTTCATGGAAACGCCCTCCAATCCATTAACGGAAATTTCAGATATCGCGGAATTGGCCCGTATCGCGAGAATGGCTGGTGCCTGGCTGGTTGTGGATAACTGCTTCTGTACGCCGATCTTACAAAAACCGCTTGAATTGGGAGCGGATATTGTTATTCATTCCGCCACCAAATATCTCGATGGGCAAGGGAGAGTTTTGGGTGGTGCGGTACTCGGAAAACGGGAGTTATTGATGGATGGTGGTGTGTTCGGTTTCTTGCGAACTGCCGGTCCGACATTGAGCGCCTTCAATGCTTGGGTCATTCTGAAAGGATTGGAGACACTTAAAATCCGTGTAGAGGCACATTCCGAAAATGCCTTGAAAATGGCGCAATGGCTCGAGAAGCACTCGAATGTGACACGCATATTTTATCCCGGCTTGGAATCGCATCCGCAGCACGATTTGGCAAAACGCCAACAAAAATCGGGAGGCGGGATTGTTTCGTTCGAAGTTAAAGGAGGGCGGGAGGCCGCGTGGCGTGTCATTGATTCAACCCAATTGATTTCTATCACCGCAAACTTGGGGGATGCAAAAAGTACGTTGACGCATCCAGCAACCACGACGCATGCACGGATTAGCCAGGAAGCCCGGGACGCCGCCGGGATAACCGACGGGCTGCTGCGCATTGCGGTCGGATTAGAGTCCGTTCAGGATTTGCAAACCGATTTGGCGCGGGGATTGGGCTGAATCTCAAGTCGTCAGCGACTGACGCCATTAACTATCCGGGGTTTGAGAAAGCTTGCTTTGCTTTTCCCGTGATTAAATCACTTCGGCTTTCTCAATAATGACATCTTCCAACGGGACATTCTGATGCCCGGCATAATCACCAGTTTTGACTTTTTTAATTTTATCCACGACATCTTGACCCTCGACGACTTTGCCGAAAACGCAATAACCATACCCTTGCGGTGATGGCGATTTATAGTTGAGGAAACCGTTGCTGGTTACATTGATAAAAAACTGCGCGGTTGCAGAATGAACATCGGCCGTTCTTGCCATGGCAATCGTATAGGCGTCGTTGCGTAAACCATTGGCAGCTTCATTGTGGATGGGCGGCTGGGTCGGTTTTTGTTTCATTCCGGGCGCAAAACCGCCACCCTGAATCATGAAATCGTCAATGACACGATGGAACAATGTATTGTCGTAAAATCCGCTGGAGACATAATTGAGGAAATTTTGTACGGTTTCCGGCGCTTTTTCACTGTCGAGTTCGAGAGTTATCGCGCCAAAATTAGTTTGCAGTTTAACCATATCAGTCCTAAATTGATTGATGAATGTGCTATTGAGTATTGCCGTTTTTTGACGAAGGCAATTTGACAATATCCTCAATAATCACTTTATTTTTCGGTACGTCGCTGGGAAACGGACCGGCCGGACCGGTAGGCGTTGCAGCAATTTTGTTAACAACTTCCATTCCACTTACGACTTTTCCAAATACCGCATAACCATAGCCGCTTTGACTGGGTGCTTTAAAATCAAGAAATCGATTATTGGCGACATTAATAAAAAATTGCGCCGATGCCGAATGCGGATCCGATGTACGCGCCATGGCAATGGTTCCAATTTCATTTTTGAGATCATTCGCGGCTTCATTGCGAATCGGCGGACGGGTCGGTTTTTGATTGAGCGCTTGGTCGAAACCGCCGCCCTGAATCATAAACCCGGCAATGACGCGATGGAATATCGTATTTTTGTAGAAACCGTTCTCAATATATTCCAGGAAGTTTTCTACGGTTTTGGGGGCTTTATCAGGATAAAGCTCCAGAACGATGTTGCCAAGATTCGTTCTCATTTCGACCGTGATAGATGCTGCAAAAACGTTCAAATGAATTGAAAATAAAATAATGAGCAGAAGAATTTGGCAGCGTCGCATCGATAATCAGCCTGTGGTAATGGATGGTAAGAGTTTCATATAAACACTATGTTATACTCTGCGGCTATTTATTTTGGGTGCAGATAATAACAGTTTCCGAGATTCTATCAATAAGATAGACAGAATTACAATTTGAATCGTTGATCCTATGCTAAAAATTTATAACTCAATCGCTCGCGAAAAACAACAGTTCGTGCCTATCTTACCCGGAAAGATCAAGATCTATGTTTGCGGCATGACGGTTTATGATTATTGCCATTTGGGGCATGCACGGGTTCTGGTGGTTTTTGATATGGTTGTGCGGTGGTTCAGGGAGAACGGTTTTGAAGTTGTTTATGTACGCAACATTACGGATATCGACGATAAGATCATTAATCGCGCGCAACAAAACAATGAACCGATCGGGGCATTAACCGCACGTTTTATTCAAGCAATGGATGAAGACGCCGCGGCGCTGGGAGTATTGCCGCCCAGCCATGAACCGCGTGCCACAAACTTCGTTGATCACATGATCAACATGATCGATGCATTGATAAAAAAGAATCTGGCGTATCAAGCGGGTAATGGCGATGTTTATTACGCGGTTCATAATTTTCCGGGTTACGGAAAGCTGTCAGGTAAGTCTTTGAATGACTTGCGTGCCGGCGAGCGGGTTGAGATTGATTCCAGTAAAAAGGATCCGCTGGATTTTGTGTTGTGGAAATCCGCAAAGGCCGGCGAGCCGTTTTGGGAATCCCCGTGGGGCAACGGACGCCCGGGGTGGCATATCGAATGCTCGGCGATGAGCGAGCAGTTGCTGGGCATTCATTTTGATATTCATGGCGGCGGCCAGGATTTGCAATTTCCGCATCACGAAAACGAAATCGCCCAAAGTGAAGGCGCGCATGATCATGTGTTCGTGAATTACTGGATGCACAATGGTTTTGTGCGCGTCGACAATGAAAAGATGTCGAAATCGCTTGGGAATTTCTTTACCGTACGGGAAATTATCAAGTTATATCAGCCGGAAGTCGTGCGGTTTTTTATTTTGCGGGCGCATTACCGCAGTCCGCTCAATTATTCCGATCAACACCTGAAGGATACCAAACTGGCGCTCGACCGGTTGTATATCGCATTAAAGGATGCCGGCTCGTTCGATACGCCAGCCATTGATTGGAATAATCAACATGCGCAAAAATTCAAAGCCGCCATGGAAGATGATTTCAATACGCCGGATGCCATCGCCGTCTTGTTTGAGCTGGCGAACGAGCTCAATAAAACCGGCGCAAAGGACGGCGCTGCCTTATTAAAAGCGCTGGGTGGATTGTTAGGCTTGCTGCAACAAAATCCGGTTGATTACTTGCAAAGCACTTCTGCTGCCGTTGGCGCTGCTTCACTGACCCATGAGCAGATCGAATCCTTGATTCAACAGCGTATCGAAGCCCGTAAAGCGGGGCGTTATGCGGAAGCGGATGAAATCCGGAAAAATCTGCAACAACAGGGTGTTATTTTGGAAGACGGTCCTCAGGGCACTACCTGGCGGCGTGTTTAGCAGGCTTTAGGTGATTGTCATAACCGCCAAAGATAAAGCGTGGAATTGGAAAAATCGTTCAAGCGGATGCTTTGATCAGGCGCAACACCAGGAATAACGAAAGTATTGCTGATTAACAGACTGCCGGGACGCATTTCTTTTTTTGCCTTTTGCCACAGCGAATTCATCGGCACTGGCGATAAATAGGCATAAACCACGTCATAACGTGAGAAATCGTGTTTCCAGAAATCTCCCCAGCGCACATCATATCCCGAACCCAACAAGCTGCGTAATTTGCTGATGACATAAGGCACCGGCGCGGATTCGATGCCATGAAAAGAGCCGTTATCATGAGCATTGGCAAGATTTTTTAATAATCCGCCGCAGCCGCTGCCCAGATCAATAAACGAAAATTGTTGCTGTTGAGGTAATAAAGTCTCAAGCGCCTGATTGACACTCTCGCTGGAAAGGTACAAAGGCACTTGGGTCACGAACGATTTGCCATAGATTAACAATAAACCCAGGAACAGCAATAAATACCAAGTTGATGAAATATTTAATGTCAAAGCGGCGATGACCAGCGGCATGAACAGAAGATGCATGGGCATCCACCATACCGGTAATCTCGCAACAAAACTCAATAAGCCGGCTAGCAATGCTTGTAAAATCACCCACTCCAATAAGCCGGCATTGGCGGAGAATAACGCTATTAAGACCCCTGAGGTAACAGTCGCTGTAATTTGGATCAACAATGCAGCGATGCTTGGATGAAAACGTTTTAGCATGTGATAGCAGTCCGCGAGAGTTTTTAGGGATTTTCCAGCAATTCGGTGCTCGGTTGATCCTGCATATCGATATCGATGGTCGGGTTGTCCATCGTCACCGCTTTCTCAGCCCGCTCGTTCATAACCACGATACTGATGCGGCGGTTGATCGGGTTGAGCGGATCGTCCTTGTCAAAAAGAACTGCCGAAGACAATCCGATGACTTGCAGGATTTTATTGGTATCCATGCCGCCGACAACCAATTCGCGCCTTGAGGCATTAGCGCGATCCGCCGATAATTCCCAGTTGCTGTAACCTTTGTCGCCTGAGGGGAACGGCTTGGCATCCGTATGTCCGGAAAGACTGATTTTATTGTCGACGTCGTTCAGCATTTTGCCGATTTCGCGCAATATGGTTTTGGTATAGGGCTGTAATTCCGCTCTGCCCAACGCGAACATCGGGCGGTTTTGTTCGTCGACGATTTGAATTCTTAAGCCGTCCGAAGTGATATCCAATAGCAATTGATTAGCGAATTTTTTGAGCGACGGATTGTTTTCAATCGCTTCTTCGATTTTTTGCTTTAATCCTTCCAATTTGACGCGCTCCGCCCGTTCCCGGATGATTTTCTTGGTTTGGGCATCGTCATCCTTGATCGCGCCTTTCTTGACTTCGCCATGCTGGCGTGTCAAATCGGTACCGCCGCCTTTGAGTACGCTATTGCTTTCACCAATCGACGATCCGCCCATCAAAGCGACCTTCAGCGGCGTTTTGAAATATTCCGAGATGCCTTCCAATTGACTTTTGGTCGACGATCCCAGTAACCACATCAACAAAAAAAACGCCATCATTGCGGTTACGAAGTCGGCATACGCAATTTTCCAGGCGCCGCCATGATGGCCGCCCGCAACTTTCTTGATTCTTTTGATAACTATCGGTCGCTGTGCAAGATCGTCAGCCATAATTGTTCCTGTAATTCAGATGGAATAAATATTCAATAATTACTTGGACTTGCTTTGTTTGACATGCTCTTCCAACTCCAAGAAAGACGGTCTTTCGGTCGTGAACAGGACTTTTCTTCCGAACTCCACTGCCAAAACCGGCGAGTAGCCGTTCAGATTGGCAAGCAGGGTAATTTTGATACATTCGAACATCTTGCTGGATTCATGGAGATTATGTTCAAGCTTTCCCGCCAATGGGCTGACAAAGCCGTAAGCCAGCAAGATTCCGAGGAAAGTACCGACCAGCGCCGCAGCAATCAAAATTCCCAATTCGCTGGGCGGCAAATGCACCGACTCCATGGTATGCACCACGCCCATTACCGCAGCCACAATCCCGAATGCGGGCAATCCGTCGCCGAGTTTCGATACCACATGAATCGGCACTTCACCTTCTTGATGGTGCGTTTCCAGTTCGCTGTCCATCAAACTCTCGATCTCCAGAGAATTCAAATTGCCGCCCACCATCAGGCGCAGATAATCTGTAATAAACTCGGTGATATGATGATCCGCCAGGATATCCGGATATTTCGTGAAAATCGGGCTATTGGAGGGATCATCGACATCGCCTTCGATCGACATCAAGCCTTCTTTACGTACCTTGCTGAGAATTTCGTACAGTAGCGTCATCAGGTCCATATACAACGCTTTGGTAAACTTCGAGCCTTTGAAAACGGTCGGCAATGCTTTCATGGTGGCTTTAATTGCTTTATTCGAATTGCCGACAACGAATGCCCCAACAGCGCCTCCACCAATCATGAGAAGCTCCACAGGCTGCCACAGCGAAGCCAGGTGGCCCCCGGCCAAAGCAAATCCGCCGAAAACAGAAACAATAATAATGAGATAACCAACAGATACGAGCATTGCGATGACTCCCTAGAATGTAATTACGCAATTGTTGATGGCAAATTCTGGAGTGTGAAGTTATCACATCCGTCTAACATTCATTCGCAGGGATAAGGTTGGTTTTTTCCCGGTATTTTCCGGTTTTTTATTTTCGCGGAAGAAGAAGCTTTGCTGTAAACGGTTAACTGACAGTGGCGGTTGTTTGCTTTGCTTGCGTAGTTTCTTCTTGCTGTTGTAATTCCCACATACGGGCATAAGTGCCGTTGGCCGCAAGCAATTGCTGATGCGTGCCGCGTTCTATGATGCGGCCCTGTTCCATCACCAGGATCTGATCGGCATCGGCGATCGTCGATAGCCGGTGCGCGATCGTTAGCGTGGTGCGATTGACCGCGATGCGCTTTAATTCGGCCTGAATGCGTTTCTCTGATTCCGAATCCAGCGCCGATGTGGCTTCGTCGAAAATCAGGATTGCCGGGTTTTTCAGAATCGTGCGTGCAATCGCTACCCGCTGCTTTTCACCGCCGGATAATTTCAAACCGCGTTCACCGACCACCGTTTCATATTTCATCGGTAATCTTTCAATGAAATCATGAATATGAGCGGCACGTGCCGCCGCGAAAACTTCATCTTCCGTTGCGTCCGGGCGTCCGTACGCAATGTTGTAGTAAATACTGTCATTGAATAACACAGTATCTTGCGGCACGATGCCGATGGCTGCGCGCAAACTTTGCTGGGTGATGTCGCGGATATCCTGATCGTTGATCAGGATACAGCCCGATTGCACATCATAGAAACGGAACAACAAACGTGCCAGCGTCGACTTGCCCGAACCGCTGTGACCCACCACCGCAATATTCTGTCCGGCGGGAATGTCAAAGGTGACATCGAACAAGATTTGGCGATCCGGTTCATAATAAAAATGGACATCGTGAAAACGGATCGTTGCATGACTCGTATTAAGCATAAGCACATGCGCATCCGGCTTATCCTTTATTTCCCGGTTTTCGTCGAGCAGGGTAAACATCCGTTCCATATCCGCCAGTGAGTGTTTGATCTCCCGGTAAACGAAACCCAGGAAATGGAGCGGCATGTACAGCTGCAGCATGAATGCGTTGATCAACACCAGGTCGCCCAGTGTCATGCTGCCGGAGATCACATGATCGGCCGCGAGAAACATCAGCAGCGTAACACCGACGGCGATGATGGCGCTTTGACCGGCATTCAGGGTGGCAAGCGATGTTTGGTTGCGCACCGCGGCTTTTTCCCAGGCTTGCAAATGCTCGTCGTAGCGCCGTGCTTCCCAATTTTCATTAGCGAAATATTTGACGGTTTCATAATTCAGCAAACTGTCGATCGCTTGGGTATTGGCTTTTGAGTCCATGTTGTTCATAGTGCGGCGGAAAATCATGCGCCACTCGGTCACAATCAACGTGAGCGCGATGTACGCCAGTAAAGTGGCGGCAATAATGACGGCAAACCGGATATCGTATTTTCCGGTCAAAATGGCCAATACCAGGCCGATTTCGAGCAAGGTCGGCAGGATATTGAACAGCATGAAATTCAATAAGAAGGAAATACCTCGCGTGCCGCGCTCGATGTCCCGCGAAACCCCGCCGGTTTGGCGCTCCAAATGAAAGCGCAAGGACAACGAATGCAGATGCATGAAAACCTTGATTGCAACCCGCCGGATTGCGCGCTGCGTGACTTTGGCGAAAATGGCGTCGCGCAGCTCACCGAATAAAGTGCTGCATAATCGCAGCACACCGTAGCCGATCAACAAAAATGCGGGCAGTACCAGTTCCGCGCGCGGCTGATCCAAAGCGTCGACGATTTCTTTTAATACCAGCGGCACCGAGACATTCGCGAGCTTTGCCAATACCAAAAGTGCGAGCGCCAAAATGACCCTGACTTTGAATTCCCATAAATAGGGCAACAGCGACGCGATTGTTTTCAGGTTATTACGCGTGGCCGCCGGTTTTTCCAGACGAGTGGGACGCATCACAGGTTTTCTTGAATGTTCCTATAACAGCAGATAAAAAATCGAACAAGCGGATAGCGCAGCGACGCCGAACCAGCACCAGATCCACATGAGTTTACCGGGACGGTATTGATCGGGCATGTGACGGCTGAAAACCGCTTGCATGTTTAATATCGCAATGATGGGCGCAGCCACGAATGAAATGACGGTGGCGATTTTGACCATTTCGCGCATGGAGGTCATGTAAAAGAACAGGATAAACAAAGTACCCGCTATTAAAATTGCCAAGCTGATCATATACGTGAAGTGAGGATTTCGTTGCCGAATCCGGCCGGGGAATAACAATTCCAGCGAAGCGCTGATCGAACGCGGGAATGCATCCAACACGGTCAATGTCGTGCTGAACATCGTGGCAATAGCCGCAATGGCGACGATCGGATACGCCCAGTCACCCAGGGCTTGCTGGTACATATCGAGCAATTGCCCGGCGAATGCCGCGCCCCCGGCGGCAAAAGGAATGCCGCTGCCATACATTACCAACGCGCCGAGCAATAAAAAACAAATGGCCAGAAACGCCGTTCCGATAAAGCCCACACGGAAATCAAACAAGGTTTCCCGCAGCGATGCGATTTTGCCGTCGCTGTCGTTTTTACTTTTTGCCCAGATTGAGTGCCATATGGATAGATCCAGCGGGGCCGGCATCCAGCCCAGAAATGTCGCTAGAAAGATCAAATGCGCGGTATCCGTGAAGGTGAAAGAAACAGTGGCGGTCTTATGATGTCCCGGATTGTCGAACAACAGCATGATGACGGCGGCGATCGACGTAACCGTCAGTATCAAGATGATGATTTTCATCAACTTATCGAGCAGCACATAATGACCGCTGACTAACAGTGTGAACGAGATCAACAACAACAGGCTGCCGATGATGAATGCAACCATTTGCGGATCGTGCCCACCTAGTCCATCGAGTCCGAATATATTGGTAATGAGACCGGCGGTCACAACCGTAATGGCCGCTTGCACGATAAACATGGTGGCGATTGCCATCAGCAGATAAAGCCATACCGCCCATTTACCGAGTTTCAGATAACCATGCAGAATGTGCTGTCCGGTTGCTGCGGTATAGCGTGGACCGAATTCAAAAAAAGGATATTTGATGGCATGAATAATGATGATGGCGATAATCAATTCAAAGCCGAACATGCCGCCGGCTTGCGTTGATTGCACCAAATGGGAAACACCGACAGCCGCGCCCGCATACAATAAGCCTGGTCCGAGGCGTGAAAGAAAATGATTAATCAATGTCATGGATCCCTTGTGCTTTCTTTAGTCAGTCGGTAGTGATATTTTACTTTGGAATTCAGCCAAGCTCACCGGTAAGATAGCCAGCAACAATTTTTCCTCCGCTGCAATACGGCTTGATTGAAGATTAAATACGATTCATCATATGCCATTATCACGACGCTTCGCGGAGGTTGGAAATGGAAATTACCTGTTACCGTGATCCCGAAATTGGCAGGGAAACGCGCTATTTGCCGGCGAAATCATATAATCTCGCGATTACTTTGCTGTCAAAATGCGTAACCCGCCATTTGTTTGTGCCGATTCGCAGCATGCAATACATGGCGATCATCGATCATGATGAGTTTGTGTTTATCGATGGCGAGCGCAAATGCTGGATCGACATTGCCTGGTGCAATTTTAAACGCCATGATCGCAATACGCTTGATGAACCGGTTGCCTATGAAGCCATTTATTATCGTGATCATATGCCGGAAATTATGTTGCGGTTACAGCGCGAATTTCCGCTGGCGCTGCAGCTTCTGGAAAGCAAGTCGAAACTGGACGGACCTGCGCGGATCATTCACTTCCCCGCGAAAGCTTGACCGGCATTAATCATCATCGCCCAATTCGGCGTTCCAGCCGTTGCTTTTTGCGTATTTGATCGCTGCTTCGTAAATCGCGGTATGCCGTTCGCGGAGTTCGTCCGGTAACCGGCTTGGCAGATGCGCATAAGGCTCCCAAGCTTCATGAACCTTTTCATATAAAGTCTGCATCTGCGAAGTGCTCCAGCCCGCGCAAGTTTCTGTTTCAGGCAAGATCCCGAATACCCAGGCATCCCGCACGATCCGCCCGAGGTGCGTGAGTCCGCCGTTAATATCGTCATGAATGCCGGCATAATTTTGTTCTGTCATGGATGATTTCTCTTGATAGTTTTCTAAAGATTAAGCGTTCTTTTGCCGGGATTCTGTTTTAGCATCGAACCGGTCCAAAATATGATGCGTCATGCTTTTAGCCAGTTCTTCTTCACCGAAGAATACTGTTCCCAGATTGTCGTTACGCAATAATTTTGTTTCGTCTTCGCTGCGGGTGCGCAATACGATTTCGATGCCGGGGTTTAAGGTGCGCGCGGTATCGATCATGTGCCGCACATTCAGTGGATCCGCTGTAGCGATCACCAGCATCGCGGCATCGGTAATGTGCGCCTGAATCAGCACCGAGGGTTCGGTGGCGTCTCCGGATACCGCGTTTGCGCCTTGTTTGCGCAAGTCTTGCACTAATTCACGATTCTGTTCCGCCACGATATACGGAATGTTTTTTTCACCCAGCGCATGCGCGATACGTTCTCCGACGTGACCGTAACCCACCAGCACCACTTGCCCTTCGAGAAATTTCCGCTCGGTGCTCATCGGCAATTCCGCGTAGGGATCGTCGCGGTTCTCGTATTTCCGCGCCAACGCGGAATGTTTCAGAATGAGATTTCTGAACGGCGTAACCGCGGCAAATGCGATTGGATTGAAAGCGATGGAAATCAGCGCTCCGGCGAGCACCAGACTCATGCCTTCGGCGGGCATCAGGCCAAGAGACAACCCTAATCCCGCCAAGATAAAGGAGAATTCTCCAATCTGCCCGAGACTGGCGGCGACCGTTAGCGAAGTATTGAGCGGGTAACGCATGATCAACACCAGTAACATGGCGGCCATGGATTTGCCGACGATGATAATCGCCGCCACCGCTAAAACCCGCATCGGTTCTTCGATCAATACCGTTGGATCGAACAGCATGCCGACGGAAACAAAAAACAACACGGCGAACGCATCGCGCAATGGCAGTGATTCCTCGGCGGCGCGGTGACTGAATTTGGATTCGCGCATCACCATGCCGGCAAAGAAAGCGCCCAGTGCAAACGAAACATTAAACAATGCGGCTGCGCCGTAGGCGATGCAAATGGCGACAGCGACGACTGCCAATGTGAACATTTCACGCGAACCGGTGCGGGCAACTTGCCACAGCAGCCACGGCAGCACCCGGCGGCCGACGATCAGCATCAGTGCGATGAACGCTGAAACCAGCAATAATGTAATGCCGATGGTATACCATAGCGGATCGGTCGGATTGCCGTTTTCATTGGCGCCTCCCAGCATGGTTGCGAACGATGGCAACAACACCAGAATCAGAACTGTCACTAAATCCTCGACGATCAGCCAGCCAACCGCGATGCGGCCGTTCATGGATTCCAGCACGCCACGCGATTCGAGGGCCTTCAGCAGCACCACGGTACTGGCGCACGATAGTGACAAGCCGAGCACCAGTCCGGCGCCGGTGCTCCATTCCCACGAAGATGCCAAAGCCATGCCTAAAACGGTGGCAACCGCCATTTGCACAATTGCGCCGGGTACTGCAACGCGCTTGACCGACAGCAGATCATCCAGAGAAAAATGCAAGCCGACGCCGAACATCAGCAGCATGACGCCGATTTCCGACAATTGCGACGCAATGCCGATATCCGCGACAAACCCTGGCGTGGACGGGCTGATCGCAATGCCGGCCAGCAGGTACCCGACCAGTGCCGGCGTTTTCAGCCGCTCCGCGATAAAACCGAAAATCAGAGCCAGGCCAAAACCGGCTGCAATTGTCGTGATCAATGTAATGTTATGGTCCATAAGATTCCAGGATTATAAATGGTTGATTTGTACTTCAGGGTACTTCAGCCGGATGGTTGTCCGCTAACACGGGCGTCGTTAAGAATCTTTCAAATTCGAGACGCTCTTCTTCGATGGCTTCCAGAATCTGGCGCTTGAACTCGTCGCGGGAAAATGCTTCTTCCAGCATCAGCAAGAGCTTTTCCACAGTCAAACCAATAGTGATGCCGCCAATGATACCACCGATCATCGCGCCGATTGCCGTACCGATACCGGGAATGAACGAACCCAATGCGGCTCCCGTTGCGGCGCCGGCGGCGGCACCGCCCAAGGCGCTGACTGCTTTGCCGGCGGTTACTTTGATCAATGCTTGCGCGCCGAGTTTGATGATGCCTTTGCCAGCCACTTTGGCGGTAATCTTCCCGGCGATCGCGCCGGTAATCGCACCTGCGGTGCCGATACCGCCGGAAATCAGCACACGGTTTTCCAGGTTGACGATGACGCTATGCGCCGGCGGTTCCTTGAGGGCATTCAAGGAAGCATGCCGGACAATTTCCAGTTGCGCTTCGCTGACCGGTTCAACGCGATTGTCGGCCAGAATCCGCTCCACCTGTTGCAGATGTTCGGCACGTAACTGCTGGTTGTTTTGCAATACTTCTTCAATGGATTGCTGGACCGGGCCAAAGGCATTGCCTCGCATCAAATAGTTTTGCAATTTTTCGCTCATCCAGTTTTCCAAAACACCGGTAGCCAAGGCCAGAATCCGTTCGTATTCACCGGGCAGGCTATAATACCAATCGAGATACGCATCGACGTTATCGACCATCTGCTGAAAACCGGTGCCGGTGGTTTCACGCAGTTTTTCCAGCGAGGACTCCATTTTACTGAGGGTATCGAGGTAGGCCCGCTCAATTTGTTCCGCAGTGCCGGGTTTGTAGTAATCGTCCCCGATCATTTCCACGGTTTGTACGACCTTTTGCTGCGAAGCGCGGATTTCCCCGACAGTTTCAGGATTGGAACGCAGCCAGGCATCGACATAGACCGTGGATGGCACATAGATAAAGAAAACAAAAAAAGTCGTGAAGGCCGAGGTAATCGCCCAAGCCCAGGGCGATACCGCCGGCGGTTCATCGCTATCCTGGATGGGGGCAAGGATCCGCCGGTATTCCGGCAAAGGCAGCATGAAACTGGAAATCCCGAGCATGACGTTATAAAAAAACACCAAACTGCCGGCGAACACGCAGCCAAGGTATAACACGTCGCTTAAAGACTGCAGGCTGCCCAGCGCGTAGCGCTTCATGCCTTCGACAAAGCCCAGCAGCCGGTTGGTTTCGAGAATCAAAATGCTATTGGTCGTGCCATCGAGTTTTTGGCTTTCCGCCGCGACCGCTTCTGACAGTGACGCATATTGGCGGGTAGTATCGGTGTGATCGACCAAAACGATAAAAAGCGCCGCCATCGTTACGGCTGTTAGCCAGCGTGACCAGCTAAGCGATTTATGTACTGCGATATAGGGTTTGTATTCTCGCGCCGCAACAGATGAAAAAAGTGTGTAAATAACAGCGAATGCCGGGATGGCGGTGAAAAAAACAACCCATTCCTGCTTGTCGGCGGAGCCGAGATAACACAACAACAAGAATGAAAATACCACCGCCCAGAACAACCAAACGAGATAAGCCAGTATCCGCCGGGTGAACAACCAATGCAAAATACCCAGTTTTTGGAACTGATTGGCGCGGTATATTCTCTCGATCGTCACCGCGTAAATCGCGGCGCAATAGATGGGCAATCCGAATAGCAAGGTAACCAATAGCGCAAACCACAATTGCTTATCCGGAATCAATTTTCCAAAATAATAAGCGAATCCCAGCCAAGCCGCGGACAAGGTTGAAAATACAAGAATCCGGGTAAAATTCAAATGTTGAAACGCTGAAAACAATGCAATAATTCCTTTGTGACCGGCAACTGGCGTGATTTAATTAGAGGGCAGGCTGACTTGGCGCACCTGCATGATTCATTAATCCGATTTTATCAGACTACCGGGTAGCGGGATAATGTTCGTAACCTGCGTCAAACACAATTCCAAGCGGTTCACAGTAAAGCGCTATGATGATTATTTTTCAGCTCCGGGATTTAATTAGCAATGACTTATTTATTCAATGATCCGGCGCAATTTGCGGCGGAATTGGCGGACGGTTATGCCGCCGCGCATCGTGACAAAATCCTGCGTGTCGATGGCGGCGTGATCCGGCGGCATAAAGCCAAGACCGGGCAGGTCGTGGTGGTGATCGGCGGCGGTTCCGGGCACTATCCGGCGTTCGGCGGTTTTGTCGGTCACGGATTGGCGCACGGCGCCGCGCTCGGCAACGTCTTCGCCGCGCCGTCGGCGCAACAGATCTGTAATGTGGCGCATGCCGTCGATGCGGGCGGCGGAATTTTGTTTTGCTTTGCCAATTACGCCGGTGACGTGCTCAATTTCACCCAAGCGCAGGAACGTCTGCGCGCGCAGGGTATCGATGTCCAGTCGGTGGTGGTGACCGATGATATCGCCTCCGCGCCGGCGCATGAGCAGCACAAACGCCGCGGCATTGCCGGTACGCTGGCGGTATTCAAAGCGGCGGCGGTTGCTGCGGATGCCGGAAAACCGATTGATGAAGTCGTACGGATTGCGGCTGCAGCCAACAGCCGGGTGCGTTCACTGGGTGTAGCGTTTTCCGGTTGCACATTGCCCGGCGCTGCCAAGCCTTTATTCGAAGTCGAACCCGGCATCATGGAAGTCGGCATGGGCATCCACGGCGAACCCGGCCTGGACCGGGTCAAGGCGCCAAGTGCCGATGGCTTGGCGGAACTGCTGGCGGATAAACTGCTATCCGAGATTCCGGAAACTGTGAACAATATTTCCGGGGCACGGATCGGCGTCATCCTCAACGGTCTCGGTGCGGTGAAGTACGAAGAATTATTCGTGGTCTATCGCAAGATCGAGCAATTGCTGACGGCGCGCGGGCTGATCATCGTCGCGCCGGTCGTGGATGAATTAATCACCAGCTTCGACATGGCGGGCGTATCGTTGACGTTGTTCTGGCTCGACGATGCGCTTGAACAGAGCTGGCTGGCGGCAGCCGATACACCGGCGTTTCATCGCGGCGTGGTCATGAGCGCCGGACCAATGATCGACCATGTCGTCGAATCGAAGGGTTCGCGAGGCAAATTCACCATCAGGTCCGGTTCGCCGGAATCGCAAGCAGTCGTCAACATTGTACTGTTGGCGTTTGAAGCGGCGCTCGGAGCCATCGAAGCGCAACAAGACGAATTGGGACGTTTGGATGCCATCGCCGGTGACGGCGATCACGGCATCGGCATGCAGCGCGGATTGAAAGCTGGTGTCGATGCCGTCAAAAAAGTCATGGCGTTTCAAGCCGGGGCAGGGACGGCATTAACGGCCGCCGGCGACGCCTGGTCGGATCGTGCCGGTGGTACCTCGGGTATGTTGTGGGGCGTCATTCTGCGCAACTTTGGCAATTCTCTTAGTGATGAAACCAAGCCGGATGCTTCAATGATTGCGGCAGGGGTCACGGCGGCACTGCAAGCTGTTATTGATGTCGGCAAGGCGCAGCTTAACGACAAAACGCTGGTCGACGTGCTCTATCCATTTTCCGCCGCGTTGACAAAAGGAGCCGCTCAAGGACTATCAATCGCGGAAGCTTGGACAGCCGCCGCGGAAATTGCCCAGCAATCCGCCGAAGCGACCAAGAATCTCATCCCCAAAATCGGCCGCGCCCGGCCGCATGCGGATAAAAGCATCGGCAACCCCGATCCTGGAGCGGTTTCGATGGCTTTGATTATTGACGCAGTAGGCAGAATCATAAGAAGGCGATGTTTTTGATTGATAACATAGCCTTCTTACTTTTCTGTCGGAGAAATTGACAAAAGCCGGAGAAGGCGACCACCGTCACTGGGGTTATCGGGAAACCGATTACGTATTTACCAGTCTGGAGAAAATACTAGCTGATTTCCAGCAAGATATTGAGAGGTGGAATCATGAAAACGGTTATTCTTGACGTGCGGGAGCCGAAGGAAGCAATGACTGGCTTCGCGCGAGTCTGGCATGCGAATCAACAACAGGAAGCGGATCGCACCAGCTTCGCGGCGGGTGGCGCGCGATGTCAAAGGCGTTCACGGCGATGTGACGGCGTTGCTGGAAGCGGGATTGCTTAATCGTACCGAAAGCGGCGCGATTGAATTTTCTTATGAAGCAATCAAGGTAGAGTTTTTGTTGCAGGCGGCTTGATGATGGAGATATTGGAGTTTTTGGTAATTGATGCGCCTTCTGGTGTCGGCGCATCCTACCGTGCTATTTATCTACCCAAATTCGATTTTCTTTAGAAAAAATTATTTGCAATCGATCTTTACTTATCTTTCAAGTCCTTACTTATTTCGTCAATTTTTTCGGCTGCATCATCAAGCGCTTTATCAATTTCCTTGCCCGCACTTTCTGCCGGCCCATCCGATGCATCATTAAGCTCTTCAATTTTCTCGGCGGCTTTTTCTATGGCGCTATCAATCGCTTTTTTACTGCTGTCGATAGATTTATCAATCTCCTTTCCGGCCTTTTCCGCAGGGCCTTCCTGCTTACCGGAGCAACCTATAAGAGCCAGTGATAAAAAAACCGAAGATATAAACAATGTGAATTTATTCATTTGGATACCTCATTTGAAGAAAGCAAAATAAAAAAAGTGCCACCACGGCATGGTAGCACCCATCAATTGCTTCGACAAATATGAAATAAATCCAGCAGAAATAAGCTTTGCCAAAGATTCCATATAATCTTAGAGAAACAAAGCAATATCTTGCATTTGATTTCTTTTGATGTCAGCGATATAGCTTACTCCTACTTTATTTCTACCGCGTCAACCCCGCATACAACACCGGCAGTTTCTCCGGCAGCCGTTCCACATGATCGACCACTAAATAATTGCGTTCGCCGAAAATGCGCGAGACGTATTGATCGGCGCGCGGATCCAAGCTCATGCAGTAGGTGAGGATGCCGGAGCGGCCAGCTTCTTCGACGGCTTTTTTGGTGTCGTGGCGCAGGTATTGCGGGTCGCGCACGTCGACATCCGCTGGTTCGCCGTCGGTGATGACGAGCAGCAGTTTTTTTGCCGATTTTTGCAGTTTCAAATAGTGCGTGGCATGACGCATTGCCGCACCCATACGGGTCGACAACTGTCCGGTCATGCCGGCGAGCCGGGCTTTGGGAGTTTCGTCGTAAGGTTGATCGAAATCCTTGAAGCGGAAATATTCAACGTCGTGCCGCCCATCCGAGCAGAAGCCGTGGATGGCAAACGGGTCGCCGATTTTGTTGATGGCGTTGGCGAGCAGCACCGTGGCTTGACGGGTTAGATCGAGCACGGAGTAGTCATGACCGGCGACTTTCTCGTTGGTCGATTCGGACAAATCGAGCAATACCAGCACCGAGATGTCGCGCACTTTGCGCACCGAACGCATCATGATGCGCGGATCGGGTTGCATGCCCATGCGGATGTCGATCATCGAACGGATCGCAGCGTTGATGTCGATTTCGTCGCCGTCTTCCAGTTTGCGGATGCGGCGTGTTCCTTGCGGTTGCATGGCGTCGAGCAGGAATTTCATGCGCGCGATTTCGCGTTTGTACTGGTTGGCGATGTCGTCGATGCATTGCATGTCACCCAATTTGGCGCGTTTTTCCTGCACCGTCGCCCAATCCGGACGTTCCAATTGAATCTGGTAATCCCATTCGGAATAGTGATAGGGCGCCGAGACCGGTTCCTTGCCTTCCATATCGTTGTACGAGACGCCCATGTCTTCGTACGGGAAGAATTCAGTACCCATGACCCAGATTTCCTCTGCGTCGTCACCGGCGGTTTCCACGTCGAGTTCGTTGGCGAATTCCATCACATTAACGTATTTCCGCACTTGTTTCGGCGCATCGTATCCGGCGGACAATGATTTGTTGAAGTCGAATTCCTCGAATTCCCAGAAATAGCGGTTGTCGTCGCGGTATGGCGCGGTGAGGACGTCGGTGCGCGGGTTGTACGGAATTTTTTTGTCCATGAAGCTGTGCGCGAGCTGCACACCGATATCCCAAGAGGTCTTGTGGCTATCAAGCTGGTCTTTTGCGGCTTTAAACAGTTTGCGGCCTTCCGCGATCCACGGGTCCTTGTCTTTATAATCCGGATCGAGCAGGGCGCGCGCCAGACGGTTGAGGTAATCACCCATTGACGCATTCATGTCCGGCGTGGCGCTGTGCAGCACCGACCAGGTGTGACGTAATCCGGGAAAACGGCGGATCGACAGTTCTTCGATGCGTGCGTCCTCAATGACGGAAATCACCGCCATTTGCAGCGGGTTCAAACTTTCCGCGGAAATCGGTTGTTTGGTTTCGACTAAATGCGCAGCGGCATGCGCGGCAGCGGCGCGATAGACTTCGGTCGCTGAAATGTCGCCGAACGCATCGTAAGCATCGGGCAGATGGATGAAATAGTTCTCGATGAACGGTTTGTAGCCTTCACGGGTTTCAAAGTCGCCGGAAGTCGGTCTCATGAAGAAATCGCGTCCCCACAGCGCGCGTAAATACATGTTGATGCGGCGCTGCACGTCGACAAACAAGGTGCCTTTGCGTTCTTTCTGCAAGACCGCGAGCGACTCTTTCGATTCCAGGCCGAAATAGCGGATTTGCTCTTCGTAATCGGTGCGGTGCGCATGCGCGCCCCACATGGCCCAGCGGCGCAAGCCGCCGAGGGTTAGTTGTCCAAAGAGAATGTCCAGTTTGTTGAGCATGGGACGCATACCACGCGGAGCCTGGGCGATTAAAGTATTCAAGAATTGCAGATAATTTTGGAATAGCTGCGCATCACCGAGACGTTTTGCCGCAGTGGGGGAGGTTGCTAATACCAGCTCAATCACGGCGCCCGAAGTTCTTGAAGCAAGCGAAAGCACGGTAGTCGCCAGGTCACTGATAATATCTTCACCAATTTCTTTGGTGACTAATGGGATTTCGTCGATCCAGCAATCCACTAAACTGCGCCCGCGTCCTAATCCGCGGATCGCCGATGCGCCTTTCAGATAGTTATCGAGTCCACGCGCTGAAAAAGTCTTCACTGCTTCCGGCCAAGCATGATTGAGCAGCTCGATTGATTCCGGCTCCAGATCCTCGAGCAATTCTTTGTAATCGTCCAGATTGATACTCATGGCAACACCTGTTTACGTTTTAAAACATTTGATAGTTATCGCAATTCATCCAAGTCTTAGTTGAAGAAAGTGCTGACAGCCGCGTCCAGCGCATCACGCATATCCGGGTCGTCGGTGATCGGACGTACCAAAGCTACGCGGCATGCCGCGTGCGCGTCGACTTTCTTGACGATCAGGCTGCCGGCGTAAATCAGCATCCGTGTGGAAATGCCTTCGTCCAAGCCGTGGCCTTTCAGGTTACGCGCGCGCTCAGCGATCGATACCAGTTTTTCCGCGATGTCGGTCGATACGCCGGATTCGTGCGCGACAATTTCGCTTTCGATGTCATGGCTTGGGTAGTTGAAATCGAGCGCGCCAAAGCGTTGCTTGGTCGATTGTTTCAAATCTTTCATCAGGCTTTGGTAGCCGGGGTTGTACGAAATCACGATTTGAAAATCCTCGTGTGCTTGGATCAGTTCGCCTTTTTTCTCCAGCGGCAGTACGCGGCGGTTATCGGTCAACGGGTGAATCACGACGGTGGTGTCCTGACGCGCTTCCACAACTTCATCGAGGTAGCAGATGGCGCCGTAACGCGCGGCAACAGCGAGCGGACCGTCTTGCCAGCGGGTGCCGTTGGCATCCAGCAGAAAACGGCCAACCAGGTCGGACGCGGTCATGTCTTCATTACAAGCAACGGTGATCAGCGGTTTTTTCAGTTTCCACGCCATGTATTCGACAAAGCGTGTTTTTCCGCAGCCGGTCGGGCCTTTCAGCATCATCGGCATGCGCACTGAATAGGCGGCTTCGTAGAGTTTCACTTCATCCGCGACGGGATGGTAATAAGGTTCTTTTTTGATGCGATATTGATCAATGATAGTGCTCATGACAGACTCCTATAGAAACAGTCTTTATCGAGATGCTCTCGAGTAATTGCAATCCAAATTCCGGTTAAAAAAAACCCCCTGCCCTGTTAAAGGGAGAAGGGGGTCTTGGCAGGCTGTTGAAAAACTATCTACGTTGTCGCTGCGGTGTTAAAAACAAACTCAAGATGCTCATTTATTATGCATAAACTGCGCTTTTTCGCTTGTTTTGCCTTGCATCGACTGCCTCGAAAACGTTTTTCAACGAACCTTTAGGGTTCGAACCCCGTTATTACTTAAACAGTCTTGCCGCGGTATATCACCATGGCGGTGCCTTGGGACTGGTTGAAATTGTTGTAACCAATTAAACGAACATGATTGTTCGGATTGGCTTTATGACAAGCGGCGGCTTCTGCCAGCACGCGCTCTACATCAGTTTCACCGAACATAGGCAGTTTCCACATATACCAGTAGGAATCCATTACATACTCAGGTTCGGTATGTTCAATAGCTGGGTTCCAGCCTTTACTGATTAAATACTGCACTTGCTTTTTGATATCTTTGTCAGCCATTGCAGGCAGGTAGGAAAATGTTTCAAACTTACGGCTTGCTGGATCGCTGACACGTGATTTGTAGTCTATTACTTCGCTCATTATTTATTCCTCAATTTTAGGGAGATGAAGAAGAAAAGTGATATTAACTATTCGCTTTTCTTCTTTGGTCATGTATTGCTTACTTGTGGGCTACGTCGAGCTTATCAACCGTATCGAACTCGAACTTGATCTCTTTCCATGTTTCCATGGCGATTTTCAGTTCTGGACTGCTTTTCGCTGCCTTGGTCAAGATCGCTTTGCCTTCTTTCTCGATTTCAATACCTTGGTTACGTGCTTCAACGCAAGCTTCCAATGCCACACGGTTAGCAGCGGCGCCGGCAGCATTACCCCATGGATGACCTAAGGTGCCACCACCGAATTGCAAGCAGGCATCGTCACCGAAGATCGAGACCAGCGCTGGCATGTGCCATACGTGAATACCGCCCGAAGCTACTGGGAATACACCTGGCATAGAGCCCCAGTCTTGATCGAAGAACAAGCCGCGGCTGCGGTCTTCTTTAATGAATTTATCGCGCATAGTGTCGATCCAGCCGAGGGTTGCGGCGCGATCGCCTTCCAGTTTACCAACGACGGTGCCGGAATGCAGGTGATCGCCACCCGATAAACGCAGCACTTTGGTTAAAACGCGGAAATGAATACCATGGTGCGGGTTGCGATCGAGTACCGCATGCATCGCACGGTGAATGTGCAACAGGATACCGTTGTTACGGCACCAGTTAGCCAGGCCTGTGTTAGCCGTTAGACCGCCGGTCAAATAATCGTGCATAATAATCGGCGCATTCAATTCCTTGGCAAACTCGGCGCGTTTGTACATTTCTTCCGGGGTTGGCGCGGTAACGTTCAAATAGTGACCTTTGCGTTCACCGGTTTCACGTTCTGCTTTATGCACGGCTTCCATCACGAATTCGAAACGATCGCGCCAGCGCATGAACGGTTGGCTGTTAACGTTCTCATCATCCTTGGTTAGATCCAGACCGCCACGCAGACATTCATAAACCGCGCGGCCATAGTTTTTGGCGGATAAACCGAGTTTAGGTTTGATGGTGCAACCGAGCAACGCACGGCCATATTTGTTCAGGCGATCGCGTTCCACTTGAATACCGGCTGGAGGTCCGCCGCAAGTTTTGACATAGGCAATCGGGAAACGCACGTCTTCCAGGCGCAAAGCACGCAGCGCTTTAAATCCGAATACGTTACCTACGAGTGAAGTCAACACATTGACTACAGAGCCTTCTTCGAACAAATCGATTGGGTAAGCGACGAAAGCATAAAAACAAGAATCATCACCAGGCACGTCTTCAATCTTATAAGCACGGCCTTTGTAGTAATCCAAATCGGTCAGCAAGTCGGTCCACACTGTGGTCCAGGTGCCGGTGGAGGATTCTGCCGCTACTGCAGCTGCAACTTCTTCGCGAGGTACGCCAGGTTGTGGTGTAATTTTAAAACACGCCAGAATGTCGGTATCCAGGGGCGTGTAATCCGGGGTCCAATAAGTTTGTCGATATTCTTTTACACCAGCATTATATATTTTTACGGCCATGATGATTTCTCCAGTTAAATTCCCTTTCTATATCCAATCGCTGAAGCCAATGAACATAACAGGGTGTTGCACTACAAAATGACTGCTTAAGTGACTGCTTAAGCTCGCTTTTTACGACTATTTAAAATAGCTCAGATTGTTAAAACGAACTATAACGTGATTAAGCTATAAGAACAAATCAAAAATTCTAATATTTATGATAAGTTAATGCTTATAAAAATGCTGAGTTAAACCATGCTTCATTTAACGTTGAGACAACTAAGAGTATTCGAGTCAGTCGCCAGACATTTGAGCTATTCACGTGCTGCCGATGAACTGCATCTGACCCAACCCGCTGTTTCCATGCAAATAAAACAATTGGAAGACAACATAAGTTTACCGCTATTCGAGCAATTAGGTAAACGAATTTATTTGACGGACGCGGGGCGCGAGCTTTATCAATACAGCCGCGCCATTGCGCAGCAACTCGCTGACATGGAAGTGGCGCTGGATGAATTGAAGGGAATGGAACGCGGTAAATTGAGCATTGCGGTGGTGACGACAGCCAATTATTTCGCGCCGCATTTGCTGGCGAAATTTTGTCAGCGCTATAGCGGTGTGACGGTCAGCTTGAACGTATCCAACCGGGAAACGGTGTTAAAACAACTGGCGGATAATCTGATTGACCTTGCGATCATGGGGCAACCCCCCGAGAATCTCGATATCGACAGCGAATCCTTCATGGAAAATCCGTTGGTGGTGGTGGCGCCGCCGAACCATCCGTTGTGCAATGAGTGCGATATTCCGGTTAAGCGATTAGCCACTGAAACTTTTCTCGTGCGGGAGTCGGGATCGGGGACACGAAGCGCGATGGAGCGTTTTTTTGCCGCGCACGAGATCAAAATCAATAAAGGTATGGAAACTGATACCACCGAGGCGATCAAGCAGGCGGTGCAAGCTGGGATGGGATTGGGGATTATGTCGCGCCATACGGTTGAGTTGGAACTTGAAACCAAGCGTTTGAAGATACTGGATGTACAAGGTTTTCCCATCGTTCGTTATTGGCATGTCGTGAATCGCAAGAACAAGCGCTTATCGAGCGTTGCCAATGCTTTCAAGGAATTTCTGCTGAAAGAAGCCGAGAAGTTGATACCAATTTCAAAGTAATGATAATGAGGCAAAATTCCGCTGGTATTTGTCAATTAATTTTTGGAAATTATATGTGAGAATATTCTTACTTTGATATTGATATTTTATTGTCATGAATAATTCCGTGAATACTGACCTAAATTCCAATCCGACAAGCAATGCGGCAATTTATGGAACATATATGGCTTGCGGCTTATGCGCATTATTCATCTTGTTCATTGACTTAAGAGTACCGCTTGGTGTCGCCACCGGAGTTTTGTATATTGTCGTCATATTGATTTCTCTGAAATCCTCCAATAATCGCTTTACCATAGCGATTGCCTTCATTTGCACGTTATTGGTGTGGATCGGCTATTTGGGTTCGCCGCAAAACGTGATCAGCATGGAAGTTGTTTATATCAATCGTTTTTTAAGCGTGCTGGCGATTTGGGTTACCGCGGGATTGACTTTGTGGCAACGCAATAGCCTCCATCAATTGCACCAGGAACGGCTGAAGCATTTGCAGTCGAAAAAAACCGCCGAAATTCAGGAAGAGAAATTGAAAGTATTAAAAGCAACGATGTATACCGTCCAGGATATCATCGGTAATTCTTTGAATAATTTGCTGGCCCTGAAGCTCGAGATCGAACACCGTAGAACCTTGAGCACCGATTCGCTGCACACGCTCGATGCGATCATTCACGATACTTCGCAACGCATCAATAAGCTGACTAATTTGGAAGAAGTACGTGAAAAAAGAATGGCGGGGAATTTGATGGGTATTGAGTATGATGCTTCGGTACCGGATATGGCTGTTTGCCCGACTCATGATAAACTTGCAAAAAAATCAGCGTAAGGGGGTAGTGGTGTGACAGGGCAGGGATCCGGGGGTAATGTACTGGCAGCGGTTTGTAGTTTCTTCATTCCAGGGCTTGGCCAGTTAGTGCAGGGGCGCTTGGTGTCGGCCTTACTGTTTTTTGTGATCACGGGATTGGGTTATTTTTTCTGGGTGCTGATTATTCCGGCGGTGATCGCGGGAATTTTGCATTTGTGGTCGATTATTGATGCCGCGCGGTTTACCGGACCAGGCTCAGACCGTTGAGAAACTTCTACATTACCGCCACGGTTTAAAAACAACCGCATAATGCGCATTTATACCTTATAAATTGCGCTTTTCCACCTGTTGTTTTTTCGGTTGCATGCACTGCGGTGCAAAATTCAAGCCATTATATATTCTAAAATAAACATCGATTATCGGCTAAAATCCTGCGTTTGCTTTTCGCCAGCAATCATTCTTTCTTATCCAATCCGGTAGATTATGTCTTCATCCAAACAGATTCCCAACAAAGTTGGTTTTATTTCATTAGGTTGCCCGAAAGCATTGGTTGATTCGGAGCAAATACTGACGCAACTGCGTGCCGAAGGTTACGAGATTTCGCCATCTTACGATGACGCCGATCTGGTGGTGGTGAATACTTGCGGGTTTATTGATAGCGCGGTCGAGGAATCGCTCGATGCCATCGGGGAAGCGCTGGCCGAAAACGGTAAAGTCATTGTGACCGGCTGTCTGGGTGCAAAAGAAGATGGTGACGTGGTCAAAAAAGCGCACCCGCAAGTCTTGGCGGTGACCGGGCCGCATGCATTGCCGGAAGTGATGTCGGCGATTCATGCGCATTTGCCGCAACCGCACGATCCGTTTACCAGCTTGATACCGCCGCAAGGAATCCGGCTAACGCCTAAACATTATGCCTATGTCAAAATTTCCGAGGGCTGTAACCATCGTTGCTCCTTTTGTATCATTCCATCCATGCGCGGTGATTTGGTCAGCCGTCCGATTCATCAGGTCATGCAAGAAGCCGAGCATTTAGTCGATGCCGGCGTCAAAGAATTATTGATCATCTCCCAGGATACCAGCGCCTATGGCGTGGATGTGAGATACCGTACCGGTTTCTGGCAAGGACGTCCGGTTAAAACCCGTTTGACAGAATTAGCTACCGCATTGGGTTCACTGGGCGCGTGGGTGCGATTGCATTATGTCTATCCCTATCCGCATGTCGATGAAGTGATACCTTTAATGGCAGAGGGTAAAATTCTGCCGTATCTGGACGTGCCGTTCCAGCACGCTAATTCGCGGATCTTAAAAGCGATGAAACGGCCGGCTAGCGCTGAGAATAATCTGGAAAGAATCCGGCAATGGCGGCAAGTATGTCCTGATATTACGCTCCGCAGCACGTTCATTGTCGGTTTTCCCGGGGAAACCGAGGAAGAATTCGAAGAACTTTTGTTGTTTCTGCAAGAAGCGCGGCTGGATCGCGTCGGTTGTTTTGCGTATTCACCGGTTGCGGGCGCCGCCGCCAATCAGTTGCCGGGGCAGGTTCCGGAAGACGTCAAGGAGGAACGCAGGGCACGCTTCATGCAGTTGCAAGAAGACATCAGCCGTCAGCGCCTGGCGGAGAAAATCGGGCAAAGGATCACCGTGCTGGTGGATCAACTGACCGAAGATCAAGTGGTTGCCCGCAGTAGCGCCGACGCGCCGGAAATCGATGGATTGGTGTTTGTGGAGAATGCCGGAGATGTTCAGCCGGGGGATTTCCTGGAAGTGGAGATCACGGATTCCGATACGCATGATTTGTTTGCGGTTGCGTTAACTTGATATTTCCGCATTATGATCCCGTAGCGAATTGGGTCATCCGTTTTGCCGGATTGACAGAAAGCGAATAACCGGTTATGGGATACCGGATAAAAGCCGCTTGGCCACAATCGCGCGTTCGGGTGTTATGACACCGAGTCCCAAAAATTGTTGCTGTTCATTATAAAGCCGCGCCATTGCACCTTCGGGTATAACACTGGCATCCGATGGGCATGCAACGATTCTTCCTTGCAGGATGTGTTTTGCCATTAAATCGTTCAATTGGATCACGGGATAATCTTGCAATAAATGGTCGATCGATAATAGCAAGCGTTGCCGCTCGCCGGATTCCAGATCTTCGATCGCTTGCAGCGTCTGAGCTTGCGCAATGTTAAACCGGTCGATTTCAGTGCGGCGTAAATCCGTCAGGTAGGCGCCTCCACAGCCTAGCGCCTTGCCAATATCTTCCGCCAAGACTCTGATATAAGTGCCGGAGCTGCAGCGGACGCTGATGCGTAACTCATCGTCATGCAGCGATAGAATTTGCAGCGTATCAATATTGATATCGCGTGCCGGTCGTGCAATGGTGTCGCCGTTTCTGGCATATTGATACAGCGGTTTACCCTGATACTTGAGCGCGCTGTACATTGGCGGGATTTGCTGGGTTGTTCCGGTAAATTGTAAAAGTATCCGCTCGCACTTTGCTTGCGTAGGATATTCCGGTATTTCCAACTGATGAATTTCGCCTTCCGCATCGCCGGTAGTGCTTAGGAAGCCGAGTTTCAGCGTAGCGATATAGGATTTTTCAGCACCCAGTAAATGGGCTGAGAACTTGGTAGCTTCGCCAAAACAGATCGGGAGTAACCCGGTAGCCATTGGATCCAGCGTGCCGGTATGGCCGCATTTGGCAGCCGAAAAAATTTTTTTAACTTTTTGCAGGGCGTGATTGGACGAGATCCCATGCGGCTTATCCAATAGCAATACACCGTTGATTTTACGTTTTTCCGGCTTAGACACGTTAGCGAGGGGGCTACCGATAGTACTTTTCGATCAATCCGGCTGATGAGTGGCTTTATCCAGAGCGATCGCTTCGTCAATTAATTTTGACAAACGTATGCCGCGTTCAATCGATTCGTCATAGATAAAATGCAGATGCGGGATGATTCTTAATTTCATCCGATGTGACAAGTGAGTGCGCAAAAAACCTTTGGCGTGTTCCAAGCCTTTCTCTACGAGATCGTGTTCTTCAGGGTTGCCAAGCGAGGTATAAAAGATTTTGGCATGGCTGTAATCACGTGTTACTTCGACGGCGGTAATCGTGATTTGCTTGACGCGCGGATCTTTGATTTCATTTTGCAGTAAGTCGGCCAATTCCCGTTGTATCTGATCGGCGACCCGGAGCGTGCGGGAATATTCTTTTGGCATGGAAGTTTGTCGGTGGCCGGATTGTTATTATAACGATCGCGCTGTTTCTACGATTTCGTAGATTTCCAGCTGATCTCCCACCTGGATTTCATTGAAATTCTTAAGCGACAATCCACATTCAAAGCCTTCTCTGACTTCTTTTACATCATCCTTGAAACGTTTCAATGAATCCAATTCGCAACTGTGAATCACTAAACCATCGCGCAATACCCGGACGAGTGAATTCCGCTTGACGATGCCATCCAATACATAACATCCAGCCACTACACCCACTTTAGGAATACGGTAAATTTCGCGGATATCGATCAAACCGGTGATGTTTTCTTTGCGTTCAGGCGACATCATTCCGGAAAGAGCCGCCTTAATCTCATCAACGGCTTCATAGATGATGTTGTAATAACGCACATCGACACCGGTGGAGGCGATCAATTTCCGGGCACTCGCATCGGCGCGGACATTAAAGCCGATAATAACGGCTTTGGACGCCAGCGATAGATTGACATCCGATTCAATAATGGCTCCGACACCGCTATGAATGATATTGACTTTTACTTCGTCGGTTGAGATTTTTTGCAAAGCATAAGCCAGTGCTTCGCACGAGCCTTGTACGTCCGCTTTGATGATGAGCGACAAAATTTTGACATCTGCTTGTTGATCGAAAACATTTTCCAGTTTTGCGGCTTGTTGTTTCGCCAATTTTACATCGCGATACTTGCCTTGCCGGAACAATGCGATTTCCCGGGCTTTTCGTTCATCATCCAGTGCCAGCACCGTTTCACCGGCTTCGGGAACTTCCGATAAGCCCTGTATTTCCACGGGAATTGATGTTCCTGCATGTTTGATAGCCTTACCGTTTTCATCGTTCATGGCGCGTACTTTGCCATAAACGGCACCGGCTAGCAGCACATCTCCGCGATTCAACGTGCCTGATTGCACTAAAATGGTCGCTACCGGACCGCGGCCTTTGTCCAAGCGTGATTCGATTACAACGCCCTTCGCCGGAGTGTTGATTGGCGCTTTGAGTTCAAGCACCTCCGCTTGCAATAAAATACTTTCCAAAAGTGCATCAATGCCTTGACCGGTTTTGGCCGATACTTCCACAAACATGGTGTCGCCACCCCAATCTTCGGGCACCACTTCATGACTGACCAATTCATGCCGGATTCTTTCAGCGTTAGCTTCCGGTTTATCGATCTTATTGACGGCAACAATGATGGGGATTTTTGCGGCCTTGGCATGATGAATCGCTTCGATGGTTTGCGGCATGACGCCATCATCCGCAGCTACGACGAGAATGACGATATCGGTGATTTTCGTTCCGCGCGCGCGCATGGCGGTGAATGCCTCGTGACCGGGGGTATCGAGAAATGTGACCATGCCATGATCCGTTTCGACGTGGTACGCACCGATATGCTGTGTGATACCGCCCGCTTCGCCGCCTGCAACGCGGGTGCGGCGGATATAGTCAAGCAAAGAGGTCTTACCATGATCGACATGTCCCATAACCGTAACGACCGGTGCCCGGGGAATCATTTCGGCCGCAGTCATCGACGATTCTTGATCGGTAAGGAAACTCTCGGGATTGTCCATTTCGGCATATTTTGCAATATGTCCCATTTCTTCAACCACAATCATGGCAGTATCCTGATCGAGCATCTGGTTGATTGTTACCATGCTGCCCATTTTCATCAGTACTTTAATCACATCCGCAGCTTTTACTGACATTTTTTGAGCCAAAGCGCCTACCGAGATGGTTTCAGGAACCAGTATCTCTCGCACGATGGGTTCGGTGGGCGCGGAAAATGCATGAATGTTTTGCTCTTCGACGTGGTGAGGCTTGCTGTGTTTTTCTCTGCGCGTGCGCCAGCCTTGGCCGCTTGAAATATCGCCGCGGGTTTTTACAGCACGTTTCTTGGTATTTTCATCTTTCCATATTACTTGCTGCTTTAGTTGTTTCTTTTTCTTGTCGGTTTTTTCTTCCGGTTTTATGGCTGGTTTATGCAGCGTGCCTTCGGTAGCACTGACGTGCGAATCGGAACCCGGCTGTTCAGATTCAATCTTGTTTTTGGCAACCGGTGGTAATTGAGAACCGGTTTCCGGCGGTGCGAGAGGGGGCGATTGAGTTGAAGGGGGTGACTGTTCGGCTTTAGTTTCAGCGGCGATGGCTTGTGATTTTTCAATTTCTTCGGTTTTCTTGCGAGCTTTCTTTTGCCGGATTTCTTCAGCTTGGCGTGCAATTAATTCAGCTTGCTTTCTTGCCTCTTCATTGCGCAATGCCAATTGCGCTTCATCAATAACAGGCTGATTGACCGGCTGGTTCGCTGCTTCAGAGACTGCCGGTTTTGTGGGTACGGTTTCGCTTTCTCCAGGGATAACCGGTTTTGACAGGACTCTTCTTTTTCTGACTTCGACTTGGATAGTTCGCGCCCGTCCAGTGCTATCGGATTTGCGGATTTCAGAAGTTTGGCGGCGGGTTAAAGTGACTTTGCTTTTGGTGTCGGTGGCTCCATGGGTTTTTCTGAGATAATCCAGCAGTTGTGCTTTGTCTTGCTCAGTTAAGCTGTCTTCCACCAACATTTTTTTGACGCCCGCAGCTTTTAGTTGCTCGAGCAATACCGTCGGCAACAAACCCAATTCATTTGCAAATTGTTCCACACTCATTTGAGCCATTTATAACCTTTCACCAATCCGTACTTCAAGCGATTCTAAAAAAATCTAAGTTAATTCATTTTTCGTATGTCGTAAAATCAAGTAAACCATGGTTCACGCGCTTTGATAATCAATCGATTGGCGCGTTCAATATCGATGCCGGTTATTTCAACCAAATCATCCGCAGCCAGATCAGCCAAATCCTCTTGGGTGTTAATACCGTGTGCTGCAAGTTCTCTGACGATATTGATATCCATTCCTTCGATCGAGAGTAAATCTTCAGCGACATGCTCGACTTTTTCTTCGTTGGCGATGGCATCGGTTAATAATGCATTACGAGCACGATTTCGTATTTCATTGACTGTCTCTTCATCCAACGATTCGATTTCCAGCATTTCATTGAGTGGCACATAAGCCACTTCTTCCAGTGTCACGAAACCTTCTTGCAATAATATTTTGGCGATTTCTTCATCGACATCGAGTTTTTGCATGAAAAGCTGACAAATTTGCGTTGATTCCTGTTCATGCTTAGTCTTGGATTCTTCGACAGTCAGAATATTGAGTTCCCATCCTGTCAATTCTGATGCCAAACGGACATTTTGCCCGCCGCGGCCGATTGCTTGTGCGAGATTATCATCATCCACCACAATATCCATACTGTGTTTTTCTTCGTCCACCATGATACTGCTGATTTCTGCCGGTGCCAGCGCGTTAATGATAAATGTCGCGGGATCTTCAGACCATAGCACAATATCCACCCGTTCACCGGCGAGCTCGCTGATAACCGCCTGTACTCTGGAACCGCGCATCCCAACGCAAGTACCGATCGGATCAATTCTTTGATCATTTGATTTGACAGCAATTTTTGCACGGGATCCTGGATCTCGTGCAGCAGCTCTGATTTCTAGCAAACCCTCTTCAATCTCAGGAACTTCCAATTCAAACAGCTTCATCAGAAACTCGGGCGAAATTCGCGAAAGCTTTAATTGCGGGCCCCTCGCTAAGCGATCGACTTTATGCAAATAAGCGCGAACGCGATCGCCAACACGCAAATTCTCTTTGGGAATCATTTGATCGCGAGGCAATTCCGCTTCTATTTTTCCTGATTCGATGATCGCATTGCCGCGTTCGATTCTTTTAATGGTACCGGTCACTAAATAATCACCTCTCTCGAGAAAGTCATTCAGCGTTTGCTCGCGCTCTGCATCGCGAATTTTCTGGAAAATTACTTGTTTGGCGGCTTGTGCGCCAATGCGCCCAAACTCAATGGGTTCCAAAGGTTTTTCCAAATATTCCCCAGTCTGGAGAGCTGGATCGGATTTCAGTGCATCACTTAAAGAAACCTCGCGTGCAGCATCATCTACAGTGCCGTCTTCCACAACCAGCCAGCGGCGGAAGGATTGATGATCTCCTGTCACCCTGTCAATAGAAACACGTGTATCGATGTCTTCTTGAAACCGTTTTTTAGTTGCAGATGCCAAGGCGAGCTCAAGCGCCGTAAAGACGATTTCCTTTTCGACAGCTTTCTCTCGCGCCAACGCATCAACCAACAGTAAAATTTCGCGGCTCATAACCCTCCAGCCTATGTTTTCTGTATGACCTACAATTTTGGTACCAAACGAGCTTTTCCAAGATTACTTAATTCAAGGTCTAGCATTTTTCCATCAATTTCAAGTTTAATTATGCCATTATTTACTTCTCGCAGAATCCCAGTAAAGTTTTTTTGCCCTTGGATGGGGACATGTAGTTTTAATTTGATTGTTTCTCCAATAAAACGAGAAAAATCAGTTTCTTTCCGCAGCGGTCTGTCGAGTCCCGGCGAGGAGACTTCGAGCCGGCCATAGTCTATATTTTCGACCGCAAACAAGTGACTCAAGTGATTACTAATCACGACACAATCATCAATGGTGATTCCGCCTGCCTTGTCTACAAAAATCCTGATCAGCTTGTTGTGCGCGAGCCGTTCTATTTCGACCAACTCATAGCCCATATTGTTTAGAGTCGATTCCAACAATTCTTCTAGTGCCATAGCTCCGCCACAAATAAAAAATGGGCTGACAAAGCCCATCGAAATTATTGTGCCCATTTTAACAAATATTTATCGATTATGGAATATAAACTTTTCGTTCATGCCAATATTCTAGCGTTTCTTGGCGCTGCTTTGCCCGTTTCGAAGTGATGTGATTATGTTATTTCAATCGCGGTTATCCTTCCTGGTCGCAAGAAAAGAAGTGCTTATACTGATGGGTGCCGGTGATACAATTTGACGATTGAAGATTACTCGAAATTCGGAGAGCTGTTGCATGACGACTATTGAAACAGTGTTACACGAAACCCGTGTTTTTCCGCCACCAGAAGAATTTACCAAGCAAGCCAACATTTCCGGCATGCAGGCTTACCAGGCGCTGTGTGCAGAGGCGGAAAAGGATTATTTGAAGTTTTGGGCGAATCGCGCAACCGAACAAATTTTATGGCATAAACCTTTTACTCAAATTCTTGATGACCAAACGCCGCCGTTTTACCGGTGGTTTGGTGACGGAGAATTAAACGTATCGTATAACTGTCTTGACCGGCACCTAGCAACGCAGGCTGACAAAGTCGCGATAATATTTGAAGCCGATGACGGTACCGTTATCCGATCGACTTATCGGGATCTGCATCAAAATGTGTGCAGGTTTGCGAATGCATTGAAATCACTCAAAATTAAAAAAGGCGACCGGATAATCATTTATCTGCCGATGGGAATCGAAGCGGTCGTTGCGATGCAAGCATGCGCACGGATTGGTGCGATTCATTCCGTAGTTTTCGGTGGTTTTTCTTCGAAAAGCCTGCATGAGCGTATTGTTGATGCCGGTGCCGTAGCTGTTATCACGGCTGATGAGCAAATCCGTGGCGGTAAGTATCACTCGCTCAAAGAGACCGTCGATGAAGCGCTGCATACGGAAGATACAGCATCCGTCAAGTGCGTGGTGGTTTATCAGCGCACCGGTACCGCAGTACCTTTCGATACCAGCCGCGATGTTTGGTGGCATGAGATTATCGAAGCTGCCAGCACGGACTGTGAACCGGAATGGGTCAATGCCGAGCATCCATTATTTACACTTTATACTTCCGGATCGACAGGCAAGCCGAAAGGGGTTCAGCATTCCAGTGCCGGATACCTGCTGGGTACAAAACTATCGATGGAGTGGATTTTTGATTATAAACCGGATGATATTTTCTGGTGCACCGCGGATGTTGGCTGGATCACCGGTCATAGTTATGTGTGTTATGGTCCGTTGGCGATGGGGGCTACGCAGGTAATATTCGAAGGCATTCCGACTTATCCGCATGCCGGACGTTTTTGGGAGATTATTCAGAAACACCGGGTGACGACTTTTTATACCGCTCCCACAGCGATACGTTCTTTGATCAAACTGGGGAGCGATTTGCCAACACAATATGATCTTTCCTCCCTGCGTTTGCTTGGTTCGGTGGGTGAGCCGATTAATCCGGAAGCGTGGATTTGGTTTTATCAAAAGGTTGGACAAGCACGTTGCCCAGTGGTTGATACCTGGTGGCAAACCGAAACGGGATGCCACATGATCGCGCCCGTTCCTGGCGCGATTGCACTTAAACCGGGTTCTTGTACATTTCCCTTGCCCGGAATTTTTGCTGCGATAGTCGATGAGGCGGGGCATGATGTCGAAAAAGGAAAAGGAGGGTTTTTGGTGATCAAGAAGCCCTTTCCTTCGCAAATACGAACCTTATGGGGGGATCCGGAGCGGTTTAAAAAAACGTATTTTCCAGAAGATATCGGGCATGGTTTGTATTACCTTGCCGGTGATTCCGCTTATCGTGATATGGATGATTATTTCTGGATTATGGGACGCATTGACGATGTTCTGAACGTATCGGGGCATCGATTGGGGACAATGGAAATCGAATCGGCGTTGGTTGCGCATCCGCTTGTGGCGGAAGCGGCAGTAGTGGGAAAACCCCATGAAGTTAAAGGGGAAGCGGTAATTGCTTTTGTGGTTTTGAAAGGCAGATATCCGCAAGCCGGAGAGACCGCGGATATTGTTCATACATTACGGGAGTGGGTAGCGAAAGAAATCGGCCCCATCGCGAAACCAGAAGAAATCCGCTTCGGCGAGAATTTGCCAAAAACCCGATCAGGCAAGATTATGCGCCGATTGTTGCGCGCCTTGGCCAAAGGTGAAGAAATCACCCAGGATACTTCGACATTGGAAAACCCGGCTATCCTGGAGCAATTAAAGAAACCTGCGCAATCATTTTAATGATGTGCCGCTTATTGAACGGATGTTACGCGGATAGGATTGGAAAAACATGAATCTACCAGTTGTAATTGATTATGAAGATGGAATCAGTGCGATTGATGCGCAATTTCATCGGCCTAGACGCGCAGCAATCCATTTAATCGTCGAGAATGGCAGTGCGGCGTTGATTGACACCGGAACAAATTTTTCGATCCCTGGCGTAGTTGCATCGCTCAAACAAAAATCCATAGCGAAAGAAGCGGTTGCTTATATCATACTCACGCATATTCATTTGGATCATGCGGGCGGCGCGAGCGAATGCATGCGTCTTTTTCCAAACGCGAAACTGATTGTTCACCCCCGTGGTGCGAGCCATATGGCGAATCCGGCACGACTCGTCGCCGGTGCAATAACCGTATATGGTGAGTCTGAGTTTAAACGGGTATATGGTGAAATCTATCCGATTGAAGCGGACAGGATTATCGAGGCTGTAGACGGCAGTACTATCGAACTGAATGGGCGCCCCTTGTTGTTCCTTGATACTCCAGGGCACGCGCGTCATCATAATTGTATTTTTGATGCCCGCAGCCAATCTTTTTTTACCGGCGATACTTTTGGCGTCTCATATCGGGAATTGGATGTCGATGGAATGGAATTTGTTTTTCCAACCACTTCTCCGGTGCAATTTGATCCAGCGGCCGCGCATCATTCCATTGATCGCATCATGAGTTATCAACCACGCCATGCTTTTTTGACACACTATAGCCGGATCAATCACCTAACTCGTCATGCTGGATCTATGCATGAATTAATTGATGCGCATGTTGAGATCGCGCAACGTGCAAGAGAGCATCAAGACCGGGCAGCTGAGATTTCAGAAGCTTTAACGGATTTACTGCTGAATCAATTAACAAAGCATGGCTGCCGTTTAGCGCAAGTCGAGATCAAAGAACTTTTGCAATCCGATATTCGCTTAAATACGCAAGGTTTGATTCACTGGCTTGATCAACCAACCGATCGCTTTAAACAGCTGTGACATGATTGGATTGTTGAAATTCGGTATAGCTTCGAAATCAGGGATATTGTAAAAAGAGGTGAAGACGTCTTATTCGACTCGTCTTCACCCCTGATTATTGAGCTAGTTAAAGGGAGAGATTAAGCATATATCCTTTTATTGGAACGATACCCAGAACGCTGGGATGAACCGTAGGTAAAAGTGATAACTAAGTAGCTGATATATAAAATCACTCCCAAAATAACATCGGAGATGATCCATTCCGTTACCGATGCAGGTAAATCAAACAACGATAAAATACCGAAGAATATACCGCTAATGATGAATACGGTTAACATAACCAATTGATTCGTTTTCATAAGATCTCCTGGATCGAAGGGTGTGTACTATGCTTGATTTAGTTTAGTTCTTGTGTTTGTTACTGACGCTATAAATTAAATCAGCGCATTCTGGGTTTGGATGTTCCGTTCATCAAGGCTATGATTAAATAGCTGATATAAAGAATGACCGCTAGCGCACCATCAGTAATAACCCACTCAATAATTGTTTGTGGTAGTCCAAACATCGACAGGATTCCAAAGAACACTCCGCTGATCACTAAAGCAGAAATAATAAAGATATGATTGGTGGACATGATTAGCTCCTTTATAAAGTTTAATAAATTTGATAAAAATTTTTTTAACACCCAATTTGATACATTTGTTCACAAAAAGTTCACACTTATTTCACATTAAATTTACATTTCGGATTGTTACGCATGATCGCCCCGTTCGTTGGTGAGAATCCTGCGCTAGTGATGGAGTTTTAGATGAAAGACATTGGTACAAGCATAATCTCCGCTTATTATTGCAATAACCGGCTTAATGGCGGCTGTTAGCACCGATATGGTCATGTATGGAAAGATAAGGCGGATGTATTACCTTGCTCTGCTGATCAACGGAACTCAACGGCAAACGAATTTGTCGCAGAACACGATAAAGAAGTGGATTTGTGGCCACTTTGTTAAGTAATTTTCATCGTTTTTATCGCTTCGACCTCATTTTGGTTTGGACTTTTATAACTCAGGTATGAATGCAGTCAAAACACCGCGATATCCTGCTGCGACTCATAGCAGGTTTGGTAGTGCCGCCACTGATAGCGTTCCTGTTTAAGGCTGCTAAAGCTTTTCGCAACCGCAATGTCCCAACAATCCCCCAAACGGCTCATACTGTTAATAACCCCATGTGCTTTCAGCAACTTATGAATGGCTATCGACTATCAGAGACAATCTTTAGTCTAGAGCCAAAGTAATTAATCCAAGAAAATAATGCCGTAAAAGCCAATGCGTGTATCGTATATTTTTTTGTTTTCAATGAGAGCGCTCCCTATCGGTTTCAAACAATGAAGAGGTGGACAAGTTGTTTTGGCAATTGAATATTCTTGCATTTGTAGCTGGCGCTTGTCTGCTGCAGCAACAAGCCGATTTGCCTGGAGTGAATCAGATTGGGTGGGTGTTACCAGCCATATTGTTACTTAGATTGCTTTGGCGTCCGCAGTCAAAAATTGGTAATGCAATAAAAAGAGTCGTGATTTTGATTTTTATCGGAATGATTGGATTTACCTGGGCAGCCGCAGTTGCGCACTGGCGTTTATCCGATAGATTGGCAGAAAACTGGGAACGACGCGATATCCAGGTAATTGGCGTGATTGCCAGTGTTCCCTCTCAGAATGAGTACGGTACGCGCTTTTATTTTGATATTGAAAAGACGATTAGCGAAGATGCTGTTGTGCCTAAACGTGTTGCTTTGACTTGGTACAAGGAGGCGCAATCGCACGATGTGCAATCATCAAAAAAGCCTGTGCTTCAAGCCGGCGAAAGGTGGCAATTGACCTTGCGGCTCAAACAGCCTCATGGCAGTGCAAATCCGCATGGTTTTGATTATGAAGTATGGGCATTGGAACGAAATATCCGGGCCACCGGTTACATACGAAAATCCAATGAGAATAAACGCTTGGATGACATGGTTCCTAAACCTCGGTATTGGGTTGAAAAAATCCGTGAGAAAATCCAGCAAGAGCAGAGCCGATATCTTGCTGACCAGGCCTATGCCGGTATCTTGAATACATTGGCGACGGGCGATCAACATAGGATTCCGCGTGAGCAATGGCAGGTGCTTATACGCACCGGCACGAGTCACTTAATGGCGATTTCCGGTTTACATATCACCATGGTTTCCAGTTTGATTTTTGGATTGGTTTATTGGTTATGGCGCTGGAGTTCATATCTGACATTGCGAATATCCGCAAGACGGGCAGCGGTTCTAGCGGGATTGATCGCTGCTTTTGGTTATGCGCTAATATCCGGCTTTGCTATCCCGGCACAGCGGGCATTTTGTATGTTAGCGGTGATGGCGATAGCGATCTGGAGAGGGCGGCAAAATTCAACAACCGGGATCTTGATGTGGGCTTTGTTTTGGGTAGTTTTATTGGATCCTTGGGCGACTATTTCTCCAGGATTTTGGCTATCTTTTGGTGCAGTCGCTATCATTATGTTGATAACTGTGGGACGTATCGGAAAATTTCATTGGTTGAAAGGATGGGTGCGGATACAGTGGGCGATTACGCTAGGATTGATTCCTGTTCTTTTAGCTTTGTTTCAACAAATATCATTGGTGTCGCCGATCGCTAATGCGATTGCTATTCCGGTAATCAGCTTGGTAGTTGTTCCACTGACTTTGCTGGCGATTATCCTGCCCTTCGAATTTTTGCTGTTTCTGGCGCATGACATATTGATGATTTTGATGATTTTACTCAATTACATCAGTGACTTTCCTCAGGCGGTATGGTTGCAGCATTCCCCTCCGTTTTGGACGATAGCAGTAGCCGCGATCGGGGTTATTTGGCTGCTGTTGCCGGGAAGCATCGGATTGGGATGGTTAAGAGGATTTCCGGCCCGCTGGCTAGGATTCATAGCAATGAGTCCGATGTTCTTGGTGCAATTGCCGGAGCCTAAAGCGGGTGAGTTATGGCTCACGGTATTGGATGTTGGACAGGGACTCGCAGTAGTCGCACGTACCGAACAACATGCGTTACTGTTCGATACCGGTCCAAGATTAGGTGAAACGGATAGTGGCCGTCGCATCATTATTCCTTTTTTATACAGCGAAGGGATACGGCGGTTGGATGTTTTGATGGTGTCTCACGCCGATTCGGATCATAGCGGAGGCGCGCTATCGGTACTGGCAGGAATACCGGTAAAGAAAGTATATTCATCGCTAGATCCTGATCACCCGGTCCGGCAATACACTTCCAGCAACGATCTGTGCCATGCCACTCAAGCATGGAATTGGGACGGAGTGCAATTTGAGGTATTGCATCCATTGAAACAGGATTATCTCGAATTAAAGCGTGGTAATAATAGAAATAATTGTGTCTTAAAAATTACCACCGCGCACGGGAGTGTGCTGCTGCCCGCTGATATTGAAAGCAAGGATGAACAGGCTATTCTTGCGAGAAGTTTTGAGGATCTAACGGCAACGGTATTGATCGCGCCGCATCACGGCAGCCTAACGTCATCCACCGATGCATTTGTCAAGACTGTAAATCCTGCGGTGACGATATTCACGGTTGGCTATCTGAATCGCTACGGCCACCCAAACAATGCGATTACGCAGCGCTATCACCGGTTAGGCAGTAAATTAATGAGAAGCGATCAAGATGGAGCAATTATCTTACGTTTTGCAGATCAACAATTAGTGATTGATAACTGGAGAAGGTCAAACCGGCGATACTGGCATCAGCGTTTTGCAGGTCATGTGATGCCGAGGTATCAAATATCTGTCGATGCGGTAAAAATGCAATACTAGATGGGCAAAGCAGCGATACGTTCCGCGGGAATTTCAATGTCATTGAAAATAATTGAAAAAGACGTTCCTGTGCCAGGTTCGCTGGCAACTTTGATTTTTAGTTTATTATTTTCAGCAGCAATTTTGACAATCGATAAGCCTATGCCACTGGTCGCTTTATTGTGCATGGCCGCGCGTGGTGAATAAAAATATTCATTGAAAATATTGGGTAAGTCTTTGCTTTCGATGCCTATGCCGTGATCAGTGATCGTAATGTGAGCGCTATGATTTAATTCGTCGATTTCTGATGTAATTTCGACGCATGAGTTTTCATGTGAATAGGTGACTGCATTGGAAATGATATTTTCCAGCAAAATTCCCAGCTGATCCGGAATCACGTTGCATATGAAATTTTTTACGGAAAGATTCAGAGCGACCTGTTTGGAGTTGGCAACAGGGGTCAATTTTTCTATACATTTTTGCAATACAGTTTGAATTTCAACGGGTTCAAAAACCGCAGTATCAAGACAAGTATCCTTCAATCGTTCTAAACGCAACAAATCAAGAATTAAGCCTGACATATTTTTGGCTCGGACATCCATCTGTTCGAGTGCAGTAGCGACTTCTGTCGATGTCTCGCCAAGATAACCATCCTTAATTAGATTAATTTTGCTGCGAATCGCATCAAGCGGGGATTTCAATTGATGGGTGATTAGTAATGCATATTGATCCTTTTCGACTTGCGCTTGATTGATTTGCTTATAAGCATCCAAGAGATGACGTTCGTGAGCGCGCACAATCAATGAAAGTCTTGAGACTACATACCAGACGATAATAAATAGCGTATCAAGAAAAAACATCCATAGCAGCGCGCTCTCTACCCGCTCGGATTCGAAAGAGAGGCGGCTGCTAATCAATGTTGAAAGGGGTGTTTGTGTAATAAAAAAATTATCGACGAGGATTACGATTGTGTCCATAAAACAGACCAGTATCGTTACATACAGACTTTCTCTTGTTGAGAAAAAAATACACGCGAGGGCGATGTGCAACACGTAGAAAAACGAAATAGGCGTGGTGGTGCTCCCGATATAATGAACCACAACCGATAAACAGAGGAGATCAACAATAATCTGGATCCACAGATTAATAGAAGGGGAGTTGTATTTACTGGGACGGCAATGGTCTAAAGCGAATAAATAGGAGATATTGGCAATTATCAATACAACAATGATCGCGATGGGCCATTTATTTTGATCACTGATACCAAACTGCGCCAAGGTATCGGCCGCAGAAAGCATCAAGATCTCAAAAAAAACAAGTGTGACTATCAAAATCCAGCGAAAAGTGATAAACCAGCGGATATTGCTGATTAAAACATCATCACTGAGCTTGAGCTTGTCTCCTTTGATTTCTAGCAGAATATTTTGATTACTCGGCTTATTCCAAGAAAACTCGGTGATTGCCATGCGTTGTTAATCCGTTATGCAGCATTTCCAGGTTGCTTTAAGCGGTCATTGATAGTTGCGAGCAAACTCATCGGCTCAACGGGTTTTTCCATGATGCAGACCCATTCATGCGATCCATTTTCAAAATAGGGTCTTATCATATCGCCTAAAGACGTCAAAAAAATAGCTTGTATTTTTGGGAAACGTTTATGAATTGCTGCATAGGTTGTCAATCCTGAATCCATCGACTCAACCATAACATCAAGAATAGCCAGATCCGGTCGCTTACTCTCGTCTTCCAAGGAATCGATAAACTCTTGCATAGACAAATAACTGTCAACATCGTAGCCGTTTTTAGTTAATATTCGTTGAACGGATTCTCGGATATCCGCATCGTCATCAACATGTGCAATTTTTGGTGCCATAATAAATCTCCTTCGTTTTTAGTTTACCCCGATTTGAACGGTCACTAGAAACCCCTTGCTAGTCGAGGTTATTGTACCCAATCATATCGTAGCGTGTGTGAAAAATATGTGAAAAATCGATATCGGCGCATGATAGGAAAAAAATAGTCGGTTGCAAGAATTCCAGTTTTTTTATGGCAAATCTAGAAAACAGTAACAGTGTGTGATCAAAATTTGTATCCACGGTGTAATGCAACGATACCTGCAGTCAGGTTGAAAAATTCTACGCGATCAAAACCGGATTGCTGCATGAGTTCCTGTAACTCAAGTTGTGCAGGATGCATACGGATCGATTCAGCCAGATAACGATAACTTTCTGCATCATTAGTGATTACTTTTCCCATCGCCGGGAGTATTTTGAACGAGTATGCGTCATAGGCGGATTGCAAAGGTTTCCAGACTTTTGAGAACTCTAACACAATAATAACTCCCCCAGGTTTGAGAACACGCAGCATCTCTTTTAGCGCTATTTCCTTACGCGTCATATTTCTGAGACCGAAAGCGACACTGACGCAATTAAAATAATTATCCGGAAAGGGTAATTTCTCGGCATCGCACTGCGCAACAGGAGTCGGCGTGCCGTCGTCAATCATACGGTCACGACCGATGGAAAGCATGGAATTATTAATATCGGTTAACCAGACTTCTCCGGAGCTGCCTACTTTTTGTAAGAATAATGCGCTGAGATCGCCTGTGCCACCAGCAATATCCAGCACTTTATCGCCCATTCTGACGCCGCTCGCTTGAATTGCAAATCGCTTCCATAAGCGATGAAGTCCCATCGACATTAAGTCATTCATCAAATTGTAGCGCTCGGCTACGGAATGAAATACTTCTGCAACTCTGCCGGCCTTTTCTTCTTCAGCAACAGTGTTAAAACCAAAATGGGTTGTTTTGCTCATAGTTAATTGATTTAAGATGTGAAGTGAAAAGTATGATTGTGCGTGTGATTGATTAGTGAAACGGCCGATTCATAGACTATTCGCTACCAGATTCCCGGCTGGCACCAGCTTCCGCTAAACGTTGTAGATAACGTTGCCACATTTTATCTTGATTCAATCCGTAGCTATATAGTAAATCCCAAGAATACAGTCCGGTATTATGGCCATCGGTAAAATCGAGCTGTATGGCATAATTGCCAACAGGTACAATTTTTTTGATGTTGATCATTTTTTTGCCGGTTTGCAGCACTTCTTGTCCTGGACTATGGCCGCATACTTCGGCAGAAGGTGAATGGACTCGCAAAAATTCGCATGAGTAATGAAAAATTTTTCCATCGGAGAAAGCGATATCCAATATTCTGGATTTTTGATGCAGCTTTATTTCTATGGGAATAGGAGTGTTTTTTGTCAAACCTGCCATTTTAAAGTCTTTACCTGATAACCGGTGCTTTATTGTAACAAACTGTGTCAATAATAGTTGACGGATTCGAGTAATAAGCACAACTAAATTATGTATGCAGCAAGCCGATCGGCTTGCTGCTCCTCCTAAGGAAATGCTGATTGATTGACTATACGAGCGAATCACTTCGTTACACGGTACTCGCCTCCTCGCCTATCTTGTTGATATGTCTCGGTTGTTGCGTTCCGTGCACCTCGCGCTTCATCTCGTTCGTCGAATTATTATACAACCAATGCCATTGGACACTTTCTTCCTGTGCAAGTACTGCTTTTTTATTGTCCATCATAAGGTTAAAACCACCGGCTTCAGCCGGTTAGCTTTAGCTGCGAGAATATGCCACACAGGAGGTGTGGCATGGATTATAGATATGGAAGTCATACGGTTTATCAGATTGAATATCATTTTGTATGGGTAACGAAGTATAGATATAAGATTCTGAAGGGAGAAGTAGCAGAACGAGTACGAGAGTTGGTTCGTCAGACGTGTGAAGCATTTGAAATGAGAATTGTACAGGGTGTAGTAAGTAAGGATCATGTGCATATTCTGGTGAGTTGTCCGCCGGAGATGGCTCCGAGTGAGATCATGAGGCGGCTAAAAGGACGAACATCGAGCTATCTGTTTGAAGAATTTCCTCACTTGAAGAAGCGGTACTGGGGAAGGCATTTTTGGGCGCGAGGGTATTTCTGCGTGACAGTAGGTCAGATGACAGAAGAGATGATCAAACAATACTTGGAGCATCATTTTGAGCCAAATCCAAACGACAATTTTAAAATGGAGCCGGAATAAGACGCGTCGTTTAGTCGACGCGTATCCGGACTTTCAGTCCGTAACTCAAACCCACCGGCTTTAGCCGGTGGTTGTTTATTGTCCATCATAAGGTTAAAACCACCGGCTTCAGCCGGTCAGCTTTAGCTGCGAGAATATGCCACACAGGAGGTGTGGCATGGATTATAGATATGGAAGTCATACGGTTTATCAGATTGAATATCATTTTGTATGGGTAACGAAGTATAGATATAAGATTCTGAAGGGAGAAGTAGCAGAACGAGTACGAGAGTTGGTTCGTCAGACGTGTGAAGCATTTGAAATCGGAATTGTACAGGGTGTAGTAAGTAAGGATCATGTGCATATTCTGGTGAGTTGTCCGCCGGAGATGGCTCCGAGTGAGATCATGAGGCGGCTAAAAGGACGAACATCGAGCTATCTGTTTGAAGAATTTCCTCACTTGAAGAAGCGGTACTGGGGAAGGCATTTTTGGGCGCGAGGGTATTTCTGCGTGACAGTAGGTCAGATGACAGAAGAGATGATCAAACAATACTTGGAGCATCATTTTGAGCCAAATCCAAACGACAATTTTAAAATGGAGCCGGAATAAGACGCGTCGTTTAGTCGACGCGTATCCGGACTTTCAGTCCGTAACTCAAACCCACCGGCTTTAGCCGGTGGTTGTTTAGTTTGTGATTGAAAGGCGCATTTGTTCGATGGCTTTTTCCATGTGTCGAGTCGCAGTCTCCGGATGATTTTGCTTGGCATTTTCAATCGCTTCGTTTAGGTGTTTAATGGATTCATTCAGATGTGGCGACGTATTGGCAAGTTTTTTTTCTGCAGCTTGTGCATGAGTAAGGCTTTCTTGCGCATATTCCAGCAGTGTGCTGGTATGACCGGCTTTGCCGTGTATTTGAGCAGTTTCGGCGTGGTCGATTGCCTCGGTTATTAATGCAGTGGTTTCTCCCGTTGCTGCAACAGATTCATTAGCGGAAATAGGTGCGCTAATCAACATTGCTAATATCAATCCAATTAACTTCATTCTGATTCTCCTTAGTTCTACTATTAAAAGCGTTACGCCGCATGAGAGACCAATTTATTGAGCACTTGGTAGTTAATCCATCCATTTTCTGGATTGCTGCCTGAGATTAGTTTGAATGGTTGGGTTGGTTCTCCCAGGTCTGATACGACTGCAGTTGCGCCGCTAAAGTTTTGCGAACGGGTATAGCCGCTGACAGTAATGAGTGTGGGAAGGCTTGCCGCCAATGCCGATTTCAATCCATTTTCGGAATCTTCTATCGCGATGCATTGGTGTGCAGGCAAACTCAATTGAGTGAGTACCCAATGATAAATATCCGGCGCCGGCTTTTTTGAAGGAACAATGTCACCCGCGCCAATAATATCGAACCAGCCGATGGATTCTTCGCCTAAAGTCGACTTAAGTAAGGCGGTGACATTTTCCATCGTGGTTGTCGTTGCGATAGCCAGTTTTACCTTTTCATGCCGCAATTCGCGGATTAATCTTGCCACCCCGGGCCGCAACGGGATATTTCCAGCTTCCATCAGCGATTCGAAATACTTGGTTTTGGTTTTGTGCAAACCTGCAATCCATTCGGCCAAATCACTTTTATCGAGAAGCGCGGGAACATATTTCTCGATATAGTGACGAATTCGCTCTTTTCCGCCGGTAACCTGCAAAAGATCCCCGTAAAGGTCGACATCCCAGTTCCAATCGAGATCATATTGCTTGAATGCAGCATTAAATGCGATGCGATGACCATCTTGTTCGGTATCGGCGAGTGTGCCGTCCACATCAAAAAGTACCGCTTGAAGTTTTTTAGTGGTATTCATCGGTTAAAGTTGTTCTCCTTGGTTATCAGAAAAATGAAAGCTTGCTCGCTGCAGCCGATCGGTGATCGCGAGCCATTGAAAATCATTTGGGGGTGTCTCAACCAGTAAGTAATCAAATCCTGCCTGATCGAACCGGCGTAAATTTGCATAAAGTTGTTTGCCATATTGAATTGGATCGGCGGGCATGCGGAATTGCTCGAATGATTGATTCGCAGCTTGGGGTTTCCCGGTACTTGACCATGTGATTGCCAGTATGCGCAAGTTTTGTGCGGCTAATGCGGTTGCTTGGCGCCACAGCTCTGTTGCAGGAAATAATCTTAGCGGAGTTGACGGTGCGTAGTGTGCGGGCAATGATCCGGACGAGCGGATGGTGCAGCGGGTTGAGACAGCGATTGGCCTTCCCAGTGCTTCCGCAAGCTCGGCGGGTGTAATTCCTCCGGGCCGTAAAATCAACGGTTCATGCTCATGAAAGCTTATGATCGTGCTTTCTAACCCTACTTCGCAGTCACCACCATCTAAGATCATATCGGCACTGTTCCCAAGCTCCTGTCGGACATGCGCGGCGGAAGTCGGGCTGATCCGGCCAAATCGATTAGCCGACGGCGCAGCCAATGCTTTTTCCGGCCCCAGAGCTTTTAATAAAGCTAATGCGGTCGGATGCGCGGGTATGCGTAAACCCACCGTATCTTGTCCGCCTGTTATGCAATCAGAAATGCGGTGGCTGCGCTGTAAAATAAGCGTTAACGGACCCGGCCAGAAACGATCGGCTAAATCATAGGCAGTTTCCGGTATCGCCTCAGCCCAATAAGCAAGGTCGGAAATTGACGCGATGTGCACAATCAATGGGTGATCGAAGGGGCGTTGCTTGATTTCGTAAATCTTGCGAATGGCATCGGGATTTGTGGCGTCGGCACCGAGACCGTAGACGGTTTCGGTGGGAAACGCAACGGTGCCGCCTTCGCGTATTATCCGGGCAGCAGCGGCAATTTGTTCCGATTGACCGGGAAGTTGATTGGATTGTTGTTGACCTTTAAACGGATACATGTCGATAATTCCCGGCCATCAGTAAAAGTTGAGTGAATGCATAACGCCGGTCATTTATTGCTGATTGTCATACCAATCATAGCCAAGCACACCTTGCAGGGTGCGGACAAAATAAAAGCATAGCCAATTGATTATAAAATTTCGCCAGGAAAAAAATTTATTGTCAGCCGGGGTTACTGCGACAGATTCTTTCGTGATTGCGGTTCTTAAACTGATTCTTAATTCCGACGCGATATCTTGGTTTTCAATAAGAACATTGGCTTCGCGCGCCAGCAGCAAACTAAACGGATCAATGTTGGAAGAGCCTACAGTGACCCAATATTGATCGATCACAGCGACCTTCGCATGCAGATAGCTGCGGTTGTATTCATAAATTTTTATTCCCGACTTCAATAGATTTTCGTATAGCGCTTGGGTTGCATGATACTGTAAACGGTATTCGATTTTTCCTTGCAATAACAGTTCAACGCTCACTCCACGCTTAACCGCATGCTTCAAAGCATTGCTGAATTTTCTTCCCGGCAGGAAATAAGCATTTGCGATAATAATCTCTGTTTTTGCCTGGTTGATGGCTTCCAGGTAAGCATGTTCGATATCATGGCGATGACGCCAATTATCACGGATAACAAAAGCCGCTTTGTGATTTCCGCAACGTGTGCCGGCTGGCGCTACAGCATCCGGCGTAATCCAGCGCTTCTTCAAGTGAGCCCAGGCAACCAGCATCCATAGATGCTTAATGGCTTTATGGATCTGTAATAGTAAGGGTCCTGTGACTACAACCGCATAATCGAAGCGAGGCGTCAGATGCTCCGGATTATCCTCGTCATCAATGATATTAATTCCGCCGATGAACGCGGTGTGAGCATCGATCATTACCAGTTTGCGATGCATTCGCCGCAACCGGTAACGGCCAAGTCTTGCAAAAATAAGTTCAGGTCTGAAAATCAGGATCTTAATACCGGCTTGCAACAGGTTGTTAATGGTTTCTTTGGACAAATTCTGTGAACCGAATCCATCTAGAAGCAGGTAAACGGTGACACCGCGCTGCACCGCGCGTGTTAAAGCAGCGGCTATTTTGGTACCGACCGCATCCAATTCAAAAATATACGTCTCAATATGTATTTCAAATCGCGCTGTTTCGATTGCGGCTTCGAGCACTGGAAAGTATTCTTCGCCGTTATGCAATAACGAGATCTGATTGCCTTCAACAAAATGAAACTTTGACATTGGCTGATAGTAGTTGCGGGTACGTGATCGCAAAGTTCTCGCCGGTTGTCGCGGCAAAATCCGATTATGAAATCTTCAGCATCCGGTCTAATGCGATTCTGGCCAGTCTGGCTTCAGTCTCGGGAACCTTGATTTGATTCACGACATTGCCGCTGACAAGGTTTTCCAGTGTCCAAGCCAGATGCTGCGGATCGATTCGAGCCATCGTGGAGCACATGCAAACCATCGGCGACATGAACTGAATAATTTTTCCTTGCGATTTGAATTCTTCGGTGATCCGGCTGACGAGATTCAATTCGGTGCCGACCAGCCAGCGAGTTCCGCTTTCAGCCGCCGCGATGGTTTTAATGATGTATTCGGTGGAGCCGACGTAATCGGATGCCTTGCATACTTCAAAACTGCATTCGGGATGCGAGATGACGATGCCATCGGGATATTGATTGCGAAAGCGGATAATGTGGTGCGGTTGAAACATTTGATGCACCGAACAGTGGCCTTTCCAAAGCAATATCTTGGCGTTCTTGATTTGTTCCCGTGTCAACCCGCCCATCGGTTCGTCAAAGTTCCATACCGGCATTTGTTCCAGTGAAATGCCTGACTGATGGCCGCTCCAGCGGCCTAGATGCTGGTCGGGAAAGAACAATACTTTTTCCCGTTGCTTGAACGACCACTGCAGCACTTTGCCAGCGTTGCTGGAGGTGCAAACGATGCCGCCATGTTCACCGCAAAAAGCTTTCAGATCGGCTGAGGAATTTATATAGGTAACCGGTGTAATCACTTCATCAGGATCAAGCACTTCGGCAAGCTCTCGCCAAGCGCGTTCAACATTTGCCAGGTTAGCCATATCGGCCATTGAACAGCCGGCGGCCATGTCCGGCAAAATAGCGATTTGTTCAGGGCTTGAAAGCATATCCGCAACTTCCGCCATGAAGTGCACGCCGCAAAAAACCAGATAATCGGCGTCAGTCTGCGCAGCCAGGAAAGAGAGCTTTAAAGAATCGCCGGTTAAATCCGCGTGCCGGTAAACATCCGCGCGTTGATAATGATGCGCCAGAATGACAGCGCGATCCCCCAACGTTTTTTTAGCCGCGATGATGCGCTGTGTGCAGGCTTCATCCTGTAACTGCTCATACTTCTCAAAATCGATTGCTGTCTGGAGCATTGTAATGGGTGTGTTCCTAATGGTTTATCGGAATGTCCGGTATATTTTATTCCAAGATAGGGTTGCAAGTTAGATATTTAAAGACTTGCAACGAAACCGGCAATCAGGATGATTGGTAAAATGGTGATACGCGTTCTGCTATAATTCAATAAATAGGTAAAACAGGTTTTTTGAGTCAAGCATCAATACAAAAAGAGAAAACAAAACCCCGAGCCATAACCTAATGATCAAGCGCCCGTTTATTAGTTCACCGGTAATTCTACTTATTATTTTGGCATTATTGACATTCTGGCTTGATCATATGACTCGTCCGCCTGAGTCTGTTAGCGACGAAAGTTTGAGTTTGAATCCGGATTATATTGTTGAAGAGCTATCCGGTGTTCGAATGGACTACGAACAGCACATCCAACGCAAATTTGCCGCTCAAAAGCTTTTTCATTTTTTAGATGCGGAAGTCACGCAATTGGAACAAGTGAGCTTCGCAAATGCCGATCCCAAAAATCCGCTGATGCGTGTTTATGCTGAACGCGCTGAAATTATCAACAAAGGAGAAGATGTTTATCTGACCGGGAATGTGAAAGCGGTGCGAGGCACTGATGAGGATAACGGCAATATCACAATGGTGACGGACTTCTTGCATTTGATCCCTAAGGAAAATTTGGTAAAAACGGATCAGCCGGTCACTATTGCCAGATTCGATACCACCATCAAGGCAATCGGTTTGGAATTTGATAACCGCATTGGCATGATACAACTACTATCCAGTGTAAGAGCAGTCAATACGAAGTAATTTGAACATATGATGAAAATAATTTTTGTTGTAAGTCTGTTGAGTCTATTGTTTGTTCATTCTGCCAACGCCGAGAAGGGCGACCGGAAAAAGCCGATCTATTTGGAAGCGGACCGCGCTACTGTTGAGGATGTCAACCGCAAAGAAGGAAGCCGGGTCAGCGTGTTTACCGGTAATGTGATTCTGACGCAAGGAACTTTGCGGATTACTGCCGATAAAATGATTATGAAAGAAGATGTGCAAGGGTTCCGCCATGCAACGGCGATCGGCGAGCTTGTGACTTTCCGGCAGAAGCGGGATGGACTCGATGAATATGTAGAAGGCTGGAGCGAGCGTGCGGAATACGACAGCAAAACCGATAAAATCGAGCTGTTCCGGCAGGCGCGGCTGAAACGCGGCACGGATGAAGTTCAAGGCGATTATATTGCCTACGATATGAATAGCGAATTTTTTCAGGTTAAAGGCAGTAAGGAACGAGGGGTCGAGTCGGGTCCCGACAAGCGGGTACGGATAACCATCCAGCCTAAAAACAAATCTGAATAGATTTTACCGGTATCCGATTCTTTTGAAGGTTGCGTCAGCAGATGAGTGAATTAAGAGCGAGTAATTTAAAAAAGCGATATAAATCGCGCACCGTCGTGCAAGATGTTTCTTTTTCGCTTGGGAGCGGGGAAGTGATCGGATTGCTGGGGCCTAACGGCGCCGGTAAAACGACTTGCTTTTATATGATCGTTGGATTGATCCCGCTGGATAGCGGCGGTGTTTTCATGGACGGAGAAGACTTAAGCCAGTTGCCGATCCATCGAAGAGCTAAATTAGGGTTGAGTTACCTGCCGCAAGAGGCATCGATTTTCCGGCGGCTGACGGTTGAAGAAAATATTCTGGCGGTGTTAGAGCTGCAGAATCTGGATGAAGAGACGAAACAGCGGTATTTAGACGATTTATTACACGATTTGCACATCAGTCATTTGCGCGATAATCCAGCTATCAGCTTGTCCGGAGGTGAGCGCCGCCGTGTGGAAATAGCCCGCGCTTTGGCGTCGCAACCACGTTTCATTTTATTGGACGAGCCTTTTGCCGGTGTTGATCCAATTGCTGTGTTGGATATTCAGAAAGTCATTGCTTTTCTGAAGGAGCGGAATATCGGTGTTTTGATTACCGATCATAATGTTCGTGAAACATTAGGGATTTGCGATCGTGCATACATCATCAGCGACGGACATGTGCTGGCTCAAGGCAGATCGGAAGAAATTATTGATAATGAGAAAGTTAGAGAAGTTTATTTGGGTGAACATTTCCGGATGTAGTTTCGGGAGACGGCTTGAATCGTTATTTTCAGTAATCGTTGTTTTTTCAGTGTCATGAAGCCAGCACTCCAACTTAAATTATCGCAACAATTGAGGTTGACGCCTCAGTTGCAACAATCTATCCGGTTGCTTCAATTATCGACGCTCGAGCTTAATCAGGAGATCGAGCGGATTGTGCAGGAAAATCCATTACTGGAAGTGTATGAAGAGTGGGATGTATCGACGGCTGAGAACGCCATCGAATCCACCGAAGCTTCCAATGCTGAAGACTTTAATCAGGTCTCCGCGGAAGATACTGTGTCTTTAAACGATGATGCTGCGGAAGATAATTTTGATTCCAATCCGGAATGGCCGCAAGAGAATGCTTCAGCTTCGAGTGGTTTCGAGGATGGTGATCGTGATTCATCACAGTTACTGGCGGAACCATCAAGTTTGCGGGAACATTTATATTTTCAAACCGCTTTAAGTCATATTTCAGAATCCCGGAAAAATCTAGTACGCTTGTTAATCGATAGCCTGGATGAAGATGGTTATCTGTTGCAGGATCTAAGCGAATTGCAGGAAATGCTGCCCGAAGAATTGGGGATTGCGCAAAATGACTTGGAAGAGGCGCTCGACTGCTTGCAACATTTTGATCCGGCCGGCGTAGGCGCGAGGAATTTGAAAGAGTGTCTGGTATTGCAGTTAAAAGCGCTGCCCGGCGAAGTCTGTTACCGGGAACAAGCCATTCGAGTTGTGCGGGAATATCTGGAAATTCTGGCATCCCATGATTTCATGCAAATCAAGAAATTATTGGGGTGTGAAGATCAAAGCTTGCGTGCCATTCAGAAGCTGATCACGAACTTGAATCCAAAACCGGGTGCGCAGTTTAATTTACATAGTGAACGCTATATCGTTCCGGATATCACGGTTGCCAAGAAAGACGGAACCTGGGTGGCGAGCCTGAATCAGGCTGCAATTCCGCGTCTCAATATCAATCATCTCTATGCTAATATATTAAAGCAGGAGCATCATTCCGAACGTGGTTTGATAAACCAATTGAATGAAGCTAAGTGGTTGATTAAGAACATTCAGCAACGCTCAAGTACCATTCACAAAGTAGCCAGTGTCATTGTGGAGCGTCAACAGCAATTTTTTGAGCATGGAGATGTTGCCATGCGGCCGCTGGTGTTACGGGAAATCGCGGAGGTGTTGAATCTTCACGAATCGACGGTATCCCGGGTCACCACGCAAAAATTTATGTATACTCCGCGTGGCATTTTTGAACTGAAATATTTTTTTGGTAGTCATGTTGCCACCGATTCCGGCGGCGCTTGTTCTGCGACGGCTATCCGTGCATTAATCAAGCAGCTGGTACAGGAAGAAAATCCAAGGAAACCGCTCAGCGATAATAAAATCTCAAACATACTGGAACAACAAGGAATCGTTGTCGCCCGTCGCACTATTGCAAAATACCGGGAATCGTTACAGATTCCTGCAGCCAATCTTCGTAAATCCATTTAACAGAATAAGGGAATAATAATGAACTTAAAACTTACCGGTAACCATGTAGAAATTACTGATGCAATGCGCGATTATGTCACTTCAAAAATCGGGAAGATTACACGGCATTTTGATCATGTTATTGATGTCAGCGTCATCCTGTCGGTGGAGAAACTCAAGCAAAAGGCCGAGGCCAATGTTCATATACGCGGCAAAGATATTTTCGTCGAGACCGACAGTGAAGACATGTATGCATCTATTGACAGCTTGGTTGATAAGCTCGATCGGCAGATACTCAAGCACAAGGAAAAAAACCTGGAGCGGCGCAATCACGGCGCGTTAAAAGATCAAGAGCTGGAATGATTAAAAATATAAAGCAGTTCGGCTTTCATATGAATACCCGATAGCTGTTACATTTTTATTCACACGCGCCGTGTTCAAGAAACTGCAAATTTAATCTCCGTTTATAAATTCAATTTTCCATGAATCAGATTTCGCAATTGTTACCACTCTCCAATGTCATTGTCGATCTCGATGTGACCAGCAAGAAACGTGTTTTCGAGCAAGCCGGGTTGTTATTTGAGAATACCAATCATATTGCGCGGAGCCAGGTTTTTGATAGCTTGTTTGCACGCGAGAAATTGGGTTCGACAGGGTTGGGGCAGGGAGTCGCGATTCCGCATGGCCGGATTAAAGGTTTGCGCGAGGCGGTCGCTGCGCTGGTGACAATGAAGGAGGGCATTCCATTCGATGCGCCGGATGGACAACCGGTGAATATTGCCTGCATTTTATTAGTTCCGGAAAAAGCCACTGACAAGCATTTGCAAATTCTAAGCGAACTGGCGCAGATGTTCAGCGATAGACAGTTTCGTGAACACATCCTGCAGTGCAAGGATGCGGCCACGATTCACAAGCTGATAGTTGATTGGGAGTCTTCCAGTGTCCCGAATTAGCATTGCACAACTTTTTGAAGATAAAAAAGAAAAACTCAAGCTGAGTTGGATTGCCGGTCAAAGCGGTAGCTCGATTGAGCTGAGTGAAGACGAAATTTCCCATTCGGGCCAAGGCATGATCGGGCATTTGAATTTTATCCATCCGGATCGCATACAGGTCATCAGCAGCGATGAGATTCACTATCTGAACAAACAGGAAGCTGCTTCCTTAGAGAAGAAAATCAATCAGCTAATACAAAGTAATCTGGCTTGCATCATTGTTGCGGATGATGCGGAGGTTCCTAAAGCGATTCTCGATATGGCCAATGCGCATAATATTCCTTTGTTGCATTCGCCGTATCCCGGGCTGGAAGTAATTTGGCTGATACGGACTTATCTGAGCGGCATCTTGGCGCCTTCGTGCAGTTTGCACGGTGTATTGCTGGATGTGCTGGGGATGGGCGTGATGATTACCGGCGAGAGCGGTGTCGGTAAAAGCGAGCTTGCGCTGGAATTAATCAGCCGCGGGCATGGACTGGTTGCGGACGATGTCGTGGAATTGCGCCGGATTGCTCCGGAAACACTGGAAGGCCGTTGTCCGCCGATGTTAAGGGATTATCTGGAAGTGCGCGGCCTTGGCATGTTGAATATCCGCACCATTTTTGGTGAAACCGCAGTGCGTCGGCGCAAGAACATGAAGCTGATCGTGCATTTGCAGAATATTGCGATGACCGGCACGGGCGTGCTGGAAAGATTGCCGATCAGCGATCTGACTGAGAATATTATCAATGTCGATATCCGCAAAGTGATTATTCCGGTGGCGCCGGGCCGCAATCTGGCGGTACTGGTGGAAGCGGCAGTGAGAAATTATGTATTACAGTTGCGCGGTATCGATGGCACCAAAGAATTCATTGAGCGCCATGAGCGTGCGATGATTGACGGATCCGCTGATAAGTATCAATACTGACACGCATCCGGTTTCGCTTATTTCCTTTTCCTGCCGGATATCCCAAAATAATGCGAACGAACATTGATTATCCTGCAACGATTACCCTGGCGTTTACCGGCGCATCGGGAATGCCGTATGGAATTCGCTTGCTTGAAGTGTTGTTGCAGCAAGGCAAGCAAGTCTATTTGTTATATTCCAAAGTCGCGCAAATCGTCGCGCAACAGGAAATGGAACTGGCGTTGCCATCCAGCGCCAAGGAAACTGAAGCTTTTCTGCGAAGCCGTTATGGCGTTACAAACGAACAATTGCGGGTATTCGGGCGCGAGGAATGGTTCGCGCCGGTGGCTTCCGGCTCCAATCCCGCCGATGCTATGGTGATTTGTCCCTGTACCATGGGTACTTTGGCGGCGGTTGCCGCCGGTTTGAGTCAGAATCTGATCGAACGGTCCGCCGATGTGATGCTGAAAGAGAACCGTCCGCTCATTATCGTGCCGCGGGAAACACCATTTTCTCCAATCCATTTGGAAAATATGCTGAAGCTGGCGCGAAGCGGCGCGGTCATCCTGCCGGCCAATCCGGGTTTTTATCATCACCCGCAAACCGTGCAGGATTTAGTGGATTTCGTGGTTGCGCGCGTGCTTGATCATTTGCATGTCAACCATGACTTGATGCCGCGCTGGGGCGAGGAAAACTGAGACTACTGCTGGTGCGAGCCTGATCCGGAGTTTTGCAGCGTTAAAGCGGGGAATAAGTGATGCTCCCGTGTTTGAAAAATGCCGGCCTCAGTGATCACAAAATGCATCGAGATATCATGTGCTTGCGGGTGAATGTTGGGTAGCCGCTGCAGTTCAAAAGCGACACCGATGGTTAAAGGCTGGCGTTCGTAGGTTGCCAGGGTGCGATCATAGTAACCGCTGCCGTAGCCAAGGCGGTAGCCTTGCGGATCAAAACCGACCATCGGAATAATAACCGCATCAAGCCTGACAATCGGGCTGCTGTCCGGCACCGGGATACCATAAGCGCCGGCTTTCATAGGCATATCCGGCAGCCACTCGCGAAAGCACAGCGGTTTATTTTTTTCGATAACTTCCGGTAGCGCCAGTGTTGCGCCCTGCTGCAGAAAATGGGCGGCCAGCGGACGCGGGTCGTATTCACCGCGAAACGGCCAATAAATTCCGATCGTCATGTGTTGCGGTTGCGCCAGTCCCTGTTTGAGAAAGGCCGAAATCGCGCCGCTCCATTGCCGATGCAAATCCTCCGCAACCGATTCGCGCGCAGCAATCAATTGTTGACGCTGCTGTTTCTTCCATTCTTTCAAATTATCCATGTTGATCGCTGCAAAAAGCTAAGGAAGCGCTGATTAATTGACTGCACGAGCGAATTGCTTCGTTGCGCGGTACTCACTCCCTCGCCTATCGGATTGATATGTCTCGGTTGTTGCGTTCCGTGCGCCTCGCCCTTCATCACGTTCGTTGAATTAATCAGCGCTTCTCTAAGGAAATGCTGAATAATTGGCTACACAAGCGGTCTGCCGCATTGGGTGGTGCTCGGAAATTCGCCTATCACGATGATTTGCCTCATTTTCTGCGCTCCATCCGCCTTGCATTTCATCTTGTTCCTCGAATTATTCAGCATTTCCCTAAGGGTAGCTTACCGGCCGAAAAGTTTTGCATCAATATCGATCGTATCGGCGCCGGTATCCCAAGTTCCAGCGCTTCCGCTGGTTTCAACCAGATGTAATCCGGGGATGCCACCCGGCTATCCGCTGCTACATCCAAGCATTGCGGGTATATGCGCAATTTAAAATGAGTGAACTGGTGGTCCAAAGCCGGCATTTCAACCGGTGATTGAACCGCGATCCCCCATTGCTGGCGGCAGTAATCCACAGCGTCCGCGCCAATTGTCATTTCCGGCGGACACCATAAACCACCCCAGATACCGGATGATGGCCTTTTTTCAAGCAATAACCGCTGTTGATGTTGTAGCAGCAGTAATACGGTTTCTTTTCGTGGTAATGGTTTGCGTGGTTTTGCAGCAGGTAGTTGCGCGACACGTTGTTGCTGCCAAGCGATGCATTGCGGTTGCAACGGACACAGATCGCATTGTGGCTTGCTGCGGGTGCAAACGGTGGAACCCAAATCCATCAAAGCTTGCGTATAAATTTCGATAAGGCCGCCACGATGATCCGCAGGTAACGCCGCTTCGGCTTGTTGCCATAACAGTTTCTGAATTTTCGGCTGGCCGGGATAACCGGCGATGCCAAAAAAGCGCGCGAGAATCCGTTTCACGTTGCCGTCGAGTATCGCTTCACGCTGACCAAACGCAAAAACCGCAATCGCAGCGGCAGTCGAGCGGCCGATACCGGGAAGTTGCTGGATGCGCTCGCGTGATTCGGGAAATTGTCCTTGGTGTTCTTGCATAATGCGTTGAGCGGCTAAATGTAAATTACGCGCACGTGAGTAATAACCCAAGCCGCTCCATAAAGCGAGCACTGCATCGAGTGGCGCGTTTGCCAAGCTATCAACGGCCGGGAATGTCTGCATGAAACGCTGATAGTAAGGAATAACCGTGCTGACCTGGGTTTGTTGCAGCATAATTTCCGAAATCCAGATTGCATACGGATCGCGGCGCTGTTGCCACGGCAGATCGTGGCGGCCGTTCAGCGGGTGCCAGCGGATCAAATGCTCTGCAAGGGACGGCATCGGCAAATATGCGGACAATTAATCGAACACGACTTCGCTGAACTTGGCGTTAGGCGTTAAAACTTCCATCTTGGCGAGCGACATCAAATCGACTTGCTGCTGCGTATCGTTTTCGACGATCAGGCATTCGCGCTTGTCGGGCGTGCTGGCGATATCGACGGCTTTGCCTTCGATTACTTGACCGTCCTTTAAAATGAGCTTCAATTGATAGCGGTACATGCACGCGACTTCGACAAAATCGTGCAGTTCGCAGTCAATCACGGTATTAGACATCGTTGTGACTCCTTTCATAAAATGGAAACCGGATGCGTACTATACACGCAAAGCCGTTAAGCGAATCAATGCTCGCGTATCTAAAAGCGCCTCAACACCGTCATCACAAACCGCCATGCAATCCCGGTATGCCGATGCGCTGGATGCGGATGGCATTACTGCCTTCTTCATACGCCAGCAGCTTGCCTTCTTGGTGCCATAGCCGGAATGCCAGCGAATAACTCAACACCCGGATCGGATAATCGCGCGGCAATGTTTGCAGATACGGCTGTATCGTGGTGAAGTCGGTTGCGCCGTATTGTTGCATGATGAAGCGCAGGCCGCCGTTTGCCGGGCCGATGTTATACGCCAGCAGTCCCAGAAACAGATCGCCGTTCATTTCCGCCAAATAGTGTTTGAACGTCGCGGCAGCAACGAAGGCATTGTGCTTGTGATTATCCAATGCAATTTTTTCCACACCCAGGTATCGGCGCGCCTGGTTGATCGCTGCTTCCGGCACGCGTGTGATTTGAAACAAACCACGTCCGCCGTCGCTGCTGGTGCGCGGAATGAATGATGATTCGGTCGCTGCGAGACCGTGCAGTAAGTGAACATCGATTCTGAATATCCGCGATGCATCTTCGATCGCTTCACGATAATCCCGGGAACGGTCGAGCATTTTCTGCAACTGCGCTGGATCTTGCCGCCGGTATGCGGCGTAGACTTGGTGCGCAATCGTTACGCGCCCGGCTTCTTCCTTGCCGCCGACCAGTGTGCGGAAATGGCCGTATGCCATGGTGAATTGGTCGTGCGTGACAAACCACATGGTTTGCAATGCGAGCGCTACCGATAAAGCGAGAATCCAATATTCCGAATGCAACCGCAGCCATTGCCGCAACTTCCACCACCCGATCAGGAAGATGCTGGTTATCAGTATCAATATCAGAATGCCTGCGGTAAATGGCAACATATTGGCAAAAAAACCGGCGCCTGAAAACCGGTTGGCAGCATGACCAAGCAGCACGATAGTCGCGCATGCCGCGGCAATGAACAACGCGGTGATTTCAATGCTGGTGAACAGCAGTTTTCGCCGGAACCCATCGAACAGGTTTTTTGAGGGACGCCTGCGGGTTCTCGGTAAGATGCGATCGCTGCCTATCACCGCATTACGCCGGCGTTTAAGTCTAGGCTTCGGTTGTCTTGATGGAGAATTATTGATGCGCGTGGTGTTGTTCACTGGGGAGTGATTTGATAAAAGTGCGTTGTCACCGAGTTACAGTTCTTGCCAATCGGCACAACGCGGATTAGACCCTTGACTGAGCTGCCGTCCGGTTGCGCCGGAAAGAATTGTGCGTAAATTCAGCTCATTGGCCGCGCTCAAGTCGATCTGGCGGTGGATGTCTTCACGGACTCTATTTTGCAATACTGCATCGACACGATCGAAATTGGTGACATCGAACTGACCGTAATCCACCCGGGAGCGGAGGATGCATAAGCCGGGTTCGTTCAGATTGGTTGCCCAGACGGCTTTGTAATTCAACGAAAATCGCAACTCTACCGGAAACTCGATGCGACCGGCCGTAACGCATTGCGCGGAGGGCAGCGGCTGCAATGCGACTGCATGAGCATCGGCGTTGTAGCGCGAATCGCGAGGTACACAGGCAGCGATCGCGTTTTCTTCTCCTCCAGGGAAAATCGTGATGCCTGCGGTGCCGGATAAACGCTGAGCTTTTAACTGATATCCCGCGCAAAATTGCTGTCCGCCGATTGTGAGCAGTTCGGGTGCTCTATCCGGCATGGATTGGCTCAGGCTGAGACCGGAATTGATGCCTTGCGGATCGGAAGTGCATGCGTTGGGGAAAGGTACATTATTGTCCGGGGTCGGATTGGTTGTGCCACAACTTGCTAGCATCCCCGCAATCCAGAAAATTGCCAAAATTTTGACCGGTATATTGGAATTTACTGGGGCTATACGGTTATACGGGACCATGTTTCTCTCCTTATCCGGCAAAGTTGCATTGCTGTGAATGACGGGACTGTTAACATTTTGATCGATTTTAACATCGAAATTTTTGTAATCACATGCAAAATGATTTAAAGGGTTGTTGGCTATGGTATTAACTGCTTCCGCTGCAGCAAAAACACAAATTAATTCACATTGCTAGTCAATTGCTTATGATTTAAAGAAGGACAAAGCTAACCTTGATTGATAACTTGAGGAAGTACATTTGTTGGCGCGAGTTGGCGGTTTAACAAAAATGATGTTGTTTTTCCTGAATTTACCGGATCATCAAAATGGAATATGAATGAATTTGAAGTTTGATAGAACTGCATAAAAGAAATCGTGACTAGTCAATAGGGTATTTGTATCAGCTGAATTGTTCTAATACTTTGTATCTTTGCTGGCGAACTGTCTATTTATTTCCGATATCTTCTTGTAGAATGCTTCATTTGAGGAGGAAATCATGAAAAAAATCAATAATATTGAGAATAAAGTCAACATGTTTTCAAGTGCGAAACACTACTTGCTTGCTAATCCAACAGGAGGTATAGCGCAAATATTTGGTGTTATCGCCATGATGTGTTTAATGAGTATGGAAGCAATCGCAGCAACTGCAATAACAAGAGCGGCTGCGTGGCCGGCAAGTTGGGAACGGCCCTTGAAAAAAACTAGCTTGCAGGTAACAGCGAACTATGGAGCGCTGTCACTTGGGTGTCCGAATGCCATTAAGAATGGTGGTAATTATGAGTATTACCTCGAATCAGGACGGTCGAAGCATACTGGAACTGATTTTGCTGCAACCACAGAGGATGAAGCGCAAGCCATCGGTGACGGTAGGATAATAAAAGTAGGGGAATTGTGGGGTTCAGCATCACACGAAGTATTTTTGATTGAGTATTTTGACAGAAACGGCAAGTCACTGACTATCGCACATGCACATTTACAACTGGCTACTAACCCGCGTACTATTGATCCGGCCATTAAATAGTTTTAAGCGGCATATTTTACATATGGATCTTGGAAGTAAGAAGCAACACGCTCTGGATTGTTCTCCAGCATCGTCATGTGATCGTTGGCAGCGTTACGCAATTTTTCCTTGGTACGCGTCGGCACTTTAGAACCGATAGCCTGTTTCAAATCTGAATTTAATCGCTCTTCTGGATTTAATTCCGGACTGTAGCTGGGCAAATAAAAGCATTCGATTTTTTCCTTATTTTCTTCCAGCCAAGCCTTTACTGGTTTGCTGTGGTGTACTCTCAAATTATCCAGGATCAAGAACACTTTTTTCTCCGTATCTTTGATCAGAAGCTCAAAAAACTCAATGAGCCGATCCGAATTGAAATTGCCATCGATAATCTGCCACCGTGCACAACCTTTGTTTGTCACTGTGGCAATCATTGACAGTCGTTGTCGTGTACCAGGCGCATAGGCTACCGGCGTTTTTCCCTTGGGTGCAAAACCACGTCCTCGCACATCCGTGTTGACTAGTGCTGTTTCATCACCCCAGTGAATTTCACCGCCTTCAGTTCGAGCGCGTCTGGCTATCTCCGGGTATTGCTCATTGAGCCATTGCTTTACCGCTTCCGGGCGTTGTTCGTAAGCACGCCGGATCGGCTTCTGCGGGGTAAACCCCCATCGTTTAAGGTAGTGCCCCACCGTACGTATCGGCATGGATAGGCCACATTCCTGCTGGATTAACTGACTCACCGCGCCACGATTCCACAATGCAAAATCCATCTTCAGTTGCTCAGGACGCTTATCGCAAATAAGCCGTTGCAATCTCAACTCCTGCTCTTCGCTGAGGCTGCGCTTGTCACCCACGCTTCGTCCCCGTCTACCAGGTTTTAGTCCAGCTGCGCCAGCTGTTTCATAAAGTCGAATAATCTTCTTCACAGCCGTGTCGCTCAGTTCCGTTATTTGCGCTATTTGCACAGAAGTGCTGCCTCGCTTGTAAAGACGAATCACTTGCCGCCGCCGTTCATGCAGCGCTTCATCCTTTAAGGTTCTTGCATCTATTTTCTCCATTCTTCTATGGGCATGCAATATCACTCAAAGTTCAAACTATTTATTGGCCGGGTCTATAATCAAGATTGGAAAGAAGGTGATTATGTATTGAAGGGCGAAGTGCTAGGGAAGCCTGTCTACGCCTTTGAAGGAGTACATTTGCACGTTGGTATGGTAACAGGTACAAAAACATCGGTTGCAGCAACAGCAAAACCTAGAGACGTAAGCGGGGATTGCAAGTACAAATCAAACGGAACAGTCGATGTCGAAAAGGAGCTTGCAAAGCGAGTGCATGCGCCGATGAGCGGTAGTATAGTCGGCTGGAAAAATAGTGACGGATCGATTACAAGTTGGAGGGTGTACAAGGTTAATGGTGAACTTGTGCGTCGATGGATTCCGAGTCAGGAAGTCTATTGGTGTTTCAGGAACAAAAGTGTAATTGATCGTGGCCCGATGCCTGCAAAGTTTCTTGACCAACTTCCCGATCAGTATGGTATACACGCGTCATGTAAATGACTTCCTAAACCAGAAGTTCTTGGGGTGCGTTATTTTTTGATTTGTACACGTTTTTCTCTTAAGCAAATTCATTCTGGTAATACAAAAAAGAGCCAGAAATATCAGCGAGAAGGTCTATTTTTTATAGCTATGATTTGTCGTTATTTTTTGAGATGGAGATCAATAAGAATCATGATTTTCCGCGTGATAATTGACTCTGCTGCAACAAAAACACAAATTCATCACCGCTGCTGGTTTCCAGCCAGGTAAACGGTAATTGCGGAAATGCCAGTTCCAGGGCATCGCGGTTGTGGCCGATTTCGACGATAAGGATGCCGTCTTCGGTTAAGTGCCGGGCGGCATGCTGCAGGATTTGCCGGGTGGCATCGAGACCGTCTGCGCCGCTTGCCAGCGCGTTTTCCGGTTCATGACGGTATTCCTGCGGCAGTTGCGCCATCGATTCGGCATTGACGTACGGCGGGTTGCTGATGATCAGATCATAACGTTTTCCTTGCAGCGCCGAAAACAAATCGGATTCGATCAGGCTGATACGATCTTGCAATCCATAATCCTCCACGTTTTTATGCGCGACGGCGAGCGCATCCACGGAAATGTCGGCGGCGTCGATCTGCGCATTTGCAAAGGCGTGAGCCATCAAAATGGCAAGACAACCGGAGCCGGTGCAGAGATCGAGCGCCGATGTGACCTGGTCGGGGTCGCCGATCCACGGTGACAATTGCGTTTGCAGCAGTTCGGCAATGAACGAACGCGGGATGATGACGCGCTCGTCGACATAAAAACTGAATTCGCCGAGCCAGGCCTCATGCGTCAGATAGGCAGCGGGGATGCGCTCATGAACGCGGCGCTCGAGAATGGCGAGAACCTGTTTGCATTCGGTTGCGGTGACACGCGCATCGAGAAACGGTTCAAGCTGGTCGAGTGGCAAATAGAGCGTTTTCAGAATAAGATAGGCGGCTTCATCGTAGGCAGTGGCGGAGCCGTGGCCGGAATGCAATCCGGCTTTGTTAAACTGGCTGACAGCAAAACGTAACAAGTCGCGGACCGTGTGAAGATGTGTGTGCGCTTCGGAAAACATGGTGTCAATAATCGGCTGGTTTAATCAATGTGGAAAAACAATTTGAACCGGCGGTTTCCGCCTTTACGCGCTGCAATGTATCATAATTAATCATTTCTTTACCCAAAACTTTATCATTCCGGATTTAAGAGAACCGATGACGGAAGCGGATACACAATTTATGCAGGCGGCCTTGGCGCTCGCGCAACAGGCGCAGGCATGCGGTGAAGTGCCGGTCGGCGCGGTAGTGGTACAACGCGGCATCATCGTCGGACGCGGCCACAACCGCCCGATTTCCGCCACCGATCCGACAGCGCATGCTGAAATTATGGCGTTGCGCGATGCCGGCAATCATTTACGCAATTACCGCTTGCTCGATTGTACCTTGTATGTCACCTTGGAGCCGTGCGTGATGTGCATCGGCGCGATGTTTCACGCGCGCATTCAACGCCTGGTTTTTGCCGCAAACGATCCCAAGACCGGCGCATGCGGCAGCGTCATCGATTTGCCGATGGAAAACCGCCTGAATCATCATTTACAGGTCACTGCCGGCGTGCTTGCGCCGGAAGCCGGGTCGTTACTCAAACAATTTTTTGCGCAACGCCGCAAATCAACCGGGCCGTGCAATCATGCGCATTAATATTCATATTGCTGTTCAGGAGCTGGAATTATTCGATGCGCAAGAGCGGATTATCAAGCGATACCGCATTTCATCGGCCAGAAACGGCACCGGGCAGGAAAACGGCAGTTTCCGCACGCCGCTCGGTAAACATATCATCCGCGCCAAGATCGGCGCCGGGCAGCCGCTCAATACCGTATTCGTGCGGCGCCGCCCGACCGGTGAAATTTATTCGCCGCAACTGGCGGAACAATTTCCCAAACGCGACTGGATTCTTACCCGCATTCTCTGGCTATCCGGCTGCGAACCGGGATTTAACCGCCTAGGCCCGGTCGATACCATGCGCCGCTATATTTATATCCACGGTACGCCGGACAGCGTGGAAATGGGTAAACCGGGGTCGATCGGCTGTATTCGCATGCGTAATAGCGACTTGGTGGAGATGTTCGATCTCGTCGAGGCCGGCACGCCGGTTAAAATCATTGCATAGCTAATTTTAAGTTTTTCCCTTAAAATTCAGAATAATCTGACACGAGCTACGAGCCGGAGAAGCTGATGAAACTTTGCAAATCAAATATGAATTGGATTGGCTGGGTATGGATGTTTACCGGTTTGCTGGCAATGACGGCACCTGCGGCCGCCGAAGAATGGATTTATACCGTACGTCCCGGCGATAACTTGTGGAATGTCACCGAGCGGCATCTCAGCAGCATGCGCTATGTTCGCCAGTTGCAACAGCTCAACAAAATCCTTAATCCCTATGCGATTCCGCCGGGAACCCAAATCAGGATACCGGTAGCCTGGTCAAAACAAACAACTGATGGTGTCAGCGCCCGCGTGATCAATGTGCAAGGGACGGCGATGTTGAAGCGCTCCGATTCCGGTGAAAATATACCCATCGAACTGGGGATGCAGCTGTTCGCCGGTGATGAGATCCGCAGTGACAACGACGGTTTTGTCACTGTTGAATTTGCCGATCATTCGATTCTGCGCTTACAGGACGGTAGTCTGATCCGCATCAATGCGATGAAAATCTTCGGTGACTTCGGCCTGGTGGATACTTTGATAGATTTGCAGCAGGGAAGAACGGAAAGTGCCGTGCCGGAGAAATCGGAGACCGGTACGCGATTCCGGATTAAAACGCCCTCAGCGGTGAGTTCGGTGCGTGGTACGGATTTTCGTGTCGGCATGACCGGTATGAACGAAAGCACCAGCAGCGAGGTATTAAGCGGATTAGTGCAAGTGAGCGCTGAAGCCAAAGAAATCGGTGTTCCGGCCGGTTATGGAACTGTCACTGCGCAAGGATTGCCGCCGGGTGCGCCGGTCAAGTTGCTGCCGCCGCCGGATCTAAGCAGCACGCCATCGTTGTATGAACAATTACCGCTGGTCATTACCTTGAATCCGTTGGAAGGCGCGGTGGCTTACCGCGCGCAGATTGCCAGCGATCAAAATTTTGAGAGCCTGAGGACCGAATTTACCACCGGCAAACTGCCGTTCCGCGATGGCGATATTCCCGACGGTGATTACTGGCTGCGTGTTCGTGGCATTGATGTGAACGGCATTGAAGGCTATGACGCAGTGATTGCTTTCACATTGAACGCCCGCCCGGAACCGCCTTTCATTCTAGCGCCTTTGCCGGATGGCGTGGCGGACCCGGTGGCCCGGGAATTTCAATGGGCGGTGCAGCCGGAAGCCTCGCACTATATTGTGATGGTGAGCAAGGATGCCGGTTTCACGGATCTGATTGCGCAAGATACGCAAGTTAAAAACAACAAATTCCATTTGACCGATCCGCTGACGCCGGGCCATTATTTTTGGCGGATTGCATCGGTTTCTGAGACCGAGGGCATGGGCCCGTTTACCGATGCCATACCTTTCCGGATGCCTTATCCCGGGCCAGCGATGGAAGAAACCAAGTTCGATAAGTCGCAAATGACATTCGGATGGCGCGCGGGCGGCGAGGGACAGCGCTTTCATTTTCAACTGGCGAGCGACAAGGAATTCCAGCAAATTTTGCATGACGAGCAAACGCCGGCAACACGGCTGACGGTTCAACGCCCCGACGGCGGTACTTACTATCTTCGTACCAAAACCATCGAAGCGGATGGATTTGAAGGGCCTTGGGGGCCGCCGCAAGCCGTTGAAATACCCTATGCCAATCCCTATTGGCTGATATTGCCATTCGCGCCGCTCATTGATCTGTTGTTATGATCCAGTGGTTACACAGGATTTATCGCAGCACGTTTCTGCTGCGCGCATTTCTGTTGCTTTCGGGCGTCGGCGCATTGTCTTATTTCGATACGCTGGAACGGATCGATGCGGTTCTTTATGACCGGCTCACGGTCGTGCGGCACGACGTGCCCGACGATCGTATTGCCATCGTGGCGATTGATGAAAGCAGTTTGCAAATGTTAGGCCGCTGGCCTTGGTCAAGAAGCGTACACGCTGAGCTTATTCAACGGCTCCAACGTGCCGGGAGTCGCGTGATTGCGCTTGATTTATTGTTTGCGGAGCCTCAGGAAAATGATCGCTATGCGGATGAACTGCTTGCATCGGCCATGGCGCAGCATGGCGCGGTAATTTTACCGGTAGCGCCGGGTGAGAACGGTTTTGAACAAATTTTCCTGGTTGAGCCGCTGAATATCTTCCGGCAGCATGCAATTCTAGGTCATACGGATATCGAATTGGATAGCGACGGCATTGCCCGCCGTATTTATCTGAAAGCAGGAATCGATCAACCCGTCTGGCCGGCGCTGGGGTTTGCGGTCGCAAATTATGCCAAGACCGGACCGGTAACCGATGACTCTCAATCTTTTTCCGGTTACGGCAGCGCAGCCGCCGGAATTTGGGTACGGACCCAGGAGGTGTTGATACCTTACGCCGGACCGTCCGGCAGTTTCCGGCAATTTTCGTATGCGCAGGTATTGTCGGATGATCGCCTGCTTGCCGGTTTGCGAGACAAAATTGTATTGGTCGGCATGACAGCTGCCGGCATGGGAACAAGATTTGCAACGCCGGTTTCTCCGGTGAACCGGCAACCCATGAGCGGCATTGAATGGCACGCTAATGTGGTAAACATGTTGCTGCATGATCGTGCCGTTACGCCGCTTCCCAGTGTGATGGCATGTATCGCTTCAGCCACATGGGTATTGATGATTTTGCTCGTGGCCGGTATTTATTTACGCAGTATTTCCATCCCTTGGTTATCGGCTGCGCTGATATCCGGATTATTGCTGGTTTGGCTGTTATTGAATCATGGCCGTATCTGGTTTCCGCCAACGGCAGCCATGCTTGGCACCATTGCAATTTATCCATTGCTGAATTGGAAGCGGATCAACGAGTTCATGTATTCGCTGTTTCAAACCAAAGTCCAGTCGAGCGCAGCGTTGGAGTCTGTAGGAGACGGCGTTATCACCACCGATGCGCAAGATCAAATTGTCTATATGAACAAGGGAGCGGAGAGAATCCTTGGGTTGCCTTTAAATATGGTGCAAGGCGTTTTATTGACCAAGCTGATCAGGCTGAGTCAAATGCGCGATGGCAGCTCAACCGGACCGGATGATTTTGAATTGTTCCTTTCCGCCTCCGATGCGACGACGATGCAGTGTTATGTCAACACCACCGGTAACGAGAAACGCGCGGTGCGTATTTCCCGGCATGTGCTGCGCGATGAACAGGATGTCCTGATCGGCTACGTGGTGGCATTGGCGGATATTACCGATACCGTTGAGTTGACTCGGCAGGTCGCTTATCAGGCAAGCTACGACAGTTTGACCCAATTGCCCAACCGGGCTTTGCTAATGGCGCGATTCGAAGAAATGACGGCGGCCTCAATCCCGCAAACGATTGCCGTTTTTTTTGTGGCACTCGACGGTTTTAAAAAAATTAACGATGCCTTGGGTCATCGCGCCGGCGATGAATTATTGAAAATGGTTTCACAACGGCTTGTCGAAACCGTAGGGCCGGATCCGATCGCGGCGCGCTGGGGAGGCGATGAATTTGTTCTATTATTCAATTCTTTGGATAAAGAAGAAGGCGCGCTTCAGTTAGCGCAGAAAATTCTCGCTGCGATCCGCCATCAATTCCATTTGCTCGATCAGGATATATTCGTAACGGTGAGTATCGGTATCAGCTTTTTTCCGGACAATGGCGCCAATTGCGAAGAAGTTTTGGAGCGTGCCAGTACCGCGATTCATCGCGTAAAAAATGAGGGTGGCGACAATTTCGGATTTTATTCAAGTGAGTCGTCGATGGCATGGACGCGTGACCGGTTGGAGCTGGAGAAGGAATTGCGGCTGGCGTTAAGCCATGATGGATTGCTGGTGTTATATCAGCCGATCGTCGATGTGTACCAGCGGCGCATTGTGCGCTTGGAAGCGCTGGTGCGGTGGCCGCATCGCAGCCGGGGCGAATTATCCCCCAGCGAGTTTGTTCCATTGGCGGAAAGCGTCGGATTGATGGGGCAATTGGGAGAGAAGGTGCTGCGCACGGCGTGCCGGGATGCCCGGCGGTTAATTTCCGATGGGCGAGCCGTTCATATTTCCGTCAATGTGCACCCGCATCAATTGTTGCACGGTAATTTCGTGCACACCCTGTCGCAGGTATTAATGGAAACGCAATTGCCGCCGGCTTCGTTGATACTCGAAGTTACCGAAACCGCCGTCGTTTGCGATTTGGGGCGCGCTTCCGAGATTTTGGAGCGGATCCGGGCGCTGGGTGTTTTGATTGCGCTCGATGATTTTGGCACCGGGTATTCTTCACTGACGCTGCTGCGGGAATTGCCGATCGATATTCTGAAAATTGATAAGTCGTTTATCCGGGCTTTGGATCAGAATCTCAATGACTTAACCATTGTACAAGCCATCATCGGTCTGGGAGGGAATCTTGGGTTGGCGATTATCGCGGAAGGCGTTGAATCGGAAAAGCAGGTGCGGATATTAATGGATAATCACTGTCATTTGCAGCAAGGTTATTACTTCAGCCGCCCGATACCGTTTGACGCGGTGGTGCAACTGCTGAACGAAGCGAATCAACCCAATCCGGTTTCCATCGAGCGATTATGTGGTTTACTTGAAGTGAAGCAGTAGCTCCAATCCATTGATCTGTTACGAAGGCGTGACATCGCAATAATGCTCCAACAAGAGCTGCTGCGCCGAGCGGGGTTTTGAAGTACCGGGTTTTAGCCGCTTGTACGAACCGTCGCTTTGCAGCATCCACGCTTGCGTGTTGTCCGACAGATAGTTCAACAAGCCGTAATCCAATACCGTGTCGCTGGTGCGTTTTTCTTCGATAGGAAAACAGACTTCCACGCGGTAATGCAGATTGCGCGTCATCCAATCGGCGCTGGAGCAAAAAACCAATTCCTCGCCGCTGTTGTGAAAATAATAAACCCGGGTATGTTCCAGAAACCGGCCGACGATGGAACGCACGGTAATATTCTCGGAGACGCCTTTAATGCCGGGACGCAGACAGCAAACACCGCGAATGATCAAGTCGATTTTGACATTGGCTTGCGATGCCTTATACAACGCGGCAATGATCTCCGGATCGACCAGCGCGTTCATTTTGGCGATGATCCAGCCTTTTTTCCCCGCATTGGCTGCGCTGATTTCTTTTTCGATAAAGGTGAGGATGCCTTTGTGCAAAGTGAATGGCGACTGCAGCAATTTCTTCAGCTTGCCGGCGCGTCCTAAACCGGTCAATTGATGAAACAACTTATTGACGTCTTCGCCGATTGCCTTGTCGCAGGTTAACAAACCGTAATCAGTATAGATCCGGGCGGTGCGCGCATGATAATTGCCGGTACCCAGATGCACGTAGCGGCGCAACAGCCGGCCTTCGCGCCGGACCACCAGAATCATTTTGGCATGGGTTTTATAGTTGACCACCCCGTAAACCACGTGTGCGCCGGCATGCTGCAATTCACTCGCTAATTCGATATTGGCTTCTTCATCGAAGCGCGCGCGTAACTCTACCACGACGGTCACTTCCTTGCCGGCACGGGCCGCACCCTTCAGGATTTCGACGATCACCGAATCGGCGCCGGTGCGGTAGAGCGTTTGCTTAATCGACAGCACATTGGGATCGGCGGCTGCCTGGCGCAGAAAATCAATAACCGGCGCAAACGATTGGAACGGGTGATGCAGCAGGATATCGCCGTTATGCAGGACGTCGAAGATGTTGTTGTTTTTAACCAAGCGTCTGGGTATGTCCGGTGTGAAACCGGGAAATTTTAATTCCGGGCGGTCGACCAGATCGCAGATGGCGAGCAACCGTCCCAAATTGACCGGCCCCGTGACTTGATAGAGATCGCCGGATTGCAAATCGAATTTTTGCAGCAGGAATTGGCTCAGGTTGGCCGGGCAATTGTCGGCGACTTCCAGCCTTACCGCATCGCTGAACCGGCGTGACGGCAGCTCGCCTTCGAGCGCGCGCAGCAAATCGTCAATTTCTTCGTCGTCGATAAACAAATCGCTGTCGCGCGTAACTTTGAACTGATAGCAGCCGGTGACATTCATGCCTGGAAACAGATCGCCGACATGCGCATGAATGATTGATGACAGCATCACAAAATCATGACCGCCGCCGCCTACCTTCGCGGGAAGATGAATAATCCGCGGCAACGAGCGCGGCGCTTGCACGATGGCCATGCCGGAATCCCTGCCGAAGGCGTCTTTACCTTCCAGCGAGATGATGAAATAGAGGTTCTTGTTCAGCACACGCGGGAACGGATGTGCCGGATCGAGACCGATCGGGCTTAATACCGGTAGCACCTCATCCTTAAAATAGCGGTGTATCCAGCGGCTGGTTGGAAGCTTCCATTGCGAGCGGCGCAACAGCCGGATATTGTCCTTGGCCAATGCGGGAATGATCAGGTTGTTCCATACGCTGTACTGTTCTTCGACAAATTGATGCGCGGTTTCGCTGACGCGCGCCAAGACTTCCGAGGGCGACAGGTTGTCGGCGCCGGTTTGGGTTGAACCGTACTTGACTTGCTGCTTCAACCCGGCCACGCGGATTTCAAAGAACTCATCCAGATTGGTGCTGGCGATGCATAAGAAACGCAATCGTTCGAGCAACGGTAAGCTCTCGTCTTTGGCTTGTTCGATCACCCGGCGGTTGAATTCCAGCAGACTGAGTTCACGGTTGATATACAGCGCGGCATTTTTTAGATCGAGGGTTTCCATGGATGTCGATGACTGCTCGGATAGGGTTGTAGCGGGGGATTCCGGGTTTCGCATTGTCATTGAGATTGCTTGGGGGTCAGTTTGAGCAGTTTGCCGTTTTCTTCATCGGTCAGCAGGTACAACGCGCCGTCGGGGCCTTGTTCAACATCGCGGAAGCGTACGGTATTCATCAGTAATTTTTCTTCATTGCGTATTGTATTGCCGTCATGTGTCAGTCTTGTGACATGCCGTCCAACCAGCGCGCCGGCAAATAAACTGCCGCGCCAGCCCGGGAACAGATTGCCGGTATAAAAAACCATGCCGGACGGCGCGATCGATGGTGTCCAATGATGAATCGGCTCCTCGAAACCTTGTTCGGCGTGTTCGTCCTTGATCGGTGTTAAATCGTAATGCACACCATAGCTGGCTTTCGGCCAGCCGTAATTTTTCCCAGGTTTGGGAATGTTAATTTCGTCACCGCCTTTCGGGCCATGCTCGTGAATCCACAACTCGCCGGTTTTCGGATGAATCGCCGCGCCTTGCACGCTGCGGTGACCGTATGACCAGATTTCGGGTTTTGCTTTGGGATCGTTGGCAAACGGATTGTCGGCGGGGATCGATCCATCCGGGCGGATGCGGATAATTTTGCCGAAATAATTGTCGGTTTGCTGCGCTTCTTCCAAGTAATTGCCGCGGTCGCCCAAGGTGATGAACAGATTGCCGTCCGGCGCAAACGCTAAGCGCGAACCGAAATGCACGCCGCTTTCGGTTTTGGGCAGTTGCCTGAAGATTACTTTCAAATTTTCCAAACTGCCGTCCTTCAATTCCGCGCGTGCCACCGCGGTACCGGCTTTAAACCCTTCCGGCTCGGCGTACGACAGGTAAATCACCCGGTTTTTTGAAAAATCCGGATCCAGTGCGACATCCAGCAATCCGCCTTGCTGCTGCGCGAACACCGCCGGTACACCCTTGATAGGTTCCGACACGCGCCCATCCGGTGAAATCACGCGCAAGCGGCCAATTTTTTCAGTAACCAGCACATGGCCATCCGGCATGAACGCCATACCCCACGGAAATTGCAAACCCTCGGCGACCAAACGGACATCGAATCCGGTTTGGATGCGTTGCGCGTGTAACGGAGGTGAAATGGTAAAGCTGGCAAAGATAACGAAAAAAAGAATTTTCAGTTGAATCCGCATGATGATGACCGGTTGGTGGACGTTAACTTTTCAACTGTACCATTCCTGACAGACGGTCTCAATACCGGAAAAATAGCGCATGATCCGGTGAGTGCGCGGGCGCGTCCTTTGATAACCTTGTTCCGTTCATTTTCCTGTGTCTTGCCGGGGAGTTAGCTAAATCGCATCTTTTACGGACGGCCTGTGACAAAAATCATAGACAGCATTCCCGCAATTTATCAGAATGAGCAGCCTGGGGGCTTATTACCAATGATGACTGAGACTGCGAATCGTGAGTGAACCATCCAAAACCGACGGCAATTCTTCCCAGATTACTTCCGGAATAGCTTTTGTCGCGCTGATATTAGGGCTTTTTGCCGTCCAGAATACCATTTTTCAGCCAACCCGGCCGCCGATGGAAAATACCGACAGGGCATTCAACGAAAATGTTCGTTCGCGGCTCTGGCAGGATCCTTTTCAGGCAGTAGAAGAGCATCGCAAATTGCATCAGACTCAGAAAAATACAAGTCATCCGATGTTGCCTGCCGAGATATCCTATATCAAGGACAGAAATCTGCCGGAAGAAATTACTTTCAAGATATCGAAGGATCCGAACAGTGGAAAGAATATATTATTATTGATCCGGCCATTAAATAGTTTTAAGCGGCATATTTTACATATGGATCTTGGAAGTAAGAAGCAACACGCTCTGGATTGTTCTCCAGCATCGTCATGTGATCGTTGGCAGCGTTACGCAATTTTTCCTTGGTACGCGTCGGCACTTTAGAACCGATAGCCTGTTTCAAATCTGAATTTAATCGCTCTTCTGGATTTAATTCCGGACTGTAGCTGGGCAAATAAAAGCATTCGATTTTTTCCTTATTTTCTTCCAGCCAAGCCTTTACTGGTTTGCTGTGGTGTACTCTCAAATTATCCAGGATCAAGAACACTTTTTTCTCCGTATCTTTGATCAGAAGCTCAAAAAACTCAATGAGCCGATCCGAATTGAAATTGCCATCGATAATCTGCCACCGTGCACAACCTTTGTTTGTCACTGTGGCAATCATTGACAGTCGTTGTCGTGTACCAGGCGCATAGGCTACCGGCGTTTTTCCCTTGGGTGCAAAACCACGTCCTCGCACATCCGTGTTGACTAGTGCTGTTTCATCACCCCAGTGAATTTCACCGCCTTCAGTTCGAGCGCGTCTGGCTATCTCCGGGTATTGCTCATTGAGCCATTGCTTTACCGCTTCCGGGCGTTGTTCGTGAGCACGCCGGATCGGCTTCTGCGGGGTAAACCCCCATCGTTTAAGGTAGTGCCCCACCGTACGTATCGGCATGGATAGGCCACATTCCTGCTGGATTAACTGACTCACCGCGCCACGATTCCACAATGCAAAATCCATCTTCAGTTGCTCAGGACGCTTATCGCAAATAAGCCGTTGCAATCTCAACTCCTGCTCTTCGCTGAGGCTGCGCTTGTCACCCACGCTTCGTCCCCGTCTACCAGGTTTTAGTCCAGCTGCGCCAGCTGTTTCATAAAGTCGAATAATCTTCTTCACAGCCGTGTCGCTCAGTTCCGTTATTTGCGCTATTTGCACAGAAGTGCTGCCTCGCTTGTAAAGACGAATCACTTGCCGCCGCCGTTCATGCAGCGCTTCATCCTTTAAGGTTCTTGCATCTATTTTCTCCATTCTTCTATGGGCATGCAATATCACTCAAAGTTCAAACTATTTATTGGCCGGGTCTATAAAACCGGAGGATGATAGAAATAAGCATGCGTATGAACATGATGACCGGGAACCCAAGCCGGTTTGTTATGATGAGAGAATTGCAAAAAGAGATTCCGCCTATGACGATACCCAGGTGATTGCAAACTCAATCGAAGAATTGCAATGTCATATCAAGCTTGAGACAGAGAATCCCAATAAGCATTTGCAGATTCTTGCAGTCATGGTGCCGAACGGTCCTTACGCCGAAGACAAGGAATGGCGGTTACGCACTCGCTATGCTGTGGTGGCAGCACTGACAGAACTTGGTTATACGCCCGAAGACCCGGAACATATCGATTATGTTGACTTCGACAGAACCTGCAAGACGGCGCTCCAGGAATTACGCGGAAATCGTAATGATCAGGAATTAAAAAGAAAAACGCATTTCTGTCACATGGGTTCGGTGATGCCGTACGAATGGTTTTCTAAGAATAAACAAGAAACCATTTTGTTGCTCTGGCTGGATAATGGTGGATTTGTTAATCCCGATAATCGGATACCGTTAAAAATGCTGGGTTTCTTAAAGAGTGAAGTTCTCTCTAAATTTGATCGGAAATATAATTTTAATATCATCGGTCCGTTTGGTTCTGGTGCATTGGATACGATGTATCGTGAGGTATTCGCTCTTAATGAAAAGGATAAGAAATCAAAATATTATAATAACCTTGAGGATACTTCATTTTATGTGGCCGCCGCCACAGTCGATTTCGAAAAAGTCTATCCGGGGAGAAACAATAAGAATTGGCTTGATCAAAAAATTATCCGGACAATCGGTACACAAGATAACTTGGCCAATTTATTACTCTGCGAATTGGCATTGCGGGGAGTAACGCCGTACCATGTTGGAACCGGAACGACTCTGTCTGATAATTGTTCAGTAAGGCTGAGCTTAGATGAATTTAGGCATAGGGGATATGATTCACCGCATCATATCGTATTGATCGGCGAGAGGGATACCTATTATTCCCAACGATTGACAGATACTTTTTTAGATGCAATCAAAAAATTCGATGTAAAAGAGAAAGATAAAACTCCATGGATTCATACGTATAGTTACTTGCGCGGCTTGGATGGCATCACTTCGGAACATGCACCTTCCGGTCACAAGGAATCCAAAAATAAGAACCACGAACAACAAGCAAACAATACAAATGCCGCGGAAGCCCGGGAACAAATGGAACGTCCCGTTGGCCCGAGTCAACTCGATTATCTACTCAATCTAGCCGGGCAAATCAAACGGCTTGACAAGCAATATGCGCACGAAGGCGGTATCAAGGCCATCGGCATCACCGGGCACGATGCTTACGACAAGCTTCTGATCTTGCAGGCATTGCGCCTTCAGTTTCCCGGCGTGTTGTTTTTTACCACCGATCTCGACGCGCGTTTTTTGCATCCATCTGAAATTAAGTGGACACGTAATTTGTTGGTTGCGTCGCCATTCGGTCTGCAGTTAAACGAAGACTTCCAGAAAAAAACCCCGCCTTTCAGAGAGAATTATCAGACTTCTTTATTCTTAGCTGCGCAGCTTGCACTGTGTAAAGACAAAGAGAAGCAAAAAAATAGTGAGTGTAATTCTGATATTTTCAGAGTTGATCGCACAGAATGGACAGACAAGCCACGATTGTTTGAAATCGGTAATGAGGGTGCTGTGAATATTAGCCATGAGCCTAATAGATTTTTGGATTCCTATGATGGTGATTTTCAAAGATTTATAAAAGACTCACAGCTTATTACTATTGATGAAAAGATAAGGTTTGAAAAATATTACGATAACTACGAATTAAAAACATTGTTGAGTTCTTTCGCCATGATGATTCTAATGGCGGTGCTTGTTATTACTTTTTTTACACCCAAAGATTTTCGGAAACTTCTAATCTGTTTTGTTTTTGTCTTGGTGTTTTGTTCAGCGATTGCCTATTTTGTTTTTGAGATTGATTTCGAGTTTAAAAACCAGCTTGAGCCATTATCGTTTACCAATGGCACCAGCATGTGGCCTTCCGTGTTGATGAAGGTTATGGCGATACTTCTTGCCGCATATTTCTTCTACCGTATTCACAATAAATTATCGGTCAGCTTTGGAGATACAAGAAAACAATATCTTCAACCAGATGAGAAACAGGGTGATTTGGAAAATGAAAGAGATAAGACTTTCAATTGTAGTGGTGCAGAAAAGATATCGATTGATTGTTGGAGAGATGATTTATTAAATGAGAAAATTAAAAATAAGCGAGGAAATGAAGATGAACAAAAAATAAAAAATAATCAGAAAATTGAGGATAAAAAGCCCATTAAATTTTCCACGCTTTGGGATGAATATCGATGCTGGGGGAAGTGGGAATTTACATGGAAACGAGTAAGTATCGCTTTGTTAGTAACTTCAGCTTTAGTTATTGCTACATTATTTACTTCGCTCAATGATGTTACATTCCACCATATCCGCGGGCAAAGCAATTACGAGATCAACTTATGGTGGTTTGGGCTTGCGACTCTATCCTATGTGCTGTTAATTCTGTATGTCGCCGAGAGGGTGCATTTAAGCAGTCATTTCATCAGGTTGCTGGCCAACCCGAAAATTGAAATCGATTGGCCGGAAGCGGTAAGGAAAACCTACCGGAATAAATACGGTTTACCCGAGGAAGTCGTGCGTTATCGCATCTTGCTGGATTTCATCAACCATCATACCTCCGTGCCGAACAAGTTCATTTATTACCCGTTCTTTTGCTTGTTTCTGATCGTCATGTCGCGCAATTATTACTTCGAGAATTGGCCGACCACACCCTTTGTATTGGTCGTTTATGCGTTTTTCGCGCTCCTGACGCTGATCAGCGCGATCCGGCTCCGAGTTGCCGCGGTGTATGCGAGAGATCAGATCCTTGACAAACTTGAAAACAATTCAGCAGATGCACCTGTTAATGCCACCTGGCATCAAGACCAGGGCAACGCGTTCAAATTTCAATCGTTTATCAGCGAAATCCGGGATTTCAAGGAAGGTATCTACCGGCCGCTCGCATATCATCCGATGGTGCTGAACTTGCTCGTACCTTTCAGTAGTATCGGCGGCATTTATTTGATTGAATATCTGATTTAATCCTGCTGACTAATAAAGCCGATCAAAACACCACAATCCGCACCCGCATGCCGCCGAACAGATTGAGCGGCGGGCCGGGTTCGTAGTAGCGGCCAAGTGCCGCATTGATGCGGGTATTAGCGTTGTAGTCGGCATCGAATAGGTTGTTGACGCCGAAAAAGATCGAACTTTCAAAGTTGTTGCGCCGCAATTCCCATCCCGCCAGCAGTTGCCCGAGGATATACGCCGGATTGGTGGCGGTATTGACATCATTGACATAAAACTGGCCGACGCGGTGCACGTGCAGTTGCCCGAAAAAACCGAGCGGGTGCGAATAGCGCAGCAATCCTTCCCAGCGGTGCCGCGGAATGCCCGGAAAAGTATTGCCTTTCAGGTCGGCGTTGTTGACGGTATATTTTTCAAATTCAAAATCGGAGAAGGTATAACTGACTTCGCCGCGCAAACCTTTCCATTCCGGCGTTGCCAGCCGCGTTTCGACGCCGATGCGGCGCGATTGGCCGGCGTTGCGGAAAAACGCCCGGCCCGGCGAGGACGGCAGTTCAAAGGGCGTAATTTCATCCCAGGTTTTAATGAAAAATACCGCGGTGTCGTATTGGAATCCGGCGGTATTTCCGCGAAAGCCGAGTTCGTTGCTGAGCGAAGTCTGTGGATTCAGATTGGGATTGAATCCACCCCGGCCTGCCGGATTATTGAGCAATTCGGTGGTGGTTGGCGCTTCGAATACGGTTGCGGTGTGTGCGTACAATTGCTGCCGGTCCGAGACGTGATACACCAATCCGGCGGAGCCGCTGCCTTGCGAAACCGTGCGCGAACCGGATTCATTGCCGTCGTTCCGGAATTGATCCTTGACCTGATAACGCAACCAATCCCAGCGCCCGCCAATCACCAGATCCAATTTGTCCACGATGTTCCATTCATTGCGGATAAACGGCCCGATGCTGTGCACGCGTTCGATCTGACTCAGATTTAACGCATCGCGCTTGCCGAAATTGTTATTGAAGCGCTGCCGATCGTCATTCTGAACGCCGTAATCGGCGCCGATCAAAAAACGGTTGGGGCGGTTGAACAATTGATGATCGTTGACAAATTGCGCCATCAATCCGCCGACCAAGCGGTCGAACTGCACTTGCCCGCCGTCGAAAAACGGTTGCCGGCTTTGAAAATCTCGGTGCAGCATGTGCGCGGTGACGGTGAATTCCTTGCCGGCGGCAGGGCGCTGGCGGAAGCGGACGCCCATTTCTTCCTGACGGATTTCCTCGCCGGCGTTGTATTGCACGTTACGGGGCGATGCTTGCCGTGGATTCGCCTGCATTTCCGCATAAGTCAGTCCGCCCGGGTCTTTCGACAGCGGTGAGTAAAATTCGCGGAATACCAGCATCAAATCGGAATTCGCACTGGTTTGAAAATTCAATTTGGCTTGTGAAAAGGTATTTTGCATCGCGCTATGATCGCGCCAGCCGTGTTGCTGCAGATGCGAACCGTAGAGACTATAGCCGAAGCCGCCTTGCCGTCCGCCCATGAATAGCTCGGATTTCGTATAACCGTACTCTCCGAATACCTGGCGCGGCATGATGACGAATTTCTCGTTCGGCGTTTCTCGCGTGGTGATGTCGATCAACCCGCCGGAGGCATTACCGTAGAGCGCCGCCGATGGGCCGCGTACAATGTCCATGCGCTCGATCAACGACGGATCAATTGAGTCCAGTTGCGTTTGGCCGTCCGGCAAGGTGGCCGGAATGCCGTCGACACGCATTTGAATGCCGCGCACGCCGAACGGTGAGCGTGCGCCGAAGCCGCGAACCGAGATCTTTAAATCCTGGGTGAAATTGAATTGATTCTGAAAAAATACCCCTGGCGTGCCGCGCGCAAACTCATCCAGTGTTGCGCCGGGCTGATAGCTATGTTGCGTGTCGCGCTTGATTTGCGTGATGCTGTTCGGAATTTGCTCAGGTGTACGCTCGCTGCGGGTAGCAGTGATGGTGACCGGGCTTAGTATCGCGGAAATTCCCCCAGTTTGATCGTGCGCGGCAGCGGCGGGTGATAACACCATCAAGCCGATGAACGGCAGCCGGGACATAATCGACTGGTTTTCCGGAGAATTGCAATCGGAATTTTGATGATCGGTTATTGATTTCGACAACATGACAGCAAGTGTATCATTCCACTTTGCCGCATGAGGTCTACACTATGATTTGTAATTAGAAGAACTGAAACCGTGCCGCAAGTTTGTGCCGGGCGGCATCGCTCACGGAGCGGAGAAAAAACAAACGGCATTACTAGGAGTGATTTGCCGTTTGTTAGATAAATTACTGACAATAATTATTGTTTTTATAACTAATTTCAGACTTGTTATTGGATGAGTACATCGCAACCGGTCAGAAAAATTTTCTGAACTTGCCGTGCAAACATTTATTTTGCCGACGAGTGGTAAATTACTGATTTATCCTTTTCAATACAATAGCCTATCATGCCTGATTCCGTAGTCTCTTTGTCCTGACTTTGCCCTATGCCGTCGTTTTCCAATTTGAACAATAATTTCTAGCGAGCTAATAACCATGACCATGCAGAGGAACCGGATCATTCTGCTCGGCGCCAGTAATCTGACGCTGTCGTTGCGTCTGGTTATTCAAATTCTGCAGCGGCGATTGGGTGAACCCGGTGAAATTTTCACGGCAATCGGACATGGCCGGGCGTACGGTTGCTACAGCGAAATGTTGTTGCGCGGCTTGCCGGGTATAGCGGATTGCGGGTTGTGGCGGCAACTGGATACTTCAGATGAACAAAAACAACCGGTATATGCGTTGTTGACCGATATCGGCAACGATATTATGTACGAATTGCCGCCTGAGAGAATTTTGCTGGCGCTGGAATGGTGCGTTAAGCAATTGCAGCGCCTTTCCGCGCAGATTGTCATGACCGGCTTGCCGATGGCGTCGATCGAGAACCTGACGGAGAAACGTTTCACTTTCTTTCGCAATCTTTTTTACCCATGCTGCCGGTTATCCAGAAATGAGGCCATCGCTCGCGTGCGGACGATCCATGCCGGATTGGTTGAGATGGCGGCGCGTTATCGATTCACGTTGGTTGAACAGCAAGCCTGCTGGTTTGGCGCAGATGGCATTCATGTGAAATTTAAACGAAGGGCGGACTATTACCGCAATGTTTTGAGCGGATTCACTGAAGCGGATCATGAACCGGAACCCGGTTATGATGACCGTCCGTCATTGCCGTTTTGGCAACGGCGGGCGACCTTCGCATACAAGACGATTCTGGGACGGGAATTTGTTTGTCCGCAACCCAGCGGATTGCTGTTGAACGGTTCGAAAGTTTTTAAGTACTAAAGTGTAAGAACTCTCAGTGTTTCCGTTACTGCCAGCCGGTTACTTCATATCCCTTTTCCTGTAAGCAACGCGATACAAAGTTGATGTATGCGGAATTGGGTTTTGACGATCTTGAAGAAAATAATAAGCTGCGGAGGAATCCGGCCGTGGCGCCACTGGCTGCGCCGATCAACGAACCTTGTCCCGCTGCTCCGTAAATCGCGCCACCTACGGCACCGCTGGCGGCACCCACACCAGCCCCCATGGCGGTGCCGGTTGCAACATTACCCAGTTGTCCAGCACCTTCCTTGGCGCCGGATGATTCCGCTAATTCTCTGCATGCTTCAATATCCTGTTCTGCTACTTGTTTGCCGACCGATAGAAAATGCGAATTGGGATAGATGACCGGACCTGTAGTGGAGCACGCGGATAGGCTCAGAAAAATTAATCCAACCAGCGATATTGTCAGTATTTTCATGGCTGCAGTCCTTTATTTGCTTGAGTGCACAGTTATTCTGAATCAGTATAGCCGGAATTTTGAAAATCTATCAAAGAGAATCTCGTGTATTGATGTACAACCGCTAGGGAAGCGCTGATTAATTCAACGAACGTGATGAAGGGCGAGGCGCACGGAACGCAACACCGAGACATATCAATTTGATAGGCGAGGGAGTGAGTACCGCGCAACGAAGCAATTCGCTCGTGCAGTTAATTAATCAGCGCTTCCCCAGTCAAAGTGCGGTAGTTTAATTTTTTCAAAGTTGCTTGACAACGCGCATGATCGATACATCCTCGGCGCTGACGGTTCTTGCAAAGCCTAACCGGCGGACCAGTTCTAACATGGCGTGATTCGCTTCCAGCACTTCGCCTTCCATAATACGGATTCCTTTAGCACGAGCGGCATCGAACAAGCAGCTCATGAGCTTGTTGCCGATCCCTTTATTCTGCCACTCGTCAGCAACCACTAATGCGAACTCGCATGATTGACCATCGGCGCTGGCGATATAACGGCACACGCCGAGTTCTTTTTCCCGGTTATCCTGTTGCAGCACTGCAATCAGCGCCATTTCACGATCGTAGTCGATTTGGGTAAAGCGCACCAGCATGGTCTGCGAAAGCTCCTGCAGGGTATCCATAAAACGGAAGTATTTGGATTCCGCCGATAACCCGCGCACGAAATCCTGTTCAATTTCAGCATCCTCCGGCCGTATCGGGCGGATTATCAAATCGGTGCCATCCGCTAATTGCCAGTGTGTAATCAGGTGCGTAGGGTAGGGATGAATGGCCATATGCGCATAGCGGTCGGCTGAAGGCGGCAGATAATCGACGATGATACGGGCATCAACCGCGCATGCGCCATGTTCATCGACGATCAGTGGATTGATATCCATTTCTTTAATCCAAGGTAATTCACATACCATTTCCGATACCCGCAGCAGGATATTTTCCAGCGCAGCTATGTCGATTGCCGGCATGTGACGGAACTGTCCGAGCAATTTGGCGATGTGCGTGCGCTGTATCATGTCTTTCGTCAAGAAACGATTCAACGGCGGCAAGGCGACTGCCCGGTCGCCGAGCACATCCACCAGCACACCGCCGGCGCCAAACGTGATTACCGGTCCAAAAACCGCGTCAGTGGTGACGCCCACCATCAATTCCCGGCCATTAGGTTTTATGATCATCGGTTCCACCACAATCCCTTCGATGCGCGCATTAGGGCTGTGCTTTTGCACGGATTGGAGGATTTCTTGGTAAGCCGATCGCACGGCTTGCGCATTGCCGACGTTAAGGCGAATCCCGCCAGTGTCGGATTTATGCGTAATATCCGGGGAGTGGATTTTCATAACGACCGGAAAGCCGAGTTCTTCGGCAATAACTAGGGCTTCATTGGGCGAATGGGCAACCAGCGCTTTGGCGATCGATATCCGGAAAGCTGCCAGAATGGCTTTGGATTCAACCTCACTCAGGATTTTGCGATGCTCGGCCAATGCGCTTTCGATCAATAAGCGTGCGCCTTCTTCGTCTGGTTCGCTGTGATGCGCAAGTGGTCCCGGTGTTTGCAAAAGCAACTGCTGATTCTGATAGTAAGCGGAAATAAATGAGAACACTTCCACTGCGGGTTCCGGCGTACGGAAATTAGGGATTTTTGCTCGATCGAATACTTGCCGGCTTTCGGTGACTTGCACTTCACCCATCCAGCAAGCGATTAACGGTTTGTTAAATTGCGCGGCAGTCTCAACGACCGTGTTCGCCACTTCAAGCGGGTTTGTCATTGCCTGAGGGGTCAGAATCACCAGCACGCCATCAACACCGGCATCTTGCATGCAGCCGCTAATCGCGTGACGGTAGCGTTCGGCTGTCGCGTCGCCGATGATGTCCAACGGATTGCCGCGAGACCATGTATCCGGTAACTGGGTGTCGAGTTGCTGCAGCGTTTCATCGGCAAGTGTCGCAATGGCTACGCCCAGATCCGCGACCCGATCTGCGGCCATAACGCCGGGTCCGCCGCCGTTGGTGACTATTGCCAGGCGGTTGCCGCCGGGGCGGAAATGCGCCGCAAGCGCTTTGGCTGCGGAAAACAGTTGCACGATGGTTTCTACTCGTACGACGCCTGCGCGTTGCAAGGCTGCTTCAAACACGTCATCTGCGCCGACCAATGCGCCGGTATGGGAGAATGCCGCGGCCGAACCGGCTGCATGCCGTCCTGCTTTGACGATGAATATGGGTTTGATTCTGGCTGTCGCGCGCAAAGCGCTCATGAAACGGCGGGCATTTTGGATGCCTTCGATATACAACAGAATACTGTCAGTTAGCCGGTCGGTTGCAAGGTAATCGAGCATTTCTCCAAAATCCATGCTGGCAGCCGCGCCCATTGAGACAATGCAAGAGAAACCGACCCCGTTAGGTTTTGCCCAATCCATGATCGACGTGCAAAACGCGCCCGATTGCGAGATAAGCGCAAGATTGCCTGCTGGAACGCTGCCATTGCTGAATGTGGCGTTTAAACCGGACGCCGGGCACAGAATACCGAGGCAATTGGGGCCGATCAATCGAATTCCGTATCGGTGCGCGTTATCGATCACAGCGCGTTCCAGTAACGCGCCTTGCGTTCCTGTTTCGCGGAACCCGGCTGATAATACCAAGGCAAAGCGCACGCCGCGCTTGCCGCATTCTTCAATGATACCGGGCACGAGGGCGGCGCGCGTGATGATAACCGCCAAGTCTACCGGTCCGGGTATCTGCTCGACGCTGGCAAAGGCTTGGTATCCTTGAATCTCAGCATGATTGGGATTTACCGCATAGAGCTTGCCTTGAAAACCGTTACATCGCATGTTCCGAAATACGACACCGCCAACCGACTCATCACGATTGCTGGCGCCGATTACGGCGACCGACTGCGGGTGAAACATCGCATGGAGATAGTGTTGATTCACCGGCAGATCCTCAAGGCAATGAATGCCGATATGGTTGGTTAATAATCATTTTATATAATTATTAATAACATTTAATGTTTTAATTAAATTTAATTGTTTTTGAGAGAAACTTTGATCTTACCGGTTTATCAAATGGGCGTGTTTACGGATTCTTGGTTTTTCGATAGCCACTAAACTTTTTCAAAATGGCGGATCGGGAAAAAAGATGTTGCCAACGATAAAAGAATTCCCAGGCATAGGGAAAATGAGATTAACTCATCGATATTGAATGGATCGTAGATTATTTTTTGAGAGGAATAATGTGATGAATACAAGCGATCATGAAATAGTGGACGGAAACGTAAACCAAGCCAACGGAACAATCCGCAAAAAGTTGTTGTTTTTTACAGTTTTCATGTTCGGTTTCGGTTATGCGCTCGTTCCGATGTATGAAAAGTTTTGTGAAGTAACCGGAATCAGCAATCAGCGCATACCGATAGTTGCCGAAAATATGTCTGAAATCGATATGTCGCGGATAATCGCGATCGAGTTGGATACTAATGTCCGCGGCATGCTGTGGAAATTTAAACCGCTACAGACGAAAGTGAAAACACATCCGGGTGAACTGGTCGAAGTGATGTACGAGATCAAGAATGAATCGGATCATGAGATTACCGGGAAGGCAATACCCAGCTACAGTCCGCGCAATCTGGATCAGTATCTGAAAAAAATCGAATGTTTCTGCTTTACCATGCAAACACTCAAACCGAATGAAGTGAAACAATTGCCGGTTAAGTTCTTTGTCGATCCGCAATTGCCTGCCGGAATCGATACGGTAACGATTTCTTACACCTTTTTTGCGCAAGAAGCGAGTTGAGAAGCCGAAAAAGAAACACTCCCGCAGTTAATTTTGCGGGGGTGTTTGTATTTAAGTGTTACTTACTTGCTTTGCTGGTTAAAGAACCCAAGAAAGCTTTGACATCTTCGACAAATCCGGGGCCGACTTCGCGGCCCAGTTGATGTTCTGCCATTTCCTCAATGGCTTGTTCCAGCGTGGCGACGGAGCCGTCGTGGAAATAAGGGCCGGTTTTAGCGATGTTTCGCAGACTCGGCACTTTAAATACCTTCTTGTCCGTTTCCAAGCCGGTCACTTCGTATCTGCCGAGATCTTTGGTTTCATACGGTTCGACCAAGCCGATTTTTTTGTACGAATTACCGCCGATGGCTACACCGTTATGACAATTGGCGCACCCCATGTGAATGAATTTTTGTAAACCGCGTTTTTCAGCGTCATTCAAGGCTTTCTCATCGCCTTTAAGATAGTCGTCGAAACGTGAAGGCGTCAATAATGTGCGTTCGAAAGCACCGATGGCTTTACCGATATTTTTGTATTGAATCGGATCTTTTTCACCCTTGAAAGCTTCGGCAAACAGGGTTTTGTATTCGTCGATTTTTTTCAGCTTATTGACGACGGCTTCTTCGCTCGGCATACCCATTTCGATCGGATTCAGAATCGGACCAAGCGCCTGTTCTTCGACATCCTTGGCGCGGCCATCCCAGAATTGAGCGATATGCAGCGCGGCGTTGAAGGTGGTCGGTGAATTTCTGCCGCCGCGCGTGCCGTCATGCCCGGGCGAGGTGGGTTGGCTATCGACGCCGAAGTTAGTCAATTGATGACAGGAATTGCAAGAAATCGTGTCATTGATTGAAAGCCGGGGATCGAGATACAGCTTTTTGCCGAGCGCGATTAAAGCGGCATGCTTCTTCTCATCGATGATCGACGCTGGCAGCGGTTCGAAAAAATGTTTCAGCGTGGCTTTGTCGAGTTTATGGTGCCCGCCATGCATCATCATTCCACCCATGCCGTGATGATCGCCGCCGTGCATATCGCCATGCTGATCGCCTTTTTTCTGCGTTTCACCTTCATGATTATGTCCGCTTTGGGCATAACTGTAGGAACTGACTATCAATGCTAAAAATAAGAATACTTTCATAGAAACCTCCAGGAATTAATTGTTAGCACACCCTAGTCAACATCATGGGAAATTTCTTGATCGAATTAGCAGCAAGAGAAAGAATGATTAAAACTCGATTTCCTGTTTCCAATGAATGATTGACTATATTTTTAGTATACCCAGTTTATCTTTATTAAAGATTATAAGTTACATTTTTAGTGATCTTTGTCCGTTTTTAGCGACCGGTCTATCTGATACCGGCTTAGCGCGGATCTTAAATCGTTTCACCGTCCGATTACATTGACCGGTATTTTGAAATAAACAATCCCGTTATCTTCCGGCGGCGGCATTCGACCCGCCCGGACATTTAATTGAATCGAAGGCAACAGCAGTACCGGCGCTTCCAGTGTCGCGTCTCGCGCGGTGCGCATTACAAGAAATTCATCTTCGGTGACGCCATCATGTACATGAATATTATGCAATCGTTCTTCGGCGACCGTGCTTTGCCATTGAGCCGGACGATCTTTGGGAGGATAGTCATGGCACATGAATAATCTTGTTTCTGCCGGAAAATCAAGTATTTTACGAATGGATCGGTAAAGCTGGCGGGCATCGCCCCCTGGGAAATCGGCGCGCGCGGTACCGACATCCGGCATGAAAAGTGTATCGCCCACGAAGATCGCATCGTCGAATTGGTACGCCATGTCGGCGGGTGTGTGCCCCGGAGCGGCAATGGCTTTGGCGCTCAGCTTACCGACACTCAACAGCTCGCCGTCTGCGAAAAGATGGTCGAATTGACTGCCGTCCGTTGCAAATCCGGTTTCCAGGTTGAATAGCTTCTTGAAGACCTTCTGTACCTCGGGAATATGGCCGCCAATGGCGGTTTTTCCGCCCAGCTTTTCCTTTAAATAGTGTGCTGCGGTAAGATGATCGGCATGTGCGTGTGTCTCGAGTATCCAGCTTACTGTCAAACGCTGTTCATTAATGAATGCCATCAATTTATCCGCCGATGCGGTTTTGGTTCTGCCCGATTTTGGATCATAATCAAGAACGGGATCGATAATGGCGCAATGTCCATTGGGTTCATCGTACACAACATAACTGACAGTCCATGTGGCTGGATCAAAAAATGCTTTGATATTGGATCGCATGCTGATTTCCTTTTTAAAGTTAAATATTCTATTGCAATGATATATTTTATTATGTAATATTATTTTGTCAATAGATTGATTCGAATGGATCGCGCAATTTTGGCGCGGGAAGATCATTAAGCTTGCGCTTATCGGGTTGTGGGTTCGGGATATTGGTTGTTGTTTCTTGCATTACCTTCAAGTAATAAAGATGAGTGACTAATTTTTAGTATAACAATCAGCCAATGAATCAGTTTTTGTACAAACAACCGTATTGGAAATATCGGGAGTTGATACGATCTGAATCGACGCATTCTGGAGGAAAAAAATGAATATTATCACTAAAGAACTGGATGAGAAATTGTCGGTGACCGGTCAAATCACGGTTGAGGACTTGGTGGAAATTGCTGCAGCCGGTTATCAATCGGTTATCTGCAACCGACCGGACTACGAGGATGGAATCACACAACCCGCCAGTGCGGAATTGGAAAAAGCGGCGCAATCGCTCGGCATTAAATTTGTCTATCTGCCGGTCGCCATGGGACCGGTTTCCCTGGAAAAGAGTGAAGCATTCAACCGGCTGGTCGCGGAATTGCCGGGTCCCGTCCTTGCGTATTGCAACTCCGGTAATCGTTCGCGGAAATTGTACGAATTGAGCAAGCAAACGCAAACTGCCGAAGGCGAAGATGAATCGGTCACGGCGGCTTGCAGTTGGACCGGTGAGGCGCTGGAAACGATTCATATTCCCCACTTGCCAAGCGATCAATCGGCTGCGGCGGCAGCCGCTTGCAACTGGGGTAATGCATTTGACATTGTCGTCATCGGCGGCGGCGCGGCGGGGATCGGTGTCGCAGCCAGCCTTTTGCATCGCCATTCCACGCTTCGCATCGCCATCGTCGAGCCGAGCGATAAGCATTATTATCAACCAGCATGGACATTGGTGGGTGGCGGTGCTTACGATATCAAGGAAACGGTGCGGAACATGGCGGATGTCATTCCCCCGGAAGCGGAGTGGATACACGCGGCGGCAGCGGCATTCGATCCCGACAACAATCTGGTTAAACTGGCCGATGGCCGTTTCATCGGTTACCGGCATTTGATTGTTTGCCCCGGCATACGTTTGGCTTGGGAGAAGATCGAAGGTTTGACGGAAACGCTCGGTAAAAATGGCGTAACTTCCAATTATCAATTCGAGTTAGCGCCTTATACCTGGTCGCTGACAAAAAATCTCAAAAACGGCAAAGCCCTATTCACGCAGCCCCCGATGCCGATCAAATGCGCCGGCGCGCCGCAAAAAGCCATGTATTTATCATGCGATTACTGGTTGCGTAACCGGGTGCTGGATAATATCGAGGTCGAATTCAATACGGCAGGTGCGGTGCTGTTTGGTGTCGCCGATTTCGTGCCGCCGCTGATGGAATATGTGAAACGCTATCATGCGCATCTGGTATTCAATTCCACACTGGTGAAAGTCGACGGTGCCGCAAAAATTGCTTTTTTCGACGTTAAGGATAGCGAGGGAAATGTGACGCGTGTGGAAAAACCGTTTGATATGTTGCACGTGACGCCGCCTCAGGCAGCGCCGGATTTTATCCGGCAAAGCCCGCTGGCCGATGCCGCCGGGTTTTGCGAAGTGAATCCTAAAACGTTGCAGCACGTGCGCTATGCGAATATTTTTTCTTTAGGCGATGCGTGTTCCTCTCCCAATGCCAAAACCGCAGCGGCGGCCAGAAAGCAGGTCGTCATCGTCGCGGAAAATATTCTGGCTGCGCGAGAAGGGCGGGAATTGCCGGACGTTTATGATGGTTACGGCGCTTGCCCGCTGACGGTGGAGAATGGCAAGGTGATCTTGGCCGAATTTGGTTTTGGCGGTAAATTAATGCCGACTTTCCCACTGAATCCGGTAGTGCCTAGGCGATTCGCCTGGTTGCTCAAAACCAAATTGTTTCCCTGGTTGTACTGGAACAGCATGCTGAAAGGCCGTGAATGGCTCACCCGATCAGCCGGCGTCAGCTGAGAAACCTTATGGAAACCTATTTAATCAGCATACTACCGGGTTTATTGACGGGCATCGTGCTGGCATTGACAGGGGCGGGCGGTACCATTATCGCAGTGCCGTTGCTCATGTTCAGTTTACATTTAACCGTTGCGGAAGCCGCTCCCATCGGATTGCTGGCTGTGAGTTTATCGGCCGGAATTGGCGCAGTGATCGCATTCCGGCAAAGAAAAGTCCGTTACCGCGCTGCCAGCTTGATTGCATTAACGGGCGCGCTGGCTGCCCCGGCAGGACTATGGGCCGCGCAACATGTGCCCAATACGCCGTTGATTTTGTTATTCGCCGGCGTATTGATTTATGTTGCGATTCACATGTTCCGCCACAACCGGCTCGACAATGACGATGATGTCAAAACCTCTGCCGAGCCGCCTTGCCGGATCAACGATATTGACGGGCGTTTGGCTTGGAATTTTCCATGCTTTAGAGCATTGGTCCTGTCAGGTACGACGGCAGGATTTTTATCAGGTTTGCTGGGAGTGGGGGGCGGCTTTGTCGTGGTGCCCGCGCTCAGGAAAGCCACAAATCTCGACATGCCATCCATCATGGCGACATCGCTGGCGATTATCGCCCTGATTTCTTCCGTTGGAGTTGTTTCGGCGATATTGATCCATACCCTGCAATGGCCGGTTGCCATTCCGTTTTGCGTTGGAACGGTTGCCGGCATGCTGCTGGGTAGAATGTTTGCCGCGCGTTTTGCCGGTCAACGGCTACAGCAAGGTTTTGCGATTTTGGCGATTATTATTGCAATTGCCATGATAGTCAAAGTAGCTTGGAATGTTTTTTCTTTTTAGCGCCGCGCGTTATGGCGGCAATGGATTCTTTAACTATCAATTTGTTTTTAATAAATAACCCCGTGGCGAGACCACGGAGAATCACAAGTTCAAGGCAATGGGTAGACACAGTCGTTGAGCAAAACGATAACGAAGAAAGTGAAATTACAGCGGGTAAATAATGTCATTCAGTGCCATTGTTTAATCCGGGAGTAATTGCGAAGTTTATTGACAGCTTTTACTTTGCAAAAAAGTTTCAAATTTATCGACTGTCAAAGGTTTGCTGAAAAAATAACCTTGACCGTAATCACATCCCATTTCAAGTAACAGTTGTTTCTGCAACTCGGTTTCCACGCCTTCGGCAACGACTTTCATGCCAAGCCGGTGCGCCATGGTGATAACCGCCTCGCATAAAATGCGGTCGTGCGATTCACTATCCAGATTTGCGATGAACGATTGGTCGATTTTGAGGTAATCGATATCAAATTTCTTTAAATACGAGAGCGATGAATAACCGGTTCCAAAATCATCAATCGCGACTTGCACCCCGGCATCCCGGTAGTTGAGTAATTGTTTCACCACCAATTCATGCACATCGAGCAATAAATTTTCGGTTATTTCAACAATAATGCTCTTGCCATTGATTTTGTGCTCATTCAGATGATTGACCCAATCGCTCATTTTGCTGATGAATTGTTTGGGCGATTTGTTGATACTGATCTGAAAATCCTTGTTGTAATTTGTTTGCCAGTGCGAGACCTGGGTAGCCGCTTGTTTAAATACCCAATCGCCAATATCTGTGATCAGATTGATTTCTTCCGCAATGGTAATGAATTCCGTGGGGTAAATGATGCCGTGTTCCGGGTGCTGCCAGCGGATAAGCGCTTCGGCTTTATAGACCCGGCTGGTTGCAAGTTCCACGATCGGTTGATAGGTCAAGAAGAATTGCTCGGATCGCAGCGCATGGCGAAGTTCGTAGGCGGTTCGCGAGCGGATTTCAGTCGCGGTGCGCATATTGGATGTGAAACAGCTCCAGCAATTGCGTCCGCTATTTTTAGCGGCATACATGGCCTGATCGGCATTCTTCATCAATGACTCGGCATCGTTGGCGTCATCCGGAAAAAACGTGACGCCGATACTAGCCGATACGTAGGCTTGCTTGGAATTCAGATGAAAAGGCTTGGCCAACTCGACCAGAATCATCTGAATAATCATTTCCGCACAACGTTGATCGCTAATTCCGTTCAGGATGATGGTGAATTCATCGCCGCCCAAACGCGCGACGGTATCGGTTTCGCGCACACAGCGATTAAGCCGTTTGGCGGCTTCGGCCAATAACGCATCGCCGATGCTGTGGCCGAATGAATCGTTGACTTCTTTGAAACGATCCAGATCAATGAATAGCACGGCTAATTTTATACCGCTGCGCGCCGCATTTTTTATTTCGTGATCCAAACGATCGTGAAACATATTGCGATTCGGCAGCCCGGTTAAGGAATCGTAATTGGCTTGCCGCCAAATAATTTCATACGATTTCTTTTTGTCGGTAATATCGGAGAAATTGATCAGATAATAGTTGATGGCGTTATCCTTACCCAGCACTGGCGTAATGCTGAACCACGCCGGATATTCGAGACCGCGTTTATTCCTGCCCCATACTTCGCCTTGCCAATGGTTAAACTGCTTCACGCTCAACCAGATTTTCTGGAAAAATTTTGTGCCGTGACGGATCGAGGTTACGATCGATACCGGTTTTCCGATTACTTCCTCCGGAGAGTAACCGGTAGTTTTACTCAATGCCCGGTTAATGGAGATGATCATCTTATCGGCATCGGCAATCATGATCGCTTCGGGGCTATTCTCGAAAACTTTGCTGGAGAGATTTAACTGTTCATTGATTTTTTGTTGTTCAAGTGCGATGCCGATGATGAATGAGCCAATTTCCAGCAGTCTGCGATGAAACGGGCTCGGCAACCGCTTTTCGAAACTGGAAAGCGCGAAAGATCCGATGCATTCGCCGCCTTTGCTTCGTACCGGCATCGACCAGCATGAGAGAATATTAAAATCAATGGCTAATTGACGGATGCTTTGCCAGCGCGGATCATCGAGCGTACTTTCGATATATACCGGCTCCTGACGGAAAACCGCGTTGCCGCATGATCCGGCTTCAGGTCCCGGGCGCAAGCCATTCAGTTGCAGGATGCACGCTTCGGGAACGCTCGGCGCCGCGAATACATTCATACATTGTTTTTCCTTGTCCAATAGCATGACAGTCGCAACCGCATTATCCAGCAATCGCTCCAACAACAAACAAACGGTTTTGCAAACTTCTTTGCAATCATCGCCTAATACCACCAGCTGCAGAATTTCCTGCTGGAACTGAAGAATGCTTGCCTGCTCGGCTTTCGTCAGATCAAAATAATCGGCCGGGGTGAAATTATTGTGGAATAGATCTCTGGCAATAGGGATATTGGTGTTCATCACTGGCGATTAATTATTCTTATCATGCGAGTATTTTAAATAAGGCTGTTAACTTACTGAAATTATCATGATAAATCAATCTGATCTTGTTGCTTGCCGCCATTATCTAACACAAAGAATGCTTGCGCAGACGATTTATCAACATTTTCTTGAATTATTGGCATCGATAGGCATTGCCGATATGGATAATTTCTTTTTCTCCGCCGGGAACTTCATATTTCCCGGAGTTATTCGATCGAACGATATGTACGGTATCCCCGCCCAGTTTCTGGGTCACATCGACTAAACTGTTCCTTGCTTTCATCAAGCGTTCAGTATACGGAACATTGTTTGCTTGAACTTCTCCTTCTTTTGAAGAGCCAATGACTTTACCGAGCAATTCGCAGCCGCTTGGGCCTTCAGCGCCAACCATAATGATGACGGACTTGCTTTGTTCCGCTAGAGCGAAGCCATTTGCGAAACAAACAAAAGAAAAAATTAATAGCATCTTAAAGATCAGTTTTGAATGTGGTATTGACACGTCCATGAATGGTATCTCCTGAAAAATTGTCTGATGAATTTCAAGGTAGCATAGATAAACACGATATCAGCCGTCAATATACGGGTGATTTCCGACTCTTTAAATTTGAGAAATAAAGCCACTAGCCCTATCTTTTTGACTCTGCCATCAGCGGCTGGTTAAGTTATATTGGCCGGAAGTATTTAACAGGAGACAAGACATTGGATATGCTCATTTATACCACGCTCGCGGCAGTCGTCGTTGCTATTGTTTACGGTGTCATGTTGTATAACAATCTGGTCGATATCAAGCATTCGGTATCCCAAGCCTGGTCGAATATCGATATTCTGTTAAAGCAGCGCCATGACGAATTGCCGAAGCTTGTCGAGACCTGCAAACAATACATGGGGTTTGAGCAAGAGACCCTGAAGCAGGTCATTTCAGCCCGTTCACAAGTTGCCGCGGCACGGGAAACCGGTAACATCAACGCGCTGGGTTCTGCGGAAAATATGCTGCGCGCAGGATTGGGTAATTTATTTGCCGTGGTGGAAGATTATCCTGAATTAAAAGCCAGTGAAAAATTTCAACATCTTCAAGCGCGCATCACCGGACTGGAAAATAGTATTGCCGACCGGCGAGAATACTATAACGAAGCGGTTAAAATCAATAATGTGCGAATTGAACAGTTTCCGGACGTTATCGTAGCCAGTTGGTTTAAATTTAAACCGAGGGATTTGCTGGTATTCGCGGATAGCGAGAAGCAAGACGTCAATATCAGCAAGTTGTTCGGTTGATCCACGATCTCCGCGCGATAATGGCGGCATTGGAACTTTCCCCGGAAGAATACCATTTCACGCTGGGCATATTGCTGATGGCCGCATTGCTGAGTTTGTATTACTTTGCGCGTAACTGGAAGCGCTTCCGTCTCATCGAAGACACGCCCACCGCAAAACTGCGTTCCGCGCATCAAGGTTACATCGAACTCGTCGGAAAAGGCTTATCGATAGACGCTCAACCGATCTATGCGCCGCTGTCGAATCACCCTTGTCTTTGGTATCAAAGCCAAATTGAGCAACAGGAAACGTATACTGAGAAAGGCCGTACACAGACGCGCTGGAATGTGGTGTACAAAACGATTAGCGATCAGCGATTTAAATTAACTGACGGAACAGCGGTTTGCCTGGTCGATCCGAACGATGCGGAAGTGAATGGCCACGAGAAATTAGTGTGGTATGGAAACACCGAATGGCCCACTCGAACGCAGATATTCGAAAGTCAATCAATCATCCATGCAATGGCTAATCAATATCGATACACGGAATCGTTGATTTTGCCGGGACAACCGGTGTATGTGCTTGGGCAATACAAAACCTGGTCCGCTGCTTCGCAGCGAAGCGTTCGCGATGTGATGATTCATTTGATCAATGGCTGGAAACAGAATCAACAACAATTACGTGAACGCTTTGATACCAACAAGGACGGCAAAATCGACCAAGACGAATGGGAAGCTGCGCGCGAGGAAGCCTTATTGGAAGCGCAGAAACGGCACGATCAATTGGCGTTGGAACCGGATGAGAACATCATAGCCAAACCGGATCGCTCCGATCGTCCGTTTATTATTTCAGTTTATTCTCAAGCGGTGCTGGCGAAGAAATACCGCCGCCATGCGACGATTGCCGGAGCCGCTTGGGTTTTGGCCGTTGGTTATGCGATATGGCTGGTGCATGCGCATGGATAACGCCGGCACCGCTCAATCCATGCATTCAGGGATCGAGCAAAGGTTGTATTTAACGCCAGAATAATTTAGACGCCAGCAATTCTTCCCAAATCTCATGGGATACCCGGGCCGTCTGCTTGGCCTGGCATTGCAATACCCCGGACATTTGTCCGAGTGCAAAGCTGATCGATGCGGTTCGCTTCGGCAGCTTCTGCAATAGCTGCCGGGCAATCACGCGATCATTCGTTGTTCCCAGCTCATCTTGCAGCGCGGATAATGTGCTGATGAAACGATCGGTATGCTTAGGAGGATAGACCGGAGCAAAAATGTCGATGGCATAACGGAGTTTTTTAGCCGCTATCCGGGTTTCGTGGCGTCCGGCGTCACTCAATTTTGCAAAATTTTGCCCGCGCTCGAGTAATCTCTGCCAGCGAGCGTCGAGAACCGCCTGCGCCCAGGATTTTGCCTGGCGTTGCTGATCATCGGCGGGGAGCGATAACAGGTTGTGGCCGAGCCCGAGTATGAGTTGTGTAAATGCCGGTTTCGATAGCACTGCCTGCGCCCGCTGACGAGCTTGCGCAGCCGCATGATACAGCCTGTCCAGGACGATCTCATCCACTCCGGAATCGCCATCCGGCGTTTCGAGTGTTGTCAGAATCATGGGCAGAATTTCGTGCTGAAAAACATCCCAATCACGCGCCGGATTCGAGGTGATCATCAGTTGACGCAGCGGTTGATTAAATCCGCTGACGGTTTTGCGGAATGGCTTCCCCACCGCGACCGCGGTCAGCAACCGCCGGACGGCAACGCGCACCTGGTGCAAGTATTCAGCGTGATGCGCTTGTTCCAGAAAGCCGGGCACATTCGCCGTCAGATGAACCAGTGCGGCTTGCATGGTGGCATGCCAGACAGCACCGGCAAGCGGATTCTTTTCAAAGGCGGGGCGGTTGAATTTGACGGGCGACGAAGTCATTGCGCCACATAAGAGATAGCCGCGTTCAGCCTTGCTGCGCGGTTCAATCTGCAGCGGGACATGACGCAGTAATCGCTGCGCTGTTTCGAACAGAAATTCCGCTGCGCCTGACTTAAGCTCAATTTCGACTTCGCTGATCGTCCGGTTGGATTCTCCGGCGATTATTTTTCCGGTATCGAGCGCTACCTCGGCTTGCGCGTCATCATTCCCAACGAGCCAAGTAATTCGCTGAAATTCCGTGATAAATACCGGAACGACCCGGCGGTGCTCAATCCCGGCGAGCAGCTCCAATGCTTCCACCGGCAATGCGGTGAAATCCGGCTGGTTGCCGTCCGCCACCGTCATTTCCCATTCCGGACGGCTGGTCAAAGCACCAACAGAGCGTGTCTCGGCTTTCAGCGTTTGTATCCAGCGTTCTTCAACACGGCGTAAGCGTAAAGCGATACGGCGGCGGAATAAGTCAAATCCAGGGGTATCGAAGTAGACGCTATGCAGCGTGCGTTGTTGATGGCTGATGCGGCGCAGTAGCGGATGGCGCCGGAAACGATCGTGATGATCGGGATTGATGGCCAGCTTCAGTTCGATTTCCATCGCTGTTCTCCTGTTGTGCGCGCTGTTCGCTATCGGGGCATTACTCAATCTTCAGCGTATCGAAGTCAATATCGCTAACCGGAGGCGGCGTGGTGAGCTTCATGCATTTGAGCGCATCGATAATGCGATCGGCGATGACCAGATTGCGGTACCACTTGCGGTTGGCTGGGACGATATGCCAGGGTGCATGGGAGGTGCTGGTTGCAGCCAGCATGGTTTCAAATGCACGGATATATTGATTCCAGAATTTGCGCTCTTCCAAGTCTCCGGTATTGAATTTCCAGCGCTTCTCCGGGTTGTTGACGCGTTCTTCCAAGCGCTTTTTCTGCTCGTCTTTGGAAATATGCAGAAAGAATTTCAGGATTGTGGTGCCGTTCTCGGTTAATAATTCTTCGAATTCGTTGATTCGATTAAAACGTTGCTTGACTACCTTATCCGAGATTAAACCATGCACCCGGGTGATCAGCACGTCTTCGTAGTGCGAACGGTTGAAAATGCCGATTTGACCTTTGGCCGGCGCTTTCTGATGCACGCGCCATAAAAAATCGTGACCGAGTTCTTCCGCCGAAGGAGTTTTGAAAGTAACGACTTTGCAGCCTTGCGGATTGACTCCGGACATCACATGCTTAATCGTGCTGTCCTTGCCGCTGGTATCCATGCCTTGCAGCACAATCAACAATGCCCGGTTGTTATTGGCGTATAGCCGTTCTTGCAACGCACCCAGTTTTTTTACCAGTTTCTTCGTGACCGCTTTGGCTTTATCTTTGCCGTTTTTTGGGTAATCGCCAGTACTGTCGGGGTCGATTTGCGCAAGATTCAGTTGACTGCCAGGTGGTACAAGATGCGCTTTCATTGAATGATGACACTCCGGTTATTGTGAAATGCCGCAGGTTTTTGCGATAGCTCTGGAAAGTTAGGGCACGAACCTTTGACGATAATAAAGACTACTCGTCAAAAAATAAACCCCGGCGGTGAGGGCGGGGTTTATGAATAACAAACTTAAGGAAAGAACTTATACAGCTTGTTTTTTGCGGCGTAGCGAGAAACCGAGTATGCCAAGTCCGGCCAACAACATCGCGTAGGTTTCAGGCTCCGGAACAGGGGAGATCTCTAATGTAGGCGCAAAAAATTGACCGCCGTAATATCCGGATAAAATACTGGGCGGTAATGTCGCTTCCAAGCGCGCTGCAAAATACTGGCCGCTGCCCAGCGATGAATTGACGAGCGCAGTGACGTCCAGGCTCCAAGTTTCTCCACCCGCAAAGCTATTAACAGCAACGAAGGAGCCATTAAAACGGTCGTTCACGGAAATGATCCCGTCCGCATCGTTACCGCCATAGAGCGAAATGAATGCCGGACCGGAGCCGCCATATAATGAATTGAAATTCCAAGTGAGCACCGCGCTTCCTACAGAAGACGTTGAACCAAGGTCGAAAATCGCGTAAGGAATATCGATGAATCCGGGGTGGTTTAACGCGTAATTGCCGACACCTAACCCATCTTCCGCGCCGATGCTGTAGAAAGGATTATTATCGATGATAACTTGGTTATCGATGAGCGGCACCGAAGCAGCCATTGCGGTAGCAGGCAGCAGTGCCGACAAAGCGGTAATGCCGATCAGTTTATTAATTGTATTCATGTGAATCTCCACTTTCATAAAAATTAAAGCTACGAAAATTTGGAATTGCCGGGATAGGTATTGCGTAAACATCCAATAAATATAAGCGATGTAATTCAATAACTCCTGGCCCGTTTTTTTTGTTTTGATACACCGGCAGTGACCCAATCGTTTGAAAAGCGAACCCGGTATCTCTCTTGCTTTGCCACGTTGGTATTTTTAATCGCTTCTCAACGCGCGATACTAACACAATGTTTTATTTCCAAGAACATGCAATGTTGACTGCATTGCATAGTACATTTGTCCTGGTTTTGGTGTGCCTGGATTTTAGAAACAAACGATTTATCAGCCACGTACGCCGATTAATGAATCGTAGGCCCGGCATCCTTAAAAACCGCATCGATTGCCAGCGCGTCCAGCCGGTATTCGCGATTGCAAATGTCGTCGTTAATCACAACTTCACCGAATTCCTGCAAAATAGAATCGACTTCCTTACGCCCCAATGAGCGCAGCATTGCGTAAATTTTAGCCGGATTGGCCTGGCAGCCATATTGCACGTTTCTGGCATCAAAGATTCGAACGGTCTCTTGATAAAACAGGCGTATCAAAATTTCCTCAACAGGCAAATCGGACAATTGAAATTCATGGATCGTTGCGGCCAAGGCTTCAGCGCGGGTCCAACCGTCTGGATCGAGCAAATCGGCGTTAGGAAGTTTTTGCAGTAATAATCCGAAAATCGCGTTGTTGGTGGCGATCAGAAACATGCGGGTTTGTAATTGCTCGGATTGATTGAAATAATGCTCGAAGATTTCGGCGATGGTGCCGCCGTTAAGCGGTACGATACTTTGATACGTTTCCCGCATCGATAGCATGTCCAGTGTGAGAATCAGTTGTCCGTGTCCTAGTAATTCGGGCACTGAATCTGTTTCAATTTGCCGAGCGCATTTTGCCATGCCCCGCAGCTGTAAATTTTCCGTGCAATCCAGAACCAGCATCGAAACCGGACCATTACCGGTTAATTGAATGGTCAAACGGCCCGTTTGTTTGAGATTCTCACTCAATAGCAGGGTCACGGCGCTCATTTCTCCCAGTAAATGCGTAACAGGATCAGGATAGTTGCGGCCCGATAAAATATCTTGCCAAACCGAATCCAAATGAACGATAGCGCCGCGTATGTCGAGATTTTCCAGCAGAAAGCGCTGTACGTAGTTGCTCATTTCAAAACCTTTGCGTATGTGATTGAGCTGTTATTATAACCCTTTGCTTTGCAGCGCGACCCAAGCTTGCCCCAACGAGATCGCACGATCGTCAGGGGGTAATCGTTGCGGCAATAACACTTCAAGACCGGCAACGGAGAGTTTCCGTTCAAGACCTTGCCGCAGCACGGCATTATAAAAACAGCCGCCGCCAAGCGCGACGCTGGAAATTTGATAATGTTCCGCCGCTTTCATTACCCACTCGCTCAAGCCATCGACCAAGGTGGCATGAAAAAGAGCGGCTGCAAAAGCTTCATCATCTTTGTTATCACGGCAATCGATCAATGCCGAAAGGGTCGGCGAGAAATCCAATTCATTGTCCGCAGTGAGTCGATAGCCCTGAGTCAAGGGGGGAGTCGGCCCAAAGCGCTCTGCAAGTTGTTGTAGCTGAACGGCTGCTTGTGCTTCATGGGTTTGAATCAAGTTGATGCCAAGCAAACCCGCTGCGGCATCGAATAACCTGCCCATACTCGAAGTTTGAGAACAATTGAAGTTTTTCAGCAACATGGATGTAACCGTTGCGGCTGCGGGTTGACCGGCATAACGCAACATAATTTCATTGTGCCGGTTCAGCCGGGCAAGGGCGGCGGCTGCCATGCGCCATGGTTCGAGCGCTGCACGATCGCCGCCCGGCAGCGCCAAGGTTGAGAGATGACCGAAGCGCTCGAATTGCGCGCCATCGACCCATAGTAATTCACCGCCCCAAGGCAGATTATCGGTGCCAAGCCCCACGCCATCTAAAGCTAACCCGAGCACTGGCCGGATCACCTGATGCTCGGCGCAAATCGCGGCAATATGCGCATGATGGTGCTGCACCGGCAAAATAGGGATCTGCCGCTGCTCGCTAAAGGCCTGTGCAAACTGCGTGCTGTAAAAATCCGGGTGAAGATCGTGTGTTATCACATCTGGCAGCTCGGGATTGATACGGAGCATGCGTTGCACGGTGTTATCGAATTGCGCCCGGGCTTCGGCTGTGCCTAGATCGCCGATTAGCGATGATACGAAAGCGGTGCTACGGTGCGTCAGACAAACAGTATTTTTCAGCCAGGCGCCACATGCCAGAACGCTGCGATCGGCATTCATGAGCGGAATAGCGATGTCTTCAGACTGATTCAAGCGGCGTAGAATGGTTGTTAAGGGTTCCGGGTACGATAGCCGCGCGGCGGCAATTGGTTTCTATCCATTCGCACCATGCTTCCATGCCGCTTCCTTGCGTTGCCGAAATTTGAATCACCGGCAGTCCGGGATGAACGCGATGTGCGTAGTCAATGGCCAATCCGGTATCGAAACTCAGATAGGGCAATAGATCGCATTTATTCAGCAGCATCAGATCGGCGGCATGGAACATATCGGGATATTTCAGCGGTTTATCTTCGCCTTCGGTAACCGATAAGATCACGATTTTGTGCGCTTCGCCAAGATCGAAGCTGGAGGGGCAGACCAAATTGCCGACGTTCTCAATGAACAGCAAGCTGTTATTTTGCAGCGATAACTGCTGGATCGCTTGCATCACCATGTGCGCATCCAAATGACAGCCTTTACCGGTATTGATTTGAATTGCCGGAACACCCGTGGCACGGATCCGCGCAGCATCGTGATCGGTTTGCTGGTCGCCTTCAATCACAGCGATTGGAAATTTATCCCGCAACTCTTCAATAGTTTTAACCAGCAGGCTGGTTTTTCCGGAACCGGGGCTGGAAACCAGATTCAGTGCAAAAATCCCGCACTTCGCAAAGTATTGACGGTTTTCAGTGGCGTATTCATTATTTTTGTCCAGAATATCGCGTTCGATTTTAACCATACGCGCCTGACTCATTCCCGGTGCATGCATCCCCGCGATACCGGCGCCAAAATCAATCTTTTTCGGGCTTTCGGCAGTTGCCGGTGCGGTAGGATGATGCTGATCACCAAGATCTATGGAGCGGAATCGCAGCGGTTTACCGGAATTTTGCTGCGGCTCAATCGATTGACCGTTAATGCGAGTGTGACCGGTACCGCATCCGCAGGTTGTACACATAAAACCTCCTTACTCGACTTCCAATTCTAAAATACGCATCCCACCGCCTTGGGTGATCGCGCGGGCGTAACTGCCGCAATGCGAACAGGCCTGGTCATGCGATACAATGGGAAAACATTGCCGGCATTGCGTGCACAGCGCTTGTCCTGCGATTTCAATTATTTCCAGTTTAGCCTGCCGGGCCACGCTATCTTGCGTCACGATTTCAAAATAAAAACGCAGTGACTCCAATTCGACACAAGCCAGTTGCCCGATTTCCAGAAAAACCGTTTTAACTCGTGTAAATTGCTGTTCGTGCGCAGCATCCTCAATGATTTGCAGCAAGTTCTCAGCGAGAGAAAGTTCGTGCATCGGTTGTTACTGCAACCCAAATAAACCGCCTAGTCCCATTACCGCGACGAAAAGCAGCGGTATCGCCCAGATTTTGATTTTTAGTGTCAATTCTTTCATTTGCATTGTAATAGCCATTGCCCGATGGCCGCCGAAGCGGCTTGCAGATTGCTATCGGCTTGCTGGCTTAAGCGATCGCCTAACTCAAAGGAATATCCCCGGATGCGCAGTAACAATGACGGAGGCGGCGGACACCGGTAGATTTGCTGGAAAGTATAAAGTAAAGCTGCCGGTGTTACTGCATGACTGGTGTAGCTATCGTCTTTATTGGCAAATACTTCGGAAAACTCAAAAGGGATTTTGCAAGCCACATCGGCATCGACAAATACCACTTGGCCGTACCCCATCAAATCGGCAGCATGTTCGACCATCAGTTGCATATCGACAAGACTGGTTAAGTGCGGAAGCTTATATTGATTGATCCGCTCAATCAATAACGGCCCCAGCGCATCGTCGCCGCGGCTGGGATTGCCGTAGCCGAAGAATAACAATTTGTGCATGAATGAATGACTCTTCCTAAGAAAAGCAAGAATACCGGAGGTTTGGGGAAACGCTGATTAATTGACTGCGCGAGCGAATCGCATCAATGCGCGGTACTTGCATCCTTGCCTATCTTGTTGATATGTCTCGGTTGCTGCGTTCCGTGCGTCTCGTGCTTCATCTCATTCGTTGAATTAACCAGCATTTTCTTAGAGTATCACCGGTTTATCCGGCAACTCATTTTTTTCTTTTCCGATATCAGGCGGGAAATGTTTTTGTAATTGCATGCCAACTGCCCGGATTCCTTCGATGACGCCGGTTTTGAATTGCTGTTGCCGGAATGAAGTTTCCATCATGCGGCATATCGTTTCCCATTCTTGGGCGGTCACTTTGGCGTGAATGCCGCGGTCGGCGATGATTTCAACGTCGCGATCCGCGAGCAGCAAATAGATCAGCACACCGTTGTTTTGCTCGGTATCCCAGACACGGCGTTGCGAAAAAACCTCGATGGCCCGTTCGCGGGCGGTTTGGTTTTTCAGCAAGGAAGCCATGTTGAGTGATGCTTCCACGGCAAAACAAATTTCACCGCTATGTTGCGCTTCCGATTGCCGGATTGCCTGTTCGATGGCTGCGAGCGTATCGGTCGGGAATAACCGACGTACTGCCAATTGCCCGGTCAGAAAATGCTGCAGCATCCGCGATAAATTCATCTACCATCTCCCCGATGCGCCGCCACCACCAAAACCGCCTCCGCCGCCGCCAAAGCCGCCACCTCCACCGAATCCGCCCGAGCGGAAATTACGACCCGGCCAATAACCGCGATTACCCCGATAGATACCGCCGCCGGGATTTAAAAAGAGCGTTGCGATGAATCCGGCTATGGCAATGAAGATCGCGGTGATCAATGAAGAAAAGAGCAACCACCCGATGAGTCCCAGACCGATTCCGGTCACGGTTGCTCCGGCAAGCCTGCCGAGCATGACTTGTAAAATTCTTCCGAATACAAAAAGAAAAATCAGCAGAAAGACAAAGGCGTCGGAAAGCGATTCCGGATGACTCGGCCGGTTATTTTGCGCCGGAGGAAGCGATTCGCCTTTGATGGTTGCAAGAACCGCATCGACACCGGCATCAATACCATCGGCAAAATGACCTTGTTTAAAGTGCGGCGTGATGATTTCGGTGATGATCCGCTTTGCTTTTGCATCCGGTAGCGCGCCTTCGAGACCGTAACCGACTTCCAAGCGCAGCGACCGGTCATTTTTTGCTATCAGCAGCAATACGCCGTCATCAATGCCTTTGCGTCCGAGTTTCCAGGCTTCGGCGACGCGCATGGCATATTGTTCGATGGTTTCGGGTTTGGTGGTGGGTATTATCAGAACTGCGATCTGACTGCCCTTATTTTTCTCAAACGCTGCTAATTTTTGTTCCAATTGAGTAACTTCACCGGCGTTTAACGTAGCCGTCAAATCGGTAACGCGTGATTTAAGATCCGGGACAGCGACTTCCGCATGACTATGCGCAGCGAAAACGGATAGGCAAGCCGCGACTATCAGCGCATATAACCAATACCGGATCGTGTGATTGAATGTCATTTTGAACGTTAATCAACAACCGGTAAGTTCTAGAGAGTGATGTAGTGCAACGGTTTGCATGTCATTTTCCCGGTATGCCGGGCGCATGAAAGTCAACATCTGGAGGCGCGGAAATTTCTTGTTCATTTTTCACTGTGAAGCTGGGTTTTGTTTGAAAACCAAATATCATGGCAGTGAGATTACTCGGAAAAGACCGAACCACGGTATTATATTCTTGCACCGCTTTGATATATCGATTACGAGCAACCGCGATACGATTTTCCGTTCCTTCCAATTGTGCTTGTAAGTCACGGAAATTTTCATCGGATTTTAATTCCGGATAGTTCTCAACAACCACGAGCAGCTTTGACAGCGCACTCGTTAAATCACCTTGCGCTTGCTGAAACTTAGCAAAAGCGTCGGTATCATTGATCAGATCCGGTGATGCCTGGATACTTCCTACTTGAGAACGCGCCTGGGTGACATTCAGCAGCACTTCTTTTTCTTGAGTTGCAAATCCCTTAACCGTATTCACCAAATTGGGAATCAGATCGGCGCGGCGCTTATACTGATTCAAAACTTCCGCCCAGCTGGCTTTAATTTGTTCATCTGTGGATTGCAGCGTATTGTAGCCGCAGCCGCTCAAGAATAGCGTACTCAGAATGATCATTCGAAATAATAGCGTCCGTATCATCTTTCCCTCGATCAAATAGAAATTGATTAGTTAATTGCAGTAATGATCTTATTCGTGATAACTATAAATAATATGATTGAATTCAAGAAAATCAACGCATGCATTGCGAGTATTGATTTGCGGCGGTTGAATTAACTGAATGGCTTATGATAGTCCGTGTATTTTTATTGAAGTTCTGTAAAATAATCAGCCTGGATACAATGATTATAATCATACCGGTTTTAATTTTTTTATTAAGTGTCAGAATCCAAAGAAATTGACGATGTGCATCAAATAATTGTCTTAATGTATTAATTTTTTTAAAGGGAGAGTTTTATGAGTATGGAAAGTGAGATGAGAATGAGATTTGGAGGTTTTTGGAACTCCCTCATTTTGCTCATTGTAATTATTATTTGTTTACGCTTTTCAAGCCTTGAGTTTGCGGATGAAGGCTTAACAAAACGGATTTTCAGCGCCTTGCATCTCTTTTTAGGGTGTGTTGCGGCAGGCTTTTTATTGGGGATTTTTAAGATCTTCCTCGCATTTTCCAATCAAACGTATACACGCGCGCCGGCATCCGCAAATTTCGCATTAGGTCTTAAATATGGCATTGTGGCCGGTGGAATGTTGATTCTGATCGTGGGTATGTTGCAACTGGATAATTTCCTGGGGGTATTTCAACCGATCGTTACTGGTTTAATCGCAAAGTTGACGGCTTTTTTTGTATAAACAAAAACCGGGGTCAGTCAGAAACCGGCTGCCCCGGTGATATCAGTAAAACTCCTTCTTCATCGTTTTTCGTTCAAACCTGCGAGTTCTCGCCGCCATTACCGGAAGGATTGGTGAATTGATCGTTCAAAGCTTGAATGTAATCATTGGCTTCATTGATGACCTCATCAATCGTTTGTTGCGTGGTTTCATTCCAACCTGCTGGACCTGACAGGAACATCGGCCGGATTGCGGCGGTGCTTTTGTTGAAAGCTTGCATATATTGCTTATAGGTGTCTTGATCATTACCTAATTCGGCAGCCAGTTTCTTTAGTAAGCCATTGGCAACCGCGCGGCGGATGGAAAAATGAGTATACAGAATCGTGATTACTATCAAAGCTGCGATAACAACCGAAGTGGTATCGTGTTGTTGCAGATTTTCCTGAAAGGCCGGCAACAAACTCCAGGAATCCGTCAAGTGTAAAGCGGTTCCAGCTAATACGGCTAATGAGCTGAATGCCAAACCGTCAAACAGTATCACTTTGCTTTTCCATTTGCTCAGCATGTCGGAAAGTTTGACGACAAAATGATTCTTGATGCTCTTGGCGGTTTGCTCAAGTTTTCCGACGATACGGTATGAACGTTCAACCTCGATTTGACGAACGCGCGCGTTGATATCGGCCATGTCCTCTTCGCGCTTTTTCTCGAAACGTTGTCGGATATGCGGGTTGGTGATCGGAACAGCGGCGCTGGGATTATAAATGCGATAAAAACGGCCGCTAATCAAACCGACTTCGGCTAACGAACGCTGCCAAGCTGACACGACTTCTTCGGGATTGTCTTCTTGCGCAGTGACATCGATTTGATTCAGGATATATAAAAATTTATTGGCATCGGCGCGGTTTACGCTGGCCGAAACCAGATAAGCCAACGTATCCTGCATTGCCTTCGGTTCCGGGTGGCGGGCGTCGAAAAAAACCAGAACCAGATCGGATAGATTGATAATGTGTTGCGTTAAGCGCAATGTCGATGCACGTTGATTATCAGCGTCAAAGCCAGGAGAATCGATCAGAATTTTTCCGCGCAGGGTCTCTGAAGGGCAGGTCTTAAGTTGCAGGTAAGCATCAATTCGCTCTTGTCCGGCTTCTGAAATTTCTTCGATGCTGCGGCTAATCTGAAAAAAAGGAAAACGCGGATCAGCGTCTAATGCAATTCCAGGAAGGGTTTTCGCTTCATTGTGACGGCTGTAGCAGATCACTGTGAATTTATCATCGACCGCTTGATTACCGGTGCGCTGCAGCGGTAGTTCCAGATATGAATTGATAAAAGTGGATTTGCCGGCGGAGAATGTTCCCAGAACCGCGATCATCGGCCACCATGTCACAAAAGTCGCATAAGATTCGTCCTTACCCAGCAGTCCCATACTATGACCCACATAATCCATTTTCCTGAAGCTTTTGACAGCATTGGCCAGCGTCGGATTGTCCGGATGTTCGTCAGTCAAATGTTTTTGTAAGCTTTTGAGGTACTTGTTAATTTGTGATGAGCTTTGTGACATAACGATCAATCCCTTTTATTTTCTAAATATATTTCATGAACATTGGTTAAGTAATGCGGCGCGCGCTCATTGTTAAAACATTCATACTTTATACAGCGCGCATAGTGGTCAGTCATTGGATAAACAATCACTAAGGAAACGCCGATTAATTGACTATACGAGCGAATCACTTCGTTGCGCGGCACTCGCTTCCTCGCCTATCTTGTTGATATGTCTCGATTGCTATGTTCCGTGCGCCTCGCGCTTCATCTCGTTCGCCGAATTAATCAGAGCTTCCCTAAAAAACTCACCGGATTTTATCAAGAACACAGCTGGGTTGCCAGTCAATGCCATCGCATAGACTTATGATAGCTTGACGCTTAGTGATATTATCATAGCCAATTTCAGAAGAGCCAAATTTTGGTTAATCGCTCCATTCGAAATGAGATTGCCGGATTGGCATAAAACCGGTCGTATGCAATTCAATCAATCGTTAGAGAAAGAAATCTGGCCATGACAGCGGATAATAATCCAGAACAAAACACTGCGCGTGTCGCGCACATTGGGCGGTATATCCTTATCGGTTTTCTGACGGTTGCTCCTCTGTGGGTTACGTGGCTGGTATTCGATTTCTTGTTAAATTTATTGGCAAGTATCGGTGCCCCGCTATTAAAAGCAATGGCACGTGCAATACGCCCTTTCTCCGACACGACTGCCAGCTGGTTGCTGGATTCGAATTTTCAGCACGCTGTTGCGGCATTGCTGACGATCGCTAGCTTGTATGGAATCGGCCTGCTGGCTTCTTTTGTGATTGGCAAAAAAGTGATCGATATTTACGAAAAAATCCTGGCCAGATTACCGCTGGTGCAAACAATTTACGGCGCGACCAAGCGGTTTTTGCACACGATTAGCCAACCGCCTGTGACTGGCCAGCGTGTGGTTCTAATCAGCTTCCCGTCGTCAGAAATGAAAGCCGTTGGCTTTATTACCTGCGGATTCAACTTCGAAGTGCAACACCTAGCGGTGGCTTGGTATAGCGCACCGTCTTTCCGAAGAACACCTCAAACGGGGTTCTGAATCCAAGCACCTTGCGCGGTCGATGGTTGAGTCTATCCACCGCCCATTGTACTTGTTCCTGGGTCACCTTAATCAATTCCATTCCCTTGGGGAAATACTGCCGCAGCAGCCCATTGCTGTTCTCGTTCAAGCCGCGCTCCCATGAATGATAAGGATGAGCGAAGTAGATATCCACATTGAGTTTCGCAGCAATGGTTTCATGCTCCGCAAATTCTTTCCCGTTGTCGAATGTCATGGTGTGGCACTTGCGTTTATGGGGGCGCAGCAATCGCGTTACCGCCGCCGTTACGCCCGATGCATGTTTGCCGGGCACTTGGGCTGCCAGAATGTAGCGCGACTTCCTCTCGGCCAGCGTAACCAATGCGCCTTGATGGTTCTTGCCGATTACGGTGTCGCCCTCCCAGTCGCCTATGCGGTTCTTCTGATCCACGATCCCCGGACGCTCATCAATGCCGATCCGGTTCTTGATCGTGCCCCGGCGCTCTTGACCGCTCGCATAACGCTTCCTGCGGGGCTTCTGGCAACGCAAATGCCGCCACAGGTCGCCACCTCGACGCTTGTCTGCATATATGTGCAAGTAGATCGTCTCGTGACTGATCTGCAACACACTTTCCAAAGCAAGTCGACGGGCCGCTTGCTCCGGACTCATGTCCAGCCGAACCAATCGCTCAACTTCCGTCCAGTCCGACATTGATAAACGCTGGGCGTTGGCGCATTGTTTTCGGCGCTCGTTCCGTAATTCCTGCGCCTGCTTGGGATACCAGTCACGCCGACCCTTGTTCCGCCTGAATTCCCGCGAAATCGTCGACTTGCTCACGCCCACTGCATCCGCTATTCGCGATTGGTTCAAACCCGCCTTCTTCAAGCCGGAAATCTGGTATCGTTGCTCGCTGGTGAGCTGCTTGTAGTGCTTCATCTGTGCTCCTTCTACTTGGTCGTTTAAGAAGCTCCGATACTACCGCAGCTTGCTTCCTAAACTTCCTTACAAAAGTTGCACTTCAATTTTGAATCCACCACCAAAATCATGCGGGATAAAGACACTGGAAAACAACTGGCTGCGGTTTATGTACCGACCTCGCCGAACCCGACCTCCGGTTATATCGAAATCCTGCCAATGGAAAACGTGATATTAACCGATTGGACTACCGAGGAAGCGATGACATTTGTCGTGACCGGCGGCACCAATGCTCCCGAAAGTTTGCGTTTCTCGCAAAAAACAAAACAGCAAGAGCCAATTGATCAAAGATAACAGTGTGACCGGAACGAATGGTTCAGGCTGGCAATGGATAGGGTAGGGACCGGAATTCCAGGACCGGGCCCTGTAATGAATGGCAGTGGATTTCACTTGCATCATCACTGCTGCACTGCACGACGGCTAAGGCATCGAATCCGCCTTGTGGAGACGGCGCGGCATTCACGATATTTCCACTGGATTGATCGCCGGTTTCGACACTATAGAGAGCGTCACCGGCTGTGATCGCCGAGTTGGCTGCTACGTGAACCAATTGCATGCGCCGCTTGAGCTTTCCAAGATACTGCGTACGCGCCACAATTTCCTGTCCCGGATAGCAGCCTTTCTTGAAACTAACGCCACCGATTGCATCGAGATTAATCATTTGCGGCAAAAACATTTCCTGGGTTTCGGGCAAGATCGCAGGAATTCCCGCTTGAATCTCCAGCCAATCCCAACAACTAAATCCTACCGGTCTGGCGTGCCGGGCGAGCCGATCCCACAATATTTGAGCATTCTCTACGGTAGTGATAATTTCCACGCGATTGATTGAGTGATAAAGAATGCTTAACTTCTCGGTATGTTGCATGCACATCGGGCCGGAAAAATCGTTGAGGGAGTTATCCGCTTCCTGAACGAGTGCGATCGCATCAGGACCGGCAATGCCAAAGCGTATCCATTGATCACTGCAATCGGTGATGGTTACCTTTGCTCGCAATACATACAACGATAGCCGTTTTTGGATCGCATGCAGCATGCTAACAGGTAATTGCATAAACAGTTCATTGCCGTGTTGCCACACGATGAAATTTGCCAATACTCTACCTTTGGGTGTGCAATAACTGCCATATTTTGCTGTGCCCAAACCAATCTCATAAATATCGCAACTGAGCTGACTTTGCAGAAAAGCTTTTGCATCGCCACCGGAGAATTGAATCAAGCCTCGATGAGAAAGATCGGAAATAACCGTCGTGGTTTCTGTTGCAAGCAATTCAGCGGCGCTGTCGCCGAAATGTATTACCGAATCATCTTTGACAACCGCGGAATGTTTAGTTAAATAGTTCTGCCATTCAGTATTCATAATCTTGTCAGCATTCAAATTGACGAGATTATACGATAAGCGCTTTGACTATAATCAAGCGCGGGTTTTAAAAGAATTCGCTCAATTACAAAAAAACTTTCCCGACTTGACCATGGAAAATCTGATCATCCGCCGCAAGCCTTCGTATTTGCTGGCAGCGATCTTGATAATTGCGCACACGGCAACCGCCTGCGTATTATGGACGCTGGCGCTATCTTGGATATTGAAAAGCATGACAATCATTTTGATCATCATCAGCCTTATTCATTATGTGCGCAAAGATGCTTTGCTGATGGCGAATAATGCGGTGACTGAATTGGTTTTGACAGAGAATAGTCAATGCGTGGCAACAATGCGTTCAAATAAGAAAATTGTCTGTAATATCCTTAATAATAGTTTTGTGTCGCCTTATCTGTCTGTATTAATTTTGCAACCGGAAGGAAATTTTTTTACAGATAGCATAACCATCTTGCCGGATGGTATTGATGACGAAGCATTCAGGCAACTTCGCGTGTGGTTGCGGTGGAAGTGGAAACCGGGTGAATGAGGTGGTGTTGGATTGGTTGCCGCGAACGATTCATCAAATAATTAGCCTGACTAAGCGGCTTCGTCATGTCATCACTATTGCGATATACCGGAAAATAATCAGGAAATTTTTATCGATTCACCTACACGTACGCCAACCATGGTTAAATTAGTTGAAAATCTTTTTGCAGGGGCATTATTGCTATTCTTTTTAAATGGCTGTGGCTCGCTTGCAACCACCCATCAGCAACCATTTATCGATGTCAAGTTAATCGGTGTCTGGTCCGGTGAGTTCTTGGAAGAAGGCGGTTTGCTAAAACGCTGGACGCAGACTCGAAATGCCGATGGTTCCTACGCCATTGATTTTAGTTTCACCGACGCGAATGGTGAAAGCACGCATTTCAGCGAATCAGGCCGCTGGTGGGTCGAGAAAAGTTTGTTTCATGAGATTTCCTTGCCGGACATGAAATTACCCGAAAAATATCGATACTCCTTTAAAGAGAAAGATTGTGTCCGGTTTGACTTGATTGAAAGTGACGGATTGGCTGAAGAGCCGGGTAGTTATGTATTTAAAGAATGTCTGATTGCAGATTCGCCACCGGCAATCATCAGCAATACCATTTGACTATTGGATGAATATACGGAACGGTTGGCGGGAAAATAACCGGAAACCGCTCGCCATCAGATTATTAAATTACCAATCGGATGGCGAGAAAGAACCGCGTTAGCGCATATGTGATTCAACAAAAGCAGTTTCTCGGTTGAAATCATCCCATATATAAGCGGGTTTCACAAAAGGCGTTGTGGGAATTAAAAAAGTGGCGATATCAAAAGCACCGCTCAGTGAGCGCCCGACAGCATTTGCGATTCCTGTTAAAAAACCGACAGTCATGCCATGAACGACACCATCACGATTGCCGACAATCGTGATGGTTTTTGGAATTTCAGCGACACCGGTTACTGCATTGGCAAGCCCGTTACCAAGCTTTTCCATGACTTTATCAGGGTATTGCTCGGCAAGCGCTAATTGCGGCAGTGCTAAAGAAATTATGAATACTGCCAGAAGAGTTTGAAGCAATTTGATCATAACGAGTCCTTATAGTGTTAGAGATAATCAATTTAAGCCGATTGGCACCGGTTTATCAGTGTCCATAGTGCTGGGAAATACTGATTAATTGCCTGTACAAGCGATTTGCTGGGTCAAATGGTGCTCAGAAACTCACCTGTCTTTATAGATATAGATTTTGTTTTTCCCATTCTATCTGCCTTGCTGAGCAGGCTGCTTCAGAATTCCAGTAATCCGCTCAACCTCACGCTCTATTTGACTTTCCGGGTAATCCAGGTTTTGTAATTCAGTTCTGATTCGAAAAGCCATTTCAAGCACGAGCAGGTCGGTGACATTTTTATCACCGCGCTTTAACGCTTCCGGATATTCCGATTGGAAACGGCTGATCGCATCCATCAGCGGGCCGTTGTTGATTTTCAAACTGGATAGAATCGAATCCAGTTCGTATTTCAAATTTCCAGAGATAGCAGGTTGAACAGTTTGAGCCGTAGATTCCGGTTGATACGGTAGGTATTTGGGTACTAAAACTGAAACGATGATCAAAGCGACTCCTGAGCCAATTGTAGTTAAGACGAATTGCCAGAGCTTATATTCTTTGCCACGTAGTTTTACTATTTTGATTCGCTTCGCGCCAAATCGCACTTGGACAATTATTCCAACGAAAAACAAGATGGCGCCAAATGCCATGATTATAGGTACAATCGGATGCACAATTAACTCCTAAGTTATTATTCTAAAATATATTTATTCTAATATATTGGCAATGCATTAACGAATTGCGAATTATATCTGATTCAACAGGGTTATTTTTTTGATTATTTTAGCGCATTATCATACCGAGTTATTGCAAGTTCAATAAACCGGGAGTTATGCACCCGATAAGCATGCGAACCGCGACCTTTTTTAAAGCTTCTTCAGCGTAATGGCGGTGGCGGTGGATTTCCTGGCGGCGGTGGCGGCGGGATAAATTCGGGAGCCGGTGATACCGGGTTTCTAGCCCGACTTACGGGTGGGTCTTCAGTAATTCTGCCAGCTATGGGTACCCGATGACCTTTGGCGTACATGCATTGGATATAACCGATATCATAGCGTTGCTGATTGACATACGCGGAAGTGCTGGCGGTACCGGAGCCAACCAATCCTCCGGCCAATAACCCTGCGCCGGCACCCACAGCGGCTCCACCACCGCCAGCAATCGCCGCTCCCGCAGCCGCTCCCAGACCGGCGCCAATGGCTGCGCTTTCCAAACCGCTCGACTGCGCTGATTGCCGGGGAGTCGTGCCGCCCACCTGTTCATAAGCATAGCTGCGGCACTCGTAGTCATCCGCGCGGAACTGTTCAAAGCTTTTGCCGGTACCCGGTAACGCCATGACACTGGGTCCCGATGGCAAATGCACGCATGCAGCCAAAAAACACACGACACAAGCTGCACATAACGAATTGACTGTTTTCATTGAGGATTCTCTCTAAGGAAATACTGATTAATTGACTGCACGAGCGAATCACTTCGTTGCGCGGTACTCGCTCTCTCGCCTATCTTATTGATATGTCTCGGTTGCTGCGTTCCGCGCGCCTCGTGCTTCATCCCGCTCGCCGAATTAATCAGCATTTCCCAAATAATCATAGTGTGGCGGGTTGAGTACATTCCTTGATAACAGGATAATAGTCTCGCGGATCCTGATAAAAATGCCGGTAGCGTGTCTAGGATAGTAATTCTCCGGTTCATGTTGCTGTCTGTAAATGGGTGACAAAAAAAGAATCGTTACTACCGCCAATCTTGGATGATATTAGACTGCAATGAAACAGTAATAAAACAAATAACTGACCGGTTATCATTGCGTGTTTTTCATTGTGAATGCAATTGACGGCCAAAGATAAAAATTTTTCAAAAGTGTTGCGAATACTACAGGTAATTTATGCCTATACAGCGTCTTGGTATACAATAGTCACGAAATTTTAGGCAAAGTATCTGACCGGTATTATTTTTGTAAGTTTCCATACTTACATTTTCAATTTTGACGGCTTGATTTCCCGATTCTGATGACGCACGAAGCAAGTCATGGCTGCTGACTATCAACAGAAACAGTATCATAGCGATGCAAAATTTCCATCGAAGGCTAATATGGTCCGGTAATTTTATTATTATATTTTTAGGAGAAAATTAGAATGTCGCAAAAACACCCGGTTATCGCCGTTACCGGATCTTCAGGTGCAGGCACCTCAACGGTAAAGACCAGCTTTGAACATATATTCCGTCGTGAGAAACTGAATGCAGTGGTGATTGAAGGCGATAGTTTCCACCGATACGACCGCGAGGCGATGAAGCATGCCGTGGCGGAATCAGAAAAAAATAACGGGCGTCCGATTAGTCACTTTGGACCAGAAGCTAACGAATTCGAGAAACTGGAAGCGCTGTTTAAGGAATACGGTGAAAAAGGAACCGGTCAAAAGCGCTTGTATCTCCATAACGAAGAAGAAGCCGCGCCTTGGCAGCAAAAACCGGGAACGTTTACGCCATGGTCATCCATACCGGCGGGTTCCGATTTGCTGTTTTACGAAGGCCTGCATGGCGGCGCCAAGAGCGATACCGCTGATGTTGCAAAATATGTCGATTTGCTGGTCGGTGTTGTGCCCATTGTCAACTTGGAGTGGATTCAAAAAATTTATCGCGATACCAGTGCGCGCGGTTACTCGGCAGAAGCAGTGACGCATACCATTCTGCGCCGTATGCATGATTATGTGCATTACATTACCCCGCAGTTCTCCCGCACGCATATCAATTTTCAACGGGTGCCGACAGTCGACACATCTAATCCGTTTATTGCCAGGGAAATCCCGACATTGGATGAAAGCTTGGTGGTCATTCGTTTCAGATATCCTGAAATGGCCGATTTCCCTTACTTGTTAAGAATGATTCACGATTCGTTCATGTCCCGCCCCAATACGATTGTCGTTCCAGGCGGAAAAATGGGTATGGCGATCGAGTTGATATTGACGCCACTGATTTTGGATATTGTCGCCAAAAGCAGAGCTTAATCACGCTGGGGCAATTCCGGTTAATTCATGAATCGCGACGCATTGCGGCGATAACAGAATCGCGATTCTGAATTAACCAATGCGGCGCATTACGGATTATTTGTATTTTCAGATCAAGTCTGAGATTAATCGCAATATACAAGCTGCATGACATCCTTACTCACGGATCTTAATCCACAGCAACTGGAAGCGATTACCTTGCCGCACCAGTCCGTGCTGGTTCTGGCCGGTGCAGGCAGCGGCAAAACGCGCGTGCTAACGACGCGGATCGCGTATTTGATTCAATCCGGCCAAGCCAGTCCTCACGGCATTCTGGCAGTGACTTTTACCAATAAAGCCGCCAAGGAAATGCTGGCGCGCATTTCCGCGATGTTGCCCATTAATCCGCGAGGAATGTGGATTGGAACATTTCATGGGCTTTGCCACCGTATGTTGCGGGCGCATTTTCAGGATGCCGGGCTGCCGCAAACATTCCAAATCCTCGATTCCGCGGACCAATTGGGGCTTATCAAAAGAATCCTGAAAGATTTGCAGGCCGACGATAAAAAATTTCCGCCCCGGCAGGTGCAATGGTTTATCAATAATGCCAAGGAAGCCGGGTTGCGCGCGGCTTATGTGGTGGTCGAGGACGCTTTTTCCCGCCGTATGCTGGAATTTTATCAAGCGTACGAACTGCAATGCCAGCGGGAAGGCGCGGTTGATTTTGCGGAATTACTGCTGCGCAATTACGAATTGCTGACTCGCAATGAGCCGCTGTGCCAGCACTATCGCGCGCGGTTCCGGCATATCCTGATCGATGAGTTTCAGGATACCAATCAATTGCAATACAAATGGCTGAAATTGCTGGCCGGCACGGAAACCGGACATGCGGCTGCGGTGTTTGCCGTCGGCGACGACGATCAAAGTATCTATGCCTTTCGCGGCGCATACAGCGGGAACATGAAAGACTTTGAGCGTGATTTCGGTATTTCAACGGTGATCAAACTCGAACAAAACTACCGTTCGCACGGTTATATTCTCGATGCCGCCAACGCCTTAATTGAACACAATAGTGAACGTCTCGGTAAAAACCTCTGGACATCGGAGGGAAAAGGCGAACCCCTGCGGGTATACAACGCACCGAATGATTATGACGAAGCCGCTTTTATCACCGATGAAGTGAAGGCATTGCGGGATGACGGCGTTGCATTGTCCGAGATTGCCTTGCTGTATCGTTCCAATGCGCAATCGCGGGTGCTGGAACATAGCTTGTTCAATGCCGGCATACCTTACCGGGTATATGGCGGGATGCGGTTTTTCGATCGCCAGGAAATCAAACACGCATTGGCTTATTTGCGTCTGATTGCCAATCCCGATGACGATAGCGCGTTACTGCGGGTGATCAATTTTCCGGCGCGCGGGATTGGCGCCAGGAGTCTGGAGCAATTGCTGGATGACGCCAAAGTGCAAGGCATCAGCTTGTGGCAGGCGGCTCTCGGAAAAAGCGGCGGTGAAGCGGCGGTCTTGCAAAAATCTGCGGAAGCTTTAAAAGGCATAGCGGGTTTTGTGCAGAAGATGTTATTCATGAGGCGGGATTGCGCGGCGCTGCCGTTGCCGCAAATTATCGAACACATGCTGACTCACAGCGAATTATCGTCGCATTACGCAAAAGAGCGGGAAAGTGTCGAGCGATTGGAAAACTTGCACGAACTGATCAATGCCGCCGCCAGTTTTGTGCACGAAGCGGAAAATGACAGCCTGGCGGAATTTCTGGCGCATGCATCGCTGGAAGCCGGCGAGCATCAGGCGGGCAGCGGCCAGGACGCCTTGCAACTGATGACAATTCATGCGGCCAAAGGACTGGAATTTCACAGTGTATTCCTGAGCGGCTTGGAAGAAGGACTCTTTCCGCACGAAAATAGCCTCAATGAGATCAACGGATTATCCGAAGAAAGGCGTTTAATGTACGTTGCCATGACGCGCGCGCGCCGCCGCTTGTATTTGAGTTTTGCTCAAAGCCGTCTGCTGCATGGTCAGACGCGCTATAACATCGCATCGCGGTTTCTGGATGAAATACCGCAGGATTTTTTGAAATGGTTAAAATCTCCATCACCGCAAAATTTTAGTTTTGCTGCTAATACCACGAATTATTCTCCGGGTGCGCCTTCTTTTTCCGGATTTTCGCGTCAGCATCCAAAGAGTATGACCGGCCTGCCTTGGAAAATTGGCCAGAGTGTACTGCACGACAAATTCGGAACCGGCGTGATTATCGATTACGAAGGCAGCGGCGGCGATACCCGCGTGCAAGTTAAGTTTGCACAAGCAGGAACAAAATGGCTGTTGATGTCGCTGGCAAAATTGACGGCGCTATGAACTGATTGGACAATTAATCGTTTTCTGGCAGACTGTGCGGTATGCTTGCTTAATTGATTTGATCGGTCGTCATTTGATTAACTTCCTGAGAATTTATCGATGGATCGCCGGACTTTTTTACGACAAAGCGGCGCAATCGCTTCCACAGCCGTAACCACCCTTGCTTTTCCAAGGATTGCCAAAGCCTATAACCGGAAACCGACGATCAAGGTGCTCGGCACCCATGTGACATTGCAGGAAACCATCCGGATTCAGGCCGAAAAAGATCTTGGCATCAATATTCAGTTTTTTCCGGGTGGCGATGCCGAAGTATTGCTGAAAGCTGCAACCGATCCGCGTAGTTTCGACATCTATGAGCAATGGTCCGACAGCATCAAAGTACTCTGGATGGCGGATGCTATTCAGCCAATTAAAATCAATAAGTTGCAATACTGGCCCGAGATCAATGAACTCAGCAAAACCGGGCGGTTGACGACGGCCGGATCAATCGGACTTGGCGATGCGCCGCATAGAATATTGTACTTTCAACCGGATGGCAGCTTGGGATCAACGCCGGCAGACGTTATCAGTTTTTTGCCTTACGTGCATAATGCCGATTCCTTTGGCTACAATGCCGCAGTCATTCCCAGAGGCATTCCCTATGAAACCGAGAGTTGGAGCTGGCTGCTGGACAATCGTTACGCCGGGAAAGTAGCCATCGTTAATGCGCCCACTATCGGTATTTTTGATCTTGCGCTTGCAGCTCAGGCGCAAGGGCTGGTGGCATTTAACGATATGGGTAATATGAGCCGTGTGGAAATCGATGCGCTCTTTGAAATCGTTATCGCAAAGAAACGGCTTGGGCATTTTCGCGGTGTCTGGTCGTCCGTACCCAATTCCATCGAGTGGATGGCAAATGGCGAAGTCATTTTATCCAGTATGTTTTCACCGGCGGTCAGTGTTCTGAACGGTAGAGGCGTGCCTTGCATTTATGCGGCGCCAAAGGAAGGTTACCGGGCATGGCATGGCGTCATGTGTCTGTCGAGCGAAACGCAAGGGGAGCGTGAAGAAGCTGCCTACGCATTTATGAATTGGTGGTTGTCAGGGTGGCCGGGGGCTTTCATCGCGAGACAAGGCTATTACATTTCCAATCCGCAGCGCTCCAAAACCTTTATGTCGCAGGCAGAATGGGATTATTGGTATGACGGCAAGCCTGCGGCGGAATCGTTGTTAGGCACGGATAACAAGATTGCTGTCCGTCCGGGTGATATACGAACCGGCGGTTCCTACATAAAAAGATTTGAAAATGTCGCGATCTGGAACACCGTAATGGCTAACTATGAATATAGCTTGATGAAATGGAACGAGTTTCTCTTGGCGTGACATAATACTTTGATTAAATATCTCATTGACCATTTTAAGCTTCGCCAGCGCATTAATGCCGGTTATATTTTTGCGGGCATCCTGATTTTTTTTGTGATCGGCATTACTAATTTTACGTTTCATAAAACCACTGAAGATTTTCGTGATTTTGTTTCTTTCAGCACGAAAACCCGGATTGATTTGCTACTCACCGCGCAGGTTGCTGAAATACAGCGTCAGGCGCTCATTTATGCGCATTACGGACATCTGTCAGCGGCTGATGAGGTCATCCGTCATTACGAAAATCTGCTTGGTCAAATAGAGCAGAATTTAGAAACTGAATTACCGCTTACCACGCCACTCTTAAGTGAAATCAAACATCACTTGGAAAATTACTATTCAGCTTTTTTACAAGTAAAGCAACAACGAAGCCTGCAACAACAATTGCTCAATGTGGATTTTCGTGAGGATGCGACAAAAGCCGAACGCCTGATCCAAGAGCTGATCGCCCTGGAGGAAGAAAATCCGGGATTGCAATTGATACTGAAAAGCGTGCTCAATCGCGTGTTGCTGGTTGAAAAGAATTTGTTTCGTTACCTGGATTCCCTCGATTCCAGTTATGTGTTGGCGGGAAAACAAAATTTTATCGATGCGCTGAGTTTCTTAAATGCGCTCGACCATAGCGGAGTTGCCCATTCCAAGCTCGATCAAGTGTTTGATAGGCTTGATCGATATCAGCATCGCTTTAATGAATCCGTGCAACTGACGCGAGGCTATCTCTATTTGATTAATGTGGTCATGGCTGCGGAAGCCTATGAAATTCTCTATCAATCAAAAAAACTGTCAGCGCTGCTGGCGGATGAAATAGCAGTCAAGGAACATGGGTTTCTAGCGAATGTGAATGACGCGTTGCATTTGTTGCTGACAATGGGAACCGTTTTATTGCTACTGTTATTATTGTTCTCTTATGTGATCAGGCAAAGCATCATCCGTCCGATCTCGCGCATCGCGATGACTTTCCGGAATTTGGCGCAGGGCGTTAACAATGCGCCCATTCCAAATTATGTCGTGCGCGACGAGATCGGTGAACTGACTGAAGCTGCTAACGCTTACCGGAATATGAATATACGCACCGAGCAATTGCTGCACGAATCGATGGAATTAACACGCGCGCTGGAACAAAGCAACAACGATCTGGAACGCTCGAATGACGAACTGGAACAGTTTGTTCATACCGTATCGCACGATTTGAAATCACCCCTGGTAACCAGCATGGGTTTTATCAGCATGATGCGGAAGCTTGCCGATCAGGGAAACTATCAGTTAGCCATTGAAAAGCTGGAAAAAGTGATCACTTCGATCACACGCATGGAACAACTGATTAATGATTTACTGGATTTGAGCCGCGTAAGCCGGATCGAAACCGAGATGAATCCGATTGATTTGAATGTCCTGCTGCAACAGTTTGCCGAGCATCAAAGCGAGGAATTAAAGAAAGCGAATTTTGATTTAATCATCCATCCGGGATTGCCGGTGATCAATGGCAATGAAAGCCGCTTGCTGCAGTTATTTGAAAATATACTTTCGAATGCGATTAAATATGCGCATAATACGGAGCAAGGGCCGCGGCTTGAAATTGGCGCGATACACAGCGATCAGCAGTGGCTGATCTTTTGCCGGGATAATGGCGAAGGGATCGATCCGGCGTTTCATCAAAAAATTTTCGGCTTGTTTTATCGATTGAGTTCGCAGCAGGGAGGTTCCGGAATCGGATTGGCTATTGCTAAGAAAGTCATGAAGTTTCACGGCGGTGATATTTGGATTGAGTCATCTCCCGGAAACGGCGCGACATTCTGGTTGAAATTTCCATTGGTAAAAAAGGTTGAAAACGAGAATTCACCATGAAATCTGACCATCGGAACCTGCTACTGATTGAAGACAGCGATGAGCACGCGGAGCTGACCAGTTTTTACATTTCGGAGCATCGCCCTGATATCAATGTAATTCGTGTCGCAGACGGCGGTGCGGCAATGGCCTATTTTGAATCAGTCCGCAACCGGCAACAACCGATGCCATGGCTTTGCATATTGGATTTGCAGCTGCCGAAATACGATGGCCATGAGATATTGGCTGCAATTAAGACCGATGCATCGCTAAAAGTCGTTCCTGTAGTTGTTTTTACCACTTCGGCAGCGGCCAAAGATATCCACCGTGCGCTCGAAAATCAAGCCAACAGTGTGATTACAAAACCGATGGGTGCGGATCGTTATGAACAAGCGATTGAATCGATTTTGAGTTATTGGGAACTCAATCAACATCATTTGGCAATTCCGCGATCGTGAGACACCGGAATCTCGGCAATAAGATTTAAAAATAAAAGACTTATAACTGATAAATGAGGTAAATCATGCTGAAAGCGGTGTTAACGGACTTGATGCAACGAATTCCTGGAAAAGCCAGCCCCGAATGGCCTTCAGGCGAACCCTTCACGCTGGCTTTTGCGCATGGCACCATGTCGGTTGAAGTTTACGCTCCGGAAGGGACCGATATCCAGACGCCGCATGATCAAGATGAATTGTATTTCATTCATTCCGGTCACGGCGAAATCGTAGTCGCCGGGGAGCGTCATGCATTTGAACCGGGTATGGTTTTTTTTGTAGCGGCGCATGTGGAACATCGCTTCGAGAACTTCTCACCGGATTTTGTCACGTGGGTTGTGTTTTGGGGACCTAAAGGCGGTGAATAGCTTTAGAATAACCGCTAAATAATTGTTTATGATTAAATTATATGGCTATAAGAAATGCAGTACTTGCCGGAAAGCCGAGCAATTTTTGCAGCACGCCGGTGTTGCGTATCAATTTATCGATATTACCGAAAATCCGCCGGATGCCGTGGAGCTTGCCGCAATTGCCCGGCGTGCGAATGTATCCGTGAACAAACTCTTCAATACCAGCGGTTTGCAGTATCGTGAATTAAACATTAAAGAACGATTGACGGCATTGTCCGATCAGCAAAAGATCGATTTGCTGGCAAGTAATGGCCGTTTGATCAAGCGGCCGCTGATTGCGGACGGGGACCGCGCTACCGTGGGTTTTGATGATGAACAGTTTGCCGCGATCTGGTTGTAGGATGGTCGCTTTCACGCCGATTCGCTGGCTGGCAAATGCATCGCTTCCGCTGCAGCCGCTGGATCAAACTTGCGCTTTAGCGTTCATGCTTGTACTCTTCTATTCAAAATCAGCATCAGAAAAGCTAATCAATAACCAACCGGATTCGGCAGGAGGAGAAATTGAGAGATCAGCGCTTCTTAGTGCGTAAAGCAGCGGTACTTGGAGCCGGCGTGATGGGCGCGCAGATTGCAGCGCACTTGGTGAACGCGAATATTGAAACATTGCTGTTCGAGTTGCCGGGAGAAGCGGACAATCCCAATAGCAACGTGATCAAAGCCGTGGAAAAACTCAAAAAGCAAGAGCCTGCGCCATTATCGATTAAAAGCAAAGCATCGTGTATTCAACCGGCCAACTATGATCAGCATCTCGAATGGCTGAGAGATTGCGATCTGGTGATTGAAGCGATCGCGGAACGTATGGACTGGAAACGCGACTTGTACGCCAGGATTGCGCCTTATTTGGGGGAATCTTGCGTATTCGCCAGCAATACCTCGGGATTGTCGATCGATCAACTCGCCGAAGCATTTCCGGAAGATTTGCGTCATCGTTTTTGCGGTATTCATTTCTTCAACCCGCCACGCTACATGCACCTGGTTGAATTGATACCTTGCCAAGCCAGCGATGCGGACATGCTGGATCATTTGGAAGAATTTCTTGTAACCGGCTTGGGGAAAGGCGTTATCCGGGCGAAAGACACACCGAATTTCATCGCCAACCGCATTGGCGTATTTTCGTTGCTGGCAACGATGCATCATGGCCGGTCATTCGATTTCGGCTTCGATCTGGTCGATGCCTTGACCGGCGTATTGATCGGCCGGCCCAAAAGCGCGACGTTTCGCACCGCGGACGTTGTCGGATTGGATACTTTGGCGCATGTCATCAACACCATGCGCGATACCTTGCCGGATGACCCATGGCACCGGTATTTTGAGGCCCCGGATTGGCTGCAGGGATTAATCGAAACCGGGGCGCTCGGAGAAAAAGTTAAACGCGGTGTCTATCAAAAGCGCAACAATGAAATTCATGTTTTGGACCGGCATTCCAATGCGTATCGCGTATCGGGCGCGGAAGTCGACGAGGATCTGAAACGTTTGTTGAAGTATAGCAATCCAGTCGAGAGATTTGCTGCGTTGCGCAGCAGCCAACAGCCGCAGGCGCAATTTCTGTGGTCGATATTCCGCGATTTGTTCCATTACTGCGCGGTACAGCTGGAATCGATTGCCGATAATGCGCGCGATCTGGATTTGGCGATGCGGTGGGGGTTTGGCTGGAATCAAGGACCTTTTGAAACCTGGCAAGCTGCCGGATGGAAACAAATCGCCGGGTGGATTCAAGAAGATATCGACGCAGGCAAAAGCATGGCGCAGGTGCCGCTGCCGCCGTGGGTGATGACAATTGCCAATAACGCGCAGCCGGTGGTTCATTCCAATGCGGGATCCTTTGCGCCTGCCGCGGATCAACTGCATGCGCGGTCGCAATTGCCGGTTTACCGGCGCCAGCTTTTTCCTGACCGGTTATTGGGTGAGGATACTTCGTATGGTGAAACCATTTTTGAAACCAGCGCAGTGAGGTTGTGGCACACCGGCGATGAAATAGCCGTACTGAGTTTTAAAAGTAAGATGCATACCATCGGCATCGATGTGCTGGACGGCATACAACAAGCGGTTAAAGAGGCCGAACAAAACTGGCGGGCTTTGGTAATCTGGCAAACCGAGCCGCCTTTCTCCGCCGGCGCGAATTTACAAAAAGCCGCGGAAAAACCCAAACCTGAAGCGCAGCCGGGCAATGCGCCACCGCCGCCGCCCCAGCCGCCCACCGCATTCCAGATGCTGTTGAAAAAGTTGAGAAAAACAACGCAAACCGCGGTGCTGCAGGTTGCGCGTGAACTGGATCTTGCCGATGTCTTGATGGCCAAGAAACTGGTGGAAGTCGAAGCGATGATCCGGCAATTTCAGCAAACATCGCAAAGGTTGCGCTATTCGATGATTCCGACTGTCGCGGCTGTCGACGGCTTGGCGCTCGGTGGCGGTTGCGAATTTGTCATGCATTGTGACCGCGCGGTCGCAACCATGGAAAGCTATATCGGATTGGTGGAAACCGGGGTCGGGCTGTTGCCGGCGGGCGGCGGTTGCAAAGAACTGGCCATGCGAGCTGCGCAAAGCGCCAAGGATGGCGATCCATTCCCGCATTTGAAATATTATTTCCAAACGGTAGCAATGGCGGAATTGGCCAAAAGCGCTGAGCAAGCCAAAGAACTCGGCTACTTGCGTTTTGCCGACACTGTGGTGATGCACCGGTTTGAGTTGTTGCATGCTGCCAAGGCCCAGGCATCGGCATTGGCGGAAGCCGGTTACCGGCCGCCGTTGCCGATGCGCGAAATCCCGGTTGCGGGTAACACCGGTATTGCGACCATTCAGAGTCAATTGATTAACATGCGTGAAGGCGGATTCATTTCCGAGCACGACAATCTGATTGCCACCAAAGTGGCGCATGTGATGTGCGGCGGCGATCTGACACCCGGCAGCCTGGTCGATGAAGACTGGTTCCTGGAACTGGAGCGTACCGCTTTCATGGAATTGCTGGCCACCGAGAAGACCCAGGCGCGAATCGAATACACGCTTAAAACCGGCAAACCGCTGAGAAACTGATATCACGATCGACGGAGATCCTATGACAAAGCAAATTCAAGAAGCTTATATTGTGGCTGCCGCACGCACACCGGTCGGCAAAGCGCCGCGCGGCATGTTTAAAAACGTGCGGCCTGATGACATGCTGGTGCATGTGTTGCGGACCGTGATGAAACAATGTGAAGGATTGGATCCCGCTGCGATCGATGATGTCATTGTCGGCTGCGCCATGCCGGAAGCGGAGCAGGGTATCAATGTCGCTCGTGTTGCATTGCTGCTGGCAGGTTTACCGAATAGCGTGGCCGGCATGACAGTCAATCGTTTTTGCGCTTCCGGCTTGCAATCTGTCGCATTGGCTGCGGATCGTATCCGCCTCGGTGAAGCGGATGTCATGATCGCCGGTGGAACCGAAAGTATGAGTATGGTACCGATGATGGGTAATAAAGTTGCGATGAATCCGGTGATGTTCCAGCACGAGGAAAATGCCGCGATTGCTTATGGCATGGGGATGACGGCTGAGAAAGTGGCTGAGCAATGGAAAGTATCGCGCGAAGATCAGGACGAATTTGCGTTAACCAGTCATCAACGTGCGATAAAGGCAGCCGCAAGCGGTGAATTCAAAGATGAAATCGCGCCGTATACCATCGATGAGAAACGCCCCGATTTGATCACGCATACAGTACGAGAAGCAATCGCTGTCAAAGATACCGATGAAGGGCCGCGGGCCGATACCAGTCTCGATGCGCTGGCAAAATTGCGCCCGGTTTTCGCCGCAAAAGGCTCGGTAACTGCGGGAAATAGTTCGCAGATGTCGGATGGCGCGGGCGCGGTGGTATTGATGAGTGAGGCTGCGCTGAAACGTTTCAATTTGACTCCGCTTGGACGTTTCGTAGGATTTTCGGTGGCCGGTGTGCCGCCGGAGATTATGGGCGTCGGTCCCATTAAAGCCATTCCAAAAGTATTGCAGCAAACCGGCATCAAACAGGATGATCTGGATTGGATTGAATTGAATGAAGCTTTTGCCGCACAAAGCTTGGCCGTCATCCGCGATTTAAATTTGGATCGCAGTAAAGTCAATCCGCTCGGTGGTGCCATTGCATTAGGCCACCCATTGGGAGCTACCGGCTCTATCCGGGTTGCAACCTTATTGCATGGTCTCCGGCGTTATCATAAAAAATATGGCATGGTGACCATGTGTATTGGCAGCGGGATGGGTGCAGCCGGTATTTTTGAAGCTTTATAAGCGGTTGCAGCAATCGAATGAATGGATTATTCGTTCGATTGTTGCGCGGCTTGATGTTGCTCGCGATGTTTGTCACTGCAATAAAATTGTTCTTTGTCAGTAATCGCTTCATGACGCGGGATGCGTAAATGGCACTGCGCGCATTCCACCAGTTCATCGTGTTCTTTTAGTGTGTTCTCACCCGGAGTTGCAGTTTCCGTTTTTTTGTTATGGTCATTCGAGTTTGATTCATTATCGGCATGACTCCAGTTGGCTTTCTGAAAATCCGCTTGGTTACCCGTGTTTTTGAAGCGAATGGGTTCCTTCAGAAAAATATCTTTGTAGCTCACATAAATCGATGCAAAAATCGTGGGAATCAATACCACCAGTCCGACACCGTAAGGCATAACGCTGATAATGGTCAGGATAATGAGCACGATGCCATAGATCTGGAATGGAATAATATTTTTCAAACAGGCAAAAAAACTTTTTTGCATTGCCGGAATTGGTTCAATGTTATGAAAAATAACCAATAACGGGGAGAACCAGGAAGCCATCATCAACGGAATGGAGAGCACTAAGGCCAGCAGTATTGAAGTCAGGAAACTACTCATGACACCCATCAATTGGGTTTCGTCCACTCTTTTGCCATATAGCATCATGTCGGTCATCTGAGAACCGCCGATCAGCATGACCAAACCGATAATCAATACTTGTCCAATCAGATAAATACCGCCGATGGTGATTAATGGCGTCACATTACGCTTAAATGCCGCAAATAGATGTGCGATTTCAAGTGCCTTGCCTTGTTCCATATCTTTGCAACCCAGCATGATCCCGGCAAGGAAAACCGGCGATACCAGCGTGAAGATGAATTGCCCCAGCATGGGTATCAATGCAATGGTCATGGCAACGAGCATCAGCGTAAAGCATACGAATACCCAAGGGAGCGGTGCTTTTGCAAACAGATAAAAACCGCTTAAGATCCATTGCAGTCCTTGTTTGGCGTTGACTTGATGAATTTCCATGGATGCGTCTCCAGTTAATTTCAGTGATCGGGATGAATATCAGCAGCTATACCCACAGCTGCTGCAGTTTCTTGGTATTGGCAATGTGGTTCTGCAAAATGTCGCGGAAATGCGTTGGGTCTTTGGCGTGCGTTAACTCACCCGGACGTGGTAAATAATAATCGTAAAGCCGGGAAATCCAGAACCGCAATGCACCCGCACGCAGCATCGTGGACCAGGACGCATGTTCGGATGCGGTGAGCGGACGGATGGCGTGATAGGCTTTTATCAGTAAAAGCGTGCGCTGCTCATCCAATACTTTGTCTCCAGTCATGCACCAATCGTTGACGGTAATTGCCAAGTCATACAAGAAAAAATCGTTACAGGCAAAGTAGAAATCGATCACTCCGCCAATGTGGTGACCGGTAAACAGGATATTATCGCGAAACAGATCCGCATGAATGACGCCGCTTGGTAATGCATCTGCAGGTGTTTTGCGGTGAAAATCCAACTCGCTGGTTAACAGTGATTGATCGGCGGCGGATAGGAACGGTGAAACTTCCGGCGCTCTTGCTTGCCGCCAAGCGGGTCCGCGCGGGTTGCCCATGTGGCCGGTATACGATTGTCCCGCGATATGCATGTTTGCCAGCATGGCGCCAACTTCTGCGCATTGCGCACCGGTCGGCGACAGCACGGATTGTCCGGGTAAACACGTAACAATCGTGGCGGGTTTGTCATTCAACTCACCGAGCAATTGCTGATCCAATCTGGGAATCGGGGCAGGGCATGGGATACCGTGTTGTGCCAAATGCGCCATCAAATTCAGATAATAGGGTAATTCCGCGTTGGTTAATTTTTCAAAAAGCGTTAATACGTATTTACCCTCTGTCGTCGTCACAAAATAATTGGTATTTTCGATACCCGATGAGATACCTTGCAAATGGACAAGCTGGCCAAGCGAATAATCTTTTAACCAAACTGTAAGCTGGCTATCCGTGACAGGGGTAAAAACAGACATGAATTCGTTGAATAAGAAAGCGGAGCGATAATATGGGGAATATGTTTTTAATACAATTGTTTGTTCAATATTTCTCAACTAGAATTTTAATATCTGCCACATGGGAGGACTGACATCAATACCTGCTTCTCCAGGATGATTGTGATAATCACGCGCGGTATTTTTTTTCAAGTAATACGGAGGGCCGATGCGCGGTATGACTTTAATCATCAGTAGCTCTCCATTAACACGATGCTCTTCAATAATATCCTCCCCGCGTTTAATGATGGTTACTTGCGTTTCCAGTTCAGGATCCGCTTGAATATCCGGTAGATGTGGCGGCGGGTCTGCCAGTTCCGCCGGTAATTCCGGAGGTTCTGGCAAGGGAATCAAGTTTTCCGGGTGTGACGGTTTTTTCGCTTGCTTGGGCTGTTCAGATTGCGCTATGACGGGCGTTGCAATGCTAAGCAGCAGGATTAGAATGAGTCGATGCAGGTGCATGTCAGTTGCCGGTAAGTCCAGATATAGCGGATATTCTACCTAAAATTGTTGGTATAAGTTACAAATTGAGCTGAATTTCTTTTTCCGCGGCAGTAGGTTCGAATCCGCTGGTCTCATAATATTGAAAGATTGCCTTGACCACCTGATCCGGTTCATCGATGACTTGAATTAAGTTCATGTCTTCAGCTGAGATGAAACCTTCAGCAATCAATGCATTTTTAAACCAACCCAATAATCCATTCCAGAACGCTGAATACACGAGAATGATCGGCATTTTGCGGGTTTTCCCGGTTTGCACCAGTGTGAGCGCTTCCATTAATTCATCCAGAGTGCCGAATCCTCCCGGAAGAACGACGTAGGCGGTTGCAAATTTCACAAACATGTATTTGCGTGCAAAAAAATGCCGGAAAGTTTGACTGATATCTTGATAGGCATTGCGGTGTTGTTCGTGCGGTAGCTGTATATTGAGGCCGATACTGGGAGATTTTCCATAATAAGCGCCTTTATTAGCAGCTTCCATGATCCCGGGGCCGCCGCCGGAAATTACTGCGAATCCCGCGTCGGAAAGTTGTTTTGCAATTTGCTCGGCTAATTGATAGTGTGGATTGTCGGGATGAGTCCGGGCGCTGCCGAAAATGCTGACAGCGGGTTGGATGGTATCGAGACGCTCTGTTCCTTCGACAAATTCTGCCATAATTCCGAACAATCGCCATGATTCTTTGGCTGACCAGGGTTTTTCGACAGACATTTGGGTATTCAGTTTATCTTGTAGGCTCATAGGAAATTAAAAGAATGAAAACATTGCTGTTGGTTGATGGTTCATCGTACCTGTATCGCGCGTTTCATGCGTTGCCGGATTTGCGTAACCGTCATAACGAGCCGACCGGAGCCGTTCATGGTGTGCTCAATATGCTGCGGCGCTTACACAAAGACTATCATGCGGATTATAGCGCGTGTATTTTTGACGCAAAAGGCAAAACATTCCGCGACGAGCTTTATCCGGAGTATAAAGCGCATCGGCCTGCCATGCCGCATGATTTGGCGGTTCAGATCGAACCATTGCATGCATGCATACGCGCAATGGGTTGGCCGATGCTGATCGTTGACGGCGTGGAAGCCGATGACGTCATCGGCACCCTGGCAAAGCAGGCAGTGGAAACAAACATGCGTTGCATCATTTCAACCGGCGACAAGGATATCGCGCAACTGGTTAATCCGCAGATCACATTGGTGAACACCATGACTAACGAAGTGTTGGATGAAGCCAATGTGCTGGCAAAATTCGGCGTGCCTCCCGAGCGGATTCTGGATTATTTGATGTTGGTGGGGGATGCCTCCGATAATGTCCCGGGGGTGCCGAAAGTTGGACCTAAAACGGCGGTTAAGTGGCTGGTGCAATATGGTTCGTTAGCCAATTTGATTGCGCATGCGGATGAAATCAAGGGTGTAATCGGTGAAAATTTACGCAAAACACTGGATTGGTTCGACACGGCGCGCCAGCTGATTACGATCAAATGTGACGTGAATCTGCCGGTTAAAATATCCGAACTCGCGCCGCAACCTCAAGATACCGAAGCGTTGATCGAACTTTATGAAAGATTGGATATGAAAGCCTCGTTGCGGGAGTTGCAGCAACAAGCCGGTACTTATCAAACGAATCCAGTCGGCTTGAATCATCATTCCGGCGCGATAATGCCCAGTATCCATGATGATTCTGTGTCAACGAAGCCGGGAGATTATCAAGCAATTTTATCGGAAGCGGACCTTGAAACGTGGCTTAAACGGCTGGAAACCGCTTCACTGGTTGCTTTGGACACTGAAACCACGAGCTTGGATCCGATGCAGGCAAAGCTTGTCGGTATTTCGTTCGCAACGGAAGCATGCCATGCAGGGTATCTGCCGCTCATGCACAATTATGCGGGCATGCCGTCGCAATTATCCCTGGATTTCGCGTTGATGAAACTGAAGCCTTGGCTGGAAAATGTTTCCCGAGCAAAACTGGGACAGAATATCAAGTACGATAAGCATATTTTTGCAAACCATGGTATTGAATTGAAAGGGATTGCGCACGATACTTTATTGCAATCGTATGTCTTGGAATCGCATCAGCCGCACAATATGGATAGCCTGGCTATGCGGCATCTCAATGTTAAAACAATCAGTTATGACGAGGTCACGGGAAAGGGTGTCAATCGCATCGGATTCGATCAGGTTGCCATCGATAACGCAACGCAATATGCCAGCGAAGATGCGGATATTACGCTGCGGCTGCACCAAACGTTATATCCCAATATTGCACAGGATGACCGATTAAGCGGCATCTACCAAAATATCGAAATGCCCATTCTGGAAGTATTATTTGAAATTGAGCGTAATGGCGTACTGCTGGATTACCGGTTATTACAAAAACAAAGCCACGAACTGGGCGAAAAGCTTTATGCCCTGGAAGTGCAAGCGCATGCACTGGCCGAACAGCCATTTAATCTGAATTCCCCGAAGCAAATTCAGGATATTTTATTTAACCGGCTGAAGTTGCCGGTCATCAAAAAAACGCCGACCGGCGTGCCTTCGACCGATGAAGATGTATTGCAGCAATTGGCGCTCGACTATCCATTACCAAAATTGCTGCTTAACTATCGCAGTCTCGCCAAATTGAAATCCACTTATACCGATAAACTGCCACTAATGAAGAATCCGGTCACAGGCCGCGTGCATACCAATTATGCGCAAGCCGTCGCGGTGACCGGCCGCTTGGCAAGTTCGGATCCAAATTTGCAGAATATTCCGGTTAGAACGGCGGAAGGCCGCAGGATTCGTGAAGCGTTTATAGCGCCGCCAGGCCACCGAATCCTATCCGCAGATTATTCGCAAATCGAGTTACGGATCATGGCGCATATTTCGCAGGACGAAGGCTTATTGAAAGCTTTTGCTGTCGGCGAGGACATTCACAAGGCAACCGCCTCTGAGATATTAGGGATAACACCGGATCAGGTCGATCAAGAACAGCGCCGGTACGCGAAAGTGATTAACTTCGGGCTTATTTACGGCATGTCGGAATTTGGATTGGCCGCACAACTCGGTGTTGAACGTGGCGTGGCTCGAGCCTATATGGAACGCTACTTTGCGCGTTATCCCGCAGTCGAACGATACATGCAGCAAACCCGGGAGCAAGCGAGAAAATCCGGGTATGTCGAAACCGTATTAGGCCGCCGGTTATGGTTACCGGAAATTAATCATGCCAACGGTAATCGCCGGCAAAGCGCGGAACGGGCCGCCATCAACGCACCGATGCAGGGAACAGCGGCTGATATCATCAAGCTCGCAATGATCGCCGTAAGCGATTGGTTAAATCAACATAAGCTGCACAGTAAACTTATTATGCAGGTTCATGATGAATTGGTTCTTGAGGTTCCCGAAGGCGAAGTCGAGGTAATGCAAAAAATGCTACCGGAGCTGATGGGCAATGTATTAACACTGAGCGTGCCATTGCGCATTGAAGTCGGGGTTGGTGACAATTGGGAGCAAGCACATTGAGTGTGATTCGAATGTGCCTGCGCTAGGGAAACGCTGATTAATTGACTGCGCGAGCGAATCACTTCGTTACGCGGTTCTCGCATCCTCGCCTATCTTGTTGATATGTCTCGGTTGCTGCGTTCCGTGCGCCTCGTGCTTCCTCTCGTTCGCCGGATTAATCAGCATTTCCTTAGGTATTATCAGATTACTCGCGTGTTTCTATTTGAACCAGCGGCTCCGCTGAAGCTTCAGCGGTGGGTTTGGTTTTCTTCCTCGGCCGTTTAGGAATCACGATTTCTTCAGCAATCATCTCAACTTTTTCGGGCGGGGTCTCGATCATCACAAGACCGGATTCAGAAAAATCCGGTAGTGTTTTGCGGACGATCGGAGCTGCAGGTTTTTCTTCGGTTGTTTCGGAAACTGGCACCGGCGGATCAATGGCAGGCGCTTTAGCAACGGGTTCCTTGAGGACCTTGGAGGGTTGAATATCGGCTATCTCAACTTGTGGTGCTTGTTCGTTTTCGATGCGCGCGACATCTATCACGGAATCGGCAACGGCAATGAAGTTTTGCGCTGAATCCGTTGAATCATTTTCCTCGTTAACCTTGCTGACGCTCTCTAATTGGTCGCGGGGTTTTGTACTGCGGTGCCGGCGTGTACGCTTGCGATCAGTGGTTTTAGCATTAATGCCGTCTGCGGTTTCAATTGGTTTTTCCGTCGTCAGTTCATCCGCTGCCGTCTCCTCGGTGCGCACGTTGTTACGCTGCCGGGCAGGCCTGCGATGGTTCTTATGCGATTCCGCGCTTTCGTCAGTAGTATCATGTGCTATGACTGTAACATCCGGACTGATTGAATTGACTTCAGGGTCGGGCGATTCATTTGGCTTCGCTTGTCTAGCTCCCGATGAGTCTTTGTTGCGGTCACTTCGCATGCGGCCGCCGCGACGGCCTCGTGAACGCCCACGTTCTGATGTTGATCGCGATTTGTCGATTTCGGTCGATTGTTTTTCTTCTAAACTAATTCTCGTTTCTTCGACGCTTGCCGGTTTGAACCAGCTAAAAAATTTATCTAAAAGCGACGTGTCGCGTGACCTCTCATCTCTGATGGGAGCCGGTTGCGCGGGTGTTATGCCTTGAACGGCCGCTTGCGGCCGCGCGGGCTTGCTTTTCGGTTCAATCGCGATTGCCTGATTATCATCCGCATTTTTCTCTACCATCTTATAACTGGCAATGGATTCTGTAGCTTTGATATCTTCGTGACGGATACGGGTTACCGTGTAATTGGGGGTTTCAATATGAATATTAGGTATCAAGACAATATTGATTTTTTGCCGCACTTCAATATCGTATATTTCCGGTCGCTTTTCATTGAGCAAATAGGTAGCGACGTCCACTGGCAGCTGCACATGCAACGCATAGGTATTTTCTTTCATCGCTTCTTCTTGAATGATCCTGAGTACATGCAGTGCTGATGAATCGGTGCCACGAATAAAGCCGGTTCCTTGACAGCGCGGGCATGGAATATAATTGCTTTCACCGAGTGATGGACGAAGCCGCTGGCGGGAAAGCTCCAGCAACCCGAAACGGGAAATCTTGCCCACCTGGATGCGTGCGCGATCCTGACGCAGCGCTTCATGTAGTCGAGCTTCAACTTCACGCTGGTTTCGTTGCACGTCCATATCGATGAAGTCGATTACGATCAATCCGCCTAAATCGCGTAACCGTAATTGCCGGGCGATTTCATCGGCTGCTTCAAGATTGGTGTTAAGTGCCGTGTGTTCAATGTCTAATCCGCGGATTGCACGTGCTGAATTGACGTCAACGGATACCAACGCTTCGGTATGATCGATCACGATAGACCCGCCTGACGGTAATGGAACTTGCCTGGAATAGGCTGTTTCGATCTGATGTTCAATCTGAAAACGTGAGAACAACGGTACATCATCATGATAAAACTTTAGTCGATCAACATTCGCCGGCATCACATGTGCCATGAATTGGCTGGCTTGCTCGAAAATGTCGCGGCTATCGATCAGGATCTCGCCAATTTCTTGATGAAAATAATCGCGAATGGCTCGAATCACCAAGCTGCTTTCCTGGTAAATCAGGAATACGCCATCCTGACTGTTCGCCGCTTCTTCAATTGCATACCAAAGCTGCGTCAAGTAATTCAGATCCCATTGAAGCTCTTCCGCACTCCGGCCAATACCGGCAGTACGAGCAATAATGCTCATTCCATCCGGGACTTCAAGTTGTGCAATCACTTCACGTAAATCATTCCGTTCGTCGCCAGTAATGCGGCGCGATACGCCGCCGCTATTCGGATTATTCGGAATCAGCACCAGATAACGGCCAGCGAGAGAGATATAGGTGGTAAGCGCCGCGCCTTTGTTGCCGCGCTCATCTTTATCAACCTGAACGATTAGTTCTTGGCCCTCTTGCAAAAGATCTTGCACGCGGCCGGTTGCGGCTACGTTTTCAGCAAAACAGGAGGAGGCAATTTCCTTGAAAGGCAAGAAACCATGACGCTCACAGCCATAATCGACAAATACGGCTTCCAAACTCGGTTCGATCCGCGTGATAACAGCTTTGTAAATATTGCTCTTGCGTTGTTCCTTACTGACTGATTCGATATCCAGATCAACGAGTTGCTGACCATTTACAATTGCAACCCGCAACTCTTCAGGCTGGGTCGCATTAAATAACATTCTTTTCATTTCCAAACCTTACGTGTTCATTTTATTAATTTCCTGATCCCAATCGAGTGGGATAGATTTTTTGGTATACGTAGTTGTGATGACGAGGTCTGGGTTTTATATTTTTATAATAGCTTATGTTTATCAATTATTTATTTCTTTTTCTTAATGTATTTGTTATGTTAAAAAAACTTTCTGAGCTTTCTGAGACGTATTTATTGTAATTTTAAGTAATTCAATATTATATTAGAACCCGGTTAACTACTGCTATCCTGCCGTACGGTCACGTTTAAGGTAACAGATTTTACATAAAGTTCCAAATACAAACTGATTTTTCTGTAATAATATTAGTGAATTTCTCACTGTAGTCTGTAAAAAACCAAAATATTCCAGAGAAAATTCGGGTTCATTTTCCAGAAAGAATTTTCAATGTGTTAATTTTTACAGAAAGAGGGCTAAAAAGAAATAAAAAAATTACCTCGCCATCGCTAATAAAACCTTTCTTACCATCTTGAACGATCATCGCACAACAATTCCGAATTCCGGTAAGTTTCTGACATCAGTTTGCAAAGAGCATATTGAAGAATCAGGAAATGATCAGCGGATTGATAATTTCCTGTTCAAGCGGCTGAAAAATATCCCGAAGAGTCATATCTATCAATTGCTCAGAAGCGGTCAAGTCCGCGTTAACGGAAAACGGATTGACGCCAAATACCGCTTGCAGCTTGGTGATCTGTTGCGTATCCCGCCGATTAGCAACCTGTCGAACCAAAGTCCTGCATCGCAAACTGCTATCAGTCCCCGCAAAACATATGCTTTCTCCATCTTGCATGAAGATGACGCTTTGCTGGTTATCAATAAGCCCAGCGGCATGGCTGTTCATGGAGGGAGCGGTATCAGTTTTGGCGTAATCGAACAATTGCGGATGCAGAATCCATCCTGGAAATTTCTGGAACTCGTGCATCGGTTGGACCGGGAAACATCCGGTGTGTTACTTCTCGCTAAAAAAAGGAACGCATTAGTCGAGCTTCATCGCCAAATCCGTGAAGGATCGATGAAGAAACATTATTTAGCAATGGTCAAGGGGCAATGGCGCAACGCTAGACAACACGTCAAGCTGGCGCTCAACAAATATATCGCCGCGAACGGTGAACGTCGCGTGGCTATATCGCCACAGGAACAGCCGAACAGTAAACCGGCGCATACAATATTTACATTGCGTAGCGCATGGAAATCGTTCAGTTTATTGGACGCTGAGATCAAAACCGGGCGCACGCATCAAATTCGTGTGCATCTGGCACATCTCGGTTTTCCCATTCTGGGCGATGATAAATACGGTGATTTTGAGATCAATAAGCAACTGGATAAAGCAACTGCGTCATATCGGCTGACGCGCATGTTTTTGCATGCGCATACACTGCAAATTGCGCATCCCGTTACGGGGATCACGATGACATTGCAAGCGCCGCTGCCTGAGGATTTGCGGAAATTTGTCGAGTGCTTGGATGAATCGGAAACAATCAGTTAGAAGGCAAACAACCGGATACCCAAAATTTGATGGATTACTCGGATTGATCCGGTTTGGCGGCAACCTTTCCGGTATCGAGCATGGTTTGCAGTACCTCCCAAACATTTTCTGCGATCATTGCTTGCGCCATTTCATTGGGATGTATCCCATCCGGTTGAAAATAATCGTGTTTCTCGCCAAAGCCGGTGAGTAAGAATGGGATTAATTCAGTTTGATAGCTTTCAGCGAGTTGCTGGAAGATTGCCTGGAACTTTTGCGTATAAGTACCACCATAGTTGGGTGGTAATTGCATGCCGACAAGCAGCACTGCCGCATTAGCTTGCAAGCATTTCTCGATGATCGTTGCCAGATTCTCATAAATCGATTGAATCGCCGCGCCGCGCAACCCGTCGTTGGCTCCCAACTCGAGAATCACGATCCCGGGCCGGTGATTCTCAAGCGCTTGCGTAATTCGATTGCGGCCGCCTAGTGATGTTTCGCCGCTGACGCTGGCATTGATAATCCGGTAGCTGGCATGCTGCGATTGCAGCCGTTGCGATAATAGATTAACCCAACCGGCTTCTACCGGTATACCATAGCCGGTTGACAGGCTATCGCCAAAAACCATGACCGTTTTGCTCACCGCCGACGCAGGAGCCGCAAACGCGATAACGATAAATAGAATCAACAGGAAGTTTTTTTTCATGTTAGTGGATGACCAAAATAAACAATATGTTATTCGTACTGATGCGCTTACCAAGCAAGTAACAACCGGTGAACAGCAACTGACCATTTTGCACGATATCAATTTGCAAATCACATCCGGTGAAGCCGTCGCCATTATAGGCGCATCCGGATCCGGCAAATCGACTTTGTTGGGTTTGCTGGCCGGATTGGATTTACCGACATCCGGGAAAGTTCATCTGGATTCGGTCGACATCTTCGCATTGGACGAAGACGAGCGGGCTGCTTTGCGCGGCAAAGTAATGGGTTTTGTGTTTCAATCGTTTCAACTGTTACCCGCCTTAACGGCGCTGGAAAATGTCATGCTGCCGCTGGAGTTGGCGCGTATTCCCGATGCCGAAACGCCGGCCAAGCGCTTGCTGGAGCGGGTAGGGCTGGGGCAACGCTTGGATCATTATCCCAAGCAATTGTCCGGTGGGGAACAACAACGGGTAGCGATCGCACGGGCATTTGCGACCAATCCGCGGTTATTGCTGGCCGACGAGCCGACGGGTAATCTCGACTCAGCAACCGGCACGCAAATTATCGAATTAATGTTCGAACTTAACCGCGAGCATGGCACGACGCTGGTTTTGGTCACGCACGACGAAGCTTTGTCACGGCGTTGCTCGCGCCAGATCCGGCTGGTCGATGGACGGTTGATTCACGAATGACGATTCTGCGCGGTTTTAATCATTATTCCAATAATCAACGCCACCATGTATTCAATTAAATTACCTTTTCAAATGATGCGCCGGGATTGGCGCGCGGGCGAATTGAATGTGTTGTTGCTGGCGCTGATCATTGCGGTGAGCGGCATGGTGACGGTCGGCTTTTTTGCGGAACGTGTCGAATTGGCCCTGGCCCGGGAGAGCAACCAGTTGCTGGGAGCGGATTTGTTACTGATCTCCAGTAAGCCGATCCCCGGGCATTTTGCCGAAGAAGCCGGCCGGTTAGGTCTTAAAATTTCATCGCTTACCAAATTTCCGAGCATGATTTCCAATGGCGAAGGAAATCTTCTGACGCAGATAAAAGCCGTGACAGATGGTTATCCATTGCGCGGGCGTGTTTATTTATCCAGCCAGCCGTCCAGCGCCGCCGCATCGCAACCGCAGTTGCAAGCCGCAGATGGAATCCCGCCACGGGGTGCTATCTGGATCGATGAAAAAGTCATGGCGCAACTGGCGCTGCGGGGCGGGGATGTTGTCGAAGTCGGCGCCACGCAGTTAATCGTAACCGAATTGATTGTGCGTGAACCGGATCATTCGGTGGGATTCATTAATATGGGCGCGCGCGCCATGATAAACGCCGGCGACCTGGAAGCCACCGGTTTGATCCAGGAAGGCAGCCGTGTTTCTTACCAATTGCTGCTTGCCGGAGAGATCGACTCGGTGAAGCAATTTCGTGATTGGGCAAAAAAACGGTTGACTAACTATCAACGGCTGGAGGGGATTCGCGATGCCCGGCCTGAAATCAAGGCAGCGTTGCAACGCGCGGAGAAATTTCTGAATTTGACCGCGCTGGCCAGCGTGGTGCTGGCAGGGGCAGCGATTGCATTGGCGGTGCGCCGTTTTACCCAGCGGCATCTGGATGGCTGCGCCGTGATGCGCAGTCTGGGCGCCAGCCAGAACCAATTGCTGTTTTTATATCTTGTTTACTTCATAAGTTTCGGAGTCATCGCCAGCGCGATCGGCTGCTTCATCGGTTTCGCCGGGCAACAAGCGTTGGCGCTGTGGTTGACAGGCATTGTCGAGACCGATCTGCCTTGGCCAGGCGTTATGCCGGTGCTGCAAGGGTTGTTGCTGGGCTTGGTTCTGCTGCTGGGTTTTGCCTTGCCGCCGGTGCTTAACCTGCGCAGCGTTCCGGCTTTGCGGGTATTGCGGCGCGATGCCGGTTTGTCCAATTTTCACAGCATCGCCGGTTACTTATTAGGTTTGGCGTCTTTATCGCTGCTGTTCATTTGGAAAGCGCAAGACTTGAAACTGGGTCTTTACGTGGTGACCGGTTTTGCAGCCGCAATCGTCATCTTCGGTTGCCTTGGCTGGCTGCTGATCGGCATTCTGGCAAGCATCCGGCACCAGGCCGGCGGAGCCTGGCGCTATGGGCTTGCCAGTATCCGCCGCCGTTCGATTTCCAGTATTTTGCAAGCCGTAGCGCTCGGTTTAGGGCTCATGGCACTGTTGATCCTGACGCTGATTCAGGATGATTTGGTCAAGGATTGGCACGCCAGCTTGCCGCCGGAAGCGCCGAATCATTTCCTGGTGAATATTCAGGCCGATCAATTACAGCCTTTGGAAGAATTTTTTCAGCACCATGCGATGGAACAACCCGCGATGGCGCCGATGGTCCGCGGGCGTTTGGCGCAGATTAACGGCAAAAAAGTGTCTGCGAAAAATTATGCCGACGATTTACACGCTGAACGCCACATCCGGCGCGAATTCAATTTATCCTGGGCGAACGAGCTGGCGCTCGATAATCAAATCGTGCAGGGTGTCTGGTGGCAGGATGGCAGCAATGAACCCGAGTTGTCGATCGAAGAAGGCATTGCAACGACTCTGCGCGTCAAACTGGGCGACACCTTGACCTTTGATATTGCAGGCAGTCATTTCACCGCAAAAATCACCAGTATCCGGAAAGTCGATTGGGATACCTTCCGGGTCAACTTTTTTGTGCTGGTACCGGCAGGGCAACTGGAAAATTATCCGGTGAGTTATATCACCAGCTTTTATGTGCCGCCAACCGATCTTGCGGTGATACATGATCTGGTTAAAGCTTTCCCGAATATTCTGGTCGTCGATGTTGCATTGGTGATCCGGCAGGTACAGCAGATGATTCAACAGGTTTCCCAGGCAATCGAATTTGTTTTCTTGTTTACTGTGCTGGCGGGCTTTGCAGTGTTATACGCCGCCATTGCCGCTACGCAGGATGAACGCATTCAAGAAGCGGCGATTTTCCGGGCGTTGGGCGCTAAGCGTGAACAATTGTCGCGGGCTTGGGCTGCGGAATTCGCAATACTCGGCGGTTTGGCGGGATTATTCGCATCCGCCGGCGCGACCGCGATGGGATTTGCCATCGGCAAGCATGTCTTGCATCTCGAATATACGTTCAATCCCTGGATTTGGGTGGTAGGAATTTCAACCGGCATTATCGGCGTTTTAATCGCAGGGTTGCTGGGCACGCGCTCGGCGCTTTCGACGCCGCCGCTATTGACGCTGCGGAAACTAGGTTAATTCCATGTCCATGCCGGTTTTGCCAGTCCCGCAATTTAAAGCGCTTCCGCCGCTGAGTTTGTATGTTCATATCCCCTGGTGCCTGAAAAAATGCCCGTACTGCGATTTCAATTCGCATGAAATCCGCGAGCAGGGCAACCAGGCGCTTGAAGACGATTACGTGAAGGCGTTGATCAAAGACCTGGAAACGGCGTTGCCGGATATTTGGGGCAGGCGGCTCAGCACCATTTTTTTCGGTGGCGGCACTCCCAGCCTTTTTAGCGCGAACGCGATCGACACGCTGTTAACCGCTATCCGCATGCTGCTGCCGGTGGAGCATTTCGCGGAAATTACCCTGGAAGCCAACCCCGGCACCTTTGAAGCGCAGAAATTCGCCGATTACCGCAAAGCCGGGATTAACCGGCTATCCATCGGCATACAAAGTTTTAACCGGCAACATCTGCAAGCGCTCGGCCGCGTGCATGACGACCAGGAAGCGCACCGCGCGGTCGAGATCGCGATGAAAAATTTCGACAACATCAATCTCGATTTGATGTACGCGCTACCCCGGCAATCCTTGCAGGAAGCACAGCAAGATATTGAAACCGCTTGCGCGCTGGGCGTCACGCATGTTTCCGCTTATCATTTGACCCTGGAACCCAACACGCTGTTTCACCGCTATCCGCCGAAACTTCCGGATGACGAGCAAGCCGCGCAAATGCAGGAAATCATCGAGTTAACCGCTGCCAATCATCACTACCGCCACTACGAAACTTCCGCGTTTGCGCAGACCGGCAAGGAATCCCGTCACAATTTGAATTACTGGCTGTTCGGCGACTATCTCGGTATCGGTGCCGGCGCGCACAGTAAAATCAGCTTTGCCGATAAAATCGTGCGCCAGATGCGCTATAAACAACCCAAAGAATACTTGTCCAGAGCGCATGCTGGAGATTCGCTGATTCAAACGCAACAGCAATTGACGATCGATGACCGGGGTTTTGAATTCATGATGAACGCGCTCCGGCTTTCCAGCGGTTTTGACACGGTTTTATTTCGCGAGCGGACCGGATTGCCCATCGCCGCCGTGCAAACGCAGCTTGAAGAAGCCGAACAACGCGGCCTGCTGGTGCACGATCACTTGCGCATCAAACCGACCGTGCTCGGGCGGCGTTTTCTCAACGATCTGCTGCAAATCTTTCTGCCTGAAAATAATCCCGCCGGATAATGCGCTAAAATCGCAACCTCGATTTTTTGCTGAAGGTAAACACGATGGCGTATATCAAACCGGAAGAAATCCTAGAAAACATGCTGCAAGCGGGCGCTAAAAAAGCCGGCTTGCCGGTAAAGCAATTGCTGATCCGCGGATTTCTGGCGGGCGCTTTCCTGGGCTATGCGACGACTTTGGCAATCCTGGCGGCGACCCAAACCGGCTGGGGGATGGCGGGCGCAATGGTATTTCCAGTCGGGTTTGTGATGATCGTGCTGCTCGGATTGGAATTGGCGACCGGTAATTTCGCGCTGATTCCCATCGCAGTCGCAGATCGCCGGACAACCTTTTCGCTATTGCTCAAAAACTGGACCTGGGTACTGATCGGCAACCTCGCCGGCAGCGTTGCCTACGCCTATTTGTATTGCATCGTCGCCACCAAAATGGGCGCCATCGACCCGGCCACCTTACCGGCATTGCAACGCACCATCACCATCGCCGAAACCAAAACACTCGAATACGCCAAGCTCGGTTTCGACGGAACCGTCACCGCCTTCGTCAGCGCCATGCTGTGCAACTGGATGGTCACGCTGGGGGCCGTCATGTCATTTACCTCAACCGCCACCATCGGCAAAATCGCCGCCATGTGGCTGCCGATCATGACTTTCTTCGGTTTAGGCTACGAACACGCCATCGTCAACATGTTCGTCATCCCCGCCGGTATGTGGTTGGGCGCGGATATTACCATCGCAGATTGGTGGCTATGGAACGGCATTCCGGTAATCGCAGGCAATCTGCTCGGCGGCATGTTGTTTACCGGATTTTTGTTGTATTGGAGCTATGAGAGAGCTGCGGGTTAAGTTTAAAATAAACAACCTAGTGATCTTGCCATGGGGTTGTTTATTCTAAAGCTTTCTACTGTATGCTCTTATTAAAAATATTGGAAATACAGTGCATATATTTTTTCAACAAGTATTTTCTTATTTGACACCGCAGGTGATGTCATAAATGACAAAATTTGATAAACTTCTAGTCCAACTTGACGCTATAAAGACCAGTCGGAACACATCATGCAGTGATTTTTGTAAATTATTGCGAAAACTCGGCTTTGAAATTAAAGATTGCGGAAATGCAGGACATAAAGTACTGATACATCCTTACATTCCTCTGTTAGAGAATACACATTTCAATTGTGGACATAATGCTGGCGAGGCAATTAAAGCTCCATATATCGCTAAGATTCATAAATTAGTTGCAGATCATGAGGAAAAAATTAGGGAATATTTCGATGAAAAACAGAATGGAATTTGATCCTGAAGCTTATACGATTTCGATTCGTAAAGAAACGATCGAAGATGAAGTTTATTATGTCGGTAGAGTAGCAGAGCTTCCGAATATTACTGCATTTGAGTCTACTTATAGCGAAGCCTACGCTATTGTTATTGATGCAATTCGCACTTTTAAGGCCATTGCGGATGAAACTAATGAAAATTTCCCACTTCCATATCATTCGTTGTCCGACGAATTCAGTGGGCGAATTACCTTGCGTATACCTCAATCACTTCATGCTAAGGTTTCATATTTTGCAACTAAGGAAAACGTTAGCATTAATCAATACTTAACGACCGCTATTGCATCCTATGTAGGAGAGTCTGGAGGTATTTCTAAAGTTACAATGATGGCAAAAAAAATAGTGGAGCAAATTGTTACTTCAACTTCAATTAGTATGAAATCGACTTCAAATAAATATAATGTTCTTACAGGTGAGCGTTTTCAGTATATTGATTTAGTTACTTTCAATTCTCAAACGACGGAACCAAGTTTAATTGAAATAGGACGATAAAATAAATGGCTGAGATAACAAGGATTGATTATTCGACTAAAGAATTGATTGGATTGATGTTAAAAGATCAAAATATTCATGAAGGTAACTGGATTTTAACTGCTACTTTTTTGCAAAGTGCGATCAATATCGGGCATTCAACAGAACACTCTGATATTGCTCCAGCTAGTTTATCCATATTAAATCGTATAGGTATTGAACATGTAAATGAACCTTTACCATTTTCTGTTGATGCCGCTATTGTTAATCCAAAGAAAACCATCTCAAAAAAATAAAAGCGATTGAAAACATAAAATTATCTGATAATAAATAATTATTTTCTATATTTATAAATTTTTGATGATAATTTTTCTGCAATATCCACCCAAATCGGCTTTCAAGCACTACCATCATTCATAAAATTCGATGCGTGCTGATAAATCCACTCATTCAGCAGCGAGCGTGCTTCCACGATCACTTCTGACGCTGTCATTCCCAGCATTCCTTGATGTTGCCGCAACCAGCGGTCTGCCGCGGCGCCGTGCAGATAAACCGCAAGCAGCAATGCCGGGCCGGGATTCAGGCCTTGGGCAAGTAGCGCGCCGATGATGCCCGCCAGCACATCACCGGTACCGGCGGTGCTGAGCGCGGGATTGCCGCTGGTGTTGAGGTAGCGTTTGCCGTCGGGGAAGCAGCAGATGCTGCCGGCGCCTTTCAGCACGACATAGCTGTTGAATTTTTGCGCGATTTGCAACGCGGCATTCATGCGGTTGCTTTGTATCGCAGCGCTGTCGGTATTCAGCAGGCGCGCGGCTTCCGCCGGATGCGGGGTTAGGATGCCGGGGGCGTTGCGCTGCTTGAGCCGGTTGGCTAAATTCGGATGCTGCGCGAGCAAATTCAGCGCATCGGCGTCGAGCACCAGCGGATGATTGCAGTCCAGCGCGGTTTCGAGCCATGCCAGGGCTTGCGCCGATTGTCCCAGGCCGGGACCGGCGATCAAGCAATGCAACTGTGTCAATTCGAATAGTCCGGATGGCGGACGCAGCATCAGTTCGGGTTGGAAGAAGTCCACCGCCGGTGCATTTTCCGCCAATAATCCGGCATAAACCCGCCCGGCGCCCGAATGCAACGCCGCCCGGCCAGCCAGCAGCGCAGCGCCTGTCATGCCGGCCGAGCCGCCGAGAATCGCGACATTACCGAACGAGCCTTTATGGCTATTGGCAGAACGGGGCGGCGGCAATAGGGATGCGGCGAGCATATGGTTCAGCAGCCAAATTTGCGGTTGCGGCGCTGACGGTAAATGAATGCCCAGATCGCACAGAATCACTTCACCGCAGCATTCCGGCCCGAAATTGGTGTACAGACCGGGTTTACGCCCGATAAAAGTAATCGTCAGCGTTGCGCGGATGGCGACGCCGTAAATACAGCCGTCGTCGCTGCCCAGGCCGGATGGAATATCCAGCGCGACGACCGGCGTTGCCATGCGGTTGACGGTTTCGATCCAATCCCGGTATTGACCTTCGATAGGCCGGTTGTTCGATTGATCCAGACCGATGCCGAACAATCCATCCACTGCTGCATCCCAATTGCGGTCGCCATCCGGTATGCCGGGATGAAGATCGCCGCCGCATGCCAGCCAAACTTGTAGTGCTTGTTTGGCGTCGGCTGGAATGCGGTTGCGGTCGCCCGCGAATACTACGGTGACGGTGTTACCCCATCCCTTGAGGTAACGCGCCACGACAAAAGCGTCACCGCCATTATTGCCGGGACCGGCAAGCACCAGGATTGACTGATTCGAGCGTTTCAACAACCGGTCGCGGATCGCCTGCGCTGCCGCCAGGCCGGCTTTTTCCATCAGCGGCGGCGGATTGGGCAGTTTCATGGCTTGTTGCTCGATATCGCGGATTTGAGCGGTAAAGAAAACGGGATCGGTAGCAATCATAATGACCGTGCAAATGGGACGATGATCAGCGATAAGTACATCTTCTCGTGTAAAATTGCAAACTTTTAATCTTCGAACGATTGCCTTTGATGCTTCAATTTTGTGGTGGACGTGCGTTGTCGCCATTCCGGCTGGAAAAATTACGACAACAATTCAGCGCGTTAAATATTCCGATAGTTGAGATTGATACCGAATACTGGCATTTTTGCCCGGTAACACGCGATTTACAGAGCGATGAAATGACGGCATTGCGCAAGCTGTTGAATCATCAGCCATCGCGAAACCTTATGCCGGAAAACGGCGATTTCTATTTGATCGTGCCGCGTCCTGGCACGATTTCGCCGTGGTCGAGCAAAGCCACCGATATCGCGCATCATTGCGGGCTAGACGCGGTTGAGCGCATCGAACGTGGCATTGCGTATTACCTACGCTGCAAGTCTCCTTTATCCGCTGAAGAGATATCCCGGCTGAAACCATTGCTGCACGACCGCATGACCGAGACTGTGCTGGCGTCGTTGGACGATGCCGATCGGTTGTTTCAGCACTTTCCGCCGAAACCGCTGAATACCGTCGACGTGACCGGCGGCGGCATCGATGCGTTGCGGCAAGCGAATCAAGCGATGGGATTGGCGTTGTCGGCGGATGAAATCGATTATTTGCTGCGACATTTCCAGCAAGTGCAGCGCAATCCGACCGATGTCGAGTTAATGATGTTTGCGCAGGCCAATTCCGAGCACTGCCGCCATAAAATTTTCAACGCGGACTGGATCATCGACGGCAAGCCGCGTAATCATTCGTTGTTTGCGATGATACGCAACACCCATCAACAGCATCCGCAAGGCACCTTGGTGGCGTATGCCGACAATGCCAGCGTCATCGAAGGCGCGGACATCGACCGGTTTTATCCGGGAAACGGGCAAGCCTACGGTTATGCCCGCGAAAAAACGCATGTATTGATGAAAGTGGAAACGCATAACCATCCGACCGCGATTTCCCCATTTCCCGGCGCTGCAACCGGTGTCGGCGGAGAGATCCGCGATGAAGGCGCGACCGGACGAGGCGCGAAGCCGAAAGCCGGTTTGTGCGGTTTCTCGGTATCCAATCTGAATATTCCGGGTTTCGTACAACCGTGGGAGGTTGACCGGTTGGGAGGGCAAGGATCTTACGGCAAACCGGGGCGGATTGCGTCGGCGCTGCAAATCATGCTGGAAGGCCCGATCGGCGGCGCGGCGTTCAATAATGAATTTGGCCGCCCCAATCTGGCTGGCTATTTCCGCACCTTCGAAGAACGCGTTGGCGGCGAAATGCGAGGCTATCACAAACCGGTCATGCTGGCTGGCGGCATTGGTCAAATTGCGGATGCGCATGTGCGCAAGGAAAAATTTCCGCCGGGTGCATTGCTGATTCAATTGGGCGGCCCCGGCATGCTCATCGGTTTGGGCGGCAGCGCGGCTTCCAGCATGGATACCGGCGCGAATACCGAGGCACTGGATTACGATTCGGTGCAACGCGGTAACCCGGAAATGCAGCGGCGCGCGCAAGAGGTGATCGACCGTTGCTGGCAGTTACAGCGCAGCGGCATGGAAAATCCGATTTTGTTTATCCACGATGTCGGCGCGGGCGGTCTTTCCAATGCGTTTCCGGAACTGGTGCATGATTCCGGGCGCGGCGGGCGTTTCGACTTGCGCGCCGTGCCTTCGGAAGAAACCAGCATGTCGCCGATGCAGATCTGGAGCAACGAAGCGCAAGAACGTTATGTATTGGCGATCAAACCGGAATCGCTGGAGTTGTTTCAGCGCATTTGCGAACGCGAGCGTTGTCCGTTTGCCGTGGTCGGGGAGGCCACCGCCGATGAATTGCTGCAAGTGAATGATCCGCAGTCCTCGGCACCGCCGGTCGATATGCCGTTGCCGGTCTTGCTCGGCAAGCCGCCGAAAATGACGCGCGATGTGATGCACGATTGCCGGGTGCTGCCGGGGCTTGATTGGACCGATGTTGAATTAACCGATGCGGTTTACCGGGTATTGCGCTTGCCCGCGGTCGCTTGCAAGACTTTTTTAATTACCATTGGCGATCGCAGCGTCGGCGGATTATCGGCGCGCGATCAAATGGTGGGGCCTTGGCAGATTCCGGTGGCCGATGCCGCAGTGACCAGCATGGGCTATCAGACGGTGCTGGGTGAAGCCTTCGCTATCGGCGAGCGCACGCCGCTGGCGCTGATCGACCCGGCAGCGTCGGCGCGCATGGCGGTTGGTGAAGCGATAACCAATATCGCCGCAGCGGCCATCGAGCGTATTGAAACTGTCAAATTATCGGCCAACTGGATGGCGGCCGCCGGTCATCGCGGCGAAGACGCCGGATTGTACGATGCGGTTCATACCGTCGGCATGGAATTATGTCCGCAGCTTGGCATCAGCATTCCGGTCGGAAAAGATTCGATGTCGATGAAGACCGCATGGGAAGAATCGAGTGAGCGCAAGGAAGTGACCGCGCCGTTGTCGCTGATCATCTCGGCATTCGCGACAGTTTCCAATGTGCGTCAAACGCTGACGCCGCAATTGCGCACCGATTGCGGTGAAACCGAACTGATTCTGATCGACTTGGGGCAGGGATTGAACCGCCTCGGCGGTTCCGCGCTGGCGCAAGTCTACAAGCAGACCGGTAATCTGGCGCCGACCATCGACGGCGAATTCGGCGCGGCGCGGCTGAAAGCTTTTTTTGGCGCGATTCAATGCCTTAATCAGGCTGACTTGTTATTGGCGTATCACGATCGTTCCGATGGCGGTTTATTGGTGACGCTGTGTGAAATGGCATTTGCCGGCCATACCGGATTGACGGTCAATCTGGATCAATTATGTTTCGATCCGCACAGCAGCGACATCGACGGGTCGGAAACGCGCGCCGGACAGTTGGGCGGGCGTTTCAAGGAGCGTTTGCTGGCGGTATTGTTCAGCGAGGAACTGGGTGCGGTCATTCAAATTGCCGCCGCGAAACGCTCGGAAGTCATGCGGATCTTGGACGAAGCCGGCTTGCGCGATCATAGTTTTGTCATCGGCCACTTGAATCAATCCGGCGAGATCCGCCTGATGCGCGACAACAAACCGGTTTTGGCGGAGAAACGCGTGGATTTGCAGCGCGCCTGGTCGGAAACCAGCTATCAGATGCAAAATTTGCGTGACAATCCGGTGTGCGCGCAACAGGAATTCGATCGTATTCTGGATACGGACGATCCTGGTTTGAAGATTGCGTTGCGTTACGAAGCATGCGATGACATCGCAGCGCCATTTATTCAATCCGGTTCGCGTCCGTCGGTTGCGATCCTGCGCGAACAAGGCGTCAATGGTCACGTCGAAATGGCGGCAGCGTTCGATCGCGCCGGTTTTACCGCGATCGACGTGCATATGAGCGACATCATAGCCGGGCGTGTCTCGTTGAAGGATTTTCAGGGTTTTGTGGCTTGCGGTGGATTTTCGTACGGCGATGTGCTCGGCGCGGGTGAAGGCTGGGCCAAGTCAATTTTGTTCAATACGCGTGCGCGCGATGAATTCGAGGCATTCTTCCAGCGTTCCGGTACCTTTGCATTAGGCGTATGCAATGGCTGCCAAATGATGAGCAATTTGCAGGAGATCATCCCGGGCGCAAGCGCCTGGCCGCGATTTAAACGCAATTTGTCGGAACAATTTGAAGCGCGTTTTGTCATGGTAGAAGTGCAGCAAAGCCCATCGCTGTTTTTCGATGGCATGGCGGGAAGCCGCATGCCGGTCACGGTGGCGCATGGAGAAGGAAAAGCGGAATTTGCGGCTGCTGAGCAGGTGCAGCAAGCGGCTAATCTGGTGACACTGCGGTATATCGATCATCGCGATCAAGTCACGGAAATTTATCCGTATAATCCGAATGGCTCAATCCAAGGAATCACCGGTTTAACAACGCCGGATGGGCGTTTTAACGTATTGATGCCGCATCCGGAAAGAGTCTTCCGGGTGACGCAACATTCCTGGCATCCCGATGCACGCAATGACAGTGCGGAGGATGGTTCGTGGATACGCTTGTTCCGCAATGCGCGCAAATGGATCGGATAGCCGTAAAAACCTTTTAACTCACTAAAAGAACAATTCAAATGGCAAATTTTCTTGATCATCAAGGTAATCGTTTTTTAGGTTTCGCGGTACTGGCATTGGGGCTGGTATTGAATCCGGCGCATGCCGTAGTGACGCCGTCGAAAAAACCGGCTTCGAATCAATGCGTGCCGTTGGGCGATTGGGTGACGCCGGGATCCGGCAAAATCCCGCAGCAGCAGGTGATTGCGCGCGCTGCGAAAGCGGAGGTGGTATTGCTAGGCGAAACGCATGTCAATGCTGACCATCACCGCTGGCAATTGCAAACATTGGCGGCATTGCATGCGCAACGTCCGGATATGGTCATCGGTTTTGAGATGTTTCCTCGCCGGGTGCAAGCGGCACTTGACCGCTGGGTTGCGGGTGAATTGACGGAACAGGAGTTTTTACGCGCGTCCGATTGGAATCATGTGTGGAATACCGATCCGAATTTGTATTTGCCGCTGTTTCATTTCGCGCGAATGAACCGGATTCCGATGCTGGCGCTGAATATTGAAACCAAGTTGCGCCGCCAGGTGGCGGAAAAAGGTTTTTACGGCGTGCCGGTCGAAGACCGCGAAGGTTTGACGCGCCCGGCCGAGCCGAGCCAGGCGTATATGGATTATTTGTTGCCGATTTACAAACAGCATGATCGGCGAGATAAACAGGGAGGGGAGATATCGCAACACGATCCCGATTTCCGCAAATTTATCGATGGTCAATTGCTGTGGGACCGGGCCATGGCGCATGTGTTGCAGCAAGCCGTCAACGGCTCCGTCACGCCGGGCAAACCGCTGGTTGTCGGTGTGATGGGCTCCGGTCATGTGCTGCACGGTTTCGGTGTGCCGCACCAATTGCAAGACTTAGGGGTCAGAAACGTTTCGGCGTTATTGCCTTGGGATGGCGATAAATCCTGCAAGCAACTGGTGGCCGGTGTTGCGGATGCGGTATTCGGCGTTTTGCCGCACGTTCCGGAATTAATCCGGCCGCAATTCCAGCGGCTTGGAATCCGCTATGAAATGGGGCGCGGCGGTGCAGTCGTTTTGCAGGTTGAAAAAAACAGTATTGCCGAAGTTGCCAAACTGATGGAATCCGACGTCATCGTGGAGATGGCCGGATTATCGCTGCAAACGACTGAAGACGTGATCAACATCGTGCGGCGGCAAGCGCCGGGAACCTGGCTGCCGATTAAAATTAAGCGCGATAATCAAGACATGGAAATTATCGCGAAATTTCCACCGCTCAAATCGTAACTTTCCCGGTTTAACCTTATGACACCGTTAGTATTGTTCAGAGCCGGTTTGTTGCTGATTTTGGCGAGTGTTATCAGCAGCAATACATTGGCGCGTCCATCACCGTTCAAATTTAATCAGATCGAATATGATATGACGGTGACCATTGATCCCGTTAAACGCACGATCGAAGGCGTCAGCATGATTACCGTCGAACGGCCGCGGGAGTTGCAATTGATATTGGGCGCGGCGTACGAGGTCACGCAGGCGGAATTCAACGACGGTCCGCTAGGACAAGGGCGCGAGCAGGCCGGTCAACCGCATATCTGGAATATTCCTTTTCATTTCCGCCAGCAAATCCAGTTTCTGATCCGCTGGCACGGCGTTTTGGATACGCTCGATACATCACTCGATCATCATCAAACACTGGGAAAACCGCTTGCGGTTAGCGGTGCGGACGGGAGTTTTTTACCGGACGGCGCCAACTGGTATCCGCGCATAGCCGGTGAATTGGCCAAGTACAAAGTAAAAATCGAACTGCCGCCCGGCTACAAAGGTTTGGTCGCCGGGCGTTTGGCTGAAGAATCCGATACCGAAGAAGGCTATCGCGCGGTGTTTGAATTTTCCCAGCCCGCCGAGGGCATCGACTTGATGGCCGGGCCGTATGTAATCGAGATGCAAACCTATCACAACATCAAGCAGAAGCCGGTGCAATTGCGGACTTATTTTCATCCGCAAATCCACGAACTGGCGGCTGATTACCTGGATGCGGTGAAACAATATCTGGCGCGCTACGAGGCACAAATCGGCGAGTATGCTTACTCCGAATTCAGCGTGGTATCGAGTCCGACGCCGACAGGATTCGGTATGCCGACCCTGACTTATCTGGGTATCGACGTATTGAAACTGCCGTTTATCCGTCATACCTCATTAGGCCATGAAGTGCTGCACAATTGGTGGGGTAACGGGATTTATCCGGATTATCGCAGCGGTAACTGGTCGGAAGGCCTGACCACGTTCATGGCCGATCATGCGTATCAGGAAGAACAAAGCGAGGAAGCCGCGCGGGAAATGCGCCTGGGTTGGCTGCGCGATTTTGCCGCGTTGCAGCCGGGGCAGGATCAGCCGCTCACCGCATTCACTTCGCGCACGCATGATGCATCAAAGATCGTCGGTTATAACAAAGCGGCGATGTTATTTTTCATGCTGCGCGATCAATTAGGGTCAGCCATGTTCCAGCGCGGCTTGCAGGGATTGTGGGCTACGCACCGGTTTAAAATCACGCCGTGGAGCGATCTGCAAAAAATGTTTGAAATTGTTTCCGGGCAATCGTTGCAGCCGTTTTTTTCGCAATGGCTCGAACGTTCGGGGGCACCGGATATCGCAATCGCTGCGGCGGCGAGCAGCGCAGTGGATAGCGGTTATGAATTAACGCTGATGTTGACGCAATCGGAACCGGCGTATCAATTGCAAGTGCCGGTCGTGGTTGAAACCGGTCAAGGACCGGTCTCGCATCGGCTCGATTTGCAGCAAACGCAACAGACATTTACCTTAAAACTTTCCGGAACACCGCAAGCCGTGTTGCTCGATCCGGACCTGCGGCTGTTCCGGAAATTAGCACCGCAGGAAGCGCCACCGATCCTGCGCGATGTGATGGTGCATCCGGCAACGGAAACGCTGATCTTGTCGGACAAAGACGATATCCGGCAGCTTGCCGCAGCGCTTGCGGAAAAACTGCAACGCCGGACGCCGGAATTGCTCGCCGATGACCAAACGCTTACCGCCGCTCCGGCTGTAATTATCGGCCTGCAGGCGGATATCGAACGCTGGCTGGAAGCGCAATCGCTACCCGGCATTCCGCAAGCCATCGCGGCAAAAGGCAGCGCGCAAGTATGGACCGTCGCCCGGCCGGATGGTGCGACGCTGGCGGTGGTTTCCGTAGCCGACGCTGCCGCTCTCGAAGCTCTGTTGCGCCCGCTGCCGCATTACGGGCGCCAAAGCTACCTCGCTTTTGATAGCCGGCAAGTGATTGAAAAAGGTGTCTGGCCGATGCAGGTGCAGCGTAGGGCGATCGAATAAATCAACAGCCGTGTGCATGGCGCTGTAAGCATGCACGCTATGTTTTTATGCGTAATTGTTGAATGTCATGAATTCATCGAACAGAAAACCGCAGGTTATTTCGGAGTCCCTTATACCAACGATCTTTTTCCATGAATTTCACCGCATTCCTGAATTGGCTGGCTGATGAAGGAGATGGATTTGCCGTGTCGGGCGTCATTGTCACGCTGCTGGAGACGATATTTACGGAATCTGCACCAGGCACGCTTACACAACGCAAGGCCACTAATTTAATGCCGCCAGATGCATTGCGGCCTGTTTTGAAAAAGAAAAGAGGTTAGTGTTTTTCACCAACCTCTTCGATTTGGTAGGTCGTGGCAGATTCGAACTGCCGACCAACGGATTAAAAGGTATGATATCTAACTGTTTTTATTAACATTAAACTCGTCAGTGCTCGCTAACACTCGTCAATAATTGTCAGAATTGTCACGTTTTATTCTTAGAGTTTTCTTAATAGCTGTACGCGAAAGTAAGAAAGTAGTAACTATACTGATATGCGACAATGGCATTATAGTAGTGGCGAGCTTCAGTAGAAAATCTCTTCTAATATTAAATACTCTCTTACATAATCACACTATTTTGCCCAGCTGGTGCTGACCAGGGCACAAGCTAATGTTTTACATTGCAATCCCAGTCAACGGAGCTTTCATTTTGGCTTCCTGTTAAACTTTACTTAAATGTTCCTGCAGGAACTTAATAAAGTGCTGTGTTTTTGCGGGCAGTAATCGGGTTTCCGTAACAGCGTAGATGGAGACTGGAGTGCCGTACCATTGGGGAAGTACGCGACGCAATCGCCCACGCGCAAGATCATCAGCGACAATTTTCTCCATCATCATGATGATGCCCATATCGAGTGTCGCCAAGCGGCAAATCATGCCGACACTGTTGAGTGTGAATCGACTGCCAATAGAAATTTTGGCGGTGTTCTCTCCATCGTGCAATATCCAAGTGCCAGTCTTCATGAGACCTAAACACTCATGGCGCGCCAAATCGGCTGGCTCGGCAGGTTCTCCCGCACGCTCAAGATAACGAGGCGAAGCGTATAGGTACACAGGGAGCACGCCCAATGGGCGCGCGATCAATTGCGAGTTCTCCGGTTCTCCAATGCGGATTGCTACATCGAAAGGCTCACTCACCAGATCGATCCGCCGTGACGTAAGATCGAAATCGAAGACGATGCCCGGATATAGTCTTGCAAATTCGGCGATTAAGGGTGTCATGTAGATCACGGCAAAATCTACAGGCAACGAAGCGCGTAGCACGCCACTGGGCTGCTTGAGCATTTCGCCGAGTTGCTCGTGCGCGAGCTTGGCTTCCTCGACGATGCGCTTACAGCGCTCGAAATAAATCTGACCAGCCTCGGTTAATGTGATCTTGCGTGTTGTGCGATGCAAAAGACGCAATCCGATCATCTTCTCCAGCGCACTGATCCGTCGCGATAGGGTTGAGTTCGGGATCCCAATAATATCGGCGGCCCCGCGAAAACTCCTAGCCCTGACAACTTCCACGAATAAGGCCATGTCATTCAAAAATTCCATATTAATTGCTCCATTAATGGATCAATCATATCCAAAAAACGGTATTTATTCTATATAAGAAGCAATAGATAATTCTACATTGAAAAATTAAGTGCAATCATCATGAATAATTGCGTGAGAAACTTCAAAAAGAAAGGGTGAACATTGAGCCATTCGGATTTATGTTGATCTTGTTGGAGCTGATTCTATTACACCGATACCAAGTGGAACTAAATAATGCACATACTTCGCTGAATCGTTCCTAACTTGCAGAAGATTCGATGCTTATTACATGGAGCCTTATCCATCAAATAGTGCAAATTGATCTCGGGTTGGTAAAAAGTAAAGTTATTGTAAATTTTATAGGGGGTTATTTTTATGAAGCGTATTATCAATGTAGCTACTATTACTTTGTTAGCTTTGTTAGTTATGCTGATAGCTGCATGTGGTCGTCCTTCGGTGACGATTAATGAAAGGGAAAGAGAGAATTATGAAAAAAAACTTGCTGGTGAAAAAATAGAGTGTGCATACGGACTGGATGCAAATGGATCATGCCTGAAAGAAGGTGATGATGGCATCTGGTATTAATGGTTGTTATTCTTTCTGTATTCTTAACCGCCTAGTAACAAATTGTGGAGCAGTACATATATGGAAGTGGCAGAAATGTCGCCATGATCTATCTCAATGACGATCTATAGGCACACACTTTTTGTGCTGGTAATAGTAAGTAAGGCTGGTACAGCATTTGCTACTGAAGGCGGAGGCAGTATTTATCCGCTTGGGGCTGAGGAATATATCTGTTGTGCGTTACCTAAACCCGGGGTTTACGGGATGCTGTGGGGACGGCATTACAGTGCTGATAAAATTCGTGATAATGAGGGAGAGGTTGTATCACACCCGTCTTTCAGGGTGACTGCCAGCGCTATTGTCCCTCGAGTTGTATGGATCACACCAATAAATATTATGGGGGCTTCATTAGGTTTTCACACGATCATGCCTATTGTGAACCTCAATGTTAAGGTTGCTCCGGAAGTTTTTCAAAATAAAACAGGTATCGGGGATATGACGATAGGAGGAGTATTAGGCTGGCAGCTCAGTGATAAATTACATAGCGTGGCTGCGCTTGAATTGTTTGCTCCAACTGGAAATTATCATAAGGATAACATTGCAAATATTGGCCGAAATCACTGGGCAATTCAACCTGTTCTTGGCATTACTCGTATTGATCCAACCGGCTTGAATATGGGTATCAAGGCGATGTGGACATATAATCTCCAAAATAAAGATACAAATTACCTGTCCGGACAAGAGCTTATTATTGACTATACCCTAGGCTGGGGGGTGGGAAGAGGCTGGGTATTAGGTATCGGTGGTTATGCTTACTGGCAGGTCACTAATGATTCCCAAAATGGCGAATCGGTTACAAATAATAAGGGGCGTGCTTATGCGATAGGTCCGTCAATACGTTACGATAGTGGACGGGGATGGTTCATTACCGGTAAATACCAAATAGATACGGCAGTCAGGAATCGCGCTGATGGAACTGCATTCTGGCTTAAAGCTGTTCTCCCATTCTGAGATAGCATGAATTTGCTGAAGAACGATGCAATTGATTATATGCATATATTTATCCATCGCTACATCCACGATTGCAGATTCAAGCAGCCGTATATTATAGGGCAGCGATCTCAATCGGGTCACTGCAATAATGGAACACGATCTATCCATGGGAAAGTACTAGTGTCATTTTCAGGAGACAACTGCATTAAACGTCAAAAATCGATAACATAAAACTAATTGTTATAATTATTGATTTTTTATGCATACATCCTCCAATCTAAATTTCACCACAGTGATTAATATGAATTTGTGCGGATCCCAGAATATACCCAGTTGAATGAAAGGAAATCTGAACGCCATTGACGTAAAAGTTTTCACCATAGTTATGTGTTTTCACGACTATATGTAAAAATCGCTAAGTGGACAATAAAGCCCTTCTGAAGTCATTATCAGCATTGGTTTATTTCTAAGTTAACTATTATCGCGTTGAGTAGGTCCTAGACCTTTTGCATTCAATTCTGCAAGTGCCTCTTCAGTTTTTTTAAGATGACCCAGACCCATTCCCCGTAATACATGATCAGCTTTAGTGTATTGAATCTTGCTATACGTCGTTATTTCAATACGATTTCCCCAAGGATCAAGAAAATCTAGAAAAGAGCCACTTAGAAATTTAACTCGCATATGCTCAAGTGTTTGTCTCACCAATTCCTTATTGTCCACTGCTATGCCAACATGACGCTTTTGATCGGCTTGTCTATTATCATTTTTTATGAAATTGATAAATTGATCTCCAAAATAAATAGATGCTTGCATCTCATTTTTTTCCTGAACTTCGAAATTCAAGAAATCGCTATAGAATTTTATGGCTTCCTCTATATCCCCAACTTCTAATGCCACGTGATTTATACCTATTGCATTTGCTTTCATATTTTTCCTTTTTAAATCTATTAATAATTATCTAGTACACCGAATACATAAAACCTCAGCAAAGTACAAAGATAGTCCGTTAGAAACTGATATATCCAGATATTTAATATGACAGATACATTTATCTATCTCTTAATCTGGAATTTTATTGTCCATCATAAGGTTAAAACCACCGGCTTCAGCCGGTCAGCTTTAGCTGCGAGAATATGCCACACAGGAGGTGTGGCATGGATTATAGATATGGAAGTCATACGGTTTATCAGATTGAATATCATTTTGTATGGGTAACGAAGTATAGATATAAGATTCTGAAGGGAGAAGTAGCAGAACGAGTACGAGAGTTGGTTCGTCAGACGTGTGAAGCATTTGAAATCGGAATTGTACAGGGTGTAGTAAGTAAGGATCATGTGCATATTCTGGTGAGTTGTCCGCCGGAGATGGCTCCGAGTGAGATCATGAGGCGGCTAAAAGGACGAACATCGAGCTATCTGTTTGAAGAATTTCCTCACTTGAAGAAGCGGTACTGGGGAAGGCATTTTTGGGCGCGAGGGTATTTCTGCGTGACAGTAGGCCAGATGACAGAAGAGATGATCACAATACTTGGAGCATCATTTTGAGCCAAATCCAAACGACAATTTTAAAATGGAGCCGGAATAAGACGCGTCGTTTAGTCGACGCGTATCCGGACTTTCAGTCCGTAACTCAAACCCACCGGCTTTAGCCGGTGGTTGTTTAGTCTAATCAATGGAATTCTGAGCTACATATGCAACCTCGTATAGAAAAATCCATTGCCATAAAACTGGCTTCGGAACTGGTGCCTATATGTGTTGGGCTTTTGATGGATTATATGGCTAAACGTAATGGCTGGATTAAGATGCCTAAAGAATTTGAACAAATTCGGAAAAATTCAAATCTTGATGATTCATATGTGCTGGCTTACGAAGAAGAAAATAGAATCTTATCGTGCTTAATGAAATCTTTGTTTCCTGGAGATCCAACAAAGCAACTAAACCAATTTGATGATGAATTTCAAGCTATTAAAGAGGATGAGAAACTCAAGTTTGTGGATTCATATTTATGTGAAAAGCTAGGGGGCGATCTTTTTTATCTGTTTGAAAAGATTTCTAATGCTACCAACGAAGATCAGGAAATTGCTCGAAAAGAATTGGAAGCATTGTCTGAGAACGAAAAGAGAGAAATTTTTCTCTCAATGCAGTTATTCTTTGCTTATATTTATGCCTATTTTTACAACCATATTGCGCTCATGGTACACGGTCAAAAGTTGACTACACTTGTACCACTAGCACTAAAAGGTGATAAGAAAGCTTTCTGCAGAGCTATACAGATAGATCGAAATATTTTGACGGGCCATCCTTACTTTCGCGATACCTATGCACGCCTCCAGACAGGTGAAGACCCTAATTTTTTGAATTCAGTTACAGCATATATCGACCGTCCCGCTATTAAATGCAGGATTGATTATCCAGCGTTATATATGTTATTTGCTGTGCTGGATGGGTTTAAATGGCTAAATGATATGAAAGCGCGCGAGATTCTGGATTTGTATAACGGAATGGGATTGAATGGCGACAAGGGCTACATTGAAGATGAAAATTCTGTAATTAAGAAACGTATCGAATACCGTAATAAGCAGAAAAACGGCTATTAGTCAATGCACTAAAAAATAATTTTTATTGTCCATCATAAGGTTAAAACCACCGGCTTCAGCCGGTCAGCTTTAGCTGCGAGAATATGCCACACAGGAGGTGTGGCATGGATTATAGATATGGAAGTCATACGGTTTATCAGATTGAATATCATTTTGTATGGGTAACGAAGTATAGATATAAGATTCTGAAGGGAGAAGTAGCAGAACGAGTACGAGAGTTGGTTCGTCAGACGTGTGAAGCATTTGAAATCGGAATTGTACAGGGTGTAGTAAGTAAGGATCATGTGCATATTCTGGTGAGTTGTCCGCCGGAGATGGCTCCGAGTGAGATCATGAGGCGGCTAAAAGGACGAACATCGAGCTATCTGTTTGAAGAATTTCCTCACTTGAAGAAGCGGTACTGGGGAAGGCATTTTTGGGCGCGAGGGTATTTCTGCGTGACAGTAGGCCAGATGACAGAAGAGATGATCACAATACTTGGAGCATCATTTTGAGCCAAATCCAAACGACAATTTTAAAATGGAGCCGGAATAAGACGCGTCGTTTAGTCGACGCGTATCCGGACTTTCAGTCCGTAACTCAAACCCACCGGCTTTAGCCGGTGGTTGTTTAGTGCATTCAGATTCTTTGTCTTGATGCATAAAGTTCGTATCCGTTGCGATGCAGCAATATTTGCATGATCGCCGTGGATACGAGATTTTATCATGAAGAAAAAAATAAACGTTTTACCTGAATCTGTAGCATCTAATAAAATCGAAGCCGCCGAACCAACGCAGATGACGACGAGCTTCAGCGAGGAGGATAGATGCGAGGGAGAGGTGGAAAAAGATTCGACGGATGCGCTGCATCAGTCAGATTTATCCCCAGAGGGTACGCCACCTAGTAACACAGTACCCAATAACAGCAATAGAGAGTATTTCAAGTTTTTAAGGTTTGGAGTTGATAGTCTTTATTTATCCTATCCGGGGGAATTATTGCCGGAAGTGGATGAAGAGTTACAAGAACTAAAGCAGGTTGCGCAGTCGTCTGAGTTGCATGAGCAAGCGCTTGCCCAATATCCAATCAATGAGCATATCTTTGAAGTAAAAAGCAGCGGCAAAGGATTCTTTCCGTATGTGCTGAGAGATAATGCTTTCCACATTCAGCTATCCCGTAGCCGGTCTATTCCATTTGCTTATGTTCAGCTTTCCAGTGCATATCTGACGCATAAGGCGCCATTGGATGCGGAAAAGGCTTTACATCAGGTGCTAAAGCAACTGGGAACAATAGAAGAATCCGCCAATGTCAGCCGGATCGACCTGTTTGTGGACTTTGTCACTTCGGAAAATATGGAAAGCTGGGATCGTCATGCCTGGGTTACGCGTGCAGCAGCCATCAATACTTATTCGGTTGAGCGGGAATTCTCCGGCTGGATGATCGGGGCAGGGGGAGTTATCAGTTGCCGTTTGTATAACAAGACACTGGAAATAAAACAATCCAGGAAAGCTTATCTGCTCGAATTGTGGCATAAAGCCGGATGGAATGGATACGATCCGGTATGGCGGCTTGAATTTCAATTAAAACGGGAAGTACTCACGCAAAAGGGCTTAGGTAAGCTTACCGAGGTAATGGATAACCTCAACGGCTTATGGAGCTATGCCACCACCGAATGGCTACGGTTAACGCTACCCAATCCGGAAGATAAAACCCGTTCACGCTGGCCGATTCATCCATTATGGGGCTATTTATCATCGGTAGATTGGCAAACCGATAACAATCCTTTATTGCCACGTTTCAGTTCTGCACGGATTCCCAGCAATGAAATGATTTTCCGTGGTGCATTAAGTTCTCTTACTTCCTTCATGGCGCGCGAGCAAATCACAAACTTCGATCAGGGCTTTGCTGCCTATAAATTGGCTTTCTGTCAGCACTTCGAAGAAAAAAGTTTCAATCTGGGATTATCTTTCGATGATTTCATCAAAGAAAAGGTAGCCATTAAAGCGCGTCAGTTCAATACTATCCTGAATCGCGATATCGAATCCGAAGAAAAAGCCAAGCTGGATAAATCTGCCACTGAGTACCGGAAGCAGTCAGACGGTGAATAACGATGGGTAAAGTTAGTCTGCCCCTGCCTGCCATTCGATGCTTATCTAAAGAAGAAGCGGCGCAATATCTCGGTATCGGTGTCACATTACTGACGGAATTGGATATTCCTTGTATCAAGATAGGCCGCCGCAGTCTTTATGACAGGGTTGACCTGGATGCCTGGATAGAAGAATATAAGCAAGGCGAGCACGGGCGGGCTAAGAAGGAGGCAATATGGCCCAAACCCAAGAAGGAGTCTACCGGAGACAAGATTCTCGCTTCTGGTGGATTGCAACAACGCTCCCAAACGGCAAAAGAATACGCCAAAGCGCTGGGACTGAAAACCGGCAAGATGCCGAAGCACTGCTAGCCAAAATCCGGCTTGAAGCATTTCGTGAACATCATTTCGGTATTAAACCCCAACGCTCATGGCAAGAAGCCGTAGTACGGTATCTCACAATCAAAGCGAGTTTGCGTAGTTTTCGGGATGTAAATCGGATTTGCCGGATGCTTGATCCCTATTTGGGAAGTCTGACATTGAATCAAATTAACGGTGACGTGATTTGGTCAGTGGTACAGGGACAACTCAAGAAGGGTAACACACCGGCAACGGTGAATCGTTATCTGGCTTTGATTCGCAATTTGCTGAAAATGGCGCGCGATGAATGGCAGTGGATTGATAGCATCCCTAAAATTCGCTTATTGCCTGGCGAAGTGGAACGGGATCGGTGGTTAACCAGAGAAGAAGCAGATCGATTGATTGCAGCTGCACCTGAACACCTGGCGGCATTGATCCGGTTTGCACTGGCAACAGGCTGCCGGGCGCGTGAGATAACCGGATTGGAGTGGAATCGAGTCGATTTAGATCGACGCACTGCATGGTTGAATCGTACTAAAAATGGCACACCGAGAGGCGTTCCGTTAAATGCGGATGCAGTGGTAGTTTTGCAGGAACAAATGGGTAAGCATGAGCAGTTTTGTTTTACCTATCAAGGCAAACCGATTCTCTGGGAAGTTACAAATAGTGCATGGCATACCGCTCTAGCTAAAGCAGGATTAAAAGATTTTCGGTTTCATGATCTCAGACATACTTGGGCTTCATGGCATCGACAGGCTGGGACAAGCTGCGATGAATTAAAGGATTTAGGTGGCTGGAAATCTAGAATTATGGTGGATCGCTATGCTAAGTATGCAACCGAGCATTTAAGGGTTGCGGCGGCTAGAATCGAGGATGGACGTGGCGGGAATGTTGTGAATCTGTCACGTTTTTGTCACGTTCAAAAAGAAAAAAGGAGTTAGTGTTTAACTAACCCCTTATTCTATTTGGTAGGTCGTGGCAGATTCGAACTGCCGACCAACGGATTAAAAGTCCGCTGCTCTACCGGCTGAGCTAACGACCCAAAGCGCAGCATTATACCTGATTCCGGCACCGTAATAAAAGACCTATCAGCGGGAATGATTCGATCGGCGGTAAATTCATCAATCTAACAATGCACATTCATTATATTACATAAGATTATGTTTATTAAGTATAATGAAGGATGTTGCCAATATAAATAACTTACAACCGCTTAATCACATATCACTTTGTTTAAAAAAACAATTTTAATTTTTGGCAAGTGACGTGGAACAGGTCCGGTAGTTGTTGCTTGGAAGTTATGATCTCGCTTTAATCCTCAAATGTTAGCCGGTAAGCCGTATTGCCTAAGTTCCAGGTGTTAATCAGATCGCAATAACTACTGAAAAAGCCCGTCAGATTTGTATTTTGCCCTGCAGAACATTATGAGAAAATCGAGCCAAATGATAATCCATTGGATTTTATGAGTAACTCAGCACTTCATAAAATTAATGATGGAGCGTGAAAACATTTTGGCGCAGGAATTAATTATCTGCTTTGATCCATGACATCGCGTTGTCATAATTTTTAAGCATCATTTTAGTAGTGAATATCAAAATGCAATCCTGCAGATTGTGCAGGATACGGTTGCAGTAATTGTTATTTTTCATTAGGTTCTTTTATGATTTTTGTTACAGGCGGAGCAGGGTATATCGGGTCGCATACTTGCGTTGAATTGTTGAATGCTGGGTATGATGTAACCGTTTTTGACAATTTTAGTAACAGCAGCCCCGAAGCACTCGTTCGTGTGCAGCGGATCACCGGCAGGAAATTACAAATTATCCAGGGCGATTGCCGGGATCGCAGTGCTTTGATCGCTGCATTGCAACAGAGCCGGGCTAATGCAGTTATTCATTTTGCCGGTTTAAAGGCCGTCGGCGAATCTGTGTCAAAGCCGCTCAATTACTACGATCATAACGTCGTCGGTGCTTTGCGATTACTGGAAGCGATGCAGACATGCCATGTTCAAACGATCGTCTTTAGCTCTTCCGCTACGGTGTATGGCGATCCGGTTTACTTGCCTATTACTGAAGATCATCCATTGTCGCCCACTAACCCTTATGGCCGCAGTAAATGGATGATTGAAGAAATTCTACGCGATGCGTACCGCAGCGATTCTTTGATGAGGATTTGCATATTGCGTTATTTTAATCCGGTGGGTGCGCATGACAGTGGTTTAATCGGTGAAGATCCGCAAGGTATCCCGAACAATTTGATGCCTTTTATCGCGCAAGTTGCGGTAGGTCGAAGAGAGCATTTGAATATTTGGGGTAACGATTACTCGACGCACGATGGTACTGGCGTGCGTGATTACATTCATGTGGTTGATTTAGCTATCGGTCATATCCGCGCACTGGCGGCGTTAAAAAACATCAATAGCGCACAAAATGATCAATCTTCCGGTTGCATGACCGTAAATCTAGGCACAGGGCAGGGCTATAGCGTCATGGATGTGTTGCGTGCTTATGAAAAGGTTAGTGGATGCCGGATTCCGTATCAGATAGCGCCTCGGCGTTCCGGTGATATTGCGGCGTGTTATGCCGATCCTCAACTGGCGTCCCAAGTACTCGGCTGGAAAGCGCGATTTGATTTGGAGGCGATGTGCAGGGACAGCTGGCGCTGGCAGAGCGGGAATCCAAGCGGTTATCAGCAGTGATTGTGAGTCCTGATATTGTTTATAAATTTTTACTTTCTATTGTTTAATTTTTAAGGAGAGCAGCCAATGAAAGCGATAAAGAAAGCGGTTTTTCCTGTTGCCGGATTGGGAACACGTTTCTTGCCCGCGACCAAAGCAAATCCCAAGGAAATGCTGCCAATTGTCGATAAGCCGCTGATTCAGTTCGCTGCCGAAGAAGCCGTTGCTGCCGGGATTGATGTGTTAATTTTTATTATCGGCAGAAATAAAAATTCAATTCCGGATCATTTCGATAAAGCATTCGAACTGGAAGCCAAACTGGAAGCGGAGAGCAAGTGGGATATGCTGAATGTGGTCCGCGATATTCTGCCATCGCGTATTGATTGCATTTACATCCGCCAAGTGGAAGCCTTGGGCCTCGGTCATGCGGTTTTGTGCGCCCAATCGGTGGTCGGCGATGAGCCGTTTGCGGTTTTGCTGGCCGACGATTTGATCAAAGCGGGTGAACGCTGCTGCCTGAGTCAAATGGTTGATATTTATAGCCAGCATCATTGTTCGATATTAGGAATTGAGCGAGTGCCGCACGATACCGTCCACCGGTATGGAATTATCGACAGCTCGATCATGGCGAAAAATCTGTCAAAAGTGAATGCCATTGTCGAAAAACCGGCGATTGACGCAGCGCCTTCCAATCTGGCGGTAGTGGGCCGATACATTTTGACGCCGCGCATTTTCAAGTTGCTGGAACAAACTGAACGCGGCGCCGGAAACGAAATCCAGCTAACCGATGGGATTGCTAAATTGCTAAAAGATGAAACGGTTTTAGGCTATGAATTTACCGGAAAACGATACGATTGCGGTAGTAAATCGGGCTATTTGCAAGCAACGGTGGAATTTGCCTTACAGCACCCGGAGCTAAAAGATGGCTTTGAAAAGTATCTGCAGGATCTTGTGAAGAAAAATTCAACCAACCCGGTATAACGCAAAACAACTTCATTGACCGATATGAACCGCGACATCGGATTTACGATTTCTATCCGGTCCTTTATCGACTGGAAACGGGATGGATCAATTGGGTGGCACCAGCTTCATTTGACGATCAACCAGGCCGGGTAAAAAGGGTGTTGGTTTCCCTTGAGCCCAGTTAGTATGGCCGCTGCCGTAATACGGTGAGAGCGGATGCCCGCTTTGCCCTCCGGGCATATCGAAATAACTCAATTCTTCCTGGCCGGGAGCGATGACTGAGCGTTGCGAAGCGCCAAAGTTCGGGGATTGCACACGCGGCATATTATGATCCCCTGGCAATGGATCGCTGGGCATATCCAGCCACCGCCCGATCCAATCCGGGAATTGCCGGCTGAAAGGATGCTTGATTTGCGCGGAATTTACGGCGCCCCATTTTTGTATGATAAAGCGGCCATCTTGATTCATCCGAGCCGCGACTGCCTGCAGGCAATGTTGCAGTAATTCATTCCAGTTCTGATGCGGCGCTGGAAGCAAGTGCAGCGGTTGTTGTTCGAGTAATTGCCACACGGCCCATTCGGTTTGGCTCAGCCGAGGAAACTGGAATTCCGGATCGTTTCGCCGGATCTGCGCTACAAAACCATTCATCAAGGTATCCATGACTTCATAGCGGAATGCTCGGACAAGGTGATATGCCGCCGAATCCGTCGATGCTTTGCCGGTCCAATCCGCCAGCGCCGTTTGCACCGGTTGCAGCCATTTCGCGCGAGTATCGAATGATTCAGCGGTTTTTTGTAACAATTCAAACCAACGAGTTAACAGCAATGCGCGATCGTCGAGCTGAATGGCCTGTACGTCAACAATGGAGAATTGATCGCGCTCAAACAAACGATTGCGAATTTGCGTCGCTCTTGCTCCCAAGTCGTAACCGCCGTTACCTATCAATTTGAGTTGCTCCGCCGAAACGGCGCGAGCATTGGCTGACCATAGCCGCCCCGAGTCAGGGTTGTGAAGCAGCGGATACAAATCATAATCCAGCCAGCCGCGCCATCCGGCGCCGGGCAGCGACCAATCCGCAGGCGTTTGCGGATCGTAACTGGAGAACCTGCCGGGAATGCGGCCAGCCAGTGTCCAGCTGATATTGCCGTTACGATCGCCGGCAATGAAATTTTGTACCGGGATGCCGAATTGGCGCGCGATGCCGGCGGCATCCCCAGCCGTTGTGATTCGCTCCAATTCCAGCAATTTGAGGTTGATTGCGTCCGGCTGCAGCGCAGTCCACACCAATGCAAGCGGTGTTCCATCATGATCTTGCGCAATAATCGGCCCCCACTCGGTTTCGGAGATTGTGAGTTGCTCATCCGGCGCGTTCCGGATACGAATCGTTTCGGTAAAAATTTGGAGCGGTTGCCAGCCATCTGAGTTGCGATATTGCGCACGATCGGTATCGTTGATACGAATCCGAGCCCAATCTGAGAAATCACCGTGGCTATTGGTAAAACTCCAGGCGATATGACGATTGGAACCGATCACGATGGATGGAACGCCCGGCAAGCTGATGCCCGTTATATCGTGAGACCGGGCGGACGAAGCATCCGGATAAATCAAACGCACCCGGAACCATACATTGGGCACGCGTAACTTTAAGTGCATGTCATTCGCGACAATTGCAGCGCCGCCGGTTAATTGCCCCGAGACTGCAAAGCTGTTACTGCCGGGCGATTGCTCGGTCCGGGAAAAATCATCCGCCGGCTTTTGCGCATTAATCGCTCGCAGATCGATATCATTTTCAGAGGGCAGCGGCGGCAGTTGCATGAATTCACCGAGCAAGGGCGCGTCCCAGTTTCCCGCCGGCGATGTAAGAAAATCATAAACCGGTTCAGGCAGCATGGCGCGCATGCTGGAAAGCGCCAGCTCACGATTAAAATTTTCTTCATTCAATGTCAAAAACATGGCCAATATGACCAGCAGGCTGTCTTCGTTGCGCCATGGAACAGGACGGGTTCGGGTAAGCACATAAGGAAAAGGACGCACTGCCAATGCGTGCAAACCGTGATTAACGCCCGCCCGGTATGCGTCAAGCAGTTGCAAATGTTCGCCCGGCAATTGCTGCAAGATCGCGGAAGCGCGTGCGCGCAGTCTCAGCAATCGAATTTTCCGGTCATGCGAGAGCACATCGATCCCGAACAATTCGGCTAATTCTCCGGCAGCTTGCCGTCTCATCAGATCCATTTCGAAAAAGCGTTCCTGCGCATGTACAAATCCCATCGCCATCGCAAGATCCAGGCGGCTAAGGCCGGTTAAGGTGACACTGCCGAGTGCATCCCGATCAATCGTCACTGGTGCAGCCAATTCCGGCAGCGCGGTTTCGCCATCGTATTGCGGCAGGCTTCCGCGTAGTAACAAGCCAGCGGCAATCAAGAATAAGACAGTCAATATTGAGCTTATTAATAGGATGGAACGAATTGGACTTGCAGTAAATTTTCGAATTAATGAATGCGTGGCGAAGGTCATAGAAATCTCAGCAGAAAACGCAGCTTAAAAAATGAAATCGAACGAAATTAATTGATAGTGAATTGATATTAAAAGAATTACTGCATGAAATCGAAACTATTGGTAATTAAAGGCATGAATCCTTCTTTATTCCAGCCATTGAATCAATAGCAGCGCAATGATAATGCATTGGTAGAAATTTGGAGCTTGTTATGTCGGAAGAGAGTGATTTAGAACGTACCGAAGAGGCCACGCCGAGGCGCTTAGAGAAAGCGCGGGAAGAAGGCCAGGTTGCACGTTCTCTTGAACTGACGACATTTACCGTGTTATTGGCTGCGGCTGCGGGCGTTCTGTTCTTGGGCGCTGGATTAATGGACAAGTTGCTGAAAATCATGAAAACCGGCATGACCGTTGAACGGGAGCTGGCTTTTCAGCCGGAATTGATGCTAGTGCGGTTCTATCACTTAGCCATCGAGGGGTTGATTTCGATGGCTCCCTTATTGTTCCTGCTGCTGGTTGTCGCCTTTTTCGCGCCGATGCTGTTGAGCGGCTGGATGTTCAGTACCAAGGCATTAATACCGAAATTTGATCGCATTGATCCGATTAAAGGTTTTGGCCGGATTTTTTCGGTGCACAGCTTGGTCGAGCTGGTCAAAGCGATACTTAAAACGGTAATCATCGGCGGCGTTGCGGCATTGGTCATTTGGTCAAACAAAGATACGGTCATGGCGCTGATGACCGTTCCGGTCGATCTCGGAGTCAGCCGTACCGGTGATTTTCTAGCCATCAGTTTCCTGTTGATCATTGGCGCAATGGTTCTGGTTGTGGCAATCGATATTCCCTACAAAATTTGGGAGCATGCCAAACAATTGCGGATGACCAAAGAGGATGTTCGCAAGGAATTTAAAGAAAGCGAAGGAGATCCGTTTGTTAAAGCCCGTATCCGGAACATTCAACGCGAGGCCGCGCGCCGCCGCATGATGGCGGAAGTGCCGAAAGCAGACGTCATTGTCACCAATCCGACGCACTATGCTGTGGCATTGCGATACCAAAACGGCATGCGTGCGCCTAAAGTGGTTGCAAAAGGTGTGCACTTGCTGGCCGCTCGCATCCGTGAAATCGCCGAAGAGAATCGCATACCGATTCTGGAAGCGCCACCGCTGGCTCGTGCCTTATATCACCACGCTGAGCTGGAAAGCGAAATTCCGGAAAAATTGTATACCGCGGTTGCCGAAGTGTTGGCTTACGTCTTTCAGTTGAGACGCTATAACGAATACGGCGGAAAAGCACCGCAGCCGCCGGTTGATGTACCGGTTCCGGTGGAATTGGATCCGGGACAGCAGGCAGTCTAGCCGGACCGGATAACGTTGAACACTCTTAATTATCAGTTTTTATGGCTCACATTATGAATAATGCAGCTACATTGTCATCCGTAGGAATGCTTAATAATCTTAAGAATTTGGCCGGGCCAATATTGATTATTATGATTCTGGCCATGATGGTGTTGCCGCTGCCGCCATTCATTCTGGATGTGTTCTTCACTTTCAATATCGCGGTATCGATCATCGTGCTGATGGTCAGTCTGTACACCCGGAATCCACTGGATTTCGCGGTTTTTCCGACAATTCTGTTGATTACTACCTTGCTTCGGTTATCGCTGAACATCGCTTCCACCCGGGTGGTATTGCTCGACGGTCATACCGGGCCCGATGCGGCCGGTAAGGTGATCGAAGCGTTCGGGCACTTTCTGGTGGGCGGGAATTACGCTGTCGGTATCGTCGTATTCATTATTCTGGTGGTGATCAACTTTGTTGTGATTACCAAAGGTGCGGGACGTATTGCCGAAGTCAGCGCGCGTTTCACCTTGGATGCCATGCCGGGCAAGCAAATGGCGATCGATGCCGACCTGAACGCCGGTTTGATCGGTGAGGATGAAGCGCGCAAACGCAGAGCAACTATTTCCCAGGAAGCGGATTTTTACGGTTCGATGGATGGTGCCAGCAAATTCGTACGCGGCGATGCGATTGCCGGCATATTGATTATGTTGATTACCATCGTCGGCGGGTTGATTGTCGGTATCATGCAACATGATCTGGAGTTAGCTGCGGCGGCGAAGAATTATACCTTGCTGACCATCGGCGACGGTCTGGTCGGGCAAATTCCCGCGCTGATCATTTCAACGGCTGCCGGTTTAATGGTGAGCCGTGTGACGACCGACGAAGATCTCGGCGAGCAGGTTTTGAGCCAACTGTTCAATCAGCCGCAAATCTTGGTTATCACTGCTTCCATACTAGGCATCATGGGATTAATTCCCGGCATGCCAAATTTCGTATTTCTGCTGATTGCCTCCATTTTAGGCGGGATCGCTTATTTAAAACTGAAGAATCCGGTTGTACAACCAGTTGCGCCCGCGCCTGCCGAAGTTCCTTCGCTGGAGAGATCAGATGCCAGTTGGGAAGATGTAACACCGATTGATACGCTGGGACTGGAAGTTGGATATCGTTTGATCCCTCTGGTCGATAAAAACCAGCAGGGCGAGCTGCTAAAAAGAATTAATGGAATACGCAGAAAGTTCGCGCAAGAAATCGGTTTTCTGCCGCCAGTCATTCACATTCGCGACAACCTTGAATTGCGGCCCAATGCTTACCGGATCACGCTGAAAGGCTCGGTCATCGGTCAAGGAGAATCGTATTCCGGCATGTATCTGGCGATTAATCCGGGCAGGGTAACCATGCAATTACCCGGCACTGTCACAAGCGACCCTGCTTTTGGGTTGCCCGCCGTGTGGATCGAATCCTCGCTGCGTGAACAAGCGCAGCTCAACGGCTATACCGTTGTGGATGCGAGTACCGTTGTGACCACGCATATCAATCACTTGATCCATGCGCATGCCGCCGAGCTTTTAGGCCGGCAGGAATTGCAGAAGCTATTCGATTATTTGAATGTGCAATTTCCTAAACTTATTGAAGACTTGGTACCCAAGCTACTGCCGTTATCGACGGTGCAAAAAGTCTTACATCATTTACTCGAAGAAGATGTTCATGTCCGGGATATGCGCACCATTATTGACGTATTGACCGAGCATGCGGCAAAAACCCAAGATGCCATTGAATTGACTGCTTTAGTCAGATCGGCGCTCGGCCGCGCTATTGTCGATCAATATTTCCCCGCTGAATCTGAAGTGCAAGTCATGAGCCTGCATCATGAATTAGAAAATTTATTGACCCAAGTCATGCAAGGCAATGGAACGCAAGGCCCCGGAATCGAACCCGGATTAGCGGATACCTTGTTGAATGAGACCCGCGTTGCCGCACAACAGCAAGAAAAATTGGGCCTTCCATTGGTATTGCTGGTACCCGGAAGCATACGTTTCTTAATGGCGAAATTTTTACGCCGCGCTTTGCCACAGTTACGCGTGCTGGCGCATTCCGAAATTCCTGATTCGAAGAAAATCAAAATCACTTCCCTGGTCGGAGGTAATCCATGAAAGTAAAACGATATATTGCATCGACATCGCGCGAAGCGTTGCGGCAAGTCAAAGAAGAACTTGGCGAAGATGCCGTTATTTTATCCAACCGGAAAATCAGAAACGGTGTAGAGATCATGGCATTAGCCGATGCCGAGATGTCCAATTTAGTCCAGCAGGACACGCCTGCGCCGAGTTTATCTTCTCTCAGCAGACACTATGAATCGCAAAATGATTTTACCGAAGCAGAGACTTATTCAAAGCGAGTGCCTGAAAACCCGCTGCAACAACCGTCATTGCATGAAAATGACTCGATTTCCGCAACGTTTGCACGCGACATAATCGCCGAGATTCAAGCGATGCGCACTACCCTGGAAGACCAAATGGCAACTGTCGCTTGGGGAAACTTCACACAGCGCCGGCCGGATAAAGTAAAACTGCTGCGAACTTTGTTGGATTGCGGCTTTAGCCCGCTATTAACACGTCATTTGATCGGAAAATTACCGGAAGATTTGGACTATGAACAAAGCCTGAAACAAGCCATGTCAATTTTGACGGCTAATCTTCGAACAGCCGTCAGTGACGACATGATTGAACGGGGCGGTATCTATGCGTTGGTCGGGCCGACCGGCGTCGGTAAAACGACGACTACGGCAAAGCTTGCGGCCCGCTGTGTTATTCGCCATGGTGCGGATAAAGTTGCATTGCTTACCACCGACAGCTACCGGATTGGCGGTCATGAACAGCTTAGAATCTATGGGCAATTGCTGGGAATACCCGTCCGCAATATCAAAGATACTGAAGACCTGCAACTGACGCTCTCCGAATTGCGTAATAAACATATGGTATTGATTGATACCGTCGGGATGAGTCAACGCGATCGAATGGTGGTGCAGCAAATGTCCATGCTCAGGAATTGCGGAATGGAAGTAAAACGCATTCTGATCTTGAGCGCTACTTGCAATGGCAAAACATTGGACGAAATCATTTCAGCTTATCAAGAGGGGGGCATATCCGGTTGCATCATCACAAAGGTTGATGAAGCGGCGAGCCTTGGTGTGGTATTGGATGCGGCGATACGCCGGAAACTGATGTTGCATTATGTCGCCAACGGACAAAAGGTTCCGGAGGATATTCATGCCGCGCATTCACGCTACTTGTTGCACCGCGCTTTCAAATCGTCACCTAAGGATTCCGCGTTCACTTTGCAAGATGCGGAATTCGCCCTGATCATGGCTACCAAGGGCGAAGCGGAGACGTTGTCATCGATGGGTCAAGCGATTGCAGGATTGGCATATGACTAGATTTATTTTGCAAGATCAAGCGGCAGGATTACGTCAGCTTACCGGTCTGCGAGCACTTGATTCCGGACGGGTATTTACGATCGTGGGCGGAAAATCACGTGTGGGAAAAACCAGCGTTATCGTGAATCTGGCCTCCGCATTGGCTCAGAATGGGCAACGGGTGCTCCTGATCGATGAGAATCCCTGTCATAACAACATTTGCACGAGTTTTGGCATAAAAGCGCGCTTCGATTTATTGCATGTGATTCACCGCGATAAGCGTCTGGAACAGGTGATTTTGCGCGGCCCGGACAACATATCCATTTTGTCCGCAATGCGCGGCATCCAGGCTTTGAGCAAGCTCAATCCTCTGGAACAAAACTGGCTTATCAAGAGTTTCTCGGAGCTTACCGATACTGTTGATATCGTTCTAATTGATACTGCAATGACCGGTACAACGCATGTTTTACCACTCAGCCTGGCATCGGAACAGATCTTGGTTGTAATTTCTGGATCGGTTGCATCTCTGACAGGTGCTTATGCGCTCATTAAAATCATGAGCCAGGAGTATGCCCGGCAGAATTTTCTAATATTAGTCAATCGGGTCGATTCCGAAGCCGAATCTCTCGCGATCTATCAGAACTTATACAAAGTCGTGCGGCATTACCTATCCGCATCACTCGAATACGTCGGTTATATACCAAATGATGACAAGCTGCATTACTCGACACAGTTATGCAAATCGATATTGTCAACCTACCCGAATTCTCAGACAGCCGAGTGTTTTAAACATCTCGCTCAAAACATTTTACGCTCTGCGTGTCCGGATCGGTATGACGGTGGAGTTAATGATTTTATGCAACGGTTAATTCGAACAAGCCTTTTAAGTATGGACAATTTTACGGTGTGAGTGAATATGTATACTGCGACTGGAACCAAAGCAATTGATAAAGAACAATTTATCGTTGAGTTTACACCGCTGGTGAAACGGATTGCTTATCATATGATGACTCGATTGCCTGCGAGTGTGCAAGTCGACGACCTTATTCAAGCCGGAATGATCGGGTTGCTGGATGCGATCAACCGCTATGAAGGTTCATACGGACGCCAATTCGAAAGCTACGCGGCGCAGCGTATCAGGGGATCAATCCTGGATGAATTACGCGAAGCGGATTGGCTGCCTCGAAGTATCCGCAAGAAAATGCGACGAATCGAAGCTGCCGTGAATCTTTTGGAGCAGCGCAACGGTTGCGCGCCAAGCGAGCAAGATTTGGCGAATGAGCTCGATATGTCTCTCGATGAGTACCACGAAACTCTACAAAGTGCACGCGGCGCCCAGTTAATCTATTACGAAGATTTTCAACAAGATGATGAAGAACCGTTTTTGGATCGGCTATTTGTTAATACCGAAGGCGACCCGCTTAATGCGCTATTGGATGATAATTTTCGCAGTCTCTTGATTGCTGCGATTGATAATCTACCGCCAAGAGAAAAACAGGTCATGGGCATGCATTACGAGCAAGAAATGAACTTACGGGAAATCGGGGAAGTGCTTGGTGTGAGCGAATCACGCGTATGTCAATTACATACACAGGCTGTTGCAAGGTTACGCAGCCGCTTAAGAAATCTTTAAATCGTCAGGCCGGCTATCCAGTGAATTAATTGGATTTCGCGATGAATAAAAAAGCAAAGATGGATTTAAACAGTGTCGGCGGCATTGTACTGGCATTTGTTGCCATCATTGGCGGGCAAATCCTTGAAGGAGGGCATGTCGGCTCATTGCTGCAACTGGCAGCCTTTTGTATTGTTGTCGGGGGCACGGTGGGTGCAGTTCTACTACAAAGCCCTATGAAAGTTTTTGTTAATGGTATCAGAATGAGTGCTTGGATTTTTTACCCTCCTGAATATTCACCGCAAAACTTAATTAAGCAAATTGTCAATTGGTCTCATATCTCAAGAAAAGAAGGATTATTAGCGCTGGAATCCTATGTATCCACAGTTAAAGATCCTTTCACAAAAAAGGGATTGCAGTTATTAGCTGATGGAAGTACCCCGGAAAAATTACGAGAAATTTTGGAAATCGATATTTTGACTCTAGAAACGTATCAACGGCAATCCGCCAAAATTTGGGAGGCTGCCGGCGGTTATGCTCCAACTATTGGGATCTTGGGGGCTGTATTGGGGTTGATTCACGTGATGGAAAATTTATCTGATCCCAGTATTCTGGGAACAGGAATTGCAGTTGCTTTTGTAGCGACTATTTATGGCGTAGGTCTGGCCAATCTGATTTTCTTGCCAATCGCTAATAAACTCAAAAGTATTATTAACGATCATGTAACCATGCACGAATTATTGGTTGACGGTTTTGTCGCGATTGCCAACGGTGAGAATCCACGATTTATCGAGAATCGCTTAAAAGGATATTTTGTTTAAGCCGTATTGTTATTTCGATCGCTAGAGTATTGTATGCCCAGAAAAAGAGCCGACAGAAATGAAGATTCACAGGAGAATCACGAACGGTGGCTTGTGTCGTATGCGGATTTTATTACGCTTTTATTTGCTTTTTTTGTGGTGATGTATGCGGTTTCATCAGTCAACGAAGGTAAATATCGAGTACTCAGTTCTTCGATAGTGAATGCATTTAAAAGTAACAATTCGCCTGCATTGGTTACATCTGCACAGTCTATCGAATTTTCAGCTTTGCAAAATCAACACCCAAATTCAGGCGAACCGATCAAGCTGATTGATCATCCAGGTGCCAATAAGGAGAAAAAGCAGGAAAAAATGAAAGGGATGGCTAAAAACATTCTTAATGCCTTAGAACCTTTGATAAAAGATGGCCAAGTAAGAGTAACTCAAAGTTCTCTGGGGATTACTGTTGAAATTAATGCAAGTGTTTTGTTCTCTCCGGGGCAAGCCAAACTTGCAGAGAGTTCTAGTTTAACACTTCAAGCAGTTGCAAATGTTATCAAGGGGCACGAACACGATATTCGCGTCGAAGGACATACCGACAATGTACCGATCAATACAGAGAGTTTTCCATCAAACTGGGAATTGTCGTCAGCCCGCGCTAGCAGCGTGATCCGATTATTTATTGAAAATGGTGTAGAGGCACATAGGCTGACAGCAATAGGTTATGGTGAAAATAGGCCAATCGAAAGTAATGAAACGCCAGAGGGAAGGAAAAGAAATCGACGAGTTACTGTAATGATTTTATCCGCAGATCCCGATAAGATTACTGAGATACCGATTGTTGAAAATTAATCCAGAAAAATCAGATATAGGCTTGGCCTTTTGGTCCATAACAAGAAACATTCCCGGCTGCACTGTGAAGTGCAGCTAAGGCTCGTTGATGATGTTGGTGTCTAGTAGAAATAATTAAACCATTAGATTGGTTTATGCGTTGAGCAGTTTTGGCAAGATCTAAAAGTTCGTTCCAAATCTCTACTATATTGGTCTGATCGGAATTTTGTTGTTTGCGTAACCAATTATTAATACAGCTTTTATCTAAAGTAAGACCTTGCGCTTTAAAGTATTCTTCACGCTGATCGTTCAGTTGAATTAGTATTTCAATTGAACGAAGCTTGTCAGAAGTGTAGAAATCAATTTCATCAATTTTTCCTTGTACAAGCGCTAGTTCTTCTTTTTTGAGAATGTCAATGAATGAACGCAATTCCTTGGCTTCTTTTAACAAGCTTTCACTTGATACTGAGAAAGATGAATCTTGATTCAATGGCATTACGCTGCACCCTTTTTAGAATGAATCAGTTCCTTGACAGTTTCAAGTAATCGGTCAGCAACAACTTCCGGGTTAATCTGGAAGCTTCCTTCGCTGATTGCTTGTTTAATTTCTTGAACGCGCGCAGTATTTACAATTGAGCCTGAAGCTGAATTGCTATCGATGTTTTGTAGTTTTGCGACATTGGAACTCAAATGCACATTATTTTCTTGCTCAGTATTGGTATTGGGAGTGAGGTCCGTACGTCTTTTTCCATCACTAACAGATACAGTTGAAACTGGCTGTAATGATTTATCAATTTTCATTTTCTAATCCTCATAACGAATTTTTCTGAATATTGTATCGACAGTTTTATATAGAACTTTAGTTTTCGATCCTTATTCAATCGCTGTTTTGACAAAATTAAGAAATTATTGCACTCACGTGCTAGTGTTAGTGTTATTTACGATAGAATCTAAATTTAATTTAGTAGTTTAAATATATTTACTGATACGTTCTTCAGTTAAAAATTTCATATTTAATGTAGTCTTCGCCACATTTGTTAATTAATCTTAAAGATTTCATTAAAACAAGATGACTCTCGTAACTAAAGCCATTATAAGTGCCTTTCGTGATTTGATGCGATTCAGAATCGCGTGGATTATTTTATGGCCAATTATAGCTTCGATTCTCTTCTGGCTTCTTGTCGGGTATTTTTTTTATGATGTTTTTTCCGAGTGGATTTATGTTTTGCTGAATGAAACAAAAATTTATGAATGGCTGAAAAATTTAGAATCCAATTGGTTGGAATCTTTCATGATGATTCTAATCGATATATTGGTATTTATTCCCCTTGTTGTCATGACAACACTTATCATCACAGCCATTTTCGTGATGCCTACCCTGATAAAAATCGTTGCTAAGCATTACTACCCCGAACTTGAGCGTGAATATGGAGGAACAATCAGCGGAAGTATTGTGAATGCTGTAGTAGCGAGTGTAGTGTTCATACTTATATGGCTGGTAACGTTACCATTGTGGGCGGTAGGTGCAGGAATTGTTGTGCCTTTTGTAGCAGCTTCGTTTATGAATCAACAATTGTTTCGATATGATGCGCTATCGGAACATGCGAATAAGCAGGAGTTTAGTAAAATCTGTGCTGAGAATAGATACTCTTTATGGGGTTTAGGATTGTGTACAAGCTTGATACAATTTATACCATTCCTGAATTTGCTTGCTCCGATTTTTACCGCCTTGGCATTTATTCATTTTGGACTAGGCCATTTAAAGATATTACGCGCTGAAAGGAATAAAGCGCTGTGTTGAGTTTTCAGTGGGGCGCTGATTATGCAGTATTGGGATTCAAATTTTGTAAATCGGTCTGCAATCTTTGAACCTTTTTCATTTTTGAGAAAATATCTCACCGACTTTTCATGCTGGCCATCTGTACACGATCTGAATAACTTATGTACTTTGAGAAATCAGATTATCGTTACTCACTCAGGAAAGCCGGTCAATTTTGTTTCCCAGCAATTCGGCAAACAAAACCGGGAACAGAAATACGAATCAAGAATATATTTGTCAGGTCATATACAAACAAGAGCTCAAAATTGGCATGATTTTTTTAATGCTCTAGTGTGGCAAGTGTTTCCGCAATCGAAATCGATACTCAATCAAATTCATTATCGAGCACAACTCACTGAATCAAAGAGTAATATTAATAAACGCTGTGCGATAAGGGATGCCGCCACATCCTTCGATGAATCGGGAGTAATCGTTATAAGCAGTAATCGAACACTGATTCAATTATTAGAGCATTTTCAATGGAAAGAATTATTTTGGCGGCATCGTAAAAGCATTTTGTCATCAATGCGCTTTTTTGTTTATGGTCATGGATTGTATGAAAAGGCATTGAATCCTTATTCGGGAATGACGGGTAAAGGGATTATTTTTAGGGTTGAAAACGATTACTTCTCTAAAACGCTACCGGATCAGCTACTGTCTGCTGATAAAATGCTTGAGTCTTTTTTATCGCAAACTTTGTTATCAAGTTCAACTTTGACACCTATACCGCTATTAGGTTACCCAGGCTGGATTCGTGATAATGAAAATGAAGCTTATTACGACAATAAAGAATATTTCCGAGATCAACGAAGATTCAATGGATAATCATAAAGTTGAAAAATTCTACACAATAAAGAAATGATGACCGGAAAAACAATAGTCAATATATTCGTATCTTGTTTGCTATTTCTGTTAATAAGCATCCAAGCGGGCTTGACTCGGGCAAATGCTGAAGCCCCTGAATTTGTCGCAGGCGCACGTACGATCAATACAGTAACTGCGAAATGGCTTTTCGATAAAGGATATTTTTTTCTGGATGTGAGAGGGCTGGAAGATTTTAAAGCTGGGCATATACCCGGAGCATTCCATCTCCCTATCAAAAGCGATTTTATTGAGCAGAATTTGATTGCCATTGCAAAAAAGGAACAACCTCTCATCATATATTGTAATGGAATTAATTGCTTAGGTAGTTCGGTAGCGGCAAAAAAAGCGGTGGAGTGGGGATGGAATAATATTTTCTATTACCGGGAAGGTATTCCAGCGTGGCGGCAACATGGCTATCCGCTTCGTGCAACGTATCCTTAATTCGCTCTGCAAGTAGTGTTTTTTATTTCTTGGGAAGAATAACTGAATCGAACCTTAAAGATATTTCACGTTTTTGCGGATCGAGAGCAGATTTTGTTAAAATATCGTTTTTAATTTACTAATTTTCTGGAGAATTTAATGGCAATTGAAAGAACGCTGTCGATAATCAAACCTGATGCTGTTGCAAAGAATGTCATCGGCCAAATCTATTCACGGTTTGAATCCAATGGTTTAAAGATAGTCGCAGCACGTATGATGCATTTATCCCAATCCGAAGCCGAGCAATTTTATGCAGTGCATAAAGAGCGTCCTTTTTTTCGCGACCTTGTCAGTTTTATGATATCCGGACCCATTATGGTGCAAGTGCTGGAAGGTGAGAACGCTATTAAAAAAAACCGTGATTTGATGGGCGCAACAGATCCTAAAAAAGCGGAAAAAGGAACGATCCGCGCAGATTTCGCCGACAGCATTGACGCCAATGCAGTTCATGGCTCAGATGCTCCGGAAACAGCAGCGATAGAAATCGCTTGCTTTTTCCCGGTTTTAAATATCTTTTCCCGTTAAGCAATACCCTCGCATTTATCAGTCAATAGTGGCAATCAATCTACTAGACTACGACAGTCAAGCACTCGCTGATTTTTTTATAAAAATTGGCGAGAAACCCTTTCGCGCAAAACAGTTACTTCGATGGATCCATCAATTCGGCGTGGTTGATTTTGCCGTAATGAGCGATTTAGCCAAGGGGTTAAGGGAAAAGCTGTCAACCACTGCAGTCATTGAGTTGCCGCAGATCATTGCGGATCATGTCGCCGAGGATGGAACCCGGAAATGGTTGTTGTCGGTTGGCGCGAATAATGGCATCGAGACAGTTTTCATTCCGGAAGCAAATCGGGGTACTTTGTGCGTCTCAAGCCAAGTGGGATGTGCTCTGGCTTGCACATTTTGTTCGACTGGCAAACAAGGTTTCAACCGGAATTTGACGGTTGCGGAAATCATCGGGCAACTATGGATTGCGAATAAAACACTGGCAACGGCTGATGACAGGGGTTTGTCTCACACCTATAAATCTGTTACCAACGTAGTGATGATGGGCATGGGTGAGCCTTTAGCCAACTTCGAGAATGTTGTGACTGCACTGGATTTAATGTTGGATGATCATGCATATGGACTTTCGCGGCGCCGGGTTACGGTGAGCACTTCGGGGTTGGTGCCCGCGATAGACCGGTTGCGTGATCGCTGTCCGGTTGCGCTGGCTATATCTTTGCACGCACCGAATGATGATTTGCGAGATCAGTTGGTACCTATCAATAAAAAATATCCTTTAAAAGAGTTGCTTGCAGCCTGTCAGCGTTATTTGCCCGCTGCGCCGAGGGATTTTATAACTTTCGAATATGTCATGTTAAATGGGGTGAATGATACGATCGCCCATGCGCGTGAACTGGTTAAATTAGTTCGCGATGTACCCTGTAAATTTAATTTGATTCCTTTTAATTCATTTTCTAATTCTGGTTTCGAGCGTTCAACTTCAGAAGCCGTGCGCGAGTTCCGGGATGTGCTGATGCAGGCCGGATATGTAACAACTATAAGAAAAACACGCGGCGACGACATTGCAGCAGCCTGTGGCCAACTGGCCGGCCAAGTCAAAGACAAAACCAAGCGTACTGTTCGATCAACGATTGAGGCAGCTCGGTGAGGAAAATTTTACTCTGGTTTTTTTCATTTTTAATGATTAAGTGGCTTGGCGGTTGTGTGCAACAACCGATTGAAGGTGGATTACTGGTGCAAGATAACTCAGCCAGAGCTTTTCAAAGTGCAAAAATACATACGGAGCTTGCAGCCGAATACTTTTATCGAGGTCAACTGGATGTTGCGATTGAAGAAATCACTGAAGCCCTCAAAGCGCAATCAAATTATGCGCCTGCTTACAACGTGCTGGGGTTGATCAACATGACACTCAATGACAACAATAGAGCTCTTGAGAGCTTCGAGCGAGCGCTTCGGATTGCACCAAAGAATTCTGAAATCCACAATAATTTTGGTTGGTTTTTGTGTCAGCGTGTATCCGCTCGCATGGATAGCGCCATTAATCATTTTTTGGTCGCTGCAGGGGATCCGCTTTACCTGACACCGGAAATGTCCTATACCAACGCGGGAATTTGCGAACTCAAGCGGCAAAAATATAGCGAGGCAAGGTCTTTTTTTAACAAGGCATTATCGCTTCAGCCCGGCTATCTTCCTGCTGAGATTGGATTAATCGATGTTGATTTACAGTCCGGTTTTTTAGCTGAAGCAAAAGCAAAGCTTTTGCTGATGTTACAAAATAATGGGCCGACTCCTGAAAGTTTGTTGATGGCAATAAAGATCGAGCATGCAATGGGAAATCAACTTGCGGCGGATAGCTATTCTTATCAATTACAAAAGCATTTTCCAGAATCCAAGGAAGCGGCAGCAATTCGAGAGGGTAAGCTACAATGACAAATGCAAGGGATGAAACGTTTAATGCACCAGACCACGATTCTCAAAGTGAAAAGAATCAATCGGCTTTTGAGAAGAATGAATTCGCTCACATTACGGAAGAACCAGCCATGACTGTTAACTCATTATCATCCGATTTGAACAAGGCAATTGAAGTTAACAAACCTTTGGAAACATATCGCTATCAACCGACACAAAATGAACTGGATCATCCGCAATTACCCGCCGGCTATGGCGATATTGCGGATGAAAATTTGCTAAATAGCATTGGGCACCTGCTGCGCAATGCCCGGTTATCAAAAAAATTGAGCGTGGAAGATGTAGCGCGGCAGTTACGTCTTTCCGTTCCCCAGATTGATGCCATTGAAAGAGAAGATTTTGAAAAGTTACCGGGACGAACATTTCTGCGCGGTTTTATCCGGAATTACGCGAATTTGGTTCAACTGGATCCTGCGCCTTTATTAAAAATGCTGCCGGAATCGGCACGTATCATTTCGACGCATGAAAATACGCCTTTCAAGAATAAACAAATATCTTTTTCTTCTCAGCGGAAAAACTCCAAGAATAATTCCTTAGTCATCATCAGCATCGTTTTCTTAGTGATCGCGGGTATTTATTTCTTATCCGGAGATAACTTTCTGAATAAGGAATTCAGCAATCAAAATGTTGTGAGCGACGTTAAAATCGAATCAAAAACGGCTTCCGTTGAGATTCCCTTACCTTTACCCGCGGTTACAAAGAACACCACGGCAATTCCTGTTAAGCAGGCCGCGGAATCGGAAAATAGCGGCAACGGTCAAGCAAATTCCTTAAGCGCCTCTATAGAATCAGAAACGCCAGCTTCAATCGATAACCCTGTTACACAACCGGCACTAACGGTTCAAGAACCCGATAATCCTGTCGTGCCATCCGGAAATAAAGATCATTTGGTGTTTAAATTTACAGCAGACTCGTGGATAAGAGTTGTTGACGGTTCGGGATCTTCATTATTGGAGCAACTCAAAAAGGCCGGAAGTGAGCAAACCGTTACCGGCAAAAAACCTTTCTCGATCGTGATTGGCAATGCATCTGGCGTCAATCTGACCTATAATGATAAAACAATCGATATTTCCACTTATAAAAGACAAGACGGAACAGCGCGGTTTAAGCTCGAATAAGTCTTGCTGATAATAAACTGATTACATTATTCTATGTCTGAAAATAGTTTCTCGATAACCCGCCGGCCCAGTGTGGGAGTGCGGATTGGTAACATCACTGTGGGTGGCGGAGCGCCGGTTGTGGTGCAATCCATGACCAACACCGACACGGTGGATGAAGTTGCAACAACCGAGCAAGTCGCGCAATTAGCACGCGCAGGATCCGAGTTGGTGCGTATCACCGTCAACTCGATGGAAGCCGCAAAGGCGGTTGCGGGTATCCGCATGCGGCTTGATGACATGGGATGCCATGTGCCATTGGTCGGCGACTTTCATTTTAATGGTCATAAATTGCTGACCAGCTATCCGGAATGTGCCAAAGCATTGGCAAAATTCCGGATTAACCCCGGCAATGTCGGTCATGGCAAGAAGCGTGATGAACAATTTGCCACACTGATTGAAACAGCTTGCAAATACGACAAACCGGTGCGTATTGGTGTCAATTGGGGAAGCCTCGACCCTGAAATGTTAGCGAGAATCATGGATGAGAACGCCGCTTCCGACGATCCGCAAGATGCGAAATATGTGATGCGTGAAGCATTGATTACATCTGCGCTTGAAAGTGCAGCAAAAGCGGAAGAAATCGGCTTGACGCGGAATAAAATCATATTGTCATGCAAAGTAAGTGGCGTGCAGGATCTGATCATGGTTTACCGCGAATTGGCTGCGCGTTGCGATTATGCATTGCATTTGGGGCTGACAGAAGCCGGTATGGGTTCCAAAGGCATCGTGGCATCAACGGCGGCTTTGGCAGTGTTATTGCAAGAGGGTATCGGCGATACTATCCGGATCTCATTGACACCGGAACCGGGCGGCACTCGTTCGAGAGAAGTGATCGTTGCCCAGGAAATTCTGCAAACGATGGGGCTACGCGCGTTTGTGCCATTGGTCGCCGCATGTCCCGGTTGCGGCCGGACTACAAGCACTTACTTCCAGGAATTGGCGGAAAGCATTCAGGCTTACGTACGGGATGAAATGGTTACGTGGCGTGAGCAATACGACGGCGTGGAAAATTTGACATTGGCGGTGATGGGATGTGTAGTTAACGGACCGGGGGAAAGCAAGCACGCTAATATCGGCATCAGCTTGCCGGGATCCGGTGAAACCCCGGTGGCTCCGGTTTTTGTCGACGGACAAAAAACAGTCACGCTGAAAGGTGAAAATATCGCCAATGAATTCCGCGCAATTGTCGACAAGTATGTCAGCGAAAAATATCCCAGAAAAGCTGTCTGATGGCTAATGGTATCAAAGCAATCCGCGGGATGAATGATATCCTGCCGCATGAATCCTATCTTTGGTTACATTTTGAATTGAAGGTGCAGCAATGGCTTGCTGCATACGGTTATCGTAATATCCGCACCCCTATCGTCGAGCAAACTGATTTGTTTGTTCGCTCGATCGGTGAAGTCACGGATATTGTCGAAAAGGAAATGTATACTTTTGTCGATCATCTCAATAACGATAGCTTAACGCTGCGTCCGGAAGGAACCGCTTCCTGCGTGCGTGCGGTGATTGAACACAATTTATTATATCCGGGGCCGCAGCGGCTTTATTACACCGGCCCGATGTTCCGGCATGAACGCCCGCAAAAAGGCCGCTACCGGCAATTTCATCAAGTCGGCGTCGAAGCGCTGGGGTTCGCAGGCCCCGATATCGATGCGGAATTAATTATTATGTGCGCACGGTTTTGGCAGCTATTAGGAATTTCCGGATTGCGGCTGGAAATCGGCACTTTGGGAAATGCGGAAACACGCGCATTGTACCGTTCCCGGTTGGTCAAATATTTTGAGCAGCACCGCGAAGCGCTCGATGAAGACTCACAAAGGCGCTTACACGCCAATCCATTGCGCATTTTGGACAGCAAAAATCCATTGATGCACAAGCTAATTGAAAATGCGCCTAAGCTGATCGACGACTTGGATGTTGAGTCTTGCGAACATTTTGAAACCTTGCAAAGCATACTTCGCGAGCAAGGTATTAATTTTGAGATCAACTTGCGGCTGGTGCGCGGGCTTGATTATTATAATCGCACGGTATTTGAATGGGTTACTGACAAATTGGGTGCTCAAGGCACGGTTTGCGCCGGAGGACGTTATGATGGACTCATTGCGCAAGTGGGCGGCAAGCCGGCGCCGGCATGCGGATTCGCCATGGGAATAGAGCGATTGCTTGCTTTAATGCAAGATGCGGATAATTCTGTCGATCAGCCTGCTCCCGATATTTATATCGTTCATCAAGGCGAACAAGTTACATATTATGCATGGAAATGTGCCGAGTTCCTTCGGGATGAGGGTTTTAACGTGGTCTTGCACTGTGGCGGAGGCAGCTTCAAAACCCAAATGAAAAAAGCGGATGCATCGGGCGCGTCTTATGCGGTGATTATCGGCGATGAGGAGCTAAAAACCGAAGAAGTAACGCTTAAACCATTACGCGAGGCCATAGCGCAAGCACGCATCAAACTGGCCATTGTTGGTGAAATTATCAGGAAAGAACATTCAAATTTAACGACCTAGAATCAGGAAAATCAGATGGCAACTTATCACGAGGATCAGGAGCGAATCGAAGGACTCAAGGCATGGTGGGGGCAATACGGCACCATGATAACCATTGTTTTGGCCGTTGCACTGGCGACAGTCGGCGCCAATAAAGCCTGGAATTACTATCAACTGCAACAATCGCAACAAGCGGCGGATTTGTATGAACTATTAAAACAAGTTCAAACGTCGGAAGACGCCGCAAAAATTAACGATGCCGCGCAACTGTTGATGGAAGGTTATGCATCCAGCGGCTATGCCTCTCGTGCAGCGCTTATTGCCGCTTTAGCCGACATTCAAGCTGGCAATTACCCGCGCGCCATAAAAAATCTGCAATGGGTGATCGATCATGCCAAAGAAACCGAGCTCCATGATGTGGCGCGTCTCAGAATGTCAGGAATATTGCTGGACGAAGGAAAATATGACGAAGCCATGCGAATTCTGAATGCCGGACATGGTGAAGCGTTTGCCGGATTGTATTTGGATCGCAAAGGTGATATCCAGGTTGCCGCTCAGAAGATTTCCGAAGCCCGGCTCAGTTATCAAGCTGCGATCGACAAGTTGAGCAAAAGCAATAATTATTACAATGTCGTACAGATGAAATTGGATGCATTGGGTGAATCCGAATAATCAAAACAGTGGCTGCTTCGTTGAATTTCACTAAACGCTGGCTACAATTTTTTTTCTGGTTTCTTTTTGTAGCATTGTCTCCAGGTTGCAGCAGCACGATCAATCCGTTCGATATGCGCATTATCGAGAATTTGAGCACGGGGATATCCGATATGTTTGTCTCCGATGAAGTAATCGTTTATGACAAGGAAGAACTCGCCGCCTTAAAAGCGGCCGACAAAATCCCAGCGAAATGGAAAAATAAAGTCAGTGAAAATGAAATCGCCTCTTTTTATCCGGTTTACGAAAGCGGCATGGTGTATATCGCTGATGAAGGTGGTAAGTTAACGAAATATGATGCGGCCACCGGTAAACAGCTATGGCAAATCAAAACCAAAAGCAAATTTTCTGCGGGTGTCGGTAGCGGTGAAGGTTTGATTTTAGTCGGAACCTCTAAAGGTGAGGTGCTTGCCTATAATGAATCAGGCCATATGCTATGGCAATCGACGGTTACCAGCGAAATTTTAAGCCCGCCGCAGGTACAAAATAACATTGTTGTGGTTCGTGCCGTCGATGGCCGAATCTTCGGGCTTGATGCGATTGATGGCAAACGTAAATGGATCTATCAAGGTGCAACGCCGCCGCTGACGGTGCGCAGCACAGCAGGAATCACTCTGGCGCATGGCGCGGTATTTGCAGGCTTTCCTGGCGGGAAAATGATTGCCATGAGTTTGTTTAATGGCAATATCGGATGGGAAGTAACTGTTTCGCAGCCACGAGGCGTTACAGAGCTGGAACGTATGACGGATATTACCAGTTCGCCAGTAGTTAACAACCGGTTTGTCTGTGCGGTCGCATATCAAGGACGCCTGGCATGTTTTGCCATAAATGACGGCACACAAATCTGGTCCCGGGAATCATCCAGCAGTGCCGGTTTGGTAATGGATAACGATTACGTTTATGTCACAGAAGAGAAGGGAGTCGTTGCCGCGTATGATTTGCTCAGCGGTGCCAGCATGTGGAAGCAAAGCCGCTTAGGCAGTAAGAAATTAACCAAGCCAACGATTAAAGATCAATATATTGTAGTCAGCGATGATCAAGGTTTTGTGAATATCCTGCGCAATTATGATGGTACTTTGGTTGCTCGTTCCGCTACCGATGGCAGCATGATTCATAATGCGGCCGGTTTGTTGCCTGACGGTGTTGTGGTTCAGACAGCAAAAGGCGGCATCTACGCTTTTAGCACACAGTTCTAAGGAATCCACATTGAAAATTTAATTCACAGCGGGCTGTGAATTTTGAAACCGATGCCATGTTGCGTATGATCACGCACAGCAATTAATAATGAAACCTATACTTGTTTTAGTTGGCCGTCCAAATGTCGGAAAATCAACGCTTTTCAATCGTCTGACGCGTACTCGTGACGCCATTGTGGCCGATATTCCCGGTTTGACGCGGGATCGGCATTATGGCACCGGCCGGGTGGGCGATAAACCGTATTTAGTCATGGACACCGGTGGTCTCGAACCTGAGGTGAAAGACGGCATTATGCATGCAATGGCGAAACAGACGCTGCAAGCCATTGACGAAGCCGATAAAGTATTATTCATCGTGGATGGCCGCCAAGGAGTAACGGCGCATGATCGGATGATTGCGGAGCAATTGCGTAAATCCGGTCAAAAAATAGTACTGGTGGTCAATAAAACCGAAGGCATGGCCACTGCCGTTGTCACTGCAGAATTTTATGAATTAGGTTTGGGTGATCCTTGCGCCATATCGGCCATGCATGGCGATCATATCCAAGAGCTGGCGGATTTTGTGCTTAGCGATTTCCCCGATGTCGCCGAAGAACATTCGAAAGATAAACATCCCAAAATCGCCATTGTCGGCCGTCCGAATGTCGGGAAATCAACGCTGATCAACTCATTGCTAGGGGAAGAGCGTGTTATCGCATTCGATCAACCCGGCACAACACGCGATAGCATTTATATCGATTTTATACATCGAGACAAGCAATACACACTCATTGATACGGCCGGAATACGTCGTCGCGGCCAGGTGCATGAAGTTATCGAAAAATTCTCGGTCATTAAAACGTTACAAACGATTGAAGACGCTAATGTCGTGGTTCTGGTCTTGGACGCCCGGCAGGAAATCTCCGACCAAGACGCGCATATTGCAGGGTTTATTCTCGAAACGGGCCGCGCATTGGTTATCGCTGCGAATAAATGGGATGGACTCGATGATTATCAACGCGACAGTATTAAGCGTGAGATCAATCGTAAACTGGCGTTTTTAAGTTTCGCCGAGTTGCACTATATTTCCGCATTGCATGGCACCGGTATCCAAAAATTAATGCCAGCGATCGACAAAGCGTATGCGGCTGCAATGGCCGATTTATCAACACCTAAGCTAACCCGTGCTTTAATTGCAGCGGTTGAGAAGCATCCGCCGCCGCGCGGGGGAATGTCGCGGCCTAAACTGCGCTATGCGCATCAGGGCGGTTCCAATCCACCCTTGGTGATTGTGCATGGCAGTATGCTCGATCACGTTCCTGAAAGTTACCGGCGCTACCTGGCGAATACTTTTCGTGAAGTTTTTCAGTTGCATGGCACACCATTGCGCGTCGACTTTAAAGTGGGAACCAATCCTTACGCCGATAAAAAACCGGCGCCGCCAACACCAGAAGAACTTCGTCGTGCGCATAACCGGCGGCGGCGTAATCGTAAAAAATATGGATAATATTCATTTAAAAATAAGTATCTATAGTACTATTTTAATGTTAATTATCAAGAAATAGGCTTGATTGTCAGGCGATAGTCAATGCCATTTTCTGACTCAGCATTCATCAAACCAGTAAATCTCCGATTAAGAACACGAATTATTTAAGTGTTATCACCATCTGATGGATATTACCGACTGTAAACAATGCACGCGTTTATCCAATTTTTTACAATCGGTTAAGTCCAAATATCCGGATTATCACGCACGCCCTGTCGCAGCTTTCGGAGAGGCAATGGCAAAATTGTTAATTGTCGGTTTGGCGCCTGGGATGCATGGGGCAAATCGCACGGGACGGCCTTTTACCGGAGATTATGCAGGAATTTTATTGTATAAAACCTTACACCAATTCGGTTTCGCAACGGCTTCCGAGTCAGTTTCAGCATCCGATGATTTACGATTGATTGATTGTCGTATTACTAATGCAGTCAAATGCTTACCGCCTGAAAATAAACCAATTCCTCAGGAAATCAAACAGTGCAATCGCTACCTATCCGTTGAGTTACGGCAATTTGCGTACAACGGCGGTTTAGCCGTCTTGGCTTTAGGCACTGTTGCGCATCAGGCGGTGTTGATGGGATTGCAGTTGAAAGCGAAGGATTACCCATTCGCGCATGGCGCGATGCATCCATTGATTCTTGACAATCAGACCGGGCAGAGGCTACGACTTTATGACAGTTATCATTGCAGCCGCTACAATACGCAGACCAAGCGGTTGACCGTAGAAATGTTTGAGCAAGTGTTTTCACGGATTGTCGCTGATTTTTAACTAAGGAAATACTGATTAATTCGGCGAACGAGAGGAAGTATGAGGCGCACGGAACGCAGCAACCGAGACATATCAACAAGATAGGCGAGGATGCGAGTGCCGCGTAACGAAGTGATTCGCTCGTGCAGTTAATTAATTAGCGTTTTCCTAACAATCATTTCAAAGGAGAGCTTACCGATGCCGTACGTCAATATTCGCGTGGCTGGAACACTAACACGCGAACAAAAACAGCAAATTGCGACAGAAATCACCGATACGCTGGAGCGCATCGCAAAGAAACCAAAATCCTACACGTATATCTGTTTTGATGAACTTCCGGATGAGAATTGGGCGGTTGCGGGAAAACTGTTAAGTAGTGAGGACTAAATCGCTTGAGTAATACCGGTTTTGACGCCAAGGAATTTTGCGCAAACCTGCCGCTGCAACCCGGTGTCTATCGCATGATCGATGCCAAAGGGGAAGTGATTTATGTCGGCAAGGCAGTCAGTCTCAAGAAGCGCGTCTCTTCGTATTTTCAGAAAACCAGCCTGGCGCCCCGAACGCAGCTGATGGTATCTCATGTGGCCGCCATCGAAACCACGGTGACGCGCTCGGAAGCCGAGGCGCTGCTGCTGGAAAATAACCTGATTAAAAGCCTCAAGCCGCGTTTCAACATTCTTTTCCGGGACGATAAAACCTATCCGTATGTCATTCTGAGCGGGCATGAATTCCCCCGCCTTGGTTTTTATCGCGGTACACTCGATAAAGCGCATCAATATTACGGGCCGTATCCCAATGCCGGGATCGTGCGTGAAAGTATCCAGTTATTGCAGAAAATTTTCCGGTTACGTACCTGTGAAGATAGCGTATTCAATAACAGAACCCGGCCATGCTTGCTGTTTCAAATTAAACGCTGCAGTGGTCCGTGCATCGGTCAAATCGATCGGCAGTCTTATGAAATCGACGTTAAAAACGCCGCTTTATTTTTACAAGGCAAGCAAACCGAAGTGATGGAAGTAATTCATGACAAAATGCTTCAAGCATCTGAGCGGATGGAATTTGAGCAGGCCGCGATTCTGCGAGATCAAATTCAAGCGCTACGACGGATTCGTGAAAAGCAATTTGTTGATAATGGCAAGGCACTGGATGCGGATGTCGTAGCTTGCGCGGTATCACCGGATGGGACCGGCAAAGTTTGTGTCAATCTGGCAATGATCCGGGGAGGACGGCATTTAGGCGATAAAAGCTTTTTCCCGCAAAATGCCGACGACTACACCGCGAGTCATGTGGTTGAAGCTTTTCTCGCGCAGCATTATTTGAATCGTACCACACCGCCTTTGATCATTTTGAGTGAAAACATCGAGCGGGATGCACTGCAACAATTACTCACTGAACAATGCGGGCATAAAATCATTATGCAATCCAACCCAGTCGGTGAGAAGCGCGCGTGGCTCAGTATGGCAACTGAAAATGCGCAATTGGCACTAAAGCAAATGATGAACCGCCAGGCAAGCCAGGAAAAACGTTTGCTGGCATTGCAACAAGTTCTGCAAATGCCTGGAATCCAGCGCATCGAATGCTTTGATATCAGTCACACGCTGGGAGAAGCAACGGTGGCGTCATGCGTCGTTTATGACAATTGCGCCATGCGCAATAATGAATATCGACGCTACAATATTGAGAACATCACGCCGGGTGACGACTATGCCGCGATGCGCGAGGCATTGACACGGCGGTATCAAAAAATCGTCAGTGGAGAAGGGCAACTGCCAGATCTAATTTTGATTGATGGCGGCAAAGGTCAAGTCACAGCGGCTTTAGAAGCACTGCACGAGCTGGGTATATCCGATGCCAATCTGGTCGGAGTCGCCAAAGGTGAAGAGCGGAAACCCGGATTGGAACAACTGATTTCTCCAGCATTTGAAAAGCCGTTACAATTACCCATTGAACATGCTGCTTTACATTTGATTCAGCAAATCCGGGATGAAGCGCATCGCTTTGCAATTCAAGGGCACCGCGGACGGCGAGGGAAAGCCAGAACCAGTTCCAGTTTGGAAAATATCGAAGGCGTTGGAGCCAAGCGCCGGCAAAAATTGCTAGGCCGCTTCGGCGGATTAAAAGGTATTCTGACCGCGAGTATTGAAGAATTACAGCAAACGGACGGCATCAGCCGCAAATTGGCCGAAAAAATCTATCGAGAATTGCATTGACTTCATTTATCCAATTTAAAGTCTCAACTCATGCCTTATAACTTGCCTAATTTACTGACTCTATTGCGTATTCTTGCCATTCCGCTGTTTGTCGGTATTTACTATGTACCGCATACTTGGTTAACTCCTAGTCAACAAAATCTTGTTGCAACCCTGATTTTCGCCGGAGCAGCGGTTACCGACTGGCTTGATGGGTATCTGGCGCGTGTTTTGAATCAAACTTCCGCATTTGGAGCATTTCTGGACCCGGTTGCCGACAAACTAATGGTATCCGCAGCACTCATCGTATTAGTTTATTTGGGCAGACTGGACGCGCCGATTGCGCTTATCATCATCGGGCGGGAAATTACCGTTTCAGCTTTACGTGAGTGGATGGCGCAAATCGGGCAATCTAAAAGCGTTGCCGTTTCATTCCTAGGAAAAATCAAAACCACATCGCAAATGATTGCAATCCCATTGTTGTTGTATCATGAAAATATTGGAGAACATTTTGATCCGCAAGAAATCGGCACATGGCTAATTTATATTGCAGCTTTGTTAACACTTTGGTCGATGTTTTATTACCTAAAAGCTGCAATGCCGCAAGTGTTCAAGAGTCAAAAGAAATAAAGAATGGCGGATTCGAGTAGCAAGGGGGGATGTAAATAATTGAGTGGCGTGATACCGTGAAGCTGGAAGGAAATTTCTTGAAGGAAATCGATCCATTAATCGATGGAACTCGATAGCGAAAGAGATCGCAGTTCATTACGCACCGGTATGATGCGAGCATTACGCAACGTCCGTGCAAACCAAAACCCGGCCTGCTTATGAAGTGTGAATGGCCGGGAAGCCCAGGATGATCGGAAAGTTCTCTGCTGCTTAATTTTCAAGGTTTAATTTTTTAAGGGTTATTTTTCTAAGTGCGGCAATTTGTCACATTGCTTATCGCCGTGAATTCTCTGACAATTATGAAATTAATAGCGTGTGAGCCTAAAGTTTGGCATTAAATTTTCTATCAATATTTCATGAATATTAATAGTTTAGACGTATTATTATAATCCGGTTGGCTTTCGGAGCATTCGTTTGATCTGAAATGCCCTGGCGCTGATTAAACAACAAATTTCCCTCCTGAAAATTGCCCAGGCGATACCTAACACGTCATCCGGGCAATTTTTTTTCAGCAATTTAGAGGGGGAGCGGTTGCACAAACGATTCGATTGCCGGCATTGTGTAAGCGCTTTTCGAGAAAGCCTGTAACAGTAGCTTGAAAACTGATTAATCCCGGTGTTAATCGTGAATCCGAGGTTAAAAGGATAATGAGTGTTAGCGGGTTATCGCATCCGGTGTTGAAAGTAATCTTCAAAATATGAACGGATATCGATCGGTTGCCGCAGCGTCGTATGGATTAACTGCAATAATGCAAAATCCCGTAGATTGATCAATTGATGTTGTTCAATCATTTTTAAAGTATGCGGTCCTTCTCCGGAAATATCACCGAGCTCTCCTTTTGCAATTTTACGGCCTAACGCATGGTGGTGCGAGTTTTCACTGGTAGCCGTGGTGATGAGATCGCCTAGCCCTGATAATCGATAGGGACTATCGGGTTGTCCTCCCATCTGTACGACGATCCGTTGCAGTTCATGCAGCGCTGCGGTCACCAGATAACCGCGCACATTAGCACCCAGCTTCAATTCATCGGCCATGCCGAATGCCATCGCATAAACATTTTTCAGAATCACTGCCCAGCTGATGCCTTCGATATCATCCGTCGGTTCCAGATATAACCTGGTGTGCGCAAAACAGGTTTGTAATGTCTTGAGTGATGCAGAATCTCGGCTTCCTAATTGAGCGAAAGCATAGCCGCCGGCAAGGATTTCTTCAGCGATCATGGGGCCGTACAGTAAAGCAAAGGGCTGATTCTTCGGCAAATTCTCGGAAAAGATCTGCGCTGCGGTTTTCCCCGTCTCATCCAATCCTTTGGCGACACTGACGCAGATGCAGTTCTTTTTCAGATAAGGCGCGATCAATTGAATGATTTCCCGGTGCGGATTGACGGGGAGGCAAAACAATATTACATCGGCTTGCGGTACCGAATGCTCTAATTCCACTGGTATAAATTTTACGGGAGGATACTTATCCCAAATGGCAAGCGAATGATGCTTCTTAAGCAAAAATTCCATGGCATGGCCGATTTCACCATAGCCTAAGATAAGAATATTAATAGGCATTATGAATCGAGCAGCGGTAATCAATGCAAAACGGCATTTTTATCAGAAAAAAGTTTAATTCCATCTCAGAGATGTTGGATAATTAGTAAATTAGTTTAACAATCAATTGTAACTATCTGTAAATATATGGATATAATACATGCGACAATTTGTCGCATTGCAAACAAGAATCATTAACTCTATGATAGTGGCTTATAAAGATATAGGCTTGTTACATAACTGCCAGTGAATCAGCAAAACCGATATTATCCGGAAGGAAAACATTCAATGCCACATTCAACCCGATATCAAATCGCTATTCTTCAGTTAATTCTGGTGATGTTCAAGGCATCTCCCGGTGCAGATAATTTAAAGATTCTCGCATCGCAACTGCGGATAAATCAATCGCTGACGAACCTGGCACAAAGACTGGCAAATAGCGCGTTGTTTTTAGATAATAATTATAGGGACTTGAATTCCGAAGTGTTTGCATACAGATTTGTGGATAATTTGTTTGGAGACCATGTTGCAAATGCCAACAAAATGCTTATTTGCGATTTTATTGTAAATCAAACGGCAGCCGGTGTACCGCAGGACCAATTAATTTCCGAAGTAACTAACGCTTTGTCGGCAATTCCGGCATCCGATCGTAATTGGGGGCAAGCTGTCATACAACATAACATCAATGGTATTAATAAAATTCTGGAATATTTATTAGCCGATACCTTCACACCTAACAACCGGTCCATTGTGAAGGATCATATGATCATGCAAGTCGCAAGCGGTAAAACTTTGGGTGAAACAATCATTTGGGCGATCGATACGGTGGCAAGCGTTGATCTTGATAATGTCGTGTGGGGCGGTGCTGCCAGATTATTTAGGAACCGGGTGGAAGTTTCAAAATATTATTCGATGGATATGGCTGGCACCTCGATCGATTTTTTGACTACTCAAGAGATTCTCGCGGCAGTTTCCGATGATCGCGAAACGGTACTTTCAGCCAAGGCAATCATAGATTCCCGGCTGAAAAACAGTGCAACTTCTTTTACGCCGATCGATTTTCAACTCTATCAAACAATCAGGAAAATCAGTGACAGTCCATTGTCAACGACGCATAAAAACTCAATTCCGACCGAATTAATGGCTGGCTAAGATGCAATCGCCGGTTATGCGCAAGTGCTGGAAATCCTAAAGCCGTATATTAAAAATATTGATTGAATTTGATCGGTAGAATTGATTAATCGGTTGTAATACTCCAACTTCTTGAAGATATTCCTGATCCTGTTAGCAATGTCAGAAAATCATACGCTTTAAGTTATTTTTGATACCATTCACAGTATCCTCAATTTTGTGATTGGTTATTAATCGAAGCTCATGCCGCGTATCGAAGCAAAGTTCCAAAATTCACAAGGCGAACTGCTATCAGGTTCGCTGGAATTGCCCGTTGGCGTCGTACAGTCCTACGCAGTGTTCGCGCATTGCTTTACTTGCTCAAAAAACAATCTTGCAGCGGCACGGATTGCCCTGGCACTCGCAGATCATGGGATTGCAGTATTGCGTTTTGACTTTACAGGTTTAGGTAGTAGTGAAGGGGATTTCGCCAATTCTAATTTTTCCTCCAATTTACAGGATTTGATAGCGGCTGCAGGTTTTCTGGAAAAGCACTATGCAGCCCCAACCTTGCTGATTGGGCATAGCTTAGGCGGTGCTGCGGTTTTAGCGGTTGCGCGCGATATTGCTTCGATTAAAGCCGTAATCACCATCGGTGCACCGGCTACGGCAACGCACATTAAGCATTTGTTCGGAGATTCGTATGAACAATTCAGCAAGGAATCAATCGTTTCAGTCCAATTATCAGGAAGAAGCTTTAACATAAAACGCCAATTCATTGATGATTTAGAGAAATATAATTCTTTAGAACATATTGGAGCGCTAAAAAAAGCCTTGCTGATTCTCCATTCACCGGTGGATACAGTGGTTTCTATTGACGAAGCCGCTAGAATTTACAGTGCCGCCAAACACCCTAAAAGTTTTATATCCCTCGATCGCGCCGATCATCTTTTGTCCAATCCTTTAGACTCGCGCTATGTTGCGGAAGTCATATCGGTCTGGGCAAAACGCTATTTCACCAGCGAGTCATTACCGGGCGAGTCGAAAGAACAATCCATTGCGGAAGGCGTGGTTGTTGTCCGGGAACGCGATCGGAAATTTACTCGTGAGATTCTGACGCACCGCCATTGCATAATCAGCGATGAACCAATCACATTGGGCGGTTCGGATCTGGGGTTGAATCCTTATGAACTTTTACTGGCAGCTTTAGGCAGTTGTACTTCGATGACGCTGCGCATGTACGCCAATCATAAGCAAATCGATCTTCAGGATATCCGGGTTGAATTACATCACAGCCGGGTTCACGCGGATGATTGCGCGGATTGCGAACAACAAAAAGCTTTCATCGACGTGATGACACGCTTGATACACCTGACAGGAAATCTGACTGACCAACAGCGCAGCCGGTTGCTGGAGATTGCCAATCAGTGTCCGGTCCATAAAACACTGCAAGGAAAAATCCGGATCGATACCAATCTATTAGATTAAGAAGATCATGCAATCATCAGATAATGTTGAGAAATATCGTATCGATAAGTGGCTGTTTGCAGCCCGTTTTTTTAAAACACGCTCGTTAGCTGCAGAAGCCATCGACCGGGGGCGAGTGACGGTCAACGGTCAGCGGGTTAAGCCGGCCAAAGTGCTTGCGGTAGGGGATCGGTTGATAATTCGCAATAATAATTATCAATTTGAAATTGAAGTGTTGGATCTATCGAACAAAAGAGGATCCGCAACGATTGCGCAGCAATTTTACCGGGAAACCGAGGAAAGCCGTCAACAGCGAGAAGTGTTGGTCGCCCGTCTGAAAACCCAGCCGCAGCCGTTTTACACCAAAGGCCGTCCGACTAAGCGTGACCGCCGCGAAATCGAGCGTTTTATCTCCAATCATCATGAATGATCGACAATTATGACCAATGATACTTTCAATTTAAGCAAAGAACAGCTGATTCAACAATCGTTCGTGCAAATGGATCAACATTTGCAAAGCGCTGATTACTCGAAAGCGCAGAAACTGGCGCTGACTTGCCGAATTTTATTCGATAACGGCCACGATTCCGGATTGGCGGGACAAATCACGGCGCGTGGGGATACCCCGGGAACTTACTTGACGCAACGTTTGGGATTCGGTTTTGACGAAATTTGCGCAAGCAATCTGTTACTCGTGAATGAGGATCTGGAAGTTTTGCAGGGCGATGGCATGGCAAATCCAGCCAACCGGTTTCATTCATGGCTGTATCGTGCCAGACCCGATGTGCAGTGCATTATCCATACGCATGCAGTCCATACTGCGGCACTCAGTATGCTGGAAGTGCCTTTGGAAATCTCGCATATGGATAATTGTGTCTTGTATGACGATATCGCTTTTTTGCCCAAGTGGCCGGGTATCCCGGTCGGCAATGAAGAAGGGGAACTGATTTCCAAAGCCATCGGCAACAAGCATGCTTTGATGTTAGCGCATCACGGGTTGCTGATTGCCAGTTCGAGTATTGAAGAAGCCTGCATATTAGCGCTTGCTTTCGAACGCGCAGCGCGTATGCATTTGCTTGCAGCCTCGGCGGGTAAGATCCAGCCGATTGATCCCGGCCTCGGACGGGAAGCGCGCGACTGGATTTTGCGCGGTCAACGCAGCGCGGTTGCTTTTGCCTATTATGCGCGGCGTACCTTGCGTAAAGGCGTTGATTGTTTGCAATAACCTCAGATAGGACTCGAACAACGGGCTGCTGGCTTACTGCCGGCAGGTTAGTGTTTCATAAATGAATTGATGTTTTAGATATCGGGTTCGCCAGGAAAAATACCGGTCCATGCGATGCCATCATTACTGATGGTGCCTCGATGCATGCCGCTGGTATTGAATTGCATTGCATAGTCGCCCTTCACGTTCAGCAGAATTAAACCGCCGTCACCGCCGATCTTTGAAACTTCCGCTAACGTATTGTCGGCAGCTTCGCGAAGCGGTTTGCGCAGCATCATGACTTGCGCAGCTGTTTGGTAGGCTGCGGCGGCGCGAATGAACATTTCCCCGGTACCGGTTGCTGATACCGCCACCGAGCGATTGTCGGCATAGGTGCCAGCCCCGATAATCGAGGAGTCACCCACACGTCCCCGCCGTTTGTTGGTCAACCCGCCGGTTGATGTACCGGCGGCGATATTGCCATGCCGATCCAGTGCGACTGCACCGACGGTTCCATGCTTTTCATCAGTGCTAACAAATGGAATATTGGAGTCGGCATCGTGGTCGCGCAGCACTTGTTCTTTTGTAAGTGCTTTTTGCAATTGTTCCCAACGATGCGGAGTATGAAAATAATCGGGATCGACGATCTCCAGGCCTTGCTCTGCAGCAAATGTGTCCGCACCGCGGCCAATCAGCATGGCATGCGGGCTTTTCATCATAATCGCATGTGCCGCACGTATAGGGTTGCGAACTGTCGTGATGCCGGCAACGGCGCCTGCTAAACGCGTAGCGCCTTCCATGATCGAGGCTTCCAATTCGTTTTGCCCCTCATGGTTAAAAACTGAACCTTTGCCGGCATTAAAAAGAGGCGAATCTTCCATGACCACGATGGCTGCGATTACGGCGTCGATACAGCTACCGCCGCCGCTAAGCACCGCATAACCGGCGTTCAATGATTGTGTCAGTACCTGGCGGTAAACGGCTTCACGTTCGGCAGTCAACCGGCTGCGATTGATGGCTCCAGCACCGCCATGGATTACCAGCCGAAATGGAACATCATCGGGAGCAGTCATGGGTGGCCGGCTTCAATTCAGAGAGTTGAAGTAACACACACTGGCAACCAATAGCAGCAGGGTAATTGCGATGTGAATTGTAATGATCCGTTGTTATCGATGTACTTTAATTACTCAGGGACTCTCTAAGTTTCTCCTCCATCGGCGGCCGCAATCCCGATTTACGCGCAGCTTCAATGGCGGTTTCCGGGTCCATTCCTTGACTGATTTGATATCTGGCCCACATGGCGCTGGCACGATTGCCCGATCCGCAGTGAATGAGCACTGGCCGTTGTGCCATTTCAATGGCTTTGGTAAAGGTAGTCAATTGCTCGTTGCTAATACCGGCAACGGTCATTGGAATGTTAATGTAGTTCATGCCGGCGCGATCAACGAGTGATTTTTCTTCCGCAGTTCCTTCATTGGCGGTGCGCATGTCGATGACGGTCTTAAAACCTGTCGCAGCCAACGCTGGAACGCCTCCCTCACTGATAAGTCCGGATATGGCGATTTGATCGTTAATGCGGCTGTAATTTTGTACTGCGCTGACTTGGTGACCAAAAGGCGTGCGCCCGGAAGCCTGCGTGGTTCCGGCAAACGATAGGGCAATTAATGCCATCAACGTGATAAAGTATTTCATGAAAAACCTCATTGCAATGTTAAGGAAAAAATCACTACTCCTCAGAATTGTAGCTGCACTCAATATCTGAGTACAAATTATTCGAATCCTTGGTTAATCGATTACAAAATTGTAGGTCCATGCGGAAATTATTTTATAAATGATCAATTGGCATAGTCTCTCAGCGCAGCAGGTTTTACAGACATTAGACACTAATGAGGCGGGACTATCGCAAGCGGAAGCGGAGCAGCGCATTGAGCGATATGGTGTAAATCGCTTGCGATCACCCAGTTCGCCAGGTTTTTTCATTCGTTTTCTTCTGCAGTTTCATAATGTTCTCATCTATATTCTGTTAATTGCTGCAGCAGTTACTGCGTTTATCGGACACTGGACTGATAGTTGCGTGATTCTGGCGGTGGTCATTATTAATGCGGTGATTGGTGTGATTCAGGAGGGTAAGGCCGAGAGAGCGCTGGCTGGTATTCGCAGCATGCTGTCAATCAATGCGTCTGTGTTGAGAGACAATCACCGCAGACAAATTTCAGCAGAAGCGCTGGTGCCTGGTGACATCGTATTGCTGCAATCGGGTGACAAAGTCCCTGCCGACATGCGGTTGTTCAGTTGTAAGAATTTGCGGGTCGATGAAGCAATTTTGACCGGTGAATCACAAGCCGTTGAAAAGGGAATTGAATCAGTTTTGGAATCGGTTGCAATCGGCAATCGCGATTGTATGGTGTATTCCGGTACGCTGGTGGTTTTTGGACAGGCTACCGGGGTTGTGGTCGGAACCGGTCATCACACCGAGATCGGGCGTATCAGCACGATGCTGGAGCAAGTCAATAAACTGTCGACACCGTTACTTAGAAAAATTGCGGAGTTCGGATTTCGATTGGCTGCTGTCACGCTCGTGTTGGTTCTGACTGTTATTCTGTATGGTTTGCTAGCACACGATTATGGCATTGATGAGCTGTTTATGGCGGCGGTGGGTATTGCGGTTGCCGTTATTCCGGAAGAACTTCCGCCGATTATGACCATTACGCTTGCGCTTGGTGTGCAACGCATGGCGCGCCATAACGCCATTATCCGGCATTTACCCGCAGTCGAAACGCTTGGATCGGTAACGGTCATTTGTACCGATAAGACCGGTACATTAACGCGGAATGAGATGACCGTGCAGCAAATCTTTACCGCAGATGATCGGTTACAGGTAAGCGGAGTAGGTTATGCACCGGAAGGGAGCTTCAGTTCGGATGGACGGGGAATTTTGATTGCAGAGCATGCAGATTGTATGGATCTATTGCGAGCCGGTTTATTATGCAGTGATGCAAAACTGCAGTTACAGGAAGATCAATGGATTGTCGACGGCGATCCGACGGAAGGCGCGGTGATTGCGGCAGCAATGAAAGCAGCGCTAAATCCGGTTCATGTGAGCGAATCATTACCCCGCACGGATGTTATTCCTTTCGAATCCGAACACCGCTTGATGGCGACCTTGCATCATTCGCATGACAACCAGGGTGTTATCTTTGTCAAAGGCGCTCCCGAAACGATACTGGCTTTGTGCAGCCGGCAACGAAGTCAGGGAAACAATTGTGCGCTTGATCTGGCGTATTGGAACAACACCATTCAGGAAGCTGCATGTTCTGGGCTACGGATGTTGGCGATCGCACAGCGCGCGGCGGAGCGGGATCAACAGATACTCCGGTTTTCCGATGTTCGGTCAAACTTTACATTACTGGGAATGGTCGGCATGACCGATCCGCCGCGTGAAGAAGCGGTTGCGGCTGTGAATCAATGTCATTATGCCGGTATTCGCGTCAAGATGATTACCGGAGATCATCAGGCGACAGCCAGTTCGATTGGCGCAAAACTCAATCTCGGTGATGGTCGTACAGTTCTAACCGGTGTTGCGCTGGATACGATGGATGATAAGGCATTGCGGCAAGCGGTTACGAACATCGATGTTTTTGCGCGTACCAATCCGGAGCACAAATTGCGTCTCGTTGCAGCATTGCAAGCGAATGGAGAAATCGTGGCGATGACGGGTGATGGTGTGAATGATGCGCCAGCTCTGAAACGGGCCGATGTGGGTGTTGCCATGGGACAAAAGGGAACTGAAGTAGCCAAGCAAGCCGCAGAAATGGTGCTCGCGGATGATAACTTTGTATCAATCGTGCACGCGGTGGAGGAAGGCCGTACTGTCTACGATAATATCAAAAAGACTATGGTCTATGTGCTTCCTACGAATGGCGGTGAAGCCGGTCTCATCATTCTGGCTATTTTTTTGGGCATAACGCTGCCTATTACTCCTGTCCAAATATTATGGATCAACATGGTTACGACTGTGACACTGGCTATTGCACTATCCTTTGAACCTCCGGAGGCGGATGTCATGCATCGGCCTCCACGCGATCCTGATGCTCCTCTGTTATCCGGTTTCTTGGTTTGGCGTATTGTTTTTGTTACATTATTGATGATCGGCGGCGGGTTTGGACTCACGATGTGGGAAACAATGCAAGGCTCCAGCATCGAATTCAGCCGGACGGTTTTAGTAAATTTGTTTGTCGTTTGTGAAATTTTATATTTGTTTAATTGCCGTTATCTGCTGGCTTCGGCGATGTCGATCGAAGGTTTTCTCGGCAATCGTTATGTTCTGATATCTGTCGGTATATTGATATTACTTCAAATTCTTTTTACTTACCTGCCTGTTTTTCAGTTAATTTTTGGAACAGTTGCGCTTGATGCCGATGCTTGGACAAGGATTCTTTCTGTCGGCTTAGTGTTATTCTTAATTATTGAATTTGAGAAATATTTATTACGACGCGGTGGCATGAAAGAATTATAGGGGCAATCGGCTCGGATTTCATCGAGTGATTGCCCCCATTAATTAGAGAGAAAGCGTTGGTTTTATAAAGCTGCAAGGAACGCGATCAGATCGGCTTTCTCGCTTTCGGTTAGCCCGATATTGAAGCGCGTATTGTAAAACTCGACAACTTCATGCAAATCTGCGGCAGAACCATCATGGAAGTAAGGCGGGCGTGATGCGACTGAGCGCAGGATGGGCCCTTTGAAACGGCCGATATCTTTCCACTTGCCGGTGATCAGGGCTCGACCGGGGTCGGTTGTTTTGATGATTTCGTTGGTTGTTTTATTTTTCAGCGTATACAAAGGCATATCCGGTGTACGGCGCGATTCGTCCGCGACACCGATATCCAATGGCATCGGTGTTGAATGATTCCCTGAATTAGGCGTGTTATGGCAGGTTGTGCAAGTACCAGGTAATACATTGATGTTTAAATCATCGTTAATCCCTTTAACGCCGCTGATTAAAATTGGCTTGGTATTGAAGAGCGCTTGACCGCGGGCAATAGCGGCACGGGCATTTTTGGCGCTGTTGGGTGATTTATTCGGTTTAATGTCGTTCCATTCGTTATAAAGCGTCATAACGATGGGATTAAAAGAGTCGTGAGTTATGTAGTCGCCAGCCAAAGTGTCATTAATGCCAAAATGATACTGTTGTTTTGCCAGTTCCTTAGGGCCGCCTTTAGCTTTTTCTGCCGTCAGGTTTCCGGCTTTGTCATCATGGATCTGCGCAGTAAATAAACCGAGTTCAAATGCCACGATCGCATCACGCTCTTCATCGGTTAAATCTTGAAGTGCTTCGGCGTGACCTAAAGTGGCGTGGCTGGCTTGAGTACTCAGATCAAACGATACCGGCGAGAAGCAAGTCGAAGTGTTATAGATACAATCACTGGAACCCGGCATTTGCGTTGTTTCTCGGCCGTCCCACATAACGGTGCTGAGGAATTTAAGATTGGTGGTCGGCATTGGACGTCGGAATAAAGATAATTCTGTTTCACTCGCATAACCATACGGATCGTCTGCTTCGACCAGCTCGAATTCAGCATCTGCAGGGATACCGATGCCAACCCGAATATTACCTTTGCTCAATAACATGCTGTATGCTTCGCGGCGTTTTTCTACGGAAGATACATCGGCAATCGGTGAATTGGCGCCGTCAACCAAGCGGAACAGCGGATCGAGTCCCTTGGTTTTGTTAAAAATCTTTTGCACACCTTCTGGTGTAATGGTCCATCCTTGCGTGGGGATATGACACGAAGCGCAACTGCGGCCATTAGAACCTAAGCTTTTGAAAAAAGGATTTTTTAGATCGATAAAACCTGCGGTGCTATAAGTCGCATCTTCGCCATGTTTGTTTTTTGATTTAAACATGTTTGGCAGTCGATCGCTTTTGTCTTCGTGGTCATCTTTCGCAAAAACTGGTGAAGACAGCATTAAAAATAATGCAGAAATTATTTGTATGCCTGATACCACTTTGTTTCTCATTCAAGGTCCTCCGGTTTTAAAAAAAATGAGCTAAATTTTTTTAAAATTTAGCTCGTCGGTGTTTCGGTTATCCACCAAAATGCTGGCGGTGCACAGTCCAATAAAAGTATGATTGACTTACTATAGTCAATATATACTGGGTTTTAGTCTAATCATAATCGCCGTCAGAAGCAGTGAGAAAAATCACAAAAGTATCAAGATCGCAAACGGATTCTGTTTTTCACTAGTGGCATTGGTATGAATCATTCTCTGTTACGTTGGCGATTCATTCTTGAATCACGCGGCTTTATTGAAAGGGGTTTTATTTTTTTGTGTGAGTTATTTAGATGAAAATAAAGTCTTGGGAAAAACTCCACTGAGAAAATATCAAGCAATAACGAGGAGATATAGATAGAAGATTGATAAAGAAAATTTTCGGAAATAGGGATTAATATTTGCAATAAAGCAGATCCCATACACCATGTCCGGATTTCAATCCGCGATGCTCAAACTTGGTGATTGGCCGGTAATCAGGACGCGGAGCGAAATCCTTGGCGGTATTGCGAAGCTGCCGCTCTTGATTGAGAACTTGTAAAATTTGCACAGCGTAATTTTCCCAATCGGTAGCGACATGAATATAACCACCCGGTTTGAGATGGGTGCATAAGCGTGAAACAAATGCTGACTGGATTAACCGGCGTTTATGATGGCGGGCTTTCGGCCATGGATCCGGGAAAAAGATGTGAATGCCATCCAGACATTCCAACGGCAGCATGCGCTGCAGCACTGCAACCGCATCGTGCTGAATAATGCGTAAATTCTTCAATTCATTTTGCTGGATTAGCCTGAGCAAACTGCCGACACCCGGGGTGTGAACTTCGATCCCGAGATAATCATTGGCTGGGTGCATTTTGGCAATGATCGCAGTGGCCTCACCCATTCCAAAGCCGATTTCAAGAATTTTGGGAGCCTGACGGCCAAATACTTGATTTAAATCCAGCAAGTTTTCGCTATAGGGTATGCCATATTGAGGAAGCAAGCTTTCACGAGCACGGCGCTGCGCATCCGATAACCGGCCCTGGCGAAGTACAAAACTGCGAATTGATTGTTGCGGTTGCATGAAACGAAGGATCTGCGATTATTCAAGAGTTCAATCAAGCTTGCTTGCCGGTTTTTTAGATAAAGCTTCGGCATTTACAATAACCCCATCGACAGGAGAACTCGGATTGGCGCTATATAGTTTTTTTGCCATGCGCCCGGCCAGATAAGCTTCGCGGCCGGCTTCTACCGCCTTCCGCATCGCCGATGCCATTAAAATGGGATTATTGGATGCGGCGATAGCGGTGTTCATCAGCACGCCATCACAACCAAGTTCCATCGCGATAGTAGCATCCGAAGCCGTGCCGACACCGGCGTCGACCAAAACCGGAATGTTTGCGTTTTCAATAATGATTTGCAGATTCCAAGGATTCAAAATGCCCATGCCGGAACCAATGAGAGATGCTAACGGCATCACGGCAACACACCCTAGTTCTTCCAATTGCTTGGCGATGATCGGATCGTCGGAGGTATACACCATGACTTGAAATCCTTCTTTCACCAAAATTTTCGCAGCTTCGATAGTTCCTAATACATTGGGGTATAGTGTTCTCGGATCGCCTAGCACTTCCAATTTTACCAAGCTGTGACCATCGAGCAATTCTCGCGCTAGGCGCAATGTCCGGACAGCGTCATCAACGGTATAACAACCGGCGGTATTCGGCAGCAACGTGTATTTGGAGGGCGGCAATACGTCCAAAAGATTTGGTTCGTTGGTGTTTTGTCCAATATTGGTGCGCCGGATTGCAATGGTTATTATTTCAGCACCGCTCGCTTCGACCGATATGCGAGTTTCATTGAAATCTTTATATTTTCCTGTGCCAATAAGTAAGCGGGATGAATAAGACTTACCGGCAATAACTAAATTGTCCATAACTATGCTATTGAATATCGAAGTATATTGTGGAGTCGATCATTAACCGCCACCAACAGCGACGACGACTTCGATGTGATCGCCATTAACTAACAATTCCTCTGAAAAGCGGCTGCGTGGCACGATTTCGCCATTACGCTCGATAGCAATGCGCTTACCCTTTAATGAGAGGTGATCGACTAATTGAGCCACATTGATTGGTGACTCAAATTGCTGCAGTTGTCCGTTAATTGAGAGTTGTACCATGGGTGATTAAACCGGGATTGAAATTTTCAGTGTACTGAATGCGCTGCTTCGGTTAGCAGATTTTATCATGCGAGAGATCGTAAATTTTGATAATTTGATTGACGAATTGGTTTTCTGACGAATGCCAACAAAGCAGTGGTATCGCAAATTCAGACAATCCGTTAAGTGGTAAGCCAAGAAGATGTACTGCCAGGCAGTTTTTCTGTCAGCGGGAGAGCTTGCGCTGATCCGCAGAGTGCTCGTATTATACCCACGCTAATGAAGCGAATGAGGATTTATGCGATTGTATCGCAAGCTCGGCACCAGTAAGCGGCATCAGGCGCATCCAGTCTATCCGTATACTGCCAGCATGTCATAGCGATTGTAGACACCAGGCATCTAAAGATATGGCGCAACAGCTTGCAGAAGAGCCGGTGTCAGGTTCAGAATGAAAGATCGAAGGATTAATATCAGGTTTTATAATCAGAGTTTTAAAAAATGCAATATAAAACCTATTGCTTATCCAACCTGCGATACTGAATCGCTTCTGCAATATGCTGATTGGTGATTTTTTCACTCCCGGCCAAATCCGCAATGGTCCTCGCCAGTTTCAAAATTCGATGATACGCACGCGCCGATAAATTCAAACGGTTGATGGCGTGTTTCAGCAGATTCTCGCTGGCACTGTCGAGTGCGCAGTGCTGATCGATTTCTTTGACGCTCAGGTTGCTATTGGTTTTTCCTTGCCGGTTCAGTTGTAATTGATGAGCTTTCTCTACACGCTGCCGGATGGTGCGGCTTTTCTCACCGGTAATTTGCTGTTTCATTAGTTCCTGCTGCGGTACTGCCGGAACTTCGATTTGCATGTCGATGCGGTCGAGTAATGGGCCGGAGATTCGTCCGCGGTAGCGGGCGATTTGGTCGGGGGTGCAATGACAACGCCCTGAAGGATGGCCCAAGTAACCGCAGGGGCAGGGATTCATCGCAGTGATCAGCTGGAAACGTGCAGGAAATTCAGCCTGACGAGCGGCACGGGAGATGGTGATTTTGCCGGATTCGAGCGGTTCACGCAGGACTTCTAGGACTTTGCGGTCGAATTCCGCGAGTTCGTCGAGAAACAACACGCCGTGCATGGCGAGTGAAATTTCACCGGGGCGCGGGTGGCTGCCGCCGCCAACTAAAGCAACCCCTGATGCGGTATGGTGCGGGGCGCGGTAGGGGCGTTTTTTCCAGTTCTCGATATTGAAGCTGCCGAATGCGAGCGATTGGATCGCAGCGGATTCCAGCGCTTCGGCTTCGGTCATCGGCGGCAAAATGCCGGGAAAGCGGGTTGCCAGCATCGACTTGCCGGTGCCCGGCGGGCCGATCATCAGCAGACTGTGGCCGCCGGCGGCTGCAATTTCCAGCGCACGCTTCGCGTGTGCTTGGCCTTTGACGTCATCGAGATCGGGATAGCTGGCGTCTTGCTTGCCGGTGGCATTTCCGGCGCCATTCCGATAAATCGGTAATGGTGTTTGTCCGGTCAAGTGGGCGCAGATTTGCAGCAATGATTGGGCGCCATAGATCGTCGCGTTATTGACCAGCGCCGCTTCTGCGGCATTCTGTTGCGGCAGTACGAAGCTGCGCCCGGATTGCGAGGCGTTATAGGTCATTGCCAAAGCACCGTGAATCGGGCGCAATTCTCCGGTCAATGCCAGTTCTCCCGCCCATTCGTATTGATCTAGGCGATCGTCTGGGATTTGTCCAGTGGCTGCGAGTATTCCCAACGCAATCGGCAAATCGAAGCGGCCGCTTTCCTTGGGCAGATCGGCAGGGGCCAGATTGACGGTAATGCGTTGCGGCGGGATCTTGAATTGCGCGTTTTGCAACGCTGAACGAACACGGTCTTTGCTTTCCTTCACTTCGGTATCGGGCAGACCGACGATGGTGAAACTGGGTAAACCGTTAGCGATGTGCGTTTCCACCGTCACCAGCGGAGCTTGAATACCCGATAGCGCCCGGCTATACAGAACGGCAAGCGACATTGGCTTGACAACTAAGAAAATGCTGATTAATTGCCCGCGTAAGCGATTCGCTGCTTTGGGAGGTGCTCAGAAATTTGTCTATCGTTATGAGATGTCTCATTTCTTGTGCTCCGGCCGCCTTGCATTCCGTTTGCTCGGCGAATTAATCAGTGTTTTCCTGGCTCGGGCAGGCGGCGTGATTGAAAAGAATCGAAGGGCTACTCATTGCGGAAGCGCTGCAGAGCCCTTCGTTGAGTCTTTGAACTGATGTTTTGAGTTAATTCGTTGATTCGGGGTTGGTTGCGGGCGGGTTCAGCCGTGCTTCGAGTTCGGCCACTTTCGCTTCGAGAATAATGAGTTTTTCTCGCGTGCGCTGCAATACTTCTTGCTGGATATCAAATTCATCGCGAGTCACCAGATCCATTTTTGAAAATACACCTGATAACAGCACTTTGACGTTCTTCTCGATATCCTTGGCAGGGCTGTTCTGCATGATTTCGCTGACTTTGGCATTGATTTCGTCGATGACATTTTTGTTTAACATGATTATTCTCCTTATTGATGAATTTACCAGTTGATCAGCAAATATAGGCTACGTGATAAAATTCGCAGTGGCCCGTCTTTATAAACACTGATTATCTACTGTTATTGAACAAGGTTCCAGTAGTAAGGTGCGATTGTTATTTTGCCACGCGCATTGCAATCGCTGAATAGATGCACCCCCTTAGCTGCTGGTTTTTTATAACGGTTAATCGCCCGGATACATAAATGGAACGTTTACGCTTGCTTGAAAGTTGGTTGAAAGAACAATTCCCAGCGAAGTCTTTTACGCTGCAACCGGCATCGGCGGATGCCAGTTTTCGCCGGTATTACCGCGTTACCTTCGAAGATCGGTCATTGATCGCGATGGATGCGCCGCCGCAACATGAGGATTGCACGCCGTTTTTGCGCGTCGCGGAAATTTTGGCTGGTTGCGGTGTGCATGTGCCGGCGATCATGGCGCGGAATCTGGATTGCGGATTTTTATTACTATCGGATCTTGGTAATACAACTTTTTTGCAAGCTTTGGCTGAAGAACCTGATCGTGTTAATGAGTTATACAATGCAGCCACCGATGCGCTGGTCAAAATGCAGTTGTCGCACCATGCAGAAAGTTTGCCGCCGTATGATGAGACGTTGTTGCGAAGGGAACTCGATTTATTTCCGGATTGGTATATCGCCAGACATTTGCAAGTGGAATTGACCAGTGACCAGTTAGAGGTGCTGAACACAGTCTTTGCCAAAATTCTGCAAAACAATCTCGCGCAGCCAAGAGTTCTGGTTCATCGGGATTATCATTCCCGCAATCTCATGCTAACAACGCCCAATCCCGGCATTATTGACTTCCAGGATGCGGTATCGGGTCCGATTACCTACGATTTGGTTTCGTTGCTGAAAGATGCGTATATTCGCTGGGAAGAGGAACGGATATTGGATTGGGCGATCCGTTACTGGGAAAAAGCGCGTAAAGCCGGTTTACCGGTTAGCGCTGACTTTGCGGCTTTTTACCGGGATTTCGAATGGATGGGGGTGCAACGTCATCTGAAAGTGCTGGGGATTTTTGCCCGGTTGAATTACCGCGATGGAAAAGCCATGTACCTGAACGATATGCCGCTGGTGATGGAATATTTACGCAAAGCCTGCGAACGCTATATTGAATTGAAACCATTGCTGGATCTGCTGGATGAAATACATCCGGCCATGCCGGACCGGACCATTGGCTATACCTTCTGAGCGGCCTTCCTATAAAGCGATGATTCTTGCCGCCGGGCGCGGCGAGCGCATGCGTCCGCTGACCGATAATGTGCCGAAACCCTTATTGAAAGCGGGCGGTAAAGCGTTGATCGAATATCAGCTCATTAATCTGGCGCGCGCCGGGTTTGTTGATATCGTGATCAATCATGCATATTTGGGTGAAAAGATCGAACAAGCCTTGGGGTCTGGCGAGCGTTATGGTGTTAATATCCAATATTCTCCGGAAGCGGTGGTTTTGGAAACCGCCGGCGGGATTGCCAATGCATTGCCGTTGCTGACCGGGCAGTCCGGTAACGTACCGTTTTTGGTAGTCAACGCGGATATTTATTGTGAAATGGATTATGGATTACTGATTCCGGTCTTGCGTGCGATGCAACATCAATCCAGCCAGTTTCTGGCGCACTTGGTGCTGGTTGATAATCCGGCGCATCATAGCGAAGGCGATTTTGCAGTGCGGGATGGTTTGGTAACACTGGCAGAAGCGGGTCGATTGACATTCAGCGGTATCGGCGTTTATCAGCCGCAATTATTTCAGGATATCGAACCGGGGCGGGCCGTGAAACTGGCGCCGTTGCTGCGGCATGCTATGGCGGAAGGGAAAGTCGGCGGGCAGCATTATTCCGGACAATGGATCGATGTGGGCACCCCGGAAAGACTGAAGATACTTGATGAACAACTGAGCTTTAATAGTAAGCTCAATGACACTTAAATGTAACTATGACGCAAATGCAACCGTTTATCGCGCGCCGCAAGCTTTTTTCCGGAAAAATGCAGAATGGCGTTGCGATCATTCCCACGGCTCCGGAGCGGATACGCAATCGGGATGCGCATTATCCGTATCGCTTTGATAGCTATTTTTATTACTTAACTGGTTTTCGCGAACCCGAGGCAGTGCTGGTGATTATCGCGGCAACCGGCCAGGAACCGGCAAAGCATATTTTGTTTTGCCGTGAAAAGAATCTGGAACGCGAAATTTGGGATGGCTATCGTTTCGGGCCGGACGCGGCCAAAGAAGTTTTTGGTTTTGACGAAGCCTATCCACTTGCCAAGCTCGACGAATTGCTTCCGGGTTTGTTATCCGGTCAGCTTGCGGTTTATACAGCGCTGGGGCAGGATCCAAACTGGGATCAGCGCGTTACCGGCTGGTTGAACCGCGTACGGGATTTAGCGAGAACCGGCGTCACCGCGCCGCGGGAGATTTACGATTACCGGGCCATACTCGATGAAATGCGGTTGATAAAAAGCACCGATGAGTTGCAAATCATGCAGCGTGCCGCGGATATTTCGGCGCAAGCCCATCAACGCGCGATGCAAGCGGTGTGTCCGGGAATGCGGGAATATGAGATTGAAGCCGAGTTGCTGCACACTTTTTACCGGCATGGCGCGCAAGCGCCGGCGTATACTTCGATTGTCGCCGGCGGCGCCAATGCGTGTATTCTGCACTATGTCCAGAACGATGCCGAACTCAAATCGGGGGATTTGTTATTGATCGATGCTGGATGTGAATTGAACGGCTATGCTTCCGACATCACCCGGACATTTCCGGTCAACGGCAAGTTTACTGCAGCACAACGCGATGTCTATCAGTTGGTTTTGTCGGCTCAAGCGGCTGCGATTGCCGAAGTGAAACCGGGCAGCCGCTGGAACGATCCGCATCAAGCAGCGCTGCAAGTGCTCGCGCAAGGGTTTATTGATCTGGGGTTATGCCGGGGTAGTGTCGACGAGGTGCTGGAATCCGAAGACTATAAACGGTTCTATATGCACCGCACCGGACACTGGCTGGGTATGGACGTGCACGATGCCGGCGAGTATAAACAACAAGGCGAATGGCGCGAGCTGCAGCCGGGTATGGTGCTGACGGTGGAACCGGGCTGTTATATCCGTCCGGCGGATAATGTTTCCGAACATTTCTGGAATATCGGTATCCGCATCGAGGACGATGTGGTGGTAACGCCGTCCGGGCATGAATTGTTAACGGAGGCCGCGCCTAAAACCATCGTTGCCATAGAGGAGCTTATGCAATGAAAGACGAAGAGAACAAGATAATTATCCACCGGATTTCCAGCTATCAACAGGATGAATCCGGAGAGTATCGCCGCGTGCCGGTTTCTCCGCTGAATCGCTGGCTTACTTATGCCATTATGATTCCGGTCATCGCCTTGTTGGCGGTGCTCGGTTTTTTCTTTTTTGCCGCATTTCTGGCGCTACTGGCGGTCGCGGTGGTGGTAGTAGGAATCCGTTTCTGGTGGTGGCGTAGAAAATTCGAAGCTGCTAGGCAATCCCATTCCGAAGAACCGCACCGGCAGAGCGATAATGAGCAAACGGTGATCATCGAGGATGCGCAGATCATCGAGGAAACCGAAACCGATCGTACCGGGAAGAAACAATAGTGTCGCCTGCAAATCGTTGAATAACTATTTGCGTTGACGCTTCGGTGCCGGTTTTTTATGATTCTGCGGAGCGGTCATTTGACGCCGTGACCACAGCAGGGCGGCGATACCGGCAAGAATCATCGGAATCGACAGCCATTGTCCCATCGTGACACCTAACGTCATCACCCCCATGAAACCATCTTCCGGTTCGCGGAAAAATTCCGCAATCGAGCGGAAAACACCATAGCCAATCATGAACATACCGGTGACAGCACCGGTTGCGCGCGGTTTGGACGAATAAATCCAGATAATGATGAATAACAAGACGCCTTCCAGCGCGAATTGATATAACTGCGATGGGTGGCGGGGCAATTCGTCGACATGCGGGAATATCATGCCCCACGGCACATCGGTGGGGCGTCCCCATAATTCGGCATTGATGAAATTACCGATCCGGCCTGCTGCCAATCCTGGCGGAATCAATGGAGTGACAAAATCCGTAACCGCAAGCCAGGATAATTGATATTTTCGAGCGAGCACGATCATGGCGACGAAGACACCCAGAAATCCCCCATGGAATGACATGCCGCCTTCCCAGATAGCGAATATTTGTAATGGATGTTCCAGGTAATAGCCAAACTGATAAAACAATACATGGCCTAGTCGTCCGCCGAGGACTACTCCCAACATACCGTAAAATAAGGCATCATCCAGCATTTCATAGGTAAAGATCGCGTGCGGGTGGTGTTTGATGCGATATCGCCCCAGCAAAATGAATAATGCAAAACCCAGTAAATACATCAATCCGTACCAATGGATCGAAAGCGGGCCCAAGGAGATGGCTATAGGATCAATTTGCGGATGAACGAGCATAGTTTCGGCCTTATTTACGGTAAAATACCGCCTATTATAGCAAGCGCGGTTGCGCGCGCTTTTCTTATATTTTTCTTCTCACTCAGGAGCAAGCATGCCAGACAATAAACGGAGCCAGATTATCACCCAAGGGACACAACACGCACCTAGCCGCGCCATGTTACGCGCGGTTGGTTTCAGCGATGGGGATTTTAACAAACCGATTGTCGGCGTGGCTAACGGTTATTCGACGATTACGCCGTGTAATAAGGGACTGAACGACTTGTCGCTAAAAGCCGAATCGGCGCTGCGGCAAGCGGGCGCGATGCCGCAGATGTTCGGCACTATTACGGTATCGGATGGTATTTCGATGGGTACCGAAGGCATGAAATACTCGCTGGTGTCGCGCGAAGTGATCGCCGATTCGATAGAAACTTGTGTGCAGGGTGGTAGCATGGATGGCGTGATCGCCATCGGCGGTTGCGACAAGAATATGCCGGGCGCGATGATCGCGATAGCACGGATGAATGTACCGGCGATTTTTGTTTATGGCGGCACGATCAAGCCAGGGCATTATAAAAACCAGGATCTGACGGTGGTCAGTGTATTTGAAGCGGTAGGGCAGCATAGCGCGCATAAGATCGACGACGAAGAGTTACTCCAAATCGAACGTCATGCTTGCCCCGGCGCCGGCTCATGCGGCGGCATGTTTACCGCTAATACCATGTCATCCGCGTTCGAAGCCATGGGGATGAGCCTGCCGTATTCTTCCACGATGTCGGCAGAGGACCAGGATAAGCTCATCAGTGCCGGTGACTCGGCCAAGGTCTTGGTCGATGCGATCAAGAAACAGATCCTGCCTCGCGATATCATTACCCGCAAATCGATTGAAAATGCCGTTGCCGTGATCATGGCGGTTGGCGGTTCAACCAACGCTATTTTGCATTTTCTGGCAATCGCGCATGCAGCCGGGGTTGAGTGGCATATCGACGATTTCGAGCGGATGCGCGCCAAAGTGCCGGTGCTGTGCGATCTGAAACCTTCCGGGCGCTATGTCACGGCGGATTTGCACCAAGCGGGCGGTGTGCCGCAAGTGATGAAAATGCTGCTCAATCATGGCCTGTTGCACGGCGATTGCATCACCATCAGCGGACAAACGATCGCGGAAGTTCTGAAGGACATCCCCGATACACCGCGAGCGGATCAGCAAGTGATCCGCCAGTGGGACAATCCGTTATACGCGCAAGGCCATTTGGCTATTCTGAAAGGTAATTTATCGACGGAAGGTTGTGTTGCAAAAATCTCCGGCATCAAGAATCCGAAAATCACCGGTCCCGCGCGCGTGTTCGATTCGGAAGAGACCTGCATGGCGGCTATTATGGCGCGTAAAATCCAGCCGGGCGATGTCGTGGTGATTCGCTACGAAGGCCCGAAAGGCGGTCCGGGCATGCGAGAGATGCTGTCACCTACTGCCGCATTGATCGGTGAAGGGCTGGGTGATTCTGTCGGTTTGATCACCGATGGGCGTTTTTCCGGCGGCACGTATGGTATGGTGGTTGGACACGTCGCTCCGGAAGCTTATGTGGGCGGTGCGATTGCATTGGTGCAAGAAGGCGATTCCATTACCATCGACGCGGAACAACGATTGTTGCAACTGAATGTGCCGGATGATGAGCTGGCGCAACGCCGGACTGCCTGGCAACCGCCGCAACCGCGTTATTCGCGCGGGGTGCTGGCCAAATACGCAAAACTCGTTTCCAGTGCCAGTTCAGGCGCTATAACCGGTTAATTTATTATTTTTTATATTGCACGCCGGAACTTAATTATTTGCGGAAAAGTCTCACCAACGCTGTATCACCGGAGCTAGCAGCTGGTTCAGTAAGGTCAGTAAGGGTATCGGTTATAAACAACAAGTTTGATGCTGATGATTACAAACTTACAGGAATTGCTGCAAGTCTCTAAAGTTCGGGTTAGAATAACAACCCCTTTTATAATTTTAATAAGGAAGAGAAATGAGAAAAGTTTTAATTGGAGCAGTTGCTGCATCTGCTTTTTTATTAGTCGGTGTTGCACAAGCTGATGCTGATCTGGCGAAAAATAGTGGTTGCTTGAATTGCCACAATGTGGATACCAAATTAGTTGGTCCAAGCCTCAAAGATATTGCTGGTAAATACGCAGATCAAGCGGATGCTTCTGCTTATTTGGCAGATAAAATCCTTAAGGGAAGCAACGGTGTTTGGGGTCCAATCCCAATGCCGCCAAATGCTAATGTTAGCCCGGAAAACGCTAAAGTATTAGCTGATTTTATTCTGACACTGAAGTAAGCTTTTCAGAATTCAGAAAAGCCGACGCTTAACAGCGTCGGCTTTTTATTTGCACGGCTTTTTCTTGTTAGTGGAAATTTCTATAGAATCCTTAGAAAAAACATGAAGACTCGAATCAAATGGAATGGAAATGTAAGTTTTCTAGCCGAATCGGGAAGCGGTCATTCAGTATTGATGGATGGCGCACCGGAAGCTGGCGGGCAGAATCTCGGGCCGCGTCCGATGGAAATGCTGTTGATGGGCTTGGGCGGGTGCACGACTTTCGATGTGGTATTGATCCTGAAAAAAAGCCGGCAAGACATTACCGATTGTGTGGTGGAAATTGAAGCTGAACGCGCGCCGGTTGATCCGAAAGTATTTACCCGCATTCATTTGCACTTCATTATCTCCGGGAATAATTTGAATCCGCAGACGATTGAACGTGCCATCAATTTATCCGCTGAGAAGTATTGTTCGGCTTCTATCATGCTAAAGCAGACAGTAGCAATAACTCACGATTTTGAGATTGTTGATGTTTGAAGTCGCGTTTGCGGGTGTTTGGCACTGATCCTTTTGTTATTAAAGAATCAGTGCAAGATTCAAACAGAAGTTAAATGATTGTCCGTCATTAACGGGTTGTCAATGGATGATCTTCTTTCTTTTCCGCTTCCGTAACTGCACTGTCAGCTTCACCGTCACTGGCTAGTTTACTGCCGATATAACTGCCGGCCGCGGCTCCGGCCAAGGCTGGCATAGCCGATTGCAGCAATGAAGGTTTTTGCGTTGAAGCATTCGCGGCAGGCGCCGCTGCATTTGCAGCCGGTGCTTGAGCTGGTGCGGACTTGGCAGCAGGGGCCGCGGTTTTATTGGTTGGTGCAGGCGCGGACTTTGCGCTGAAACCACCTTTACCAACACCGCCTTTAGCTTTCTTGGCGTATACGTTAGTCGAAAACATCAGCGAGATAATAATCAGTAAAAGTATTTTTTTCATAAAATTCAAACCTGGAATATTCAATAGTTGTTTAATCGAAGCGCAATCGGGAATTCCTAACTTCCGCTGACATTGCAAACGAAAAGAACCCGATGCGCTATCATTTTGGAAATTTTTCCGAATCTTGTCAATTTGACGAAGTTTGTTGGATTTCTCAATCGGCGTTATTTCAATAGACCGGATTCATGCGCTTGCAAATCCGCATGATAACTGGAACGAACCATCGGACCACAGGCAGCGTGACTGAATCCCATCTCGATTGCGGCGTTCTCAAGCGCTTTAAAGCCATCCGGCGTGACATATCGCATGACTGGTAAATGACCGATGCTGGGTTGCAGATATTGGCCGATTGTCAGCATTTCGACTTGATGTTCGCGCAAATTGCGCAGCACTTCCAGAATCTCTTCGTCCGTTTCGCCCAAGCCGAGCATTAATCCGGATTTGGTTGGAATATGTGGAAACAATGCTTTGAAGTCTTTTAGAAGCTTTAATGAATGCATGTAATCCGCGCCAGGACGGCATTGTTTATAGAGCCGCGGTACTGTTTCGAGATTGTGATTCAATACATCCGGCGGACTTGCAGCCAGTTTCTCCAACGCGATTTCCAAACGCCCGCGGAAATCGGGTACTAAAATTTCTATCCGGGTAGTCGGTGAATGCGTGCGGATGGCTTGAATACAATCCGCAAAATGCTGGGCCCCGCCATCCCGCAGATCGTCGCGATCGACGCTTGTGATCACCACATATTTCAGCCGCATGGCGGCAATTGATTGCGCCAAGTGCAACGGTTCATTGGCATCCGGCGGTTTGGGACGGCCATGCGCAACATCGCAGAACGGGCAACGGCGCGTGCATAAATCGCCCAGGATCATGAACGTTGCGGTACCTTTGCCAAAGCATTCGCCAATATTGGGGCATGATGCTTCTTCGCAGACGGTGTGCAGCTTATGCTCGCGGAGCAAGCGTTTGACTTCATAATAATTTTCGCTGTTGGGAGAACGGACCCGGATCCACGAAGGTTTGCGTAATAATTCGGCCCGGGATTGCGGAGCGATCTTGATGGGGTTGCGGGCTGTTTTATCAGCGCCTTTTTGGCGAGTATCTGCGGTCATGTTGTGCGATCACCTATGTTCTTAAGAAGATTTTGTTGTAAAGAGTTTGCTAGTTTAGAACCAAGAATTTCCAATCCATCGGCAATGCCCAAGTTTTTAGTTTGCGTGACTTGTAGCCCCTGATAACCACAGGGATTAATGTATGAAAATGGTGTCAGATCCATATCCACATTGAGCGCTATGCCGTGATAGCAATAATTTTTCTTGATTTTTAAACCCAGCGATGCGATTTTGGCGTTACCGATATAGACACCAGGCGCGTCGTTGCGGCCAGCGGCAATCACGTGGTAATCCTGCAATAAATCGATTACGGCTTGTTCCATGTTCCGGACTAGCTCGCGAATGCCGAGTTTCAGCCGGCGCAAATCCAGCAATAAATAAGCTATCAACTGTCCTGGCCCGTGGTAAGTGATTTGCCCGCCTCGATCGGTCCGGATTACCGCAATTCCATGATCATGCAATAGATGCTCCGGTTTTCCGGCAATACCTTGCGTGAATACCGGCGGATGCTGCAACAACCAGATTTCATCTGGTGTTTGTTCATTGCGGTGGGCGGTGAAGTCTTTCATGGCTTGCCAGGTAGTTTGGTAATCGCATAATCCCATGGTTTTGACGATGAATTGTTGAGGCTTGTGCACGGGAAATTATGTGTATATCAGCGGCGGCAACGATCACAAAACGACCGCGATCAAGGGGTGGCTGGATAAAGCTTGATAGAGTGCATCGAGTTGATTGCGGGAGGTGGCGCGAATGGTGCAGGTGATGCTTAAATAAGTGCCATTTTTGCTGGCACGAACAGACATGGTTTCTGCATCAAAATCCGGCGCATGATAGCGGACGATAGCCAACGCCGTTTGTGTGAACTCGTGCTGCGCTTTTCCCATGATTTTTATCGGAAAATCACAAGGATATTCGATTAGAGAGGGTTGATCAGACATTGCGGATTATCAGTGATACTTTATCAATCATCGCTGCCGCACGAACGGCCGCGCATGTGCGTGGCTTTGTAATCCTGATAAAGTGTGTGCAGCCGTGCAAAAAGTTCACCGGGTTTGCCGCCGCCAACCGCTTGATTGTCGAGCAGGGTAATCGGCATAATTTCCTTGGTGGACGATGTTAAAAGAATTTCATCCGCTTTGCGGATTTCGTGTTCAGAAATTTGCCGGATCTCATGCGGAATGCCGTTTGCCGCCGCCAATTCCAGAACAACATCGTAAGTGATTCCCGGCAACATTAAATGACTTTTCGGCGGCGCTAACAAAACGTTATTACTGACGATAAAAATATTGCTGGCGGCGCCTTCGGTCAAAAAACTGTCGCGGATCAGGATCGTTTCAAGCGCGTGCACATCGACGGCAAGCTGGCGCAGCAAAACATTGGGTAACAACGAAATTGCCTTGACATCGCAGCGTATCCAGCGATTATCGATAGCAGTGATAGCGGATGCGCCGCTGGCGAGTAATTCCACCGGCGGCGGAAGCAATGGGTTGCTCATGATAAAAACGGTTGGCGGCACATTCACCGGAAAAGCATGATCCCGCTTAGCGACACCGCGCGTAATATGCAAGTAAATATATTGATCTTCGCCGTTATTCTTGGCAATGAGCTGTTCAAGCAAATTTTTCCATTCGGCATTGCTGAATGGATTTTTTAAGCGGATGCCGTCCAGACTATGTTGCAGGCGATTGAGATGCTCTTCAAGCCGGAAAGGTTTGCGCGAATAAGCCGGTATGACTTCATACACGCCGTCACCAAAAATGAAACCGCGATCGAGAACCGGAATATAGGCTTCTTCAAGCGGAACGAACTTGCCATTAAGATATATCATGCGAGAATTTTTATCGATTTACGATGAAATTAATTGAACAGCAATTTTACACTATCCCAGGCGCGTCCAATGAAATTAGCGGTATCAACATTTTCCAGCGAAACCAGCGGATAAGTTTCGACGACTTTATCGTCCAGCGTGAATTTGACCGTGCCGACTTCTTGCCCCATGCGGACGGGAGCGATTAATGGTTGCTTATACTCCATAGTGGCTTTTAATTTATCGGCTTGCCCTTTGGGTAAAGTGAAATAAACATCGCGATCGAATCCGGCTTTCAGTTCGTTTTGAGCGCCTTTCCATAAATGGATCGTAGCTAACGAATCGTTCTTTTTATATAAATGCAAAGTGTCGTAGAACTGGAAACCGTAATTGAGTAAACGCTGGCTTTCGATGCTTCGGGCATTGGCCGAATTGGCTCCAATAATCACTGAGATCAAGCGCCGCTTGTCGCGGGTGGCGGAGGTGATCAAACAATAACCGGCCGTCTTGGTCCAGCCGGTTTTCATGCCATCGACATGCGGATCCAGCCACAACAAGCGATTCCGGTTGGGTTGCGTGATGTTGTTATAGGTGTACTCTTTTTGCGAATAGAGTGGATAAAATTCCGGAAAATCACGGATGATCGCGGTTGCCAGCAGAGTTAAATCGTAGGCTGTGGTGTAATGATCCGGATCGGGCAGTCCGGTGGAATTGGTAAAATGCGTATTCTTCATGCCTAGCCGTTCGGCCTCGGCATTCATCAGCTTGGTAAAGTTTTCTTCCGACCCGACAACCGCTTCTGCGAGCGCAATACAGGCATCGTTGCCGGATTGCACAATCATGCCGCGGATTAACTCATCCACTGTTACCGGTTTATTCGGTTCGATGAACATGCGGGAACCGATCATGCGCCAGGCATTCTCCGAAACCGGAACCGCCTGCTCCAGCGAAATTTGATTTTGCTTCAAAGCTGAAAATACCACGTAAGCCGTCATGAGCTTGGTCAAAGATGCCGGTTCGATCCGTTCATGAGCATTTTGACCGGCCAATACTTGCCCTGTCTGAAAATCCGACAACAGATAGGATCTGGCGGCTATTTTAAGGTCTTGCTGCTGAGCAGATGCCGATGAGATGGTGAGGCACACAAGTATCAGTAGGAATAAATGCTTCATAAGGGTCTGAAGTCTACAAAAATAAACATTATAGCTTGCCATCCGAGAATCTAAAACTTTCGATTTTATGGTTATCAATACAAAGGGATAACTCAGGAATTGCTGCGGGGTTTGTCGATGATTCCCATATGAAATCCTAATTCTCCCTGCCTGCGCTCTTCGAAATATCGTTTCAACGGGTCATGGATGACGCGAAAAGCCATCTCATCCCACGGTATCTCCAGCTCACTGACAAGTTTGACTTCCAGGCTTTCAATGCCTGGTTTGAAATCAAGATCCAAGAGCCGCGCGCGGAATAGAAAATACACCTGGCTGATATGCGGTAAACTGTAGACCGTGAACAGATTCCCGATTTCAACCCGGGCATTGGCTTCTTCAAGTGTTTCACGCGCAGCCGCCTGGGCTAAAGTTTCATTATTTTCCATAAAACCGGCGGGGAGCGTCCACCAGCCGCGGCGAGGTTCAATGGCGCGTTTGCAAATCAAGACTTTATCCTCCCATTCGGGGATACATCCGACAACTATTTTGGGATTCTGATAATGAATCGTGTTGCAAGCCGTGCAAACATAGCGCGGTAAGCTATCGCCCTCGGGGATCGTCAATTCGACGGAAGCGCTACAATTGCTGCAGTATTTCATAACCAATCCTTACATGCGTTCTTTCTGCGGCAGGGATCAACGCGGTATGACATTAAATTCCCGTGCTGCCAATTGATTTTCCCGCTCGTCGATCAACTCGACACGCCATGAACCAAGCCGTCTATGATCCAGTTGCTTGCTGGCATGGGTGCGCCAATTGTTGTTCAGAACCTGCAACCGTAGTTGTGAATCCAGCTTGTTATTGTAGTACCAATCGATCCGGATATTTCTTCTTTGCTGATTTTTTAAGTGCACGTAGAAATAAATTGGCTTGGTTTCATCGGGTTTCAAATAAACAGCATCGATGGAATCAACCGGCTCTCTCGAGACAATGGCGCTACTCAACTGCGCTCTGAGCACCATGGAATGATCCGATGACAGGTGGGGCTTCGGTTGATTTGCGGTTTTAGGGGCTGAATTGACGGCAACAGGTTGTGACGGCGTAACATTGATTTCCGGTTTTCTACGCGGAACGGCGATCGAACGACCCGTGGCACCGATGGCCCCGGAATCCACGGGAATCGATTGAATCGTTTGCTCAGCATTGGTTTCATCGGATTCCGGTAAGGGGGGGTCCACTGGTATATCAAGTTCCAGCGGAATATTTTCAGAAGCAGCGGTATTCGCGGTCTCTGTATTGACCGGATCGCTAGGGGGCGATTGACTGGCGGAATTGCCAAAAAACAAATAACCCAGCAAAGCGAGTGCGGTCAGGAATAATACGACTGCAGCGGCAATTTTTCTCCAGTCCAATACTTGTTCATAAACGATCTCGGGTTCCGGATAAATTTCCTCGATGGCTTGCGGCGGTTGTTGCTGAATTTGAATACGGATTTTCAGGGTATTGTTGCTCATAGCGCGAATATCAGGACGGGCGGATAAACTGGGTCGGTTTTTGCTGGAGTGCGCAGTATAAAGGATTTTCGGTTAAGAACAGAAACAGCATTGCGTGGTGATTCGCTATACTTGGCAGATATGAATGAAAATATTGAAAAAATAAAATTCCATTTACAGCAGTTACGGTCGGAAATCGAGCTTCACAATTATCGCTACTATGTTCTCGATAACCCGGTCATTCCCGATGCGGAATATGACAAACTGTTCCGTGAATTGCAACAGTTCGAACAAGATTATCCGCAGTTGATCACCGCCGATTCACCGACGCAGCGTGTCGGTGCCGCGCCGCTCAAGGCATTTGCGCAAGTGACGCATCGCGTGCCGATGCTGTCATTGAATAATGCTTTCGACGATGCTGAAGTGGAAGCTTTCGATCGCCGGGTGCGCGAAGGCTTGGCCGTCGATTGTATCGAATATAACGCAGAACCAAAATTTGATGGTTTGGCGGTGAGCTTACGCTACGAAAACGGGCTATTTAAAACCGGCGCTACGCGCGGCGACGGTTATACCGGCGAAGACATCACGTTGAACCTAAAAACGATCCGGTCGATTCCCCTGAAGCTGCCGCTGAATGATCCACCAGCAATCCTGGAAGTGCGCGGTGAAGTGTTGATGCTGAAAAAGGATTTTTTGCGGTTAAATCAGCAGCAGCTGGTCAAGGGTGAAAAAGAATTTGCCAACCCGCGCAATGCGGCGGCTGGTTCGTTGCGGCAACTGGATCCGAATATCACCGCCAGCCGCCGCTTGGCCTTTTTCGCATACGGCATTGGAGACGCTCAAGACACGCGTATGCCGAAGACTACGCACAGCGATTTGATGGCTTATTTGAGCTCGCTGCATTTCCCTATCGCCAAAGAAAGTCAGGTAGTGATGGGATTAAAAGGGTTGCTGGAGTATTACCAGACCATTGCCGCAAAACGGGAAAGCTTGCCGTACGATATCGACGGTGTGGTTTACAAAGTCAATGTAATTGCGCAACAGGAACAACTCGGTTTCGTATCGCGCGCGCCGCGCTTTGCGATTGCGCACAAATTTCCGGCGCAAGAAGCGGTAACGAAACTGCTCGATATCGACGTGCAAGTCGGCCGCACCGGTGCATTGACGCCGGTTGCCCGGCTGCAGCCGGTATTTGTCGGCGGGGTGACAGTGACGAATGCGACATTGCATAACGCCGACGAAATTGAGCGCAAGGATGTGCGTATCGGCGACACTGTAATCGTGCGCCGCGCCGGCGATGTGATTCCGGAAGTCGTATCGGTAGTCGTGGAAAAACGTCCGCCGGATGCGCGGCTGTTTGCTATGCCCTCGAATTGTCCGGTATGCGGCGCGAAAGCGGTGCGCTTGCCGGATGAGGCGGTGTCGCGCTGTACCGGCGGTTTGTTCTGCCCGGCTCAGCGTAAGCAAGCGATACTGCATTTTGCGTCACGCCGCGCGATGGATATCGACGGTCTTGGAGAAAAGCTGGTCGATCAATTGGTCGACCAGGCGATTGTGCGGACACCGGCGGATTTGTACCGGTTAGGAATCGCCGCGCTGGCAAACTTGGAGCGCATGGCGGACAAGTCGGCGAATAACATTGTAAAAGCGATTGAAGCCAGTAAACATACGACATTGGCGCGATTCATTTATGCGCTCGGCATACGCAATGTCGGCGAAGCGACCGCGAAGGATTTAGCGGCGCATTTCGGCAACCTGGACCGGTTGATGGCAGCGGATATTGAAGAACTGCAGCAAATTGCGGATATCGGTCCGGTGGTGGCGCAAAGCATCGTGGATTTTTTTGCCGAGGCGCATAACTGCGAAGCCGTCGAGCAGTTACGCGCCAGCGGTGTGCACTGGGATGAGCATGCCGGCAGGCCGGCTGCTGTCTACTTGCCGTTGCAGGGGAAAACCTTCGTTCTGACCGGCGCGCTGCCGCACATGAGCCGCGATGAAGCCAAGGAAAAAATCGAAGCGCAAGGCGGAAAAGTCAGCGGCAGCGTCTCTAGTAAAACGGACTATGTCGTCGTCGGTGCCGAACCCGGCAGTAAATATGATAAAGCGGTCAGCCTGGGTATCACGATTCTGGATGAAGATGGTTTATTGAAGCTGTTGGATCATTCGTAAGAATACTGATCGTGCTTACAGTTGATTATCCTTGGATAAACTGAAAGTGCCGGTAAGTTCGCCATTGATGTTGTATTCATAAGTTCCGGCAGGCAATCCATAAACTTGCAGCGGCACGATTTTTTCAAAAGGCACCAGTGCCATCGTACACAAAGTTCCGGGAGGAATTAATGCATGATGCATGGCAATTTCAAATTTGTTGCTTTGCATGCGTTGATTGATTTGACCAAAACCTCCGCAGCCACTCGGAAAATTACCGCTGACTTTCAATAACACTTGAACAGGGAAAGACTCGATAACAATGGTTTCCACTTGATCAAGATAAACACCTTGCCCCGGAACGATCAAGGAATCCCGGAAATTTGTTAGCGTCCAGGTATTGGCAGCGGCATTGAATTGCAGTTGCACGTCTTGATAACGCCCCGCTTGAGCGGGCGTATCCACGCGTGGAATGATTAATTCTCCATCCTGATACAGCGGGTGCTCGATATCCGGTGTGGATCCGGAAAAAACCGGATTCATGAACCCAAAAGAACAAACTGTTGCTAAAAAAAACAGATAGAATCGATGCATGTCTTGATCCTCCATCATTCGATCATTGCATGATAGCATGATACAAATTGACATATTCAGGTTCAGTAATACGATGCTATTGTCTCACCAACAAGCCTTGCAGATTCTCGATAACGCAGAATTGATCCATTCTGAGCAAATCGTTGCGCAAACCTTGCAGCGCCTGGCAGCGGACATCACCGCTGAATTATCACAGCAGCAACCTTTGGTTTTATGCTTGATGGGCGGAGCGGTGGTATTCGCCGGTCAATTACTGCCGTTGCTCAAATTTCCACTCGACTTTGATTTTGTCCATGTGACGCGTTATGGCGATGCGTTGCACGGCGGCGAGATCCAGTGGCGAGTGAAGCCTCGGGAAAATCTCAAGGACCGGGTTGTATTGGCGGTGGACGATATTCTGGATGAAGGCGTAACGCTGGCGGCGCTGCGCGATTATGTATTGGAAAAGGGCGCCAAAGCATTTTATAGTGCGGTGCTAGTGGAAAAGGAAACGGGAAAACCGAAGCCGATCGCGGCCGATTTTGTGGGGATATCGGTTCCGGATCGCTATGTTTTCGGTTTTGGCATGGACATTCATGGCGCTTGGCGCAATTTGCCGGCCATTTATGCTTTGAAAGACAGCATTGGAAACAACAAAGAATGTTAGCAATCATTGGTGGTAGCGGCCTTACGCAGTTATCTTGCTTGGAAATATCGCATCGGCAAATCATTCGCACGCCGTATGGCGAGCCTTCCGGGCCGCTAACTTTCGGCAAGCTGAATGGCGAGGATATTGTATTTTTGGCGCGGCACGGCCATGGGCACACGATTCCACCGCATGCGATCAATTATCGCGCCAATTTGTGGGCATTGCATTCGCTGAAGCCCGCGCATGTCATCGCGGTGGCATCGGTCGGCGGCATCCGTGCCGATCTGACGCCGGGTAAATTGATCTTGCCGGATCAGATCGTCGATTACACCCATGGGCGCAATTTCACGTTTTTCGATGGCAAAGATCAGCCGGTAACGCATATCGATTTCACTTGGCCGTATTGCCAGCAAACCCGCGAGCTATTGCTGCAAGCAGCGAAGCATGCCGGGCAAACCGTTGCCGACGGCGGTGTTTACGCAGCGATGCAGGGGCCGCGCTTGGAAACGGCGGCGGAAATCAACCGCTTGGAGCGCGATGGCGCGGACATCGTCGGCATGACCGGCATGCCCGAAACTGTGCTGGCACGGGAAATCGGTCTCAATTATGCGACACTGGCGGTGGTCGCCAACCATGCCGCGGGACGCGGAACCAATAAAAATGCAATCCCGCTCAAGGAAATTTATGTTGTGCTGGAACAAGCGATGATTAAAGTCAGAAACATTCTGGAACATTTGGTGAGGTGTCATGGCCATTAAACCGGTACTCAAAATGGGCGAACCGTTGCTGTTGCAAACCGCCAAACCGATCGAACAATTCGATACGGCCGAATTGCATGCATTAATCCGGGATATGGAAGATACGATGGAATCGCTAAACGGCGCCGGTCTGGCCGCGCCGCAAATCGGCGTAAGTCTGCAAGTCGTCATTTTCGGCTTCGACCATAATCCCCGTTATCCACGCGCCGAGGAAGTGCCTTTCACGGTGCTGATTAATCCGAAACTCATGCCGCTGTCGGACGGCAAGGAAGACGATTGGGAAGGTTGTCTCAGCGTGCCCGGCATGCGCGGCGTAGTTCCGCGATACAAGCAATTGCGTTATCAAGGTTTCGACCAGTACGGAAAAACTATCGACCGCACCGTCAGCGGTTTCCATGCGCGTGTTGTGCAGCATGAATGCGACCATCTGCAAGGGATTTTGTATCCCATGCGAATCCAGGATTTCCGGCAATTCGGGTTCACCGACGTGTTGTTTCCGGGACAAGCGGTGATGGATGATTGAATTCAGATTTCTTATCGATCGATTTGATTCTTTAGTGGATCAATGACGCTTGTTTGCTATAAAGTAAAAGAGGTTTTTGGCAATATGCGAAATTTACCAAAGCACCTTGTCTAAACCCTTGTTCGTCAGGTATAGTTCGCCTTTGCCAAATCAATCCAAGCAGAAGAGTGCGCTATTCAGTAGCGCCGCCGAAGGCGTAACCTCCCCGGAATCGCTCAGGCAGGGTCAAACTCTGTTTGTTCCTTAAGAACTGCTTGCGACAGGCGATCTGGAGAGCGCCGGAACTTTTTCCGGCCACCGAAGGGGCACACGGATTCAATTCTGTCAATCTCTCAGGTAAAAAGGACAGAGGGGCACGCGGCCATTTCACTTATGAATGGCGCTTTATTTTTGGGAGAAAAACCGTGCTGAAAATGACACCCCTGAATCAAACCCACCGCGATATGAACGCCAAAATGGTCGATTTCGGCGGCTGGGATATGCCGTTGCATTACGGCTCGCAATTGGATGAACACCACAAAGTCCGCCAGGATGCCGGCATGTTCGACGTGTCGCACATGCTGCCGGTGGATATCAAAGGCAACGATGTGCGCGGTTTCCTGCGCCAACTGGTCGCCAATAATGTCGATAAATTAACCGTTTCAGGAAAAGCATTGTATTCCTGCATGCTGACCCCGCAAGGCGGCATCATCGACGATTTGATCATTTATTTTTTATCGGAAGATTGGTTTCGCATCGTGGTTAATGCGGGTACCGCGGATAAAGATCTTGCCTGGATGCTGAAGCAGCGCGATGCGCTAGCGCCAAGCCTGGAAATCACGCCACGCCGGGATCTGGCAATGGTGGCGGTGCAAGGTCCGAACGCGCGCGCCAAGGTGTGGCAAGTCATCCCCAATTCGCAAGCGGCGACCGAGGAATTGAAACCGTTCCAATCGGCGATCGTTGGCGACTATTTTATAGCCCGTACCGGCTATACCGGCGAGGACGGATTTGAAATCATGCTGCCGGCTACGGATGCGCCCGTTTTCTGGAAAGCGCTGCATGCTGCCGGCGTTGCGCCTGCCGGATTGGGTGCACGCGATACACTGCGGCTGGAAGCTGGAATGAATTTGTACGGTCAGGATATGGATGAAAGCAAAAATCCACTGGAATCCGGCTTGGCATGGACCGTCGATTTGAAGTCCGAGCGCGACTTCATCGGCAAGCAAGCATTATTGAGCACCAACATTGCGCAGCAACTGGTTGGTTTGGTGTTGACCGATCGTGGCGTTTTGCGTGGTCATCAAGAAGTAATCGGCGAGAAGGATGGGGTCGAGTATAAGGGTGAGATCACCAGCGGCGGTTTTTCACCGACCATGAATCAATCGATCGCGTTGGCGCGTATTCCGGTGCAAATCGCAGTCGGCGACGAAGTTAGCGTAGTGGTGCGCGATAAGAAGTTGCGCGCTAAAGTGGTAAAATATCCGTTCGTGCGTAACGGCAAAGTTTTGGTTTAAACATTTACACGTAATTTTTTCTGGAGCGAATTTATGAGTATTCCAACAAATCTGAAATATAGTAAATCCCATGAATGGGTAAAACCTGAGGCCGACGGCACGGTGACGGTTGGGATTTCCCATCATGCCCAGGAATTGCTCGGCGATATGGTGTTCGTTGAATTGCCGGAAGTTGGAAAAGTACTGAAACAAAAAGAAGAATGTGCAGTTGCCGAATCTGTTAAGGCTGCCGCCGATGTATATGCGCCAATCTCCGGCGAAGTGATTGCCGTTAATTCACCGCTGGTTGATGAGCCCGGAAAAATTAATGAAGACGCCTATTCTGCTTGGTTATTCAAGATGAAACCCAGCAATCCGGCGGAAATCGATGGTTTGTTGGACGCGGCCGCTTATAACGAGCTGGTTGAAAGCGAAGACCACTGATTCAAGTTGTCTTAGTCAATTATTTTTAAGTTTATCGAGTTAGATCATGCCGTTTATTCCTCATACCGAAGAAGATATCGCTGAAATGCTTGCCAGCATCGGCGCCAAGTCAATCGAAGAGCTGTTCGACGAAATTCCCAAGGAATTGGTCAGCGGCGAATTAACCGGTGTTCCATCCGGTCTCAGCGAAATGGAAATTGCCCGCTTGATGATGGAGCGCGCCCATAAAGACGGTTTCTACCAGAATTTCATCGGCGCCGGTGCGTATGAGCATCACATTCCGGCCGCAGTATGGCAAATCACCACGCGCGGGGAGTTTTATTCTTCGTATACGCCTTACCAAGCGGAAGCCAGTCAGGGCACTTTGCAATTGCTGTACGAATACCAATCAATGATGGCGTCGCTGACCGGCATGGACGTTTCCAATGCCAGTATGTATGACGGCGCCACCGCGTTGGCGGAAGCGGCATTGATGGCAGTGCGTGCGCACAAAACTTCTCGCAAGATTTTGATTCCTAAAACCGTGCATCCGGTTTATCGTCAAGTCGTGCGGGCGATCGTCAGCAATCAAAAAATCGAAGTGGTTGAGTTGCCGTACGATACCAAAACCGGTCAAGCCGATCTGGCTGCGATCAGCAAGGCGGATTATGGCGATTTTGCCGCGTTGGTGATTCCGCAACCGAATTTCTTCGGTGTGCTGGAGCAAGTCGATGAATTAACCGATTGGGCGCATAGCAAAAATTCGTTTGCCATCGGCGTGGTTAATCCGACTGCACTGGCGATGCTGACACCGCCCGGAGAATGGGGCAGCAAAGGAGCCGATATCGCAGTCGGCGAAGGTCAGCCATTAGGCATTCCGCTATCCAGCGGCGGTCCGTATTTCGGTTTCATGGCCTGCAAGAATGATTTAGTGCGTCAAATGCCGGGGCGTATTATCGGACGTACCACCGATTTGGACGGCAAAGAAGGTTTTGTGTTGACCTTGCAAGCACGCGAGCAGCATATCCGCCGCTCGAAAGCGACCTCCAACATTTGTACCAATCAAGGTTTAATGGTCACTGCAGCAACGATTTATATGTCGCTGATCGGCCCTGAGGGATTACGCCGGATTGCGGCGCAATCGCATGCCAACACCTTGGAATTGGTTGAACAAATGGAAAAAATCAGCAGCGTGAAACGTACTTTCAGCGGCGCAACCTTCCATGAAGCGGTGCTGACGTTGCCAAAATCGACTGCTGGGGTGTTAGCTCAACTGAGACAGAACGGTATTCTAGGCGGATTTGATTTGCAAGCGCATTATCCGGAATTAGGCAATGCGTTGCTGGTTTGTGCAACGGAAACGAAAACCGCTGGTGATTTGCAAAACTATGCAAACGCAATGAAACAGGCACTCGGCTAATTTCATCTTACCATCATTAAAGGAAACAACATGGTCACTCTGAAAGGTAAACCCATCAAAATCGAAGGTACTTTTCCCAAAGTCGGGCAGCAAGCGCCTGCTTTTTCTCTGGTCAATAGAGATTTGCAAGACGTCACGCTGGCAAATTACGCCGGCAAGAAAAAAGTCTTGAGCATCCTACCTAGCCTCGATACACCGGTATGCGCGCTGTCGACACGCAAATTTAATCAGCAAGCCAGTAATATGGAAAATACTGTGGTGTTGATCATTGCAGCGGATCTGCCGTTTGCAATGACGCGCTTCTGCGATTCCGAAGGACTCGATAAAGTGATTACATTGTCCACCATGCGCGGTGCTAACTTCATGAAAGATTATGGTGTTTTCATCTCTGACAGTCCGTTTGGCGGCATCACGGCGCGTGCAATCATCGTGCTGGATGAAAACGATAAAGTGATACACGCCGAACTGGTTCCAGAAATCGCTGACGAGCCTAATTATGACGCGGCCATGGCTGCATTAAAGCAATAATTTTTTTAAACACACATCATGCTGATATTCGAACACTCGCGCAAAGGGCGTCTCAACTATTCTCAATCCCCGGCGAAAACGGCGGGCAAATCGTCAATTCCGCAAAACTTATTGCGCAAATCGCCGGTGTTGTTGCCGGAAGTTTCCGAGATGGATACCGTGCGCCATTACACGCGGTTATCGCAAAAGAATTTTTCCATCGATACCGAGTTTTACCCGCTGGGTTCCTGCACGATGAAATATAATCCGCGCGCGTGCAACTCGCTGGCAATGTTGCCGCAATTTTTGTCCCGGCATCCGCTGGCGCCCGAAGATACCGGTCAGGGTTTTCTGGCATGTATGTATGAGTTGCAAGAAATTCTGAAATCCGTCACCGGAATGGCGGGGGTCAGTTTGACACCAATGGCTGGCGCCCAAGGCGAATTGATCGGCGTGATGATGATACGCGCGTATCACGAAGCGCGCGGCGATTTTGCCCGTACCGAGATTATCGTGCCGGATGCGGCGCACGGCACCAATCCTGCAACCGCGGTCATGTGTGGCTTCAAAGTGGTTGAGATCGCGACCGACAAAGACGGCAATGTTGATTTGGATGCTTTGAAAGCGGCTGTTGGTCCGCAAACTGCCGGATTGATGCTGACCAATCCGTCGACGCTTGGCGTATTCGAGAAAAATGTCGCGGAAATGAGCCGTGTCGTGCATGCTGCCGGCGGTTTGTTGTACTACGACGGCGCCAATTTGAATGCGGTGCTGGGTAAAGTCAAACCGGGCGACATGGGGTTTGATGTGATTCATATCAACCTGCACAAAACCTTTTCGACACCGCATGGCGGCGGTGGCCCCGGTTCTGCACCGGTGGGCGTAGCCGAACGTTTACTTCCGTTTATGCCGGTTCCGTTTGTTGCGAAAGATGGCGATCGTTACCGTTGGGTAACGGAAAAAGACAAACCGCAGACGATCGGGCGTTTGTCCGCGCATATGGGTAACGCGGGTGTATTGCTGCGCGCCTATATTTATGTCCGTTTGCTCGGGATCAACGGCATGCACCGCATTTCTGAATTCGCAACCTTGAATGCGAATTATCTGATGGCGGAATTGCGTAAGGCGGGCTTTGAAATTGCCTATCCGAATCGCCGCGCCAGTCACGAGTTTATTGTCACCATGAAGGACATTAAGGATAAAACCGGTGTGACCGCGATGAATCTGGCTAAGCGTCTATTGGATAAAGGCTATCATGCGCCGACCACCTATTTCCCGCTGCTGGTGCCTGAGTGTTTGTTGATCGAACCGGCGGAAACGGAATCGAAAGAAACATTGGACGCATTTGTGGTTTCGATGAAGGAGATTCTGCAGGAAATCGAATCGCAACCGGACATGGTCAAAGGTGCCCCGCATACCATGTCGGTGCGTAAACTGGACGATGTTAAAGCGGCGCGAGAACTTGATCTGGCTTGGAAGCCTGCTGGCGCTTGATTAATAAAGTTCGTCATTCAATCTTAATTTTGATCTAAATCCATGCGCACTTTAATTTGTGGTTCCATTGCATACGACAACATTATGGTCTTTCCGGATCATTTCAAAAATCATATTCTGCCGGAAAAAATTCATGTCTTAAACGTCGCATTTTTGGTTCCGGAAATGCGGCGTGAGTTTGGCGGATGCGCTGGAAACATTGCCTACAATTTAAAAATGCTAGGTGGTGAACCGGTCATGATGGCTACGGTTGGCGATGATTTTGCCCCGTACAAAGCGCGCTTTGAGCAATTAAACTTGATCCAGGAACATGTGCAGCACGTTCCTGATACCTTTACCGCGCAAGCTTTTATTACCACCGATCTAGCGGATAATCAGATCACGGCGTTTCATCCAGGTGCGATGAATTTCTCTCATCTGAATTCGGTGAAAGAGACACGGGATATTCGCTTAGGTATTATTGCACCGGATGGCCGCGACGGTATGATGCAACATGCGCGGGAGTTTTATGAAGCTGGAATTCCTTTTATTTTCGATCCGGGGCAAGGATTGCCGATGTATAACGGCGAAGAGCTTCTCGATTTTATCGGTAAAGCTGATTATATTGCGGTGAATGACTATGAAGGCCAGATGTTGCAAGACCGGACCGGGCGTAATTTAGAAGACTTCGCGAATCATGCCAAAGCATTGATTATTACTTTGGGTGCGGAAGGGTCGATTATTTATGCCGGTGGCAAGCAATATGAAATTCCTTGCGTCAAACCAAAGGCAATCGTCGATCCGACCGGTTGCGGCGATGCTTATCGGGCCGGTTTGTTGTACGGTATTGTCAATGGCTTCGACTGGCAAACGGCCGGGCAATTGGGGTCGTTAATGGGTTCGTTGAAAATTGCTCAACGCGGCGGGCAAAATCATCAATTTACCCGCGATGAAATCGGTCAACACTACTTTGAGAATTTCGGTAACCGGATTTTTTGAAGAGATTCGACAGTAACCAAGTACCAAACGCCGGTTAACTAGACCAATTCAATCGAGAAACAAAGGCGTGAGTACCGCGCAATGAAAAATGAGTCGCGCGCGTAGTAAATCAATACCTTCAATTTAATTCCACCCAAACCGGTTGATGATCGGAAGCGGTTGTTTCCGCATCACTGCCATGTTGTTTTAAATGTTTCACTAATCCATCGGTTATTAGCACAAAGTCGAAGCATTCCGGTTGATCGACAAAATCAACCGGATGAATTCCGACAGTGGGTGCATGTGGCACCCATGGATTTAATAGAGACCAAGTATCATGAAATGCCGGTGTGTCATCATCGAATGGCGCCAGGATCTGCGCATGTTCGGGTGCTGTTGCTGGAAAATTCAGATCGCCGCATAAAATCGCTTCTTTGGGTCTGGGAAATACTTCGAATGTACCACCTCGTTCTTCTGGTAACGATTTGCGATGCGACATGCTGCATGCCTCTTGGTGTAAATACCGGATGGCATCGATCTGCATTTCACGTTGCCGCTGCGAATAATATTCCAAATGTGTGGTCATGATGCGAATCGGGCCGATGTTTGTCGCCACCACGGCTTCTACCAGTACGCGCTGCATGCTGGGTGTGGATAGTTCCGCTTGCCAAGGCAAGAGATGCCGCCATACTTGACCGACCGGGAAGCGGCTGAAAATGACGTTACCGAATTGGCTGCGGCCACCATGCCCATCCGGGACGTCGGTTCCAATCCCGTAAATCATGCAATAATCAGGAAGTGACGCCGATAGAACGGCTATTTGATCGTCACCACGATTTCCTGGTAAACCGGGGAAATTAACTGCGACTTCCTGCAGGCAGATGATGTCGAAATCATCTAATTGATGAATGGTTTGAGCGATGTGCTGAAGATCGACATCTCCATCCATGTTGCGCCCCCATTGAATGTTCCAACTGAGCAGTTTCATTATTTTCTCCGATGCGCTGTATATACCCTGCAACTTTAAACCGCTGAAGGTACGAGGGTCGCACCGGTCAGCGGCGCGAAGGGTATGCCCCGAAAGGGGCATGCCGTCCCGAACCTAACCACAGAAGGGACATCGTCCCTGACTTCCTCATACTGCAAAACAGAATTTAAAATTGAAAAATCAACAAGTGGCGCTTATCCAGCGCTAGTGTGCCGTTACTATTGAAGGGGATCAAGCACTTTACAGCATTAAAATTATGACTTTTAGACTGGTGAGCAGAGCTACGAGAAATGCGACTATCAACAATTGCCTAGTTTTTTTCTTTTTATTCCAAGGGCTTTCATAAAAGCCTTTGCGATAAATATGAAAAAAATAAATAGATATGGCATCATATTAGCTCCTATTTGTTGCGCAGCTATTGGCCGTAGCTGCACCGGTTTAAAATAGGTTGTCCCAATCAAAAGCCATTGCTTGTGTAATAAAGCAGTGGCTTTTGTACAACCGCGATTAAATATATCACATAAAAATAGCTTCTCACTTAACGCAATACGCAATAATTTTTTGCGTTGCGCCGTAAAACCTGGTGGATTCAAAATTGAAGTGCAACTTTTGTAAGGAAGTTTAGGAAGCAAGCTGCGGTAGTATCGGAGCTTCTTAAACGACCAAGTAGAAGGAGCACAGATGAAGCACTACAAGCAGCTCACCAGCGAGCAACGATACCAGATTTCCGGCTTGAAGAAGGCGGGTTTGAACCAATCGCGAATAGCGGATGCAGTGGGCGTGAGCAAGTCGACGATTTCGCGGGAATTCAGGCGGAACAAGGGTCGGCGTGACTGGTATCCCAAGCAGGCGCAGGAATTACGGAACGAGCGCCGAAAACAATGCGCCAACGCCCAGCGTTTATCAATGTCGGACTGGACGGAAGTTGAGCGATTGGTTCGGCTGGACATGAGTCCGGAGCAAGCGGCCCGTCGACTTGCTTTGGAAAGTGTGTTGCAGATCAGTCACGAGACGATCTACTTGCACATATATGCAGACAAGCGTCGAGGTGGCGACCTGTGGCGGCATTTGCGTTGCCAGAAGCCCCGCAGGAAGCGTTATGCGAGCGGTCAAGAGCGCCGGGGCACGATCAAGAACCGGATCGGCATTGATGAGCGTCCGGGGATCGTGGATCAGAAGAACCGCATAGGCGACTGGGAGGGCGACACCGTAATCGGCAAGAACCATCAAGGCACATTGGTTACGCTGGCCGAGAGGAAGTCGCGCTACATTCTGGCAGCCCAAGTGCCCGGCAAACATGCATCGGGCGTAACGGCGGCGGTAACGCGATTGCTGCGCCCCCATAAACGCAAGTGCCACACCATGACATTCGACAACGGGAAAGAATTTGCGGAGCATGAAACCATTGCTGCGAAACTCAATGTGGATATCTACTTCGCTCATCCTTATCATTCATGGGAGCGCGGCTTGAACGAGAACAGCAATGGGCTGCTGCGGCAGTATTTCCCCAAGGGAATGGAATTGATTAAGGTGACCCAGGAACAAGTACAATGGGCGGTGGATAGACTCAACCATCGACCGCGCAAGGTGCTTGGATTCAGAACCCCGTTTGAGGTGTTCTTCGGAAAGACGGTGCGCTATACCAAGCCACCGCTAGGTGTTGCACTTCGAAGTTGAATCCGCGCCTCATAAATTTCCTATTCGTTATGAATTCCGATTTTCACAACTAGTAACCTTTATGATATACCGGTTTATATTTTGTTTTGAGTGCCGCTATAATCCCGAAACTTTGATATTCGGGATTACTATGTCTGATTTCTCAAAACTCATGAACCTTTATTGGTTCATTCGATTTCACCGACGAAATAAATCTACAAAGCGTCGATACTACCGATATGTTGCAGCGGAAAAAAAACGCCTGCTTGAAGCAGGCGTCGATCCAGAAGAATTGCGTTTGTTATGTCGGTCTTTGTCTACCAGGTGGAATATACACGCAGAAAAACGCTTGAAAACTTATCGAGCAAAAATGATAAATAACTTCGAAAAGCCTGATAATTCTTCGCCGACCAATTGCGTATAATTTGTACGAAGTCAATCTAAAAAAAGCGGAAAATTCTGCATAAATTAATCAATTTTTCCCTACTCAAAACCGGACGCTGACAAGCGCGGAAACAATTTCACCCCCCAAAACGTACAAAAAAGATTTTTATTCCCTGCAAAACTGCTTTTTTGTTCTCTAGTTGTCCCAACGTTGTCCCAACGATCCCGCCCTCGATGCTGCCTTACGGTAGCCTCCCGGCTATGCGTTCGGTTTAGCAAAGGGGCGGGGTTGAGACCGTCAGCGGCTCCGCGAAGCGGCCGCGCAGGGAACATACCCGCTTACGCCGACTTGAGAATTCCTACGTTTGACCTTAGGTCAAGCCTCGGAACCTTCTTTCAAGATCGGCTGCTAGTCTTTGTTTTACTTCATTTCTGAACCTTCGTTGAGCGTACACAACGGGGTTAAAGCAAGGTTCCAGCCGGTGGCGTTCTTCCTCGTTCCTCGTCATCACGCCCCGGCTGTTCAATCGCGTACAACCTTCAGTTGTCGCGGTTGAAGCTTCCTGACGGCATAGCCCCGAAGATCAGGCCCACGCTTGCCCGGTTTGATGTTCAAAGGGCAGGTAATGCGCCAGATATTCGAATCGTCCTTAAAGCCAGCTATACGCCCTTGAGCAAGTAAAGTTCTTACCCGGCGCTCAGAGACTTCAAGAAAATCCGCGACATCGGAAATACTAAAAAATTGTGTCAAAAATCCCTCCTTTTTAGCCCTTAAAAACACCCCGCAAACCCATTGACTTGTTGCGGAATAGTATTTTTACCATGAAAATGACCTAAGTCATTGATGAAGCATAAAACAGGGTAGTATTAAAAATTCCCAAAATGGGAATGAACGGACTAGTGTTACTAGCCGATTGATGAATTTTTTTTCCTCCCATTTTTTGGCCGGACAAAGGGCAGCAAATTCGATCTTTCTGGAGGTAATCCGGATTTGCGTTTTTCCTCCCGTTCGAGCCGCCATTGATTAGCCATTGCAAAAGTAAGTGAAAGGTAATTTAAATCGGGTGCAGTGAATTTTTTCCCCTCGGGTGACCATAAGGCATCACCCGAGAACCTCCAGCCCCGCCAAGCGTCGCTAGGAAGCTCGTAACCTGTTAGAATGTGCAGAAGCTTAAAAGCCGCATAGGGCACTTGAATCCGGCCAGATTCCCAATTGTGCAGTGTGCGGTAAGTCACTCGAAGCATTTCAGCCGCTTCCTTCTTACTAAGCCCTGACAAAATGCGGGTTTCACGTAGTTTTTCATGACTGACAGGTCTGTAAGGTTTGCGTCGATTCCTGCATTTTTTCACCTAATCAACAATTTACAGGGTGGATAAACGACCCATTGCCATAGATGCCGGTCAAAGCGAGCGCCGGTAATCTTCCCGGTTCTACAGTAGTGAATGAATTGGCCAACACTTAAGCCATGACTAGCAGCAAAGCTACGAGCAAGAACAGGGCGGCCGGATTGGGTCTCATGCGTTTTTTTCATTTCGCCGGTTCCTTTGCTCGTCGCAGTGTTCAAGATAATTTTCTAAAGACCCATATTTGAATTTCAATTCAAGCAGAGCCAGCTTGACCGGAAGCCAAAGAAAAACATTTATCCAGAAACTATTGAATCCGAGAAATCGAAGCAGATTCATGTAGTGCAAAGAATGCACATTTACAAAATAACAAAACATTTTTAACTCCCAAAAAGAGCAAAACTGTTCCGCCTTTAATCACAAAACTATTCCGCAAAAAGTATAAAGCAATTGCGTATAATTTGTATTATGTAAAATTAATAATATACTGCTTAAAGCATTGCAAAAAATTCATAACCTATTTTGACGGCGGACAATGACTTTGAAACATTGGGACAAACAATCTGAAACATTTATCTATTTCAGAAATTCTTAATGAGCTTACAAGATTTTGGTGAAATCAATTTAACGAAAGGATTTTATAAGGCATTCTTTAATCATTAATTTCTCTTAAAAAGACAAGTTTTGGAATCCTATTGCGGCCACTGTCATAGCCAAATATTACCGTCACATCAGCCATAACTTTTTTCCTACCCATAAGAATCTCAGGTTCAATACCTGGATCAAGCTGCAAACGAACCCTCGCCGGTGGGTTTGAGTTACGGACTGAAAGTCCGGATACGCGTCGACTAAACGACGCGTCTTATTCCGGCTCCATTTTAAAATTGTCGTTTGGATTTGGCTCAAAATGATGCTCCAAGTATTGTTTGATCATCTCTTCTGTCATCTGACCTACTGTCACGCAGAAATACCCTCGCGCCCAAAAATGCCTTCCCCAGTACCGCTTCTTCAAGTGAGGAAATTCTTCAAACAGATAGCTCGATGTTCGTCCTTTTAGCCGCCTCATGATCTCACTCGGAGCCATCTCCGGCGGACAACTCACCAGAATATGCACATGATCCTTACTTACTACACCCTGTACAATTCCGATTTCAAATGCTTCACACGTCTGACGAACCAACTCTCGTACTCGTTCTGCTACTTCTCCCTTCAGAATCTTATATCTATACTTCGTTACCCATACAAAATGATATTCAATCTGATAAACCGTATGACTTCCATATCTATAATCCATGCCACACCTCCTGTGTGGCATATTCTCGCAGCTAAAGCTGACCGGCTGAAGCCGGTGGTTTTAACCTTATGATGGACAATAAATGCTGATTATTCGTTAGATTATCCATACCAACGCGCTCTCGAATATTATTGACTCGGCACAATAATACTTGAAATTTATGAATCGCCCCCCATCTTGTTGAAATGGAAAAAGACGACGCAAGATATTCGACGCTGGAGCAACTGCATGAACGGCGCAAGCAAGTGGTGCGGTTGCATCGCAAGGGCTACGGCATGATGCAAATTGTTGAGCTCAGTGGGCTTTCGTATCCGACAGTTCGGTTTGCGATAGATCGGTATGAAGAAGGCGGATTTTCCGCCCTGAAGCCAGGGATGCGAGGCAAGCGTACTGGTCAAGGGCGGTCACTGACAGAGGAGCAGGAACAAGCCATCCGCAAGATCATTTGTGACAAGCGTCCGGAGCAACTGAAGATGGAATTTGCGCTGTGGAATCGGGCGGCGGTCATGCAACTGATAGAGCGGGAGTACAGCATCAAGCTGTCGGTGCGCGGCGTAGGCAACTATCTGTCACGTTGGGGTTTCACTCCCCAGAAGCCGATCAAGAAGGCCTATGAGCAGCGGCCTGAAGCCGTACAAGCCTGGCGTTAAATTTTCGCGTTATTTGGTACTATGTAATGCATCGTTATGTTATTGGATGAATAATGATGCATGGTATTGATTTGTTGAATATAGCAGAAACCCGAGAATATCCACTCTGTATATGTTGGGCAAGCCCCGGCAATCCTTCTAAACCTCATGCGTTTCATCATTACTCTGACTGGAATCAATTCATTTCTGGATTTCCGCTGAATAAAAAAATCCCGCAAGCAATAAGCGCTAAATATGAAAGAGCACAAGCTTTATACTTAATGGCTTGGTTCGCTATGACGTAATCAAAGCCGGTGAATTAGCGGCTTTCGCGGCGCTGGAATTAGCACTTAGAGATCGGTATTGGTGCGAGTTTAAAGAGAAGAAGGTAGAGCTTAAAGAAAATGCTCCTAACTATATGAAAGGAAATAGAGCTAATGCATTCTTATTACCCGGCCTACGATTTATGGTTGAATATGACGGTCTTCGCGATGAAGTGCTTCCAATTTATAACAAATCGAAAGGTGTGGTAATTGCTAATCTCTTTTCGGATGACAAAGAACAAAACGGTACAAAACGAAGTGATACTCTTGTGAGCTTTAGAAATTCACTAGCCCATGGTGATCCTTTCGATGGTTTGCCAACTGGCAGCTTGTTAGAAATAATACGTGATTTGATTGAATATATGTATCGGGATCACTAACGCATTCACGTCTGCATCATTTTTTTGCGTTTCAAATCATTTGTCCCGATGTTTCAAAGTAATTGTCCGCCGTCAACAGTTTATTTGCTCAACACACAACAGCCGGGGTAATTCAACGCCGCATGAAAAATAAGTTAGAATATGAACCTTTAGAAACTTACCGGGAGTAATTGAATGTCGATGGCTGACCGTGACGGAGTAATCTGGTATGACGGGAAAATGGTTCCCTGGCGGGATGCCAATACGCATGTCTTAACACATACCCTACACTATGGGTTGGGAGTATTTGAAGGATTGCGAGCCTATGAAACCGCGCAAGGTCCGGCGATTTTCCGTTTGCAAGAACATACCGATCGTTTGTTCAATTCAGCGCATATATTCATGATGAAAATGCCCTACGACAAAGCCACGCTGATGCAAGCGCAGTGCGATGTGGTCAAGCAAAACAAGTTGACGTCCGGGTATATCCGCCCAATCGCATTCTATGGCGCCGAAGCAATGGGACTTTCGGCGAGAACATTATCGGTTCACGTAGCGATCGCAGCCTGGCCTTGGGGAACATACCTGGGAGCCGAAGCGCTGGAGAACGGCATCCGTGTTAAAACTTCCTCGTTCACTCGCCATCATGTCAACATTAATATGTGCCGTGCCAAATCGGTGACAACGTATGCCAATTCAATTTTAGCGAATCAAGAGGTCGCGCTTAACGGTTATGACGAAGCGCTGTTATTGGATGCCGAAGGCTACGTGGCCGAAGGATCCGGTGAAAATATCTTCATCGTGAAACAAGGCAAACTGTATACGCCTGATCTAACCTCCTGTTTGGAAGGCATTACCCGGGCATCGATTATGGAACTTGCGACTGAATTGGGAATAACGGTCATCGAGAAGCGCATCACCCGCGACGAAATCTATTGCGCCGAAGAAGCATTTTTTACGGGCACAGCCGCCGAAGTGACACCGATTCGTGAGCTGGACAATCGCATTATTGGCGCGGGTAAGCGCGGACCGGTTACCGCGAAAATACAGACTTTATTTTTCAATTGCGTCAAGGGCAAAGCCAAGGATCATGAAAACTGGCTCACTTTGGTCTAATCATTAAATACGGGAGTAACGAAGATGAATCAACAAACAAAACATAAAACACCGGTCGTTGAAGTAACGGCAGAAGACTTGCCGCTGCACTGTCCCACTCCGGCAATGATGCTATGGAATTCGCATCCGCGGGTTTTTTTACCGATTGAGGCAACCGGTGAAGCATTGTGTCCATATTGCGGTACACAATATATCCTCAAGGGCGGAGCCACCGCTGCGCATCACTAAGACGATCAACACTTTTTGCAAGATTGCGCCTTACAGAAGGTTTTAGATCAACCACAATTGAAGTTTTATTAATTAATCATTCAACCGGATTGCTAACATGATGCCAGTCATTCCCCATGAAATTTTCAAAGCCTATGATATCCGCGGCATCGTTGGTAAGACGGTTACTGTCGAGAATGTCGAAAAGATCGGTCATGCCATCGGTTCCGAAGCGCGCGCCAGAAATCTGACAACCATCGCGATTGGCCGTGATGGACGCTTATCCGGTCCGGAATTATCGCAAGCGTTGGCGCGGGGTATCCAAAAAAGCGGAATCAATGTCATCGATGTCGGCATGGTTGCCACTCCGATGCTGTATTTTGCCGCCCATGAATTATGCCAATATTCCGGCGTGATGGTGACCGGCAGCCATAACCCCCCTGAATACAACGGCTTTAAGATTGTCTTGGGCGGCCAGACCCTGGCCGCTGAAACCATTCAGGGATTGCGAATCCGTATCGAAACGAATGATCTGACGCATGGTTCGGGGGTTTATTCCGGACACAACATCGTTGATGCTTACCTAAAACGTATCACCGGCGACGTGCGATTGGCTCGCCCTTTAAAAATCGTGGTTGATTGCGGTAATGGTGTTGCGGGTGCTTTTGCGCCGGCGCTGTATCGAAGTCTCGGTTGTGAAGTAACTGAATTGTTTTGCGATGTCGACGGTTCTTTTCCCAATCACCATCCGGACCCGTCCGTGCCGGATAATTTGAACGACGTCATCCAAGCATTAAAAACCACGGATGCAGAAATCGGCTTGGCTTTCGACGGCGACGGCGACCGGCTTGGCATCGTCACGAAAACAGGGCATATTATTAATGCAGACCGCCAGTTGATGCTGTTTGCCGCCGATGTGCTATCGCGCAATCCTGGCGCAAAAATTATTTTTGATGTGAAATGCACCCGGAACTTAGCGCCATGGATCACGCAGCATGGCGGCACACCGGTGATGTGGAAAACCGGTCATTCTTTCATCAAATCCAAACTGATCGAAGAAAAGGCGCTATTAGCCGGGGAAATGAGCGGCCATTTGTTCTTCAAAGAACGATGGTATGGCTTTGACGATGGTTTGTATGCCGGAGCGCGGCTGCTCGAACTGCTAAGCCGTGAAACCGATATCAATGCGGCGCTGAATAATTTGCCTGATAGTCTCAATACGCCCGAACTGCAAGTCCGTACCGCCGAAGGAGAAAATCATGCGCTGATCGCGCAGTTACAGAAAAATGCCGTTTTTGACAATCCGCAACAAATCATCACGACCGATGGTTTGCGCGTGGAGTACCGGGATGGTTTCGGCTTAGCGCGCGCTTCCAATACTACGCCGGTGATGGTGTTGCGATTTGAAGCGGATAATCCGGCTGCGCTGCAGCGCATTCAAGAGGATTTTCGCCGCAATATCCTGCAAGCAAAGCCTGATGCGCAATTACCTTTCTAGTTTAAACCGGCAAATCGATACCAATAAAAAAACTCTTAGAAATAAATAAGAGTGAACCGCTGGTTTTCTAACCGGGCGGATTAATCAAGCGCGGCGGCGATAAGCTATGAGCCCTCACACAAATCTTGACTGTGAATGAGCGCTTGATCTGCTGATGCTGAGTTAAATTAAATGAGAATTCTTTGCCTGATCATTGCACTGTCGCTGTTGTTGCCAGGCAAAGTTATTGCCCATGAACTTCCAGACTTGGGCGACGTATCGCAAGTGACCATCACACCATATCAAGAGCGGCAGCTTGGTTTGAAAATCATGCGTCAGATCCGCGCAGATCCAAGCTACATGGATGATTCGGAAATTGCCAGCTATCTCAGCAATCTCGGTCATAAACTGATCAGCAATTCCAATGAAGCCAGTGTCGATCAGCTATTCGAGTTCTTCGCCATTCAGGATCCGGCGATTAACGCGTTTGCACTACCCGGCGGGTTCATGGGCTTTAACAGTGGTCTGATTATCGCGGCTCAAAGCGAATCCGAGTTGGCAGCCGTAATGTCTCACGAAATTGCGCATGTCACACAAAAACACCTCGCGCGCATGATCGCCGCGCAAAAATACGACTGGATTAAATCCATTGCGGCATTAGCGGTTGCGATTATCGCAGCGCGCTCCAATCCTCAAGCGAGCCAGGCGGTCTTGGTAGCTTCCCAGGCCAGCATGATTCAATCCAAACTGGACTTCACCCGCAATCACGAAAAAGAAGCCGATCGCATTGGCTTGAATATTTTGCTCGATGCTGGATTTGATGCGCAAGGAATGACGACATTCTTTGAACGTCTGCAAAAATCCGGGCGCTTTCACGAAACCGGCGCGCCGTCGTACCTGCGAACCCACCCGATCACATACGAACGGATTGCGGATATTCAGAACCGGATCCGCGACATGCCTTATCGCCAGGTTTCCGATAGCATCGATTTCCTGTTGGTCCGATCCAAGTTACGAGCCCTGCAGGGAAAACCGCATGATGCGGTTGCGCAATTCAAGATGCGCTTGGAAGAGCGACGCTATAGCAATGAAATTGCAGAACGTTACGGCTATATCCAAGCATTGATGCGTAATAAAAAATTTAAGCAAGCCAACGCTGAACTAACACACTTGTATCAGCTCTTGCAGCAAGACTCAACAACGCCGGAACTGCGCGGCCACCAATTAGGCGCGACCATCCGGATTGAATCCAAGAATGTCATTGCCGGCGCCATGATCGAAACACTCGCAGCCAGCGTAAAACTTGCCAATAAAGAAATGGACGCGGCGTTCAAGATTTATCAAAGCGCTTTAAAAATATACCCGCAACATCGCGCTTTGACTCATGGTTATGCGCAAGCCCTAATTCAGAAAAAACAAGTTAACACTGCGCTGGAATTTCTGACCCGGCAATTAAACTTGATCCAGAATGATCCAAAGCTATATGAGTTGCAAGCCCAGTGCTACTCTTTGCTGGGCGATAAAATGCTGGAGCATCGCGCGCAGGCCGAAGTGTATTTTCTGAAAGGCCATTACAAAGCAGCGGCTGATCAATTGAAAACCGCACTGCAAAACGACAATGGTGATTTTTATCAACTCTCAAGCCTGGAGGCGCGATTAAAGCAAATCCAGATTCTGATTGATGAAGAAGAAAAAGAAAAATAAATACGCGACCGCTTGCATCGCGGAATACTCCAACTCGCGGAAAGTTTTTTTGCAATAACAAATTAAACTTCAATATTCATATTTGACTTTAAATTGAGATAGCTTTATATAGCTATGACGGCTAGCTAAAACTGGCTGCGCACCGTAGCAATGCGAGTTTACCCTACAACCAAAAGGAGAATAACAGCATGTCAGCAACCTCAATCCCACGCATCCGTTTTTTTCGAACCAGCCGGAAAATCCTTACGGCTTTTCCTCTATCTTTGTTCTTTTTATCGATCTTAATCACAGGTTGCAGCATCGGTGACAAGATTGAAAAAATCACGGATACCGTCAGCGATGTTACCGGAGATACATTAGCCACTCTTGATGACGCCATCGATGCATTAGACCGGAATTCCGCCTCTTGGCAATCGGTTTTACAGGATACCACTTCGAAGTTAACCGGTGACGCACAGTCTACCGTTCGCAATGAAGTTTCGGATTTATTGAATCGCAGTGTCGCCGCAACCGGTGGTGAATTGCGTTGCAATATGGATTTTGTCGGGGCTCGTGTGCGCCAGGCTTTGGCTAGAATTCGCGCGCGCTTGATGCATCAGCCCGTGCCCGCTGTTGAGCCAGCTCTGTGTCAAGTATCGCCCGCCGCTGTCGACATGGCGCTGGATCCGAGCCGACGGACAAAATTGGAATTTTTTGGTTACGATTTCGATACCACGCCGATCAAAGTCACGTTGCACGAAGGCGCGCGCACGCGAGACGTATCATCCGAACTCGATCGTTTAACGCACTATCATATGACCCTCAACCTGGGCGGTAACGGTGTTCCTTTGTCAAAAACCAGCGACCGGCTTACTCTGGAATGGCAAAACCGCCAGATTTCCAGCATTGCCGTTATCCAGCCAGCCACACCGGTGTGTAAAGAAGAGGATCACACCGTGCTGCCTCAAGCTAAGCTAACCTACACGCCGCCGCATACCCGGGGCGATCGGGAATATAGCGGTCATGGGCCGGAAGTATGGGCCAATGCAAAATGGATTAATGAAGGTACGCATATCAATTTCCGGTTATGGATGAAAGCACAGGAAACACGCAAAGATTGGACGACTGCTGAAGGCGAACGCGTTATCCAGTATTACACTGCCCCGCCTGGCAAGCGCATCGATCGCATCATTAGCGGCACAGAAAGCACTGCGCACTATATTGATACCGATCATAACGAGGACCGCCAAGGCGGCGGCCCCAACGGCCCGGTGAAAGAGTTTGTATTTCGCGGTGACCGGAACGGCGACGATGCAGGCAGCTATACCGGTGTCGATGTCACTTTTAATCCCTTGATTGTCCGGTTGGTGGAAGTAACTAACTGCGCACCGGCATCAGCGATTAAATCAATTGAAAGAAAAGACTTGATTTCACCGGCTACGGTTAAACGCCTGCAGCCGATGATGAAAAAACTGCAACCTTAGTCCCGCCAAGCAATCACCAGTTTCTTGCTGGTGATTGCTTTTCCCAAGCCTTCAATAAAACCGGGCGTTCAGGTTTTCTCGAGCCTGATAGCATCATCTGAAAACCAATCCCATACTAGAGCGTCATACCGGGTATCGGCGGGCATATTTCGGTACTGCTCTCACTCAATAAAGTTTAAAATACGCTTCGCCTACAATTTTTCCTGGCTTACGTGAATGTAACCGGTACAAGCGCCAACTCACCATAAAAAGATATTTCCAGATGCTTACTCAGAATGGCAAACAGACAGCTCTGATATTCGTACTGATGATTGCCATTATTGCTTATTGGTACGGTACTGATCAGAAAGAATCCGATACTAACCCTTATAAAACCAGAAGTGCCGAACGCGGTGATATTATTCAAACGATCTCCGCCAATGGCACGTTAACGCCGCTCATTTTAGTCAATGTCGGCACCCAGATATCAGGAACCGTGGCCAGATTATATGCCGACTATAATGACCGTATCGAAACCGGTCAGGTGTTAGCCGAACTCGATCCGGCGCTGTTACGCGCGCAATTACAACAATCCCGGGCTAACCACCTGAACGCGCAAACAGCCTTAAAAATTGCGGAAAACAAATTGAAACGCCATCGTTTGTTACAGCAACAAGGATTCATCTCACCGGAAGCGCTGGAAATCGTTGAGCAAGAAACCGCAGCGGCACGAGCGCAAACGGCAGTCACGAAGGCGCAAGTGGATCGCGACCAAACCAATCTTGACTACAGCATCATCCGCTCTCCAATTTCCGGGGTTGTCATTGCACGTGATGTCGATATCGGGCAAACCGTCGCGGCCAATTTTCAGACACCGACTTTGTTCAAAATCGCCAAAGATTTGCGGCAGATGCAAATCAACATCAGCGTTGCAGAAGCGGATATCGGCTTATTGCATATCGGACAGTCGATCAATTTTTCTGTCGATGCTTTCCAGAATCTCCAATTTACCGGTACTGTTAAGCAGGTCCGGTTGAATCCGACCATCCAGGAAAATGTTGTGACCTATAATGTGGTAGCGATCGTTGATAATGAAGATGAAAAGTTATTACCCGGCATGACCGCCAACATTTACTTTGTCGTGGCGCAAAAAAATGACGTGCTCCGCGTACCCAATGCTGCATTGCGATTTCAACCGAAAGTCAGCCAGTTGAGTGATTCCGGCAAAGCCTCGCTCAAAACCGCGTCCTCCACACTTTATATCCTTAAGGAAAACAAGCCTTCACTGGTAAATGTTGTGACCGGGATTTCCGATGGAAATCATACGGAAATCATCAGTGGTGAAATTAATCCCGGTGATCCCATCATTATCAGCGAAGCGGTTGACAAGAAGGAATCCGAGAGTAAGTTCCGGTTAAGGTTTTTCTAACGATGTTGGCTCAAAACAATAACGCTGACACAGCCATCATACGAATTGAGAATTTGTGCAAAAGCTATAGCTTACAAGGCGCCGACGGCAAAACCATTATTAGTCAGGTTCTGTTTGACATCAACATCACCGTGAATCAAGGCGAGTTTGTTGCCATTATGGGACATTCGGGGTCTGGAAAATCCACATTAATGAATATCCTGGGCTGTCTGGATATTCCAACCAGCGGATCTTACTGGTTGTCCGGCAAAAATATCTCGACATTGTCTGAAAATGAGCTGGCACGCATCCGCAATCAAAGTATTGGTTTCGTATTTCAGGGATTTAATCTTCTAAAACGCATGACAGCTTTGGATAATGTTGCCGTTCCATTGCTGTATGCCGGAATCAGCCGGTCTAAAAGCCGCCAGCAAGCACTTACGCTGTTACGTAGCACCGGTCTGGAAAAATTTGCCATGCATCAACCGAATCAATTATCAGGCGGGCAACAACAACGCGTCGCGATCAGCCGCGCTTTAGTCAATCACCCCCCGCTCATTCTCGCCGATGAACCAACCGGCAATCTGGATACGCAAACCAGCAAGGAGATTATGCAATTGTTTGAGCAGCTCAATCGCGATCAAGGTATAACCATCGTATTGGTAACGCATGAAGATGACATCGCATCATATGCCAGACGTTTAATCCGTCTAAAAGACGGGTGTGTCATTTATGACGACAAAAACACCATCATCAGCGATCGCTAAGTCTGGTTCTGTTTGATTCCATTGGGTTTGGTCATAACATGTCATTGTTACAAATGGAACGGATTCAATGAACTTAATCACAATACTTGGCGAAGCATTCCGCGCCTTGCGGCAAAATCGTTTGCGAACCGGGCTCACGATGCTGGGCATGATTATCGGTGTTGCTGCGGTGGTGCTGATGTTGTCTATCGGACAAGGGGCGCGCGCGAAAATCAATGAAACCATTGCGGCAATGGGCAGCAACTTATTCCTCGTGGTGCCGGGGGCCACGTCATCCGGCGGCTTCAGTTTCGGTAGCGGCAGCGTAAGAACACTGACCATCAATGATGCTTATGCCATCGCGGATTTGGCATCGATTGCGGCAACCTCGCCGGTTACAACCGGAACAGTTCAGCTCAATTATGCTTCCAAAAACTGGAGCACCATCATCACTGGAACCACGCCGGATTATTTCGTGGTCGGAAACTGGAAAATGGAATCCGGTACCGCATTTACCGAATCCGATTTACGCTCTGCCGCACGTGTTGCGGTGTTGGGTTCGATCACCTCGAAGAATCTATTCGGCGATGAAGATCCGGTCGGCAAAACGATCCGGATCACCAACCGGCCCTTTCAAGTTGTCGGTGTGCTGATGGCCAAAGGGCAAAGCCTGACCGGGCGCGATCAAGATGATAACGTCTTTATCCCGATTACCACCAGCGAAAGACAAATCACTGGCAATCAGTTTCCAGGTTCTATCCGTTATATGCTGGTGCAAGGAAAATCCGCCGAGGATATGGATATCGCGGAAATAGAAATCACCCAGTTACTGCGCCAGCGTCACCGGATTCAAGCGGGTAAGGAAAACGATTTTACCGTACGCAACTTGACGGCGATTGCCGATGTTGCGACGGACGCCGCAAAAATTATGTCCATTGTGCTGGGAGCCATTGCTTCGGTCTCTTTAATGGTCGGCGGTATCGGCATCATGAACATCATGCTGGTATCGGTCACTGAACGTACCCGGGAAATCGGCATCCGAATGGCTTTGGGCGCCAATCAACGCGCTATCCTGGCACAGTTTTTACTGGAAGCGATCATGATTTGCGTCCTGGGAGGTAGCATCGGATTGTTGCTAGGAATCGCTGGGGCATGGGTTGTCAGCCGGTTCGCGGATATGTTGATTGTGATCACTCTCGGGATGATCGGCTTGGCTTTCTTATTTTCTTCCGCGGTCGGGATTTTTTTTGGATTCTATCCGGCGAGGAAAGCATCTTCGTTAAAACCGGTGGATGCGCTCCGCTATGAATAATCCATTCTTAACCACTTGTGCAGAAACAAACAGAGGAATTGACGATGACAACTAAAGAGCGCCCTACTTCCGATTTTCTGGCCATTGTTGTCGTTGAAAATAAAAAAGAAGCCATGACCGTCGGAGAGATCAAGAATGCGCTGCATGAACGAGGTTTTGGCATTCTGATGGCGATCGGAGCGTTACCGCTTTGCATACCGATCCCGGTCCCGCCAGGCTACACGACCCTTTTTTCAATTCCATTATTCATTTTCTCGGTACAAATGATTTTAGGTATGCGGGCTCCATGGCTTCCGGCTTGGATGGAGAAAAAAGTTATTAAGAGAGAGAGTCTGGAAAAAATCGTTACCAAAGCAAGCCCTTGGTTGAAAAAAATTGAGCACAGAATGCAGCCTCGGATGACCTACATCAGTGTCCATACGTGGGAACGGATCATCGGAATTTTTGCTTTTGTTTTTACCGTATCCATCGCGCTTCCTATCCCCTTGACAAATTTTCCGCCCGGCTGGGGAATTTTGGTGATGTCTTTGGGGCTTCTTAATCGAGACGGCGTAACGATTTTGATCGGAATGATTATTGGAACTATCGGGATTGGTATTACGATGATTGTTCTCATGATGCTTTGGATGGGAATGTCCATGCCCTCTTTTTATTAATTTGGAGGAAACACGGCAAATAATTACCCCAGCAACCGGAAAGTATCCGAAAACAGCCGGTTAACGATGAAAATTAACCGGGTGATTTATCCATCACTAACCCATCTCCATCCCGCTCCAAATAAGTTCTAACCACAGCCATTTCGGTATTGAACCGCGGCATCAATTCCGCGAGTGCTTTTGCGTCATTATTTTTGCCGGCCTGTTCAATTTCAGCGCATACATTACCCAGTGCTAACGCACCGACCGAACGCGATGAGGATTTGAGTTTATGCGCCAACGATCCGACTGTTGCGAATTGCCCCGCTTGGTAGGCGGCAAGCATTTCTACTGCAATTTTCCCGGCGTCGCTACGAAACTCCAAAAGTAATTCCTTAATCGCCGCCGGATCATCGCCGATCAGTTTTCTTAATACGCCGGAATCCACCACAGCCGTGGTTACTTTAACATCATCGGTGGATTCAGTCAGTCCGCCGCTTATCAACATTTTTGACTCGGGGTTGGAAAGCGGCAAATGTTTTTCCAATAATTCACGCAATTCATCTAGCTGCACCGGCTTACTCAAATAATCATCCATGCCAACACTCAAACAATGTTCCTTCTCCCCTTTCAATGCATTGGCGGTTAATGCAACAATCGGCAAATGTTTTTGACCGGTTTCCGCTGCTCGAATCGTTTTCGTCAAATCGATTCCGTCCATTTCCGGCATATGCAGATCGGTCAGCAGCAATCCGTAATTACATTGTTGCAAGCGCTTCAGCGCTTCCACACCATCGTTTGCAATATCAGCCGCATACCCGAGCAGATTGAGTTGTTGCCGGATAACCTTTTGATTGATTTCATTGTCTTCCGCAACCAATATTAATTTGCCTTGCCGCAGCGCTTCTTCACGTGACATCGCAATTGGCCTATGCTTGAAGGAATCAATGATTGGTGTTTTTTCCTCGCGCGCATCAATCCTGCCAGCAGCAATGGCCATTGCTCTCAGCAACGATTGGCGGTACATCACATCGCCGTCCAACGTAATAATATCGATATCTTCAATCCGCGCTTGCCTGCGGCGGCCGCGTTTGATTACCACGAACCGGGGTTCAATAAACGCTGCCGATTTATCCGCAGTACCTCGCGCCTCTGTTTTAATCCGCTCCGAGCATTCATTGAATGCGGCTCGAAGTTCGCCAATCGATGGTCCCTGCTGCCCTGCATCGATCACAACCAGCCAAAGCCCTGGCGTTAAATGTTGTATTAACTGATGCAATTGCGAAAAGTCAGTCAATTGCACAACTTCCGCGCCCGCGCTTTGCAAATAAACTGCTAAATCATTACTTAATCCTTCGTTATCTCCCAGAATCAGGCAATTCAAACCCGCGAGATCTTCAATGGTCGGTATGGCGCTCGTTTTATCCGGCAAAGGAATAAAAGGCATCTGAATGATAAAAGCGGAACCATGCTGCGGTTCACTTTGCACGGAAATCTCGGCATCCATCAATTCGGCAAGATGATGGGAAATCGCCAAACCGAGACCGGTTCCGCCAAATCGCCGTGTTGTCGATGGATCTCCCTGGGAAAAAGATTTAAACAACTTTTCCTGGGTCACTTTATCCATACCGATCCCGTTATCGGATATTTGAAACGTCACCACAATTTTCTCTGAATCGGATTCGGTCAATAGAACCCGCACTGAAACTTTGCCTTGTTTCTCCTGCTTGCTGGAAAATTTTATTGCATTATTGATAATATTAACCAGTACCTGACGTAACCTCAGGGGATCACCCAGCACATTTTCCGGAATCGCGGGGTCAATGAACAAGGTTAATTCGACTTTCTTATTAAGCGCCAAATGCGCTAGCATGCCGCAAGCATTCTCAACAATACTGGCGATCGACATCGGAATTTTCTCGATTTCCAGTTTGCCGGCTTCAATTTTGGAAAAATCCAGAATATCTTCAATGATAGCCAGTAAAGCGTAAGCGGAATCCCTGATCAAATTGGCCATTTCCATTTGATAACCGCTGAGACTGGTTTGCCGCAGCACGTCAATCATGCCGATTACGCCGTTCATGGGCGTTCTTATTTCATGGCTCATGGCGGCCAAAAATGCCGACTTGGCTTTATTGGCTTGATCGGCATCAATCTGAGCCTGCCTCAAGTCTTGCATGATGCGGACATGCTCGCGAATGTCCCGCATCACACCAGTAAAATGCCTTTTTCCGGAAACGAAGTATTCACTAACCGCCAGATAAAGTTCCAGCCGCTCCCCGTCTTTATTGACGCCTACTACCTCTCGCCCCAATCCGATACCATGAGAACCTGAAAGATACGGACGGCCGACATACTCCTGGCCATGTCCGGTTTTGCAATAATTTTCCATGTAGCTTTCGTGCTGACTCCGTTCAGGCTCAGGCATAATGATCGCAATATTTTGCCCGATCATTTCGTCGTGACTGTAACCGAACAATTTTTCCATCACCGGGTTTGCTGAAAGAATCGTGCCTCGTTCGTCAGTGGTCACTACACAGTCGACCATATGCTCAACCACAGAGCGCATTTCCTCTTCCTTGATCGCCAATGCCGTATTGACGCGCTGCAAATCAGCAGTCCGGGTGGTTACGCGTTGTTCCAATTCCTGATTCAGTTGCAGCAAATTATCTTCCGCTTTGTCACGCTCCAGATTACTGGCGTTTAAACGTTCCACCATGACATTGAAGGTTTCGCCCAATTGCCGCATCTCATCCCAGCCTTCAACAGTCACCCGTTGATGAAAATTGCCTGCTGAAATGTCCAAAGCACTTTGATTCAAATGCTTGAGGGGGTTTACAACCCGGCGGTTAAACAACACCGCTCCAAACAGTGCCGCTAACAATGTAATGGCTAACAGCATCAACCCCATGAAATGAACCGAATAAACGGAAGCAAATGCTTCATCGACATCGATATGAACAACAATTCCCCATTTCATTCTCGGCAAGTAGCGCCATGCCGCAACAACTTCTTTGCCGCGATAATCCACAGTAATTGCACCGCCGGAATCACCGTCCAATGCATGTTGTATGGCTGCTGATGACGGTAAATCATTGAGTGGAACGGTGCGTTTCAATGCTGCAGTTGCATCATATTTCAGCGGAGCCATTATGAGCGCTGTATGTTTGTCTTCCCTACGGGCAACAAGCGTTTCGCCGCTGCTGCTCAACCCCACGTTATTTGCAATGACCGCAAATACCCGCTCGCTGTAGATTTGTAATGCCAGCACGCCCTTTAATTCCCCGGACACAATGATCGGCGTTCCTACAAAAGCGGCTATCGCTCCTCGTGACGGTTCATAGTATTCAAAATCGGAAATGCTGCTGTTTAAATTTTCCAGCGCTTGACGCGCCACTGTTGCGAGACCGGTATTACGATAAGGGCCTGTAAATAAATTCGTTGCAAAATCAGATTCATGCGCATCTGAATAAACAATATCGCCTTTTAATGAAATTAAAAATAAGTCGTAATATTTGGCTTCTTGAACAAAGCGGCGGAAGTTTTGACGATAGCTAGCATCTAATTGCAGGTATTCATCCGAATCGACTCCGCTTTCATGGAATATTCTTGAAAACTTAATCATCGCTTCATAGGTGGTACTCGCATCCCGAAGTAAGCTGGCATCAAGCAATCGCTCTTGCAAGTAACTGTCAATCTGCTCGACCTTTTTATCGGCAATGGCCGAAACATTGCCGATAGCAGTTTTCTTGATTTCAGCCTCGAATGTGTGTAATAAACTGTTGCCGATCAGTAAGATGGGCAATAGAGAAACTAATGTAAACCAGACAGCAAAACGCTGAGTGAGCGAAGTGAATTTCATCGGTTTCTCCTTTCATCAAACCAATTGTTATTTGAAAACGCATTCAGCCTATGATTCAATTATGCAATTGATCAATTCGATATTCAAAAGAATCATTGCTATCGAAAAGCAAACCCATTGCATCAGACAAATACCGCACGATATACCTACCTATTGCAGATTTAGATTTCAATCCTTATGCCGTAACATCTGCTGCACTGATAGATACATTCGAATATAGCATTCCACCCAGCAAATCTATGCTGACAAACCGTGATTATCAAAATACCGTCAAACTGTTGTAAGTAAGACGAAAGGGAAGAATTAGATTTGCAAAAAGTGTTGGTATCAAATAGTTTATAAGAACATATCGTGCAAAAGCGGTATGCTCTGCCAGGAATCACTGATATCCGATGACGGGAAGATCCGAGATCAAGTCAATGAGGTACTCATTCATAGAAGCCAAATCCAACTACATGCAACGGTATTTTAAGCGCAACCCGGTTCGCGTTGCGCGGCTCTTTTTGTGCCTGCTATTTTCATGGATTGTGCTGTTTTCCAGCCCGATGGCGCTTGCTTCGGTGATCGGCCGTGTCGTGAAGCCTTATGGCAACTACACCTTCACTGCTGACGACAACATGTTGCGCATCCGCGACAAAGCCGACCCCCTGCCATTGCTTGGCACAACGAATCTTTTCGATATTTCCCACCGCCTCACCGGCGGTGTAATGCTGGAAAAGCAAATCAGCCGGCAGCGCTTGAGCGCCAATGCGAATTTTACCCATACGCGCTATGAACGATTCAGTCAAATCAACAATGATCTGAAAAGCTTCAACGGCAATTGGAACTGGTTTCTCGGCAACCGGCTGGAAGGCAATATGGGGGCCAGTTATGTGCAATCGTTAGCGCCGTTCTTGTTTCAACCGGGGTTAAAAAATATCCGTACCGAGCAAACCGCGTTTTTCAATGGCGCGTGGCGCTTTCATCCGAGCTGGCGCCTGACCGGCGATTATTTGCGCTATGAGCTGGATACGGGCGGTTCTAACGGCATATTCCGTTTTCTTAACCGGATTGAGGATCGATTCGAAGGCGGGATTGATTACATCACCGCGCACCAGAATACTTTCGGTGTCGACTTTCGTTATATCATCGGCGATTTTCCGGTATTGGTAAGAGCGCCGGATGGTTCCGCCAGAGACAACAGCTACGATCAAAAAGAGGTGATGAGCCGGGCGGTCTGGGCGGTCACGGGAAAGTCCAATTTTAACTGGCGCGGCGGGTGGGTCGAACGAACCAACGCCAGCTTCCCGGAGCGCGATTTCAGCGGGTTTAACGCCCGCTTGGCTTATCAATGGCAGCCGACCGAAAAAATTGGCCTGACTATCAACGGCTGGCGCGAAACTTCAGCGATGCAAGTGCTAACCGCCAGTTTTGGCCTTAATACCGGCGTCAGTGTTTCACCTTCCTGGAATATCTCGCGAAAAGTAAGGCTGGAGGGGGATTTTTCCTATGAAACGCGGAAATTCAATAGCTTCGTGCTGCTTACCGATAGCTTATTGCCCGTAGGTACCGACAATACCATCCGCAATGCAACCATGCGGCTCATCTACGTGCCTTATCGCGGATTGCAACTCACCGCTACGGCTTATCATAATGATCTGAAGACAGACAATGCTTTGGGCGGATTTAACGCCAATGGCGCCACCCTCGGCCTGCAATACACTTACGGAAGACCATGACAGTCAACGATTTACCCATCGTCGCTTTTTTCAAGCATTTGCTCGACCCTTTTATCATTTGGAGCATGCTGATACTGACCACCTGGATATATCACGAAGACTTCACCAGCTACTATCTGGTGCTGGTCATCATCACCTTTTTTGTTTCCACCTACATTTACGAGCGTATTCTGATTTATCGCAATTGGCGCAAGGGACGGCTGCTGGCATATGTACGCGATACCATCATGGGTTGGCTGTTGATTGTCGCCATTCTGATATTTCTCGGTTATGCCACCAAATTTCACAACCAGTTCTCCAATCAGGTGTTATTGACTTGGTTCATTGTCACGCCGTTGATGTTGATCGCAAGTCATATCACCGTGCGCAGCATCGTCACCAATCTCTATGACAAAGGCGAATTACGCTCGGCCGTCGTCATCGGCGCCAACGAAACCAGTCTGCAATTCATCAAGCACATCGCCGATCTGCCCTTCTTGCTGATCAGCTATCAAGGTTTCTTTGATGAACGCAGCAGCTCGCGGATCGCCGGTATTGCAGGATCCCATACCGATGAGCAAGCCGGTTTGCAATTGACTGCAGCGGTTACCCGCTCCGGCAGTTTTGGTTCGCGGTTAGGCGGTTTGACCGATGTCGTGCCGTACGTCCAGAAACATAATATCGAAATGGTTTTTATCAGCCTGCCGATGGCATCGCAACCGCGCATTCAAAAACTGATGGATGAACTGCCGGATACCACCACGTCGATCTATTTCCTGCCGGATATTTATATTTTCGATTTGATGCAGGCGCGCTTCGAATACGTCGGCGATCTTCCGGTGGTCGCCATGAACGAATCACCGTTCACCGGTATCGACGGCGTGGTCAAAAATACCAGCGATTTTGTGCTGGCGCTGCTGATTATCTTGCTGATATCCCCGATCATGCTGTGCATTGCGTTAGCGGTAAAGTTAACTTCTCCCGGTCCGGTTATCTTCAAGCAACGGCGTTATGGTTTAAACGGCGAAGAGATTATCGTCTATAAATTCCGCTCCATGACCGTCACCGAAGACGGCGCCAATATCCAGCAAGCCAAACAAAACGACCAGCGGCTCACCAGAATCGGTGGCTTCCTGCGGCGTACTTCATTGGACGAATTGCCGCAATTCTTCAATGTGCTCGAAGGCAAAATGAGCATCGTCGGCCCCCGCCCCCATGCCGTCGCGCATAACGAGCTCTATCGCAAACTCATCAAAGGCTACATGCTACGCCACAAAGCCAAACCCGGTATCACCGGATGGGCGCAAGTCAACGGCTGGCGCGGCGAAACCGAAACCCTCGAAAAAATGAAAGCACGCATCGAACACGACCTCTACTACCTCAAAAACTGGTCCATCTGGCTCGACCTCTGGATCATCTTCAAAACCGTCCTCGTCGTCTTCAAAAAAGATAATGCTTATTAAGGAAACGCTGATTAATTCGGCGAACGAGATGAAGCACGAGGCGCACGGAACACAGCAACCGAGACATATCAACAAGATAGGCAAGGGAGCGAGTACCGCGCAACGAAGTGATTTGCTCGTGTAGTCAATTAATCAGCGTTTCCTTAAATTCTAGGCAGTTTATCCACTGCAATCCCCTTTTACTTAATCTGCGGATCCAATTTGCGCCGCAACCAGCGGCTGATATCGGTAATTTGTTCGGTACATACCGAGTGGGCCATCGGATATTCATACCATTGCAGTGGGTATTTTGCGGATAACAATTTCTCCCTGGAAGAAATGGCGAGCGCTAGCGGCACGACAGAGTCATGGGTGCCATGCATCATCAATATCGGAATTGAAGCGTTAGCAACGCTTGCTTCTGAATCAAGCATTTCAGCGAGGGGCAGATAACAAGATAAGGCAATAATGCCGGCCAATGGAAGAGTCTGCCGCAATCCGGCTTGCAAAGCCATTGCCCCTCCTTGGGAGAATCCGGCCAGAAAAATATTTTTCGAAGATATCCCACGGTCCACTTCCCGTTGAATCAGTTGATCAATAGCTTTCTGTGAAGCACGAATTCCCGCTTCATCTTGCTGCCGGTCAATTGCAGCTTGATAGATATCATACCAAGCCCGCATGACATAGCCGTTATTGATACTGACAGGCCGCTCCGGCGCATGCGGAAAAACAAAGCGAATCGACACTTCTGGCGGTAGCTCCAATTCTCTGACAACCGGCACAAAATCATTGCCGTCGGCACCCAAGCCGTGCAGCCAAATAACCGCATGATCCGGTTGTGTGAGGCCAGTTTCAATTTCAATAGCGGGTAAAAAATGGACGGAATTACGAGTCATAAGAGGTAAGAATTTGTATTACATTGACATTAAAAATTGATCGGATAGAATCAACGGCATTTTAAAACTCCATTACATTTGAAGGAAGTCATGAAACGCAGGGATTTTATTAAACTCATTGGATCAAGCGCACTGTATCTCCCGGTTTCAACTTCAATGGCTTCACAGCTTCTTTCTTCGGATTACAGTAATTGGACCAGCTATCGGCTAACCTATCAGGTTGATCTGCCTGCCAAGGGAAAATCCGCGCACTTATGGCTACCGCTGCCCGATACCAATGAATCCGTTTTCCAATTTACACAAGGCAGCAATTGGCATGGTAATGCCACCAAAGCAACCTTTACAACACTGGGCACAGGCCGTTTTCCTGTTTTTAAAGCCGAATGGCATGGCAAACCAAAGAGTGATCAACGCCATATCACCGTCAGTTGCATCGTAAAAACATCGCATCACGCCATTGATCCGGCTTATTATCATGCCAGTAAACATACCGCTTTGCCTGCCAGTATCAGGAATTATATCAATCCGACGCATTTGAAACCGACCAATGGCATTGTGCGAGAAACTGTTCATGCCATCATCCGGGATAAAAAAGCCGATACCCCCTTGGAGCAAGCAAGAGCTATTTACGATTGGGTAATCAATAATGCGCAATATGATGAAAACACGCGTGGCCGCGGCCAAGGCAATGTCAAATCCATGCTGGAAAAAAATGAATTGAGCGGGAAATGCGTGGATATCAATTCGTTATTCGTCGCACTGGCAAAAGCTGCCAATATTCCTGCTCGCAACCAGTACGGGATCCGCATCAGCGAATCCAAATTACATCCCAGTATCGGTGAATATGGCGACATCAGTAACTCGCAGCATTGCCGCGCTGAGTTTTTCTTAGCAGGCCGAGGCTGGGTGCCGGTTAATCCAGCCGATATTTTACAAGTTTCAAAATTGGAAGCTATCGCGTTGGATGATCCGAGGATCGCACGATTAAAAGAGCAATTCTTTGGTAGTTGGGAAATGAACTGGCTAACGTATAACCATGCCGACGATTTGACTTTAAGTCCTCCGAATGCCGGAAAAATACCTTTTTTTATGTACCCCCATGCCGAGATCGACGGTCATTCTTTAGATAGCCTGGATCCCGAAAGTTTTTCATACAAAATTACCTCAGGCGAATTGATTGGAACAGGCGCGAAATTCTAACTGACAATCGCAACCGCGTTTCACTACTGCGGAAGCCTGCCAGCATTCGTACCGATTATTTTTCTTACAATTCCGGTGGTTTTTATAATATTGGCGAAAGTACGTATTCAAGAAGATCAATATGTCCCGGCGGAGCGGAAATTCACAGCGCACTGGCAATTTCTATTTCAGGCTGCCTCTGATGCGCGAGCGGCAATCACCATCGGTTCTCATTTTCAATCAACCCAATAACCACAATCGATCATGAATTTTTCCCATAAATGGCGTTTCTTCCGCTCCGGCGGTTTTGATCAAGTACGGCTGGACACCGCCGCCGATTTGAAAGCGCTTGGCGAATTGGATCCCAAACTTTGGGCGGCATTGAGTTGTCCGGTCGACAATCTCGAATTTGATGCCAGAACATTGCAACTCATTGATACTGATGGTGATGGCCATATCCGCGTACCGGAGATTATCGCGGCCACGAACTGGGCGGTTGCCTTGCTGAAAAATCCGGAAGATTTACTTTATGGTCACGCGGTCTTGCCGCTGGATGCAATCAATGACGGTACAAACGAAGGTGCCATCGTATTGGCATCAGCCCGGCACATTTTGCAAAACATCGGAAAAAGCGGCGAATTGGTTATTTCTATTGAAGACACCGCCGATCTCAGCAAAATTTACGCCAGTACGCAATTTAACGGCGACGGTATCATTCCTGCAAACTCCGCCGATAAAGCTGATGTTCAACAAGTCATTGGAGAAATCATGCAATGCACCGGTTCGGAGTTGGATCGCTCCGGCCAGCCAGGCATCTCCGAGCAAAAGATCGAACAATTTTTTACCGAAGCGCGCGCTTATTCCGGCTGGTGGCAAATTGCGGAAAAGAATGCGCAAGCCATCCTGCCATTAGGTGAATCCACCGAAGCCGCCAAAAAACTATTGGATCGCTTGCACGCAAAAATCGACGATTATTTTACCCGCTGCCAAATCGCTCAATATGATCAGCGTGCCGCTGAATCGCTTAATCCGGCATTGACCGAATATCAGACGTTGACAAAAGTCGACTTATCGGCTCATTCCGGACACATTGCAGCATTGCCGCTGGCCACCATCGCCGCGAACAAACCGCTGCCGCTTGAGAGCGGCATTAACCCGGCCTGGTTCGATGCCATCACGGAATTCAAGACAATTATTGTTGAACCGGTGCTTGGAAACCAAACCACGCTCAGCCACAAGCAATGGCGGCAATTATGTGAGCTATTTTCCGCGCACCAATCCTGGCTGGAAACGAAACAAGGTGTGCTGGTCGAATCACTCGGCATCAAACGCGTACGTGAAATCCTCGGGGGCGGTTACCAGCAGAAACTCTTACAATTGATCGAGCAGGACAAATCGCTAACCAGCACACTCGATGCGATTTACTCGGTCGAGAAATTGATCCGTTTACATCGCGATTTATTCCGGCTGCTGAATAATTTCGTATCGTTCCGGGACTTCTATACCGCCCAATATAAAGCCATCTTCCAGGCTGGATCATTGTATCTCGACGGTCGTACCTGCGACTTTTGCCTGCGCGTCAGCGACATCAACAAGCACAGCAGCATGGCGAATCTTAGCGGTATCTATCTGGCTTATTGCGAATGCCAGCGTAAAGGTGGTAACGAGAAAATCAATATCGTCGCGGCCTTCACCGATGGCGACGCGGATAACCTGATGATCGGGCGCAACGGTATTTTTTATGATCGCAACAACCAGGATTGGGATGCCACCATCGTTAAAATCATTGAACACCCGATCAGTGTACGGCAATCATTTTGGTATCCATTCAAGCGCATCGGTAAAATGATCGGGGAACAACTGGAGAAATTCGCCAGCGCTCGTGAAAAGGCAGTGCAAGACCAAGCTGCTGTCGGTATCAGCGGTACCGCACAAGCTGCCGATCCCAGTAAACCACCATCAGCGGCACCGTTCGATGTCGGCAAGTTTGCCGGGATTTTCGCCGCCATCGGATTGGCCATCGGCGCAATCGGTACTGCCATAGCATCAATTGTCACAGGTTTCATCAGCCTGACTTGGTGGCAAATGCCGCTGGCTATCCTGGGAATCATTCTGGCGATCTCCGGTCCGTCGATGCTGTTGGCGTATCTGAAATTGCGCAAACGCAACCTGGCGCCACTGCTCGACGGTAGCGGTTGGGCGGTCAACACTCGTGCCATTATCAATATTCCGTTCGGCGCCTCATTAACCAAACTTGCTACTTTGCCGCCCGGCGCACAACGCTCCTTGTCTGATCCTTATGCAGAAAAACAGCGTCCCTGGAAGCTGTATCTCTTCGTTTTGGCGTTGCTGACAGTTATTGTGCTGCTGTGGCATCACGGCGCTTTTGATCAATTGGCACAAATCTTCACGAAAAATACTGTTTCTGCCACCGGGCAGCCAGTCGAAGCGAATCCCAGTACAACCGCAACAATCATTCAGCCGGAGGCTGCCAAAGCAAATGGCACACCAGTTGCTCCTGCTGCTGAAATAATCCCGCCACCATCCGAAGTTCTGCCCAAGCATTCCACGCCCACGCCGGCTAACAAACCGGTAACTCGTTGATAATAGTAAGATCCGATCAAACATGACCGGACCTTCCTTGCAATGACTGCGCGCCGTTGCGCGATTGCGCAGCAATTGGCGCGCACCGAATTTCTCAGAATTTTCTAAAAAAAAAGAAAGTGATGTCGCTATAACACTCCGCTTTGCTATTGACATTTATACCCCTCATTCAGGAAAAAGGAGCGTTAGAATATGGAAGGATTGATTGTTGAGCCTTCAAGGACCTATCAGAAACTTCTATCTTCGGCGATCGAATCAGGGGGACTCGGAACCAAACAGGTTTCAACCGGCAACGAAGCACTGACACTGCTTAAGCAACAACCGTTTGATTTGGTTTTTATTGCGACTCATTTGCAAGATATGGATGGCGCTATGTTCTCGTCACAAATGCGCGCTGATTCCAGAACCCGGCAAATACCACTGGTCATGATTACCGCCAATGAAGACAAAAAACTTCTGGATGAGGCATATTCAGCCGGTGTCACAGAAATATTCGCCAAGCATGAATTGGATAAAATTACCAGCTACACCGCCGAATTCTCACGAAAGAAATACAAAAAAACCATGAGTGGCCGCATTCTGTATCTTGAAGACAATTTCTCGGCGGCAAACTCAACAACCCAATTTCTGACCGACTGCGGCTATGTTGTGGATCACTTCACCAGCGGCGAAGAGGGATTGCAAGCTTTCCAGGACAACGCTTACGATCTGGTGCTGACCGATATATTGCTCAAAGGCAAGCTGAACGGGCACAGCATTATCAAAGCGATTCGCAACCTGGATAACGACAAAAAATATGTGCCGCTGCTGGTATTTTCTGTGCTCAATGATGCGGCCAGCAAAGTTGAATTACTGCGGTGCGGCGTTAACGATTATGTCAGCAAGCCTGTTATCCATGAAGAATTGTTAACACGCGCCAACAATCTGATTACCAGCAAGAAGCTGGTTGATAAAACAACCGCGCAGCAACAGCAAATGCAGGAATTGGCGTTAAAAGACCAGCTGACCGGTCTGTATAACCGTACTTATCTGCTTGAAACTGCGCCATCCAGGCTTAGCGAAGCCACTCGGCATGGCATCGCGTTCAGTCTGATCGTGGTCGATATCGATAAATTCGGATCGATCAACGAGTTTCACGGTCATGCACACGGCGATAGCGTGCTCAAGGCAATGGCCACGACAATCCTGCAATCGATTCGCAAGGAAGACATTGCGGCACGCTATGGCGAAGACGAATTCGTTCTGATCCTGTCGTATTGTGATATCGCGAATGCCTTGATTATCGCGGAGAAAATACGCAGCTTTATTGAGAAACAACAACCGGCGGGGCTCAATGTTTCCGCCAGTTTCGGCGTTGCCGAACTACGCCAGAATCTTAAAGCGGGATTTTCAGAGTTATTGAATGCTGCTGCCGAAGCCGCTCGTCAGGCGAAACTGCGAGGCGGTAATCTCGTAATCACGCATTATCTATAGAGTCCACTGATCCTAGCTTATCTGCGACATGGTTAGTCCCCTTTTCCGGCAACCGCACCGCCTTCGTCAAGTGCTTCATCATGCGCAGCCAGTACTACCAGCAAACGAATGAATTCCTGGACTTCATCCCGCCAAATATCACCGTGATCCGCAATCAGCTCCGGACTGACACGAATATTCAAATAGGGATTTCTCGGCTCGGTGCGATTCAAATGCTTCAATGCGGTACGGCCATAGGCAGTCGTTGCACCAGGAGCTTGCAACCCCCAGATATTATCAATGTTGTCGTATGCTTCGATTGAAAGCGATTCCGCTACTAATACCGGCGTCAGTTCATGACTGATCAATGGATCGAAATGCCCTACCGTGGTTCGATCGGCATCGCCTTCATTCAAAACAAGTTCACGCTTGTGTTTTCCGCTGCAAAAAGTGCGTTCTATGGTGCCATACGCTTCAAACATGGTCGACATAAAACGTCCGGCTGGGAAAGCCAGCTTAGTGGCATAGTCGGTCTCCGAAGTCAATATCGCCAATCTTGGACGCTGGCTCTCAAAGTAACTGCAACGGCTATTGGAAAGATCGTGCAATGGTAAATAACGCAATGCCTCAAAAGCCGGGTTTAATAAAACAACCAAATCGCCAAAGCCTTTGGCATCATCTTGAACGGTTTTGTGTTCACGGCTATCGATAAACCGGCTGGCAAGGATTTGCGCAGTGGCTCCGTAAACGGCCTGACCGCCGAAACTATGTCCCATGATGATAAGCCGGCTTTTAATCGGCGGACTCCAGCTATTTCTGACATTACTGATTTCTTCCAGCTTCAGAAACAATTCGGTAATCCCCAAGTAACCGACATCCAGAGCAGCGCTTTTACGTTCCCAGAAAGTAATCAAATTAAGACCGGGAATTTCAACCGATTGACCGCGCCATCCGACATAAACGCCGGCGATCTTGCGCGGCGGGCGATTTTGGCGTTTAGCCAGATCCGCTTCTACCAAACTGAGTTTTTGTAAGTATCCGGAAAAACTTGCGACATTGGAATCATCCGGCGATGCATTATGCTGCCAGCCATGCACATAAACAGTGATGAGCAAACTATCCTGTGCCGCAACCGTGTAGTAATGATCCAGTATCGCCGCCATCTGAGCGCGATCGCGCATTTGACCTTGATCGTTAATTTCGACAAATCCAAGCATGTATTCGTCGTCCTTACCTTTGTTATGCCATTGCATGTTATGTTTGCTGCAATCATTGCTGGCATCAGCGATGCATAAAGAATATTCACTGCGGTAAATTTCATCAGGCGCATGGCTAATCATCAGCAGGATTGACAGCATCACGGCGGTGATCAATAACAATTTGCGTTTGACTGTTCCCATATTTTCCTTTGTAAACAGGTAACTTGATAGATTTCTATGTGAAAAGACTATAATAAAACCATTTAACTAATTGATCAAAGCAGATATCATCTGCTGCGAACACATTTTAACTACAAGGTAATCACATCGTAAGCGTACAATCCCAATACCTTCATCAGTCATCGACCCGCACTAAATAACTGATCCTATGATAATTCTTGAATAATATCATGCCGCCTAAACGCTACCTGCAGAAAATTTGCTTCTTAGGCATTACCGTATTAATCATAGCTAGCCTGGCGCGAGCGGAAACTATCGAACTTGGAATGAGCACCGCGCTTAGCGGCCCCAATCAATTACTGGGACAAGCAATGTATCAAGGTATGAAGGCTTGTTTCGACGAAACCAACCGGCGTGGCGGCATCCGGGGGCGCAAGATCAATTTAACGGTGCTTGACGACGGTTATGAGCCCGATAACGTCCTTACCAATACCCTGCAACTCATCGATCAGCAGAAAGTCATCGCAATCGTCGGTAACGCCGGCACTCCGACTGCTGCAATCTCGGCGCCTCTGGCGAATTCACGCGGCGTGGTTTTCTATGGCGCATTTACCGGCGCCGATCTATTGCGCAAAACACCGTCCGATCCCTATGTTTTTAATTTTCGCGCAAGCTACCGGCAGGAAATGGAGGTCATTGTGCGCGATATTATTAATCAAGGCATTTCCCCCAAGCAGATTGCGCTTTTCTTACAAGACGATTCTCTCGGACAAACGGGATTTGAAATTACCAAAGCCGCATTGGAAAAAACCGGCTTTCACCAAAACGATCAGTTACTGGTAACACATTATCCCCGGAATACCTTAGCTATCCAGAGTGCGATAGAAACCCTCGTCAGGGCTCAGCCGGAACCGGAAGCCATCATCATCGTCGGCGCTTACCAGCCGATTGCCCAATTCATCCGCTTTGCACACCGGATTTTTCCCAATACCCGTTTTTATAATTTATCGTTCGCGGGTGCCTCGCTGCTGTCCGATGCGCTTGAAGGCATTCAAGGACGGATTTATATGACTCAAGTTGTACCGCCTGTTGCAACTGCTTCTACAGAAAACACCGGTTCAACAAATTTTATTTGGCGCGAGGGATATTTTGCTGCACAAGTTTTAGTGAAAGCTTTGGAAAAAATCGATGAGGAGATAACCAGTGATCAATTGAAAACAGCATTGAACTCTTTAGGCACCTTCCACCTGGAAGACTTCGGCGTGTTGTCCCTTGGTTCCAATGATCATCAGGCTAGTGATCTCGTTTGGTTAACCCGCTTCGACCATTCGCTCAAATGGCAAGAAGTTCGATCCGATCGGGTGGGCAAATGAGCGAATTAAAGCAATCGCCTCATGCTTCCCCTTTCAGCCGGGATACAAGCGCGTGGCTGAGAAACTTGCTGGGTGTTGGGACATTGATTGTTTTTTGCTTTTTTATCTGGTCCAGCTTTGATCTGATGCATAAATCCCGCAATACTTTGTATTTATCCGAGCAACAAGCCATTTTGACGACCGAAAAGATGGCGCACTCGATTCATGATCATCTGAAAGAATTGATCCTTGCGGCAGATGAGCTAGCGGAAAATCTGGCCGGAATGCCCCTGGATCAAGAAGCAGTTGAATTCACACTGAAAAAATCCGCCCTTAACCATGCCGGCTACTACGCACTGGGTGTCGCATTTGACTTGTACCAAATCAGTCCGCAATTACGCTTGTTCGCACCGTTTCTCCGCAAAAACGCAACAACTTATCAACTGGATCGCCTCGATCAGCACTATGACTATACGGGTAATGCCGTATACGGCGATCGCAACTCCAACGCGCGCAACTGGTATCAACACGCATCCACCGGAAGAAGCGGATGGCTTGAGCCCTATTACGACTTAGCTTATCAACAAGTCACTATAAAATATGTGACACCATTACGTGCACATGCACAATCGGAGGATTTAAAGAAAGGCGTCGTTTTCCTGGATATCGGGATTGAATGGTTCAGGCACCACATTGAGAATCATGACGTCGGTGATAACGGCTACGCCATAATAGTCAACAACAACGGGCAGATCATTTATCATGGCTTAAAAGGACCCAAAAAAATAATCAGCGAGTTACACCAGTCCATTTCACCGTCATACTTGGCTGATTTTTCCACTGGTTCCCCCGGAATCAATGAACTGACCGGACGTTCCGCATGGCTGCACAAATTTCCGATCGGTGAAACCGGCTGGTACGTGCTTACCGTCATGAATACCGAACTCAGCAACAAAAATTTGTTTTACAATCAGCCGGATCATCCGGTTATCCATAAGTCCGATATTCATTACTGGATCCTCACGACGGTGATATTACTGCTAATGATTTACAGTTGGATAGCGCTGATAAAACATCAACACTCGATTACACATTTATTGCGTCACGCGTTTATTTTCTCCCTATTGCTGACGCTGGGCATTATCACTATCTGGATCAATGAATACTTCGCCGCATCCCCGGTACAAAACAATTCATTGACTTTATCCAACCGGGCGATCGTTGAGCAGTTTCAGGATGATTATACGATCAGCGCGCTCAATGAATCCAAGCATCCGCCTTTCTATGTGCCTACCGGCCTGTTCATTCAGTCGATCGAGTTTCTAAATGCCAGCAATACCGCTGTGTCGGGTTATGTCTGGCAACGCTATCCTAAGAGCTATGAAGAATCCATCGAGCCTGGCGTCATTTTTCCTGAAGCTATCCAAACCGCCCTTACCGAGGCGTATACCCATGAGGAAAATAACGAAATCGTCAAAGGCTGGTATTTCGAAGTGACTTTAAGAGAAACGTTTGATTATCGGGGTTATCCTTTTGACAGGCAATTCCTTTGGATCCGGTTATGGCATAAGGAATTTACCAAAAATATCATTCTCGTACCCGACTTTAAAGCATTTGACAGCCTCAACCCAAGCACTTTACCGGGGGTCGAGAAAGATTTCGTTTTATCGGAATGGAGTTTATCACGCGCATATTTCGACATCCGCATCAACAAATACAACAGCAATTTCGGCAATACCCGTTTCACCAGTCACGACAAGATGCCGGAACTCTATTTCAACATTGAAATTTCCCGCAATATCTTAAACCCGTTCATTGCGCATCTATTTCCCTTAGCGGTTGTATTGCTGATGCTCTATGGAATCGTACTGACCATATCGAAACAAGAAACCAATTTAACCATCACCGGTTTTAACGTATCCGCCGTGATTGCAGCCTGCTCAGCGCTTTTCTTCATTTTATTGATCATGCATGTGCAACTGAGGGATGAACTGGCTGTAAACACCATCGTGTACCTTGAATATTTTTATCTGATTTCCTATGTTACGATCTTAATGGTCACCGTCAACACGGTATTATTCTCTTATGATCCGCCATTGCCAATACTGGCATTCAAGGATAATTTTATCCCCAAATTGATTTATTGGCCGGTATTATTGCTGTGGATTTTCCTGATTACCGCCATTCTCTTTTCTTAATCCCGCAAAACGCTAGGAGCGTGCATGGAAGATTCGAAATCGTTTGATCCTTATAAACAAACAAACATCCGCTATCAATTGTACCGGGAAGCTCGCGCAATGGCGGAGTATGCATTGGCTAACGGCAAAACGGTCCCGGAAACAGTCATACGGACCATTGATGCATTCGCGATTCAGGATGATCAAGTGTTAAACGATCGAATCAACGTCCGTTCCGACCTGGATATTGGCGAATTGCTGGTAGCGCATTGCACCTTGGCCAAAATTGTCGAGCCTGCGAAACCCAAAACGATTCTATTACTGGATATTGAACAAGGCGTCACCGGCTTTATGAAATTCCTTGGCCCGGTATCGCTGATCCGCCAGATGATGATCGCGGCGGTCGTCTCATTAATTTTGTTCATTGGTCTTTCGTTGACCGAAGAGGTCAGCCACGACAGCGGCAACATCATGGTGCAGGATGGATATGAGTTATTGCTGAATTTAATGTTTTATCTTTCAGCAGCCGGCTTGGGAGCTTCGTTTGCCGCGCTTTATAAAGCCAATACCTATATCGCGAATGGAACCTTCGATCCGACCTACCATGCTTCTTACTGGATACAATTCTTTTTGGGATTGATCGCCGGTCTCATCCTCGCCATTATGGTTTCCGAAGCATATTTCAGCAAGCATTTAAGCGAAACCCCTTTTTTGGAGAAAGGTATCATCAGGCCATTGCTTGCAATGCTGGGCGGTTTCTCTGCGGATCTGACGCATACGGTGCTGAGCCGTTTGGTCGAAACCATCCGTTCGCTTTTTACCGGCAGCCCGCGAGACCAAATGGCCAATAAGAAAAAAGCATTACAGAATGATTTTGCAGCTCAGCACAATCAGGAAAAAATGCATATGGCATCCAATCTGGTTACACTTCAACAAATTATCAACAGCGGAGCAACGGCGGAAGAGCTCAATCAAAAAATTGACCTGATTTTGAAAGATACGCTGCCCGCTACTGAAATTCAGAGAAAGCCGATCGGTGAAGAATAAAATCGGGGTTGATTGTTAATCATTCTGTCAGATTAGCGGATGCGCGATGTTGTTGCGCGTTAGTTGTGATTGCCTGTTTTAGTTTGAGGATTTCGGGTTGATTGAGCGTTTCGGTTTTCAATAATTCCCCGGCAGTCTGCTCAAGCAAACCCCGATTATTCTGCAGAATGACGATTGCCCGCTCTAACGCTTGATCAACCAGCACTCGTATCGCGATATCGATTTTATTGGCGGTTTCCTCGCTATAATTCCGGGCTTGGGGCAACGGAAAACTCGGCTGCAGGAAAGCGGATTGTTCCCGGTCGTAGGCTACGTTACCCAGCGCTTCGCTCATTCCATAGCGTAATACCATTGCACGAGCGATATCGGTTGCTCGCACCAAATCATCGGCCGCACCGGTCGAAACTTCCTGACACACAACCTGCTCGGCTGCGCGGCCCCCCAGCAGCACTGCCATTTTGTTCAACAATTCCGCGCGTGTCATTAAATAGCGGTCTTCTGTCGGGCGTTGTATGGTGTAACCCAAGGCCCCCACTCCGCGCGGAATGATCGACACTTTATGGACTTCATCGCTACCGGGCAAAGCCAAAGCAACCATGGCGTGCCCTAATTCGTGAAAAGCGACGACCCGCCGTTCATCGGGATTTAATAACCGGTTGCGCTTTTCAAGGCCGGCGACAATCCGCTCAATCGCGTTATTAAAATCCGCCATCGTGACCGCTGGCGCGGCGCGGCGTGTCGCGAGCAGCGCCGCCTCGTTGACCAGATTCGCCAGATCCGCACCGGTAAATCCTGGAGTCAGTGCGGCAATCTGTTCGATTTTCACATCGTTATACAATTTCACTTTCTTGATATGCACAGCAAGAATTTGCTCACGACCGGTTTTATCCGGACGATCCACCAAGACCTGCCGGTCAAACCGCCCCGCCCGCAGTAATGCCGGATCCAGAATTTCCGGACGATTGGTCGCTGCCAGCAAAACAATACCGCTACTCGAATCAAAACCATCCAATTCCGCTAATAACTGATTCAACGTTTGTTCTTTTTCATCATGTCCGCCGCCTAATCCTCCGTAAGCGCCACGGGCGCGGCCCAAGGCATCAAGCTCGTCGATAAATATGATCGCTGGAGCCATTTGCCGGGCTTGCTCAAACAAATCACGCACCCTGGCGGCACCGACACCGACAAACATTTCCACAAATTCCGAACCGGAAATGGAAAAGAACGGCACGCCTGCCTCGCCGGCGACAGCGCGCGCCAATAATGTTTTACCCGTACCCGGCGGCCCCACCAATAAAATACCCTTCGGCACCCGTCCGCCCAAGCGTCCATAATCTGCGGGATTCTTAAGGAAGTTGATGATTTCCATCAATTCGTCTTTTGCTTCATCGACACCGGCAACATCGTCGAATGTCACTTTGGTTTCTTTCTCGACAAAAACCTTGGCGCGGCTCTTACCGATCGACATCAAACCGCTGCCCATGCCGCTACCCATCCGGCGAATGAGGAATAACCAAATGCCGATAAAGATTGCAGTCGGCACAATCCAGGAAAGCAGATCACGCAACCAGGTGCTTTGCACCACGCCGGTATAAACCACATGATACTTGTCCAGCATCTCGGCAAATTCAGGATCAACCCGGGTGGTCACAAATTCTTTGAAGCCATCGGCATGCTTTTCTTTGAGCGTGCCGATGATTTGATTTTCGGTAATGGCAATTTCAGCAATTTGCCCTTGCTCTAACAAATGCTGGAAGCGGCTATAAGGTATCGATTCAATCTGAGTATAGCGTTGATAAAAACTCTGAATCATCATTAAACTGAGTAACGCCACGATGACGAACCAGAAATTAAGATGCGTTTTTTTATCCATGAATCTACCTCCAATAATGAACAGTGAACACTCTGCAAACCCGGTTGATCGATACTCCCTATCTCCGCAGACTGTAAACGATATCGCAAAGTTGCTTTAGTTGCATGGTCGATTAGCGCTGAATTCCGCGTTAAAGATAGTTTTACTTAAAAAGGATATTAAGTATAATTTTCCGCAAACGGATAAGAATTTTCTGACATCAAATATAAAGCTGATTTTCATTCAACTTAAGAGAATAACAAGCCAGGTCAAAAGCAGGCAGTATACTCGTTCCTGTAGCTTCAATGACTCAATATGCATAGTCAATTAATGAAATACTCAGCCAGCAAGAACTCTTTCCGTGTCGATTTGTTTAAACCTAAACAACTTGTATTTTCTTCCGTATTAAGCAAATCACAAGCCCTTTAATCTAAATAACAATAATGTGAATTACCAACCGCCTCCAACGAATCAATCTCTCGCACTGTTAACCGAACAAGTTAAACTGCTTTATCAGCAGACTCCCAAAGCGTTAATTGTTACCTTAATCGTCGCAACGGCATTGGTGTATGTCTACTGGGATTATGTTGTTAGAGAGTGGCTGGTCGGTTGGCTTGCAGCTATCTATTTGCTGACTTCGGTCAGATTCCTGTTAGTCCGATCATACTTCCGTATTAAACCACTCATGACTGATTCAGTCCGCTGGGGGCGATGGTTTATGATCGGAGTGGCGTTATCGGGCTTACTTTGGGGCGCTGCAGGCGGTATTTTTTTTGTGAGTGATAGCGAAACGCACCAGTTCTTCCTGGCATATTTGCTTGGAGGCATGATTGCGGGCGCCATGGCGACCTTATCGTATTACAAAGGAGCCTTCCTGATTTTTTCCGTACCTGTTGTGCTGCCGTTCTCCTATCAAGTCCTGATTCATGAGACCGAAACGCAGATGGTTATCGTGCTGACGTTTCTGCTATTCGCCGGAGCGATGTCGAGTATCTCTTACCGGCTGTATTGCACAATGGTGGATTCACTGAAACTTCGCTTTGATAATTTTGATCTCCTGAAACGCTTAATCCAAACAAAAAATGAACTGGAACAGCGTGTTACAGAACGTACCGAAGCGCTTACAACCGCCAATAATATCCTGCATCAGGAAAAAGAATTATTTCAGGTCACTTTGGCAAGCATCGGAGATGCAGTCATTACAACAGATGCCGCCGGGAAAATCACTTTTTTGAACCCTATTGCCGAAATTTTTACCGGCTGGAGTAATCAGGAGGCACAAAACGCATTATTACCACAAGTATTGAACATTCTGAATCCAACCACACGGGAACCGATAATCAATCCATTGGCCGGGCATTTTAATGGTGCAGAAAATGGGAATATTCATCACGAATGTCTTCTGATCCGCCGAGATCAAAAGGAATGGATTATCGATTACGCAGTAGCGCCAATCCGGAATAAAGACAAGGAAATCATTGGTACGGTATTAACTTTCCGCGACGTAACGGAGCAACGTAAGCTGACTCAGAAGCTTGCTTATCAAGCAGCGCACGATTCTCTGACCGGTTTGCTCAACCGCAAGGAATTCGAGAACCGGCTTAGCAAAATTTTAAAATCGACCCGCAAAACTGATACGCACGCATTACTATATCTCGACTTGGATCAGTTCAAAATTATCAACGACACATGCGGACACAGCGCAGGTGATGAATTATTACGTCAAATCACGGCATTACTGCACGCCAAGCTGCGAACCCGGGATACCCTCGCTCGCCTGGGCGGTGATGAGTTCGGCATCATTCTGGAGCATTGTCCGCAAAATGAAGCCATACAAGTGGCGAACATTCTACGGGAGCTGGTTCAGAATTTCCGCTTCCAGTGGCAAGGACAAACATTCACAATCGGTGTGAGCATCGGGTTATTTCCAATCACGCATTCAAACCAAGGATTGACGCAGGCATTGAATGCTGCGGACAGTGCTTGTTATGCGGCCAAAGAACAAGGACGTAACCGCGTGCATGTTTATCAAGCTACCAGTCAGCAGCAAGAACCCAATGAAACGCAATGGGTGCCGCGTATTCAGCAGGCTCTGGCGGAACAGCGTTTTTGCCTTTTTTATCAACCGATCCGGCTAATTTCAACCAATGGCAATCACGAACAGCATGGCGAAATATTACTGCGGCTAAAAGATGAACAAGGCCAATTCATTATACCCGGCGCATTCCTTCCTGCCGCTGACCGTCACGATCAAATGTTGCTGATTGATCGCTGGGTAGTACAACAATCGCTGCAATTGATTAAAGTTCACGCTGCCACGAAGTCGCAAACGGTCTATACCATCAATATTTCAGGACGCGCACTTGAAGATGCGGAGTTCCTGGATTTCACGATCAGCACGATTAAGTCGAGCCAAGTCAATCCAACATTCATTTGTTTTGAAATTAGTGAACATGTTGCATTAACCGATATCAATCATGTGGTGCGATTTGTCACCGCCTTGAAGGACATCGGATGCCGATTCTCCATCGACGATTTTGGTGGCAACCTGTCAACATTTAATTTCCTAAAGAATATTCCATTAGATTACCTGAAAATTGACGGTCGATTGATCCGGAACATCGCTACAGACCCGGTTAACCAAGCCATGGTGGAGTCAATCCATCATATTGGTCATGTGATGCGCCTCAAGACGATCGCTGTCTGGGTAGAAAACGGCCAGACGTTGCAAGCTTTAGAGAATATCGGCGTTGATTACGCACAGGGCTATTGGGTTGCAGAACCGAGTGCATTTAATACAAATACATCAATATCGAATGATTGGCGACAGACCTGATCAGCTCGCCCAATCCCGCTTCAATTGATTGTATCGGCAAGATGAGCAAAGCTACCTGGTGGAGATTTACTATCAAAACATGCGCCGGCCACGCTTGCGCTAACATCAGCTAAGCGTGGATTGGCCAGGGCGCTTAAATCATTTGGTTGAAGAAACGACTCGACCATTCAGATTCTGGGGCTCCCTTGCATTACCGGTATAGAATCCTTTCAATTGTTCAAGTTGTGCCGCAGAAATCGATATTGGATCCAGCATAAGATACCATTGTACCCCTTCGCTACAAGGCGGTGTTGTCAAAGAACCTGCTAAAGACAAGTAATCAAATGACTGGTGATGTATCGAAGGCAACAATGCTGCAGGATCTATCTGAATGCCGCCGGTGTTAGGATTCTGTTCCCCTCCGGTTGCCGGCATATTGTTCAAGATCGTTTGCATAGTTGGATTTTCTTCACCAACGTTTATCGCCACCCCCAGAACGATTAGTCTGCCATCTTGCCCGACATGAACAAAATGCAATTCGGCCGGAAACTTTACCCCTCCCACCGCATGCTCACTGGGTTCATGAAAATGAAGCTGAACCAAAGGAAAAGATTCTTCACCGATTTTCAATTCGCCTTTATAGTTAGACGAGGTATTTACCTGTATCGCATGACCGGTATTATAGAAAACCGGTTTATCAACATCATACCAAACCTCAAGATCATTTAACTTTCTTGTGTTATCAACTCTCGCTTCAGCAAAATCAACAGGGGATTGATGTGTACCGATACTGCATTCCGCATAGGGATAATTTAGAGGAACAACTGCTTGCGAAGGATCTTCAATCGCTCCCCACTGTTCCTGTTCTTCATGACTCCAATGAGGTGCGGCAACAATTACGGATGCGTAACATGTCACCATCATGGCGATCAAACGGCCGAATGTTTTATTTGTCATCGATTAGCTCCTGGTTAGATTAACCGTGATTCAACACGTATGTTTCTTGCAATAATCAACCATTGAAGGTTTTTTATCCGAACTTACCGCCGGTGAAGACCCGGAATTTTCCTTGGGAGTTGACGCGTCCGGCGAGGATGTCGTTACTGTTGATTTTTCACTGGTGGATGATTTCGTTTTATCGTCGCCTGTTTCAGCGAAACAGGACACACTGATACTTATAATTGCGGCTAATAAAATTTTCAAAAGCATGGCTTCCTCATCGAAGAATTGATCATTTATTGAACATTGGAGCAACAAAAAAAACTGCTCAGGAGGATTTTAGATAAAAATCGGAAGAATACTATACGTGTGAATACGTATACAGATCATACAATAATCTTGATAATCTAAACAACTTTCTCAAGATACTCAATTGTTAAATCTGAAACTTTGGGAATACCGAGATACGATGGATAAGCTTCGATCCGGCCGATACTGCGATAACCGCGGCGGTGATAAAATGCAATCAACTCGGGCCGCTGCGAAATTACAAACATCACAAACTTTTGCACGCCCAACGAGTGGTAAGCCAATGCTTCTGCTTGTGCGAGCATGAATTTTCCGAGTCCCTGCTGTTGAAGACTGGGGTGAACTGAAAAAAAACCGATGAAGGCATGTTCTTTTTCACGCGCGACATAAATGCACGAGGCCAGTTGCTGGGATAACTGCGCGATGAGAAAGCATGCATGCGGATTATTCAATGCTTTCTCAATTTCCTGACGGTTGGTACGATCGCCTTGAATAATGGCCGCCTCGGTTGTCCATCCGCCGGTACCGCGATACGTTAAATTGATCAGGTCACTGATAGCTTGCACTTGATGTAAAGCGGCTTTTTCCACTTGCAGGGTGGTTAAATCGATATCGATTTTCAAGTCGCTGTTAACCGATTCCTAATGCCGGGCTCTTAGTCAGTGCCACCAATACGATATAGACAAATACACATTGCGCGCTTGCCCAAGCGATAATTCTGATTCTCCGGGTTTTACCAAAACGCATCGCCACCATTCCCAACCCGATATACAACAACAATCCCGACACCTTGGCAGTCAGCCAGCCATGCTCAAGCGGGTTTTGCTGAATGGTCATAGCCAAAAAGATCGCACTGGCGAGTAACGCAGTATCGATGACATGCGGCAGGATTTTTACCCAACGCTGACGTAGATTCGCTGAATCCTGAATCAACCAAATACCGCGCAGGAAAAACAGCGAGAAGCTCAGAATCACGCTACTGACATGAACCATTTTCAGGAGTTCGTAACCCATGTTCAAAATCCGATCAACCAACCATGACTGCCCGCCACAGCACCGGCAATCGTCAACAAGCTCAAAATCAATAAGAACAGATGCTTCCGCTGAATTCGGATAAATGTTTCCGGCGTTATCATGGGTTGTTCCGGCAATTGTGTGGATGCAGCCATCTGACGGCGGTTGCGCGGTTCCAGAATAAACAGCATCACACTAAAAAACAGCCAGACCAGTACCATCGCATGCATCCACCAGTACTGCCATTGGACAAATCTCTGCCACACATCCAGAGCGTGTACCATGTAGAAACCGCTCACGCCGACGAGCAACGTCGAAATCCGCGCTTGCGCAGCAAACCGCTGACGGAATCTGGAAAAAAACTTCATCGCTTCAGCAGCGGATTGCATGCCTGTCAGTGCCGGCAACAGTACTGTCGTTACCATTGCTACCCCGCCAATCCAAAAAACGACACCGAGCACATGTAATGCTCTGGCAATAACCAATTCATCCATAAAAATTATTTACTGCCTTCTAAATCTCGAAAATTTTCAAAGCAAACGATTCGGAAAAACATAAACCATGATGCAATTTTGCTGTGCTATCCGGCAACACAGACTCAAAACGCTATTCGCCTGCAGAAGCCCATGTTTCAGCCTCATCATAGTCATGAAATGCCGCCACATTGGCATTACTAAATAAATTAAACACCCACGCTCCCCAAGTTTGCCACTCATCATCCGTTACGATTGCTACCTTGTTGAATTCACTGCCGTGGTCGCGCATGAATTTAAGCTCCTCCCAAGCGACATCGACCGTGTAACTGAGCATGTCGCGCCAGTCGAATAATAAGTTTGCCTTACCATCAAAGTGCGATTGATATAACACTTGTTGCTCGAATTCGTGATAGTCAGTCAGCGTAAATTCACCGATGATCGCAACAATGACGAGATTGTCCTTCTTCTGAATCGTAATCATGACTCCCCCTTTCGTGATAACAGTTTCATCATAGGCAATTTGACAGCACGGTGCAAATTTCGCAGTGCGAAAGCGGTATCAAAGTTACTTCTGCGCAACAACCGACAGTTGTTTGAAACCCAAGATCCCACTAAGCAATCCACCTAGAATGATCAACCCCATTCCAAACCATGCAATGGGCGGTAGGATTTCATTCCAGAGTAAAATTCCCCAGACACACGCAAATAACACGGTGCTGTATCCCAGCGAGGACACCACCAGTGTAGCACCACGATGATACGCGCGTGTCATGGCCAGTTGCGCCAGAGTAGCGGTAACACCGGTACCGAGTAACAACAAAAATCCATCCCAGGATACAGGATTGAACTTGGTGAACAACAACCATACTCCCGTAATCAGAGTACTAATCAAGGTAAAGTAAAACACCACGTGCCATTCGGATTCTCCCAGCCGCCCCAGCTGTTTCACGTGCATATAGGCCAATGCGCCAAAAAAACCGGATGCAATGCCCATCAAACCGGCAAACCATTGATCTTCTGGCAAACTTGGCCGCAACAACAAAATGACACCGATAAAACCCAGCAAGATTGCCCAAACCAGCGGCCAATGAAAATGCTCTTTCAGAACAACTGTCGACAAGAATGCTGCAAAAAGAGGCCAAGTGTAATTGAGCGAAATTGCCGTTGCCAGCGGCAGTTGCGTCAAACAATAAAAAAACATCAACAGGCTGGCCAAGCCTGTAATACTGCGGCGAAAATGCATCTGCCAATGCGGTGTGCGCACCGATAATCGATAATACCGGATGATCCAGTAAGTTATCCAAACACCGAACATCGAGCGATAAAAAACCAATTCAATGCTGGAAAAATAAGAAGCGCTTAATTTAACAAGCACGCCCATACCGGCGAACATGAATGCAGCCACCAGCATCCACATTGAAGCATACTGAGTTTGTTTTAAATGCAAAATTTATAATCGATATCAAATATGCGATCCGATTTCACGCCGCAAAAATTGATGAAAATGTTCCATGCCCGTTTCCATCGGAATTTGATAAGGCCCCGTCTCATTAAGATGCTGATGGTATAAAGCACGCCTGCCGGCAGTCATCAGCTGGCAAATTTCATTGTCCTCGCGTGCTGTTTCTTTATAAGCCGCTTGCTCTGCTTCCACAAATTCACGTTCGAACAGTACGATGTCTTCCGGGTAGTAAAATTCAACGATATTGGTACAGCTTTCAACACCCGTTGGCAATATCGTACTGATTACCAGCGTTTGTGGATACCACTCCAACATGATATTGGGATAATACAGTAACCAGATTGCGCCATGCGGCGGCATTTCGCCTTCCGTTTGCTGCAATACTTGCTGATGCCATGCCGCATAAACCGGGCTGCCAGGCTTTTGCAATCGCGCGTCATCGATAGCAACGGTCTGCACACTATACCAATCGCCGAATTCCCATTCGAGTTCCTTGGTATTCACGAAATGTCCTAATCCAGGGTGGAATGGATCCACGTGATAATCTTCCAAGTACACTTCAATAAATGTTTTCCAGTTGCATTGATAATGATCGACTTTTACGCGATCCAGTACATAACCGGAAAAATCTAAATCTTTGCACACTTGCGCGCTAATTCTCGCTAAATCTTTAGCGACATTACGCTTACCGTTAAACAGCATTCCATTCCAGCTTTGCAGTGATGTTTTATCCAGATTCAGGCAAGGATTACGTTCAAAATGCGGCGCTCCGAGCAATTTTCCATCAAGCGCGTAAGTCCAACGGTGAATCGGGCATACAATGCTCTTGGTATTGCTTCTGCCTTTCAGCAATAACGCCTGACGGTGCCGGCAAACATTGGATAGCAATTCTATTCCTTGCTCATTACGCACCAGTACCTTTGCGTTATTCATCCATTCCGGGACATAATAATCCCCAACATTGGGTACCATCACTTCGTGCCCCACGTAACCCGGCCCCTGGTCAAATAACAATCGTTTTTCGACTTCCAGAATTTTCGGATCCAAGTACCACTCAATGGGAAGCTGCGCTGACATTTCTGTCAGTTGTGAGATCTCAGCCATGCTAGACATAAAAAATACCTTATATCCCTCCAATAAAATTTAGCGGCGAAAATACACGAAAAGACAAAAATTTAAAACCTATATTTATAAGATAAGAACAGAACGAAAAACGGATTGCTTGGCTATAATAGCAATCTTGATAGTAGAATATAAATATTCAAGGATACACTATACCCATTTATCAATTTCAAGAAATGTCAATTTCAAGGAATTGAATAATCAACAAAAGAGAGTCGCTTAATGAAATCTACAAAACAATTAAGAAAGAAATCAGGGATAACTTTATTATCTGCAGTATTCATTATTGGTCTAGCAGCTTGTGACAGCGATGGAGAAAAATCAGTCGAGACATCGTCGTCAGCTTCCAATTCCTCAACAAACGCCAGAAGAGTCATGCCCACTGGCCCTGCAACCGGTATCCTGGTCGATTCTCCGGTGGCCGGCGTAAGCTTTAATGCTTCATCTGGCAAATCGGGTACCACTGACGAAAAAGGATCTTTTAATTTCAATCATGGCGACAAAATCGAATTCAAACTGGGCGGTTTGACACTCGGTAACATTCCAGGTTCTCAAATCGTAACACCGATCGAACTTGCCGGCGATAGCAGCAACAAATTGCATAATTTGTTGATCTTGCTACAGTCTCTGGATTCCGACAGTGATCTTTCGAACGGTATTTCCATTTCACCCGAAACCGCTGCCGCCGTCAAAGGCTCTATCAATCTCGATACCAATCCGGAATCGTTTGCCGAATCCGCCAAATTGCAAGATCTCATGGAAGCAAGCGGCATCAGCGGCGATGTCAAGACTAAGGAAGAAGCCCGTAATCACTTTATGTCGCAAGGCGTTGCACTGCTCAGCGCCCAAATCTGGGTTAGCTATAGTAACCAAACGGCCAGTGTATTGAGAGTTGCTTCAGACAACTCCGGAGAATACTTGAATGGCGAAGCCAGACCGGATGATTCTTGTGACGAGAACCGGGTTTGCGGCGGCAGAACAGTCTTCCAAGCAGGCGTTGAATACGGTGTCGCGAAAGCGGTTGATTTTGATAACCGCGGATTTAAGTTGATTGGAACGCCTTCTGTGGACACGAATATCAAAGCAGGTTTGTCGAATCCAGGACCGACCCGGCGTTTGCGCACCGATGGTTTTGAATTGATTCATTCCGATATCGTGACGGTGCAAAGAGCCCGTGAACAAAGCAGCGTATTCGGAGAACTGTTTCATATCGCCAAACCAATTCAATTGAGCGATGAAAATGAGGTTGCCGAAAAAGAAATCAAAGAAACCCGGTATGCAAAAATCGATAACGAAGCCAACGGCATTGTCGGGGCTTGGGCTTACGATAGCGAAGCGATCAACACCCCAACCTTGGTATTTTTTCCGAATGGCAAATTCCTGATGATCGATCCTACTGGCGAAACCCAGCGTGAAGATCAGGCAAAATGCAGCAAACCGGGTGTTGAGTTTTCATCCTACACGTTTAACAAAGGCGCCAATAATTTGAAACTCTCGAGTTTCACTTATAACACCAACGGCTGTGCCGGTTTCTCTGATGTCGATGGCAATATCGGTTTCTTGATCAACTCGGATGGCAGTACTGCAAAACTTGATAAACCTGGCGAAACTTCGGTTACGCTATACCGTGTTTCCAAGTAACACACTGCTTGTTTCTTGATCCATGACTCACCGGTATTTAAGCGGATCCCGGTGAGTAACTTCCTAGCCCGCTCATCTTAACCGCTGATGCCCATCGTTCGTGTCGCAATCAATATCCCGGTCGACACGCTGTTCGATTATCAAACCGTTGATGCCACTCCCGATGATATCGGCTTGCGCGTAAGCGTACCTTTCGGCAAGAAAAAAGTGGTCGGCATCATCATCGCGATCAGTGATACAACGCGGATCAATACCGGGAAACTCAAACCGGTTTGCAGTATTTATCGAGAAACAAAGCCGCTGCCTGCAAGCTTGCTGGAATTATTTCGATTTTGCAGCGAGTATTATCATCATCCGCTCGGTATGGTAATCCTGAATAGCCTGCCCGCCGCAATGCGTTGCAATAAAGCCATTCAAATAAAAAAAACGGCCAGCAATCTAAGCTTCGAACTCACTCCGGCCGGGAAACAAATCGATCGATCGGTCATTCCGGCGCGGAATCGCGTTGCCCGGCGCTTGTTCAGCGCTTTTTTGGAATCCGCGGCACTGACTGAAACACAAATCAAACAAATTTCACCGCGCGCCAATCAATGGCTGCCGGAATGGTTACACCGCGGATGGATCGCGGCAAAACAAGCTCCAGCGGACACGTCCGCCACCGTCACCGGGTCAATTCCAATCCTGACAGCGGAGCAAGCGGCGGCCGTCAATGCGATCACTGCCGGTCTCCAGCAATTCAATATCTGGCTCCTGTATGGGATAACCGGCAGCGGCAAGACCGAAGTTTATCTCCGCACGATCGAATCCGTGCTGGCGCAAGGCAAGCAAACCCTGGTACTTATTCCGGAAATTAATTTAACGCCGCAACTCGAAAAAATTTTCCGCTCACGCTTTGCTGCGACGCCGATCGTCAGCCTGCACAGTGGATTAAATGATTCCGAACGGTTATCAGGGTGGATGCAAGCGCAAAGCGGCGCCGCCAAAATTATCCTCGGCACTCGATTGGCCGTATTCACCCCGCTCCCCGATCTTGGATTAATTATTGTCGATGAAGAACAAGACAGTTCTTTCAAGCAACAAGATGGCTTACGTTATTCCGCTCGCGATATGGCCATTTTTCGCGCCCGGCAACATGCAGTTACCGTGATACTGGGGTCCGCAACACCATCGCTGGAAAGCTATTACAATGCGCTCAACGGACGTTATCACACGCTCCGCTTGCAATCCCGGGCTGTCCGCAATGCCGGATTGCCGAGCATTCATTTGATCGATACGCGCATTCACAAAATGCAGGATGGCTTAACCGAGCCGCTGATTAACGCTATCGGTCGATGTCTGATCGAAAAAAACCAAAGCCTGATTTTTATCAACCGGCGCGGATATGCACCAGTACTGTTATGTAAATCCTGCGGCTGGTCAGCCGCTTGCCAGCGCTGCTCCAGCCGGCTGGTTGTTCATCTACGCGACAAGCAACTCAGCTGCCATCACTGCGGCCATCAGGAATCGTTTCCGCGCGCTTGCCCGCACTGCGGCAACCAAGATTTGGCGCCGTTCGGACAAGGCACGCAACGCGTTGAGGATGCCTTGACAAGCAATTTCCCAGCCGCGCGAATTCTACGCATCGATCGCGACAGCACACGCCGGAAAAACGCCTGGCACGACATGCTGCAGGCCATCCACGGGCATCAGATCGATATTCTGATCGGCACGCAATTGCTCTCCAAAGGACATGATTTTCCCAATCTGGCCCTGGTCGGAATCGTGAGCGCCGATAACTCGCTGTATAGCACCGATTTCCGGGCAAGTGAGCGCTTGTTCACGCAACTGATGCAAGTAGCCGGACGTGCCGGACGCGCCCAAATCGCCGGTACTGTGCTGATTCAAACGGAATTTCCTAATCATCCGCTATATCAGGCATTGCAGCACCACGATTACGATGGTTTAGCGCAAATCTTGCTATCCGAGCGAAAGGCTGCGGGATTCCCGCCCTACGTTTTTCAAGCCTTGCTGCGAGGCGAAGCGCATGATCTCAATCCGGTATTGAATTTTCTCCATCAAGCAATCAAACTGGCGAAACCACCGGAGGCGGTTGAATTATTCGATCCGGTGCCAGCGCAAATGCATCGCTTGAAAGGTTTGGAACGTGCGCAGTTATTGATACAATCAACCTCTCGCAAACAATTGCAAGCATTTTTGACGGAATGGTGTGCGCAAATTCATGCTTTAACGAATCACAAAGTACGATGGACACTGGACGTCGATCCATTGGAATTTTAGCAATCGTTGAATAACAGAGCATTCAACGCTTTTACAAAATTGAGAACGACTGGAGGCAATCATGAAAGCCGTATTTTTTCATCAAGGCGGCGCAACCGACGTGCTGCAATACGACAATACAGCTTCGCCAGGTGATTGTAAGGACGATCAAGTACTGGTTCGCATCAAGGCCATCGGCATCAATCCGATCGATTGTAAAATCCGCGCAGCGCCGGAGCGATTTCCGGTCACGTTTCCGGTCATACCCGGTTGCGATGGCGCCGGCATCGTGGAAAAAACCGGCGTCAAGGTTGACAATTTTAAACCGGGCGATGAAGTTTATTTTTCGCAACCCGGTTTTAATAACCGTCAAGGCACCTACGCCGAGTATGCGCTGGCGGATGCCAGCTTGCTGGCATTAAAACCGCAGTCTTTGACATTCGAGCAAGCAGCCGCAGCGCCATTAGTCTTTATTACAGCCTGGGAAGCACTGTATGACCGGGCGCGTATCGCCCGGGATCAAGTGGTATTAATCCACGCCGGCGCCGGCGGTGTCGGCCATGCCGCCATTCAGTTAGCCAAACTTGCCGACGCCAAAGTCATTACCACCGTCAGCAGCGAGGAAAAAGCAAAGTTCGTCAAAAACCTGGGGGCCGATTGCATTGTCAATTACGGTACCCAGGATATCGTCACGGAAGTGCTGCGCTGGACTGGCGGAAAAGGCGTGGACATCGCACTTGACACGGTCGGTCCAGCCGTCTTGCAAAGCTGTTTCCGCTGCGTTAAGCCGTACGGCGATGTAGTCACCATACTGCAAGCCACGGCGGAGACCGACTGGAGCGAAGCGCGCAAACGCAATGTGCGCTTCAGTCACGAGCTGATGCTGTCGCCGGTATTGCTCGAATTGGAAGAAGCCAAACGCCATCAAGCCGGCATATTGCGGCAATGCGCTGCGTTATTCGATAGCCAGCAGTTGAACGTGACAATCGCGCGGAGTTTTCCACTGGCGGAAGCTGCTGCTGCACAGCGTTATCTGGAACAACACCATCCGCTGGGAAAACTGGTAATGGTAACTTAGGGAAATGCTGATTGATTCAACGAATGAGATGAAGCACAGCGCAAGGAACGCAGCAACCGGGACATATCAATCTGAGAGGCAAGGAAGCGAGTGCCGCGCAACGAAGTAATTCGCTCGTGCAGTCAATTAATTAACGTTTCCTTAGCTTGCAGAAACGGCTCGCTCATCAATACGCCGTAAATGGATCAGTCAAAATACAGCGTGACCGGCATGCCGTTAATCAAGCGCGTATCGACGGTATCGACAAACTCCATTTGTGCCAGAATCGCGGATCTCACCACTTCCAGCGGATTAATTTCGGCGGCTGAAGTTTTTTGCATGACACCGGGTACCGCAATAATTCTCGCCTTCGCGGTATCGCCGTTAGGAAATTTAACCCGCACCATTTGCCCTACTTCGGCGTAATCCTGATACTTAGGCGGAATGAAGGCATCGATCATGACTTGATTGGGAAAAATCATCTCCAGCAATGCCTGCCCTCGTGACAGATATTCTCCCGGTTGTACAAATAACTCGTTGATCATCCCCTCGGCTGTAGTAAACAAATTTAATTGCTTCAACTGATCTTCAATTTTCTCGAACTCTAGCGACAGTTGACCAATTTGATTAGTAAGCTGACGCATCTCCGGTGCAGTTCCCAGCTCCATATTGCGTACTCTCTCGTATTCCAGGCGTTCGGTTTTCTCCAGCACCGCCAAATTTTCAAGCGCCGACCGGTATTGACTGCGAACGGTTGCGATTTCCGCTTGTGTCGCCGCTCCCTGTTCAAACAGTTTTTCATACTGCCGCAAGCGCTGATGCGCAAAATCTTTTTGTTCCTGAGCGTATTTTAATAATTGCAAAGAACTGGCGCGAGATTGTGCAGCCAGCGTCATCAACTTTTGTTTCTCAGCTTTCAGCAACTCAATTTCAATGCCGATCCGGTCGTGGTTGTCTTGTAGCGCCACGTTCACCATTCGCGCCAACGGCGCGCCTTCAGGAATCATTTCCAGCGGTTTGAAAAATATCTGCTGCACGTAGCCTTCCACCGGAGCGCGAACGATAAAATTGGTGACCTTGATCCGTCCATGGGCTTCAATGCCAAAACTTTCCCACACAATCTTGCCAATCAAATACACCAACGGCAGGCTGGCAATCGCCAGAATAAAATACCAGCGCCACGGCCTGCCTGGACGTTTGGCATCGCTATATTGAATCCGTAACCCTCGATCATCATTCGGGATTTTATTTTCGGGCTGATTAAAGCGAATTTTCATAGAGATAATTTTCCCAATCTTGCCATGATTGAATGATAAGACCACCAAAATTGGACCGTTGCAGTTGATCCTGCAGTTGCTGCATCGCGTCACTGAAAATTCTTCGCGGTTTATGCGCGTAACTGTTTTCCGGCCCTAGTTCTTGTTCCAGACTCTGCGCAAGACTGAATACGAGTGCTGGATATCGCTGCATCACTGACTGTAAAGTCGATACTATTGCCTGAATATTCATTGAATAATACATGACAGCAATTTCTTTGACGCCGATCTCCTGCAGTTTGCAGGGAATGCATAACCCATAAGATGATTCCGGCTGCAGATAGCGGGGATGGATGCTGACACCCACCGGCCACGGCGATATCGCCGTCACCTGCCGGATGGTTTCGAGCATTTCAGTCAGGCGTTTTTCACCCGCTAATTCCGACTCAAGCTGATCGGGTTCGATATCCAGGTGCAAACCGTCGAAATCGAACTGCTTAAGCGCGCCAATGTGATTGAGCAAGTTCGCGCGAAACTGCGGCAGAATCCAATCCGGATCACCTAACAACAATTCCACTTTTTTCTTGCGCTGGCGCGAATCCCGGATAAAGTTTGTCAATCTTGCGGGACTTGCGGATGCCGCCGAAATTTCCTGTGCATTCAGGGAAATCAGCAACCGGTTTATCGCGTTCGATTGTTTTCTTCCCCAAAAATCGGCGCGATTGATTAATGCCTCAAAATTCCACACATAAACCGCGAACTGGCTGGAAACAATCGCCGGATATGCCGGCTCAGGCAGCTTTACTTGTTTTACCGGAATCGGTTTTGCATCCTTATTTCCAAGGAAATTACCGGCCGAATGCAGCGGCTCAAGCAGCATTGCGGTTTCAACCGCCGGGTAGTAATCCTTTCCCTGGGTCTCCGCTACTGTTAAAAATTGCCGCAAACGGATATGCAGTTTCCAGTGTTCCGATTCCGCTTCGACATTCTCGATAGCGACACGGTAATAGGCATTAATCGCCTTAAAGTATTTCTCGATGACATCGCCATCCATCACCCGCAACCGAAGCCCGCTTTCACGGATCAATTCATGCGCTGCCTCCAGCCTGGTGCGTTGAAACTTGATCTGTTGCACCAGTTGCTGATAGCTGTTCAATAACGCGTGAAATTCATGTTGCAGCTCCTGATCCCGTCTCGTATAGTCCGCGCGCAAGCTGATCAATTGACTGTTTAGGCGCGATTGCTCATTTTTCCGGTAGCTGACGATTTCCAGCGGCATTCTGAAATTCAAACCAACCGCTCCGCCGTATCCCCACTGCATCCCATCACCGGGCGGACTCGGATGCGGAATCGCCGGGCCGCCGAAAGCCGTCATCGAGATATCCGAATCGATACCTTGCCAACTTTCAATTTCCCGGATGTTTTGAAGATTATCAATCTGAGCTTGCAATATCCGCAGATCTGGCTGTTCGATATCGTGCGCGGCTGTGCTCGGAATTTCCGCCAATGGCGGTTTAACCGCTTCAAAAGGCAAGACCACTGTATTCGTCAAGTGCGCCAATCGCATCAATGCTTGATTCTTATTATTGCTAAATTCAATGTGGGTGCGATCGGCCCGGTCGAAAGCTGAGAGGAATTCAAAATAATCCGATTTAAAGAGTAAACCGGCTTCTTGCCTGTTAAGCAATAACCGGTCGACTCCGTCATTTCGCAAGCGTGTATAGGCATCGGTCAACGCCAGCATTTTTTGGGCGCTCCAATAAGCCGCATAGTTTTCTTCGATGAACAATGCCGCCAGACGTTTACTCCAGTCCAGCCGGATACCTTCGATCCGTACCTGCGTCGCAGCATCTTCCACGGCACGTTGTCTTCTTTCGGCACTGCCAAGCAGCGGATAACGCACCCCAATTCGCGCCATGGGATCGAAGAAATGTCCGAACGGCTCTCTTGCAAAGGGACTTCTTTGATAGCCTCCTGACACGCTACCGAACACCTCCCAGCCTTTAAGTGATTCTTGCGCAAGCAAATTGGAACGCTCCGCTTCCAAATCCGCTTGTGCTTTCAATACCGATGCCGCTTGATCCAGATGCGGATAGAATTCTGAAAGCAACCTGACTCCGGCAGCGGCGCTTTTTGATAATGGCAGTAACAGCAGCAACAAAAATAGCAATATTTTCACTGTTTGCCTTTTTTTAGCACCCACAAAGGCGCCATTGCCGAATCCAAGTGCCCTTTATTGAATATCTGGTTGGCAATGGCGAATGCGCTCCATACGCGAGCGATAAACTGAAAAAAAGGATAGAGCGGAAGAATCAGAAAAGCACTGCAATCGCGCCACTTTCTGTCGGAAATGACCACCAGATACAGAAGGTATTGGATTAGCACTAAGCAAACATAAAATGCATAAACCAGACCCATACTTAAGATAAAGATATGCAGCGGCAGCACGATCGCCATATAGACCGTATAAATCACGATGGCAAAAGGCATGATGATTTGAAACAAAATTCCGTACCACAGCAAGAAGATAAAATTCTTCCAGCCCATCGTGGCGGGGGAAATGCCGTATTTATGCTTATTTGAATAGATATACCAAAGGTCGCCGTCCCATCGCAGCCGTTGCTTGAGAAAATCTTTGAAGGTCTCGGGCACATCGGTATGCGATACCGCAAGCGGTTCAAAATCAATCCGCAAGTGCGGATAGCGCGTGTGGTATTTTTTGATGCGCAATGTCAAATCCAGATCTTCGGCAGTGCCGGTATTCCAGCCGCCGATTTTTTGCAGAAAAGTTCGCCTGAAAATCCCGAAAGCGCCCGGGACATTATTGATCACATTCAGCTTGGCAAACCCCAACTTGCCTATCTGCATGGTGAGCATATATTCGAGGTCTTGCATTCTGGTTATGAGCGACTTCTTGGCATTGCGCACGCGCATCGGACCGGTCACCGCCACCACATCGGGATTCTGGAAGTGCAATACAGCCGAATGGATCATCCGGTTATCAAAAGAGGTATCACCGTCCAACGCCAGGAAAATCTCGCCCCGCGCCCGGCTTAGTCCGGCATTCAGTGAAGAAACCCTGCCGCCCCGTTGAATTTTCGGAAGAATAGTCAAGGTCCGGTTGCTGTATCTTGGCATGATTGCATACAGTTCCTTCAACGCCCGGTATGTTGCGATATTTTTCTGAACGCCGTCGACCATCGCGATCACTTCAATATGCCCCGGGTAGATCTGCTCCAGCAACGAAATCACGGTATTTTGCACCGCTTTCCCTTCGGCATAACAGGTAATTGCGCATGTCACTTGAGGATAGTAGGGAGGAGTGTGCGGCGCTTCCACGGCTTCTTTGATGGCAAAACGGAAAACGCCCATCCAATTGACGAAATAAAGCGGCAATTCAAAAAACAATACAAAAGGAATGAGCATGAGCACATACTGCACATCCGGATAATGTGCGAACGTGACGCGAAAAACATACCAAGCCTGGATTAGCGATTCCATCGGTTATAGCAATTCACCAAAAAGACGAGCCAGCAACAGTTCAGCATTCTCCTTATTGGATAATTTCTGCGAATTAACGGTGATAAAGCGGAAATCCAGTTTGTATTCACTTTCTTCCAACAGCATATCCATACTCTTCTCGATACGCTTTTGAAAGCCCATGAGCCCTTGTTCGTCGGTGTTCGGCAACAATAGCCACAGCATATTCTCCGCAGTGCGCGTGGAAAGATCCGGCGTTCTCAACAAATTTCTCAATCGCTGCGCAAAGGATTCCAGCATTTGCAGCAACCGGGCGTGATTGAACAGTTCCACCAAATCCGGCAGATTCGCGAAATAAATTCCGAATAAACTGAAATTGATATTCGGATAACGGCGAGCCATGACCATCATCCAATCCAGATCATGAATGAACAGTTCTCTGGAAATGAAATCGAGTTGATTGAATCCTGACGACAGGTCGAACACTTCGCCGCGGAATGCAATCGTTCTGCCCTTGTCGCTCAAGCGCCAGGAATGGATTTCATTCAAAATGAGCTCATTCGGATTCATGTCTTTTTCGCAAATCGCGCAACGCACCTGCACATCCCCTTCAACAAATGCATGATGGCATGCGTGACAGGAATAATTCTCCAAGGGACGGTCGTAGTCGCTGCCGATGTGCCGCAAATGCGTATGGCACTTAGGGCAAACCAGAGTACCGCTGTGCATGAATTTGTCTTGCGCATCGACACACCCGCAAGTGAAACAATGCAACGACGGTTGCAACTTAATATCAATGGAAGAACAATTAGGGCAGATATCGACAAAACTCAAATGCGAAGACCGGCAATACATGCATTCCCGTTGCCGGTCAAGCAGCGAAACCGGTTCCAGAATTTTGGAATTGGCAAGGTTTCTGAGCCATTCAAAAGAATCCGATTGATCCAAACTCATGGCTTCCAGAAGTGGATACCGGTAAAAGCGCGGATTCTTCCATTCATGCCACGGCTGCACAATATAATTGGGACGTAACCATAAATAGTTGATTAATCGCCCCTGATGCGTCAAATAATTGTCTTTCCCTTTCAGGGATCTTGATAAATCCTGTGCAGCTTCAATTTGTTTCTGCAACTCCAAAGGCGGCGGCAGGATGCCATCGAACAGACTGTTGTCCGAGGAAGGCAGCAGCACTGTCGAGAAACACAGCGATGCAAAAACTTCACTATCTCTACGGATTTTCCCAAGGATGGAAGAAACGTATGGATGATCGTTTCCTTCAATGACAAAGGCTGATGGAACGATTCTATTTTTTTCCCATTCGGCAAAATCGCTCAATTGCTGAACATCGAAAGGGATCTTATATAGTTCTGGGATATTGCTGGTTTCTTGCGAAAAAAATATAAGCATACGGTTATTGTTACTTAGCTTTTCCCAAATAATTGGCTGCGGACTGTATCAATTCGTTTTATTTTTCAACAATAAATTATATCTATTTAGCTAGTTATGTATGTAAATTAATTTTTTTATTTAAATAAGAATGGGAACTATACTACAAAATTGATTAAAGTTATCTGACAACACGATCCGCAGCTATTCAGCAATTCTTACAGAAAGTTGGATCAAGATAATTTTTAACGCCAACCGGATCGAATGGCCCATTTTTTAGCTTGGGCAATGGCAATGCGTATCGCCCGGCCCTCGTCCATTCCTTTTTCGAGCAGCGCATTGGCGATCGCAACCGCTTTCAGGCGCACCGCTGGCATCAAATTTTGCATAGCAGCCGGAAAATGTGTTGCCGTCCAAGGCATACAACACTCCACCGAGCTTTTGAGAATTTAGAACCGGTCGATGGGGCGGAAACCGGATCGTATCGGTTACCTTCCATCCCGGTGTTACTAGGAAAACGCTGATTAATTAACTGCATGAGCGAATCACTTCGTTGAATTACTCAGCGTTTCCCTAGGTATCGGTTAGCGCGCGGTCAATGCAGTTTGCAGCAAATTGGCCGTCATTTGCCCGCTGGTCTGACTGACATAATTGGTAACGATCGGAATGAATTGACCGACCAAATCCGGGGACAGGTTTAATTGTTGAAACGAAGCGGCAAGCACAGCCATATTGCCTAATGTGTTATTGCCACCCCCCATCAGCGATGACAATCCGCCGGCAATCGGCGAAGCCGGTGCGGCGCCCAGCATGGTATTCATACCGGGAATGGATTGCGACAAGGTAGCAAATGCTTGTGGATTCATGCTTCCCTGAGCTACTTGAAAAATAGCACCGGCGCCGCCCAGTGCTTGTTGTTGCGATACGCCGAGCTGGCGCATCAGAATGTCGACCAATCCGATTTGGTTCGTTGCTGCGGTATTGGCTGCCGCCGTGCCGGCATCAATCATTTGCCTGCCGCTTTGCGCAGCACTTTCGATCGTTGACAAACCTTGACCAACCGTATCAAGCGGGTTTTGCTGTGGTGTTGTACCGGCGCAACCGGCAATCATTGCTGCCACGACGATGCCAGTCAATTTTAAACATAAGGTCTTATCCATTGTTTTCTCCTTCAATAAAAGTATTTTTGCCAAGCTATCGTCTTCAATCATACACGTATTGCGCAAAAAAACGTATCACGCAAAATTCATGCAACTGCTGTCATAAAATCTTCATATTGCATCGGTATGCTTTGCATGAAAATTACAAAGGAGAAAATTATGCAATGCTTGATTAAAGAATGGCCGAACAAAATGGCAACCTTGATGACCGAAGACGGCGTAGTCCTCTGGACTTTCAGTAACGTCGAAGAAGCCCGTAAGGTTTGGCAGGATTGGTGTTCGCTGCACGGCAAACACTCCCCGATACCCATGCGCGACCTTAACGAATCGGTTTAACCGCGGCAAGAAACGATTCCAATAACGCTCGCCGCGCAATCAATCCGCCTTAGCCTTAGTTTAGCGCACTGCAATAGTGCGACATCCAATTTCCCTTCTCGCTTATCTCCCCAAAGCGTCAGTAAAGCTTCTAAAATAAACACCTTCTGTCACGCCAGGAAGCTTTTATGAATCCATCCGCAACCAAGCCGCCCCACCAAAGCCAGCCACTTACCGATAAAGCGGAATATACCAGTCCTGCGGACAAATCCGGACTTCCGGCCGGAACGTTGGTGCATATCGGTGAAAAACTCGAGTCGCGTTGCCGGATCACAGTCACGCAATACAATGCCGGTACTTTGATACGCCGGGAAATCAGCTCAATTGCGGAACTGCAGCAACTCAAGAATGCCGGGCTGATTACCTGGATCAATGTGGATGGGCTCAGCGACACAAAAATTATTGAAAACATCGGTCAGGAACTCGATATCCACCCGCTGGTGCTGGAAGATATTTTAAGCACTCACCAGCGCCCTAAGCTGGAAGAATACGATAACTTTCTTTATATGGTGATCAAAGGCATCAGTCTTGATTACGAAAAAAACTTCTGCTTGCAGTACGAACAAATCAGCATCCTGTTATTGGCCAATTATGTGATAACGTTCAAGGAAAAAGCCGATGACACTTTCAATCCGATTTATGCTCATTTGCAGAACCATAATGGCCGCATGCGGCAATTCGACAGTGATTATCTGGCATACGTCATCCTTGATACCATCGTCGATGAATATTTTGTCGTGGAAGATAATCTCGACGATATCATGGATCCGCTGGAAGACAATATTCTGTTCAATTCCGGCAAAGAAATGCTGCAGACTGTTCAGCAAATCCGCCGGGGTTTGATTTCAATGAAGCGCAATATCTCGCCATTACGCGAGTTGCTCGCCACCATCCAGCGCATCGATTCACCGCTGCTGCAACCCAAAACATTGCGCTATTACGGTGACGTCTACGATCATGTTTTGCGCGTCAGCGATGCGCTCGAATCGTACCGGGAAAGAATTTCCGCCATGCACGATCTTTATTTGTCGAGTATCAGCAATAAAATGAATGAAACCATAAAATTTCTGACCATTTTTGCAACCATTTTCATCCCGCTGACATTCATCGCGGGTATTTACGGGATGAACTTTGAATATATGCCGGAATTAAAATGGCGCTGGGCTTATCCGGCCATCTGGGGCGTATTTATTACGATTGGTGCCGGCTTGCTGATCTATTTTAGAAAGAAGAAGTGGATGTAACAGGAGATGCGAGGCTTGAATGGAATACGAATTAATTGATTTGAGTCTTATGACAATCTTATAAAAAAGAGAGATTCAAATTACGTCTTGAATCCCTCTTTGAGTGTTTCCTTACTAAAAAAGCAAGAAAAAAGTTTTATTATGCTTTTTTGTTACGCAATGAAAAGCCTAACAATCCTAAGCCAGCCAGCAGCATGGCATAGGTTTCTGGTTCTGGAACAGCCGATGTGACCCAATTCGATGGTGTTGGATGTGGATCCGTCAGAGAATACGGATCAACAGAAATGATACCGAAAATCGGATCTGGCTTACCAGCGGTATGATGCGCTAATGTTCCAGTAAAATCAGTAATATCTACGCCTGTACCGGATATTGTCCAAATACTGTTGGCATGATCGCCATCGAACCGTTCAGCTTGATTAGGCTTAAACCAATCAATCGAAATATACTGATCGTCGGATTTATAACCGCTGTCCATATTCGGATTGGTATGATAATCAAAAGTTTTAATATCCGCACCGTGAACTAATGGTTGTGCGAATGTTGGCGAGGCTGGTCCTTGGTAAACGAATTCGAGGTGATTTACAGTCGAGTCAGAAGGATCAGCAAAACCGGGCGATGACCAATTCGGTATCAACTCAAATGTAACGACACCACTGGCTGTTTCAGTTAATTTAAGTTCAGCTACTACAGGGTATCCAGAACCAAATGATGCCGTAGAAGGTAAGTCAAACTTAAAAGTCACGGTATCACCGATGGCGGCAAGTGCAGGTGTTGCACCGACACTCATTAACAAGGCTGTAACTACTGCTATTTTTTTCATTATTGACTCCTTTATAAAAATTCCAATAAGATCGAAAAGAGTTTCGACCCTCATCGAGTTTTTTTAGATCGCAAAAACTCATTAAAAAAACAAAAATAAATGACTCAGTTGAAGGTAAAGAAAAAACTATAATATTGTTATTACTATTATTATTGTTGTTCTTTCAAATATACTAAAAAAACAATTACACACAATAGCTCATCATGCCTGAATTGATTAGTCTATTTGTCCTAGACAAAGCTAGTAATTTCTTAGTTATGCGCGTAACAAATTCTCACTCACGCGCGTGAATTATAACGCATTCGCAAGCTATCTTTTTGTTTTTTTGATAATTTCTTAATGTTATGGATAAGTTTATACCGGTATCCAAATGAAATTAAATAGAAAATCCATTTAGGACAAGTAGCCAGAAAACCAATCGGCCGCGTACTTTGCCGCTTGCTCCAAAGTGCCCGGTTCTTCGAACAAGTGTGTTGCACCGGCAATGAGCGTCAGCTTCTTTTCACATTTCAGCAACGCATACGCTTGTTCGTTCAATTCGATCACACCGTAATCCTCGCTACCCACGATCAATAGCGTCGGCGCGATGATCTGGCTCAAAGCGCTTTTCCCCGCCAAATCGGGGCGGCCGCCACGGAAAACGACAGCGGCAATCGCATCCCCCATGGCGGCGGCTGCCTGTAACGCCGCAGCCGCGCCGGTACTCGCGCCAAAATAACCATATTTCAGAGATTTCGTTGCGGGATTATTTTGTAACCAGCGGGTAGCGGCGAGCAAACGCTCTGTCAGCAACTCGATATCAAACCGCGCGTCGTAATCCTGATCCTCCGCACGTGTCAGCAAATCGAATAACAGCGTGGCAATACCGTTTTGCTGCAATACGTTGGCGACATACATATTACGCGGACTGAAACGGCTGCTGCCGCTGCCGTGCGCAAACAGCACGACACCCGTAGCATCGGGCGGCACGATCAATTCACCGTTTAGTGTCGCGGAACCCGCTGGAATCTTAACCGATGTCATGCCGATGCTCCGATTCTAACCGGAATACGCTGCCTGCCGAATTGACCGGTAAATTGTTCATAACGTCCGGCAATCCTGGCGTTGCAATGATTGCAATGACCATCCGCCGTCAAATGATAATGTTTGATTTCGTACCAATCGCGCACGATCAATTCGCTGCCGCAGGAGGGACAATACGTCGTATCGCCTTCCACGTGATGCACATTGCCGGTATAGACATAATGCAATCCCGCATCCAATGCGATTTGACGCGCGCGAATCAGGGTTTCAACCGGTGTAGACGGAATATCGGTCAGCTTATAATCCGGATGGAAGGCACTGAAATGCAACGGTACGTCCGGCCCGAGTTCCTGGATGATCCAATCACTCATCGCGCGGATTTCCTGGCTAGAGTCGTTTAAACCCGGAACCAGAAGTGTCGTCAGTTCCAGCCACACATCGGTTTCGTGTTTCAAGTAACGCAACGTATCGAGTATGGGTTGCAAATGCGACCCCGTTTGCTTAACGTAGAATTCCTCGGTAAATGCTTTAAGGTCTACATTCGCGGCATCCATTTTGGCAAAAAATTCGCGCCGCGGTTGCGCATGAATGTAACCCGCGGTCACCGCAACGGTTTTGATGCCATGCGCATGGCAAGCATCCGCCACGTCCATGGCATATTCGGCAAAAATCACCGGATCGTTGTAAGTGAATGCCACGCTTTTACAACCGTGCTTTTTCGCAGACTGTGCAATCGCCTCCGGACTGGCCTGATCCATCAGTTTATCGAAACTGCGCGATTTGGAAATATCCCAGTTTTGGCAAAACTTACACGCCAGATTACAACCGGCTGTTCCAAACGACAGAATGCTGCTGCCCGGATAAAACTGATTGAGCGGTTTTTTTTCAACCGGATCGATACAAAAGCCGGACGAGCGCCCATACGTCGTCAATACCATTGCATCCCCAATTCTGCCGCGGACAAAACAAGCACCGCGCTGGCCATCGTGCAATTTGCAATCGCGCGGGCACAAATCGCATTGAATCCGGCCATCGTCGAGTTTGTGCCAGTATTTTGCCGGATGCCGCTGAGCGGCGCTAATCGGTTCATCCATGAACTGACTCCTCACGAAAATCGGCTTCACGCCATTTTGTTACGGTGTAACGGGATAATTGAACATTACCCGCCCAGAAATCTTGCGGCAATCGGGCTTTCAACTTCAATTGCGCAAGAAATTGCCGCGGCTGCGGCAAGCTTTCCCATACCTGCGGTAAAAACGTGCTGCGATAAGGGCCGCACTCAAATACCACGCCATCGATTGCCGGGCGCAGTTGCCGCAAGGCATCCGCTTCCGTTGCGCAATTCAGCGGCTCCAATTCCGACAGTAATGAAACTTCGATTTCGACGGCTCCAAGTTCAGTAACCGTTAAGGGATTGAATCGAGGGTCATGCAACGCCGCCGACACCGCATTGTTTGTGACGTCATCAATCAACGGATAGAGCGCCTGCAAGGAACCGATACAACCGCGCAATTCTCCTTGCTGAGTCAAGGTGACAAACGTTGCGCCCGGTTTCGATAACCAAATGTTATGCACATCGATTGCCGCCGGTTCCGTTGGCAGCCGCAACGCATCGGCAATGGCTGTGCGGGCGACTTGCAGTAAAACTTTTCCCTGCTCGTTTTTATCCGGTGTCATTGTTTCCTCCTCATCAGGAAAATGCGATCGCAGCATAACCCACCACATGATCGCGCGAACCCGCGGTATCTCCGGAATTTCTTAAATCCAATAGCTGCGGCTTCAGATGATGTTTCCGGGCTGCCAGGATTAAACCATTAATCGGGATATTACCGCATGCTTGCGCTTGCTCAATGGATCGACTGAACTGCAAAATGGATTGCACTGTTCCCAAATCCGTTTGCTGCGCCGCGTCATACGGCAAATAATGCGACAAATCGGAACTGACAACGATCAAAGTTTCCTCGCCACCCCACAAATGATCCAGTACTTCCGCCACCGCTTCCGCCGACGTCATGCCAACCGCCAGCGGCAGTAAAGAAAATTCACCCAGCATGCTTTGCAAAAACGGCAGTTGTACTTCCAGCGAATGTTCCAGCGCATGCGCGGCGTCACTCACCATTACCTGCGGCAAGTGCTCGATTTCTTGGATCAATTTTGTATCCAGTTGCACCGGTCCTAATGGCGTCGCAAAAACATCCACGCTTGGCAATGCCATACCATAGACCGCAACCCGATGAGCCGGCCCGAGTAACACGACCCGTTGAATCCGAGTTGAAATTGTTTTCAAACTGACATAAGCCGTTGCGGCAATGGCACCGGAATAGATATACCCGGCGTGAGGAACGATCAATGCTTTGGGTTTGGTATCGTGAAATTTTGCGTGTGATAGCAATTGCTGCACATCGTGCCGCAATTGCTGAATATCTGCGGGATAAAACAGACCTGCGACCGCAGGTGATCGAATCATTGCCATTGCGCCTCCACAAAACTCAAATTTTAAATAAAACTTTCAAATACAAACACGATTCACAAGCTGCTTTGAATCTTGTTCGTACAGATACATGCCTCGTTTTATTAACAACTTTGAATTGTTGAGGCCCCTACTGATACATTGATTTGTTTAATATGGGCGTAATATATAAATATCAAGAAACAAATTTTATTTCATTCAACTTCTTTCAAGATTGATTAATGAGTACATCAATGGGCAAAAGTAAAACCGCTCCGTGCAATTTTTAACCAGAAGGTACGGTTCCGATCACCAACCATCCCGGTACAAATTCATCAGCCGGGTGGCATTATTGGCCAATCGCGTGATACTGTGCCGGTCAAAGCGCAAATCTTCCAGATCCACTTTGCGGCTGGTCAGCATTTCTTTCAAATCGAAATTGAATTGAATCAAAGATGTAACATGATGAGAATCCAAATAGATGTCGCCGGTTTCATTGGTATTCGATACCGGATCATGCACATCGGCAATCACGTAAATCAAATCCTCGAGTTCCTCGTAAGGCAGTGTAATCCTGTATGTATCGAAAAAATGATCCGGAACCGGCGAAGAGTTGAATGCAAATGTCTCTAAACCCAATGTTGCGCCCACCGCTTGCGCCAATCCGCCGCCTAGCGAATGCCCTGCTACGGTAATTTTTGCGCCTGGATGCTTACTGATTACACTTTGTGCAAAATTGAAGGCATCTTTAAATTGATCGCTGACCCTGCCAATCCCGATTGCCGCATCCGCTAAGGCGTCCCGGGTTGTATCTTCCAATTCTTTAAATGAGCAAGGAAAATCACATGTTTCAGTACCCCGGAATACTAGCGCTAATTCATTTGTATCGCGATTCCTGAAAACGCCCGCGTCCATTCCGGAGCTTTTGCCATTGGACTGAATCAGAACCCAGTTATCGACTGTCACATTATCAAAATCGTAAATCGCATCCGCCAGCTTCGCAAATGGTATCGACCGGATCATCAGATCCACCGCCCGGCGTTCGTTGGAAAGCAGCATTCCGTAAGGTTTCCATGTGACATTGGGTACATATCCGGGGTTGTTGTACAATGCCACATCGGCCAGTTCAAACACAGAAACGATGTCATCGGCATCTTTAACCCAATTCAGGCTGACGTCAAAACGCTCGATTCCATAAAGCTTGGGAACGTCTATCTTGGGCAACCTGAGTTCACCGTTTACGATTGAGAAAGCTGGGCTATCCGCACGCGGGCCTTCATCAAATGCCACGCTGATCAGTTTGAATTGCTTGGGATTTTCAACCCCCAGCCACTGAAGCGCGGCTTTATAGAATTGTTCGCCCGATGCGTCCGTTACTTTGATATTTTGCAAGCAGACTAACCCATCGGATTCAAAAAATGCCGCTGGCGCGGTCAAATCATTGCAATCCTCCGGCATTGCCCGCGTTGCGCCGGTTGCGACGAGAGCAAACACAAAAAATATAAATCGTAATAATTGTACATGCCATTTTTTCATAAACATACCCGAAAAGCTTGAGGTTACAGCATACCGATCAAGAACCGTCGCTGGAGAGAAATAAACAATTAAATTCAGAAGTATATCAAATCGACCCCAGGCGCGTGCCGGATTCCGTAATTTCTTAGTTTTCAGAAACGCAATCGCATCCGGTTAATTTACAACGTTAATCATTTCCGGCCATCAACAAAGCGTGCCGATCTCCCATCACACTCTGATCGCTATTCGTAATTTTCTGAAGAAATTGCTAAAAAATGCTGGCGCATCCCGCACTTGACTTGGCATATCCGCTTCGTCCGTATCCGTCTTTTCTGATACGGGACAATAATGTCCAAAAGCTTATTTTCGAGTATACTGCCCCGCTGTCAGCGTTATCCGGGTTAAAGAATAACTTGGGAATACAACACACTGAATTAAAAAATTTAATTGCAAACCACCAGGAGAACTTATGCGTAAACTAGTAATCAGCCTGTTTTTTATCGCTATTTTCACTCTGCCGTGCAGCATTTCAGCGCATGAAGGGGAAGACCATGATCACGATGAGGCAGCGGAAGATACATCAGCCACGAACCAGGAGAGTGGCATCGGATGGAAGCTCATCCGTAGCCTTGAAATGGGCAATTCCGGGAAATTTGTTCACATGGTACTTGTTGACCATGCTGTCTACACCGATAAAACGGTATATAGCGCCGCTATTAACAGACTCTGCCGCGCTGACGATGAATTTTGCCGGATCCGGTTTTGGAGTCAGGAAAAGTATATTCCTGAAAAAGCTTCTCTGACAACCGAGCAAAACAAACACCTAAGAGCCGATTATTTGGTCAATAAATCCGCGGGCATGCAGCATCTGCGCTGGTCTTGCAGCGTTGATCCGGATAAAGCCAAATGCTTCTAAGCTAAAACACCGGTTATAATCCGGTTAGTATAAGCGCGAGATGCCCGGAACACCGCAACCAAACTATATCAATCCGATAAACAAGGATGCGAGTTCCGCGCAAATAAAGCAATTGGCTCGCGCAACCAATCAATCATGAATTCCACTAATCAACCCAGTATCATTAAGCCCGGATAAGAGAGCGAAAAATCTGCCTGGCGTTTACTTTAAATGTGTAAGGCGCGCTTATCCACACCAAGTGCTGCTTCGTGAAAAACCTCGGATAACGATGGGTGCGCGTGGACAATACAAGCAATGTCTTGACTGCTGGCCGAGAATTTCATTGCCACGACCGCTTCTGTGATCAACTCCGAAACATGCGGTCCTATCATATGAACACCCAGTATCCGGTCCGACTGTTCATCCGCCAAAACTTTGATAAAACCGCTTGTTTCACCCATTGCCCGGGCGCGTCCATTGGCTATAAATGGAAACTGGCCGGCTTTATAGGCAATACCCGCGGCTTTGAGTTGCTGTTCATTTTTTCCCACCCAAGCTATTTCCGGTGCCGTGTAGATCACCCAAGGTATGGTATTAAAATCAACTGCTTCATGCGGATTTTCATGGCCTTGTTCTATCAGTTGGATCATTTCTGCGACCGCGACACCTTCCTCGGATGCCTTATGCGCCAGCATCGGCCCTCGCACCACATCCCCCACGGCATACACATGCGTCAAATTAGTTCGGCAATAATCGTCGACCACGATAAAACCGCGTTCATCCAAAGCCAAGCCTGCTTCTTTAGCGCCTAAACCGGCGGTATTCGGAATCCGCCCGATCGCCGCGATTAATTTATCCACTTCCAGTTGCTGTTCCTGGTTATTGGCGTCACTATAATTCACCACCACTGAGTCTCCGGATAGCTTGACCGAATTGATATTAATACCGGTATTAATCTGCAACCCCGGCTCTTTGGCAAACAAACTTTTAGCTTCCTTGGCGATCTGTTCATCCGCAGCCATCAAAAAACCCGGCATGGCTTCCAGAATAGTCACTTCCGATCCAAGGCGGCGCCATACACTCCCCATTTCCAAGCCGATCACTCCCGCGCCGATGACACCCAATCGCTTGGGCACTTCCGTTAACGCCAGAGCACCGGCGTTATCCAGAATCATGGCATTGTCGATGGACGCAAACGGCAGTGGTCTCGGTGTCGAGCCGGTGGCCACGATCACGTGCTTCGCTTGAATCGTTTCCATCGCGCCATTGTCGTCAACTTTAATTGTCCAGAGATTGTTCGATGCATCATGCGTCAATAACGATCCGCGCCCATGCATCGACTTCACTTTATTCTTTTTAAATAGCGACGCGATACCGGTCGTGAATGTGGTAACAATCTTGTCTTTACGCGCGATCATCACGGGAATATCCGCTGTAACCTGCTGCGCGGTAATCCCATGTGCGGAAACTTTATGCCGGATCTGAAAAAACTTTTCCGAAGACTCTAATAACGCCTTGGAAGGAATACAGCCAACATTCAGGCAAGTGCCGCCAAGACTTGGTTTCCCCTTTGAGTTCTTCCATTCGTCAATGCAAATAGTGTTCAATCCAAGCTGCGCAGCCCGAATAGCTGCAACATAACCACCAGGGCCTGCACCAATGACCGCGACATCAAATGTTTCTGACATAATTCATCCTACGTAAATAGCTTAAAAAAAGTAATTTTAAAATAAAAAACCTGAGCGATATTGATCTTCTACGTCATTCGCTGTTTTTTGTGGCAACCTTACTACAAGGGTAATTCGCCGCTTCCACACCCAATGCCGCTGATTTCCCGGACAGCTTGCACATAATCTCCGCGTTCGCGCAGCTTCGTCATGGAACCGGTTTGGTTCTTTGCATGCAAACGCGCCAACCGGGCCAAACTTGCCGCCGGCATCTCCCAGCGCAACCCATTTAGTACTTCGTCCGCACCCGCCGGGTTGTTGCACACCAATATCATGTCGCATCCTGCGGTTAAAGCGGTCTGCGCTCGTAACAGCATTGAATCGAGGAGTATTCCGGCGCCGCGCATGTTGAGGTCGTCACTAAAAATGCATCCTTCAAACCCCAGCGTCTTCCGTAAAATTTTTTGTAACCAGATTTTAGAAAACCCAGCCGGATTGGGGTCGATTTCCGTATAAATCACATGAGCCGGCATAATACCGGCAATTCCGCTATCAATCAGATGTTGAAACGGAATCAAGTCATTTGCTTCGATCTCGCTATAACAACGTTGATCGACAGCTTTTTCGAGATGAGTATCGGCGCGAATATAGCCATGTCCGGGAAAATGCTTGCCGATTGCCAACATACCGCCTTGCTTAAGTCCCAGCATCAATTGATGCGCCAGATCCGACACGGCATGCGGGTTGCTGTGAAAAGCACGATCTCCGATCACGCTGCTCTGACCGTGATCGATATCCAATACCGGAGTAAAACTGAAGTCGACGCCGCAAGCATTCAATTCAGCGGCTAATACATAACCAACTTGTCTAGCAAGATGACGGGCTTTGGCAGGTTGTTTATCCCACACTTTACCCAGTTCACGCATAGCCGGCAATTGCGTGAAATCCTGTTGAAAACGCTGCACACGCCCGCCTTCATGATCCACTGCAATCAACAGGTGAGGGGTGCGTAACGCATGAATTTGCCGGGTTAATCCGGTTAATTGCCGGTGATCGACATAATTGCGCGTAAAAAGAATAACGCCACCGGTGAGCGGGTGAGTCAGCCTTTTGATGTCATCCTCGGATAGTTCCGTACCGGCAATATCAAGCATGACGGGCCCAAGCGCCACAATTACTTCTCCAATACTACAAATGCACAAACCATGTTGATTTCATCACTAATCGACAGATGATGCTGGATAATACCCTTATCGCTGATCAATTGATTCAGTTCCGGATGAAATTGAAAAAAAGGTTTCCCTAAATTGTCGTGGCTTATCGTGATGTATGTCAAACTAACCGGGTGACGGAGTCCGGTGCCCATTGCTTTGGATAAAGCTTCCTTGGCGGCAAACCGGCTCGCCAGAAATGCGATTGGTTTACTGCTGTTATGATATTCCCGCCACTCCGGATCCGTTAAAATGCGCCGGGCGAAGCGATCGCCATACCGTTCCAGCGACTGCGCAATCCGGGTGGATTCGACAATATCGGTTCCGATACCGTAGATCACTGCCGCGCCTCGATCATCAGTCGTTTCATTTCCTCAACGGCGTGCTTGAAACCGGTAAAAATCGCCCGAGCTACGATGGCATGACCGATATTTAATTCAGAGATTCCGGGAAGTGCGGCAATCGCTTGCACATTCTCATAATGCAATCCATGACCGGCATTGACTTTCAGCCCCAGATCAAGTCCTAGGGCAGTTGCCTTTTGCACCGCAGAGAATTGCAGCTGCTGCATTTCAATCGTGGGTGCATCGGCATAACTGCCCGTGTGAATTTCAATGACCGGCGCAGCCGCGCGCGCAGCCGCCTCGATCTGCCGCGGATCGGCATTGATGAATAACGAAACCCGTATTCCTGCTTCCTTTAATCGCAGACACGCATGCCGGACTTGATCAAAGTGCCGGATCACATCGAGTCCGCCTTCCGTCGTTAGTTCCTCGCGCCTCTCCGGAACCAGGCAAATATCATGCGGTTTAATTCTTAACGCGATGGCGATCATCTCGTCGGTTACAGCGCTTTCCAGGTTCATCCGGGTCGTTAACCGCTCGCGCAATATCTCCACGTCACGGTCTTGAATATGACGGCGATCTTCGCGCAAATGCAGCGTAATGGCATCCGCACCCGCAGATTCCGCGATCAGCGCTGCGGCAATCGGATCCGGATAAGCCGTTCCCCGTGCCTGCCTTAGTGTTGCAACATGATCAATATTGACACCCAGTTCAATCATGGTGCTGCAATTTCCCATACAATCGTGATATCAATCTTTTTTCCCTCACTCATATCCAAGGCTTTTCAGCGTTGCTTCGCTATCCGCCCAACCGTTTCTAACTTTTACCCAAACTTCCAAGTACACTTTCTCACTGAACAATCGTTCCATATCCTTACGCGCTTCGGTCGCGATTTGTTTCAGTTTTTCACCCTTCTTTCCAATCAAAATTGTCTTCTGATTCGCTTTATCGACAAGAATCGTGGCATAAATCTTATATAAATGATTTTCCACATTAAATTGATCGATCACGACACTGGTTGAATAAGGTATTTCATCACCAACCAAGCGAAACAATTTTTCCCGGATAAATTCACTGGCCAAAAATCGTTCACTGCGGTCTGTTATATCATCTTTTTCATAAATAGGCGGATTTCGCGGCAAGAAACCACGGATCGTATTGAGCAATTCCGGTAATTGAATTTTATGCGTGGCACTGACCGGTATGATGGTAGAGAAATCAAAAGCTCCTGCAATGCTGTTCAAGAAAGGCAGCAGCTGATTTTTATCTGCAACCTTATCAATCTTATTGATCACCAGTATGACCGGGATATTCTTCGGTAAGATTTTGAGCGCATCACGGTCTCTTTGATCAAAGCGCATTGCCTCAATGACAAACAATATGGCATCAACATTCTGCACACTTTGAGTCACGACCCGGTTCATGAATGCATTCAACCGGTTAGTATACTGAGTCTGAAAACCCGGTGTGTCCACAAAAATATACTGCGCTTGTTGATCCGTTAGAATCCCGTGAATCCTAAAACGTGTCGTCTGCGCTTTTTTGGATGTGATGCTAATTTTTTGATGCAATAACTTGTTCAACAAGGTTGACTTGCCAACATTTGGCCGGCCGATTATTGCGATATAGCCAGCACGAAACTCATTATCATTAATCATTCGGGAAAAACTTATTCAATGTGCAGCATTACCAGATGCAACGCTTCAGGATTGGCGTTCATGAGGCAAGCAGATTTTTTCATACGCTAGTTTGGCAGCCGCTTGCTCCGCGCCCCGCCGGCTTGCGCCTTCTCCAATCGTGCGGATGTCAAACGATGGAATCATGCATTCAACCTGAAATTTCTGTTTGTGCGCTTTACCTGTTGTTGTTACGACATTATATTCCGGCAACGCTAATTTGCGGCCTTGGAGAAATTCTTGCAGCAATGTTTTGGAATCTTTTCCCTGTGTCTTCAAATCAATAGTTTGGAAAAGAGGCGAATACAACTGGCTGATAACTTGTTCCGCCTGTTCGAAACCGCTATCCAAATAGATAGCACCTAAGATGGCTTCGAATGCATCCGCGAGTATCGAAGGCCGGCTCGCCCCGCCACTTCTCAATTCGCCCTCTCCCAATTTCATCAGTTTATCGATTTGCAAATTTAGTGCAACATTGGAGAGAGCCGCTTGATTGACAAAATTTGCACGTAACCGCGACAAATGCCCTTCCGGTAAATCCGGAAAACTTTTATAGATCAAGCCAGCGATGGCGCAATTCAACACCGCATCGCCAAGAAATTCAAGCCGTTCATTGTGAGGCGCGCTATGACTTCGATGCGTCAAAGCTTCCTGCAATAATTTAGGATCGCTAAAGGAATAACCAAGGCGCTTGCAAAATGCCGCTAAAAATTGATTATCTGTCTGCATGGCTCCATGAGTCATGGTATTTCCAAATATCAATCATTCTCAGCCTGAAAATCAATGTTTAATGAAATATTAGCCGCAAGCGGTATTTTTGCAGTGTATTTCGCGCTTAAAACAAGCCGCCCGTTTTCTTTTTTCATCTGGATATCTTGAGCACCGATGGATTTAATATTGTCGACGGAAGCGCGCTTGACGAAAGACATCCTGATTTGCTGTAAATCCGGAGCTTGCGGATTGGTTTCTTTGGAAATGGATGTGAGATTTCTTTTTATCGAGAAATACTCAAAATAAGCAGGCGCAACTTTTAAAGCGAAAATAGCGAGCATTACGATAACCACCGCCCACAGCAACAGGTCTGAAACCCCCAGACCTTTTTGCTTGTGAAGCGTATTGTGATATCTCATGCTTGCTCCTTTTTAATGAAAATGCATCAAGCATTAATCGATAGACAGCCCGATACGGCTTAGATCGCTGAAATTCCACCAAATCATGAAAGCTTTCCCGACAATATTTTCTTCCGGAACGAATCCCCAGTATCGGCTATCACTGCTGCTGTCGCGATTATCTCCAAGCGTGAAATAACTTCCGGGAGGCACCTCGCAAGTAAATCCCGATCGCCGGTATTTGCAGTTATCGCGAAACTCGAATTGCCTGACATTCGCATACTGAATTCCTTTCACATCCTGGTTAATCAGGATAGAGTGATTTTTTTCAGAGAGATATTCCGTGAATCGATCGGCATAGATATATCCCAATCCCGACTCGATATATTTATAGTCGCCTTCATATTCCAGCTTAACAACTTCACCATTAATGATTAATTGCTTATTATGATACGTGATGGTGTCGCCGGGGATTCCGATCACGCGTTTGATGTAATCGATTGTTGGATCTTCCGGGTACCGGAAAACCAGAACATCACCGCGTTGCGGCTCATTGACATCGATAATTTTCTTATTGATTACTGGCAACCTGATTCCATAGGTATATTTATTAACCAAGATAAAATCACCAACCAGCAGTGTGGGAATCATCGAGCCGGATGGAATTTTAAATGGCTCAATCACAAACGACCGTAAACTGAAAACTATCAGAATAATTGGAAAGAAACTTTTCGGATACTCGATCCACCAAGGTTCACTTTCACCTTCAGCGCGCGTCTTACTCCAGAATAAATAATCCAATAAGTAGATTATGCCTGTTACGACAAGCAATACAAACAAAATCAAGGGAAAATTCATAATAAATCCCTTGATTTCATTTGAGTTTGTTTTTCATTTACGCACGCCAGTTTCTGTTTAAAGCTGGAGACTGGGTCAACATTTTTATTCAACATTATTTATTATCAACCTGCAAAATTGCTAGAAATGCTTCTTGCGGAATTTCCACATTACCTACCCGCTTCATCCTCTTTTTACCTGCTTTTTGTTTCTCCAGCAACTTTCGTTTGCGGGTTATATCGCCACCGTAACATTTTGCCAACACATTCTTGCGCAACGCTTTAACCGTCTCGCGCGCAATGATGTGCGCTCCGATTGCAGCTTGAACGGCGATATCAAACATTTGACGCGGGATTAGTTCGCGCATTTTTTGCACCAATTCACGGCCCCGGTATTGGCTATTGCTTCGATGGATTATCAGTGACAGCGCATCAACCTTATCGCCATTGATCAATACATCGAGCTTGACGAGATCGGAAGCCCGGAATTCTTTGAACTCATAATCCAACGATGCATAACCGCGGCTGGTGGATTTCAAGCGATCAAAAAAATCCATGACGACTTCATTAAGCGGCATCTCATAAGTCAACATCACCTGCTTGCCCATATATTGCATATTGGTTTGGTTACCACGCTTGCTGACGCACAGCTTGATCACGGCGCCAAGATATTCTTCCGGTACGATAATGGTCGAAGTGATGATCGGTTCACGTATCTCAGCGATTTTTGAAAGATCGGGAATCTTGGATGGGTTTTCAATTTCAATGACCGACCCGTCTCGCATCAGCACTTGATAAATCACGGTTGGCGCAGTGGTAATCAAATCCATATCGTATTCGCGTTCCAGCCGTTCCTGCACGATATCCATATGCAGCAACCCCAGAAAACCGCAACGGAAACCAAAACCCAGCGCTTGCGAAACTTCTGGTTCGAAATGCAGCGATGAATCGTTTAGTTTCAGTTTCTCAAGCGCTGAACGCAATGCATCGTATTGATTGGATTCGACCGGATATAACCCGGCAAACACTTGCGGCTTGATCTCCTTGAAGCCCTGTAGCGGTTTATCCGCCGGGCGCGAAACAGAAGTTATCGTATCGCCCACTTTTGCCGCATCGAGCTCTTTAATACCGGAAATGATAAATCCCACTTCCCCTGCACTGAGAGATTCGCGTTGCAGGGATTTGGGAACAAATACGCCCACCTGTTCGCACAGATGCTCGGCTTTCGTCGCCATCAGCAACATCTTCTCACCCGGTTTAAGCGTGCCTTCCATCACTCTGACCAAAACCACGACACCGACATAATTATCAAACCATGAATCGATAATCAGTGCTTTAAGCGGCGCATTCGGGTCACCGGCGGGACCGGGAATCTTTGCGATCAAAGCTTCCAGCACATCTTCAACACCTTGCCCGGTCTTGGCGCTGACACGCACTGCATCTTGCGCATCAATTCCAATGACATCTTCAATGTTTTGGATGACGCGATCGGGATCCGCCGCCGGCAAATCGATCTTATTTAATACTGGAATAACTTCGACACCCTGCTCAATTGCGGTATAGCAATTGGCGACTGTCTGCGCTTCCACACCTTGCGACGCGTCAACTACCAGCAATGCACCTTCGCAAGCCGCCAGTGAACGTGAAACTTCATAAGAGAAATCGACATGTCCGGGTGTGTCAATCAGATTTAGCAAATAAACTTGACCATTTCTTGCTTTATATTGCAATGCTACGGTCTGGGCCTTGATGGTAATGCCTCTTTCACGCTCCAAGTCCATGGAATCCAACACTTGCTCTTCCATCTCGCGATCTGAAAGACCACCGCATAAATGAATAATACGGTCCGCCAAAGTAGATTTGCCATGATCAATATGGGCAATGATGGAAAAATTGCGAATATGCTGCATTGAGATATGAAATTATTTAAATTAACTTCCAGAGCAAACGAAAAAATCAATCCGGAAATTAAAATATTGTATCAATAGATAAAAGAGGCAGCATTCTAACGAAATTTAGCAAGATAATCATCTAATGCTGCTAAATTCAGAAAGTGGTGGCAGATTTCCTGATCGGTAGCCGTCGACATCAGCACGGGGACTTTCTCTCCATACAAAGCAACCAGCCTTGGATCGCTATCAATATCAATGACTTGAAAATCAAATGATACTTGCGTTTGCAACTCTCGTAATGCAAGTATCATGTTCTGACAAAGATGACATTCCTCACGCCCATACAATATCAATGTCTTTGCGGGTTCAGAAACATCCGAATCCGATTTATGGTTTGTTGTCATCGTCAGTAAGTTTCATCGTAATAAAAGTCGTCATTTCGCCTCGCTTAACCAATAAAGCGATATTTTTTCCGTTCTTCACTTGACTGAGCAGCTCGTTAAACTGTTCAAGGGTTCTAATATCTTTACTATTAAAACCCATAATAATATCCCCGATACGTATTCCTGATTGGCTGGCAATTCCCGGTTGCATATCCTCGACCAGCAATCCATTTGCGATCTCCAGTTGTTTCTTTTGCGCGACTGTGATTTCACTCAATATTAACCCCAAACGATTCGGGCGTTCGGTCTTTATGTCCGGTTTTTGTTTACGTTTTTCCACGGCTTTATCAGAAGGCGTATCCCCGACTTCGATCTTGATTTTTTTCAAAGCACCATCCCGCCAGACTTGCAGGAACACTTTTGAACCCGGTTTGGTATTTCCGACTATCCGCGGCAGGTCAGCAGATGTCGCAACTTCTTTCTCGTCAAACAACAGAATAATGTCGCGCGCTTTTATACCAGCCCGGTCTGCTGGACTGCCTTTTTCAACTGATACCACCAGAGCGCCCTTGCTTTCGGATAATCCAAAAGATTCCGCCAATTCTTTGGTAATTTCCTGAATCATCACACCAATTCTTCCACGGCTTACTTTGCCGCTGTCTTTCAATTGATCAGCGATTTCAGTTGCAACATTGATAGGTATGGCAAATGATAGTCCCATAAACCCGCCAGTCCGGCTGTAAATCTGGGAATTAATTCCAACCACTTCACCTTTCATGTTAAATAATGGTCCACCCGAATTGCCGGGATTAATAGCCACGTCGGTTTGAATAAACGGAACATAATTTTCCTGAGCTAAAGAACGTCCTTTTGCACTCACAATCCCTGCCGTTACACTGTGTTCAAAACCGAATGGAGAACCGATGGCAATCACCCATTCACCGACTTTTAAATTATCCGGATTGCCTTGTGTCACTTCGGGTAAGTCGGTCGCATCGATTTTGATCAGTGCAATGTCGGTTTTCCGATCGGTGCCGATAATCTCTGCAGCATATTCACGCTTATCATTGAGTTTCACGGTAATTTCATCCGCAGTCTCAATTACATGTGCATTCGTCAGAATGTAACCATCGGAACTAATGATAAACCCCGATCCCAAAGACTTCGGTTCCGATTTTCGCGGCCCTGGAAACGGCTGCATATGCCGCTTGAAAAACTCATAAAAAGGAGAATTCTCCGGGATTCCTGGCAACTCAGGAATCATTTGATTATTTGATGTGCTCGCGCTTTGTACGGCGCTAATATTAACTACTGCAGCCCCATGTTTTTCAACAAGTCCTGTAAAGTCGGGAAGCTCATTAGCTTGCGCATAAACAAAAGTTGAGAATAATGCTAATGGAAAAAATAGAAACTGAAACATGGCACTGATCCTTACGGTACGGAACTAGCAGTTATTTTATGAAAAGATTTAGCGGTAATTGAACGTTCAATCCAACAACCTATATCGAGAATGCCATATTCATCCTTATAGTAATTCTCATCAATATCATCAAGCAAATGTGGAATGTAATTTAGAAGAAACTTTCAAAACCCGTGTTTTCTCGTGTGAATCATGCTCGCCGGTAAAAAATATTTGATTTCATCATTACGACGAAAAACATTGCGGGCGCACGCGCTCACCTATAACTTCGATTCTTTGATACTCACCGGACATCAATTTTGTGAGAAATACGAAAGGCTTCTATCTGGATGATCCGTATGATACGTAGATGTGCTCGAGAAATTGTATTGGCGGAGTGCACTGATCATTTTTTATCCAAGCTAACGAGCCTTCCGAAGAAGGTGGTAACTCTTGTGCCCATGCTGCATGTAAACAAATAATAAAAGAATAGAAACAATCCGACTATTATGCCCCCATCATCTCCCATATCTTTCATGATATTCAGTAGCACTGTTTACAGTGGTTACATGTCCTCGCGGAGTTACCCCTGGTGAAAATTCCCGATGAACAAACAGATAGTCATTCATTTCAATGGGCGGATGCGAGAAATTATGAATAGATGGTGGAGTTGAAACCATGGCAGGCGCAACATTCAAGTTACTTTCACGATTGGTTTGTTCAGCAATTAATAAAGTTGGTGGTTCATATATGTTTTGCATCACCAACCATCCGGAAACCATGGCAACGACCGAGGCTGCAATTGAAAAAGCAAATACCTTATATCTTTGTTTTTTAGTATTACTGGTTGAGGTCATTGAAACAACTGGAGAGAAAACGGTGGGCTCGGATTTTAATTTCTTACTGACGCTAGGAGAAATATTCATCGATAGTCGTGATGATTGCCGCAGTGAATCTCCAATTAAATGATAAATTTTCCACTGCTCATACAATTCACCTTCTTCTTTGATCGCAGTAATAACATTTGATATATCCTTCTGTTCAAGCTCACCATCCATAAATGAAGATAACTTATTTTTCACCTTACCACCTCTTGTCTTTACTTGTCCCCAGCAAAGGACGCAATTGTTCAGATATCGCTTCTCGCGCACGAAAAATGCGCGAACGTACGGTCCCAATGGGACAATTCATAATATTTGCAATTTCTTCATAACTTAACCCATCAATCTCTCTTAAGACAATCGCGGTTCTTAACTCCTCAGGCAATGAATCTAAAGTCTGATTAACTGTTTGAGCAATCTGTTGGCTCATCAGTTCACTTTCAGGAGTATTCATTTCCTTTAATAAACCGCTATCCTCGAAGTCATCACCGTCCTCGTTCTCAAAACCTTGCAAGGTTGGCAATTTACGACCTTGAGATACTAGAAAATTCTTGGCGGTATTAATGCCAATCCGATATAGCCAGGTATAAAAAGCACTATCACCACGAAATGAGGGTAACGCTCTATAGGCTTTTATAAAAGCTTCTTGTGTAACGTCCTCAACTTCGGCCGAATCACGTATAAATTGCGACAATAAACGTGCGAGCTTACGTTGATACTTAATAACTAGTAGATCAAATGCATGCTTATCCCCGGCTTGAACTCTTTCTACTAACTGTTGATCGATCTCCCGATCACCCATACAACTTGATCCCTGAGCATTTTGAATGAATTTAAATTTTATACTTGTTACATTATCGGTTACATAATGACACAACAAATCAAGTATACCTATCCAATTCAATCTCGGGAACTAGGTTAACGACGTTACTGGTGACAAAGACAATTAACCCTACTGATAAGTTCACAATTAATCATACTTATTCAGGACGGTTTACTTCCATAATGCCGCTCGACAATCCCGATATACAATCGCAGCTGGCCACATCGACGAGGCAACTACCCCGACGCTGCGCTCGCCGGCAGTATAACTCTCGACCACGATGCACTCCCCGCTCACATTCCTGACTGCTTGCCGCTCGACCAGCAGATCGTTTAATGTCGATGATAGATAGACGCGCATCGATGGGATTAGAAAAATGCCAGTGAAAGAAAAATTCGAGTGGCTTGTCGCGTCATAACGCTTGACAGCGAAAAAGAAAACTCGAGCAATTGCAGCAGTGCTCCATTACGGAAACCATCCCTGCGTAAATTTGATAACTTGCCATGGCAGGCCTTTGATAAAAGAATCATTCATCATAACAATCGCACAAATATTACATCTAAAAATATATTCACTTTAATTTGATTTAGTGCCGTTAGCATTGCATCCTGGTTTGAATGGATAAGCAACGGCGCACTGCGTTCCGCTTAATATCACCTCACACTATCAAGGAATTATCTCTATGAGAATCATTTTTTGGCTGGCATTCGCTTCAACTCTGATCTATGCCTCTTTTTTTACAGAAAAAGACCGCCTGGACAGGGAAGTAAAACGACTTTGCGCGATTGATGGAGGGATTAAAGTTTATGAAACGGTAAAGTTGCCGGCGGAGCGGTTTACTCAACTCGGCTTTATAAGCATTCCTTACAAGGAGATTGCTAAGCCTGAAGATGAATATTATTACGAATCATATACAGACTATTTAATAAGAGGAAATCCAGAATTAGTCAAATATCGTTACTTAGTTTATCGGCAATTCGATCGCAAATTACTCGGAGAAATTACCCATTATGCAAGGCGTGGTGGAGGCGTGCCAGGACCGTGGCATATGCCAGCATTTCGTTGCCCCGAAGAAACGGATGCAGATTTAAACAAGCTAATTTTCACAAAATAACCAGGAGAAGGTCATGGGGCAACAAATTGAATATTTTAAACAAGCAGAATTGGCATTAGCTGCTTATGCTAACTTTACTTCGGATATACCAACTCAAGCTGAGTTGAGAGATGCCGATTTTTCTACTAGTCAAGCAAATATTTTCGCCTCCACCTACCGTATAGCCGATCGTCAATATAACGACCCAATAACCGGCCTTTCTGCAACAGTGTTTATCGACAAAGTTTCCGGAGAAACCTTCCTCGCCGTACGAGGTACTGAGATTAACGATGTCAGAGATTTTGCTACTGGAGTCTTTGATATTATGCTATTTGGCAGTACTCAATTGCATCCGCAATATCATAGCCTTAAAGCTAAAGTTACAGAATGGCTGAACGATGGCACATTATCCCCAACGTTCACTGTCACTGGCCACAGTATGGGTGGTTTTCTGGCGATTGGCTTAGCCGACGATCCGCTTTTTACTAATAATGTTTCTCACGCTTATCTTTTTAATGCGCCGGGATTAGGTGGTTTCACAGGGCCTTTTATCAATACCGTGCTTGACTGGATGGGTCTTGCCCCCGCCTACGATCAATCTAAAATCAGCAATATCATCGCGGCAACGGGTGTCAGTCCCATCGCGGGTCTCGGTTTCGATGTCGCTCCGCCGGTTGACATCATAATCGAAGACCAAATGGCTTCCGATATCAGCAATCCTCCCGGAGCACGCAATCATAGCCAACAAGTATTAACTGATGCCTTAGCCATTTACTCCATTTTTTCGCAACTGGCTCCTAGTCTGGAATTGCCGAAGCTCAGCAGCCTGGTCGACGCATTCGGCTCGACCAAGGATGTCATCGGGGCATCGAACAGCAAAACGCTGGAAGCCGCGCTCGATGCATTGCGCATCATTATTTTGAATTCCGCGGACGGCAAGATTGCATTGGCTGATACTCAGAAAACGGAAACGGGTAATCGCGATAAATTCTATTCAAGTCTTTATGAGCTGCAGAACAGTGCAAAATTTCAAGAACTGGCGGGAAAGGCTCAATTGACGATGCTATCCGATCTATCTCCGGGTGAATTCATTACCAAATTGGAAAGAAATGACCAGCAAGGGCTGGCAGCCCGCTTTGCATTGGTTGCGCTGAATCCTTTTATATTGGAAAACGAAAATCTCGATTACAGCATTTTTAACGGAAGCGATGCATTGGCGCGTTTTGATCCAGTATCGGGGAATGGCGCGTTAACATCCGCGTATTTAGTGGATCGCATGACCATGCTGATTCGCAAGAATTGGTTCAATACCGAGGACAAAAATCCGCTGGATTCATCGGTTACGTTCAGTTCAAACAACCATAGTTTTCAAAACATCAATGATTATTTTGAAGATGTCACTTCCGGTTACAAGATTTCTCAAGGCGAATTAACTGCTGAAACACCGCGTTATTTCTTTGGCGGAGGTGACGCGGACAACCCGGCTGCTTCCGCTGTTGAAGATCACCTATATGGGGGTGGTGGAGATGACACACTGAAAGGCCTTGAGGGTAATGATTATCTGGAAGGTGGGTTCGGGGTAGATACCTATATCATCAATCCCGGTCATGGTACCGATACGGTATTGGATACCGACGGACTCGGTGTCATTCAATTCGGTGCCGTCATCGCACAAGGCAGAAGCGGTGTCGGTAGCAATAAAAACTGGATCAAGGTGGGCGGATCATGGATGGATCTGCAGAACGATTTAGTCTATCTCCTCGTGGCCCAAGAGAACGGATCCAATGATTTGCTTGTAAGCTTTGTCGGCTCCAGCAATAGCGCCAGAGTCAGAATTAAAAATTGGAGCGACGGCAAACTGGGTATCACACTCGGGGATAATGCCCCTGCCGATACGCCGGTTCTGGATCATGTCATTACCGGTGATTTAAAACCCGAAGAACCGATGGATTATGATGAACTGGGTAATCTTATCGTCGGCGCGGAAGAAGATCCTGATCGCGAAGATTTTTTGTACGGCAGCGCTGAGAATGATCATATCCGGGGTCGCGGCGGTAATGACGAAATCGATGGCAAAGACGGCAAAGATAGAATTGAGGGCGGCAGTGGAGACGATATGCTGACAGGCGGTGTTGGCGACGATATCGTGCTGGGAGGTAGCGGCAACGATATCGTTAAAGGGCACTTGCACAACGACCGGCTGTATGCGGACACCGAATACAGTCTGGATACGGCTTATTTGCTGAGCAACACGCAAACCGGAACCGGTAAAAGAGGCGATCTGCTGGATGGTTATACCGGCGACGATACGCTTATCGGCGATGCCGGAGACGACATTTTGATGGGAGGTCACGGCAACGATATTTTGATTAGTCTGGGCGGCGACGATACCATTGAAGGCGACTGCAACATTGAATTGGCGGATCGCGATTGGAAAGTCACGCGATCAACCGATACCAAGGACAAATTAATCACGTACCTCCGGGATTACAAATTCAGCGTGTCACCTGCCGAAACCGCCATGATTTCAGGCGGTGACGATGTAATTTCAAGCGGCGCCGGTAGAGATTGGATTTTCGCAGGCGGTGGTAACGATTTTGTCGATACCGGATCCGATAGTGATGTCACCTTCGGCGACGCCGGCAACGATACTATATTGGGGAATGACGGCGATGATGCGTTATTTGGCGATAATCACCCTAGCAGAGTTGATCCATCGCTGCATGGCAACGATTATTTAAACGGCGGTAGCGGTAATGATCAGCTGATCGGATTCGGGGGGTCCGATTATCTATCCGGCGATGCTGGAAGAGATATCCTGGTTGGCGATGACAATGGAATTTCTCTGCAATTCCATGGCGATGATTATCTCGACGGCGGCAACGATGATGATCTGCTGATAGGCGGCGGCGGTAGCGATACGCTGGTTGGCGGCACTGGAAACGACGGATTATTCGGCGGCGCGGGCAATGATATCTATATTGATGTTGAAGCCGGCGATTTCATCAGCGATCTGGAAGGCCAGAATACGATTTTGCTGGCTGAAACCAACACCGCCATTCCTCAAGCGGATTTTTCAGTTAAATTCAATGCCGATCCTCAGGACTCAGTTGCTGCGACCGCGGCTGCCAATGCCGCAACTTCAGGCAGATTGATGAATCTTGCCTGGTCAGGTGAAACCAGTACTCTGCAAATCTTCCTTAACACCGGTGGCACATTGGATCTGCAAGATGCGCTGTATGGCATGAATGCGCAATTCCAGTTTGATCACGGCCGCAATTCAATCGATTTGGAAGCTTGGGTCAGCGAGAATTTGCATCAAGCGGTTGTTCTGAATTTATCCACCTTTGCCGGAAATACTGAACAGCCGGTTACAAAAGCATACGGCGGCAAGGGCGCTGATTTAATCCAAGGCGGCATCAACAACGACACCATTAACGGCTACGGCGGTGACGATTATCTCCTTAGCGGCGGCGGCGATGACAAACTTATGGGCGGATCAGGCAATGATGCGTTATTCGGGCAAGCCGGCAGCGATTCCTTGCAAGGCAGTATTGGTGACGATCTTCTTACCGGCGGCAGCGGCGATGATATTTTTATGTTCAATCTCGGAGACGGCGCTGACACTATCATTATCGCAACCGCGGATGATGCTGTCGGCGATATGGTGCAATTGGGAGCCGGTATCGCTGCAACGGATCTTCGTTTCTTCAAGCTGGCCGATAGCAGTCTAATGATGCGGATTGCAGGTACTCAGGACAGTATCCTTTTCAAAGACTGGTTTACTCAAGGACCCAATGTCGCAGCATTGCGACTGAGCGATTCTTCACTCATCGATGCCAATAAAATGGCGATGCTCGCAACCGGTATTCTCGGCGGCACAATGGGCGATGACATTCTTACAGGCACGGCCGCCGATGATCATATCGAAGGATACGCGGGTAACGATAGCCTGGAAGGTAATGAAGGTAACGATTTATTACTCGGCGGCGATGGCGTTGATAGCTATCCGTTCGGCTGGAATTCACTCGGTGACGATGTAGTCGTCGAGGATCCAACCGGTGCGAACACTATAAAATTGACCGCAGATACATCACTGAATGATTTACGGCACGTGCGAACCGGTGATGATTTGGTTCTGATGCTACGAGGCGGCGGTACGACATTGACGCTGAAAGATTATTTTCAATCAGAACAAATCTGGAACATTCACGCAGATAATGATGTTGTCGTGGATCTGGCCGAGTGGTTATCCAAACCGAAGCCGACCATCGATATCACGCAACTCAAAACGGATTTCCTGGATGCCGCGCATGCGCAATGGTTAAATGACCTGAGAAATAACGCGGGAGATCCGCATTTTGGTTTATATACACGAATCGATGATACAACTTATCGTGGGCGTTCGATTTCAGAAAATGAAGTCCGCATTGCTGAACAACGCTTTACGATAATCGACACCGTGAATGATGCGCCCACGATTCGCCGTCTATCTGACGGTTTGGATTCGTCCGTCACGACAGTCAATCTCGTCCAACCACCGCCTCTGGAGATACCGGAAGACCTACCGCCGTTCGAACAGCGATTCATTTCTATTCTCGAATGGCATCGGATCACCAACAATCAAGGTCTGCCGATAGGCGTTACCAGCATCAACGGTATGTACCCTGTTTACGATGGCGATATCTTGATAGGCTTCATTGCCGACAACCGGTTTCCGGAAACGCCTGATGCGATCCGGAGTTTCTTGCAAACAACCGTCGCTGTTGATACACAGATCGAGCGTATAGAGGGAAGCGCCGGTGACAATATCATTGAAGGCTTTAAGAAAGGGAATTTTTATCAGTCTAGTAACGGTAGCGGCCACAGCGACTTGATCCGGGGAAGCGAAATCTCACTAATTGACGGTGGTGGCGGGAATGATACTCTCTATGCTTCCGGAACAATTCGATTGAATGATGAAGTGTTCTATTTTGCCGATACAGCGCCGAATCTTGGCGGGTTTCTTTACGGCAATTCAGGAAACGATAAACTGTATGGGAGTTATGCGAGAGATACTTTAATTGGCGGTGACGGCAATGATTACCTGGATGGCCGATTCAGCCAGGACACTTATGGCGTATTTGCAGATGACTCCGGTGTCGATACCATTTGGGATTCCGGAACGCAATTATGGCAAATCAAAAACACCGGCGCCGAAACCCTCGAGTCTTATCTGTACTTAAGTAACCGGCTCGAGCCACGTCCGATCGCACAGGATACTTTGAAATTATTCGGTGTTGACCCGGATCACATTCGCTTTGCTTGGGGACAACGTGTGGTCGAAGGAGCACGTGATTACTGGCAAGGTGCCGTCGAGGAATTTGCCGACGTATTGTACAGCCAAACCGCGCACGCTACCCTTATCATGTCGTGGGCAGGCGGCGGCGTCGAAATCGTTTTACCGAACTCGACCGATTTGCCTGGAATGGGGCTTGAGCGCGTACAGTTTGATGACGGTACGGTACTCACTTTACCGGAATTGCTAGCGCTTGCCGCTCCTGTACCGGAACTGAATCCACAAGATACCGATAATCTTATCGCAGGCCGGAATGAAAATGACGTGATTTATGGCGAAGGTGGAAACGATACGCTGAATGGCAACGGCGGCGACGATGTTCTGAACGGCGGTACCGGCAATGATTTTCTAACAGGCGGCAGTGGTAACGATGTCTACTTGTTCGGCAAGAATTCCGGTCACGATACGGTTAACAGCTATGACACGGGTGCCGGTAAAATAGATACGATTTTACTGGATTATGGGATTTTCCCCGATGATATACGCCTCAGCCGCTCCGGCAATAATTTAGTTCTTACTATTATCAGTAGCCACGATACACTCACTGTCCAGAATTACTTGGAAAACGACGGTATCACGCCCTTCTCCGTTGAACGGATCACATTTAACGAAAATGGTGCAACCTGGGATCTGGCGACAGTCAAAACCAAACTGGCGAATAGTAATCAAGCGCCAGTGTTACTCGCTGCTATCCCGGATCAATCCGCTTTTGAAGGAACAGTGTTTAATTTCTCGATTGATCCCGGCGCATTCATTGACTTCGAGGGTGATACGCTCAGATTTGTCGCCTCACTGGCGGACGGCAACCCATTGCCCGCCTGGCTTCATTTCGATGAAATCACACGTACTTTCAGTGGAATACCGATTACATCGGACACATTGAGCATAATGATCACAGCTAACGATGTTGAAAATTTAGCAGTATCAGACACCTTCGATATCAACATCGCGGCTCAAAATCTTACGCTGAGCGGTACTTCAAAACCGGATATCCTGACTGGCGGAAATGGAAATGACATGCTGAGCGGTTTCGCCGGTAATGATGTGCTGGAAGGCAAAGGCGGCGATGACCGGTTGAATGGCGGAAAAGGCATCGACATTATGACTGGTGGAGCCGGAAATGATATCTACTGGACCGATCATTTAGAAGATAATGTTATCGAATATCCTCTTGAAGGAATTGACATCATTAGATCAAGCATTAGCTACGCACTTACAAGCAACGTTGAAAATCTGATACTTACCGGAACTGAGAAAATTACTGGCAGCGGCAATGAACTGGATAATGAATTGACCGGAAACAGCGCTGACAACGTACTAATTGGGAATGCCGGCAACGACAAACTCGACGGCAAGAGCGGCGCAGATATCATGTATGGCGGCGATGACGATGATATTTACATCGTTAATCACCCGGGTGATTTAGCAGTCGAACCATTTAGCGGCGGCCATGATACGGTAATTGCATCGGTTGCTTACACTCTCGGTGATCATTTGGAAAATCTTACACTTTCCGGTGCTTCAGCGATTGCCGGCGCTGGTAACTCAGAAAATAATGCGATTACAGGAAATAAAGCCGCGAATGACTTGTGGGGCCGGGCCGGAGACGACTCGCTTTTTGGGGATGGCGGCGCGGATACGCTATATGGTGAAACCGGAAATGATACGCTGGATGGCGGGTACGGCAAGGACATCCTCGTCGGCGGCGTAGGAAATGACTCTTACGTTTTCGGGCGCGGATATGGAAAAGATACGATCATCGAAGATGATTCTGCGATTGATACCGCCGATCGAGTGACTTTTTTACCGGCTATCAATCCGGATCAAATCTGGTTCCAGCATATTGGGGATAACTTGGAAGTCAGCATCATCGGTACCCATGACAAATTGATCATCAACGATTGGTATTTAAAATCAAATCCTCTCATTGAACAATTCACGACTGCGAATGGTTTCACGGTACAACATCAGAACATTGAAAATTTGGTGACAGTCATGGCGACTCTCGCGCGTCCGGAAACCGGCCAAACCGATCTGCCTGCGGGGTATGAAGCAGTTCTCGATCCGCTGATTTCAGCTTTGTGGCTGGCATAATGCCAGCCGCTACATCAAAATGACATCGTACTGTTCCTGCGTATACGATTCTTCGACTTGCAGGCTGATCGGTTTCGCGATGAAATCACCCAATTGCGCCAGACTTTGCGATTCTTCGTCGAGGAACAGGTCGATGACTTGCTGGGATGCCAGTATGCGAAATTCGTTGGCTTCGAACTGCCTGGCTTCGCGCAACAATTCACGCAGAATCTCGTAACAGACGGTTTGGGCGGTTCGAATCTCCCCTCGCCCCTGGCAGGTCGGGCAGGTTTCGCACAATACCTGCGCGAGGCTTTCGCGGGTGCGTTTACGCGTCATCTCGACCAGCCCCAGCGCGCTGAATCCGCTGACGGTAATACGGGTCCGGTCTTTTTGCAGCGCCTTATTCAGCTCCGCCAGAACCGCGTTACGATGCTCTTCGGAATCCATGTCGATAAAGTCGATGATGATGATGCCGCCGAGGTTGCGCAGCCGCAGTTGCCTGGCAATGACTTGCGCGGCTTCAAGGTTGGTTTTAAAAACGGTATCGTCAAAATTGCGGATGCCGACAAAACCGCCGGTATTCACATCCATCGTGGCAAGCGCTTCGGTCTGATCGATGATGACATAGCCGCCCGATTTCAAATTGACGCGTTTCGCCAGCGATTTGCCGATCTCTTCTTCAACGCCGTAGAGATCGAACAACGGCCGGTCGCCGGTGTACAACGTCACTCTTTCAGCGATATTGGTCATGTAATTCCTGGCGAACCGCACCAGGCGGTGATAATTTTCACGCGAATCCACCAGAATGCGGCCGGTATCGCCGACGACAAAATCACGGAGCACCCGGTGGCTCAAGTCCAGGTCCTGATACAACAGCATCGGCGCCGCAATCAAGATCGATTGCTGCTCGATATCGTGCCACAGCCGATGCAAATATTCGAAGTCGGCGCGCAAGTCATCTTCGTCCGCCGTTTCCGCCATGGTGCGGATGATATACCCGCCCTTTTCTTCGGGAGGCAGGATTTGCTGCAGTCTTTCACGGAGCATTTCGCGTTCGCTGTTGTCTTCAATCCGCTGCGATATGCCGATATAGGATTCTTGCGGCAAATAGACCAGCAGCCGCCCTGCCAGGCTGATTTGTGTCGAGAGCCGCGCCCCCTTGGTGCCGATCGCATCCTTGATCACTTGCACCAGAATGGAATTGCCTTCATACAGGAGCTTCTCGATCGGCTTGACCACATCTCCCTCTTGCGCTGAATTGCGGATATCGGCTACGTGCAGAAATGCCGCCCGGTCTAGGCCGATATCGACGAAAGCCGATTGCATGCCCGGCAGAACCCGGCTGACGCGGCCGTTATAGATATTCCCGACGATACCCCGGCCGCTGGTGCGTTCGATATGTAATTCCTGCGTCACCCCTTGTTCCAGAATTGCCACCCGGGTTTCTTGCGGTGTGATATTCACCAGAATTTCATTACTCATGCCAGTGACGAATTATTTCCAATAAATCAATTGAGTGATTTCGAGCGTGCATTTCAATTTTTGGTATTTTATAACGTGCGATAAATTGCCTGATCAAATGATTGTTATACCCGCTTCCTCCAGTAACTGCGCGGTTTCATAGAGGGGCAACCCCATAATCCCGCTGTAACTGCCGGAAATATCCACGATAAATGCTGCCGCCATCCCTTGAATCGCGTAAGCGCCCGCTTTATCAAGCACATGATGATTGGTTACATAATTCCGGATTTCTTTTTCACTGAGTTCACGAAAGCGGACTGTCGATGTGGATAGCCGGATTTGCAAAACATCGTTTACCGCGACGCTTATCGCGGTCATCACTTGATGCGAGCGGCCGGACAAGGTTTTCAGCATTTCCACGGCATCCTCTTTATCGCGCGGTTTCCCGAGAATGCAACCGTCTATCGTCACAACGGTATCGGCCGCGAGCACCGGAAAAATCGGCAGGCGCCGTTGCAACACTTTATTCCAGCCTTCACTGGCTTTGGTTCGTGTAATCCGATAAATGTAATCCGTTGGCGCTTCGTTATCGAGTGGTTGCTCATCAATGTCGATAGCGCGGCCAGCGGTTTCACGCATCATCAATAAATTAAATTTCACGCCGATTTGTCTCAACAATTCGCGCCTTCTGGGGCTTCGTGAAGCGAGGTATATTTGATTATCAAGAAACATAAAGAGAGCAAATTACAATCAAAGAAACATTAAGTGGCGGTTGCGATCAATCAGTTTTTGCATCTTACAATGAAGAGAATTGTTCGTGATTCACGGTAACTGCCAATAATCAATCCCGGTGATAGGGATGATTCTTGATAATCGATACCGCGCGATATAATTGTTCCGCCAGCAATACCCGGGCGAGCCCGTGCGGCAAAGTGAGTTTCGACAGCGCGATCAATTCGTTACCGGCGCTTTTGATATCGTGGTGAAGACCATCAGCGCCACCGATCACAAACGCCACCGGATCGCCGCGAACCATCCACTCTTGCAGAGCGAGCGCAAATTCTTTGGTGGACCGATGCTGACCGCGTTCATCGAGTACTTTGATTTGGCATTGCGGCGGCATCGCGATCTTGATTCGCTGATATTCTGACGATAATAGCTGCTCGATCGACTTTCCGGCGGTACGTTTTTCGGGTTTCACCTCAATCAGATTGATCATGATTTCTCTTGGCAGCCGCTTGATATATTCGTTATAACCGCTGTTGATCCAGTCAGGCAACTTATTTCCCACGGCAATGATGAATAGTTTCATGATTGCCAATTATCAAGCGGTATCGGATGAAACCGCAACCTGGCCCGACCATAAAGCCTTTAAGTTGTAATAATCACGAATGGCCGGCAGCATGATATGCACGATTACGTCTCCCAGATCGACCAATAGCCATTCTCCGGTTTGTTCTCCTTCCACGCTGTAGACCCTACCGCCGGCGGCCTTGATTTTTTCTTGCACGTTGCCCGCGAGCGCTTTTGCTTGCCGGGTCGAATCGGCGCTGGCAATAACAATGTATTCAAACATAGAAGTGATTTTTGCGACATCGATCACCTCAATATCGCGCGCCTTGATTTCTTCCAGCGCATCAATCACATGGGTAATAAGTTCTTTAGAATTCATATTGTTCAGGTATATAACCGGTTGCTTTTAATATAGCCGAGCACCTTCTCCGGAAGCAGGTAGCGAGCACTTTTACCGGTGGAAAACAATGTTCGGATTTGCGATGCGGATATCTCCAGCATCGAAGTCTGTGCAGTATAGATGAAACCGCTGGATTGAAGGGCTAAATCAGAGCCGTTCACGATATGGCGGGAGAAAAGTTCCTGCTGAACGGCGGCAGACAATTGCCGGGTTTCTCTCAATGAAGTAAAGCCAGGGCGAGGGACAATAATAAAATGGCACAAATTGAATAATTCCGGCCATTCGGTCCAATGATCGATCTTAGTGAAAGCATCGATCCCCAGAATAAAACAAAGTGCGGCATTATCCCCTGCTTCATGTTGATATTCCCGTAATGTTTGCACCGTCGCCGTGACACCCGGCCGGTTGATTTCCCGGGTATCCAATTCGAATCTCGGATTATCCTCGATTGCCAGACGCACCATTGCTGCGCGATGATCTCTGGATGCTGCGGGCGCTTGCCGCAAACGGGGAACGCCTGAAGGTACAAAGGAAATTTTGCGGAAACCGATCATGTCGCACAGCTCTTCGGCAATCCGCAAATGACCGAAGTGGATCGGATCGAATGTGCCGCCATAGATGCCGGTTAAAGGCAGTTTATTGATAATTGGCACCTTTTATCAATAACAATGCGAAATCATCAGAGTAAAGCCAGGCGCATATCGGTCAGCACTTCCGACAAATGCGTTGTAAACCGTGCTGCGGTGGCGCCATCAATGACGCGGTGATCATACGATAGCGATAATGGCAGCATTAAGCGCGGAATGAATTGATTGTCACGAAAAACCGGTTTAATACCGGCTTTTGAAATCCCTAAAATAGCAACTTCCGGCGCGTTAATAATCGGAGTAAACGCAGTCCCTCCAATGCCGCCGAGACTCGAAATGGTGAAACTGGCGCCTTGCATGTCGGCTGGCTTGATTTTTCCTTCCCGGGCCAGCGACGATAACCGGGTCAATTCCTCCGCAATCGTGATAATTCCTTTCTGATCGACATCTTTAATCACCGGCACAACCAGGCCATTGGCGGTATCGACTGCAAAACCGATATGATAATAGTGTTTGATGATCAGATTGAGTTCACCCTCGACATTTCTATCCAACGATGCATTGAATTCCGGAAATTTCTTCAGCGGCGCCACCAATGCTTTCATTAAAAAAGCTAAAAGCGTCAGTTTCACCGGACTGGTTTTGGCATGCTCATTCGATTCTTTTCGTAAGGCTTCCAGTTCCGTGATATCCGCTTCATCAAACTGGGTGACATGAGGAATCATCACCCAATTCCGATGCAGATTGGCGCCGGAAATTTGTTTAATGCGCGTCAGTGACTTGATTTCAATCGCACCGAATTTTGCAAAATTAACTTGCGGCCACGGCAGCAAATCCAGTGCGGTTCCATTGCCATTTGTCTTGGATTTTGCAAGCTCGGCTTTCACGTACGCTTGAACATCTTCTTTTAGAATGCGATGTTTAGGGCCACTGCCCGTCACCAAGTCGAGATTCACGCCAAGTTCCCGCGCAAAACGCCGGATCGACGGGCTGGCGTGCGCTTTGGAAAAAACAATGCGAGTGGTTGCGACTTGTTGCGGTAGCGGTTTGGGTATTTCTTGAGCCGCTTCCGGCAGGTTTGCCGGTGCGGATAAAGCAGTATCCGTTTGCACAGAAATTGTACTGGCTTCAAGTTGTCCAGCAGCCTCCGTTTGCGTATCCCCAGTTATCTCAATGGCGAGTATGGCATTACCTTCGGATGTCTTGTCGCCGGCTTTGACAAATATCTCCTTGATAACTCCCGCATAAGGCGAAGGGATCTCGATGGTGGCTTTGTCGGATTCCAGCGTTATCAGCGAATCTTCCACACTGACGGCATCGCCGGGCTTCACCAGGATATCGATTACCGGAACGTCTTTAAAATCACCGATATCAGGAATTAAAACTTTTTTTATTTCCGCCACAGGTTATCCCTCGAAAAACTCATCTAACAACGAAGCCTCTCGTTAATTCAATCAAGAAATGCTATTCGTCTGCTTTTTCATGTACTCAGCTAATCACCGGATCGGGTTTCTCCGGGTTGATGCCATAGCGTTGTATTGCGTCGGCCGCTTGCTGTTGAGGAATCTTTCCATCTTCCGCGAGCGCATTGAGCGCTGCGACAGTAATATAATATCGATCCACTTCAAAAAAATGCCGCAGCTTTTCCCTTGTATCCGAGCGTCCGAAGCCATCGGTTCCCAATACGCGGTATTTTCCCGGTATAAATTCCCGGATCTGATCGGCGTATATTTTCATAAAATCCGATGCCGCGATAACGGGTCCGGATCGGTCATTCAAGCAATTTTGCACATGCGATAACCGCTTTGGTTGCGCGGGATGGAGCATATTCCAGCGTGCCACGCTTAAAGCTTCACGCCGCAATTCATTGAAACTGGTTACGCTCCAGATATCGGCATGGATCTGGTACTCGGATTTGAGAATCTCGCTGGCCGCAATGACTTCTCGCAGAATGGTACCGGCTCCGAGCAACTGCACACGCGGGTTGCCATCATCGCTACCGCCTTCCTTGAACAAGTACATGCCCTTGAGAATGTCATTCTCCACACCGTTTGGCATAGCGGGATGCGAGTAGTTTTCGTTCATGACGGTGATGTAATAATAGATGTCTTGTTGCTCTTGATACATCCGCCGCAAGCCGTCCTGAACAATCACCGCCAGTTCATAAGCGAAAGCGGGATCATACGATACGCAGTTCGGAATGGTCGAGGCAACGATATGACTGTGACCGTCTTCATGCTGCAATCCTTCGCCATTCAATGTCGTACGCCCCGCCGTACCGCCGATCAGAAAGCCGCGGCAGCGCATATCGCCGGCAGCCCAGGCTAAATCACCAATGCGTTGAAAGCCGAACATCGAATAAAAAATAAAAAACGGGATCATCTGAACACCATGCGTGCTATACGAAGTCGCCGCGGCTATCCAGGATGACATGGCGCCCGCTTCACAGATTCCTTCTTGCAAAATCTGGCCGTGCTTGTCTTCTTTGTAATACATCAACTGATCCGCGTCTTGCGGTGTATAAAGCTGACCGACTGAAGACCAAATACCCAATTGCCGGAACATCCCTTCCATGCCGAAAGTACGCGACTCATCCGCCACGATGGGAACAATATGCTTGCCGATCTGCTTATCCTTAACCAGGATATTCAGTATGCGCACATACGCCATGGTCGTCGATGATTCGTGTCCTTCACCGCTGGCTTTGAGTAACGGTTCAAAAGCCGATAATGGCGGCACTTGCAATGATGGCGCCGAGGTTTTGCGCCGGTGAAAGTTACCGCCCAGCGCATCCCGGCGTTCTTTCATATACTTAAATTCGGGAGAGTCTTTAGCGAAGGTGAGATAAGGTATTTCGTCGATTTGGTCATCCGGTATATCCAAACCGAACCGATTCCGGAACGCCTTCAGCGAAGTCGTTCCCATTTTTTTCTGCTGATGCGTGATATTTTGGGCTTCTCCGGCTTCGCCCATGCCATAGCCTTTGATCGTCTTGGCTAAAATTACGGTTGGCTGTCCGGTGTGCTTGGCCGCCGCTGCATAGGCCGCATAAACTTTATAAGGGTCATGCCCGCCTCGATTCAGCCGCCAGATGTCATCGTCCGACATATTGGCGACCATTTCCAGCAGCTCGGGGTATTTGCCAAAAAAGTGTTCGCGTACATAAGCGCCATCGCGGGCTTTGAAGTTTTGATATTCGCCGTCGACACATTCCATCATGCGTTTTTGCAGCAAACCTTTGGTGTCTTTGGCCAACAGCGGATCCCAATAGGATCCCCAGATCACCTTGATGACATTCCAGCCCGCGCCGCGAAATGCGCCCTCCAATTCCTGAATGATCTTGCTATTGCCACGGACAGGGCCATCCAGTCGCTGCAGGTTACAATTGACAACAAAAATCAGATTATCCAGATTTTCCCGCGAAGCCAAAGGAATAGCGCCGAGCGATTCGGGTTCGTCCATTTCGCCGTCGCCCATGAAAGCCCAGACCTTGCGTTTGGTGCGATTGATCAATCCCCGGCTGTCGAGATATTTCATGAACCGGGCTTGATAAATCGCCATCAATGGACCCAATCCCATCGAAACGGTGGGGAATTGCCAGAATGTCGGCATTAACCATGGATGAGGATACGACGATAATCCGTTACCGCCGGCTTCCTGACGGAAATTATCCAGTTGCCCCTGGCTGAGTTCTCCGGAAAGAAATGCATAAGCATAAGCGCCGGGCGACGAATGTCCTTGCACATAAACCAAGTCACCGCCATGGGTCTCGGATGGCGCGTGCCAAAAATGATTGTAACCAACATCATATAAGGTAGCAGCCGATGCGAAGCTGGCAATATGACCGCCTACGTTTGTTTTTTTGTTAGCGCGCAATACCATCGCCATGGCATTCCAGCGCACGTATGAGCGAATGCGGTGCTCAATGGTGTTATTGCCCGGCGAACGTTCTTCTTTTCCGGTCGGTATCGTATTGATATAAGCGGTAGTGGCGCTATAAGGCAGATAAGCACCCGAACGGCGGGCTTTCTCGATCAATTTTTCCAGCAAAAAATGAGCACGCTCGCCGCCCGCATGAGTAATCACCGAATCCAACGCATCCAGCCATTCCTGAGTTTCTTGCGGGTCAATATCCGGTTGTAATTCCATATTAGGTATTATTGTGAAAGGTTATTTCGAATAGCTCACCCTAACGCCAGCCTGAGCACGTTCCGCCGCTAAAATAGTATTGCAAAGCAACATGGTAATTGTCATAGGGCCTACACCTCCCGGCACCGGCGATAAATAACCGGCAGTACCGCTGACGGACTCGAAATCAACATCGCCGCATAGCTTCCCATCCGCCAGCCGGTTGATACCCACATCGATTACGACCGCGCCGGGTTTGACCATCTCAGCCGTAATCAGACGAGGTTTTCCGATTGCAACAATCAAAATATCCGCACTTCTAGTAAATTGGGAAAGATCGCGGGTTTTGGACGAGCAGATCGTGACAGTCGCGCCTTGCTCTAACAGCATCATTGCCATCGGCTTGCCGACGATATTGCTGCGTCCGACTACCACTGCATGCTGCCCTTCAACATTAATCAAATTACGTTGCAGCATTACCATCACACCATAAGGCGTGCAGGGGGAAAAAATGGTATTACCGGTTACTAAAGCGCCTACATTATAGAAATGAAAACCATCTACATCTTTTTCAATCGCAATAGCAGTGATTATCCGATTATTTTCAAAGTGCGCGGGCAATGGTAATTGAACTAATATTCCATGAATATGAGGATTATTATTCAGAGTTTGAATGCATGTCAGAACCTCATTCTGATTCGCAGTCTCAGGAAAGCTATGTACTTCGGAATAAATGCCGATGTCACTGCAAGCTTTAACTTTATTTCTGACATAAATAGCAGAAGCCGCATTATCACCGACAATAATGACAGCCAACCCGGGTTTAATACCTAACTGAGCCAGTTTCTCAGCCCGCACCCGCCATTCTAACCGAACTGACTCGGCTATCTTCTTGCCATCAATTATCTGCGTGCTCATTTATTGAAGAATAGCCATTGTTTGCTATTTATTGAATACCTTTCAGTCAATAATCAAAAAAACCGTTCTGGAAAAAACCAGAAATATTAACTTGCTTGTTTAGTTTTTTTTAGCTTGGTGTGATAGATAAAAACGCCGATCAAGAATACCGGGATTACAAAGATCGCAGCAGATATGAGTCCTGCCGCAAGAATTGCTATCGCACTATTCCCAGGCATGAACAATGTGATGAACCAAATTACCAGAAAAGCGATGCCTAACCCGCCATACAACATAATTTTTTTACCGCGGTCGTATAAACGCCAGAATGCGCCCGATACTTGCAAGTCATCCACATAATGATCAAAAACCTCAGCAAGGCTATTATCATCCGGTTCAGATTCATAACCGATAGCTACCGCAAGCGCATCGTGATCATCTTCAAGTTTCGACATTTTTCTCAGAAATTCGGTTCTCTTGATAGCTTTCTGCTTTTGCAGTTTATCTTGCATCATCATTGTCTGCAAAGCAGAGAATGCCAGTTCACGCGCATTTTCAACATTGCTGCCTAAGCTTTCCGCAAATTTCCACATAACTCCGAGCAAGTAGAGCTGAATGGTTAAATCCCGGAACTCTGGCGCAAAATCATAATTTTTACTTTTGATCAGTTCGAGTTGCGCATCTTTTATTTCTCGGGCATGCGAGATACAAGCATCAATTGTAGATACATCAGGATTTTTTGCTTCTTCAGCCGGTATTTCTGCCACCAAAATATTGTCAGTTGTTTTTTTATCTGTCATATCGAAGTCTCGTGCTTTCAAATTTTACTTTCACAGTGATGGCCTACATTATATCCGAGTCAGATAATCAGGAAAAAGATCATTTCTGATTCATTGTTTGATTTTCACCAAATCGATTGCAATAAGCGTTTCTTTAAAAGCAACAGGAACGTGACAAATGAAGCTAAATACGGCTAGAGAGCTGTAGCCGTTGCCAAATAATGGAAGTGAGATTCGCGGAATTTAACGTATAGAAATGTAAGCCTGGCGCACCGGCAGTAAGCAGTCTTTCACAAAGATCGGTCACAATATCAAGTCCGAATGCTTGAATCGATTCGCTGTCATCGCCATATCCTTCGAGTTTTTTTCGAATCCAGCGCGGGATCTCAGCACCGCAGGAATCCGAAAATCTAACAAGTTGTGAAAATTTATTAATCGGCATGATCCCGGGGACTATGGGAATATTCACGCCAACGGCTTCGCAAGATTCAACAAAATGAAAATATGCGTCGGCATTATAGAAATATTGCGTAATCGCCGAGTCAGCGCCACTCTCAACTTTTCGTTTAAAATTCTCGAAATCGAATTGCGCGTTCCGCGCTTGCGGATGATATTCCGGATAAGCTGCCACATCGATATGAAATGAGGAACCAAATTCATCTCTGAGAAAAGCAACCAATTCACTTGCGTACCGGAATTCTCCCGGTTGTGCCATGCCGGAGGGTAAATCACCCCGTAAAGCAACAATTTGCCGGATACCCGCTTGGTAATATTTTTCCAAGATGGAGTGGATATTTTGGCGTGTCGATCCAATACAAGACAGATGAGGTGCAACATTATGACCTTCTGCATGAATCTCCAATACCGTTTCCAGTGTTCTTTCCCTGGTTGAACCTCCCGCACCAAAAGTTACTGAAAAAAACTTCGGATTCAGCTTTGCCAACTGCTGCCGGGTTAATCGTAATTTTTCGATCCCTTGTGGGGTTTGGGGAGGGAAAAGCTCAAAACTGAACGCAGGAGAAAATTTTTTCTGTGATTCCATTTCACAAGTTTAGCTAAAATTGGATGTCATCGATAGCTATGCTAACACCAAGTTAATCATAAAGAAGCGGGAATTAATCAAATCGAAACCTTTCAATTAATTCCCGCAACCTGCATTCATCAATAACGATACATTTCAGGTTTATAAGGACCTTCTTTGTTTAAACCCAGATATTTAACTTGTTCATCGGTTAATTCTGTCAGCTTTACACCAAGCTTTCCGATATGCAGTCTTGCAACTTTCTCATCCAAATGTTTGGGCAACACATAGACATTTTTCTGATAATTTGTGCCATGCTGCCATAACTCCAGTTGCGCTAATACCTGATTGGTAAATGAACTGGACATCACGAAAGATGGATGTCCTGTTGCACAACCAAGATTCACCAATCTGCCTTGTGCCAGCACGATAATGCGCCGCCCGGTCGGGAATATGACATGATCAACCTGTGGTTTGATATTTTCCCAGGAATATTTCTGTACCGATGCAATATCAATTTCCGAATCAAAGTGACCTATGTTGCAAACAATTGCTTGATCTTTCATTTGCAACATATGATCGTGCGTAATTACCCGCAAATTACCCGTTGCAGTTACAAAAATATCCGCTTGGCTGCAAGCATCGTCCATGGTAACCACGCGATAACCTTCCATCGCCGCTTGCAACGCGCAAATCGGGTCAATTTCAGTAATCCAGACAGTGGCTCCCAAGCCCCGCAGCGACTGCGCGCAACCTTTACCGACATCGCCATAACCGCATACCACTGCAATCTTTCCAGCGATCATAACGTCTGTTGCCCGTTTAATGCCATCCACCAGCGATTCTCTGCAACCATAAAGATTATCAAATTTCGATTTTGTAACAGAATCATTGACGTTAATGGCTGGAAACGGAAGTTCACCGCTTCTCTGCATCTCATACAACCGGTGCACACCCGTTGTGGTTTCTTCCGTTACACCACGAATTCTTGCAAGATTCTTGGAATACCAATCAGGATGAGTAGCCAGTTTAGCTTTGATTGCTGCAAACAGCGCAGATTCTTCTTCATTATTTGGATGAGCGATAACTGCCGGATCTTTCTCCGCTTTGGTGCCTAGAATCAGTAATAACGTGGCATCACCGCCATCATCCAGAATCATATTAGCGCCACTTGGTTGACCGTCAACGGTCCACTCAAAAATTTTGTGCGCATATTCCCAATAATCTTGCAGAGATTCGCCTTTATAAGCAAAGACTGGAATATTCTTGGCCGCAATAGCTGCCGCTGCATGATCTTGCGTTGAGAAAATATTGCATGATGCCCAACGCACTTCTGCGCCCAACGCCACTAATGTTTCAATAAGCACCGCTGTTTGAATCGTCATATGTAAAGAACCCGCGATCCGGGCCCCCGCCAACGGTTTCTGGTTTGCGTATTCTTTACGCAATGCCATCAATCCGGGCATTTCCGTTTCAGCAATCGCAATCTCCTTCCGTCCCCATTCCGCCAGGGAAATATCCGCTACTTTATAGTCATTAAAAAAACCGCCATTTGAATTTGGCACAGCGTTCATAATCATCTCCTAAAAATATGAACGAGCGCAGTTGTAATATGCCCCATCTATGCTGAGCCTCACGGAAAAAACCGTTGCAGCGCTCCTCAGCATAGCGGAAATAATAAGATCGATGGTTGACGGCACTTATTGAAGAAAGTTTAAAGCCCGGCATCGGCACGCAATTGCGCCGCTTTATCCGTAGCCTCCCAGGTAAAATCAGGCAGTTCACGGCCAAAGTGGCCGTAAGCTGCTGTCTGTGAATAAATTGGACGCAGTAAGTTCAATGTATGAATAATCCCCCGCGGCCGCAAATCGAAATGTTTCTCTATTAATTGAACAATTTTTTCATCAGCGATTTTACCCGTTCCGAATGTATTGACCATTAATGAAACCGGTCGCGCAACACCGATTGCATAAGCTACCTGGACTTCACATTTACTGGCGATTCCGGCAGCCACAATATTTTTAGCAACATAGCGGCCAGCATAAGTGGCGGAACGATCAACTTTGGATGGATCTTTTCCTGAAAAAGCGCCGCCGCCATGGTGTGCTGCCCCGCCATAACTATCGACAATGATTTTACGTCCGGTTAAGCCGCAGTCCCCCATCGGACCTCCAACAACAAACCGTCCTGTAGGATTCACCAGGTATTTTATATGGCTACTGATCATTTCGGCCGGCAGTATCGGCTTGATAACTTCTTCAATCACCGCCTCTGATAATGCTTGGTGTGAAATATCAGGGTCGTGTTGGGTTGAAATTACAACCGTTTCAATATTCTTCGGTTTGCCATTTTCGTAACGCACCGAAACTTGTGATTTCGCATCAGGACGTAACCAAGATAATTGGCCTTTTTTCCTTAGCTCAGCTTGACGCTCCACTAACCGGTGCGCATAAAAAATTGGCATTGGCATCAATTGCGGCGTTTCATCGCAAGCATAACCAAACATAAGCCCTTGATCACCGGCACCTTGATCCATTTCTTCTTCTTTGGTCCGATTGACCCCTTGCGCAATATCCGGCGATTGCTTATTAAAAGCCGTTAATACGGCGCAAGTCGTCGAGTCAAAGCCAATATTCGAACTGGTATAACCGATACGTTTTACCGTCTCGCGCGCAATAATATTGTAATCAACCGATGCATGCGTAGTAATTTCCCCGGATAATACAATCAAACCTGTACTGCACAGAGTTTCGCACGCAACCCTAGCATTTGCATCTTGACTCAAAATTGCATCTAGAACCGCGTCGGAAATTTGATCTGCCACTTTATCCGGATGGCCTTCGGAAACTGATTCGGAAGTAAAAAGATAATCGTTCATAGTTTGTCAAAAAAAATTAAAAAGTGTTGATTATACCTAATTTTTTAATCAATTCATGTAATTTAACTTAGCTATTCGAGTTATTTATCATTGAAAATTAAAGATGCCGAACTGAAAATACCGTCAAACTGTTGTAAGTAAGACGAAAGGGAAGAATTAGATTTGCAAAAAGTGTTGGTATCAAATAGTTTATAAGAACATATCGTGCAAAAGCGGTATGCTCTGCCAGGAATCACTGATATCCGATGACGGGAAGATCCGAGATCAAGTCAATGAGGTACTCATTCATAGAAGCCAAATCCAACTACATGCAACGGTATTTTAAGCGCAACCCGGTTCGCGTTGCGCGGCTCTTTTTGTGCCTGCTATTTTCATGGATTGTGCTGTTTTCCAGCCCGATGGCGCTTGCTTCGGTGATCGGCCGTGTCGTGAAGCCTTATGGCAACTACACCTTCACTGCTGACGACAACATGTTGCGCATCCGCGACAAAGCCGACCCCCTGCCATTGCTTGGCACAACGAATCTTTTCGATATTTCCCACCGCCTCACCGGCGGTGTAATGCTGGAAAAGCAAATCAGCCGGCAGCGCTTGAGCGCCAATGCGAATTTTACCCATACGCGCTATGAACGATTCAGTCAAATCAACAATGATCTGAAAAGCTTCAACGGCAATTGGAACTGGTTTCTCGGCAACCGGCTGGAAGGCAATATGGGGGCCAGTTATGTGCAATCGTTAGCGCCGTTCTTGTTTCAACCGGGGTTAAAAAATATCCGTACCGAGCAAACCGCGTTTTTCAATGGCGCGTGGCGCTTTCATCCGAGCTGGCGCCTGACCGGCGATTATTTGCGCTATGAGCTGGATACGGGCGGTTCTAACGGCATATTCCGTTTTCTTAACCGGATTGAGGATCGATTCGAAGGCGGGATTGATTACATCACCGCGCACCAGAATACTTTCGGTGTCGACTTTCGTTATATCATCGGCGATTTTCCGGTATTGGTAAGAGCGCCGGATGGTTCCGCCAGAGACAACAGCTACGATCAAAAAGAGGTGATGAGCCGGGCGGTCTGGGCGGTCACGGGAAAGTCCAATTTTAACTGGCGCGGCGGGTGGGTCGAACGAACCAACGCCAGCTTCCCGGAGCGCGATTTCAGCGGGTTTAACGCCCGCTTGGCTTATCAATGGCAGCCGACCGAAAAAATTGGCCTGACTATCAACGGCTGGCGCGAAACTTCAGCGATGCAAGTGCTAACCGCCAGTTTTGGCCTTAATACCGGCGTCAGTGTTTCACCTTCCTGGAATATCTCGCGAAAAGTAAGGCTGGAGGGGGATTTTTCCTATGAAACGCGGAAATTCAATAGCTTCGTGCTGCTTACCGATAGCTTATTGCCCGTAGGTACCGACAATACCATCCGCAATGCAACCATGCGGCTCATCTACGTGCCTTATCGCGGATTGCAACTCACCGCTACGGCTTATCATAATGATCTGAAGACAGACAATGCTTTGGGCGGATTTAACGCCAATGGCGCCACCCTCGGCCTGCAATACACTTACGGAAGACCATGACAGTCAACGATTTACCCATCGTCGCTTTTTTCAAGCATTTGCTCGACCCTTTTATCATTTGGAGCATGCTGATACTGACCACCTGGATATATCACGAAGACTTCACCAGCTACTATCTGGTGCTGGTCATCATCACCTTTTTTGTTTCCACCTACATTTACGAGCGTATTCTGATTTATCGCAATTGGCGCAAGGGACGGCTGCTGGCATATGTACGCGATACCATCATGGGTTGGCTGTTGATTGTCGCCATTCTGATATTTCTCGGTTATGCCACCAAATTTCACAACCAGTTCTCCAATCAGGTGTTATTGACTTGGTTCATTGTCACGCCGTTGATGTTGATCGCAAGTCATATCACCGTGCGCAGCATCGTCACCAATCTCTATGACAAAGGCGAATTACGCTCGGCCGTCGTCATCGGCGCCAACGAAACCAGTCTGCAATTCATCAAGCACATCGCCGATCTGCCCTTCTTGCTGATCAGCTATCAAGGTTTCTTTGATGAACGCAGCAGCTCGCGGATCGCCGGTATTGCAGGATCCCATACCGATGAGCAAGCCGGTTTGCAATTGACTGCAGCGGTTACCCGCTCCGGCAGTTTTGGTTCGCGGTTAGGCGGTTTGACCGATGTCGTGCCGTACGTCCAGAAACATAATATCGAAATGGTTTTTATCAGCCTGCCGATGGCATCGCAACCGCGCATTCAAAAACTGATGGATGAACTGCCGGATACCACCACGTCGATCTATTTCCTGCCGGATATTTATATTTTCGATTTGATGCAGGCGCGCTTCGAATACGTCGGCGATCTTCCGGTGGTCGCCATGAACGAATCACCGTTCACCGGTATCGACGGCGTGGTCAAAAATACCAGCGATTTTGTGCTGGCGCTGCTGATTATCTTGCTGATATCCCCGATCATGCTGTGCATTGCGTTAGCGGTAAAGTTAACTTCTCCCGGTCCGGTTATCTTCAAGCAACGGCGTTATGGTTTAAACGGCGAAGAGATTATCGTCTATAAATTCCGCTCCATGACCGTCACCGAAGACGGCGCCAATATCCAGCAAGCCAAACAAAACGACCAGCGGCTCACCAGAATCGGTGGCTTCCTGCGGCGTACTTCATTGGACGAACTGCCGCAATTCTTCAACGTGCTCGAAGGTAAAATGAGCATCGTCGGCCCGCGGCCTCATGCCGTCGCGCATAACGAGCTCTACCGCAAACTCATCAAAGGCTACATGCTGCGCCACAAAGCCAAACCCGGCATCACCGGATGGGCCCAAGTCAACGGCTGGCGCGGCGAAACCGAAACCCTCGAAAAAATGAAAGCACGCATCGAACACGACCTCTACTACCTCAAAAACTGGTCCATCTGGCTCGACCTCTGGATCATCTTCAAAACCGTCCTCGTCGTATTCAAAAAAGATAATGCTTATTAATTGATCGGATTGCATTTAAACGTAGCGGCAAAATGATCCGTGAACAAAAAAAATTCATTCGTGTCAGTGAGAAAGCGGTATAAACCAAACCATCGATGGTCACCAAATCGATCACTCTCAGTGTTCAGCACGCCAGCTTTTCAGCGTTCAGCGGTGTTGCGGACAGCGTTTCAACGATGGGGGACTCGCATAACACCCGGAAACCAAGTCCATTGCCACGAGCGCCCGGAGGTGCTCCGTTGCGCGTCGCCGAGCGCGCGTCCTCTACAAAAACACTCCAGGAACCACCGCGCACTACACGGGCATGATCGCCATTTACGGAAACATTACGGGGTTCGCCATCCGCATTCAAACACCATTGATCGATATTGCCTGCCATATCTCCGACACCGAATAGACTACGACTCAGCGGATACATACCGACCGCCATCGTACGGTTGATGCCAGCGTATTTATGATTTAATCTCGCTAGCAGCATTAGTGAGGGTTTTCCATGGTAGTCAACATGCTTTCCCTCCCAAGGATAATCCTGCTTGGTGTTGCCAACAGCGGCCCACTGCCATTCCCACTCTGCCGGTAAGCGGATGGGCAGTTTACATTTCGCGCTCAACCAACGGCAGAACGCTATGGCGTCGTACCAGGAAACTTTAATTGCCGGATAATTCGCAGATGCCCACAGTAAATCACCTGGTTCGCTTGCTTTTTTCAAACCGTCCCACCATTCTTCGTTGCTGTATCCGTCGTTGGCATCGACAAACGCGCGATACTGTACCCAAGTGATCGGATAGCGCGCGATGCGAAAGCCTGGAAATTGAAAATAATCACCGGTTTTTAGCGTTAATTCCCCAGCCGGTATATCGATCCACGTAATATCCGGTAATCCCTGCTCATCCAGGCCAACCCCGCGGCGTGGATCGCCCATTTGATTGAGCCGCGAGCCGATTTCTTCGCGCCGCAGGTGCGTGGTCTCATCGGTGTTGAGTTCGCCGAGCAACCGCAACGGTTCCGGGTACAGAAATTGCCGTAATGGTGGCTCCAGTTGCGATTCCAGCAAATTCCAAACAACGATAGCCGGATCACTGAAATCCGCATCCAGCGCAGGTGCGACAAGCCGATGCAATTGCGCCAATGCGAGAATGGCAGTTTTTTGCCGTTCCCAGTGCCATTGGAATAGCAACGAGCGTTGCCGGTTATACCATTCACGCGCGGCTTGTTCGGCTTGGCGACGCAACGACAGATCGTCGGCATAGTGTGCGTGCCAATCCTTGAATCGTTGCCAATGATCGAACACGGCTTCGTGCCCAACCTCAATGATCGCTGGTTGGCCCTTGCCGTCTTGGCGGCTGACCAGAATGCGCCGTTCGATCAACTGCTGCGCCAGCAGCAAAGCCGGAGGTGATAACTCATACGGCCGCGCCCGGCGGCGCACCACCGCTAACGCCCCGGTATCGTCGTCGTTGCGCTGTTCGACATTGGCAATGGCAATAAACAAGCGCGAAAAGGTTTCCTCGTCCAGGTTGTTGGCTTGTTGCACACGTGTCACCGCTTCCTCGGCCAGACCATTAATAGCTCCGGCGATGCCGCCGATCGCATCATACGCAGCTTCGGTAAGTTCATTGCCGATTTTGCGCGCATACAACTGCGCCAACGCGAATTCCGCCAACGCCAACGCGGTGCCGGTATCGTTGAGGATGCGTTGCACCAGCCGCGGCGCAATGGTGAGTCCGGCAGCTTTGGCGGGCTCGACAATTATTTTTTCCAACGCGGCGGCGCCGGGCGTGACGACGGAATAATGCCCGCTGTGAAGCAATGCGGCACTGGCTCCGTCCTGCGGCCAGTGGCCGTAGAAATCGGAACGCATTGCCACCACGACGCGCAACCGCGGACTGGCCGCCGCAGCCACGAGCAATCGAAAGTACGCATCGCGCGCGGCTGTATCGACTTTTGCCGCAAACAGTTCTTCAAACTGGTCGATAAACAATAGCAATTGCGCATTCGCGCCCTGCGGTTGCAATGCTTCGTCGGCGATCAATGAGATGCTTGCGGGATCGGCGCGCAGTCGCTGCGACAGATCCGGCACGCGCCAGCCGCAACCGGGAAAGGCTTTGTTCAAAGCGGCTACCAGAGGCAGGAACGGATCGTCACCCAACTCGCGCGGAGAAAAACTGACTGAGTACCAACGCATACCACCGGCATGACTTTGGCTCAGCGCCGGGATCAATCCAGCATACACCAACGACGACTTGCCCGAGCCGGATGGCCCGATCACCGCGATGAAACGGTCGTTACGCGCCAGCAGCCGCTCGATCAAATCCTCGATCTCAACATCGCGCCCGAAAAAACGGTCGGATTCTTCCGGCCGGAAAGCGCGCAAACCAGGGTACGGTTCGCCTTCGATACGTTTTCGTTGCGGTGTTTGATGTCGCTGAAGGTGATGGAAAAAAGCCTTCACGACTCGTGCCTTCAAATCTTCCACTGTTTTAAAAAACGCGGCGCGGCTGGCGATCTGCTGCCGGAAGGCTTCGATCAACTGCGGCGGATTTTCTTGGGTGACGGCATCGTGGAATTTGCCTTTGATCTCGTCATCGTCTTTGATAAAAACCAAGGTTGGGATATTGCATGCTACCGCTTGGTGGTATTCCAGTTCAGTAATGGAAAGGTTTTCTCCGTCGGGTATGTGCCCATAACGCCGCCCGATGATGCCGATATACAGCTCGCAGCCAGCCACATCGGCGAGACAGCTATCCCGCACACTGCGCTCGTCGGCAGTGTAACTTTCGACCACTACGCACTCGCCGCCCAATACTTCCTTGACTGCCTGCCGTTCAGGGAAAAGATCGTTTAAGGTCGACGATAAATAAACTCGCATAACAATCGGATGAAATTAATAAGTGCTTCGAAAACAAATGATTGATCACAGCGTTCCGGATCGGCGCCGATTCGCATTTTAGCAATGGGCTGCATTGTCATGCCGGTCAAAATAGCTTATCGTGTCACATTGCAGTGGAACAACAGCAATAAAAACCTCCCATTTGCGATAAGCAAATCGTATCACGATTAAACCTCTCGAACCCTCATTCAGCCTACAGGAGGTCTCTCATGAAAATCTTTCAACTGATCGTGTTTGTTGCATTACTAGGCTTGACATGCCAGGCAATCGCGCTGGATGCCGCTACCAATGACACAGCTTTAGCCAAGCGATTGGATAATCCAATTCCTGCAGTAATCGAGAAAGGTGCCATCCGCTTGCGATTGAAAACTGTCGCAACGCGTTTGGATGCACCGAACTGGGGCGTTTCAGCGCCGGGTGACTCCGAGCATTTATATGTCAGCGATCAAAACGGTAAATTGTGGCGAATTAACTTGACCGATGGCAGTAAATTATTTTTCGATTTATCCACGCTGCTGGTGCCGCTGGGGGCTTTTGGCAGCGAATCGTACGATGAGCGCGGATTCCTTGGATTCGCCTTTCATCCGCAGTATGCCGACAACGAGCTGGTATATACCTATACTTCGGAACCAGTCAGCGCGAATAGCGATTTTTCAACTATTCCTCCCGGCGGTTCGGCCAATCATCGTTCTGTCATTCGCGAATGGAAGATGAATTTCTCAAAATTCGCCACAGAACCCGAACCAATGGATGTTCGCGTGCTGCTGACTGTCGATCAGCCGCAATTCAATCATAATGGCGGCGCGCTCAATTTCGGTCCGGATGGAAGACTTTATATCGCTTTTGGCGATGGCGGCGGCGCTGACGATCGCGATGGCCAAACATTCATCGGCGCGCCGATGAGCGGCCATGGCGCTGACGGCAATGGACAGAATCCAGCCAACCCGCTCGGCAGTTTGCTGCGGATCGATCCGCTGGGGACGAATTCGGATAACGGCCTCTACGGCATTCCGGGCGATAATCCCTTCGCCAGCTCATCGACTGTTCTTCGCGAAACTTATGCATACGGTTTCCGCAACCCGTTCCGCTTTTCTTTCGATTCGCAAACCGGCGCATTGGTGTTAGCCGATGTCGGACAAAACGCGATCGAAGAAGTCAATCTGGTTCAGGCAGGCGGTAATTATGGCTGGGGATTGAAGGAAGGCAGTTTCCGTTTTGACCCGAATGGTACTAGTGCCGGGTTTGTCACCGATGAAGCGGTATCGGGCGATTTTAAAGATCCGGTGGTGCAGTACGACCACGACGAAGGCACCGCCGTCATCGGGGGATTTGTCTACCGCGGTAACACCATCACCGATCTGCAAGGCAAATATGTATTCGGCGATGCTTCCAAAACCGGCAACGGCGATGGCCGGATCTTTTATACCGATGGCGGCGCTATCTTTGAGCTGGAGCTTGCGGATCGCGCACAACCGGGTTTTTGGGTATTGGGATTCGGACAGGACGGCGATGGCGAACTCTACGTGCTCGGCAACACCACCGGCACCCCATTCGGCGAAACCGGCACCGTTTACAAACTGATTCCCAATGCCGGATTCGACGGCAGCGCGGTGGATATCCCCGCTGTCACTGCAAGATTCTCCGGTGGTGGCGACACCGTTTACCGCGTTCGCATGCAAATGCTCGCCGGAAGCGCGCCGCTTCGATTCGAAGTGTCACAAGTTGAACCGCTGGCTGAACGTTTCCGTGACGACGCGACAGTTTTCACGCAAGCCACGGGTCAGTTGCAAATTCCGTTTATCAATGTCACCAATGACAGCGGAAGCATCGCTACGTATGCCGTAGTATTGCAACAGATTACTGATGCACCGGCACTGACATTTGAATTGGTTAATGCCAGTTTAGTAAAGTAGCGGACAGTATTTCAACCGGATGATACCGCCTGGAACGGATGATTTGCCGCTCAGGCACAAGACCTTCACATTTTCTGATGCGCCAGCAGGCGCTCAAATTCATCTGTTTGAATAGCAGGAGAATAATAAAAACCTTGCACGTAATCACAACCGAACTGAATTAATAAATCCTGTTGCTCTTTGGACTCCACGCCTTCCGCAATCGTGAATATATCCAGTTTATGGGCCATTACGATAATTGCTTCAACCAATGCGCGATCGGTTTCATTGTTAATCAAATTGCTGATAAACGAACGATCGATCTTGAGATAGTCAATGTCGAATCTTTTCAGATAAGACAGCGAGGAAAAACCGGTACCGAAATCATCAATCGACACTTCAATGCCGGCGTTGCGGTATTCCAGCAGGCGGTCCTTGACATCGGCAGTATCCTTTAATAGCAACCCTTCGGTGATTTCAACGTTGATACAATTTCCCGGCAGCCCTAGCTCATTCAGTTTCTCCGACCAGGCGTACTTGTTGAAATATTTAAACTGAATGGGCGAAACGTTGACACTGATTTGAATGATGGTTCCAAATTCATCCAGCCAGCGCTTAATCAAAGCACAAGCTTGCATAAATACCCAATTGCCGATTTCGTTGATCAATCCGCTCTCTTCAGCAATTGGAATGAAGATCGAGGAATCGATCAATCCCCGGTTTGCGTGATTCCAGCGCAATAACGCTTCGGCCTTAATAATGCGCTTACTGGATAAATCCAGAATCGGCTGGTAGTGCACCTGCAATTCGTTTTTGGCCAATGCACTTCTGAGTTGATGGGTAAGCGTCATTTTTTCATACGCTTCAAATTGCATGGAACGCGTAAAATAGCAAAAGCGGCTCCGCCCCTCTATTTTTGCCTTATACATGGCTTGATCGGCGTGTTTCATGAGACTTTCCAAGTCCAGTCCATCCGCCGGGTATAACACAATACCGATGCTGGTCGAAATAAAATGCTCAACCTTATTTTGATCCAGAATGAACGGCTTATTCAATGCTGCAATGATATTCTGGGCGATCATTTCAATTCTCGGCTTGGTGATATCGGGGAGAATGACTGCAAATTCATCGCCACCCAAGCGCGCCACGGTATCGGTTTCCCGCACGCATTTCAGGATGCGTGACGAAACTTCCGCCAGCAATTTATCGCCGATCGCATGTCCCAAGGTATCGTTGATATCCTTGAAATGATCCAAATCCAGAAACAACAAAGACAGCAGCAAATTGTTGCGGCGCGATTTCTTGATTTCCTTATTCAATTGATACTTGAATAAACTTCGATTCGGCAAATTGGTTAAATCATCGTAATTTGCCTGCGCTAAATATAATTCATCCAATTTCTTTTTTTCAGTGATATCGGAGAATTGCGCGACATAACAGTAAATCCGTTGATCCGCCTGACGGATGATGCTGATATTCATCCATTTTGCTTGCACGCTACCGTCTTTATGAAGATCCCAGATTTCTCCTTGCCAGTGATCTTCCGCCAGCAGCTTCTGCCACATTTTCTGATAAAAGGATTTTTTGTGCCGGCCGGAATTAAAAATTTGCGGATCTTTCCCTTTTACATCATCCAGTTCATAACCGGTCATGCGGGTAAAAGCCGGGTTAACGGCCATGATCAGATTATTCTCATCCGATACCATGATGGCTTCGTTACTATAATGATAAATAGCGGATGCCAACCGCATGGTATCGTTTGACTGTTTTTGCTCGGTGATATCCTGATAAATGCCGAGCACCCCAAAGACTTCATGGTGAGTGTTACGCAACGGCACTTTAGAAGTTTGCAGCCAAATCGTGTTACCGTCCGAAGTATTCAACGGTTCTTCGTAATAAAGCTTGGATACGCCTGAATCGATTACCTGCCGGTCATCGGCGCGATAGTGATCGGCTTGTTCTTTAGTCCAGCTTAAATCATAGTCATTCTTGCCAATGATTTGCTGCGGAAATTTCACGCCGGCATCCTTGGCGAACACAGGGTTGCAACCTAAATAGCGCGATTGTTTGTCTTTCCAGAAAATACGCAACGGCACGGTATCAATAATGGTTTTCAGCAAATTCCGCGAATCGTATAATGCAGCCTCTTTTTCCCGGCTCTCGGTGATATCGCTTCGGTAACCGGCAACCTCCACGGCCGTGCCACTTGAATCCGTAATCAAAAAAAGTTCGTCCCTAAGCCATTTCCATTGCCCATTCTGATGTTTAAACCGGTATTCATGGAGTTGTCTGCCGGAAAAAAACAACAGCGAAAGGTTGGCGAATACTTTATCGCGATCTTCCGGATGAATGCGGTTAATCCAGAAATCCGGCGCGGAAAGAAATTCTTCCACGGAATACCCAAGAATTTTGGTTAAGTTGCTACTGATATAGTTTGCTGTAAATGGGGAAAAAACATCGCATTTGTAGACAATCACGGGGGAGAATGCGAACAAATAATCGTTCTGCTGAATTGCTGAGCGACCGGTAACGGCTTCCGGATTTTGCTGAGAATCTTCGATAATGAATATGCGAAATACGGACAAACCCAATTCATCTTTTTGATAAAAATAGTGAAGATTTGAAAGAAAAATAGAACCATCGCAGCGCAGCAATCGCAATTGCAGATTTCCTTTCAATTCATCTTCATTTCTACCTGAGAATAATTGATTCCATAAAGATTTGTCTTCTGTAAGAATAAAATCGGAAAAATCTTGCTGCAGCAATTCGTTTTTTTTGATTCCAAAAATCTTGCAAGCAACCGGATTTATTATTTGAATCTGGCCAACCGGATTCAACATCAGATAGCCAATGCGAAACAATTCACATGAATCAGTCATTTTATTATTTTAGCCGGATTGACTTAACGGGATCTGCAGCCACTGAATCAATAAACAAAAAAAAGAACACCACCAATACCATACAAACACCCACCTGCAATCCGCATAGCACGGGCTGCTAATATTTCTTTGACTGCTTTGAAAAAGCTTGAAGATCCGATGTAATCATCAATAAGTTTTGCTTGAAATTTTGTGACTTTGCATAATTTATCATTACATTGACCCATTACCCTAATATTTTTCTTGTACTTACATGGCAAGGTTTTTGTCTGCTGGAAACAATGAAACCAGTCTGCAAGCTATTAAAGCAAAAATTGCATTAACCTTGGGCGGCAATCGTCGATTGATTCCATTTTTAAATGTAATTCATCAGAATGTGATATAAGATTTATATCGAATTGGGAAGATAAAATTCTTCCGGAAAATTGATCGAAAATCCCCCAGCAAATTTTTTTAGGCGCAGCTTTAGGCATAGAAAAAATTTTTATGGAAATATTTTCTATTAAATCTAATGAATTAATTGCTTTTGATGGTGCCCAGAAGAGGACTCGAACCTCCACACCCGAAGGCACATGGACCTGAACCATGCGCGTCTACCAATTCCGCCATCTGGGCAAGATGCAGCCAGATCAGGCTGCCGGAAAACGCGTCATTCTATAGGAAATCACTGTTTTGTCAAATAACAAGAAGCAAAAATTGCGTGATCTGGATCCCTTTCTCCAGCGGGAGAAAGAACGTTATCCGCAGCCCCTGCCAAGCCGCGAATATATCTTGCAGATTTTGAAGCAACAAGGCATTCCGGTTGCCGAGCAAACACTATACAAACTGCTATCGATTACAAAAAAAGAGCAGGCATTGTTTAGCCGCCGATTGGCGGCAATGATGCGCGAAGGTCAGATTTTCCGTAACCGCAAAGACGATATTTGCGTGATGGAAAAGCTGGATTTGATCAAAGGCCGGGTGCAAGGACATCCGGATGGTTTTGGTTTTTTAATCCCCGATGATGGCAGCAGCGATCTGTATCTAAGTGCCAAGGAAATGCACAAAGCGCTACACGGCGACCGGGTTCTCGTGCGCGAAATTGGTTTGGACCGGCGTGGCCGCCGTGAAGCGGCAATTGTCGAGATACTGGAATCGGCTAATACAAAATTGGTTGGGCGGTTACATATCGATCACGGGATTTTGTTTGTCGTCGCGGAAAATAAACGTATCAGCCAGGATATCCTGATTGCCAAGGAACATTCGTTAAAAGCCAAAGCCGGTCAGGTTGTGATGGTGGAAATCATTCAACAACCCAATAAACACGCGCAACCGATCGGCAAAATTGTTGAGATCCTGGGTAACTACACCGCGCCGGGAATGGAAATTGAAATCGCGCTGCGCAAACACGATCTCCCCTACGAGTTTTCTCCCGAAACCGGCAAATTGTCAGCGAAATTTCCGAAAAATGTGCTGAAGAAAGAATGGTCGGGGCGCCGGGATCTCTGTCAGTTACCGCTGGTGACCATCGACGGTGAAACTGCGAAAGATTTTGACGACGCTGTGTATTGCGAGAAGGATGGCAAAGACTACCGGTTGTTCGTCGCCATCGCGGATGTCAGCCACTATGTCAAACCACGTGACGCAATCGACCAGGAAGCCTATACCCGCGGCAACTCGGTGTACTTTCCGCGGCGCGTAATCCCAATGCTCCCTGAAGTTTTATCGAATGGGTTGTGTTCACTGAATCCAAACCAGAAACGGCTATGCATGGTTTGCGAAATTCGTTTTAAAACCAGCGGCGAGATTATCGATTACACATTTTATCCTGCCGTGATGCGGTCTCACGCCCGGTTAACCTATACCCGCGTCGCCGCCATGCTGGCAAACAACAGTAGCCAAGAAGCCGAAGAATATGCGGAATTGCTGCCGCATTTGCAATTGCTCGACAAGCTCTTCAAGGCATTATTGAAAGCACGTAAGAAACGTGGCGCCATTGATTTCGAAACGACTGAAACACAGATGTTTTTCAACGATCAGGGCAAAATCGAAAAAATCGTACCGGTACAACGCAACGATGCGCACCGTTTAATCGAAGAATGCATGCTGGCAGCCAATGTTTGCGCGGCGGATTTTTTGCAAAAGAACGGCCAGACCACGTTATACCGCATTCACGAAAGTCCGGTTCCCGAGAAAATTGAAACACTGCGGAATTTCTTGAAAGAATTCGGCATTCCACTCGGCGGCAAGAATAAACCCAGCGCCAAAGACTATGCGCAAACATTGCTTAAAATCCAAGACAGACCGGATGCGCAATTGTTGCAAACAGTCATGCTGCGTTCTTTGCGGCAAGCCATCTATAGCCCCGATCTGACCGGACATTTCGGTTTGGCTTACGATGCTTATACGCATTTTACGTCGCCGATCCGGCGTTATCCCGATTTGCTCGTTCACCGGGCAATCAAAGCTGTTTTGAATGGTGAAATCTATCAACCGGGTGACTGGAATATGCTCGGTCAGCATTGCTCCATGACCGAACGGCGCGCCGACGATGCCACGCGTGACGTCGAAGCGTGGCTCAAATGTTTTTACATGCAAGATAAAATCGGCGAATGTTTTGATGGTGTTATCAGCAGCGTAACTGGATTCGGTTTGTTTGTGGCGCTCGACGAAGTGTATGTCGAAGGATTGGTGCATATTTCCGATCTGCCCAGCGATTATTTTCACTTCGATGCGATAAAGCACATGCTGCTTGGCGAACGCAGCGGCAAGCAATTCCGGCTTGGCGACCGGGTACGCGTGCAAGTAGTCCGCGTCGACCTGGAAACCAGCAAAATTGATTTTGTATTGATCGAGGCTGAGAAGAAACAGAAGCGATCTCAAGCAAAAGAGCGCGTTAAAAAAAAGAAAGCTCCTTAATGGCTTGAATTTACCATACAATATTACCCAGCAATTTTTCGTGATCACGCATTCACTGCTTCCAACTCTCAATTAACCGAACTGTGTCAGGTATCCGCTTCATTATTGGTTTTCACGCCGTCACCAGCCGTTTGCGGCAAAATCCCGGCAGTATCAAAGAAATCATCATCGATGCAACGCGCGATGATCATCGCGCGCGAAATCTGTTGCAGCTTGCCGGAAACCACAAAATCCGTATTACCGCCAGTAACAGCGCGAAACTGGCCGAGATTACCGGCAGTCATCGTCACCAAGGTGTGGTTGCGAGTATTGATGCGACACACCAGCATTTCGACCTTGACGATATTCTCGATAGCTTGACCGAACCAGCGCGATTGCTGGTATTGGACGGGATTCAGGATCCGCATAACTTAGGTGCGTGCCTGCGCGTGGCCGATGCATTCGGTGTTCATGCCGTGATTGCTCCCAAAGACCGGGCAGTCGGCTTGACGCCCGCGGTCTACAAAGTCTCCAGCGGTGCCGCCGATACCGTGCCGTATATCGCGGTCACCAATCTTGCGCGCACGCTCCAACAATTGAAAGACCGGAATGTTTGGATTTACGGAACTGCAGAAGACGCCGAACACGATCTGATTCATTTTCAATTAAAAGGCGCCGTCGCGTGGGTATTCGGCTCCGAAGAGAAAGGCATGCGCCGCTTGACACGGGAAAATTGCGATCAATTGGTACGCATTCCCATGCTTGGCGGAGTGGAAAGTTTGAACGTTGCGGTCAGCGCTGGGATCTGTTTATTTGAAACCCACCGCCAACAATCTTTGGCTTGATACCGCGACCTGGTAAAATACCGGCTACAACCGATTCCAATCTCCGGCTATACCAACCAAATTGATAACGCTATTCCCTAAACCATGACTTCTTGTGATTGCCCGAATTTCAAAACCCATTTCTCCGGACTTTTAGAACAAGCGGCTCGCGCCATCACATCCCCGGATACGGTGCTGCGCATAGAATTAACCCGTACCAAACAGGCCAGTCATGGCGACTATTCCTGCAATCTGGCCATGCAATTGGCCAAATCATTGCACAAAAATCCCCGCGAAGTTGCCAGTTTGCTGATTGCTGCTCTCCCCTCATCGCCGTATCTGGATAAGGTGGAAGTCGCCGGCGCCGGCTTCATCAATTTGTTTTTAACCCACGCCGCCAAGCAGCAATACGTGCATCAGGTACTGCAAAGCAAAGCCGCCTATGGCCATGGCGATTCTGGGCAAGGTAAAAAAATTCAAGTGGAATTTGTATCCGCGAATCCGACCGGTCCGTTGCATGTCGGCCATGGCCGCGGTGCCGCCTATGGCGCGAGCCTTGCAAATGTTCTGTCAGCAGCGGGTTTCAATGTATCGCGGGAATTCTACGTCAATGACGCCGGCCGCCAAATGGATATACTGACACTTTCCACTTGGCTGCGGTATCTGGAACTCAACGATATCCACATACCATTCCCGCAAAACGCGTATCAAGGAAGCTATGTAAGCGCCATGGCGCAATTAATCTTCCAGGCGCATGCAGAACGGTATGTCCACCAACCGGCATTATTACTGGATGGTCTGCCTATCCAAGTATTAGAGACCGTAGTTACAACCGATGAGCATCTGGATCTATTAATCGCCAATGCCAAAAAAATCCTGGGTCAAGATTATGCGTATTTTCATAATTTCGTGCTGACCGAGCAACTTGGGGATTGCCGCAACGATTTGATGGAGTTCGGCGTTGAATTCGATATCTGGTTTTCGGAACAATCGCTGTACGATAATGGTTCCGTTGCTCGCACCATGCAATTGCTCGAGGACAAAAAATACCTATACGAACAAGATGGCGCAATCTGGTTTCGCTCAACCGATTTCGGCGACGAAAAAGATCGCGTCGTACAACGCGATAATGGTCAATTTACCTACTTCGCTTCAGACATAGCCTACCATCTGAATAAATTTGAACGCGGCTTTGATCAAGTCATTAATATTTGGGGTGCCGATCATCACGGCTATATCCCACGGGTAAAAGGTGCTTTGCAAGCACTTGAACTGGATCCGGCAAAACTTGAAATTGCCTTGGTGCAATTCGCCGTGCTCTATCGCGACGGCAAGAAAGCACCGATGTCGACACGCTCCGGCGAGTTTGTCACTTTACGGGAACTACGCGAAGAAGTTGGTAAAGACGCGGCTCGTTTTTTTTATGTGATGCGTAAAAGCGATCAGCATCTGGACTTCGATTTAGACTTGGCGAAATCGCAAAGCAACGAGAATCCGGTCTATTATGTGCAGTACGCACATGCGCGGGTATGCAGCGTTCTGGCGCAATGGGATGGTCAAGTAGACGAACTGGTCTCGGCGGATACCACGATTCTGACGAACCCGCTTGAATTGGCGTTGTTACAAAAACTCATCGATTTTCCGGATACTGTAGAGATGGCTGCACGCGAATACTCGCCACACCTGATCGCCTTCCATCTCCGCGAACTGGCAAGCGAATTTCATAGCTACTATAATTCAACGCGTTTTCTGGTACCGGAAATTCCATTGCAATACGCTCGTTTGGCACTAATTGCAGCCGTCCGCCAAGTGTTAAATAATGGTTTGACATTACTCGGTGTCAGCGCGCCTGATAAAATGTAACCAAAAATTACTGAAGGATATTCATGAGTCGAGATTATAAATCCCGCAAGCCTGCCCGATCGTCACCGGAAAAAAGCGGCTCGGCATTCTTGGGCGGATTTGTGGGTTATGCATTGGGACTTGCCAGCGCCATCGGTATCTGGGTGTATTTTAACTACGGCCCGAATCCCTTTCTCGCAACTGAGAAAGTGCCCAGTTCGGCAGAGATCCATCAAAAACAATCGACTGTAGAGGCGTCCGCCCCTCCGGAAAAAGCAGAGAAAGAAGAACCGGTTCATTTAGTCGAAGAAAAACCAAAGTTTGATTTCTATAAAATATTACCCGGCGTAGACGAACCGGAAATCGATCATCACTACCGGCCGGCTGCCGAGCCGCCACCGGTTGAGCCACCCGTCAGCGTCAAAACGCCGGAGGTTATCAATAAACCCGCTAAACCTGTTGAGCCGACACCGCTACTGGCGCCGCCGCGCCCCACGCCGGTCATAACACCACCGGAACCCGCTCCGCAAGTCGCAGCAATTCAGCCACGCATTGTTCCTGCAGAGCCTGCGCCGCCACCGGCTGTTCCTCCTGTCAGTGTTACGCCGCCGTCTCATGAGAAATTTTTTCTGCAAGCAGGGTCGTTCCGGAAAAACGATGAAGCTGAAAACCTTAAAGCACGATTGGCGTTGTTGGGCTTATTCGCCACGGTTCAACCGATCGATCTGGCGGATAGAGGCATGTGGTACCGGGTTCGAGTTGGCCCCTTCAATAATCGGACGGACGCCGATCGAGCCAATGTCTCATTGAAGGAGAATGGAATAGAAGCTCAATTTGTGAGAATTCAATAAATCCGTAACTATTGACTCGGCACAATAATACTTGAAATTTATGAATCGCCCCCCATCTTGTTGAAATGGAAAAAGACGACGCAAGATATTCGACGCTGGAGCAACTGCATGAACGGCGCAAGCAAGTGGTGCGGTTGCATCGCAAGGGCTACGGCGTGATGCAAATTGTTGAGCTCAGTGGGCTTTCGTATCCGACAGTTCGGTTTGCGATAGATCGGTATGAAGAAGGCGGATTTTCCGCCCTGAAGCCAGGGATGCGAGGCAAGCGTACTGGTCAAGGGCGGTCACTGACAGAGGAGCAGGAACAAGCCATCCGCAAGATCATTTGTGACAAGCGTCCGGAGCAACTGAAGATGGAATTTGCGCTGTGGAATCGGGCGGCGGTCATGCAACTGATAGAGCGGGAGTACAGCATCAAGCTGTCGGTGCGCGGCGTAGGCAACTATCTGTCACGTTGGGGTTTCACTCCCCAGAAGCCGATCAAGAAGGCCTATGAGCAGCGGCCTGAAGCCGTACAAGCCTGGCTCAACGAGCAATACCCGGAAATTGAGAAGCGCGCCAAGGCGGAAGGCGGCGAGATTCACTGGGGCGATGAAACCGCCTTGGTCAATACCGATGTGCGCGGTCGTTGCTATGCTCCGGCAGGCAAGACGCCAGTCACCTACGCGGCTGGTGGTACGCGACAGAAGCTATCGATGATTGCCGCAGTGACGAATCAGGGCAAAACACGCTGGATGATTATCGACGAGGCCTTCAACGCCGACAGGCTGATCGAATTCCTCGAAGCGCTGATCAAGGATGCCGGGAAGAAGGTATTCTTGATTCTCGACAATCTGCGGGTTCATCACAGCAAACAGGTCAAGGCATGGGTCGCTGAACGACAAGACAAAATCGAGCTGTTCTACCTGCCCAGCTATAGCCCGGAACTGAATCCGGAGGAACGCCTCAATGCCGACCTCAAGCATGCCATCGGGACGAAAGTGCCGGTGCGCACCAAGGCCAAACTCAAACTCGCTGCCACCGAACACATGGTTAAACTTGAACAATCACCCGAACGGGTCAAAAGCTTCTTTCAAGATCCGAGGGTCAAATATGCCGCTTGAAACTTCAAACTTCATCTGGCCGGATCAATAATCTTTTTAGCGCACTGTTTCAAAATACGCCTCACCGATAACTACTTTTCTCTTACTTTCAAACTTTATTGAAGGAGTAAAAATGAAGCGACGTCAGTTTCTCTCAGCTTTCTTGTTGTTAGGTTTCTCTTTTGTTTTTGTTCCTGACGCCCAATCCGAAATCATTGAAGGCAAAGATTACGCTGTTCTCGCCAAGCCGATACCCGTTGAAAATACCGGCAAAGTCGAAGTTCTGGAGTTTTTCTGGTACGGTTGTCCGCATTGCTATAACTTGCATCCCCATCTTGCCACCTGGCTGGCCAATCTTCCGGCGGATGTTAACTTCCGCTATGTTCCCGCGATTCTGCGCGCTAACTGGGTTCCGGCTGCAAAAATATTTCACACCATCGAAGAGATGGGGATTACCGGTACTTTGCATGATAAAGTTTACGATGCGATCCATCGCGATAAAATTGATTTGAATAACGATTCGGTATTATTCGAGTGGGTTGAAAAACAAGGTTTCGATAGGAAAAAATTTGAAAATACCTATCAATCCTTCACCGTGCAGAATCTCGTTGCCAAATCGACACAAATGACGCGTCAATACGAACTCAATGGAGTTCCCGCTCTGATCGTTAATGGCAAATACATCACCAGCGGACGAATGGGCGGCACCCCGCAGGATACCATCAAGACTCTGAACGGACTCATAGAAAAAGTCCGTAAAGAACTCCGATAGCATCCATCATCAATTATTCCAGGAAAAGGATTCTTCAAGCATCGCCAGCCTCGAAAATAGCACGGCCTTTCCGAAGGCCGCGCTTAGTTGTTTCAAGATAACCGCAATTGCGTTATTTTTGATTTCCGCCCAGCTGTCGATGTCGTGCAGCAACGATCAAGCAAAGCCGCAAATCGAGTCCATTTTAAAAACTTTTAACTCTGCCATTTTTCCGAAAGAAGAAATTCATTCGCAGAATTTCTTCTGACGCATGCGTTTGTATTTTCTTTTTGACGATACTTATCGAAACGCGATCTACATTTCTTATTAATAACCAGATCGCCATGCCGATATCTAATGGCATTAAATATTTAGACTTCTTAGTTATTTAAATACACTGGCTGATTCAGTTTATCCGGATTTGTTATTTCAATTAAGCATATCTCTAAAAGAATACGACGATGCGATCAATACATACACCCTTTACACCACATGGCTCATCGCATGATCCGGCTGTAACCGCCGCGAATACCGCAACGATTAAAACCAGCTTACTTGAAGCTATTGCTAACGACCCCGATCTTCCGACGCTGGGCAGCTCCATTTCTCGTATCGTGCAACTATCATCTTCCGATCATGAATCCATCCGCCAGCTATCCTATTTTGTTTTATCCGACGTTTCATTAACACAAAAGATTCTGCGTTTATCCAATTCCGTTGCATTCAGACCGTCTTCCAATAAAATTATCACCAGTGTTACTAAAGCAATTTTTCTAATGGGTTTTAATTCTGTCAAAAACTGTGCGCTAGCCATGCTGCTTGTCGATGGCATGTCAGGAAAGCAGGTCGAGCATGTTCGAACCGAGTTGATTCATACTTTGGCCGCCAGCATGGTAAGCCGGGAACTAGCAAAACACAGCCAATTTGGTGATGCCGAAGAAATAGTCGTGGTTGCGCTTTTTAAAAATCTTGGCCGGTTATTACTCGCCGCTTATGATCCCGAGCACTATCAAAAAATGACGGCATTGATTGCACAAGGCGCCCATACGCCGTGGCAGGCGGCCATGCAAATATTAGGCTTCAATCTGGAAACGTTGACCGAAAACATTTTAGAAAACTGGAATATTCCCGGCAGTATTATCCAGGCGCTCAAAAATAGGCCCGGCGGCAATCTCAATCTGGCAAAAAGCAAACACGAATGGATGCAGCAAGCCGCAGAATTCAGTGAAAAAGCTGCGCCGCTTGTGTTGACATGGACGCAGACTAACAATCCAGCCTGTAAAGAAAAGCTTCTTAGCCGTTTTGGTAAAGCATTGTGTCTCGACACTATAAAACTGGATCAATTGATTGCCAATGCCGGCGAAGAAACCTATGCGCTATTAATGGATACGGATCTAATCGCATTAGAAAATAAACGAACGAACAAACCGAGTTCGTCGCCAACTGAATTTAGCCCGGAGAATGAAGAAGATGCATTGACAGACTTGATACTCGGAACGGACCAAAACGATCATCATCAAATTACTCAACGATATCCCAGCGGTAAGCCCTATAATGCATCCACCTTGCTGCTATCGGGAATTCAAGACGTAGCGGAAATCATGGCTTCCGGTTACTATAAACTTGATGATTTGGTTATGCTTGTGCTCGAAACTTATTATAATAGCCTGGGATTCCGCTTTATCACGTTTTGTTTACTAGACTCTAAAATTAACCAGTATCGCGCGCGAAGTTCACTCGGACAAAACAACATGACTTATCAAAAAGCTTTCAATTTTCCGGTCACGCCCTCTATTGATTTGTTTCACGGCGCTCTGAAGAAAAATGCAGATTTGCTGATTTCCGATGCTTCTACTTGCAAAATTCGTAAGCTTATCCCGCAATGGCATAAGGATTCACTGCCCGACGCACGCAGTTTTATGATTCTTCCTTTAGTTACCCGTCAGAAACCAATTGGACTTTTCTATGCTGATCGTGATGTCGAAGCACCGGAAGGTATTTCTTCAGAAGAGACAAGATTAATCAGAACATTGAAAGGTCAGGCACTTACGGCTTTTAATTCTATAGACCCGGCCAATAAATAGTTTGAACTTTGAGTGATATTGCATGCCCATAGAAGAATGGAGAAAATAGATGCAAGAACCTTAAAGGATGAAGCGCTGCATGAACGGCGGCGGCAAGTGATTCGTCTTTACAAGCGAGGCAGCACTTCTGTGCAAATAGCGCAAATAACGGAACTGAGCGACACGGCTGTGAAGAAGATTATTCGACTTTATGAAACAGCTGGCGCAGCTGGACTAAAACCTGGTAGACGGGGACGAAGCGTGGGTGACAAGCGCAGCCTCAGCGAAGAGCAGGAGTTGAGATTGCAACGGCTTATTTGCGATAAGCGTCCTGAGCAACTGAAGATGGATTTTGCATTGTGGAATCGTGGCGCGGTGAGTCAGTTAATCCAGCAGGAATGTGGCCTATCCATGCCGATACGTACGGTGGGGCACTACCTTAAACGATGGGGGTTTACCCCGCAGAAGCCGATCCGGCGTGCTTACGAACAACGCCCGGAAGCGGTAAAGCAATGGCTCAATGAGCAATACCCGGAGATAGCCAGACGCGCTCGAACTGAAGGCGGTGAAATTCACTGGGGTGATGAAACAGCACTAGTCAACACGGATGTGCGAGGACGTGGTTTTGCACCCAAGGGAAAAACGCCGGTAGCCTATGCGCCTGGTACACGACAACGACTGTCAATGATTGCCACAGTGACAAACAAAGGTTGTGCACGGTGGCAGATTATCGATGGCAATTTCAATTCGGATCGGCTCATTGAGTTTTTTGAGCTTCTGATCAAAGATACGGAGAAAAAAGTGTTCTTGATCCTGGATAATTTGAGAGTACACCACAGCAAACCAGTAAAGGCTTGGCTGGAAGAAAATAAGGAAAAAATCGAATGCTTTTATTTGCCCAGCTACAGTCCGGAATTAAATCCAGAAGAGCGATTAAATTCAGATTTGAAACAGGCTATCGGTTCTAAAGTGCCGACGCGTACCAAGGAAAAATTGCGTAACGCTGCCAACGATCACATGACGATGCTGGAGAACAATCCAGAGCGTGTTGCTTCTTACTTCCAAGATCCATATGTAAAATATGCCGCTTAAAACTATTTAATGGCCGGATCAATAATTAATCCCGGATCGATCATTAGCGACAATACTTCAAATGATTAAAACAGACGGTTGTTTATTTATCATTAGCGCGCCATCCGGTACCGGAAAAACAAGCCTGGTTAGAGCCTTACTGCAATCAAATCCCAATCTCGCTCTTTCGATTTCGCATACCACCCGGCCGCCGCGCCCGGCAGAAATCAATGGCCGCGATTATCATTTTGTCACTACGGAAACCTTCCGTGAAATGCAGCTCAATGGAGAATTTATTGAAAGTGCTGAGGTTTATGGCAATCTTTATGGTACTTCTCAGCAGTGGGTCAATAAAATCATCTCGTCCGGGCAAGATATTCTGCTGGAAATTGATTGTCAGGGTGCTCAGCAAATACGCAGGCTATTTCCACAAGCCGTTGGAATTTTCATTATTCCGCCTTCTGTCGAGGTGCTGGCAACCCGATTAAAAACGAGAGCGCAAGACAATCCGGAAATTATCCAAAAAAGATTGGCGGCCGCTCGTGAGGAAATCAGTCATATCGCCGAATATGATTATGTGATTATCAATGATATCCTTGAGCACGCGCTCAGCGACCTGGCAAGCATTGTAAAAGCCGAACATTTAAAACAAAACCGTCAATTAATCAATTGTTCTGAATTAATTGCGCAATTCTCCTGACTTGCAACTACGGAATAATCAAGGAAGCGGATTTTCAGTACTACCCCGGCATCGAAGAATATTCGCACAAACGAACAATCAGTATTACTCAAGCATTAATTCATGCTTACATTGATAATATAGTAAAATTTATCATCAAATTTTTTAACTAAAAGGGAAGATCCATGGCACGCATTACAGTAGACGATTGTTTAAAACTGATTCCTAATCGATTTGAAATGACATTAACAGCAACGACACGGGCAAGGCAACTCGCTATCGGTTCTGCACCGCTTGTTGATCCGGGGCGAGACAAACCGACAGTCATTGCATTACGCGAATTGTCTCAAGGAAAAATCGGGATCGATATCCTCAATTCCAAAAATTAGCCGCTTTATCCGGCTTATCCCAACATTGCCTCAATATCTGGAAACTTCTAACCTATCAGCAGCTTAAGAACGGGTCTGCAAAAAGCGATTCACTCGCGCTAAAGTTATTGCCGGATGCGAATCTACATCTAAAACGTCATGCCAGAAGCAGAGTTATTATTTTCTGAATCATCCCAATATCTCAAACCGGAAGATATCGCGCAGCTCCGCAACGCCTATTCTTTCGGGCAAGGCGCGCATTCCGGGCAATTCCGGAAATCGGGCGAACCCTATATTTCTCACCCAGTCGCGGTCGCAAGGATACTCAGCACACTGCATCTCGACACGCCGACGCTAACAGCCGCGTTGTTGCATGATGTCGTGGAAGATACCGATATCTCCAAAGCCGAAATCAGCGAACGATTCGGAGAGCCGGTTGCGGAATTGGTTGACGGTGTATCCAAACTAACAAAAATTGAATTCCAGACGCAGGAAGAAGCGCAAGCGGAGAATTTCCGCAAGATGCTGATGGCGATGGCCCGGGATGTACGCGTTATCCTGATTAAATTAGCAGACCGGCTCCACAATATGCGCACGCTGGAGGTCATGCTGCCGCAGAAACAACGCAGTATTGCCCGCGAAACACTCGAAATTTATGCCCCGATCGCGCACCGTCTGGGACTGAATACCATTTATCAAGAATTACAAGAGCTGGGCTTCCGCTATTCATACCCGTTGCGTTATAAGGTTTTGATTAAAGCCACGAAAGCGGCGCGCGGCAACCGCCGGGAAGTCGTAGGAAAAATTCTCGAAACCATTACACAAAAACTAAAAGATGCCGGATTGGAAGCGGAAATAAGCGGCCGCGAGAAGCACCTCTACAGCATTTACACGAAAATGGTCGAGAAACATTTATCTTTTTCCGAAGTGCTGGATATTTACGGCTTTCGCGTCATCGTCAAAGACATCCCGTCCTGCTATATCGCATTGGGCATGTTACACAGCTTATACAAGCCGATACCCGGAAAATTCAAAGACTACATCGCAATTCCCAAGGCCAATGGCTATCAATCACTGCATAGCACGCTGCTGGGGCCTTATGGCATCCCCATCGAAATTCAGATTCGTACCGCTGAAATGCATCGGATCGCCGAGAACGGCGTCGCCTCACATTGGCTTTACAAGAGCTCGGATATTGATTTCAATGAATTACACTCAAAAACCAATCAGTGGTTGCAGAGTTTGCTGGAAACACTCAGTGGATCCCGCGATTCACTAGAATTTCTGGAACACTTAAAAATTGACTTATTTCCCGGCGATGTTTTCGTTTTCACACCGCAAGGAAAAATATTGACACTCCCAAGAGGCTCAACCGCGGTGGATTTTGCCTATGCAGTACATTCCGATGTAGGTAATTGTTGTGTCGCTGCTAAAATCAACGGTGAGAATGCGCCGCTGCGTTCTCAGCTCAAAAGCGGCGATCGGGTTGAAATTGTGACCGCGCCGTACGCAAAACCGAATCCTGCGTGGCTGAGTTATGTTGCAACCGGCAGAGCCCGCTCGCACATCCGCCATTTCCTCAGAACCATCCAATACGACGAGTCGGTCAAATTGGGTGAACGTATGTTAATTCAAGCATTGCTCTCATTTAATATCAATCCTGAGACCATCAGCGATGTGCAATGGGATAAACTGGTTCGCGACAGTGGCGTCAAATCCAAAGATGAGCTATTTGCTGAAATGGCTTTGGGCAAGCAATTACCGGTTGTTGTGGCAAAACGATTAGCATCGCCTGAATCCATTTCCAATCAACAAAGCGCGGGACCGATTACCATACTTGGCACCGAAGGTGTTACCGTTCAATTTGCAAAATGCTGCCGCCCGATCCCCGGTGATACCATCGTTGGCATTTTCAAAAAAGACTCGGGTCTTATCATCCATACATTTGATTGCAACTATGTCACCAGCAGTCAAAAGAATTCCGATAACTTCATGGATGTGACATGGGGTAAAGACATCTCTAAAACTTTTGAAGCCAGCATCAAAGTTACCACTGCCAATAAACAAGGCGTACTTGCACATGTCGCAGCTGAGATTGCCAAAGCCGATTCCAATATTGACGATATTGCCATGGAAAGCGAGGGAGATTACATGCACATGCGCTTTATCATTCAAGTGAATAACAGACATCATCTCGCGCAAGTGATGCGCAGTCTCCGGCGTCTCAAAGAAGTTGTCAGAATAAACCGCACCAAAAATTAAAATTTTTAGACGCGCGCTTTTATCCGTTTTTCAGCGTTTATTCCACATGCATTTGAAGACCGATTACCTTCCTAGTAGCGGTTAAGAATAATCTCCAGCACGAATTTACTTCCGATATACGCCAACAATAATGTAATGAAGCCCGCCAAAGTCCAACGGATTGCAATCCGCCCGCGCCATCCATAAAATTGCCTGCCCGCCAGCAAGGCTGCGAATACACCCCAGGATATGAATCCGAAGAGTGTTTTATGTGTAAATGTCAGCGGCTGCCCAAAAACCTCTTTAGAAAAAACCACTCCGCTCATCAGTGTCAATGTGAGCAAAATGAAACCCACCCAAATAATATGAAAGAGCAATTTCTCCATTGCCAGCAGCGACGGCAGATTGTTGAATATCGACCGCGTCGCGGGATGATGCAAATGCCGTTCTACGACAATCATCAACAGCGCGTGCATTGCAGCGATCGTCAACAGGCTATAAGCCATCATGGCAACCAGCAAATGTGCTTTGAATGCCGGTAATTCGGTATTTTCAAGAGGGCGGATCGACGGAAACAGCAGTGGTAACAGCATTGCAACGGCAGCCGCGGCGGCAACCGGCGCGACCAGCGTTTGCATCCCTTGCAACCGTTTAGAAAAACCGGAAAACCAATAAATAAATGCGGTTAACCACACAATCGACGAAACTGCGTTACTCAACCCGAAACTGAGACCGCTGCCAACAAACATTGATTGATAAAGTGTTGCGGCATGAAGCAATAGTGGAATCAGCATTCCATAATGCGCCCAGAGAATATTCACGGATTGCCCGCTTGCTTCCGCCGATTGATTCCAAGTATTCTTCCAAAAAAACCAACCGATCAGTAAGTAAAGCAAAAACGCAACGAGATAAGTTAAAATGCCGGTCATCAGAAGTTCAAATTTTGTTAAATTGAAATAACTGGTTAGTCTACATGGCACTTTAACAAATTCAAAGAGCCAGCCATCATTATATTGATAAAATTTGAAACACCTTTATGTTATGTAATCATCGACCTTTATGAGGCTTCCAAATGTTTGAAAATCTTACCAGCCGATTCAGCGGTATTATCAAAACTTTACGCGGCGAAGCGCGGCTGACCGAAAGCAATATTCAGGATGCGTTGCGCGAAGTCCGCTTGGCGCTGCTTGAAGCGGATGTTGCGCTGCCGGTCGTCAAAGATTTCATTGCCCGCGTCAAGGAAAAAGCCGTCGGACATGATGTGCTGAATAGCCTCACCCCAGGTCAAGCGCTTGTCGGCGTGGTTAATCAAGAATTAATCAACATCATGGGGGGTGAAAAAGCGGATATTAATCTTGCAACCGTACCGCCCGCGGTTATCCTCATGGCAGGCCTGCAAGGCGCGGGCAAGACAACGAGTAGCGGTAAGCTTGCCAAGTGGTTAATGGAGCAAAAGAAAAAGAAAGTGTTGCTGGTCTCTTGCGATATTTATCGTCCGGCTGCGATTCATCAATTGGAGCTCTTAGCCCAGCAAACCGGCGCTGATTTTTTTCCGGTTACGGATGGACAGAAACCCGGGGAAATCAGCACAGCCGCATTGGATTATGCGCGCAAGCATCATCACGATGTCATGATTGTCGATACCGCGGGCCGGTTAGGGATTGATGAAGCGATGATGCGTGAAATCAGCGAGCTGGAAGCGCTGTTGAGGCCCATTGAAACGCTCTTTGTCGTCGACGCGATGCAAGGTCAGGATGCAGTCAATACCGCAAAAGCTTTCTCGGACGCACTACCTTTGACGGGTGTCGTTTTAACGAAAATGGATGGTGATGCGCGGGGTGGCGCCGCTTTATCAGTGAAGCATATCACTGGAAAGCCGATCAAATTTGTCGGCGTCGCGGAAAAACTGACGGGGCTCGAAGCATTTCATCCGGATCGGATGGCCTCCCGCATTTTAGGCATGGGCGACGTACTGGGATTGATTGAAGAAGCTCAGCGTAGCGCCGATCAGCAAGAAGCTGAAAAGCTGATGAAAAAAATGAAATCGGGCAAAGCATTTGATTTGGATGATTTCAAAGCGCAATTTCAGCAAATGCGAAATATGGGCGGGATGAATGCCTTGATGGATAAATTGCCGGCGCAACTCAGTCAAGCCGCACAAAATATTAAGGTAGACGATAAACAGCTCGGCCGGACGGAGGGTATTATCAATTCCATGACCAAGCAAGAACGGACCAAGCCCGAAATCCTCAAGGCTTCGCGGAAACGCCGCATTGCTGCCGGAGCGGGCGTTTCGGTTCAGGAAGTCAATCGCTTACTGGCGCAGTTTGAACAAGCCCGGAAAATGATGAAAATGATGAACAAAGGTGGAATGGCCAAAATGATGCGCGGAATAAAAGGCATGCTGCCCCGCTTCCATTAATTTCCGGCAGCACTGACAGCACCCTAGCTGTCAGTGCGTCAATGCTTACCCGTACTGCCGAAGCCATCAGCGCCGCGATGACTCTGGTCGAAATCATCCACGCAATTGAATTCGACCTGAATGACAGGAACCACAACGAGTTGCGCAATGCGTTCCATCGGATTCAAATGAAATGCGGTATCGCCCCGGTTCCAGCATGAAACCAGGATTTGTCCTTGATAATCGGAATCGATGAGTCCGACTAGATTGCCGAGAACGATTCCGTGTTTATGCCCAAGCCCGGAGCGTGGCAGTATTAGCGCCGCCAACCCGGTATCGGCAAGATGCATGGCCATGCCGGTGGGGATAAGGCAGGTCTCTCCCGGATGGATGGTCAACGGCTGCTCGACACAAGCGCGTAAATCCAATCCGGCGGAGCCGGGCGTTGCATAAGTAGGAAGCTGTTCATGCAAGCGTTGATCAAGAATTTTGATATCAATCTTTCTCATGTTGTTGATGTTCCTGGTAATAAAGTAACTGAACATGGTTTATCAAGCGCCGCGCCTGTTCGATTTTGGGCGCTTTAGGAAGCACATGCTCGCCGTTGTCATCGAACAAAACCAGCTCGCTTTCATCAGAACCGATAGTTTCCTGAGCCAAGTTGGCCGCCAATAAAGGCAATTTTTTTTGCGCACGCTTGATTGCGGCATTTTGTTCCAGATCATCGGTTTCTGCTGCAAAACCGACACAAAATGGCGGCTCCGGAAGACTCGCCACCCACATCAGAATGTCCGGATTAGGGTGCAATTCGAGGGTCAGTTGTTTGTCCGATTTTTTTATTTTTTGCTGGCTGGCGTTCACTGAGCGGTAATCCGCCACGGCGGCAACACTAATAAAGATATCGGTATGTGATATTTCTGCTTGCACCGCTTGCAACATGTCTGCAGCGCTCACCACCGGTAAAAACTTGTTGACCATAGGCGGTGCCAGACAAGTTGGCCCGGAAACCAGCGTAACCGATGCGCCCGCCTCAACCGCCGCTTGAGCAACTGCATACCCCATCTTCCCGGAGCTTTTGTTGGTAATTCCGCGCACCGGATCAATCGCCTCGTAAGTTGGTCCGGCAGTCACCAAAATGTTTTTCCCGGCCAGCTGCCGATTACTGAGCAAGCAGCTTTGCACCGTTTGCAGCAACTCATCAACCTCCAGCATACGGCCCATCCCGACCTCGCCACAAGCTTGCTCGCCACTTGCCGGCCCCAGAATTCTCACCCCGTCTTGCCGTAACCGGCTTACATTACGCTGCGTCGCCGGATGTTCCCACATTTGCCGGTTCATCGCCGGTGCGATCAGCAATTGACAGTCCCTTGCTAAACACAATGCCGTCAGCAAATCATCCGCCAGACCATTAGCGATTTTCGCTATGAAATCGGCACTCGCCGGGGCCACCAGGATCATATCGGCGTCACGGGATAGATGAATGTGCGCCATGTTATAACTGGCATTGGTCTCCCATAAATTTGTATAAACCGGCCGTCCGGTTAACGATTGAAAGGTTGCCGGAGCTATAAACTGACAAGCCGCCTCAGTCATTACCGTTTGCACTTCAATCGCATTCTGGGTTAACAAGCGCGCTAATTCAGCAACTTTATAGGCAGCCACCCCGCCGGTAACACCCAGTACGATGCGTTTCGCAGATTCGGCAGAAACCAGGATTGTCATGAAATGAAATACCTTAATTACATCACAGCCATTCAAGGCATCAAAATTGTGTTAAAACCAATACATTCTCGTAATTGTTCAATCTTTCATATTGTGTGCCGCTAACTGAAAAAAGGCAATTCTCCTGTATTTCATAAAATTTAAGACTGATTAATATCACAACGCAACGCAAACAGCACCATTTTATGGCAATCACCCATTGGCCCCTATCCGAACGCCCTCGCGAGAAACTGCTGCAAAAAGGTGTAAACACACTGTCGGATGCTGAACTACTCGCGATTTTCTTGCGCACGGGCATAACAGGCAAAAGCGCTGTCGATCTTGCGAGGGAATTACTGTCTCATTTTGGTAGTTTGACCAGTATTTTTGCAGCCAGCCAAAATAATTTTTGCCAGATCCCCGGTATGGGAATTGCCAAGTATGCCCAATTACAAGCCGTACTGGAAATGTCCCGGCGCGCACTGGGTGAAGAACTGAAAAAGGGAAATACCTTGAGTTCGCCGGAATTGGTTCGGAATTTTCTACGCCTTAGCCTGGCAAACAAACAACACGAAGTTTTTATCGGTATCTTTCTGGATGCCAAAAATCATGCGATCGCAACCGAAGAACTCTTCAGCGGAACATTAACACAAACCAGTGTTTATCCAAGGGAAATCATAAAACGCGCGCTCTTTCACAATGCAGCCGCCATCATCTTCGCGCACAACCACCCTTCCGGCGTAGCCGAACCGAGCCATGCCGATAAAATTTTGACGCAATCACTCAAACAAGCATTGGCATTCATTGATGTAAAAGTCCTTGATCACTTCGTGATTGGCAACGGTACCGCGTTATCATTCGCCGAACATGATTTAATTTGAGCAAATCACGCAAATCAGGATATAATTTAAGCTTTTAAGAATTTTGGAGAGCGCATCATCATGGCACGCGTATGCGAAGTAACGGGTAAAAAACCAATGTCTGGTCACAATGTTTCTCATGCTAACAACAAAACCAAAAGGCGTTTTCTGCCGAATCTGCAGCGTCGCAGATTTTGGATCGAAAGCGAGAATCGCTGGATCAGCATGCGACTAACGAATGCCGCATTGCGTACGATCGACAAAAACGGTATCGACGCTGTCTTGGCAAAAATGCGTTCTGAAGGTAAATGCATTTAAAGTAATGATATTAGTGACAATTGATAAGTTAGGAACTCATCGGAATGCGTGAAAAAATCAAACTGGAATCTTCAGCCGGCACTGGCCACTTCTATACAACGACCAAGAATAAACGGGCAAAACCGGAAAAAATCGAAATCATGAAATTCGATCCGGTTGCCCGTAAGCATGTGAAATACAAAGAAACAAAGCTTAAATAACCGTTAAAGCACCCCGTTGCTGGCACACGGGGTATTAATCTGCGGTTTTAATCACAGTTTCCCCATCCCAAGCATGCGGTAAGCTGGAGAGGAGACGCAGTGATTAAATCAGAAATTGAATCACAACGGATAGAATCGAACGGGCTTTACTGCCCGGATACCAGTGATTCATCCAGAATTCTTTGATGCCAAGTTTTCTGCCAGTTCGGAAGGTCTGCAGGCAATAATGGTTCAGAAATAAAATTTCCTTGCGCCATATCGCAGCCCGTTTGCCGTAAAAGATCCCAATCATTCCGGTCTTCCACGCCTTCGGCGACGATATCCATACCCAACTGCTTACCCATCGCCAGACTGGCATCATAAATCGCGCGTAAAGTATCGTCCTGCCATGCACGATGCACAAATCCCTGGTCGATCTTCAGTTCGTTGAAAGGAATATCCCGCAATTGTGCTAATGACGAATGGCCGGTGCCAAAATCATCGATCGACAAATGAAAGCGTTTCAGGCGCAAACGCGTCAGAATCTCCAGCGGCACCCGCGCATCCGGCCCCATCACTTGACTCTCGGTGATCTCAATCACAATTTTCTGCGGCGGCAGATTATTCTCATTGACCAGATTAACCACCATGTCTTGAAAATCCAACGAAGCCAGGTTATCCATGGTGACATTGATGGATACGCGCAATGTTTGACCTTCCTGATGCCATTTCCCGGCTTGGATAATCGCTTGCGTCAACACCGAGCGTGTCAAATCATCGATCAAGTTGTTTTCTTCGGCAACCTGAATAAACCGGTTCGGCGTGATGACGCCATCTTGCGGGTGGTGCCAGCGCACCAGTGTTTCCACTCCGATCACTTCGCCGCTGACAATCGATACCTTCGGTTGGTAGTAATTGACCAATTCCTGATGGGTAATGGCTGATTGGATATCCGCAGCGCTATAGGCTTTGCTGACCGGTAACGGCGAAGCCGCAATGCTCTCCGTCCATTTTTGCAGAATTTCCGATAATTTGTCCGGATCAACGGGTTTGTGCAAATAGCCCAGCATCGGGATTTTATGCGCTTGTACCAGCTTTTCGGCGGTTCGCAACATCCGCTCATCCTCGCCGCTAACCAGAATCAGCTTGCCACGATAATCGCGGTCAACCAGATAACGGACAAACTCGATACCATCCATATCCGGCATATTCAGATCGAGCAAAATCAACTCCGGCCGCGTATCGATCTGATCGATTTTCCTTAACGCATCGGAGCCATTATCGCAAGTGGTGACAGCGGAATAACCCAACTTTGCCAGCATCCGGGTTAACAGCTTGAGCATGAACGTGTCGTCGTCCAGAATCAGGATTTTAATAGTGGCGGGCCCCTGCATAGTTTCTTATTAATTAATTATTAAAATTCACGAATCGGATATCGCGGTGAGGCGGTCTCCAAGATCATACACTGTACCGGAAGAAAGCGGATAATTATCGGCTCAATCGTCGATCAGCAGATGACCGAGCAGCGCGAAAATCCCGATGGCGATGCCGGTGACAAACTGCGCATGCACCCAATAGGAAAACTGTTTCAACTCCACCGGCGAATAGCGCAACGTCAGAAACATCCCGAAAACGCCCTGCCAGATCACCAGACCCAGCAACGCCGGGAAAAACAAAATATGGCTGTAACGCGAAAAACCCATCAGCGCAATGTGCAGCAAAATCACTGCGACAGCCGCGATACCGAAATAAATGTGCGTACGGTTCAACCAAATCAATAAACGATTCAAATACGTAGAATCCACGGGAGGCACATAATCCGGAAGCAAACGTTGCGACAGTTTTCCCTGCCCCAGCAACAATTTCAGCAAAGTACGGCCATAGATAAAAATTAACAGCGCCAAGCCAAACTTGCCGAATACTTCGCCAATTTCAGTCAGAAAGGTCTCGCGTTCTTCGGGAATCGGATGAACCGCGTAGGCATAGAAAAAGTACGCCAACGAAATCAAACCCACAATTGCGGTATAGATCAGAATATTTCGAATATTTTTTAACGATTGCTGCATATCAAAAAAGCGAACAAAATGATGATTCAAGTGACAAATATAACGGATTCATGATTAAAGGCCGGTTATGATTGGTAAAGCTTGAAAATACCGGGAAAAACCGCATTTTATCAATCAATGCGCAACAATGCAGTGTGATTCAATAACATCTCTTCAATAAAATTGCATGGAGATTAATGATGATCAAAGAACTCTCGTTCGACGATGACGACGGATTTTATCCCATTGATAATTTGGCCGAGGACGAAGAACTTATCGTCGAAGACAAAATTCCACGCGGAAAACTCGCGAAAATCATTGACGAATATGAAACCGTCAAAGATGATTATGATGATGGCGCTGATGTTGGTGTCGACGTGGATGTGGATGACGACGACGATATCACCATGGATTCGCTAGGGCTGCGTTAGTACCGGACTTGACCGCCACGTCATTGTCGCTTACCAGCGCAGCGTTTAACACAACTGCGCCGTAAGGATCGTGCAATGACTAAAGATTTTGAGGTTGTTGAGAAAAACGTCTGTTATCAAGGTTTTTTCCGCTTGGAGAAATACCACCTCCGGCACCGGTTATTCAGTGGTGAATGGAGCGCTTTGCTGACACGGGAAATGTTCGAACGCGGTCACGCGGCGGCCGTGTTGCCGTATGATCCCGTCCGGGATGAAATCGTCATGATTGAGCAATTCCGGCCCGGTGCGATCGATGCACCCGGCGGTCCCTGGCTATTGGAAATCGTCGCCGGCATGATCGAAACCGGTGAAACCGCCGAAGCAGTGGTCAAGCGCGAAAGCATCGAAGAATCCGGTTGCATCGTCACCGATTTGATTCCGCTGTATGATTTTCTAGTCAGTCCCGGCGGCACCACGGAACGCATCGCGCTATTCTGCGGACGTGTCGATGCGGCGAGCGCAGACGGTATTCATGGCGTCAACGAAGAAGGCGAAGACATCAAAGTGCATGTCGTCACGTTCGACACCGCGATGGCGCTGCTGAAATCCCAGAAAATCACCGCCGCCAGCGCGATCATCGCATTGCAGTGGCTGGCGCTCAACCACGGTGAAGTCAGAGCGCGGTGGATCGCCGGTTAATCGGCTTCAACGAATACACTCGATATCAATCATAGTATCAATCGATGCTTAAGCTTTTGCATGAGATCCATCCGTTCATGCAACAAGGCCAGGATGACCGATTTCTTGCTGTCCTTTGGCTGCCAATAAAAAATGTAATGATGTCCGCAGTGCGAATACAGCAAATCCGGCCTGCTTCTCAGAAATACTTTCGGAACAATAATACCTTGCGCAATCGCATCAAACCGCTCTGATAATAGCGCGGCATAGCGTTCAGCTTGCGCTGCTCTCCACTGTTCAAGCGTATAACGGGCAATCGCCCGGATATCCGCTTCAGCTAGCGCAGCGATTTCATAGCCGGACATTACTTCGTGCTTTCGTTATAGACTTCCTGAAAGATTTCGGTGACTGATTTTTGGCTAATCTCTCCAGCCTGTGCGGATTTCAAACGCTCATCCAACAACCTTTCCAATTTCTGCAAGACTATTTCATCTTCGTCCGATGCAGGCAAAATTTGGGCCAGCACATATTCCTTAATGGATTTTCCTTGCATCGCGGCCACCGCCTTGATTTTTTGGTGCTGCTCCGGTGTCAGGTCAATCGATAAGCGGCTCATGGCTTTCATCCTGTTATGAATTGTGAAGTCTCTTGCTGAATGCTGCATCATTGTAATAAACGGTGAACAAATGCACAAATGTTCATGACGGCGATGTTGGCAATCTTATTTCTGGCAATGCTGAATGCTATTGAAGCGGCAAACCTCAATAAACAACCTTCGCCATTTCCCGTCCGCGCTTCTCATCGACCGCTGCCAACATCAATAAACCGGCAACAAAAAATGCCAGCGTGCTGAGCAACGCCGTGCGGTGATCGCCTGCAAACACATACACCATGCCGCCGTAGGTCAACGGCCCGATGATCGCGGATAGTTTGGTCGCCAATCCCCACAAGCCGAAAAATTCGCCCTGCCGCCCTTCCGGTGTGAATTGCCCGACCAGCGCGCGCCCGGCGGATTGCGCGCCACCCAAGGCCGTGCCGATCAAATTGGCGGCGACCCAGAACAAAAATTCATCGACGGCGAAATACGCGCAGACGATTGCCGCGATCCAGATCAGCAGCGTGATAGCGATACAGCGTTTCGAGCCGATGCGGTCTTGCAAATGGCCGAACAAAAATGCGCCGATCGCGGCGGTGACGTTGACCACCATGATCAAAATAATCGTATCCTTGGTTTGAAACCCCATCACTTCCTGCGCGTACACCGCCGCCAGTACGATGACGATGTAAATCCCGGCGTAGTAAGTCGTCAGCGACGCCAAGAAACGGAACAAATCGGTATGTTGCCGCGCCTGACGCCAGGTCGCGCCCAGCCGCTGGAAACCGGCGCGGATTAGTGAAGCGCCATTGGCAGTGGCGGAAACGGTGACGCGCTCACGCAGCCATAACAGCGTCGGCAATGCGGCAAGACCGAACAACACCGCGACGATCAGATTCGTCACCGGCACGTATTCGGCCGCCGATAATCCCTGCTCTTCGGCATGCGTGACATAAACCAGGCACAACACCAGTGACAGCAATCCGCCGAAGTAGCCAAGCGCCCAGCCGTAACCGGACAGCCGCCCCATCGTCTCCGGCGTGCTGATTTCCGGCAGAAACGCCGCGATCAGATTCTCGCCGCTGGAAAACATGAACGTCGCCAGGATCACCAGCGCCATCGCCAACGCGATATCGCCCGGCCCGGCAAAATACAGCAGCGCCGTGAATACCACGCAACCGACGGTGGTCGCGGTCAGAAAGCGTTTTTTCGCACCGGAGTAATCGGCAATTGCGCCTACCACCGGCGCGCTCAACAACACCAGCGCATTGGCCGCCGCCATGGTCAGTGTCCACAGCAGCGTCGCAGAGCCGTTGCCGCTCTCGGCGGCGATCACGCCGACAAAATAAGCATTGAAAATGGCGGTCAGAATGACCGTGGTATAGCCGGAATTGGCGAAGTCGTACATGCACCACGCGAAACGCTCGCGGCGCGTGGCGGGTTCGGAAGTATGGGAAAAAGCAGCCATCAAATGCTATTTACCGACCATCTTTTCCGGTACCACCCAGGCGTCGAATTGCTCCGCCGTGACATAGCCGGTGGCAATCGCGGCGGCTTTCAACGTTGTGCCTTCGCGGTGCGCTTTTTTGGCGATCTCGGCGGCTTTGTCGTAGCCGATGTGCGGATTCAGCGCGGTCACCAGCATCAGCGAGTTGTGCAGCAGTGCATCGATGCGCTCGACATTGGCTTCAATGCCGGTGGCGCAATGGTCGTTGAAACTGACCATGGCATCCGCGAGCAAGCGCACGCTCTGCAGGAAATTATGGATGATCAGCGGTTTCATCACGTTCAGCTCGAAATTCCCCAGCGCCCCGCCCATGTTGACCGCCACATCGTTGCCCATGACCTGGCAGCACACCATGGTCATCGCTTCCGATTGCGTCGGATTGACCTTGCCCGGCATGATCGAACTGCCCGGCTCGTTCTCCGGAATGCGCAATTCGCCGATGCCGCAACGCGGCCCGGAAGCCAGCCAACGGATATCGTTGGCGATTTTCATCAACGACGCGGCCAGCGTTTTCAGCGCGCCGTGCGCATGCACCAGCGCGTCGTTGCAGGCCAGCGCCTCGAATTTGTTCGGCGCGGTGACGAACGGCAACCCGGTCAAACGCGACAACTCCGCCGCCACGCGCGCGGCGAATTCCGGGTGCGCGTTCAGCCCGGTGCCGACCGCCGTGCCGCCCAGCGCCAGTTCGCATACATGCGGCAACGCCGCCTGCACATGCTTCAACCCGTGATCCAATTGCGCAACATACCCGGAAAATTCCTGACCCAGCGTCAACGGCGTGGCATCCTGCAAATGCGTGCGGCCGATTTTGACGATGGCCTCGAACGCTTGCGCCTTGGCCGCCAAAGTGCCGCGCAACAACTGAATCGCCGGAATCAAGCATTGCTGCAATTCCTGCACCGCGGCGACGTGCATCGCGGTCGGGAATACGTCATTGGACGATTGCCCTTTGTTGACGTCGTCGTTCGGATGCACCTTGCGATCCGCGCCGCGCCCGCCGCCGAGAATTTCCGACGCGCGGTTCGCCAGCACTTCATTGACGTTCATGTTGGTCTGCGTGCCGGAACCGGTTTGCCACACCACCAATGGAAACTGATCATCGAAATGGCCCGCGGTCACTTCGTCGGCCGCCTCGATGATCGCCGCCGCACTCGCCGCGTTGAGTAAACCCAGATCGTGATTGACCTTGGCGGCAGCGCGCTTGATCCGCGCCAGCGCATGAATCAACGCCACCGGCATACGCTCGCCGGAAATCTTGAAATTCTGCAACGAACGTTGCGTTTGCGCGCCCCACAATGCGGCGGCGGGTACTTCGACCACGCCCATGGTGTCGCGTTCTTCACGGGTTTGCATAGATAGTTACCTCATCAAATTGAATCATTGAATAAATTGCGGTTCTGGTTTACCAACGAATCGCTGAATTACTATGAGTTTATCATTCCAACAGTTAACAGGCCGTTGAAAAACGTTTTCGAGGTAGCCGATGCAAGGCAAAAACAGGCGAAAAAGCGCAGTTCATGCATAATAAATGAGCACTGTGAGCCTGTTTTTAACACCGCAGCGGCAACGCAGATAGTTTTTCAACGACCTGTTAAGAACGCGCAAATAACAGCAGTGGCTTTATATCGTGATTGTCAGCGGCGCGTAAGGCTTCAATATAGCGAGCGCGGGTTTCTCCGGCATCGACCGGATTTGCACGCCCCCATGTGAATGGTGCCTGTCCAAGCTGTTGGGCGAGAAGATCGCCGATAAGACGCGAGAAGCGTCTGTTTCCGTTGGGAAACGGATGGATTGCAACAAGGCGGTGACTAAACCGCACCGCAATTTCATCCGGGGGATAAGTTTTATGTTCAATCCAGTAACAAGCATCGTCAATGGTTTGATGCACATCCATTGTGATCCGATAGGCATCGGCACCGATGTTGCGGGCTGAGGTGCGATATTGCCCTGCCCAACGCCACACATCCCCAAACATGCGCTTGTGCAATTGGCGCAAGAAATTTTGATCAAGCACATCCCGCTTCTTGCGTGCGGCAGCCCAGCGCAACGCCTGGCCGATGTTGATTTGCTCCGCTTCGTTGAGTTCGTGCCGCAACGTGATATAGGCGGGAATAAGCTGCTCACGCTCTTCGGCTGTCAGTGGGGTATTCGCATTATCGTCATCGAAAAATAATGGATCTGGCGTGACAATGCTACTTATCCTCCCATAACCCTTTTAGTGAGCCTGATAGGATAAGTTCGACCATGCGCCGCTGCTCATCGTCGAGATCGGATTTGAGCAAAGCTTGATTTTCCAGCCGCATGGTGTGATCGAGCCGGGCAATGTCTTTGCGCGTTTTCTGGATGGCACGCTCACGCAGAATATCATCGAGCGGTTTTACCGGCACGAAGGCATACACAAAGGTACAGTTCATTGCCTCGGCAGCTTCACGCAAGGTCTTGATCGTTGTTGCGCCAGTCACTTCCGCTTTTTCAATCACCGGAATACGTGAAGGGGACGCATCCATCCGCGCGGCAAGCTGGCGGGCAGTCATGCCAAGTGCTTCACGAATGGCCTTTATCCATCCTCGTGGCGGCGCAACAATCCCTGTCTCACGCAAGAGCGCGAGACGTCTCTCCAATTGTTTTCTGGCTAGCAATGCCTGGTATTTGTTCATATTAATATGTCCATATTATCGATCATACTAATACATAAATATGAACATATCAACAATTAATTGACATTAATATATGAACAAAATTTCTTTAATTATCTCTATTTGCGTGCACTGTTGGCCTACCGCGCTTACTGTAACCGACACGGCCGCCGATAACAGACTCGATCTTTTGCTTAAAATGATCACAACCCAGCGGCGTACCCGAATGTAAGCAAGCACGGATTAATTCAAGTTCATCCAACCGGGTTTCACTATCAAATCCGGCACGATAGACAGCTTGACGGAACTCGTGAGACTCGCCCAATGCCAGATACAACGCATGCGGCTGTAGAATCGCATTATCAACCCCATGCGCATTCGCCGCATAGCTGGACCACCGGTACTGCCCAGGGTGCTCAACCATTGCAGCGCGCACCGGATTCATCTCGATATAGCGCATGCAAATCAGAAAATAAGCGTCCGATTCTAAAATGTTCCCCTTATGCCGTCCTTCCCACAAACTTCCTCGGCGGCGATAGGTTTTATTGATATAAGGCACAAAATGACGCCCAATATTTTGAAACAACAGACTAATATCATTCTCAGCTTGCGGTGTTACCAATAAATGCACATGATTGGTCATCAACACATAAGCATGGACCAAACACCCAAAATCATCGGCTGCAGCTTTCAGGAAACGCAAATAAGCCAAATAATCCTGATCATCAAAAAATACCGGTTCTTTATTATGTCCGCGTTGGAACGCATGTACCGGCACCCCAGGCTGATAAAAGCGCTTTTTCCTTGGCATCAGGTATTAAACAAAGTAAGTGGATGGCGTACTTTTAAACCTTTAAATCGTTTAAAACCCTTATCTGTCGTCACCCACACACAATTCCATTCCATCGCCAAAGCCGCATGATAGGCGTCGGCAATATCGTTCCCTTTCGCATCAATTTGTTCAATACACGCCAAGAATATCTTCCAGTGCATCGGCCCGGGCGCAAGGCAAACTGCAGACCGCGACTCTCTAACCTGATTTGCGAAACGAATCGCGCCGGACAATGTAGACGGTACCTCAAAAATTCTCGGATGCGTAACCACTCGCAAGAAACCGCTTAATACCAACTCCGAATAACCATAAGGAACAGTATCATTAATGGCTGACTCCAACCATTCGCGATAAGCGGAATGTTCCGGCGTATCCTCCCGATGTGCATAGACCAAGACATTCACATCCATTAGAAACATTAACGATCATCCATAATGTCGCGCAAACTGCGGCTATTATCCAAATCAATACCCGGCTTGAGACCGGCGCCCGAGGCTGTTTCTAACTTTACCGAATCGTGTTTCAAAAGATGGCGAGAAAAAGACTCACGCAGCGCATCTTCAATAACCTGTTTTAATGTGCATCCCTGTTGAACCGCTTGGAGTTTGGCATAAGCTAATAATTGTTCATCGATATTAATGGTCGTTCGCATGATTTAATGTCCAAAAATAAAATCGTATCATAGGCTGACGAGCATCACACATAAATATGATTTCTTTTTATGGGGTCTGACCCCTTTTTTTATTTTCGTTTTTTCGACGGGCACTTCAACCACGCCCATAGTGTCGCGTTCTTCACGGGTTTGCATAAGTATTTTCCTCGCCAGATTGGATAAATTGGAGTACCGGTTTACTAAGAAGCCGCTGAATCATTCTAAATTTGTCATTCCGGCGAAGGCCGGAATCCAGAAAAACCAACGAACTGGACACCGGCCTTCGCCGGTGTGACGAATAATTCAGTGTTCTCATAAGACTCCGGTTTAGCGTTTCATTCATTGCATATGTGACATTTTCTGTCCGAGGTTGGCACGACTGCTAAACGTTTTATCCGATCACAAGGCTCCTCGCGATTGCAACCAGCATTATGAGCGAAATATAAAACCCCATACTGGCCGCGGAGCACCGCATCATCTTCAATGACACAACCCGTAGGTTGAGCAGAATGAAATGAAGCCCAACGATTGGCGACTTTGTTGATGTTGGGGTTCGTGCCTCACCCCAACCTACGAGCTTCATTCAAAGTAGGTAGAAATCGATCCGTTGCCTTTGCCAACAAGAATGGCTTCACCACGGATAACCCCCCGATTCGTCGTGCAGACTTTGTATAAATTACCACAGTCAAGAATGGCCACAACTGGTTCATCATGCGTACCGTAGTAAGAAGGGGCCTCACCGCCCACTTCGCACGACATCAACATGCCATTATGTTTCCAAGCAAGCGCGCAGATCCTTCGGACTGAAATCGGGGCGTTATTGAACTTCGCCACTGCTTCATAGACCTCCTCTGCTTCTTTGGCATCTTTTGCTGCAGGAATAAAGAATTTCATTCACTCTCCTCTTTACAGTATTGGCTTCGGCAGCGATTATTCAACAACCCTCAATCCCAACTCAAAGCGCCCCCCGTTTGATACTCGGTCACGCGTGTTTCAAAGAAATTCTTCTCTTTCTTCAACCCATAGGATGGATTGAATGAAATGAAGCCCAGCAATCGGCGGCTTCGTTGATGTGGTGTTCGTGCCTCACCCCAACCTACGAGCTCTACCTTACGTGGAAGTGAATGGTGCTGAGCCGATAGGTGAGGCGTCCGATCGTTTACAGGATTAAGCCTCATAATTATGTCCCGTAAACCCTCGGATTGAAATGGGTCGGCGATTTCACCCGGTAGTTGAATCCGCACCCCGTACAGCGGTAGGTACCAGCCATTAACTTATTGTCTTGGAGAATGTGAACCTCGCGTTTGTTGAAACAACTTGGGCAAGCAAAGTGATCTGGCTGTCCTTTGTATCTGTAAACAACGGCGGTTCCTGGCGTAGTTGTGAGTTCATATTGATCAGCCTGACTCTGCCATGCCTCAGCATTCGCCAACTTTGCCTTCAAATCGTCGCGCTCCTGCTGGAGTTCTGAGAGACGTTCCCTCAATATAAATAAAACATCTTGTACTTCACCGAGCTTTCCTTGTGCTTCAAGAATCTTAGGTTTTACCTCCGCATCCACCTTTGCTTCGAATGCCGTAGTCAGAATTTCCTTGACTGCCTTCAGTCCTTGATATGCACCTGCAATAGAGATTACGTCCATTAAGTTTCCTTATGAAGCTTAACCTAATATATACATCAAAAAAATCGCATAACCTGATTGCATCTGGCTGCAACCCTCAATCCCAACTCAACGCCCCCCCCGTTTGATACTCGGTCACACGCGTTTCAAAGAAATTCTTCTCTTTCTTCAGGTCGATCATTTCCGACATCCACGGGAACGGGTTGTTGGCGTTCGGGTACAGCACGTCCAGGCCGATTTGCTGGCAGCGGCGGTTGGCGATGTAGCGCAGGTACTCCTTGAACATCGGCGCGTTCATGCCGAGCACGCCGCGCGGCATGGTGTCTTCGGCGTAGCGGTATTCCAGCGCCACGGCTTTTTGCATCAGCGCGCTGATTTCGTCGCGGAACGCTTTGGTCCACAAATGCGGGCTTTCCATTTTGATCTGGTTGATCACGTCGATGCCGAAATTGCAGTGCATCGACTCGTCGCGCAGGATGTATTGATACTGCTCGGCTGAGCCGGTCATTTTGTTCTGCCGCCCAAGCGCCAGGATTTGCGTAAAGCCGACATAGAAGAACAAGCCTTCCATGATGCAGGCGAATACGATCAGGCTTCTGAGCAACTGTTGATCGGTTTCCAAGGTGCCGGTTTTGAAGCCGGGATTGGTCAGCGTATCGATGAACGGAATCAGAAACTCATCCTTGTCGCGGATCGACGGGACTTCATGGTAGGCGTTGAAGATCTCGCCTTCATTCAACCCCAATGATTCGACGATGTACTGATACGCATGGGTATGAATCGCTTCCTCGAACGCCTGGCGCAGCAAATACTGGCGGCACTCCGGGTTGGTGATGTGGCGGTAGGTGCCGAGCACGATGTTGTTCGCCGCCAGTGAATCGGCGGTGACGAAAAAACCAAGGTTGCGCTTGACCAGGCGGCGTTCGTCCTCGGTCAGGCCGTTCGGGTCTTTCCACAGCGCGATGTCGCGGCTCATGCTGATTTCCTGTGGCATCCAATGGTTGGCGCAAGCACCGAGGTACTTGTCCCACGCCCATTTGTACTTGAACGGCACCAGTTGATTGACGTCCGCGCTGCAGTTGATGATGGATTTGTCCTCGACTGAGATGCGGCGGTTGGCGCTGCCCGCCACATCTTCCGCGCTAGCCTGACTGCCGCTGCTGTGATCGCGGCCGTCCTGCCCCGGTGTAGCCAGCGGCAATTCAAAATCGTGCAAGGCGGTACGCGGCATAGCGTTGACCGGCGGTGTTTGCGGTTGTTGCGGTTCGTCTTCAAATGTCAGCATAATTATTAACTCCTTTTCTATTTTTCCGGATTATTGGCAGGATTCGCAACTCTCATCATCAATGGCGCAGTATTTGATTTCGACCGTGGATACTTCCACCGCCGCTTTGACCACGCCGCCATCGGACGGCACCGCATTCAACGAACCGGCGCGCACCGTGGATTTTTCCGCTGCCGTCGCGCCCATCGAACGCAAGTAGTACGTGGTTTTCAGACCGCGCAACCACGCCAGTTTGTAGGTTTCATCCAATTTTTTGCCGGAAACCCCGCCCATATAAATATTCAGCGATTGCGACTGGTCGATCCACTTTTGCCGCCGCGCGCCCGCTTCGATCAACCAGAGCGGATCCATCTCGAATGCGGTGGCGTACAGTGTGCGGATATGGTCCGGAATGCGGTCGATTTTGCTGATCGCGCCGTCGAAGTATTTCAGATCCGAAATCATCACTTCATCCCACAGATTGAGTTTTTTCAGATCGTTGACCAGCGATTTGTTGGCAATGGTGAATTCGCCCGACAAGTTGGATTTGACGTACAGATTCTGATACGTCGGTTCGATACTCGCCGATACGCCGACGATATTGGAAATCGTCGCGGTCGGTGCAATCGCCAGGCAGTTGGAATTGCGCATGCCGTATTGTTTAATGCGCGCACGCAATGCGTCCCAATCCAGCGTCGCCGACAAATCGGCTTCGACAAACCCGCCGCGCTCGTTGCGCAACACTTCCAGCGTGTCGTGCGGCAGGATGCCGCGATCCCACAGGCTGCCTTTGTAGCTGCTGTAGCAGCCGCGCTCTTGCGCCAGTTCGGTCGACGCCCAGTACGCGTGATACGCCACCGCTTCCATCGAACGGTCGGCGAATTCCACCGCTTCCTGCGAGCTGTATGGAATGCCCAGTTGATGCAGGCAATCCTGGAATCCCATGATGCCCAGCCCGACCGGACGGTGTTTCAGGTTGGCGTTGCGTGCTTTGGCCACGGCGTAGAAATTGATGTCGATGACGTTGTCGAGCATGCGCATGGCAATGCGCACGGTGCGCTTCAATTTGTCCAGATCGAGCGCGCCGTCTTTCAGATGCGCGACCAGATTGACCGAACCCAGGTTGCACACGGCGATTTCCTTGTCGTTGGTGTTCAGCGTGATTTCGGTGCATAAATTCGAGCTGTGCACCACGCCGATATGATTCTGCGGCGAACGCACGTTGCACGGATCCTTGAACGTAATCCACGGATGGCCGGTTTCAAACAGCATGCTCAACATCTTGCGCCACAACTGCACCGCCGGAATTTTTTTGTACAGCGTCAGTTCGCCGCGCTCGATTTTCGCTTCGTAAGCCAGATACGCCTGCTCGAATTGCTGGCCGAATTTCTCGTGCAAATCGGGTGTATCCGATGGCGAGAACAACGTCCAATCGCTGCCGTCCATGACGCGTTTCATGAACAGATCGGGAATCCACGTCGCGGTATTCATGTCGTGCGTGCGGCGGCGGTCGTCGCCGGTGTTTTTGCGCAACTCCAGGAATTCCTCGATATCCAGATGCCAGCATTCCAGGTACGCGCACACCGCGCCCTTGCGCTTGCCGCCCTGATTGACCGCCACCGCGGTATCGGATACCACTTTCAGGAACGGCACCACGCCTTGCGATTTGCCGTTGGTGCCCTTGATGCGCGCCCCCATCGCCCGCACCGGCGTCCAGTCGTTGCCGAGACCGCCGGCGTATTTGGCCAGCAGCGCGTTTTCCTTGATCGCTTCGTAAATACCGTCGAGATCGTCCGGCACGGTGGTCAGGTAGCACGACGACAATTGCGAGCGGCAAGTTCCGGAGTTGAACAGTGTCGGCGTCGAGCTCATGAAATCGAAACTCGACAACACGTGATAAAACTCGATGGCGCGCGCTTCGCGATCGATCTCGTTCAACGCCAGCCCCATCGCCACGCGCATGAAGAACGCTTGCGGCAATTCGATGCGCTGTTCTTTGATATGCAGGAAATAGCGGTCGTACAGCGTTTGCAGCCCGAGATAATCGAACTGCAAATCACGCTCCGCATTCAACGCTTCGGCCAGGCGCTTCAGATCGAATTGCGCCAGCCTCGGATCGAGCAGCTCGGCTTCGATGCCGCGTTTGATGAATACCGGGAAATAGTCCTGGTACTGCGTCTGCATCGCTTGTTGCGTCACTTCCTCATCCAGCACTTCGAGGCGGATATTGTTCAGCAGCAAACGCGCGGTCACGTAACTGTACGCCGGGTCTTTTTCGATCAGCACGCGCGCCGACAGCACGACGGATTTGCGCACTTCGTCGAGCGATACGCCGTCGTACAAATCTTTCAGCGTCGCTTTCAGAATCAGCGATGGATCGACGGTATTGCCGAGACCCACGCAGGAGGATTCGATCAGTGCGGATAATTTAGCGACATCGAGCGGCACACGCTGGCCGTTGTCGGTTACGGTCAATGTTTCCGCCACCGCTTCGGCGCTTTGCTTCAGCTTGGCGCGTTCACGCGCCCGCGCTTCGCGGTACAGCACATACGCACGCGCCACATCGTGTTCGCCGGAGCGCATCAGCGCCAGTTCGACTTGATCCTGAATATCCTCGATATGGAACGTGCCGCTATCCGGCTGGCGGCGCAGCAACGCACCGACCACGTCGTTGGTCAAACCGGCCACGACTTCGCGCACTCGCACCGACGCCGCGCCCTGCCCGCCGTCGACGGCAATGAACGCTTTGGTCAGCGCCACCGAGATCTTGCCCGGCTCGAACGACACCACCGAACCGTTACGGCGGATGACTCGATGATTCGGAAACGGTGAATGCTGTGTGGATGTATCCATAACACTTTGACTTCCGGAAACGGGTTTGTGGGGAGTTGGTTCTGTCGCAAGCTGCATCGGGGGTTCCTCCTGGCTGGTAATTCATCACAGAAAAGGCAAACTTCCATTGATTCAATGAAGTAGTATCATTCATCAACAAACCACAATATCTAGTAGTCAATGAATATTACTATGGCACCAATGGTACAACACAAAATTATTTTTGTGCAGAAAATTTTTTGAAAATTTTGCCGGATAAGGGTAGCGGCACTGACTAATTCCCAGTAAAAACAGCGGTTACCGGTTGCTGGAAACGGTGTTTCCGGTTGATGTTTTTTTACAACTGGGAATTTGCCGGACTTAAGGAGACGTAGCGAGCAAAGTCGGAGAACAAGCGCAAATTCTCTCAATCTCCAGTCGCATAATGAGGCTATGCAACGCAATTGCGCGCCCGGGCAGCACGGAAAAGGCAAATACCGTGAGACCGGTTTCAGGCGCGCATGTATGCAGGAATTTGACCGGATCTTATTCCGCCGCAGAAATTTGCTTGGCCTCGATCAATTGGAATTTATCGCCGCCCAAATGTTGCAGCTTCACTTGATAACGGGTTCCCAGCGCTTTGACGCTCTGGATCGTCAATACCCCGTTCCCGTCAGAAAAAACCGCATTTTCGGAAAGATCACCGGCGGCGGCGACGGCCGTTTCAAAGCTTTCGTTCGTCAGTCCGCGATTGAAAACGATTGCGATCGGCGCCGATGCCACGGAAACCGAGGTATCGTTGTTCGCTTTCGATTCGAATAACTTAAATTGGATACGGTACGCGCCGGCGGTGCCATTCGGCGTATTGGCGGCATCGAGCATTTTGAAGCTGAGGTGCTCGTGCAGATCGCCGCCGCTGCCGAATTCGCCGATCACCCCGGCGGTTTCGCTGACGCCGCTGCCGGAAAAAGAAATCACGCGATTCAGCGCATCGGTCACATCGATTCTTTCGCCGTTCGGGATGGTTTCACTCCATTGCGCGCCATTCCAATAAAGCAACTTCCCAACCGGCTGGAAACGCAACCAATTGCCGGACGTGAAAGCGCCTTTGGTAATATTGACATCGACGCCCGGATCGTCGGTTTCGAACGGACCACCGCTCAGATCGCCAAAATCGGCTTCGAACAAACGGCTATTCACAAAAATTTCCGCGCCGACCCGCCATGGCTGAATATCTCCTGCATGCGAATCATCTGCCGCTGCAATCGTGTGCGCGGAATTGAAAATCGAAACAAACATAAATACAAAGACTAATAGTTTCATTTTATTGAACATTTTTCTGACTCCTTAGTTGGTATTGTTAATAAACTTTTATTTCTCAAGAATTCCACTGATTTCTTCCAGTTGAATCACCTGAAATCTTTTGGCATCGATCGCACGCAACGTTGCTTGAAAAAACTTCCCGTTAATAAATACCGCCGGGATCGTCAGAATGCCGGCGGCGCTATCATAGCGCGCGGGGTTTGCATAGCGCGATTGGTCGAGTTGCAGCGAAGTCAACAGCAAGGATTGGTCTTCCTGAATTTGCAACTGCGCGCGGAAGTGTTGCGCACCGGCTTCGATATCGTTCAGATTCAGGATTCCGGCTTGATGATCGAAGATCGCCGCGACATTCAGCGAAGTCGCCGGCGCATCCAGCGGGCTATTGCACAACCGCAATGTGCACAAGGATTTCGCCAGTAAGGCATCGGCTCGGGTAATGACGCCGTCCTTGTCGGCGTCTAACGCGGAATTCGCGGGCTTGACTGCCTCGTTATTCTGCGCGGCGAGTAAAATCAACGCGACATCGATGCGGTCGACATCGCCGTCCAGATCCGCATCGCCGGGTATCGATACCGGTTGAACCGGTTGCGGGCGCGGATCGATACCATCCGGTTCGCCGGTTAATGCAACCAAAGCGGCGGCGAATTGTTCCGGCTCAAGCCCTGCATTGAACAGAATCAGGAATGGCTCGGTTGGGAAAAAACGCGCATTGGAGAGCAATCGCATTTCGACCAGATAAGCACCGATCGCCCCGCCGGGTTGCCCGTCTTGATTCTCAAGAAAGAAACTTAGATGGGTATGCAAGATGCCGTTCGCGCTGGTAATGTCGACAACCAGTTCCGCACTGCCGAGAATGCCGCCGCCGGTGAAGACAGTGCTGCCGTCCGTGCCAAAACTGCCCTCGCTGAAACAAATCAGTTGCCCGGCGCATTCGGAGTAATCGCGCAATACCTCGGTGTTGGCTTCCAGCCCGCCGAACAAGCGGATTTGCACATCCGGCGGCGCATCGCGCCAAACCGATAGCGCCGGATCCCAATAACGCAACCGCCCCGATGCGCGATAACCGAGCAATTCATTGGGCAACAGCGCATTTTGTATCGACTGGAACCCCGGATTCCGCGTCCTGAAAGGACCGCCGGTAAGATCCTGAAAATCGGCGGGGAAAATCAGCCTGCCGGTGGCGGCCTCCACCGGCAAGGTATTGGCCGGTAAACCGGTCGCCTCCGCCAAGCCGTCGAGATCGCAGCCAGTGATGCCCGGCGTGCGGCAGTATCCCGCAAACAAAGCGTTGCCTTGACCCCAGACTTCAATGTCCAGATGCACCGCACCGGCAGAACGAATCGATAACCCTTCGAGCGCCAGCACATTGACGCACAAAGCAAAGCAGCCGATGAACAGTCTCCATTGCACGCCGGTCATTTTGAAAGATAGATAGCGCATTGTCTAAAATGTGGCGCGCACGCCAAAAATGAAGCTGCGCCCCGGTTCCGGCGCGAAATTTCGCAAAAACGATACGGAATTGCGGATTTCTTCGTTGAGCAAGTTATGCCCTTTGGCGAATAACCATAAATCGCCCCACTTTCCCGCTTTTAATTGATAATCCGCTGATGCGGTCAATAAATGGTAGCTATCCGTCGCCGTTTCATTCCTGCCCGGATATCGCTGCGCTTCCGCCCGCGTGTAGCGCAGCGCGGCATTCCAGATGGGATTGCCGAGTCCCAATTCGGCACCGTAACGCAACGGCGGCATGCGCGGCACATCATCCCGGTCGCCGCCGGTAAAGCGGCCGCGGACATAGTCCGAAAACACGGTGAGCAACACATTGTTGCCGCCGGGCAGTTGATAAAGCGTGCCGTCGACCCGCGCTTCAAACCCGGCAAACTCGGCGTTGCGCTGGTCATACGCAAAAACCGAAACGCATTCGGCATCGCTGACGCAACGCTGGCGTATGGTTTCATTATCGACTTCATACACCAGCCCGGTATTGCGCAGGTAGATATAGTCATCGGTGCGGTTGTAATAACCGTTGATGCGCGAACTGACACGGTCCGATTTCCAGTCGAGCGCCAAGTCGGCCATATTCACGGTTTCGTTCTTCAATTGCACGTTGCCGATTTCAAAACTGCGGGTCGACAAATGCGGACCCAGCGCCAGCAGTTCCTGTATGTCCGGAGGCCGCTTGCCGCGATTCAGCGTGAAGGTCAACGCCGTATCTTGCCGCAGATTCCATTGCAACGCGGTTGAAGCGGAAAACGCCAGAAAATCCAGGGAACCCGGCAGCGGCACGGGCGGCAATGCGCTGCCGCGCAACTTCAATTGCTGCGCATCAGGATTGATCCGCGCATGCTCCAGCCGGACGCCGCCGCGCACGATCCAGTTATTCCAGGTGTAGTCTTGCGTCGTATAGAATCCCACCGATTGCTGCTTGGTCGGCGGCACGAAGGTTTCGACGCCCAGCGCGGAAAAATTCCGGTCGATCCAGTGAGCGCCGACGGTTCCAGTTAAATTGGGTAAAGCGTTATGCCGCGCCTCCAGCCGGCCTTCGCCAACATCGTTTTTGAATCGGGTAAAAGGCGAACCGCCTTCGAGCTCGGTATGCCGGTAGTCGACCAGGCCATAACGGAAGCTGACGCTTTCGATGCCGCGCACCGGTTCATACCATTCGGTTTTGAAATCGTAGCGGGTTTGCTGCATGTTCAGGCGGATACTCGGGAACAACGCTTTCGGCCCGAAAATATCCTCGAATCCGCTCAAATCTCTAATCCGCGGCAAAATGTTTTCGAGACCGTCGAGATGATTGGGATCGAGATGATGACTGCCTTTAGGAACACCGTAGCGGTTATCGGTATGGCTCACCGACATGCCGGCCATGAAATTGTTGCCGAACCATGAAACACCGGTATAGCCGCCGATGCCTCTGCTGTCGGTATTGGGAATCCTGCCCGCTGCATTCGGAATATCGGTCAGACCGAATTGTTGCTCGATCAATGCCTCGTCGATGGCTTTTCCCGGAATCCGCACATCATCCCGCTGGCGGAAGAAACCGCCGAGGTTGAATGCAAACCGGTCTTTCCCGGTATTCAACCGGAATGCCGAATGCGTGCCATGGCCGTTGGTATCGTAACGGCTTTCTGCGGAACCGCTAACCGGTTGTTTGACTTTTCTGTCGGGGATGCGGTTATCGCTGACATCCACCACCCCGCCGATGGCATTGCCGCCATAACGGATCACTTCGGGTCCGCGAAAAATCTGGATGGCATCCGCCAATAATGAGTCGATCGCGACCGCGTGGTCAGGACTCAGACTGGTGGCGTCATGACTGCCGACGCCGTTTTGCAATATCCGCACGCGCGAGCCGGTCAAGCCGCGTATCACCGGTATGCCGACCCCGGGACCGAACGATGCATTGCTGACACCAAGTTCCTGATGCAACGTCTGGCCAAGCGTATCGCCTTGCTGCAACCTTAAGGAGCGGCCTTTCAAGGTACTGCTGTTGGGCTTGGGCGGTTCATCGCCGGTGGTGCCGATGACCTGGATCGGCGTCATTTGAATGACCGGCTTGGGTTTATCCGTTTCAGCCGCTGTTGCTGCGGACGCCGGGTTTTTAGCGTCCGCAGCAGAATCCGCCGCAACGGGTTGAACCTGTCCCATCGCGAACACCAACACCAGGGTCATCGCTAGTTTCCGCAACGGTAGCGCCATACGTCGCGGTTAATCGGCGCGGAAATTTCGGGACACCGCATGTTACGCGCTTTCATGCCGGTTCGATCATAGTGCAAAGATTGGGTGAAAAATTGATTCATGCTCGTGTTTCTGTTGTTTAATCCGCTAAATTCATTGATTAATAAGCTTCTGAGGCAACGATGATCCAAATGACATTGGATTGAATGAATGATATGTTATATCATATCGGGTATCAACATCAAACAATCAATGACCGCAATGACTATTGAGCAACTACCTGTAACGGTGCTGTCGGGTTTTTTGGGCGCTGGAAAAACCACCGTACTCAATCATATTTTGAGTAACCGGCAAGGAATGCGCATTGCCGTGATCGTCAATGACATGAGTGAAATCAACATTGACGCCGCGTTGATTGAAAAGGAGATTTCCTTCAACCGGTCTGAAGAAAAGCTGATCGAAATGAGTAACGGCTGCATTTGCTGCACGCTGCGCGAGGATTTGCTCATCGAAGTGCGGAAACTTGCCCGCGAAAAAAAATTTGATTATTTGGTCATAGAATCCACGGGCATTTCGGAGCCGCTGCCGATCGCGGAAACCTTCACTTTTGCGGACGGCAGCGATGTCAGCCTGTCCGGCGTGGCGCGCCTCGACACAATGGTAACGGTGGTGGATGCAGTGAACTTCCTCAAGGATTTCGATGAAGCCAAAATGCTGCAAGAAACCGGCGAGAGCTTGGGGGCGGATGACGAACGCAGCGTCACCGAGTTGCTGATTGATCAAGTTGAATTCAGCGACGTGATTTTAATCAACAAAATTGATTTGATCAGCCCCGAAGAATTGGATAATCTGCGCGGCATTTTACGCAGCTTGAATACCGAAGCGGAAATCATCGCCATCCAGAACGGCTGTATCGATGCAGCCCGGATATTAAATACCGGTAAATTCAACTTTGAAAAAGCGCAACAAGCACCCGGCTGGTTGAAGGAAATGCGCGGCGAGCATATTCCTGAAACAGAAGAATACGGGATCAGCAGTTTTGTTTACACTGCGAGAAAGCCCTTTCATCCGCAACGATTCTACGACTTTCTCCATCATCCTTGGAATGAAGGCAAACTGCTCCGCTCCAAGGGTTTTTTCTGGCTGGCCACGCGCCCGGATCAAGCCGGCCAATGGAATCAGGCCGGTGGAATTGCGCATTACGGTTATGCCGGCATGTTTTGGGCAGCCGTCCCCAGAGATGAATGGCCGGAGGATGAAGTCTCCGTGCAGTCCATCATGGAAGATTGGGAAGAACCGTGCGGAGACCGGCGGCAGGAATTGGTGTTTATCGGGCAGAACCTCGATCAGTCAATCATCCGTCAATGGCTGGATGAATGCTTATTGACGGACGCAGAGCTGCAAGCCGGTGAATCGCATTGGCCCGCCCTGCCCGATCCGTTTCCGGTCTGGGTTGAAGAACAATAACCGGTGAATGACGGTCATGATTTTCAAATTTTCACAATTTCACGTAATATGTTCATGTAATCAATGGATTCTTGATTCCTGAAAGCTTAAAAATTCAAAATGTCAGCGGATATCGATCAAATCATCAAGCGATCACAAGAAGTTTGCGCAGCAACCGGCAGCAAATTGACGGAAAAGCGCAAAAATGTGTTGACGGTATTACTGGCTTCCGCCACGCCGCTATCGGCCTATGAAATCGTCGACAAATATAAAACCCAATTTCAGGAATCGCTGCCGGTGATGTCGGTTTATCGCATGCTGGAATTTCTGATCCGGGAAAAATTGGTGCATAAACTGGAAACCGCCGGTCAATACATGTCATGCGCGCATATCACCTGCAGCCACCGGCATGAAACCCCGCAATTTCTGATTTGCGACCGCTGCGGCAGCGTCAAGGAAATCGGCATCAAAAAACATATCATCGAAGATCTCGAGCAGAGCATTCGCAGTACAGGGTTTGCATTGGCGCACCAGCAACTGGAATTGCACGGTATCTGTAAGCAGTGCCAGATTATTTCCGAATAACCGGATTTATTTGAATTTCTCCCATGGAAGATCGCAACGCACGGATTCCCGTCATTTTGCTGACCGGTTTTCTGGGCAGCGGCAAAACCACGCTGCTCAACCAACTGGTGCGTCAGTCCTTTTTCAGCAAGACTTTGGTGATCATCAACGAATTCGGCGAAATCAGCCTGGATCATCTGCTGGTCACGCAAAGCACCGAAACGGTGGTGATGGAAATGGGAAACGGCTGCGTTTGCTGCTCGATTCGCGGCGACTTGGCAAAAGTGCTGAAAGATGCCACCTGGCGGTTCGCCCGCAACGGCACGCGCAGTTTTGACCGGGTCGTGATCGAAACCACCGGGCTGGCCGATCCCGCGCCGGTGCTACATACGCTGATGACCAGCCAGCACATCGCCAGCCGCTATCGCCTGGATGCGATCGTGACAGCCGTCGACAGTGTCAATGCGATGGAAACACTCGATCGCCACACGGAAGCAGTCAAGCAAATCGCCGTTGCCGACCGGATCATTTTGACCAAAAGCGATCTCGTCGACGAACAAACGCTCAGCGCCGTGCAACAACGCGTACACGCCCTGAATCCGTCCGCGATGCAATTGCCGGCGGTCAACGGTCTGGCGGATTTGCAACCGGTTTTCAACAACACGGTATTTTCGATCGATCAGAAAACACCGGATGTGATGAAATGGCTCAACGCGGAATCGTATGAATCCAAGCCTGCCAATCGTTACCAGCCTGTCAGTCCCGGAGACAATCCATCCCTTCGCACGCATCCGCCGGTTACGGCTCAGTCCGGCGTCAACCGCCACGACGATCATGTGCAGGCTTTTTGTTTTACCTTCGAAGACCCGATCGAACCGGCGCTTTTCGACGATTGGCTGAATCTGTTGATGGCTATCAAAGGCCCGGATATTTTACGGATCAAAGGCATCTTGAACATGAAGAATCACGCTACGCCGTGGGTTATTCATGGCGTGCAACATATCTTCCATCCGCCCGTGGAATTACCCGGATGGCCCTCGGAGGATCGCCGGACCCGGATCGTTTTCATTACGCGCGATGTTCCGTATTCCGTGATCAAAGATACCTTCATCGCGCTGGTTGGCTCAGCCCGGGCAAGCCATGCATCGTAAACTGAGCGCACCCGGCTGGCTGCTATGGTTTGCCGCATCATCCTGCGTTGCGGTTGCAGCGTCCGGGCACCCGGCGCACGAACCGCATGTGCATGGAATCGCCGCGTTGAATATCGTTCTGGAAAATCATGACGTGCATTTAACGCTGGAATCCCCAGCCGTGAATTTGCTCGGATTCGAGCACGCACCGGTTACTGCTGAACAAAAGACGGCATTTCACGCAACCCGGCAAATCTTGACCAGGCCACCCCGGTTATTTGCATTGCCAGGCGCCGGTTGCCAACTGGTGGATAGCGATATCCGGATGCCGGAAATCCATTCGCATACGGATGGCGACGATGGCCACGATCATCATGAAGAACACGCGGATATCCATGCCAATTACCATTTTCAGTGTTCGCGGATTGCGGAATTGAACGAAATCCGCATTGACTTGTTCGCTATTTTTCCGGGGATTCAACAAATTAAAGCGCAATGGGTTACCGGCCGGTCGCAAGGCACGCAACTATTAACACCGGCGGCCAATCGTCTGAAAATCAAGTAAGCCGGGTATCGGATCACTCGGTATAAGGTTTGATGTCCGCTACCTGTAACGTATAAGCGGAAGTCGCGACATCGTTTTCGGTCAATGTCGTCTTCAGCAAACCGGTCAGCCAGAAAGCTTCCTGCAAATGATTGAGCTTGAATCCTTTGTCGTAAACGCCATAGATGATTTGATTCGGCGGCGGCGGCGGCACATGAATACAGGCGCCGAAATACGGCACCAGGAAAAAGCGCGTCACCAATTGATTCTTGCCGAACTCCAGCGGCACGATATAACCTGGAATCCTGATTTTCCGGTTATCGAATTCCGGCATGATCCGCGTGGATTTCAGCGCTTGCTGATAGCGATCGTCTTCCGCTGACGGCGTTGCAGGCTTGAGTTGACTGTTCAGCCTGTCTTGTTCCGACCCGTCCTCGATGTCATCGAGATAATCCGGCGGATTCAGCAACGCTTCCAGGTCATCCGCCGGCATCAAGTCGACCCATTCGACAGTGCGGTACGCCGCCGTACCGGATTGCGCGACCGAATCAACGCCCTGCGCGCCAATTATCAGCAATGCGGCTGTCGTACCGGCAAAGATCAACCGCTTCGCGGTTTGGAAAGATAGCTTGCGATAAAATGCTGTTGTAATCATACGGTGCAGTATATCATCCGGAAACAAACGAAGAAAAAAGCAAGGAGGTTTTGTTGACGGTCATTTCTCCAGAAATCCCGCTGAAAGCGGCCGCTACGCCGGTACCCGATGCAATAAAAATCAACCGGCTGGCTTTTTCCTATCCGGGGAAAAACTCACCGGCGGTCCTCGATATTCCAAGCTGGCATGTTCAACAAGGTGAGCGAGTCTTTCTTCAGGGACCTTCCGGATCAGGAAAATCGACCTTGCTCAATCTGCTGGCGGGAATTTTGACAACGGCTCACGGCAGCGTGGAAATACTCGGTCAAGATTTAGCCACGCTCCCGGCGCATCAGCGGGATATTTTCCGGGCCCGGCATATCGGCATCGTGTTTCAGCAATTCAACCTGATCCCCTATTTAAACGTGCTCGACAATATCCGCCTGGCTGCGTATTTCGGTAAAAAAACGAATAGCAGCATCGAACCGCAAGCATTGCAACTGTTTACCGCATTGGGACTGGATCGCTCCCTGCTGCGCCAGCAAACCGGCGCACTGAGCGTGGGGCAGCAACAACGGGTTGCAATCGCCCGGGCGCTCATCAACGCCCCGGAGATTCTGATCGCCGATGAACCGACATCGGCATTGGACAGCGACGCCCGCGCCGCTTTCATGCAGTTACTGCTTGAGCTTTGCAAGGATCAGGGCAATACCTTGATTTTTGTCAGCCATGACACTTCATTGACGCAATATTTCCAGCGGATTGTAAATCTGACCGCAATCAACCGCGCGGGAGCGGTGGTTCATGCTAGCTAAAATCGCCTGGCAAAGTTTGCGCAGCCGGCGCTATACCGCATGGCTGACGTTGCTTTCCATTGCCATCAGCGTGTTCGTATTGCTCGGGGTCGAGCATATCCGCTTCGAAGCCAAGGAAAGTTTCAGTAAAACCGTCTCCGGCGTGGATCTGATCGCCGGTGCGCGCACCGGCCAGCTCAATCTGCTGCTGTACTCGGTTTTTCGCATCGGCAACCCCACCAATAATATTTCATGGCAAAGTTACCAGGCATTTGCCAACGATCCCAAAGTGGCATGGACGATTCCGATCTCGCTGGGCGATTCGCATCGCGGTTTCCGCGTGGTCGGCACCACCGGCGACTTTTTCGAACGGTTCCGCTTTGGTGAAAACGCCAGGCTGGATTTTTCCGAGGGCCGGGCATTCGCGAAAGTATTCGATGTCGTGCTTGGCGCCGATATCGCCAAAAAACTCAATTACCGTTTGCACGACCCCATCGTATTGGCGCACGGACTCGGACAAGTCAGTTTCAGCTCGCATGACGACAGATCCTTTACCGTCACGGGCATTCTCAAACCGACCGGAACACCCGCCGATCAAGCGTTATATATTAGTCTGCAAGGGATGGAAGCAATCCACCTCAATTGGCGGGATGGCGTTAAGATCCCGGGCAAGCGGATTATGGATGAGGACATCGAAAAGCGCGATCTCACGCCGAAAAGCATCACCGCTTTCATGATCGGGCTACAGTCCAAAATGGCGACTTTCCAGGTACAGCGCCAGATCAATCAATACGCCAAAGAACCCTTGCTGGCGATTCTTCCCGGCGTGACATTGATGGAATTATGGGAAATGATGCGGGCGATGGAAAATACGCTGCAATTGATATCGTATCTGGTATTGTTCTCGGCGTTATTAGGCTTGAGCACCATGCTGCTGTCATCGATCCGCGAGCGGCAACGCGAAATTGCGGTGATGCGCGCGATCGGAGCGAGTTCCTGGTTTGTGTTCCTGATCATTCAACTGGAAGCGTTGTTGATCGTGCTATCCGCTATTATCCTGGCGATATGCTTACTAGCGGTTGCGCTCCATTTTTCCAAAACCTACCTGGCTGAAAATTTCGGCATTTTCATTAGCAATTTGGTGATGAATGACTCGATCATCATGCACCTTGGCATCATCGTGGCCAGCACCTTCCTGCTGAGTTTGATTCCGGCTTTAAGCGCTTACCGGTTGTCGTTGCATCAAGGTTTGACGGTCAGAAACTAAGGAAGCGCTGATTAATTCGCTTGCGCAGGCAATTAGTCGGCGCTAAACGCGTTATTTTCTCTTCCGGCGCTTCTCAACGGCTTTGGCCAGTTGCTGCAACACTTGCTCGGTCATTTCAAAACCGATGCAACCATCGGTAATGCTTTGCCCGTACAACAATTCCTCACGTTTCTTGCCGTCGGCTTTTTGATTGCCCTCGACCAGATGGCTCTCGATCATCACCCCGCAAATCGCCCGATTTCCGGCGGCAATCTGCTCGGCCACATTAGCGGCGACTTCGGCTTGGCGGCGGTAATCCTTGTGGCTGTTAGCATGACTGAAGTCGATCATCAGATGCGGCGGCAACTTGGCTTTTTGCAATTCTTCGGTCGCCGACTCGACGCTGGCGGCATCATAATTCGGCTTCCTGCCGCCGCGCAAAATGATGTGGCAATCCTCATTACCCTTGGTGGCAAAAATCGCGGTGTGCCCTTCCTTGGTCACCGATAGAAAATGATGCGGACGCGAAGCCGCGGCGATGGCATCGATGGCGATATTCAGGTTGCCGTAAGTGCCGTTTTTAAATCCGATCGGACAGGAAACGCCGGAAGCCAATTCGCGATGCCCCTGACTTTCGGTCGTGCGGGCGCCGATTGCCGCCCAACTGATCAGGTCGGACAGATATTGCGGACTGATCAAATCCAGGTATTCCGTCGCCGACGGCATGCCGATGGTATTCAAATCCAGCAGCAACCGCCGCGCCATCCGCAAGCCTTTGTTGATATGGAAGCTGTTATCCAGATCGGGATCGTTGATCAATCCTTTCCAGCCGATGGTCGTGCGCGGTTTTTCGAAATAGACGCGCATGACGATGTGCAAATGCGGTTTCAATACCTCGCGCAAGTGCTTCAGCCGCGCCGCGTATTCCAGCGCCGCGTCGACATCGTGAATCGAGCACGGTCCGACCACTACCAGCAAGCGATCGTCTTCACCGTGCAAAATCCGATGCGCGCTTTGCCGCGCCGAGTAGACCGTTTCGGTGGCGATCTCCGTCATCGGATATTCGCGGTGCAATTCGACCGGTGGTGTGAGTTCATGCACGCCGATAATGCGCAGATCATCGGTTTGGTATTTCATGTGGCTTCCTCGGTTTCGAAAACTTGTTAGTATTTACTGGATTTTTCTGCAACAAACCAGTAATCAATAAAAAATAGAGCGCATTTTAACCTATGCGAAGAATTTCTTCAGAATCATTGGTGTAATAAAAGCCGCGACCTGTACAAATATCCTATTTTTTCACAAAAAAAGAGGATCTATAAACAAATGACCACGGGATAATCGTGCTAAGTTGCACAAACGACAAACCGGAGCCGCGGCTCCCGTTTTTTATGGCCGCACGCTTTCCCACAATTTCTGCAAACGCTTCGGCGATACCGGTGCAGGCGTTTTCAACTCCTGCGCAAATAACGACACGCGCAATTCCTCGATTTGCCAGCGGAATTCTTCCAGATTGTCATCATGCATGCTGGTCTTTTGATGTTTCTCGAATCGCTGTAAATATTGCTGCCAGAACGGCGCTACTTCCGCACTGATGCGCTGATCCCGCTCGGGATTCGCAGCGAGTTTTTCCAATCGCAACGCCATGCCTTTCAAATAACGCGGCAACTGCTGCAGGCGTTTCCAATCAGTCGCGCCGAGAAAACCGGGATACAGCAAATGATCGAGCTGCTCCTTTAACTCCGACTTCACCCGCTCGTTGCGAACCGCCGGTAGGCGCGCAGTCAGCGCTTGATAATCGGCGCCAGCCTGTTGCAGCAATTTCGCCAGAGCTGCGGATACTTCCGGCAAACGGCTTCTGGCGCGCTGGCACTGCGCGGTAAACCCGGCCTCGCTGCGCGGCAAGGGATCATCGTTGAGCAAGGCGCGGTCGAGAATCGCGTTCAGCATATCCTGTTTCAAATCGCCGGGATTCATCCGGCTCGCCAGTTGCATGCTGGCTTGTTTCAATCCGGGCAGATTCTTGTCCAATTGCTTAATTTGTTCTTTCAACACCAAGCTTAACAGCCGCCGCACACCCGGGCGCATCGCTTGATCCGCCGCTTCCTGCGTATCGAACAAGCGGATCGCGACGCTTTCGTTCTGATCGATCAGCGCCGGATAACCCGTCATCGGTTGTCCGTTTCGCATGAAAGCAACTTCCAGCGGCAGATCGCCGAAATCCCATTGCGTGATCTGATCACGCTCAATCGCAATTTTTTCGTTGGCGGCACCCCGCTTCACAAACGATTGCTGCGCGGCTTGCCCAAGTTGCCGTTGCAACCCGGCAAGATCGCGGTTCATCGCCAATTCCTCACCGGCATCGTCAACCACGCGGATGTTCATCAACAAATGCGGCGGTATTTGCGCTGCTGGCCAAGTATCCGGCGGCACCGTCAGCGTGGTTTTTTTAACAATGAATTGTTCGAGTGCATCGGTCAACGGTACTGGATGCACGGCATTCGAATGGCTCACCAGAAATGCCGTCACCGTTTCGGGCAAAGGTACCAGCATGCGGCGGATTTGCTTCGGCAGCGCCTTCAAATACCAGGTGATTTTCTCGCGGATCAATCCCGGCACCAGGTAATCCAGTTGCCTGGCTTCCAGCCGGTTCAGCAACGGTAGCGGCACGGTCAGCGTCACACCATCGAGTGGATGACCGGGTTCAAACCGGTAGCTAAGCGCTAACTCGCTGCCGTCCGGCAACGTCATCCGTTCCGGGAATTGCACTTCGGTGACGTGCCCGGCTTCGTGGCGCATCAGCAATTCCCGCGTTAAATACAGCAAACGCGGATTCTGCTGCTCCGCCTGCTTGCGCCATTTTTCAAAAGCGGCGCCGTTGGTAATGTCCTGTGGAATGATCGCGTCGAAGAACGCAAAAATTTCCTGCTCGTCGACCAGCACATCCTGCCGCCGCGTTTTGTGTTCCAGCTCCTCGATTTCCTGAATCAACGCTTGATTGTGCAGAAAAAACGGCGCTTCTGTGTTGTATTCCCCGGCGGCCAATGCCGAGCGGATAAAAATCTCGCGCGCTTCTTTGGGATGAACCGGTCCGTAATTAACCGGCCGTTTCGACACGATGATCAAGCCGTACAACGTGACCTGTTCAAACGCAACCACCTGCGCGCGTTTCTTTTCCCAGTGCGGATCGAAGTAGTGCCGCTTGCACAAATTCCCGGCGATCCGCTCCAGCCAAACCGGATCGATTCTCGCCACGCAGCGCGCATACAGCTTGGCGGTTTCGACCAATTCCGCCGCCACTACCCACTTGGCTTTGCCTTTTTTCAACACCGAGCCGGGAAAAATGGCGAACTTGATGCCGCGCGCCCCCAGATATTCCCCTTCTTTCTCGGTTTTAAAGCCGATATTGCCGAGCAAGCCGGGCAACAACGCGCGATGAATCTCATCGTAACCCGCCGGAATTTCGTTCGGCTTGAAGCCCAGTTCCGCCATCAGCGTATGCAATTGCCCGTGAATCTCGCGCCATTCGCGCAACCGCCGGTACGACAAAAACAGCTCACGGCATTGCGCCATCAGCTTCTTGCCGGATTTTTTATGCTTCAGCAGTTCGTCGTAGAAATCCCACAATTTCAGATACGCCAGAAAATCCGAACGTTCGTCCTGAAAACGCCGGTGCGCCTCATCGGCGGCGGCCTGGTGTTCGAACGGACGGTCGCGCGGATCCTGCACGCTCAGTGCCGATGCGATGATCAGGATTTCGTGCAGGCAATTTTCCTGTTTCGCCGCCAGAATCATACGGGCGATCTTGGGATCGAGCGGAAACTTCGCCAGCCGCCAGCCGGTGGCGGTCAGATTGCGGTTGTCGTCGACCGCGCCGAGTTCCGCCAGCAACTGATAACCGTCAGCGATCATGCGCGGCGATGGCGGCTCCAAAAACGGAAAATTCTCGACATTGCCGATCTTCAGCGATTTCATGCGCAGAATCACTGCCGCCAGCGAAGAGCGTAAAATTTCCGGATCGGTAAATTCCGACCTGCCCTGAAAATCCTGCTCGGAATACAAGCGGATACAAACCCCATCCGCCACCCGCCCGCAGCGCCCGGCCCGTTGATTCGCCGACGCACGCGAGATTTTTTCCACCAGCAACTGCTCGACCTTGTTGCGGTAACTGTAGCGGTTGATCCGCGCTAGCCCGGTATCGATCACATAATGAATCCCCGGCACCGTCAGCGACGTTTCCGCGACATTGGTCGCCAGCACGATACGTCGGCCGCCGCCCGGCTGAAACACCCGTTCCTGCTCGGCGACCGACAAACGAGCAAACAGCGGCAAGATCTCGATACGCGAATGAATGGGATGAAACGCATGCTTGCGCAAGGTTTCGGCGGTCTCGCGAATCTCGCGCTCACCTGGCAGAAACACCAGAATATCGCCCGAACCCAACGCCATCAACTCATCGGCCGCATGGATGATGGCTCGCTGCACATCGCCATCGCTATCATCATCCTCATCGGCCAGCGGCGAACGGTAATGGATCTCGACCGGATACAACCGCCCGCTGACCTCGATCACCGGCGCATCGTTAAAATGCCGCGAGAAACGCTGCGCATCGATGGTCGCCGAGGTCACGATCAGTTTCAAATCCGGCCGCTTCGGCAGTAGTTGCTTGAGGTAACCGAGCAAAAAATCAATATTCAAACTACGCTCGTGCGCTTCGTCTATGATCAACGTATCGTAAGCCAGCAACAGCGGATCCCCCTGCGTCTCGGCAAGTAGAATGCCATCGGTCATCAATTTGATATACGAATCCGCGCTGATTTTGTCGGTAAACCGCACCTTATAACCGACCGCCTGCCCCAGCGGACTATTCAATTCCGCCGCAATCCGCCCCGCCACCGTCCGCGCCGCAATCCGCCGCGGCTGCGTGTGCCCGATCAGGCCATGCACGCCGCGCTTCAGCTCCAGACAAATTTTAGGGATTTGCGTGGTTTTGCCCGAACCGGTTTCCCCGCAAATGATCACGACTTGATGATTTTCGATGGCCTGCTTGATTTCTTCACGGCGGGCGTTAACGGGTAGATCTTCCGCATACGTTGGATGGGGAAGATGGACCAGCCGCTTGGTGATAATTTCGGGGAGGAGTTTTTTCATTGGAATTTCAGTTGTATGCCGACATAAACAAATAACTTGGGCATTTTATCAATCAATTCGATATGGAAGATGCTGCATATTTTTTGTAATCAAATCTGTCTTGATCAATTTCTTCATTTATATGATGATCAGCTATAACCATGACTTTATGACATCACACCCAAAATTTTGGGCGAAATGTTTCATATATTACATTTGGCGACACTTCATGTCCGATGAAATCGAAAAACTTTTGGCGGCCCTGAATGAGGGTCACGATGCTGTAAAAAATCGCGGCAAGCACATGTATGAAGCTTATGATCATACATTTTACGGATTAGATTTTCTTGCCGGTGCAGCCCTTAATCGAACAATGGCAAATATCGATGCTTTCAATACCTTAATACGAGCCAGAAACTTAGTTATTGCAGGTGCACTATTAAGGATGCAGCTAGATACGGCTCTCAGATTCTATGCAGCGTTTCTTGTGGAGAAACCACATGATTTTGCTTTAGAAGTACTTAAAGGTATTCGGATCGATAAGCTTCAAGATATAAATGGCAATCGGCTCACTGACAGCCATTTAGTTAAACTCTTATCTCAGGAATTTCCATGGGTTAAGCGAGTTTATCAAGCTACCTCCGGATATATACACTTGTCTGGAACACATATTCACCACACTATTAACGAAGTCAGGGAAGATAGAAAATTTAGTGTTAAATTATCCCCTAAAGATAGAGATCTTCCTGACACACTATATACGGAAGCGATTGAAGCATTTATCGAATCCATAAAACTTTTGCTCAAATACATTGATGGTTGGATATTTACTAAAAACAATCCTCAATTAGTAGCTGAAGTGCGCGCAAGAATCAAAGAAAATGAGAATCCGTAAGGCGGAAGCACGATAGGTTATTCCGCCGTTTGTAACCCGCTATGTTCGATCTTTATTTCCATAAATTTGGTAAAAACCACCGTCTTTAGACAGTGACTTTGACTTTAAATGTGTTGATTCATGCGCGTTTAGCTTGGTGCGGGTAGACGACTTTAGTCGTCTGCACCCAAGCTGCGCTAACCCACCTACTTTCAGTGGGTGGTAGTTTAGTGGCTCTTGGCACCTTTACAGGATGGGAGTTGAAGAATTGGTTGAAATCAAATCGCCTATACTGGTCAGCAGTCGCGATTGGTCTTTTATTAGCCTTCTTGACCGGTGCTGTTAACAGGTGCTATAAATGGCTTCAAGATACCCTGGAGTTAATCATGACTATCAAATTCTCAGAAGATGTAATTCCCCTTTCGGATTTAAAGATCAATCCCGGGCGCGTTGTCAATCAAGCCAAGGAAACGCACAGACCCATTCTTTTAACCAACCGCGGCCGGGGTGTGGCCGTAGTGCAGGATCTCGATGAATACGAGAAAAACCAAGAAGAATTGGCTTTCGTCAAAGCTATTGCGCAAGGACTCATGGACATTAAAGAAGGCAATACTTTGTCATTGGCCGAGGCAAAAAAGCGCTTAGGCATCGAATGAATGAAAGTCAGCATTTCCAATTCGGCCTTGAAAGACTTGGAAAACATGACCAGTTATTACACTGAAGAAGGTATTCCACAGATCGGTTTGAAATTTGCCAAAGAAATTATCAAGCATATTCAAATGCTGGCCGATCATCCGGATATGGGCAGAATCGTTCCTGAGCTTCAGCTCCCGCATATTCGAGAAATGATTGTTGCGCCTTTCCGGGTGGTCTATCTGAGGGAAGAAAGCGCCATCAAAGTAATCCGTGTTTGGCGCAGCGAGCGGCCGCTGGTTTTACCGGTCGAAACAGAAGGCCAGTGCTGAGAGTCACGTGTTATGTTCCAGCTTAGCTTTACTTTGAGTTATTTGAATGACCACTGCGATCACAAAACGTAGGATTCTCCTGGCTGGTATAAGTCTTTTCGTGGCCACCTGGGCTGCCGCTTACTTTCTCTGGCCAAAATTCTCCTTTGACGACGGGCCGTTTTTTACCGAACCCTTTGCTGCCGACCTTGGCGTTTTGTCACCGGTATCGTCCGTCGATCTCAGTCTGCTTGGTGTGACGTTGTTCGTGCTCGAAACCCACGCGACACGCGATCCTGATCCGAGAACCGTGTTCATTTTGAGGAACGCTAGCAACGATGTTCGTTGGGCGAAGGTAACCTCGACTGACTTTGGGCGCATTGAGATCATCGGCCGCACGCCGCGCTGGTACATCACTGGCGGCTGGATTGTAGCGATAAAGCCGGAGAATACCGAAGGAGGCAAGCTGTATCTTTCGCCGTTTGGCGGGTTCCGGTTTTTTTTCCTGAGCTGGTAGCAAGAGAAACTCCTGAAATCGGAGTTAGTCCCGGAGCTTCAACTGAAACCGCGGCGCCCGTTGCTGCGCCGATGACGACAAGCGGTTGAGTCCCAGAACGGTAACGCGATGCGCGCTGTTGAAACTGGGCGCGCCGTCCTGGTCGCGCAGGATGGACGATACTTTGTATTCCAACCGGTGCGAACGCGGGTCGAAGCGGATATCGTGAATCCAGATGCCGGCGCGTTGCAGCTTTTGCTGTTCGCATTCATGGGTGAGATCCCAGCCGGTCAGCATCGGGATGGCGTAGTCGAAGGGTAATTCGTCGATTTGGATGGTTTGGGTGCGAACCACGCCATCGACGCTTTTGCGGCAGGTGTCGGCTTTACCGCTGCGGGGATTGAGCGCCAGAAAATCGGCGCGTACTTTAATGCTGCGTCCGTGGATTAAAGCCGCGCGGGTTTTGATGCGATGGGTGCGGATATCGTTGTCTTTGAAAATGGTCTGGGTGGCCCAGTTCGGGCTGCCGGATTGATTCGGCGTGGCGCTGGTTTGCGATAGATTGTAGGCCATTTGCAGCAACGGATAATCGACACGATCGCTCCATTTGCACGGCGACCAGCGCCATTCGCATTCAAAGCTGTCGGCAAACTGAAAATCGAAACCGCGCGGAATGATCGCGAGCGCATCGTAACGCCGCACCGTGCCTTTGTGGCCGCTATTTTCCAGAGTGGCGACCGCGCCTTGTTTTTTATCCTGCAGCATCGCTGCTTCCATTCCGGCGTAATCTTCATCGATGACCGCATCGACTTCGACTGAGCGATACCCGAATGCGGTGAAAAATACGCAAAATTCAAAGGCATCGTTGCGATTTTGATCTTCCAGCTTGCCTTGCGCTTCGAATACCAGAAAGGTCGACCCGGTATTTTTCACCAGTTTACTGCGGGTAATCTCGGCGCGCAGCGAATTGACTTCGCGATCTTGTTTCAAATAGCGCAAATCCCAGCCATTCAGCACGACCGTGCCGCTATCGACATAACCGGGCATTTCGAGCCATTGGGTGATGACCGCCGGCTCCATGCCGTTATCGCGTTGCATGCATTTGCTGCCTTCGAGCATGATGAACTTGCCGTGATCTTCAAAAACGGTTTTACCTTCCGCCTTGAAAGTCAGTTGTTCGAAGGGTGTCGGCGCCGCTGCATTCCCCGCCGCAACAAGCGCTTTCCTATCCGGTGCTTTACTGGCGCAGGCGGAAAGCAACAACAATGTAAGCAACGCTAAAGTAATATGGAGACTGCGAATCATTGCTACCCTCGATTGGTGAACGTCGCGATCAATGGATGAAAATGCTGCCGATGATATCGAAATCGCCAGCCAGTTTGTATTCTACCATTCCAGTGCGACAGTTTTGACGTCATCTGCGAAGGGATAGAAAAATGCCATTCGATTCCATCGGGTGAATTTTTGAAGTCCTGTCTTGCCTAAAATGATGTGTGACGCTCATTGCAGGCGGCACACGATTGCAATACCGGATTGTGGCACCATTTATTACCTATCTATCATTCTCGGGAGGCATCATGAAAATTTTCTTTCTATTACCCGTCTTGCTGCTGAGCGCCTGCGCCGGATTGCCGCCTTCCATCGCCAATGCGCCCGCGACCGAAGTTTCCTACCAGCAGGTGAGTCTCGATCCCAATAGCTTCAAAGATGTTCCGGTGCGCTGGGGCGGCGTGATTATTGATGTCGACAACGAAGAACATGACAGTATGCTGCAAATCGTCGCTTACCCCTTGGATTATACCGGCCGTCCGCAAACACAAAGAGCCGGTGAAGGCCGTTTCGTGGTGAAAAGTCCGGAGTTTCTCGATCCCGCGGTGTATGCCAAAGACAAAGAGATTACGATTGCCGGGGTTATCACCGGCGATACCGAGCTGACGGTCGGTAAGCGGGTCATCCGCGTTCCGTTGCTAAGCGCCACCGCAATTTACTTGTGGCCGAAATTGGCCAATTATAATTACTATAGCCCTTATTACGGGCCTTACCCCTACTATCCCGGTTATTATCCGCTCTATCGCGGAGGATTTTATGGGCCTTTTTTCCGGTGGTGATCGATCGTTTAAGGATCGCATCGAACGTTAAAAGAAATCGATAGAACCGCTTTCCTTATTATCTTCGATGCAGCCGCTTTCAAGCAGTATTTCATGAAAGTGCAGCTGGTTCTTGCCATTATGTTTGGCATAATAAAGCGCCTGATCGGCTCGTCCTAGAATCTCCGAGGCTAGATGGCACATCCCGCTGATCAGGGTTGCTCCAATACTCACGGTAATCGTATTGATCTGCGGAAAACGGTAAGTTTCAATTTTGGTGCGGAAGCGTTCCAATATTTGATAAGCATCGGCTTGGTCAGGCGCATGAAAAATCACCACGAATTCTTCTCCGCCAAAACGAAACAACAAATCCTTTGACCTGAAATTCTGCTTCATCACATAAGAAAGCAACAGCAAAACCTCGTCTCCCATCACATGACCGAACTTATCGTTGATCGACTTGAAATTATCGATATCGATAATGGCCAAGCAAAATTTTTCCGTGCCGGTTTTGGGTCTCCTCCGGTTCCGGTTACTGGTATCTTGATACCGGCCAAGCTCGGCATTCAAGATCAAAGAGCTGATCTTATTGATGTTCGCTTCGAACGTTTGGCGATTCAACAAACCGGTGAGTTTATCCTTCTGGCTTTCATCCAGTAAACTGCGGAAATTATGCGTGATGCTCAAAAGACTTGTAATGATCAGCATCTCGCCTTCCGTGAGCATATGCGGCAGCTCGAAAGTCAGCATGCTTTCAATTTTACTGGCGGCCAGTACCGGATAAATCACCAGAAATTTTTCTGATTGCAAATGAATATAAGGTTTTTTTGTTGTTTCCACCCACAATTGCGCTGACCGGATCTCATCCGGAATAATTATTTCCGAAGTATAAATTTCCTGGGATTCGGAAAGCTGCCGTTTATTGCCATCTTCAATCAGTTTGGCTGAATAAGCGGACAACCAGCATGTCTTGTTATCCGGATTCAGTTTATACATCGATATCTGGTTGACTTTTAAAAGCTCAGCTAATGTTTTCAGCAGGCTAAGCTCGAACAATTCAATGTCGCGAATCGTCGTTAAGGAGACTAAGCGATTGAGCAGAGAAGGCGTGCCGACATCTTTATTTGTCATGAAAATGCTTGAAAATTGGCGAGACGAACGTAAACAAACAATAGTAATTTTACTTAAACGGTCAAACTTCAAAATACATAATAGCCCGGCAAAAGCCATCGTTTACAAAACAGGATTTTAGTACAATACAAGCCGTCCAATATTCACGAAGGAAAGCGGTTATGTATGTAACAATCGTCTATGCATCTGTTAAACCGGACAAAGTGGAAGCTTTCAAGGAAGCTTGCCGCGTCAATCACGAAAATTCCATTCGCGAACCGGGTAACTTGCGTTTCGATATCTTGCAATCCGCCACCGATCCAACCAAATTTGTTTTTTACGAAGCCTACAAAACCCAGCAAGATGCCGCAGCCCATAAAGAAACCGCGCACTACCTGACGTGGCGGGATACCGTCGCGGATTGGATGGCCGAACCGCGTCAAGGCGTGCCGTATCAAGGTTTATTCCCGGAGATCGCCGGCTGATGTTCAATTTCTCCGTCTCCCGGCTGCCCCGCATTGAATTCGGTAGTGGAACCATCGGAAAATTACCGGATATCCTCTCCAGTTACGGCTCACACATTTTACTGGTGACCGGTGCGCATTCATTCATCAATACCGGCGGCTGGAACGTTTTGCTCGGTGAACTTAAGCAACGTTCGATTACCTGGCAACATTGCACGATTGCCGAAGAACCATCCCCCGAATTGGTTGACGATCTGGTCAAGTCATTTGCGGGTGATTCTTTTGACGCCGTTGCCGGTATCGGCGGCGGTAGTGCGTTGGATGCCGCCAAAGCAATAGCGGGATTATTGAAAATACAACGTTCCGTAATGGATTATCTGGAAGGCGTCGGCACCGAATTGCCCTATCAAGGCCCTGCGGTACCGTTTATCGCCGTACCCACAACTGCCGGCACCGGCAGCGAAGCGACAAAAAACGCGGTACTCAGCGTACAAGGTAAAAACGGCTTCAAAAAGTCGTTCCGTCATGACAAACTGGTTGCTGAATACGCCATCGTCGATCCCGATTTGTTAGCCAGTTGTCCGCCTGGCGTAATCGCCGCCAACGGCATGGATGCGATCACGCAACTGCTGGAATCGTATGTTTCCACCCGATCTAACGCCTTTACCGATGCGCTTGCGATCAGTGGCTTACAGGCCGCGCGCGATGCGTTAATGCCGCTGTATCGCCAACAAGGCGAGTTGGCCGGGCATCGCGAAAAAATGGCCTATGCCGCGCTGCTCTCGGGTATTACCTTGGCGCAAGCCGGTTTAGGCTCGGTGCATGGCTTGGCTTCCCCGCTCGGCGCTTTTTATCCGATTCCGCACGGCGTTGTTTGCGGCACTTTGGTTGCAGCCGCGACCCAGGTAAATATTGAAGCCATGCTCGCGCGCGAGCCGAATAATCAAGCACTGGCAAAATATCTGCATATTGCCGAGATACTGTGCGAAAAACGGTTTATCGATCCCGCCGCTGCTTTTAGTGCGCTGATTGATAGACTTTCGCGATGGACTGACGAACTCAACTTGCCGAGGCTTTCGCATTACGGCTTGCAACCGGACGGTTTAAACAAAGTTATTGCCCACTGCCGTGGTAACAGCATGAAAACTAACCCAATCGTGCTCGACGACCAGGAAATTCATCAACTCTTGCTGGCGCGTTTATAACGATTAGAAAACACAGATTGCCGTAGCTGTTACGGCAGTTTGCATGTATGAATTCCGCTGCGCTGTCAGGGGTAAAACAAAAGCAGGCGATAACCCAGCGCACTTAGTCCGGTACTATCAAAGTCCAGGCGTATCTCAATTTCCTGTTGCGCCGCAATAAACAATCGCTGCTTATCTCCTTCTTGCAAATAGTCATCCGCCGTAAAAATCCGGCTGGTGATAACGTTTTGCTGCGCATCGAGCAATATCAGGTGTAATGCCGGAAAAGCTTGCGGGAACGGCGCGGTGTTATGAATAATCGCGCGCATGGTCGTGACTTCGGGTTGACTTGCCGGATTCTTTTGCAAATCGGACGACTCGATGCCGATTTGCTGAATATCTTGCGGATAAGCGACCGTGCAATTAAGCAGTTCACAAAACCGTTCCAAATGAGGCCTGAAATGCGGTGCGAGAATGGTCAGTTGCGTCCGATAATGATGCGCCACCTGGCCAAACAACAGCAGCAATAACATCACGCTCGCAATTCCCCACATTGGCGACAATCGCTTGACCGGTTCTTCATCGTCGAACAATCGATCAGAAGGATCCCGTATATCCGGCTCACTTGCGAGAACGGGTACTGGATTAATGGCTTTGCTCGAATCCGGATTGATATTAGCGGTTTCAGCGGATGAGTCAGGCGCAGCATCCGGTTGCGGCCGGACGGTTAGCGGATATTCGATGGTTGATTCATGCGCGGTAATCAGAGTGGCGAAACCGTTAAATACCCGCTGACATTGCCCGCAGCGGACATCACCGCCATGTGCTTGGAGTTGCGCCGCATTGACACGAAATGTCGTACTGCAACTCGGACAGCAAGTTACCAACGCCATGTAAGACTCGCTGTTTTGGATTGCTTGTATTTTAATGACTGGTTATTGAAACGCATTGGCCATCAACGTTTTAGAGATCATTATTTCATCTTTTGCTGCCCGTTAACAACACCCAGCCTTCTTGCACTGCCACCGTGTGCATATCAAACCATTGCCGGTAAACTTGTTTGACTTCGTCAGCTTGCTCTTGAAGTATTCCTGACAATACGATATCCCCTCCGGCGCGCACCGCGCCAGCAAGTACCGGTGCCAGCAACATTAATGGATTTGTCAGAATATTGGCGACGATCACATCAACGGGATGATCCGGCGATATATTTGATCCGATCGTATGCTGCGGAGTCACAAAACGAAATTTCTCAGGATCGCACTGATTTCTTAGCGCATTTTCCTGGCTGGCTTCAATGGCTTGCGGATCGATATCGATACCGGTCACATGCGACGCACCCAGCTTTAGCGCGGCGATGGCGAGTATTCCGGAGCCACAGCCATAATCAATCAGTTTGCCGCCGGGACTCAGATTCTGATCCAACCAGCCTAAACATAATTGCGTGGTGGGATGGCTGCCGGTGCCAAAAGCCAATCCAGGATCAAGAATTAGATTGATTGCCGCAGGATCCGGAGAGGAATGCCAGGTCGGAACAATCCATAGCCGCTGAGAAATCTGAATCGGATCAAACTGTGATTGCGTCAGGCGTACCCAGTCCTGTTCTTCGATTCGTTCCAAGTGATACTCGAGATCTTCACCGGATGGCATGATACTCGAAACATTGCGCAAAACTTCTGCAATATCCGCTGCTTGCTCGAACAGCGCCGAGATCTCCGCATTTTTCCAGATTTCACCGCTAGGCTCACCCGGTTCGCCGAACAGCATTTGCTCGTCTTGCGTATCGGCAGCGGCATCGTGAATTTCGACGGACAATGCGCCTTGTTCCAATAGTGCATCGCTCAGTGCTTCAGCATGTTCGGCATCCGTTCTGATAATCAGCGTAATCCAGGTCATGCGTCAGCAGAAATCAATGAAAAAATCGCGCCTTAATCGGTTTTATTATGCAACGCCAGTTTTTGTTCCAAATAATGAATCGAAAAACCGCCGCGCAAGAATGTGGCATCGTTGAGTAAATCCCGATGCAATGGAATATTGGTCTTGATGCCGGCCACGACCATCTCCGACAATGCGATCCGCATGCGCGCGATGGCCTGTTCGCGGGTATCGCCATAGGTGATGATTTTTCCGATCATCGAATCGTAGTATGGTGGCACCATATAATTATGGTACACGTGTGAATCAACCCGTACGCCAGGACCACCTGGCGCATGATATTGCGTAATACGGCCGGCAGAAGGCGTCAGTTTGTAAGCATCTTCTGCGTTGATGCGGCATTCGATCGCATGCCCTTTAAACATAATATCTTTCTGACTGACCGGCAGCGTTAAACCGGCTGCCACGTTGATTTGCGCTTGCACGAGATCAATACCGGTGATTGCTTCAGTAACCGGATGTTCAACTTGTAAACGGGTATTCATTTCGATGAAATAAAATTCATTGTTTTCAAAAAGAAACTCGAACGTACCGACGCCGCGGTATTTGATCCGGCGGCAGGCATCGGCACAGCGCTCACCGATTTTATTGCGTAATTTCTCCGGTATGCCAGGTGCAGGGGCTTCTTCGAGAATTTTTTGATGCCGTCGTTGCATCGAGCAGTCCCTTTCCCCCAAATGCACTGCATTGCCGTGCGCGTCGATCAACAATTGAAATTCGATATGACGCGGATTCTCCAGAAATTTCTCAGCATAAACTGTCGGGTTGCCAAATGCTGCTTGCGCTTCATTGCGCGTCATGATGACTGCATTCGATAGTGCCGCTTCGGTATGCACGACTCGCATGCCTCGGCCGCCGCCGCCGCCAGCAGCTTTGAGAATGACAGGATACCCGATTTCCTTGACAATCTTTTTTACTTCATCGATATTGTCCGGCAATGCACCATCGGAGCCGGGAACGCACGGTACACCGGCATTCTTCATGGCATTCTTGGCACTGACTTTATCACCCATCAAGCGGATCGTTTCAGGCCGAGGACCAATAAAAACAAACCCGCTTTTTTCAACCCTTTCAGCGAAATCAGCATTTTCGGACAAAAAACCATACCCTGGATGAATGGCTTCAGCATCGGTGACTTCCGCAGCGCTGATAATGGCCGGAATATTGAGGTAACTCTGTCCAACAGGCGCAGGACCGATACAAACCGATTCGTCGGCTAACATCACATACTTGGCTTCCGCATCCGCTTCGGAATGGACAGCTACCGTTTTGATGCCCATCGCGCGGCATGCACGCTGAATCCGTAGCGCAATTTCACCCCGATTCGCAATAAGAATTTTTTCAAACATGATTATCTGATCTCTCTCAGATATTTATTCGATAATAAAAAGCGGCTCGCCGTATTCCACAGGCTGTCCGTTCTCAGGCAGGATTGCTTTAATCACGCCGTTTTTATCCGCTTCGATTTCATTCAGCAGTTTCATTGCTTCAATAATACACAGCGTATCGCCCATTTTGACACTTTGTCCGATTTCTACAAAAGGATTGGCACCCGGTGAAGCGGCCCGGTAAAAAGTTCCAACCATCGGGGATTTAACAATATGACCATCCAATACGGCTTTAGCAGTCGATGCAGCCGCATCCGGCGCATCGGTATTTCCCGGATTTGCGGTCGTCGCGGACTGTGTCGCAGCTTGCATCATGGCCGGCATGGCTTGCGGCATAATGGCATAATTCTGCACCCCGGAACCCGGTTTGCTAATCCTTACTTTCTCTTCACCTTCCGTAATTTCCAGTTCGGCAATACTTGATTCTTCAACCAGTTCAATGAGCTTCTTTAGCTTTCTTAAATCCATTTTTCAATCTCCCGAGGTAATGCCTCGCTCCAAGGTCGTTTTATCAACAATTCGTTCGTAGTGAAAAAACCGCAACATCACACAACTCCTTGACATTGCAAAAAGAAAAAGTTTACAAATCTATCAGTAGGAAGTCATGGCATATTCCAGCGCCAACTCGTATCCTTTAGCACCCAGACCACTGATGACACCGATCGCCAAATCCGAGAAATAAGAATGATGCCGGAAGGTTTCGCGAGAATAGATATTCGATAAATGCACTTCGATAAAAGGTAGTCTTACCGCTGCAATCGCATCACGCAACGCGACACTGGTATGCGTGTATGCAGCCGGATTGATTATGATGAAATTCGTTCCATCCTGCATTGTTTGCTGTATTCTTTCGATCAAAGCTGATTCCGCGTTATGCTGAAAGAAATCCAGCTTAAAGTCAGTATTTTCGGTTAAATTGCTTAATTTTCTGTTAATATCTTGCAAAGTAATTCCGCCATAAATCTCCGGCTCACGAACCCCCAAAAGATTCAAATTGGGTCCATGGATAATCAAGATATTTTTTACGATTGCTTTCGTAGAATCCATTTGTGAATTATGGACTGTTGCGACTAAAATGTACAGTTTTTTGATGAATATCGCCGAACTTAGGCGAAGATTATCAAAAAACAGTAAATCTGAAAAACTTCATAACGATTAAGAAATAATTTGGTTTACAGCGTTTGATTCAGAACAGCCGCTCTTAACTATTTGCCCGTAATTCCCCAACCATCTATAATAGCCAGCTTCGTTTTTCCAAAGCTGTTGTAGCTCAGTTGGTAGAGCAACTGATTCGTAATCAGTAGGTCGGAGGTTCGACTCCTCTCAACAGCACCAAATAATCAATAAGTTATACAATACAAACAATCGAAAATCTTCTACGGGGTTACACAGGGGTTACGTTACAAAAAAAAAACGACAAGCAATAAAATTACTCATAAAAGCAGATCATTAGATAAATATTTATTTTTTCTAAAGTTTTTCCTGAGTATTCCGATATAGCAAATGCGTTTACCAGAACGCCATTAAAAACAATGCTTCATAATACTCCATCAGTCAGCCAAGGTTCGCGGATGGCCTTGGTTGACTACTCCAAACAAGTCGCAGCTAATTGATTTAATGTAATACATTCTCACTGCTGCAACACAATCTGTACTTTTCCTTGATACCCTTCTCATATCCACGGCAGTAATGTTTCATGGGTGGGCCTATCATAAGCCATTGAAATACAATGCACTGAGGGCTATATACCCCGAAAAATAAATGATATTTGGCCTATATACAGCATAGATATTTAAGCCTAGCATAAGAATTTTAAGAGAATTTGAGAGCAATGAGGCTGTTTGGTTAGGCGATTTGACGTAATGAAAATCACTGCAAGGGGAATAGCATGAGAGCATTTATTGTCCATCATAAGGTTAAAACCACCGGCTTCAGCCGGTCAGCTTTAGCTGCGAGAATATGCCACACAGGAGGTGTGGCATGGATTATAGATATGGAAGTCATACGGTTTATCAGATTGAATATCATTTTGTATGGGTAACGAAGTATAGATATAAGATTCTGAAGGGAGAAGTAGCAGAACGAGTACGAGAGTTGGTTCGTCAGACGTGTGAAGCATTTGAAATGAGAATTGTACAGGGTGTAGTAAGTAAGGATCATGTGCATATTCTGGTGAGTTGTCCGCCGGAGATGGCTCCGAGTGAGATCATGAGGCGGCTAAAAGGACGAACATCGAGCTATCTGTTTGAAGAATTTCCTCACTTGAAGAAGCGGTACTGGGGAAGGCATTTTTGGGCGCGAGGGTATTTCTGCGTGACAGTAGGTCAGATGACAGAAGAGATGATCAAACAATACTTGGAGCATCATTTTGAGCCAAATCCAAACGACAATTTTAAAATGGAGCCGGAATAAGACGCGTCGTTTAGTCGACGCGTATCCGGACTTTCAGTCCGTAACTCAAACCCACCGGCTTTAGCCGGTGGTTGTTTAGTACAAAAACATTTTTTGCTGGAGCTGTAGTCATTGGAACAGTGTCCACAGCTAATGCAACACTTGAATCAAGACTTGACGGCAAAGCTTATTATGATACTGAGTTGAATATAACCTGGGCCGCTAACGCTAACATGCATGGCGCGGGGAATTGGAATTATCAGAATGCATGGGCAAGCAATTTAATTATTGATGGAGTAAGTGGCTGGAGATTGCCAAGCGTAGATGTGAATGGGGACAATATTATTGTAAATTGCTCCGGAGGAGGAGTTGCTGGATGCTCAGATAATGAGATGGGCTATCTGTATTGGGAAGAAGGCATATCAGGCTCTACACCGGGGCCATTCAGCAATATACCGCCAATTAACGCATATTGGTCTGGTACAGAGTATTCGACTATTCCGTATTTTGCTTGGTACTTTCACTTCAATGTAGGTGCTACACTTTTTGATGGAAAAATAGATTTATTGTTAGCATGGCCGGTTCATGATGGCGATGTTAATGTATCAGCTATACCCGAACCTTCCACCTACGCGATGCTGCTGGCTGGTTTAGGCGTGCTGGGTTTGATGGGGTACGTCGCAGAAAAAAGATTACATAGCTTAGATCCCGCTTGCATCCTCTAATGACTGATATCTGTTTATCAGAAAAGTAGGCAATTTATCTTGATCAAGCTTCTCTATGTCTGCTTCAATATATTTGCTCAATACAAATTCTATAAACTCTTGTTGCTTGCTATTGAGCAATAGCAAAATGGTGGCTCACACATCAGAAATTATCCAGGAGAGATTCAGCAACCACATCCATCAAGCGCCCGTAGCTATCAATCACTTCGTATTTGACCTTATCGGTTGAGATACGCTGGTTTATCTTGTCAAAAAACTTCCGGGCGCACTCAATCTTTGTTTTCTCTATCTCGCGCAACTCCATTGAGGACATGCCACCCTTGGTTTCTGCCACGAAATAAATGTATTTCATGCTACCTTCCTTAAAGGAAATAGCCCAGTCAGGGTTATAATCGCCTACAGGAGTAGGTATCAGGAAACCTCTGGGCAACTTGGCATAGACGGTAACTTCTGCGCTGGTATCCAACTCTTTCACAAAGTCGCGTTCGATTGTTGAATCTGTAATCACATAATCGTAAATATGATTTTTGAGCTTATCCGTTGCTTTAGTGAAATCCTGTTTACTCTGGCCAGTAGTAAAAATGCTCGTATCATAGCTTCCGACCACTTCATCATAGCTCAGGCGCTCAATGATAATCGTGGCCTTTTGCTCGTTAATCAGGCGTGAAGCCTCAGCGAGGAAATGCTCAGGATTTTGCCTGAACTGGCCAAAAACGGCAGACTCTATGCCTTTGAAAATTTCGGCGAGCGTTTTGCGCGTTAGCTGTACATTTTCTGCAATTTTGCCCAGCAGGTCATATTTGACCGAAGAATGAATGGAGGCGTTATGCGCTTCCGTAACCGTGTTTTGTATTTGAAATCCTTCGCCTGCTTTAAGTTGGCTATCGGTAATTTGATCCCCCTGAATACCTGTCTGGATGGTGTATTGCAGGGGAGAAACGCGCAATTCTTTGTTCAAGGTATTGATGCAATTTTCAATCAGCTCTGCTGAATCAAATTCCACGCGATAAACGGCTTTTCGGTTGATCCGACTCCAGAGCTCCTGAAACTCTTTCTTTTCGAAATTGGCATTCAGGGGATTGGTTTTCGGTTTACGATCATCCCCAATTTGCGGCAATTGACTTGTGCTAAAAACGCTATCAATCAGCAGGAAGACCTGTTCAGCGTGAGGGGCAAGCTCTTCCGGTAGTGCAGCCAACTTTCCTTCTGCTTTTGCCGCATGGTATGCGGCAACAATCTGGTCTGCCTCATCGGTATAGTCATTTTTCAGCAGATATTTGTATATCTGCCTCGCCATTGCTGGTGTTACTTGCAACGTGCCTGTTTCGGTTTTGATGATTTTGCCTGAGAAGAAAGCTTCATCCGCCTTGCGGGGGCGGGCCGATAGGGCATCGCTGATTTCAGCTTGAAGGTTTGCCACAAAGTTCTTGTAGCTTTCGCTGGCAACCACGGTCAGGACATTGATTTCATGTACGGTGGCAGGATGATCCATTCGGTCACCATTCTGGTTCACGGACAGGCGTAAGCCACGACCAACCTCCTGGCGGCGGGAAATAGTGTTGTCGCTATGCTTCAGCATGCACATGACAAAGACGTTCGGGTTATCCCAGCCTTCCCGCAAAGCCGAGTGCGAGAAGATGAAACGCACTGGTTGAGAAAACCTTAGTAGCTCTTCTTTTCTTTTCAAAATCAGGTCATAAGCATCCACATCATCGGAATCCACGGCTTTGGAGCCCATTTCCGGGTCTTTCAGGCGCCTGGTTTTCTTATCAATCGAGAAATAACCTTCATGGGTTTTCTTCGTATCAATATCCGCCAGATGCTTGCGATAGACTTCATTATCCAGTGCTAATTCACCCAGATACTCAGCTTTCAGCGCTTCATACTCTTCTTCAAAGATACGGGCGTATTCGCCTTGTTCATCAGGCTGGCTGTAATCGCGGTATTTCACCACTTCATCAATGAAGAACAGGGATAGAACCTTGATCCCTTGAGAGAAAAGCTTTTGCTCCTTCTCTAAATGCGCCTTGATAGTTTCCCTGATCTGAATACGGCGTATGGTGGCCTCGGTAACATCGCCTGTGGCTTCACCAGCCGTCAGAACATGGCCATTAGTGAATTCCACGGTGTCCTGGTTGTAATCAATCTGGGAGATAACGAAACCCTGATATTGATCTAGCTTGTTGGAAAGATCATATAGGTTCTGGCCTTTGCTCAGGTGCATAACCTTGCGTTTGATTTCCCCGCCAGTCTGCTTGATTTCCATCTCAATCCGCGCCCCGGGCGCTTGCTTGGAAATTTCGATGGATTCCAGATAAAGATAAGCACTGCTACCTGCCAGCCCCTTCATGGAAATGCCACGCACAGCGATTTTCTTCACCAGTTTCTGGTTATAGGCATCCAGCGCATCAAGGCGATGGATTTTATTATGCTGGGTCTTGTGCGTCGCGGAATAGCGAAAAATAGCCAAAGGCTTGAATTTCGGCAAGGCTTCCAGCGTGGCCTTGCCCTCCATTTTCTGTGGTTCATCTAAAATCAGGATAGGACGATTGCTGCTAATCACATCAATTGGGCGGCGGGATTGAAAATCATCCAGTTCATCATAGATACGACGGTTATCGGCACCTTTGGCGGCAAAGGCCTGAATGTTAATCACCATGACGTTAATGCCAGCATCCGATGAAAAGCTTTCCAGATGGTGAAGCTGCTTGGAATTATAGATAAAAAATCGCGCTTTCTTGCCATAGGTTTCAGTGAAGTGGTCGGCGGTAATTTCCAGCGATTTATAAACACCTTCCCGGATAGCAATGCTAGGAACCATAATAATGAATTTATTCCAGCCATAGCGCTTGTTCAGCTCAAAGATAGTTTTGATATAACAATAGGTTTTTCCCGTGCCTGTTTCCATCTCAATATCGAGATGAACGCGCGAAGCCGCCAAGGCATCGCGCTTATAAGTGACGGGAGCAAGAACGCTTTCCTTTTTGCCATTCAAAACAGTAAAATCCGTAAGTCCTGATGAAAAAGGCAGGTTTTGCCGTTTTTGGACTTCATGAATATTTGTCAGAATTTGACTATCAGTTAGCATCAAATCAGCATTCTTGAAGCCCATTTCATCCAGATTGAGCAGCAGTTTCTTGCCGGGATCAATACGGTATGTCGTACCAGTGCTATAGGGCTGACCTGCAAAGCAATCCACCACAGATTCCACGGCATTGGTCTGGTAAGGCTGGATTTTGAATTTGAGCTTCATGCGCCAGCCAATCCTTCCTGGTTACATTTATTTTGCAATTTATTTTGCAGAACAAATGGCAAGGCTTTGATCTGAATTGCATTATTTATTTTGCAATAAGATAAATAACTGGATTTATTTTGCATTTATTCTGCAAGCCTCCATTCAGGGATTTTGTTTGAGCCATGATTCTTGATTTTTCCAGACCTTCTTAGGTTACTGAGCAAGTTACTAATTTTGTAATTTTTCTGAGAATCGTCGAGCGCTTCGCTCAAAATCTTCCAAAGGAGAGTCTCTATGTCCTTACGTGAGGCTGAGCCATGTTTCTCAAGATAATCTAAAATCAGTTTTTGATAATGCGCGTCGTGCTGGGCACGTGTACGAATATATTCGGCTTTATGATCCGTTGCAGCGGCTACAATTGCAGAGACATGAAAGTTTGGTTTTCGTCCTTCAATCAATTTTGCACGGCGCAACCGATTGATGGCTTCATCTGGAATTGGGCGGTTTTTCTGGACGCGGTCTAAAGCCAGAACATCTTCAAACGGCAAATCGGCTTTCTGCATCAACATCTGACTGTAGGCTGGATCAACCTCCCCGCCATAAATCATCATGCGGACAGTATTAGCTTCTAATGGGTCGTAATCGGGAAGAGGAAAATAGCGTTTTGCTTGCCCTTTGTGCATACGGTGAATGCCATAGCCCATTGTATCAATCATGCCCAGTTCGACCATTGCCTGAACAAGGAAGGGATTGCGGTAGCGGTGTGGTGTTTTCTCTCCCAGAACATAATCGTCAGGCTTGCCTTCGTAGAAAGAGCCTTCGTTCTCAAAAATCAGCTTGTCAGACTTTTCAATGACAACAATACGCCCGCAGCGCGTATAGTCCTGATGCGCTATGCAATTATGAAGAGCTTCAAGCACAATGCTTTGGTCATATTTTGATACTTCATGCGGTACAAGCTGCCCGGCAGGAAGTAACCTGATCTGGATATTGCGGATTTTTTGGTAAAGCTGTGTGGTGGTCAGCAGGAACGGCGTACTGAAATGTTCATACGCTTGTTCTTCTCCTTCCAGCTTCCATGTCATCTGTGCTGGATGTGGGGATAAAAGATAGGCTGATTCAGCTTTTCCTAAAAGAAGAAGCGTGGTGCGAGTGATTTGTCCATTTTGCGTCAGTTTTGCACGGTCGAGAAAAGTTTGCAGTGTCCATTCAGCCATTTCTTCAGCAGCAAAACGATTTGCGTGTTTCTGCGCAAACAGCCTACGGGCTTTCTGGATAGCCGTTTCATCCAAATCGGCAAATGTGGCATTCGGCACAATTTGCGCCGACCAGTCGCTGGCTAGGGTTTGTTGACGAATTTCATCGAGTTTATCCAGACCAAGCGCATCAATGCTTTCTCCAGCGCGTCCGTAATAATGTCCGTTCCAGGCAATTGGAATGCCACGAGGGGCGGCGGGAATTTCAAGCATCAAAACGCGCTTGCCATCAACGAATATTTCATGGATGTTTCTGAATGTAACACTTGGCTCTAAAGCTTTAAGTTCACTCTTTAGCTTTTGAAGCTCTAGCGGGTCAAGGCGATAGTGCGTCCCTTCAATAGTTTTTGTTTTGTTGTTAACGCCAAAAATTAGCCATGCTTTTTCACGACTGCGAAGGTTTGCCTCATTGGCGAGTGCGGAGAAATATTTCCCGATCTCACTGATTGAGGTTAAGCCCTTAAACTCCACCACTTCGTTTTCCCAAGTGGCGATCAAAGTATTAAGCAAATTTTCCAGTGCAGCTTGATCCATACGTTACCCCTTAAATGGATTTCACATCAGTACCGGGGGAAATTTGCTTGAAGATTTGTTCTGCATTGATTTTAACGTCATCATTAGTGAAACCGTTATCGCGGAAAACCACACGCAGAGGGTGAAAGACTGCCAGTTCTTTGATCAGCTCTTCGGTAATATCGTCATCAAAACAGGCCACTAAATCATAAGGTTCTTCATTGACAAAAAAGACGGCTTTGCCCTGGATGGTTTGCTTGGTAATCGGTAGAGTCAAATCAACGCCCCAATCCAGCAGCACCTGGAACAGCAAATCTTCAGGAGTGCGATCCGGCTTGATATTATCTACAGCGAACGGAAGGTCATTTTGCTTCACACCATCCGGCGTGTAATAGACCTCGGCCATATTGGACGTGTCGATTTTCAGGACACGAAAGCCAATATCCATTGGTTTGATTGCTTCGTTTTTGCTGCGGATTTTAATCGCAGCTCTTCGTAGCCTTTCTTTTGTAAGTTCAGCTATATTGCGAGGCTTTCCTAGCTTGTCGCAGAAATCAGCCGCTGTCTTTTGTTCTCTATTTTCTGGTGCTAATACTTCAGGTATCTGTACCAAAATGAACTGTCTATTCCCGCTGTCCTCTGCGTTCTGGGACATGACCGCGTGAGCAGTAGAACCTGAGCCTGCGAAGAAATCGAGAACAATATCGTCATGTTTTGTTGTCTGCTCTACAAGTATTTTCATCAGTGAAACAGGCTTTGGGAAGCTAAATACCCGCTCACTAAAAAGATCCTCCATGTCAGATGTGCCGTCGCGGGTGAATATCCCTTCACCGATGATCGTAGAGAAACCTGTAAAATCTGACTCTAGTTCACTCAAAAATGCCTTTCTGCGTGGGCGGCCTTCGGGATTAGTTGGCCATAAAATGCGATTCTCTTCAATAAGATGAGCCATTGTACTGCGCTCATAGCGCCAACCCATACGGGGACAACCATAATTAATCCCTGTTGCTGGATTGATTAAATCGTAATGTAAGTTTGGGCGGCGGTCGGCTGTAGCAATTCCTACCATGTTTGCGCTCGCCCAATCACCGCGCGTATCATTATCAGAGTTTGAGTACTGATCTTTGTTTCTTTCTTTGCCTCTAATTATTTTGCCGTAGCACAATATGTATTCGTGATCTACAGACGCTCCTGTGACAGTTCGATTGTCGATATTCTGTCGACTCTTCCAAACAAAACATGCAATAAACTTATCGAGACCAAAAATCTCATCGCACATTTTTTTAAGGTTACTAACCTCCTCATCATCTATGCTAATAAAAATAGTGCCCTCATCAGAGAGAAGATTGCGAGCCAGGCGTAATCTTGGATAGATCATGCTCAACCAATCGGAGTGGAAACGGCCATTCGATTCTGTGTTCGCCACAAGACGGTTTCCTTGTTCATCTTTCTGATTGGAGCGCTTCAAAAACTCATCAGAATTTTCGGCAAAGTCATCCTCATAAACAAAATCATTCCCTGTGTTGTATGGCGGATCAATGTAGATCATCTTAACCTTACCCAGATAGGTTTCCTGAAGCAGCTTCAAAGCGTCAAGATTGTCGCCTTCGATAAACAGGTTTTTAGTTGTATCAAAATCCACGCTTTCTTCGCGGCAGGGACGCAGGGTTTTGGCGATCGGTGCATTGGCTGTCAGCAAGGCTTCGCGTTTGCCGGGCCAATTTAGGTGATAACGCTCCTGCGGCCCTTCCACGATGGAATCACTCAATTCCTGCTTGAGCTGATCAAAATCTACAGTCAGTTTCAGCTTGCCGCTTTCATCCCGCGCTTCGGTTACGCAATTCGGGAAAATTTCACGGATACGGGCGATATTATCTTGCGTCAAATCGAGGGTGTGCATTTTTAGTTTTTCCATCGTATTTTTCTCGTCACTTATCCCGTTGCGGTTACGGTAGTCAAGGTTGCAATCTCATGCTTGATATTACGGATTTCTGCATTGATTTCCACCTTGCGATTAAATTGCTTTTCCTTGTTTAAACGAGCTTCTGATTTTTCCAATTCACGCTGCTTGGCACGAATTTTTTCCATTCTCGCAACTCTGTCTTGCAGATGTTCTTTCCCGATTGCCGGATAAGGCATTAGAGGGGAAAGCAATCTTTCGTACAATGCTCCCAAGTCGAGTGCAACTGGCAGCGGTTCACGCATCGTATCTTCAGCTATCCATTCCGTGCTGAAATATTCGCTGACTACCCATTTGGTGCTATCCGCCTCACTCGGGCGTTTATAGCAGGCAATATTCTTGCATTTGCCGTCAAAATACAGCTCAAAGATAATCGGGAACGGGATAGCCTTATCAATGCAGCGCAGAACATCTTCCTTCAGCTCACCATTTTTTAATGTGACATGGAAAATTTGAATTTCTGGTACAGCGCGGATAGCGGTCAAGTTGATGGTTTCTGGAGCCAGTTTGTATTTCCAGACAATCTGATCGACTTGCTTAACGAATAGCTCTTTTAGTCCTGTTGTGGGACTGGCATATTCATAAATCTTGTTTTTGGGCAGAACACGCCCGAAAGCAGCTTTGGCTGGGTAATCAAACAGAGTAGTTACGCAATCATCCATTTTATCCAGCCTCTTGCACTACAAGGAAGGCTATCAGTTCAAAATCATCCAACCCTGATATGGTATTCAATAGGGCTGTGGTTCTGCCGCCAGAGAACAGGCTATCGAGATCTTTTTCTTCCTTCACGTCGATCATTGAGCGGATAGCTTTGCTCAATAGATCGGAATGTACAGCCATATTGCGCCCATCGGCTGTTTCTTCGTTGAACAAGCGGCATAGAGCGGCAATCGGCTCATGGTAGCTTTTGCAACTTGTGCGTACCAGATCGAGCAATTTTTTGGCTTCAGTGTGGTTTGCAATCACTTCACCGTCTTTGGCAAGATAAATCAGGTAATAAGGATGCAGGCGGTTTTGTTGATTGATATTCACGCCATCATTGCGATTTTTCAGCGCAAAAATGACACCCGGTTTAAGGCCAAGCTCTGATTGAGCTGGAACAATCGCGTGCATTCCCTTGGGTGCATCGGCTATATCGCCATGTTCTTTGACGTAATTCAGTAAATCCATGCGAAAATCGTTCAAGCCTAGGTCTGTGATGGACACGCCAGTTTTTACATCTTCCAGCTCAATTACTTCATCCTGAAGGCGGCGGAGCTGTTCTTTGCGGTAGGAAATATCGCTGCTTTTTGCAGTCAGAACATTATCATCCCCTGTAGCCGTGACATCCGCAATCACCATACGGTTTTCCACGCGCTCTTTCAGATTGATATATTCATCCAGTGTTATATCCGGCCAGTAGTTGACAAGTTGGATCGTGGAATTGGGGGAGCCAATACGATCCACGCGCCCGAAACGCTGGATAATCCGCACGGGGTTCCAGTGGATATCATAGTTTATCAAGTAGTCACAATCTTGAAGGTTCTGGCCTTCGGAAATGCAGTCTGTGCCAATCAAAATATCGATCTCACCCACTTCTTCCGGCATAACCATAGCCTTTTCTTTTGAACGCGGAGAAAACAGTGTAAGAATAGATTGAAAATCATATCCCTTGCCAAAAGTGGATTTAGGAGCATCCTTTCCAGTTACTTTGGCGGTATGCAGGCCACGGTGCTCAAGAATGGTTTTTGAAATATTTTCATACAGATAATTAGCGGTATCCGCGAAAGCTGTAAAAATCAGAACTTTCTTATTATTGCAGTTAATCGGGTTATCAATCTTCCCGAATACATGCTCCCGCAGATGCTGCAACTTGGCATCATCTTCAGGTGTAATTTTTATCATTGAGGCCAGAAGAGCTTCTATCAAGGCCATGTCTGCGGCTAGATCATGTCTCCATGAATCTACGTCCATATCGCTGAGGCTGATTTGGACTTTTCCTCCTACTGCTTCACTGAAATCGGAGAAATCATCTTCTTCTGCCTCAAGGTTTTCAAGGCCAGCCGTGAAATCCGTTACTTGCATAGCTTGATCATTCTCTTGGAAACGATCAATCGTCTCAAGCGTATCGGTAATGTTGGATTGCAGAGCGCCAAGGGTTAATCTGAAAGCCTCAACGGAACTTTCTAGGCGTTTAAGTAAGTTTGTAGTCATCAATGCCTGCAAGCTGCGTTCGCGGTCAGCTTGACGGAACCGATTTTTTCCGCCTTCCAGTTCTGTATCATAAAGATCTTCATATTTGCGAAGACGGCTGGGCAGGATATAGCTGATTGGCGCATAGACAGCCAGCTTCAGAAGCGAAAGCTGGCCAAAAATCTCATTAAAACCCATGACATCGGTTCGATGTGTCAGTGGGCAATGGAAGGATAACGGTTTTCTACGTTCAGGAAATTTACCAATATCCTTAGTATCGTAGAAAGTTTCGATATGCTTGCGCGAGCGGGCAATTGTTACACTATCTAGTAATTCGAAGAAATCGAAATCCAGTGCATCCAAGATAGTACGCGCTGTTCTTTCATCCGGAGGGAGTTTTGACCAGACATTGAATGCAGCTTGCGCTCGGCGGAATATCTCTTCGATACTCCGTTTTGTTTTGAGTTTTTTATTCAGGCTTTCGGAATCGCCTTCATAGGCAAGCGCCAACTGGTTTCTTAAATCGCTGAAACGGTTGTTGACAGGGGTTGCCGAGAGCATCAGAACTTTGGTTTTTACGCCATCACGTATAACCTTGTTCATCAGTTTCTGATAGCGGGTCTCTTTTTCCTTATAGGCTTCATTGTTTCGGAAGTTATGAGATTCATCGATAACAACCATATCATAATTGCCCCAATTGATTCTGTTCATCGCTATGCCATAGGACTCACCGGATGTGCGAGATAGATCAGTATGGCAAAGTACATCATAGCCAAAACGATCCTTGGCAAAGATATTGGTCTTCAGGTTTTTGTTATAATTCAGCCAATTATCCGCGAGTTTCTTTGGGCAGAGAATCAGCACTGATTTATTGCGTAATTCATAGTATTTAATCACAGCCAATGCTGTGAAAGTTTTCCCGAGGCCGACGCTATCGGCGAGAATACAGCCGTTATAAGTTTCAAGTTTGTTAATAATGCCAACAGCGGCATCCCGCTGGAAATTGAAAAGCTTTTGCCAAATCAGGCTGTCCTGATAACCGGTGCGATCATTCGGCAGAACATCTTCGTCAATTTCTTCCAGAAATTCATTGAAGATATTGTAGAGGATCAAGAAGTAAATTCTTTCAGGCGAATTTTCCTGATAAACAGATTCGATATGGTCGCAGATGGCTTCTGTAACATCTTCCAGTTTTGTCGGGTCATTCCAGATTTGCTCAAAGAGCTGTAAATATCTACCCGTATGCGCGGGATCGTCCAGGCGATTGACAAAGTTTGATATGGCATCGCCTTGTTGGTAGCCAAGGTCAACTGCTGTAAAGCCGTGCAGCGGGGCATACGCAATGTTATTTTCTAGCCCTTGGATGCAGATAAACTGTTGCATCTGGGCTTTGGATTTATTGGATTTGAATTTCGCTTTTTTCCTGACCCAGGCGGCACATTCACGGGCGATTGCTCTTTGCGTTAACTTGTTTCTCAAGTGAATCTCAAAATCAGAGCCATAAAGTGCATTTTCACGGCTGGCTTTAGGGATAAAAAATTCCCGTCTTTCCTTGCGGATTTTGTCTGTGACTTCATTGGGGATGAAGGTCGGGGCAGTGAAGATAAATTCCAAGGAATCAATCTTGGAAAATTCAGACTTTAGAGCTTCATACGCATATATGGAGAAACATGACGCCGCAATTTTTAATCTTGCATTCGAGCGAATGGAAGACTTGATATCATCGCCTAGCAACGAAGTAATGTTATCGATGATTTTCATTCTTTTGAATTCTTCTTACGTTCAAATGCACCGCCAGCTTTTATCCACTCAATCTGCTTCATTTTTTTGGAATTTCCAAAGATGAAGATTTAGCGTGAAACTTTGATAAGCTCGCTGGAAATATATATCAACCGTTCTTTACTGATATTATCCTATTATTTACTCCCTCAATAAATTTTATGGCATTAGGTGTCAGCATTTCACAAAGCAATCCACCGATCTATGGATAATGAACAGAACCTTATGTGAAACAATTAGATAATCTGATTCTAAATTAACAAAATTTGAAAAAACTTAAATAATCAAACCAATAGCATTCTTTTGTTCTCTTAACATTTGTCTGATCTCTTTTTGAAGTTTGCACATTCCATGCTTATAAGCATTCTGGCTTGATCTGGCTTTACCGGTTGGTGTCTTTGCTCCGGTCGATTGTTTCCACGGCCGCCAATTCCTGATTAGCTCCGCTTGCCTCAATCGTTCCTCTGGTGTCCAGTGTCGCATTGTTGTCCTCGCTTAATAGTTCGTTTGATGGATTTTTTGTTTTCCCCGCGTGCATAGGGAATTGGTTGCCGTTATTGATCTGCTGGTGTCCCTGCGAAATATTGGCTTGTTTGGCAAAAACTATCGGCGGGTTCTTGATCGTTGCCAGTATTTCTGCGGTGCGCGCGCATTGGGCTTGTGCTTTCAGCGCCAGCCGCATGTAGGTTTCTGCGGATTTGAGAGAATTACCCATAGCATGGGCAGATCGCAATGTAAGAGTATTAAAAACTGTATTTAGTGTTACGACTTGTGCGGTTAGCGTGGCTTCCAGTTCGCTTAAATCACCTGCAATGATCTTCTGTGATTTCTCTTTCATCACTTCAACAGCTTCAGTAATATCAATCTTATCTAAATTGGTTGCGGCCACGACTTGCAATGTAAGAGCATTGTTTATGAGCGGGGATAGCTGTATTTCTGTTAGCTGACGTATTTCACTCTTGCCTTCTTCCTTCATGATTGTGAGTTTTTGTGCATTTTGCTTTGAAGATGCCTTGGCTTTATTTCTTTCAGTCATATTTAATCCCTATGAATTGATTCTGACTTATTACCTTATTGAATCTGTGCTTTCTGAATTAATTCCAATAGCAAGAATGCATCATATTTTTCTCGCGGTATGATCATTTCAAAGGTTGCCACGTTGCGAATTGCCATGCTCAAAATCGCATTATCAGGATCACTTTCTAAATCGGTAATAAATGCCCGCTGTGAATCTGGTTGCTCTGCCAGCATCGTTAATACCTTTTGCCGTCTGTATTCAGGCTTCAAATCTGTGATTGCACAAATATTTTTTTCAATATTCCCCTTATTCGCACTGCCAAAACTGACAGAAGGGGCTTTTGGCGGTTTTGGCAGTTCATTCGATGGGGTATTATTAAAATTTTCATCTCTTTCGAGTTGTTTCAGCTTTGATAAATAATTCATTCCTTCACCTCATTCAAGGTGTAAATTTTAGTAGGTCTGCCACCTGTTATTATTTCCGATTCAAACAAGTGGCAATAATCAACTAGCAGATCAATTGCACCCTGTGCTTTGGCGGGCGTTTCTAATCCTGTCCAGCCTTTTCGGTATATTTCCCGCGCTGTAAAAGGCTTATCAGGCTTGTTTGCTGATAACCGTTTCAAAAGGTTTTTGGCTGCATCAATATTCGGTCTGGCTGCAAAGCTATACACGCGCCGTGCATGACTTTCTAAATATTCAGCATAAGCAATAGCACGAAGCAACGATTTTTCATCAACTGCTCCATAGCCTTGATCACACAAGTGATTGATTAATGCGAGTGAGGGTACTAACTTTCTATATTTGGAAAGGTGCGATACAAACGACTCATGTTCTTCACCTGAACGCAATCGACTTTCAAGATTCCTACGCCATTCATAAAATAATGCCTGTGCTTGATTGTCAAAATGCAAGAATGGCATTTTGCAGTATTCATCCGATTCTGCACCAATCTCAAACAGATTTAGATTGTCTAGCTTATCAATCAACTGGTGCATAGTGTCTTTAACACCAACATCTGGATAACGATCTACTTCTTTCCAGTTTTTGGAAATATCAGGATAAACCATTAAGCTGAAACGCTGTAATAAGCCATCTGCACCAGCGCCGCCGCCTACTGCATCACGTACATATTGATTTAACACGCCCGGCTGTATACCGCCAATGATTGATATGCAAAGTGCTGGCACATGCAACGCTTTGCCGCGCCCTATGCGGTCAAATGTATAACCCTTATCACCATCAGCAGCCGTTAGATAAAACGCTCTAGCAGCTTCCTGTCCATTGCTATCAAGCTGCTTTAGTAAGCCTATGAGCTCATCTGATTCGATTAATAAGCCATTAGGGTTTTCTATGAGCAAGTCACCCAGTGCTTCATAGGTGCTGTTGTTTGTTATGTATCGCTTTAAAAATGGCGTGCCCTCGATTTCGACGGGCTTAATTAATTCTGATACATCGGCATTAGGGTCTTGTTTTAATTTTTGTCTAGCTGCTGACTTATTAGCTGATTCTTTAATATCAGCAAGTGAAGCAGCGGCATTAAAGTCAGCTTGATCTTTCGCATATCTCTCATATGCATCAGCAGCCAATTTCTTAATAGGTGCTAATGCAGCAGCCTGTGCAGGGCTTTTAAGAGTGCCTGAATTTCCAATACTCGCAGCCCATAAATTTGGGGTAACCGTCCAGTCATCATATTTCATAGGTCGGATACCTAATTTGCGTCCAATGACAGCAGCTAACATTACATAAACTGTGACAGCTAAATAATCAGGCGGGCACTGCATTCGTTGAGCGATATCATTGGTATATCCCCGTGCCATGCCGGGCAAATATTGAAAGTCAAAAGGCATTACATTGGGCATGTCGGGTAGCGGCTCAGGTAATATTCGAGGCTTTGTGATTTTATCTAGGCAGTGCTTTACAGCGTCAATGCCATGAGATTGGTATAAATCATTAAAGTCTTTAAAACCGTTCGGCCTGTTATCTCCAAAGTCTGGAATAGCTACATAACCATTTACTGATTTAGCGGCTTCTTTGGCTTTTGTAAGTCCTGGATTTCCTTCAGTTTGATAGTCATCATCTGCACAGATAATTATTTTTATATCTGGAAATTTATTGTGAGCAAATTTCGCAGCATCAACTAACTTACCGGCATTGAATGCCACAATGACAGCATAACCAGTCGCTTCATGAATACTTGCGGCAGTGGCGAATCCTTCAGCAATGCACGCAAAGTCTCTTGGTTTCCCAATACGGAAGTAGCAATCTTTCACCTGCCCATCGGGCATGAATTTCTTATGACCATCAGCATCAATATATTGCAGCGAGCAAATTTCACCGGTTTCGTTATAAAGCGGTATTATTAAACTCCCCTTATACACCTTAATGCCATTTGCCTTTATGTCCTTATGCGTCAAATATGGGTGTTCCGTTACTGGTGTTGCTTCACCCCATATTTTGTTGGCTTTAATCTTGGCTTCTTGGTGGATTCTGGCTTTTTCAGCATCGCGTTTACGATGCATTTCTGCCATTCTTTCATGGTTTTCAATCTTTTCGGTTTGTGTTAGCTCCCGTCCAATGTTCATGCACCATGTATATGTTTCGCCTGTTCTCCAATCGCCAAAAGCACCCGCTGGAATGCCATCACCATGAAACACGTACCAGCAGGATTTGTTTTTACCAAACCTATGAATTTTATCATCCACAACCAACTGATCCGGTGGCGTTATTCCTTTGGATTGCATGTCGCTTTGGGCTTGTTCAACTATTTCAAGAGCGCTATATGCGTTACTCAAGGCAAATGTTGTATTAGCATCTGTCTGCAAGCGGGCATTTTCATTTGTATGCATGAGACTACACCTCCCCGCCGTGCGTGCGTCGATCAATAAAAGCATCAAGCGCAGATTTGCGATATTTAACAAGCCGCCCAACTTTCACAAATGGGATGTTATAGCGCCCAACACACCGCCAAACGCTGAGTGTATTTTCGGTTACGCCGATATACGCGGCTGCCTCTGGTGGGGTTAGTAGTGGATCGGTAGATTGATTTTTAAGAATTGCTGTTACAGCAGAATGCGTTTGCATAATAAAACTTCCTCATGTTTGATTAATGCTGAAAAAATCTCAGCACACATGAGAAAGTCTAGATTATGGTTTTAATGCTTTGTCCTAACTCGGATTTCAGCAATCCGATTTCGGATAATCAGATTTGATTTTATTCGGATTCTTCAACTAAAATTTTTTTAGCCTCTTTGAGTTTTTTGGCTATGGTGTCATCACTTATTTTGATACCTTGCAGTTCGGCGGCTTCCTGAATTTTCTTGGCTAATTGATATGGTTGGCTTAGATCATCCCCATAGCCATTTTTCGCCATAAGGCCGATGATAGTTAACAAAGTATTACGTTCGGTGGTAGCGAGTGGTTTTTCTAACTCTACTTTCTTTGATCTAAGATTCAATAAATCTTGTGCAGGTATATCGGCATTGTCGCAATTAGTTTCAACCCACCAACTAAAACCATATGGATACACAACTTCTGCCAATGGAGGGCCATCGTATGTTATTATTTCAATAGAATTTTTTGGTGAAAATGTAATCTCGCCACCATTTGGCGCAATCTTGTCTCTAGGTATTTGGACATATCCTTTGAACGAAAAAGTGTCCTCCCAGTCAACTGTTGGATGCTCGGGATGGTCATAGCAAATACATAAATCAACTCGCCCATCAAACCATGTACATAAGCGAATATCGCCATGCCTTGCAAGTGTCAGCACATCCTTGTGAGTTATTCTCTGTCCATGTTCTGAAGTTAGAAACTCCGCCGCTTCTTCAATACTGTAATATCTCTTAAGCATTATGCTCCTTATGAGGTATTTATTAACCTTTCTTTAGCTTCACTACCTCTGCATTATCCTTTAATCCCGCAGCTGTTAACATCGCGCTAGTTGCCTTATTGACTGAATCTCTTACCGGGTCAAGATCGAGTCGGGCATAAATAGCGGTTGTGTTCTGGCTCTTATGATTGAGTGATTTTCCGATAATCGCTAATGATGCGCCGGTTTTGGCTTGCCAGCTTCCCAGCGTTCGCCTTAGATCATGAATGCGTAGGTTGTCTATTCCTGCACGCTCTAGGATTCGTTTCCAGCCCTTTTTTGGCTCCATTAGATGCCCAGTCATGCCACTTCCAGGAAAAACAAATACAGCATCATCCGATGGTTTTCTGTTCTGTAATATCTCTATGGCTTCGGGTGACAGTGCTACTGTTTGCGGTGTTCCGTTTTTTGTCATGGGAATACGCCATTCCGCCCGCTCTAAGCTGATGTCCTGCCAGCGCATAGATAAAACATTACTACGCCTTGCACCGGTTAACAGGCTAATCAGTATGTAATCCCTAATCGTTGAATTGGGTTCTTTTGCGAGTGATTCAAAGAATCTTGGCAGTTCATCGGATTGCAGGAAACGGTCACGCTGATTTTCCTTGTTTGATTTAATCCCGATAACTGGATTCGATTCACATAATCCTACTGTGATTGCCCATCCAAAAACGCTGGAAAGCAATGCTTTTACTCGATTTGCAGTGGGCGCATATCCCGCTTTTGTGATGCTGCTATGTATCTGTGCAATACTTTTACGGTCAATGGTTGATAGCTTTTTTTTGCCTAATGGCTTTTCAAGGTACAGCCTGAATTGTGCCTGATCTTCTGCCCATGTTTTTTTCTTTGGCTTGGAGTGACGTTCCATATAATCGCCAAATAAATCAGAGAAAGTTAATTCTGCTTTATGACCGCGTTTGACCTCGGCGGGGTTTTTGCCTTCTGCAATATCGGAGGCTATTCTTACGGCTTCCCGTCTTGCCTGTTCTACGGTCATGTCAGGATAACGGCCAAGCGTTATACGCTCAGGATCACCACGTTTGATACGCCTGTATACGCTAAAGGTTTTTACGCCAGTGGAAGTGATGCGAAGCTGCAAGCCGGAAGTTTTTATATCGTGATAGGTGCTGCGCTTGCCAGATTCAGGTATAGGCAATGCGTCAATAGCTGCCTTGGTGAAATTGATTCTATTTTCCATATTAACCTCACTGGGGTTACACCGGGGTTACAGTGTAAGTGAAATACGGTTAATTTCTATGTAACCCCGTTAATGTGACATTAATCATAACATATTGTTATATATATTTACATTAATATTAATTAATCAGTAGGTATATATGGGCTTTAGTATTCGTAATCAGTAGGTCGGAGGTTCGACTCCTCTCAACAGCACCAATCATTTAATACTACCAAGATCATAAATGCATCACAATCCAGGATTCTTAAAGCTAGTAGAGCAAGTAAAGGAGCGGATTAAAGAATGCACAGCGGAAGAAGTGCAAGTCCGCATCGCTCAGGGAGAAAAATTTTATTTCATTGACGTCCGCGAAGATCATGAATATTGGATTGACCATGCGGCCGGTGCACGTCACCTCGGGAAAGGAATACTTGAACGAGACATCGAATCGGTTGTTCCCGATAGAAATGTATCGATAGTTTTGTATTGCGGTGGTGGTTATCGTTCCGTATTAGCGGCGGATGCATTACAGCAAATGGGTTATCGAAATGTTGCATCGATGAAAGGCGGCATTAAAGCATGGCGTGATGCTGCTTTTCCACTTGAAAAAGACAAAGCAATCTAACCAGCGATTAGGCTCTCTTCACTTTCACACGTTGGTTAATAGTTCAAGCGTCACAGCAGCTTCGTCATTCCTGACTACTGCTGAACTCTGTTATCCTCGGCATCTGGGACCATGTGGGCTCTTTCCAATGGCAATGTTTCCCCCCGGAAGAAACGAGGCTCAAAAAGATTCCATAAAATCATTAATGGGACGCCGCATAGCAGCGTCGCGACCCCTATCAAAAATACAGCCCCAACTCCACCAATCGATCCACTTGAACCATAGGTTGGATCCATCATATTCCATGCTTGCAACACACTGACCACAAACAATATAACAACTGCAGTTGCAGGAAGAATAATTTGCGATAAAGCAGTACTCCAATGATTAAATGCAGTACGATGAAAATACAACACACAAGATAGCGCAGCGACAATATAGTAGGTGCACACAGCAATACTAACACTCTGGATTGTGTCTTTAACAACCGATTCACTGATTGCAGTTAAAACGATATATATAACAAGTGTCATTGCGCCGATCGTCCATGTTGCAAACTTTGGTGTCCTGGTAGTCGCATTAATTGAAGAAAACCGTTGAGGAAGCGCGCGATAAGTGGCCATTGCCAGCGCCGCCCGCGCTGCCGGCATTATGGTCGATATTGTTGCAGAGAAAGCCGATAGTGCAATGATAATCGCGGCAATGAGAGCGCCATGAGAGCCGATTATCTGCATCGCAAGCATTGTCAGTATTGAATCTATATTGTCTTTGAAAGTCAGACTGGAAGCATCGCCACTATCAACCCCCGCATAAGCCAGTGCAGCAATAGAGAAAATTACATAAGTCATTACTGTAATTGCCATAGCAATGATACCGCTTCTGCCGGCTTGTTCCGCGCTGCCTTGGGTTTCTTCAGACATTGCCAATGCAGCATCGAATCCCCAAAAAATGAATAACGCGACTAGAAATCCATTCAAAAAAGTATCAAATGAAGGAATTGCAAATGGATTAAACCAATCGAGAGAAAGTGGTTCGGCAGTAACGGCAGCATTACCCTGGGATATCTGTAAAAAAAGAACAGCTGCCAATGCAATCAGTCCGCCATATTGCGTAATGGTCAATATCATGGTAGTTCGTGCAGATTCTTCGACACCCAATGCAGTCAAGTAAGTTGAGCTCACGATAAATAATATTGCGACACCGGAGCGAAGCCATAGCGATGGCTCTGTCATATCTAAAATAATCACTATGGAATTGACAATTATTTGAGTTGCAGCAACCCCAGCCAAAATACTTGCAAGTAGTAGAGACCAACCGCCAAACCAGCCAAAACGCGGCCCAATCGCCTTGGAGCCCCAAGTAAATACTGTACCTGAATCTGGTGCGGAAGAAGTGAGATGTTTATAGGATAGCGCAACAAAGAACATGGGTATTACTGACAATATGAATATGATCGGCAATTGATAGCCAATTTCAGAAGCACCGTGTCCCAGCGCTCCCGTGAGCGAATAGGCAGGAGCTGTAGCCGCCAAACCGATTGTCACGGCTGCCGAATTAGAAACGGCTCCCTTTCTCAAACCTTTGGTCTTTAAGCCGTGCATTTTTGTATCTTCGTGCATTATTGCGATTTTTTGATTGCGGATTACGGTTAGACAAGAAAATTTGACGAATCAGAAGAAAATTAGAGATATAAAACTTGCATTCACAAGCACTATAACCATGTTAATTTTGAAATAATCCAGTAAGTTATCATATGGACGACATGACGTAAACTCGGTTGATTGCATTGCGATATAAAAAAAAACCGGTACACCGGCTGTCTTGCGACAGTGGTGTACCGGTGTTCAGACTCGCTCTATCTTATAGCTTGGTAAAGACTGGAATTACTGCGCCAGCAATACTGTTAATATAACGATTGCCTTCGTCATCCCATGTCATCAACAAACCACCAAAGCGGCTTTCCGGGTCACCCAACAGCGCCATCAAACGTTGTACTTCCCACAACGCGTCTTTGGCTTCCATCTTAACTTCCCGGGTTTCTCCTGGTTCAATCCCTCTTTCATCTTCCATCGTCAAACCAGTCGCTACCAGTTCGCGTGGATAGTCAGGATCCAGATATTTGCGTCCCAAGTCGTTTACAAAACGGACACCCGCTGTCGTGAACTCGCCAATGTTAACTGCCGAGTCACCGTTGTTGGTGATTTCCATCGTTACACGCAGAGCACGTCCAGGTACGTCGTAGTTAGCATGCGTTACCTTGATCGCAACCGGATTCGGTGCAATCGGCATCGGTTCTACTTTCGATTCACCCGCTTGAATCGGTACTGTGTATGGATGGACGCTTTCGGTATAACGATAGCCGCCCCATACTAGTGCACAGGTCAGGATCGCTACTGCCATGCCTACTTTGCGATCCATTGGATCCAGCAGCAGTTCATCACCGTATGCTAATAGTACACGGCTACGCGGCAGGAACATCGGACGTGCTACATAGTAGCCAATCCAGAAGCAGCCTAAGCCTAACCATACCAAGTGCCAGAACACGCCATTACTGAAGTTAAATGTCTCCAGATCAATGGTTTTGCCTGTCAAAGTGGTTACCGGGTTGGTGAAGTCATCCCAGTTGCCTGAGATGTTCATCCACGATGCCGGTCCTGCGATCGGGCCCGCTTCTTTGACGTTTACCATCGCATGCATGTGATGGCGTCCTGGAATCCTTGCTTTCAGTCTGACTTCAAATTCATAGTCACGGCCAATTTGCAACGGTCCAGAAATAAACGTCGGTTCGCCATTCAATTTGGTGCTTAAACGTACAAACACCGGGCTCGGGCTACCTACGTTGAAGAATGCGCGTTCCGGCTTGCCTACCGCACGTGGCCAGTCTTCCGCCAAGTGAAATTTACCGGTAATCGTTGCAATGTCGTTCACTTTGGTGACTTTCGGTTGCCATTTCAGGTCGTACCATTGAATCGTACGCATACGAAGGAACGGTTCTTGCGAACGTTCACCGTGCGCCGCCGCTGTCTGAACATCTACTGTCAGTGTCAGTGCCAGTGAGGCCGCTCCTATTGCCGCTCCATACAGGCCTAATACGCCCAGCTTAAATATGCTTCTTATATTCATTATCTAATCCCCTGTGCAAAGCCTTTTTCACCAAATGCGGTTACGTCGTTCTTCATAGAGATGCGTCCTCTTTCTCCTTTAACATAGAAGAATGCGGTGCAGTAGATCTTGCCAAAGTACCACCATACGCAGTACATCAACATCGATACAAACGCTGAGAAGAATGCCGCAATAACCGTGGTGTGACCACCAAAGGTACGCAGTGAGCCTTGTTCAATCAGGCGTACATATTCCGGTGTACCGGTACGTACATATAAGAAGCCTGTGTAGTCAGCTACTGATAACAGTACGCCTTCTACTACCAGCGGTAAGTGGGTCGGTCCAAAAATCGGCCAGTTGCCAGGATAGAAGAATAATCCCCAGAATCCACCACCCAACAGTGCCGTGATCAGCCAGTTACCGGTCAGCAGCAATATGGTATCCAGCATCAATGCGCCAGGTATCATCGTTGATGGCAGTACAAAATTCAACGGGTAGTGTGACCACCAGTAGAATCCCCAGTAACGGGTCAGCCATTCTCCGACTAACAGGCATACGATACACAGTGTCGCACCGTAGGATAAACGGTAGTTTACCCACAGGTAATATTGCAGTGCCGCGCAATACATAACGCCTACGATCGGTGTTACTACCGGCCACCATTGACGGTCTTTCCAGTCAAGCCAGAAATCCCAGTCACCTGCCAACAGCATGAAGTGCATGTGGAATGTTCCTACCAACAAGATGCACAGGATCGGAAAATATACCGCGTCGATATATCTGGACATCCTGATCGCTTCTGGCGGCATCTTTGCCGCTGCTAAAATTTCGTCTGTTCTACTCACTAGACCCTCCCTTCTTCATTTCGTGTGATATTAAATATGAAAACTCGACGATTCCCTTTACTTCCTTTTACATCGCCTGCCTTAGCCCGTTTTCATCTTTTCTCTTCGTTACTTAATTTCTTCTGTCACACCTGGCTTGCAGGTGTGACATTCTTACTCAGAAATTAAGGAACAATTCTGTTGTTCAGAATTTCGCGGCTTGCACCGTTCCAGGTTACGTCAGTCAGGTTTGAGTAACGGGTGACGATTTGTGCTGCAATACCGCCCGAGAACAAGCCTGCCCAGCCCAGAATTACAAAGCCCCAGTGCAATGGCGCGCTAAACAGTTCTTCCATGAACCAGAATGCATGACCCCATTCGTTCAAACCAACGTTCGGCAGAATCATCAATGGGCCTGCAATCGCCATTACCAGCGGGAATGATGTGCCGCGGCTGTACAGTGGCAGACGGGTCATCGCGTACAGGTAGGATGCTACACCACATACGATGTACATCGGGAATGAGCCGTAGAACACTACCACGTGACTTGGCGTGAAGCTGGTGTCACGAATAATTACTTGGTGCCAGCTTGCATCTTGTTCGGTGAAGAAGCTGCCGCCCCAGTAAACACCAAACAAGTAAACACCCAGCCACATCATCCAGTAGAAATAACGTTTGATTTCCAATTTGGTGTCCAGGTTGTCCAATTGCTCTTTGGTGTCACGGGTCTTCAGTATCCAGCCCCAGGTTACCAATGCAAACAAAGGCATCAGGGTCATGTGTACCCGCCACAGTCCCATCCATACTTTGTCAAATTCCGGTTCCATCGAGTCCATTCCGTGTGAATACGCAAATGTCCTTTGGTACCAGATCCAGAATATCGCTACCAGCAGCATGGTGCCCATGCCCAGTTTGTAGTACTTCGAGTCGTACCACAGCGACATGTCATAGCTCGCGCTCGACGCGCTACTCGTTGTGCCATACGTTGTTGCCATCTTTCTACCTCCTATCTGTTAATCAAAACTACTTCTCTTTTCTTCTACTGCTTCTAATACTAATTAATTAGTACTGCTTAAAATTTCGGCAGCTAAATTAAACTCTACTTCCCCTCTAATTTAGCTACGCCTCTCAGGCTAGTCGACCTTGGGGTCCAAAGTCAAGTCATTTGTCATAAAATTACCCCCTCATCATCAAGGATTTCCCACAAATATATCCATTTTCCCCTTTCTACACAATAGAATATCTAATGCCATAAGCGATCTGATCTCAGCGTGTACTGCTACCGCTCAACCACAAAATAGCACTCACTAAACCTTAAAACCAGCAGGAAAACTCAGACAAATTGACCCGCCGCATAACCGGATGACCAAGCCCAGTGAAAATTATATCCCCCTAAGTGTCCCGTAACATCAACCACTTCACCAATAAAGTACAATCCAGGCACACGTTTGCATTCCATTGTTTTTGAAGATAACTCACAAGTATCAATACCGCCAGCCGTAACTTCTGCTTTTTTGTAACCAACTGTTCCAATTGGTATAATCGACCATTTGTGAAGCTTTTCGATGATGCACTGCAATTCTCTGTCTCGATATTCACTCAACGAACGTGAAGAAATTAACATGTCAGGAAAAAATTTTGAACACCAAATTTTGACAAAACGTTTGGGGAGATAACACGCTAAAAAATTAGGTAAAGTGGTAGAGAGTTTGCGAAATTCGGAAAATGATTGTTGCAAATCCTGATCAGGCAATAGATTCACGTGAAGTGTCCGACCTGGGCGCCAATAGGAAGATATCTGTAGAATAGCCGGACCACTTAAACCACGATGCGTGAATAAAATATTTTCACGAAAAGACGCACAATCGCAACTGACTTCAGCATCAATGCTCATGCCTGATATATTTTTAAATTCTGCAAAATCCCCATCTGCAAAAATTAATCCTACCAATGCGGGTCGTAAAGAAATAACAGGAATACCAAATTGTTCAGCAATTTTGTAACCAAAGGCACTTGCACCAATCTGCGGTATTGACAAACCACCTGTCGCAACAACAAGCGAATCGGTCTCAATGCAGCTCGTTTCCGTTGTAATACTGAACTTACGATCGACATGATCCTGCTCATTTTGGGTAGCAAGATACGCTATCTTCTGTACTTTTGACGGCATTTGCCAATCAACACCGGCAGAATCGCACTCAATTTTCAATAAATCGATAATTTGTTGCGAGCTGCCATCACAAAACAACTGCCCTAATTTTTTTTCATGATAACGGATCCCGTGTTTCTTGATCAGGGCAATGAAATCTTGCGGTGTATAGCGTGCCAGTGCTGAGCGGCAAAAATCCGGATTGCTGGAAATATAGTTTTCCGGTTTAACATAACGGTTTGTGAAGTTGCAGTGCCCGCCGCCCGATATGCGGATTTTTTCGCCAATTTTGCGGGCATGATCCATCAACAATACACGGCGCCCGCGCTTGCCAGCTTCGATCGCGCACATCATTCCGGCGGCACCCGCTCCAATGATCACGACATCTTTGAAAAGCTTCTGTAACCCCATTCAGTTGCGGAATGCGCTGGATTGAATTGAAAAAGTAAAACTGCTTTTTACTCGTCCAGCATTTCCAACCGGGTTGATATCATCATTACAATAAAAAGAAAAAGTGACAATCCGATACGGATACTTAGCGACCGGACCATGCGAGTCGAATGCCCCTGATCCTTAAACATGTAATATAGCGCTGAACCCAGATTATAAATTATGATTACAAATAAAGTAATGGCGAAGATTTTCAATGGTAATTCCCATAACAGTTAATTTAATTTGAAGTTTAGCCGAGTTTCGCTGATTGTCCAATGGCTATTTCATTATACAATTCGTATTATCTTTAGCGCTTCGGCAAATGATTGGACAACACTAACTCTAAATTTATTCCTAAGCGAATATCAACAATGCTCCCATCAGAAAATTTCCCACCGGTGATTTTTTTGCTAGGCCCTACTGCAAGCGGGAAAAGTCAAATAGCCTTGGATATTGCTGAAAATTTTCCGGTCGAAATTATCAGTGTTGATTCCGCGCAAGTATATCGATACATGGATATCGGAACGGCAAAACCTGAACCAGAAACGTTAGTCAGAACTCCCCATCATCTCATCAATCTCATCGATCCGGATCAAAGTTATTCTGCTGCGAAATTTCGACAAGATGCTTTGAAGATCATGAATGAGATCTGTCAACGCAATAAGATTCCTTTACTCGTCGGTGGAACCATGCTTTATTTCCGTGCACTGCAAGATGGTCTTTCAGTTTTGCCGCCGGCAAATAAAGAACTTCGTCAAGGCTTGGAAGAAATGGCCAAAAAAGTTGGCTGGCCTGTCATGCATCACAAACTCTCTGAAATCGACAAAGAAACTGCAATACGAATCAAACCAACGGACAGCCAGCGAATTCAACGCGCACTTGAAGTTTGTTATCTGACTAAACAGCCCATGTCGAGCATTTTACAATCCCGCCATCAAGCAGATTTCCCGTTTCAAGTGATCCGCATTGCTCTCCTTCCTAGTGATCGTAGCGAATTGCACCAAAGAATAGCCAAGCGTTTTGAAACAATGCTGAATCGCGGATTGATTGATGAAGTTCAACTGATCCGGCAACAATTTCCGGATTTGAATATCGAGTCCCCGTCAATGCGCTGCGTCGGTTATCGCCAAGCTTGTCTTTATTTGGATAATGTTATTGACAACAAAGCGTTATTGGATATGGGAATCGCTGCTACTCGCCAGTTGGCTAAGCGTCAACTGACTTGGTTAAGAAACATGAGAACCACGGACAAGCTATTTGAATTCGATTGTTTGGAAACTAATCTAACAATTAAAATCAACAATTTATTGAATTCCACCATTCCGGCTCATCTGAGCCTGACTTAAAAGTTGTGTTGGAGGAAAAATAAATATGTCTGCTTGTCGGTTAATGAGCGGAAGAGTTATGATTTGGCACAAGCTGCACAAAACTCAATCAATAAACAATAGAAATTGTAAATTTATCTTTAAACTACTAATCACAAACATTAAAATTACAAAGGGAAGAATTATCATGTATAACAAACATCAACTATTGATATTCACTCTTATACTCTTCAGTACGATGGTACTGAGCGGTTGTGAGAATTATGCGGAAAAAACCCACCCATCATGGGTTGCGCCACCGGCAGGCGCTGTTTTTGATGACTCGACCATTTATGCGCGCATCTCGCAAGCGGTGCAAACAGACCCTGATTTACGCGGAATCAATATCGATATCAAAGTTAAAGACGGTAACGTGATTTTATCTGGAACCGCTGCCAATGAGAATCAAGTCACCCGCATCAACATGCACGCGTGGATCGCGGATGGTGTGAAGAAAGTCGACAATCAAATTTCAATTCGATAACTGCTACTAAGAATCCCCTTCCGGGGATTCTTAGTCTCTCGCGCGAAATTCGATTATATCCCGCGCAATAATTCATTAATTCCTGTTTTTGAACGAGTTTTAGCATCAACCTGCTTGACGATCACCGCACAATATAAACTATACTTGCCGTTTTCTGCGGGCAAGTTGCCCGACACGACAACCGAACCCGGCGGTATGCGTCCGTATAAAACTTCTCCGGTCTCGCGGTTATAAATTTTAGTGCTTTGACCAATATACACGCCCATTGAAATCACCGAGTTTTCGCCGACAATGACACCTTCCACAATCTCAGAACGCGCACCGATAAAGCAGTTATCTTCGATAATCGTCGGATTGGCCTGAACCGGTTCGAGCACACCACCGATGCCAACACCGCCGGATAAGTGCACATTCTTGCCGATTTGCGCGCACGAACCGACCGTTGCCCAAGTATCGACCATGGTGCCTTCATCGACATATGCGCCAATATTGACGTAAGATGGCATCAGTACAACATTGCTAGCGATGAAAGCGCCTTTTCTTACCGCAGCGGGCGGCACAACGCGAAAACCGCCATCACGGAAATCTCTGGAACTATAATCTGCAAACTTGGAAGGCACTTTATCGTAATAATTCGAAAAACCGCCTTTAATAAAACTATTATCCTCAATCCGGAATGACAACAAGACCGCTTTCTTGATCCACTGATGTGTCACCCAGTTATCTGCGATTTTTTCCGCCACGCGAAGTTTTCCGTTATCCAGCATCGACAACACTTGCGCAATCGCCTCCTTTAAACTGGCATCGACATTGCGCGGCGTAATCTCAGCCCGGCGATCAAAAGCTTCTTCAATGATGGTTTGCAATTCACTCATATCATTCCTTAGTTGTTTAAATTCAGGCCATTTAAGCCAAACGTGTCAATAAATCCTTGATCCGGCCCATTGCTTCCGCGCATTCCTGCGGTGAAGCGACCAGTGCAATCCGCACATAATTTTTACCCGGGTTCGTGTCATGCGCATCGCGTGCAAGATAGCTACCGGGTAACACCGTCACATTATAATCGCGATAAAGCCGCTTGGTGAATTCGGTATCGCTGACCGGCGTTTTAAGCCACAAATAAAAACCGGCATCCGGTTTCTGCACATTCGCCGCAGCCGATAATAACGAAATTGCGGTTGAAAATTTTTCAGCATATAAACGCCGATTCTCCATCACATGCGTTTCATCACGCCAAGCCGCTGCACTAGCGGCTTGCACAGCCGGGTTCATTGCGCTGCCGTGGTAAGTTCGATACAACAAAAATTTCGCCAACAGTCCGGCATCACCCGCGGCAAAACCGGATCGCAGGCCCGGTACATTAGAACGCTTCGACAAGCTGTTAAACACGACAAGCCGCGGAAAACCCTTGCGTCCCAATCGATTGGCGGCGTCCAATGCACCCAGTGGCGGGTTCGTTTCGTCAAAATATATTTCCGAATAACATTCATCTGCGGCCACCACAAATCCATATTGATCCGACAGCGCAAAAACTTTTTGCCATTCATCCAGCGTCATCACACTTCCGGTCGGATTATTGGGAGAACACACGTACATGAGCTGAGTTCTCGACCATACATCAGCACTCAATTGTGAAAAATCGAGTTGATAGTGATTCTCCGGCAGAGTATTAAGAAAATGTGGCGTAGCGCCTGCAAGATATGCAGCGCCTTCGTAGATTTGATAAAACGGATTCGGACAGACCACGACCGGGCGAACATCATCGGTGTTGATGACTGCTTGCGCAAAGGAAAATAACGCTTCGCGGCTGCCATTGACAGGAATGATCTCAGTATCCGGATTGATTTCCGTCAAGTTGAAGCGCCGCTTTATCCATTCCGCTATGGTATTTCGAAGCGCGAATACCCCCAATGTGGATGGATAGACCGACAATCCATCCATACTATCGGCCAAAGCACGGCATATGAAATCCGGTGTTGGGTGCTTGGGTTCGCCAATTTGCAATTCAACCGGGGTGAGTTTGGTATTCCGGGTTACTCCATCCAGCAGCTGGCGCAATTTCTGGAAAGGATACGGTTGCAATAAATTTAGTTTTGGATTCATTCCGCAGGAAAGGGTAATAGTTTGGGAAAAACTGCTATCGATCGGCTTGGGTAAATGGATTCGGGAGTGAATTATAAACGGTTATCGCGTGATGACCAATCGATTGCAGTGCTGATCGATTCTTAGTCAAATACTAATTTGAAATCCGCAATCTGCAAGAAAACTTGTTCAGTTGACAAATCAACCAAGGTGAGCGGATGCTGATCAAGCCACCTGGATGGAAAACGCAATATGACGTTGTTACCATCCACGTTAATATGAATATCCGGCAAACTGACATTGGACCGGCTCCGGTGCAAGACCACCGCGAGACGCAACAAGATACAGAGCCTTACCAAAGCGACACGCATTGCAGGAGGAATCGGCTCAAATTCCTCCTGCGGAAATTTGCGCCGATGGCTGCGAACCAGCATAGCCAACTTCATTTGCTCTTGATGGGAAAAACCGGCCAGATCGGAATTGGCTGTTAGATATGCGCCATGCCGGTGGTATTGATTGTGCGCGACAGAAAGCCCGATCTCGTGAATCAACGCGCCCCACGACAACAATTTTAAATCTGCTTTTTTATCCAGTTTCCAATCATCGCTGACTTGAATAAAAAAATTCTCAGCAGTTTCTTTTATCCGCTGAGCTTGCTCCATATCGACACCGTAACGCTGAGCGACTGCTAAAACGGTTTTATCCCGGATATCTTCGTCATGCACACGGCCAATCAAATCGTATAGCAAACCTTCACGTAAGGCGCCTTCCGAGATGTCCATCTTGTCCAGTTTCAAGGCTTCAAAAATACCGGCCAATATTGCTATACCACTTGCAAATACCGGTTTTCTGCGATCCGACAAACCGGTGAAATCGATCGCCGCACTGTCGCCAATCGCAATCAAACTTTCCATCAAGTGCGTCAATCCAGCCGCTGTAATACCTGTGTTACACCAGCCTTGCGCTCGCAATACTTCACCGATGGAAATGATCGTGCCGGATGAACCCAATGCATAATCCCAGCCCATCTTCTTGTAGGCGGATTCCAGCGATTCCAGTTCCTGCATCGCAAACAATATGGCCTTGCGCATCCGTTTTGCCTTGATCTTACCGTCCGCAAAAAAGCGCTGACCCACGTTCACGCAGCCCATATACAGACTTTCGGTATAGAATGTATCGAACCCCCGGCCGATGATCAATTCCGTACTGCCGCCGCCAATATCGATTACTAATCGTTTATGTGTTTCATCATACAAGCTGTGCGCGACCCCCGAGTAAATCAGTCGCGCTTCTTCACGTCCCGCGATGATCTCAATCGGATGACCCAACGCCGCATGGGCTTTTGTCAAAAATTCGGCGCCGTTCCTTGCTTGACGCAGGGTATTGGTCCCCACGGCACGGACATTCAAATGCGGGACTTGGCGGATGCGTTGACCGAAACGTTGCAAACACTCCAGCGCCTGCTGCATGGATTCCTTCGACAATTCCTGCCGGTCGTTTAACCCCGCTGCCAATCTGACCATTTCCTTCATTCGATCAATAACCTGCAACTGACCGTCGATAAGATTAGCAACGATCATATGAAAACTGTTGGAACCTAAATCAATAGCTGCGTAGGATTCATCCATGACAAGTGTTTTCTCAATACCGATAAAAAGATTGATTAAAGCTTAACATCTGCAAACAAATGAAAAGTAGATTGATTTTGATGCGCCACGCCAAATCGGATTGGACTGGTGAACATTGTACGGATTTTGACCGTCCTTTAACCGCGCGCGGGCAAAAAGCCGCCAATAAAATGGGAATATGGTTAAAACAGCAATCCTATGACTTCGACCGGATCGTTTGCTCACCCGCGGTGCGAGCCCGGCAAACCTGTCAGCATGTTCTGAAAAAATTACACTTCTCTCATTCCCGGGTAATTTGGGAGCCTGCTATCTACGAAGCTTCTCTGAAAACCTTGATTACCTTGATTGACCGTCATAGCCAGAATGTCCGGACGCTGCTTATGATAGGACACAACCCCGGGCTTGACCAATTGCTTTGCCATCTTTCGATCGACCCGCCTGCCGTCAATCAAAGCGGTAAACTTTTAACCACGGCCGCAATCGCAGTTCTTGAATACGATCATGGCGGTATTACTACTAAACCCCATCAAGCACGGTTACGATACTTCATCAGGCCCAAAGAATTAAATTTCAGCAATATTCATTAACGGTTGAATAATTCACGCATCTCGCCGGACATCAGGATTTGCTCTTGTTTTTACCTTTCTTTTTACGATCTTTTTTGTTCTTCACTTTTTTATCTTTATCTTTTGCTTTTGTGTTTTTCTTACCGTCTTTTTTCTTTTCCTTCTTTGCTTTCTTTTCTTTTACTTTTGGTTGCTCAGGTTCATTCATCACTATGGATTTGCCAGCGGCGCTCGCCTTAGGGATTGCCGTTGCGGCGGAAGTTTTTATCTGACCGCTTTTTGCAGCCGCCAGCCTGGGTTTCTTGCCTTTCAAACAATCCGCAGCCGCTTGCTTAACCGCTCGAGCTCGCGTGCCACCGCCAAATCCCGGAATCTTTTGTAACGCTACCAATGTGATAGCCGCCAGCGCTGCGACTGTCTCAATTTGGTGATCCGACAGCAATTTTGCGGTTGCCGGACCGATACCGGCGACATCGGTTAATTTCTCCATGACAGACTCCTTGTTTGCATGAAAACATTCATCGAGCGCTCACTCCGGTGTTTCCGCGCCTCCTTGATGCGTATTCCGTATCGTCAGGCTTAGCGGGTCAAAACTTTCTAATGCTGAGAAGCAATTAATTGATTTCCGATATGTTTGGCACGGAAAAAAGGACCGGCACCCTGCTAATGCCCGGCATATAATCGATCAATCGCGGTCTTATGCTTCTCAAAAACTTTTCCACGTTTCAGTTTGAGTGTCGGTGTCAGCAATCCATTTTCCACACTCCAGGGTTCATCGATGACCGCCACCCGCCGGATCTTGGCATACCCTGGAAATTCGCTGGTTTGCAGCGCAATCCGCTCCAGCAGAATTGCTTCCAGTTGCTGTCTTTGCTGATCACCGGTCAAATTCCCATCCAAACCGTGTTGCGCGATAAAATCCTGCCATCGGGTTCTATTTAAAACAGCCAGAATGCTTAAATAAGAACGCGCCTCCCCGATCAGCATGACTTGCTCAAATACCGGATCCCGCAAAATCGCCGCTTCCATGTCGGCCGGCGGCACTTTCTCGCCAGTCGATAATACAATGATTTCTTTCAAACGCCCGGTAATGGTGACATGCCCTTGCTCATCAATCGATGCGATATCCCCTGAGTTCAGCCAGCCATCGGAAGATATGACCGCCTTTGTAGCTTCCGGATTATTCCAATATCCCAGCATCACATTCGGTCCGTGAATCAGCAATGCATTGTTTTCACCCAGCCTGACTTTCACACCGGGAATCGGCAATCCGACACTTGATGGCACATTATCATCCAGTCTGTTTGCGCAAACGACCGGACTGCTTTCGGTCATGCCGTATCCTTGCAGAATCGGCAATCCAAGTCCGATAAAAACGCGTGAAACTTGCGGAGGTAACGCAGCGCCGCCACTCATCGCAAACCGCAAGCGGCCACCGAGTTTATTCAATACCTTATCGGCCACCACTTTCTTCAGCAGCGGCCACAGACAATGCGATGCGCGCCAATGCCCCCTTCCTTGCCGGTATTCGAACCGGCTATAGCCAACATCCACAGCAAAGTTAAACAACCATCTCGCCAAGCCGGAGCCTTCCGCAAGTTTGACATGAATACCCGAAAACACGCGTTCATAGATGCGCGGCACAGAAATCAGCAAGGTCGGGCGAATCGACAATAAATCTTCCTGTAATTGGGGTATCGACCGCGCATAGGCAATGACCGCACCCGCCATCATTGGCACATAATAGCCCGATGTGCGCTCAAACGTATGCGACAGCGGCAAAAAAGAAAGCAGCAAATCATCCGGCAGTACCGGTATTACCTGCAAACAACCTAAGGCATTCGACAAGATATTGTGATGGCTGAGCATCACGCCCTTAGGCCGGCCGGATGTTCCGGAAGTGTAAATAATCGTCGCAAGTGCGTGCGGATCGGCAGGGATATGTTTAACAGCGCTGGCTTGCACCGCTAACCAATCCTTCGCGGCAATCACGCGAACCTTATCGCATGGATTGACACAATCCGGTTCAAGCGGACGGAGAATAATCACTCGCTGCAATCCCGTAATTTCGTGCTGGATGGTTAAAAATTGCTGCCATTGATGGGCATTTTCCAGCAACAAAACTTTAACATCCGCATCATTGATCACATACGCCGCATTCTCAACGCGGTCATCGGTATACAGCGGAATAACCACCAAACCAAGACCTAGTGCGGCTTGTTCGAACATCACCCATTCCGGGGAATTCTTCATCATAACAGCCACACGATCGCCGGGAACCAGCAATTCTTTCTCCAGAGCGGCTTGCCAGCGCGCTACGAATTGATTCATCTGCACCCAGGTATAGTCCGTCCACTCTTCGCTGATCGCGTTGAAATACCGGTAAGCCGGTTTATCCGGAGTGCGCTGCACGCGTTCATTAAAAAGACCATCCAGGGTTTTGGCTTTTTCTATCGGAATAATATCGATCATTCCGTCGTGCTCTTGTTGCGATGCATTCATTTCATAAAACCTCGGGCAACGGATTAGAAATATTTACAGCACTCCGGGATTACTTGTTGTCGTTGAAACAATTCAATGCTTCCCTTGTTCTTCGGCAACCGGAGATTCAGTCGCCTGCTTAATGTTTTCAGATTAATCAGTAGCTTCAGAATTTCTGTCACTTTCATGCGATGCCGCGCGTTTGCCGCCAACCGGGTCATTCTGGGTACTGCGAAGCGTGTGATCTCCACCTGAACCGGTTTTTGTTTCCACACCCAGATCGGGAGAAAAATCATCCACTTTCACAACCCGGTTGCGCAATTCGTTCAGCTTATTCAGAAGCGCCGCTTCCTCCGCAGTAATAATATGTTGCTGCAAAGCTTGCGCAATCTGCTGGCTGCCATATTCGGTCACTTTATGTGATTTAACCGCCTGACGCAATTTGGTTTCAATGGCGCCGCATTCGATCACGCACTGTAAGGCTTGCTCCAGATCAGCCAACGGTTCGTGTTCCGCTACCGGCAGATAGATGCCGGACGTTAGCCGGTCACGCACCGCACCCGGCTCCATCATGAGCTTCGCTACTTCATGCGTTAGCGCATCAGTTGGCGGTTTACAACGTTTACCCAACGGAAACATCAATCCCCGTAACACCCAACCAACAACCGTCGGCACCGGGAAATTGGTCAGAAACTCATCCAATGCTTGCTGCAAGCGATAAAGCGCATCCTGCATCGACCAATGCAGCAATGGCAGATCCGCACCCGGGCGATAATCATCTTCAAATCGCTTTAGAGTTGCCGAGCACAAATACAGCATACTCAGAATGTCCCCCAAGCGGGCGGATAACCGCTCTCTGCGTTTCAGCGACCCTCCCAGCCACATCAATCCGATATCGGCGATACAAGCAAAACTGGCGGAGAATCGCGCCAATTGACGATAATAATCAGCCGTCTCCGGCGCGCAATTGTCCGGCGCATTGGTCTTGATGTACTTGCCGGCAAGTGCGTATGCAATACTATTGCCGATATTTCTGAGGGTAAAGCGGGCATGACCGACCAATGCCTCGTCGAAGGCCAGTATGGCACGGTCGAGATTATTGTCATGCGCGGCATTCACTTCTTTTAGCAGATACGGATGGCATCGAATCGCGCCTTGACCGAAAATAATCATATTGCGCGTCAGAATGTTGGCGCCTTCAACCGTAATACTCACCGGAATTTGCTGATAGGTCCGTCCGAGATAGTTGCGCGGACCGATACAAATTCCCTTGCCGCCGTGAATATCCATCGCATCGTTAATCGCCTGACGGCCGCGCTCGGTCAAATGATACTTAACGATCGCCGATACCACCGATGGCTTTTCGCCCAAATCGACAGCGCCAGCGGTCATGACACGAGCTGCATCCATCATGTAGGTATTACCGCCAATACGCGCCAAGGCTTCTTCGATACCTTCAAAATACCCGATTGGAACTTTGAACTGCGTGCGCACCCTGCTATAAGCGCCGCTGGTGCGGGCTGCCAGTTTTGCAGCCCCTACACTGGTCGCCGGCAATGAAATCGAGCGGCCTGCAGCAAGACAGTTCATCAGCATTTTCCAACCCTGACCAACGCCCTCTGGTCCGCCGATAATCCAATCCATCGGAATGAACACCTCTTTGCCCCAGTTCGGGCCGTTCTGAAATGCGCCATTCAATGGATAGTGCCGGCGTCCGATATGAACGCCCGGTGTGCGGGTCGGAATTAATGCCAGCGTGATCCCTAAATCCTCTTCGCCGCCAAGCAGCCGGTCCGGATCATACAATTTGAAAGCCAGTCCCAAAATGGTTGCGACCGGACCTAACGTGATATAACGTTTTTCCCAGGTAACCCGCATGCCGAGCACATCGGGTCTGCCCTCGAATTCGCTGCGGCAGACGATCGCAAAATCCGGCATCGACCCGGCATCCGATCCGGCATGCGGAGAGGTCAACGCAAAGCAAGGCACTTCCAAACCCTTGGCCAGCCGCGGCAAATAATATTGTTTCTGTTCATCGGTCCCGTAATGCAATAGCAATTCAGCCGGTCCCAACGAATTCGGCACCATCACGGTAACTGCCGCTGTACCGCTGCGAGAGCCGATTTTCATCACGACTTCCGAATGCGCCAACGCGGAAAAACCATAACCGCCGTACTGCTTGGGAATGATCAACCCGAAAAAGCCTTGATCCTTGATAAACTGCCATACTTCCGGCGGCAAATCCTTCAGATCGTGAGTAATCTTCCATTCATCCAGCATCGCGCATAACTCTTCCACCGGACCATCCAGAAACGCTTGCTCTTCCGCAGTCAGTTGCGGTTTCGGATAAGCCAGCATTTTTTTCCAATCCGGTTTACCGCTGAATAAATCCCCCTCCCACCAAACCGTCCCGGCATCCAAAGCCTCCTGTTCGGTTTGCGAAATCTGCGGTAACATTTTCCGGAAAACCTTCAATAGCTGACCGGTCACGAAAAAACGGCGGATCGGAGGAATTCCCAAAATCAGACCGGCGGTTACAACGAGAAACAAGAAGACATAGAAGAGAAACAGGAGCATGATGATTTTCCCCGTAGTAAGAGAAGTCCAATCAAATGAAAAATTTGGCCTTCCAGTTGCGTAAACCCGGATCCGGATTGGATCCAGCTTCTGCTAAAAAACTTGCAGTTTCAAATTTACATGATATTCGTTTAAACCCCTACTTTAAAGCTGAAGTTTCTCCAGCCGGTTGTTGTCAAATTCAGACACCTTATTCGTTGCTATCCCAATATGCGGGATATAACTTTCTTGACCCAAGCAGTATATTCTTTAACCAGGCAAAAAAAATTCAGTTAGTAAACTTAAAAAAAGCGCCTTACGGCGCCTTTTTATTTTTACGAATCAGCCTGCTTCAAAAATTATGACGCATACCGGCGGACCAGATATTCATATCTCTGAAGAAATCGGACGCGCCACTACCGACCATCACTCGTTGGTAGCCACCGAATAAGCTCGAACGGCTGCTCAAATTGTGGATCATTCCCACCGTAAACTGGCTTGTTTCACGCTTTCCCGACAAGGCGGTTGCGTGCGCGTGCGACATACCGCCTTGCGCAATAAAGCTGGTATTGCCCCAGTCGTATTGCCCGCCCGCAAACCATAAGTTACCGTCGCCGCCCATATTCATGGCGGAATTACATTGTCCGCGCGAATCCAGCGAACCGGTTGCAGGGTCGCCCAATGCCGCCTGATTGGTACAAGTTGCGGCACCAACCGCATTGTTGATATTTTCATATTGACCGTTCAATTTGAAGTTTTGCCAGCTCCATGACGCGCCGCCGCGCCATACGTGTTCGTTATTTGTCAGTCCTTGGGAAATTCTTTGACGGGTGCTGACATTATCCCGTGAATAACCGCCAAATACCCCGAAGTAGTGGCCTTGCACGCTGGTATCGTACTTGCCGGCAACTTGGAAATCCCATTCGCCGTCTTCACCGCCGGAGTTGGTTTGGCTGCCAGGAAAACCACCGCTTGGCGCGATAAAATTTGCCGGATCCAGCCGATTGGAGTCACCCGGCATCAACAATCCGGCAAAGCTGAAGCCGTCGACTTTCGGAGAATCATAGCGGATCGCGCTGTTTACAAAACCCATCGCACCGGCCCCCAATCCATTGGCTGAAGCCGTCATGGTGCCGCCGCTACCGGCTGCTTGCAAGGTCGTATAGGCAAACGGATCAATGGTCATGCCACCGGCAAAATCTTTGAACGGCGATTGCACCCGGCCAAATTTGACTTCACCCCACTGATCGCCCGCGAGCGCTACCCAGCGTTCACGCGCGCCACCAAGATTGCCCGCGCCGGTATTGAAACCATATTCGGCGCGCGCTTTGACTTTAAAACCGCTGCCCAGATTTTCGGTCACATGCGCACCCATTTTCGAGCGGCCGGTGTCGTCGCCGATCAGCGCCTGACTGCTTTGGCCATCGCGATTCACGGTGGCATACTCCGCTTGCAAGCTGCCAAACAGAGTCAGATTTGTTCCTTGCGCTATCGCAACCACCGGCGCTGCAAAGACACCGGCCATCGCTAACGCCATCATTTTTTTCTTCATTCTGATATTCCCCAATAATTCAATGAGATTCATGCTTCGCTGTTTGAGACGAAACGGAATCACTCAGTCACAGAAACACTGAAATGCCGCAGCTCTATTGCACCGCTCACACTTCAATGGTGTGCATCTTTCGTCATTTGGATTTCCCGGTCGGAGAAATCCGGGCTGATTGTGCCTAACGGCTTAAGATTCTGCAAGAATGATCGGAAAGGTTGGCCGGAAAAATCGTCGCCGCGAGCTTTGAAAATCGCAGTATCGATATCAATAAAAAACAATGGAGGCTTTTACGAACGGGAATCTTCTTCAAAAAATGCAAAAAGCCTCGTATCGCGCCCGGGAGGTAAATCGAACACGATGCAAGGCCAATTTCTCATGCATCACAACTTGTGGAAATACTGAACCGTAGATGCAAGCACTATGTTTCTTCAAGCAGCATGCAAAACACATTTTTTCGCTGATGCGGCGTATCGCCGTAATTCTGTCCGATTTACATCGTATGCATCGGACTGTTCGGTATTTCCCGCAGCTCTTTTCAAATCAAATGCGTTGGTTTCAAGCTGGCCGGCGGCGGCTGACGCTAAAGCCGATCAAGCCTAAACCGGCCAGCAGCATCGCGTAGGTTTCAGGTTCCGGAACGACTGCAACCATACCTTCGATACCTAGCGCAGTGAACGGTGCTGAGGAATTTAAATAATCCGTGCCGCCGACAAAAATCGAATAATCACCCGCCGTCAAATGAAAGACTTTCGATACCATGTGATCGGCCAAGCCATCGGCACCGGGAATCACACCGGTGCCGTAGTCGATGCCAAGGCCGTCATAAGCATGGCCTACGTAGGTAAACACACTGGCCGGATCATTGTTGTCGTTGGTAATGCTCCAATCGGTCAACGCGCGGAATGAACCTTCGGTCAACCCGACACCGCCGACCGCATCGCGGATTGCAATCGATCCTACCGCAAAGTCATGATCGGCCGCGAACGGCGCCACATGCGCCAATCCTTTGTAGAGGCTGAAGCCGGGCATGATGCCGGCGATGACAGAGGCACCAGTCGGCGTAACATAAGCTTGTTCTTTAAAAGAGATTTTGACATCGGCATCATTTTCCAGCGTAAAGCGGAAAGCGCGTGTGCGATGAGAATCACCCCAATCGGCATCGGTGCCATCGATCCAGCCGTGCCAGCCTGAAGCCGCTTGATTGGTGATGGTACTCGACGCAGCCGCCGTGCCGGTGAAAGACCCGAAATCACGGCCGCCGTAACCAATATGCGCCATCGCAGGCACCGAAGTCAGGCCAACCGCTAATAATGTGAATTTCAATGTTTTGTTGATTAATTTATTTTTCATAACAGACCCTAAAAAACTAACTTGAATCTCTAAAAACGCGGAAAATTTCTCTTATCCCCGCACCGAACGTTGGCCAACGCGCCGGCAGTATTTATCAAAGTTTTTAGAGGGTCAATGCGGTAAATTGTCGCACTTCTTCGCACCGACACCCTCGAGCGTCTCTACCTCATCGCAAACAAATATAGTTAAAATACTAAACAACCACCGGCTAAAGCCGGTGGGTTTGAGTTACGGACTGAAAGTCCGGATACGCGTCGACTAAACGACGCGTCTTATTCCGGCTCCATTTTAAAATTGTCGTTTGGATTTGGCTCAAAATGATGCTCCAAGTATTGTTTGATCATCTCTTCTGTCATCTGACCTACTGTCACGCAGAAATACCCTCGCGCCCAAAAATGCCTTCCCCAGTACCGCTTCTTCAAGTGAGGAAATTCTTCAAACAGATAGCTCGATGTTCGTCCTTTTAGCCGCCTCATGATCTCACTCGGAGCCATCTCCGGCGGACAACTCACCAGAATATGCACATGATCCTTACTTACTACACCCTGTACAATTCTCATTTCAAATGCTTCACACGTCTGACGAACCAACTCTCGTACTCGTTCTGCTACTTCTCCCTTCAGAATCTTATATCTATACTTCGTTACCCATACAAAATGATATTCAATCTGATAAACCGTATGACTTCCATATCTATAATCCATGCCACACCTCCTGTGTGGCATATTCTCGCAGCTAAAGCTGACCGGCTGAAGCCGGTGGTTTTAACCTTATGATGGACAATAAATTAGAAAAACAGTTCTAATCAGAAAATGTGTTTTGCGATTCACAGAGGTGCGACAATTTGCCGCGCGACAATTTGTCGCATTGTTTTTTTCCGGATTTCAAAGACAATAAAGGGATTCAAGAATAGCCACCCTTGCCGCAAGGCAAGTCCGGAAAACCGCAGGGTCTTTGCAATGAAGATAGCCTGGTTGCCTCCTCTGAATGACGGGGAGTTTCTGAAAACCGGCGCATGCATGATCATGCGCCATACCCAGAACGTCATTCAAAAAAAGAGGCGCCGTCAATTGGCCGTTTCCCAAAGCAGCAAACAATTAACGGCGCCTTGAAATCAAACAAATGCATTTTTTGGAGAATTAATTATGCAAAAAACTCATTATAACAAAACCCGCCCGCTGGTCTCGTTGGCTATCATCTCCGCTATAGCGTTCGCCAGCAGCGGTGCATACGCAGCCGCAGTCAGCCCAAAACCGTGGGTCAGCGGTGATAATGTTCTGGATTTAGGATTTAATTCCATTACAGCCAATGAAAGCGCGTTGAAAAGCGCGTATTCCGACAATCCTAACTTGAATTATTCCGCATGGGCGCATGTCGGCGATTGGTTCGTTTTTCAGAACACCGGTCTGCAGGATGTCACTGTGACTGTCAACGGCAGCTCGGGATTCGTACCGGGCGTCACCGTTTGGGCAACCGGTTCGAACGTGTTTGACGGCGGTACCGAAGGTTTCGGTTCTGAAATCAGCTTAGCCGGTTTCGGCACCCCGCACTCATTCAACGCAACCGGAAAAATGGGTGATGCCGGCACGCTGTGGATGGCCAACGGTCAAGGCGGCAATGTTTTGGAAACATTAGGTTATGCGGTTGCCGGTGCTTCACACACGGTTGACACCGGGTGGGGTGAAACTATCCTGAACGGCGCCAACGATGTCAGCCTGACCAACACCTTTGAAAACGGTGTCGGCGGCAGCGTGGGCGCAAATACGGCATCGCTGACATTCAACGACTTGGCGCCCGGCTGGTATCTGGCCTATGTTGGCGGCACGGATCACGCATCTGCAGGTGGCGCGTATGAACTGGCCGTCAGCGCGGTACCGGAAGCCGAGACCTACGCGATGCTGTTGGCCGGTTTGGGTCTGGTCGGATGGCGTGTGCGTAAGCATCACCGAGCTTCGATTCAGGCCGCGGCCTAATCAGCGGAACATTTAGCCACGGGAGAAACGGGGGTAGCCGCATCGCCCCCGTTTTTACCTAAGGAAATGCTGATTAATTCAACGAATGAGATGAAGCACAAGGCGCGCGGAACGCAACAACCGGGATCTATCAATAAGATAGGCGAGGATGCGAGTACCGCGCATTGATGCGATTCGCTCGTGCAGTCAATTAATCAGCGTTTCCCTAACAAAGCACACTCGGCTCTGTTTCAGCAAGAATCCAAATCGTTTGTTCGCACAGTTGCAGCAAGCGATTTCTATTTTAGAGATAGCAGGAATGCCGGGGTATTGAACTCCGAGGAACTCAAATCATGCTAAAAACTATTAAAAAATATGGCATCCAATTATTCATGGCAGGCTGCCTGATGCTGCTGACTTGCTCAGCCTTGCACGCCGATTTCGGGCCGATGCCGATGTCGCTGAAAGGCGTGCCGGTTCCTGAAGTACCCGGCTTATTGGACGGCAACAACCCGATTATCATCGATAAAGCGAGCGCCATTGCGCTGGGTAAAGCTTTATTCTGGGATATCAATGTAGGAAGCGACGGCATTGCTTGCGCCAGTTGTCACTATCATGCCGGCGCCGACCGCCGCACCAAGAATGCGATTTCACCCACCGGCAGAAACAGCAAGCTGCCTAAAGAATTTTCACAGGCCCGTGATGGCAGTTTACTGGGGCCTCATACCGAACTGAAAAAAAGCGATTTTCCTTTTTTCCAAACCGATGATCCGATGAGTCCATTAGGCGCTCCGGTTTACATCAACGATGATGTGGTCTCGTCATCGGGCACCTTTGGCGGCGTCTATCGCGACGCTGAAACTTTTAACGAAATGAACGATATCTGTGATCGCGACGTTGATCCGGTTTTTCATATCGGCTCTGTCGGCGCTCGCAAAGTTGAACCGCGCAACACGCCCACGGTCATCAATGCCGTTTTCAATTTCCGCAATTTCTGGGATGGCCGCGCCAATAATATTTTCAATGGCAGCAGTCCATGGGGGGATCGTGACCCGGATGCCGGTGTTTGGATAAAAAACCCCAATGGCAGCTTCACTAAAAAACGGCTCCGGCTGCTTAATTCATCGCTTGCATCCGTTTCGGTCGCACCTCCGCTCGATGATTTTGAAATGAGCTGTCACGGGCGGACCTTCCCCGAACTGGGACGCAAGCTGTTTTACCGCAAACCGCTGGAGCATCAGCAAGTCCACTGGAATGACAGCGTATTGGGCGGTTTGGCTCAAAGCAGGCCGAACAATATGCAAAAGGGCTTAAAAACCCGGTATTACCTGATGATCAAAAAGGCATTCCATCCAAAATACTGGAACGACACGCCGAATGAACAATTCGGTTTCCCGCCCGCATCGTCAGCCAGCCATACAATTCCTTATAGCCAGACCGAGGCAAACTTTGCGATGTTCTTCGGATTATCGCTGCAGATGTACATGGCCACGTTGATTTCCGACGACTCTCCATTCGATCGCAGTGAAATCGACGAGCATGGCGAGCCGATTGGATTGAGCGAATCGGCGCAACGCGGCATGGATTTCTTTCGCGATGCACATTGCGCGCTTTGCCATATCGGTCCTAACTTCACGGCTTCCGCAGTCGTAACCAACAGCATTTTGCAAAAAACCAATCCACATGCTTTTGGTAACGCATTGTTCCGCATCAGCACCATGAACGTGGTAACCCATTTGCCTTTGACGGCCGGCATGATGTTTCAGGACACCGGATTTGCCGGCACCGGCGTAACACCGGTGGAAAACGATCCAGGGTTGGGTGCAACCGATCCTTTCGGCAATCCGCTGTCGTTTGCCGATCAGTACATCCAGATACTGGCCGGCAACTTTTCGGCAGTGGTCGATCCTTTCGTCGTCAACGTACGCCCGTGCGATTTGGATACCGCCGTTGCGCTGGATCGCGACAAACCGCATCCGCTGCTTTTTACGCGGTCCGACGGCATCCAAAAACAATTTCAAGACACCGAGGGTTGTTTCAATACGAGCGGCACTTTCATCCCGACAGTGGCCACTGCTCAAGCGGAATTGGCGAAACCCGATCGCAGACGCCTTTTGAGCGCTGCCAAAGGCTCCTACAAAATTCCGTCCCTCAGAAATATCGAATTGACTGGACCCTACATGCACAACGGTGGCATGGCGACTTTGGAAGAGGTATTGGAATTCTACATCCGAGGCGGTAATTTCATAACGCCGCCGAAAGAGTTCGGCAAGGTGTTTTCACAGCCTGAATTGCAATTATCCGCGGAGCGCCGCACGGACTTGCTCAACTTTCTGAAAAGCCTGACGGACGAACGCGTGCTTTACTCACGAGCTCCATTCGACCATCCGGAGTTAAGAATACCGCATGGCCATGGCGACAGTACCATCAGTAATCCAATCGGCAGTTCACTCGCAGCAGATCAGTGGATGATCATTCCCGCCGTCGGCGCCGAGGGTAATGCAAGACCCATCATGCCGTTTGAACGTTACCTGCGTTAAATTCGCTGGTTATTCGCAATAACCGCGCGGAAAAAGGCCTTTCAATGGAAATTGAAAGGCCTTTGTTTTTTTCGTAATGAGAAGCCGGCTTTTTTGAAAAAAAATCAGTGCAATTTGAAAAACTTCTCGTGAATACGCCGCGTCGTCCGCCACACCACCCATAGCACCGCCGGAATCATCAATCCGGTCGCCAGTTCCGGATGTATCGGCAGGCCCGCCGCTGCACCGGCTTTCGTGATGTATAGCAGCAAGCTGATCACGTAATAGGAAATCGCCGCGATCGATAAACCTTCCACGGTGCTTTGCAGCCGCAATTGCAGCTCTTGTCCGCGTGTCAATTTTTCCAGCAATTGCTGATTCTGCGTTTCCGCCAAGATATCGACCCGCGTGCGCAGCAGTGAGCTGGTCCGTGAAATGCGCGCGGACAAATAGCTCAGCCGTTGTGCGGTTGCTTCTACAGTACTGATTGCCGGCGATAACCGCCGCTGCATGAATTCTCCGATCGTTTGTGTGCCGTGGGTAGCCGTCTCCCGCAACTCCGCGATCCGCTGCATGACCAGTTTGTTGTACGCTTGTGTTGCGGCAAAGCGGTAAGCATGTTCAACCGTCGCCCGCTCGATACGTACCGCCAGCGAAATCAGCGTATCCAATAATGCCTGATCCGAAGCGCCTTTATTTTCCAGTTGCGCGGTAATTTCGGCGAGTTGCTGCTCGGCGCCGGTCAATTCCGGAATGAGGCGCTTGGCCACCGGCAAGCCGCGCAGCGCCATCAGCCGGTAAGTTTCAATTTCGAGCAAACGCTGCGAAACACGCCCTGCCCGCGTCTCGGATGCATCGGCTGACATGACCACCAGCATGCGTTCAAATCCGCTGGGACGCAGCATGAAATCCGTCACCGCCAGAGAATGCCTCTCCCGGCCGATTATCGAAGCGACGATCGGATTCCCGCCAAACCACTGCCGCGCTTGTTTGAGCAATTCATCGGCAGCGTTCAAATCACCCGGTACCATCGCCAGTTTTACCGCCGCAATTGTCCGGCCCGGTATGTCTGCGAGCCAATCGCGCGGCAGCGCCAGAAATGCCAGCAAATCAGGATCGGTCGCGCCTAGCTGCGCTTCATCGGGTAAATGCTGCACCAGCGAATAACGGGTGAACTCGGTATGACGTTCCCAGCGCAGCGTATAACCTTGCAGCCGCAACCGTAAAAAATTGTTCTGTAACTGTTCGAGCAACAAACTTTGCTGCCCGGGAAGACGGCGCAAATGCTCGCATTCTTGCTCGCGGGTAATACCGTCATTGATGGCGACCACATAAATCACCAACGCGGGTAAACGGATGCGCTGGCTGGGCCGAGCATGTACTTCATTGTGCAACAATACCCGCTGCGGATCGTTATCCGGCAGCAAATCGATAAAATCGGAATCAATCGGAGAATGCATGTAAACAATTCAAGCAATGAAATATGAAAATTGAATGTACCAAGGATCGGTTATGCGGTCAAAGAACCCGCTAATCAATGATACTTGTCAGCCACCCATTCCGGTCCCAGGATCGCGGTTATGAAATGGTAAGCTGTTTAACCGAAGCTGCCGCGCCGATCAAACTCATACCGGCGCGAGCGCCTCAAGAGCGGGTGTACAGCTGAGTCCCAAGGCTTGCGCGACCGCTTCATAGGTGATCCGGCCGCGGTAGACATTCAAGCCGTTGCGCAGATGCGGATCATCCAGCAAGGCATTGCGGCACCCTTTGTTAGCCAGCGCGAGTACAAACGGCAGCGTCGCATTATTGAGCGCGAATGTCGAAGTGCGCGCCACCGCGCCCGGCATATTGGATACGCAATAATGCACCACGCCGTCCTGGATGAAAATCGGATCGGCCAATGTAGTCGGCCGTGAGGTTGCAAAGCATCCGCCTTGATCGATCGCGACATCGACCAGCACCGCGCCGCGATTCATGCGGCTGACCAGTTCCCGGCTCACCAGCTTGGGCGCCGCGCCGCCCGGAACCAGCACCGCGCCGATCACCAAATCGGCGGTGGAAACATGCTCTTCCAAAGCATCCACCGTGGAAAAAACCGTGTTGATTTTCGAACCGTATTGGGAATCCAATTGCTGCAAGCGATGAATCGATTTATCCAGTACCGTGACATGCGCTTCCACGCCCATCGCAATCCGCGCGGCATTGGTGCCGACAACACCGCCGCCGATGACTACGACGCGCGCCGCTGGCACGCCGGATACGCCGCCGAGCAACATTCCCCGTCCGCCTTGATCCAATTCCAGCGCATGCGCGCCCGCTTGAATCGCCATCCGTCCCGCCACCTCGCTCATCGGCGCCAGCAACGGTAAACCGCCAAAGTGATCGGTAACCGTTTCATACGCAATCGCGATACAACCGGATTCCATCAATCCTTTGGTTTGCAGTGGATCCGGCGCCAGATGCAAGTAAGTGAAGAGCATTTGCTCTTCCCGCAGCCAGGGAATTTCGGAAGGTTGCGGCTCCTTGACCTTGACGATCAACTCGGCCTTGGCGTAGATCTCCTGCGGCGTATCGACCATCATCGCCCCGGCCATCTGGTATTTGTCATCGCTTAAATCGATTTGAGCGCCGGCCAGTTTTTGCACCATGACCCGATGACCGTTGGCGGCCAATTCGCGGACCGCCGCCGGCGTCAATCCAACCCGGGATTCATGTATTTTAATTTCCTTGGGTACACCGATAAGCATTCTCTCTCCCCTACTTTCCGTTAGATTATACCGCCATTGACGCCGATACTCTGCCCCGTCACCCAGCGTGCTTCGTCGCTCACTAAAAATAATACGGTTTGCGCAATATCGCCGCTGTCTCCAATCCGCCCTAATGCGGCCATCGCCGCCATGCGTTCAATATCGGCGGCGGTTTTTCCCGCCCGGAACAATTCGGTATCGACCGGACCCGGCAACACCGAATTGGCGGTAATACCGCGCTTGCCCATCTCGCGCGCAAAAACGCGGGTCAACTGTTCAATCGCAGCCTTGGTCGCCGCATATACGCCGTACTTCGGCAGCATCAGCCGTGTCACCGTGCTGGAAATGGTAACGACCCGCCCATGATCCGCGAGTTTCCCGGTTGCCTCCCGCAGTGCATAAAAAACGCTCTTGAGATTGATATCGATGATGCGATCCAGCTCATCGTTTTGAATTTCGGAGATTTCCTTGAACAGCAAAATACCGGCATTGTTAACCAGGATATCGATCCGCTGGAATTGTTGCAGGGTTTTATCAAAAAGATTTTTTACCGCAGCAGGGTCGCTGACATCGGCCTGGATGGCGATTCCTTGGCTACCGGCTGCTGTAATGGCCTCGCAGGTTTTCTCCGCCGCCGGCTGGTTGCGCGCATAATTGATCACCACCGTAGCGCCCGCTTTCGCCAAAGTTAGCGCAATCTCGGCGCCGATCCCCCGCGAAGAACCGGTCACAATCGCGACTTTCCCGAGTAACGGTTGCATGATCAATCCGTTACAAAAAACCCGAATGATTATTTGGATTTTGCATGACTTTTAAGAAAATCGGCAATCTCGCCATATTCGCGCTTTTCCGCCCAGCTTAGCGCGTTATCGCCTTGTTCATTGGCTATTCTCGGATCGGCCCCATGGTTGAGCAGAAAAGAAACCGCTTTCAAATGATTGCCTCTGACCGCCATCATCAAAGCCGTCGAACCATTATCCGAAGTGGAGTTGATATCCGCGCCGCCGCCCAGCAATACCCGCAAGGTATCCAGATGACCTCCGGAAGCGGCGTAAATCAACGGATTCCAGCCGCCATGATTAATTTCCGCGCCTCTGATATACAGTAGCTTAACCATTTCCGTGAATCCTTGATAGCTGGCCAGCATAATCGCCGTTTCGCCGAACCGGTTGCGCAAATCCAGTTTCGCGCCAACTTCAATCAATAACTCAGCCATTTTGAGATTCTTCTCCTGCGCCGCGATCATTAATGGCGTATAACCTTCCTTGTTCGGCAGATCCGGATTCGCGCCTTTTTCCAATAACCGGGAAACCTCGGATAAATTCCCCCGTTCCACTGCCCATATGAAATCTTCCTGAATCCCGGCGGATACCTGACTGGATAAACAAATCAGCAGCGCCGCGGCAAAACGCAAAATATTTTGTGATTTAATTGGATAGGCCATATCGGGAGGACTTGAATAAGTTAAAAAAATTACCGGTCGTCGCATTCGCGATCTCGTCGATGCTGACTGCCCGTATCCGCGCAATCTCTTCCGCCACATGCCGGACATAAGCCGGCTGATTTTGCTTGCCGCGGAAAGGCACCGGCGCCAGATAGGGTGAATCGGTTTCAATCAGCATTCTATCCAATGGAATATTCTTGGCAACTTCTTTCAACGCCACGGCATTCTTGAATGTCACGATGCCGGAAAACGAGATATAAAAATTCATTGCGATGGCTTGCTGCGCAACTTCCCAGCTTTCAGTAAAGCAGTGCATGACGCCGCCCACGCGATCCGCGCCTTCTTCCTGCATGATCCGCAACGTATCGGCTGCCGCCGATCTCGTGTGAATGATCAAGGGTTTATTGATTTTAAGCGCCGCGCGGATATGCTGGCGGAACCGTTCGCGCTGCCATTCCAAATCGCCTTGCAAGCGGAAATAATCCAATCCGGTCTCGCCGATGGCAATCACTTTCGGATGAGCCGCCAAATCAGCGAGTTCGTCGGCTTGCGGCTCGATTTGGTCCTCATAATCCGGATGCACTCCCACCGAAGCGAACAAATTGGCATGCGCTTCCGCCAGCGCGCGCACACGCGGAAAATCTGGCAAATTGACGCTAACGCATAGCGCATGGGTAACTTGATTGTGTTGCATGTTTTGCAGTAACGCATCCAGGTCTTTGGCAAGATCCGGAAAATCGAGATGACAATGTGAATCAATGAACATAATTTCCAGTAATGGTAATGTGATTAAAATCAGCGCCTGCCACGCACCGCGTCGGCCCAGCAATTCGGCGTTTCATACAAACGGACTTGTTCGAGTTGCAGATGATTGCCATACTTGTCGCGGTACGCGCCTTCTAAAATGCCGAAAGCGATCAACGCCAGATTCTCCGCCGTTGGCTGAACATCCAGTACCACCGTTTTATGATCTTCGATGGATCGCAAGAACTGTAACACCTTGGTATCGCCCGAATAAACCAGAAAAGCATGATCCCAATGATCCACTAAAACCGACTTTGCAATTTGTTTGACTTCGGAAAAATCCATGACCATACCTTGCTGCGCTACACCTTCGTCAGCGATAATATCACCGGACAGCGTGATTTCGAGGCGGTACCGATGCCCGTGCAAATGGCGGCATTGACTATTATGGGTGGAAATACGATGACCCGCATCAAATTCCAGCCTCCGTGTAATTAACATTCGTACATTTTCTTCGCAAAATAAACAGACGGAATTGTAGCATTGCAAACAACTTCTAAACTATTGAATACCGCCGATCATAGCCGCGACAGCGCCGGGTTGACCTATGTATACCCGGTCATTTCACGGCGCGCGGGCGGCGTTTCAATCGGCATTAATTTGAATCCGAATAACGCTTGCAATTGGCGTTGCGTCTATTGCCAGGTTCCCGATCTCAAACGAGGTTCCGCGCCGAAAATCGACTTGGATAAATTAGAAGCCGAGTTACGTTTCTTTTTGAATAAATTGATTCATGGCGATTTCATGGCGCGTCACGTGCCGCCGGAAACCCGGAAAATCAAAGATATCGCATTATCGGGAAATGGCGAGCCGACCAGCGCCAAAGAATTTGACCGGATCATCGAACTCATCGGCCATATCAAACAGGATTTTGTATTACCGGTTGATCTGAAAACGGTGCTGATCACCAATGGCAGCTTGATTCACCGTGTCAACGTGCAAGCCGGATTACAGCGGATGGCAGCACTGAATGGCGAGATTTGGTTCAAATTCGACCGCGCTTCAACCGGAGAGCGGCGCCGCATCAACAATACTACGATCAGTTTAAAAAGAATTCAGGACAATTTAATGATCGCCGCATCGCTATGCTCTACCTGGCTGCAAACCTGCGTTTTCCAGATCGACGGCATGCCGCCGGCGGATGAGGAAGTATCGAGCTATCTGGTGTTCATCCGGCAATTGCTCGACCGTCAAATACCCATCCAAGGCGTTTTGCTGTACGGACTTGCCAGACCATCGTTGCAACCCGAAGCATCCAGGCTCGCAGCGGTTGAACCGGTTTGGTTTAAAGATTTTGAAGCAAAAATCCGCGCACTGGGCGTGGCTGTCAAATCCAATCCATAACTTCAACCGGGCGGCTTTATTAGGGAAGCGCTGATTAATTCAACGAACGTGATGAAGGGCGAGGCGCACGGAACGCAACAACCGGGACATATCAATCTGATAGGCGAGGGAGTGAGTACCGCGCAACGAAGCAATTCGCTCGTGCAGTCAATTAATCAACGCTTCCCTAGCCGGTATCGTCCGGATTGACTTATTTGTAACCTATTTACAACAGTTGATATTTTCTTGATCTCGATCAAGGTTGATATTTTATGTAATTGATATATATGAAAAATCAATTTGTATTTCTGGGGAATTGAAAAAATAGATGGTAATTAGGGGTGATACCTAAATCCTTTCAAAAACGGTTATCACTTATAATTGCATCCGATATCACTCAGAAAAACAATACGATACCCAATAATATTGTTACATAACCGCACTACCGCTTTAATCTTCACAACAGGAGTTTTGTAATGAGTTCTTGCCGCCGCATTTTGTCTGCTTCAACAAACGCTGCCGCTGAAATGAAAATGCCTTGGATGAAAAACATACCGCGTTGGTTATTCAGCACCGGTTCGATGGTTGCTTTCGCCATGTGTTTAACCTTTCCGGTTCACGCAACCAATCCGGCGCCTGCGACCGCGAATCCCGGCACGCCTGCCACGTCAACACCTCCCGCTGCGACGCCGGATGCTGCCGCTGCAAAACCAGCTGACGGCGAATTCGATATGTCGAAAGTGCCGCCGGTCACTACGCCTTCGCGCCCCGGATTGTTTATGCTGCCGCCAACAAGCCCGGGATATTACTCCTTGTGGGATATGGTCACCGGTAACAAGCGCGAGAAACCGCCGGTCGCGCCTTATGCGCCATTCGCGCTATTAACGACCCCTTCTTATGACATCGATTTCCGTTATTTGGACACCCCGGGTCATGAAAAGGATTTTTTTGATCCAATCAAGCGGATCCGTTTTGCTGAAGACTGGTTATTGTCGTTCGGTGGCAGCTTCTGGTACCGTTATACTCACGAAACCGATAGCCGTCTGAATGCAGCGGATGTCAATAACGACTTTCATCTGCTGCGCACGAGATTCCATGCGGATTTATGGTACCGTGACAGAGTTCGTTTATTTGCCGAGCTGTTGGATGCGCGCGCATTCAGTTCCGAACTGCCGCCGCTTCCCACGGACCGGAATCATGCCGATATCTTGAACATGTTCACCGATATCAAGCTGGCGTCCGTCAATAACGGACCGGTCTATGCACGGGTTGGTCGGCAGGAATTAATGTATGGTTCACAACGATTGATCTCTACGCTGGATTGGGTAAACACTCGCCGCACTTTCCAGGGTGTCAAATTCTTCTGGCGCAATCCGCAATGGGATTTGGACGCATTCTGGGTACGCCCGATGATTACCGAAAAAGGGAATCTCGATAACTGGGATACGCAACAAAACTTCTTCGGCTTATGGGCTACCAACAAACCCAAGCCCGGACACGCAATCGATCTTTATTTCTTAAGCTTAATCAACGATCGTAACATTTCCGCAGCTAACTTACTGACTGGAAACATCTTAGGCGCTAATGCCGATACGCATACGATCGGCAGCCGGTTAGTCGGTAATTTCGATAATATACTTTACGAAATCGAAGGTATGTACCAATTCGGACGCCGCTCAGGATTGGACGTATCCGCGTTTGCCGCAGCTACCGGTATCGGTTATCGCTTCCCATTGCCGATGAATCCGCAAGGTTGGATCCGCTACGACTTCGCATCCGGCGACAGCCGCCATACCGATGGCCGCAGCAATACGTTCAACCAGTTGTTTCCATTCGGTCACTACTATATGGGTTTCCTGGATCGTGTCGGACGTCAGAATATTCATGACTTCAACGCGCAGTTCACCATGCACCCGATGCCGTGGATCACATTCATCACGCAATACCACCGCTTCTATTTGGCGAACAACCGGGATTTTCTCTATAACGCAGCCGGTCTGGCAACGCTCCGGGATGTCACCGGTCAATCCGGCAGCCATGTCGGTGACGAACTGGATTTCCGTTTGAATCTGCACGTCAGCCGGCATCAGGACGTCTTGCTGGGCTATTCAAAACTTTGGAGCGGCACTTTCCTGGAACGGCAACGGCCCGGAACCGATCCGGATTTGTTCTATATCCAGTACAACATCCGTTTCTAAATATTTTGACGTAAACGTGAAACAACAACGGCATCATTTGGATGCCGTTGTTGTTTTTAGGGTCGCGATCGAATATCGCGTTAAGCTCTTACTATGTTTTGATTTATCCTGCAACTGTTGGACTTCCCCCGCCGCTGCGATTGCTAAAGCGCCAGCCTACAAGACCCAATCCGGCCAGCAGCATCGCCCAGGTTTCTGGTTCGGGAACAGGCGCCAGCGTAATCGTATCTCCGGAAATGCTGATGTACATATCGGGCGAACTGAAAGTAACGCGATAATCGGCATGATCCAGAATCGGACTGGTAAAGCCAGCAGGAGCCGAGAAACTATCGCCGGCGTTGATACCTGCTTCAGCTTCGACAGGATCCAGCCGAAAATCGGCGACCAGAAACAAGTAATCACCCGGCATATTAACAACGACGTCGTACCAAGGATCACGGCGGAAATGAACCGAACCGTCGACGGATGTTTCGGTCAGCAGGTGGGTGGTGCGAGTCAGGGGATTGGTTCCAGGTGTGTAGCCGTTGAAATAATTGCTGGCACCGGTTGTGCCGCCGCAATTGTTCTCAACATCGTCGCAACGGAAAATGGCATTGGCGGTTTTAACAGAACCGGTATCTTGATAAAAATACGTGTCGGCATCGAGCCAGGTTAATTCCCCGTCACCATTGATATCGTTAGTAAAATAATCTGGTGTGGACACATTGCTTTGCGAGGCCTCATAAGCAGCGACATCGACGGTAAACGTGCCGGTACCCAGTATTTTAAATTTCCAAGCATCGAAAGTGGTGCCTCCCGTGAGTTTATTCAGTGTGCCATTGATGGCCAGTGAACTGGCCGCTTGAGCCGGTACGGTAACAAGGCCGAGCGCCAGCGCGATCACGCTGGCTGTCTTAATTTGTTTTAATATCATGTTGACTCCGATAATGAAAAGTACAGCGGATTTACATATTGCTTGCAAAAAATCTCCTGAACCGATCTTGTGGTTGTAGCGAACAAACCGTCAAATATCGGGCAAAAACGCGTGAATGATGCTCTGAAAGAATTATCAGGATTCTTTGAGAAACGCCGAATATTTGACTCAGCGTTTCACTGTTCTAATTACACTCCGATACCGGCAGCCAATTAACCAATAAGCCTTGATCATGTAATTGACCATCATCTTCTTTCAGGTAATACAGATGGTGATCCGCCGAAGAGACGCCTAAATAAGCTTTCGTTTCTGGATAATAGCGATAGCTGTAGACACCGGAAACTTGAGTAGCCGCGCCCGTGGGCGCCAAAGCCCCGGAATATTTACCTTCCGCCCAATTAAAGAAACAGTTGATCTTTTCCTCGGAAGAATGGTTGATGTAATTATTGACGACCGCGCGTCCGCCGGATAAAACCAAATCCGGGTATTCCAGGATCTTGAATTTTTCAAACGGATTACCGCGGACGGCGATAATGTCGGCTGGCGCATCCGGGGCTATCGTGCCTAGTGGCGCTAGTCCCAGATGTTCTCCGGCTTTTGAAGTAGCTGCCTTAAAAACATTTACCACATCGGTGAAATCAATCGATTCACCGCTGGTTAAGTGCAGCATCATGTGGAACTCTTCACCATTAATTCCCCATGGTACATTATCGTGGCCAATTTCTGATCCATAGATAAACTTGGCGCCTTTACTGGTCAGACTCATGGTGTTGGAATGAATGCCTTTCCCGGTGGCGGTATCAACGCACGACGCCAATGTATCGATGGTAGTAACAAATGTAACCCCTTGGTCCACCGCACGTTGCAGCAAATCTTCTTTGATTTCCGCGCAAGGAATATGTGCAAATTCATCCACTCCGGCATTCAACGCACGCTCAAAACCGGTGTTCTCACCGGCGTGTACCAGCACACGTTTTCCCAGCGCATGCGCTTTAGCAACGATGGCATTGGCGATATCCTGGGATAACATTGGCCAAGGGGTTTCCGGAGGCGCATGACCGTCATGCGGCTGCATCCATGGCGCGCCGGTTTCTCCGCCGGGTTCCAACGCCAACTTGATGGCTGTTGCCCCTCCGGCGACAAGATCGGTTACGACTTGCTCAGCTTCGGCAACCGAGGCAACTTGAATAGCAATCTTATCCAATCCTCCCTCGCCGCCGCCAAAAACATTCAGCGGATAACCGCCGACTGCTTGGATGATCGGCCCCACACTTAGCAAACGCAAAGTGCCTTGCCCGCCTTCAGCCGCCATCAGCGGACCGCCCGTGTCTTGCACCGTTGTAATACCATGTTTCAGTACTGAATTTTTGTTTACATTTTGGAACGTTATATGCGCATGCGATTCGATAAATCCCGGCAAGATCGTCGAATCCCCCAGATCCAGTTGATTTGCGCACAAACTGCTCAATTCCGCCAAGGCGCCGATTTGCTTAATCTTATTACCTTCGATTAGCACTGCTTTGTTTTCATGAGGAAAATCGATGCCGTCAAATAACCGCGCGGCTGCCAATATCTGACAATCCGGAAGACCGGGCACAATTGCAGCCCCGGAATGATCCTCGCTACCGTGCCCAAGGACATTGAAACTGATTCCTGATGAAAGAACCATCGGAATCAATACCCTTATGGCAGTTTTAGAAAAATTGTTTTTGATCATTTTAGAAATGTGTTTCCTTTGAATATTGATGAAGTTCTTATTGACCCAGTGCAAGCATGTTCTGTCTCAAGGGAGGGGAATCAATAAAAATTTATTCAGAATATGCTCTTATCTGAAGCGAACATGCATTATAAAGTCAGTAATTTTCATTGAAAATGCGACAAATTGTCACACCTTAATAAATAGAGCAAAATCGAATGCAAGAACTTCTCATCTATCCGATGAACTGCCAGATTCCGTTTAGTTAGAAAGTCAGTTTTACTTTGAAGGCGAAAGGTTGAATAACCGGGCAGCGTCAAACTGATTGACAATAATGTAACCGCCGGAAATCACCAGATCGGGATATTCGAGGCGTTTCAAATTGAGTAAAGGATTTCCTTTGAAGGCGATGAGATCGGCGGGCGCGCTTGGCTGCAAAGTGCCCAGCAACGGTAATCCCAAATGCCGCCCGGCCTTCGAGGTTGCTGCGCGTATCACATCCAGCTGATCCAGCTTGCCCGTTTGCATCATGGCCATGAGTTCCTGCGCGTTGATACCCCAGGGAACATCAGGATGCGCAATCTCGGAACCGTATAGCAATTCGCCGCCCAGCGCACTCCAAAGCGCTGCATTGCGCATCACACCCGGACATTTTGATAAGGTATCGATGGTGCTCACAATTTTCACTTGCTGCATGACCGCTTGCTTTAATAATACCTCCGGAACCGGTTCGCAAGGCATGTGCGCCCATTCGTCGACGCCGGTATTCAATGCGATTTGCACGCCCACGGATTCGGCAACATGCGCGGATACCTTGCGATCGTGCCGATGCGCTTCATCGACAATCGCCTTTACAACCGCTGCGGATAATACCGGCCAGGCCGCATGTTTCTGTTGCACACCGTGCGCCGCGTGATGATGAGCCCCGGCATTAACGGTATCATGCGATGGATGATGCGAATGTCCATGATGGTGGGAAGTCCACGGCGCACCCGTTTCTCCACCGGGTTCAAGCGCAATTTTAATAACTACAGCCCCCTTCTCTGCTAATTGTTTCACTGCTGCTCGCGCTTCCTGTTCGTCCGCTACCGCGATGGCTAGGTTCTCAGCTCCCATGGTTACAATCGGATATCCGCCAGGTGCGGTAATAATCGGACCGGAAGTCAGTACCCGCAAACTGCCGGCGCCACCGTAAGGCGCATGAACCGGACCACCCAAATCACGGATCGTGGTGATGCCATGACGTAAAACGATCTCGGCCGGAACATTCTGGTAAGTCAGATGCGCGTGCAATTCTATAAAGCCCGGAAAAATCGTCGCATCTCCCAGATCCATAACCAGCGCATCATCACCGGCGATCGCTTGCGCGCGCGGTTGAATCGTCACTATCACACCATCTTTCAAAGTCACCGACATATCGGTTCGGATACGCTCGCCGTCGAAAACACGCGCGGCATGCAGCAGCAGCTTTGAAGCCGGCTTGTTTTGCGCCAAGATAGCCGTGGAAAAAAGCGCTAAAACCACTAACAGTGAATAGCACACGATTGGATTTAAAATTTTGTACATGAAGAACGGCTGCATGGATTTCACCTGATTCGAAGTTGGCGGGCGTTTTTTTGAATTTAAAATACCGGTTAACAATGCCTCGGTTCGACAAAACCGGTCAACGCGCATAAAGCGGCCATCAGAAAAAAACTGCCCCAGACGGATTCAACCAATTCTTCAACACCCGGGCTGGTTTTATAGCTGCATCCCCAGAAAATAGCGGAATCTCCGTTCCTCCGGTCCGGTATGGAGTCCCTATCCGTTTGTAGAATGGTGAAAAACTGACTGCGTATTACCGCGCTGATTTGGCGGTACGAATATATCCGCAACGATTCGCCATCCGGGAGAAGATTTGCCAATGAGAGCATTGCCAATGCCGCTATCACCGATGCCGAAGGATCATAGCCGGATATCGATTCACCCAGCCGGTTGGGCGTCAGCGGATCCGGTCTGGAAGTGATCCAATACCCGCATGCATTTCTTGCCAGCGTCGTATAAGGTTCTCCCCACAACGCCGCGGCCCGGCTCAAACCCAGCATCGCCCATGCTTGACCGCGCGACCATTGCCCGGCTTGCCCGAGCGGATGGAAACCCCGGCCATCGAACTGTGCGGTCGCATGAACCGCGCCGTTATCGCGGTAGCACGCCGCCAGCATTGTTTCGGTATGCCGCTGCGCCATGAAACGATGCAGATTCTGATCACTACTGCTCAGAAGTTGGATCATCGACGCGAAGCTATCAATCGTAACCGCTTGATTACCGCGGCTGCCGCCGCCCATCGCGGTACCGAGCGGAAAACAGTTGAGCTTGGGATTAAAGCTATGCGTAATCGCATTCACCGATAGCTGCGTCAGTTGTTGCGCATGCGCATCCTGAAACCACAATGCGCCCAACGCTGCGCCATACCAGAAAATCAAGCTGCGATAACCGGAATCGATGGCGGTTTTTGCAGCCAACTGGCGGGAAATCGCCGAGGCCTTGCGCTGATCTTCAATCGAATCGGTAACCTTCGCCCGCAACCACCAGCAGGCGCTCCAAAATCCACCAGCCCATGAACCGCCTTGCGATACCGTCCAACGATTGCTTTCTCCGGGAGAAAATAATGGAAATTCGTTACCACACTGCTGATCGATAGCATCCATGCGGCAAAATAGCAATTCGATAGCTTGTAGCATTTCCCGGGGACTAACCGGCTGATCGCCAGTTGTATTCACTGCAACCATAAAACTTCTCCTAAAAAATCATATTGAAATCAACTAGAAAATTATTCGCATCGCTTTTCCCGGGATAGATGGTTTTCAGCACATCGCCTCCGAAGGCATGTCCGAAATACAAGCGCGCGGTAAATTGCTTGCTATAGGTGTAGGTCAATGCAATATCCACCAACTGACCGATATCGCTGGCGCCGCCTGCCGCGTTGCCGGAATAGCCGAATGCGCCGCTGTTCAATGCAGCTCCCAGACCGCCGTACAGCAGATCCTTGGAATTGCCCAGTGACAGTTGATGCACATTGATATTCGCCTGCAATTTCGGCGTAAGCGAAGTAATGATCTCGACAAATGCATCCTGGATATTCATCAGGTTATAAAATGGGAACTTGGCATAGAGCCGGCCGCTCGGCACCCCGGAGAAATAGGTTTGATGCTGGCCATCATGCGGATCGCTATCACCCGAACTGCGGTAATAAACAGCGCGCAACCAGGGCTTCAGCGGCAATTGCGTCCATTGATAGCCGGCCTCGGCGGCAACAGCCCAGGCGCGATGCGATTGCGAAGTCCATTCACCGAATTGATAAGCAGCCCACAGCAAGGCATCAAAACTACCGGCCCCCAAAGGTTGTAGCGACAGCACGTTGGCTCCGATGGTATGAATATCCAGTTTCTGCTGCTGGAGAAACGGTCTCGCAGCGGCGGAACGATTGTCGATCACTTGCGTATCGCGCTGATCGTCGTAATTCATATAAAACAAGCGGCCCTCGGTACCGGACAACCACACGTCTTTTTTGGCGGTCAGCGCTGCAAAAACAATATTAATATCATTTATTTGCTGCCCCCCTTGCACCGTAAGATTACCTTGCGTCGGCCGCACGCCGCTGACGGTTAAATTGACCGATGGCTGATCGTAAACCACCGAGAAACCGTCGAATGTCCGTCCGATATAAATTGCGTTGAAACCGCCCAATAACCGTTTGGCGATGCGGCGGCGCTTCAGTGCATCGAATTTTTCCATGCCGCTGGCGGTTTCCATGCCATCCGTAAGCTCGAAGCGCCCGGCTTTGACGGAAGCGCCCGGAACGCCCGCTGCATGAAGTTTGAAATTCAAATAACCCTGTTTCAAAAACACATTACTCGCATCGGTTGCCTGATTGGTTTGGAAGTAGGCCGCCCCTAACCCTAGCGATCCGCCGCCCGGCACGACGGCATCATTCGGCAAACCGTATAAGCCGATATATTGCCCTTGCGCAAAACCATCCACATAGGATGATGTGAACATGGCGCCAAGCCTGCCGCGCAGCACCCATAAGTCATAAGAATTATCGACGGCGGCTTCCGGACGGAAGAAATTCCATGCTTCATAACTGCTCATCCACTCGCCATTGATGCGCCAGTATTGATTGATATACCCCAGCGGCTTAGGATCATTGCTTGCCTTAGGGAAACGCTGATTAATTGACTGCACGAGCGAATCACTTCGTTGCGCGGTACTCGCGTCCTCGCCTATCTTGTTGATATATCTAGGTTGCTGCGTTCCGTGCGCCTCGCGCTTCATCTCGTTCGCCGAATTAATCAGCGTTTCCTTAGCAACAGCAGTCATAAAAAATACCGGTACTGTCAAGCAAAGCAATACAATCCTGATGGTGCTTGCAACAGTAGAAAATCTAAATTTTTTTCTGGGAATCACTTGATTAATTGCCATAAATTAATTTAAATGTTTATTTTTCAATTGATCTTTTATATCCGGAAACTTCGAAAACCCTAATGAAACTGATCACTTCCAAAGACGGTACCGCGATTGCCTGCTGGCAAAGCGGTTCGGGCGATCCGCTGCTGCTGATACACGGAACTACCGGCGATCACACCACGTGGACTCCGCCGCTTTCCCAACTGCAACGGCACTTCACCGTTTTCACCATGGACCGGCGCGGCCGCGGGCATAGCGGCGATAACCACAGCTATGCGTTAGCGCGCGAATGCGAAGATATCGCCGCGGTCGTCGACGCCATTGGCGATCGGGTCGATGTGCTGGGCCATTCATTCGGCGGACTGTGCGCGCTTGAAGCTGCGTTACTGACACCCAACATCGGCAAACTGATTCTCTATGAGCCTTCAATCACGCTGGCCGGCAGCAACTGGTCCGCGGCGCTGGAAAATCGCTTGCAAGCGCTGTGGCATCAAAGCGCATGGGAAGATTCGCTGCTATTATTTTTCCGCGATTTGCTCAAAACACCGCAACACGAGATGACCGCCTTGCAAGCCGGATCCGGCTGGACTTCACGGGTAGCCGCCGCTCATACCATCTTGCGCGAATTGCAGAGCATCGATCGGTATGTTTTTACACCACAGAGATTTCAAGGATTGAGTCATCCCGTTCTGCTGATGATCGGCGGCGATAGTCATGAACGGCGCTTCCAAACAGCCGGGCTGTTGCAACAATGCTTGAGCCATAGTCAACGCGTCATCTTGCCAGGACAACAACACAGCGCCATGCGCAGCGCGCCCGCCTTATTCGCGCAAACCCTCATTGAATTGCTGAATCAATCATAAAAATTCAACAGCAGTGGCAAAGCATTACTGCACAGCCGCCTGGCTTCGCTGCCGCCGCACACTGGCAAACGCTAAAGTCATCGTGCAAGCAATGCTCAGAACAGCCACCAATACCCCCCAGCTCAGTTGAGGATTGCCGGAATAACCGGCGATCGCCGCGTACAGTGTCGGACCCAGCGCAAAACCTGAAAAAAATGCGGCGGATACGTAACTTGAAGTCACCGTCACCGCGCCAAACCCGGAATCTCTGATCAACATACTCATGGCGATGGCATTAGTTGCAACCGCAGTAAATCCCATACCGGCTGCGCCGATCCACAAATACCAGTGGCTGCGTGCATCTGTTTGCAGCGTGACCAGCATGGCGCAAGCTGCAACCGCAATCAGCACAAAAAGCAGTGATGACTCGTCTTTGAGCTTCGCGCCGATTGGCGTCAGCAAGATTCTGGACAACATGCCCATGACGCCGAAAACAGCGATCAGCATATCCGCCCATAGCAACGCCATCCCTTGCTGCGTTGCAAATGCCGGTAAAAAGGTAACAAACGCGGACAGCGAAACCGCCACGGAAAACTGGATCGCCATCAGCCAGCGCAATAACACATTGGGACGGGAAATCGACCAGCTGTAATGGGTGATCGCGGATTGCCGGGGGATGATAAAACCCGTTACCAGCGCAAATAAAAGCGCGACCGGCACAATACCGGCAAACGCGGCACGCCAGCCGAACCGGAATGCAATGACTGGCAATAACAGCCCGGCAATAAGCGCCGCAAACTGCACGCCGGATTGCTTCAGTCCGATTACCCAAGCTTTCTTTTGCGGCGGGATTTGCTGCGCAACGAGTAAATTGGTAACCGGATTGGACAATGCTTGCGCGATACCGCAAAGCGCAGCGGCAAACATCAAGCCGTAAAAACCGGTGGCAACGGTAATTACCGAGAAAGCCATTGCAACTGCGGTAAAGAGTATCAGTAACGCTTGACGTGAACCGAGACGATCGACAATCCGGCCTGCGTACAGTGATAAAACCGCGGCTAAGCCGAAGGAACTCATGATCAAGTACCCGAGAGATGCGGTTTCAAATTTCAAGTCAGCGCTCAACAATAACCCCAAGGTACTGGTTGCGTACAAAATGAGCATCGGCAATGTCATCGCAAACACCAGCAGCAATTGCAATGCAATGTCCGCCATCGTAACGGTTGCTGTTCTATTCGAAGCAATCAGCATGTCCGTTTATACAAACGTTCGCGCACCAGTGAAATTCGAATCTGCGCAGTCATATCAATCAAAGGAATAAACCTTTTCACGTTCATAGAAATTGATTAACCGGCGTCCCACCGAGCTGATTAACGATTCGTCGTTGCCGTCGAGAATGCGGGACGAACGCGCTATCCGGCTAATTCCGAACAATGGCGTTAAATCGCTGAGACCTTCAGCGCCGTACAATTGGATCGCGGAATCCGAAGCAACGCACAAGGCGCGGGATGCCGCCAATTTCGCCACATTGATCGCGATATCATCGGGCGCTTGCGCATCCACGCTGCGTGCGGCGACACGAATCAACTCGCGCGCGCCAGCGATCGCATGATAGGCATTGAACATATGCTGCCGTACCAATTGCTTGTCAGCCAATCTGCTGAATTTGCCGCGAACCGAATGAATCCGGGCGCCCATCAAATCCAGACAACGCTGCGCCAGACCGATCCAGTTCATGGCGCGCAACACGCGCCCCAGACTCAATCGTTTATTCATCAGCTCGATGCCGTTTCCGCAAATTCCCAATAAATATTGTTCCGGGACTTGCACATCCGTCAATGAAACCTCGCCTTGTCCATACGAATGTCCCATCATCGTTAATTGGCGCTCCATTTTGAAACCGGCGGTATCGGCCGGCACGATAATCATGGATAGAGCGTGGTGGATCGGCATATCCTCGCTGCCGGTACGCGCCAGCACGGTCATGAAGGTCGCACGATCGGCATTGGAAATGAACCATTTTCTGCCATTGATCCGCCACCGGCCTTTCGACAAACTGGCAGCCGTCGAAATCAGACTTGGAATCGAACCGCTATGCCCTGGCTCGGTCATGCCATAGCATGGTATCGCTATTCCGCTGACCATCGGTTCGAGAAATTGCCGGGAAATCGTTTCATTCCCGAATCTCAGCAGCATATGCGCATCCAGAGCCGTATGGCTGCCGAAAATATCTTGAGAAAATTCCGTCCGCCCTTCTTGTTCCGCAACGACCAAATAATCTTCGAGTGAAGCGATTTTCCCGCCATGAGACAACGGATAGAACAAGTTACACAGGCCTGCTTGCCTGGCTGACTGCGACAATTCCATTTGCAACTGCAGCGAACGCTGATCCCGCATTGCCAGCTTTGATTCATTGGGAATAATTGCCTCGTCAACGAATGCTTTCACTTTCCCTGCCAGTGTTTTCGTCGAGCTGGCATGGTTTGTTTTCTGCCACTGTCCGGTCATCAATATGCTCCCTGCATTAATGAAGCCACCTTATCCGCCATGGCCGGACCCGGTGTAAACCGGGCATTTTCCAGTTCGGCGGTCAGGCGCTTCTTATCAATTTTTCCAGCCGGCCCGAGCGGTAATTGCCGCATGTACCGGAGATATTCCGGCAGCTTATTTTTTTCCAGCCCGTGATCCAGCAAGAAACGGGTAAATTGCGCCAGCGATGGCCGTTCAGCGCCGTCGCGCATGACCAGGCAAAGACATATCCGCTGACCAAGATCCTGATCGGCAACCGGTACACACACGGCGCTGACCACAGCCGGGTGCGACGCAGCGATATTTTCGATTTGCGCAGGGCTGATATTCACACCGCCGCGAATGATGATTTCCTTTTTCCTGCCGGTCAGTATCAGATACCCGTCTTCATCAATAAAACCGAGATCTCCGGTATATACCCAGCCATCTTCATCGCGATAGCGCGCATCCAGTTCCGGGTTATTGACATACTGCATTGGCGTTATCGGTCCTCTAGCGGTAATTTCGCCAATATGGCCTTGCGCCACTTCGCGTTTCTGATCATCGACAATCCTGATCGCACACACATCCGGATTGGGCCGTCCGGTTTTGCGCAGAATCGTATCCAGGCTATCATCCAGCATCGTGTGGCAATTCACCCCATCGGCCGAACCGTATAAACCGATAAAACCGCACCGGAATGCTTCGGTGCAGCGGCGGATCGACGCTTCATCGATCTTCGCGCCGCCGCTGATAATCGCAATCAAACTGGAAGTATCGGTATGCGCCAGTTCAGGTTCCGCCGCCATGCGTTGAAACATCGTGGGTACACCGAAAATATGCGTCGGATGCAAGCTGCCGATCGCGCGAATGGCGGCACCGGCATCGAACTGCGTCGACACCAGCACCGCGCCCCCAAGCCAGGATAAAACGCCAAATGTTGCGGTGGAACCAAAAGCTGTTCCCAGCGGCATCAAATACAAGCCACGGAAACTGCCGCCATCCGGGTGAATGCGTTGCAAAAAACGGCCACGTCCGCCGGCTAATGCATTATGTGAATAAGCAATCCATTTCGGCTCCGATTCGGTCCCAGACGAGATCAGAAATCGTACCGGCGAGCCGGGATCGACCTCTGACAGATGATTCGATGCAATCGGCTTTGTTTGATAAAGCGATTCCAAAGTATGCCAGCCATCGCGCGCTTTACCGCTCACGACAAGAATTCGTAGCGACAATAAGCTAGGACGCAATGACTCAATCATCTCGCACACGTCCATTTGCACAAATCCGGACTCAACGATAATCACCCGCGCATCGCAGCGGCTTAACAGCGAGTGCGTATCGAGCCGTCCGCGGCCGGGCGGGAAAGGCGCAACAATGGCCCCCAGCGCGGCAGCCGCCAAATCAATCGCGCAATGATGCCAACTGTTGGAAAGTTGATATGCGATCACATCCCCGGCAACAACACCTAACGAACGGAAACTGGCTGTCAGGCATGCAACCCGGTATTGCAGCTGCTCATAACTAATCGTTTGATCCGGGGAGACAACCGCAGCTTTATCGGGGTGAATCTGAACCTTTTCACAAAACAGTTGATACAAAGACTTATTGGGATAGGCGCCGTTCTCGATCCACTGATTCCGGACATCGACCGGCACCAGATCCAATATTCCGGAATGATTCATAGAAAACTCCATGGAGTGATGACTTGCGTGTAAGATCCGCGGCTCAGCGCAGATCGTATCTGCGGACAATCATGCAAACCGGCGAGATCTTCAATGACGACGGTTGCGGGAATGCCCGCTTGCCGCAACAACGCCGCCCATTCCTGCGCGCCATCGGTCAGCAGTATCTCCCGTAACCTTTCCTGCGCATCGATCTGTTGGCCATCGATCAACTTGTCAAATAGGCGGAATAACCGCTGCAACATGGCTTCGTCACAACATTCAATCGCCAGCATGCCTTGTTTGGTCGGATATACATTATTCAACCGGCTTGCGGCTGGAGCATTGATCTCGAAGAACCGGTGCTGCCGCTGAAAATCTTCGCTGCACAGCAACGTGGCCGTACTCAACAGCGACGATGTAACTTTGCCGCCGGTATGATTCCTGAAGCGGTTGAATAAACCGATGGTAATTCCTTGCGCTGCGATGACACCGCCCAATACATCCAATACAGTAAACAGCGTCCCTCCGCGTGTGCCGCACGCTTGAGAAATTTTATGCGCAACGCCGGAGTATGCCTGCACCATGAAATCGGTACCCGGCAATGTGTTGAGCCGGGAGGAAAAACCGCCGTTACTTGACCAGCCGGCTGCATGGGCATAAACCAACGCCGGATTGACGGCGGTCAAATCGGCAGCGTCCAGCCTCAACTGCGCAGCTTTATCAGGCGCCCAATTATGCAGAAAAACATCCGCATTCCTTGCCAATTCCAAGATTTCAGAGCGCCCTGCCGTGGATTTAATATCAATTTCACGAATGGTTTTATGCCGGTTCAGCGCATCAAATCTCACCGAACACCCATCCGCAAGCGGCGGCATGCCACGCAATGGATCGCCACCCGGCGGCTCTATGCGAATAACTTCGGCTCCCAGCAACGCCAATAAATGTCCGGCCAGCGGACCTTGAATGCGCCGGCAAGACTCCACCACGGTCAAGCCGCTCAACGGTAATTCGCGATGACCTCGGCTGTGTTGCGCAACCGCTGCGGCAACCGGCATTGCAAATGACCATGGACCATTCAACCATTCATATTTAAGCGGCTCATCGGAAATTCTGTCAGCCATCGTTTGAACGGGGCAAATCGAAAGCCCCGTTTGCGAACATAATTCAGCAATGTCCTGATAGGCCACCTGTGTAAGTGCATGCGTTAATTCATCGGGCAACGGTGCGATTGCCTTGGCGTAACGAAGCAAAAAGGCGGTCCAGCCTGCTCCAGCCAATGCTGCGCTGATTCCCATCCGCGTCCAGAACTTCAGCCAGGGCTCGGCATTTAGGGTTTCCAGCTCAAAAACTACGCCATCTGCGGAAACAAAGGGTGGCGCAGGAATCCGGTTTTTAGTTGCAGATGGTAAGTTTTCTCCCATTGCATCGACCGTCGCATCTGCAATATATTGAGAAGCGCTTAGCAACGCCGCCGATGCCATGGAAATACTGGTACGGGCATGTGGAAAGCCGCGCAATTGGCCCAGTGCTGTCGCAACAGCCCCCTGTAATGCCAAAGCTGCCGTGAGCGTCGATACATAATTGAGACCAAGCGGCTGAGCTTTGCCGGAAGCCCGGCCATGAACCGACATCAGACCGCATGTTGCCTGCAGAATGCTCTCGCTGGCCGGATTGTTCGATCGGCTGCCCGGATCCCATGCTGTTACTTCGCATGTAACCGGCGTCGTGACCGGCGTTTCCAACACAAATGAGAAGCCTGCTTCATCAACTCCGTTCGGTGCATGCTTGACTTTCATGCCTAATGCACAGGCTTGATAAAACAGCGAAAAAATCGATGCCGAGAAATTTGAGGCTGGACTCTCCCACGGCCCGGTAATCATGCAATTCTGGAGCGGATGATTCATGGCTGCGATGTGTGCGTATTCATTAACGGAGCAGTGCTCGCTTAACCGCCAGCCACCGCCGGCAGAATGGTCATCACATCGCCTTCTTGCAAAGGCGTAGCGAGTCCTGCTTGGAACCGGATATCATGGTCGTTGACATAGATATTGATGAAACGATGCGCACTCGCCTCCGACACCAGCTTTGCTTTAATGCCCGGGTATTGCTGGTCCATCCGATCGATCACTTCGGATACTGCGAAGCCATCGACATGGATGTGCTTTTGCTGATTCGTCAGCGGCCTTAATATGGTCGGGATGATGACTTTGATCGACATCTTTGCTCCTGTTGAAAAAATTGTGTGGGTAACGATTCAGTAATTTCGAGTCGCTGATACCGGCGATTAGCGGCCGCGTATCCGCTCGGCGGCTTGAAGGCGAATGTTCAAATTTCTTCGATTCTTCGCGCAAGCTTGGCTTTTTCATTGAAATCAAAGGAATCTGAAGAGAATGCCTTAAAAACACTTTGATCTCTCATTCCGCTGATATTTCATCTGTTTACCGGAAACTATTGACCGTTGATTGCTGCTTCATGCAACCATTTGCAATTCCAATTCCGGTTGATATTGATGAACAATGCGGATACGTTCCTCGATCACCATTTGGTCAATGATGCGGAAACTGCGTACATCTTCCTCGTTGAGAGACGTTGTTGGAATAATCACATAATGCGCTTGCGGCTCGGTTGCAAGTTCCGCGTCGGCGCGACTCGGATAAGCGTGACTGCTGGTATGGGAATGATAGATGACGATTGGTTCTTCGCCACGCGCTTCCATTTCTTTCCAGACCAGCAACTGTTGTTGCGGATCAAATCTGAAAAAGTTTTCCGATTGCGCGATATTTTCCATCGGAATCAAACGCAATGGCAGATTGTATCCTGCAGGCCCGGCTATAACACCGCAGGTTTCAATCGGGTGATCGCTCATTGCTTGCGCGATCATGGCTTCCACCAGCTTGTGATGTATCGTTAACATAGTTGCTTGTCTCCTCATATAAAAAACCAATTGATTGATGAAAAACAGACCTTCCCGGTTACTGTGCGCTGAAGCAATGGCATGTGTTAATAACCGGTATTCTCAGTAAGTCGGCAGCGATTGATCGACCTCTTGGATCCATGCCAATATCCCGCCATCCAAGCTTTTGACGTTGTTGAATCCATATTTTTGCATTTCGAGCAAAACATCCCGGGAACGCATGCCCATTTTGCAATGCAACACGATAAAATCTTCTTTATTCAAAGAGGACAGCACTTCTTCGGACATTATCCGATGCTTTGGGATATGTTTAGCGCCATCGATATGCACGATATTCCATTCCTCGATACCGCGGACATCGATGAGCTGCACGCTTCTTCCTTGATCTTTGATGGCTTTCAATTCCCTTGCGCTGATGACCGGAATTGATGTGCTACTATCCGGCACCGTGCGGCTCATGCCACAGAATTGCTGATAATCGATTAATTGCGTCACCGCAGTTCTGACAGGCGCCCGCTTGAGCGGAATAAACCGGTAACTCATCTCCAATGCATCATAAACAGCCAATCGTCCGAGCATGGTTTCACCGATACCGGTAATTAATTTAATCGCTTCGGTGGCCATCATCGAACCGATAGCCGCGCATAACACTCCCAACACACCGCCTTCTGCGCAGGAGGGCGCCATCTCCGCCGGTGGCGGTTCCGGGTACAAGTCGCGATAATTCAAGCCGACACCACCCGGCGCGTTCTCCCAGAACACCGAAACCTGTCCTTCAAAACGAAAAATGGATCCCCACACATAGGGTTTTCCCGCCAATACACAGGCATCGTTCACCAGATAGCGCGTGGCGAAATTATCGGTGCCATCAATAATCAGATCATATGCTGCGATAAGCGCCACCGCATTGACCGCTTCCAGCCGCTCGCAATGCAATTGCACCGACACATAAGGATTGATTTCCGTCATGGCATCCCGGGCGCTCTCAGCCTTCAGGCGGCTGATATCCGATTGGCCATGAATGATTTGCCGTTGTAAATTTGATTCATCAACGACATCAAAATCGATGATGCCGATCGTTCCGACACCGGCAGCGGCAAGGTACATCAGGACTGGAGAACCCAGTCCGCCAGCGCCTATTACTAACACTTTGCTGCTTTTAAGCCGCCTTTGCCCTTCCAATCCTACTTCAGGAATCAAGATATGGCGGCTATAGCGCGAAACCTCTTGTTGACTCAATGCTTCGACAGGATTTACTAGGGGTGGCAGCTGCATGAGATTCTCCATTCCAAATTTATTTTGCGTCGTTTTTCACTCGGATTAACTGGTGGAACACGCTGCAAACAAGATCAAGATGATCTTCCGCCAGGTTATTCCAGAGCGAAGCGATCCCGCCGTGTTTTTGAGAAATGTAATGGAAACAGTAATCGTTGGGAATGTGACAAATTGCCGCGCGGCAATTTGCCGCATCAACAATTTAAAGAATTCAAGGTGTAATTTAAAAAAGCAAGTCAGCGCGGAACAGGTTGAAGATATTTTCTAACTGCGCTCACTCATATTTATTTTATTAATCATTTGATTAATATGATTATTATATTTACTCGTTGCACGATGAAAGATTAAAGCCATCCTTCAAATCATCACCGAATTGAAATAATTACATCCTTATAACACCTGGCATCATGTCCCTTTCCGCAAGAAATCATCAGCTCCGAGCATCATTTCTTTTCTTTCGCATCGCCTTGATTACTCTGTCGATGAGTATTGCAACCGGTTCATTTCCTGTATTGGCATTCGATGCTGAAGATGATGAACCCTCAGAGGCGTTGTTTCTTCGCGGTGATCAAACCTGCACCGGTTGTCATGACGAAGGCGGGGAATCCGTGCTGGTTATTGGCAAAACAATGCACGGAACCAACGCCGACAATCTCGCACCAACCTGTACCAGTTGCCATGGCGGGAGCCGTGCTCACATCAACAGTCCTAACAAAGTACCGATGCCGGCGCGGACTTTTGCCAGAAACTCGCGCAACTCCGTAGAGGACAGAAACCGCGCCTGCCTCAACTGTCATCTGGGCGGCAAGCGGATGCATTGGACCAGCAGCACACATGCGAATCGCGACGTCGCCTGTACCGCCTGTCATCAAATTCATGCGGACCGGGATAAAGTCCGCGATAGAAATTTTCAGGCAGAAGTCTGTTTTTCCTGTCATAAAGAACAACGTGCACAAATCAACCGGCCTTCCCGCCATCCCATTCGCGAAGGCAAGGTGATTTGTTCGGATTGCCATAATCCGCATGGCTCCGCTGGTCCCAGCAAAATGCTTAGGGACAGCGTAAATGACACTTGTTACACCTGTCATATGGAAAAACGCGGCCCTTTTGTCCGTAATCATCCGCCAGTTCAGGAGAATTGCGCGCTTTGCCATAACGCGCATGGAACCACGGCACCCAATTTGCTGCGAGTACGCTCCCCCTTTCTTTGCCAGGAGTGTCATGAACCGAACACCCATCATGGCAGCCCCGGCACAATCGACGGCGCCTATCGAAGGAACCTTCTCGCCAGAGGGTGTTTGAATTGCCATACCCAAATCCATGGCAGCAATAATCCTGAAAACATTCGTCTCGAAGATTTATTCCAGCGATGATGCCGCAATCAAGATCAACCGGAATAAACGGAAACATCTTTTCCTTCTTGTTCGCTGTGATTTTTTGGTTGATTTGGATTGCACCCGTAGCAGCCGACCATGTTGACCTTAAACGATTGACGCAACCGCACAGCGCGGTCAATTTTGGAACCGGCATTCTCGCGAATGATAATGCTCGTTATGGTCAATATAATGGCCTTAGAGACGATGGACCTTATGCCATTTTTAATGTAGAGATAAAAAAACGCGATGAACATACCGGCACCTGGCTGAATTTAACCGGGCGCAATCTGGGACTCAGCAATCGCGACATCCGTTTCGAGCATATCAAACAGCGGCATTGGGCTTATTTTATCGATTTCAGCCAAACACCCCGATACGAACCGTTCACAATCGTAACCGCAATCACCGGAATTGGTAGCGCGCAACTACAGGTTCCGGCTTCTCCTACAACCGGGGAAGCCACACAACTGAAAACCGAGCGGCAAGCACTCTCCTTTGGAATGAGCCGGCATCTGCCCGGCAATTTTGCATTGGAATTTCATTTCCGTAATGAAGAGAAAGACGGCTCGAGAATTTTCGGACGCGGTAACCGCCTGGGGCCGCCATTACCCGGTGTTGTCGGCAGTTATGAGTTTCTACCGGAGCCGATCAACTATACCACCCGGCAATTTGGCGGCAACCTCAATTATAACGGCAAACAATTACAGCTTTCCGGTGGCTATTATGGAACTATGTTCGTCAATAGAAATACCGCCTTGTATACGACAGGGGGTAGTACTAATGGTGGAATTTACGCACCCAGCCTATTTTCACCGATTGCGCTTCCTCCTGATAATCAGTCTCATCAAGCTTTTTTATCGGGTAATTATAGTTTCACTCCTTCCACACACGGTAATTTTAAAACGGCCTATACCCGCGCAACTCAAACAGATAGCTTCTTTCCCACCCAATACTTGGCGCCAGGCATTGGAAACAATCTAGGGGGCCGGATTGATACGGTGCTGGTGCAAGGCGGCGTCACCAGCCGACCGCTGACGAAACTGTCGGTAATGGGAAATATCCGGTTCGAAGACCGGGACGACAATACACCGGTATTGCACTACAACCCGGTCGCTTATCAACCGGACTTGAACGGCAATCGCTGGAGCGGATTCAACCGGCCACGCTCATTCAGCACACTGACAGGCAAATTCGAAGCCAGTTATTCGCTGCCGATGAATTTCCGGTTTGTTGGTGGAATCGATTACGAACTTTGGCATCGCCGCTGGCAACCTGCCTTTGTCGGCCACCGTGTCAGAACGGATGAAATCTCTTACAGAGCGGAACTACGCCGCACGCTGGCGGATTCCCTGACCGGATCAATTTCATATATTCATAGCGATCGTTCCGGCTCGCCGTTCATTTCAACAAAAACTGCAACCGGAGAGCCATTCTTCAATACGATCGCCCCGCTTAACCTTTCGGATCGACAGCGCGATATGGTTCGTCTGATGTTGCATTGGGAACCCTTTGAGCTGCTATCGCTGCAAGCGATCGTTCACGAATCGTTTGATGATTATGACCACCGCAGCGATTCGAATCTGGGGTTGCGGAACGGCTCCGCCAGAAACTATTCACTCGATGCGGCCTACACCATCTCGGAGAATTTGCAAGCGATCGCATGGTTTTCACGCAACGAAACCTACATTGATCAGGCCTCGAGAAATTCAATCCCTGGCAATCCGTTACGCGAAATTTGGTCTGTCGATCTTCAAAATATCGGCACTTCATTCGGACTCGATATCAATGGAAAGCTGGGTGAGAAACTTGAAATCGGGGCGAGTGCATCCCATGCCATCATCATTGATAAATTTAAGCAGGCAACAAGCACACCGTCCATTTATTCTGTACCGGATATCTCATCCGAACTGAGCAACATGCGGTTATTTGCTCGATATGCGGTACAGAAAAACTTTTTTCTGCATTTGGATTATATTCTTAACCGCTTTAAAACCAACGAGTGGACCTGGAATCACTGGACTTATAGCGATGGTACGCAATTAACGCAAGACACCAGTCAGTTAGTAAATTTTGTTGCACTTTCGGCGCATTACTATTGGCAATGATGAGCCTGCATCTTTAAACACGACGATGAAAATATCCGAACCCTTCTGTATTTTCCGATTGTTCGGAAAAACTAGGAAGCCTTGATGAAATCCCGGACTATTCTAATTTGATGATCGTCCATCAACATCGGCGAGTGACCGATACCCGGTAGTTCCACGATTTGCGCTTTCGGCCCACGGATCTGCATTTGAGCAGCCGTCTGCACCGACAGCACGTCCGATTCAACACCCCGCAAAACCAATGTCGGTACCGTCAACTGGTCCCACTGCTGCCACAGATCGATATCGGTGATTTCATGAGCCTTGAAGCTGTAAGCAATTTTCGGGTCATAGCGAAAACCGTACGTCCCATCCGCATACTCACGGGCACTATGAATCGCCATATGCGTCCATTGCTCTTCCGTCAACGGGCCGAACGTTACCGAAATCGCTTTCATGTAGGCTTTAAATGCTGCAAAATTTTCAAAGCGTGGATCTTTACCGACATAATCAGCAATTCTCTTCAATGCCGTCGCTGGAATCAGTGGTCCGATATCGCTCATGACCAATTTGTTGAGCGTCACGGGAAGATCGGGTTGAATCGCCAGAACCATCCCAATCAGTCCCCCCATCGATGTTCCAATCCAGTTTAATGTGATTCTTTGTTGGTATTGCGATTGAATATGCGTCACCAATGCGAGCGCATCCGACAAATACAAAGGGTAAAAATCGTAATCCTGCGCATGTTCCAGCCAATCGCTTTGGCCGCGTCCCACCACATCCACGCTGATGATCCTAAAATCCGCCTGCAGGGCTTGTGCAAGAAAATCGAAATCCCGGCAATTCCGGGTCAAACCATGAACACACACGATTACGTTCGGATTATTTGGATTGCCCCAGTCAGTGTAGGCAATATGATGCGGCTTATGCTGCTCGCCGCTGGCTGAGAGAGTCGGAACTAATAACTGCTTGATTGATATATCCATGGCATTTATTCTGTCATTAATCGTGTACATTCACCGTGTTTCTTATAACGCACCTCAATAAAACACCGCATCCGGCCATACAAAAAAACACAACAGGCTATTATATTCATCCCTTTGTTAATTTTTGGTTCTTCGATGGCATGCAAAAATTTTTATACCTATAATTCCACTATCGTTTCCTTAGCTTCGGTACGATTCTTCAGTTTTATTTCATACCTTTACGAAAAATGAGATTATCAGAACTTTATTGGCACCGCATCACGCCATTACATTTGCTGTTATGGCCGCTCAGTATTATGTACAGGCTTTTTATATTGATCAAAAAAGCCTGTTATTGGCTGGATATCTTTCACGCGGTCAAACTTCCGGTTCCGGTCATTGTTATTGATAGCGCCAGCATTAACGATAGTGGCAAAACACCTTTGTTGCTGTGGTTAGTGGATTGCCTGCTGGCTCAGGGATTTTCACCGGCCATCATCACGCGGGATAACGCCGGTCATTCCGGTTTACCCGGTCCAGCCGCGTTCGACAATAGTCACCGGCATTATGACGCTAAGACCTTGTTACTCGCCCAGCACTGCGGAAAATCCTGTCCGGTCTGGAGCGGAAATGACAACGTGGCCGTTGCTAAAGCAATGCTGGAAGCGAATCCGGCTTGTAATATCATACTCTGTAGCGGCGGATTGCAGGATTTCCGGCTTGAGCGCGATATCGAGGTGATTGTAGTGGATTTTAACGAACAAAGCTTGGGTAACGGCTTGCTATTACCCGCCGGCCCGCTCAGGATAAGCCTTGACAGTTTTAATAATGACAGTCTTGTCGTTACAAACAGCAACCCCGGTTATCGGAATGATTTTGAAAACCGTAAAACCTACAATATGAAATTGTTTCATGAAATTGCGTATCAACTGGAAAAACCGGAAATACAGCGATCGATTCCGGATTTCAGAAACGTTCGGTTACATGCCGTCGCCGACGTCGATAACTTCCCCTGGTTATACGAGGTTCTGATGAAAGCCGGCATTAATGCTGAGTTTCACACGTGTGCAGAGAATCACCGGTTTGTGACGCAAGACATCGATTTTCCAGAAGCCGACGTGGTGCTGATGCCGGAAGAAAATGCGCTGCAGTGCCAGGATTTTGCACATGATAAACTATGGGCGTTGCCTCAAAAAGCCTGGATCGATGCCGAACTGCAGCATGCATTGCTAAATAAGCTCTGGATTGTTCCGGTTCAACGTAACTGAACAACTATGATTGCTATCTAAGGAATTGATTGTAGATCAAGCCGATGCAAGAAATTCATCCCGTATCAATCGACCGATTCACCGATGCGGTTGGCCCAGCCAATCGCTTGCAGCTCGATATCAGCCAGTTCGCTTAAACTGATAAAACCTAAATCATTCAAAATTGATTGAATGGCCGTAACTTCACCTTTTTCATTGGCTTCGACTAATTTCAGTTCTTGCCCTAACCGCCCATCGCGCGTCAACAAAGCCTGGCTCATGTCTTCCGGAATGCCCAATTTGTCGATGATCTGCTGCATGTCCATGCCCAACAAAGTATCCAGCAGCGATAATATCCCCACCATGAATGCTCTCTCATGATGGTTCTTATCATGCGGGCGCTCCACTATCGCAATTAACTCCATTAACTTTCCCCGAGCCGCTGCTGTTTGCATCAACGCATTGGATGCGCCGCCGTCGGCTTGATCCGCAGTATAAAGCAGCAATTGAATCCATCTTTGCAGTTGCTGACGGCCGAGAATCATGATCGCATGTTTAATCGAATTAATCTTTTGCGGCAAACCGTTGGCTACCGAATTGACCATGCGCATCAAGTTATAGCTGAGACCGGGTTGATGTTTGAATTCCTTTTCCAATTCCTCGACATCGCTGTCACCCATGGCTAATGTCAACAGCTTCAGTAACGCGAGCTTTCCTGGATCCGCTCTTTTAACCGCCATGACTTCCGGTTTGGCAAAATAATATCCCTGGAACATTTGAAACCCTAATTGCCGACATAGCGCTTCTTGTTCACGGTTTTCAACCTTGAGCGCCAATAACAATACCGGCCACCGGTTCAGCTCCGCCACCAGTTTGGTCAATTGCGGCTTTTCTATCGCCAGAACATTGACTTTCACAACGCTGACGATTGGAAGCAGCTTTTCAATCTTGTCGTTTATTTCAACAATATTATCGAGGGCGAATTGATAACCTTTCTGCTTGAGTTCGCTGCATCGTGCCAGAAATTCGGCGGTTATCGTTTCTGTTTCCCTGATTTCAAGGACAACATGCTTGGTTGGCAGCAAACTGATAATGTCGCTCATCACCAGTTCGGGGTTCGCATTGACAAACCCTCGCAACTTACCTAATACATTCTGAATACCCAGCTGACAATAGGCATTAATGATGACATTAGCGGATGCAGATAAGTCATCTGTTATTGCAGCCGATTTGTCCGTTTCTTCTCGCCTGAAAAGCAATTCAAATGCAACCAAGTTTTGGTTGCGATCTAAAATCGGCTGTCGTCCAAGAAAAAAACCTTCCATCTATTTCCTCACAATTAACCCGTTGTTGTATTGAAAACTAATCCGCTTTTTATTTCTGGATGTTTAGAAATCTCTTCACAGAGAAAAAAGATTGCCACGAACCGCTATGGATAGCGGAGACTGTTTAATGGTGCCGTATATTGCGAAATTATTATGCTAGTGCAGGAATTGCACGATTTTTTCCGGTTCGCTTTGCCTGATAAAGCGCTTTATCAGCCCGGCTGATAACCGAATTCTGATGTTCGCCAAAGGAACGTAGCGCCACGCCGGCGCTGAATGTGACCGGCATCGATTGGTTATCGATTTGAATCGACAGACTCTTGGCTAGATTGTTTTGCAGCCGCTGGATGATGGTTAACGCATCCTCTACGGCGACATCAGGCAATAGAATCACAAATTCTTCACCACCAAAACGGGCGACGATATCGGTAGGACGCAACGTTTCCTTGGCCACAGCAACAAAATTGATCAAAATGCTATCGCCATACTGATGGCCAAGACTGTCGTTAATCTGCTTGAAATTATCCAGATCAATGACTACCACGCCCAGCGATTGTGCATTCCGATCAGCACGCGCCGCCTCACGAATAAATGTTTCATCCAGTCCACGACGATTAAAAGCTCCGGTCATTTGGTCAGTCTGCACAAGTCCGCGTAATTGCTCGATCTCATCCTTTAGTGTTTCAATTTTCTGCTCTGCGCGTTTTATTTGCTCCTGCGCCGCAAATACTTCATCATTGGCTCTCAACCCTCTGGTTTCAGACAAGACCATATCAAGAATACGAATGATTTCATCGGCATTCCTTGTTTTCCGAATCTGATCAGCATAGCGTTCAACTTGCTTATAGTAATCTTCCGAATCAATCATGGGTTTTTGCTCACTTGTGACACCATCCGTTGATTTAACCAGCCGCAATATTCTTTTTTGCCCCTGTCTGGTAGCTCCTTGCATCGCTATTCTCCTCAAATGACCGCATTGAATGCCAGGCTACGCCAGTTCGGGGAATAATTCGTTGGATTGCGAAGGAGAACCCATTCCGGTATAGACTGCCATGGTCATAAAGTTAACAGACCCATACCGGGATGAATTGAATGAATAACAAGGGAAATCTGTGTCATTTGCAATCATACATCGTTTTTACCATAACAAACAATGCATTATGAAACTTACTCCGATGTTAGGATTTGATTTTTCCCGCCTTTTTTTGCCCGATAAAGTGCTTCATCGGCACGCTTGAATATACTTTCCTGCGATTCTCCCGAGCGGAATTGCGCCACCCCCGCGCTAAAAGTAATTAGCAAACGCTTGTTCTCGTGCAAAAAAAACTTTTTGGTTAGATTCCGCCGGATTCTGGAAAGAATTTGAACCCCTTCTTCAAGATTTGTATTCGGTAACAGAATGACAAATTCTTCACCACCATAACGTGATACAACGTCCTCCGGGCGCGTGGTATCTTTGACCGACTCAACCAGATAAACCAACGCATCATCACCAACCTTATGGCCGTGGGTATCGTTCAATTGCTTGAAATTATCAATATCCAGAAGCGCAAAACATAACGGCACTTGATGACGGGCAGACCGGGCGGCTTCCCGCTCAAAAGCACTATCCAGCCCCCTACGATTCAATATCCCGGTCAGATGATCTTCATGAACCTTTTCGCCCATTACTTGCAATTCGGTTTCAAGTTGATTGATTTTACTTTGCGCCAGACTGACTTCGGCACGAGCGGCCAAGAAATCGTTGCGGTAATTGGACGTGCTTTTCTGCATTTGCCTGGTTTCGTCCATAATCATCGCAAGCAACTGATTTAATTCTTTAATATCATCCGTCTTGCTGATTTTATCAACATACTGTCCGAGTTTTTCCTGATACCCATCCGTCGTATCGGTGAGTTCTTCAATATTGGTAATCAGCGAGGTCACCATTTTCTTTAAAGTCAGTTTGGCTTCATTTAAACTGCTTTTGACAATTTCCTGCCGCTGTGTGATTTCTTCCAAATAACGCTCGGCTTGCTCGATCACTTCAGAATTTAACGGTTTAGCAATTGTTTCCCGCAGCTGCCCGATCCGGATACCGATCCACTGGTCTTCCGCCAATATTTCACCCGTGCTGTCCATCAGCATAGTCAGTAATCTGAGCAAACCTTGCTGCAATCCGTCCCTATTCTGATCAGAATCTGCAAATTTGCTATTAAAGTTACGAAAAATCTCGATAAAACCCCGCATTTCCGATTCATTTCGTGTGCTTCGTAGCTGATGCGCCAGCGCTTTCGCTTCATCAGCCAAGTTTGCATCATCCATCCGTTTTGCCACAATCTGCTCGAGCATTTCCGACACCAATTCCCGCAATTGGTCTGAAAACTGATTCACCTTCTCTCGTTGCCCTGAAACCGCCTGCTCGTCTTGCGCATCCAGAGTGTCCAACCGAGAAGTTTGTGAGGAAGAATTTTCAGGGAGGCCACTTTCGATTAACTCGGTAGGCGCTACATTCGATTCTCCCCAAGAATCCACCAGTGCCTTCAGCTTATTGTGTAGTTGCTCGGAATCTTTTGAAAACTTAGCAAGCACTCTTTTAACGCCTTCCCTTTTCTTTGCAATTGTCAAAGTGCCTTGCTTATTCTCTAGCTGCTTTAACAATGCTTCCAGGGTATCTCCCCAAGCTACGCTCTCTGAAACCGGGTTACTCTCCGGTTTTAGCGAACCTGTTACTGTGCTGGCAACTGAATCTCCGCTATTTCCGGAATCGCCTGAAATTTGATGATAGAGCTTGAGATAGTTATCCGGTGTTGGAGGAATCTTAAGTGCCGCTAACTGACGTAAAGTTTCACGTGCAATGATAGTAGGATTAGAATCTTTGGACTGCTTCATAGGGTGCAAGAGAATATGTTCAAAAATAGTGTCTCGAAAAACATCGACCGCAATGTCGATTTCTTGACCTCATCGACGGTTTAAAGTCATTCAACCAATTTATTCTTGATCGCGTAGCGAATTAATTCTGAATTATTCGATAACTTGAGTTTTTCAAGTAGACGCGCGCGATACACACTGACTGTTTTCGGACTTAAAAACATTTCCGCGGAAATTTCCGAGAGTGTTTTCCCTGCAGCGATAAAGCATAAAGTTTGATACTCACGATCGGATAACGTGGTATATAGCGGTTTATCGACATCCGTATTAATAATGTTGGCTAATTCTTGCGCTACTGCCGGACTGACATATTTATCACCCGTCGATACCTGGCGGATTGCCACCACCAGCTGAGCCGGCGCGCTTTGCTTGTTAAGATAACCCGAAGCTCCAGCTTTTAAAGCACGGATCGCAAACTCATGCTCATTATGCATACTGAGCATCAGTACTGCCAAGCCTGGTTTGTCTTTCTTTATTTGTTTAAGAATCTCTATACCATTCCTGTCCGGCAAGGAAATATCGAGCAGCATGACATCAAAATCCTGCTGCCGGGCAATTTTGATTGCTTGAAAACCTGTTTCCGCCTCGCCGGTAACCTTAATATCATCAGTCTCACTCAATATCTGCTTCAAACCTTGACGAACAATTGCATGATCATCGGCTATCATCACGCTTATCATGTTGCCCCCCAGCTTCTCAATGCTTTACAGCTCTTTTTCTTGCTTTCGATGTCCCAGGCTGTATGAGTTCTGACTCATTTTTGGATTCGATCATATATTCGGAATGATACCCAAAATTTTCAGTAGGAATCAGTATCGTTACTTTGGTACCTTTCCCCGTCTCTCCCATAATGTGAAAATTCCCCTTTAATTGCTGGCAGCGTTCACGCATTCCACGAATCCCATATGATTCATGCTTTCCCATATCGAGATCGGTAATTCCTCGACCGTTATCTATTACTTCGAGCAAAACCATCTGATCTAACTCGACCAGCTTAACTTGAATATGCGTTGCACTGGCATGCTTGGAAATATTTGTCAGAGTCTCCTGGAAAATTCTGAAGATTGCAATCGAAAGATCCGAGTCTATTGAAATTTCATCGCTGCTGCAGGACACCCGGCACACAATACCCGTTCGATTACTAAACTCTTTGGCTTGCCACTGCACTGCCGCGACAATTCCACAATCAAGTATTCCGGGTCGTAAATCCAATGAAATCCTTCGTGTGCTATCGATCACACGATCAACAAGAGATTCAATGGATTTTGCCTTCTGCTGATAAAATTCAATAGGTCTGGCTGCTGAATCAAAAAATGGAAATAACTCACATTTAATAGCCGTTAGCGTCCCTCCGATATCATCATGAATTTCTCTTGCTATCCGGGCACGTTCCTGTTCTTTTACTTTTTGCAAGTAAGATGACAGTTCTGCAAGCTGTTCGCGTGAGCGGGCAATTTCACGTTCAGCCAGCTTATTGCGGGTAATATTGATCATGATCCCATCCCAAAGGGTCGCACCATCGGGCATTTTCCTTGGTGTTGCACGCAAGCTGATCCATTTAATATCGCTATCGCCTTTAACTTGAATGCATCCTTCCCAATTCCAAGTTGAAAGTTGCTTGGCAGATATCATCATCAGTTGATCATAATAAACTCTATCATCCGTCAGAATTAATTCCGGAAATAAGCCAGGATTACTGATCAGCATAGATGGCGACAACCCTAACAGGGTTTCGCTGGCATCGCTCACATATAAAAAACTTGCTTGGTGATTAGCATCCACTTGAAATTGAAAAACAACACCCGGAAGGTTAGATGTAATAGCCTGAAACAGTTCTTCACTTTTTTGCAGTGCAGTTTGCGTTGAAATAAATCGTTGATAATTTTCAGATTCACTGATACTTCGCCTTATTACCGGAACCAATCTCGCAAGATTCGTCTTGGTCAACAAATCGTAGGCCCCCAATCCCATTAGAAACTCCACTGCTTCATCGCTTATTTGATTGGAAACAACTATCACCGGAATGTCGGGTTTATTTTTTTTCGCAGTCTCAATTACTTGTATTGCAGTCAGTTGCGGCAAGTTATTTTCTGACAGAATCATGTCCCAAGTCTGTGTTTGAAGCGCATCTTCTAGTCCCTTCTTTGTATCAACACAAACATAGTCAGTTTGAAAATCACTTTCCGCAAGGATTTCCAATATCCGATTCACATCCTCATCCGAGGATTCAATCATTAATACCCTTAATGTCAAGTTACGAATCATCTGAGTTCTTCATCCATTAAAGCTGACAGGTCACGTAGCAGTACTCACAATTAACTACCTGAAAATCATTCCAATTTTACAAAACATTCGCGCTGTACAAAATACTTTATATCATGAATTACCGTTATTAATTCAAATATTAGATAAAAATCATGAAGGTAAATTCCTAAACTTTTCAAATCGCTTTCCGATAACTGCAAGCAACGGTGGTTGTATACCCTCTTGGATTGCGGGGCATGCCAGCGTATTAAAGGCAATAGTGCCTAAACTAAATAGTTGAAAAAAGGAGAACCCAAATGCCACAAATCATTAACTCTAACGTTGCCTCATTAAATGCACAACGCAACCTGAATACTTCACAAAATGCATTAAATACTTCATTGACACGATTGTCCTCAGGCTTGCGGATTAACAGCGCTAAGGATGATGCTGCAGGTCTTGCAATTTCTGAAAGAATGACCTCACAAATTCGCGGTTTAAATCAAGCTGTCCGCAATGCAAATGACGGTATTTCTCTTTCACAAACTGCTGAAGGCGCCTTAGGCGAAATCGGTGCCAACTTACAGAGGATCCGTGAATTGGCTGTTCAATCTGCCAATGCAACCAATAGCGCCGGTGACCGGGCTTCGCTCCAAGCTGAAGCTGCGCAATTGAGTGCCGAAGTTACTCGTGTAGCCAGCCAAACTCAATTTAATGGCTTAAACTTATTGGATGGTTCGTTCTTGAATCAAAGCTTCCAGGTCGGTGCCAATGCAAATCAAACTATCAACATCGCATCAATTTCTGATGCAAGAGCCACGGCATTAGGCAGCCACATACTGACAACCAATGGTACAGCAATGGGTACAGCAACCGCTGCTGCGGCTGCCTCTGCTGCCAATGGTGTTGCGGTAGAAGCCGGTTTAACACTTGCTAATAATAAAGGCGTCACCGGTAACATTAGCTATGCAGCGGGCGATGACGCTAAAGCTATTGCAGCGGCCATTAATACGGCTGCTTCGGGTATCGGCATCACTGCAACCGCATCCAACAGTGCCACACTCGGCAATCTATCAGGAACAGGCACAACTGCTTTAACAATCAATGGCAGCACAGTTTCTGCCACAATCACTGATGCCGCCGATCTAAGCGGTTTGGCTTCCGCCATTAACGGATTGCAATCTACTACCGGTGTCACCGCTTCATTCGCTTCTGCGACGGATAAATCGGCAATTACACTGTCAACATCAGATGGCCGTGACATCGTATTAGCAGATTTTACCAATGGCACCATCACCGCCGACGTCACTGCCGGCGCAACAACAAGGACGCTAACCAGTGGTGGTAATGACTCAACAACTGTCACGGGCACCATTGAACTTTCGAGCGCCTTCGGACAGATCACTGCGGCAGGAAGTAATGCCACGGAATTTGGTGCTACCACCAGCTCTTTCAATTCTGTAGCTACATTGGATATATCATCCGCAACCAATGCACAAACAGCGATCAGAACATTGGATGAAGCATTAAAATCCATTAACAGCTCACGTGGCGACTTGGGTGCGATTCAAAATCGCTTTAGTTCAACGATTGCAAACCTGCAAACCGCATCGGAAAATCTCTCAGCTTCTCGGAGCCGGATTCAAGATGCTGACTTTGCCGCAGAATCAGCAAACCTCACACGCGGACAAATTCTGCAGCAAGCTGGTGTTGCAATACTGGCACAAGCGAATTCACTGCCTAACAACGTACTCTCACTGTTACGTTAATAACAAACGTAATATTGCTTTAAAAACAGCTGAAAGAGCTCGGAAACCAATAAAATCCATGCTCTTTCAGTTATAAGGAGTCAGATCATGACTATCAGTCAATTAAATGGAACCAGCCTATCGCCAGTTCCTTCATTAACGACATCGACTACCAAGAAAATGTCCGCATCAAATACCGAGAACATTGCTATGGCGGCTTCTATCGTTGGATCAAAAATTGGTAATTCGATGGAATCCGAGGAACAAGTAAAGCAAGCCGTTCAGAAGATTCAGGGAACCGTTAATAACCTGGCACAAAATTTGCAGTTTTCGATTGATGAAGATACTGGAAAAACGATCATAAAGGTAATGGATGTGCATACCGAAGAAGTTATTCGTCAAATTCCAACAGAAGAAGCGGTTGAGATAGCTCGCACACTAGACAAAGTACAAGGCCTGTTATTCAACGGTAAGGCATAATTTAAACATAGGTAGAGTTTTGAAATGCTTTCATCACCCGGAATTGGATCAGGTTTAGATATTAATGGCATCGTAAGCAAACTAATGCAAGCGGAAAGCCGTCCACTTACTGCTTTGGATAGCAAAGAAGCACAGCAACAAACAAAATTAACTGCGTTTGGTAGCCTGAAGGGTGCATTATCCTCATTTCAAAATAGCCTTACCGCACTTTCAAGTCCGGCAAAATTTAACGCAATGACGGCAAGTATTGCAGATAACACATTAGCTAATGTCAGTGCGACATCTGCGGCGGTAAGCGGGAGTCATTCGATCGAGATTCAGACTCTCGCACAAGCGCAAAAATTAAAATCTGCTAATTTTTCTACTACAGATGCAACCATCGGAAGCGGTACTCTTACCATACAATTTGGTACCTATAGCGGTGGCTCATTTACTCTCAATCCGGAGAAATCCGCGAAATCAATAACCATTTCTTCTGGAAACTCATCACTCGCAGGTATTCGAGATGCAATAAACCAAGCTAAGGCAGGAGTTACCGCCAGTATTATCAATGATGGTTCGGGTAATCGATTGGTAATCGCTTCTAACGAAACAGGTTTAAGCAATGCGCTGAAAATAACTGCCATCGATAGCGACTCAACCAATACTGATAACGCTGGATTATCACAGCTTGTATATGACGCTTCCACCGGCGGAACAACTAATTTAACCCAAACAACTGCAGCCAGTAATGCATCATTAATCATTGATGGCATTGCAATCAGTAAAGCCAGCAATAAAATCACAGATGCCATTGAAGGTGTCACACTGGATCTATTGAAAGCAAATGCCGGGACCACTACAACTTTAAATTTAACTCGAGATACTGCCGGTATTAATAGCGCAATATCTTCATTCGTTAAAGCTTTTAACGATCTTAATAAAACAATTGTCGATGTATCAAAATATGATGCCGCGACCAAACAGGCTTCCATCTTAACCGGAGATTCAACGGTTCGCTCAGTGCAAACCCAAATTCGCAAAGCCATTTCTGATCCATTGACTACAGCTGGAGGAGGCCTTAGTTTATTATCGGAAGTGGGCATTTCTTTCCAAGCTGACGGAACACTAAAATTTGACTCTGGTAAATTAACACAAGTACTGAACGATCCAGCTAAAGATGTTTCAACATTATTCGCTTCAGTGGGAAGAACAAGTGATAGTCTTGTTTCGTTTGTAAGCGCTGATTCAAATACAGCGAATGGCAAATATGCGCTAAATATTACTCAACTTGCGACACACGGCACGGCTGTTGGCAGCACTGCCGCAGCGTTGACTATCAACACGGGAATCAATGATTCATTAAATTTCACGATTGATGGAGTCAATACCAGTATTACGCTTGCAGCGGGTGCCTATACTCCATCCTCTCTCGCTGCGGAAATTCAATCCAGAATCAATGGAACATCTGCAATATCGTCAGCGGGATTAAAAGTTACAGTCAGTGAATCGGCTGGGATCTTGACAGTTACTTCTAATAAATATGGTTCCGAATCCTCTGTAAAAATAACTGGAGGTAACGGAGAAACAGATCTTTTTGGCACTTCCGTTGAAACCGATGGGGTCGATGTTGCGGGAACAATAAATGGTGTTATTGCAACCGGTTCCGGCCAGACGCTAACCGGCGCAGCAGAGAGTAGCGGGCTGATTCTTAAAGTCACCGGAGGCAGCACTGGTAGTCGTGGGGATATTGATTTTGCACACGGATTTGCTCAAAAATTAAACAAAATAGTTGATGGCATGCTGAAGGGAAAACTAATCGACAGTCGCATCGATGGTATTAATGCATCCATTAAAGACATTGAAACCCAACGTGAAAAATTACAGTTACGGCTCGAAAATATCGAAAAACGCGTACGCGCGCAATTCACCGCACTTGATGCAACAATCGCAAGTATGACCCAAACAAGCAATTTCTTGCAGCAACAACTATCTAAACTACCAAGCCCAACAAATAATTAAACTTAAAAAATATCAGTCTTACACGATGCGAGGAGAATCATTATGTATACCGCCGGGAACTCTGCCATCTCTGCCTACCAACGTATTGGCGTTGAAACAAGTGTTGAAGCTGCCGATCCTTACAAGCTTATCTTGATGCTGTTCGAAGGTGCGCAAGAGGCTCTGAATAGAGCAAAAATGCATATGCAGCTTAACGAAATTGCCGAAAAAGGACGAATGATCTCAAAAGCCATCATGATTATTGATCATGGCTTAAAAGCAAGTCTGGATATGAATGCTGGTGGAGATTTAGCCATAAAATTACAAGCACTGTATGATTACATGACACATCAGCTATTAGTCGCCAATATTCAGAACAACGTAGAAAAAATTACTGAGGTTAATAAGCTTTTATCTGAACTCCATAGCGCATGGAAGGAGATTGGGCAATTTGCTGAAACTCAAAAAGAAACTCTGCATGTTAGATAGTTTTATAGAAAAAGGGCATTCCATACGATGAACAACTCTCAAACACTGATGACTTATAACGCAATACTCGCCACTACCGGAAAAATGCTTATTGCTGCACAAAATAGCGAATGGGATCAATTGACCAAGCTTGAGAAAGAGTGCAGACAATTGACCGACTCATTAATTAAAAATGACCCGGATCCCATCCTGGATGAAGAACTACTTCAAAAAAAAATAAAAATAATCCATCAAATCCTGGCCGATGACGCTCAAATTAAAGCGATCACAGAACCTTGGTTAAAAAAACTTGAAGGCATGCTTAATACAAGAGACCGGACATACAGCTTACAACAAGCCTATCAGTCCATCATCTAATAGCTGAATCCTTTACAACATGCTGTAAACAGACTTTCTAAACTTGAGATGGATAAGTTGTCGTGATCCCTTCTGTCCCAAAAATCGAAATACCCCATGGTACTGCACCCCCAATAAAACCTGTTACATCCATAACACCGGTTACGGCAATTACTCCTGCTTCGAGTACCGTAAACGAATTTATACAAGGCGAAAAATATCAAGCAGTAATTGAAGCGCGATTACTCAATGGAAATTCGCAAGTTTTGGTAGCCGGTCAACGTCTGCAAATGCAATTACCTGAATACCTGCAACCAGGACATAAACTTGATCTCGTATTTAGTTCAAAAGAACCGAATTTAAAATTCCTCCTCCTTAATGCCCTTCCCCCTGGAACCGACGAAAACATATCAATCAGCACTGCAGGCCGATTTCTCGGTAATCTCATACAAGATGTTTTGCAACAAACCGCAACCAAACCACCCCCCAGTTCTCCTGCCGTCAGCAGCTCTATGCCTATTTTGACTGGAAATCCAATAAATAAGACCGAATTACCCGGTTTATTGCAAAAAACAATTGTTCAAAGTGGATTATTCTATGAATCACATCAAGCACAGTGGATCAATGGAGAAACAAAGCTTGAAAATTTACAACAAGAACCACAAGGAAAATTGATGGTGTTATCGATGGATTCATCGCCAGCAAAAGTAGGGAATACCGCAGCCCTTAATTCTGACATGCCTGTGCATAGCCAGATAATTCCGTTGATTCAACAGCAGCTTAACACGCTTGAGACTGGCCACTTATTATGGCGAGGAGAAGTCTGGCAAGGGCAATTGATGGAGTGGGAAATTGATGAACATCCACAAAACGATGACAATCGTAATGAAAATGAATCCGCCGAGCAATGGCGGACGAAAATAAAACTATCGATGCCGCAACTTGGTGAAGTTATCGCCACCATTAGATTCAATTCGCAGGGTCTTAGGATTAGCTTGCATGTTTCGGAAGCAGACACCGCCAGCCTTTTGAAGATCAATCAAGCACCGTTTACTGCAGATTTAAAATCGGCTGGATTGAATATCCAATCAGTTGAGGTTCAGCACAATGGGACGAAATGAATCACATCTGACCGCAGTTGCTCTCGCATACCGGGAAGGGCAAGTTGCACCCAAAGTGGTTGCTAAAGGTCGGGGCTTGATTGCTCAAGAAATTATTAAACGTGCAAAGGAAGCAGGCATCTATGTTCATGAATCCAGTGATTTGGTTTCATTGTTGATGCAAGTAGACTTAGATGATCGCATTCCTCCACAACTTTATGTTGCCGTTGCAGAACTGCTTGCGTGGCTCTATCGCTTAGAGCGAGGAAAGACAAATCCATTATCTATGCATGATACTGATTCAATGCAAAATAATCCGGGGAAATAATAACTATGCAAATCTCGAATCAACGATCTGAAACTTCTTCAGTACTGGAACCGACCCAATTTGCTCAGGAAGAAAATAGTGAAAATTTCCGGATTCATTCGGAAATCGATATCCTTTTTATCCTTCGTGAAATCATGCAAGCAAATTCACTGATCACCGTCTATCCAAATTATGATAGCGATTTCATCTTATCATCCATCCTTGCAATTTATCCGGATAAAAAGCAGATGATCATTGATTACGGCGCTAATGAAAAATGTTGCCAAAAAGCGCTGCAGTCTGAAAAATTAGCAATAGTTACCACACAAAACCGGGTAAAAATAGAATTCGTTTGTAGTCAAGTCAGAAAACTACAGTTTGAAGGTCAGGATGCTTTTGCAGTCAACATACCTGAATCGCTCTTACGCATCCAGCGCCGGAGTCATTTCCGTATAACAACGCCGATTGCAAAACCAATGAAATGCGTTATTCCGATCCCCGGAACAAATGCTAACGCCGAAGTCGCGCTACTCGACATCAGTTGCGGCGGGATTGCTGTTATCGATCAGCACCCTGTCATCAACTTCGAACCTGGTACCGTTTATAACAACTGCCAGATTGCGCTTCCTGAAATAGGCACTATCACTGTCAACATTCAGGTAAAAAACACATATGAGATTACATTGCGAAGCGGCCAGAATTGCTTTCGTGCCGGCTGTCAATTTATTGAACTTAAAGGAAATATGCAGACAATGATACAACGTTACATCATAAAGCAAGAGCAAATAAGAAAAAATAAATGATCGCAGATCAATCCTTTTGGTTCAAATGGTTTGCAATCGCAACAAATTTTTCCACAGATAAATTTTCAGCACGAACGCCGGGGTCAATCTCCAACGCTATAAAATCTTCCGGCTTCAAATAATGATACAAAGCATTACGCAGTGTCTTACGCCGCTGAGAAAATGCCGCTATAACTATTCTTGAAAACAAATCATCATTCGCGGCTGTTATAACCGAATCCTTCTTTGGGATCATGCGAACCACGGCTGATTCAACTTTAGGCACCGGATTGAAAGACTCAGGCGAAACCTCAATAACATACGCCATATCGAAACGATACTGCAACATTACCGAGAGCCGGCCATACTGAGAAGTATCAGGCGCTCCAACCATTCGCTCAACGACTTCCTTTTGCAACATAAAGTGCATGTCGTGTATGTTTTCTGCAAATTGGCTCAAATGAAATAACAAAGGCGTCGAGATATTGTAAGGCAGATTTCCGATGATTCTTAACTTTCTGCCTAAACTTGAGAAATCGAATTTAAGCGCATCCGACGTAAAAATGGTCAATTTCTCCGATGCAAGCTCGTGATGAAGCCAAGCCGAAATATCACGATCAATTTCAATCACATCCAGATGATCGACCATCCGGAGTAACGGTCTGGTTAACGCACCTAAGCCAGGGCCAATTTCAATAATCCGATCAGCCTTCTGGGGATGAATTTCTGAGATTATTTGCGCGATAACCGATTGATCGATTAAAAAATTCTGACCAAACCGCTTGCGTGGATTATGCCGCTTGATCACTGAGCAGAGCCTGATTTCGCGCTAAATGCACAGCTGATTCTATGGCTGCCAGCAAGCTTCCCGTATGAGCACGCCCGGTGCCGGCCAATTCCAAAGCCGTGCCGTGATCAACCGATGTGCGAATGATGGGTAATCCAAGTGTAATGTTGACACCTTCGCCAAAGCTGGCGTGTTTTAAAACGGGCAAGCCTTGATCGTGGTACATCGCAAAAACACAATCAAAATGCTTCAACAGCGCCGGGCTGAACAACGTATCCGCAGGTAGCGGACCTATTAACTGCATACCTTCGGAACGAAGCTTATCCAGTACCGGGATAATCACATCGATTTCCTCTCGCCCCAAGTGACCCGATTCACCCGCATGCGGATTAAGCCCTGCGACGGCAATACGAGGTTCGTCAATGTTAAAACGTGTTATCAGGTCTTTCCGGATGATACGCAATTTACTTTCGATATCGTCCGCAATGATAGCATCCGCAACCGCTCTGAGCGGCAGATGTGTCGTTGCCAATGCTACTCGCATGTTACCACCGGCCAGCATCATCACCACCGCGCTCTGCGTCAATTCAGCTAAATATTCAGTGTGGCCTGAGAAATGGATGCCGGCATCATTAATCACGCCTTTATGAACAGGGGCCGTTACCATACCATGCACTATTCCCGTTTGACAGGCAGTTACCGCTTGTTGCAAGGTCGCCAAAACATAACGAGCGTTAGCGGAATTTAACTTTCCCGCTACCGCCGGTTCAGCTAATGGAACATGCATAAATTGCAGATCGCCGGGTTGGTGTTGAGCCGGTGCAATCGCCGCATCGTCAATAAGCTTCAAGGGTAATTTCAGTTGCCGCGCGCGTTGCAGCAACATGTCACCATCCGCGATCACCACCAATTTACACGGTAATGGTTGTTGCGCAATTTGAACGCATAAATCGGGACCGATCCCGGCAGGCTCGCCTGCCGTCAGTGCCAGCGCGGGAATAAATTTTTCGCTCATAATTCTTCGTCCAAACGGTATTCCACATAGGCCTGGTCACGTAATTGCCTCAACCATTCCTGAATCACCACATCGGCCTTCCGGGTGCGTATTGCGTGCCGCGCTGCCTGACGGCGCCGGTCAAGACTGATGTCCTGCGAACGGCGTTCCAGCACCTGGATCAGATGCCAGCCGAATTGTGTCCGCACAGGCTCACTGATCTGCCCCGGCAACAATTCATTCATCGTGCGTTCGAAATCAGGCACGGTATCACCCGGTGAGAGCCAACCGAGATCACCACCGGCGGAAGCGCTGGAATCTTCGGAATAAAGCTTGGCGACTTCCTCAAAGTTTTCGCCATTATCCAATCGTTCTTTAATCGCAAGAATTTTCTGCCTCCCTTCGTTCTCCGACGTCAGTTCGTTAATTTTTATCAGTATATGACGAGTGTGGGTTTGATCGATAATGACTGTCGGCACTTCCTGGGCACGCCTGCCCAATAATTTAAAAATGTGAAAACCATTCGGACTCTGAATCACTGGTGTAATCTCATCCAGTTGCATTGACTCCAGCAGTTGCGCAAAAGATGGTCCTAATTGAGCAACCGGCCGCCATTCGATAATTCCACCGGTCTTGGCATCCGCAGCATCCGAAAATTCCGCCGCTACTTGTGCAAAATCCGTGCCTTCTTTCAGCTTTGCCAGTGCCATTTCCGCTCGCTCAGCCCTTTGCTCGATTTGACTGCTATTCATATTCTCCGTAACCAGAACCATGATATGAGCCAACCGGAATTCTTCCTGACCGTCACTGCTCGCTTCTTGAGTTTGTAAATAATTATCGACTTCCCCTTCCGTCACGTTCACTTGATTCTTAACTTCTCTATCCTTAAGCCGTGTCATAATCATTTCATCACGGATTTCCTCACGAAATTTGCCATAACTGACACCTTCATTTTCCAGCGCGGCATAAAATTCGGGAAGCGACAGCTTATTATCCTCGGCAATGCGTTGAATAGTCTCATCCACTTCGCTTTCGGCCACCGACAAACCGACTTCTTTAGCATGTTGAAGTTGGATGTGTTTGGTGATCACTGACTCTAATACTTGATTTTCCAGAGCCTGCTGCTCGGGTATGCGCATGCCCTGCTGCTGCAACCGGGCAACCGTCATCTTAATGGCTTCGTCTAGCTCTTGGCGGGTGACAACGTCTTCGTTGACCACCGCGACAATATGATTAATTGGTCTGGCGGCTGGAACAAAAGCCAATTCTTGGGCACTGACAGAAATAGAAAAGCTGCTGATAATAAGAAGAAAAATGCAGGAACAGAATCTCTTATGCATAAGATAGTGATACTAGAAGAAAGATTACAATCAACCGAATCAATGAACGCTGGTGTAACCCGGAATACTCTGTTGCAATACTTGCAATGGATTGTTGCCGATTCCCATCAACCCCTTCAGTTCCAATTGTACAAAAAATGCCGTGGTAGTCGTCTGTGTCGCTGTGGTCAAGCGTTGCATCACCAGTCTGAGCGCCCAACAGCAGGCGTTATACTCGAGACCGGCTAACCCAGCCAGAATCTTGTCATCCTTCAGCGAATAATTGACCCGCGTCACACCATGCCAGTTCCCGTACAGCGGCCACTGAAAAGAAGTATCAACCTGTTCCAGTACTTCGCGGGAAAAACGATAGCCGAAATTGAGCACTTTCCCTGGCTTCGGCTGGTAACTAACGCCACTCCGGACTTTTTCTATCCAGCCTCTGGATTCATCCATCTGAATATTGGAATCGGTGCTGAGCGTCGGTGTCAAACGGCCCGACACGGCGGCGACAAAATCATTTCTGCCGCTGGTAACTTGCGGAAAAGGCAAACTAACTCGCGGATCGGTAAAATTGATTTGCTGACCCACGGCAATACGCAAGTGCTCGATACCCGTTTCCTTTTCAATAAATCGCGATGTCAAAGCCAGCACCGTCCGGTTCGCATCATTAATCCGGTCGCCGCCGCTAAAACGATTCTCGGTCAGAATCTGGGCGAAGCTGAAGTCATTGATCGCGGAATCGAAATTCGGCAAATAGCTTTGGTTACGATAAGGCGCATAAACATAAAACAAACGCGGTTCCAAGGTTTGCACAAAATCTCTACCACCCATTTTCATTTGACGGTCAAACGCAATGCCGCTGTCCAAACTTACAATCGGAACAGCACGATTGATGTTTTCCCCTTTGTCGTCGACCGGCGCGGCAAGATTATAATGCGTGTAATGCAAACCGAACTTTGGTGTGATATAGCCGTATTCATTCCGCAGCGGTGCGCTGACAGTGGGATACAGGATCGTCCGGTTACCATCGACCAGTGTCGGATGATAAAAGTTTGTCCAACTGCTCTGCATTTCAAAATCCAATTTCCCGACATTATATTTGGTCGCGTTTAAGGCCAGATGCGGTAATCGCTCGTAGGGAGAAACAAACAATGCAAACCGATCCTGCAGCGTCTGGAAACGCTGCGCAAAGCCGGTGAAATGCACCGCGCCATCATTTCCCAACCGCCCGTTATACGTAAAACCGCCCTGTTGCGACAGGTTAGTCAAGCTGGTTTGCGCCAGGTTCGGAGTCAGTTCGCGGAAATAGCGATCATCGGATACCTGATTATAGTTCAAAAAACCTCGCCAGCCGCTGGCGAGACTTTGCGTGTGCGTGTACAAAACACCCCAACGGGTTTGATTGGTATGAATGTCATGCGGAAGGATATCGAATAGCAAATGGCCATTCATATTATTGCTGCCGATATACCGCATTTCATTACTGAGCAAGAAACCGCGCTCGGTCATGATGCGGGGTGTAACGGTAGCATCCAGATTCGGCGCAATATTGAAATAAACCGGCAAACCCATATCAAAGCCGGTTCTGGCATTATAACCGGCAACCGGCGCGAGTAACCCCGATTTCCGCTGTCCGCTGTAGGAAAAATCCAACCAGGGTGAATACAAAATCGGCACGTCTTTGAATACCACTTGCACGTGTTTGGCGGTACCGATTTCTTTTTTGTTGTCGACTTCCAGTTCCTTGGTACGCAAATACCAGTCATGATTTCCTTCCGGGCAAGTCGTGTAACTGGTTTTTTTCACCCGGTAATGATCCTTGCCCTCGAACAATAAAATATCTCCGGAACCACGGCCCTCGCCCTCTTTCATCGAATAGCGCGGCTCGGTCAGCTGCCCCACCTCGGTTTGCATATTCAATTCCAGGTGCTTACCTTGCAACACGTCTTTAGGTCTTTCCAGGCGGATATTCCCTTCTACTTCGGTATCCTCGGATTGTTCATAGTACTTCATGCGATCGGCAGTGAGCACGTTATCACCGTGATGTAACACGGCATTACCGGTCGCTTCGATTTCTTGTTTGTAATAACCTTTAATGTAATCGGCTTCGATTGACACCGGCTTTTTTTGAGGTTTGACGATGGATTTTTTTTCATTCTCCACTGGTTGAGCGGGCCGCTTACTCCAACCGGTCAGTGGCAAAATCAGAAAAAATACCAGGATGAGTATACTGTAGGAAATTCGTATATTCATTTTGAAACTAATGCTGGGAATCCCAATTGAATAGGCTTAAATGCATGCTCCACTTGTTATCCAATGTATTCACCCGAATCTTATTAACATTTAGCGGATCTGATTAATTGATTTGCAAGCTATTGTACTATTTATTTCAGTACCCTATCCACCAAAAATCAGTCATTGCATGCGACAAATCATGCATTCGAAGGATTTATCGCGCACGAAACATAAAGTAAACCGCACCAACCATACACAATGCAGCCCATAAATAATCCAATTTCAGCGGTTCTTTTAAATACAACAGTGCAAAGGGCACGAACACTGACAGCGTAATGACTTCCTGCAGGATTTTAAGTTGTGCGACGGATAAAACCGTAAAACCGATCCGGTTGGCGGGAACCTGTAACATGTATTCAAAAAATGCGATCCCCCAGCTGATCAAAGCAGCAATCACCCAAGGCTTGTGATTGAGCTCTTTTAAATGCGCGTACCAGGCAAAGGTCATAAACACGTTGCTCATGGTCAGCAGCAGAATGGTTTGCCAAATCTCACGCATTTATAGCCCCAAATCCTGCCACATCGCATCGACTCGTTTTTTAACCTCATCATTCATCATGATCGGTGTTCCCCACTCGCGGCTGGTTTCTCCTGGAAATTTATGCGTCGCATCCAATCCCATCTTGCCGCCCAGCCCCGAAATCGGACTGGCAAAATCGAGATAATCGATCGGGGTATTTTCCACCAGCAAAGTGTCACGCACCGGATCGACCCGGGTGGTGATCGCCCAAATGACTTCCTTCCAGTCGCGGACATTGATATCGTCGTCGGTCACAATGATGAATTTTGTATACATGAATTGCCGCAAAAAACTCCAGATACCGAACATCACACGTTTACTATGTCCGGCGTATTGTTTTTTCATGCTGACCACCGCCATGCGATACGAACAGCCTTCCGGTGGCAAATAGAAATCGGTGATTTCCGGAAATTGCTTTTGCAGCAACGGCACGAACACTTCATTCAGCGCCACGCCAAGAATCGCCGGCTCATCCGGCGGTTTACCGGTGTAGGTGGAATGATAAATCGGATTGCGCCGCATGGTGATGCGGTCGATGGTCAATACCGGGAAGGTTTCCTGCTCATTGTAATAACCGGTATGATCGCCATAGGGTCCTTCCAGTGCGGTTTCGCCGGGATGGATCACACCTTCGAGTACGATCTCGGCACTCGCGGGAACTTGCAAATCGTTACCGATGCATTTCACCACTTCGGTCTTAGCGCCGCGCAGTAAGCCGGCAAACTGATATTCGCTTAATGTATCCGGCACCGGCGTCACAGCGCCTAAAATGGTTGCCGGATCGGCTCCCAAGGCGACAGCCACCGGGTAGGACATGTCTGGATTGAGCAAGCAGAATTCACGAAAATCGAGCGCACCGCCGCGGTGTGCCAGCCAGCGCATGATTACTTTATTAGGACTGATGACCTGCTGGCGGTAAATACCTAAATTCTGCCGGGTCTTATTCGGTCCCCGGGTAACGGTCAGACCCCAAGTAATCAACGGCGCAACATCACCCGGCCAGCAAGTTTGAACCGGTAGCTTGCCCAGATCGACATCACTGCCCTCCCACACAATTTCCTGACACGGCGCGTTGCTCAATTCCTTCGGCGCCATATTCAGTACCTGTTTCAACACCGGCAGTTTTTCCCAGGCATCCCTGAGTCCTTTGGGCGGGTCCGGTTCTTTTAGATACGCCAGTAATTTTCCAACATCGCGCAGCGCTTCGACCGATTCCTGCCCCATGCCCAACGCCACCCGCTTCGGTGTGCCGAACAAATTACCCAGTACCGGTATGGCATGTCCTTTGGGATGTTCAAATAATAATGCCGGTCCTTGCGACTTCAAAACACGATCGCAAATTTCCGTCATTTCCAGCGCGGGATCAACCGCCGTGACAATGCGTTTAAGCTCGCCCATCGCTTCCAATTGCGCTAAAAAATCACGCAGGTCTTTATAGTGCATTAAAAATCCTTAGCGCGGAAAAATCTGAAAATCCAGTGCGATACCGGCAAATACCACCATGCCCACCCAGTTATTGTGCAAAAAAGCCTTGAAACACAAGGCCCGGTCACGGTTGTGAATCAATGCGTATTGATAGACAATCAAAGCCACCGCAACTGCCAGGCCGGCGTAATAAGCCCAATTCATCGACTGCAATTGTCCGATTACCGCCATGATCGCGATGAAACAACTGTGGCATGCCATCACACCCGCCACGTCGAATTGTCCAAACGTAATTGCCGAAGTCTTAATGCCGATTTTCAAGTCATCGGGTTTATCAACCATCGCATACGCCGTATCGTAGGCGATCACCCAAAATAAATTCGCCAGCATCAGAATCCAGACAATCGCCGGCAGGCTCCCGGTTTGCGCAGCAAACGCCATCGGTATGCCGAAACTGAAGGCAGCGCCTAAATAAGCCTGCGGCATCGCAAAAAACCGTTTGGTGAAGGGATACGAAGCGGCCAGAAAAAGCGCTGGCACCGATAACAAAATCGTCAATTGATTCAATGGCAAAATCAGCAGAAATGCGACCAGACTCAATCCCCCCGCCAGCAACAACGCTTCCTTGGAATTCACCCGCCCCGACGCCATCGGACGATTCTTGGTTCGTTCGACATGCGGATCAAAATCACGATCAGCATAATCATTGATTACGCACCCGGCGGAACGCATCAACACCGTACCGGCAACGAAAATGATGAGGATATGCCAATCCGGTTGCCCCTCGGCAGCAAACCATAACCCCCACAGCATCGGCCATAACAACAGCAGAATACCAATCGGTTTGTCCAAGCGCATCAATTGCGCGTAAGTTTGAATTCGATCTGCCATGCTCATGACGGTAAATCCAAAATACCCGGTAAAAAAACTTCAGTTACTAAAATCGATTGCCCGTGCAACGTAAACAGCGAACGCCGCGCCCATAAAACCGGCGGCTTTGCCGGCAACCGGCGGCAGGCTCGTTCGTACAGAAAATGACCACGCCCGATTTTTTTAAACACCAAAGGAGTGCGCTTTATTTTCGGGTTTGTAAACAAAACGGTGCCAAGCGATTTATTGCCCAGACCGCTCAAACCTCGCCATGCGCCGCGCAGATTCTTGCGCGCCACCACCGAGTGCGCGAATACGACCGGTTTCTGATCACAGTAAAGATAAACCTCCCGCACCATGGCCCATTCGCAAGGGCGTAATTGCAAGATATCCAATTCGTCGCCGTACACCCTGCGTAGCGACTGAAACACCGGTTGCACGAAGAAATGTGAACAACGTTCTTGGATCCGGCGTGTCAAAGAACCGCGATCTTGCAACCAAATACGCTGAGGATATGAAACCGAGGTCAACGCCCCATGCCAGGCCAACGGATACGCTTTATTCATCGGGGTAAAGCGATTACTTCAAAAGGTTGCATGATAAAAATACGATCCGGAAGCGGAAACAAAGTCGCTAAAAAATTGAATCAGGATTATACAACAGTCTTTGCGAAGGAATTACAAAGCAAACCCAGCCATGCAGAATCGTTCCAACAATTTTCGTTATCACAAAAAGGCCCAGGCATCGTAGAAATTGTTATCGCAAAATTTAATAATTCATTCCATTTATACTTTCCCTTATGCAGAAGCGTGTTAAATTTATTTCTGATAGCTCACTAAAGGCTCTGATACCCAATAATTTGCGTTGAATTATCTTTCACTACTTTTCTCATTTTGCACAAAACATTGAATGAATAGCCCTTTGGAAAAATTGGAAGTCTTTCCCTGGAATGAAAATCTTGATACCGGAATTGCGGTTATTGATGCACAACACAGAAAGCTTGTTTCATTGCTTAATCAATTGGCTGCCACACTGACTCGCGGCAACCTGCTAGAAACCAATGATATTTTTACCAAACTGACACAATACGCCGAATTTCATTTTGAAACGGAAGAAGCGATCTGGGCCGAGCATTTAGGCGATGACTCCTGGCTTTCCTCGCATCAGCTCAGTCATTCATCGTTTCTTCCTAAAGTGCTTGAGCTTAAAGAAAGTGAAGCCACTCGATCGCATACCGAGGTGATTGAAAGTATCATTCTTTTTCTGATCCGCTGGCTGGCTTTCCATATCCTCGATAGCGACAAACGCATGGCATTTTTTATACAACATCGTCATGCAGGATTGTCTTTCGATGATGCGAAGATAGCATCCGACAAGAAAATGAGCGGCTCGATCCGGCTCGTCATTGAAACTGTCATGCACATGTACGATAGTTTATCGTCCACAACATTGGAATTGATGCGCGAAAGCCACAAACGGCTTGCGATCGAAAAGGAATTGCATAAAGCTAACAAGCAACTGCTCAAAGCCAATCTGAGACTGGAAGCGCTGGCGATTACGGATCAACTGACCGATCTGTATAACCGGCGGCATTTTAATAATGTCTTTGCCCGCGAATTGAAAAGAGCCAAGCGCGATAAAGCTCCGCTCGCTTTGATCATGCTGGATATCGACCATTTCAAGAAAATCAACGATCAACTTGGCCACAGCGCCGGCGACCGGGTGCTGATTCAAGTGGGTCAGAAGCTAAAAGAAATCTGCCATCGTCCCGGCGATTTCCCTTTTCGTCTCGGCGGTGAAGAATTCTGCATTCTCGCAGCCAATCTCGATCATCAAGGTACTGCGGAATTTGCGGAGATTATCCGAAAAAAAATCGAGGATCTGAATATTCCCAATCAATACATGAGCACCCAGCAATATTTGACCGTATCAATCGGTTGCGTCACGCAGATACCCGGCAAGGCGGATACCATCGACAGCTTCATGTCTATGGCGGATACCCGCTTGTATCAGGCCAAAGAACAAGGGCGCAACCGCGTTGTATGTGGCGCTTAGTCACCAACTTCCGGTGACCGGTACACCATCAAACTAACAAATCGTTCACCGGTTTCAAAACTTCCGGCCGATCGGGGTCGCCGATCAACTCCAGCAAATTAATTTCGATATTTCGTGAAATTGCAGTCAACGGCAGATCGTTCGGTTGCAAGCCGAAAGGATTTTCAATTTCATCACCGATCGCATCCAGTTCAAAAAACGCATAAGAAATCATCAGTACTACAACCGGTGTCAGCACACCGGTCATTTCAACCAGACCAAACGGCAAAAACAAACAATACGCCGCGACGATGCGGTGAATCAATACCGAATAGCTGAACGGAATCGGGGTGTTTTTAATGCGCTCGCAAGCACCCAGGACATTGGAAAATTCATTGAGTTGCGCTTCCATGAAGGGATGATTGAACTCCCCCAGCCACTGACGTTGCCGCGCTACGGCCAGATCATTGCTCAGTTGTTGTAGAATCGCCAACGGCCGATGTGCTGACGCAATCGCGCTGGAAAAATCATCCGCAGGTAAGAACTTTTTTATAGCTTCCGCCGGGTCCTCGTTACGCAAATGACAACGCAAAGCATGTGTGAAAGCAATGATACGTTTAACAAAAACCGTACGAAACTGCTTGACTTCGTCATGATCCCGCTGCGAATCGATCATATGACAAGCCTGGCGCGTCAAACTGCGGGTCGTATTGACCAAGGTTCCCCAAAGTTTACGGCCTTCCCAGAACTTATCGTAGGACGCGTTATTGCGAAACCCCAAGAAAACACCGACCGCTACGCCTATTAACGCAAATGGCGTGGTTGTGAGGGTGTATTTCTGGATGCCGTAATACATTTCCACATACGTCACTACCATCGCAACCATGGTCACACCCAAAATCCGCGGCCAGGTTTCCGTTAAGCTACTACCGCGGACTTGAAACAACAATCGCACCCAAGAAACTTTATCCTTTACAATCAATTACATCACCTTTTCGTAAATTTTTATACCCGCAAATATTGGCTTTTATCGCCCAACCAACGATCAATGTGTTGTTGCGCCAATTCCGGATAATGATCGAGCATTTCATTTGCGGTAGCTTGCGCGGCTTCCAGTAAATCGCCATCTTGCTCAAGATCGGCAAAGCGCAGCATTGGCACACCGCTCTGCTTGGCGCCGAGGAATTCGCCGGGGCCACGCAACTGCAAATCCTGGCGGGCAATTTCAAAACCATCGGAATGCTCAAAAATGATTCGCAATCGTTGACGCGCCACTTCCGACAAGGGTTGCTGGAATAACAAGATGCAGATACTGGCCTCGGCTCCGCGGCCTACGCGCCCGCGTAATTGATGCAACTGCGATAACCCCATGCGCTCGGCATTCTCAATCACCATTAACGATGCATTGAGCACATCGACACCCACTTCGATCACCGTTGTCGCGACCAGCAGCTGAATAGCGCCTCGCTTAAACAGATCCATCACCTCGGTTTTCTCTTGCGGAGACAAGCGCCCGTGCACCAATCCGACAGTCAAATGCGGAAATTCCGCAGTTAGATTTGCATAGGTGGCTTCCGCGGTTTGCAACTGCAAAACTTCCGATTCCTCAATCAACGGGCACACCCAATATACCTGTTTGCCTTGTGAACAGGCTTGCTGTATCCGCGCGATAACTTCATCGCGGCGGTTGTCCGCGATCAACTTAGTCACTACCGGCGACCGGCCGGGCGGCAACTCATCGATAATCGAAACGTCCAGATCGGCGAAATAGCTCATCGACAACGTACGTGGAATCGGCGTCGCGCTCATCATCAACTGATGCGGCACTTGCTCAGACTGCGCGCCCTTCATCCGTAATGCCAAGCGTTGCTGCACACCAAACCGGTGCTGTTCGTCGATAATGGCGAGTCCCAATTGCTGAAACAACACCTGGTCTTGAAACAATGCATGAGTTCCCACGGCCATTTGCGCCACCCCGGTTGAAATTTCATCCAGCGCTTCCTGCTTTTGTTTCTTTTTCTGACTTCCCGATAGCCAGGCAGTTCGTATTCCCAGGGGATCAAACCATGTAGACAACTTTCGGAAATGCTGTTCGGCAAGAATTTCGGTCGGCGCCATGATCGCCGCTTGAAACCCATTCTCAATCGCCTGTAGCGCAGCCAGCGCAGCCACGATGGTTTTACCGCTACCAACATCGCCTTGCAATAAGCGTTGCATCGGATACGGCGCGGCCAAATCACGGCTGATTTCATCAAACACCCTGATTTGCGCGGCTGTCAACCTGAAAGCCAGCCGCTCCAGTAGTTTAGCAGCCGATTGATTTTTGGGCGCCAGTACCGGCGCGCTGCATTGACGCCGCTGCCGGTAATGCAATCGCATCGATAATTGCTGCGCCAGCAATTCATCAAATTTGATGCGCCGCCAGGATGGGTGCGTCCGGTTTTGTAATGATCCGATTGATACATCCGGCGCAGGATGATGCAGATTGATCACACTCGCGCTGAAACCAGCCAGTTGATAATGTTTGATCACCGTATCCGGTACGGTTTCAGTCAACATTTTTGTTTGTCCGGCATTCTGCAGCATTTGTCCGATGAGTTTTACCAGCGTCTTCTGCGGCAATCCCGCCGTAACCGGATATACCGGTGTCATCGTATCAGCGAGCGGCTCGCTTACAGACACGATGCGGCATTTGGGATGAACCATTTCCATCCCATGATAACCGTGGCGGATCTCGCCCAGCAACCGTACACGCTTTCCTACCGCGTAAGTCTTGATTTGACTGCCATAGAAATTCAGATAGCGCATCACCAAGACACCGCTGCCATCTTCGATTTGACACACTAATTGCCTTCGCGGGCGCGTCACCACTTCGTTATGAATGATCACCCCTTCGACTTGCACGATTTGTCCGGCCGGCGCATCCGCAATCGGAAACAAATGTGTTTCGTCTTCGTACCGGATCGGCAAATGCAAAATCAAATCCCATTCCGTGCGGATGCCTAAACGTGATAATTTTTCCTGCACGCCGGGGCTTATGTGCATCGCATCATCAACCGACACTGCCAACGCAATGAAGCTAATCGCTTAGTCGGATAGTACCATCACCGCATCCATTTCCACCAATGCGCCACGCGGCAAAGCTTTGACGCCTACCGCCGCACGCGCCGGATACGGCTGCGAGAAATGACCGGCCATGATTTCGTTTACCAGCGCAAAATTATCCAGATCGGTTAAAAAAATATTCAACTTGACGACATCGCCCAAGCTGCCGCCGCTTGCTTTCGCCACCGCTTTCAGATTGGAAAATACTTGCTGGATCTGCGCTTCAATCCCTTCCGCCATTTGCATGCTGACCGGATCCAATCCGATCTGACCGGACAAATAAACCGTGTCCCCCTTACTGACCCGGACTGCTTGTGAGTATGTGCCAATCGCTTGGGGCGCATCGTTGGTATGGATAATTTGCTTCGTCATTTTTTCTCCTGTCCTGGTGAATGTATTCGGCTTTTTTTGCTATAGTTGCCGCTTGCACACATTGTAAGCTGTATAAACTACGCTATTATGATGCAGTGAACTCAGGTACATTTCAACCAAGCCGGAATTTTTCGAGCTTTTACTCAATTTCCAAGCCATGCAGAAACTGATTATCCAAGGCGGATTGCCATTACAAGGGGAAGTATCGATTTCGGGTGCAAAAAATGCAGCCTTACCGGTGTTATGTGCAGCGTTGCTGACAGCGGAAACACTGACGGTAAAGAATGTGCCGGCGCTTCAGGATATCGCCACCATGCTGTCATTGCTCAAGCAAATGGGCACAACCGTAATTACCCCGTGCGCATCCGAAGTTTCACTTTCCGCTGCAACTTTGACGAATTTGATTGCACCATATGAAATGGTTAAAACCATGCGCGCTGCAATTTTGGTGCTCGGCCCTCTGCTGGCTCGCGCCGGCGAAGCCAATATTTCATTACCGGGCGGATGCGCCATCGGCTTGCGTCCGGTCGATCAGCACATCAAAGGTTTGCAGGCCATGGGCGCGGAAATTCAGATCAAACATGGTTACATCCATGCAGTCGCGAACAAACTGCACGGCGCGCGTATCGTTTTCGATATTGTCACCGTCACCGGCACCGAAAATCTGATGATGGCGGCTACTTTAGCAGCGGGCACGACGATCCTGGAAAACGCCGCGCGGGAGCCGGAAATTGTCGATCTGGCCAATTGTCTGAAAGCAATGGGGGCAAAAATTCATGGGGCAGGCACCGACATTATTACGATCGAAGGTGTATCTTCATTGCACGGCGCCGAACATACGGTCATGCCGGACCGGATCGAGACCGGTACCTTTCTGGTCGCCGCCACCGCCACCGGCGGTGAAATTCACCTAAAAAACACCGGAGCGCATATGCTGGATGCCGTTCTGGACAAATTGACAGAAGCCGGCGCTTGCATCAATTCCGCGGAAGATTGGATTCATCTGAGCATGCAAACCAAGCCGAAATCGGTGAATGTGCGCACAGCACCCTACCCCGCGTTTCCAACCGATATGCAAGCGCAATTTATGTCATTGAACTGCATTGCCGATGGCACCGCTATCATCACCGAAACCATTTTTGAGAACCGGCTGATGCATGTGCAGGAATTAAAACGCATGAACGCCAATATCGAAGTCGAAGGCAACGCCGCCATTATTTGCGGCATCCCGCAATTGGATGGGGCGTATGTCATGGCAACCGATTTACGCGCTTCTGCAAGTCTCGTCATCGCCGGTTTGGTTGCCCAAGGCGAAACGGTCATTGACCGGATCTATCACTTGGATCGCGGTTATGAAAATATCGAGGGAAAATTATCCGCTTTAGGTGCGCACATCCGGCGCATTCAATAAAAAAGGCCTTTGTTCACACAAAGGCCCTTCATCTGACTGCAACTGGAAAATTAAACGCAACGCATGTCGCTTAAAACTTCGGTTGTTTGTAACTGACCACCACCGTGGCTATTTTTTTGTTCAGTCCCATCACCGGAACAACCAGAATCTTTTTGCCTTCGACGTCGGAACGAAGCGTAATCTTTTGAAGATTCAAAATTTCTTTAGGGTAGATCTCCACGCCTTTGGTTTCTTCCAAGCGCTTATCGGTTGATACCAACAATTGCCCGTCTTCACCGATCAAGACGACCCGTTCCGTGTCTTTCATTTTGACGATTTCGCTCAGATATTGATCGATTTGATCGACATTATTACGAATCAACTCACCACGCACCGCCCAAGACAAGACCTGGCCAAATCGCTCTTCTTCCTTGACATATTGTTGATCGGCATATTCGCGGGCTTGCTGGGTAATCAGCACACGCTCGTTTTCGAGTTTTTTCGCCATATCCGATTCCACCTTACTGACCGCAATGGTTTTCCACACCAGCAACACAACGATAATGCCAATCAGAATTGCAGCATGCTTGGCGGGTAATTGCATCGTCGGAATTTTAGCCAGCCACTCAAATTTGGCGCTTAGTAACGAAAATAATGTTTCAGCTTTCGATTGTTGATTCGGGTTTTGTTTGTTGTAATCCGTCATGGATGACTCCTTGTGTTATGGGTAGCAGATATAAAGCTCGATTATCCATGAATCCTCAGATCAGGAAAAGTAGCGCACGCCAAATAGATGCGCGGTCTGATGTTGCTTTTGTTATTTATGCATCAAAATCGCGCCAAACACGCAAATATCGCAAACCCGCTCAATTATTTCGCCAGCATTTATGATTTATAATGCAGCATCCACGATTAGGGCGCCGCCAACCGGAGATCCAGCAATACAATGAATAACGATAAGAAAGATATGGAAGATAGCAACAAAACCTGGTCAGGACGTTTCAGTGAGCCAGTGTCAGAGTTGGTAAAACGCTATACCGCCTCCGTGAATTTTGATCAGCGATTGGCTGAGTACGACATCCAAGGTTCACTGGCACATGCGCAAATGCTGTCCGAACAAGGCATTATCAGCAGCGGCGACTTCCATGCCATCCAACAAGGCTTGCAACAAATACTTGAAGAGATACGAAACCGGCAATTCCCCTGGCTGCTGGAACTGGAAGACGTTCACTTGAATATCGAGAAACGCTTGACGGCTTTGATTGGCGATGCCGGTAAGCGATTGCACACCGGCCGCTCGCGCAACGACCAGGTTGCTACCGATATCCGCCTGTTTTTACGCACCGCGATCGATCACATCATTCAACTCATAAAAGCCATGCAACAGGCTATCGTCGATCTGGCGGAACAGCATCTGCACACGGTGATGCCGGGCTTTACTCACCTGCAAGTCGCGCAACCGGTTTCTTTCGGACACCATTTGATGGCGTATTTCGAAATGCTGAAGCGCGACACCGAACGCCTGGCCGATTGCCGCAAACGCGTGAATCAGTTGCCGCTGGGCGCTGCCGCACTGGCCGGCACCAGCTATCCGATCAACCGGGAACGGGCCGCGCAATTATTGGATTTTGAAAGCGTTTGCCAAAATTCGCTGGATGCCGTCTCGGATCGTGATTTCGCCATTGAATTCAGCGCTTGTGCGGCTTTGATCATGACGCATTTATCCCGCATGTCGGAAGAATTGATCATTTGGATGAACCCATCGTTCGGTTTTATTCAACTGGCCGACCGTTTCTGCACCGGCTCATCGATCATGCCGCAGAAAAAAAATCCGGATGTTCCCGAACTGGTGCGCGGCAAAACCGGGCGTGTCAACGGCCATTTGATCGCATTATTGACACTGATGAAAGCGCAACCGTTGGCTTACAATAAAGACAACCAGGAAGATAAAGAGCCGCTCTTTGATACCGTCGACACCCTGACCGATACGCTCCGGATTTACGCCGATATGCTCGGCGGCGTTGAAGTCAATCAGGCGGCTATGCGTGCATCGGCTTTACGCGGCTACGCCACCGCAACGGATTTAGCCGATTATCTGGTGAAAAAAGGGATTCCATTCCGCGATGCGCATGAAATCGTTGCTCAAGCGGTGCAATACGCGGAACGCAAGGGATGTGATCTCGGCAAGCTCGAATTACCGGAGCTGCAAGCATTCTCCCCTCAGATTCAAGCCGATATTTTCGCCGTTCTAACGCTTGAAGGATCGATGCAAAGCCGCAATCACACTGGCGGCACAGCACCGGAGCAAGTGCAAATCGCGATTCAGCAAGCCAAAAAATGGTTAACAGCGGATCCTGACTCGTCGCGTGCATAACTGGCTCGGCATCAGCACTCAGATTTCCGCGGTCTTAGGAAAGACTTTCACCATTCAGGAATCTGACCCGATCGGTGGCGGTTGCATCAATCAGACTTATCGAGTCAGCGACGGCAGGTTTCACTTTTTCGTCAAGCTAAACTCACCCCGTAACCTTCCCATGTTTGAAGCGGAATCGGCGGGACTTCAGGAAATCCTGCAATCCGGCACGATTCGTGTACCGCAGCCTGTCTGTCACGGAAAAGACGGGCAAAATGCGTGGCTGGTATTGGAGTATCTCAATCTCAACAAGGGTGCCAACAGTCATGGATCCGATTTTGGGGAACAACTTGCCGCCCTGCACCGCATCACTTCCCCGCAGTTTGGCTGGCACCGCGACAACACCTTGGGCACTACGCCGCAAATAAACACAGTTTGCGCGGATTGGACCGAATTCTGGCGGAAGCAGCGCCTGGGCTATCAATTGGATTTGGCCAAGAGCAATGGATTTAATGGAAAATTGCAACAACTCGGGGAACAATTGCTAGTAAATCTGGAGAAATTTTTTTCCGGCGCAGCGCCATTGCCTTCATTGCTACACGGCGACCTCTGGAGCGGCAATTACGCCTATGACGGCGACGGTAATCCGGTAATATTCGATCCGGCCGTCTATTACGGTGACCGCGAAGCGGATCTTGCCATGACCGAATTATTCGGTGGCTTCCCGCCCGATTTTTATTCTGCGTACCGCTATAATTATCCTTTGGATTCCGGTTATAATATCCGCAAAAGTGTGTACAACTTATACCACATCCTCAATCATTTGAATCTTTTCGGCGGCAATTATCTTTATCAATCTGAACAAATGATGAGTCGATTACTTGCAGAAATTCGCTAATGCACATTGATCACATTGCTGATTTATACGAAATATAATGCTTTGCTTCTGTTCCTATGAACTCTTCAAGGTACGATAATCACTTATGACCAAATATGTCTTTGTGACCGGCGGTGTTGTCTCTTCACTTGGTAAAGGGATTGCTGCCGCGTCCCTCGCGGCATTGCTTGAATCACGCGGACTCAAAGTCACCATGCTCAAACTGGATCCTTATATCAATGTCGATCCCGGCACCATGAGTCCGTTCCAGCATGGCGAAGTATTCGTCACCGAAGACGGCGCTGAAACCGACCTTGATTTAGGGCACTATGAGCGTTTTATCAGCACGCGCATGACCCGGCATAATAACTTCACCACCGGGCAAATCTACGAAAGCGTAATCCGCAAAGAGCGCCGTGGCGATTACCTTGGCGGAACCGTGCAGGTGATCCCGCATATTACCGATGAAATCAAGCGCTATATTCAAATGGGCGTTGGTGATGCGCAAGTCGCAATCATCGAGATCGGCGGCACGGTGGGCGACATCGAGTCGCTTCCTTTTCTCGAAGCGATCCGGCAAATGGCCGTTCAGAATCCGCGTACCGACACCTGTTTCATCCACCTCACATTACTCCCTTACATCGGTTCGGCCGGCGAATTAAAAACCAAGCCGACGCAGCATTCCGTTAAGGAATTACGTGAAATCGGCATTCAACCGGATGTTTTGCTATGCCGTTCCGATCGCGAAGTTCCCAAAGAAGAACGCCGGAAAATCGCGTTGTTTACCAACGTGCAAGAAGAAGCCGTCATTTCCGTAATCGACGTTGACAGCATCTATAAAATCCCTGCTTTGCTGCACGAGCAAATGCTCGATGAAATCATTTGCCACAAATTGAATATCCTGGCCAAACCGGCTGACTTAAGCGTTTGGAAGAAATTGGTATACGCCCTGGAACATCCGAAACATAACGTAACGATCGCCATCGTCGGTAAATATGTCGATTTGACAGAATCGTACAAATCCCTGTCGGAAGCGCTGATTCATGCCGGCATTCATACCAATAGCCGGATCAAAATTGTCTATATCGATTCCGAAGCAATCGAAAAAGACGGTACCGATTGCCTGCAAAATATGGATGCGGTCCTGGTGCCGGGCGGCTTTGGCAAACGCGGCGTTGAAGGAAAAATCATGGCGATTCATTACGCGCGCACTCACCGGATTCCCTATTTAGGCATTTGCTTGGGAATGCAACTGGCCGTGGTGGAATATGCTCGTAACGAAACCGGCATGATCGGCGCGCATAGCACCGAATTTAACCCGGAAACCCCATTCCCGGTCATCGGCTTGATTACCGAATGGCGAACACGTGACGGTCAGATCGAAATCCGCGACGAGAATTCCGACATCGGCGGCAGTATGCGGCTTGGCGGGCAAGAATGCCTGCTGAAAAAACATTCACTCGCTTGGGAAACCTATGGCGCAGACCATATCATTGAGCGTCATCGTCATCGGTATGAAGTCAATAGCTTTTATATTCCAAAATTGGAAAAAGCGGGACTTTGTGTCAGCGGTTTATCCAAAGAAGAACATTTGTGCGAAATGATAGAATTGCCGGAAGCCGTGCACCCCTGGTTTCTTGGTTGTCAATTTCATCCTGAATTCACCTCCACGCCTCGCTTAGGCCATCCGCTCTTTAAATCTTACGTGCAAGCAGCAATTAATTATTCCCATCAACACCAACATACCGAAGATGAAAAAATTCATGTAGTCCGCAACAGCTAAATAATTCAGAAAAAAGGGTTTATTCCCAAGAACGATCAACCCGCTGATCGATTATCATAAGTGATTAACCAACTAATAACAGCAAAGAACAGGAAGAAAGTAGCATGAGTGCAATCGTAGAAGTCATCGGCCGTGAAATCTTGGATTCTCGCGGCAACCCCACCATTGAAGCAGACGTCGTGCTGGAATCCGGCGTTATCGGCCGCGCATCCGTCCCCTCCGGGGCATCGGTTGGAACGCGGGAGGCCGTTGAATTACGCGATGACGATCCGCAGCGCTACTCGGGCAAGGGCGTGCTCAAGGCGGTTAATAACGTCAATACCGAGATTTCGGAAGCTTTGATGGGGCTTGACGCTATCGATCAGCGTTTTATCGATCACGAACTCATCCGGCTCGATGGTACCGAAAACAAATCAAGACTCGGTGCAAATGCGATTCTGGCAGTATCGTTAGCAGTGGCAAAAGCCGCCGCGGAAGATTGCAATCTTCCGCTTTACCGTTATCTGGGCGGTGCCGCCTCGATGTCGATGCCGGTGCCGTTGATGAATCTGATCAACGGTGGCGCGCATGCCAACAACAACATCAATATGCAGGAATTCATGGTGGTGCCGTTGGGGATTCCTGATTTCCGCGATGCAATCCGTTGCGGCGCGGAGGTTTTCAGTACCCTGAAGAAATTAATCAACAGTAAAAACATGCCGACGACTGTCGGCGATGAAGGCGGCTTTGCGCCCAACCTGGATAACAACGAAGCCGCACTGCAATTGATCGTGCAAGCGATTGATCAAGCCGGCTATCAGCCCGGCAAGGAAGTCGCCATCGGCATCGATTGCGCCAGTTCGGAGTTTTATCATGACGGAAAATACCATTTGGCGTCGGATGGATTGCATCTGACCTCGGCGCAATTCGCCGACTATCTCGCATCATGGGTCGACAAATATCCGATCATCACCATTGAAGACGGTATGAGCGAACATGACTGGGATGGCTGGGAATTGCTAACTGAGAAATTAGGTAAAACCATCCAGCTTGTTGGTGATGATGTGTTTGTTACCAATGCAAAAATTCTACAAGAAGGCATTAAACGCGGCATTGCCAATTCCATTCTGATCAAGGTCAATCAAATCGGCACGCTGACCGAAACGTTTGCCGCCATTGAGATGGCGAAATGCGCCGGTTATACCGCGGTCATTTCCCATCGTTCCGGAGAAACCGAAGACAATACCATTGCCGATATCGCGGTAGCCACCAACGCGCTACAAATCAAAACCGGTTCACTATCCCGCTCCGACCGGCTCGCAAAATACAATCAGTTATTGCGAATCGAAGAGGAACTGGGTGATGGCGCCAGATACGCCGGCCGGAGCGCATTTTATCAACTCAAATGAAGCTGCTGAGTTTCCTGTTATTGTTATTGATCGTTGCACTGCAATATCCATTATGGTTTGGTAAAGCAAGCTGGCTCAAAGTCATGCAAGTTGAGCAGGAAGTCGCAACCGCTCATGCCAATAATCTGGCGCTGCAAGACCGTAACAACAAGCTTGAGGCGGAAGTCAATGACCTGAAACAAGGATTGGAAGCCATTGAAGAACGGGCGCGCAGCGACCTTGGCATGATCAAGGAAGGCGAGATCCTTTTTCATATCGTCAAAAACAGCGCCAACACTCCGCAGTCTGGCGCCACACAGCCGCTTTCCTCTGAACTCTTCAAAAATTAGACGACCTAAATGTGCAGGCCGGTTGAGAGCCGGTGTTTTATTGCAAGCAACTTGGTTCCGGTAATTTTAATACCATGCTGCTTGAAAAATAGCTGACTGATCACATATCGGCATCATCCGTATTTTGTGCTTTTCTAGATATTTAGGAGCAAAACAATGAAAAGAATATTTCTCTTTTTGGCAACGAACTTAGCGATTGTTGTTGTTTTAAGCATCACATTGCGCTTATTAGGTTTTGAAAGAATCCTGGATGAGCAAGGCGCCGGACTGGATATTAATTCACTGCTCGTATTCGCCGCGGTTTTCGGCTTTGGCGGCTCATTCATGTCGCTGGCGATGTCCAAGTGGACCGCCAAACGTTTTACCGGTGCGCAAGTCATCGAGATTCCAAGAAATGCGCAAGAACATTGGTTACTCAGTACGGTACAGCGTCAAGCGAAAATGGCTGGAATCGGCATGCCGGAAGTAGCCATCTACCCAGCACCGGATGTCAATGCGTTTGCCACCGGCATGTCACGAAACGATGCCTTGGTTGCGGTCAGCGCCGGGCTATTACACAACATGAGCCAGGATGAAGCGGAAGCCGTACTAGCGCATGAAGTCAGTCACATCGCAAACGGCGACATGGTGACATTGGCGCTCATCCAAGGCGTGGTCAATACCTTCGTGATCTTCCTCTCACGTGTGGTCGGCCATACCATTGACCGCGCGGTATTCAAGAATGAGGAAGGCCATGGACCGGCTTTTTGGGTAACCACGATTATTGCTGAAATCGTTCTTGGCATTCTGGCCAGTATTATTGTCATGTGGTTCAGCCGCCAACGCGAATTCCGCGCCGATGCAGGCGGTGCAAGTTTGGCGGGTAGAGAAAAAATGATCGCTGCGTTGCAGCGCCTGCAACGGGTACATGAGCAAGCGGCTTTGCCCGATCAGTTGGCTGCTTTTGGAATTTCCGGCGGCAGCAACGGCTTGATGAGGTTATTCATGTCACATCCACCGCTGGAAGAAAGAATTGCTGCACTGCAAGCTCAGCGCTAATCCAGGCAATTTCAATTAACGCCATGCTAAAAAAATGACCTTCTGTCATCGATCAGAAGGTCATTTTTGTTAATCCGTTTTTTGTAACAAACCGTCAATTATCCGTTGTCACAATTCCGCATCAATAGGAAGTCTCTCTGGAAAAATCTTCCCATACGTAAGGCGGATTCACGGATGGTTTCAAAGGAAGCCAGAATGTCGCAACATCCAATCCGCCAACCAGCGTGCGTCCGACAGTATGCATAAGACCGGTCGCCAAACCAACCGTAATGCCATAGACCGGCCCGTCTCTTTGGCCTGTTAACGCAATATTCTTGGGCAACTCCACCCACCCAGTGGCAACATTTGCAATTCCACTTACAAATCTTTCACCCGAGTTATTGAAATAACTATCTTGGGCAACTGCATGAGACGAGAAAAGGAAAAATACTGCAAGCACCAAAGATAATTTAACAATGTTTCTCATCAAAACCCCCTTTGTACAGTTTTAAAATTAAATTTCTGTCTGTAACGACTAACTCGCAGAAATCACTGAAAGTTTACCTTGTCATTTTTAAACAGACAATTTTAATTTAACCGGCACTTGTTGAATTCAACAAAAAAACTGAGGATTTAGGCTTTGATTTGATTTAACTTGGCGGATCCGAGTAATAAGCACAACTAAATTGCGACGATCAATGCACAACCGATGCACTTGTTCTGCCTTGTAATTGCGCTTGCCGCAATTTCGTTGCGACTCCCGGCTTTATTTGTCGACGCCGATCTGCCGATCAGCTTCGCAATCTCCTGTTGCGCGTGCTCTGCTTTCTTTAAACTGTAAATCTGGTATCTTTCCGTTTCGGCCAGTTGTTTGCTTCATTTGCCATTTTCCTTTTGCGAGTTAAGCGGTCAAATTCCACAACTGATCCCTTAACTTTGAATCTGGAAATTGCACTTATTACTCGAATCCATCATTAATTACAAACCGGGATTTCTCATGGCAGCAAGAATACTGATCGTGGAAGATGAAGCGGCTATTCTGGAATTAATTATTTTTAACGTGCAGCAAGCAGGTTTTGAAACAATCCGGGCAGAAAATGCCGAACAGGCTATGGTAGTGATTAATGATTCGCTGCCGGATTTAATTTTGCTCGATTGGATGCTTCCCGGCATGAGCGGAATTGAGCTAGCGCGGGTGTTGCGGCGTAATGAACGTACACGTTTAATTCCGATCATCATGTTGACGGCCCGCGTGCAAGAGGCAGATAAAGTATCGGGATTGGAAATTGGTGCGGATGATTACATTACCAAGCCTTTTTCTCCGCGCGAGTTAATCGCGCGAATTAATGCCGTACTCCGCCGGATGGTTCCTGAAGCTTCTGAAGAAGTTATCGAAATTAAAGGATTGCGGCTCGATCCGTCCCATCATCGGGTGACTGCGAATAATCGCGAGATAGAATTGGGCCCGACGGAGTATCGTCTATTGCACTTCCTGATGGCACATACCGGCCGTGTCTATTCCCGCAGTCAATTGCTGGATCGGGTATGGGGCGACCATGTGTTTATCGAAGAACGAACAGTCGATGTGCATATCCGGCGGTTACGTAAAACGCTGCAAATAACCGGGATGGATAATTGGATACAGACTGTCAGAAGCGCTGGCTATCGATTCTCGGTTGTGTCCGAGATGCCGGAGAAAGATTCTGATGAAGAAATTTAAAAGCCGCATTGTGATTTTGTAGTATTTACTTTAGGAAATGCTGATTAATTCAACGAATAAGATGAGGCACGAGGCGAACGGAACGCAGCAACCGAGACCTATCAACAAAATCGGCGAAGATGCGAGTATCGCGCATTGATGCGATTCGCTCATGCAGCCAATTAATCAGCGTTCCCTTTATAAACAATCCAATAGGTTTTTTATTGTGCCTAACAACATTTTTATTTTGGAATGATTTAAGTGTCGGATATTTGGCAACGCTCCACTAATATTATTTTAATCGTTTGTATTACCGCCATCATCTGGATGATTTTTGGAGCTGTAAAAGCTTTGGTCTTTTCCAGTTTAATTTTGCTATGGATGGTGTTTCACCATATCCGTCATCTTGTTATTCTGGAGCGATGGCTGCAGTTATCCGACCACACTCCGGGAAGCATTCCCGCCGGCTCCGGTGCTTGGGATGATGTGTTTGCGCATTTGGCGCGCTATGTCCGCCGGCATAGTCAAAGCCGGGAATTGCTCAGTCTTGCGCTGAAGCGTATGCAAAATGTAACGTCCGCGATGCCCGATGGTATTGTTATCCTGGATGAAAACGATCGGATTGAATGGTGCAATCCGATCGCCGAACAGCATTTGGGGATCGACTTATCGCTGGATGCCGGTCAACAAATCACCTATCTGGTGCGGCAGATACCATTCGTGGAGTATTTAGCGGCCCGTCAGTTTAGTAATCCATTGATTCTGAAACAAACACGCATGCAGAATTTGATCATTTCTTTGCAATTGGTGCCCTACGGATTTAATCAAAAGCTACTGATTAGCAGGGATATTACGCGATTCGAGAAAATCGAAACCATGCGCCGTGATTTTATCGCCAATGTTTCTCATGAATTACGTACACCTTTAACCGTCATTAGCGGTTTTCTTGAAACTTTATCGTCCAATGAGCATTTGAATCCGGAATTTCATCAACGGGCTTTGGCATTAATGACGGAACAAACCGAGCGGATGCAACATTTGATTGAAGATTTGTTAATTTTGTCACGATTGGAAAATGAGCAAAATAAAATTAAAGAAAAAACGGTGAATGTTGTCCGCTTGCTGCAAGGTATTTTATTGGATGCCGAGTCCATCAGTGCGGGATGTCATCATATTAAATTAAATATTGCTTCTGAAGATCAATTGCTTGGTAGTGAAGAAGAATTGCGCAGCGCGTTTAGTAATTTAATCAGTAACGCGATTCGCTACACACCGAGCAATGGTGAAATTAGCATTAATTGGGAAAAACATAATGGTCAGGGGTTATTTTTTGTGCAAGACAGTGGAATCGGCATCGAACCAGAGCACATACCCCGTTTGACAGAACGTTTTTATCGAGTGGATAACAGCCGTTCGCGGGAAACCGGCGGCACCGGATTGGGACTTGCCATTGTGAAGCATGTGTTAAGCCGCCATGACGCCCATTTGGAAATTACTAGTCAGGTCGGCAAAGGGAGCCGGTTTGCGGTCTTGTTTCCTGCCGGGCGATTGATTGCTGCTAATCGTACCGACATCGAAAGTTAATGGTGCCATTTACTGTAAGCAGGTAGCAGTGATCGGCCGTCTGCCGGTTGCAATCCCCCAAAAAACAACCATTGGTCACTCAATGGTTGTTTACTTGCTGCCTAGAACTCTAAGATGATGATTAAAAGAAAAATTATTATTTTTTGTTGTTTTGCACTGCTGAGCGGTTGCAGTCTGCTGCGCTTAAGTTATAACCATGGACCTCAGTTAACGTGGTGGTGGATCGATAGCTATGCCGGCTTCAACAATGAGCAAACATCGTTAGTGAAACACGCGATTGACCAATGGTTTGATTGGCATCGCGACTCTCAATTGTTGCATTACGCCGATTGGTTATCCGCAGTGCGGGAACAAGCCGATGGCGAGATTACTTCAACGCAAGTTTGCCAATGGTCTGATGAATTACAAAAATTAATGGCTCCGTCCATTGACCATGCCGTGCATCTCAGCACACCGGTGGTTTTGAGTCTGAACAAAACTCAGTGGCATCATATTGAGCGGCGTTTTGCAAAGAATAACGATGAGTTACGCAACGATTTTTTACAAGCTAACCTTACCGACCGGCATAAAGCATCGATAAAGCGCACGGTTAAACGCATTAAAAACCTTTATGGAGATATTACCGAAACACAGCGGCAACTCATCAATACCAGCGTCGCCACCTCACCATTCAATCCGGAGCTATGGTTAGCTGAACGCCAACGCCGGCAGCAAATAACCTTGCAGATATTTAACCAATTGGTTGAAGATTTGATTCCGGTTGAACAAGCTTCCATCGTTCTTCGTAACACGTTAGAGCATACCATTCGTTCAGACGATCCTGATTACCGCGCTTATCAATTGAGAATGACGGAATTTACTTGTGACTTTATTGCGCGAATGCACAATAGCACTAATCAAACGCAACGCCGGCACATGCATGAGAAATTAACAAACTGGGAGAAAGATCTGCGCGCATTATTTGAGGAGCGCCGCCGGATTGATGCAGCGGAAACCCGGTAATTTATGCCGGGTGGATGGATGATCTATTGGAATTTCTAGGGAAGCGCTGATTAATTCAACGAACGTGATGAAGGGCGAGGCGCACGGAACGCAACAACCGGGACATATCAATCTGATAGGCGAAGGAGTGAGTACCGCGCAACGAAGCAACTTGCTCGTGCAGTCAATTAATCAGCGCTTCCCTAGCCTGCTGTTTGATCCGCTGGCAAGTATCTTCGAAAATTTGGAGAGGTTTTATGAAACGACGCACTGTATTACAAACGCTTGCCGTAGCGGCGGCATTGCCGCTGATTCCGGCTTGTTTTCGAGGCAACGTGGTTGGCGAAGCCGCCGATCCGGTCACACCGCTCATCAAGCCGCATGAAGAATGGCGCAAATTACTCTCGCCCAGAGCTTATGAAATCCTGTTTGAGGAAGCCACGGAACGCCCGGAATCCAGTAATCTGGTATATGAGGACCGCGAAGGCACATTCATTTGCGCCGCTTGTTATCTGCCGTTATTCGACAGCACGCATAAATATGAAAGCTGGACCGGCTGGCCCAGTTTCACCCAGCCGATTCCGGGCCACATCGCCACCAAGCTGGATTTCAAATTGATCAAACCGCGCACGGAATACCATTGCGCGCGTTGCGGCGGGCACCAAGGCCATGTGTTTAAAGACGGCCCGCCGCCCCGTGGCGAACGCTGGTGCAACAACGGCTACGCGCTCAATTTCGTGCCCAAGGACGAACCATTGCCTGCGCTCAGAAGCTGAGCAATGCATTGAAGGCTGATAATCCTGACCGATTTTATCGCAGCGGAACCAGGCGCAGCAGCCCTTCGCGACTTCCCTAAGGAAATGCTGATTAATTCAACGAATGAGATGAAGCACGAGGCGCACGGAACGCAACAACCGAGACCTATCAATAAGATAGGCGAGGAAGCGAGTGCCGCGCAATGAAGTGATTCGCTCACGCAGTCAATTAATCAGCGTTTCCCTAAGGGTGTGAACGCAACCAAAATGCATCGCCATGCCGTTCAACTTCGGCAAACGCCGCGCCTTCCCAGATTGGCGCAATCTTAGCGGCCAGTTCCGGCCGTTTGCTGACAGCCCAAGACGGCAGAATAATTTCCATGCCGGCATGGCCGCCGAGAAGAAACATCGCCAGCAAATACTGCTCGTTGTAGTAACGCGTTGCCCATTCGGGCGGATAATCATCCGGCAGAAAAATGTCATGGAAACCGATCGCCACGTCCGGCGGCAATGCCGGCAGCAATTCCAGCATGGCGACTGTCACATCGCTATTTTGAAATGCGCGATGCGAGCAATCGATAAAGCAGACATCGCCGGAACAGATGCGAGCCTGCAGCAATGCGCAAATATCTTCGAGCGGCGCACGCAACACTTCGTCACAAAGCTGGTCAATCTCAGCTCGCGGGAACGGATCGATCGAAACAATGCGAGTCGGCAAATTACCGTCTACAATCGCCCGTTTCACGAAGCGGGTCGAATTGCCGGAACCCACTTCCCAATAGACTGCGGGTTTACGCGCACGCACCAGGGCATACAGAGCGGCGCCGTCCAATCCCGGCAACCAGCCATTGATCCAGCGCGGCGTGTCATGATCTTCCAGCGCACGCGCGGGGATGTTGCGTAAATCCTCGCGATACCCCGCAATCGTTTCGAGTGTCGCAATGATAGGCTTTTCGTTGCGCCAAATAATTTTTTCTAAGAAAACATGCGCCGGCAACCCCCAGGAATTTCCCCAGCGCGTCCGCGGATGAACCGGATAATCCAGCGGTATCACCGTATCCGGCAGAGGTGGCGGCGCAGGCTGCGCAATCGCGGCTGGAATTATGCCGGCTTGAAGCCGCGCGGCAATCCGATGCGCAAGCGCATCCAGCAATCGCCGGCCCAGGTTGATAACCGGCGCTGTGAACCAATCCAGTAAATTTTTGGAAGCCATAAACAACAATGTGAGATCAATTGAAAGCGGTGCATTGAAGAAGCCAATGCATTGCGTGGTGATTCATGTGTCCGCCTGGAAAACAGCGCACATCAGCAAGCGGATTGAATGTACTGAATGTGCCATTCGATGTCAAACCGGTTAATGCAATAAATCCGCGATCCGGAAACTCTTTAGAACCGGCCAGCACGATAGCCTTTTTACACCGGCAATTAATCACTCCCTAGTACAAACGTACTAAAAAAACAGTATAGTTATGCCATTACTTTCGCGCGAACTTCGATATAAAGTGCGGTGGCGCGTTTTCTTTATTAGAACAATCAACGGATTATTGCCCGGCATCCCGTTGAACACCGCAATACCCTATTTATTTAGCAAGGAGACAGAACAATGGATTTAACAACAAAATGGCTTTCGACATCGTTGCGTCGCGGCATTATTGGCGCAGCTGCAATGCTGGCTGTAAGCAATGCTCAGGCAGTGGATTTCCAACTGGTATCGCATATTGGCGATAACTATAGCTACACCCTGACCTATGGCCCGAACGACAATATGTGGTTTGTTGAAAATGGCAATGTGCACGCAACCATCCAGCTTTCAGGCTTATTTGGCGTCACCAGCGTATTCGGACCGCTCGATAACGATTTTCCTTCCGGTCCAATCCACGATGGCCAATTCAATTGGACCGGATCGGTGCTATTCGGCGGGTCGGTCGTACGCTTTACCATGCTGGATGAAGACGTCGGCACCGGCAATTTCGGAACGGATAAGCATGTGTTTGGTTTCACGCTGGTTGCACCCGGCACCAGCCCGATCGATAAAATCATCCTTGATACCAATGGCTTCTACAGCGGCCACACGTTGGCGGATCGCGATGTGCATATGCTCATTTCCGGACCGGGCATTCCGGCCGTACCGGAACCTTCCACATATCTGATGCTGTTAGCCGGATTGCTCGGTATCGGCACTTGGATACGGCGGCGCCAAAGCTGAGTTTTTATTCCTCATGCGGGCGCTTTCAAGCAGCGTTCTGGCGCCAACCGGGAGGCCCGCTTTATCTGCTCCCAAACCATTCGCTATAAAGCGGTAAAGATTACATCATTGACCGATAACGCGGTCGATTGCAGCAATACACCGGTGAACGTGATGCTGGCGATGTCGTCGACAAAATGCACGACAACATCGTTTCCAGCAGCTTCGATGCTGGTAATGAACGGCGCCAATTGATCAAAATTGTTCAGTCCCAATTGGGTATCGAAAGCCACCTTATCCGCGCCGGGTACGAAATCCTGGAAACGATAATGACCGACATTGGCCAGCCCGAAGATATCGAATCCATTGCCCCCCGATAAGACATCGTTACCCAATTGCCCGACCAGCGTATCGTTGCCATTGTTACCGGTTAAGGTGTTATCGCTGCTGTTGCCGATCAACTTATCGTCATTTAAACCGCCAATGGCGTTTTCGATCACCGAATTCAGGCCTATCGACAGATTATCCTGCGCCGGCTCACTGTCCGGTGTTACTCCAACGGAACTCAGCGTGCCGGGAGCCGCAACGTTCAGATTTAACGTAACGGGCACCGTAACGTTGGATGCATTCAGCGTATCGACACCGCCATCGTCATAAATGGTTTGAACGAAGTGGCCGCTTTGATCGGTCAACCGGTAGGTATCGTCGCCGGTGTTCACCAGTTTTGCATTGTATAAATACGACAACGCCGCATAATCGTACGGTCCGAGGTTAATGCGCTCCAACCCCTGGCTCTGCGTCGTGTACGACATGATGCTGTACAACTCCGAATCTTCCACACCCGTCAGATAAGGCCCTTCAGTCGTACCCGGATCATCGGGTGACGAGGTCGCGTTGTAATTACCGGGATGTTTTAAACCGAGGGTATGACCGATTTCGTGAATCAACGTCGAATAGGCATTGGTGCCTTTAATCACATTCGCCGTTTGTGCGGCATCCGCTCCATTATTGATGTAGAGATCGCCAGCGGTATCACCGGTGGACTGATCCGGATAATATGCGTAACCGACGGATTCCGTTTGCAGATTATTTCCAAAGCGTAGCTGGCCGTAGGTTGATGCGGTATCGGTAACTTCGGTGAAAACAAGATTAAAATGCGAAGCAAGCGTCGTTAAAATTTCGCGCACCGCAACTTTCTGATCATTGGTCATTACGCTAAAGTTATTACCATCCACTGCAGGGTCGGCATAGCTCGGCAAAGCCGACATAAAACTGTAAGTCACCGTCACCGTCGATCCGCCCGGTGTGGTAGGATTCCAGCGAATATCGCTGCCGGCAAGCACTGCGTCAACGCGATAATCATTGGTAATATTCGGCATATCGTTCTCCTTCGGTAAAAATATCAAATTGCGATCCAATTTCGAGAGAATTTAATTTTAATGGAGGCTTATTCCGGTCATTTGAATGGATATCGCTGTTTAACAGGCTTAATTCGAAGCTTGGGAAGCAGAAAGAACGATGCCAGGCGCAACAGAAAATCTGTAAACCCGGGAATACCCGGTCAGCAGCCGTTTTCCTCACGTTGTTCAAGCGGCTCAACGTTGTCAATTTTCGCATCGAGAATCGGTTGCAGTTGCGGAAATAGCACACGCTCTTCAAAACGCACATGCGAAGCCAGCAAATCACCTAACTGTTGTAACCTCGCCAGCGGCTCTCTCGTACTGGATTCAACGATCAAACCACGCAACAGGGCGTGGTCACTCAGAATGCGCGAAATGGTTTCCATCGCCAATTGATTTTTCATAGCCTGGAGCAATTGTTCTTCCTGTGCGAAATGACTCGCCATCACCGACCGCCAATGCTCTTCTATCTTAACCAGAACTTCCTCACATGCGGTTGGATCCGCACTTTCAACCGCCTTGCGCGCGGCCCGCGCCAAAACCAGCGCCGTGTGATGATCGCGTGACAGGGATAATAAAGCGCCGCTGCGAGGCATCGTCACACCGGTTAATACAAGGTTGGAAGACCGGTTTTCACGTAACCGGGGAGGTTTTTCTGGTTTGCGATGCGATCGAGAAAATCCGGATCGCCGGCAACGGTCAGCGGATCCAGCGGCAACGGCTGGACAATCTGCGAAAGCGGCGCGGCGGCACGCTCCAGTCCGCGCACTGCACCGGTCGGTTCAACCGCGCCAGCCAATGACAATCGTGGACGCAAATCCATCCCGGAATCCTCCAATTCATCAAGCGCGATTGTCCATTCCTGCGGTTGCGCTAATTGGTTGCCCAATTTTGCCAGCATCACACGCGGCGCTGCCGCGGGCTGTTCCAGTTCGCGCGCGATTTCAGGCAGACGTGAAAGTGCTTTGCGCAACAATGCCGCGGCGGATTTTAATGTAAGACTTCCCATCGACGGATCGGCGGTTTGTTGTTGCAGAAAAATCACCCGCCGCAATCCGCCGATGCGCAGCGTCTCACCCGCCACACCCAGACTTTGCATCAAACCGGGCAAACCGTAACGCGGCACACCGTTAATCATGACCAGCCGGATCGCGGTCTCTTTCGCTTGCAGCAGGTTTGCGTAAGGATCGTCCGTTTGATGCGAAACAACGATCAAATCGGCGCGTTTCCCCTGCTCCAGCGAACCCAGCACATCTTCCCATTGCAAAATCGCTGCCGCATTGCGGGTTGCCATGGCGAGGATGTCGCGATCGCTGAAAACCGCTCCGGATGCCTGGCTGACCAGCCGCGCGACTTTCAGCTCTCCCAGCAAATTCTTGCTGCCCGACGGCGACCAGTCGGAGCCGATGCCGATGCGCACCCCGGCAGCTTTGGCTGCCGCGATGTCGGCAGTTTTGCCGTACAACAACAGATTGCTGAGCGGCGACCAGATCATTGCACCACCGTTCCGGCCATAAACGCCAAAATCGGCTTGAGTCAGCCCCGCGCAATGAATGCCGGCCAATTGCCGGGTGATCGCCCAGTGTTCATCCGGTAATTGCAGCGACAAAAAATGCTTTCTTGCCGCTTGATCGATTCCTTCGCTTAAATGCAGCAAAAAGCATGAGGCTTTCTTCAACTGTGAAAAGAAACGCTGCGCATCCTTGGCGTCGACATCGGCAATCCGCGTATCCGCCTCGGGCAATGCCGCCTCATCCGTTTGCTCGACATTGCGCACAATACCGCGATAATAACGCCGGATGCCGGCGTTGCTGAACAACTGTATACCCTGGCTGGTGGTCACGCCGCCGACCAAACTTTTGCATTCGACATAGCGGATCAGCGCCGGCACCAGTTGCGGCGATTTGCCGATGATCTGCATCGGGCCGCTGATCAACTTGCGGTATTCCGGAATGCCGGACCATTGGTTACGGTTGCTGAATTGTTTCGGCACATCCCACAAACATAGCGCGTTATACGCCAGATGATTGTGCAATTCGATCAGACCGGGATAAATCGTGCCGCCGCTTTGAATCACCGGAATTCCCTCAAATCCCGCAGGCATCGGAGCAGACACCGGGGCAATTGCCGCAATGCTGCCGTGTTCGATGTAAATCACGCCATCCGCAATAACCTCGAACGACTCGTTCATCGTAACGATGCGTCCTCGCAGCGCCAGTTTTCCGCCGCTTGCCGGATCGACCGGCTGTTCGCGATTTTTACCGCGAACGTTTTGGGCCGATTTCGAGTGATTTCGTTGTAAGGTATTCATCATTTTGGCACCACGCCTTTGGGAACGGTGAGCGTGATATTCCGCCGCTTGGCAAGCAGGTCTTTACCTACCCGGCGCGCCCAATTATCCGATTCACGCATCCATGCCGGAAGCCCCGGCGGAAAGTCAAAGTCTGGAATTGCGACCTTATCGCCCGGTTGCCAAGTATCGCCATATAAAATCAAGGGCTGTTCGCGGTCGGGATGCTGGATCGCAGTATGCAGCGTTTGCAAGGCTGTGTTCCATTGACTTAGCATCTTTCGGGTCTCATCGCGCAGTTTTTGCTTATCGCCATCCGAAGCGCTTTCGGGTTTGGTCGGATGCGGAATCATTACTTGCAGTGCTGAAAAATTCCGGCCATCCGGTGTTGCCGCCCAGGTTTTCCAGGCCTCATCCGCCAATACTCCCATTGTCACCACCGCTTCAATCTTTTGCGTGGTCAGTAGCGCTTTTAACCAACGATGCCGGTAATCGGCGATCGCCGCGGATTTTCTGATTTTGGCAGGAACAGCGCCATACACGCTGTACAAAAACGTATTGATCATGACATAACTGCGGTCGATACCGAGTTTCGCCAAAAACCCCTGGATCCGCTGCCCGGCTTCGCCCACCAAAATCCGCCGCACAATCGCTTCATTCTGCGCCGGATCCTGTCCGATCAACAACACGCGCGCCGAACCGTCGAGCCGTCCGCGATGGAAAATAGGTCCCCATTCGATACGAAAATTTTCAATGGGATATACCACAGAATTGGGGTAATCCTGGCACAAACCTATAAACGGTTCTTCGAGATAACCGGAGTCGAATAAATGCATGGCTGCCTCCCTGTATCATTACGAACATTTAGTTGGGCACCGCAAAAACTGCAATCTTGATGATGAACTCACAAAAACTAGTACATTTGTCCTGTTTATTAAGGATCATCTTACTACAGAATTAAATCTTGCCAGCGGTTAGTATACATAGCCCTTGCTAAACATAGCGTTAAGTATTTCTTCAAGGAAGCGCTGATTAATTCGGCGAACGTGATGAAGTGCGAGGCGCACGGAACGCAGTAACCGAGGCATATCAATCAGATAGACGAGGGAGCGAGTACCGCGCAACGATACAACTCGTCTGTGCAGTCAATCAATCTGTGTTTCCTTAAGTTTGGCAAGCCAAGGTTTTTTTATTCACACATTCAGAAGGTGAACATTATGAAACGTTTATTACCCCTTGCATTAGGATCTTTGATCACCGCTTTTGCATCCACTTCCGCTTTTGCTGTGCCCGTATCATGGACGGATTGGACTTCTTCCACCGATTCGTTTTCTGCAAGCGGCAGCTTATCGGTCGGATCGGAGTCGGTCAGCGTTGGATATTCCGCCACCGGCGCACACGCGTTTGTCACCACCGGCCCTGGAACCAACTATTGGACAGGATCCGCTTATACCAACGGCACCGTTGATAACGCACCGCCGGCATCCGACATTATCGCGCTGAGTTCAGGCGGTACTGTCACCATTACGTTCTCGCAAACCGTGATCGATCCCTATATCGCCCTCGCGAGTTGGAACGGCAACACCGTCGATTTCGGCGTGCCAATCGAGATCGACAGCTTCGGTCCGGGATATTGGGGTAACGGCACACCGGCCTTGAATCCGGGCGGCACCGGTTTCTTCGGCTCCGGCGAGGTCCATGGCGTTATCCGCTTACCTGGTTCATTCGATTCCATCTCGTTTACCCATACCAGTGAGAACTGGCACGGCTTCACCGTTGGTGTCGCCGGTATCGCGCCGGTTCCGGAACCTGAAACCTACGCCATGTTATTGGTTGGATTGGGTTTACTCGGCTTCGCAGCGCGCCGCAGACAACAAGCCGCTTAATCCGGTTTATCCGGTATTCACAGCAAATCCCGCTCGCGTAGCGGGATTTGTTTTTAGCGTTGAAAATCGCTACGGTTGCACATGCATCTGGCGATGAATCCATTGTTCAATCGAATCCAATAACCCCGTACGCAGCGGTTCTTTTAGAAATACATGCTGATGGTAAATCAAACCCGGCAGCTTGCGGATTTCATTCGCAGAATTTCGCTTCAACGTCGCACCGGCAAATTCTTCGCTACCCCAAGCCGGAGTAATCGGATCCCGTTCCGCATAAATCAGGTAGTACGGGATCGGGAAATCTGCCATTTGGCGGCGGAAATTCACGACTTCCTGCTCGATCCCTTTGACGTAACGCAACAGGCTGCGGCGTACGATCCAGTGATCGGCGCGCAACCGCGCTTTTTCCACATCGCTGTCGGTCAGATAATCCGTCACCCAGGCCGGTGAAACCGGTGTAAAGAAGTTGCGCAATCCCGGCCAGGAAAACACCTCGAACAAACCGTCCAATACCGGCACCGTCACCAGCGAGAACGCTTGATTGAACAGCAATAAGGGCAACGGCTCATCGTGCGGATGCAAAAAATGCGTTTCAGCGTGGAACGACAGCTTGATCAATGGATTAGCAATCCAGCCGCGCCAGCCCGGCGGTTCGCTCACGGCAAACGCGGGCGCGAGAAAAACCACGCCTTGCAACCGTTGAGCCAAAGCCGATTGCGGATGTTTGAGCAGATACGATGCAGTCACCAGCCCGCCCAGGCTATGCGCCACGATGAACACCGGCCGTTGCGGGTCGCCTTGCGCATCGCACTGCGCGATGAAGGCTTGCAACGCGCGGCCAAATGTTTGCCGCAACGGCTCCAGATCGTACAAATCCGATTGCGCCAGATACGCATCGCCGACATCGACTCGCTCAACTCCCTCCGCCAGCGCCTGATCCGCACGGCGCAACTCCGGATTGGAAAGGCCATGCGCATAATGATCGAACCCGGCCACGAAAAAATGCCGCGAGAAATAGCGCGCCACCTCGCCGTAGCGCCCGATATGCTCGTTCATGCCGTGCACCAGCAGTACACAGGCGGTTGATTGATCCGGTTGCGCCGGTGACAACGTACGCAAAATCAACGGCGCTTCACCGCCCTGCCCGATCACCGTTTCTTCCCCCCAGCGTGGATAAGGCGTGGTAACCAACGGATGATGAACACAACCGGAAAGCGTGATCAACAAGAGAAAAAGAACCGGTAAGACCGTGAAGCGATGGTTGTGGTGCATTGCCGTTATACGATTAACGCCGCAAAAAACGGCGAAATGAAAGTAATGTCTGGCTTCTCACAAAGGTTGATCCGGAATCCCGGCTTCGACAAGCCGAGTCAACAGCGTCAGCGATTCCTGCCAGCCAAGGTAGCAGGCTTCAGCCGGAATCACCGCCGGTATCCCTTCTTGCACGATATCCAACTCGGTGCCGCAGGAAACCGGTTTTAACGAAATCGTCACCTGCATTTCCCCCGGCAGATTCGGGTCGTCGAACTTGTCGGTATAGCGAATACGCTCAAACGGCAGTAATTCCAGATACTCGCCGCCGAATGCATGGCTATGTCCGGTGCTGAAGTTCGTAAAAGACATCCTGAAACGGCCGCCGGTTTTCGCATCGATGTAATGAACCTTCGCGGTAAAACCATCCGGCGGCAGCCATTTAACCAGCGCATCGGCATCCAGAAAAGCCCGGTAAATTCTCTCGGCAGGCGCGCGAAGCACGCGGTGAAGACGAACGGTATTAGTCGACATGATTATTTTCCTCTCGCTAGCGGGTTATTCAACAACCTGTTAATAAGCAAACAATTCATGCAATCGCTGGCACAAATCCATTTGCGTCGCCTCATCAATGAGGCCAAGTTTTTTTACCAGCCGCGTTTTATCGACCGCCCGGATTTGATCGAGCAAAATCAAACCCTGTTTTCCTTTGAAACTACAAGTAACCCGGCAGGGGAATTCAAAACCTTGGGTTGTCATTGGTGCCATCAGCACGGTAGATAAAGCGGAAAGTTCGTCCGGGGAAATCACAACGCAAGGTCTTGTTTTGTTGATTTCCGAGCCTTGCGTCGGGTCGAGTTGCACCAGCCAAACCTGGAACCGCGAAACTTTCGGCATTACCAGTTCCAGTCGTCATCGGAAGACAACGGCGCATTCAGCCATTCCTGATCCAGCGGCTCCGCGCCGTGAGCTTTCAATGTGCCTTCAATGGATTCACCCCAACCTTCTCGCGCCGCTTTCTTGGGCGTAATCAACAAACCGCCCTCCACGACTTGCAATTGCAAATCTTTACCCTCCAAATCAGCCTGTTCGATAAGCGGCTTGGGGATGCGTATGCCTTGGGAATTGCCGATTTTGATGAGATGAGCCATGAGAAACGTGAATAGGTTGCGATATCCGTGCAACTATAGTGTAATTACTTTGAGCACACAAGCAATTCCGTATGGCGGAGTACTTCCAGCTTCCGGCTTACGCAAGTTTGACTGGAATCTAGCCGCGCTGAAGCCAGAAGTCCGGGTGGCGGCGCTGGTGACCGATCGCGAGCACAAGAGTATGCTCAGCCTCGGTGCGGTAGATGATAAGGTAGGGAAATCGCCGCGCCAGAATCTTGCGTGCACCTCGGTGCAGGATTTTCCTCCAAAAGGGTAAAGATACGCTGTATCTCCGCCAGGAAGTCTACGCCCAAGCCTGTAGCTTCTCCTTCATAAAAACGCGCCGCCCGGCGAAGGTCCCCCTGAGCAGCACGCAGCAAGACAATCGGCCTCACGGCTGAAGTTCGGAGCGGAGCCGAGCCAATGCCTCGGCGGCCGAGACGAATTCTTCTTCACCGGCCAAGTAACGCTGGTAGCGCGCCTCAGCCTCCTCTTCCCACGCTTGCTCAATTTCCGAATCCTCATCCAGGCTGGAAATCAATGCTTCGGCCAAGCGGGCCCGGATATGCCGCGGCAGCTTCAGAGCTTCAGCTTCGAGTTGTTCAATGGTCATCACAAAACTCCGGTTCAATCCATTAAAAAAGTACAGCACGGAAGTTAATCGGGCAATCCGGCCAGCCAGCGGCACGCCTCCAGCTTCCGCCTTACGCGGATTCACTGAAGACCACTTCCACCGATGTGTGCTTTGAATCCCTCACGGGCTTCGCCGATGAAAACCAAAAGCTGCCTCTCGGGAACGCGAATGACGGTGATCCCGTTTCGTTCCGCCTCGGTGCACAAAACATCGGCAATCAGATTTTCCGGAACGTAGAGCGTTTTGGGAAGCTGCTGCTTGCGCGCTTTACCGCTGTTTAGCAATCGCTTGGCTTCCATTTCCGGTAATTCGGCGGCAGCGACGGGCACAAATCCGGTACCCAGAATAAAGCAACTCGCCGCGTCCATCAGCGCAATGACATTAAAGCCGCCGTCTGCCTCGGTGGTAATCGGAATCTCGTTTAGCTTGAATACGATCCAAGCCTCATTAACCTGAAATGTTCTAGGGTGGAGCATTGATTTGAACCTGCTGTATAGAAACTTAAAATAAAGCTCAGCGGCGGGCGAAGCAAGTCCGCTGGAGCGTTGCGTTAGGCTTTGTCCTCAGCTTCATTAATGACTTCAAAAAGCTGTTTAATGATTTTTGGGTGTAATATTTCTCCGGCATGACTGGGCAAAACCATTCGATAAGTTCTCTTGATATAAATCCGATGACTTCCTTTTTGCCGATCCAAAACAAACCCACTACGGAGAAGAAGCTTTTCTGCTTCTTTTGCGGTAAGCCTTGGATATTCAGGCACGGATAGCCACTTCTATGGGAGATATGATTACCTTGCGTTTCTGAAGCGCATGTAATTCTTCTGTTTCAAGGCTTTCTAAATATAGTTCAGCAGCCTCTTGAATATTCAAAAGCGCTTCCTCGTAAGTATTGCCCTGCGTTACGCAACCTTTTAATTCAGGAATTTGGGCAAAGTAGCCAAATCCGTCCTTTTCGATAATAGCATTCAGTATCATGTAAATTATTCCTATGCTCAAAAAAAGATTATACCGTTGAAAATGTTGGGGGTTGCAAGTTTATCCCAACCCACGGCCCTATTAATGTTGGTTCACTTTCAGCTTCTGCCTTACGCGGGTTAGCCATGGTGCAATACTTGATTAAACGTCGAAGCCCGCCTCGGCACAAAGAATCACCAGCCGGAACTCAAAAGGCACGCCTCGCGCTGAGATGCCGGAGCGGTGAAGAGAGGTTACGGGCTGAAACCACCAGTATGCACAATCCGGCCAACATCAAAGCGTAACTGGAAGGCTCCGGAATCGAAGGAAGAGGGACAAAATCTGCGTCGATTTGAAGGTAGTTACCATTCCCAGATTGCCGTGGATTGAATGAAATGTGACTTCCAAACGCCACATCACGCAACGAAAAGCCCACGTAAGACCACCCTTCGTCTAGTGCTTCGGAGACAAAGGTTGTTACGTCAAAGCTGTAGGTCGCAAGGTGATTTGGAAATGGTGCAGTAAACAAGAATGTGCCTGCACTTACGTCGAAAGCAGAAATCGGCCCGTCACCCTGATAGCCGCGAAACTCAATCACCGGCTCGCCCTGGAGAGTGGGGTAAGGTGACCTTCCGGTTGCGGTAAGCACGAGAATCGCGCTGTGAAGCCCGACAATCCCAGCAATCGGAAACTCCGCGGCAGCGCGTTGCTCGACAACATACGAATCACCAGGAGGAATCGTACCCAATCCTGGACCCAGATGCGCGTCACCGCACGGAAAACTAAAAATGGGATTACTTGGAGTACCACATGAGGTTTGTTGGTCGCTAGGCAATACGATTGCTACACCAGCATGGACAGTTCCCATGTACAACAGAATAGTGACTGTGGAGATGAGCAGTAGCAACAAGCGACGCATATTGATTGTCATTGCGATGAACATATTTTTGATGATTCTCCTATGTAACAAGATTGGAAGAGTTGTTGCTTGAATGACTAACATTGGAACCAAACCTAGACCAGCAGCGCGGTGCTCTGGGCTACGGCTTGAACGAGGTGTTGGCTCCATGCGCATCCTGAATGATGCGCCTGACAACAGCGCATGATTCCTTGATTCGGGACACTTCTTCCGCTGAGAGCAAGTTGTGGTGAGCCACAAAGTTCCGCGCCTCCGATAAGTAGTCAAGCCTTTCCTGTAGGAGAATGCGTGAAGTAGCGTCTGGAACAAAGTCCTCGTTGTTCGTCAAGATCCTTTTGAGGTGTGAAAACAATGAGAAATCAAGCTCCCCACGACGCCCATCCACAACATAGTGTCTGTATTGTTCCTTCTCTCGTGCGATGTCATCACGTACCTTTGCCGGCAGGTGTGCCAGGTATCCATCGCCAAACCTAGCACAGAGTTTCTCATGAAAGAGGAAGCGGAGGCGATTCTCAACGTCGTACAGCTGGGCATAGGCATCAAGCATGACGAGTAAGTCTGCTTCGAGTCGAGCATCGATCGAGAAGCTAACCGGAACTCGGTGACTGGCCGGATCAATTGCGAAGTAGCCCAAGTCCAACACACGGAGCATCCGATCTTCGCGCTTAGCGACAGCCATTTGTTCAAAGTACCTAATCGCCTCATCGATTGGCCAGAAGTCTGCTTCCACCAAGCGACGCCCCGCAGGTTCCCGTCCGATGTCGCGAATGTCCACTACGTCGGAAGAATACGTGTCGCAGTGAGTGCGGATATTGCGCCGAATCTTGGCAAGCACAGTTTCGTTGAGCGGGAGTGTACGAAGTGGCATAGCGCTTCTGAGGGGCCTAACTACAATTCGACGTCCGAAATGACGCAAACCATTACGTCACTAATGAAATTTAATACGGAATTGTTCACGATATCCCTTTGCGTTGGTTCTGCTCGACTCTACCACCCCCCTTTCGGCGGGTGCGCACTAATATAAGCAATAATATCCCCAACACTACGCAGGGTTTTGACTTCTTCGCCGTCGAAGGTGACGCCGAAGATATCCTCGGCGTCAAACAGCAGTTGAATGGTGTCCATCGAGTCGAGCCCGAGTTCGTCGAATTTGGAGGCGGTGGTGATGGTCGAGGCATCGACATTGTCGACTTTCGACGCGATGAATTCGATCACTTTTGCTTCGAGTTCTGCTGTATCCATGGTTATGGCACCTATTGTGAGTTTAACGGGTTGTATAAATGAGGCTGGCGTTGTTGCCACCGAAGCCGAAGGCATTGCACAGCACGGTGCGCACGTATTTTTGTACGGCGGTGTTGGGCGTATAGTCGAGGTCGCATTCGGGATCGGCTTCGAGCAGGTTGATGGTCGGATGGATAGTGCCGGTTTGCAAGGTCATAATCGCGGCGATGCTGCCGATCGCGGCGGAAGCGCCGATGCTGTGGCCGATCATCGACTTGGTGGCGCTGATCGGGATTTCCGGCGCGCGCTCACCGAATAACTGCTTGATCGCCTTGGTTTCGATGACATCGCCGATCGGTGTCGAAGTGGCGTGGGCGTTAATGTAATCGACCTTGTCCGGGGTCAATCCGGCATCGTCGAGCGCGGCTTGCATTGCGGCGACTTGCCCGCCCATATCCGGCGCGACGATATGCGTCGCATCGCAGGCGCAGCCGTAACCGGCCAATTCCGCATAAATTTTGGCGCCGCGTTGCTGCGCGGCTTCTTCGCGCTCCAGGATCAAAATCCCCGCTCCTTCGCCCATGACGAAGCCGTCGCGGCCTTTGGCGAACGGCCGTGAGGCATGCGCCGGATCGTTATTGAAACCGGTGGACAATGCAAACAACGCTTCGAAACCGGACATCGTCAGCGGCAATACACAGGCTTCCGCGCCGCCGGTCACTACGGCATCGGCTTTACCGCTGCGCAGCAGATCAAGCGCCATGCCGATGGCATTCGCGCCGGATGAGCAAGCGGTGCTGCAGGTTAGATTCACTCCTTTCAGGCCGTATCGCGTGGCGATCCAAGCGCCGGCGGAATTGGTCATGATCCGCGGCACGGAAAATGGCGGGATCGACTTGCTTTGCAGCTTACGCGCCGCGGAGTATTCAAAGGTTGAAAATCCGCCCATGCCGGACCCCAAACAAACGGCCAGCCGCCGCGGTTCGTAACTTTCAAGACTGCCAGCATCGGTCATGGCTTGATTGGCGGCATGCAACGCGAGTTGCGTAAACCGGTCGGTTTGTTCGATTTGCTTGGCGGTTAAAAACGTTGCGGGATCGAAATCGCTGATTTCACCGGCAATCCGGGAGCGCTGTTTGGCAGCATCAAAACTTTGAATACTGGCAATGCCGTTGACACCGTCCACTGCATTTTCCCAGAATTTCTCAACACCGATACCGATCGGTGAAACAATCCCCATTCCAGTTACTACGATATGCATAAGAAATCAAACAGAGAATATTAAGGCAGGAGCTTTTGAAAACAAGTCATAATACTGTTGTTTGGAATATACTGAAAGCCGGAAAGGCTGTCAAACCAGCGGCCGGGCGCCGGATGCCCGGATGATTGTGAAAGACTGCCGAATCAAATCATTACACGCCGGGGAAGGTGATTTCCCCATCGCTTGCCACGATGCCGCCGGGTTTCTAAGGAAACGCTGATTAGACTGCACGAGCGAATCACTTTGTTGCGCGGTACTCGCATCCTCGCCTATCTTGTTTGATATGTCTCGGTTGCTGCGTTCCGTGCGCCTCGTGCTTCCTCTCGTTCGCCGAATTAATCAGCATTTCCCTAAGTTCTGTTTCCGGATTTTTCCCGGCTTTCGACTTTCTTCTTCCATGTGATCGTAACGTAGGTACCGGCATAAGCACCGAGGAAAGCAGCGGCGATATAGATTTTGTTCTCGACATAATTGGTGACGGTAAAAGCGGTCACCAGAATAATCATCGCCGACCAGAAAGCCGCCGCATGCGCCCTTCTTTCCTCCACGTCAATGAAGTAAAGTGTCCAGCACACGTCGGCGAGCGCCATCGCGACCATGATTAAAAAGAAAGTTACCCATGAGAATTCAAAATCCATAATAATCCTATCAAACAACAATCAGCACGCAGTCATCTCAATGCTTACCGCGTCCATGCGAGCAATGATTATAACCCTTGCCACGCATAATCGCGCTGCCAGAAATCGACCGGCATGGCCGGTTTCACGTGTGTTGCAGCGGCAAAACCAATTACTTTGCCTTGATACCGCGTTGGTCCGCAAATCGCCAATCCGCCTTTATCTTCCCGGACACGCAAGCTGCCGCCCAGCGAATGGGCGCGAAGCGGCAGTTCCGTTCCAAAAACTTTGGATGCCACATACGCGCTGGCGGCGCTGCCGGTGCCGCAACTCAAGGTGAGGTCTTCAACGCCGACTTCAAAAGTGCGCACGGCAATGCCGTCATCGGTACGCCAGATAAAGTTAACGTTAACACCTTCCGGATGTCCGACATACTCGCACAATGACTTATCTTCCCGCAGTGCTTTACCTAATGCCCTCGCCGGCTCCAAATCGATTTCGGACCCAATCACAACAACATGCGGCACACCGGTATAGGCATAAAAAAGATTCTGATCGATTTGCCGGAAGTCCCGTGCTTCGCCAAGATTCACTTCCACCATTTCTTGCTCGACGACAACTTCCTTCGCGCCGTCGCCGGTAATGATGGTAAACACATCGCTCGCAACATAGTGATCACGGAAATAGCGCGTTGCGCAGCGTAAGCCATTGCCGCACATGGTTTCTTCAGTGCCGTCGCGGTCAAAAATTTTCATTGTCAGCGCGCCCTGTGCGCGATCGACAAACAGAATACCATCGGTATCCTGCTGCATCGCCAACGCCGATGAAATCTGAGAACGATCAAAGCCCTCAAGCGGCGTTTGCATTTCATCGATCACTAAAAAAGAATTGCCGCATCCATCCATCTTTGTCGCTTTGATTCTCATATTGGTATCCTCAAGTTTGTATCGGAAGTTGAAAACATACGGGTCATAAAGTATTGGGTCAGGGATTGAATCCCATTCGTTTGGTCAAGTGCGCCTGCGCCACGCCGGAGATAAATTCGTCTTGCACGATGCCGGTCAGGACAAAACCGTTTTTAAGATAAAAGCGCAAGCTGTCGTTGGCATCGGCATCGGTAATCACGTTTAATATCCTGCCGCCTTGCTTCTGAATTTCAGTGAAAATCGCTTCCACCAGCAGTGTGCCGTAGCCTTTGTTGCGATGATTTTTGTCGATCGCGATTACCACCAGCTGATACGTATTGACTGTCCTTTTGGCAATCACATAACCGACCGGCTCGTCATTTTCTATCGCGCAAAAACCAAAATATTTACCGTTTCCGATACCATCCAGCTCTTCCCGGATATCCGGCTGATACATTGCGCCAATATCCTGCATGGCAATTTTTTCAAGCGCTGGACACATGTCTTTAGTAATCGCAGTAATCATATTTCTAATCGACTCATTAATTTCCAAGTAAGTTATAAACACAATCCTGGTGTGTAATCACACCCTTTTTTGCAGCTTTTGCAAAAGCAGCGGCTGACAATTCTTCCAAAACAGCAGTTTTTCCATCGAACCGGCCGGGGTAGCGTTTTTTGAGCCGTTGAATCGCGGCATCGACAATCAAAGCGATCATGTCATTGTGCGGAATATCGGCATGACGGCACATATTGGTTAAATCGGCTTCGGTAGGATGCAAGCCGGGAATGACATTGGCTTCGAGAAAATATAACCGGCCATCGCGTTCGCGGAAATCCATGCGGTTATAATCACGCACTTCCAGCGATTCATGCGCGGCAATGGCAAGTTTTGCAAAATGGATGGTCTTCTCCCCCCAATCCAGCGTCGTGACATAAGGATTTTCAATGCTTTTAACGTAGGGATCCCGAACCTGAGGTTGTCCGGGGATTTTTGCAAAATCGAATTCCAGGATCGGCAACACATTATTTCCAATGATGCCGATGGTATATTCAAGTCCCGGCAGAAACTCCTCGACTAAGGCCGGCTGATTGAATTGCCGGTAGATATCAGCCACCGCATCGTTGAGCTCCGCGACGCTATGGATTTTACTGTTCTGACTGATTCCGATACTGGTGCCTTCACTGTAGGGTTTCACCATTAGCGGAAACGATAAGTTCCGCAACCGGTCGCCGGGCGTCATCAACTGGAATTTCGCAGTGGGCACACCGTCATATGCGACAATCCGCTTCGCGGTTGCTTTATCCATCTTATTGATGAAGGTTTTCGGGCTGCTGCCGGAATACGGAATATGCAAATGTTCGCAAAAGAACGGCACGATGGCCTCGCGCAATTCCTGTTCGTCCAATCCTTCGGTGTTGTTGAACACCAGATCGATCGTATCTTTCCTTTTCTCCAACTGATGATAAATATCCGGCCCGACATCGATCAGCTCGACTTCGGCACCGGCTCGTTCCAATGCTGCGGTAATCGCAGCGATGGTTGACGGGCTTTCAAACTCACCATACCGCGGATCTTCCATGTCTAGCTTTCTGACATTGCAGGTATAAGCGATATTGAGTTTATTCATAGTCAAACTGCCGCAGCGTCCATCAACGTGATGTTTTTAGAAGTGATGCGCTTACTTTGCGTCCGGTCAATTGAAGCTCGTACAGTCATACATTTCTTGGAATCGGGTAAAAGGTTGCCTAATAACGATGGCCACGTGGAATGGTTTACAAAGACAAGCTAATAGCTAATAGCTTGATCGGTTGGAATCATTTCGTTATCGAACTTCCGCTGCTCGAAGTTTGCGGACAGCGTGCTGCTCTTAACGTAATTGATTCCGGACTGTGACAAAAATCACAGCAGTCTGAAGCCAGGTTGGCAGTAGAATATCGGCACAGAAAAATACCCCGGCAATACCGGCTTCCACCCATATCCGAGGAGAATTCATGATGCATTACCGGCCGCAATCTATCGTTGCGATGCTTGCAATCACGATGATTATCGGTTGCAGCACCGATAGCAGCCTTAAAACAAACACGCCCGGAACGGGAGATCATCAATCGACCAATTCCGGATCTACAAAAAATGGTGAACCTATGAAATTTTCTCCAAATCCACCTGAAGGCTGGCTCTGGTCGCACGATATCAATCCGAAACGCATCGACGATGCTGAACTTCCGGAAATGCACCAAGTCCGGCTCTCAGTTTATGGCAGCAACGACGACCGGCGTTTCGCCGCCATCATTTACCGGGTTGCAGGCATTGAGAGTATTTTTTTACCGGAACTTACCGCCGCTGAGCTTGATACGAAAATCGCCGCTAGCGGCGCGCGGCCAGTGTCAGTCACTGCGTGTGAAGTCAACGGTGAGATACGTTTCACGCTGGTGCTGCACAAAGGCCCGGGGCCCAAGTCGGATGTCCGTGTCGATCTCGATGAAACAGCCTTGAAACAATCGGCAACCGATTCAAATCGCATCGCCGACTTCGCCGTCTATACGGTTAACGATGTCCGCAAATACGCGGCGATCGTCGAAGAACGCCCCGGACCTTCGATGGTGTTCACGCATTTAACCGCCAAAGAACTGGATAAGCAATTGCGCAAGCATGATGTCACGCCGGTTCGGATTCGCGGCTATTATGCAGGCGATACGCGATACTTTTCGGCCGTCGCAGAGCGGTTGAATGCCGGTGAATGGAACTGGTACGACGAAATTAACGCGGACAAGGTTGCCAGCAAACTTGATTCCAATCATGGTTACCCCTTTGATCTGGACGCGTACCGCCAACCGGGCACCGAGTATGGCGTTCATTACACGGTCGTCATGTATCGCGATCGCGATGATTACTATTGATCCGGCCAGATGAAGTTTGAAGTTTCAAGCGGCATATTTGACCCTCGGATCTTGAAAGAAGCTTTTGACCCGTTCGGGTGATTGTTCAAGTTTAACCATGTGTTCGGTGGCAGCGAGTTTGAGTTTGGCCTTGGTGCGCACCGGCACTTTCGTCCCGATGGCATGCTTGAGGTCGGCATTGAGGCGTTCCTCCGGATTCAGTTCCGGGCTATAGCTGGGCAGGTAGAACAGCTCGATTTTGTCTTGTCGTTCAGCGACCCATGCCTTGACCTGTTTGCTGTGATGAACCCGCAGATTGTCGAGAATCAAGAATACCTTCTTCCCGGCATCCTTGATCAGCGCTTCGAGGAATTCGATCAGCCTGTCGGCGTTGAAGGCCTCGTCGATAATCATCCAGCGTGTTTTGCCCTGATTCGTCACTGCGGCAATCATCGATAGCTTCTGTCGCGTACCACCAGCCGCGTAGGTGACTGGCGTCTTGCCTGCCGGAGCATAGCAACGACCGCGCACATCGGTATTGACCAAGGCGGTTTCATCGCCCCAGTGAATCTCGCCGCCTTCCGCCTTGGCGCGCTTCTCAATTTCCGGGTATTGCTCGTTGAGCCAGGCTTGTACGGCTTCAGGCCGCTGCTCATAGGCCTTCTTGATCGGCTTCTGGGGAGTGAAACCCCAACGTGACAGATAGTTGCCTACGCCGCGCACCGACAGCTTGATGCTGTACTCCCGCTCTATCAGTTGCATGACCGCCGCCCGATTCCACAGCGCAAATTCCATCTTCAGTTGCTCCGGACGCTTGTCACAAATGATCTTGCGGATGGCTTGTTCCTGCTCCTCTGTCAGTGACCGCCCTTGACCAGTACGCTTGCCTCGCATCCCTGGCTTCAGGGCGGAAAATCCGCCTTCTTCATACCGATCTATCGCAAACCGAACTGTCGGATACGAAAGCCCACTGAGCTCAACAATTTGCATCACGCCGTAGCCCTTGCGATGCAACCGCACCACTTGCTTGCGCCGTTCATGCAGTTGCTCCAGCGTCGAATATCTTGCGTCGTCTTTTTCCATTTCAACAAGATGGGGGGCGATTCATAAATTTCAAGTATTATTGTGCCGAGTCAATAGGGAAGCGCTGATTAATTTAGCAAACGAGATGAGGCACGAGGCGCACAGAACGCAGCAATCGAGACATATCAACAAGATGAGCGAGGATGCGAGTACCGCGTAACGAAGTGATTCGTTCGTGCAGTCAATTAATCAGCGTTCCCTATATGGCAGATACTGCATCGCTGTTATCAGCGCCATGGCATCAGCCGGCTACCGGATGTGAAAGACGATAAGCCGGTGAAGAAGAAGTTTAAAAACGACAACCCTAGAAATCGCATCACATGCAGATTTGAGTTCGCCATGTCTTCCACCGGTTCATCGCTTAGACCGCCGTGATCGCTTTCTCTATCGAACCTATGACTCTTTATTACTGATATCAATCGGTTGTTGATTTTTCAGGGCTAGCTAAATATTCTAACGGATCAACGGGTTTACCGTTCTTGCGTATTTCAAAATGCAATTGAGTCGTGTCCGTATCGGTATTCCCCATTTCGGCGATCTTCTGGCCTTTCACCACCGCTTCGCCTTCTTTGACCAGGAGCTTGCTATTGTGAGCATATGCGCTCAGATAGGTATTATCATGTTTAATAATGATTAAATTTCCGTAACCTCGCAGGCCATGGCCGCTATAAACCACTTCCCCGGCAGCCGAAGCAAGAACCGGTTGCCCTGTTTGCCCTGAGATCTTTACACCTTTGGAGTTTTTTGAAAAAGACGCCAGTAGTTTTCCATTTGTCGGCCATATCCAATTAGTTGCATCAGAATCATATGCTTTGTCTGACTTTAGCGTTTCGGGAGATGGCGGCGCCATCTCTATTTTTGCATTGCTCCCTGTTGCCACGGCAGCTGCAACAGGTGGCGGTGCCATCGCCGGTGGATTATTGGCTGGATATTGCAGCCGGGCTACATTTTGTTCCGAATAAGGTAATTTAAACGCTTTAGGGCTTGTTTTTATCTTATGAGTATCCGCAACCTCCGGAGGATTTTCTGCATGAGAAATCGGCACAGGCTCGGTTGAAACTGCAGCCGGCTCTATAGTCGTCGTAACAGGTTGTTGAGGAAGCGCAAACAATACTGGCTGAGATCCCTTTTCTGGCATGGACAACCGGATTTTCTGACCCGGTTGAAGCGATCTCGGATCAACGATTTCGTTCCATTCCACCAATTTTTTGTAATCAATGCCATGCTTAAGCGCAATGCCATATAGCGTATCGCCTCTTTGAACAGTATACATCTGACCGTCCATAGCAGCAGGTTCGGTGGGTCTCAATGGTCCGGATGAATTAATTTTCTCACGGTCGACAACCGGAACCGGGGGTTGGGTGGTGCTACATCCAGCCAGAAACAAGCCAGTAACAAACAGTAAATGAAACTGCAATGAAATTCGCTTTCCTAACGAAGGAATAAATCTGAGAACACAATTACAAGTATCGAAATTGATTGGATTATTCATTACATTTTCTCATTTAGATATTCCCGCGCTACTACTTTTTGATGACTCCAGCCAGCAGAGGTACAAAATTGACTTCTTCAAGTACAGTTTCGGTAAAACCTTGCGGGGTGCGTTCTATAACGCAAAGATTTTGCTTCTGCGTTCCTTTTGGAAAAACCATGCGGCCGCCAACCTCTAATTGATCGAGTAGTGAAGCTGGAACATGCGTTGTAACCGCCGTCATGATAATACCATCGAACGGCCCTGCTTCAGCCAACCCCAGTAACCCATCCGCATGTTTTAGATAAATATTTCGAACCTGCAGTTCTTGTAAACGAATTCGTGTCCGAGTTAGAAGCGGCCCGATACGCTCGATTGAATATACTTTCTGCGCTATTTGTGCCAGTACAGCGGTTTGATAACCGCACCCAGTGCCTATTTCTAAAACTTTTCCTAAATTGGAATCCGCCCTCAGTAACTCGGTCATCCGAGCAACAATCCAAGGGCTAGAAATGGTTTGTCCATAATTGATTGGTAAGGCAACGTCTTCATAAGCCCTGCTTGCCAGAGCTTCTTCAACAAAAATATGACGAGGGATCGTACCCATTACCGATAATACCACTTCATCAGTAATTCCTTGTGCACGCAAACGCTCAATCATGCGCATGCGTGTACGCTGAGAGGTCATACCAATTCCAGAATGACGAACATTCACCTATCAGCACCTATAAAAATTATTATCCTAATATAACAGGCACTTAACTATTTAGCCATTTTGTTATCAGACTCATTTGATCATAATGAGTAAGATCAATCTGCAAAGGAGTTATCGAAACCCGGTTATGTTGTACTGCATAAAAATCCGTACCTTTTCCGGCATCCTGCGCAGGACCTGCCGCTCCCACCCAGTATAGAATTTCACCACGAGGGTTTTGTGATTTAATCACGGGTTCCGCTTTATGCCGCCGTCCTAGCCGGGTAATTTCAATTCCCTGAAGTTGTTGGTATTCGATATCAGGCACATTGATATTTAATAAGATGGGGCTTTGGATTTCATTTTCACTAAAGCGTTTTACCATATCGGCTGCGACGCGTGCAGCTGTCATATAGTTACCGTGCGAAGCACTCACCAAAGATACCGCCAGTGAGGGGATTCCGAGTAAGAAACCTTCTGTTGCAGCAGCAACCGTGCCAGAATAAATGGTGTCGTCTCCCATGTTGGCGCCATGATTTACCCCGGATACAATCATATCGGGCATCACTTCCAGCATCCCCGTCACTGCCAGATGCACACAATCAGTTGGGGTGCCATTGACATAATAAAAACCATTATGGGATTTGTGAAGACTAAGTGGGCGATCTAAAGTTAAGGAATTGCTTGAGCCGCTACGATCCCTTTCTGGTGCCACGACGATGACCTCAGCAATTCTTGAGAGTGACTCAGCAAGACAGGCTAAGCCAGGAGCAAAATAACCGTCATCGTTACTGAGCAATATGCGCATCTTAGGAGTTTATAATTGCAACCAGAAAATCAAACGGAATATCCCTACTCATCATGTTATGTACAAATCATATCGGCAAGTGTTTTACAAACGGCCGGGGCGAGAGGATTCGAATCTCCAGCCACTTGCACTCCACGCAATTCATTTCATGTTTCACATCATTCCAGAAAAATCCGCACCGCATCATAATATTATTATTTTTATTATAGAGTTATGAATTTTTTAGCTCCAAGTCGTTTCAAGAAATTTTACCTATTACCACTAATTCTGTGTACATACCCCATATATACAGAATTAACGCATAAATAATATTATACAGTTCTTTTCCAGTAAAAAACCTTTTTGCAGAATGCCGCTCAATGACAAACTTCTGAAAAATGTCAAATCATCAACCAAGCGTTATGAAATTGCAGACTCAGATGGGCTTAGTGTCCGATTTTCGCCGGATAGCAGCCTCACTTTTCAGTATCGATTTCGCATTATTGAAAAACAGTTCCGAGTGGATTCTGGCGCATACCTTGACAATTTCACTTACCGAAGCGCCCGAGCTTCACCGTTTAGCAAGAAATGAGGCAGCACTTGGTAACAATCCTATAGAAGAAAAAGGAACGCACACTTTTGGATAAACCAGTCGCCGGCCTCGTTGACGAATTCATGACGAAAGAGATTCGCGGGCGCCTTAAGCGAAAACAACTTGGATATGCTGATTTAATACTTTAGAAGCAAAATTGTTCCCGCGTTTATCCATCAAAGGTAAAAGATGCATCGCGCCGTAACATTAATAAACAACCCCGCGGCAAGATCAGGGGGGTGTTTATTCCGGCATGAAGCTTAATGGCACCTTTTGTGAATGAAAGCCTGTCCATGAAAATGCGGACAGGCAGAGGTCTAGGGTAGATGCACCCAGGAAACACAGCGGATTCTTAAAACAAAACTGGTAACCGGATGCCATCCTTTGGCAACGGCTTAGCAATTTCCCGGCCAGTGCTTCATACAAAGCTATATGGTTTATCTTCGTTAATACAAGACAAGTTTGAGCGCGCCAGTTTTGCACCATCTAGAAATCCATCTCGGTTTATACGAAAGATAGTTGACTAAATTAATCGGGTATTGTATAGTTGAGTAAATCAATCGGGTATTTGTAAAAAAGCAACATTATCTTTAACCCGTTCGTTTTTTATAGGAGCCAATCATGAGATTAACAACAAAAGGTAGATTTGCAGTTACAGCACTGCTAGACCTAGCTTTGCAGCAAAGCAATCATCCGGTGACCTTGGCAGACATCAGTCAACGTCAAAAAATTTCACTGTCCTATCTTGAGCAGTTATTTGCAAAATTGCGGCAATCCGAGTTGGTCGACAGTGTTCGCGGACCTGGTGGCGGTTATTGCCTCGCAAAGGATTTAGATAAAGTTTCTGTCGCGGATATTATTCTCGCTGTTGATGAACCTATCGACGCAACACAGTGCGGCGGCAAAGAGAATTGCCATAATGATGGAAAGTGCATGACGCATGACCTATGGGCAAAATTGAACGATCTGATTTTTGAATATCTTGGTGCCGTAACGCTAAAAGAATTGGTTGACAATCAAATCAATCAACAAAACGGATCGATTGTGCCGCTCCTTGATATGCGCGAATCTACTGCGGCGTAAACAATAAAGTGTTTTAAGTTATTGATTTATTAATACTCACAAAAATTCTCTAATAAATAACTACCGAACGAATTAATTCTATTAATGTCGAATTTGGATTGTCCTTTCAGTGCTGACTGGATGATCTAAGAGATAATATGAAAATTCAGTGATATTGTTTAGAGAGTTAAATTTATTGGATAAATCATATGGCAATTACATTAACTGATGATGCCGCAAAGCATATTCAGCAACAACTTGCGAAGCGTGGTAAGGGGTTGGCTTTTCGCATCGGAGTAAAAAAATCAGGGTGTTCCGGTTTTTCTTACACTTTCGATTATGCTGATCAAATTAACCCGGATGATCAATTGTTCGAATCCAACAACATCAGGGTTGTTGTCGATCGTATAAGTCTTCCATACATTGATGGCTCTCATATTGACTTTACGAAAGACGGTCTCAACAGTGTTTTTAAGTTTATCAATCCAAACATTGATAATACCTGCGGGTGTGGAGATAGTTTCAGCATTAAAGAATCAAACGCAATTACCTTATAATTAAAAATAAGATTTTTCTTTTTATTGGAAAATCACAAAAACTATCTGGCAATTCACACTTTCTTTTGAAAGTATGAATTAGAAAATAAAGGAAGAAACCAAATGAGTGCAGTACTGCAAAGTCTGGTTAATCAACCATATAAGCATGGCTTCGTTACCGAAATTGAATCCGATGTTGCCCCCAAAGGGTTAAACGAAGATATTATCCGGTTAATTTCGGCCAAAAAAAATGAACCGGAATGGCTTCTAACATTCCGACTGGAAGCTTATAAAACATGGCTGACAATGACCGAGCCTAAATGGCAGAATGTCCATTATCCATCGATCGATTTTCAGGATATCAGCTATTATTCGGCTCCCAAGCCTAAAAAAAAGCTATCCAGCATGGATGAAGTGGATCCTGAGTTACTGAGAACGTTCGAGAAACTCGGCGTACCGATGCATGAACGTGCCGCATTGGCGGGCGTCGCAGTCGATGTAATCTTCGACAGCGTATCGGTCGCAACCACCTACAAACAGAAGCTTGCTGATGTTGGCATTATTTTTTGTTCCATATCGGAAGCCGTACATAATCATCCCGAATTAATCCAGAAATACCTTGGATCGGTTGTTCCCGTCGGAGATAACTACTTTGCCGCATTAAATTCTGCGGTATTTACGGATGGCTCATTTTGTTTTATCCCGAAAGGTGTGAAATGCCCGATGGATCTATCAACCTATTTCCGTATAAATACCGAAGGATCCGGGCAATTTGAACGCACCTTAATCATTGCAGAAGAAGGTGCATCCGTTTCATATCTTGAAGGTTGCACCGCACCCAGATTCGATACCAACCAATTGCATGCCGCAGTGGTTGAACTCATTGCTTTGGATGATGCAGATATCAAATATTCAACGGTGCAAAACTGGTATGCAGGCGACGAAAACGGAGTTGGTGGCATATACAATTTCGTCACTAAACGTGGGCTGGCTAAAGGCAGGAATTCCCGGATATCTTGGACTCAAGTTGAAACAGGTTCCGCGATCACATGGAAATATCCTTCCTGCATCCTGCGTGGAGACAACTCTGTAGGCGAATTCTATTCAGTAGCTGTTACAAACAATTATCAGCAGGCTGATACGGGGACAAAAATGATACATCTCGGTAAAAATACTCGTAGCACGATAGTTAGCAAAGGTATTTCAGCCGGTCACTCAAATAGCAGCTATCGCGGCCTGGTAAGAATCTCTCCGACTGCGGAAGGTGCGCGGAACTACTCGCAGTGCGATTCTATGCTGATAGGCGACCAATGCGGCGCTCATACATTTCCGTATATTCAAGTACACAACAATACTGCCAAAGTAGAACATGAAGCCTCAACATCAAAAATAGGTGAAGATCAGCTTTTTTACTTTTCCCAACGTGGTATTGACGCGGAAGAAGCCGTCTCGATGATTATTAATGGCTTCTGCAAAGACGTGTTTCAACAATTGCCAATGGAATTTGCTGTTGAAGCGACGAAACTTCTCAGCTTTAAACTGGAAGGAAGTGTAGGATGATTGTTAGTAATAGTAAAACCATTCTTGCTGTACAGGGGTTGCACGCCAGCATCAATGGCAAGGAAATTCTGAAAGGAATTGATCTGACAGTTAAACGCGGTGAAATCCATGCCATTATGGGATTAAATGGCTCTGGCAAAAGCACCTTCGCGAAAGTACTGGCCGGTCATTCAGCTTATGAGATAACAGCGGGCTCCATCCAATTTGAAAACAAAAACTTACTTGATTTACCTCCCGAGGAGCGAGCGCATGCCGGATTGTTTTTAGCATTCCAGTATCCCGTTGAAATCCCTGGCGTTGCGAATATACAATTTCTGCGCCTTGCGTATAACACCATTCAATCCCAACGTGGAAAAGAAGAACTCGATCCGCTCGAGTTTGATGATTTCGTTCGAGAAAAAATGAAATTATTAAATATGAAGCCGGATTTTCTGGATCGCAGTGTAAATGAAGGTTTCTCAGGTGGTGAAAAAAAACGGAATGAAATCTTGCAAATGGCTTTGCTAGAGCCTCGGCTAAGCATTCTGGATGAAATGGATTCCGGACTAGATATTGATGCGCTCAAAACGGTGGCTAACGGCGTAAATCAAATTATGAATAAAGATAATGCCACCATTTTAGTCACGCATTATCAACGCCTATTAGATTATATTGTGCCGGACTTTGTCCATGTAATGCATGCTGGCCGTATCGTTTTGACGGGAGGAAAAGAGCTGGCGCTGGAATTAGAAACACGAGGTTACGATTGGGTAATCAATCATAGCGAATCCACAAACAAGGTAACTGCCTGATCATGGTTATTAATACTGACTATCTTGAACGCTCTCTGGAATCATGGCCCTTCACAAATACAAAACCATCGTCGTGGCTTAATCAATTGCGTGCCAATGCAATCGATCAAGCCAGTATGCTGAGATTACCCACCAAACGCGACGAAGAGTGGCGATTCACTGATATCTCCGCGTTAACTCATCTCCCTTTCCGGCCTTCGCAACCTGAGAATATTATCCATATAGGGGATGTTGAGCATTTGTTCCTAAAGGAAGCAAAAATCCGTTTGGTATTTATTGACGGGTATTTTTCTTCCAGTCTGTCAATTTTTGATCCGACTTCATTGACGGTTGGCAATTTACCGATGTTTTTATCTTCAAACTCTGCATATTTGGAATCTCATCTCGGCAGGCTTGCCAAATATGAAGATAATGTATTTACAGCGTTAAACACAGCTTTTCTCAGTGACGCAGCAGTCGTTTCAATTCCAAAAAATGCCACCGTTCGAGACCCTATTCATTTATTGTTTATCGCCACTCAAAATGAAGTGACAAGTTACCCGCGCTGCCTCCTGGTTTGCGAAGAAGGTAGCAATATTACTCTCGTAGAAGAATACATTGCTCATAACAACGCGAAATATATTACCAATTCTGTGAGTGAATTTTTTCTTGCACCGCATGCAAATGTGAAGCATATCAGGATTCAGCGCGAGAATCTGGAAGCTTTCCATTTAGCTAACTGCGCGGTTTCACTGGATCGCGCAAGTCAGTATCAATCAATCAGTATTTCAACAGGCGCCCGGATTTCCCGCTATAACCAGAATGTTTTTTTAAATGATGAGGCAGCGGAATGTACAATTGATGGACTCACCATGATTTCTAATCAGCAACTCGCCGATACACATTCATGCATCGATCACATCAAGCCTCATGGAACGAGCTATCAACAACATAAATGCATTGTTAATGAAAAAGCGCACGCCGTCTTTAATGGAAGAATCGTTGTCCGCCCTCATGCTCAGCAAACCAACTCTTCGCAATCCAGCCGCAATCTCTTGCTTAGTAAGACCGCGCAAGTCAATACCAAACCGCAGCTGGAAATTTTCGCAAACGATGTGAAATGCGCCCATGGCGCAACGGTCGGTCAATTGGATGAAGAAGAATTGTTTTACTTGGAAAGCCGCGGCTTATCGCCCGCCACGGCACGTAGTTTATTGACATATGCTTTTGGTGCAGAGATTATCAATCGCATTCCGGTAACGTCACTCCGGCAGCGACTGGAGCACGCCATCCTCACTCAAGAATCAAAGTCATGAAAATGAATGCCGCTCAAGCATCACTGAAATCCGACATACTCAGCAAACCGGATTGGGACAAAATCCGTACAGATTTTCCAATACTTAAGCTGAAAGTCGATGGCAAACAATTGGTTTATCTGGATAATGCAGCATCCAGTCAAATGCCGCAATCGGTCATCGATCGCTTAGTACGCTATCAAACTACGCAACACGCTAATATAAACCGCGCCGTCCATTATCTATCAGAAGTCGCGACAATGGAGTTTCATGATGCAAGGTGTAGGCTGCAGCGGTTTATCAATGCTCGCGAAGACCGCGAAGTTATCTTTACCAGCGGCACTACCGATTCGATTAACCTGGTCATGCACGGCTATGGACGTAAGTTTATCAAAGCTGGAGACGAAATTATTCTAACCACCATGGAGCACCACTCGAATATCGTTCCATGGCAAATGCTGGCTAATGAAAAAGGTGCAAAAATCCGGGTCGTACCCATCACTGATACCGGTGAACTGGAAATTGACGAATTTGAGAAATTATTTAACGAACGAACTAAATTCGTCGGCTTGATTCATGTTTCCAACGCGCTTGGCACCATTAATCCAATTAAAAGAATGATCGACTTTGCTCATCGGCATGACGTTCCAGTCCTGATAGATGGCGCGCAGGCGGCACCGCATCTTGCGATCGATGTACAAGCGCTCGATTGCGATTTCTATGCTTTTTCAGCGCACAAATTGTGTGGACCAACCGGCATCGGAATTCTTTATGGAAAGGCAGCATTGCTTGAATCCATGCAACCTTTTAAAGGCGGCGGTGACATGATTGCCTCGGTCACCTTTGAAGAAACACTCTACAATACGATTCCGCACAAATTTGAAGCCGGCACGCCACCCATCGCTGCTGCCATTGGATTTGGCGCTGCGATTGATTATTTAACCGCGATCGGCATTGAAAATATCGCGGCGTATGAATCCACATTACTGGATTATGCAACCGAAAGCCTTGCCGAAATCCCAGGTGTCAGAATTATTGGCACGGCCCCCCAAAAAGCCGCGGTCATTTCATTCACCATTGATGGCATCCATCCACACGATATCGGTACCATTCTGAACCAAGATGGTATTGCCGTGCGAACTGGTCATCATTGCGCTCAACCGGTTATGCAGCGATTTAATATTCCAGCCACTTCACGCGCTTCTTTTGCTTTTTACAATAAAAAATCTGAAATTGATGCTTTAGCTGCTGGCATCAGAACTGTTCAAAAGGTTTTTTTATAATGCATTCCAATTCCCTATATCAAGAAGTCATTCTGGATCACAACCGGAAGCCGCGAAATTACGGCAAGTTAAATCCAGCCAGTCACCACGCCATCGGTCATAACCCATTATGCGGTGATCGTCTCGATATCACTTTGCAAGTTGAAGATGAGCGGATCAGTGCCGTTGCATTTGAGGGAGAGTCCTGCGCTATCTGCAAAGCCTCCGCTTCGATGATGACAACGGCAATCAAAGGAAAAACACGTTCAGATGCGGAAATGTTGATTGCTGAATTCCGCGAATTGGCTACCGGAAAATTAGATATCAATCAACCCCATCACTTGGGGCGATTAACGGTTTTCTCGGGAATCCGGGATTTACCCACACGCGTTAAATGCGCAATTCTGCCGTGGCATACCCTGCAAGCAGCACTCAATTCAGTCAGTAATGTGTCAACTGAAGATACTTCAAACGATCTTCAGGCGGTATCAAGCCAATCCTAATCATAAAAATTTTTATAAATGTTTGAGTTTGAAATGCAAAAACTCCGATTTAATATTCATTTTTCCTGATAATAAAATGCCCAAAATAGCTGATATTGAAGGAACCCCTAACAAGAATGCATTAAAATTTATTCTTAAAGAACCGCTCACCTGGGGAATTGCCCGTTCCTACGATAATGCCGAGTCTGCAAAAGATGATCCACTGGCGTCGGCATTGTTTGATATTGATCACGTCACCAATGTTTTTTATATTGATCATTGGATCACTGTGACTCAGGATGGTGATGCCAACTGGCAGGATTTGGCTAGGGAAATTGCTGATCCTATCCGTGCAGCACCCGCCGCCTCGGCGCAATCCGCTGAAGCCGTTGCTAACGCCAATCAGGCATTTGCCAATTTGTCACCGGAAGACCAACTGCGATTGGAAAAAATCAATGTGTTGCTGGATGAGGAAGTCAGACCTTATTTGCAACATGATGGCGGAGACTTACACATACTGGGTCTCGAGGGAAATATTCTTCGCATCCATTATCAAGGTGCTTGCGGTACATGTCCCAGCTCGATTTCCGGCACGCTTAGAGGGATTGAGAATATGCTGAAAACCATCGAACCCGACATTCAAGTGATCGCGAGTTGACAAACAAAAAAATAGGTGGCTAAGCCACCTATTTTTTTTGGGTTCAGCGAGAAATGTTATCAAGCGCGCTTCTTAAATTCATGATTGTGCGGATCGATCTCAATCTTGTCGCCAATTTCAACAAAAGCCGCCACTTGAATTTCAAACCCGGTTCCCGCCAATCGTGCCGGTTTCATAATTTTCCCTGTGGTATCACCACGAATTGCGGGTTCGGTATATTCGACTTCGCGCACAATTGTGGATGGTAATTCGACCGAAATGGCTTTACCGTCATAGAAAGTCACCTGACAAACATCTTCCATACCGTCGATCAGATAGTGTAATACATCGGACATATTTTCCGCTTCCACCTCGATCTGGTTATAATCCGCGTCCATAAAAACATAGAGCGGATCGGCAAAATAGCTGTACGTGCAGTCTTTCCTATCCAATACCACCAGATCAAATTTCTCATCCGCTTTATAAACTGTTTCAGTAGTTGTAGCGGAAAACAAATTTTTTAGTTTCATCTTAACCACAGATGCGTTACGGCCAGATTTGGTAAATTCCGCCCGCTGTACGACCATGGGATCATTACCAATCAAAATGACATTACCTGAGCGTAGTTCCATTGCGGTCTTCATATTTCCAGTTCCAAATTAATAGATTTATAAACAAACAAAAATGATGCGATACACAATCAATTTAAGTAACAAAGGTTGCGGATTATAGCCGATTTTCAACAAATTGCACCAGGTTAGTTGCCAGATCCTCTTGTTTCATCAGTTGATTAACCCAGCTTTCATTGTGCAGCATCAGTGACTCCCGAAACGCTAAGAAGTTCATCCATGTTCCTGCATTAAATGCACAACGGCTATTCCAGCAATTCCACATTTCTCTTATTGCAGCAGCCATGGGAATTGTCATACGATCCGTATATAACTCAAGAAACGCATCCAGTTTCCTGAAATGTGCTTGCTCCTGTTGCGGGTAAATATTCCAGATAAACAACTTCGCCGCCCATTGTGCGCGCACAAAGGAATCTTCACCTCTAACAAAATTGATATCACAACACCACAATAAACGGTCGTACTCGGTTTGTTCCAGAAATGGAATAATCTGGACGGACAAGTGCTTAGACGCTATCAATCGAGTACCAAAGATTGGCGCATCTTTAAGAATTTCCAAAATACGGTCAGCCACTTTTCCTGCCGGCACGATTAACAAAATTGGTTGAGCGGATTCAAACAAGACTTGCAACAATTGCGCTACAGGCGCATCCGCATAACAAAAAAGTGAAATCCATAAACTGCCTGGCTCTTTTTCATACAAACCAAGTTGCTTCATGAATGTTTGCCGCACGACTTCATCAAATTCGTTCTTTTGTTCCATCAATGCGTTTTCACGCAACAATCCCCCCGTGCCTTTTGTAAAACCCGGGAAAAAAAAGAACTTGGTGAGAGGCAACCGCGGATGAGGTGAAGGCAATAAATGATAGTCTGCAACCCATGGTTCAGCGCTCAGATATTCCAGATTGATCCACAGAGGATGTTTATCACTCTCAAGCATCGCCGCTATATATATATCCGGCAAATCACAGGCAAACGCTTCGATCACGATATCAGCGCAAGTAAATTCCATTTGCAATTGTTGCCAACTGCATATTTTCACATCTTGAACAGTTTGAACCAGATCTTTGCAATTCAATTCCGGTGTGAAGCAGCTTAAAGTCGCCAGATCATCAATCCACAGCCGTACTTCTTGATGAAAATCCGTCGCTAATTGCCTGGCAAGCCGCCAACATACTCCGGCATCGCCAAAGTTATCGATAACTTTGCAAAAAATATCCCAGCGATGTCGCATACATTCTCATTAGAATGGGAGGACGTTAATCCTTAAATCTGAAGCTATTTTTTAACTCTTCGCCACGTTATGACGTCCGGAGTCACAGAACATTCCGATGAAATTTTCTTTCTAAAATGATATTTTTCTGACGCTCAAACTCTTGTTCCGTAAGCACACCTTTCTCTTTTAATCGATGCAGCCGCTCCAAGGCAGTCAGAGAATCTTGTGTTTGAAGTCCTTCCAGAGAATTGGCTTTATCAGTTCCAACAGCATTTTGCCCAAGATTCTTCTTCAATCCGAAAAAATTAAGTGCCTTGGTAAACAATTGTTTGATCAGGTACCACAGTTTCGGTAACAACCAGATTGCTGAAGCAAGAAAAACGACCATTAGCCCAAGAAATAAGAGCGGGTAATTTAAAGCGGTCCATAATCCTGAGAGCACCAGCAGGTCCCCGGTAATGGAAGCCGACCAATTAGTGACAGGTTCGGGTGAAGTATTAATCAGCAATCGAGTTCCAGTCTTGGTTACATGGGTGGTCGCTGCCAGGCTGCCTCCAAGAATACCCGCTGCAATTTCAAGCGCGGGCGTGACATCGCCGACCGCGCTCGCCGCCAACATCGCACCGGCTGGAATTCGAATAAACGTTTGGATGGAATCCCAAACAGAATCCACGCCAGGGATCTTGTCCATGAAAAATTCAATGAAATACATAATCCCGGCTGCAAAAATTACTAATGGATCTTCCAAAACCGATAATTCAGCGGGTAAATCAATATGACCGGACGATCCCCCTAATCCCAACACTAACAAAACGGCATACAAATTGATGCCGCTGGCCCACGCGGCACCCATCATCAGAGCAATTGTTGCCAGAAGCGCTTCATAATTTTCCATGCTTCAATCCACCTGAACAACAAATTCAAATTATTATAGAAACCGATTCCGTTTCACTTATCACCACGGATCAAAAGAATTGGAATATGCGATGTCCGCGCCACGCCTTCCGCTACACTACCCAGCAAGATACGGCTAAAACCTGATCGGCCATGCGTTCCGATAATAATTAAATCTGCCGCATAACTCTTCGCTTCATTGATAATGACATCGACAATTCTTTCGCCCTGCGCTACCAGCAATTTGGTTTCACATTCAATTCCGGATTGATTCATTTTATTTTGTGCTTGCGCCAGGATTTTTTCTCCGTTAGCACGAAGCGAGCGCACGAGCTCTGCATAATTAATGTAATCATCGTTTTCTGAAAACAATACATCTTCAATAACATGCAAGGCTTCGATATGAGCTTTTTGCTGTTGCGCAAATTTTATCGCCTCATTCAATGCGTATTCGGAAGTCGCACTACCGTCTATCGGTACTAGAATTCGCTGATACATTGTGCCCTCTCATAATAAATGTCTTCAACAATAACTCTGCGGCTGCTATAAAATCACCCTATGATTTCATAATAGTAGAATATAAAAATAAATCTGTTTGTTGACCCCAATTCATCACCGGTTTTAATCATTGGCATGATCAAGCGAAAAAATATGAAGAAATTATCAATTCACCAGCCTGTGTATCACTTGATTTATCACAGTATAAAAGATTAAATGACGATTCATTGTAATTTTTCAGTTCGCCCGATTCATACTAAACAGAGATTTGTTTGATTTTTATTCAAATTATCATAAGTCGCTGACAAGTTTCAAAATTCATGACGCAGTTTTTTTTGAAAATATAAAGGAATACTATGACGAGAATTTTGTTACAAGCAGAATCACCCGGCCCATCAAGCACCAATCCGGCACGAATCCGAATGCTGCTAATCGCAATCCTCATAATATTCATACTGAGCAGTTGTGAAACTCCAGAATCTATTCCCGCACCTATCGTTGAACCGGTACCCGTCATCACCTCTCAAGACGAAAAACTGCGTCAGGAAATCGCACATCTCAAAAAACTGTTAGCTGAAAAAGATGAGTTGATTAAGAATCAAAAAATCCGCCAACAGGATCAGGCAAAAGCGCTTCAGGAGGTGAATAAGGAAGCTACGCGTGCGCAAGTCAAGTTACACCGGTTAGCCACAAAGCCGAGCACGGCTTCCGCAATTGCCGAAACCGAAGTGGCGCTGGCACATTTGAAACAAATTAAAATCCCCGCCGCGGATCAAATTTTGTTGATCCAGGCGCAGCAATTGACTGAAACAGCTTCAACGCTTTTCTCAAATGATCAATATGCATCGGCAATGAACTATGTTGCACAAGCAAAACATTTGATCGAATTGATTACGAATCCGAATCGCAAAAAAGAATCAAATGGTCACAGCATGTTACTGGAGTTTCATACCCCCATAAAATTGCACACTAAAGCCAATGTCAATTTGCGCAATGCGCCCAATACGCAATCACGAATCATCAGCACGCTCAAAAAAGCCACCGAGGTCACTGCCAATGCAAGCCAGGGCGCATGGTTACGTGTGCAAACTAATCAAAACCAAGGGTGGATTCTTAATACAGGACTTGAAACGGAAAAAAATTAGTGGCAATGCCTTTTAAGGTGCAATTTCCGGTGTGCTTGGAGATAGACAATAAACTTGGTCCCTGCCCGCGCGTTTTGCTTCATACAACGCGCTGTCAACCCGAGATAGCAATATCGTTAGCGAAGAATCATCCGGCTCACTTTGAATAACGCCGATACTTAACGTGACATGCAAATCCTGATTTATCGAATCACAATGAATATCCGCCACTTGCGTTCTAATTCGCTCTGCAGTTTTCTCTGCTTCACCGACAGTCGTTTCAGCCAGAATAATAATAAACTCGTCCCCGCCGAACCGTGCGGCAAAATCCACATTCCGGATCGATTGCGAGATTCTTTTCGCGACCGCCGCCAAAATTTCATCGCCCACTACGTGGCCGAGACTATCGTTCAAAGTTTTAAAATAATCGACATCGATCATCAGCACAGCAAAGGGACGTTTGTTTCTTTCGAAGCGGGCCAGTTGATCACTGATAATGGCGTTGAGTTTGTTGCGGTTGTACAGCCCGGTAAGATTGTCTGTTACAGAAAGCGTCTCAAGGAGCTGATTCTTTTGTTGCATTGCGATCGCTGCGGCATTGATTTCAGCTTGATTTTGACGCAATTTGTCGGTCATTTGGTTAAATCGATGCGTCAATTGACCAATTTCATCCCGTTGACCATTGGCTAATTTAACATCCAAATCACCTTTGACGATCTTCTCAGTTGCATCGATTAACCTTTGCAGCGGCTTCACAATGGCATGGCTTAAACGGAAAGCGATCGCAGTTACAATCAGTATGATGATACCAACCAAGCCAGCGAAAATATTCCGTTGCTGCTCCCACGCGGAATAAATCAATTGATAGTCTCTGGTTGCAATAATGGTAATGGGCGTTTTTTCCGACAAATAGGCTAAACCGGCAACCTTTTCTTGTTTCGGCCCAAGAAAGATATCATATTCGCCAGGATTGCCGCGCAAGCGCGACAACACGTTTAATTCGGACGAAAGCGGCTTATCTAAAAGCAAAGTATCACTCGCAAGCATTATGTGCCCGGCTTGATCCAGCAATAGTATGTCACCTTGAGGAGGCCTGATCTTAGCTTTTAAATTAGGTTGCAAACTTTGCATATCAAACGTCACGATCAGCGCACCCAAAATATAATCGTCAATAGACAATATCGGCACTGCAATACTGACGATCGCTGTTCCATAATGTTCATTCCATTGCGGTGAAATGACTACATCGCCTTGAATAGATGCATTCTCGGGCCAGTTCTGTGCGAACAATACCGGCAATGGTTCGTCTACGTTACTGGCGATAACTTCACCTTGGACATCCACAATCGTCAATTCCACCACCGTTTCCAATCGCTTATGCACCGATTTCAGATACAGTTCCGTTGCCTTCGGTTGATTGACAGATTTACTCTTGGAAATCTGATTGTCCAACGATAGACCTTCGATGAGAATCTTTGAGGTCGAAATGGATGCTGCCAGGTCTCTAACCGCGAGCATCTGTTCTTTAATCCACAAATCCAGCTCGCGCCCGGCATAATTGGCCATCGTGCGCAGCTCGCGCGCCAAATTTTCTGTGATCATCTCTTCATTCCGCTGAAATGAAGAGATGCCCAATCCCAATGACGGAATCAGAGTCGCCAGAATAGAAAAAACAATGATTTTGCTTTTAATGCTTTTCAAAATGTTTTCCGGCTAAAACACGGATATAGCTAGACAATTCGAAGCGCAACCGGGCGCCGATCCGGATAATTACTCATTTGATAGCCTTGCCACAACCGGCCCGCAATAAAGTTTGCGACCGCATTTGCATGTTGTTCCAGTCGCGGATTTCCAAGCTCCCTAGTTGTCTGATGAAATAATTGCACCCATCGTTCAAATAGCTCAGCAGAAAGCTCCGGTAAGGCGATATGCTTGGGCATGGGTGCGCCACGAAACCGGCTGGTGCCACGAAGCTGCGCTGACCAGAAATTAATCATTTGCACAAAATGTGCGTCCCAGTCAATTACATGCGCCTCAAAAATAGGCCCTAGACCAGGATCTTTCCTGGCTTTCGCGTAAAACGTATGTACCAACTCGGCAATTTCTTCCTCACTGTAGAGGTCCGGATCGGGTATGGGAAAGGGTGATGATTGATTCATAATTTTCTAGATTTTTCTCAAAAAAACAATACAGGTTATCGAAGAGTTTATTAATATAGCTTAAAAGCCTACGCACATGCACTTAGGCTACATATTCAATATTGAAACTATATATTGAATGATTAAGTTTATCGCCGGTTGCTGAGATTGTCCAACCGTTTAAACAGTTCGCGCAACACAGTTTTATGTGTTGAGTATATGCTCTTTTTTCCAGCAGAAGTAAAAGGTCAATATGAAAAATTTATATGGCAAATCACTACTTTCCGATCCGGCATTGACAAAATCAACTGCATTCTCACGCGAAGAGCGTGAACACTATGGTTTAAGAGGTTTGTTACCTTATGAAGTTGCCAGCATTGAAAAACAAATCGATCGGGTATTAGACAGCCTGCGCAGCAAAACCAGTGCCATTGAAAAATATATTTTTTTGAATGGATTACTTGAAAGCAATCAAAGACTTTTTTACCGGACGCTGATTGATCACATCGAAGAAATTTTGCCCCTGGTTTACACCCCGACCGTGGGCGAGGCATGTAAGGAATTTGCGCATATTTTCAGAAAACCTCAAGGATTCTATATTACCCCGGATGATCGCGGAGCCATTGCAACCATTTTAAAAAACTGGCCTGAAGAAGATATCCGAGTGATCGTAGTAACGGATGGAGAACGAATTTTGGGTTTGGGGGATTTGGGTGCTAATGGCATGGGAATCCCGATCGGCAAAGTTGCATTATATGTGGCTTGCGCCGGAATACATCCGGCTCAGTGCATGCCGGTCATGCTCGATGTCGGCACCAACAACATCGCTTTGCGCGAAGATCCGCTATATCTTGGTTTTCCTTTTCCCCGCATCAGCGGTGATCGCTACCGTTCCTTGGTTGAAGAATTTATCAATGCAGTTCAAGTACGTTATCCGAACGCACTGATACAATTTGAGGACTTCCTGACACCGCATGCATTTGAATTCCTGGAACGCTATCACCATCGAGTCCGTTGTTTCAATGATGATATCCAAGGGACTGCGGCTGTAACTTTGGCGGGAATTTATTCGTCATGCCGCATTACCGGAAAAAAATTTACCGATCTCAACATCATGTTTTTGGGGACCGGCTCTGCTGCCGGCGGAACTGCCGAATTAGTCGTTGATGCGTTTTGCGCCGACGGATTGAGCCGATCCCAAGCCCAACAGCGGCTATGGTTCATTGACAGAGCAGGTCTCGTCACCGCAACCAATGGAAATATTAAGCCGCGTATTCAACCTTACGCCCATCAATACGATGCACTAAGTTTTGCCGATGCCATCAGCGCAATCAAACCCGATGTTTTGATTGGCGCCACCGGAGTAGCCGGGACATTTACTGAGACCATCGTACGGCGGATGGCAATGGTCAATGAACGGCCGGTGATTATTGCATTGTCAAACCCGACATCGCATACCGAGTGCACCGCTGAGCAGGCTTATCAGTGGAGCGATGGGCGCGCAATTTTTGCCAGCGGCAGCCCTTTCGACGCCGTACAGTACGGCAATCAACGCTATAAACCGGCCCAAGGCAATAATGCTTATATTTTCCCCGGTGTCGGATTAGGTGTCTATGCCAGCTCCGCAAAACTGGTGACGCAAAGCATGTTTCTAGCCGCTGCCCGGGAATTGGCGCGTATTGTGACCGATCAGGAACTCCGCGATGGCGCAGTATACCCGGCTCTCACGCGCGTCCGGGAAGTATCTCATGCCATTGCCGTCGCCGTATGCCGCGTAGCAATCGATGAAGGTTTAACCGGTAGCTGCCTGCCTCAGGATTTAAGCAATCATGTAAAATTGCTGATGTATGAACCGAATTACTAGGGTAACGCTGATTAATCCGGCGAGCGAGATAAAGCACGAGGCGCACGGAACGCAGCAACCGAGACATATCGAAAAGATAGGCGAGGAAGCGAGTACCACGCAACGATTTGATTCGCTCGTATAGTCAATTAATCAGATGGAATGGACACCGCCCTCCTGACAACGGCATCGCAATGTGCCACAGTTGGCTTTCAATCATCAACTCAAAATTGGAGGGCAGCATCCATGGATAAGATTAGCGTAGTTGGTTTGGATTTGGCAAAGAATGTTTTTCAGGTACATGCTGTTAATGCACAAGGACGGGTGGTGGAGCGCAAGCAATTGAGACGAAGCGAGGTACTGTCGTGGTTTGCAAAGATCGAACCTTGCCGGATTGGGCTGGAAGCCTGTGGCGGCATGCATTACTGGGCACGCAAGCTGAGCGAGTTGGGACATACGGTGCGGCCGATGGCGGCAAGGTTCATCAAACCCTATTTGAAGTCGAACAAGTCGGATATGCTCGATGCGGAAGCCATTTGTGAAGCAGTGCAACGCCCGGGAATGCGCTTTGTTTCGGTTAAGTCCGCGCAGGAAGATACCGGCGATGAGTTGCCGCCGATGTGCCGGGATTTGGCCGCTGTGTTGCGGGATCAATTATCGGCACTCGATGAGCGGATTGCGCTACTGGAGCACAGGATTCAGCAATGGCACGTCAGCAATGAAGCGAGTCAACGCTTGGCCGGGATTCCTGGTGTGGGCGTCATAAGCGCTACCGCGATTGCTGCAGCGATAGGTGATGCAAGGGCATTTACCAATGGACGGCAATTTGCCGCTTGGCTAGGACTGGTGCCACGCCAGGCATCGAGCGGCGGGCGGCAACGTCTGCTGGGAATCAGTAAACGAGGTGATCGTTATCTGCGCACTTTGATGATCCACGGTGCGCGTGCTGTAATCCGGCATTTACGTGCGCGGCAACAAGCCGGTAAGCCGCCTGGCAATGCCTGGATTGCGCAACTGCTGGCGCGGTGTCATCCCAATGTCGCAACAGTGGCGCTGGCCAATCACAATGCCCGGGCAGCTTGGGCATTGCTGGCTAAAAATGAAACCTATCGTGCTAGATACGCTGCTGAAGCATGATGATATGAGCGATTCATAAAAAACAGAAGCATCGTTAACAGGAGGATATTCATTCACGATTGCTTGCATTTATGTGATGGGAAGACAGGTCGGACCGCGGCGGCCAAACCCGGGGAAGCTCTCGAAGCAACCAGACTTCGCTATTCAGATTGGGACCCGCCGGCGAATACACCATAGGGGCTCTGAGCTAAACGCTCTTATCAAAAGCCGAATGTAAGTGTGCAATCGAACCTTGTGTTTCTATACATCAGTGCTTGCAAAACGGGCGGTGTCCATGTAAGCGCTTCCCTAAGCAGCTGGGCATACGCACTCAGCGGTCTATCTTAGCGCGCCGCCGTTGGATTCATAAACGCTTGTAAAATGCCGGTTGACATAAAAAGAATCCGACAAAAAAGCCACCGGCGACGGGATATTCAAACCGATACATTGAAAAACGGGAACCGGCCGGCTTAACGGACGGATATCCAAATAAGGGAAACAAGACGCCATTAGTTCATGACAATAATATTTGCCATTACCGGGCTCGAAATCGAAATCGTACTCAATATTCTGATCGGCGCACTTTCTAGCATGCTCGACCGCCCACTGTTGACCGTAACAAGGGCGAAGTATCAGAATCCGGTCACAGCGGCAAAAATCAATGATGTCGTCCATCAATGTTCCTTCCGCAATTGCGTGCACGATTTTACCATCACCCACATAAAGCCCACCATGACTGCAATCACTATCCCCTTTGGGAATAAAGTAACCATCTAGGTAATTGATATAAGACCGCATGACTAAGTCACCCGGTTGCACGATATTTAATATCTCACGGGTATGTAGTCCTTTTATTCGAAAGGAAGTGGGATGATAGAGCACGTACATCGGCCATTTGAAAATCTTTATGTCGCCGAACTTTGTCAATGCGGATTCAACTTCGAAGTGCAACACCTAGCGGTGGCTTGGTATAGCGCACCGTCTTTCCGAAGAACACCTCAAACGGGGTTCTGAATCCAAGCACCTTGCGCGGTCGATGGTTGAGTCTATCCACCGCCCATTGTACTTGTTCCTGGGTCACCTTAATCAATTCCATTCCCTTGGGGAAATACTGCCGCAGCAGACCATTGCTGTTCTCGTTCAAGCCGCGCTCCCATGAATGATAAGGATGAGCGAAGTAGATATCCACATTGAGTTTCGCAGCAATGGTTTCATGCTCCGCAAATTCTTTCCCGTTGTCGAATGTCATGGTGTGGCACTTGCGTTTATGGGGGCGCAGCAATCGCGTTACCGCCGCCGTTACGCCCGATGCATGTTTGCCGGGCACTTGGGCTGCCAGAATGTAGCGCGACTTCCTCTCGGCCAGCGTAACCAATGTGCCTTGATGGTTCTTGCCGATTACGGTGTCGCCCTCCCAGTCGCCTATGCGGTTCTTCTGATCCACGATCCCCGGACGCTCATCAATGCCGATCCGGTTCTTGATCGTGCCCCGGCGCTCTTGACCGCTCGCATAACGCTTCCTGCGGGGCTTCTGGCAACGCAAATGCCGCCACAGGTCGCCACCTCGACGCTTGTCTGCATATATGTGCAAGTAGATCGTCTCGTGACTGATCTGCAACACACTTTCCAAAGCAAGTCGACGGGCCGCTTGCTCCGGACTCATGTCCAGCCGAACCAATCGCTCAACTTCCGTCCAGTCCGACATTGATAAACGCTGGGCGTTGGCGCATTGTTTTCGGCGCTCGTTCCGTAATTCCTGCGCCTGCTTGGGATACCAGTCACGCCGACCCTTGTTCCGCCTGAATTCCCGCGAAATCGTCGACTTGCTCACGCCCACTGCATCCGCTATTCGCGATTGGTTCAAACCCGCCTTCTTCAAGCCGGAAATCTGGTATCGTTGCTCGCTGGTGAGCTGCTTGTAGTGCTTCATCTGTGCTCCTTCTACTTGGTCGTTTAAGAAGCTCCGATACTACCGCAGCTTGCTTCCTAAACTTCCTTACAAAAGTTGCACTTCAATTTTGAATCCACCCAATAAATAACGTTTTATTTGATAAAACATGACTGGATCCTTTTGTTTCCGGTTGATACACTAATAGACGTCGGCTATTAGCATCTACGGTTAACTCGCAAATTGCATCAATTTAGAATTTAGCACTCGCCGGGAGCATTATCATTCTGTTCACGAGGTAATGAAGAGATAATTCCCAGTAACTGACCGGTTTTCGCGAAATGACACTGCAAGCCGTACAAATCGATCACGCCGAAACGGCTGTATAACTTGGATAAATAGCGCCGGGTATTGGCGGGATTGATATCGAGAATCCGTGCCACTTTCCAAGGTGCATTCCCTTGCATCGCCAACCTTAATACATCGAATTCCCGTTCGGTAATTCCCAGATCGGATGCAGTAATCGGCTGCGGCGATTCCTGTAATAACGAATCGATATTCGCCGAGGTTATGTCGATTGCCTCAACCGGTCCTTCGGGCGGCAGCCATACGCCGCCGTTGAGCGCCCGCTGAATGGCTTCCAGCATCATTTCCGAAGAAGAGGTTTTAGGAACGAACGAAACAGCACCTGCGCGCATGATCCGTTCCACCGCTCCCCTGCTCAAGAATTCGCCGGTCATGACAATAACCGGTGCTGATTTTTCCATATCACACAGGGATTTAAGCAAATTCAATCCGACTTCGCCATTGCTGGCCGAACCTGTTTCTAGTGGTAACTTCAAATCCAGAAAAATCAAATCCAGACCCTGCTGCAGGGCAATTTGCAGACCTTGTTTCGCATTCTCCGCTTCGAAAATTTCCGTTTTCTTTTGCATCTTCATGATCAGATGCTTAATACCGGCGCGAATCATGCTGTGGTCATCGATAAGTAATATTCGCATTATTTCTCCTTCAGGAAATAACATCCTGTTTCCCGAAAATGAGTGATGACTGTCGTAACCTTTTTCCAGCCGATCAATCGCGATTTCCAGAGTAGACATTTATAAAAAAACCGTGTGCCAATGTTTTATTAACTTATTAAAGAGTTGCCAGGCAATCATAAACAGAGCATCCTCTCATGGATAGGCAACATACGTAGTACTACAACTGTAGTAGTTGGAAAAAACAACATTCCGGCTTACTATGCCACACAGCGCCTCAAGTGGTACCAAATTATATTAAAATTAACAACATATATAAAATCATGCCAGATACCCGATATTAAAACCATTTTTGTAATGCGCATGCTTACTCAGGGAGAACAAAAATATTTTCCATATTTTTGATTTTTAACTGCAAAAAAAAACTTGAGCGTTCCCGCACCGAAGGAATTGCTATCGCATGCTATCGCCAGGCCGTTCTTCTACTAGGCTATGGCCTGCTGCAATATGCAACGGCAGCCACCGGTGCCGGCATTGCGATCATGGAACAAAGCGTTAAGGAATTAGGACAAGCATTTTCCGGCGCGCCCACCAACATCAGTGACGGCAGCATGGTGTTTTTCAATCCAGCGGCGATGAGCCATGTGCAAAGCAGATTGGCCACTTCGTCCGGTTATATCTTCGTCCCGTTTGCAGAGTTTCACAATCAATCATCCGCAACCGTATCCGGAGCGCCGTTGCGGGGCGGTGACGGCGGTAATTTCGTAACTCCCTCGTTTATCCCGAATTTTTATTATGTGCATCCGCTCACAAATCGGATTGTCTTTGGCATGGGCATTAATGTCCCATTCGCGGCGCTCAATAGTTTTCATTCCGACTGGAAAGGCCGTTACCAAGCCATCGATTCCGAGGTCACCGCATTCAACTTCAATCCGTCGGTTTCTTTCAAGGCTACCGAAAAACTTTCATTGGGTGCTGGATTCAACATTCAATATCTCAGATCCAAATTCACCAATGCCATCGATTTCGGCACGGTTTGCATGGGTGCGAAAGAACTAGGCCCTCCGGCCTGCCCCTCGCTAGGCCTGCTGCCGCAACAAGCGGATGGTCATGTTTCACTCAAAAGCGACAGCGTCGGTTTCGGTTATAATGTTGGTGCTTTTTACACCTTGAATCCCAAGATTCAGCTTGGCGCGAGCTACCGTTCCAGAGTCGCGCATGACCTGGACGGCCATGCAAATTACACCGTCCCCGGTAATGCCAGCATTCTTACCCGGTCGGGCTCGTTCATTGATAGCGATGCCCGGTCGCCGGTTACCTTGCCCGATAACGTGTTGTTCGGTTTTTCATATCATCTGAATCCTCGCTGGACGTTTTCGGCGGATGCCTTGTGGACCAACTGGAGCTTGATCCGTGAGCTCAGAACCAATTTTGAATCGGGTCAAGACCCCGATGTGCAACCGATGCATTGGCGGGATACCTGGCGTTACGCCGGTGGGTTAAATTATGCGACTGAGAACGGCAAATGGATTTTCCGCACCGGTTTCGCCTACGACGAAACACCGATCCCGAATCCGCAAAACCGCTCGGCGCGCCTGCCGGATAGCGACCGCTACTGGCTGACTGCCGGCGCGACATACGCATTCCGGAAAAATATTCATATCCATGCGGCCTATGCTCATTTGTTTTTCGTCGACCCTTCGATTAACCGCCGCGGAATCACCAAGGAAACACTTAACGGCACCTATACCGAGCAAGCCGATATCATCGGTTTACAATTGGACTGGCGATTCTGATCCCAATACCCGGCCGCTTTGCAAAAGCATTCGCGTTCCCGCAAAATATTCCTTCTTCACTCTGATTAAAGTTTTGCAATGCGTATCGGTATTGATTTAGGCGGCACAAAAATTGAAGGCATCGTGATGGATTCTGACGGTATCGAATTGCTGCAAAAGCGCGTCGATACGCCACAATCCGAAGGCTATCGAGCGATTCTGAACACCGTCGCCCGGCTGGTGGAGTCGCTCGAAGCCGCAGCCGGGACGCGATGCCCGGCCGGCATCGGTACGCCGGGCGCGATTTCGGCAGTCACCGGCAGGATGAAGAATTCCAATACCATGTGTCTGAATGGACAACCGTTGTTCGAAGACTTGCAAGGGCTGCTGAACCCGCCGCTGCGCATCGCCAACAACGCCAATTGCTTTGCATTGAGCGAAGCGCTCGATGGCGCGGGAAAAGGCTATGGCATGGTATTCGGCGTCATCATGGGCACTGGCGTCGGCGGCGGCATCGTGTTCAACGGACAATTACACCCAGGCCGCCAGCACATCGGCGGCGAGTGGGGTCACAACATTCTGGAATCGAACGGGCCGGATTGCTACTGCGGCCAAAAAGGCTGCGTCGAAACGCTGATCTCCGGCCCCGGCTTGGCCGCCGATTATCACCGCCACGGCGGCAACCGCGCATTCCAGGCCAACGACATCGTGGCACTGGCAGCGCAAGGCGATGTCCTGGCCGAAGCCGCGATGCAGCGCTTCCTCGACCGCTTCGGCCGCGCCCTGGCGACCGTCATCAACATCCTAGACCCCGACGCCATCGTGCTCGGTGGCGGATTATCGAATATCGGCCGGCTCTACAACGAAGGCCGCGACAACATAGCGCGTTACGTGTTTAACGATCAACTCACCACCCCCATTTTAAAAAACATCCACGGCGACAGCTCCGGCGTGCGCGGCGCGGCGCAGTTGTGGCGGTGTGATGAGATTTAGAATGGAGGGTGGATAAGTGCAACGTCATCCACTAAATCCATCAAAACTGGAGAATACGGTGGATGGCGCTCTTCTTATCCACCCTTGTATCTTTCTTTCCGTAGTGGTTAGCTACCACTACCCGAGTTGGAAGCAGCTTGTGTCCACCCTTAAGGCAAGACCTTGTTCTGTAGATCAAGCCTTCCTTCTCATCTTCCACGCCAGCACAGACACTGAACGGTAGCCAAGGGATAAACCCTGCATGCACAAGGCAAGTGGGCGAGGTTGGTAAATATTGTAACAGGAGAACATCATGTTTTATCTCGGTATGGATATTGCCAAGGCAAAATTGGATTGTTGCCTTTTACTTAACGAAGCAGGTGATAAACGTAAATCCAAGGTCATTCCCAATACTAAAGCAGGCGTGAGCGCATTGTTGGAGTGGACGGCCAAACAAGGTGTGTCGGCTGCGCAACTGCACGTGGTAATGGATGCCACTGGCGTATATCACGAGCAAGCTGCTTTGGCTTTAGTAGATGCTGGGGTAATGGTTTCGATCATCAATCCGGCACAAGTTAAAGATTTTGGTCGAGGCTTGGGGATACGCACTAAGACGGATGGTGTGGATAGTGTTGTACTGGCGAAATATGGAGCGCTGCTCAAGCCTGCGGCATGGCAGCCGCCATCGGTGGAAGTCCGTGCATTACAAGCACTACTAGCCCGGCGTAATGCGGTGGCGGATGATTTGCGCCGAGAATTGAACCGGCAAGAAAAGAGCGAAGCTATCGAGACGCCTGAACTGATTGTCCAGTCTATCGCTCAATCTATCGCCTTTCTTGAAGCAGAATTGAAACGGCTGCAACAAGCGATAGACGATCACATCGACAGGCATCCCGGTCTGAAGCGGGATATGGTTCTGCTGACCAGTATTCCGGCAGTAGGTGAGCGAGTGGGAAATAACCTCCTGGCGATCATGCACGGCAATCGTTTCGAATCTGCCGAACAAGTGGCAGCTTATTTGGGTTTAGTGCCCGTAAAACGGCAGTCTGGAAGCACGGTGCTGGGCCGGGCCCGATTGTCGAAGGCGGGTCCGGCGCGAGTGCGAGCCGTGCTATACATGGCAGCAGTGGTCGCCACACAATACAATCCCCATGTCAAGGCGCTTTATGAACGGTTACTCGCCAGAGGCAAATCCAAAATATCCGCTATCAGAGCTGCTATGCGTAAGCTGGTGCACTTGTGCTTCGGCGTTATAAAAACACAACTCCCTTATCACCCAAACTATCCAAAAATTGCTTGACTTGAAAGACGGTATCTACACAATCGAATCATTCATTCAAACCGGAACCTTCTGCAGGGTTGCATACCCTAATAATTTGAGTGCTCCAAGTTGAAACTGTTGATTCATTTACTTTTATTCTTTATTAATCAATGAAAATCGTTCTGGAATTAATCATCTTCATCGTTGTTTTGAATATCTTTTTCAAATTATTCATTTGGATTCTAAACGATATCATCAAAGGCGGCGTCTAGGCAGACGCTGATCGAGCAGCCGGAAAACCGGCGCCGATCGATCGGGTTACCGCCCGCCGGCTCAGCGGTGTTGCAACGCTTGCTCAAGACAACTCATCGTTTCTTGCGCCGCTGCGGTTTCCCGGTCATTGCCGCAATCAGGCTGCCCGCAAGCACGCCGGTAACGGCACAGGCAAACCCGACCGGTAACACGACCGCAATTTCAAAAGGCCACAGATTGTGCGAGCTGGGGTCCTTGAAACCATCCCAGACCACGCGCGCAAACACGGCTGCCGGCACCGATGCTGTCATCACTTTGATGATTTGCCAGAAGGTTGCTGTTGTCTGCAATCGCAACATCATCGCGGCACCGCCCGCTACTATCAAGCCGAAGACCGGCAAGGCTTCCGGCAAATTGACGGTATTATGGGGGATTCGCCAGTAAGGAATGCCGACGGCGAAAAAACTCAAAAAGAATGCGATCATCAGATGTTGCCTGGTTGCGCTATCCATCGCCGGACTCCGTATGAAATTATTGATCCGGATTCTACGGATGGTTTCCGGAGCGGCTTTATTGCATTCCGCACCGCAGTCAGCGACAACCGCTGCTGCATTCGTGGCAAGCCTGCCGGACCACGAGCGCAGCTTATCATCCGGAAATGGGCGTTATCGCATCAATAACTCCTAATCCGGCAACTCTACTTTGCGGCAATCCAACGCAACACCCGTGATGATTCTGCGACCGCCATTCCCTTCGCGGTGATTCAGTCGCATGCCGGTTGCAACCATCCGATCGGGACAGTTAACGGCTTCTTCCCAGTCATTGTCTGGACCGTTGCTGTTACCTTGGCAATTTGTACGCTCATAGTGAACCGACAAAGCCGAGGAACTATTGTTGCAAGATAGTGTTTGATAATTCGGTTGATCGGTATCGCACAACCGGTATTCAATTCCCGATGTTTTGAATACTCTTGAGCAGGGCGCAGGAGACACGTAAACATTTTCTTCACCGAGCAGACAAGCGCCATAGCGCCCAATGAGCTGAATACCTTTCATTTTGTCTTGCTGGCTGTTCATGCAAATCCGAACACCGGTGACAAATCCGCCCGATGGCATCATCAAAGTGCGGCGGCTATCGCCGGTGCCTTCATTATTGTTATTGTCATCACACTCCGCAAAACGCGCATTGGCTCCCTCATTGCCGGTCGCAATATTACGGAACCTCGCCCGCAAAAAGCACGGATCATCGGAACGCTCCGCGATTTCCACACCGGTTAAAGCTTCATTGGACGTTGCGGATGGCGCGAGTGTCCTTTTTGCAGCGGCTTCCTTGCCGGAGTAGCCGGTGGTTGAAGTGGATCCGCTGATTTGCGTCGAAGTCGTAGCGGCAAAAGATAAAACGCTGACTCCGCCGGTCGATCCTAAAATCAGCATCAAAAAGAATTGCAGTACCGTTTTCATGATATGACTCCTCTTAACGATGTTAATAATCAACAAGATTCCATGAAATTTCATTTGGAATCAATGCTGTTTATCAGAGTAAACCACTGCGTAAAACGCGTCAGTGAGAAAAATCACAAGAAAACGATTTTGATTATCCTGAAAATTGATCGCGGCTTCCGGCTTGCGAACTTCTCAGCGGAATTATTCTCTACCCAGCCGGTATTTCTCGACGGCAAGCTTGGCGACCTGCTTGCCCATGCGCGCACCGGTTTCACCGGAATTGCGGTAATGCACACCGTCGTAAATACGCGCATTGATGACTTCTTGCATAAACGCATCGATGCTGGTCCAGCTCCGGGATACATCGCCCGCCGCTTTGCTCACGGTCGTCAGCACCGGGGTTGGATCGTTGCCGATTTCCGCTTGCAATACCGTACCGACGGCTGCCGACACAATGCAATGCGCGCACGGATATTCCGGATGCATCGGCGTATCGATGAACGGCTTCCACGACGGATCGCGCCCGGTAGCCTCGTTGCCGTCGATATCGCCGTTGCGGATCGCGGTCAACGGACGCCAGAAACCATAATGATATTTCGCGTCGAAAACGGCAATCAACGCATCATCGGACGCTTGCGTGACCGCGGCGAGCAGCCGCGCGTTTTGCGTTATCTCCCGGTCAGGCTGCGTGGCCACCGAGCGCACGATACCGTGATAAACCGGCGGCATCACCTCTTCCCAGAACCGGGCGATTTCGGTTTGCTCTGCAGTCCGTACCCGGCTATCGAACCGGCCCAGTGCCTTGACTTCGTTAAAGTCTCGGGCCCAGCGCTCGCTGCTGAGTTCCGGCGGCGGCCCGGGTCTGAATTGCGCCGCGTGAGACATCAACCACGGCTTGCGCGCAACCCATTGCGGCGCTTCCGGAATGACCGTGGGGATATACACGCCCGCACCGGTAACCGGGCGGTAGGTTTCCTGGCCGGATGCGCCGTCATCGGCGCGCATCGCCAAAATCCCTTGCGCGGCTTGCTCGCCAACCGCAATACCGGCTTTCTTGGCAGCTTCATCGCTGACGGCAGCAATAGCCGCGTGATAGGCTTTGCCGATAGCGGCCGTTTGGCTGGAAACCAGTTGCGTCAAGGCAACCCGGTTAGCCGCCGCGACCGCTGCTTCAACCGATGCATCCGGCACCGGTTGCAGTTTTAGATCACTCACCGGATACCGTTGCGTAATCGCATTAACCGCTTCGTACACTGCGGCATGCACGATCGCAAGCGCTCGCTCGGCGGGCAGCGGGCCGATACCTGAAGCCACGATGATATCTCCCGCCCGCTTGTTCCAATCCGTAACGGCATCGGCTTTGACCGGCGCGGCATGAGCCGCCAGAAAAACAAACAACGGTAACAATAACTTACTGATTGCTAGTATATTTCTCATCACGATACATTTCCTCTCACAACGATTTATAACTCATAAAAACGGATCGTCACAGCCATATCCTTTTCGCGGATAGCATGTCAACATACGTTTGATTGGCCATTGATTCAAATCAACACAACATCATAATGATCACAATTTTCAGCCGGTCGACACATGTTTCTTGGGCGGTATCCTCAGCCGGTTATTTTATACTTTACAGCGGCCACGATTAATTGCACACGATAAGAGCCATCAACACGAGGAAAGATATCAATGGAAAGCCATGAAATCATTGGGTTTATAGCAGGTTTCGGCACCACTTTTGCCGCCGCACCGGATTTATATGCGATGTTGAAACGCAAAAGCGCCGCAGGCATGAACCCGACCATGGCTGGGATGATGGGTACATTTCAAATCGTCTGGGTGTATTACGGTATTTTGATTGATTCGATGCCGGTGATCGTTTGGAACATCATCGCCGTGGCAATCAATTTCCTGACGGTAACCGCGTTTTGCTATTTTGCCCGCATGGAAAAGTTGCTGAAAAACTATCCAACCATTGACGATCGTTGATTGTTTCTTGATCCAACACGCCGCCTTCTGGCTTCTTTGGGATCAATCACGAGCGGCCGGTAAATCTCAATCCGATCATAAGGTTGCAACAGCATGTCCAATTGCACAAATTTACCGAAAATCCCGATCCGGTTTTTCGTCAAATCTATTTCCGGGTGGTCATCCAGCAATTCCGAACTTAATAGCGCCTGTTCGACCGTGCATCCATCCGTTACGGTTAATTGTTTTAACACCTGAATTCGAGGCAACGCATAAACAACTTCCACTGGGAAAGTATGCTCAGCGTTTGCCATAGATCGTTTCGGCCCTTTCGATAAAAGACTCGACGAAACTGTTTGCGATCATATGAAACACCGGCCCCACCAGCTTTTCAAGGATTTTGTGCGAGAACGTGTAGTGCAGCCGGAATTTAATTTTACAAGCATGCTCCGACAGGGAAATAAACTGCCAATAACCATCCAAGTGCTCAAACGGCCCATCCAGCAGACTCATTTCGATTAAATCCGGCGGAAAACGCTTATTGATGGTTGTGAAGCTGTGCTGAATATGATGATAGTTGATTTTAACCGTCGCATGCGTGGTGACTTCATCTTGCGGATCAACCGCAGTGCCTCCACACCAAGGAAGAAAATTTGGGTATTCCTCAACGTTATCGACCAATGCAAACATCTGACTCGCCGAATACTCGACCAAAACCGATTTTTCTATTTCTGCCATAAAGGTAATTCACCCCACAATGGAGTAATGCTGAAAAACTGATAAAATACACGAAAATTAGTGATTCCCACCTATTCTATTCCTACATGAGTATAGTACAAAATAAAAAAGCCTTTCACGATTATTTTATCGAAGAGAAGTATGAAACGGGCATTGTGCTGGAAGGTTGGGAAGTCAAAGCTATTCGCGATGGGCGCATTCAGTTAAAAGAAGCCTATGTTATTATCCGCAACGGCGAAATATTCCTCATCGGTTGTCATATCAGTCCGCTCAAAACCGCCTCGACGCACATCAATCCCGATCCCGCGAGAACGCGCAAATTGTTATTGCACGCCGAGGAAATCGAGCGGCTGATCGGCAAAGTGGAGCGCGCCGGTTATACGCTGGTTCCGATCGACATGCATTACAAGTCCGGCAGAATTAAAGTCGAAATAGGCTTGGCAAAAGGAAAAAAACAATATGACAAACGCGAATCCGAGAAACAAAAGGAATGGGAACGCACCAAGCAACGGCTGATGCGCGCGAAATAGTGCGATAAAATAATCCTTGGTATTTAATTATTATTAAAATTTTCAAACAACTATGCAAAAACCTATTGCAATCTGGCTATTAATTTGTTGCGCCCTGGTATTCGCCATGATCGTGGTCGGGGGTGTTACCCGCTTAACCGATTCCGGGCTTTCAATCGTCGAATGGCAACCGATCGTCGGCACCATGCCGCCCATCACCCAACAAGATTGGGACGTTTTATTGGAAAAATACCGCGCAACACCTCAATATCAGCAAGTCAATAAAGGTATGAGCGTCGACGAATTCAAGAGTATTTTCTGGTGGGAATATTTTCATCGCGTACTCGGACGATTGATCGGACTGGTATTTTTCATCCCATTCGTCTATTTCCTGGTAAAAAAACAAATCGACCGGCCATTAGGCATCAAACTGGCGGGAATATTCGTATTAGGTGGGTTACAAGGATTCATGGGCTGGTACATGGTCATGAGCGGCCTGGTCAACGATCCGCATGTCAGTCAATACCGGCTTACCGCCCATTTGGGATTGGCATTCATCATTTTTGCCGCGATGTTCTGGGTGGCCTTGGGATTATTGTCGCCCCACCCTACCTCACAACAAAACAATGAAAATATTCAGGGATTAAGAAAATTTTCTTTCGGCCTCAGCTTACTGATTTTTATCATGATCTTATCCGGCGGTTTCGTCGCCGGCATTCGCGCCGGCTTGGCTTACAATACTTTTCCGCTGATGAATGGACACCTGATCCCGCCCGATCTGTTCATTCTCGAACCATGGTACCGGAATTTTTTCGATAACATTACCACGGTGCAATTCGATCATCGCTTGATTGCGTGGACATTGGCATTTTTAGTCCCGCTGTTTTGGTTTAAGTCACGCAAAGTGGAGTTACCGGGCACAACCCGGCTTGCCTGTAATCTGTTTCTACTGATGCTGATCATACAGATTAGTCTGGGAATCGCCACTTTACTGCATGTCGTGCCCATTCCGCTGGCTGCTTCGCATCAGGGCGGCGCGGTATTGCTATTCGCGACATCGTTATGGGTCAGCCATCGCTTGCGATCGCATTAAGGAAACGCTGATTAATTGCCTGCACCAGCGATTTACTGGGTTTCCTTAGCACATCTTGGCCGGGGTCCGGAAATCATCCGATCGATATTCCGGGTCCGTGTTGGTGCTTGGGTTATGCAGTTTCGTTAAGCCCCAGCCGCTCCATCCGGTAGCGTAGCGACCTGACCGTAATCCCCAGGGTTTTGGCTGCTTTTGTGCGATTATAGCGGCTAAGATTCAATGCCTTGACAATGGAGTCTTTTTCAAGCTGATCGAGATAATCCTGCAACGGCAATCTTGAATCGGAATCCGGCAACGGAAAATTCATCGCACCCGGAGATAAAGATTTCGTTTCTCTTGTGGAATTGGGGAGCTGCAGTTCCGTTTCGCCGATTTCCACTTCCGCGCACAGCGCAAGTGTGCGCTCCAGGATATTTTCAAGCTCACGGACATTCCCGGGATAGTCATAATCCGTCAGCATCGCCAATGCACCTTTGGTAAAACTGCTGATTGGCCGCGCGGCATCGCGGCATAATTTTTCCAGTATCGCCGTGGCTATCAATGGAATATCCTCGCGCATTTCACGCAAAGCCGGCATATTCAACTCAATGACGTTCAAACGATAATACAGATCTTGCCGGAATTGCCCGTTCTCGACGCACTGATTGAGCTTCTTATGGGTTGCGCTGATGATGCGCACATCCACATTCTTTTCTTGCGATTCGCCGATTCGTCTGACTTGTTTTTCCTGAATCACTCTGAGCAATTTGACTTGCATCGCCAATGGCAAATCCGCCACCTCGTCAAGAAACAAAGTTCCGCCATGAGCCGCCAGAAAAAAGCCGTCGTGATCTTTTTCAGCACCGGTGAAAGCGCCTTTTTTATAACCGAAAAATTCGCTTTCCATCAGATTCTCAGGAATTGCGCCACAATTCACCGCAACAAACGGTTGTTGATGACGCGCGCTTCTCTCATGGATCATGCGCGCCGCCAATTCCTTGCCGCTGCCGGATTCGCCGCTGATATAGACCGCGGCTTGGCTGCGGGAAAGCTTATCGATGGTGGCGCGAAGCTGGCGCATCGGTTGCGATTCACCCAGTAACACACGCCGGTTCGATTGCGCTGAAACTGGCGGCGCGGACTGAGCCGCCATCGGCGGCAAATTGAGCGCGGATTTAACCAGATCGCGCAATTGCTTCAACGAAACCGGCTTCACCAAATAATCAAAGGCCCCCGCTTTGAGCGCCGCAACGGCGTTTTCTGCCGTGCCGTGAGCGGTAATGACAGCAACCGGCAGGTCGGCGCAGAATTGCGCGATGTATTTAACCAGATCCAGTCCTTCCCCATCGCTTAGCCGCATGTCGGTCAGGCACAATTGAAATCGCCGGGATTGCAACAACTGCCTGGCTTCAGACAGCGATCTTGCGCTCACCACATCCATCCCCATGCGCGCCAGCGTCAATTCCAGCAATTCAATAATATCGGGTTCATCATCGACGATCAGAATATTGGGAGGAGCGTTTTTCCGCGATGCAGCCGCATCACGTCCACTAGCTATTGACATAATTTTTAATTCTACAAATGATTCTAAAATGCCCCGAGGTTGATTCTTCGACATGATCCAGCGATGCTTGGTTGTTTTCACACAATTCGCGCGCAATGAATAAGCCCAGGCCAGTACCGTCGGAAGCCGTGGTGAAAAAAGGTTCGAAAAGTTGTTTGGATTGTTGCGGATCAACACCAGGTCCGTCATCAATGATATCGATACAAAGATCGCCGCCATCGATCGTCTTCTCCAAACGAATACGGACACTGCCAGCTTGCTGGCGGCAGTGCCTCCAAGCGTTCCGGCATAAATTCCACAATACCCGGTTGAAGTGATCGCGATCAAAACAAATAAGCGGTTCATCTGAGTTACTCAAAATAAATACGCCAAGATCGATCTTTTCAGCTTCGCAAAATTCCTCGAGAAATTTCCGGATATAATCTTGCACGTCAAATATGTCCGGTTTCGCCACATTACTCCGGCTCAATTGCAGCACATCATTCACGATCTTGTTCAATCGTTGGGTATTTTCACAAATAATGCGCACCAGCCGGGAATCCAGATTCGCTTCAAGCTGCTCTTCTCCCAATAACTCAGCCGCATGATTGATTGCCGATAGCGGATTGCGGATCTCATGAGCAATATTGACCGTCAGACGGCCTAACGCAGCCAGCTTGAGTTGCTGCAACTGCACCTGCACACGCCCCATATCCTCGAGAAAAATCACAACACCGTTGCGAAAATCCGCCTGGATCGAATGAAAGCGCGTACGCACCAGCGCGTTGCGATGGGCTAACCGCAATAAATCGAACTGAATATTGCTGTTGTTCTGCCAGCTCGCCAGCCGATCGGCGATTTCCGGAACGGAATCCGATAATTTAAGCCGTTCCGCGCTGCCAGACACCGGTTTCAGATCGAGCAATTTTTCAGCATAACCATTACGCTGCCGGATAAACCCATGCCTATCGACGACCAGAACCCCTTCTTGCAAATCTTGGATCACCAACTGATTGACTTGCGCCATATTGGCCAGATCGATACCGCGTTCTTGCGCCAATTGTTCGCTAGCGATCGTGCGTTTCGACAACCGGAAGGCCAGCCAGGCGACAGCGAAATAAGCCATGCTCATGAGTCCGGCTTGAGAGAATTGCGCCTGATGCGACTGAATCGTCAGCCAGGAATAAGTTTCGAGCAAAAGCAAGCTGATGGTTGCGACAGCGGCAAAAAATAGCGCCAAACGGCCCCGGCTGATTAATCCCGCTCCTGCCAGCGTCACCAGGAGCACGACCCCCAAGCCGCTTTGCAAACCACCGCTGGCATAGAGCATCAAAGAAAAAAAGGCAATATCGCTGAATACTTGAATGATTAATTGCCAATCAAAAGCGGGTATTCGCCACTTGATCAACACCATGGAGATACCGCTGCTAATGAAATGACCATAACAAGCATATAAGAACAGCGTGTACTGATGTGTCCCGAAGTCGATGAAACCTGCTTTCAATGTAACTATGAGCAGACTAACCCCGATTAACAAACGGTAAATATTGAAATAGGTCAGCGAACGCCAATAATGACTCGCAATTCCGGCATCATTCCTGGCTGGTGCCGGATGACTCGATAACGGTTGCTTAATCGGGGATGAATTGGCGAGAGTTGACACAATGATGAAATTAAGATGATGAATTTATGTACGAATCACGATGTTCCTGACAGCAAAATGACTGATTCAGATCGTTAATTGCCTCTTTTTTCGGCAAATAAACGCCGCAATAAGCGCAAGTCACTGTATCTTCTGCGATATCCGCGGGCGATTCGCTATGCTTTTGTTTAGGCCGTTGATAATTAATGAACCAATAAATTAGTAATGCGATGAGTATGTAAAAAATTATTTTTCCCATTGGTATTTTTGCAACTTATATGAATGACACCGATACTATGGTTTCGCTTATTGCCCGAATTTTCAAGCTTTAATTGAAACTTTTGACGAGATGGTTTTGCCATTGCCGTTGCTATAAAAACTTAGCTTAGCAATTTTTTGCACCGGCAAACGCTGGATTAGCCGTATTTTTTTCGCTTATCATTAAAGTTCAAAATAATAAGCGAGCTAAAATTACGTAACTTCAGGAAGATATCTGAAAAAAATCAGACAATAGATAATGATAGTATTATAACTATAAGATAAAAATCATATTTTTAAAAATTCCTCATGCTGGAATCTTTAACATTCTGGTACAACTACCGGTTGCGAACCATCGTTGACTTCAATAATGACGCGTGACGGCAAAATGCGCCAATTGCAGCAAACATTCTTTATTTTTCGATTCCGGTAAAGCGGCAATCGCTGCGGTTGCCGTCGCAACTTCGGCTTGCGCGCATTGTTTGGCGTAATCCAGAGCCGCCGTTTCACGAATGACATTCAAAACCGGTTGAAACCCGTCCTTACCGCCGTCCTCAATCGCCTTGCGGATGACGGCGGCCTGTTCGGGAGTTCCGACACGCATCGCATAAATAAGCGGCAGCGTCGGCTTTCCTTCGGCCAGATCATCACCCAAATTTTTACCGATGTCGTGATTATTTCCCGTATAGTCGAGCATGTCATCGATCAACTGGAATGCGGTACCCAAGTGCATGCCATAAATCGACATTGCATTTTCATCCTCCGGCGATGCCTTACCCAGAATCGCGCCTAACCGGCTGGCTGCCTCAAACAGTTTGGCGGTTTTATAACGAATGACTTGCAGGTAATTATCTTCTGTCACTTGCGGGTCCCGGCAATTCAACAGTTGCAATACTTCGCCTTCGGCTATGGTATTCGTCGCATCGGCCAGCACTTGCATCACGCGCATATTGTCGACTTCCACCATCATCTGAAACGCCCGGGAGTAAAGAAAATCACCGACCAGCACGCTGGTGGCGTTGCCGAACAACGCATTCGCGGTTTCTCTATTTCGACGCAACTCGGATTCATCGACTACATCGTCGTGCAGTAACGTCGCGGTATGAATGAACTCCACGATGGCTGCGAGATTATAATGAAATTTACCAGGATAGCCGAAAGCGCCGGCTGCTAGAATTACCAATGCCGGACGTAACCGTTTACCCCCGCTATTGATAATATATTCACTGACTTGGCGAATCAATGCAACATGAGAATGCAACTTTTCCCGGATGACATCATCGACGATCTCCATATCCCGGGCGATATAACTTCTTATATTTTCGATTGACACAATTTTACCTTCAAGAAAACGCTATGTTAGGAATGACGATACCCGCGTGTCAAGCACAAACAACGTTATACAAAATTTTCCTCCACAATCAAAGGCTATTTATGTATAATTCGCCGTTCTCGAAAGGAAGCATGGAGTCAAAATATGTATGCGGTCATAAAAACCGGCGGTAAGCAATATCGAATACAAGTAGGTGAGAAACTGAAAGTAGAGCAACTGGATGTAGAAAACGGCAGTGAACTGATGATTGATCAGGTATTGATGGTTGCGGATGGCGACAAGGTAACTGTAGGAACGCCTCTCGTCAGCGGCGCGAAAGTTAGCGCAACGGTACTTGGCCAAGGGCGTCATGACAAAATCCGCATTTTCAAGATGCGCCGCCGGAAACACTATCAAAGGCATCAAGGTCACCGGCAGAATTACACTGAAATACAAATAACCGGTATTTCGGCTTAAGGAGTTGATAGATGGCACATAAGAAAGCAGGTGGAAGTTCCAGGAACGGTCGTGATTCACACTCAAAACGTCTTGGAGTTAAAAGCTATGGCGGCGAACTGATCCCGGCAGGCTCGATTATTATTCGCCAACGGGGCACAACAGTTCACCCCGGAGAGAATGTCGGCATGGGAAAAGACCATACGCTATTCGCCAAGATAACAGGGAAAGTCAATTTTAGTATTAAAGGTCCGTTTAATCGTAAAATTGTCAGTGTTATTCCAGTGTAACAACCTAATTACCCTTTTCCTGAAAAAAGCCCCTTCCACCAACGATGGGGCTTTTTTGTTTACGCTGTGCCCAAATAGCCAAAGTTGTTGTATTGATTTATGAAGTTTATTGATGAAGCGATCATCCAGGTGTTTGCCGGCAAAGGCGGCGATGGTGTCGCAAGTTTCCGTCGGGAAAAATACATCCCCAGAGGCGGGCCTAACGGCGGTGATGGCGGGCGCGGTGGCAGCATATATGCCATTGCGGACCGCAACATCAATACGTTGATCGACTATCGCTATGCTCGGATGCACCGCGCTAAAAACGGCCAAAATGGCCAAGGCTCCGACCGTTACGGCAAAAGCGCGGACGATATCGTGTTGCGCATGCCGGTCGGCACTTTGATCAAAGATGGCATTACCGGAGAGATCGTCGCCGACTTGGTACATGACCAGCAGAAAGTACTGCTGGCCAAAGGCGGTAACGGCGGTCTTGGCAACTTGCACTTCAAATCCAGCACCAACCGCGCGCCCCGCCAGTTCACTTATGGTGAACCGGGACAGGAACTCGAGTTAAAACTAGAACTGAAGGTGCTTGCCGATGTGGGATTATTGGGCATGCCGAATGCCGGCAAATCCACCTTGATCCGCGCCGTATCCGCCGCTCGCCCCAAAGTCGCGGATTATCCGTTCACCACGCTGCAACCGAATCTTGGCGTGGTGCGCGTCGATTATAACCGCAGCTTTGTCATGGCCGATATTCCAGGATTGATCGAAGGCGCCGCCGAAGGTGTCGGACTCGGACATCGCTTCCTCAAGCATTTAACCCGTACCCGGCTATTACTGCATGTTGTCGATATGTCGCCGCTTAACGAAGAAACGGATTTGGTGCATGAAGCCCGTGCACTAGTTGAAGAATTGAGAAAATACGATCAGTCCCTGTATCAGAAACCGCGTTGGCTGGTGCTCAACAAGACCGACATGATTCCGGCTGAACGGCGCGACCAGCTCTGCCAGGAATTTCTCCAGAAACTGGACTGGCAGGATAAATACTTCATCATTTCGGCGCTAACCGGAGAAGGCTGTCAATTGCTCACGTACACCATCATGGACTATCTCGAGCATCATCTGTTGCCGGAACCGGAACCCGAGCCGAAAAACCCCGGAAATTCTGATTCTGACAATGAATTATTGAACTCATGCTGAAACAAGCACGCCGCGTCATCATCAAAGTAGGCAGCAGCCTGGTCACCAACCAAGGCAAGGGACTCGACCATCACGCCCTGGCAGGCTGGGCCGCGCAAATCGCCGCGCTCAAACAAGCTGGCAAGGATATCATCCTGGTTTCTTCCGGTGCGATTGCCGAAGGCATGCAACGATTGAACTGGGACACCCGGCCAACTGCATTATACGAGCTTCAAGCAGCGGCAGCGGTCGGTCAAATGGGACTGGCGCAGGCTTATGCATCCAGCTTCTCGCGACACGGTCTGCAAACCGCGCAAGTGCTTTTGACGCACGAAGATCTGTCGAACCGCAAGCGCTACTTAAACGCACGTTCGACACTGACGACGCTGCTCAAACTGAACATCATCCCGATCATCAACGAGAACGACACCGTCGCCACCGACGAAATCCGTTTCGGCGACAATGACACGCTGGCGGCGCTGGTCACCAACCTGGTCGAAGCCGATGCATTGGTAATCCTGACCGATCAGGCCGGTTTGTATACCAGCGATCCGCGCAAGGACCCCACAGCGAAACTATTGAGCGAAGTACACGCCGGCGATCCGGCGCTGGAAAAAATGGCCGGCGGCGTCGGCAGCGGCATTAGCCGCGGCGGCATGCAAACCAAAGTGATCGCCGCCAAACGCGCGGCGCGCAGCGGCGCGGATACCATCGTCGCTTCCGGACATGAAGCCGACGTGCTGGTGCGCTTGAGCCGGGACGAAGCGATCGGCACCCGTTTCGTCGCCAAATTGCCGGTGCTGGCGGCACGCAAGCAATGGCTCGCCGATTATCTGCAAGTGCGCGGCTATGTCACACTCGATCACGGCGCGGTCAAAGCCTTGACCGCTGACGGCAAAAGCCTGTTGCCGATTGGCGTAACCGGTGTCAACGGCGAATTTGAGCGCGGCGAAACGGTTGCCTGTCTTGATCCGGACGGGCGAGAAATCGCACGTGGACTGATCAACTACAGCGCAGTCGAAACGCAAAAAATCCTAAAACAACCCAGCAGTGAAATCGAAACAATTCTGGGCTATGTGGATGAACCGGAACTCATTCACAGGAATAATCTGGTTTTACTGTAGCGCTTATCGCATCGGATCGCCATGTCATTCGATAACAACACACACCGCATCACCGCCATCGATTGGTTGCGCGGCATCGTGATGATGCTGATGGCGCTTGACCACGCTTCGTGGTTTTTCAACGAACAACGCATTTTCGCCGATTCCGTGTTGCTGTATGAACCGGGCGTTCACTTCGCCGCGGATCAATTTTTCACGCGTTGGATCACCCATATCTGCGCACCCACGTTTATTTTTCTTGCCGGCGCATCGATCGCCGTTAGCAATTTCCAGCGCCGCCGGCAAGGCATGAGCGGTGCCGTCATCGACCGTGAGTTATTGATGCGCGGCGCGTTTATCGCATTGCTCGACATCGTGCTGTTCTCGCTGGTCGGCGGCAAACCGGTGCTGCAAGTGCTGTACGCCATCGGCATCAGCATGATGTTGATGGTCTATCTGCAACGCCTCGGCACCGAGGCCGTTTTCTGGCTGGCAATCCTGATTATCGCAGGCGGCGAATCCCTGCTGATGCTGCTGTGGCAACCGGGCGGCGACGTGCCGCTTTGGCTCGCGCTCACATTCGCGCCGGATTTCGGCGCAACCTACACCGTACTCTATCCCGCCTTACCGTGGCTCGGTATGATGATGCTCGGCTGGGTCTTCGGCCAATGGCTTTTAACCAGACCTTCCGGCGCTACAGCCCCTCACCGGTTATTGTTAACGTGCGGTTGGCTGGCGCTGACGCTGTTCGTCATCGTCCGCGGTCTCGATGGTTATGGCAACCTGTTCATGCACCTGGAAGGCAACACTCTGGTGCACTGGCTGCACGTCAGCAAATACCCGCCCAGTCTGGCTTACACGCTGCTCGAATTGGGCTTGATGGCGATCGTGCTGTCGCTGCTGATGCGGCTGGAGTCGTTCAATAAAACCATCAACCGCAACAATCCGGTGCTGATATTTGGCCAGACCGCATTATTTTTCTACCTCGCACATTTTGTGATATTGAGAATAATGGAAATTTTCTTTGAACGCGGCAGCTTGGAGCAAACCTACGTAATCACGTTGCTCACGCTCGTCATCCTCTACCCCGTCTGCCGCGCGTACCGCACGCTGAAATGGCGGTATCCGCAAAGCCTTTTGCGCTTTTTGTAAACTCAGTCACGAAATTCCTAGGATAATTCATTAAACCAAGGACCCAGACATCGATGTAACAGCTGTGAACGGATCTCTACCGATGTTGCTGCAAGATCGACCGTCGCAAATCGAATACTATGACCCTGAATGACGGCGGTTTCATCAACCGTAACGCCAACCGATGGATGCAATAGCAACCCGCTGGCCGAGTCCGCAAGCGGATCCCCTCGTTGCGCCTGAGACTGAAGATAAGCGTAAATCTGGTAGAGATAACCGCTCCGTATCGTCTCTTCACGATACCAGCCACTCGTTACAATGGTTGTAAATTTCGTATCAATGACAATTCTTCGCCCTGTGGGGGCATGTTCAAGTATCACGTCCGTTCGCATGTCAGGCAGAATCTTATCGATTCCTGCGGTCTTCCGTTCGATGCCCCATTCCAGTTTCCTTCCGCACTGCACGCGCCATCCCTGCTGACTGAGCGCTATGGTGTAAAAACCGCCAATAGCGCTCTCAAAGAGTTGACGTACCCATCTCTCTTCGCGCGAAGGCAATAGCAGCATACTTGCCCCTGCCGTTTCTAGCGGTAGCGCCATATCGAAAGCAAGCTTTGCCGCGGCTACCATGAATCGATCATCGCCATCGTGCCTGCCAAACCGGTCAGCACTCATTTCCGCACGCGTTGGCACGAAGCTGCACACCCCCATATTCTTCATCCTATCCGCCAATACCCGGCAGCGGTGCGCGAGATCCTTTTGCACAATCTTTGATACCGACTCCAAAGCTGCTCTGACGAAGCGATTACGGGGCGTATTGATTGACAGTTCATCAAAACGGCATGCCACCAAGCCTCTCGCCAATAATTGGTTCCGCTCGGTTGTCAGCGAATCAATTCGCCCGCGTACCCGGTTAAGCACGGCATAACGAGGGCGATAGCCGCTGCTAAGATGGCCGCGCAATCGTTTTTCCACCGCATGTGCGAGAATTTCCGCAATAAGATCGGGTAATTCATCGGGATTATCCTCCAATCCCACTTTCCCAATCGCGGAAGTACGAAACAGATCCGAGGCATAGAGCATCAATAGCCAGAGATTACGGACTGGAATACGCCCGATGCGGCCCTCAGCGGCTGAATTATCTCCTGCAACCGGATTTCCCTTAAGCATTACCGGTTGCATCGTCACCAATTCTGCACCAGACGAATACGCGCTTCCCGCGCTTTTTCTGGCGCATCAAACCAATATTCCTCAAGCAGCGGACCGATTTCGGTTTCGACAATCTGCACAAACCAATTTCTAGTGCCCTCCGCCTTGAGCCGCTGAACCGGTGTCACATAGCTGTGACCAATCTTGAATTGCTTACCTAACTGCGGATCAGTTTCGATCCGATTGTTCAATTCGGTCATCCTGCGTTCGATGTCTAACGCCAGCGCAGGATCAATCGCGCATTCTTTGATCACCCAGTCACGCCACACACTGCCTAAGCGAGGCTCCAGATTCACAAAAGCAAAACGGCGCCGCAGCGCCAGATCAACCAAAGCCAGCGATCGATCCGCGATGTTCATGGTGCCAATTACATACAAATTTTCCGGAATATGGATCGGGCGGCGCTTACCGTCCGCATCGGGATAGCATAATTCTAATGCTTCATTGGGCGTACGCTTACCTGCTTCCAGCAACGTCAATAGCTCGCCAAAGATCTGCGCTGGATTCCCGCGGTTGATTTCTTCAATGACAACGACCCACTCTGATAATGGGTTTTTAGCAACAGCCTTGATTGCTTCCATAAAAATACCATCCGCCAGTGATAATTTTCCATCGCCACTTGGCCGCCAGCCTCGCACAAAATCTTCGTAGGATAGATTCGGATGGAACTGGACTGCACGGACTTTGCTATCGTCCTTTTGCCCCATCAAAGCAAACGCCAGCCGTTTTGCTAACCACGTCTTGCCAGTGCCGGGCGGTCCTTGGAGGATCAAATTCTTCTTCATGCGCAGTCTATCAAGCAAATGAACGATCTCTTCCCGCTCCAGAAAACAGCCATCCCGCAAAATATCTTCGATAGTGTACGGTGCGATGGGTATTGCGGATTGGGGAGCCTCTTGAGTCACATCCTCGGAGCCGTCATCCGCTGCCTCGTCATTATCATGAGTATCGCTTGCCGTAGCTTCACTCGCTGGTTCTTGGTAATGCCATGCTTCCAGCGAAAGCTCGGGGTAGGAATGAACCGGGTAAGAAGCTTCTTGAAATCTTGATACCAGCACATCCATAGCAGCAAGATAATCTGAAGCATTGCAGCGCTTTTTAGGTCCGCGCAGACCGAGTGACACACCGAGTTTCTTGGTAACGTATGCTCTCGAATCACTGTCAAGACCCAGGAATGTCCAGGGTCTTATCCAGTACAAACCGAAAGTCAAATTCCATGCAACATTCGGCCGGCCATTGGCATGATCGAATGCTTTCACGAATTCATCCCGTGCTTCGTCAGTATCGGAATCCGCCAACTTAATTGCTGCCGCAAAAACATTCCATAGCGCATCGATTTGATCCGGTTTACGATCCTTCTCGAAAGGAAAGAACCATGAGTTCTGAGGATTCAACAATGGAATACCATCAAAGGTATCCGGCGCAGGCTCTTCAACACCGAGAAACCGGCCCAGCTCCCTTGCAATGGCGATGCGCTTAGTTTCCGTCAAACCGCGATTAAATAATCCTATTGTGGTAAATGGACAGATATCCTTTAGGAAACCTGTCGTTCCATCTGCATATTGGTCCAATAAATAACCAATTCCTTCAACACGCCCGGAAATTTCTTCAAGACCTGCGACAAGCGCTGACCTGTTGCTGCGGTAAATTAACAGCTTGCCGGCAACCGCTTCATAAAACTTTATCCAGCCGAAACGATGTTTACCGGAAATGGAAGAACCAAATCTTTCCCGCCAAAATGGATCATTCCGGAATCGTTCGATATCTTGCGCTTTGCCGTTAAAGGCAAAATCGATCAACCCATCCGCCATCCAATCACCCGGCAGTACACGCCAAACGGTTTTTCTATTAGTGTAGAAGTACCATTCCCGGATCGGCTCCAACTTTGTCCATTCAACCCGAACATGCCGGCCATCATCATAATTTTCCGTAATCGTTCCAATCGCTTTAATCGCCATAACCGAAACTATCTGTCCACGATTATCGAATGGCAGACCATGTTTTCTTAAGTAAGATGATTTGATGGCAATGCGATCGCCAACACGCATAGACTTCACAATATCGAGGTATTTATCTTCATAGCCATTTTCCCAAACTCCCTCGGCAAGGAAGCGCGGCGTCTGATCTTCAGTTCCATCGAAGCTGGCACCGACAAACCAAGTAATGCTCGTATTTAACCGCTCGATTTTTGTACTCATACAATTTTCCTTGGCTTTGTTAACCGATACGTATCTCTCAAATAATTCAATGAATAAAGCGTTATCTTATTATCTATACCCTGACGGAGCCACAACATGACATACCCATTTATTTCACCGGATCGCCTCTGATGAGGCTCCAGCAGCATTCCAAGATTAGCAGATATGATTCGATAATCCATCATCAATCAATACCTATTCACCCGAGGACAAAATACGTGCCGTAATAGCACGTACGATCCCGATTCCATTCAGTTTTCGTTCATTCAGGCCAGCTTAAATTGATCCCATCAGAGATTCCTCTGCAACGAATAACTAAAAGGAGAAACATCATGGACACCCGGACAAACAAACTGACCACACTGGCAGCCGTCGTATTATTGGCATTCGCATTAACAACACCATCGCTGGCAGAAGCCGGCAAAGGCCGCCATGGGCATGGGCATCATCACCGGCACCATCATCATGGCCATCACCACCATCACCACGATGGCTACGGCTATGTTTACAGCCAGCCGCGTTATTACCAGCCGTACTATCCGCAGCCCCAGTACCAATATAATTACTACCCGGCGCCGGCTTACGCCCCTCCTCCGCAAATGATGATGGGCATCGGCTCCGGACATATGGATTTTATGATACGCTTCTGACATCGCAGGCCGGCAACAAGTGATGCTCTGCCAGTTGCCGGCTTCATTTCTACCATTAACCTTGGAGTGGCTGGTTATGAACATGCGGTGGAAAATAGCAGTCTTCATGATCATCATCGCAAGCGCGGCCGTGCAAGCAACGGCGGGTGCACACGATACTGCGAGCGGACACCCGGCATACAGGGACTCGACCGCCGGTATTACCGAGCAAAACGCAATCACCATCGCACAACGGCACTTCGAGGGCCGCGTATTGGCAATTAATCAAACCGATCATGCTTACCGCGTTAAAATTCTCAGCAGCCAAGGTAGGATTCACGTGGTGCTAATTGATGTGCAACACGGTACGGTAATATCTTCGCATTAACGTTCAAATCTAATCTCATGCCATCCAAGCAAAGTAAACCGTTTGCATAAGGCATATCACAGGAGACAAACATGCGCATCCTGGTCATTGAGGATGAATTACGTTTACAGAATCAGATCCGCCAGCAACTGGAAACAGCGGGTTACATGGTCGATACTTGCAGCGATGGCGATGAAGGCCTGTTTCTCGCCACTGAATATCCGATCGATGCCGCCATCGTGGATATCGGCCTGCCCGGCAAATCCGGTCTGGAAATTATCAAGGCATTGCGGGAACGCGGCAGTTTGCTGCCGATCCTGATCCTGACGGCGCGCAGCAGTTGGCAGGACAAAGTGCAAGGTCTGGAAATGGGCGCGGACGACTACCTCACCAAACCGTTTCAAATGGAAGAACTGCAAGCCCGGGTTAAAGCCTTGCTCAGACGTGCCACCGGCATTCCGCAAACACAGCTGAAATGCGGCCCTATCACGGTCGACGTCACTTCGCAAATCGTGACAGTTAACGGTAATGTCATCGAATTGACATCGTTCGAATACCGCTTGCTGGAAGAATTAGCGCGCCATCATGGCGAAGTGCTTTCCAAGCATACTTTATCCGATTACCTCTACCCGCACGACGAAGATCGCGACAGTAACGTACTCGAAGTCATGGTCGGGCGGTTGCGCCGCAAATTGGATCCGGCCGGCACCTTGAATCCGATTGAAACCATGCGAGGCCGGGGTTACCGGTTTAATCTGGAATGCAATAAATCGTGATGATGTCGCTCAATCAGCGGATTCTATTCAGCGCCACATTGGTGTTACTGATTTTTATTGTGGGGATTGCATGGATGCTGGATCGGGCTTTCTATGACAGCGCGCGCTTAGGCGTCAAAGACCGGTTGTTTGCGAAAGTGCTGATGTTGATGGGCGATGCCGAAGTGGAAGAATCGGGAGAATTGGATGTTCCTACCAACTTGCTCGATGCCGAGCTCGGTCACGTCAATTCGGATACTTATGCCTTTATCATCGGCCCCGGCAACCATATCATCTGGCGCTCCACTTCTTCATTGAACAAACCGGCTCCGGACCTGCCGTTAGCGGAAAAAGGCAAAAAAGAATTCACGCAGATCCTGATCAACGATGCGCCTTATTTCGTTTACCGGTACGGCGTTGCCTGGGAGACACCCAGCGGCGACTATCCGCTAACTTTTTATGTGATCACCGATGCGGCGTTATTCGAAGCCCAGATTGAGCAGTATCGCGAGGATTTGTGGGGTCTGCTCGGCGTCATGGCGGTATTGTTGCTCGCCACGCAAATGTTAGTGTTACGCTGGGGGCTGCAACCGCTCCGCAAAGTTTCCACCGAACTCTCCGCGATCGAATCCGGGCAACAGGAAAGCGTCAAAGGCGCCTACCCGAGCGAATTACAGCTGTTAACCGACAGCATCAACTCGTTAATTGCTCACGAACACAAACAGCAAAAGCGTTACCGCAACGGCCTGGCCGATTTGGCACATAGCCTCAAAACACCATTAGCCGTACTCCAGGGTGCGATTCACAGCGATGATGACGAAACCAGCCGACGCAAGGCGATCCAGGAACAGATCGATCGCATCGACAACATTATCCAGTATCAACTCCGCCGCGCCGCCACGGCCGGCAGCTCTCCCGGCATGGGCACGATCGCGCTTCGTCCGCTGGCCGACAGAATCGTCAATACCGTAGCCAAAGCCTATCGCAATAAACAACCTGAAATATCGGTTCAGATTGACGACAGCATCGGACTGCGCATTGACGAAGGCGATTTGATGGAATTACTCGGCAATCTGGTCGACAATGCATTCAAATGGTGCCGGCAACGCATTCAGCTTTCCGCCGCCTATCACGATCATCAAGTCGTCATTCAGGTAATCGACGACGGCCCCGGTATCCAGCCGGATCAAATCGCCAGAATACTGGAGCGCGGCGTGCGCGCCGATCAATCCACCCCCGGGCATGGCATCGGTCTCGCCATCGTGCGCGACATTGTCCAGGTCTACGGCGGGGAACTAGCCATTGAAAATCATCCGGCTGGCGGAGCCTGCATCACACTGCGCCTGAAAAAAGCCAAATAACGGGTGGTGACCGGTAGCGCTCCTCAAAAACTAAACAACCACCGGCTAAAGCCGGTGGGTTTGAGTACGGACTGAAAGTCCGGATACGCGTCGACTAAACGACGCGTCTTATTCCGGCTCCATTTTAAAATTGTCGTTTGGATTTGGCTCAAAATGATGCTCCAAGTATTGTTTGATCATCTCTTCTGTCATCTGACCTACTGTCACGCAGAAATACCCTCGCGCCCAAAAATGCCTTCCCCAGTACCGCTTCTTCAAGTGAGGAAATTCTTCAAACAGATAGCTCGATGTTCGTCCTTTTAGCCGCCTCATGATCTCACTCGGAGCCATCTCCGGCGGACAACTCACCAGAATATGCACATGATCCTTACTTACTACACCCTGTACAATCCCGATTTCAAATGCTTCACACGTCTGACGAACCAACTCTCGTACTCGTTCTGCTACTTCTCCCTTCAGAATCTTATATCTATACTTCGTTACCCATACAAAATGATATTCAATCTGATAAACCGTATGACTTCCATATCTATAATCCATGCCACACCTCCTGTGTGGCATATTCTCGCAGCTAAAGCTAACCGGCTGAAGCCGGTGGTTTTAACCTTATGATGGACAATAAATCCATCAAGCTTTCAGCAACGTCCAGATGCCGATAACGATAAACCCGGCACCGGCGAGATAATGCAGGTATTTCGTACTGATATGCTCGGAAATGAAACCGCCCGCCAGCACACCGATCGCCGACGTGGCGATGAGCGCCAGTGATGCGCCGGCAAATACCGTCAGCTTACTGACTTCCTTATCGGCGGCAAACAACAGTGTAGCCAACTGTGTTTTATCGCCAAGTTCCGCGATGAAGACCGTGACGAAAACCGTTAATAAAATTTTGTATTCCATGAAAATACCTAAAGATTGATTGCATTGATTGAAGTGAGTCTACATAAAATCATGTCATGCCTTGTGGTCGTCTTGAAGATATCATGCACCCGATCACAAAAACAGTGATAATGAGCAAGTAAGGTGTTCTTCAAGGCTAATCAGTAAGCACGACAGGAGTAATCATGATTAAAGCGTATGCAGCGTTTGAACCAGGTGGAAAACTACAGCCGTTCGAATACGATCCAGGATCGCTCGATGATCACGAAGTCGAAATCGCCGTGGAGCATTGCGGTATCTGCCACAGCGATCTCAGCATGCTGCATAACGATTGGGGAATCACGCAATACCCCTTTGTGCCAGGACACGAAATCATCGGCACCATTGCGGCCAAAGGCGCTCATGTGCATAACCTGTCAATCGGTCAGCGCGTGGGTTTGGGTTGGCATGCCGGTTATTGCATGACCTGCCATAGTTGCCTATCCGGCGATCACAATTTGTGCGCGCAATCGGAATCCACCATCGTCGGACGTCATGGCGGATTCTCCGAAGCCGTTCGCGCTAAAGCAGCCAGCGTGGTGGCGCTACCGGACAATCTTGACGCACAATCGGCGGGACCCTTGTTTTGCGGCGGTATCACGGTATTTAATCCGCTGGTGCAATATAACATTCCACCGACCGCAAAAGTAGCCGTCATCGGCATCGGTGGTTTGGGCCACCTCGCTTTGCAGTTCGCCAAGGCATGGGGTTGCCATGTCACCGCTTTCACTTCCAGCGAAGATAAACAGCAAGAAGCCTTATCGCTCGGCGCGCATGCGGTGCTAAATACGAAAAATCCGGAAGAACTGGCTGCTGCTGCCAATCGTTTTGACTTGATCCTGGCAACCGTGAATGTAAAACTCGACTGGAACGCTTATCTCGCCACATTGCGCCCCAAAGGCCGCTTGCATTTTCTCGGTGTGCCGCTGGAACCGCTCGATATCAATGTTTTCCCGATGATCGCTAACCAATGCGACGTTTCCGGCTCCCCCGTCGGCAGCCCTGCCACCATCGCCACCATGCTGCAATTCGCAGAACAACACAAAATAGCCCCCATCGTTGAAAGTTTCCGTATGGATCAGGTCAACGAGGCACTCGCCAGGCTGGCAAGCGGCAAAGCAAAATACCGCATTGTGCTGCATAACCGGTAATTTCTTGGAATGCGAGCTTTCGACAGCTGATTTTACAAGCACGAACTGGAAGCCGTTCCAGTGTTGATAAGCTCCCGGTCTGAACAAAGAACCGAATCCGAGGTTACCAACGTATCAATGACTTTTCCGATCGGCAAAAAAGTCTGATCGAAATAATGTGTATGCGCGCCTGCACCGGCACAAAATTCGGATTGCTGCCGCACACCTTCCACACGGAGTTTCTCAACAAAATCTCCCAGATTTGGCGCATACCGTTGAGGATCGCTTTCGGATTTCCACAGGTAGCGCCCGACATAATCACCGCTACAGTAACCGTTAATCCACGCGCTGACTCCAATGTCATGCGCAGACACGTTCTGCACCCAATCGTATAGATCCGGAAAGCGCAGACTATAAAGCTGCCGCAATGGCGAGCCAACTGTTAGCAGATAGCGGGGAACTTGTTGTAATTCTTCAAGCCCTTGTTCCTCCCATCGCTTCTTACATGGCGCATCCAGATAGCGGAGCAAATCGGCGGTAATTACAGTCCCTTGGCTGTGTGCAACAAAAACAATACGCAGATAATTTTGCTGCTGCAATTCTCGCAGTAAAGCCAAATAACGCAACAGGATCAATCCACGTGGATTGCTTTTTAGAGGACGTTCTTTCAGCCAGTTATCAATATCGAGTGCGATATCAAGCGCTTTCTGCACGCCAATGAAAATATTCTTCCGGAATAATGTAAAAATGGTGATAGAACCGACGAGAATAGCTCCAATCGAATCCGCAAGACCGTCGCCAAGTAAAAAACCTGGAAGATAGTTTTTTAGTAGATTCACGTATTCTGTGGGCAACAGTATTCCAATCGGAAGGAGAAACAAACTGATCAGCATCAGCCACATAGCAAGTTTTGATGCAGAAAATCCTCCATCCAGCCATAACCCTAGCCGAGTACTCTTTTGTTGTTCACTTTTATTACGCTTTGGAAAAAGCTCATACAGAATGCTTGACAATAAACTTATAACTATCAAGCTGATAGCAACCACAAGAACAATAAAGAAAATGTTGAACATAATGCCGCTATTGGCAGCCGAAAGCGCTATAATTTTTTCACGTGCAAAATCCGCGACATCGCTATCAACCCTAAACCAATCGACAAGAAACTGAGAACGATATTCAATATAATAAAGTATTGGTGAAGCAAGCAGCATCCCAGTGATCATTTTCCAAACTATGATAGTTACAATGAAAAATAAGCTTGCCGACACAATGTAACCGATCAAAGCAGTATGTACGGCCCGGAGCATCGTATCATCCCGATTGAATTTGCAAAGAATATAAATTGTCGAGCATAACGCCACACAAGTAAGTAACAACCAAATCAAGCCAAATAGAAAAACATATCTTTCCGATAACCCGATGATCGTGGGGATCAATAAATCAATTTCGTTCGTTTTTTCGGTTGAATTGGTTGGTGGATTCAAAATTGAAGTGCAACTTTTGTAAGGAAGTTTAGGAAGCAAGCTGCGGTAGTATCGGAGCTTCTTAAACGACCAAGTAGAAGGAGCACAGATGAAGCACTACAAGCAGCTCACCAGCGAGCAACGATACCAGATTTCCGGCTTGAAGAAGGCGGGTTTGAACCAATCGCGAATAGCGGATGCAGTGGGCGTGAGCAAGTCGACGATTTCGCGGGAATTCAGGCGGAACAAGGGTCGGCGTGACTGGTATCCCAAGCAGGCGCAGGAATTACGGAACGAGCGCCGAAAACAATGCGCCAACGCCCAGCGTTTATCAATGTCGGACTGGACGGAAGTTGAGCGATTGGTTCGGCTGGACATGAGTCCGGAGCAAGCGGCCCGTCGACTTGCTTTGGAAAGTGTGTTGCAGATCAGTCACGAGACGATCTACTTGCACATATATGCAGACAAGCGTCGAGGTGGCGACCTGTGGCGGCATTTGCGTTGCCAGAAGCCCCGCAGGAAGCGTTATGCGAGCGGTCAAGAGCGCCGGGGCACGATCAAGAACCGGATCGGCATTGATGAGCGTCCGGGGATCGTGGATCAGAAGAACCGCATAGGCGACTGGGAGGGCGACACCGTAATCGGCAAGAACCATCAAGGCGCATTGGTTACGCTGGCCGAGAGGAAGTCGCGCTACATTCTGGCAGCCCAAGTGCCCGGCAAACATGCATCGGGCGTAACGGCGGCGGTAACGCGATTGCTGCGCCCCCATAAACGCAAGTGCCACACCATGACATTCGACAACGGGAAAGAATTTGCGGAGCATGAAACCATTGCTGCGAAACTCAATGTGGATATCTACTTCGCTCATCCTTATCATTCATGGGAGCGCGGCTTGAACGAGAACAGCAATGGTCTGCTGCGGCAGTATTTCCCCAAGGGAATGGAATTGATTAAGGTGACCCAGGAACAAGTACAATGGGCGGTGGATAGACTCAACCATCGACCGCGCAAGGTGCTTGGATTCAGAACCCCGTTTGAGGTGTTCTTCGGAAAGACGGTGCGCTATACCAAGCCACCGCTAGGTGTTGCACTTCGAAGTTGAATCCGCGGTTAAATAGAATACACTCGCAACCACCGTGCTACAGCAAAAAATAACGATAGCTGTAATAACCGGAGATGTCTTAAGCATATGCTTCTCGGTACGTTCACGATGCTGTGCAAGCCGTTTTGCAAGCAGGGACGTCACTGCAATCAACAATAACAAGGTTATCGACTAAACAACCACCGGCTAAAGCCGGTGGGTTTGAGTTACGGACTGAAAGTCCGGATACGCGTCGACTAAACGACGCGTCTTATTCCGGCTCCATTTTAAAATTGCGGCATTATGTAGCAGCCGCACAAAGCGGAAAATGTCGCATTAGAAATATATATTTATAGTTAAGATAACGTCTATTAGGAGTAATAGATGGAGTCTTATAAAGAATATGAAAATGCTACAGCTAATTACCTGGAAGAATATAATGTTCTTATTTATCTTACTGTTTGTTATTGATTTTTTCTTTTACCAATTCTATGGTTTTGGGGTTATTAATGGAAAACTCCTTACCATCAATTTTAATGTTGATGTAAGAGTTGCGAATGCGAGATGACGCTTTTTTTGCCACCCAAGCAATAACAATATAAGGTGCAATTTTTGCGACATCTATTATTACTTCGATACTGAATGATATGTCAACAGTAGCATTGATGTCGTCTAAATATAATCTTCTCTCCCCGCCGTCAATTATAGTCACGCCTTCTGGAGAATCTTCCGTTAGCTCTGTTAAAAATGTTTGTTCTTTTGTATGTAGCAAAAATTTCATATAGTACACCTGCATAAAGTGCGACAAAAATTGCGTACAAACAAAGCGGAAAAGCAGCAAAAACGATAGCTACCAATCAATTACTATAAAGCTTCCAGCATTAGTTGTTTTTAATTATGGATAGCTATTTATTCTTGTGCATTCATCCGTCATTGAAATAGATCGCTCGAACACCAAATCTTTTTCTAGTGATTTTATTCTTTCATCCTGATCCCGGCAGTGCTTAACTACGGAAATGAGGGCAACTAAAAATGCCACAAGACATGTTAACAATATTAACAATAATGCTCCTATTAACAATACCTCTTTGCTGTTGGAAAATATTGGATATGACGTTATATTTGCTAGGACGGCCAAAAGACTTGGAACGCCAACTACGCTTGTCAATGCAATTTTCACTGCCACTCTGGATGTTTTTGTTGGCAGACTACTTAGCCAACCTTTAATGTCATCATCAGAAGAATTTATTTTTTCCATTCACTAACCTATGCTTTTTAATTAATCCTGATTTCATTCACACCAATAGCTTTCATGCACTGCAAAAAAAACTGAAAAGTGAATGATCCTCGGTTGATCTTGGTGTTTATGCTGTTGTAGTTCTCTTCGATACCAAGCTCCTTAAGCTTTGTGGCTAGGGTCTCGTAATCAACGCCTTTGCGCGCCAACTCGGACTTCAGTATATTTTTTGCATTAGCTTTCCAATCTTGAGTTTCCATATCTCAATCCTCGTGTTTATTTTAAGATTATAGAATAACACAGAAGTAACATATGTTTCGTATTTGAAATATATGTGTTGCATATTATTCTGTATATGATATATTGGTGTCATATATGACACATACAGAGTAATTAATTATGTCTCAACACTTTCTACTATCAGCCAAAGCCCGCACTTTATCGGTGCGCACAGTAATGGAATTGACTGATGACCAAGCATTTCAATTATTTAAGGAAGTGCGCTGGGGTTCTGGCGACAATGTGGCGTGTCCGGTATGCGGAACAGTAGGAAAGCATTACTTCATTAATACACGCCAGCAATGGCGCTGCAAGGACTGTGGCCACACGTTCTCGGTGACTTCAGGTACAATATTTGCATTCCACAAGTTACCGCTGCGCGTTTATCTGGCCGCTATTGCTATCTATACCAACGCTGTAAAAGGATTGTCTGCGCTGCAACTATCCCGTGACCTAGGGGTGCAATATAAAACTGCCTTTGTTTTGGCGCATAAAATACGTGAATCGTTGATTAAATGCCGGGATGATTCTCAGCTTGCAGGTGAAATACATATGGATGGCGCTTATGTGAATGGATCAATCCGCCAGAAAAACAAGAAGAAAGACCGTATTGATCGCCGCCTCATTGAGAATCAAAAACCCAATAAGCGTTGCGTATTAGTGATGCGGCAAAAAGTAGAAATAGATGGAAATTTGATTAAAGGTTCAAACAAAACTTTGACTTTCGTCATCAGAGCCGAAAATCAAGCGGACGTAAGTAAACTAGCCAATCAATTCGTGAAGAAAGGATCAATAATCTGTGCCGATGAATCTCATGCTTACGATATGTTACATGCTAGATTCGATGCGCGGCGCGTGAACCATACCAAAGAGTATCGGAGCGACAAAGGAATAACAAACAATCTGGCTGAGTCTTACTTCTCACGTTTTCGCCGTATGCAGTATGGTCAAACACATAAATTCGGTAATCAATATCTGGCAAATTACGCCAATGAAGCGGCTTATCGTGAAGATACGCGCCGTCAGCCGAACGGTGAAATTTTCATGGATATTACAAAGAAATGTGCCAGAACTCGCACACATAATGATTGGTGCGGATACTGGCAGGGGAACAAGAGATTGTCAGAAAGATTGGGGTTCTAGGTTTTCTTTTTTATACTGATTGGTCTTTTGGAAAATTTTATGTTTTTAGGATGTTTTTTAGAGTTTGTATATTTTGGTTAATTTTCTCTCTATCACGTTCAGCGATTACTTTTCTATCAGATAATTCGTCTTTGTTTCTTGAATCGTTCAAAGCCAAACGAACAGAAGTCGCCTTTTCAAGTGATACTTTAGAACACTCTACTACGCCAGTGGCATTGGTGTATTCAATGCGTTCACTAGATAGTGCCTCCGAGAGGCTAATAGCCGCAAGAGATGATAGTTTTGCGTAATCTCTAATATTGATTTTCTTTGGCAGATAAGGATTTTTTTCTCTTAACGATTTTTCGATATTAATTTTATCTTTCTGAAATAATCCCTTATAAATCTGATTCGTGCATTGCCCAATCTCTTTGCCAAGTTTTACGTCATGTTTAACCAGTGTATTTACATAAACGTCATGAATGTGCTTTCCTTGCTCTCGCTCGGCTATCCATTTGTCAGATTTCCCTTGTGACTTCCATACCTTTCTTGCTCTTTCTTGGCTACGGGTTATTCCAAGTTCAGGGCTAATGGATTCTTCTAGTCGTTCTTTAAATACGTCATTTACAACCGCGTGTAATTCTGGTGATAAATATTGAGCGTAAGAAAGTGCCAGTTGCCAATGCGCCACTGTCCCACCACCTTTGCCGCGTTTGGATTTTATAATATGGGATTTTCCCATATTATTACTCATTGATTCTATAACATTTATCGTAGAGGGCAGCCGAAGCCATTGAGAAGGATTTTTATTAACAGGACAGCCTACTATTTCGTGAACAAGATTCAAGCTGATCATATTTCCATCAGCAATGTCGACAAAAAAATCATTCCCATTGAATGGGATCTTCAACATCTTTGTAGTAGACATTCAGATATCTCCGCAAGAGATGCAAGCTAATTAATCTGCGGCGATTACAGCTTGCGGTTTGTAATGTTTCGGGAGCTACCCTAGCCGCATGAGCCATGATTATACTATTTTTTTATTTTAACTATGCCAGATCAGTTTCACCAGAAAAGTATGTTGGCTTGAGAATCGTGTTTTTATTACTATTCCGCGATTCGATTAGCGCGTCAATAAAAGAAATTCCATTCAATAAAAAGAAGTTTATTTTAAATTACCTTCCAAGTGCGTGCTATTCCATCCTGAGATCCTTGAATAACCAATTCCTTTTTTTCTAAAATCTTCAATACACCCAAGGCATTTCTCTGCATCTGATCGATCATTTCTGGGGTAGTCTCAAGACCTTTTGCTTGCAGCATGGCTTCAGCTATTCTCCTGCTGGTAATTGAGCATCCGGCTTTTCTGAGAATATCCAAAACCAATCTAGGGCATTCCCCAGGCTTAAAATATTTGTTTTGCACTCTGCGTTTCTTGGCGCGAATTGAGCGGAGATCCAATTCCGGCGCAAATAACTTGATGGTGGCATCCAAGTGACTTATTTCACCTAGGATTCGATCTATTTCAGACTGATATTGTTGGATAAGGCCAGACATTTCTGCGCGTTTCGCGACAAGACTTGAAACAACATTTGATTCGGACATTCCGCACCTGAAAGTAAAAATACAGGTGCTATATTAATAGCTCAAGCTAATAGCAGCTTTGTGTTGTTGCTACATAATAACGTAAAATTGTCGTTTGGATTTGGCTCAAAATGATGCTCCAAGTATTGTTTGATCATCTCTTCTGTCATCTGACCTACTGTCACGCAAAAATACCCTCGCGCCCAAAAATGCCTTCCCCAGTACCGCTTCTTCAAGTGAGGAAATTCTTCAAACAGATAGCTCGATGTTCGTCCTTTTAGCCGCCTCATGATCTCACTCGGAGCCATCTCCGGCGGACAACTCACCAGAATATGCACATGATCCTTACTTACTACACCCTGTACAATTCTCATTTCAAATGCTTCACACGTCTGACGAACCAACTCTCGTACTCGTTCTGCTACTTCTCCCTTCAGAATCTTATATCTATACTTCGTTACCCATACAAAATGATATTCAATCTGATAAACCGTATGACTTCCATGTCTATAATCCATGCCACACCTCCTGTGTGGCATATTCTCGCAGCTAAAGCTGACCGGCTGAAGCCGGTGGTTTTAACCTTATGATGGACAATAAACCGCATCGCTACATCGAAAGAAAAGGCACTTCGCTGGAATCGTTGATCACCCGGGTTCATGAAGCGATTCATGCCGCTCATGATATTGAGATTATCGATTAAGGAAACGCTGATTAATCCGGCGAACGAGATAAAGCACGAGGCGCACGGCACAAAGCGACCGAGACATATCAACAAGATAGGCGGGAAAGCGAGTACCGTGCAACGAAGTGATTCGCTCGTATAGTCAATTAATCAGATGGAATGGACACCGCCCTCCTGACAACGGCATCGCAATGTGCCACAGTTGGCTTTCAATCATCAACTCAAAATTGGAGGGCAGCATCCATGGATAAGATTAGCGTAGTTGGTTTGGATTTAGCAAAGAATGTTTTTCAGGTACACGCTGTTAATGCACAAGGACGGGTGGTGGAGCGCAAGCAATTGAGACGAAGCGAGGTACTTGTCGTGGTTTGCAAAGATCGAACCTTGCCGGATTGGGCTGGAAGCCTGTGGCGGCATGCATTATTGGGCACGCAAGCTGAGCGAGCTGGGGCATACGGTGCGGCCGATGGCGGCAAGATTCATCAAACCCTATTTGAAGTCGAACAAATCGGATATGCTCGATGCGGAAGCCATTTGTGAAGCAGTGCAACGCCCGGGAATGCGCTTTGTTTCGGTTAAGTCCGCGCAGGAAGATACCGGCGATGAGTTGCCGCCGATGTGCCGGGATTTGGCCGCTGTGTTGCGGGATCAATTATCGGCACTCGATGAGCGGATTGCGCTACTGGAGCACAGGATTCAGCAATGGCACGTCAGCAATGAAGCGAGTCAACGCTTGGCCGGGATTCCTGGTGTGGGCGTCATAAGCGCTACCGCGATTGCTGCAGCGATAGGTGATGCAAGGGCATTTACCAATGGACGGCAATTTGCCGCTTAGCTAGGACTGGTGCCACGCCAGGCATCGAGCGGCGGGCGGCAACGTCTGCTGGGAATCAGCAAACGAGGTGATCGTTATCTGCGCACTTTGATGATCCACGGTGCGCGTGCTGTAATCCGGCATTTACGTGCGCGGCAACAAGCCGGTAAGCCGCCTGGCAATGCCTGGATTGCGCAACTGCTGGCGCGGTGTCATCCCAATGTCGCAACAGTGGCGCTGGCCAATCACAATGCCCGGGTAGCTTGGGCATTGCTGGCTAAAAATGAAACCTATCGTGCTAGATACGCTGCTGAAGCATGATGATATGAGCGATTCATAAAAAACAGAAGCATCGTTAACAGGAGGATATTCATTCACGATTGCTTGCATTTATGTGATGGGAAGACAGGTCGGACCGCGGCGGCCAAACCCGGGGAAGCTCTCGAAGCAACCAGACTTCGCTATTCAGATTGGGACCCGCCGGCGAATACACCATAGGGGCTCTGAGCTAAACGCTCTTATCAAAAGCCGAATGTAAGTGTGCAATCGAACCTTGTGTTTCTATACATCAGTGCTTGCAAAACGGGCGGTGTCCATGTAAGCGCTTCCTTAGAGATATGCCATGATCATGCAACCCTACCGTTGCATCGGCGACAGAATGAATGTTCAACCTGAAAAGATTCATTCCACGTTCCTGAACCCCGCTCCCCGCCGTTAATAGTTGACAATCCCTAAACCCTTCGATAGTCTCGTTGATCTAAATCAACGATAATAACTCGTCAATATATTAAGGAGAGCACGATGGAACTTAAAGGATCAAAAACCGAAGGAAATCTGAAAGCCGCGTTTGCAGGAGAATCTCAAGCCAATCGCCGGTATCTGTATTTCGCTGCAAAAGCCGATGTGGAAGGCCAAAATGACGTAGCAGCGGTATTCCGTTCTACCGCGGAAGGCGAAACCGGTCACGCCCACGGTCATCTGGAATATTTGGAAAAATGCGGCGATCCGGCAACCGGCATGCCTTTTGGCGGCTCCCGCGACAATTTGAAAACCGCGATCGCCGGTGAAACGCACGAATACACCGACATGTATCCCGGCATGGCAAAAACCGCGCGCGATGAAGGTTTCGATGAAATCGCCGATTGGTTTGAGACGCTTGCCAAAGCGGAACGCTCGCACGCCAACCGCTTCCAGCGCGCATTGGACGGCTTAGCCGATTAATCGCGTTCAATCGCACCCTGAAATACCGGGGTTTATTCAACCGCTGGATAAACCCCATCACAATCACCCATCGTCTCAACAAAACACATTGATCTATGGCCACTCGCGAAGGTAGTCTCGAAGCACCTACTCGTCATCCCATCGATTGGAAGAATCCTGATTTTTATGATGAAACCGGTTTAAATCAAGAACTGGAACGCGTGTTCGACGTCTGTCACGGCTGCCGGCGCTGTGTCAATTTATGCACGGCTTTTCCGCGTTTATTCGATTTGATCGATGAAAGCACTACCGGCGAACTGGATGGCGTCGATAAAAAACAATTCTGGGAAGTGATCGATCGCTGCTATTTATGCGATATGTGTTTCATGACGAAATGTCCTTACGTGCCGCCACACCAATGGAACATTGATTTTCCGCACTTAATGTTGCGCGCCAAAGCGGTCAAATATAAAAACCAAGGCGCCCGCTTTCGCGATGAGCTGCTCTCTAATACCGATTTAATGGGTAAAATTGCCACCATTCCGGTGGTCGTGCAAACCGTCAACACGCTGACTAACGCGCCAGTAGCGCGGAAATTGCTGGATAGCACGCTGGGAATTCATGCCGAGCGGAAATTGCCCGAATACGCGACCACAAAATTCCGCTCGAACGCCAAGCCCAACGATACGTTTCCGGTCAAAAACGGTACCCGCACCCCCGGCAAAGTCGCCATTTACGCCACCTGCTATGTTAATTACAACGAACCGGGCATCGGCCACGACTTGTTGCACATTCTGGAACACAATGAAATTCCGGTTCGTCTAGTCGAGAAAGAAGCTTGCTGCGGCATGCCGAAGCTGGAACTGGGTGATCTGGAAACCGTTGAGAAACTTAAGGATAAAAATATCCCGTATTTATTCCAACTGGCGCAGGAGGGTTACGCCATCCTCTCGGCGGTGCCATCCTGCACGCTGATGTACAAACAGGAATTACCGTTGTTATTCCCGCATGACGAAACAGTCCAGGCCGTCGCCGCCGCCATGTTCGATCCGTTTGAATATCTGGCGCTGCGGAATCAGGACAATTTGCTCAAAACCGACTTCAAGCAAGCACTCGGTAAAATTTCCTACCATATCCCATGCCATCAACGCGTGCAGAATTTCGGCAAAAAAACCAAAGACATCCTGGAACTGGTGCCGGACACCACCGTCAATGCCGTGGAGCGCTGTTCCGGCCATGACGGCACCTGGGGCGTTAAAAGCGAACATTATGCCGATTCGATGAAAATCGGCCGCCCGGTCTTCAAACAAATGGCGGCCGCCGAACCGGATTACATCAGCTCGGATTGCGCCATCGCCGCCCGTCATATCGAACAAGGAATCGGCGAAAGCAAAGCGCAGAAACTGCATCCCCTGACGTTGCTGAGAATGGCTTACGGCACCGATTCCGGTTTGACGCCGGCACCGGATGCCGATCCGGCGGCGGCTCACTCACCCACTACGGAGAATCGAACAATGCCGGCCATTACCCGCGACAGCTTAATGACGCTCGAGGCTTATTCCAAAGTACGCAACGATTTCCGCGCCAAAGTCATGGCGCATAAAAAAACACGCAAAATCCATCTTGGCGATCACGTCACGCTGGTATTCGAAGATGAACTGACGATTCGCTATCAAATTCAGGAGATGCTGCGCGTCGAGCGGATTTTTCAGGAAGAGGAAATCGTACACGAATTGGAAACCTACACGCCGCTGATTCCGGACGGACAGAATTGGAAAGCCACGATGATGATCGAGTACGCGGATCCCGGCGAGCGCGCTACGCAATTGGCGGCAATGATCGGCATCGAAGACAAAGTCTGGGTCAAGGTGGCGGATCATCCACCGGTTTGTGCCATTGCCGACGAAGACCTGGAACGGGAAAACAGTGAAAAAACCTCGTCCGTTCATTTTCTGCGATTCGAATTGACCGCTGACATGATTCGAGCGTTGCGGCAAGGCGCGATGTTGAGCATGGGAGTCGATCATCCGGCGTATCAAGCAACCGTTGACATCGTCGCCGCGGATATTCGCGCATCGCTGTTGAATGATTTAACCGCTGTATGAAACCGCTCATTCTCAGCGCAATCGTTGGCATTCTCGCGCTGTCGGCTTGCGCCAAACCGCCTTTCAAGGACGAATTCGAAAGCGACAAACCGTGGGTTGAACAAGCAGCGCAGTTCCCCTCCTACCCAGCGCCGGAAAATCTGCTGGAATTTAACGCCGGAGAAGCCAGCAGCAACCGCTATTTCGTCGATACCACGTCGATCGGAATCGGCGAAGACGGCGTGGTGCGGTTCGCGCTTGTCATCAAATCATCGGCTGGTGCCAACAATGTCAGTTATGAAGGAATCCGCTGCGCCACCAACGAACGGAAATTATATGCGCTGGGCAGGGACGATAAAACCTGGGCGCAGCCCCGGGTCGCGGAATGGCAGCAAATTGATCTGGTGCGGCAATTCTATGCGCAGCGTGAACTCTCCAGAAACATCTTCTGTCCGTACCGGCAAGCGCCCGGCAGCATCGAAGAAGCGATCCAGGCGCTCAAACGCGGCATCCATCGCGAACTTCACCGCTGACCAACCGGCCCGGTCTTTGTAACCGGCGCCCGTTAGGAAAATGTTGATTAATTCGGCGAACGAGATGAAGCACGAGGCGAACGGAACGCAGCAACCGAAACATATCAACAAGATAGGCGAGGGAGCGAGTACCGTGCAACGAAGTAATTTGCTCGTATAGTCAATTAATCAGCATTTCCTTAGCGCGCTTCATCAGTTACTCATTCACCAAATTCCACATCACGCCGCAGCAGCGTGTTGAAAATTTCACCGCACGCCCGTGCACGCAGCCAATCGTTTAAGCATACGGTTATTCATGTTTTCTGGAAAACTCTCCATCACTGCCAATTAACATTTCCCTATTGCGCTCAGGGAGATTAAAGCTCACACTCCCGGTAGGGGTAAATGCCTTGCCGGATTGCCTCTGTCAACAAAACTCGTCATAAATTAACCCGAATCATTAATAACTTAAGGAAAAAAACATGAATAAACGTTTTTGCTTGACACTGCAATGCGCAGTGAGTCTGCTGCTCCTGGGTTTTAGCAGTTGGGTAAGCGCCGAAGCCCCCGCGGCTTTGAGCGAAGCTCGCGTCGTTGCGCAATATAATTTCATCATTCATATTCTCGCCATGCTGCTGATCGGTTTTGGCTTTTTAATGGTATTCGTGCGCCGCTACGGATTCGGCGCCGTCACCGGTACTTACCTGGTGGTCGCTACCGGTCTGCCGCTTTACATCTTACTTCGCGCCAATGGCATTTTCGGGCACCAATTGTCCCCGCATACCCTCGACGCCTTGCTTTATGCGGAACTATCCGTTGCCACCGCATTGATTGCGATGGGCGCGGTGCTCGGGCGTTTACGCGTTTTTCAATATGCCCTGCTGGCGCTGCTGGTGGTGCCGCTCTATTTATTGAATGAATGGCTGGTGCTCGATGACGCCATCGGATACACCACGGGATTCCAGGATACTGCCGGGTCGATTGTCATCCATGCGTTTGGCGCGTATTTCGGACTTAGCATGTCGATAGTATTAACCACCGCGTACCAACGCAGCAAGCCGATTGAATCGGATCATACTTCCGACCGCTTCGCGATGCTCGGTTCCATGGTGCTGTGGTTATTCTGGCCGAGTTTTGCCACCGCCTTGGTGCCCCTGGAAAATATGCCGCAAACCGTTGCCAATACGTTACTGGCACTTTGCGGCGCAACAATCGCCACCTACTTCTTGAGCTCCAAGCTGCATGGCGGCAAAACCTCCATGGTCGATATGGCAAATGCAGCGTTGGCGGGCGGTGTCGCCATCGGCTCCGTTTGCGACGTGGTCTCTCCCGGCGGCGCCTTCGGCATTGGTTTACTAGCGGGAGTTGTTTCCGTTTTGGGTTATGTTTTCCTGCAGCCGATGCTGGAATCCCGGTTCAAGCTCGTCGACACCTGCGGCGTGCATAATTTGCACGGTATGCCGGGGCTGTTGGGCGGCATGAGCGCTTTTTTGGTTGTGCCGGATATTGCTATCGCGCAATTCAACGGTATCGTAATCACCTTGTTCATTGCCATTACCGGCGGCCTGCTGGCTGGTTTCATCGTTAAAGCCACGGGCACCACGCGCGAGCCTTATGAAGACAGCGTCGAATTCACGCATCTTGCCGGCCCGGAAGCGGAAGACCTGCCGCAGCAGTTGCAAACTCGTGTGGAAAACCTGGAAACACGTGCATCCCCACCGAAACCGCAAACCCCGGTTGAATCGCCGGACACAAAAGCATTGATTGCACGGCTGGAATCCCGCATCATGACTTTGGAGAATAACGCAGCTTCGGCGCAGCGCCATCGCGTTGAAGACGGAACTTCCGGATCACCGCTTTAATATCGTGCAAGCCAGCATCCCGGGAAACCGGGATGCTGATTGCTTATTCATTCGCCGGTTCCGGTTTGGCCGCTTCAAAAACCTTGCTGCCCGGATAATAGGCTTTACCCCAAGCCGCTAATGCCTGCAGAACCGGCCCCAGATCCTCTCCCTTCTTGGATAGCGCATATTCATAGCGCACCGGATTTTGCTGATAAGCGCGTTGCACCACAAATCCCTTCGCTTCCAGTTTCTTCAATCGGTCAGCCAGAATATTGGTCGCGATCCGCTCGGGTGATGCCAGAAATTCCTGGTAACGTTTCTTTCCCAACAATAAATCGCGGATAATCAACAATGTCCATTTATCGCCGAGCTGGTCCAGCGCGCAAGCAACCGGGCAACACGATCGTTCAAAATCTGATTTATCCAATTCGCCGGTCATCGGTCTTCGTATCGTAAAAAGAGATACATGCACTGTAAACCATACACTTGCAATTCGCAAGCAAAAAAGGTAAAGTCGCTTGCACTCAACAAGTAATAATCAAAAAGGATCGTAAGCATGCTCAAACTCTATCAATTCAGACGCACCTGGGACATCCCGAATTTAAGTCCGTTTTGCTGCAAAGTCGAAACCTACTTGCGCATGGCCGGAATCCCCTACGAACTCAAGCCGTCGCTGCCGCTCGGCGCACCCAAAGGCAAATTGCCGTATATCGAGGACAATGGCGCCGCAATCGGGGATTCGCGCTTTATCGTCGATTATCTGAAAACGCATTACATCGATTTGGATCGGGAATTATCCGCTGTCGAGCTCGCATCATCGACCGCATTGCAGCGCTTATTGGAAGAACATTTGTTTTGGGCGGCATTGTATTCGCGCTGGCAGTACACCGAAGAAAATTGGCAAATCAACAAACAAGCGATATTCGGATCGTTACCGCCGATCATTCGCGATATTGCCGCCAGCCGCACGCGCAAAAAAATCCAGCGGCAAATTTACGGACACGGTACCGGCCGCCACCAGCCGCAAGAAATTTTTGCCCTCGGCAAACAAGATATCGATGCATTGGCGGTATCGCTGGGCGATCAGCCCTATTTCTTCGGCGGCAAACCCACCACCCTCGATGCCTCGGCGTTCGGATTGCTGATCAACATCATCGGCTGCCCGATTGAATCACCGCTGAAAGAACACGGCCTTGCCAAGCAAAATCTCGTGCAATATGTCGAGCGGATCAAACAACGCTATTTTGACAGTGACCGGCAACAAGAAACCTCTGAAATCAGTAGCGAGCACTGATTGAGATTAGATTCACATCCCGGTTCAACTGTGAACTGAGTAGGGTCGATAAGCGCAGCGCCATCCACCGGTTTTCTAAGATCCATTAAATCCGTCATTGTATTTGCCGGATTGGTAAGGCATAATTTCCTTACTTTATACGAAGGGGAAGTGTCTAATGCCAACATTAACTGTAACCGCAAAAGGGCAAATCACATTGCGGCAGGATTTGCTCAAGCACCTTGGGGTGGCGCCCGGTCAGCAAGTGGAAGTACATAAATTGCCCGATGGCACGTTAACCATCGGCAGCCATATCCAAGATGGCAATGTGAGCGATTTTATTGCCTGTTTGCATAAACCCGATACGCCCGTGGTCAGCATCGATGACATGAACGAGATCATCGCGCAGAGCTGGGCTGCCCGCCGGTGAATATCACAGCGGACACCAACGTGCTGGTGCGTGCCTGCGTCCAGGATGACGCGCAACAAGCGCAGCTTGCCGCTGACGTGCTACGCAAAGCGCACCGGATTGCGGTTTCATCGACCACACTGTGTGAATTTGTCTGGGTACTCCAACGTGCTTATCAATTCACCGATGCCGATATCGTAAAGGCTATCCGCTTGTTGATCCGGAGCAAAAATGTAGTGTGCGATATGCCGGCCATTGAACTGGGGCTGACAGTATTTGAACAAGGCGGGGATTTTGCCGATGGCATCATCGCTTTTTCAGGCGCGAGCCTTGGAGGCACGGAATTTGTGTCATTCGATAAAAAAGCAGTCACTGTTCTCAAGGCGCAACGAAAAAAAGCCCGCCTGCTGGGTTAACCCTACACCCCCAAAAAACCGCAGGGGCTACGCCCCTGCACCCCGCAAAGAACAAAAGCACAAAGAACAAAGATCAAAAATCCCTGGCGATCCGAAAACCCTGGTAGCTGTAGGCCTCACCGGCGCCGTTCCTGACCCGGTTAGCCGACCGCACGAGCTGAGGCCTGAAGATGATCCACGAACCGCCGCGAACCACCCGGCGGCCACAATCGCCGCTGTCTTTTTCCAGCCATGCCGAACCGTCACCCGGTCCGTTGTTGTAATTGCCATGCCAACAGTCCTGCTTCCATTCCCAGACGTTACCCAGCATGTCGAATAACCCGAAATGATTTTCGGCGTAACTTGCCACCGGCGCGGTGTAAACATGGTCATCGGAACACTCCGCCAATACCCAGACAGAATCGGCAATAGACTTTCCTTCCTGACCTAAACCATTGGCGTAATCGCACTGCAGGTCATCTTGATAATAGCGTGCTGTTGCGGTGGCGTATTCCCATTCGGCCTCCGTTGGCAAGCGATACGCTGCGCCGGTGCGATGCGACAGCCATTTCACATACGCTTGCGCATCGTCCCATGACACGCACACCACCGGATGATCATCGCTTTGCTTGAAACCAGGATTTTTCCAATTTCGATCCGGCAATTGTTCTGCTTCTTTTCTCTCAACATTCCAAATATTACAGCCTTTGCCGCTTTTTTCAGCCGTGGTTTGGTAGTGTGCATCCTCAACAAACTGCCGGAATTGCCCGACGGTAATCTCGCAACGGCTGATGGCAAATGGTTTCGGGATTGTCACCGCATGCACCGGCTGCTCATCGGCATCACCGTCTGCTGATCCCATCTGAAATTGGCCCGGCTTAATCACCACCATCGTTGGCGCTTGCCCAGCTTCGGTACGGCAGGTTTGCGCCAATGCCTGACTCTGTTTTTTTTCTCGGCGGTCAGCTTGCCGCGCGATTTGATCTCGATTGCTGTTGTGGCAGGTTCTTCCGCCGGTTTGCTTTGCGCAAAAATCGTTGGACAAACGGCCATCGCCAGCAATAGCACTAAACAACCACCGGCTAAAGCCGGTGGTTGTTTAGTTTGCAATGCCGTCATCAACGCTTGCGTATCCGAGTGATGGCTGAGCGTTACCGGCCACTGCATATTGTGCTGCATCTGTTGGTTGCGCTGATAGTCGATGAATGCGTGCTGACCGGCGTAATGCCATGCCGCAGTGAGCGTTCCGCTCGCGAGCAATGCCCACAGCAAGGCGATCACTCCCGGACGTAATAACAGCGATTGATTGTTTTGCGGCAGCAGCTTGGCCAGGGCTTGCGGGATGCGGAAATCGAGCAACCCCAGCTTGCCGCCGCGCAGGATATTGGCGAAAATCGGATCATTGATCGCAGTATCCTTGGAAATGGCGCGCCAGTCGTCGAACTTGACTTGCAGTTGCAGCTTGGACGGGCTTCTCACTTCGAGACTGAGCGATTGCGGACTGTCCCGGCCGGTGTGCTGATGGAACAAGCGCTGCCACACTTCCGTCACTTGCACACGCTCATGGCGATCCATACCGAGCAACAGCAATTCGCGCAACCAATCCGGCAAGTAGGCATGCGTCAACCACGGCAATCGGCTCAAACGCGCCAGCCGCTGCTCGCGCCGTTGCGGTGGATCGGCGGTCAGTGTTGGCGTATTCAAACCACCAAACAGCAAATAATCGAGCGCCTGCGTCAATGACCAATGCGGTTTTGGATAGATTGCTACGGCGCACAGCAGCCGTAAACCGTTGGTACCGAGGAATTGTTCCAGTTGCCGCAGCAGCAGCGGCAAAGTCTGCGGCAATCGCGGCAACAATTTCTGCGGCTGCGGTTTGGTCAGGTGTTCGACCAGTTGCGGCAGATTGTCTTGCATCAGCGGCAACATCAGAAATCGGTGCTGCGCCAGCAATGCGGCGTGCGCATTACTGGCATCGCGCGGTTGCAGCCACACCTTGTCGCGCCACGGGGTAAAATCATCGAGCCAGGAGCGGATCTCGCCACTATACGGATGAAACAGAATTGCCGTTTCGCTGACGATCAGCAAGCGCGCGCCTTCATGTCGCGCAGCCAGTTGATGCAATTGGTAGTATTTCGCCTGGCCGTTGTCATCGCCCCATTGCACCAGCCAGCGCGGATCGTCACGAAAACGGTAGGTTTTGATCGACAAGCCCAATGCCTTGAAGCGTTTTTCCAATTCCTCCGCCAGCGCCGCTTGTTGATCGCCGCGACCCTGGCTGCGCACCAGCAACACATGTTCCGGCGCAATGCGGCGATTACGGTAAACCGGCTGAAAATAACCGCCGTTGCGCGCGGTGGCATCGACCGTGGCGGAAACATGCAGCCGCTGCGTCGGTTCCAACCGCGCGGCGTGCAATTCGCGTAATGCCCGTTCGGACTGAGCGCCGCCGAAAAATGGTTGCAGCACGCGATCGAAATGAAAATGACGCAGCAAATCGTCGGCAGATTCGCCTTGCCGCTGCAATACGACATTGCGCCGGTAGCGCCAAGCCAGAAATCCGAGCACCGGCAACCACGGCAAAGCAAATAACACCCAGCCGACATTGCGCACAACGTGCTGCCAATCTTGCTGGACGTAATCCGGTTGCGGTTGCGGACGCGGTTCAACACGATCAACAATGACAACGGTGGCCGTGCCCGGTTGCGGCTTACGGCGCACGATTGGCGGTGTCGTTTGTACTGGCTTCGGTGGTTCTACTTTGGCAGGAACTTCAACCGGTTTTGGCCGGAACCAATCCGACCAATTGACAATCAGCACAGCCAGCAGGCAGACGAACACTACAATACCGCCCATGACCCAATGTTTCTGCGTTTTTTGCACGGCAGCTTGCGCTGCCAGCAAAGCATCGCGGCCCGGCGCGGCGGTGCGGTTCACCGTTTCCAACACCGATTGCGTTTCAGGGTTCAACCATTGTTCGAACAATACCGGGAATCGCGCTTGCTCTTCCGGGTTGCGGCAAAACAACGGCCCGAGCAGCGGAGCTAAATCTTTTTCATCTTTGGGCAGCTTGCCCCGCTCTTCCAATTGCTTAAGTAAGCGAGCGACCGACAGCCACACGTCAACGCCATGCGCCATGCGCCATGCCTGCGGCGCGCAGTAACGCGCCCAGCTCGTCGATGCGGGAATAGAGTCTGGCAGTATTCACGGCGTTGGCCGGTTCAAGATGCCGGTTGATCTTTTCAGCGTCCGATCAATGCGTGAATGCGATCCTGATCTTCCTTGTGTTTCAGCAGGGTAACGGCAGCACTGGCGGTAAATACCTCCAGCCATGCGGCGTTGGTCAGGTGCGGCGTTTCGTTCAGCCGTTGGCTGCGTTTTTGCAGCAATTGCATCCAGTTCAGCAATTCGGCAATCGACGGTTGCTTATCCAATTGCCCTTCGTTGCGCAAAAAATGGAAAAACGAAATGCTGGCAGCCCATGCGCTTTTCTGCGGATTCGGCACGGCTTCTTCGTTAGGAATCTTGATATTTAAGCGTTGCTCGATAATGCTTTCGATGGTGACATCGCCGCCGCTTTGCTGCGGAATGCCGGTAGCTCAAGATGATAGTAAACGCAACGGCGCAGAAACGCATCCGGCAATTCGCGCTCGCGGTTGCTGGTGATAATGACGATCGGACGCATCTTGGAATCTTGCAGCGACACCGTGGTTTTCTTGCGGCCGGTTTCAAACAGCTCGGGAATATCGAAGGTCATGCGTTCGATTTCGTTCGGCACCTCGCGCGGCGCTTTGTCGATTTCGTCGATCAGAACGACCGAGCGCTTGCAAAATCGCCACACCTAGCGCTTCAAAACGCAAGAAACGGCGCGGGTCGTCATTATCGCCATCACGGCGGCTGGCGCGGAACCGCCCCAAGGTATCGAAATGATAAAACAAATCGCGGCTTTGCGTATCCGATTTGACCGTAAACGTATGCGGCTTTTGCCAAGAACCGCCCGGATTTTGCGGATGATCCAGTTCCCACGCCAGGCTATATGCCAACTGCGATTTGCCGCAACCCGGTTCACCGGTCAGCAGCAGCGGCATGCCCAATTCCAGCGCTACATTGACGGCGGAAGCCAATCCGGCGGGGCCAGGTAATCTTTAGGATGCGTTAAATCATCCGGATTGAATCCAGGTAAATCCTGCCATTTCGCCGGCTTCAAATCCTTGCCCCGGCCCGAGTAATAATGCGGTTCTAAAATAATCGACATGATGGTTTGCTCTTATTGTGAGTAGTGTTTTTTGAGGAGAGGCAACGCAGCTTTTTTAAATTTCCCGAGAGGAATGGAATCGTTCTTTAGAAATTGTTCCGTCAATAATTCTTCGATGTCATCGCGCAATGTGCTTTCTTCAATGTGTAACCCCATCCAATCGCGTATTTCCTTTTTACTGGGTGAATGAAATTCGGGCAACAACGCGTCAGTAACTACATGTTGTTTAAGCAACGATTCAATTTGATCACGCCAGGAAGGCTTACGCTTAGCAAGGAATGACCACCTGAACAGGGAATTGCCGCTGTTCTCGGCGGCATGAATCAACAATAAAAAATGACTGTGAGACGTGGCAGCCAATGTTAAATCCGACCATGCCGAGAGTAGCTCAACCAGAAAATGCTGATTGCCGGACTCATCACTGGGTAATTCCCTGAAAAAGAGGTGATGTCTATCCAGTTGGCTCAAGCGCAGCTCGATTGCAGCTTTCTCGGGCTCGCACAGGAGATGCTTCGCTAATAATTCCCATAGAAATTGCTTTGCCGATTTTCCAAACAAGGCGCTTTTCTCGGTTCGCAATCGCTGGATCTCAGGCGGTTTCGAATGATGATTGATCAAATCTTCTTGTAATAAGTACGACAATTTAAAACGAATGTCTTCCGGGCATTCTTGCTGCTCTCCCGAAATCAAAAAACCGTGCGTTTTACGGTTTTCATCTTGTAAAATCTGTATCGCCAAGTGATCTCGGTGCTTTTTCCGGTTAATTTGTCCGAGTTGCTGCTCTGCCTGATTGGATGCGTATTGTGGTGCTATTTTAGATACAGCGGGCGATTCTGATTTTTTGAAAACAGGACGTGGCCTACCTGCTATATTCTGAATTTTGGACAGTAAGCGGGCTTCCGCTTCTTCCTCATCGATATCCACTAGGTCGATATAGACAATAGCCTTTAACAAACCCGTTAACTCAACAGGCCGCACTTTTACCGGAATCAATATTCGTTGCTCGCCCATCGGATCTTGCGCGAACGCCGCAGCCCATTCAGGGGCGGTAAATTGTGACTGTAAATAGTCGGGAGACAATACCGCGATCGTGCGTATTGCTTCAGTCGCTGCCTTTTGCATGGCCAGTACAAAGTTATTTCCCGGACCAAAATCTTCCGCTTGGATGACAGTGGTATAACCGCTACTTTTCAGTTTCCAATTGATCCAGATTGCTTTTTCTTCATCAGCTCTGTTGTAGCTAATAAAAAAATCTTTCTTTTTCTGTTGTTCCATCGCTTTTGTTCAATCACTCAATCGAATTGAAATTGAAAAGGCATGCTGCAAACCGGGGCAATGTTAACATAAGACGATTTTTCTATAAAAACCGTTATGTTTTGATGCATTGGTATTTTTCGGCATTGCGATTCACGGACTTCGGTGTCGGCACGCGGCACGATGAGTGACCGATAACGTACGTGTTTTGTGGACAAGTTTAATCGGAGAGACAGCGGACTGTGGAAATCTCGGGAATATTATCGATTGGAATAAGCTGGAAGCGGTGCGATGTTTCGGATTTGAAGCGCCTCCCCGCCGGGTGACGGGGATATCGAGACAGGGAGGTTAAACCGGTCAGACGCGTTGCTTTTGATAACACGTCATGGAAACCAGCAGGATTAAACCGGCCAGCAGCATTGCGTAGGTTTGCGGTTCCGGAATGGCGGCAATCGGCGTGTTAAACGCAGCACCGCCAAAAATCGCAACATCGCCTTTGGTTGAATTAGGGTTGTGTTCGCCGAGTTGCACGATAGTCAATGTGTGCGCCATGAAATCCAATCCGGTGACTGCCAGAATCCGGTTTCCGGTGCGATACATATCGAAGGTGCCGACATCGATGCCGTCGACCAGGAATTGCGCAAAGCCGTCATTGTGATCGCCTGCCATGACAAAGCCGACCGCATTGCTGACGACGGAAAATGTGGTGGTCGCCTGGCTGGTTCCCGGAATACCGGCTGCTGAATCGTCAAACAGCCATAATTCGCGTATGCCCCGTCCACCGGTGGGGCCGTCGCCGGTTACTGTCCAGTCGATTCCGCCTTTTCCAGCGTTCCGGTATTCCAGAATCGGGTTACCGCCGATATTTAAAGGATTACCGCTTTTCTCGGTGGTTACCAGGGGCAGCCATTCGATTGAAAACGCCGATACATTCGGGCTGATCAATAGTAATACGATAACCAGTATTCGTGCCATTTTATGCTCCCGTCACAAATCATTCCGCCAAACCGTTTACATCATTAACGATTAAGCTATTGAAAGAAATTATATTAATTAAAGATACGTTCATTCTAGGCTCGCTAGCCGGCTAATGCCATAGTCAATCATTCCTGCTTTAGGACTAGGACATTTGTGATCGTTTATCAAAACGATAGATGGGATTATTCACGGGATGGTTTAGTTCAATCGCCAGAATACAGGGGGTTTTCTGCCTTATTTCCGGTGATCGCTCCAACATCAGGCCGGAGCGGAAGGTTGCAATATACTCACGGTTCTGGATAAATTGACACTGGCGTGGTAAAAATCATCAAACCCTTGTATCTTTCTTTTCGTAGTGGTTAGCTACCACTACCCGAGTTGAAGGCAGCTTGTGTCCACCCTTAAGGCAAGACCTTGTTCTGTAGATCAAGCCTTCCTTCTCATCTTCCACGCCAGCACAGACACTGAACGGTAGCCAAGGGATAAACCCTGCATGCACAAGGCAAGTGGGCGAGGTTGGTAAATATTGTAACAGGAGAACATCATGTTTTATCTCGGTATGGATATTGCCAAGGCCAAATTGGATTGTTGCCTTTTACTTAACGAAGCAGGTGATAAACGTAAATCCAAGGTCATTCCCAACACTAAAGCAGGCGTGAGCGCACTGTTGGAGTGGGCGGCCAAACAAGGTGTGTCGGCTGCGCAACTGCACGTGGTAATGGATGCCACTGGCGTATATCACGAGCAAGCTGCTTTGGCTTTAGTAGATGCTGGGGTAATGGTTTCGATCATCAATCCGGCACAAGTTAAAGATTTTGGTCGAGGCTTGGGGATACGCACTAAGACGGATGGTGTGGATAGTGTTGTACTGGCGAAATATGGAGCGCTGCTCAAGCCTGCGGCATGGCAGCCGCCATCGGTGGAAGTCCGTGCATTACAAGCACTACTAGCCCGGCGTAATGCGGTGGCGGATGATTTGCACCGAGAATTGAACCGGCAAGAAAAGAGCGAAGCTATCGAGACGCCTGAACTGATTGTCCAGTCTATCGCTCAATCTATCGCCTTTCTTGAAGCAGAATTGAAACGGCTGCAACAAGCGATAGACGATCACATCGACAGGCATCCCGGTCTGAAGCGGGATATGGTTCTGCTGACCAGTATTCCGGCAGTAGGTGAGCGAGTGGGAAATAACCTCCTGGCGATCATGCACGGCAACCGTTTCGAATCTGCCGAACAAGTGGCAGCTTATTTGGGTTTAGTGCCCGTAAAACGGCAGTCTGGAAGCACTGTGCTGGGCCGGGCCCGATTGTCGAAGGCGGGTCCGGCGCGAGTGCGAGCCGTGCTATACATGGCAGCAGTGGTCGCCACACAATACAATCCTCATGTCAAGGCGCTTTATGAACGGTTACTCGCCAGAGGCAAATCCAAAATGTCCGCTATCGGAGCTGCTATGCGTAAGCTGGTGCACTTGTGCTTCGGCGTTATAAAAACACAACTCCCTTATCACCCAAACTATCCAAAAATTGCTTGACTTGAAAGACGGTATCTACAAAACCGGCACATGACCACACACCCTAATCACTTCACAATCCTTCCGAGATTCGATAGCAAAATCCATAGGTTTGATGCGCCGCACTATTAATTCAGCCCATCGTAATAGCTCCAACCGCTACTCAGATTGACACAGGATCATTTCCTGACTATTCTGAAGTCTGACTTTGGATTAGCCGGAATATGGATAAAAATATCACACGCACCCTTGGGAAATCGATTCTGGAAGCGAGCGCCCGCTTTAAGGTCATTTTACTGACCGGTCCTCGCCAGGTTGGCAAAACCACGCTTTTGCAAGATATCCGGGCACCATCGCGCACTTATATCACGCTAGATGACCTTTCCCTACGCATGGCCGCGCAGCAAGACCCGGCAAGCTTCCTGGACAGACTCAGTCTCCCGGTTCTGATTGATGAAGTGCAGTATGCGCCGAATCTATTCCCTTACATCAAAATGACGGTCGATAAAACTAAACAAAATGGGCTGTTTTGGCTCACTGGATCGCAGCAATTCGACATGATGAAGAATGTCACGGAATCTCTGGCGGGACGCGTTGCGCTGCTGCAACTGCAAGGTATTTCATTAGCGGAAGAACAGGGCCGTAGCGATGACTCGCCATTTCTGCCCGATCTGGCGCAACTCAAATCCCGCCAGAAAACCGCAAAACCGCTCACCGTGCCGGAGGCTTATCACAAGATATGGCGCGGCTCGTACCCGGACATGGTGGCGCATCATAGTGATCAGCACTGGGAACAATTCTACAGCTCCTACGTTTCCACCTACATCCAGCGCGATGTGCGGGAGTATCTGAATATCAACGATACCGCCGCTTTTCACAAATTCATGCAAATTGCCGCCGCTCGCACCGGCCAACTCATCAATTATGCGGATATGGCGCGGGATACCGGCGTCAGCGAGGTAACGATTAAAACGTGGCTGAATGTGCTGCACGCCTCCGGCATTGTCTATTTACTCCAGCCCTATTTTAACAACCGCACCAAACGGCTGGTCAAAACACCCAAGCTGTATTTCATGGATACCGGTCTGTGCGCCTACTTGACCGGTTGGTTGAATGCCGATGTTCTGGAGCGCGGCGCAATGTCCGGCGCGATATTGGAAACCTGGGTTATCGCGGAAATCATCAAATCCTACCTGCATCATAGCCGCACTCCTCGAATCTATTTTTACCGCGACAAGGAAAAGCGGGAAGTCGATCTGCTCATTGAAGAGAACGGAACGCTCTACCCCATCGAAATCAAAAAATCGGCAGCACTTCACAATATGAAATTCAGAGGATTTAGCATGCTCGAGAACCTCGACACCCCGGTAGGACATGGCGGCGTAATCTGTTTTGCGAATACTCTGATACCGATATCCGATCACGTGGATGCAATACCGGTGGGGTATTTGTGATCACACTGAGAAACCGCTACCCCTCATAAACAACTCAAATCAGCGTAACTACGCTGCGATTTTTAGAAGATGACCCATTTTAATAATGCTGGGATTGGAAATTGCACGATAATGTCAAGACTTGACTCTTATTCTGATTTTCGAACTCGCCCTTAACGAGCAATCAAAATTGGTTTAGAAATATTGTTTGCAATTTCGATAATTTTGTCGAACAAACTGGAGGCTCGAATCGACCCACTGATCGGCATCGTACCCGCGTCTAGTACCTCGAAATAAAAGCCGCTAACAGTCTTTCCGTTTTGGTCAATTCCTTTTGCAAGAATCATCCTCGCCGTAAAATCCTGAGAATCCAACAGAAATCGCCGAGTGACAAAATATCCCTTATACGGTAACTCTACTCGTAGAATGGGGGCATCGGGAAATTGATAATTCATTGCTTCAGTGATAACTTTGTCTGCCTGCTCCGCAGTCATTGGATACATATATTGGGTCGAAACATCTGCTGAAGCATGCTGTGCTGTGCTTCTAGATGCAGCACATCCAACCATTGAAATTGCAATTGCGACAAGGATTGTTGCTAGAACAATCGTATGAATCACCTCAACTTTTTCATCCATGAGTATTGGTCTGTTCGGTGTAGTGCACTACTAAACAACCACCGGCTAAAGCCGGTGGGTTTGAGTTACGGACTGAAAGTCCGGATACGCGTCGACTAAACGACGCGTCTTATTCCGGCTCCATTTTAAAATTGTCGTTTGGATTTGGCTCAAAATGATGCTCCAAATATTGTTTGATCATCTCTTCTGTCATCTGACCTACTGTCACGCAGAAATACCCTCGCGCCCAAAAATGCCTTCCCCAGTACCGCTTCTTCAAGTGAGGAAATTCTTCAAACAGATAGCTCGATGTTCGTCCTTTTAGCCGCCTCATGATCTCACTCGGAGCCATCTCCGGCGGACAACTCACCAGAATATGCACATGATCCTTACTTACTACACCCTGTACAATTCCGATTTCAAATGCTTCACACGTCTGACGAACCAACTCTCGTACTCGTTCTGCTACTTCTCCCTTCAGAATCTTATATCTATACTTCGTTACCCATACAAAATGATATTCAATCTGATAAACCGTATGACTTCCATATCTATAATCCATGCCACACCTCCTGTGTGGCATATTCTCGCAGCTAAAGCTGACCGGCTGAAGCCGGTGGTTTTAACCTTATGATGGACAATAAAGTTATGGCTTCACAATTTCTGAAACACGTTTTGCAATTTCTTTTCCAACAACCTGTCCTTTTTCTCTACTTTCATTATGCCCTTCCGGTGTATGAGACAATCCCGATCTCGCAGACTCAATAAGAGCATCTGCGATTCCTTTCTTGAAAGATGCACCGTGTCCGTGAGGTAGTTCGTCTGGTATCGTTAATTTGATTTTCATTGTCTTCTCCTGAGCTTAACTAAAATTAGCCATATAGCTTAAAAAGTGAACCATTTCCATAAAGCTGCTTATTTTAATGACTTGCTAAACCACCGATACCGTCAGGCGCACTACTATCATTCAACGAAAAAATAACCCCCGCCAGCGGCGGTAACGTAATCGCGATCGAGTCGGTAAATCCCATCCACGGCATGGGAACGCTGGCGATCTTGCCGAGGTTGCCGAGGTTGCTGCCGCCGTAATACGCCGAATCACTGTTGAAGATTTCCTGGTATGCGCCGCTGGCGGGTACGCCGATGCGATAACCGGTCCGCGGTACCGGGGTGAAGTTGAGCACGACCACGGCAAATGAACCGTCTTTGGCGCGCCGCAGGTAGCTGATGACTGATTGTTCGACATCCTGGCAATCGATCCATTGAAAACCATCGGCGGTAAACTCCAACTGATGCAACGCCGGAATCGTTTTGTAACAGTGGTTTAAATCGCGCACCGCCTTTTGCACCCCAGCGTGCAACGGTTGCTGCAATAATCCCCAGTCGAGCTCGCCGTTGACACGCCATTCCTGCCGCTGCGCGAATTCATTTCCCATAAAATTGAGTTTCTTCCCCGGCCAGGTCATTTGAAACGTCAGCAACAATCGCACGTTGGCGAATTTCTGCCAGTCGTCGCCGGGCATTTTGTTGAGCAGCGAGCCTTTGCCATGCACCACTTCGTCGTGCGAAAACGGCAGCACGAAGTTTTCGCTGTACGCGTACAGTTGGCTGAACGTCAGTTGATCGTGATGATAGCGGCGGAAGATCGGGTCTTGGTGCAGGTACGATAAGGTGTCATGCATCCAGCCCATGTTCCATTTCATCGAGAATCCCAAGCCGCCGGTATACGTTGGCCGCGACACGCCCGGCCAAGCGGTTGATTCTTCCGCGAGCGTCAATGCGCCTGGAAATTCCGCATGTACCATCACATTGAGTTCGCGCAGGAAGTCGATCGCCGCCAGATTCTCCCGCCCGCCGTATTGATTCGGCAACCATTCGCCCTCTTTGCGCGAATAATCGAGGTACAGCATCGACGCCACCGCATCGACGCGCAAGCCGTCGAGATGAAATTCCGACAACCAAAAATGCGCACTCGACAGCAAAAACGATTTCACTTCGTTACGGCCGAAATTGAAAATATACGTGCCCCAATCGTGATGAAAACCCAGGCGCGGGTCTTCATGTTCGTATAAAGCCGTGCCGTCGAACCGCGCCAATGCGAAACGATCTTGCGGAAAATGCGCCGGCACCCAATCGAGAATCACACCAATCCCTGCTTGATGGCACGCATCGACGAAAAAACGGAAATCATCCGGCGTGCCGTAGCGGCTGGTCACGGCAAAGTACCCGGTAGTCTGATAGCCCCACGATTCATCGAGCGGATGCTCGGACACCGGCAGCAATTCGATGTGGGTGTAACCCATGTCGAGAACGTAGGACAGTAAATGCTCGGCCAGTTCACGGTAAGAATAAAAACGCCCGCCGGGATGGCGCTTCCACGAACCAGCATGCAGTTCAAGTATGTTCAGCGGCGCATGCAGCCAATCCCAGTGATTGCGCTGACTGATCCAGCCAGCATCTTGCCAATTGTAAGCGTTATCGGCGGCTGTCAGCGCCGCTGTGTGCGGACGTATCTCGCAACGCCGTGCGTACGGATCGGTTTTGATCATAATCGCGCCACTGTCACGGTTGCGGATTTCAAATTTGTACAGCGAATCGGGCGGCAATTCCGGAATGAACAATTCCCAAACGCCGCTGGCATGATGCACCTTCATCGGATGCACCCGGCCATCCCAGCGGTTAAAATCGCCAATCACGCTCACCCGTTCGGCATTCGGCGCCCACACCGCGAAGCGCGTGCCGGTAATACCGGCATTGCTGACCTGATGCGCGCCGAGCGTGCGATACGCCTGCCACAGCTTGCCTTCGTTGAACAGGTACAAATCGTGATCGGAAATTTGCGGCGCAAACGCATACGGATCGTAGGTTTCATAGACAATGGCGGTATTTCCCTTTTGTTCCGCACGCAATCGATACGGCATCGCCGGCATCGACTCGCCCGACCATTCGAAAATTCCTTCGGAATGTATGCATTGCATCGGCTCGAATCCGATCGCGGTCTTGATCCAGACATGGGCATCATGCGGACGAAAAACCCGCACCACCGTTTGCCCATGCTGGCGATGCCATCCTAAATAACTGAAAGGATCATGAAGCCGTGCATGCAGCAAAGCGGTTTGTAACGGATGAGTTTTGGGTTGAGCTTTCACGACGTCATGAGCCTGTAAAAAATGTGATGAATTATAGCCTGTCTGTTCCGGGACAATAGATAATTAAAATGAAACAAATAGCTGAGGAAGCACTAAATGCGATACCATATTACTGTCAATCCGAACGGAAATTATTGCTATGGATAGTCAGCAAAGATCACCCGCCGATGAGTCTCAAGCCGAGTACAAAATCAGCTCCTCCTATAATCATGTCAGACATGATACCTTGGCATTGATATTGGCCGGCGGCCGCGGCAGCCGCTTGCATCAGCTGACCGGCTGGCGCGCCAAGCCGGCAGTGCCGTTTGGCGGCAAATTCCGCATCATCGATTTTCCGCTGTCGAATTGCGTCAATTCCGGTGTGCGGCGCATCGGCGTCGTGACGCAGTATAAGGCCCAGAGTCTGATTCGTCATATCCAGCACGGCTGGAGCTTCCTCGATGGACGTTTCAAGGAGTTCGTCGAGCTGCTGCCCGCGCAACAGCGCACCGCTGATGAAACCTGGTACCAAGGCACCGCCGATGCGGTTTTCCAGAACGTCGACATCATGCAGCGTCACGATGCGAAGTACGTGCTGATTCTCGGCGGCGATCACATTTACAAAATGGATTACAGCAAACTGCTGGCGGAGCATATTGAAAAACAGGCGGATATGACCGTTGCCTGTCTCGAAGTTCCGCTGGAAGATGCGAAGGCTTTCGGCGTCATGGGTGTCAACGATGCCTGGCAAGTCACCACCTTCGCCGAGAAACCGGCCAACCCCGCAGCCATTCCCGGTCAACCGGACAAAGCACTGGCCAGCATGGGCATTTATGTGTTTAACGCCAGATTTCTTTATGAACAATTAATCCGCGATCATCAAACCCAGGATTCTTCACATGATTTCGGCAAGGATATCATCCCTTACCTGGTACCCCGCTATCGCGTGTTTGCGCACCGGTTTCAGAGCAGTTGCGTCAATATGGCTTCGGGGATTCCCTATTGGCGCGATGTCGGTACCATTGATGCTTACTGGGAAGCCAACATCGATCTGGTCGGCGTCACCCCGCAACTCAATCTATACGATGCCGATTGGCCGATCTGGACGCATCAAGAACAATTACCGCCGGCCAAATTCGTGTTCGACGACGATAACCGCCGCGGCCAAGCACTGGACTCATCGGTATCGGGCGGCTGCATCATCAGCGGCGCGACCGTGCGCCGCTCGCTATTGTTCTCCAATGTCAAGGTCAACAGTTTCAGCAGCATCGAAGACTCGGTGATTCTTCCCGATGTCGTCATTGGCAGGCATGCGCAATTACGGCGGGTAGTGGTTGAGAAAAAATGTAAAATCCCGGAAGGTCTGACCGTCGGCTTTGATCCGGAAGCGGATCGCAAGCAATTCCACGTGACTGCGAGAGGCATTACATTAATCACGCCGGAGATGTTGGGGCAGCAAATCCATAAAGTCTAAGCATCTATGAATAAATACGTCGATTCAGCAAGCGGGATTATTGGCAATTGTCAGCAGCAAAGTCCGCCTCAGCAGTCACGCGATACATTCCGATAATAATAATAATAATTTCCAAGGGACAGCGCCACTTCGTCATGAAAAAACTGAATCTCATCTTGTTATGGCATATGCATCAGCCGGATTACCGGGATTATGTCACCAATGAATTTGTATTGCCGTGGGTATACCTGCACGCCATTAAAGATTATACCGACATGGCCTATCATCTGGAGATGCACCCTCAAACCAAAGCCGTGGTTAATTTTGTACCCGTACTGCTGGATCAGCTCGAAGACTTCGAAGAGCAATTCCGCACCGGTGAAATACGCTGTCCGTTGTTACGTCTGCTGGCCATGCCCGATCTCAATCACATCACCCTGCAAGATCGGCTCTACGTGTTTGATAGCTGTTTTCTCAGCAATCACGAGACCATGCTGAATCCCTATCCGGCGTATAAGCGATTGCACGAACTTTACGATACTTTCAGCAAGCGCGGTGACCGCGAATTGACATACTTTTCCGGGCAGTATCTTGGGGATTTGCTGGTCTGGTACCACCTTGCGTGGATGGGTGAAAGCGTGCGGCGCAATAACGAATTCATGATGCGTTTGATGGCGCAAAGCCAGGAATTCAGCTATGAAGACCGGTTGCAATTGTTCAAGCTGATCGGCGATTTAATCAGTGGCTTGATCCCGCGTTACCGCAAGCTCATGGAAACCGGGCAAATCGAATTATCCACCACACCGCATTACCACCCGCTGGCACCGCTGCTGATCGACTTTTCTTCGGCGCGCGACAGCCAGCCGGATACCGGGCTGCCGGAACATCAATACTATCCCGGCGGCCGCAGCCGCGTGGCATTTCACATGTCGTCGGCAATCACCAGCCACGTCCGGCGCTTCAACGAAAAACCGACCGGTATCTGGCCGGCGGAAGGCGCGATTTCGACGGCATTATTGAAAATTCTGGCTGAACATCAGTGCCAATGGAGCGCCAGCGGCGAAGGCGTGCTTGCCAATAGTTTGCGCGCATCCCACCCGGGTGAATCTTTACCGGATCGCAATCACTATTTATACCGTCCCTACCGGATCGCTGGAGAAACCGAGTCCGTGACCTGCTTTTTCCGCGATGACCAGTTATCGGATCTGATCGGTTTCGAGTATGCCAAATGGTTCGGACGCGATGCCGCGGAAAACTTCATTCAATCTCTGGAACGGATTTACCATCACACGCCGGCCGATGAAAATCCGGTGGTCAGTGTCATACTGGATGGTGAGAATGCTTGGGAATCCTACCCGTACAACGGCTTCTACTTTCTTGAAGACCTCTACGGCATGCTCGACAATCATTCCTATATCCGCACCACTACTTACCGCGATTATCTTGCCGATCCCGGCAATACCGCCAACATCCAAACTTTACCGGCATTATCAGCCGGTAGCTGGGTGTATGGAACATTTTCCACCTGGATCGGCGACCAGGAAAAAAATAATGCTTGGGACATGCTCTGCGCGGCTAAACATAGTTATGATCTGGTCATGCAAAGCGACCGGCTGACCGAAGACAAAAAAATGCAAGCCAGCCGGCAATTGGCATCGTGCGAAAGCTCCGATTGGTTCTGGTGGTTCGGCGATTACAACCCGGCGCATTCGGTCGCCAGCTTCGATCAATTATTCAGGAAAAATTTGATGAATCTCTATCACTTGCTAAAATTGCCAATACCCCCGGCGATACTTGCGCCGATCAGTAAAGGCAATGGGCAAACCGACACCAGCGGAGCAATGCGGCGTTCTTCCTGACCGATACGGCTTGAGCTGCGGTTTGCAGCAAGTGTCCGAGTTTCTGGTTGCAAAAACCCTTGGGAAAGCCCTGAAAAGGGTAACGAGCGCAGCAGTTTCTCAGAACTTTCTTAACGATTACCGGAGTTACTGAATGTCACAACCCGTTTCACTGCTCTTTGGCGTGCATGCGCATCAGCCGGTCGGCAATTTTCCCGAAGTCCTGAAGGACGCGCATCTGCGTTGCTATAAACCATTCCTGCAAGTACTTTACCGCTACCCGGAATTCCGCTTTTCCGTGCATTTCTCCGGGTGGCTGCTGGATTATCTGCTGCAAAATTTTCCGGATGACATGGCATTGCTGCATGAAATGGTGTCGCGGCGGCAAGTCGAGCTCTTCGGCGCCGGCGATACCGAGCCGGTGCTGGCAGTGATACCGAACCGCGACCGCATCGGGCAGGTTGAAACATTTTCCGCGAAACTTGCGGAAAAAATGGGGCAACGCCCGCAAGGCGCCTGGTTAACCGAACGTGTATGGGAATCGACGGTTGTTCCGGCGCTGGCGGATTGCGGCATTCGATATGTCATTGTCGACGACTACCACTTTCTGTGCGCCGGAAAAACCGCTGATGAATTGCATGGTTATTTCACCACCGAGGAAGAAGGCCGCAAGCTCGATCTGTTTCCGATTTCAGAAACCTTGCGCTATAAAATTCCGTTCGCTCCGGTTGAAGACACCATCGCCTATCTGGAATCGCTGACGAATCCGCCGGCATCGGACACTGCCGTTGCCGCGGTCTATTTTGATGATATTGAGAAATTCGGGATTTGGCCGGAAACTTATCAATGGGTCTACGAAAAAGGCTGGCTTGAACGTTTCATTCAAGGCGTGCTGGCGTCACCCAAAATTTCACCGCAGCATTACAGCGAATATCACGCCGCGCAAAAAACGCGCGGTGTGATCTATTTACCGACGGTATCGTATATCGAAATGAACGAATGGACACTGCCCGCTGATGCCGCCGGTACTTATGCCGAATTGGTTCAGCATGCCAAAACGAGCCACTGGTATGATTCCAAGAAAGCTTTTATACGCGGCGGTATCTGGAAAAATTTCTTTTCCCGCTACCCGGAGTCGAACTGGATGCATAAACGCATGCTGGCGCTTTCCGCCCGATTGGCGGCACTGCCGGAAAAACGCCGCACCGGTCAAATGCAGCAGAAACTCTACGAAGCACAGGCTAACGACGCTTACTGGCACGGTTTATTCGGCGGCCTGTACCTGCCGCATTTGCGCCGCGCGGTCTACAATGCCATAGTAGAACTCGAAGCGCTGCTTGATGCGGTTGCGCCACGTCCTTCATGTTACACCGAGGATACCGATTTTGACGGCATTGATGAGACCTATTTGCGCAACGGCGTATTGCAAGCGGTACTGAAACTCGATCATTTTGCCAGTATTTGCGAATTCGATGCTTACCCGCTATATCATAATTTTGGCGATACACTTCGCAGCCAGGACGAACACTATTACCGGAAAATTCAAGCGACCAATCGCAAAACATCCAGCCTCAACAGCAATGGTATTGCTTCAGCGCATGACCGGATCAGTTACAAGCATGAGATTACCGCCGCGGATATCACTGCCGATGACCATCCGCGCAGCTTGTTTATCGATCGTTTGGACGGTATGTTTATCGCCTATCGTTCAATGGCGTCGGCACTGGAAAATATTCACTTTCAATCGGAAAATACCGCGTATCCGGTTCATAAGCTGATCCTGCTCGACGATAACCGGTTGCAGGTAACTTACCGGTTCACCGCCAAGTTTGCGCACGCATTCAGCACCGAAATCAACCTGGCGATGCCGAGCTGCGACGGCATGGGCGGCCGCTATATCTTTCAAGGCAAAATTCCCGGCGGCTTTGGCCAATTACTGGAACTCTCCGCGGTGACCGAATTGACGCTCGACGACGATACCTTGGGCGGCAGCGTCACGCTGACGGCGTCGCATCCGGTTACTTTGCGCGCGCGCCCGCATTTCTCGGTATCGCAATCGGAGAGCGGTTTTGAAAAAATCATGCAAGCGGTCACGTTACTGCTTGAATGGCCGGTCGCAGCGCCGGAATTGATCGTTACTTTGGAAATCAAACCGCGCGCAAACCATTAGAATTCCTCGATCATATTTTTAACACGCTACGATTCACCAATACGCCAATACTACTTTATGTCCGCACTCACGCATTCACCCGCCTGGCTTGCACTCAAAGCACACCATTCCGTCATGACGACGCAGCATTTGCACCAATTATTCCATGACGATCCATCCCGCTTCGAGAAATTCTCCTTGTGCTTCAAAGACATTCTGATGGATTTTTCGAAGCAGCCGGTTACGGCGGAAACCGTTGATTTGCTGCTTGCCTTGGCGCAGCAGCAACAATTGCAAAGCTGGATCGCCCGCATGTTTTCCGGCGACAAAATCAATGCCACCGAACAACGCGCTGCCTTGCATACCGCATTGCGCAGCGAACAGCCGGTTTATTGCGATGGTGTGGATGTGCTGCCCGATGTGAAACGTGTGCTCAAACAAATGGAGCGCTTTGCCATTTCGATTCAAAGCGGCGCGCGCCGGGGTTATAGCGGAAAAATCTTTACCGATGTCGTCAACATCGGCATCGGCGGCTCGGATCTCGGTCCGGTGATGGTCACCGAGGCGCTGAAGCCTTATTGGGTGAACGGCATCAAGCCGCACTTCATTTCCAATATCGACGGCGCGCAATTAACCGATACGCTGCGGCATCTCAACCCGGAAACGACGTTGATCATCATCGCGTCGAAAACCTTCACCACGCAGGAAACATTGACCAACGCGCACTCCGCGCGTCAATGGTTTCTGGCAAACGGCGGCAGCGAAGCAGCCATCGCGCAACATTTCGTTGCAGTCTCGACCAACCGTACCGCAGTGACGCAATTCGGTATCGACCCGGATAACATGTTCGAATTCTGGGATTGGGTCGGCGGCCGCTATTCGCTATGGTCGGCAATCGGCCTGCCGATCGCGTTGACTACCGGCATGGATCATTTTTATGCGCTGCTCGCCGGCGCGCGCGGCATGGACCGGCACTTCGCCACCGCGCCGCTGCAGCAAAACCTGCCGGTGATGCTGGGGCTGCTGGGTATCTGGCAAATTAATTTTTATGGCACCGCCAGCCATGCGGTATTGCCGTACGATCAATCGTTGCACCGTTTCCCCGCGTATTTGCAGCAACTGGAAATGGAAAGCAACGGCAAACGCATCACCCGTGACGGTGAGACCGCCGACTATGCGACCGGCGCAGTGGTCTGGGGCGAGCCGGGAACCAACGGCCAGCACGCCTTTTATCAATTACTGCATCAAGGCACGCAAACCGTCTCCGCCGATTTTCTGGCGCCGTGTCAGAGCCAATACCCGGTTGACGATCACCACCGTATGCTGCTGGCTAATTTTTTCGCGCAAACCGAAGCGCTCATGACCGGTAAAACCGGGGAGGAAGTCCGCGCCGAACTGCAAAAACAGGGATTGAGCGGCCCAGCCCTCGAACAATTGCTGCCGCACAAGATTTTCCCCGGTAACCGCCCGACTACGTCGATTCTTTTCAAAAAACTCGATCCTGAAACACTCGGCGCGCTGATCGCGTTGTACGAACATAAAGTGTTCGTGCAAAGCGTGATTTGGAATATCAATCCGTTCGATCAATGGGGGGTGGAACTGGGTAAGCAACTCGCCGGAAAAATCCTGTCCGAACTCGACCAGACAGAGACGATTACGTCCCATGATGCATCCACCAACGGCTTGATCCAGTATTTCAAAGCACACCGGTAACATCCTTCATGCCGTCGCTACAATCGCTTCGCGTGCTCTTTATCACCTCGGAAGTCTATCCGTTGTGCAAAACCGGCGGTCTGGGCGACGTCAGCGCCGCGCTGCCTGCTGCATTGCGGACACTGCAAACCGATGTCAGGCTGTTGTTGCCGGGTTATCCGCAAGTCCTCGCCGGCGTCAAATACAAATCCAAGATCGCTGATTTCTCATCATTAGCGCATTTTCCTCCCGCATCCTTGCTGTCGGCGCGGTTATCGCTGAACAAAGCGGAACATATTCCGGTATTTGTGATTGATTGCCCCGGCCTCTATTGCCGCGACGGCGGGCCTTATATGGATGAATACGGCCGCGATTGGCCGGATAATGCGCTGCGCTTCGGCTTGCTGTCGAAAATCGGCGCGATCTTGAGCAGCGATATCAGTCCGATTGCCTGGCGCCCGCACATCGCGCATTGCAACGATTGGCAAAGCGGACTTACCCCCGCTTACTTGCATTTTCACAACGGTAAAACAGCGGCCACTATCATCACCATTCATAACCTCGCGTTTCAAGGCTGTTTCCCGCCCGGAACCGTGGTGCAATTGGGATTGCCGCCCGAGAGTTTCGATATTCACGGTGCCGAATATTACGGCAATCTGTCGTTTCTCAAAGCCGGACTTTATTACGCGGACCGTCTCACCACCGTCAGCCCCAATTACGCCCAAGAGATACAGACGGAACCGCTGGGGTTCGGTCTGCAAGGCCTGCTCGCCGCGCGCAGCGATCAACTGAGCGGTATCATCAACGGTATCGATACCCGGGAATGGGATTCCGCCACCGATCCGCACCTGGCGCAAAACTACAACAGCAAAAAACTGTCCGACAAAGCCGCTAACAAAAGCGCTTTGCAGCAGCGCATGGGATTGACCGCCGATGCGGATATTCCGCTGTTCGGCATGGTAAGCCGTTTGAGTTTCCAGAAAGGCAGCGATTTGCTGATTCAGATAGCGCCGCAACTGATAAAAATACCCGCGCAACTGGTCGTGCTCGGCAGCGACCAGGCGCAACTGGAGCATCTGCTGGTGATGCTCGCGCACAGTCATCCGGATCGTATCGCCGTACGCATCGGCTATGAGGAATCTTTATCGCATCTGATCGAAGCAGGCGCCGATTGCTTTTTGATGCCGTCGCGTTTTGAGCCATGTGGACTGAATCAAATGTACAGCCAGCGCTACGGCACTCCGCCGGTCGTGCATGCCACCGGCGGCCTGGCCGACACCGTGGTCGATTGCACACCGGAAACGCTTGCCAACAATAGCGCCAGCGGCTTCATGTTCGGCACCATGTCCGCCGATAGCTTGCTTCACGCCATTCAACGCGCCGCCGCTACCTATCACGACAAACAAACCTGGCAGCGATTGCAGAAAAACGGCATGGCGAAAGATTTTAGCTGGCAAGCGAGTGCGATGGCTTATCAAACGCTTTATAAATCATTACTGAAATAAATGCATGGAAATACTTAAAGATTTCCTAACATTATTTCTTCAATTGACTGCCATTCAAGTTTTATTGGTATCTTCCTGGTTCATAAGAAAACCCAAACTACGCCTCGCAACTTCAATTTTTGTGCTTAATCTTGATTTAGCATTACGCAGAAAAACATACGATGATTGCGCATGCTTGATCGATATTTTTAATCAAATTGCTGAATGTCCTGGAAGTAATCATGAACGAATTCTCATCGGATACCGCAATCCGATTAGAGAAATTAATGTGATTAATGAACTGGCTGAATGGAATTTAAAGCCTAAATATTTTGGCCCTCTTCAATATGCGAATGGCAATACTCAAGAACGCTGGAAATCGGAGTTTGAAAAGCTAAAATGGAATTTCGGACTTTCTAAAGATGAAAACACAAATAGGATTGAGCGTGAAACAATATGGACGGGAAATCCTCTCGGTCGTCTCAATCACATATTGTACAAAAAATACGACTATGAGCTGAGTAATATCGATTCAGATGAGAAATCATCAAAACAAATTACTTATTTGAATAGCGAATTTGATGTATTTGTTAATTTGTTTCAGGAAATTGAGGAACATTGCTCCAATGACAAAGAAAAAGTAGAAGCGATTCATAGACTCCGCGATGCTTCAAAAATTGTGAATATCATTCAGATCAAGAATCCTTATCATTCGAGTATTAACAATATTCATTTTTATATTTCTATTGAAAACCAAGGTGTAATGAAACTGGTTACTGCTTTTTCTGAAAAGCAAGGGTTTACTATTATGAATAATAAACCTCAAGACATACATTTGGTTCTTGGGGAATTGCCGCCTAATTCTGCACGTTACTGCATAATAGAAACTCGTGAACTCTCATTGAGCGAGAAAAATATTACAATCCAATCGAATTTATTGCTCGATAAATTGAGTCCTCAAACAATGAAACCAATCATTCTCGGCGCTGCAATAGTTTCTGGATTAGTAATCTTAATTGAAAAATACACCAGTGTTGAAGCTGTTAGGGATTTATATTATTACCTCAATAACTTATTTTGAAGCTGTATTAAAAAAAACAGGAGCCTAAGCTCCTGTTTTTAGAAAAAGAACCAGAAATATTAAGCAACAACCGCTTTTCTACGTCGCGCCATAAATCCCACAAGTCCTAAACCGGCCAGCAACATCGCGTATGTTTCAGGTTCCGGAACCGGTGTGACTTCAAATCCGGCATAACGCACATTGGATTGCGAATTGTTATAGAAGCCGAATTGTCCCGAGGCAAACGTGGTGTCGTTAACGGTCACGTTCCATAGCTCGGTAGCGCCTTGACTGATCACAATATGAATGTCGCCGGGCGTCAGGTTGTATTCCAGATGGAAGGTGTATTCGATATTATCAACCCAGCCTTTGGTGCTGGAATGATTGGTGGCAAGCACGCTCATGTCGCCGAAATCAACCTGATTTTCCCAAAATTCTTCCAATGATAAATCCACCAGACCATCGCCGGTCGCACCTTCAAATTTCTTGAGGGTCATCCCTTCCGTTGCGGTACGGCCTACATAGCCTTGCGACGCTTGTTTCCAGTCGAACAGATAAAAGTTACTGGAATTTTGATAACCGAAGACAAAACCCATGTAATCGTCGTCGCCGGATGTTTTGACTTTCCAGGTACCATCGACGGTATAGCTGCTCAGGTTCTGGTTGTTCAAAAAGAACGACGGATCGGCATTGATTACCTGTTCGACAGCGGTATTACCGGGTTCCAGCACCCAGTTGCCAGGACCTTGACCGCCTGGATAATTGAGCGTCAGTTCCGTCCAGCTTGATAAATCAACCGGTGCCGCATGAACGGCAAGTGGTGTGAGCGAAAACAATCCGGCGATTGCCAGATTGCGTATATTTTTTTTCATCATAATTAATCCCTTTAATAAAATTTTTATTTCGACAAGGCATGCCTCCATTAGCACAAACTTATTATTATCAATAAATTACCTTGTGTTTCTACGGTGAATATTTAACTGTTGACAATTTCACCAGCCTCGATATTAATCTTTTCAGTTAAGAAACTGAATAAGTATTTTGCCGATTCATGAAAATCTTGAGAAGAAAACGATGAGGAAATGCTGATTAATTCACCGAGCAAGATGAGATGCGAGGCGGATGGAGCACAAGAACTAAGACATATCGTGAAGATAGGCAAGTTTCTGAGCACCGCTCAACGCAGCAAATCGCTTGCGCAGACAATTAATCAGCGTTGCCATAACAAAGGAAGCAAAGGAAGGCAATTTTGCCCGGCGGTTGTCTTTCCGGGCGCAACCATCAATGCACACAACCTGCCAAATAATTTCCTGACCGCGCCCGATAATTACGCGCAATCACCGTTCATACGCCAGCACCGGCGCCAGCCAGCGCTCGGCTTCTTCGACTGTCCAGCCTTTGCGTTGCGCATAGTCTTCGACCTGATCCTTGCCGATCTTGCCGACCGCAAAAAACGACGATTCCGGGTGCGAGAAGTAAAAACCGGAGACCGCGGCGGTTGGTACCATCGCAAATGATTCGGTAATGATGATGCCGGTATTCTCAGTGGCGTTCAGGGTGGCGAACAACGGTCCCTTTTCGGTGTGATCCGGACAAGCGGGATAACCCGGCGCCGGACGGATACCGAGATATTCCTCGTTGATCAATTGTTCGTTGGTCAGTTTTTCATCCTTGACGTACCCCCAGAATTCACGGCGCACGCGCATGTGCATATGTTCCGCGAATGCTTCCGCCAGCCGGTCGGCCAGCGCTTTCAATACAATTGCGCTGTAGTCGTCGTTGACCGCTTCGAATGCCTTGATGCGATCGTCGATGCCGAATCCGGCGCCGACTGCGAACAAACCGATGGTATCCGGGATGCCGGTTGCTTTCGGCGCAATGTAATCCGCGAGACAACGGTTGGGCTTGCCGGAAGGTTTCTGATCCTGCTGCCGCAGGCAGTGGTATACCATTGCGATTTTGCTGCGCGAAGCGTCGGTATAGATTTCGATATCGTCGCCGACCGCATTCGCCGGAAATAAACCGATCACCGCATTGGCGCCGAGCCACTTTTGCTCGACGATTTTCTTCAGCATGGCCTGCGCGTCCCGGAACAATTGGCTGGCGGTTTCGCCGACCACTTCATCGGTCAGAATATCGGGATAACGTCCGGCCAGCTCCCAAGCCTGGAAGAATGGCGTCCAGTCGATGAACGGCACGATTTTTTCCAGCGGATAATTGTTCAGCGTGCGCACGCCGATCAATTCCGGCTGATGCGGTTGATAATTCGCCCAGTCGGTCTTGAACGCATTGGCGCGCGCTTCCGCCAGCGTCAACAACTTCGACGGTCCTTTCTTGTTTTTATGCTGCGTGCGGACTTTCTCGTATTCTTCCTTGATTTCGCGCACATAATTTGCGCGCAGGTCTTCGGACAGCAAATTGCTGCAGACGCCGACCGCGCGGCTCGCATCCGGCACCCATACCGTCGGCCCTTCGTAATGCGGCGCGATTTTGACAGCGGTATGCACGCGCGAAGTAGTCGCGCCGCCGATCAGCAATGGAATGGTGAAACCCTCGCGCTGCATTTCCTTGGCGACATGCGCCATTTCTTCCAGCGATGGCGTGATCAAGCCGGACAAGCCGATGATATCGGCGTTCTCGCGCCGCGCCGTTTCCAGAATTTGCGCGCTCGGCACCATCACACCCATGTTGATCACTTCGTAATTGTTGCATTGCAGCACCACGGCGACGATGTTCTTGCCGATATCGTGCACATCGCCCTTGACGGTGGCGACGACGATCTTGCCTTTGGGCTTGTCATCGCCGAGCAATTTCTTCTCCGCCTCAATGTACGGCAGCAGATGCGCCACTGCTTGTTTCATCACCCGGGCGGATTTAACCACTTGCGGCAAAAACATTTTACCCGCGCCGAACAAATCGCCGACCACGCTCATGCCGTCCATCAGTGGCCCTTCGATAACCTGGATCGGCCGCCCGCCTTTGCGTTCGATCTCAACACGCGCTTCCTCGGTATCCACTTCGATATAGGTCGAAATGCCCCTGACCAGCGCATGCGTCAACCGCTGCTGCAGCGGCTCCTCGCGCCACGCCAAATCTTCGACCTGCTCTTTCTTCTGTCCTTTGAACTGCTCAGCGAATTCGACCAACCGCTCAGTGGCATCCGGCCGGCGGTTCAGCAGCACGTCTTCGACCCTTTCCAGTAATTCCGGCGGAATATCGGAATAAACACCCAACTGCCCGGCGTTCACGATCCCCATCGTCATCCCCGCCTTGATCGCGTGGTACAAAAACGCCGTATGAATCGCTTCGCGGATCGGTTCGTTACCCCGGAAAGAAAACGACACATTCGATACCCCGCCGCTCACTTTGGCGTACGGCAAGGTTTGCTTGATGGCGCGGGTCGCTTCGATGAAATCGACACCGTAGTTGTTATGTTCTTCGATACCGGTGGCGATCGCAAAGATGTTCGGATCGAAAATGATGTCTTCCGGCGGGAAACCGACTTTATCGACCAGAATCCGGTAGCTGCGCGTGCAAATCTCGACCTTGCGTTGCAGCGTATCGGCCTGACCCTGCTCGTCGAATGCCATGACGATCACGGCGGCGCCGTAGCGGCGCGCCAGTTTGGCGTGATGAATGAACTCTTCCTCGCCTTCCTTCATGCTGATCGAATTGATCACCGGCTTGCCCTGAATGCATTTTAATCCGGCTTCGATCACCGACCATTTGCTGGAATCGAGCATGATCGGCACGCGGCAAATGTCCGGTTCGGCGGCGATCAGATTCAGGAAAGTCACCATGGCTTTCTGCGAATCCAGCATCGCTTCGTCCATGTTGATGTCGATAATCTGCGCGCCGTTTTCCACCTGGCTGCGCGCCACGCTGAGCGCTTCCGCGTAATTATCGTTCAGAATCAAACGGGCGAACGCGCGCGAACCGGTCACGTTGGTGCGCTCGCCGACGTTGACGAACAATGAATCGTCGCCGATGTTCAGCGGTTCCAGTCCGGACAAGCGTAATTTTTTCGGTATTTCGGGAATCTTGCGCGGCGCGATAGCGCTCACCGCGCCGGCGATGGCTTTGATATGCGCCGGCGTGGTGCCGCAGCAGCCGCCGACGATGTTGACGAACCCCGCTTCGGCAAACCCTTTAATCTGGTTGGCGGTATATTCCGGCGTTTCATCGTAACCGGTTTCGGACAGCGGATTCGGCAACCCGGCATTGGGATGCACGCTGATATACACATCCGCAACTCCCGACAACTCTTCGATATACGGCCGCATCAATTCTGCACCCAACGCGCAATTGATGCCGACCGACAACGGCCGGGTATGACTGATCGAATTCCAGAATGCTTCCGGCGTTTGTCCCGACAAAGTACGTCCGGAGGCATCGGTAATCGTCACCGAAATCATGATCGGCAAGCGGATACCGCGATCCTCGAAAAATTGATCGATCGCGAACAGCGCCGCCTTGGAATTCAGGGAATCGAAAATGGTTTCCACCAGCAGAATATCGACGCCGCCATCGACCAGTCCGCGAATCGATTCGGTATAGTCGGTCACCAATTGATCGAAAGTGATATTACGAAACCCCGGATCGTTGACGTCCGGAGAAATCGACGCGGTTTTGGTGGTCGGGCCGATCACGCCGGCGACAAAGCGCGGTTTATCCGGCGTTTTCGCCTCATAAGCCTGCGCCGCCTCACGCGCCAGCTTGGCCGAAGCAGCGTTCAATTCATACACCAGATCCTGCATGTGGTAATCCGCCATCGACGCGGCATTGGAATTGAACGTATTGGTTTCGAGAATATCCGCGCCCGCTTCCAGATAGCCGTTATGAATCGAGCGGATAATGTCCGGCTGCGTCAACGTCAGCAAATCGTTGTTACCCTTGAGGTCGTGCGGAAAATCGGCGAAGCGCTGTCCGCGAAAATCCGCCTCGGTTAACTTAAACGTCTGAATCATCGTACCCATCGCGCCATCCAGAATCAGGATGCGTTGGGGAAATAGGCTTTCCAATAAGGCTGTGCGGGATTCTCTCGTCATAGATCGGGTCATAATTTTAAAAGAAAGATTCCAGCATTATACCTGAGACGATTGTTTCCATTCGCCGGGTAAGCGGCGGGAATGGCAGTTTTTTCGCATCTATCAGCGCAAGCGGAATTAGAAGATTTTCACGCTTAAAACATCATTAAAAAATTGCGAGACTGGAAAAGCGGTTTCTGAAGGAAGCGCTGATTAATTCAACGAACGTGATGAAGGGCGAGGCGCACGGAACGCAACAACCGAGACATATCAATCTGATAGGCGAGGGAGTGAGTACCGCGCAACGAAGCAATTCGCTCGTGCAGTCAATTAATCAGCGCGTCCGGAATAAAACCATGCGAAAAATGAGAAACCGCGGTTTTTTTATTTTATTCCTACCGGTTTCGTCTTTAGCTTCGGCACAAAGCATTTGCCCGGCGCAACAACAAACACTGTTCGCCAACACCGCCAGCTCGATCAGCGGCGCACCGCGCGAAATTCAGCTCCGCCACATCCGCCATTGCCTGAAAGCCGACCCGGCGTATGGCGAAGGCATCGCCAAAGCCTTGGGAAGATCGCTGTCAGAAGTGCATGAATGAGTTTAAACCGCTCGCGTCTCAACCGCGGAATGCTGCTTCGATGGCGGCAATGTCGATTTTCTTCATCGTCATCATCGCATCAAACGCTCGTTTTGCGGCTGCGCGGTCAGGACTGGTGAATGCTTTCGTCAGGGCAACCGGCGTAATCTGCCAGGAGATGCCCCACTTGTCCTTGCACCAGCCGCAGTCGCTCTCCTGGCCGCCGTTACCGACGATTGCGTTCCAATAGCGATCCGTTTCACTTTGATCTTCGGTCGCAACCTGAAACGAAAAGGCTTCGTTGTGCCTGAACGCAGGCCCGCCATTGAGTCCGAGGCACGGGATGCCCATGACGGTGAACTCGACCGTCAATACGTCTCCTTCTTTGCCCGATGGGTAATCCCCCGGTGCGCGATGCACCGCGCCGACTGACGAATCGGGAAATATCTCGGCGTAAAATCGCGCAGCACCCTCAGCATCGCTTTCGTACCAGAGGCAGATCGTGTTCTTTGCAATTTGGGTCATGCCATATCTCCTTTGCGTTTTGGGAAAATGCTGATAAACTCAGCGGAATACTTTCGGCTTCCACCTTACGCGGATAAAGGGGGGATGCTTACTTGGCGCGACTTAGCATTACTCCTGCGATAACCCCGATAATGGCGCCAATTAACAATGCGGTTGTAACTTGATCCCACCTGATTTTATTTGCAATGCCTTTTAGTACTTCCCGCAACTCTTCGACATTTCCATTTCGGATATCTATGGCCTGTAGCTCCTTTATCCATGCTGGCAACTGTTCTGGCTCAATATCTAAAATGATTGGAATAATTTCCTTACCAGAAATCACAGCGGCACCCAGTTCTTGCTGCACTGCTTGGGACTGGCAAGCGGATTCGGATGCGAGAAAAAGCACCCATTGAGCTTTCTTAAGGCTACTTAAAATTTCTTTTGACCATTGTGATCCCGGTTGCAAGGAAATACTTGCCAAGAATGGCTCTATACCTAAACCGGAGATTGCACTGTATAGCTGACGCGCAATGCTTTCGTCTTTAGAAGAATAACTTATGAATATATGGGTCACAGCACCATCCTTATGAAGTAAACATAACTATATTTAGACGTTGCTAAACAACACGAATATTACGTCAAGCGTAATAACTAGTACTGCAGAATTCATTCTATCTCCTTATTTTTTATGGAACCGTCACCATTTAAGTTTCTTTGCAAGAAAGAATTAGACCTCTACCCCAAAACCCCATACCCGCGAAGCATACCCCCCAACCGTCGTTTCATGCAATGAATCGCCGAACCTGTAGATCACCCCCCACCATAACTCAGCAATTCCATTGAAAAACGTTTAAAATGTGCGCCCCTTTCTTGTAACACTAATCCGCAGGTACCCGCTTTGATTACAACCGCCAATATCACCATGCAATTCGGCGCCAAGCCGCTGTTTGAAAATGTTTCCGTTAAATTCGGCGGGGGTAACCGCTATGGGCTGATCGGTGCGAACGGTTGCGGTAAGTCGACGTTCATGAAGATTCTCGGCGGAGATCTGGAGCCGACGGCCGGTAATGTTTCGGTCGACAGCGGCGAGCGGGTGGGCAAGCTGCGGCAGGATCAGTTTGCGTTTGAAGACTATTTGGTGATCGATACGGTGATGATGGGGCACGCAGATTTATGGCGCATCAAGCAGGAACGCGACGCCATTTACGCTAATCCGGACGCCACCGAAGACGATTACATGCGCGCCGCTGAATTGGAGTCCGAGTTCGCCGAGTTGGACGGTTATTCCGCGGAAGCGCGCGCCGGCGAGTTGCTGCTCGGCGTCGGCATCCCCTCTTCTCAGCATCAGGGATTGATGAGCGCCATTGCGCCGGGTTACAAATTGCGCGTGTTGCTGGCGCAGGCGTTGTTTTCCAATCCGGATATTTTGTTACTGGACGAGCCGACCAATAACCTCGATATCAATACCATCCGCTGGCTGGAGGATGTGATCAACACCAGCAAGAACACCATCATCATCATTTCCCACGACCGGCATTTTCTGAACAGCGTGTGCACGCACATGGCCGATCTGGATTACGGCGAGCTGCGCATTTATCCCGGCAACTACGACGATTACATGACCGCTTCGACCCAGGTGCGCGAACGCATGCTGGCCGATAACGCCAAGAAGAAAGCGCAGATTGCCGATTTGCAATCGTTTGTCAGCCGTTTTTCCGCCAATGCGTCGAAAGCCCGGCAGGCCACCAGCCGCGCGCGGCAGATCGAAAAAATCAAGCTCGAAGACGTCAAGCCGTCCAGCCGCCAGTATCCGTTTATCCGCTTTGAATATCACGAAAAGGAAAAATTGCATCGCCTGGCGGTTTCCATCCAAGCCATTAGCAAAGCTTTCCCCGGCATGGATAAGCCGCTGTTCGAGAATTTCAGCGTAAATATCGAGGCCGGTGAGAAAGTCGCCATCATCGGTCCGAACGGTATCGGCAAGACCACGCTGCTGCGTTGTCTGGCGGGCGATCTGGCTCCTGATTCCGGCGAGATCAAATGGACCGATAAAGCAAATCCCGGCTATTTCCCGCAAGACCATGCGGCCGATTTCGCCGAAGACATGTCGCTGACCGAATGGATGGACCAGTGGCGGAAAGGCAGCGACGACGATCAAACCATCCGTGGCACGCTCGGCCGGTTATTGTTTTCCGGTGATGACATCAAAAAATCCACGAAAGTCATTTCCGGCGGAGAACAAGGCCGCATGCTGTTCGGCAAGCTGATTCTGCAAAAACCGAACGTTTTGTTGATGGACGAACCGACTAATCACCTGGACATGGAATCGATCGAATCGCTGAACAGCGCGCTGGAACGGTATACCGGCACGCTGATTTTCATCTCCCACGACCGCGAATTCGTCTCTTCGCTGGCTACCCGCATCCTGGAAATGACACCGGACGGCATCCGCGACTTCAAGGGCGATTACGAGGATTATTTGCGTTCGCAGGGAATCGAGTAATTACAGGAAATCAGCATGAACTATGCTGTTTCTTTCGATAGCTTCGGCAGCGCACCAGCTTTGCCAAATGGTTGGATTGATATCTGTATATAATGGGATACAATGCCAGCTATAAACACGATCAAAACCACCGAAATTTTCGATGATTGGTTCTCTTCACTGAAGGATCGCATAGCCAAATCGCGAATTCAGGCGAGAATCGACCGCGCGGAGGATGGTAATTTCGGTGATTGCGGATCAGTTGGCGAAGGCGTATTCGAAATGCGCATCCATGCCGGCGCCGGATACCGGGTGTATTACAAACAGGTCGGCATGGCAGTTTTTTTGTTGCTGGCGGGTGGCGACAAATCAACACAGCAACGGGATATCGAAACAGCGCTTGAATTGGCACGAAAAATAGGAGAATGATCGGTGAAAGAAATCAGAATACGGGATTGGGATAGCGCCGAACACCTAAAAACCGAAGAAGACATGGTGCTCTATCTGCAAGCTTGCTTTGAAGAAGCCGGTGACGACGCCGCCTTTATCGCCAAAGCAATCGGTACCATCGCCAAAGCACGCGGCATGAGCCAGCTTGCGCATGATACCGGACTTGGACGGGAGAGCCTTTATAAGGCTTTGTCGGGAGACGGCAACCCAAGTCTCGCCACTATCCTTAAAGTCATTAAAGCACTCGGTCTGAAACTTCATGTAGAAGCTGCAGGACATTGAATTTTTCAGAAAATTGAATAAGTGTCTGACCCAGAATCAAGAATTCAAATCGGCGGTAACGCGGCGGCATTCATAACACTCCCGGTGAACCTGTGGCATTAAAACCGACCATTTATAAATTCAAAATTGCGCTGACCGATCTCAACCGCAATTATTACGACACGCTCAACCTGACGGTTGCCCAGCACCCTTCCGAAACGCTGGAACGCATGATGGCGCGCATGCTCGCGTATTGCATCAACGCCGAGGAATCGCTGCTGTTCACCAAAGGCTTGGGCACCACAGACGAACCCGACCTGTGGACGCACACCCCGGATGGCCGGATCGGCTTATGGATCGACATCGGCGAGCCCGCGCCGGAGCGCATTAAAAAAGCCACCCGCATTGCACAAACCGTCAAAGTGTACAGCTTCAATTCCAAATCGAATATCTGGTGGATACAAGAGCAAGCCAGTTTCGCCCCGCTGACCGCCGCTGTCTTCCGGTTTGATTGGCCGCACATTCAAGCATTGGCGGCGTTGGCGCAACGAACGATGGATATTTCCGTCACGATCAGCGGTGAATCGGCGTTTGTGGCGGCGGAAGCGGGGGAATGCGAGGTGAATTGGGTGGCGTTGGAAGCATGATTTTGTATCTCACTCCCTACTTTGATATCCCAAGCCAGCAGTGTATCGTGTTACGATTGCGTTACGATGCCTCCTTGGCGCGAAGCAGTATGGCTCGCTGATTTTTGCTGCAGCAATCCCAAGGCTTGTTGTTTCGTAACATCTTTCCAGGTTCACCGGTCATAACCGCTTATCCGGGTTTTTGGCAATTTGGGATGGTGATCGCTTAAGGAAGCTCTGATTAATTCGGCGAACGGGATGAAGGACTAGGTGCACGAAACACAGCAACCGAGACATATCAACAAGATAGGCGAGGAAGTGGGTACCGCACAACGAAGTGATTTGCTCGTATAGTCCATTAATCAGCGTTTCCTTAACACCGGTGGAAGCAGCTTAATTATTTGAAGTATTAATCGGTTGAATGTCTAACAACTATTTCGATACGCTCATTATCGGCAGCGGGCTGGCTGGATTTTCCCTGGCATTGCATCTGGCCAAACAGCAGAAAGTCTGTATTGTCACCAAGCAAACCGCGGAATCCGGTGCCAGTTCATGGGCGCAAGGCGGGATTGCAGCGGCTTTATCGCATGAAGATTCTCCTGCGCAACATGTGCAAGACACTTTGATCGCCGGAGCCGGTTTATGCGATGAAGCAATCACCCGGTTTATTGCCGAACATGCAGCGGCTGCGATTCATTGGTTGATCGATGAAGGCGTTGCTTTTACTGCCGACCCAAGCAACGGGACCGGATATCACCTCACCCAGGAAGGCGGCCACAGCATGCGGCGGATCATCCACAGCGGCGATGCCACCGGCAAAGCGGTGCAACAGGCGTTGCTCGAGCAAATCCGCGCGCATCCGAATATCAGCATGCTGGAACAACATATCGCGATCGATCTGATCACCAGCGACAAGCTGCCGGATCACCCGCATGCCGGGCAGAAACGCTGTTTCGGCGCTTACGTTCTCGACAAGAAAAAAGACAGGGTGCTGACCTTTACGGCGCAAAACACGGTATTGGCGACCGGCGGCGCGAACAAGGTTTATCTCTATACCACCAACCCGGACACTGCCACCGGCGACGGTATCGCAATGGGCTGGCGCGCCGGTTGCAGAATCGCCAATATGGAATTCATTCAATTCCATCCGACCTGCCTTTATCATCCGCATGCTAAGTCTTTTTTAATCAGCGAAGCCGTTCGCGGCGAAGGCGGTTTATTGAAGCTGCCCAACGGCGATCGTTTTATGCCCCGCCATGATGAACGCGCAGAGCTCGCACCGCGGGACATCGTCGCGCGCGCCATCGACTTTGAAATGAAAAAACGCGGCCTGGATTGCGTTTATCTGGATATCTCGCACAAACCGGCGGATTTCTTGAAAGAGCATTTTCCGACGATTTACGGCCGTTGCTTGGAATTGGGCATCGACATCACCCGGGAACCGATACCGGTTGTGCCAGCTGCGCATTACACGTGCGGCGGCGTTGTGACCGACCAGCAAGGCAGAACCGATTTGAGCAATCTCTACGCCATCGGCGAAACCGCGCATACCGGGCTGCACGGCGCTAATCGCCTGGCCAGCAATTCTCTGCTTGAATGCGTGGTGCTGGCGCAAGCGGCCAGCGAGGCTATTATCAATCAACCCGCGAATGGATTGCCGGCGCTCCCCGGCTGGGATGAAAGCCGCGTTACCGATGCGGACGAAGAAATTGTCATCGCGCACAATTGGGATGAGCTGCGCCGCTTCATGTGGAACTATGTCGGCATCGTGCGCACCACGAAACGGTTGCAGCGCGCGCAACGCAGAATCGAGTTGCTGCGCGAAGAAATCAATGAGTATTATACGAATTTCCGCGTCACCAGCGATTTGCTGGAGCTGCGCAATCTGGTCGACAGCGCCGATTTGATCGTGCGCTGCGCGATGCTCCGCCACGAAAGCCGCGGCTTGCACTTCAGCAAAGACTACCCCGCAACTTTACCCAAAGCGCACAATACCATTCTCCAAAAAAACGGTTAGAAAACCATGTATCGCACCGATTGCCATTGCACCTTCCATTGCCCCCCGTTACCGGTAATTGCTTGAGCGGCCATGGAGCATGAATGGCGCAATCCCCCGGCCGTGCAGTGGTGCCAATACCTGCTCGACAGCTACGCCCACTGGCTCCGGCGCGAACTCATCGAACGCAGCGGCACGCCGCTCGAACAAGCGCAACGGCTGTTCCATAGCCCGTTTGTCGTCGCATCGCATGGTACCGAAGCGGATCCGGTGTTAAATTACGGCAATCAAACAGCGCTGGCGTTATGGGAAATGAATTGGCAGCAATTCACACAAACACCGTCACGCCTCACCGCCGAACCGCCCAACCGCGAAGAACGCGCCCGCATGCTGGAACAAGCAAAAACCCAAGGCTATATCGCGGATTATCGCGGCATCCGGATTTCCAGCAGCGGCAAGCGCTTCCTGGTCGAACAAGCGACCATTTGGACGATACAAAAGCCGGACGGCGCCACTATCGGGCAAGGCGCGGCTTTCTCAGCCTGGAAGTTCCTCGAATAACCGTAATCGCGTTAGCCGCTGCAAAAACAAATTTGCCCGAAAAGGATATCTGGTTTATTCTTTGCCCCCTTGCCGAATTTACCTGGAGAAGTGACCGAGCGGCTGAAGGTGCACGCCTGGAAAGCGTGTGTACGGCTCAAACCGTACCGCGGGTTCGAATCCCGCCTTCTCCGCCAGTTTAAGGTCTCACCCAGACCACTCAAGACCAACTAAGACCCATAATAAACAGGGTGTTAGTTGTGTTTCAAAAAATGACCGGTTAGTCTCGGTAGGTCTCCAAAGGCCTCGGTTGTGGCACAAAAATGACACAAATTTGCCACAAGTCGTTTTTGCCGATGAGCGCACAGCATCTTACGGCACAGCAAATTGCCGCCGCATGCGTCAGCATATTTTTTCCGAGCTTGTCCCCATTGCCGGAGACCTGGCCGCCCACTACGTCAAAACCGCCGAGCGTTCCAGTTTCGAGCAAGCCAATCATGAACTGCAGGATATTTACAACCAGCTGCGCATCGAGGATCTGAATCTATGCGGCGATAGTGAGGAATTGTTTGAAGCCGCCAAGCGCTTCGCCGAAAAATGCTACACAGCCCGCACTCGCGCACAATCTCCTCTTGAAGCCTATCAGGCCTGCCTGCGTGTCGTCGATCACTACCAAGTCAAACGGCCATCCGTCAAAGGCGACGATCTGGAACCGGCATTGAACCGCATGTGCTGCTCGCGCTGGTGGAACCGCAGAATTCAAATACTGAAACTGCGCAAGATTGAGACCATTGCCCGCAATCTCGAGCTGGTCAACCGCCTCCGTGGCATCTATGCCAGCGACTACACCATTCATATTAAGCGCAAACAAAAGGAGCGGAACCGGCTGTACCTGGCCTCGAACTTCGTAAGCAACCAGAATGGCGAGATTTTTTCCCTGCAGAACCTAGCCGACCGTTCGGTATCCAATCCAGTCGTTCGCCGTGCCGAATTGATGACACGAATCCGCGGTTTTGAGATGGTGGCCAATTATCTGGGTCATGTGGGTGAATTCTATACGCTTACCACCCCTTCCCGCATGCACGCCTGTCTGCATACCGGCTATGCCAATCCGCGCCATGACGGCACGACCACCCTGGAAGCGCACCAGTATCTGACACACCTCTGGGCGCTGATCCGCGCCGAACTCGATAGGCTGAACATCCGCCCTTATGGTTTCCGTGTAGTCGAACCGCACCACGACGGCACCCCGCATTGGCACTTGCTGCTATTCATGCCTGATAAACACCGCGAAGCTGTTCGTAGAGTTATGAGCCATTATGCACTTCTGGATAGCGGCAGCGAACCCGGCGCATTAAAACGCCGCTTCAAAGTGGAACCCATCGATCCCGCCAAAGGCTCAGCCGTCGGTTATATTGCCAAGTACATCTCCAAAAACATCGACGGCTATCAATTGGAGCAGGACTTGTACGGTAACGATGCTATTCAGGCAGCGGAACGCATCACCGCTTGGGCCAACACCTGGGGTATCCGGCAATTCCAGCAGATCGGGGGTCCCAGCGTTACCGTTTGGCGGCAACTGAGAAAACTCGGCAAATGCGACGACCCGGAACTTGAAACCATCCGTCAATCGGCGACCGCCAGCGATTGGGCAGCCTTCATGCTGGCGATGGGCGATCCCGAGACCCCGCACAACCAACAAGCCATCAAACCATTCTACGATGAAAGCCAGCAGCTTAATCCAATGACCGGCGAAGTGTACTCACCGCTAGCCGGTCGCTATGGTGACGCTGCACCGTTACGGGTGGCCGGTATTGTTTGGAGAGGATTGGGTTATAGCACACGCAAGCATGTCTGGATGCCTTTGGTGATGGCGGACAGCGAGGACGTGACATTACGGAGCGTGGCGCGAGACGCGCGCACGTCATGTCGCGCCGCAGCTGTTTCTCTTGGACTTGTATCAATAACTGTACCAACCCCTTTTTATCATCCGGAGGTTATCTATGAAATCCCAACTCAACACTAAAAAAGACAGAAGAAAAAACATAATGAATACATTCGATCTTGAGGAAGCTGTTTCTTTAATCTACCGCTTAGCCGTACTCAAAAAAGACGTGCTGCAACCCGGCCAAAAATACAGCATCACGCAAATCGGGCACATTTGCGGCGTGTTGACACTTAACGACCAGATCGAGATTGTCATCAAGTTTCACGACGAGATGCGGCAATTCACCAAAGAGGAGTTTTACACGCAAGTGAAGCTTCTCGACGAATAGGACAAGTATCTTATTGACTACCATGATTAGTAGTGTACTATGAAAACTTCTATATATTTTCAGGAACACTATTGATTATGAAAGACAAAGGAAACCAAACAAACACAGCAGACAACCCCAGAAAACTGCTCGTTCTCAATGAAGAAACGGAACAAAAGATACTCCAGAACATGAAGGAATTCCGGGGCGTTGGCACTACGCTTGAAAGTGCTCTTGGCGCATTGATAATAGGACAGTATTTCGGCTGGCGGGTTCTCAAGATTCTGCACAACCCGGCCACTTACCGCCGTTATGAAAAAGTGCTCGGCGTTGAGTTTAAAGACGTATGCCCGGAAATCACCGAATTCGGCCAGAAAAAAAGTATTGGCTATGCCATCACCGAAAAGCTTGGCAGCTTCTGGGCAGTGGTCATGGGTAAGCGCAAAGTGGCGGATAAGGGTTTGATCGACAGCCAAGCGGAAGTCGAAAAGCAGGTAGCTAAACATATCGCTGGCAATGACGGGGAGGAAAAGAAATGAACCACTCCGAACATATACTGGTAACGATCAAGAAGTTTGCTGAATTAACCGGCTTAACCGAAGAAGCCATCCGGCAGTATAGAAAGAAAGGGCAATGGAGAGAAAAGATTCATTGGGTAAAAGCACCAAACGGCCGAATCTTCATCATCGCAAAAGCAGCTTACGCATGGATTCAAGGCAGCGTGGCATAACGATTCGCGGCAATAGCGCCCAGATCGCCTTCACCTATCAAGGCGTGCGCTGCCGGGAAACTATTCCCATTCCGCCGACCAAGGCCGCACAAAAGGAACTGATCCTTAAGCGGCAAGCAATACTGTATGAAATCAGCATCGGCACTTTTGATTATTCGAGGCACTTTCCATACAGCAAGAAAGCAAAAGAATTTCGCAAAACCCGGCCAGATCGTTACACTATTCGCGAAGGCCTGATTGATTGGTTACAACGCGCTCAATCCCGATGCCAACCAAGCACACTGCGCGACTATGAAAGCGCAATTTATCACCATTTGATTCCAATATTTGGCGATCTAACGATAGATGAACTCACTGCACTCAAAATTAAAGAATGGCTGGCTGAACTTCCTTGTTCCAACAAGCGAAAAAATAACATTCTGATACCACTGCGCCAGTTATACGACGAAATGTATCACGATGAAATCATCGCCAAAAATCCGCTTGATCATGTGAAAAATTTACCAATCCATACGCGAGAACCGCAACCCTTCCCACCCGATGAAGTCGCAAGTATTCTGAATGAACTTGTAGGGCAAGAAAAAAACCTGATTCAGTTTGCGTTCTGGACGGGTTTGAGAACATCCGAGCTCATCGCTTTGCGTTGGCAGGATGTCGATCTGAAACAAAACTGCATCCATGTCAGGGTTGCAAAAGTGCGGAATCATTTAAAAGGTACTAAAACCAAGTCAGGAGAACGTACTATCATACTTCAACCCCAAGCCAGAGAAGCCTTACTTAGCCAGCAAACCTACACTGAAAAACTAAAAGAGACTGTTTTTCATAATCCACGCCATAACAAACCTTGGAAAGACGATCAGGCCATTCGCAAAACGGTTTGGATTCCTGCATTGGAACGGGCAAACATTAAATATCGCAATCCTTATCAAACCCGTCACACTTTCGCTTCTACAATGCTTTCGCGAGGTGGGCATCACATGCATGTTGCCGAGGAAATGGGACACAAGGATTGGGGACAGATTAGAAAGAGCTATGGACGATATATTCCTCAGAAGCAGAGTAAAACATAGTTCTAATCCTGTCTGGCTCGCCAAATATGAGCACTGGAAAACCTTTATTTTACTATCTTAATTTTTTATTGTGACTGGCAATTTTATCAATGGTAAAGAATTGCCATCAATATCCTTTAATCGCCATTCTTCCGGTTCACGACCAATATGAATTTCAAATCGTGGATAATCAATTTCAAGTGGACCATGCATACTTTTGTGGCTTAACAAATGCTCGTGTATATGCCATATTAGCTTTGTATCATCTTCATCAAATTGTATCCAGCCTGCACCATTCCATTGAGCAAATGTATTTTCTTGAATATAGTAATTTCCTATGTACATAACTGAATTACGATCAACAGGTTTGTTAAATTTTAGAAATATTTTCTTAATATCATCTGTAGAGATTTTCTGACCTTTCTTAGGGAATGAATCTATTAATTGAAAATCATTTCTTTCTAACCCAGATTTTTGAGGGTTTGTATGAAAGAATCCCATCCGATCCATTACATTAGTAATAACTGTACACGTAGACTTTGTGGCAGAAATGAAATCATTATCACTTCGGTTAGGCTCATAATCTATTGGTGCAATACCTAATATATCTGTTGGAGTATGATGTTTTGAATCCCGGGGCAGAATAATAAAACATCGTTCCTTTCCAAGATATCCCATAAATAAGCCTAACTCGAACAGAACATTATCGCGCGTTGTTTTTTTTTCTTCGCCGCGCATTATTACAAGATCATCAGGTGTGCAAAGAAATGCTGCAAAATCTACACTTCTAGTTAGCTTGATCAGTGAATCAATAAAATTTTGTGAAGGCTCGGGTCTTGTCCATAAGACTGTTTCTGCTGGTCTGTCAAGGTTGTGGTTTATCGCTTGTGCGATACTATATGATTCCGTAGATGATGCAATAAATATTCTTGGTTTCTTATTCATTAAGATAAATTTTTTAACTGGCTATACTGCTTAATATTAATGTTTTTTTGTTCTTTTATACACTTCTTATTATCCCGTTCAAGTAACACGAGGGGCTACAAATACATTGATAAAAAAACAATCTTTAGCGTATCATAAAATTCTCAAAAACATCAGGATATGGTGATATCTCATGCCTAACACTGTCCGCGAAAAATTTTCCTCTCAGGCTGCGCCAGAAGTCCTTACTGCACTGCGAAAAATTGCTGAATCTGAGGGGCGCCCTATTCAAGAAATACTTGATGAAGCCCTGCGGGAATACATCGAGCGTAAAGAAAAACGCCAATCACGCCATCAGGTTATAAATGCTTTTGAGCAAAGTCAAAACGAATTTGATCAGCTCTACCGTGAATTAGCTAAATAACATTGAAAGAGTATTTGACGGTTCCCGATGTACTAGCAATCCATTCAATATTAATAAAACGTTACGGCGGAACACTTGGTATCCGTGATCTTGGCGCACTTGAATCTGCTTTATTTCGCCTTCAATCAGGCTACTATATTGACATAGTTGCGGAAGCAGCCGCATTGATGGAAAGTTTAGCCATCAATCATCCCTTTGTAGATGGCAACAAACGCGTAGCTTTTGCAGCTACTGATATTTTTCTTCGTATTAATGGTTATCGAATCAACTGTGAATCAATGATTATTCACGCCGACATGATGCAAATGTTTGAAACAGATACATTTGATTTGCCTCACCTTGAACCGTGGTTAAGAAAGCTGGTAATCAAAGCATCTTAAAGATATATTTTTACCCCAAGATTCAACTTATCTTGATGGTTTAATTAAATAAGTTTAAACTGATTCTGATAAAGTTTTTGAAACCTGCAGAAATACTTCAAAATGACACAAAAATATCAGAGGTAAATAATAAATGATTGATATATCAAATATAGATCAAGGTTCGAATCCCGCCTTCTCCGCCAAATAAACTCTCTGTAACATCTTGCGATCATTATTGATGGGCTTCCATGCTGGTAAAATCGGCGGAATAAACTTGTTTCGCCGTTTGGTATAATCTGATAATTATTTATATGAATACCAGTTCAAAATGCTGTTAATGATCGATAACTACGATTCTTTTACCTACAACCTCGTGCAATATCTTTCGGAGCTGGGTGAAGAGGTTGTGGTATATAGAAATGATGAAATTACCCTGGATACGATCTTGAAGTTGAAGCCTGACCGGATCGTGATTTCTCCGGGTCCTTGCACACCTGACGAAGCCGGTATTTCATTGTCCGTTATCAAAAAATTCAGTGAAACAATCCCGGTGCTAGGCGTATGTCTGGGGCATCAGAGTATCGGGCAAGCATTCGGCGGACACATTGTTCATGCGAAACAACTGATGCACGGCAAGACATCGCCGATCTATCACCATAACATTGGAATTTTCCGCAACTTGCCGAACCCCTTTATTGCAACCCGCTACCACTCCCTCGTGATCGAGCGGTCGACATTGCCGGATTGCCTCGAAATTACGGCGTGGACCGAAGATGATGAAATCATGGGGGTTCGCCATAAAACCCTCGCGATCGAAGGCATTCAGTTCCATCCGGAATCAATCTTGAGCGAACATGGACATCAAATGCTCGAAAATTTTCTTAAGCGTGCGTAGTGCTGTAATCCCGGAGACAATCCAATGAATCCACAAGAAGCGCTTCAGCGATTGATCGAGCATCAGGAAATACTGCACGAGGATATGATTTCCTTGATGCGCCAAATCATGCAGGGTGAAGTTTCCCCCGTTCTGATTGCTGCCATCGTCACCGGTCTTCGTGTAAAAAAAGAAACCGCCGGGGAAATCGCAGCAGCGGCGCAAGTCATGCGCGAATTCGCAACCAAAGTCGATATCGCCGACAAAACTTACCTGGTTGATACCTGCGGCACCGGCGGCGATTCCGCGCACACCTTCAATATTTCAACCGCATCGGCATTTGTCGCCGCCGCCGCCGGTGCGCGCGTCGCGAAACATGGCGGCAGATCGGTCTCCAGCAAATCCGGCAGCGCGGATGTATTGGAAGCGTTGGGCGTCAATCTCAATCAAACGCCAGCGCAAGTCGCGCAAAGCATCCGTGAAATCGGCGTGGGATTTATGTTCGCGCCCAATTATCATGCCGCAATGAAACATGCAGCGCCGGTACGCCGCGAATTGGGCATCAAAACACTCTTTAATATCCTGGGGCCGTTAACCAATCCGGCGAATGCAAAAAGACAAGTTCTAGGCGTGTTTGCCGACGAATTGGTCGAGCCCTTGGCGCAAGTGCTGCAGCGCTTGGGAAGTGAGCATGTGCTGATCGTTCACGGCAAAGACGGATTGGATGAAATCACGATTGCGGGCGAAACCAGAATTGGGGAAATGAAAAATAATCAGATTACTGTGTTCTCGGTCAGGCCGGAGGATTTTAATCTCAAAACCGCTTCGCTTGACACCATCCGCGTCAAGGACAATGAGCAAGCCAGAAGAATGCTGCTTTCGGTATTGGAAAATGCGGCGGGACCGGCGCGGGATATTGTTTTGATGAACGCTGGCGCAGCCATTTACACCGCCGGAATTGCCGGTTCGCTCGAATCAGGAATAACAGCGGCGCTCCGTGCGATCGAAAGTGGTGCTGCTTTAAAGAAACTGCACGATCTTGTTGAATTTACCAACCGGGATCTCGCGTAAAAAATTATGTCCGATATCTTAAAAAAAATTCTGACCGTCAAGAAGCAAGAGATTGCTGCCGCAGAGGCGCAAAAGCCCTATGCAGCGCTGCTTGAAGAAGCGCACTCTGCGCCGCCAGCGCGGGATTTCACCGGCGCAATCCAAAACAAAATCAAAACGGGGCAATCAGCGGTCATCGCGGAAATCAAGCAAGCAAGCCCCAGCAAAGGCGTTTTGCGCGGCCCGGCATCCGGTGATGCGCAAGCGTTTGAATTCGTGCCCGGCGAAATCGCCAAAACTTATGCCCAGCACGGTGCGGCGTGTCTTTCGGTGTTAACGGATAAGCAATTTTTCATGGGAGCTCCCGAATATTTGCAAGCCGCGCGCGCGGCTTGTTCTCTGCCGGTATTGCGCAAGGATTTTATTCTTGAGGAATATCAGATAGCGGAAGCGCGTGCGATGAATGCCGATTGCATTTTATTAATTGTAAGCGCTTTCTTGCTCGAGAACGATTCCAGCCAAGATAATGCGGCCAGCGATCCCATCGCACGTATGATAAGACTCGAGCAATTGGCTCAATCGCTGGGCATGGCGGTTTTGGTTGAAGTCCATGATGCCGCCGAACTTGAATTGGCGCTCCGGCTTTCAACACCGCTCATTGGAATTAATAATCGCAACCTGAGAACCTTTGAGACAACTTTGCATACCACGCTGGAATTATTGGATAAAATCCCGTCAAATAAAACAGTCGTTACCGAAAGCGGTATTCATACACCCGCGGATGTTGCACTGATGCGCACCCATCAGGTCAATGCGTTCCTCGTTGGCGAAGCCTTTATGCGAGCCGCCGATCCCGGCGTTGAGCTTGCTCGATTATTTTTCTAAGCGGTCTCTTTACGACCCGGCATACTTAACAAAACATTTTCCCGATAACAACTGAACTTTATTGGTAGATTATTGTTTCCTAAAGATTTATATAGGAATGTCGTAAAAAAACTCCTTGCGACAATAAATCAGGAGTTCAGAAATGCTACAACAAAATCAAAGAAAATTATCGGATTGGGTTAATTTTCTTACGACAGCAGAAATTCCTGTTCTCAAGCAAACCGCACGAAATCTTGAAATTCTCAAACAGGATGAAAATAACCTGAATGCGCGCAGCTACGCGAATATTGTAAAAAATGATCCTTTAATGACGGTAAAACTGATGCGCTATATGCAAAAGCATAAGCATCGCTGTCAGGAACATGATGTAATGGAAGTCGAGCAAATCGTATTGATGCTCGGACTTGAAAATACAATCCGGCTGATTCCCGCCACGCCGTTGGTGGAAGATATTCTTGGAAAAGATAATAGGAGCGCCCTCGTCTATCTGTTAAAAACTTCCCATCGTGCAAATTTGGCTGCTTCTTATGCTTTCGACTGGGCAATCCGTTTGCATGATTTGCACTTTGCAGATATCCGGCTCGCGGCGCTATTGCATGATATCGCCGAAATCTTGATGTGGTGCTTCGCGCCCAACGAAATGCTGAAAATCAAGCAATTACAAAAGAAAGACAAAACGCTACGAAGCTCCGCCGCGCAAGAAAAAATATTCGGTTTCCCGCTGAATCAGTTACAACATGAACTCGCGATTAAATGGAGACTTCCGGAACTGTTAATCACCCTGATGGACGACAACTGTTCCGGGTTTCAACGCGTCCGCAATGTGATACTCGCGGTAAACCTGGCGAGACATTCCGCCAATGGATGGGATGATGCAGCCTTGCCGGATGATTATGAAGACATTGCCAAGCTGTTACATCTGCAAGCAGGTGATATCATGACCATCGTTGGTGCAAACAAACAACATGAAAATGCATAAAATTAAGTCACTAAACTTCTTGGAATCGATTCTTATATTTTAGGGTTGATGTGTATGAACTTTTACACATCAACCTTGAATCCGCCGGCCATAAATATCTTCAAAACGCACGATATCATCTTCACCGAGATACGAACCCGATTGAATCTCAATCATCTCCAGCGGAACACAGCCGGGATTTTCTAATCTGTGCTTAGTGCCGAGGGGAATATACGTTGATTCATTCTCGGAAACTAAAAAAATTTCTTCATTCCGCGTTACCCGCGCCGTACCCCGCACGACAACCCAGTGTTCAGCCCGATGATGGTGCATCTGCAATGACAATGCCGCACCAGGCTTGACAACAATTCGCTTCACTTGAAAACGTTCACCCGCATCGATGCCATCGTACCATCCCCATGGACGAAATACCTTACGGTGCCAACGGCCTTCCAGTCGATCTTGTTTTTTCAGGGAATCAACGATTAGTTTCACGTCTTGTGTTTTGTCTTTATTGACAACCAATACCGCATCAGCGGTTTCCACTACAATCATGTTTTCGACACCCACACAGGTCACCAAGCGATTCTCTGAAATGACAAGCGTATTGCTGCAGTGATTCAATAATACATCGCCTTTTGAAGCATTTCCTGATTCGTCTTTAGGCAGTACTTGCCATAAAGAACTCCAGGCACCGATATCGGACCATTTTGCCGAAAGAGGAATGACGACACCACTGGGCAGCTCATTCCGGGGATCGGTGATTCGCTCCATCACGGCATAGTCAATAGAGTCGCTGGGGCAATGTTCAAAGGCATTTTTATCCACCCGCAAAAAATCACCATCTTCCGATCCTTTTTCCCACGCACCCTGGCATGCAACAAGAATATCAGGTCGAGATTTTGCAATTGCAGCCAGCCATATCGATGCACGCATCATAAACAGCCCGCTATTCCAGAGATACTTCCCAGAATCCAAATAGGCTTGCGCGGTTGATAAATCCGGTTTTTCTACAAAGCGTGTAATATGATATGCAGTATTTTCTTCTGTTAACGATTCTCCAAGCTGAATATAGCCATACCCTGTTTCCGGTGCATCCGGAGTTATACCGAACGTAACGATGCTATCGGTCAATGCTTGCGGCATCGCCATTGAAACAGCTTCATGAAAAGATTCGATATCCAAAATGACATGATCAGACGGCATAACCAATAACACCGGATCCTTATCCATCCGCATGGCGGAAAGTGCTGCCAGAGTTAGCGCAGGCGCCGTGTTTCTTCCGAAAGGTTCGAGCAGGATGGTGCCTTTTTTATCCATCAGCCGCAATTGCTCGGCTATGACAAAACGATATTCTTCGTTGCAAACAATGATGGGAGCATTAACTGTAATACCCTCCAGGCCATCCATTCGGCGGACAGTGGCTTGCAATAGCGAATCATCATCAATGAGCGATAATAGCTGCTTTGGATGCTTCTCGCGTGAAAGCGGCCATAGTCGCGTTCCCGAACCGCCCGATAAAATAACAGGAATCAGTGTATCCATTCAGATCTCAATCAAAAAAGCAAAATTTTCCAATTCTAGCAGCGGGAATCACTTCCCATATCTCCAATCCTGTCGTATAAGATTCTATGGGGGCATGCCCGCCGCTGTAGGCGTTGTTAACCATGATCCGGGTAATTGGAAGATTGTGCTCTCCCATGGTAGACCCTTGGTACTTAACTATTTCCCGTTCATTGACAGCAGCACAGAATCGCCCATCCTTGCCACTTGAACGATGCCAGTAAGCTTCAAATTTAAACCACTCACCAACAGGCACCGGGACTGAGCGATTCTCTACTCGCCAGTAAGTAACATCGGAAATAGGACCATTCGCAACACTATCTCCTTTTGTAATCCAGTAGAGTCTGCCATCGACGTCTTTCAGGATATTTGTCACGATCCGGTAATCACCGCTACTGGCATTCCCGCCATATCCGCCCGTCTTAAATTCAAACTGAGTACGCCAATTTCCAGCTGAAACTGTAGGATCCAATTTTCCTATAAGATCAGGCGGATATTTGATCCAGTACGCGATATATAAATCCGTGACATCGCTAATTGTTGGCGGCCTTAGAAAAATAAATGGCGCCTGTGAACCGGCTTGTCCAACGGCCCCTTTGATTTTTACGCTCTGAAAAAGCGCGTTGGTTGCTTCTCCCCTTGGCCCGATAACTGTTCTAATTTCATTGGTTATATAATTGCCAATAGACTCAGAAGTAATGGGATCAATCGTAATGAGCTGAACACCAGAAAAAACTGAGCCAAATGCTTTTACCGGCCAACTATAACCTGTTACCGAATCGACACCGGTAATTGCCTGCCAGCCGCCATTACCAGTTGGAAAGAAATTGTGGGGTTCGCCAATGGAAACACCCGGACCAAAATTCGATTTGAAAAGTAAACCTTTCTCGGCATAAACATTAGGAACTATCAAACCAAGAAAGATTAATGATAGCGCTTTAAAATAATTGCTTTTACCTGCTAAAAACCCCATCATTTTTTCTTGTAATAATCCGGTATTGAGCAAACCTAATATCATTGCTGGAAAACTCTTATTATCAAAAACTTCATCGCATAAACGGCTTTAAATAGGCCCGAACTACTTAACTGTCCGGAACTCCGGAGATTGAGCGGGATCTCCGCGCCGGGCTGAAAAAAAACCCATGATAACACCAGCAGTATGAAGATTTTGCGATACCACCATATAGAGACCATCCATCAGAGACTTTCTTCGAAACACCCCGAAGAGCAATGGAACTAATAATAAAAGGGTGAATATCCACCAGCCCAGAGGATGGTAAAATCCGCCAATAGCACTCAGCAAGAGACTCAACCACCAAACTCCAACTACTAGTGATAAACGATACTGGACAACCCCCCTTAAAGCTGCCCGCAAATAAGGTTTTCCCCATGCTTCGCGCAATAACTCACCCGCTCCCCAAATATAACGGCCACACCAGCGCCGCCATAGCAATCTAAAACTCGTATCGGTATGACCGTAATGTTTAACCGCTTGTAGATTTAATCGTTGTAAGCGCCATCCATTCGCACGCAACCGCAAACCGAGCTCAAACTCTTCGTAAGAATGTAAATTGCGATTCGTCAAATACTCAATCTGCTCTACAGCTGATTTTCTATACAATCCTCCCATATTCAAGCAATCAACTTCACCAAATTTAAAGATATCATCTTCAGTACGACGACGAAATTCAGCATTCGTTATGTACATTTCCTCGATAACACCCCCTACACCTCCTAACGACGGATCTGCATCCAATGCCGCAACTGCGGCAACCAGAAAATCACCATCCAATTCCATATCTGCATCAAGAATGTATACATATTCGCCAAGTGCAATACGATAACCGAGTTCAGCACCTACCCCGCAACAGCGATCTTGAGGATTGATAAGCTGCACAATCCGCATCGGAAACTGATTAGCCAAATCCACGGTCCGGTCGGTCGATAGTGAATCAGCCAAAATTACTTCACCGCTACCTACTTTATCAACAGCGGCTAAGGCTGATTCAATTGCGCGAACAATATTCTTCTCTTCATTGAGTGCTTTGATGATAATACTGACTTTCATGTGATAAACCATGGTGAATTCGAGTAATAAGAGCAACTAAAATTATGCAGTAAGCAAAATCGGCTCACTGCTCCAAAATAATTCTATTAGGTGAGATATTACTTCGGGTTTTACGAAGTCAATTATTCCGCTAATACCAGCAACGAATAACCTCCCAGAACTCTGACAGCGAGGTCATTATTGATCGAAAAAGCTAACTTTCTTGGAATTTTCATTAAGCTCGCTTTCCATCCACGATTCGGTAAATCAATGGTATTTCCTGTATAAAAATAGTCAATTACTTTATAACCGGTATCGTTTAGCGTTTCGAGCGCTGTTTCCTTGGTAAAGTAATGAATATGACCAACAGACCGTCTGAGCTTAAGAATTGGAGAACATCGTAAAACTGATTGAACTGAGAGGTCGAGTGGAATATGAAAAATCTTGTATTGGGCTTTGTTTTTTAACTTTCTTAGGAAAGTGAAATAATCTTCAATATGCTCAAAGACATCAATCGCCAAAACTATGTCAAGAAATTCCGTATCCTCACTCAGAAGATTTGAAAGTTGAAATGTTAGATTCGGTTTCGCTTTCGTTAGACAAAGCTGATAAGCTTGAGGCGATACTTCGTAGCCAAAAAATTCCTTATCCGTTCCGAAATAAAGAGATAGCTGATTCAGGATCTCTCCCGCACCGCAACCGACCTCACAAATTTTTTGGGGGTTGAGACGGTTCTTCTCAATAATTTTTATTATCTGCTTTGCTTTCCATGGCGAATCTTCTTCATGCCATGTTGGGTTATTTTCATGATACGTGCCATCATCATACATTTGAACCATGTCGTGTTCCTTCTATTTCACGCAGTCTTTCTTTAAGTACCAAATATAAAGCTTATATCTCAGATATTATTTTTATCGGCGAATACTGTATCGTATGCTGATAGCAATTTTGGCGCTTCATACCGCCACTCAAGTTCATTCTTGACCCGATTGCGGCCAAATTCACCCATTTGTTTACGCAATTCCACATCATCCAATAATTGCAGAATTTTTTTCGCCATATCGACTGGATCATTTTTATTGGCATATAAAGATGCTCTTTGCGCGGATACTTTTCCTTCCGTGAGATCAAATTGAACAATTGGCTTACCGAGCGCCATATATTCCATGATTTTGTTCATAGTTGATTTATCGTTCATTTCATTAGCCACATCCGGATTGACACATATATCCGCAGTATTGAGCATCTCCAACAATTCTTGATCCGGTACCCGGCCTGTAAAAGTGACAAAATCGGTTATTCCAAGATCTATCGCCATTTGCTTCATTTCAACCAGCGATGTACCGCCGCCGACTAAGCCGAAGTGTACATCTGTCCGTCCTAAATCTTTAACCAGATAACGTGCTGCTTGCAGTAATAAATCAATTCCTTCTTGCGCTCCCATAACGCCGACATAGCCGATTAAATATTTTCGTCCGCACTTAAGCTCTTCTTTGGGCGGTATGATTCTCAATCGATCTAACTTCGGCCCGCTACGAACCACGAAAACTTTATCCGGATCCATACCGCCGCGTTCAATGGCAATTCGTTTGTATGATTCATTCGTCGCAATCGAAACATCCGCAGTCTTAAATGTCCAGCGTTCAAACAATACGAGTAATCTATAGAATAAATCGCGCCGGCCAAACTTGGCTTCATAGAGTTCAGGATTGATATCGTGGTGATCGAAAATAAATTTTTTCCGCATTAGCACTTTAAAGAATCCGCCAACCAAGAATAATAAATCCGGTGGATTACAAGCATGAATTACGTCAAAACCATGTTTAAAATATACTTTCCAGGAGAGACGAAAGGTGTGAAATAGCGCAAGTGAATATTCAATCAGATAACCCTTCGCACCCTCCGCTTCAAACGGAAGATGATAGCGATAGATATGAATGTTATCGATCATTTCATATTCTTTTTCATACCCTTTACCTGTCGGGCAAATAATTGAAACGGCATAACCACTGCTATGCAAGGTTGTCGCTTCTTGCCATACGCGCCGGTCAAAAGGCGATGGAAGATTTTCGACTATAATGAGGACTCTGCGCGGAGTAGGCAACATTTATTAGCTTCGCTGATAAGCAATTAGGGACTTGGTTAAACCCAATACACGCTCTTCAAGAATATTCGCCTCAGGGAAATAGCGCTGCATATCTTTTACGGTTGGTAAATAAAAATCCGGACTCGTTTGCTTGACCCAATAGCGATTGGTAAATCGGAACAAAGGAACTTGAAGCCGGCGTGGCAAATAACTGACAAAGGGTAACCAGGAGTGTGTTTCAATAGGAAACCAACGATAAGGCGCTTGCACAAAATAGCCATTACCCAGACGAATAATCTCCCTTGCAAATTCACCCTGATGGCGTTGCGCTTCTTCGCGAAAGATACGACCGGAAACCAATGTCCATACGCTATCTTTTGGAACAGTTACATGCTCAATGACAGAAGAACAAAAAACAATATCAAAAAATTTATCCGGAAAAGGCAGCGGACCTGCTTCTGGAATTACAACCGGGACGAACCCAAAGCGCTCCGAAGCTTGCTGAACTGCTTGCCCGTCAATATCAGCAATATATACGTTGGCTGGTTGCACTGGAGAATTCTCCAGTACCGCATGAATATGAACACCATTCCATCCTCCCAAATCAAGTATTTTAGTTTCTGAAGTCAAGTCAAAGTGATCCAAAAACATTTTTGCCCTGCGTTGACGAGATGATGTCCGGAAACGAGCAAGCAGGTTTCCAGCGCCTTCAATGATGAAAGATGTTTTCTGATTCATTGCCATTAAAATTTCTCGACTCTCGAATAAATCTATCGGTAACAAAAATTAACTTAGCGCTGCCCCATGAAATAGATACAAGATACTCATCACCCGCTTCCGGTTTGGCATTCATACTATTTGAGTTTCACCAACAAATTCCGTCATAACGATCCCCGCTCTGATTAGGAACGATACGCACCAGATCAACCACGACTTGGCCCGATTTCAATTCACTCGGCACATTGCGGAACTCCGCCGCTCCATTGCCTATCACTATCGTTTCTGCAAAATTCAGCACTTCATCCATTGAAGCCGCCATTAATTTGGAAATATGTGGAATATGGTTCAGGATGTAATCTTGATTGGCGCCTGTCAAAGCGGCCAGATTAACGTTTTTATCGTAAAGCTTCAAATCGTAACCTTTGCCGATTAGGTATTCAATCACATTAACCAGCGGTGATTCCCGCAAATCGTCCGTCCCTGCTTTAAAAGAGAAACCCAGAATACCAACCTTTTTATTCCCTTTTTCAGCGATCATGGTGATACCTTTCTCAATCTGCCGCTGATTTGATGGGAGAATCGCATTAATTAGCGGCAAATCGATATCCAAACTTTTTGCCTTATACATCAGAGCTCGTACATCCTTGGGCAAACAAGAACCGCCGAAAGCAAAGCCGGGCTTCATATAATAAGGCGACAAATTTAATTTTGTATCCTGACAAAAAATCTCCATCACTTTATGGCCGTCAATTCCCTCTGCTTTACAGAGATTACCGATCTCATTGGCAAAAGCCACTTTAACAGCATGCCAGGTATTATCCGCATATTTCACCATCTCTGCTGTGTCGACACCGGTTCGGATCAACGGCGCGGCCATTTTCGCGTACAACTGCATCAGCAATTCGCCGGCTTTGGTATCGGTCTCACCGATAACTGTCTTGGGAGGATTGTAGTAATCGAATACCGCTGTTCCTTCCCTGAGGAATTCCGGATTATTGCATACACCAAAATCTATTCCCGCCTTCTTACCCGAAAACGATTCCAATGCCGGAATTACAACATTGCGCATAGAACCCGGAAGCATCGTACTGCGGGCCACGACGACGTGAAAATCACTTTTATCTTTAAGAGCAGCGCCAATTTGTTCGCACACCTTGCGCACATGACTCAGATCCAAATTACCGTTCAGTTGCGACGGTGTTCCGACACACACCAAGGATATTTCCGAATGCATCACGGCGTCACGCACATCCTGAGTAGCTCGTAACTGATTGTTTTTCACTGCTGCAGCAATCATTTCTCCGATATCTTTTTCAACAATCGGCGAAGTACCCTGATTGATCAGATCAACTTTTGTTTTGTTCGGATCGACACCGATCACAAAATGCCCATCTGTGGCTAAACAACCGGCAGAAACAGTACCCACATAACCCAAACCAAAAATACTTATTGACTCGGCACAATAATACTTGAAATTTATGAATCGCCCCCCATCTTGTTGAAATGGAAAAAGACGACGCAAGATATTCGACGCTGGAGCAACTGCATGAACGGCGCAAGCAAGTGGTGCGGTTGCATCGCAAGGGCTACGGCGTGATGCAAATTGTTGAGCTCAGTGGGCTTTCGTATCCGACAGTTCGGTTTGCGATAGATCGGTATGAAGAAGGCGGATTTTCCGCCCTGAAGCCAGGGATGCGAGGCAAGCGTACTGGTCAAGGGCGGTCACTGACAGAGGAGCAGGAACAAGCCATCCGCAAGATCATTTGTGACAAGCGTCCGGAGCAACTGAAGATGGAATTTGCGCTGTGGAATCGGGCGGCGGTCATGCAACTGATAGAGCGGGAGTACAGCATCAAGCTGTCGGTGCGCGGCGTAGGCAACTATCTGTCACGTTGGGGTTTCACTCCCCAGAAGCCGATCAAGAAGGCCTATGAGCAGCGGCCTGAAGCCGTACAAGCCTGGCTCAACGAGCAATACCCGGAAATTGAGAAGCGCGCCAAGGCGGAAGGCGGCGAGATTCACTGGGGCGATGAAACCGCCTTGGTCAATACCGATGTGCGCGGTCGTTGCTATGCTCCGGCAGGCAAGACGCCAGTCACCTACGCGGCTGGTGGTACGCGACAGAAGCTATCGATGATTGCCGCAGTGACGAATCAGGGCAAAACACGCTGGATGATTATCGACGAGGCCTTCAACGCCGACAGGCTGATCGAATTCCTCGAAGCGCTGATCAAGGATGCCGGGAAGAAGGTATTCTTGATTCTCGACAATCTGCGGGTTCATCACAGCAAACAGGTCAAGGCATGGGTCGCTGAACGACAAGACAAAATCGAGCTGTTCTACCTGCCCAGCTATAGCCCGGAACTGAATCCGGAGGAACGCCTCAATGCCGACCTCAAGCATGCCATCGGGACGAAAGTGCCGGTGCGCACCAAGGCCAAACTCAAACTCGCTGCCACCGAACACATGGTTAAACTTGAACAATCACCCGAACGGGTCAAAAGCTTCTTTCAAGATCCGAGGGTCAAATATGCCGCTTGAAACTTCAAACTTCATCTGGCCGGATCAATATTTTCATGTGACTCCTTCAATTTGTTGATCAGAATCTCTTTTTCAACCTGCCTCAAACAATTCAGGCATTATAACCCGATGATATTTTAAGAATCGTTGATCTTCGAGCTGTACCGCTAATTTTCTCTCGCCAAATAACGGCCGGCGCAGGCACTTTTTCATCGAAACTTCGTGAAACCCAACCCAGCGGCAATTCGTCGTTTCCACAGACCAACTCCGGCCGGAAATTATCATGAGGCATGGTCATTTCCACACACACATTAGCAACCATTGCCACAACTTTATTGTCCTCCACGGCCACTTGACAGGCTTCCGAAAAGTGCCAATTAAACTCGATATCGTGCGCGCCGGAACATTCCAGAACATCTTCGACCACAATCATTTTTTCTTTTTTTAGAAACTCGATTTTACGGCGATGAATCACCGGATCCACCAACCTTGCATAACCATCGTGACGGGCGACTAGACAGTCTCTGGTTGGATTGCTTTCCCAAGTCTCGCAAAGAACAGCCGCTTTACGCAACCACATAAAATTACCACCGGATTCGGATTGATCCATTCCATCGATTCTAATTGTGTTATGCGCGGAAGTGCCTCGGAAATAATCGCGCCATTTTTTCTGCGTATGAAAAGCGTAAGTACCTGGATCAATAAGCAAAGAATTGCCCGCTACCGACAGCGTAAACGATAATGCATCGGCATGACCATGTGCAGCAATAGAAAGATAACCCAGTGGTCCGGCGTCAGCCACGATGCGCACTTCATCATCTGAATCAAAATTATCTCCCATCACGAAATAGCCGCCTTCTCTGAATTCCTGACGAGGTTTGACCCGTACACCGCTTGTAGCAATCGAGTCAAATTGCGACTTTGCCTCATCCCCTAGCAACCACCGGCTTTTATCATCGAAGCTCCCTGCTTTCATTTTAAAGTCTGCGCGATCGTATATCAGCGCACCGGTTGCCAGCAGCGAGCGATAAACATTCCAGTCATGCTCTTTACTCCAATGCACCATTAGAGCACCATCCGCGTCTCCGATCATCGGTACCGCCCCGGAAACATCCATGACCGATGCAATAAATTCAAGCATTCTTTCCAATCTTGAAGAAAAATTCTGCGAGAACTCGATACCATTTGCACACGCAGTCAGCCAGCAAATCAACATCATGTCGGTTACTTCATGCTGATAATAGATCGCTTGTTCACGATTCACGCCGTCAGAAGCATTTTGTTTTAACGTCTCCGATTCCAGTTCTCTATACGCCTGAGCCTTCCATTGATCGCTTTCTTGCCAACAAGGCCAAGTGATAGCCGCCACAAACAAACCCATCAACTCACCGTACAAATGATTGTTCGCAGATGAATGCCGCGAGAGAAATCCGGCTATAAAATAACAATGTTGATAAATACTATCCAGCCATCGGCGTTGAAATCGCTGGCCTTCTTCAGATGCAAAAAGAATACTTGAACCGCCGCCAAGTAGATGCCAGGTAAAAGACCAATTCACCAGCCGTATCGCTAACTCAAGCGAACTAGTCCAATTTACGCCTAATGGATAAGGACATTGATCAAACCACGAATCCAGAAAAGCTTGAATACCTTCTGCATAGCGCTTATCGCCACTCAAATGATAAGCTTGTGCTAGAGTGGTTAAATGCAGATGCCGGTTGGGCTCCCACAGATATTTGATATCACCCACGATACGCTCATCACGATAATCAAGCGTTTTACCAAAAACCAGTGGCGCCTCAATCCCCGTTTTGGGATCACGATTCCATCTTGGCGGAAAACCGAGGTGAACGCCTTTCAGCGCAAAGACGTCATAATAACCCGCCAAAATACGGTCTGCAGCATCGCAATATAATCCGGCACCGAATCGGCACGGCAACGGAGTTATCCACGGCTTGCCGAAACGTGACAATCTGGGAGATGTTTGCTGCTTAGACCGCGCTAGCATAAACGATTCAAGTTTCAGTTGAACAGCCTGCCGTACCCGATGGCCTATTTCAGGCAATCCCATCGTTCGCAATCGATTGAATTTCCAATTCAAACTACTCATATTGATTAATAGTAGCCAATGTTTTTAAATGAGACTGCTATGACAGTAACAGATCATTGACTCTTTGGTAAAAGGTTTAAATGAATTCTCTGGTACATTTTGCTAGCAAACACTTAAGGTTCACAGAATATAAATTGATAATGGATTAATTATGCAAACGTCGCCTCAGACCCGCGATTGGACGTTCAACCAAATAAAACATTAAAGCGGAAAATAAAACCGTCAAAACAAAACTAAATATCAATCGTGTCAGATGATCTGAATCGACAAAACGATCCACTATCGCCAACAAAAAAACATGAATGAGATAAAAAGTATAAGAAATGACTCCAAAAAAACGCACAGGTCGCCAGTTGAGCCATTTGAATATCAACCAGTCAGGATGGCGGATTGCCAGCCAGAAAATTGGAAATAAAGCTACACCCTGAAGGGTATAGCGAAAAGTCTCTCGAAAAAAAACATCTCGCCATATCAAACAAAACAACAATACCGCAATTGCTACACAAAGTACTAAATAGCTGGTCCAATCACTAAACTTCTGAGTGTCATCCATCATCGGGTTTCTCCATACCCCCATAATGCATCCAAACAATAGCGAGTCAAAACGAGTGTCCGTCGCATAATAGGTATGAATTGGAGGCACACCCACTTCCCAAACCAGCCAGCAACGCCAAATTAGCACAAAAATACAAATTACAACAAATATCATAGCCGCTTTTGCATATGAGTACTTACGAATGGCAAACGTAAAAAGAAATGGAAAAATCAAATAGAAATGCTCTTCAATGGCAAGAGACCAATAAATTGCCGTAGCCGGCACCAAATGGTCTTTTCCATAAAAAATAATATAGTAATTCGTCCAATAAAAAATCTGTGAAATCACCGCCCAGGGTTGCATTTGATGCTCAACTACGCCTACAAATGCCAATAGTGCAATTAAGAATAAAACAATATATAAAGGAGGAAAAATACGATACGCGCGCCGCAAAAAGAAATTCTTGAAGTTAATAGATCCAGTACTTTCATACTCTCTACGTAGAAGCGTGGTTATTAAATAGCCACTTAAAAAGAAAAAAATCGTTACTCCGAATCCACCCGGTATGAGATGCGGCCAACCCGCATGCGATACAAAGACCAGCATTGCTGCAACGGCCCGCATCCCGTCCAGTGACGGTATATAATAATTCGATTTCGTATCTTTCATTTAGATAACCGGTTTGTCATTTAATGATTATCTCAAATACTGACGATGCCAGATTTCGAGATTAAGCAGACTCCACAGCAGCTTTTCGTGGTTTTGGCGACCCGCCGCATGATCCGCTAAAACCTTTTCAAGTTTTTTCATTTGATAATAATTTCGCGTGATCGATGCAGTTCCGGTTAAATGTTCGTATAAATAATCACGCATCGGCCCTTGGAACCATTCATTAACCGGCACGCGGAATCCCACTTTGGGGCGTTCCAGGATCTTGGGCGGTAATATCCGTTTCATCGCCTCGCGCAATATCCATTTTGTTTGATGACCGCGGACACGGAAATTGTCGGGTAAGTTTGATACAAAAGCCGCTAACTCATGATCCATAAATGGCATCCGTGCTTCCAAAGAAGCAGCCATAGTCATCCGATCACCGCGTTCCAGCAAATTATCGGGCAGCCAGCTGGTTTGATCAAAATACAAGATACGCCGCAACGCACTACTTTCAGAAGATGAATTAAACTGTACTTCGTTTAAAAGAGCTCGCGGGTGCGGCATCGCGACTAAATCCTTTCTTTCAGCTTCGGATAACGCGCCAAACCAGCGAGGCATCCGTTCTTCGAAATGTTCCAAACCTAAGTTAACGATCGCGGTTTTAGCACGCCGGAAACGATAGGGAAGCGCCTGAACTAATGGTTCAATGATGCCATGACGAGCGAAACCCGGTATTTTCTGATACCAAGCCGAATACCGTTCGTAAACATGCTTGGGATATCCTCCCAGAAATTCATCGGCTCCCTCTCCCGTGAGCACCATTTTGACGGATTGTCTGGCTTCTTTCGCCAATAGGTAAATGGGTATATCAGAAGGTTCGGCAACGGGTGCGTCACGAAAGCGGACCAATGCCGGCAAATGTTCGATAAGATGTTCCTGTGAAACAACCAACTCATGATGGTCGGTCTTAAATTGACCAGCGATCGTCCCAGCGTATGCCAGCTCACTATATTTCGATTCCAAGAATCCAACCGAGAAAGTCTTGACGGGCTGCGAAGAATGACGCGACATGAGCCCCACCACCGCCGATGAATCTATACCCCCAGACAAGAACGCACCAAACGGCACATCGGAAATCATTCGAATCTTCACAGCTTCATCGAGCTTATCAAGAAAAGCTCCCACTGGATCCGCAGGTAAGGGTATTTCAGAAAACGCTTCACGATCCGGAGGTTGATAATATTGCCGTTCGGTTAATTTGCCTTTTTCCCAAACCGCATAGCAACCCGGCATTAACTTGCGTATCCCCCGAAATAATGTATTGGGCGCTGGCACATAGCGATACATTAAATAGTCCCAAACTGCTTCCGGCTCCACTTCAACATTAACTCCCGGGAAAGTAAGCAGCGACTTGATTTCGGAAGCAAACAACAAAACGTCATTCGCTTCATATAAAAATAGCGGTTTCTTGCCAAAACGATCACGCGCAAGAAAAAGCCGCTCATGACGCGCATCCCAGATAGCAAAAGCAAACATGCCACGAAAATATTCCACGCAACGTTCACCCCATTGTTCATAAGCATGCACGATTGTTTCAGTGTCGGAAGCAGTTACAAACTGATGGCCGCAAGCAATTAATTCCTCACGTAATGAGTGATAATTGTAAATCTCACCGTTAAATATAATCTGGACACTACCATCTTCATTCCCGATGGGTTGATGTCCGGTTGATAAATCTATAATCGATAAACGGCGATGTGCCAGACCTATCCGATAGCGGCTATCTCGAGTTGTGGTTTCTAGGAATCCATCATCATCCGGACCTCGATGACTAATTTTGCCGGACATTTTTCGCAAAACGCCAGAAAAATCGATACGATTGGTAAGCGATCCTATAAATCCCGAGATACCGCACATTGGAATACTCTTCCTCTTGACAATAAAAATTATTTATTTCATAAGATTACGATAGAGATTACGAAAGTCTTCTGCTAATCTGATCACTGTATAGTAATCTTCTATTCTTTCCCTGCAAGCTTGCCCCATTTTGCGGATCAAGGCCCTATCATCATCCAGTCGTTCAATTATCTCAGCCAAAGCCTTTGGATCGCGAGATGGAACAAAATAACCGTGCACCCCATCTTCCATCACATCTGGAATAGCGCCTACCGGACTCACGATCGGCGGAGTGCGCGCTGCCATGCTCTCCAGGACTGCGTAAGGAAGCCCCTCTCGATGATATGTCGGAAAAACGAATAAATCAGCTTCTCTCCAAAGCCGGTCTTTTTCCTCACCATACACTGCGCCGGCAAAGCTAGCATAAGCATTCAGATTCTTATCATTTACAATAGCTTGCAACTTCTTCATATCCGGCCCGCTCCCAGCGATGACCAAACGAATATCTCTACCTTGTGCACGGACAAAAGCTAACGCCTCTATAATTTGGAAAATCCCTTTAACTTCAGCCAAACGCCCTACATATATCAATTGTAGTGGTTTATTTTGCAAAGATAGATCAACCTTCCAGTGAGCATCCTCTCCTATCTCAATTGCGTTAGGTATCACTTTCAAATTGTGATTCCGCACAAAATCCTGGTAAGCATGTAACTCTTCTTGCGAGAGTAATACAACAACATCTGTCGATAAGAGTACCCATTTAAGTATTTTTGTCAGAAACCGGCTATTTTTAAAAAACACCTGCGGCAACGCACCGCCGTGTACTTGATAAACAACTTTCTTTCTTAACGCTTTGGCGATCAGCAAGTACGCAATATCCCGCCAATAGCTTTTTTGCTCTAGCGAGGTATTCAAGTGAATAATCTGCGGTTTTTTATTAACGACTTCCGCAGAAAACTGTATAGGACTCAGAAATAGACGAACTAGCTTGGTAACCGATGTTTCGTTTCGTCCCTCCCCGCCTACTTGAAAATGAATGAGATTAAACTCATCAGCAAGTGGCGATTGCAATAATTGATTCAAATGGGTACTGACACCGCTTACGGCGGTTAGACTTGGTCCGAGTAGCATTACAGTAATCATATTTTTAAGAGGATAATTTAGAATTTCATTTTTTGAAACCGACCAGCGTCGGGATGAATTAAGCCATCGTCAAATCTGATACAACAAAAAATTAACCAGAATACTGTCTTAAGAGAGTCCCCTAGATTTTGGGCAAACGAGAATTAATCATGTCAAGGCATCTTGATGGCGATATCGTTCCTCCTAGTAGAAGGTTTGAGCGTGTAATAATGTATCAATTTGATAATGTGAATTGGGAGATTACCCATGAATTTAAGCGCTATCAAACCAAGCCGGGTGGATTTGAATCAGATTTTCTGAAATTTTTTTTAATCGCGGTAACTACTTGCTTACGTTCATTGAAATTCAACCCGATGAACCAGAAACAAAAAATCCAGAATCCAGCAGTTACTGCAACCATTGACAACAAACCAATCCACGTTTCGCACGAAAAAAAATGTACTAAAATCCATGCACATAGCCCCGGAAAAAATAAACAACCTAAAGGCCCCAAGATGGATCGCTGAAAAAAAACATAGAACCGTGCTTTCAGTAATTCCAGAACATAAAATGTTAATAATACTATTCTTATGAATTTACTAATGATAGTGCCATAGAGCACACCGACAACCCCGACTGCGGTGAAACCAACAAAGTATATCGATACTAGAATATTTAGAATCGCCGTAACTATCAGCAAAATGGACAGATACTTCAGTTTCTTCATTCCCAGGAGAACTGGCCATTGCGTTCCCGAGGCATATGTCATCAAATCAACAATGGCAAAAATCTTCATAACCTCTGCTACGACAATATAATCCTCTCCTAAAGAATCGAAAAGCCACAGCCTGGCCAGCGGTTCAGAAAAAATAAAAATACTCACGGACACGAAGCTACCCAATAATAAAGTATATTTCGTCCCCCAGAAAAAAGTTTCCTGAAGTTTTTCTTTATTTTCTGTTGTATGGAATTTTGTTGTTAGTGGAAAAAGTTGCTCCGAAAGAGTCATGACTATCGGATTAAACATTGCCGACAACTTTGAAGCCGGTTGGTATAAGGCAACACCTATAGGTCCGAGAAAAAAAGATAAAACAATCGAATTGGCGGTATTAGTAAGAGTTTGGGCGAGTTGTATGATGTACAAATACCCCCCCAAATGAAACAATGGAATCAGGCGTTGAGCATTCAGAAAACCAAAACGAATCTCTACACCTCGACAAAATCTTCGAAAAAAAACTATCGTCAGCAATAAAATGAATACCTCAGACACCAGCATGACCCCTACCCATCCATAAAGCGGGTTCTCAACATTCGGGATCACGACAAAAAGTACAATGCTGGAAATGATACCCACAATCAATTGTACCGAATTAATAATATCAAAACGATGAAAGCTTGATAGCGCAGCAGAAAAAACCGGTGTAATAAAAGAAAGAATAACGGATACGGTACCGTAAATCTGTATTGAATTTACCGCATCTTCACGTAACGCTTCTGAAACTTTTAAGAAATCAACAATCCAAGGTGCTAGGAACCACCCGGTAAATCCTAATATGCAAGCAAGGAAAAAATAAAGAACTAACGCAGTACTTGCCAGTTCATTAAAAATTTTCAGATCATTACGAGCGACTTGTTCGGCTAATTCTCGGCCTAGTGCGCTACGTAATCCTAAGTCCGCCACAACAGCCATGCTAACAATCACACTTAGTATTCCAATTAATCCGAACCCTTCTTTGCCTAAATGACTGAGAAGGAACGGCACCATAATAAGTGCAAGAATCCCGCGAATCCCTACAGCCAGCCATCCGCTTAAGGTATTGCGTATAATCTGCTTGACTACGCTCAATGTAATAACCTAATTCTGATTCAAGTTGTTAAGAATGATTTAATTTTGGAAGAAATAGTTGGCGGAATCCAAGCCCGGGTAAAGTTAATCAGCAAAACTAAAAGATAGCTGACCACAAAGGAGGGCAACTTGACATTGTTCTTTTTTGCCAGCTTAATGCTATTTCGTGCAAATGGGTCTTTATTCTGAAGTACAACCTGTTGGCAAAGATATAGGAATTCAGCGCGCTTCTTATATTTTCCGATATCAAACAATTGAGAAAATGTTTCTAGCTTTCCTATCGAATTAAGAGTCATCAGTGTTCGGCAGCATTTGCTGCATACCGAACAATTCTCATGGGACTCACTATCATGAACGCATACATTTAAATAACGCTGCACGGGTTCATAATCTATGATTCGGAGAATCTTTTCTACACGTGTAAATTGTGTACCATCAGAAACAAAAGCTAATGATTCTGTCGAAAGTAACGGTAACAACATCGGATCAATCAATGCAGTATCTTTCTTCAATAAGAGATCATGAAATTTATATAATTCCAGATAAGATAACCCGCCCGAGGCATAAAAATATTTTCGATATATATTTTGCATAACCAGCACAGCCGATATTGTTGTCAATGAATGCGTTAATTGGTGCCCCCAAGGATGAAAAGAATGCAGATTCGAGTCTAAAGGAATAAAATCTAAGCCAAGCTCTTCTGGAAATTTACGTAGATACGCATATCGACTGCAAAACTTGTTGTAAGCGGCCATCAATTCCTCATCCGTACGCCCTGGACCATTGGAACCCACGTTTAGAAAAATCAAACTATTGATCCGATTCTCAGTATTATTTTCCAATTCGTAATGATCAAAAAATGTGCAGAACGAATCAACTCCACCTGAAAAACCAGTCCCCACCCCCGAACAATCGAAGCGCTCCGTACTGGTTTCAACTGCAGTTATCATTATCCGCTTACATGCTGGAAGAAATGTCATCAGCATTGGAATTACGTATTGATTTAAATTGGATAATAGTTGCGCGGATATGCAGCCTTCGACATGAATATTTTCCCCATGCCGCATCGCGGGAAACAGCATACCCACTAAAAAACCATCCATTCTACTTTTGCACAGACCTTGTTCATATTTCTTAGGAATAGAAAACCAAAGCTCCTTATTCCCCAATTGTTCGCTATCGACAATTGCTGAAAGCTTTATATTATTTCCATCACTCGTGGTTTTAAGGTTAGAAATTTTCATATAAGTTTTATTGTCCATCATAAGGTTAAAACCACCGGCTTCAGCCGGTCAGCTTTAGCTGCGAGAATATGCCACACAGGAGGTGTGGCATGGATTATAGATATGGAAGTCATACGGTTTATCAGATTGAATATCATTTTGTATGGGTAACGAAGTATAGATATAAGATTCTGAAGGGAGAAGTAGCAGAACGAGTACGAGAGTTGGTTCGTCAGACGTGTGAAGCATTTGAAATGAGAATTGTACAGGGTGTAGTAAGTAAGGATCATGTGCATATTCTGGTGAGTTGTCCGCCGGAGATGGCTCCGAGTGAGATCATGAGGCGGCTAAAAGGACGAACATCGAGCTATCTGTTTGAAGAATTTCCTCACTTGAAGAAGCGGTACTGGGGAAGGCATTTTTGGGCGCGAGGGTATTTCTGCGTGACAGTAGGTCAGATGACAGAAGAGATGATCAAACAATACTTGGAGCATCATTTTGAGCCAAATCCAAACGACAATTTTAAAATGGAGCCGGAATAAGACGCGTCGTTTAGTCGACGCGTATCCGGACTTTCAGTCCGTAACTCAAACCCACCGGCTTTAGCCGGTGGTTGTTTAGTACAAATCTCAACAGTTAAATCTTGCATTTAAGATCTTCAACTTATTTTTATAAAGAAATTTAATCAAGTAGTAGGAATATCGTATTCAGGCTTATGATTTTTAGTTCCAATCTAATTTTTTAAAATTAGATCTCGAGCCAAACTAATAAAGAAATTTCTCCCATCGACAAAAAGTCTTATTAAGTACTAAACAACCACCGGCTAAAGCCGGTGGGTTTGAGTTACGGACTGAAAGTCCGGATACGCGTCGCCTAAACGACGCGTCCTAATCGGGTTCCATTTTAAAATCATCATTCGGCTTAGGCTCAAAATGATGCTCCAAATATTCCTCTATCATTGCCTCCGTCATCTGGCCTACCGTGGCACAAAAATACCCCCTTGCCCAAAAATGCCTCCCCCCAGTATTTCTTTTTAAGGTGCGGAAATTCCTCAAACAGCTTGCTTGATGTCCGTCCTTTTATTCGCTTCATAATCTCGCTCGGAGCCATGTTAGGCGGACAACTCACGAGAATGTGCACATGATCTTTACTCACAACACCTTTGACGATCCTGATTTCAAAGGCTTCGCATGTCTCTCTCACCAAATCCCGGATTCGCTCCGCCATATCTCCTTTCAGAGCCTTGTAGCGATATTTCGTTACCCACACAAAGTGGTACTCAATCTGAAAAACCGTATGACTGCCATATCTGTATTCCATACCACACCTCCTTTCGTGTGGCGTATTGTCGCAGCTAAAGCTGACCGGCTAACGCCGGTGGTTTAAACCTTGTGATTGATAATTAAGAACTCAAGAAGTAAATCAAAAATTACTACTAACTTACGACTAAGCAGATTGCCAGCTTTAAATTCTATCTGGTTATCTTATAGATGCTGTTCGATTTAACATATCACTCAATTGCCGGTAGAACTTGATCTGCAGCTTCTCGGGCCCGTTGCTGCCATTGAGGAATCTTCAGCTGAAGTAGATTTTTTATTTTCTCTTCATCCGCACGCAATTTTTCTAATGATTCCCACAAGGTATTTCTGGAAATCCGGGGTGTTTCGAGTACATAACTCAGATCTCCGAACAAATCGGTATTTAGTCCAAGCGCTTTAATGCTATAGGAAATTGAAACGGTAGGTACACTAGTTGACCACGCCGCAATAGTGGCATGAGTCCGAGCGCCAATAAAAAATCTACATTGTGAAATTAAGAATTTAGTCTGCACTGCGTTCATCCTGCGCGGCGCAAGACAAATTCTGGCTACCAACATATCTTGCGGCAAATCTAATTGTTTCATTAAATGCAGCATATAGCAGTAGTCACTGTTCCAGTCGCTACCATCAATACTATCCACATGCGGTATCAATACAATCGAAAAGTTGGTACGCTTAATCACATCTCGCAAAAAATCAACGACTGCTTTTTCCATCTCTAAAACATGCGATTGATTGCCTCGAAAACTTTTAATCAGTGGACTGATGTTAATCCCCAACAATCCCTCGCCATGCTCATCAGGCAGTGCAATCGAAGTATCCCAAGGATCAGGTTTCATCACAAAAGCTGGATCGGCGACCAATTTTACATTATCAAGTCCAAGCTGATTTAGATAGTTATAACTTGATGTCTCCCGCACAGAAATTCCAGCATATGCAGTTAATTTCTTCACCACATATTTCTCTATATCTGGCTGAGAGCTAAATGGCCCAACCGAAGCAGCCCATAGAAACACTGAACGACCGCCTGCCATATAACTTTCTGCTTGCCCCAGAAACTTAAGAAGTGAGGGGATTCCGTATTCCAAGGAAAGTACGTCACCACCGGTTAGAATACCAGCGGTTGTATCGTTCAAATGCTGCTGAATATCTTTCGGTATCGAAGGTGAAGGAAAATATAAGCGACTTAATTGAGGTGCCGTTCTATTCAGCTTGCCCCAAATTCTTACGTATAGAGGCATCTTATACGCCGAAATAAAACTTACTTGATGTTCATTTTCGGCTACCCATTGCTTGCTATCATTTTCAACATTAAAACTTGGCACAAGAAATTCTGCATCAGGCGATCGTTCATAAATAATACTTGAAATTCCGCGCACCAAAGCTTCGCATCCACGATTTGATAAAGTCTCGTGACCAAGAAAATAATATCTATTTGTCATTCCAGTTCCAATTGAACTATTACGTTGAAGATTAATTAGCTACCCAATAATTGCCAGAAGCAAAGAAATTGAACCAACGTGTCTAGCCACCAAAAGTGCGCTCCACGACATAGCGGGCTGGATCACTTCAATGACTTGCTGCATTGCTATCTGAGCATCCGCTTCATCGTCCTGCTCTTCCCGATCACTCACGACTTCGTAAGCAGGTTTGGTTTTCTGGGCTTGCGCGGATTTCGTGTAATGCCCGCATCAACATGGCAGCCTTATTTAATCGTAATGTCGTGCGCTAACAATCATTCCCAGAGCCCGACGCCGTCAGCCGAGTTCGAAAGCGTAACGGCACGGAATCATCAGGTATATCGCCTTCCAGCGACTCATCGCTTAAACCATCGTTCCAGATTCCTGCCAGCAACATCTTGAACAACAGCAATTGCGGATAGACCGGGCGATCTGCTGCATCCGATACCGGGGCGTCATGAACTGCGATCCCTTTCGCTATTGAGCTCCAGTCTATCGACTAATCAATTTCCTTCAAGAAATTCCCTTTTCGGGTGCGTCGGGTTACAACGTATTCCGAGAAATTCATATCCACCACTTCAATGCTGTTGTTCTAAAACACAATTATTTCATCCGATCCAGTACTCCAGGCAGGTGACCGTGCAAAAGTCTCTACGAAATAGTCAATCCATCAGGAAGATATCGCTTTTACTAAACGTTGAAATTTCTGTAAGAATCGATAAATAAAAAACAATGGGGCCATTATTAAATTAAAAATCAGTAGCCCTGACCCAATTCTCGTTTGTAAAGCCATCGCCTGTCTGCTTGTCTTACGGAGAATAAGCCTGAGAATTTGTTCAGATTTAAACGATAACGAAAACTTCGATGAAGGTTTGACGCGCTTGGACGGTACCACCCCTTTCGACAAATGTAACCGATAAGCCAAGCCTTTTCTCCGATGATTCAATCCACCTTGCTGAGATTTAACTATTTCATCAGTCCCAATTTCTTGCAGATGCAATTTACCGTTTTTTTCGCCATCAATTATCATGTCGTACAGATACTTATCTCGAATTACCATCAAACTAGTGCCTCTCCCGTCATTAATATACTGAGGCAACCAGCCATCCATTACAGCAATATCGGCAGTTTCAGCAAATACATCATCGCAATAGTCACATGCCTTAGGTTTAAACAAACCCATCCCCCAATTTATGCCAATTTTCCTGTTACTGATTCGGTAAGTATGTTGCTTTTCGTTTGAATCTCTGGTAGCAGCCTCAAAAAAATATTCATCTGCGCGATTCCTAAAATCTTTCCTTCGAAAGCAGGCTGATTCAACTTTACCAATTGGCACTTCAGCACGGCGGAGTAAATATTCAAAATAAAGGGTACTTTTCAATTGACCACAAACCAGGCCTAATTGGTATTGAATACGATCTCGATAAAGCGGATTTTGTCGTTTAAGCAAGCGAATTGCTTTGTGAAAACATGGGATACCTGTTATCGCATATCTACCCGGATTTTTTGCTATAAATTCGAGTACCTCTGAATACGTTACAGGATAATAAAAAGAGGTAGAACCAGAACTAACATCGAGCTTCGATGAAATAACATCAAAAGAAAAATCGATATTTCTAACATTATTAGCTATATGCGGACGAACAAGAATCGCGTAGTCAATCTTCTTATTCTCAAATAATTCATTAATTATAAATGTTATTATCCCCCCCGATGAACCAGCGTTCCTATCATTTAATGAATAACCTGCAAATAAACCTAAGTAACGACCGATCGAATCATGCTGTAATTGCCCGAAAAAAAATTCTTCTGCCAACACAGTCTCATTCGAGTTAGAAGCAAAAGGACAGACTTCAGAAGCTTTAGCAATTTTATCCGGATTGGAATCTTTGAAATCGGCAACATATTCTCCAAAGTCGTTCAGATTTATCTTAATAGTTTGATCAACCCCCCGACAAACTCCGCAACCGATACAAAAACCATTCTCGATAACTTCTTTGATATCCAACGTGTTACTCCATATTTTGCTTGATTACTCTTAGTCAAGATTCCGATCAAGCTCTCCTTGCCATATCAAGGATTGCTAAAAAAATCGCATAATATTAGTTTTTTCTTGAATCTAGGATACCCGACTCGTCATCCTGCTGTTACTATCGATATCAAATTTGTCGGATACTGAAATAAATCATCGATCTTATAATAAAAATCAGAATCTTAAACCCGGATACCAAAGATTAATTTCGTCATGGAACTTCCCTCCGCAACCTTTTGTATATTTATGCAGGTCGCCCTTTATTCCCATGAATAGAAAAATAATGCCTGCGATGCATCCAAGCCAAATAGCCAAGTAATCCCGTAAGCACAATCTGTATCGATGGTAAATCAAGCAATGAATCGCGATAAAGAATATGAAATCCAAACAATGCTAATGCTGATTGGATAGCAATCGCATCCGCTCTCACTGACGGTATGTTAGATTCTTTCCATAATGTCCGTGTGCAGCTCCAGGCAAAGAATAAAATAGCAATGAACAAGCTTAATCCTACTATGCCAAGGTCCCAAAGTAGTGTTGAGGCAGATGTCAATCCGATACCATATCCAGGATAAAGCTTAGCAACATGCCCTCGGGCGCCAGAATGAGAGCTACCAATGCCATTTCCGAACAAAAAAGAAACCGGGTCGTGAGCACCTTGTTTTTCAGCCCAGAACGTTAGAACAGTCGTACGATTCAAATGCTGTCCGCCATAACCTTTACTTTTAAAGTTGTATTCAATCGTCTCAGCTATCTGCTGTTCAACAGGCCTGGGGCTTAGACTCAGATAATAATACCCGATAGCAATGGCAAGTAAAATTGCCGAAATAAATCCAATCAACCAATAATGAAAGCGCGTGAAAATTTCATGCCGATAAAGTACTAAAAACATTAATGGTAGCATTACAATAACTGCTTTAGTTTCACCTAAAAACAAAGGTGATATCAGGATAGGTAAAAATATCGCAAGTTGTTTAAAAGATAATATCTTCTCTTTATGCCTCGCGAGCAGGAACGCCATCATGATGATCAGAAAAAGACACATCTCTGCGTTGGCCCCTCCACCATCTTTTTGTGCACCAAAAGTCCCTGCAACCAAATCAACAGCAGCCACTCCCCATGTACTAGCTAATAATGGAGCAAAAACTAGAAGCTCATACACTGCTGTAGGCAGCTGTAATATGGCAACTATTAATAGAAATACCTGCCAACGTTGAATATCGCGCTCATCAAAATTATACCAACACAACATAAACACCAGTCCATACATCTGAAAATAACGCTTCACTCCACCTAGAAATTCAAATGCTGTATGCCATTGAAGCAGCGAGTTTATAATTGCATAGATCAGAAAAAAAAGAACAAACCAAATGAAAGTTGGAGTAGCTCTAACAACTCTTGGAAAAGTAGTAATTTTGAAGAATGTCAGAAATAAAAGAATAAAGCCGAGTATTGAAACTCCCCACGCAGCTTTAGATGCAAGAAAGTCTAGATAAAGCGGGAGCATCCCGACTACCAATAAGCCCGATGCTAACAGCAACCAGATCATCCAAATCGGCTTCGTCAAAAGAAAAGTACCGACAACAAGAGCAACTGCAAGACTGATAATTATTGGGTTTGCAGTTACTGCAAATAGTCCAAATATCATCGCTATTAGCACGCTTGCTAAAACGATGATATAGAATATCTTTTTATTATCAGAATCTGCCGATATGTTCGTTTTATTTAGGAAACCTTGCTTATACACCAAAACTTCCTATCAATCTGATCCGCTCCCCATCTGCAACCATCGACAACAGGTCTTGAATAAAGATATTTTGAAGCTGATATGCTCTCTCTCGATCAGTATCAATAGATGAGACTCGAACCAGCATTCCATCAGGAACATTACCTGTTAATCCGTAACGAAGTTGTTGTAATTTTTCTTCGATCCCCGGTAGCACTGCTTTATTACCAATGGTCACCCAGTAAGTTATCGGTTCATTGCGGCTTCCTTTTACCGCCATTAAACGCTTAATAGGAAATTTTCCATATTGTGTCAGCAATTCATCGGCATAAATTTTCATTACTTCGAAACCTTGTGCGTAATAACACACTTCCGGCTTATGTATCGCAAGATTGTCACTCTGATCGCCTCCATAAGCAACTGATAGCATTATTCGCTCACCATAAGAATTAACATAAGTTCTTGACAATGTTTGATTATAAATTTTGTCTAATTTCGCTTGAGTGTCCGCATCAACTTGCAAAGGTATTATTGATTCATCAATTTTCCAGTTGCCGAATCTCGCGGGTATCATAGTTTCTAAATCAAACTTTTCTTGCTGATCAGCAATCTTTTTTGTAGGAGTTAATGCCATCGTTAATGCAGCAGAAACTATCATTAGCACTCCGAGGATAAAGCTAGTAACTAAGGATTTTCTCATATGATGTCTCTCCTTTTATACCTATTATTTAATGCTTAATTAGCAAAAATTATTTACCGGAAATTTGTTAAACACTGGCAGGCCGTGCTTTAACAAATAATTGGAGCAACGAATCCACTCCCAATATCAATATTAACGCACTGATGAACAATACCATTCCCGCAAATCCATGCAAGAAACCTTGTCCTGCAGCATCTCCATAGTGATAAGTAATTAAAGTAAGTACAATTACACGTATCACATTAGCCGTAAAAGAAATCGGTATAATCAAAATAGCCAATGCCACATTTCTAAAGAAAGAGGTATGTTGTACCAAATTTAAATAAAATAACCCAAGCGCTTCTAAAGTTAATAATGTTTGCAAACCAGCACAAGCATCTGCGACAAGTAGCTGATATTGCCCAATTTGCAATATCACGCCATTACGTGCTATCGGATAGTTAGCCCAAAATAGGATATTTTCCGCAACGTATGAAACTGCCATTTTCATCGGCATGGTAAGCAAGCTTACAACTGTACCGGGCAGTGGGATCATAAATAATAAGAAAAAAATAGGAAACCACATTACCTTAAGCGCACCAGCTCCACATTTAAGAAGCAAAATCGCGGAAATTACCGTAATGAATGAGCCCATTTCAAATATTAATATTTGTTGAGATCGACCAATAATATAAAGCAACAGTGACAAAAGAAAAATCGACCAACCCCAAAAAAATGATGGCGATTTTCCTTCACTCTTAATCATCATCTCTGGCCACTTACGGTAAATAAGCCAAAGTGACAAGAATAGAATGATTGGCCCATGCGCTTGCTCCTCACTAGCCCATATACCATTAAAGAGATCAAATACCGTTGGCAGGTATAAAGTTAATACTCCCAACAAAACAGGTACCCAATCGATTAATTTGTACCTGAAAGCATGTGATTTGAGTGAAATAGTAAGCATTTATATAGTGGCTATCGTAATAATCAATCAATCAATCAAAATAGAACCAATCACTTCGGTTCCCATTCTTTTAAGCTGCTCGTTCATAATATGAATATCATTTAGACGAGTATTATTTTTACTTGCTACAAGTAACGCACCACCGGTACGAGCCGCTATTGCAAGTGCATCTGTGCCATTGGAAAAAGCCACCGTATCATATAAAATGATATCGAATTGATTGGCCAATTGATCATTGATATTGTCAAACGATGAACGATTCAGTAGTTCTAGAGGATTCGGTGGCGGTGTCCCTGCCGGCAAAACTGAGAGATCAATAAACGCATCAATCCTCGCTATCACTTCTGAAATCCCGGCTCGCCCGGCTAATACATCAGATAACCCTTGTTTGTTCTTGATATTAAAAATTTCATGTTGCTGAGGATAGCGCAGATTTGAATCGATCAGTAATGTTCGCTCCCCAAGTTGCGAAAATACTATAGCCAAATTTGCCGCAAAGAGGCTTACGCCATCACCAGGATTATAGCTAACTATTGCCAATGCCTTATGCCCCGTAGTGAACCATCGCAACATTAATTGACTCCGGACGGCACGAAAAACTTCAACCTGCGCTCCAAATGGCTGGTATGCAACCACCAATTCTGGTGGATGATTTCCTTGTCCAGGTAATAAGTAAGGATAATCAAACTGCTGTGCAAGTACCAGCTGAATATCTTCTTCTGTAATGAGTCCCAATTTAAGTGCCGCGTCACCAAAACGCAAACCACTTTCCTTCTGTAGTCGTAAAATACGTTCAGCTTCAGATGGTGTAATCTTACCCATATCAAGCAAAATGTGTCCTATACTAAATTTGCGAAGAGAAGTCATATTAGAATCAATTGGGCTTGTAGTATTATATTTCTCTGCATCTGAAGAATTCGGAATACTCATTGTTAATCCTATTTAAGCTCAAGCTGTGCCTTTTCTTAATAGACGGGGCCAGCCTATCTGTAATCGTTTTGGTTTTGGAATTCCTCTCTTTATTACACCAAGAACAGGCACTTGGAGTATATCGATCAAATCTTCTGCTGAACGCACACGCCGATCGATCATTTCCGCAAGCAGCCCTATTCCCAGACCGAGAAGAGTACCCAGGATGACGGACAAAACCGTATTAAGGATAATCTTCGGGCTATCAGGTCGATCGGGGACTTTAGCTGCATCAAGTATTGACACCGTAGAAAGGTTCGCCTGACCTTCCAAGCTGGTTTGGTTCAATCGTTGCATCGCAGTATTATAGGCTTGCTGTGCACCTTCGACTTCTCTAGCTAAAAGTAAGAGTTCGTTTCTTGAGCGGTTAAGTGTTAAAACTTTCGTTTTTTGCTCTTCAAGTGCCGCACGAATCTCGCTCTCTTGATTAATCGCTGTGTTCTTAGTTGTACGTATGTATCTGTTAAGTTCTGCTCTCAATTTATCAACATCGGCCTTTGAGGCTCCATACGTGGGATGATTACTCCCAATTCTCTGGGAAATTTCCGAGAACTTGGTCTCAGCTTGAACTAAACTAAGCCTTAAATTATTAATCATTGCATTTCTAGCGATACTTGTACTCTCTCCAGCGCTGTTGTTTTCTCCTTCTGGCACCGTACCCATAAGATCTGCTTGAGCAAAAATAAGTTGACGAGAAAGCTCATCTAGCCGCTTCGTTTCGGCATCAAGGCGATAATCTACATCTATGATTCCCTTTTCTTGCTGATACTCAGTTAGTTTTCTCTGAGCTGTTTCTAATCTTTCGCGCAGCACATTAAGTTGATCGGTAAAATAAGTTGCTGCTTTCTGTGATGGCTCGACTGTAAGTCGAATACTTATTTCTTGATAAGCATTGGCGAAAGCATTAGCCATTGCAGCTGCGAACATCGGATCAGGTCCTTTATAACCAATACCAATTACACTGCTATCACGCGAAGTTTCAACATCAACATTCCTAAGCAAAAAATTCGCCAGCCAATCGCGCAAACTCAATTCACTGTTACTATCTTCATGTTGTTTTTTTACGACATCGCTTTGATCAAGCCTTAGCTGATCTATCACCATCAGCGCTGTCCTGGAACTCTTGATAACATCTATTTGAGTAGCCATAAAACCTGGACTTAGATGAGCAGCAATCACTGAACCCGAAACAGGATCAATTCCTTTATAAGTAAGTAACAAGGTTGCTGATGACTTGTAACTTTTTGGTAACGACAAGCTCACGATCAGAGTTGTCGAGATTGTCACAACAAGAGTTAGCAAAATAAGCTTATACCTTGCTAATACGATAAAAAAGAATCGAGAAAAATCCATAGATTAAATTTTGATCCAAATCAATACATTGTTATTAAGAATAAGGCGTACATGATGCTAATACTTCCGTTTTTCAGAAAAATTTCTAAGTCAGCATGGAGTCATTATCAAAACAAACTCTCTTTGATATAAATAACATCATCAGGTTCAACCAGATCACTAGATTTCACAGATAGAACTTTAAGATTTCCGTGAGAATCACGTCTTTGGACTCTTAAACCACGTTCGGTACCTCGCGGATTAAGCCCACCAGCTACAGACAGAGCCTGAATGACCGTCATATTACGTTCTAATCTGTATGTTCCAGCACGCTGAACTTCACCATAAATATAAAATCTATTTGCTCTTTCGACATAAACAAGATCATCACTTCTTACGTGAATATCGCGCGATAAATCTCCAGAACGCACCATCTCTGACACATCGATCACTTCCTTAAAGAACTGTTTTCCATCGGAACGAATCAGCGTAATTAGATCGCCACCTTCCGGAATGATTCCACCTGCCATTGCAAGAATTTCGGTCAGACTACGTTTTCCATCAATAGGATAGCGCCCCTGATTTCGAACATATCCGAGAACTGATATCATTTGGCTTTGCAGTGATGCGGTAAAAATATTCACTTGTGGGTTGCGTAAGATATCTCTGCTCTCAAGCAAATTCGCAATCTTTTTCTCTGCTGCAGAAGGTGTTAATCCATCAACGAGAATTTCACCCAGAAGAGGAAAAGTGATATTCCCATTTTCACTTACTTTTGATTCAGTCGTCATATCAGGATGACCATAGACAAATATCTTTAATAGATCTCCAGGCCCTAGTACACTTTCTCTTGAATCGTCAGCTAATGCAACATTAGTACAAGCGATCCAGAGAAAAATAAAAGTCAAACTCCATAAATTGAATTTACTCAAATATTTCTTCATTTATTGCAGTCCTTAATTCATAACCCAATCAGCTTCAAATCCTAAAAATACACAAAATATTACTTAAATCCAGTAATACCTCTTTCAATTGCTCCTTCAGAAATTGGTGCGGAATTACTCATTCCTTCCAAACTATCCGGTATCAATTCATTAGATGATGAACTAACGGGTTTTTCATCATTTGGTTTCTGATCTTTAACATTAAGATATTCAATTTTTGCAGCAGCTCGTAGACGGGTAATTTCAGCATCTGTTGCTTCTTTGAATTTTTGATTCATCAAGAATCTTTCGATTTGTGGCGCAGCTGAGGCAAGCGCAACTGGACTTTCCTTAACTGCATTAACATAGATTAATGAGCTAGTTTCTTGTTCATTAATAATAAAAATTGTATCTTTACTTTTTTCCTGCAATAAAGTCGTCATCTGGGGCGGCAGATCAGTCGAACTACGTGATGCTACATTACGAATATACTGTACTTTATTTTTTTCAAGCCACAAAACAACCTCATCAAGCGTTTTTGCTGCATCAAGTACTTTCTTTAATTCTTCACTTAAATCCTTGGTTGCTATTCGTACTATCGTCAAATCAAATTGTTTACGATGAGTAAATAACTCTGGGTGCTTCTGGTAGTATTCATCTATTTCAGCTTTTGTAGGTTTCACAACTTTACTCATAATACCTTGCAAATACGCTTGTGTTATCACTTGTGCAATAACTCGTTCCTTTGCCTGCATAACTTCTGGCGTACGGTCAAGTTTGTTTCGAACAGCTTCATCAACAATCAACTGCCGGGAAATTAGCGATTCCAATAATTGCTTACTCGCAGCCTCATATTGATCAGCACGTATGTTAGCTCGCCTGATTTCATCGTTGAGTTGCAGCATTGTAATTTCTTTTCCATTCACACTTACCAACGCTTGACCGGGTTTCTTTTCAGTCGGCTCCTCTTTATCACAAGCAGTGAGAACTACAGCAACCGAAATCGCTCCACTCAATAACAAAAACAACCGAAAATTTGCAAAAGCCATAATCCTTTTCCCTTTTTGATGACAATGTTATTCAAACCAAATTAACTAAGCTGGCAATCTCATATATATTAATATATATGAATATCAAGTAGATAAGTAACGAACTTCACGTTAGCTACGACATATAAAAGAAGAAACTTTAATGATTGAATTTTAATCCGATAAAATACAGTAATGTTTGTTACAAATCAAACACGTACTAAAAGCTTCTTAAAGAAAATACTAAATGAGTAAAAAAACAAACACACGAGATATGGTCAGCACCGATTCAAAAGGGAAAAATCCTTTTAATAATCCGCCACGGTTCTACTACAAATGTTTTTTACTGGTTATAACATCAACTCAATAATTAATCATCTCACTTACAACCAGTCGATACTCTTTACAGGTCACCACGAATCCTTCTCCGCAATATCCGTATCATAAAACCAATTTGTAATAGTAAACTGAGAAACACTCATCGATTTATACTCTTATTCAACACAAATGCAGCAAAGCAAATATCCAGCTTTTCTTTGCCTCGAGTAACTTTGGAATGCAACAAACACAAGAACTTAAGAAAACCAAGTTGGTCCAGATCTAAACTTGCTCAAAAACTACCAGACAATCTTGCAATCATTGTGCTAGTAATAAGTTACGAATTCGAAAATCTGGGGAAGATCAGGCATAAAAAAACCGCCACTGTGGACGGTTTAAAGCTCAATCAGATTATTAGAATTTTGGATTATCAGTGGCCAGGTTTGCTTTTACCACCATAAGGACGCGGATCTTGCCCTTCTTTGACACAATTACCATTTCCATCAACACCATGCGGACAATCTTCAGCAACCTGGCTAGGATCACCCATATCAGCATTTGAACAAGCCGCCAAGAAAACTAATAAAGTTACTGCTGCAAAAAACGATACAAACGATACTTTCATTATCTTTTCCTTATAACTAAATCTATCATAATTATTTCTTGATTTTTGAGTATATAACAGATTTGAAAAAAATTCCAAGTGGCGGACTTAAATATACTAAAATTTTCTAACCATCCGCTTGTGAATTGGCGAGAAGAATGGCCATTAGGTGACTACCATATTTTTCAAGCCTCCGAGCACCTATTCCCGCTACCTGGCTTAATTCGTTTGCATTCTGTGGGCACAATCGCACTAGCTCCAAAAGAGTAGCATCATGAAAAATCACATATGCCGGGACACCTTGCTCTTTCGCGGTTGTTGCACGCCAAATGCGCAATTGATTCCATAGGGCTCGTTCGCTCATATTCAAATTGTTTAAATCATCGTTTGGTTGCTCCTCAGACAATCGTTTTGATTTTTCCCGTTGATGTAAAAAAACAGCCCGTTGCCCTTTTAATATTTCGCGACTTTTCTCAGTCAGTCGTAAAGCGCCATATTCATTACTAGCTGTTTTTAAAAAACCGAGTGCAATAATCTGCCTAAAAATAGATCGCCAGGCGCTAACTGATAGATCTTTTCCAATTCCAAACGTACTAATTTTATCGTGATGCCATTCCTTGATACGATTTGTCAAGTTCCCCCGCAGCACATCTATCAAATGTCTTACACCAAAATTTTGTCCAGTGCGATATACACATGACAATGCTTTTTGCACTTCCACAGTCGCATTCCAAATTTCTGGCGGATTCAAACAGATATCGCAGTTACCACATGCCGCTATAGTTACTGTTTCCCCAAAATAACTTAACATTTGCATACGACGACACGTCGATGTCTCACACAGTGATAACATAGCTTCTAATTTTCGCAGCGTTACCTGTTTATGCACAGGATTTGCTTCCGACTCTTCAATGCGTCGCTGTTGCAGAATGACATCACCCAATCCGTAAATCATCCAAGCATCCGCAGCTAACCCATCTCGCCCTGCACGACCAGTCTCCTGGTAGTAACCTTCTATACTTTTCGGCAAATCAAGATGCGCGACAAAACGCACATTCGGTTTATCTATTCCCATTCCAAAAGCAATTGTGGCCACCATGATAATGCTATCATCACGCAAAAATTTTTCTTGACTCTCATTTCGCTCCTGCATGCTCATACCGGCATGATATGCAACTGCAAGCAAGCCCTGCTTGGTTAACCAAGCTGCCGTCTCTTCAACTTTCTTACGCGACAGACAATATACAATCCCGGCTTCACCTGAATGTTCTTTCAAAATGAAAGTCAATAATTGAGAATAACGATCGGTTTTATCCACAATTCGATAGCGGATATTGGGGCGATCAAAACTGGAAATAAATACCATCGCCGTACTCAATCCCAACCGCTCAACGATGTCTTTTCGCGTATCTTTATCCGCCGTTGCTGTCAGAGCAATGCGCGGCACTTCCGGAAAACGCTCATGTAATATCGACAACTGCATATACTCTGGACGAAAATCGTGTCCCCATTGAGAAACACAGTGCGCCTCATCAATTGCAAATAGTGCGATACGAATATTGGAAATTAAATTCATAAATCGAGCGGTTAACAAACGCTCTGGCGCTACGTACAGCAAATCGTAATCCCCTGCTATAAGATTCCGCTCAACGGATACAGTTTCCTGCCGGGTGAGTGAAGAATTCAGAACCGCCGCTCGCACCCCTATTTCATGCAGTGCCGCGACTTGATTGCGCATCAAAGCTATTAACGGGGATATCACAATAGCGACACCATCGCGCATCAACGCGGGAATCTGATAACACAGCGATTTACCGCCCCCCGTCGGCATTAAAACCAGGCAATCACCCCCTTGAGCCAGGTGCGAAATAATTTCAGCTTGTTGCCCCCGAAAAGCCGGATAGCCAAAAACTTCTCTAAGCAAATTAAGCGCTTGGGACATAATATTTAGATAGCTTCAACGAATACGCGGATTTTGCTGGCAATGCAAGCAGTAAAGTAAAACCCGCTACACATGAAAAATTACATAGGCGTAGAGACTTAACCAACTATAGTACAGTAGAATTCACATCCGGATATTTATGAAATTGATTCCAATCGGCCGAATTACAAACAGATGCCAGCAAGGTTCTAAATTACTCATGAGATTGTGCTGGTATAATTCTATCCAAATGTATCTTTAGTTATTAATATTTTTGTTACAGAAAGCCTGGAGAAAATAATATGGTGGTAGCTGATGTTTTGAAAATGATTCAAGACAATGACGTCAAGTTTGTAGATTTACGATTTACCGATACCAACGGTAAAGAACATCACGTCACCATTCCCGCACATACCTTTGATGCCGACAAATTTGAAGACGGTCATCCTTTTGATGGTTCATCAATCGGTGGCTGGAAAGGCATTCAGGCCTCTGATATGTTGTTAATTCCTGACCCGGAAACTGCCAACTTGGATCCGTTCATGGATGAACCAACCATACTGCTTACGTGTGATGTCGTTGAACCTGCTGACGGAAAAGGCTATAACCGGGATCCCCGTTCGCTTGCAAAACGTGCTGAAATTTATCTTAGATCGACCGGCATTGGTGACGTAGCATATTTCGGCCCGGAACCTGAATTTTTCATATTTGACTCGGTACGCTGGCACACCGATATGTCCGGAAGCTCCGTAAAAATTGAATCCGAAGAAGCCGCATGGAGTTCTGCGCTCAAATACGAAAGCGGCAATATCGGTCATCGTCCTGCAATCAAAGGCGGTTACTTTCCAGTCCCCCCTGTCGATTCGTTCCAGGATATCCGCTCTGCAATGTGCCTTACTTTGGAAGAAATGGGAGTTGGCGTTGAGGTACATCACCATGAAGTTGCCACTGCCGGACAATGTGAAATCGGAACACGCTTTAATAGCTTGGTGAAACGCGCCGACTGGAATCAAATTCTGAAGTATGTGGTCCACAATGTCGCGCATTCCTACGGCAAAACTGCCACTTTCATGCCCAAGCCTATCGTCGGTGATAATGGTTCCGGCATGCATGTGCATCAATCAATCTGGAAAGATGGTAAAAACTTGTTTTCCGGCAATGGTTACGCCGGTTTGTCTGAAATCGCGCTGTATTACATCGGCGGTATTCTAAAACATGCAAAATCGCTGAATGCCATTTGTAATCCCAGCACCAATTCATACAAACGCTTGGTAGCCGGGTTCGAAGCCCCTGTCAATTTGGCTTATTCGGCCAGCAATCGTTCCGCAGCAATCCGCATTCCTCACACCAGCAGCCCAAAAGGGCGGCGTATTGAAGTCAGATTTCCAGACCCGACAGCCAACCCATACTTAGCGTTTACCGCGTTAATGATGGCAGGACTCGACGGTATCCAAAATAAAATACACCCGGGCGATCCAATGGATAAAAATCTGTATGACTTACCACCTGAAGAAGCCGCCAAGGTCCCTAATGCCTGTGCATCGTTGGATGAAGCATTGGAATGCCTGGACAAAGACCGGGAGTTTCTGATCCGAGGCGGTGTATTTTCCAATGACATGATTGATGCATATATTCAGTTGAAGATGGAGGAAGTTGTCTTGTTGCGAACAACAACACATCCGCTCGAATTCCATATGTATTACAGCCTTTAATCGACAAATGGATTAAATACCACCAAATAACTCTTTGATTTAATCCAGATTGATGCATACTTCGTAAAAAACATTAACTGTAATAAGGAGGAATATACAGCTCTTTTCTAACTTTATACTCAAGAAATCATTGATAAACTGATTACATGGTTGCAATTGTTACTAACTCACATCTAGCGCAATATGAGAACCAGCATATTATTTTTTCTGATTTTTCTGCAACTCATCCTTATACCTAATGGCATTGCCGGATCAACCATCTATAAACATGTTGATAAGGATGGCAATATTACATTTACCAACCGCCCTATCCCCAATGCTGAAAAAATTTCGATTGCGTCTTTTTCCAGAGAGAGTGTCAGCCAATCCAGACCGCAATCCGCTTCAAACTTACCTAAAGTTAAAGATTCCACCCAAAATGACCGGGATTTGACGCGCCGTAAAATCCTGGAGAAAGAGCTAGTAACGGAAGAAAAGCTTTTTGCGGATACACAAAATTCTTTGGATCAAATTTCCATTGGATCTGATATCAACAATTCGACAGAAAAGGTTGTTCAGTTAAAAAATAAACTGTTTTTGCATCAAAGAAATATCAGCGCCCTAAAAAAAGAGCTTGGAAGATAGTAGCGATTGAACACACCTTGTGACCACCAACCCGGTGAACTTATGAAAAGAAAGTACTTCTTCTTGATTGCATTAATTTTTCTTTCATTCCCGGCTAGCGCAGGAATCTACAAACATGTTGATGAACAGGGCAAAGTTACCTACTCAAACATTCCATCCAGCAATGCTAAACAACTCAATTTACCCCCTATTGTCGTCGTTCCTCCCGTCGATTCGGGAGATGTAGAAGATCGAATCGCAAGACGTAGAGAATCGATGAAATTGGAAGAGCAGAAAGAAAAGCTACAAAGTAAAATTTCTGAAGAAGAAAAACGCCTCAGCGAGGTTAAAAATGAATATAAAGACGGTAGTCCCGATCGATTGGGAAGTGAACGGAATTATCAAAGATACTTGGATCGTGTAGAACGGCTACGCGCTGAAATCGACAGACGAGAAAATAATCTGAACATTTTAAAAAAAGAGCTTAATGCTCTCTCAGATAAAAATAACACCAATTGATCCGGAAATATTTTATAACGACAGTTCGACCAATACTGGCGCGTGATCGGACGGGCGTTCGAGTTTCCGCGTTGATTTGTCGATGATACAAGCAGCACAATCACGAGCAAGATCGGCGCTCAATAAAATATGATCAATACGCAATCCACGATTCAATCGAAAGGCCATCATCCGATAATCCCACCAGGTAAACGCTTTTTCCGGTTGATCAAAAAGCCGAAAACTATCCGACAACCCCAATTTTAGCAAATCCCCAAAAGCGGATCGTTCCGTTTGACTACACAGAACCTTACCTTCCCACAATTCCGGATCATGTACATCGCGATCTTCCGGTGCAATATTAAAATCTCCCAGCAAAGCTAACTTTCGATAGACTTTGAGCTCCTGCTGCAACCACCGGGTCAAGGAGGGAAGCCATCTCATTTTATAATCATATTTGTCAGACCCGACACTCTCGCCATTTGGCACGTACACTGAAACAATCCGCAAATCGCCGAACGTAGCAGCAATGATCCTTTTCTGCTCGTCAACAAAATCGGGGAAAGCCGTTACTACTTCAAGCCCTTTTTGTTTACTCAGAATCGCTACGCCGTTGTAGGTTTTCTGCCCGGAAAAAATGGACTCATAGCCAGCTTCCGCGATTTCTTTTATTGGAAAATTCTCATCGGTCAGTTTTGTTTCTTGTAAACATAACATATCCGGTTGATTTGTTTTTAACCAATCAATAACGTGCGGTAATCGCACTTTCAAAGAATTAACATTCCAGGTAGCTAATTTCATAGGCAGTAATAGATCAAGAAGTTTTTATGAACCAGCAAGTTTATCGACACAATTATCAATCACCAAATCAATCAACCCGCGTGTGAACGGCAACTTGGGTAAATGGAATGATCCATTGCTGCCGGTTACAAACCTCAACGGCATAACGTTGCAATGCACGCCGAATCGCAAAGTAGTCTTTCGCAACCATGCCTTCAAAAGTGGCTATTATTTTATAATCCAAGGAAGAAGTGTTGGCTTTAGCAAAAAATACCGACAGGTCCTTCAATGCGTGACCATAGGTTTCCTGCAGCAGCCCTTCCCGGATCCCGTTTGCCATTTTATCCGGGATCTCTGTAGTGCATAGCATCTGATGCTTATAATCGATACCGAATTCGCTAACAACGATAAACCCGTACGAAAAATTCTTAGGGCTTGCGGAAATAAAATCAGGAATGGTATAGGTTCTAGGCATTGTGCCATCGGAAAGCGACAACAAGACATTCTCGAGCGTGACACACTTTACCATTCCGTACGTTCCATCGGAAAGCATGACAAAATCACCGATTTGACAGGGAAACCAAGGCTCATCCGGTGAATAAGGACGAGAAACATAGTTCGCCAATTCCGCCAGTGTTAAACGCAATTCCAAACCGGGCAATAACGGATTCACCAATTTGGTGTAATAGTTCAAACTTTCAACCTGCATTGGAATACCATTGTATAGGATACATTCCCCTTCTCTGACGGAACCGGTATTCAGCAGTATTCTGAGTTCGCTCACATAACTGGAAATAGAGCTCTTCAATAACCAGATAATACTCAGCAACAGCAGCACCGTAATACCAATCAATACCTGATCATTTCTCACACTGAGCACATAAAATGCTGCCGCAACAGCCAAGGCCGCCATCAAGAAATGGTAAAACAATTTGATTACCCGCTGATAATAGGTCCTTTTCTGATCTTCGTTTCTATTGCTCAACCAGCCCAACAGTTTTAACAGCAACAACATTGAGAAATACACCATAATAAAGGCAACGAGCGCCATTAATAAGGTCGCGCCTCGCCCCGTGGCAAATTGCTCGATATGCTCGGCAACCGACACTTCTTTTGCGGATTGCGATTTAATCATTTCGTCATACTGTAATTGCACAATTTCCAGCAAATGTCTGCTTTTATCGAGCTGCCCCCGCCATTTCCGGTCAATGTGCTCAAATTCCATTAAGGCTTCTTTCTCAAAGTCTTGTGTATTAACCTTTGAAATATGTTTAAGAACTTCTTCGATATCCGCGATTTGTGACGTATAAAAAGCAATCTTCTTGTTCAGATTGTCCAGTTTGCGTTTATTCTCCGTTAATTGCCGCAATTCGCTTAAAATCGGTTGCACAATTTCCAGCAAATCCTTTTGCCAATCAAACTTCTCTTGCGCTTCAGCATCGTCTTTTTCCAGCTCCAAACCCGCCGTCAGTATCATCTCAAATGACGACTCTTGTTCAACGATCGCCTTACTCAATTCGTTCAATTCATTCTGGATTCTGTTTTTTTCCTGCTCGGTTTTAGCCTTTATCAACAACTGTAATTTAGCGTCGACTTCTTTCTTTTGTTGCTTAATGTTTCGAATAATATCGTTCAATTTGACAATCGCTAATTCCTTCTGCAAATCCCGGTCACTAGCCAGCATCGGAACATTATTACTTGCGAATGTAATGGGAATCAGAATTATCAACCCTGTGAAAAGGGAAAATATCGTGAGTAAAAAATTTTTCTTCAGCATTGGGTATTGCGCCATCGATTAGAAACCAACTGATAATTCAATAATTTATTAAGATTAGTGTTTAGTAACTTTCAAAGAATCGCTTGACTTCTTCTAACTCTCGAGTCCGTTTCATTGGCGGCAAGCTTTGCCAAATATACTTGCCGTAAGCCTTGGTTGCGAGACGAGGATCACAGATCATCAACACCCCCCGGTCCGTTTCATCCCGAATCAACCGGCCGGCGCCTTGTTTGAGGTTAATGACCGCACGGGGTAATTGATACTCCCAAAAAGCATTGTGACCCTCACGATTAATTTTCTCGATGCGAGCTGATAACACCGGGTCATCCGGCGGGGCAAAAGGCAACTTGTCGATGATAACCAGCGATAATGCTTCACCCCGGACATCCACGCCTTCCCAAAAAGATTGACTGCCAATGAGCACCGCATTTTTCAACTCACGGAAACGTTCTAGCATGTAGGAACGCGAACCCTGTCCCTGCAGCAATATCGGAAAGTCAAAATCAGCGCACGCTTGCAACAATTCACTGATGCGCTGCATCGCACGCAAACTTGTGCAAAGAAAAAAAGCACGCCCCCGGCTTGCCCGCAGTACCGGCAGTGCCGCTTGCACCACCTGCTCGGTATAGGATTTGTGATGCGGCTCCGGCAACCCAAGCGGCACGTACAGTAATGCTTGTTCAGCAAAATTAAATGGGCTCTCCCAATGAGCGGTTTGTACGTCGTTCAATCCCATTTCGCGATTAAAATGCGCAAAATCCTTTTTGACCGACAGTGTCGCCGAAGTAAAAATCCAGGTACGTAATGAACTCATCATTTGTTTCTGGAAAATTTCCGCGATTGAAAGCGGCGTTGCGTGCAATTGCATTGCCTGATGGTAAACCTCGATCCAACGCACATACCCTTGCATGTCAGTTTCATCATGCCAGCGCTGAATCAGATATAAATGGCTGGCCGCACGCTGCCGGCAATTTTCCAATCCCTCCGATCGCTCCGCTTGATCTTCAAGCAATCGGGTCAATAGCGTCAACTTCTCAAGCAAACGGCTCGATGCATCATCGAAATCAGGAGATTGCATAACCATTGCAAACGATAAGCGGACGTTATCCGCTGTGATCGTCAGCCGCAAATCACGAACAGCTTTTTCCATAGCAACGATTGCATCCGTCAGCGGCACAAAATCCGCTGCAGCTTGAATCGTTTCGGCTTTGGTATCACGCGCAAGATCCAATAATTGTCCGGTGCTGATAGATTCCCCAAAGAACAAACTGGCGGTTTCCGGCAACTGGTGTGCTTCGTCAAAAATAACCGTATTGCAAGCCGGCAACAATTCGGACAATCCTTCATCACGCAACATCACATCCGCAAAAAACAAGTGGTGGTTAACCACCACAATATCAGCAGCCAGCGCCTGTTTTCGCGCTTCCATCACAAAACACTTCTTATAATCGGGACATTCGGACCCAAGACAGCTATCGCGAGTCGATGTAACTTGCTGCCAGATTGCTGCATTGTCCGGCACTGCGTTAAGTCCGCTTCGGTCCCCATGTTTGCTGTTTTTCGCATAACGTTCGATCAATTGCAGATATTGAATTTCGTCGCGATTAATAAAACTGAGGTGTGTGTCCTGCAGACTTCTTTCCAGATGATACAGGCAAATATAATTCGCACGCCCCTTCAATAAGGCAACTGTCACGGGAATCTTAAGCGCCGCCCGAACAATTGGAATATCTCGATTAAACAGCTGATCCTGTAATGTTTTTGTACCGGTTGAAATAATCACTTTACCACCGGCAAGAAAAGCAGGAACCAAGTATGCCAAGGTCTTCCCGGTTCCGGTGCCAGCTTCCGCGACCAAAACTTGATGGTTATCGATAGCCTCTGTGATGATTTTAGCCATCTCCAGCTGCTGCGGGCGCATGCGGAATCCCGGGATTTGGCTGGCAAGAACACCGTCGGCTGAGAAAATTGAAACAATGTCTAACATGAAATTGAATTACCGGATGCTTATGGAAACAGCTCTCGGGTTGCGCAAACCGAAATTCACCGCAGGGGATCGAGATAATATTAAATGTGCCATGCCTTCAAGAATATCTGAACAATTGCTTTCTATGCATAATAACGATTACGCCTGCCTGACATAACCCGGCACCTGCCCTATCCGGACTACTTGGACGGATTGTATCTATCTGCCATTACCCCATCATCGCCATGCAGATGTAAACACCGTCGGCAGGATCAGCGAAAGTGATTTTCCCTCTTTCAAATATAAATAGGGAAAATAACAACCAACTAATTCCGCAACTATAGCTGGTACGACCAATCCCAGCGTTCTAAAAATTTCCATTACTTAATGACGCTATTGAAGATAGCCTTCGATTCAGTACTTACTGGCTAATTCGACGAATAACCACAAGCCCTGATGATAGCCACCTCATCGAGGGATTGCTTGTTAATCCATTGGGGATCGGTTATGTTACATCACTCTGACAACCCGGAGGACATTGATCGTGCGGAATGACATTCAATCCGATGATTCATGACTCAATTTAGCTCTGAAAGTTAGATATTTCATAAGATAAAGAAGGAAACCCTATGCAAACCAAACCAAAATTGTCACTCCACCGCCAGCAACTTACAATTTTGCTTGGAATAATCATAGCTTTCATATCCTTTAGCGCATTATATCGCACTAGCTCGCAAGGCGATTTTTCCGAAACTTACCCGAAAGGTTTCCGGGGCGGCGCCTGTACGATAGAAACAAACACATTAACCATTGGTTATTCAGGCTACTATCTGCCGCTCGACTACGAAATTCCCAAAGATTCAATTCGCTCCGCTTATGTTCCCATACAATGCGGAAGAGTGCCGGAACCGGCTAGTTTGAATATCTCCATTGATCTACTTTATCCGGAAACAGCCCGTGATTTTCAGCTGGGTCAGCGACTGGTCAAGGTGGAGCTCGTTGATGAGCAAGAAAAAGAATTGGATATCTTAACTATCCCGGCGACACGGCATCCATCAGGCGTCATTACACAAGCGATTAAACTCACAGAACCAGGAAAATATGCGCTCTATCTCGAAGGAAAGAACGATCATGGTGTTGCCATTCAGCTCGTCGTTCCGTTAAAGGTGGGCTTTGGCTGGAGAGATTATTTTAGAACACTCTTTTCTACGTTCTTGCGAAAAGATTAGCAACTTTAATACATGCGTACTCAACGCTAATTTCATTTTAAATCTGCTGCAAACACGAAAATCCAGTCTCAAATAATACTTCCAAATGCCGCTAATGATTGCAACCAGTACAAGGAGAACCAAAATGGATGTTAACGGCATAGCAAATTTAGCGACAGAAATGGCTAATTTCAGCAGTAATCAAGCCGCCGGTATCGCAGTTTTAAAAAAGGCGATTGACCTTAATGCAGCTGGCGCACTTGCGTTAATTGAAGCAATCCCGGACAATAAAACAACTTCAAATCTTCCTCCTCACCTCGGTCAACATATTAATACTACTGCATAACTTCATATTTCAGTGATTTTTACTGACGCTTCTAACACATAGCTTTATTTTTAGACTGAGCTAATCCTGTCGCATCGTAATCGATGCTTTAAGTTTTAAGTTTTAACTTCAACCCGCAATATTCCCTTTCTTCATGGAATCACTATCAAATCTGATTCAAATATAAGCACCTAGACTCAGCTTTCGTTGATTCGCTCGTTCAGTTGATATGCAATCCTAGAAAAACAGTCATTACAAAGCTTTCAATAACATAATATTTTTATTACGATTTTTCTTTAATAGTAAAAATATGTTATAAAACATCAATAATTCTTTTTTACACAGGATGACCACTATCAGTATCCTATACGAACACTATAAATATCTTATTCATGGGATAAATCAATGAATTCCAGACTTGACTATAAACTACAGTTTCCGACTTTTGATTTGTTGATTTCTCAACAGCAAAGATTATCGCTGCTGAGTAGAACCGAGGAAATCGGCGAATGGTCGTATTCCATTTCTACGGACATGGTTTTCTGGTCTGACTATTTGTATGATTTCTACGAATTAGAAAGAGATTTTGAGTGTTCAACGTTACTGGAAACAACTCAGTATTACCAGGGCGCGGAAAAAGAAAAAATGCGCCGATTGATTGCGCAGACCATTACCACAAAAAAAGAACAAAGTGAAAGCTTCATGATCCAGATGAAGGATGGCAGAATCAAATGGCATACGACAACTGTTTTTCCGATTCTGGACAGGCATCACGAGTTAATCGGCCTATACGGTATCTTGAAAAAGATTACACCTAAAAAAACAGCGAACGCTGTAGCCGACCAGAAACAACTGCCGTATCGGCATATACTCGACGAGCTGCCTACCGAGCTGACAATTTTCAACCATCAAGGCCATTATCTATATGCCAATCGCGCCGCTTTGAAATGCCATGGATTGACAAAGAATTCTCCGGCTAAACCGTGCGACACACTGGAAAGTTGGATTTCTGCTGATGAATCAAAACGCAGCAGCGTATTGGATGCTTGCATGCGACAGAAACAGCCAGTGACCTATGAAGAAAAATTCGACGATAGCGAGGGCATAGAACGAACTTGCCTGCGCACCTTGTATCCCTTGTTGGATAAATCCGGCAATACGGAATTTGTCATCGGATATGGCATGGACATCACATCCAGAAAGAGGAATGAGCTGGAACTGCAACGTATGGCGTATGTTGCCGAGAAAACCAACGGTATCGTGATGATTACCGATCCACAGAAAAAAATCATCTGGATTAATCAGAGTTTTGAGAAAATCCTTGGTTATACAGCGGAAGAAGTCATTGGAATCGACCCCGCCGCTTTCCTTCAAGGGCCTGAGACCTCCAAGGAAACCATACAAGCCATTGCGCATTCGCTTAAAAGTACCGGCACTTTCTCCGGCGAGATTTTAAACTACACCAAGAGCGGCGAAAAAATCTGGCTCTATCTCAATATTGCGGCGGTATACAACGATGTCGGCCAGTTGATCAATTATGTCGCCGTAGAAAATGACATCACCTTAATTAAACAAGCGGAGGAACGATTACAAAAAACAATGGAAAAAGAGCGCGAATTGAATCGTTTCAAAACACAATTTGTTAGCTTAGCGTCACACCAATTCCGTACTCCGCTTGCTACTATCCGCTCCAGTATCGATTTGCTGGATCTTAAAATGGAATCTGCAGGGCTTGATCCTGAATTCATTAAATTATTCCATCGGCAAAAAACCATCATGGCGGAAGAAACACTCCGAATGACCGAGCTCATGGAAAATATTCTGGATATTGGCAGAATCGACGAAGGAAAAATCGAATTAACGAAACAGGATGTTCCATTCAAGCAATTTATGGACACGTTCGTTGCTTCCAATAATGAACTCAGTGGAAACCAACGAACATTGAATTATCGTTTTAACGCACCGAATCATGTCATCAGCTTGGATGAAATAGTATTGCGAAATGTTTTGCGCAACATTGTGTCGAATGCATTCAAGTATTCGCTGAACAAACCCGAGCCTGATCTGATTGTCAATTTTCAAAACAATGCTTTCGTTATTGCAGTCAAGGATTATGGCATCGGTATCCCTGAAGGAGATCAGGCCTTCTTATTCCAATCGTTTTTCCGCGCCTCAAACGCTAAAACTATTCCAGGAAGTGGGCTTGGATTAATGATTGCTCAGAAATTGATCAGGCTTCATGGCGGCGATATGGTTATCAAAAGCAAAATCGGCCACGGCTGTACAGTCACAATTCAATTGCCCGTATCGTAAAGTGATTAATCCTCTCCTGCTTGTTATCGAAGATGAAAAAGCACTGCGTGAAAATTTAATCGGCATCATTGCACATTATGGCTTTCGTGTAATTGGCGCACCTTCTGGCGAAGAAGGTATTCAACTTGCACTGCAACATACTCCCGATATCATTATCTGCGATATTATGCTACCCGGCGTGGATGGTTTTGATGTGTATCGTAACATTAAAGCATCATTGCAATTTCCAGAGATTGCATTCATCTTTTTAACTGCAAAATCGACACGATCTGATATCCGTACCGGAATGGACATGGGTGCCGACGACTATCTCACCAAACCGTTTACGAAAGAGGAACTGCTCAACAGCATTAACGCACGGATTGCGAAACTGTCCCGGATTCGCGAACAGCAGCCTGCGAAAGATGAGTTAATCGAGGCGGCGGTAAAAAAATTAAATACTCTTACAAAATCCGAGCATCGAATACTTGATAAAATTGCTGAAGGACTCACTACCCCCCAAATAGCCAGGAAATTGTTTATTAGCAAAAAAACAGTAGAAAATCATAGAGTTAACATATCCAGAAAACTCGATTTGAGTGGCCCTAATAGCTTAATCAACTTTGCGCTACGCTTGAAAGCCCAAAAACCAAACCTCCTTGCCTCTGATAATCTGCCTCCGGCCTCTGCGAGTTAATCAGCATTTCTTATCGGTTAATCAATAAATTTCCTCGGCTGAAATATAAAATGAGGGGATCCACTCATTGCAAAAGTATGGTAATCGGCTAATCTAAATTGCGTATAAAAGCAATTATTGAAACGTACGCAAATCAATGATGCGCATTTTTCCTTATTCCGTGCGTATCATTTTTTAACTAATCAATGGAGGATAAAATGGCAACAACATATGGCACAACGAGTAGCGCGTCGAGCGCGAGCTATGACATGTCGCTGTGGTACGACTCGAAGTACTACAAACTGGGCATGGGCACCATGCTGCTGGTAGCGATATTCTGGATCTGGTACCAAAGGACATTTGCGTATTCACACGGAATGGACTCGATGGAACCGGAATTTGACAAAGTATGGATGGGACTGTGGCGGGTACACATGACCCTGATGCCTTTGTTTGCATTGGTAACCTGGGGCTGGATACTGAAGACCCGTGACACCAAAGAGCAATTGGACAACCTGGACACCAAATTGGAAATCAAACGTTATTTCTACTGGATGATGTGGCTGGGTGTTTACTTGTTTGGTGTTTACTGGGGCGGCAGCTTCTTCACCGAACAAGATGCAAGCTGGCACCAAGTGATCATCCGTGACACCAGCTTCACGCCAAGTCACGTGGTCGTGTTCTACGGCTCATTCCCGATGTACATCGTATGTGGCGTAGCCTCATACCTGTACGCGATGACCCGTCTGCCACTGTACAGCCGCGGCACATCATTCCCGCTGGTAATGGCGATTGCAGGCCCATTGATGATTCTGCCGAACGTTGGTTTGAACGAATGGGGTCATGCATTCTGGTTCATGGAAGAACTGTTTAGCGCGCCATTGCACTGGGGCTTTGTAATTCTGGGCTGGGCAGGCTTGTTCTCGGGCGGTATTGCAGCACAAATCGTCACCCGTTACTCAAACCTGACTGACGTAACCTGGAACGGTGCAAGCCGCGAAATTCTGAACAACAGAATTGTTCCTTAATCTAATTAGTTCATCACCGGTAGTAACTGTTCCCATGATTCTGCTCCCCGCAGGTCATGGGGACCAAAAATAACAGCCATGAGTAAGAACCAAACAAGTACAGGAGTTTCTAGAATGAAACATTTCATAAAAATATGGACTTCGGTTGCTATTTTCTTTGCAACTTTGTATTCAGGATTCGCCATCGCACATGGCAAAGTCAATTTGGAAGCCGATGCTTGTGTGCGGAATATGTCGGGCAGCATGATACATCTTAGCACTTATCAGCCACAGTACGACCCGGAAGCCGAGTATTGCACGGAGATCCCGAAAGAAGGTGAAACCTATTGGGTTCTCGATCTTGTCGACCAAGCCCTTCGTGATATGCCGATTGGCATCAAAATTGTCAGGGGTAGCGGCAAGGCTTTAAGTGAAACAGTGGCAACTATCTATTCTACCAATCATTCCGATGGCGTCATAAAAGGTCATTTTAATCTGGATGAAGGACAATATACATTATTCGTAACGGGTGAAGGGGTTCCTCCACTGCATTACGAGTATCCTTTGCGGATACAGATGACTAATTACACAGAATTATTACTGAAAGCAATTCCTTACATTATCACTTTCTTGTTGATTGCATTTATAACCGATAAGCTGCTCAAACGCAGACAATTGCATCATTAATAAAATAACAGTAGCAAAGGCAATTTTATCAAGTTGTAAAGGGAGGCGTCGGTGGCTGATCGTTTGTGACAAGATCATGCCACCGATTTGCTGTTGTTCATTCTGGTGGCGATGGTGGACTACCTGCAGGGGGTGACGGAGGGATAAAATTTTCTGAAACCAGATTCTGCTGCTTATTAGCAAAGCTTCTTAGAGATGGGTTATCAATGACCCTCCCATTCACCGGAATTCTGTGTCCTTTCGCATACATGCACTGAATATATCTGTTATCGTACCGTTCCTGGCTTGCATAGCCTGATGCCGCCGCTGTATTGGACCCAAGCAAGCTACCAAATAATAAACCGATTCCAGCACCTATCGCTGCTCCGTGACCGCCTCCAATTGCGGCACCTGCTGCCGCCCCTAAGCCGCTACCAAGCGCTGCACTCTGTAATCCACTATAACGTGAGGCATGTTGTGGTGCATACCCGTCAGCCTGCTCATGTGCATACTGTTTGCATGCCATTTCGTCCAAGCGAAATTGATCAAAATTTTTACCACTACCCGGTAGCACCATCACACTAGGTCCTGAAGGCAAGTGAACGCACCCAGTCATCAAGCCAGTCAACAGTAAAAAAATTAAACCTCTTTGAATCGTCATAATCCCCTTCCCGGCTTATCAACCTGTACACAGCCCCCTTTCTCTAGGCAGCACTTGCATCCATTTGTCAAGCGTAAAATCGAAGCTTTGCGAGTAATGGTAGTGATTAAAAACTGAACAATACCTGAACATTAAACACCTGGATTTATTAATGAATCGCCCCGGTTATACCGGAGATAAAATGGTTTGAGAGGAGGAGAAGATGAAGAATCAAATCAGTTATTCACTGGAAGTACGGAAACGAGCGGTTAGATTGGTATTAGAGCAGCAGAAATAGCATGAATCACAATAGTCGGCAATCAAATCGATCGCGTCGAAGATTGGCTGCATGGCGGAAACGTTGCGGACATGGGTAAGAAGAGCGGAGACGGATCAGGGAATTCGAGGCGGACTGTCGACATCGGATCGTGAGCGGCTCAAGGAATTGGAACGGGAAAATCGTGAGCTCAAACGGGCCAATGAGATATTGCGTAAGGCATTGGCTTATTTCGCACAGGCGAACTCGACCGCCGGTCGGAATGACGATGGTATTTGTCGATAGAAACAAAGCGGCATACGGAGTCGAGCCAATCTGTAGATAAATACGGATTGCTCCGTCGAATTATTATGAATACAAAAGGCGCAAGCGGGATCCGGATCGATTGCCCGAACGCATTAAGCGTGACATGAAATTGGAACTCGACATACAACGGGTTTGGAAAGACAATTTCTGCGTTTATGGTACTCGCAAAATATGGCGACAATTGTTGCGAGAAGGCATTGGCATTGCCCTTGCCCGTTGCACCGTTGAGCGGTTGATGAAGAAGCCGGGATGCAAGGTATCCGGCGCGGCAAGAGGTGCCGGACAACCATCGCAGATGACTTACTTGCCTGTCCAGCCGACAAAGTCAATCGGCAATTTGTAGCCACTCGTCCGAATCAGTTGTGGGTCGCGGATATTAAGATTTTACTATGAACTTGCAACACGCATTTTTAATTGCACAAAACGGGACCAAATCCGGAATCGGAAATCCTTGCTTTTCCAGACAATCTCTCAATACAGTATCAAAAATGTGATTTCTAACCGACGCGTGCCTGACTAAATGCGGATTATTTTCTGGATTGCGGCACGCGGCTTTGGATGACTCAAAGCATCAATTTCTCGGGTTAAGCCTTGAAGTTGCCACATGAAATACTAGAAGAAAAACAACTACCATCGGTCTTATCGATGGTAGTTGGGTACTAACTCCGGCTCGGAAAAATACCCTGTAAAGCGATGCAATAATTCACCACCAAGTAGGGTTGCATATTGGGATGCGGCTGGCTTTCGCCGGCGTTGCCGATCGCGGTAGCGGCCATGGTTGCGCCGCCTGCATTACTGAACACGACATTGCCGTCGGAATCCTGCGCCCAGAATTTTCCCGCCGGGCTGGTTTGGGTTCCAACCACATTGCTGCAGTTTGCCGTATGGCTGTGCAGGGGAATCTGGGCGGCTGTTAGCGGCACACCTTCTTGCCCACCCCGTTCTCCCTGAATATGCGCCGGGCTCAAGTGCATTCCCGCGCGACCGCGCAAATCCGGCAAAGCGAACGTGGTGCGGCCGTCGCCGCCATACATCGTACCCAATAGTGAAAACAGCGCCGCGTTTTGAGCAATTGGCAACAGTTGGCCGTCACAGCTCGCCCAGCCTTTCGGCGCAAAACCGAAAGAAAAGGGGCGGATTTCTCCTAAAAATGGTTCGTCCATACGATCCTCTCAATATTTTATCGATGTTTGCTGCGAAACGTCCGGCTTCAACTTCTGGGTGGAAAAACGCCTTGCAGCGCAATGCAGAAGTTCAACACCAGATACGGCTGCAAATTGTTGTGCGCTTGTCCGCCGCCGGCAGGCGTAACGGTTCCAGCCGCCATTTGCGCCGGTCCGCTGTCGCCGTACTCCTTGCTGCCGCCCAGATCCTGCGCCCAGAAATTTCCGGCGGGGTTCGGCTTGTTGCCGTTTCCGGCTTGCGCGTTGGCCGGATGCGTATGCGCCGGAATCTGTTCAAGCGTCAATGTCTCCGTCACCGTGCCGCCGGATTGTCCCAGAACGCGCTTAGAAAGCCCGCTCCCTTGCCCGACTCCCATCACAACGTTGCCTTGGAGGTTAGGCAGCGCAAAAGTTGTTTTGCCGTCGCCGCCATAGGTTGTGCCGAGAATCGAAAATAATGCCGTGTTACTGGCAATGGACAGCAACTGCCCATTGCACTGCGCCCAACCCACCGGCGCAAAATTAAATCCAAACGAGCGGATTTCTCCAATATATGGATCACTCATGCAAAGATCTCCTTTTTTCAACAGCTATCCGGATTGCAATCACTTTAGTTTCTGGAAGGATAAATGCCTTCCAGCGCGATGATGTAATTGATGGCCAAATAGGGTTGCACATTGTTATGCGGTTGCCCGCCGCCGGTGTTACCGATTGCCGTTGCCGCCATGGTGCTGCCGGCGGTCGTGCTGTACGCTCCGGTATTGCCGCCGGGATCGGTCGACCAATAGCTGTTGACGGGACTCGCGCTATTGGCCGCAGCATTGGAACAGACCGCGGTATGATTGTGAGCCGCCAATTGCCCGGCAGTCAAAGTAACCGTCTCGCTGCCGCTCTGCTCGCCGATCACCCTGGGACTCAGACCGGGTCCGCTACCTTGATGCAGCGGAATACGGCTGGCGAGATTTGGCAAAGCGAATGTCGACGCGCCGTCGCCGCCGTAGGTGGTTCCAATGAGCGAAAACAATGCTTCATTTTCTGCTATTGAAAGCAATTGTCCTTGGCATAAAGTCCAGCCGGCGGGCGCAAAATTGCCGGCAAAAGTCCTGATTTCACCGATAAATGGATCGGGCATAATTTTCTCCTTGCCTCTGAAAAAGTTTCAGTTACAACAATGCAACCGCATCAAGCCATCTTGCGCCGCGCTGCGGCCAATACCGCTGGAACTCCGAGTAGAAGCAAGGTGCTGGTCATCGGTTCCGGAACGGCGGTAGCGATATCCAGCGTGGAAAAATCCAGCGCGGCGCCGTTAAATGGCGTCTCGTCGAATAAGCCCAGTCCGGGGCCTGCCAGCGACAAGGAAACATTCACCGTGCCCGAGGCCAATCCGGCAAAAGTCGATGCCGGCAACGTCAACGTATACACGTTATTCTCCCGGCTGGCGCCGCCGTGCGCTTCGAACAACGTATTGAGCGCGCCGGTGAGATCAACCCCGTTGACGGTAAAAGACGCCACTTGATTTCCGGAAGCGTCGGATTCGTGGTCATAAATCCCAAGTATCAAGCTGCCGCCGGTAATAGTGTCCGCGATTGCGCCGTACGAAAACGTCCAACTGGCGGAGAAATTCGGACCAGTGACATCCGAACCGCTGAATAAACCATCGAACGGCGCGGGTTCACCGGCTCCGGCAGTCAGAAAAGCCCCGGTAGTCGGCGTTGCGCCATCAAGAAAATCCTGATCGCCGAGGGTCACGACCGTGTTTGCGAACACACATTGAGATCCAGCCAACAACGCAAACGCCGCAAGCGTTTTTGAAGGTAAATATTTTTTCATTGAAAAAGCTCCTAAAAATTTGTGTATTTTTTAATTGTTGACAAGGCCGCTGCAATTACTACCGGTTTTCTATATCAATCACTTGTGTGTGATTTCCGCCGTTTAGTCTGGTATCCTTATACGCCTGTTTCATGTTTTAAGTCAAGAAGTTCTATGCCCCCGCCCATCCGGAAACAACCGCGGTTGGTTATGATGCAATCCGCATGCAAGCGTTCGATGAACACGGCGGAGTGGCCTGTCGACATGCTATCATTCGCATGTACCAAGCGATCATTTTCTTTGGTTTGATCGCTACCGGATCAGTGAATCCCGGTTCGCCGGTAAACTCCGCGATATACACGATGACTAAACCCAAATTCAAAATCGCCACCACCTCGCTGGCCGGTTGTTTCGGCTGCCATATGTCGTTTCTCGACATGGATGAGCGCTTGGCCGGTTTGCTGGAGCAGGTCGAATTCGATCGTTCGCCGCTTACCGATATCAAGCACTGCGGCCCTTGCGACATCGGCTTAATCGAAGGCGGCGTGTGCAATGCTGAAAATGTGCACGTGTTGCGTGAGTTCCGCGCCAGTTGCAAAATTCTGGTGGCGGTCGGCGCGTGCGCGATCAACGGCGGCGTGCCGGCCATGCGCAATTACTTTGATTTGCAGGATTGTTTGGAAGAAGTCTATTTACGCGGCGCCAATGTGACGCATCCGCGCATCCCGGACGATCCCGAATTACCATTGCTGCTTGATAAGGTGTATCCGGTCAGCGAAATTGTGGCGATTGACTATTTTTTGCCGGGCTGCCCGCCTTCCGCGGATGCATTCTTGCAATTACTGCAACCACTGCTGGCGGGACAGCAGCCGGACATTGCCAGCACCCGTTTGCATTACGATTGATTTCTATGGAACCGGACAACCCCGCGCCATCAACCACCCGCCGCATCGCCATCGATCCGGTCACGCGCGTCGAAGGACACGGCAAAATCACGTTGCTGATCGATGACGATCAGCACATCGTTGAAGCGCGCTTTCATATCGTCGAGTTCCGTGGCTTCGAGAAATTCATCCAGGGCCGCCCGTACTGGGAAGTACCGTTTTTCGTGCAACGGCTGTGCGGCATTTGTCCGGTCAGCCATCAACTGGCAGCCGCGAAAGCGGTTGATCAGATTGCAGGCATCGGACAGCTCACGCCAACTGCAACGAAACTGCGCCGTTTGTTACATTTCGGCCAGATATTGCAATCGCATGCGTTGCATTTTTTTCATCTGTCGTCGCCGGATTTTCTGTTCGGCTTTGGTAGCGATCCACGGCAGCGCAATATTGCCGGGGTACTAGAACAATACCCGGAAATCGCGCTAAAGGGCGTAAAGTTACGTAAGTTCGGCCAGCAAATTATCGAAGCGATTACCGGCAAGCGTGTGCACGGTACCGGTACCGTACCCGGCGGCATGAACAAAGCATTGACCGCCGCCGAACGCGATGCCTTGCTTGCCGGTATCGGCGATATCCTGCAATGGAGCCAGGATGCCGTGGCGCTGAACGAACACATCCATACCGCGCATCCCGAACACCGCGATTTCGGCACCTTTCCGAGCCATTACTTGAGTCTGACCGGCAGCGGCGGCGAGCTGGAGTTCTATCATGGCGGATTGCGCGCCCGCGCCGCCGACGGCAGCACGTTGCACGATCAATTCGATTATTGTGATTACCAGCGGCTGCTCAGCGAGGAAGTCCGCTCGTGGAGTTATTTGAAATTTCCTTACTTTTCCAGCTTGGGCACAGAACGCGGCTGGTATCGCGTCGGTCCGCTGGCGCGCATCAACAACTGCGATGCAATTCCCACCCCACTCGCCGAAGCAGCACGGCAACGCTTCAAAGCCACCGGTAACGGCGGCCCGGTGCACGATACACTGGCTTATCACTGGGCGCGTATGATCGAGTTATTGCACTGCACCGAATCAATCCATAATCTGCTGACTGACACTGACATCACCGGCACAGATCTCCTGACCAGCAAAGGTGAGCATCAGCCGCAAGGCATCGGTGTCATCGAAGCGCCGCGCGGCACGTTGTTTCATCACTACCATGTCAATGACGACGGTCTGGTTACCCAAGCCAATCTGATCGTATCCACCACCAGCAACAACCAGGCGATGAACGAATCGGTGCGCGCTGTTGCCAATCGCTACCTCGACGGCCAGGAAATCACCGAAGCATTGTTGAACCATCTTGAAGTTGCCGTCCGCGCCTACGATCCTTGCCTGTCGTGCGCCACGCATGCATTGGGGAAAATGCCGTTGCAAGTGACGCTGCAGCATACCGGCGGAAGCGTGATACATCAATTGACGAAGAAAACCGATGGTGTTATTCAGTGACAAACAACTGGACTTAACAGGCCGTTAACCTGCCAAATCTAGCTCCACCGGTATTTCCAGTGATATCCGATAAAGAAACCCATCTACATCAATGATGCCTTCCATGCCCTCTGCCGTGACCACCGGAGTGTTTGTGCCCGCCCCAATGCCGGTGCCCGCCGATGCCGTGTTTATGGCCGCCGTGGAGATGAATACGTCCGCCGATAGAGTAATTCGGCATGCCGTAGCGCGGAATACTTCTGTAGCCATAAGCTGCATAAGGCTGATAACCATAACCTTGAGCAGTGGTACGATAGTAGCCCGAGCCGCCGTAGTATGGCGTGGCCACGCATCCGCTTAACAGCAACAGGCCGATGACTGCGGCAATGATCAGTATTTTTCTGGTGTTCATGGTGTTTCTCCTCATAAAATCTTTTTTTGTTCAATTCATTGGCTGTTCCCTTCAGACGATGCCCACTCGTTCTGATGTTGTGAATGATTTTGCTCCCCCTGAACTGAATCGCGACTGAATGTAGGAATATTGGACTCTTTCGTTTCCAGACTACCGATTGACGGCCCCGCTGTAACGCGGTAAAAGACAGCGACAAGCCGGAGAAACGCGGTTGACCGATGCCCTGAAAACCTCCGGACCTGCTCTCGCAGCATTGCCTGGCATTTTTTCTGAAAGGACTCACCCATGAAAGACGAAACCATCGCGATCCACAGCGGTTATCAAACCGATCCGACGACTAAAGCCGTTGCGGTGCCCATCTATCAAACCGTGGCGTACGAATTCGACAATGCGCAGCATGGCGCGGATTTGTTCAATCTGGCGGTACCCGGCAACATTTACACCCGCATCATGAATCCGACCAACGACGTGCTGGAGCAACGGGTTGCCGCGCTCGAAGGCGGCGTGGCGGCGCTGGCGCTGAGTTCCGGGCAAGCGGCGATTCATTATTCGATTATCAATATCGCCGAAGCCGGCAATAACATCGTCAGCGTGCCGATGCTGTACGGCGGCACCTATACATTGTTTGCGCACATGCTGCCGAAACTCGGCATCGACGTGCGCTTCGCCAAAGATGACCGGGCCGCTAGCATGGAGCCGTTGATCGACGATAAAACTGTTGCGGTTTACTGCGAAACGCTCGGCAATCCGGCGGGCAATATCCCGGATCTCGAAGCCATCGCGCGGATGGCGCACGGCCACGGCATTCCGGTTATCGTTGACAACACCGTGCCGACACCGGTGCTGATGAAGCCGATCGAATACGGCGCGGATATCGTGGTGCATTCGCTGACCAAATACATGGGCGGGCACGGCACTTCGATCGGCGGCATCATCGTCGATTCCGGCAAGTTTCCATGGGTCGAACATGCCCAGCGTTTTCCGATGCTGAATAATCCGGAACCGGCATATCACGGTGTCATTTATACCGAAGCATTGGGTCCGGCGGCTTATATCGGACGGGTACGGACCGTTGCGTTGCGCAATACCGGCTCGGCGATGTCGCCGATGAACGCATTCTTTTTCCTGCAAGGCATCGAAACTTTGTCGCTGCGCATGGAACGGCATACCGAGAACGCGCTCAACGTTGCGCATTATCTGGATAAACATCCGCGCGTGGCGTGGGTCAAGTATGCCGGACTGCCGTCGTCGGAATATTATCCATTGGCGCAGAAATACATGAAAGGACGGCCATCGGCATTGCTGGCGTTCGGCATCAAAGGCGGTTTCGATGCCGGGGTGAAATTCTACGATGCGCTGAAATTATTCAAGCGCCTGGTCAATATCGGCGATGCCAAATCGCTGGCGGCGCACCCGGCGTCGACCACGCACCGCCAGCTCACTGGCCCCGAACTCGCCGCTGCGGGCGTGACAGCCGACATGATCCGGCTGTGCATCGGCATCGAACACATCGACGATATTTTGGAAGATTTGCAGCAAGCGTTGGCAGCAGCTTCGTAAGCCAGCGCCCGGCCGGTTGCTGAAAGAAAAAGCTGCAATGCGGCGGCGCTCTGTGTTACATTCCGCCTTTCCTAGCGCTGCGCTTGCCATCCATTCCAAACGGTGTGATGGTAACCAGCCGTCAACATCATTTTCTGCATCACAACATTTAAGGAGAGCACCTATGGCACGAGCCAGCGCCCGTCATATTCTGGTAAAAACCGAAGAGCAATGTAACAGCCTGAAAGCGGAAATCGAAAATGGCGCTGATTTTGGCGCATTGGCGCAACAGCATTCGCTATGCCCATCGGGCAAACAAGGCGGCGAATTGGGCGAATTCGGCCGCGGGCAAATGGTCAAGGAGTTCGATACCGTGGTCTTCAGCGCACCGGTCGGCGAAGTGCAAGGACCGGTCAAAACACAGTTTGGCTATCACTTGGTGGAAGTCACCCAACGCGACGACTAGCCAGCAACATACTGCCTGACCAGCCGCTTACGATTGCGAGCCTGCCGTCTCACCGGGAATGCAGGCGGCTACCGGGCAGGCTGAAAGCATTGATACACGGCAAAACTGCGGCGGCCATCGATGACTTTCGAAACCGGAACGATCGTATCGCCACCCATTAACGCGGCTTCGTTGCGCGCCAGATCGGCGAGCTCACCGGCAACTTTCTCGGCGTCTCGGTCAAAAATGAACTGGCTGATCACCTTGGAATTCGCATTGCCCAGCTTCTTGCAAGATTCGAGCGATTGAGCGGATTGCAGCACACGCACGCCCTCGCCTTTTCCCGTTACTTTTACCCAGGCGCAAGCAGTCAGCGAGAATGCCAGTAACACTGTAACCATCAAAAACAATTTATTTTTCATCATGCGCACCTCATCGATAGTGCGCTTATTCTATCAAATCCAGGCGCTTTTCTTCCAACCGCTTTTCCATCGTTTTTTTCCGGCTTATGCCTCCAGCACGGAGGGTGAATGCCAAATCGATTCAGGAACATGAATGAGCAGCAAATTGGTAGTCTGCGCTGCGCGGTATTCGTACAGAATATCCCGTTTACCCTCGCAATCTCCGGCAAGCTCAAGCCACAAATGGCGTAATTCGATTTCTTGCTCGTCAGGCAATGCGCTGAACAGGTCAAACGATACATAGCCATTGGTATCGGTTTCGACAGTCCCTAGGTGCTTGTTGATGGTTTCACCGGTCTTCCGGTAGATATATCCCGCGCTGACAGCCACAGTTGCCGTGGCATAGCGGTTGTTTTTCCGTATTGTTTCACCGATGAGTAAGAGTCTGAGTTTTCTCATGATTGATCGGTAATTCATGATTTATTAGGCCGACCTGCCAGTTCCGGATAATGAACGAGGCTTAAAGTTTATCGTCATGCCGACCGGCTTAATGTGACTTTTGTCACACTGCCGATCAGATTTACCGCATAGACTTACCGGTCTTGATCCGGTGTCCGCGCAATGAAAAACGGCTGATGCACGGTAATCAGTTGCGTGAATTGCGGATACTGGAATACGCTGCTGCTGGAGCGCGGATCCAGCAATAGCGGCAGCAGCCGTGCGGTATCCGGCAGTAATGGGACATACAGATGACCGGGCATGACCACGGCACGATCGCGGGATGTATCCAGTACCCGGAGGATGCGTTCCGAGGAATCGCCGTACGCGAAAACATCGCTTTCCAGGACCGCCTCGAACGGTTCCGTAACCGTATCGAACGGGATGCGATGCCGTTCGAACAACTCCGCGAAAACGTCAGTGTGCGCTTGCACGATATATGCCTTGGGCAACTGCAAAAAATCGTGCGCCGCAATGGCGCGATGATCGGCAAACTCGATGGATTCGATCTCGCGCGTATCGCGCCGGCGCAGATTGATCCGTGTTACCGGCGATTCGTTTCTGGGCACGTAAAAACCGTTGAGCGCTATATTCCCCTGCGGCGGAAGCTGCGTTGCGCGCGCGACGGCTGACAGAATCGCCGGTTGTTGCGACTGCAATACCTGTAACAACGCTTGCAAGCAACACCATTGCTTCTCCATTCGAACCGCAATATTGCGAAATGTCGGATGATGATCGGCTTTCGGCTCCATCGGTGTTTCCAGCAAAATAGCCAACGCGCCTCGCAATCCGGCTTTGTTACGGAAGATGCGCATCGTCAGATCGCCATGCGTGACCGGTTGCTTCGTTGAAGTGATCTCGCGGATGTAACGCTGGGCGCGCAGGCCGCGTGTCTCAACCGCTGCGATCAATGCCGGCAGCAGTTGTGATTCGGCATAGTTTTGCAAATTTTCTGAAATTGCCGGATGACTTGCGATGTCGAATTGCGCCTCGAAATCGGTCAGATAACCTTCGACTCCGAGGGTTTTGCGCTTCAACACGGCGGATTCATGCATATCCAGCACCACCGCAGGCTGATAGCGCAACACCGCAGTATCCAACGCGCAGCTCTCGGGTTGCGACAACAAAACAAAATCGCGATTGATGTTGACGTCGTTGCCGTTCTTGCTGGAATCCCGCTCGCGGCCATCCGGGTTGGCGTTCGGAATAATGATGAATTCAAATTTCTCCAGCAGATGCTGCAATTCGCCCGTGAGTATGGCTCGCGCCAAATGCAACAGGGCTTCGCAACCAGCCGCTTCCGAAGCGCCGTGTTGCGAACCGACCAGCATGACCCGTAATTTCTGCAAAGCCATGCCCGGATTTTCGGAATGAGCGCTGCAACACACAGCGAGAATCTCCCGGCCATGCGCTGAATAACCGATGCGATCGAGCCGGGCAAAACGCCCGGCAGTTGCGGCTAGCGTATGCAAAAAACCGGCAATCTCATCCGAACTCGAATAGCGTTGGAAACCGTTTTGCTCCAACGGTGTTTTAATCCACTTCATGGCTGACTTACCAGAACTTCCTCGAAGGTGCGGTAAATAAAAAATTCTTCTTCCGGTTCCACCAATCCTGCGTATTCGGGATAACGAAAAATACTGCTGATTGAACGTGGATCCAGCAGCAATGCGGCGGTACGTCCGTTTGGCTGAAGCAAGTCGATGAGCAGGCTGCCGCGATCAATCGTCAAAGTCTTTTGCATCTCCGCCAGCAACCCGGCACGCACCAGGCTATTGGCAGGTACATTGACACGCATTGCAGTCACTTGCTGCTCCGACGGATGCAGCAAGCGGCGGTAATCGATGCGATGACGCTCAAGCACTGAACGGATGACATCTTGATGACGGGTAATCACCAGCATTCGCGGAAAAGCGGCCGCATCGGCATTGATCTGCAGGCGATGATCGGGAAACACTCGCGGCTCGAGTTCTCCGGTATCCAGCCGCCGCATTACAATCGATTTTTGCGGTTGCGCTGGATTCAGCGCATAACCGGCGTATAACGTTAACGGCTCCTGATGCAGCATAGCGCGCGCCAGTGCCGTCTGCGCCAGAATTTCGGCGCGCCGCTCATGCGCCAGCGTCAGCAGCGAATGCAAACATAACAGCTGCCGCGCCACCCGCTGCGCGATATTGCGGTACGTCGGATGCACTGCTTCGCGCGAATCCAGCTTGGTTTCGACCAGCAGCGACAACACGCCGGTCATGGCGGCGGCATTGCGGAAATTGCGCAATGTCAATCCGCCATTGGTGACCGGCTGTTGGATACTGGTGATCTCCCCGATGTAGCGGCGCGCCGGTAGTCCGCCATCCGATACCCGGGCGGTTAACGCCGACAAGAAAATATTCAAGGCATAATCCCGCAGCGCCGCGGGTACCGCCGGATTGTTACTGATTTCGAATTGCGCGTCGAAATCGGTCAAATAGCCGTCCTTGGCGAGCGATTCGCGCTTTAATACCGCCGATTCATGCGAATCGAGCAATACGTGCGGCGCATACCGTTCCACCGCTTCCTTCAGCGCGCGGGTTTCAGGTTGCGTAAGCAATACGAAATCGGTGTTGATATTGACGCGGTTGGCATTCGACCGCCGCCCCAAATCACGCCCGTCGGGATTGGCATTGGGCAGCAAAATCACATCCATTTCCTCCAGCAACGGCCGCAGATATCCGTCCGCCAGCTCCCTTGCGATCATCAGCATCGCTTCACCCCCCGCAGGTTCTGCGGCGCCGTGTTGCGAACCGGCGATCATGACCGTTAGCCGCTTTACGGTATGGTCACGGCGCGGCGCGGAAAACCGGATCACTTCGATCGGACGGTTTTGAACGCTGTTGCCGGCCAATTCCACGCGCGTCAGCATCGGATACCGTCCGGCCAGCGCATGAAGATAACCGCTTATTTCACTCGACGTGCTGATTCTGGCATAGCGCGCCGCTTCCAGCGGCGTTTGCAGCGGGACAACCTGCCCGGCGCACAAGACACTGTAAGTGGCTGTAATAACGATAAATATTTTTTGCAGCAGCAAACGCATCATGACAATCAGAGAATTGTGTCAGCTTGATTTCCAGGACATTCGCACTGGCGCGTGTCCTGCTATTTTACTTAAACGATAGTAACTAAGTACTAGTAAAAAAAGGAATAATTTCCCATTCCACCAAGTCCGCTTTCAGCATATCGTACACACAACTGTTTAAGCATCCATTTTTTAGACAGCATTCATAACAATAAGCAGCAAAGCAACACGATTTATTAAAGCTGTAAAAGGCAATTTCACCGCCCTTTGTGTAACTGGTCAATGCAACGCCTTGGAAGACATTATGGCAGAAACCAGTCACCCGCCGGGCCGGTGAAATAAAAATATCTATATGTCTTATTGGAGATTTCATTATGCGTATCGTATCGATACTTGCTTTACTCGCTTTAACCAGCGGTCCCGCTACTGCGGCGGCTATTTATCAAATCGGTGATAACGACGGTTACGGTGCGGCTGTTTGCGATAACTGCTCGCACACCTTTGACGGCTTCAGCGCCGATCATGATGGCCGCAGCGCCACGGAAAAACTTGCGACGGACGGCGCGCAATATACCGATACCTACAGCACCACGCACCCAGGTTTTAGCCCGCATGGATTGGAAACCGTCGCCACATTCCATTTCAGCGGATTAGGCACGCACTGGGCATCCGGTAAACTGGAAATCGATTTGGCGGATTTTCAGGCTTCCGAATTTGGCGCCGTTGCCGCGGCGTTTAACGGTATTTCTCAGGACTTCGCATTCGACGATGGTTACACAAAAACTGCGGTTCACTCTTTCGTGCTGAACGATGCGGTGCTTAATTCGATCAATGCTACCGGTGAGCTGATTATCACCATCGACCGCAACAATTCCAGTGATTTTTATGGCATCGATTACCTGAAACTGACCGACTTGACCGAGCCGGTAATGTTTATGCCGCCGAGGATAGAAACGGTTGCTTTGCCGGTCCCGGAACCTGAAACGTATTTGATGCTGCTCGCCGGATTGGCATTATTGAGCTTCACCTACCGCCGCAATACCAAACCGATCGGTTTAACGGTTTAAGCTGATCAACTCGAAGTAGCCAAATAAAGACCCGCTTCGGCGGGTTTTTGTTTTGGCGCTTTACCGCAACGTTGCGATCAATAGGGCGCAAATCGTCGCTGTGCTACAATTTCTTCCGTAACAGGCGGTTGAAAAACGTTTTCGAGGCAGCCGATACAAGGCAAAAACAGGCGGAAAGGCGCAGTTTATGCGGTATAAATGAGCATTTTGAGCTTGTTTTTAACACCGTAGCGGCAACGCAGATAGCTCTTCAACGGCCTGATAAACAGCGTCAATCCGATCATTTGCATTACCTCAACGATCCCATCAATAAAGGAAAGCTATGAAAATCGCCTGCGTTGCTTTGTCCGCCCTTATCTTATCCGCCTGTATTTCCCATCCCCTGGAAGCACCGCCGCCGCCCGCGTATGTAAAAGCCGTTCCGGACGATTGGGTGCAAGCATTCCGCGACAAAACTCAGGAAAAATCGGCTTATCTGCAATCGCACCAGGTTGCGTACGACTGGTTCGGCAATTTTGCGTTCAGCGAAACCGATGGCATCCCTTATATCGCGTTGAAACTCATACCGAAGCTAGCGCCGGAGCTCTGGGGCAGCGCTGAAAACTTTCTCGACGCGGTAGGCTTGTTCATCGACGAGCGGCAACCCGCGTATCCGGTTGCGCGCGGTATCGGCTTTAGCGGCTTATCGCGTGTCGATGCCAACAGCAATATCGACTACGCGTCGTTTACCTGCGGCGCTTGTCATATCGGCCGGGTGCGGCTGGAAAACGGTCAGATCGATTATCTCGACGGCGGCGTGAATACCACTTTCAACATCGTGTCATTCCGCGTCAAGCTCTACCAAACCTTGCAACAAGCTTACGGCGGCAAAACCGGCGACGACAAATATCAAGCACTGACGCAAAAACTGCTGGCGGCTTTGGATGAAGTGCATCAACAGAATCCGCATTATTTTTACAACAACTTCCAATCCGCCACCCGGCATTTTGATGCGAATTATGAAGCTGCCCAGATCGCCTTGTTCAAGAAAAATGCCGAGCAAACGATCAAGCAATTCGCGCAGCGCGTCGAAGCCGAATACGACGGTTTCGGAGCCTTGATCGCTAAAAACTATGCCGGCTTCGAGCAATCGATGCTGGCCGGCTTTCCCGGCATGGCCGACGCCACCGGGTTGAGCGCGGTCAACGGTTATATCGGTGCACGCAAGAGCCCGATTCTAAAATGGTTTGCCGGACTTTCACTGCCGCCGGAACCCGGCATTACCGATTTCATGTCGGTATGGGAGCAGGACAAGCGCCGCGCCAGTTGGGATGAAAACCATAAGCGGCTGATCAACGGCGGCGGGCAATGGAACGGCAACGTACCGATTCCGGTGTACCGCAATCTGATTGCCATGCTAACGCTCGGGCTGGAGCAAACCGATGTGCGCGTCGCGGCTTTCGCCTCAGAGCTGCTTAACGGTTTACCGGCAAGCCCGTATCCGTTCGCGGTTGACGTTGCACTTGCTAAGAAGGGACAAGCCTTATTCGCCGAACACTGCGCCGATTGCCACCAGCCGAAAAACGGGAAAGTTTATGACAACCTCGGCACCAGCATGAAACGCGCTTATGTAGTCGGCGCGCTGCTGAACTATGCGGCGCGCAAGGAGTTGTATGACAGTTGTTCGCCCGACACCACGGTGCAGTTAGAAGGCAAGGATGTCAAACCCTGCGCCGAATTCGACGGCGTTTCGATGGCCGGCAAAAAAGATTTGCTGATGTCGCCGAACAACGAACACCACGGCTACAACGCCCGGCCGTTGAGCGGCGTATGGGCGCAAGCGCCGTATTTGCACAACGGCACGGTACCGACGGTCTACCATCTGCTGGTGCCGGACGAACGCCCGGCCAGCTTTGTCAAAAGCCGTCTCGATTACGATGCAAAACTGCTCGGCTTTGCCTGGGAACCGCAACAAACCGCCATGCAGCCAGAAGGCTATCCGTTCCAGGCTAATGCCATCCCGGCGCTGAGCAATAAAGGACATGATAAAGACATCGTGGAAGGCAAAAAAACCTACCGCCTTAATTGGTCGAACGATAAGGAAGGCGCATTTGCCATCATTGAATACTTGAAAACCTTATAATCTTCAATCACTCACCCAAGGAGCCACCATGACCCATCCCGTGATTCAGCCTTATCTGATGTTCGGCGGGCGCTGCGAGGAAGCGCTGGAATTCTACCGCACCGCACTGGGCGCGCAGATCGACATGCTGATGCGCTTCCAGGAAAGCCCCGATCCGCCGCCGCCCGGCATGCTGCCGCCCGGTTTTGAAAACAAGGTCATGCACGCCAGCTTCCGCATCGCCGGCAATGTGCTGATGGCGTCGGACGGTTGCGAAGTCGGCTCGCAATTCAAAGGTTTCTCACTGTCGATTTCGGTCGCCACCGAAGCGGAAGCCGAGCGTTACTTTGCCGCGCTGTCCGACGGCGGTCAGGTGCAAATGCCGTTGGCGAAAACCTTCTGGTCGCCCAAGTTCGGCATGCTGACCGACCGCTTCGGCATCAGTTGGATGGTCAACGTCGTCACTACCGAATGCAACGGATGACAGTCCGCATCCCGATCATCGGCATCGCTGCGGCGATAGGATTGACGGTTAGCGGCTGCACCGCGCAGCAGCTCTACTCCACCGGCCAATCGTGGCAACGCAACGAATGCACCCGGATGCTGGATCAACTGGAGCGCGAGCGCTGCCTGTCGAACGCCAACACGCCGTATGAAGCGTATAAAAAGCAATCCGGTGCCGCCGATACCCGGAAGTGATCCGCTCATGAACCCCGAACTACCCGACAAACTCACCTTTGAAACCACCGCGCAGCACGCCAGCCAGCAAGTGCCAGTTTTCCCGCCATCGTGCCGCGCCGATGAAGTGCGGCAACAACTGGCGGGGCAGCAATACGAAAGCGCCAGCCTGGTGATCGTTTGCGAACAGCGAAAATTTCTCGGCGTGGTGCGCATCGAAGCTTTGCTGGCCGCTCCAGCCGGTGTCACGCTGAACGATCTGATGGATCGCGAAGCACCCGTTGTCGCGCCCGGAATCGATCAGGAAGTCGCTGCCTGGCATGCCGTGCGCCACGAAGAATCCGCCTTAACCGTGGTGGACCGGGATGGCAATTTCGCCGGTGTGATTCCGCCGCACCGGCTGCTCGCAGTATTGCTGTCAGAACACGAGGAAGACTTGTCGCGCCTGGGAGGTTTTACCAAAAGCACGCATGTCGCCCGCGCCACCAGCGAGGAACCGGTCGAACGCCGATTCCGTCATCGTATTCCCTGGCTCATCGTCGGACTCGGCGGCGCCCTGCTCGCGGCGGATTTCGTCGGTTGGTTCGAATCGCAGCTCGAACACACGGTGATGCTGGCGTTCTTCATCCCGGGTATCGTCTACCTGGCGGATGCGGTCGGCACGCAAACCGAAACCGTCGTCGTGCGTGGACTGTCGGTCGGCGTCGGCATGCAGCGGATGGTCAAGCGTGAATTATTGACCGGCCTCGCCATCGGCTTTGCACTCGCAGTAGTCGCCGGGCCGTTGGTATGGTGGCGCTGGGAGCAAGCGGATGTGGCGCTGTGCGTCGGATTATCGGTATTCGCCGCATGTTCCACCGCCACCGTCGCGGCGATGACGCTGCCCTCCTTGCTCGACCGATTCGGACTCGACCCCGCCTTCGGCAGCGGCCCGCTCGCCACGGTGATACAAGACCTGTTATCGATCCTGATTTATTTCGGCATCGCCAGCGCGGTGGTGCAGTGACAGACTATTGACTCAACCAACTCGCGCGCCGTGAACTTCGAACAATTAAGCGAACAACAAATCCTGGCGATTGCCGAGCCGATCATGAGCAATCTGATGGACGCCTCCACCCAGCGCGACTACGCCCGGCATGTCCGCGATTTCACCGGACGGTTGAAAGCCATCGTCACGCCGGATTATTTTGAATGCGTCTGCCGGCAATACCAAACGGAAAAAGGCTTTTTCGCCACCCGCACCCCCGTCGCCGTCTTCCGCCGCCCGGATTCGGCAGCGATCATCTGGAAACAATCGTTCACGAAAGCACCCGGCGAATTCGTCGCGGAAATGGTGCTGGTGCACCGGGATGGCCGGTATTGGGTGGATCATGTGATGGTGTTTTGATATCTATTTGAAGTCGAAATGTGAGAAATCACACAATAGAAATTTAATAAAGTTTGTTATGATGAAAGCTAAATTGAACGATCCCTATGAAACAAAAAGACATCCTATGATGCGTATAGTAATCGATCTCATTTTTGACGTAATGGATTGCGTCATTTCGGATGTCTAATTGTAGTTAGCTAGGGAAACACTGATCTATTCGATCAAATAGATAGACCTGCAAAGGTTAGATAAAATACCTTGCTATTGATAAACATGGAATAGAGCGATGCAATCAAGCTTTTCTGAGCTGGAATATGCGGCAAAGAAGAAACAAACCCGGCGTGATCGTTTTCTGGTTGAGATTGAAGCTGCAACACCGTGGACATCCCTGCTGAATGTTATAGCTCCGTATTATCCGGTTAGCGGTAGGCGAGGTCATCCACCGATTGGTTTGGAACGGATGCTGAGGATGTATATTGTGCAACAGTGCTTTGGTTTTTCGGATGAAGGCGCGGAAGATGCTGTATACGACAGTCAAGCAATCCGCTGCTTTGTTGGTATTGATCTGAATCGGGAAGCAGTACCGGATGCGACGACTCTGCTGAGATTTCGCCATTTGCTGGAAGCGCATCATCTGACGGAATCCATTTTTGATGCAATCAATGCACATTTGGCTGAACGCGGACTATTTCTTCGCGAAGGTACGATTGTTGATGCTACGCTGATCTCAGCGCCTCCTTCGACCAAGAATAGAGAAGGAAAACGCGATAGCGAAATGCATCAAACCAGGAAAGGCAAGCAGTGGCACTTCGGCATGAAGGTACACATCGGTGTCGATGCGCAATCAGGGCTTGTTCATACCCTGATCGGAACGGCAGCCAATGTCCACGATGTTACTCAGGCACAGGCGCTGCTGCATGGTGATGAAACCGATGTATTTGGTGATGCGGGCTATCTGGGCGTTGAGAAACGAGAAGAGAATCTTGAATTGCCCGTAACCTGGCATATCGCGATGCGCCCTTCCAAGCGCAAGGCATTGCCCAAAACAACAGCAGGCGAACTGATGGAGAAGCTTGAACATGCAAAAGCCAGCATTCGTGCCAAAGTTGAGCATCCCTTTCATGTCGTAAAGAATCTGTTCATGCATCGCAAAACTCGCTACAAAGGAATGGCCAAAAATAATGCTCAGATGTTTTCACTGTTTGGGCTTGCCAACTTGCTGCTGGCTCGCCGGTGGTTATGTAGCTCTGACAGCCAGATTGCGTCTTAAAGACAAGAAATGAGCGGAATAAGGCAAGAAATAACGCAATTCAACCCAGAATATGGCAAATTTTAACCCAATATCCCAGAACTGCTCGCTTTGCCCTTGGGGTGTGGCGAATTAATCAGCGTTTCCCTAGATAAACCACACAGGAAAGTAGCATGAGAAAAAGAAAAGAACAGAATTCACTTTTTCCCAATGAATGGGACGCATTTATTGCTGCACTTAAGCAATTGCGAAACAGTACTTCTACGAGGAACTACGATTATTTTACTGAAATTCACACTCATCACAAGCACAGAGGACAAGCCCATGAGAAATATACGTTCTTGCCTTGGCACCGAGAGTATTTACTCATGTTTGAAGATGCTCTTGTCTTAATTGATCCTAATGTAACGTTGCCCTATTGGAATTGGGTAACAAACCCGGAAATACCTTCTAGGCTAGCTGATGCCGCAGAGTGGGGCGTGATCAGAGATATGAACGCAGGTGACAGAATATCACCAAAAAGAAAAGACGACGTTGAACTTGCGATGAAAAAAACCACTTACGCAGCATTTCACGACCGAATTGATGGGCCTCATGGGGCAGTTCATGTACAAATAGGAGGTTATGATCGAATAGCTCGGCGTCCTATTGGTGAAATGGCAGATATTGAAAAATCACCAAGAGATATTCTGTTTTGGCTTCATCATGCCTACTTAGACAAATTGTGGCACGATTGGGGCGAAGCGAATCCAAATGAAATTCCAGTAGATGGTCCACTACCACACAATAGAGTTACCGCACGCTTCTTGCCAACAAATTCCTTTACCAGAACTACGCGGCAAGTTCTGTCCATTTCAGATTTAGGATACGAATATGAATAGCTAACTTATCATTCGAGCGGATCGCACAAAAGCGGCGCGCCCGCTCAATTTAAAAGTTAGCCACCTACCCAATAAGAGCATGCTTTTTCTCATCATATCTTTTCGAGCAATTGGAGCTGACAACGTTTGGCTCGATCCCAATCGAAGTAGTCGGCCCTGCAAAATTCAGTCAGTTGTTAATATTGTTCTGACATGAATGGCATTCACGGCAGCAGTTGGTTGCTTGCTTTTTATAGAACTGACCAATTGAAGTAGTAAAATGTGCAAAAGAACTGCCTTCAGTCCTAAGCGAATCATCGCTCGCATCAGCCAACGCAGGTTGTAGCCTGTTGCACATAGCACAGCGTGCAGCGCATCGCCCAGTTGACCCGGTAGCCAGCAACAACGATCCATGCGATGATCCGATTTCAAATGCCGGATGGCAGGCTCCACGGCTTGCCGGCGCTTGAGCCAGCGGCGCTGCGGTTTCGTCAGCGACTGGTACTTGCCGCGATGGATGATTTCTGGCGCCGACTATCAAGCCGCGTTTGTGCGTAACGACAATGCTGGCTTTGACACCGGACTCGTAAGGTTTGCGGGCTTTGCCCTTGCCGATGCATTCGGCTTCCGGGGCGTGCAATGCATAGAGCTTGTTGCTGTCCTTCGGCTGTTGCTTATGAATTCGTTTTGCTCGTTCCAATAGCGTGGTCAATTGCTGTAGCGATGCGGTACAGGTCATCGTTGCGGTTGCCAGTTTGCGCTGAATCTCCCGCAGCACAATGCCAAGGATCGTACGCTGGCGTTTGACGGTTTTGTGCAAGCGCCGGAATTGCCTGGCATGGGCATAACCACCGGCCTTGCGGCGCAGCGCCTTGCCTTCTTTGGCATAGGTTTGTTTCAGAGTGACGCCGCTTCGTCTGGCCGCTTGCACGAGCTTGCCGCGTGCAATTTCCAGTAACCGGCTATCCACCGGATGCGCGATCGCCTTTTCCTGAACGGTCGTGTCAACAATGACGCGTTTGAATTCAGTTGGCTTGATCGCCTTCGTCTGCACCGCAGTCTCAATCGTTGTCTTCAGCAGCGCTTCAACACCAGCTTCCCCAATGGCGGCGCGGAAACGACCGATCTGGCTGGCATCGCACGGCAGCTCCGGCGTGTAGTATTCAAGACCGCTGAAATACTGTCACACCACATTCTCCGACCAGCGAGTCACCAGTTCTTCGTCACTGAGATTGAATGCATGCTTCAGATACAGCAATGACGCCATCAACCGGATCGGTAAGCGAGGCCGCCCGGCAGCACTCACGCTCCCGCCGGAAATCGCCAACATCACGCCACGGCAGCCGGTTCGCCAGCACTGCCAAGGGATGACGCAGGTCAATCTGTTGATCCAAACGTGCACGGAAAAAATCATCAGCCGGCATTCCAATTTCCCTTCATTCCCTCAAGTTTTGAGGGCTATATTATAAATTCTCAGGGATTATAGCGCTCATAAATTTCCCTGATCCTTTCACTGCATGCGGGTTCTCAGCGTTTTGCAGGGGCGATGAAGTAAATGATTCGATACTGCATTTCGAAACACCACATTGCAGCTTAAAACCCATTTCACCCTAAAAACTGACGGATAAGCTCTAACGATGCCCGGGCAGACCGCGGCGGCCTCCATGACCATGATCTTTACTGAGTATGACCACCGCCGCGATGATTCCAGTGGTCACAATGACGACTGCCGCTGTGGCTGCGATGGTTCCCCAGTCGATGACTTTTTTGTAGAGCGGATAGTCGTCCCGCCAGCGGATGCGTTGCCAGATTTCTTCCGGTGTGAGCAAATAGGGCCGGCCGAGTGTATCCCGCGTGACCACGACTTCGCGGTCTTCGCGGATATCGATGGGTTGCGCGGTGTTTCCAAGCGGCGTCACGCCAACGGTGCCGCCGATCACTGTGACTTTTGTTTGATGCTGCGTGACTTGCAGATGCAGGATGGCGTTGCTGGCATCTATGCGGGCATGCGGCGTTTCTATCTGTTGCCGGCATTCGGCTGTATCCGCGTAGGCATTGCCGGCATTGAATTCGTTTATTTCGATGGCACAGACCGGGCCAGCCGCTTCGAACTCGACGCGCGCACTGCTTTGCGGCCCGGTGTTTATCCGGGAATGATTCGCCAGCTTCGCGGAAACATCAACCGGCGTACCGTCACGTAAAGCGCTTTCCCCCGCTGCAAATACCAAACCGATCGTGGCTTTGTCTACCTGATTGGGGTTGTGAAAACGCGCGCCGGTATTTTCATCCTGTTCCCAGAATCCACCGTTTCCCGTTGCATTCCGATCATCGATGGGTACGGTTTTACAAGCGCCAAGCAATAGCACGGTTAACAGCAGTATCAACAATATTCCGCAGTCCGGTAATTTCAGCGCAGAAGGTTTTAATACTTGATCGAGATTGAATTCGACATTGCTTTGTTTGCCGGGAAATGATCTCATTGCGATGGTGCTCATTTTGCTTCTCCTTGTGGTTGATTGTTCAAGTCGATGCGGATGAGCCATGATATTGCAGGCACAATGAACCGGCACTGAATCATGCCGGGGATAATGGTTTGATTTTGCTGCGCAATGGCGGCGGCGTTGCCGCTTGCGATGCTTTAGCAGGTCGTTGAAAAACGTTTTCGAGGCAGCCGATACAAGGCAAAAACAAGCGAAAAAGCGCAGTTTATGCGGAATAAATGAGCATTTTGAGCTTGTTTTTAACACCGTAGCGGCAACGCAGATAGTTTTTCAACGGCCTGCTAGGGTTTTAAATCGCGGAAACTACACGCACAACGCTTCCGTCAACGACTTTACTTCAGCGGCTGAGTCTTTCAGGATCTCGCTGAGTGTGTCTTCGTCGGTTAATACATCGAGGTCTGCGATTGCATTCGTTCCCGATAAGTTGGAAGGCAGTACAAAGGGCGACTTGACGGGCGCGAGTTGATTGGCGATCAGCAGCGTGTCGCCCAGTGTGTCCGGCGGGAATGATAAATAACCGCGCCATAGGTAAACGATGTCGTCGATCACCGGTTGCGGCACCGACAATGCTTTGAGAATCGCGGTGCCGATGGTGATTTCGCAATCGAGTTCGCTTTCGTCTTCCAGGTCTTCGTCGGCAGTCCACGAACTCGCCATGCTGTCGTCGATTAATCCAGGGAAATATTTTTCACGCGCCAGTAAATAAAACCAGCTAATCTCGTGAATCATGCCGGCAAACAGCGCGGTTTCGGGGTCCTTGCGGGTGACGCGGCGGGCGATGACTTGCGCCAACGCGGCGACATACGCGGAATGCCGCCATAGTTGCTCGGCTTGTTCGCTTCTTCCCTGCGGTCCGGTCAATTGCTGCACGGCTATGACCGTGGCCAAGTTGCGCACCGTGCGCATGCCGATCAATGTGACGGCCGAACGCACATCGGTGACTTTTTTCCCTGAGCGGTTAAATACTGCGGAATTGGCAATCGCCACCACCTTGGTCGACAGCAGCGGTTCAGCCTGTATCAGCCGGATCACGGTATCGAGACTGCAATCAGGATCTTCCAGTTTTTCCTTGATTTTGATCGCGGCATGGGTCGAGGTCGGGAAAATCAAGCGTCCTTGCTCCACTTCCGTTGCCAACGCACTTAATATTGCGCTTTTTTCCATGCAAACTTTCCTTTCCTCATCACCGCCAGCATCTGGCCAATTTTTGATGGAGTAAAGCTTATGCCAGAATTGGCAAGAGTCATTTCCGGATAAAAGCAAGGATTAGCAGCTATTTCTTCGATTGTTTCCTTAATCCGATGTTGATAGCGGTGACGGTTTCCGAGTCCGGTACATTTGGAAACCTTCTGGAGTACGGCCCATTAAAGTTTGACCGGTTTGAGTCGTAAGAACAGCAGCAGCGATGTCACCGTAGCGATCAAGCGCTTAAAAAATTAAAACTCACTGGAAAACGTTATGAAAATTCTTGTTCACTTCAAGTCTGGATTCAAGCAAATATTTATTGTTCCCAAAGGTATGCTGGCACTCGAGTTCCGCAACATGGCCAAAGAAATCGGCGGTGCGATTGAAAGCATCGAATTTTCATTACCTTCCCGCAATCAAGCAAGCTTTGCGAATAACGAATACCGCAACGGCGTTTTGCGCTTGCCCGACAAACACTAATGACCGCCAGCGCCCCCGGATGCCACGCAATCAGAATGGAATATCGTCTTCCATATCTTCAAATCCGCCGGGGCCTTTCGCCGAAGATGGCCGGCTAGGCACGGCGTTGTCTTCTTCATGATCCGGCGCGGATTCAAAGCTACCGCTGCCGGGCCGGTTACCCAGCATCTTCATATCCGTCGCAATGATATCCGTGGTATAACGCTCCACCCCATTCTTATCCGTCCATTTCCGGGTTTCCAGCCGGCCTTCGACATAAACCGAACGCCCTTTTTTTAAATATTCCCCGGCAATCTCGGCCAGCTTGCGATAAAAAGTCACGCGGTGCCATTCGGTTTTTTCCTGTTTCTCGCCGTTTTTGTCTTTCCAGGTATCGGTCGTCGCCAATGTAATATTGGTAACCGCGTCACCGTTCGACATATAGCGGGTTTCCGGGTCTTTGCCCAAGTTACCGATGAGTATCACTTTATTGACAGAAGCCATTTATGTTTCCTCCCCAAGCAATTGAATCACTTTTTCTTCGTCGAAGCCTTTCATATCCACTTTCAAATAAGCCACCCGCTCATTCACCAGCACCAATGCCTCAAAAACTCCGGGTATCGCTGCCAGGCGGCGCGATAACTCTTTGGATCGATCGGAATCCATTTCCTGCACCGGATACATTCTGGAACGCACCGCAGCAGGCGCTTTCATGGTCATCGCCAATGCCAGCCACACCACCAGTAACAACCCGCAAAATGCATACAAAGCGCCGCTGCCGTATTCGCCGTATAAATGACCGCCGGCTGCCGCACCGGCAAAAGCGCCGAGGAATTGCGTGCTGCTGTAAATGCCGATCGCAGTCCCCTTGGCGCCGACCGGCGCTATTTTTGAAATCAGCGACGGTAAGCTGGCTTCCAATAAATTGAAAGCCGCAAAGAAAACCAGTAACGCCAGCGCCGTCCCCCAAATCGATTCACTATTCATAGCGAGTAGCAGTTGTCCCAGCAGCAAAATCGCGATTGCGGCGACAAAGACTTGTTTTAATTTCGCTTTCTTCTCGGAATAAATAATCGCCGGAACGATCAAAACAATCGACAGCAGCAACACCGGGAGATAAATCTGCCAATGATCGTCCGCCGCCATGCCCGCTTGCCGCAGTGTCAGCGGCACCACCAGCCAGAGCGCCATCAGTACCGCATGCAATGCAAAAATGCCGTAGTTCAGCCGCAACAGCTGCGTATCGCGCAAGACGCTGCGGAAATTCGCGGGCGATGCTTCAGTATCGGAATGAAACCGGCTGCTCACCGGATCGGGAATGATTTTCTTGACGACAACCATGGCCAATAGCGCCAAAACCCCGGTCATCGCAAAAATGCCCGGTACTCCGATCCATTGATTTAGCACCGGCGCCGCGATGAGTGAAATGGCAAACACCACGCCAATAGTCATGCCGATCGTCGCCATCGCCTTGGTGCGATGCTCTTCCCGGGTAAGATCCGCGGCCAGCGCCATCACCGCCGCCGAAATCGCCCCGGCTCCCTGAATGACGCGCCCGATGATAACCCAATAAATATCAGTTGCCATCGCAGCGATAAAGCTGCCGATAATGAATAAAATCAGACCCAGATAAATCACCGGCTTGCGCCCGATCCGGTCCGACAGCCAACCGAACGGGATTTGCAAAATCGCTTGCGTCAAACCATAAGCGCCCAGCGCAATACCGACCAGCGTATAGTTATCCCCGCCGGGCAGGTCTTCGGCGTAAAAAGCAAACACCGGTAAAATAATAAACAACCCCAGCATGCGCAATCCATACACACCGGCCAAGCCGATCGTCGCGCGTATTTCCGTGGGGGACATTCTCTCAGATGATGAAGCAGACATGAATCAGGTTGTGATATTGCTAAAAAGTTGGGTATATTAACAGGTTGACTCTTACATAGATAGTTCATGGAATCCATAAAAATACGCGGTGCGCGCACGCATAATCTGAAAAATATCAGCCTCGATCTGCCTCGCAACAAGCTCGTGGTCATCACCGGTTTATCCGGCTCCGGCAAATCTTCACTGGCTTTCGATACGCTCTACGCCGAAGGGCAACGCCGGTACGTTGAATCGCTGTCGGCGTATGCCCGGCAATTCCTGCAGTTAATGGAAAAACCGGATGTCGACCTGATCGAAGGATTGTCTCCGGCCATTGCCATCGAACAAAAGGCAACGTCGCATAACCCGCGTTCGACAGTCGGCACCGTCACCGAAATTCATGACTATTTGCGCTTGCTGTTCGCCCGCGTCGGCGATCCTTTTTGTCCCGATCACAACATCGTGTTGACCGCGCAAAGCGTTTCGCAAATGGTCGATCACGTTTTGCAGCTACCGGCGGACACCCGCTTGATGATTTTGTCGCCGCTGATCGTGGAACGCAAAGGGGAACAAACCGAGCTGTTTGACGAGTTGCGCGCGCAAGGCTTTGTACGGCTGCGCATCGACGGTGAAGTGTATGAAATCGATGCGTTACCGAAATTGCAAAAAAACCAGAAACACACCGTCGAAGTTGTGGTGGACCGCTTGAAAGTCTCTGCCGATGCCAAACAACGGCTGGCCGAGTCGTTCGAGGTGGCGCTGCGCCATTCGGAGGGACGCGCTTTGGCGGTGGAAATGGACAGCGGCCAAGAGCATTTATTCTCGGCGAAATTCAGCTGCCCGGTATGCAGCTACTCATTAGCCGAATTGGAACCCAGATTATTTTCTTTCAACAATCCGCTGGGTGCATGCAATAAATGCGATGGTTTAGGACAGATCACTTTTTTCGATCCGGCGCGGGTCGTGGCTTTTCCGCATTTATCGCTGGCTGCTGGTGCGGTACGGAATTGGGACCGGCGCAATCAATTCTATTTTCAGTTACTGACGAGCCTTGCCGCGCATTATCAGTTCGATCTGGAAACACCTTTTGAGAAACTCGATGAATCGATCCGCAACATTATTTTGCACGGCTCCGGTAAAGAAAAAATACAATTTTCCTATTTAACGGAAAGCGGACGAAAACAGCAGGACGTTCATCCGTTCGAAGGCATTATTCCCAACCTGACCCGGCGCTACAAGGAAACCGAATCGCAGACCGTGCGCGAGGAGCTGGCAAAATACCTGAATGCCCAAACTTGCCCGGAATGCCAGGGTACGCGCTTATGCCGCGCGGCGCGGCATGTGCATGTCGCCGGAAAGGCAATTTACGAAATCAGCGCACTGCCGCTAAGAAAAGCCAGGGAATTATTCGACCATTTGGAATTATCCGGCCATAAGCAATCCATTGCGGAACGCATCATCAAGGAAATTTCCAGCCGCCTGCAATTTCTCAACAATGTCGGTCTGGATTATTTATCGCTGGATCGTTCCGCCGATACGCTATCGGGCGGCGAATCACAGCGTATCCGCTTGGCCAGTCAAATCGGCTCCGGCTTGACCGGCGTCATGTACGTGCTGGATGAACCTTCCATCGGTTTGCATCAGCGCGACAATGGCCGCTTGCTCGATACCCTTAAGAATCTGCGGGATCTGGGCAATAGCGTCATCGTGGTCGAGCATGACCAGGACGCGATCCAAATTGCCGATTATGTCGTCGATATGGGTCCCGGCGCCGGCGAACACGGCGGTCTCGTGATCGCGCAAGGCACGCCGCTTGAAATCCAGCGGAATGAAAGTTCGTTAACCGGAAAATATCTTTCCGGCGCCTTGGCGATCCATATACCGCAACAACGGCACCCGCCCGGCGCAGAGCGGATTTTGCAGATTACCGGCGCCACCGGGAATAATTTAAAAAATGTTACGCTTAACTTGCCGGTTGGATTGTTTGTTTGCGTGACCGGTGTTTCAGGATCCGGCAAATCGACACTCATCAACGAAACCCTGCATCGCGCGGTTGCCCGCCATCTCTACGGCAGCAATGATGAACCCGCGCCGCATCAGCAAATTGACGGACTGGCTTTCTTCGACAAAGTCATCAATATGGATCAAAGCCCGATTGGACGAACGCCGCGCTCCAATCCGGCCACGTATACCGGCTTGTTTACGCCGATCCGCGACTTATTTTCCGGCGTGCCGCAAGCTCGTGAACGCGGTTATGCACCCGGCCGGTTTTCTTTCAACGTTAAAGGCGGACGCTGCGAATCTTGCCAGGGAGATGGCGTGATCAAAGTTGAAATGCATTTCTTGCCGGATATCTATGTCACTTGCGATGTCTGCCACGGCCACCGCTATAACCGTGAAACGCTCGAAATTCAATATAAGGGAAAAAATATCAGCGAAATTTTACAAATGACGGTAGAAAACGCATTGGAATTTTTCACACCGGTACCGGTGGTGGCGCGCAAACTGCAAACATTGATGGATGTGGGTCTTGGCTATATCACTTTGGGGCAGTCCGCCACCACTCTTTCCGGAGGCGAAGCGCAACGCGTCAAGCTGTCGCTGGAACTGTCAAAACGCGATACCGGACGCACCTTGTACATCCTCGATGAACCAACCACCGGTTTGCATTTTCAGGATATCGATCTGTTGCTCAAAGTGTTACACCGGTTGCGCGATCACGGCAATACCGTGGTCGTGATCGAACATAATCTGGATGTCATCAAAACCGCCGATTGGATTATCGATTTGGGACCGGAAGGCGGCGACGGCGGCGGTTGCATAGTGGCGGAAGGCACCCCGGAGTCCATCGCAACGAATCCGAACAGCTTTACCGGTCATTACTTGCGCGCCATGCTATCCCAATGAATCCGCGCGGATATCTGCTGGAAAGCTTTTCGGTCGCTGTCAAAGCGGCTGATCCGGCTCATATCGTGCCGCAATATCTGCCGCAACCACCTCGCGGACGTACGTTTGTCGTTGGCGCCGGAAAAGCATCCGCGGCAATGGCGGCGGCGGTTGAAGATGCATGGCCTGACGCAGCGCCGCTGGATGGCATCGTGGTGACGCGCTATGGGCATGCATTACCTGCCCGTACTGTTCGAATCGTTGAGGCCGGGCATCCCATTCCTGACGAAAACGGCGAACAAGCTGCACGAAAAATTCTTGCTGCGGTGAAAACATTAACTTCCGAGGATTTGCTGCTTTGCCTGTTCAGCGGCGGCGGCTCCAGTTTACTGCCGCTTCCAGTCGACGGTATATCATTGCAAGATCTGCAAACCATGACAAAGCTGTTATTGCAATGCGGCGCGACAATCCAGGAAATCAATATTGTCCGCAAGCATTTGTCCGCAATCCAGGGCGGCAAGCTTGCAACCGCTTGTCAGGCTCCGGTTCTTTCATTGATTATTTCCGATGTCACCGGCGACGATGCGATTCATATCGCTTCCGGCCCATGTGCTGCCGATCCTTCGACCTTTTCCGACGCTCTCGCAGTACTGGAACGCTACCACCTGGATGCGCCGCTTGCGGTCACCAGGCTATTGCGCGCCGGCCAAGCGGGTACCATTGCGGACACTCCCAAACCCGGATCTCACTTCTTTTCGCGCACCGAAAATATCATCATCGCAAATGGGCATCAATCTTTGGCCGCAGCGGAAAATTATTTTCAGGCTTTGAGGTTCAATACGCTGATACTCGGCGATACGGTCACTGGAGAGGCCCGTGAAATTGCGAAAAGTTATGCCGCATTGGCGCGGGAAATTCACACCTATCCGCGCTCACTTAAAACACCCGCCGCTTTGCTTTCGGGCGGAGAGACGACGGTTACTATCCGGGGTAATGGCCGCGGCGGCCGTAACGCTGAATTCTTGCTCTCGCTGTTCGTTGAACTAGCCGGAATGGAGAAGGTTTATGCCTTGGCATGCGATACCGATGGATTAGACGGTACGGAAAATAATGCCGGTGCCATCTTCTCACCGGATTCTTTCACTCGCGCGAAACAACTGGGACTAAATCCGGCCGCATTTCTATCGAATAATGACTCGTATCTTTTCTTTCAACGCTTAAACGATTTAGTCATGACCGGCCCGACGCGCACCAATGTTAACGATTACCGGGCTATCCTCATTCTCTGACCGGACATGCGGATTCCTGGCCGCGAACAAACGGAGTTTCCCAGCTCCGATCGATTTGTATCGATGACAGTAACAAGCCTTGTTCAAACCACCGGCTTATTACATATTCGTAGAACTGCTGATTTTTCTTCACTGGAATGGACGAGGCTAATTGCTTGCCGCGTTCGGTGAGCAACACATGCCCCAAATCCAGGTAATTATTTTCGTCGGCCTGAAAACCGATTTTGGTGGGTCTGCCGCAATAAAACAGGCGCGTATGCTTGCCGAATCCTTTCTTAACGAACCCTGCTTTTTCAAAACGGATTAATCCGGCATCCGCCAATCTTTGCAATGATGCCGCAGTGATTCCTTGATTGGTATAAATCGAGTGACTCAGGTCAAACACCAGTGGCAAAGGTTCTCCCTGCACCCAGAGAAATTGACACAACGCTTCGAATGCACGCCGGTCTTCCAAAGCTAAAAATTCTACTTGGCTGGATTGATCAAGCGTTTTATCCTCTGTCTGCAAATTCACCGGTTGAAACAACCGTTTGATCGCCGGCAATAAACTGCGGATTTTCATTTTCCGGTTATTTGTCGGATTTTTCTTCTGATTTCTTTGAATCGTTTGCTGATTCAGATGCAACGGCCGTTTGATCGTTCTGACCTTCAATCTCACTCGTCTGTTCAGATCCTTCCGCTTGTTCTGTCACTTTATCTTTCGTTTTGGAAGTGTTCTTCACTTTTAACTTGCGCGATTTGACTTCATGATTGATTTCTTCAAGAAAAGCGAGATTGTCTTTACGTTGCTTATCGCTTTTATACCAAGAAATACATGTGATGGTCCCCATGATGATTAAAATGATACTCATCACATCAATGCCATCCAGAATCATGAATGTAACGCCGGTTGAAATAGCAAAAGCTCCCAGTAGTCCGGTAAACAACCACATTTTCGTGCCAGATCCCGATTTTTTACTAACTTCTCCCAGAGATTCAAGACGATCTCGCGTGGAGATCAGCTCCTCATCTGTCCAATCCTTCATACTCATAACGATACCCCTCTCATAAACACGCCGGTGCGCAATTAATTTTAAATTTGAATTCCGTAGAAGTGCACAAGCGCTCATTATAGTTTCTTTTTAAAATAAAAAAGGCACCTTACGGTGCCTTTTTTACTAACGAAAGTTACTATTAGAAGTTGTGACGCATACCTAAAGAATAGGTATTGCTGTCTTGGAATACCGCATTCTTATCGTCAACCATTGCCCGTTGGTAACCGCCAAACAGGCTGGAACGTTTGCTCAGGTTATGAATTGCGCCTACTGTGAAACTGCTTACTTCACGGCTTTGAGCAAGACCGACCACGCCGTTAGCGTTGGTCATACCACCTTGAGCAACAAAGCTGGTATTACCCCAATCATACTTACCGCTGGCAAACCAGATATTACCGTCACCACCCGCGTTCATAGCGGAATTACATTGGCCGCGTGTATCAGGCAGTCCCGTTGCTGGATTACCTAGCTGAGCTGCATTGGTACAGGTTGCCGCACCGACTGCATTGTTGATATGCTCGTATTGGCCGCTTAACGTAAATTGCTGGAAATTCCATGAACCACCGCCACGCCATACGTGCTCGTTATTCAACAGATCTTGTGCCGTTTTTTGGCGGGTACTGACGTTATCGCGCGAATAACCACCGAATACCGCAAAATTGTGACCTTGCCATTGCGCGTCATATTTACCTGCGAGTTGGAAGTCCCATTCACCGTCTTCACCGCCTGCATTCGATTGACTTCCTTGGAAAGTATCGGTTGGTGCAATAAAGTTTGCAGGGTCAAGTCTGTTGGAATCACCCGGCATCAACAAGCCAGAAAAGCTAAAACCTTCAACTCTAGGTGAGTCATAACGGACTGCGCTATTGACAAAACCTTGCGCACCGGAACCGTAACCATTAGCCGATGACATCATGGTGCCGCCGCTACCGCCCGCTTGCAGAGTCGTGTAAGCAAACGGATCAATCGTCATACCGCCTGCAAAATCTTTAAATGGGGATTGAACACGTCCAAATTTCACTTCACCCCAATTATCATTCGCCAAAGCAACCCAGCGTTCACGTGCAACACCTAACGCACCGGCGCCTGTATTAAAACCATACTCAACATGTGCTTTTGCTTTAAAACCACCACCCAAGCTTTCAGTTACATGCATACCCATTCTTGAGCGACCTGTATCGTCACCTATCAGAGCCTGGCTGCTTTGGTTTTCACGGTTAACAGTGGCGTATTCCGCTTGAACACTACCGAAAAGGGTTACATGAGTACCTTGTGCCGATGCTGCCATTGGAACTGCAAGTGCACCAGCTACTGCCAACGAAATTAGTTTCTTCTTCATACTGAAGTTCTCCTTTAATGTTTAAAACGACTGGGGCCGTCCTATTTTTCATTCACCACACTCCGCTGGAATGCACCCCGCTTGTTCGGACCTTCCGTCTCGGAAAGGTTTGGCTTGATTGTGCACAACACAGAAACGTACTGCAAGAAAAATAAGAATTTTTTGTGAAATTCGCAACAGCGATGTTGCAGACATGCAACAGATCTGTTGTTTTTCTGACCATGACACCAATTTCAAATTATTCTAATTCTCATTGAAACTCAAAACTCATGCCCAATAATCATGTTATTTATCATTTTTTAGAAACAAGATTGGGTTATTATTTTATTCTTATCGCTTATCCGCATCAATTCTGATCGCAAGGTTTGATTATGTTTAAAATTTTTCTTATTGTTTCACTCCTGATTAGTCCGCTCTTCATTCAATCTGCTGGCGCTGCAACATGGACACTCCCGCCCCCGGACATCGATATTTTCGGTCAAGTCAGAACCACCCAAGCAAGCCGATCTGAAACATTGCTCGATATTGCGCGCCAATATGACATTGGCCAGATCGAAATTTTGCTAGCCAACCCGAATGTCGATCGATGGCTGCCGGAAGACGGTTCGACGGTGATTTTGCCGAGCCGCTACATCATCCCCCAGGGTCAGCGCAAAGGATTGCTGCTTAACTTACCGGAAATGCGGATTTATTACTTCCCCGAACCTAAAAAAGGAGAAAAACCTTTAATTATTACTCACCCTGTTGGAATTGGCAGAATGGATTGGGTAACACCACTCGGTATTTCAAAAATAGTCGAAAAAAAGAAAGATCCGACCTGGATACCACCAAAATCTCTGCAGATGGATAGAATTGCGAATGGCGAAACGCCGTATCCCAGCATCGTTCCACCTGGACCGACCAACCCGCTCGGCCGTCATGCGATGCGCTTAAGCATCGGTAGCGGCAGCTACCTTATTCATGGCACTATCAAACCATTCGGTGTAGGCATGCGGGTTTCAGCAGGGTGTGTGCGGATGTACCCCGAAGATATTGAAGCACTCTTCGACAAGGTCCCTATCGGCACGCAAGTACAAATTGTCAATCAACCAATAAAGCTCGGATGGCAGCTCGACTCACTTTTCATTGAGCTGCACCCGCCTTTGGAAGAAGATGAGGAGAAATATTCGAATTATCACAGTATCGTAGCTGCCGCCATCAATGATTTTCTAGCGCAAAATAGCAGCAGAAGAAATATTCCCGGAGATTTTGAAATTAATCAAGAAGCTCTAACGCAAGCGATTTTAGAAAAGAGCGGAATGCCCGTTCTAATTTCCCGTTCTCGTTTACAAAATCAATTACATACGCAAAACGATAAATTTTAATTTCTAATTTGTTCTAATTTGCTTTTACCCCCATAAAAAAACCCCTCTACTGAGGGGTTTTTTTATCTGCTTTATCTGCTAGATGGAAAGCTTATTTATGCATTGCTTTCTTGAACATACGATCAATTTTTTCAGCTGTGTCCATTGAACGTCTGTTAGCATCTTCCGCAATGCGAACTGCTTCGTTTGCTCTCGCATTCGCCGCATCTGCAGCTTGTCTTGCAGCTGATGCTTCACTTTTTACTGCAGCGATATCAGCATTTACCTTATTTTGTAACTCTTCAAGCTGTGCTGTAGTTGCACACCCTGTTAACCCAATAAAAGCTCCCGCAACGACTGCCAGCGTTAGCTTACGAACTGGATGCTGGATTTTTCCTTTCATTCCGATCTCCTCAGTTGTTTATTTTATTCAATACGGACAAACATTCACAACTTTGTTGCCACCACTATCTATCATTAACCGGCAACGCAGTGGAATCTTATCTGATTTCTTCCGCAAAATAAATGGATTCTGTGACAAATTTACCAATTGCTTCGGCATAAACACAACACAACAAAGAACAAGTATCTAATAAATATGAATAATTTATATACATTTTAAGATTCAAGCAATTAACAACAAACTAAATTATTAAGCGAACTAATCTAACCGATAAGATTTGCCAGCAAGATAATGATTAACGAATATTCACCATAATGCCTGGCTTGATCCATTTCCCGAGTTGATCAATCTGCTCGTTTGTCAGCGCTATGCAACCATTGGTCCAGTTGTATTGATGATGCACTTCCCGATCACCTCGCCCGATTCCATGAATACCGATATAACCGCCCAGTGGCGTATTTTGCGGCGGCGTTTTACCTTTGATTTTTGCGCGCCAGATTGATAACCAGGTATCTTCATCAATCCTGTTCTCATCAAAAGCGCGCTTCGCAGTCTCAAGATTCGGATAGTTCAAGCCATAAAAACGGTAATAACGGCTTTTCTCATTCACCCAGCCAACCTTAAATTGACCCAACGGGGTTTTATCATCCAGCGTCATCTTTGACCGGGTGGTACCGTATCGCCCGATCGCCACATTCTCGAAGACTGCTTGAACGGTATTCCCTTGCATCACCGACAAAGTATGTTCCGCGGTATCCACATCAATCCATATACCATTATCTGCTTGAGCAAACTGACTGAATGCCATCAACCCAATCAAAAAGACCATCAGAAAATGAATAAGATAATTTTGCTTTTCCACTTTATTGACTACCGAGAATTAGGATAGCTAATTATGTCATAATTTCCCCATCCGGAAACTTTCATAAAACGCTTATGTGCCTTGCTATTCCAGCCTATATCGAACAATTAACCGGCGAAAATTGCGCGATTGTCAATATGAGTGGTATTCGCAAGGAAATTTCGCTGGAGCTGGTCGATAATGCCGCCCCGGGTGATTATGTCGTTGTGCATGCCGGATTTGCGTTGCAGAAGCTTGACCCGATTGAAGCACAGCGCACATTGGCGATGTTTGCTGAAATGTCGGACCTGAATAATAATGACACGGCGCAATGATTCATTATGAAATACATTGATGAATTCCGTGACGGCGCTCTTGCGAAAACGATCGCCGCCAAGATTCTGCAGGAAACCAATCCCCGGCGCCACTATCATTTGATGGAATTTTGCGGCGGACATACCCATGCCATTTCACGTTTCGGTATCGTGGATTTGCTTCCCAGTAATATTCACATGATTCACGGCCCAGGGTGCCCGGTATGTGTCTTGCCGGCCGGCCGTATAGAAAATGCCATTCAACTGGCGCAAATACCCGGACTGATCCTTTGCACCTATGGCGACATGCTGCGGGTGCCGACACCAAACGGCGCGAGCTTATTGAAAGCAAAAGCGCAAGGCGCGGATATCCGGATGATCTATTCCGTCGCCGATGCAATCACGATAGCCCAAGACAATCCGCAACATCAGGTCGTATTTCTTGCCATTGGTTTCGAAACCACCACACCGCCGACTGCGATTGCAATCAAACAAGCGGATGCGCTTGGTCTAAAAAATTTTAGCGTATTCTGCAATCATGTTCTTACACCTTCCGCCATCTCGCATATCCTGCAATCTCCCGAGGTCCGGGAACTCGGCGCGGTTTCGCTGGATGGTTTTATCGGACCGGCGCATGTCTCCGTTGTAATCGGCAGCCAGCCGTACCATTACTTTGCGGAAGAATTTCAGAAACCAGTGGTAATCGCGGGTTTTGAGCCGCTGGACGTCATGCAAGCGATTTTGATGCTGATCCGCCAAGTCAACACCGGCCGCGCTGAGGTGGAAAATGAATTCACCCGGGCAGTCTCACCTGCGGGAAACATCAAGGCACAAGTGCTGGTATCCGAGGTTTTTGAATTACGGCGGACGTTTGAATGGCGCGGCCTTGGTTTAGTACCTTACAGCGCATTAAAAATCAAATCGCGCTATGCCGGTTTTGATGCCGAGCAACGTTTCCCAATCCCGGCGTTATCAATCCCCGATAACAAAGCCTGCGAATGCGGCGCCATTTTGCGCGGTGTCAAACACCCGCGCGATTGCAAAATTTTCGGCACGGTTTGCACACCCGACAATCCGGTCGGATCCTGCATGGTATCATCCGAAGGCGCATGCGCCGCGCACTACAGCTATGGCCGTTTCCGCGAAAAGGACTGCGGGGTGTCACAGGAAAAAAATCATGTCCAGCCACAGTAACGTCAAATCCGGTTACACGCGAAAACTCGACTTCAAACAAGGCCGGATTGAAATGGCGCACGGCAGCGGCGGCCGGGCAATGATGCAACTGATTCAACAACTGTTTCTCCAGGCGTTTGATAATGAATATTTACACCCCATGAACGATCATGCCTGTTTTCCGGGTTTTAACGGCCGCATGGTGATGTCCACGGACTCTCACGTCGTGACGCCGCTTTTTTTCCCTGGCGGTGACATCGGCAGCCTGTCTGTCAATGGAACCATCAACGATGTCGCAATGGCCGGCGCCAAACCTTGCTACTTGGCGGCCAGCTTTATACTGGAAGAAGGACTGCCTTTAGCCGATCTGCAGCGAATCGTCCATTCCATGGCGACAACCGCGCGTTCAGCAGGTGTGCCGGTCGTCACCGGAGATACCAAAGTCGTGGAGAAAGGCAGCGGTGACGGGGTTTTCATCACCACCACCGGGATCGGAATCGTACCGGCAGGCATCGACATTTCGGGAGAGAACGCGCGTGCTGGCGATAAAATCATTATATCCGGCACGTTGGGCGACCATGGAATCGCCGTCATGGCATCCCGGGAAAATTTATCGTTCGATACCACGATTGTATCGGACACCGCCGCGCTGCATGGCCTGGTTGCCGCCATGATCGCCGCTGTTCCGGCCATCCGCGTGCTCCGCGACCCGACGCGAGGCGGCTTGGCTTCGACGCTGAATGAAATTGCCCGGCAATCCTCGGTGGGAATGATGCTGTATGAAAATACGCTGCCTATCCGTGAACAAGTTAAGGCCGCCTGCGAGTTTCTGGGATTCGACCCGCTGTATATCGCCAACGAAGGCAAGCTGGTCGCAATCTGTCCCGCAAAAGATGCCGGAAGCTTGTTGCACGCGATGAAAAATCATCCGCTTGGCCGCGACGCAGCGATCATCGGCGAAGTAATTGATGACACGCATTGCTTTGTGCAAATGCAGACTCAGTTAGGCGGCAACCGGGTAGTTGATTGGTTGAGTGGCGAGCAATTGCCCCGTATTTGCTAATCAGCAGCTTTGAAAATTTTAATCCTGACGCACAGTTTTAACTGCCTGACACAGCGGCTTTTTGTGGAATTGCAGCGTTGCGGATACGAACTGTCGGTCGAATTCGATATCAACGATGCCGTTACTTTCGAAGCTGTCGAACTATTCAACCCCGATTTGATCCTTGCCCCCTTCCTTAAACGCCGCATTCCGGAAAACATCTGGCGCACCCGCGCTTGCTTTATCGTACATCCTGGAATCACCGGCGACCGGGGCCCCTCCGCGCTCGACTGGGCAATCATGAAGGGTGTGCCGGAATGGGGCGTCACCGTCCTGCAGGCAAACGCGGAAATGGACGCCGGCGATATCTGGGCCAGTGAAGTCTTTCCCATGCGGTTAGCCCCGAAAAGCAGCATATACCGGCATGAAATCGTTGAAGCCGCAACGCGTGCCGTCTTAACCGCAATCACACGCTTCGAATCCCGGACTTACCGGCCCATGCCGCTGGATTACACACGATCGGATGTGCATGGCAATTTGCATGCCCCAATGCGGCAAATCGACCGCTGTATCGACTGGCAACAGGACAACACCCTCGTCATATTAAGAAAAATTCATGCTGCCGATGGCTCTCCCGGTGTCCTGGATTCGTTGTTCGGAAAACCCTATTATCTTTATGATGCGCATCATGAGAAGAAACTTAGCGGAAAACCTGGGGCCATCATTGCCAAACGGGATTCCGCCATTTGCCGCACAACGATCGATGGTGCGGTTTGGATCGGTCATGTAAAACAGCGGCAAAACAACGAATCGACGCTTAAACTGGCCGCCTCCAGCGCATTGCAACATCACTTAACCGAGGTTCCGGAAATCCCCTTAGACCCCATTGCCGGTACAGCCGCTGATACCTATCAGGAGATCTGGTTTGAAAAAAAGCATCAGGTGGGTTATCTGCATTTCGCTTTCTACAACGGCGCGATGGATTCCGGACAGTGCGAACGACTACGAGAGGCTTATCTAAAGGTCGCTTCCAGCGACATTCGTGTCATCGTACTGATGGGCGGCGCGGACTTCTGGAGCAATGGCATACACTTGAATCACATCGAGCATGCCGATAGTCCCGCCGATGAATCCTGGCGCAACATCAACGCCATGAACGATCTGGTGCATGCCATCATCACCACGGAGCGGCAATTCACAATCGCCGCTCTACAGGGCAATGCCGGTGCAGGCGGTGTGTTTTTATCGCTTGCCGCTGACTATATTTATGCCAACGCCCGTGTCATTTTGAATCCGCATTATAAGAGTATGGGGAACTTGTACGGCTCGGAATATTGGACTTATCTTTTACCGCGAAGAGTGGGTAGCGCTCGCGCGTACGCGCTGACACAAAACCGGTTACCAATCGGCGCTGCGGAAGCGCGAGACATGGGATTGATCGATGATTGTTTTGCTTTGAGTCCGGAAGATTTCAGAACAAAAATTGTCACTATTGCTGAAATGCTTGCCGCCGCCCCGGATTTTCCATCCCGCTTGCAGCAAAAGATTCAGCGGCGCCAGCAAGAAGAACATCAAAAACCGTTGCATAGCTACCGCAATGAAGAGCTTCAGCGGATGCAGCTTAATTTCTATGGTTTTGATCCGAGTTACCATGTAGCGCGTTACCATTTTGTGCACAAAATTCCTTACGGTTGGACACCCCGCTATCTTGCCCGGCATCGCCGCCATTAACCACTAACCACTTACAGCCCTGCCTGCCTTTCCGGCAACACAATCAAACCCGGCGCGTCCGTCACACTTTACCGCTGTTCTGCAACGGTTGCTGGTCTGCCCGTTTCAACCATATCGGGATCGAATTCCGGCGGTTTTTCTGCGGGAGGAATCACACCCGGACATTGCTTCATGATCGCCCATTGTTGAATCGCATCGTATTCACTTTTTAGCTGCAGATACTCCGCTTCTTGCTCTTTGGTACCGCCCAGCGCAAACAACGCCGCCCACGACAGCGACAAGTCCGCTCCCAGAATCCATTTGTTATTGGCAGGCGTGGTATCACTCGGTTTTCCAATTAATTCACTGACTCTGTTCTGAATACGCTCGGTTTCCCTCAGCAACTCGTCGCAGTTGTAGGTTTGGAATTGAGATGGCGAAACAAAAGATGCAGAATTACTCTCCGGTGAAGTAACACAACCCGGCAGCAACAATAGAATTGCAATCACAAATACTAACGAAGTAACGGGCCTATACATAACTTCCACTTCCTTTTTAGTTTTATTCAAATCACCATCGGATTCCATTAAAACCCTACAGTACAACCGATACCCTGATGACATCCGCCCAAGAAACAAACAAGCAATAATAACATTGTACTCTTAGAAACAATCCAAAAGAAGTTGGCTATCAACAAGCCATAAAAAAACCACTGAGCGTTATTCTCAGTGGTTTTAGGGTAGATACGAACTGGATTAAACTACGCGACGCCGCAAAGAAAAGCCGATTAAACCAAAACCGGCCAATAACATCGCATACATCTCAGGTTCCGGAACGGGCGTCACTGAAGAAGACAGCAAATAACTGCCGCCCAGCAAACCATCGATACTGCCCGTCACTTGATAATAATAATCCCCGGGGCCAGCGGTAAAAGTCTGATTGACTGATGTTGAGTCAAAAGCCAGCGATGTAACCAGGCTATCACCGGGATCCGATCCGCCATAATCAGCGTCGCCATCGCTTGACCACAACTGCACCAAACCGCCCGTGATATCAAAAACTGGCGGCGCATCGTTGGAAACACTCGACCAGAGGCCGTTAACCGCTGTTGCCACGCTGAATGTATAGATATGGTCGATCGGGGTGGCACCTGAAGTAATCAGCGCAAAAAATCCCATTTCCGCAGGATCATGATCGCCCCAATTCGCCATTACAACCGGCGCTGCATTGGCAACACTACCTGCCATTAAGGCTAAAGCAATAGCCGTTGTTTTTAATTTAAAACCGCATTTCAACATTTTAAAACCTCCAAAGATATATAAAATGCTGCTTATAGCGTTTATTGGTATTCTTGAATAAGCAAACAAGTTACGAACAACGTAGAATGAAAACTACACATTAACAATCTGACGGGCCCGCTCGAAATAATATATATAATTACGTATCTTGTAAAATGTTTTTTTGCTGGAGGAAACATCTTTTCTTACGATATTTCCCTTTTATGCCAAAGCTTGGCAATTTCGAGTCTTTTAATTTTTAACCAGAAAAACAATGACAACAACCAATACAGCAACCGTAATTGACTCGCCAGCAAATCCGGCTGAGCCGATCAAAACGATTCAACTCCACGATTGCAAAATCACCTTGCTGGGCACCGCGCATGTTTCAAAAGCCAGCGCCGATAAAGTTCAGGAATTAATTGCTACCGGGCAGTATGATGCGGTCGCGGTTGAACTATGCCCAAGCCGGCACAAAGCCATCGTCAATCCTGATGCCATGGCCAAAATGGATTTATTCCAAGTCATCAAAAAAGGCCAGGCCAGCATGGTAGCCGCCAGTCTCGCACTGGGTGCGTTCCAGCAACGCATGGCGGAACAGTTCGGTATCGAACCGGGCGCCGAAATGCGCGTGGCGATCAAAGATGCGCAAACGGCCCATTTGCCGGTGCTGCTGATCGATCGTGAAATTGGCACGACCATGAAACGGATTTACCGTAATGTGCCTTGGTGGCGGCGCATGAATTTGTTTGCAGGTTTAATCGCCAGTGTCATCAGCAAGGAAAAATTCAGCGAAGCGGAAATTGAAAAACTGAAAGAAGGCGATGTATTGGAAAGCTCTTTCTCGCAATTTGCCGAAAACGAACAAGACCTGTTTCAGCCGCTTATCAGCGAGCGGGATGAATACATGTCCGCCCGTCTCATCAAAGAATCCCGGGAAAATAACTACCGGCATATCCTGGCGATTGTCGGTGCCGGACATCTAAACGGCATGGCGCGGCAGCTTGAAACGCTTGCAATCGCCAATCCGCACGAGCGAATCGCCCAGCTTGACACAATCCCGCCGGCATCCCGGTGGTTCAAGCTGATTCCGTGGCTCATCGTTGCATTAATCCTGACGGGATTTGTGCTTGGCTTCATGCGCAGTCCGGAACTGGGAACCGCCATGGTGCTCGATTGGATTTTGATCAATGGCGGGCTGTCGGCGCTTGGCGCAGCCATGGCATTTGCGCATCCGCTGTCTATTCTGACAGCCTTCCTGGCGGCACCGTTGACATCGCTGAATCCAACCATCGGGGCCGGCATGGTCGTAGCCGCCGCCGAAACCTACCTGCGCAAACCGCAAGTCGGCGACTTTAACCGGCTCCGGTCGGACACCACCACACTAAAAGGCTGGTGGCACAACCGGGTGACGCGCATTCTGTTAATTTTCATTCTTTCCACACTCGGTTCCGCGATTGGCACCTACGTCGCCGGATTTAGAATATTTGAGCAACTCAGCACAGGTTAGCCAATAATGTTCGGCTTTTTCGAACGCTTGATCGATCCTTATCCGCCGGAACATCCGGCGGAACCGCCGCGAGGACTCTACCAGTTCTGCCGTCACTACCTCCGCGGCATCGAACCGCACCTGGCGGTATTGGCGCTTTTGACCACTTTATTGGCGATCAGCGAAGCCATGCTCTATAGCGTCGTCGGTCAAATGGTCGATTGGCTGGCGGAAAAGAAAATCGATGCTTTCTTCGAAACTGAATGGCCCACTATACTGACCATGTCGGTTTTCATTCTAATCTGGATTCCGTTGCTGGTATTGCTGCACGCCTTAACCATCAACCAGATGCTGATGGGGAATTTCCCGATGCGGATCCGCTGGTTGTCGCATCGCTACCTGCTCAGCCAAAGCTACGCCTTCTTTCAACATGAATTCAGCGGCCGGATTGCTACTAAAGTCATGCAAACCGCATTGGCGGTGCGCGAAACGGTATTGAAACTGCTCGACGTGATGCTGTTCGTCACCATCTATCTGACCACCACGATGTTCCTGATCATCAACGCCGATCCGTTGCTGTGCTTGCCTTTACTGGTTTGGTTGATACTCTACATCGTCATTTTGTCGTATTTCGTACCCCGCCTGAAACGCATCTCGACACTCCAGGCCGATGCGCGCGCATTAATGACCGGCCGCATCGTCGACAGCTATACCAATATCCTGACATTGAAACTGTTTTCCCGCAGCCAGCGGGAATCGGCTTACGTGCAAGCCGGCATGGAAGAGTTCATGTCGACCGTATATCCGCAAATGCGGCTGGCAACCGGGTTGAATTTCTCGGTGTGGACCATCAACATGCTGATGGTATTCGCTACCGGCGCGCTGGGTCTGTTCATCTGGATGCAAGGCGAGATCAGTCCGGGCGCGATTGCGATTGTCATGAGTCTGGCAATTCGATTGACCGGCATGTCGCATTGGATCATGTGGGAAGTCAACATGTTGTTTGAAAATATGGGAACCGTGCAAGACGGCATCAATACCATTTCCAACCCCCAGCTTGTCACCGATGCCGCCGATGCTCAGGAAATAACCGTACCGCAAGGCGCCATCGAATTTCACCAGGTATCGTTTTCCTATCATTCGGAACATCGCGACCCGCTTCACATTTTCGAAAACCTCAACTTGCATATCGCCGCTGGCGAGAAAGTCGGCATTGTCGGCCGCTCCGGCGCCGGCAAATCGACCCTGGTCGGTTTGCTGCTGCGCTTTTACGACGTGCAGCAAGGAAAAATCACTATCGACGGACAAGATATCCGCACCGTAACGCAAGATAGCTTGCGAGCCAATATTGCGGTAGTGACGCAAGATACTTCGCTGCTGCACCGTTCCATTCGCGACAACATTTTGTTCGGCAGACCGGACGCCAGCGAAGCGCAAATGATTGCCGCCGCCAAACAGGCGCATGCGCATGAATTCATTTTAAAATTACGCGATATCAAAGGCCGTGCCGGCTATGATGCGTATGCCGGCGAGCGCGGCGTTACCCTCTCCGGCGGACAGCGGCAACGCATTGCAATCGCACGGGTGCTGCTGAAAAACGCCCCGATCCTGGTGCTGGATGAGGCCACTTCGGCGCTTGATTCCGAAGTCGAGTCCAGCATTCAACAAAACTTGTATCAACTGATGGAAGGTAAAACCGTCATCGCCATCGCCCACCGGCTTTCAACCATCGCCGCGATGGACCGGCTGATCGTATTCGACAAAGGCCGTATTGTCGAACAAGGCAGCCACGCCAAACTCATCGCCAACAATCAGCTTTACGCACAACTGTGGAACCATCAGTCCGGCGGTTTCCTGGGATTGCTCGAAAACGAGCAATCTTGATTTCACACTATCCGGCTTCAGCCAATCGCGCGTGAATGATCCGCTGCGAAGGTATTTAACGATCAGCATCGCAACCGCTATCCTGATCGACAAACCCGAGAAAACATCAACAACCGGAAAATAATCGGTTGCAAATTCCTACACAGTCACAAAAAAATGCCACAGCATTCTTGTCGAGTTAAACATTAAAATCATTCTGTAAATTAGAGTAATTAATACGCTATTTTTTTCATCTTTGCGTAACAGCCCGGTATGATTAAATGCAGCATTAAAAAATTTAATCTGCTAATCGTGTTCAGTGCATCGAAATACCAGCTGTTCAATTATTTTTCTTTTGTAGGAAAATACCTAACTATTTGCCTAGTTGCGTTACAAGCGCCAGCGGTTTCATTCGCAACAAATCTGGAACAAATGAGCTTGGAACAATTGATGAATGTCAGTATCGTCGGTGCATCAAAATACGAGCAGAAACAACAGCAGGTGGCTGCCGCCGTGAGTGTCATCACCCGCAAGGATATCCGTACCTACGGCTGGCGTACATTGGGCGAGGCGCTGGCCAGCCTGCCCGGCATTCACACCACGTATGATTATCAGTACGAATACCTGGGCACGCGCGGTTTAGGCCTGCCGGGCGATTTCAATTCCCGCATTTTAATTACCATCAACGGCAATCGCATCAACGACGCCACTTACGACCAAGGGCCAACCGGCCGTGACTTCCCGCTCGACATCGACTTGATCGAGCGCATCGAATTCATTCCCGGCCCGGGCAGCGCGGTTTACGGCCAAAATGCCATGCTCGGCGTGGTCAATATCATTACCCGTAAAGGCTCCGATATAAACGGCGCCGAAGTATCGGCTTCTTACCAAACGGCGGAGGTGATGCCGCAAGAACGTGTCACGCTCGGGAAAAAATTCGATAACGGTATCGACGCGTTGATTTCGTTTTCCGGAGTGCAAGCGCGTGGAGCAAACCGCTTTTTTGAATTCGGTGACTCGGGGATTGCCGGTGTAGCGCGTCACATGGATGGAGAAAACGTCAAGCAAATGTTCGCTCAAGCGTCGTATGGACCGTTATCGTTCGATTTTGTCTATGGCAACCGGCGCAAGGAAGACCCGACCGGCATGTTCTTTTCCGATCCGCTGACAGCCGGTCAATTCCAGCGCGACCGGCGGTTAAATACGCAAATTCAATACAACGATAATTTCGCCAATAACACGCTGAATGTTTTGAGCCGGCTGTTCTTAGGCCAATACCGCTACGATAACCCGATGTTTTACAGCGGTGAAAGAACTTTATCGACCGGCCCGAGCGACTGGCATGGCGCTGAATTGCGGTTCTTATCGACAGCCATTGCAAATCATAAGCTGATGCTGGGCATGGAATACCAAAATAACACCGGCATTAAACAAACTTATCAAAATTTCGACAACCCGGACGAGAATGTTTTCGTGCGCAGCCCTGTCGTGCGGATGGGGGTTTATATCCAGGATGAATGGCGCATCACCGATACGTTGTCCGCAACCGCCGGATTACGCTATGACTACAACAAATGGATCGACAGCCGGTTGAGTCCGCGCGGCGCGTTGATCTGGCAAGCAACACCCAAAACCACATTGAAAGCACTGTACGGCCGCGCTTTCCGCTCACCGAACGCGTATGAGCGCGATTATTCCGATGGTGTATCGCAAGTCACCAATCCGGGATTGCACGGAGAAATGATCGATACCGCCGAAGCGGTAGCCGATTATTTGGTGCAACCTTCCATGAATGTGCGCGCCGCTTTCTACGCTTGGGATATTTCTAATTTAATTACCCTGGGAATCGACCCGCTTAGCGGCCTTTCGCAATACCAGCAGAGTCCAAAAGATGTATTGGCCAGAGGCGGCGAACTGTCGCTCGACAAAACTTGGGATTGGGGCGGCAGGTTGCGCGCCAGTTACGGCGTTCAAAGCACCGAACAGCAAAACTCGCATTTGGTTAACTCGCCGTATCATTTGGGCAAGATCAATGTCTCCATCCCGATACCGCTGATTACCGGCTTGCGGGCCGGTTACGAATTGCAATATTACAGCAAGCGCAAAACGCTGGACGGCTCGAGTACCGACAGCTATGTGCTTTCCAATCTGAATCTGGTCACCGATGTGCCTCAAATAAAAGGATTGGAAGCATCGTTGAGTGTCTATAACTTGTTCAATGAAAACTATTTGCATCCCGCTGCGGATACCAATTGGCAAAATGCCTTCTGGCAACCGGGACGCACCGTGCGCTTCCGGCTGGATTACCGTTTCTAAAGAATATGGGCCGGTCCAATTACGGTAATCACTCCAGAACAATCAGTACACTATTTCGCTTGAAAAGTATCGTGGCCGGCTTGCTCATCATTCAAACGTTACCGGCTGCAGCCGCTTCGAATCTGGAACAGTTGAGTCTGGAACAATTAATGAATATCAGCATCACCGGTGCTTCAAAATACGAGCAGAAACAACAGCAGGTGGCTGCTGCCGTGAGTGTCATCACCCGCAAGGATATCCGTACTTACGGCTGGCGCACATTGGGCGAGGCGCTGGCCAGCCTGCCCGGCATTCACACCACGTATGATTATCAGTACGAATACTTAGGCACACGCGGCTTAGGCCTGCCAGGCGATTTCAACTCACGCGTCCTGATCACCATTAACGGCAATCGCATCAACGACGCCACTTACGACCAGGGTCCGACCGGACGTGACTTTCCGCTCGATATCGACTTGATCGAGCGCATCGAATTCATCCCCGGCCCCGGCAGTGCGGCTTACGGCCAAAATGCCATGCTCGGCGTGGTTAACATCGTCACTCGCAAAGGTTCCAGTGTCAACGGCGCGGAAGTCTCGGCATCGTACCAAACTTCTGAGATCATGCCGCAAGAGCGCATTACGCTCGGTAAACAATTTTCCAACGGTACCGATGCTTTGGTCTCATTCTCAGCGTTACAAGCTCGAGGTAACAATCAGTTTTTCGAGTTTGGCGATTCCGGCATATCCGGTATCGCCCGCGGCATGAACGGTGAAGACGTCAAGCAATTTTTTGCCCACGTCGTACATGGCCCGTTTGCATTTGATTTCGCTTACGGCAACCGGCATAAGGAAAGCCCGGTCGCCGGATTTCTGACCGATCCGCTGGCGGGCGGCGCAGCAGTCAACGACCGGCGTATCAATACACAAATCCAATATAACGAGCACTTTGCCAACCAAACTTTGAATGTGCTGGGACGGCTGTTCCTCGGTAATTATGACTATCACCAGCCGGGCTATTATGCCGGCGAGAAAACCGTATCGACCGGCCCGAGCGATTGGCATGGCGCCGAATTGCGTCTGCTCTCGTCCGCTGCTACCGATCACAAACTGATGCTGGGATTTGAATACCAGAACAACACCAGTATCCGGCAAACGTTCAAGAATTTCGCCAATCCCACTGAGAACTTATCAATTCACAGCGATGTGGTGCGTTTTGGCGTCTACGCGCAGGATGAATGGCGCATCAGCGATACGCTGTCAGCAACTGCGGGATTGCGTTATGACCACAACACTTGGATCGGCAGCCGGTTGAGTCCGCGCGGCGCGTTGATCTGGCAAGCAAACCCTCAAATCACTCTGAAGGCGCTTTACGGCCGCGCCCATCGCTCGCCCAATTCGTACGAACGCGATTTTGCCGATGGCGTGACCCAAGTCACCAACCCGGGACTTCATAGCGAATCGATCGACACGCTGGAACTGGTTACCGATTATCAACCCCGCTCGGATCTTAATGTACGCGCCGTTGGCTATGCTTGGGATATGAACAATCTGATCACGCTCGGGATCGATCCGCTGAGCGGGTTATCGCAATACCAGCAAACGCGCCAAAAAGTACTGGCCAGAGGCATGGAATTATCGTTCGACAAAACCTGGCTTTGGGGCGCGCGGATGCGCGGCAGTTACGGTTTCCAAGATCTCTCGCAACAGCACTCGCACCTAATCAACTCACCGTATCATCTCGGTAAATTGAATTTCTCAGTACCGATACCACTGATCGCCGGTCTGAGAGCAGGATTCGAGTTGCAATACTACAGCAAGCGTAAAACGCTCGAAGGCGTCAATACCGACAGCTATGTGCTATCCAATCTGAACTTAGTCACCGATGTGCCGCGCATCAAGGGATTGGAAGCCTCATTGAGTGTTTACAATCTGTTCGACGAACGCTATCTGCATCCGGCTGCTGACACTAATTGGCAGAACGCTTTCTGGCAACCGGAACGCACCGTTCGTTTCCGCTTGGATTACCGTTTCTAGGTGCAGCCGATATGACGATTTTACGAAATCATCGCTTTATCAACCGGCTGATTGCGCTATCCCAAGGAACCCGCAATGTACTGGCTAATAAACAATGGAAAGGCGTTATTTTCACAAACAGCCGGCACCTGACAAGACGGTTGCTGGCTAGCTGTTTAACGATAATAGCGGTTTTCTGCTTGCTGACAAGCTATCAGCCTTATGCGCACGCCGAAGAGCAACCATCGGAGTACCGTTTAAAAGTAGCTTTTCTCTACAATTTTGCCGCATATACGACGTGGCCGAACCCGCCGGATCGGGATTTAGCGCTTTGTATTCATGGCGAAGATCCGTTTGGCGCAAACTTGCAGCACCTGCAGGGTAAAAAAATCAACGAACATGATATATTGATAAAACACACGAGAAATATCATGGATCTCTCTGATTGCCATATCGTTTTTATCACCCATTCCGTCATAAATGCGGTTGACGGCATCATCAAACATTTAGAAGGAATGCCGATACTAACCATTGCAGACAGTCCTGGGGTTGCCCGCCAGGGCGTAGTGCTCAATATGGCCATCAAAGAAGGCAAGGTTACCTTTGAAGCCAATATCGCCATGGCAAAAAGAAATGGCCTGAATCTCAGTTCACAATTATTACGTTTCGCCAGTGAGGTATATCGATAATGAAGCATCCAACAATTGCTGCTATGACTTTGCGCGCCAAATTGCAGCAAATCAGCTATGCCACGCAAGGCACTGCGATGCTGCTGGTCGCGGCTTTAGTTATTATCAGCAGCTTTTTTATCAGTTATTTGTCATTGCTCGAGACCAGCCGTTCCACTGCGAAATTGCTGGCTGAGAATGCGGTCGCGACGCTGATGTTCCAGGACACCAATACCGCCAAAACGTTATTGCATTCGCTCAACAACACCCCCGAAGTTCAGGCCGCTGCCATTTACAATGCTGAAAAAAAACAATTCGTGCAATATTCGATTGAGAATAAACCGCTTCCTGAAACCTTGATGTCGTTGACCGAGAGCATTGCAACCAGCATCAGTCACTTAACGATCAATCAGCCTATCTATTTCAGCGATCAGTTGCTGGGCAGTCTCTATTTGGAAATAGCACTGTCCCCGCTATATTGGCAAATTCTTTGGTACATCATTGTTACCAGCGCGGCTGCGGCTCTGGCGTTATTCATCGCTAACTTAAGGCTGCAGCGGTTGAATCGTTCGGTGTTGGATCCGCTCAACGAACTCTCCAGCGTGATGGGGCATGTCACCACCAAAGCGGACTATTCCACGCGGTTGCAGCCCGGTGCCATCGTGGAGTTGAACACCTTATCGAACGGCTTTAACAATATGCTGGAAGTGATTCAGGAACGAGACGCGCAACTTGAGATGCATCTCGATCACCTGGAAGATGAAGTCGCCAAAAGAACCGAAGAGCTGGTGTTCGCCAAAGAATCGGCAGAAGCCGCGAGTAAAGCGAAAAGCGAGTTCCTGGCAACCATGAGCCACGAAATCCGCACGCCGATGAACGGTATTCTGGGAATGACTGAATTGTTACTAGGCACGGCCCTGGACAAGGATCAGCGCCGCTTTGCGGAAACCGTTCAAGGTTCCGGTCAACACTTGTTAAGCATCATTAACGACATTCTCGATTTTTCCAAGATCGAATCTGATCATATGGAGCTGGAAATCATCGATTTCGATCTGGTCCAAATGATCGAAGATACCCTCGTGATGTTCGCACAACCGGCTGATAAAAAAGGATTGGAATTAGCCGCGCAATTCACCCCGCCAAATACCGCTTTCATGGTACGGGGAGATTCTTTCCGGTTGCGTCAGGTCATTGCAAATCTGATCAATAACGCTATCAAATTTACTTCCGAAGGAGAAGTGGTCATTCGCACGACACTGACCGGCGAATCCGAATCCCTGGCCAATGTCAGCATTTGCGTGGAAGACACAGGAATTGGCATTCCTCCCGAATATCACGAAAAGATCTTCCAGCACTTTTCCCAAGCGGACGGCTCCACTACCCGCCAATACGGTGGAACCGGACTTGGTTTGACGATCTGCAAACGCTTGCTGGAATTGATGGGAGGAAACATACGGGTCGAGAGCACACCGGGCCGGGGTTCCAAGTTCTGGATTCACCTGCGGTTGGAAAAATCGAAGCTGGCGCATAGCGCTGCACCGAATATGGCCGATTTCCTCGGCCTCAAGGTGTTGGTAGTTGATGACAATCAAACAAACCGGGAAATTCTCAAAATCCAGCTGCAAAACTGGCATATCAATACCGCGTGCGCCGATGGCGCCGATCAAGCATTGCGATTGATGACCGGAGCAATGGAAAAAAACGAGCCTTTCCAGTTAGTGATTCTCGACATGCACATGCCGAAAATGGATGGATTGGAGCTGGCGAAAGAAATTCATTCGCACCCCGGGCTGCGCCAAACCCGCATGATGATGCTGACTTCCACTCACAGCGACGCGACCCAGCTTGAAAGAGAAAGTATCGGGATACTGCGCTGCGTCAACAAGCCAATCCGTCAGAAAGAGTTATTCGATATTATCCGCGATGTCATGAGCCGTAATCTGGACAACACCACCGGGCAATCCGTTCCGGTACGGACGGCTCCGGTTTCTGACACGCCCCGCATCAACGGAACCGCATTGGTCGCGGAAGATAATCCGGTTAACCAGGAGGTTGCCAAAGCGATGTTAGCGAAGCTTGGCATGACCGCGACCATTGCTAACGACGGCAAAGAAGCTTTTGATCTTGTTGAGAGAAATCAGTACGATATCATTTTCATGGACTGTCAAATGCCGGTCATGGATGGTTTGGAAGCCACCTCGATCATTCGCAAGCAATTTGCCAACATTCCCATTATCGCGCTAACCGCCAATGCGACAGAAGATGATCGCATCAGTTGCTTAAATGCCGGCATGAACGATTTCCTCTCAAAACCTTATTCCATTGAGCAGTTACAACAAAAAATCACTCAATGGTTAACAAAAGATGAAAGTGTCGCCTTTAATGCTGTAAAATCTGAAAATGTTGAAATAGAACAGGAAACTAACGCCATGCCTGCACTCAACCCAACACGCCTTAATCAGATTCGCGAGCTCGATCCATCGGGCGGCGATAGCTTATTGCATAAAATTCTGCAAGCTTACCTGGAATCGGCGGAAAGTAATGTCCGCCAGCTTGCGCAAGCGATTGTCAACGACGATGCGGAAAGCCTGCGGCAATCCGCGCATGCATTAAAATCCAGTTCGGGCAATGTCGGCGCGGATGATTTATCCGCAATCTTCAAGCAAATGGAAGCGAATGCCAAAGCCGGAGAACTCGCTCATGCCAAAGCGCTTCTGCAAAACATGCAGTTGGAATACCAAAGCGTTACTAACGAAATCAAGCTAATACTCAATCAATCGTGACAATAGAATCTTTTAGAATCTTACTGGCCGATGACGATGCCACGGTCAGATTACTGATGCACGCCGCCTTGTTAAAAGCTGGATTTCAAGTAACACTGGCTTGCGATGGCGAGGAAGCGGTACGGCTGTTTGAAGCAGCACCGGCGGACATGGTCATGCTGGATGTCGAAATGCCCGGCATGGATGGTTATCAGGTCTGCTCGTACTTGCGGACAAAAATCGGCAATGAACTGCCGATCATGATGGTAACGGGCATGGATGATATGCAATCGATCGATCGCGCATTCGAGGCCGGCGCGACGGATTTCATCGCCAAACCCATCAACTGGAATTTGATCGCTTATCGAATTTTATATTTGCGGCGCGGTTATTTGAACATGCTTGCGCTCAAAGCTGCAAACGCGCGCAACAAGGCGATTTTTAGCGCAATTCCCGACACCATGTTCATCTTGAACGGGAAAGCTGAAGTAATCGATATTTGCAGCTATTCCGACAGCACCCCATGGCTAAAGGCAAACGCAGAAAACGCATTAACTCAGTCGTTGCCGGGAGATATCGCGAAACTCTATCTGGAAGCGGCTGACCGGGCGCGCCATCAAGGTACTGTCGAGTCTTTCGAATATCCGCTGACGCTGGCCAACAAAAAAACCCGGTATTATGAAAATCGCGTTGCCGTCATCGATGCTCAGGAAACGCTTTGTCTGGTCCGCGATATTACCGAGCGTAAGGACTCCGAAAGCAAAATTTTTCATCTGGCCTATTTTGACAACCTGACGGGATTGCCCAATCGTCAATCCTTTATGGAACGGCTTGAAAGTGAAATCAAACGCGCCAAGTATACCGGCAATAAATTAGCAGTCCTTTTCCTGGATCTGGATGGATTCAAAAGTATCAACGACACCATGGGGCATACCACCGGCGATACGGTCCTGCAATCGACGGCTGAACGGCTGCAAAGCAGCACACGCCCATCCGATTTCGTATCACGAAATAACTTGGAACGTTCGGAAGTAAAACTGGCGCGGCTTGGCGGCGATGAGTTCACCGTTGTCATTCCAAACCTTCATCGCGCGGAAGATGCGCTGATACTGGCGCATCGAATCCGTGAAGCGATGCGCCGGCCCTTTCATCTCGAAAGCCGCGATGTGGTTCTAACTGCAAGTATCGGCATCGCGCTGTTCCCGGATGACGGCGACAACGCCGAAACTTTGCTGAAACATGCCGATACCGCGATGTATCATGCCAAAAGCGAAGGCCGCGATAATTGCCAGTTTTACAATATCGCGTTAACGCTGCAAGCGGAGAAACGCATGCATCTCGAAAACGATCTGCGTGATGCGTTAGAAAAACAAGAATTTTTCCTGGTCTATCAACCGCAGTTCGACATCGCGGCAGAAAGTTTCCAGTCGGTCGAAGCGCTGATCCGCTGGAACCATCCGAAGCAAGGATCGATTTCGCCGCTGGATTTTATTCCGCTAGCCGAAGAAAACGGCTTAATCATTCCGATCGGCGAATGGGTGCTGCGTACAGCGTGTCAAGATGCTGCGCGCTGGCATCAGCAAGGTCATTGCCTGGAAGTGGCGGTCAATCTGTCGCCGCTGCAAATCAAGAATCCCGGTTTGGTCAGATCGGTACTGGATATTCTGGCGGAAACAAACTTCCCGCCGGAAAAATTAGTCCTCGAAATTACCGAGGGTGCGCTCATGGAACATAATGAAAACACCTTAAGTACCCTGCAAGCATTGCGTAACCACAATATCCAAATTGCGCTGGACGATTTCGGCACGGGATACTCCTCGATGAATTATTTAAAACGCTTGCCCATCAACAACTTGAAAGTTGATCAAAGCTTTATCCACGGCCTCCTGGACGATGACGACAACCTTGCCATCGTCCGCGCCATCATTTCATTATCCAAGAATCTTGGCTTTACGGTCACTGCCGAAGGCATTGAAACACTGGAACAGGCGCAAGTCTTGAAGCATTTCGGCTGCGAGACCCTGCAGGGTTTCTATTTCAGCAAGCCGATCGGAAAAAATGAAATCCTTGCCGCCAGCAACAAACGCTGGTCGATCCAACCGATGAAGCCCAGTGGAATAACCCATGAAGATCGCTGACATCAATCAATTAAAAATCAGCAATTTATTGCCAAGCCCCAAAGGAGTGGCGCTGGCGCTGACCGAAGCGTGCCGGCGGGAAGATGTCGCGATAACCGAAATTACCAAGCTCATCCAAACCGATCCGGTATTGTCCGGCCGCCTGATCCAAAAAGCGAATGCCACCAACCAGCGCACCCGCGCCATTTCCTCTGTCGCGGAAGCGGTTCCGCATGTGGGTTTAAACGTCGTCAAACAACTGGCAATGGGATTTTCCCTGATCGATCAATTTCAAGGCGGCCCCTGCAAAGGTTTCAATTATCAGGAATTCTGGTCGCATTCGCTGTTGATGGCGATCGCCATGCAGGAATTAGGCAAAGTGATCCGCGTTTCCGCGCCGGATGAATTGTTTGCCTGCGGTCTGATGGCACGCATCGGTTGTCTGGCATTAGCCACGATCTATCCCGAGCAATACACCGAGCTCCTGAAACAGCAAACACCGGAGCTCCCGGTCGTGCAATTGGAACAACAGCAATTGCAAACCGACCACAACCAGATTACCGCAGCAATGTTGATCAACTTCGGTTTTCCGAAGATTTTTGTGGAATCCGTCTATTATCATGAGAATCCGGTTGAATCGGAATTTTCCGAAGGCTCGCGTCCCTATCAGATTGTGCATTTGCTGAACCTGGCCAAACGGATTGCCGATTTCGGACTGGTCGAAGAAGCGGAACGCAGCAAACGCATACCGGAACTCATGCTGTTTGGTGGAAAGATCGGTTTGGATACTGAACCGTTCGGCACCTTTATCGATCTGATCATGAAGGAATGGCATGCTTGGCGAGTAATCCTGAAGCTGCCCGCGGGAGAATTACCGCCGCCTTTCTGCAAAATGATGAACGCCGCAGCGCCGCGACCGGAAAATGCCAGCAATGCTTCTTCCTTGCGTGTGCTCTTGGTGGAAGATGATCCTTCCAGTCAAATCCTGATCAAAGAATTGCTGACTAACATACTTGGCCATACGGTATTCTCAGCATCTAATGGTCAACAGGCATTATCGTTGTCAATGGAAACCCTTCCGCATATTGTCATCACCGATTGGCTAATGCCGGTCATGAATGGCCTTGAATTGACCAAAGCCTTGCGCGCCACCGAATGGGGCCAGAACTTATACATCATCATGCTGACCAGCGTCGAGGACGAAGAAGAAGTCATCAAGGCTTTTGATGCCGGCGTCGACGATTACATCACCAAGCCGATCAATATCCGCGCGTTCCGCGCCAGATTGCGGGCAGCCTGGCACTACCGGCAATTGCAGGAATCCTGGGAACGCGATCGCGAGCAGCTTAAGCGCTTTGCCGCGGAACTGGCGGTGACCAACCGCAAGCTGGAACACTACGCGTTGACCGACATGCTGACAGAACTGCCGAACCGCCGCTCCGGCATGGAAACGCTGGCGGAAACCTGGAGCATTGCCAACCGCACCGGACAATTGATGGCGATCATGCTGATCGATATCGATCATTTTAAAGGCATCAATGACAACTACGGCCACGCCATCGGCGACAAAGTGCTGATCGCCGTATCGGCCATCATCCGCAAAACCGCCCGTAAAGGCGATACTTTCTGCCGCTTGGGCGGCGAAGAGTTTTTAGTCGTGTGCCAGCCGGGAAATACCGATGCGAAATCCGCCGTTTTATTTGCTGAAAGGCTGCGCCAGCATATCCATAGCCAGCAGATCACGGTTGAAAATTTTAATATCCAAATTTCCGTCAGTATCGGCGTTGCTTTAAAAGAGCCGGGAATGCACAGTGAAGATCACCTGGTCAACGCTGCCGACAAAGCGTTATATGCCGCCAAGAACGCCGGGAGAGACAGAGTCTTCCTGTCGTTGAACAACAAGCTCATCGCGGCTCCCGCAGCTCACAACAAACCACCGGCAACGCCGTGACCGCAATCAAATCCGTTGATAAGCGCGGCTGAATCCGCTGTTATTGCTGTTTTCAGGAACTTACTGACACAGTATGATGGCGAGTTCTTACAGCAATCATCATGGGTCTTAAACAGCCGGTTCACCAAAGGTCATACTGAAAAGTCAGCATCTGTTCTTGCAATGCTCTATTTAATAAAACTTTTTAACAAGAGATTGTTGATAAGCGCGACCTTGGCATGCGCCTTGAACAATTTTGCAGCAGCCGAAGGATTGGCACTCAGCGGGAAAAAGTCCGCTGATAATCAGTTACTGGATCTCAGCATCGAAGAACTGATGAATATCCAAGTCACTTCCGCTTCGCGCCGGTCGCAAAAACTTTCGGAAGTTCCTTCCGCCATTTTCGTCATTACTCAGGACGATATCCGCCGCTCCGGCGCAACCAGTATTCCCGAAGCATTGCGCATGGCACCCGGTGTCGAAGTGGCGCGCATCGGTACCGATAAATGGGCGATCAGCATCCGCGGTTTCAATGGACGCTTCGCCAACAAACTGCAGGTTATGATGGATGGCCGCAGTGTCTACAACCCGCTGTTCGCCGGCGTGCAGTGGGAACAGCAGGACACGATGATGGAGGATATCGAACGCATCGAGGTGATCCGCGGGCCGAATGCGGCGGTATGGGGCGCCAATGCGGTTAATGGTGTGATCAATATCATCACCAAGAAAGCCGCCGACACACAAGGCGTTTTACTTTCAGCGGGCGGCGGCAGTTTCGAACACGGCTTTGCCGGTGCGCGTTACGGCGGAAAAATCAATGAAGAAACGCCTTTCCGCATTTACGCCAAAGGATTTACACGGGATCATACCCATTCCTTGACAGGAGAAAATATTAACGATCAGTGGCATTCTGCCCGCGGCGGATTCCGCATCGATCATCACCGCGGTATCGACCAGTTTACCTTGCAGGGCGATATTTTTTACAATTCGTACGGCGACCGGCTCGATAAATCCGCCCTCAGCGCACCGATTATCCGGATTGAATCGGCGAGAGGACACGATGAAGGCGGGAACCTGCGCTTGCGCTGGGATCGAACCTATTCCGAAAAATCGGCCATCATGCTGCAAACTTACTATGACCGGGTCGATTACCGGGCATTAACCGGCTCAATATACAGAGCTGAAAGCTTTGACATTGACTTTCAACATCGTTTTCCCTTGCATGAAAAACATGACCTGACATGGGGCGCGAATTATCGTCTCTACCGCAATAAAGAATTCGATACGGAATTGGTCTTATTCAGTCCGCGCGCGCAAATCAATCACATGGCCAGCGTATTCATCCGCGATGAAATCACGTTACTGCCGGAACGTTTGCGGCTTAACCTGGGTTCACGCTTTGATCACAACGATTTTACCGGCATGGAAATTCAGCCTAACGCACGCCTGATGTGGACGCCGGATGATCAAAACTCGATCTGGATGGCGGTTTCACGTGCGGTACGCATCCCTTCCCGGGCGGAAAATGACATTCAACTCAACACCCGGACGTTAAATGCCATTCCCGGCTCCCCGGCGCTGCTCCCATTTCCGGTCTTGGCCCAATTAATGGGTTCATCAAACTTCAAGTCCGAGAAATTAATCGCTTACGAAATGGGATACCGGCATCAATTCTCGCCGCAAGCCTCTATCGATATTTCAGGATTCTATAACGATTACAGTCAATTACGTGATCTATCCATAGGATCTCCGTTATTTCACACGAGCTTTCCGCCCCATCTGATATTACCGATCGGGCTGACCAACAAAGCTTCGGGTCAGACTTACGGGGTGGAAACGTCGATCGAATGGAGACCTAACGAGAAATGGCGCCTGCAAGGCAACTACAGCTATCTGAATATGAACATTCATTCCGACTCGGCGCTGAAGCAAATCGATCCGACCACCGGCAGCGCGGACAAAGTCAGCCCGCACCATCAAGTTTCGCTTCGCTCCAACTATGACTTCTCGGAAAAACTGCAACTCAATCTGTGGCTGCGTTATGTCAGCCGGGTGGATTTTTACCGGATTCCCGGCTATGTCACGATGGACGCCAAAATCGCGCATAAGCCGCTCAAAAATGTCGAGCTATTTATTGTTGGTCAGAATCTGGCCAGCCAGAATCACAGGGAATTCGCCGCCGACTTTCTCCCTTCATTACCGACAACCTTGCCACGCGGTGTTTATGCCGGCGTGGAATTGCGTTTTTAACGATGAATAGCGCGCTGACAAAACATCAACTGACTGAAATGTCATCCGGATTTACACGCCGGAAGCGCCAACTTGTGCGCAAGTGGCTGCTGCAATTGGCTATGCTCGGTTTCCTGGGATGTTTCGCCAAAACGGTAACAGCCAATAACAAACAAGGCGGCGACCCGTTCTTGAATTTAAGCATCGAAGAACTGATGAACGTCAAAGTCACGACGGTATCGCGGCGCTCGCAGAAACTTTCGGAAGTCCCTGCCGCCGTCTTCGTCATCACCCAGGAGGATATCCGCCGTTCGGGCGCGACCAGTATCCCCGAAGCATTGCGCATGGCGCCCGGCGTCGAAGTCGCGCGCATCGGCACCGATAAATGGGCGATCAGCATCCGCGGTTTCAACGGCCGTTTTGCCGACAAGCTGCAAGTGCTGATGGATGGCCGCAGTGTCTATAATCCGTTGTTCGCCGGCGTGCAATGGGAACAGCAGGACACAATGATGGAGGATATCGAACGTATCGAAGTGATACGCGGGCCAAATGCTTCCGTCTGGGGCGCCAACGCCGTCAACGGCGTGATCAATATCATCACCAAGAAAGCCGCCGACACGCAAGGCGTGCTATTTTCGTCGGGCGGCGGCAGTTTCGAACACGGCTTCGCCGGAGCGCGTTACGGCGGAAAAATCAATGAGGATACGCATTACCGGTTTTATGCCAAAGGGTTTACCCGTGACAATATGCAAACTACCACGGGAGAAAGCGCCAACGATCAATGGCATTCGGCCAGAGGCGGATTCCGCATCGATCATTCGCGCGGTATCGATCAATTCACGCTTCAAGGCGATATTTTCCATAACGCCTTCGGCGACCGCTTGAATAAAACGCAGTTGAGCGCCCCGGTGATTCAGGCGGATTCCGCCAGAGGCCACAACGAAGGCGGGAATATCCGTTTCCGCTGGGATCGCACCCTGTCCGAGCGATCGTCGATCATGCTGCAAAGCTATTACGACCGTGTCGATTACCGGCTGCTGACCAGTTCTCTGTTTAGAGCAGAAAGCTTCGATATCGATTTCCAGCATCGCTTTCCGTTGTTCGAACGGCACGATCTGACTTGGGGTGCCAATTACCGCCTGTATCACAACAAAGTGTTCGATAACGAACTGATCTCTTTCAGCCCGCGCCAGCAAACCAATCACATGGTGAGCACTTTCATCCGCGACGACATCACGCTGATCCCGGATCATTTAAAACTGACGCTGGGCTCCCGTTTCGATCACAACGATTTCACCGGGTGGGAGATTCAACCGAATGCGCGCGCGATGTTTACGCCGGATGAAAAAAATTCATTGTGGCTGGCCGTTTCCCGTGCGGTTCGCATTCCTTCACGCGCGGAAAACGACATCCTCTTTAATGCCAGAACGCTAGGCGCCAGGGATATACCCGGCTTGTCGGGTTTGCTGCCATTCCCGGTATTGACGCAGTTAACCGGCGGCACCGGTTTCAATGCTGAAAAATTGCTCGCTTATGAAATCGGCTACCGGCATCAATTTTCGCCGCACGCATCGGTTGATATCGCTGCTTTCTATAACGATTACAGTCAGTTGCGGGACTTATCGCCGAACCTTCAACGACTATCGTTTCAATCAAGCTTTCCGCAGCATTTGATTCTGCCAATTCTACTGACCAACAAAGGCTCCGGACACACGCACGGGGTCGAAGCATCGGCCGACTGGCGGGTTAACGAAAAATGGCGGCTGCAGAGTAATTACAGTTTTATCAAGATGCATATCCATTCCGATTCAATATTGCGGCAATTCGATCCAACCACCGGCAGCGCCGATTCTGTCAGCCCGCAGCATCAAATTTCGGCGCGTTCGAATTACGATTTCTCCGACCGGCTGCAACTGAATCTGTGGTTACGCTATGTCAGCAGCGTGGATTTCTATCACCTGCCCGGCTATACCACCATGGATGCAAAAGCGGTGTATCGGCCCAGAAAAAACATCGAACTTTTCGTAGCCGGGCAAAACCTGTTCAGCCAAAATCACCGGGAATTTGTTTCCGACTTTATTCCTTCGTTTCCCGCTTATATCCCGCGCGGGATTTACGGAGGGGCGCAGTTGCGTTTTTAATGACCATGAACATGCGCAAATTGGCCCAACAAATCACGCTTCTGATTACTTCGAGCAACCGGAGTATGCGCCGCTGGCTGCTGGCTGCTTTGCTCATCATGGCTCAACCGTTTACAGCGTCAATAGCCCATGCCGGAGAAACGCTTGAGTATCAGGTCAAGGCGGCTTTCATTTATAACTTTATCGCGTTCACGCAATGGCCCGGAAGCGCTGAACCCGCAATCAACCTTTGCCTGTATGGTGAGGACTATTTCGGTGATGAAATCGATAAGCTGCAAAACAAGACAGTCGGCACGCGCCAAATCAAGGTCGTTCGCACCAATAATATCGATCGATTACAACAGTGCCACGCCATCTTTTTCTCCAAATCGGCCAATAACGACTTGGCGAACCTGGTCAACAGCCTGGAAAGTTATCCGATTCTGACGCTTGCCGATACCCCCAATGCGATTTCGCGGGGCATCATTATCAATATGAATCTAGTCAACGAAAAAATCGTGTTTGAAATCAATTTGGCAGCCGCCCGGAAATCGGGATTGGATATCAGTTCCAAGTTACTGCAACTAGCAACCAAAGTCCATCAATAAAACAGCTATTCAGCTCCCTGCCCCGATGGTTCGCTCCGTTCGGTACAATTTATTGCAATTGAAATTGAATAAAAGGATTTTTTTGCTCTAACTCAAGGCATTGCATTTCTGAATCGTGAATTACCATAACAAGACTAATCGATATCGCTCACTTTTACCTATGATACCAGTGGACAATCTGGCCATCCTGATAAGCCCCGGATTATGGATTCTCGTATTGCTATGGAGCTTTTCCAATTCAATTCATGCCGACAATAAACCGCGCGGCAAAAAGGATACCGACCAGCTATTGGCGCTCAGCATCGAAGAATTGATGCAAGTCGAAGTAACATCGGTATCCAGGCGCGCGCAAAAACTATCGGAAACGCCTTCGGCTATTTTTGTCATCACTCAGGATGACATCCGCCGTTCCGGCGCAACCAGCATCCCCGAAGCGTTACGAATGGCCCCGGGCGTCGATGTCGCACGCGTCGGCACCGACAAATGGTCGATCAGCATCCGCGGTTTCAACGGCCGCTTCGCCAACAAGCTGCAAGTCTTGATCGATGGACGCAGTGTCTATACACCGTTATTCTCGGGCGTCATCTGGAGTCAGCAAGACACAATGCTGGAAGACGTAGAGCGGATCGAAGTAATCCGCGGTCCAGGCGCTACTGTCTGGGGTGCCAATGCCGTCAACGGCGTGATTAACATCATCACCAAAAAAGCCGCGGATACTCAGGGTTTGTTATTTTCAGCCGGCGGCGGTAGTTTCGAGCAAGGTTTTGCCGGTGCCCGCTACGGCGGCATGCTCGGCGAGAGCACGCCGTTCCGCGTTTATGCCAAAGCGTTCAACCGCGATCACAGTACCACGCTTGCAAGAACCAGCGCCCATGATGACTGGCAATCGGTCAGAGCCGGTTTTCGTGTCGATCACACCCAAGGCATCGATCAACTGACTTTGCAAGGCGATATATTTGCAAACCGCATCGGCGATAGCTTGATGCAACCGTCGCTGGCGGCGCCTTTTACCCGTCTGGATATCATCGACACCACCGAGAAAGGCGGCAATATCCGCTTACGCTGGGATCGCACTTTTTCCGAGAAATCGTCGATCATGCTGCAAACTTACTACGATCGCGTGCATAACCAGCTGGCGCCGTGGACCCGATACGCTGAAAGTTTCGATGTCGATTTTCAGCATCGTTTACCGCTGTTCCAGCACCACGATGTCACCTGGGGGCTCAATTACCGGCTCTATAACAACAAAGTCACGGAAACGGAACTGACCGCTTTCACTCCGGCACAGCGCACCAATCACAATTTCAGCGCTTTCATCCGTGACGACATCACATTGCGGCCGGAAAAATTAACGTTATCGCTCGGCACCCGGCTCGATCACAACGACTTCACCGGTCTGGAAGTGCAGCCCAACGCGCGTTTGATGTTTACGCCGGATCCGCAGAACTCGATGTGGTTGTCGGTATCGCGCGCGGTACGGATTCCATCACGCGGCGAGAACGATGTCACTATTGCCGGGCGCGTGGTGCCGGGATTGCCCGGCATGCCAGCATTTCCAGTGCCGGTGCTGATGGCGGTGCAAGGCAGTCATCAATACCACGCCGAGAAATTGATCGCTTACGAATTGGGCTACCGGCGCCAGCTAACGGACAAAGCATCCATCGATTTAGCGGGTTTCTTCAATGATTACAGTCAACTGCGGGATTTCCGCTTCGGCCAGATGATCCCCGGCAGCGGCCCGGTACCGTACTTCATCCTGCCGGTATTATTCAGCAACACCACCACCGCGCATTCGTACGGTTTTGAATCCTCGGTTGACTGGCGGCCGCGCGATAACTGGCGCTTGCAAGGCAGCTATTCATTCCTGCACATTCATACCGCTTCGAACCCGGAATTCCGCCAACTGGATTCGTCGACCGCCGGCGCGCATAAGGCCAATCCGAATCATCAGTTGTCGTTGCGATCGCATTACGACTTTTCAGAGAAACTCCAGTTGAATCTGTGGATGCGCTATGTCAGCGGTTTGGCTTTTTTCAATATCCCGGGCTACGTCACGATGGATGCGAAACTGGCTTGGAAACCGGTCAAAAATACCGAATTTTTTGTGGTTGGACAAAACTTGTTCAGCCAGCATCACCGTGAATCACAGTCCGACTTCATCCCTTCCCTGGCCACCTTTGTGCAAAGAGGTGTTTATGCCGGGGTTGAATGGCGCTACTGATAGACAGCGAAATGAAGTTAGCTGAATATTTTTCTCAACCATCATCGGCACTGCCACGAATGCAGCAGTTGCCGCTGGCGGCAGCTCTCATACTGACGTGTTTGCTGGTTGCTCATGCCGGTTTTGCCTTTGCGCAAAACAAACCGGCTGATAATCAATTCCTCAATCTCAGCATCGAAGAGTTGATGAATGTCAAAGTAACGACGGTATCCAGAACCCCGCAGAAGCTTACACAAGTCGCTTCAGCTATTTTCGTCATTACGCAAGACGATATCCGCCGTTCCGGCGCCACCAGCATCCCCGATGCTTTGCGTATGGCGCCCGGCGTACAGGTTGAACGTGTCGGTACCGACAAATGGGCGGTCAGCATCCGCGGTTTCAACGGGGTCTACGCCAATAAGCTGCAGGTGTTGATGGACGGCCGCAGCGTGTATTCACCGATATTCTCCGGCGTGCTGTGGGAACAGCAGGATACCTTGATGGAGGATATCGAACGCATCGAAGTGATCCGCGGCCCGGCGGCGACTTCTTGGGGATCGAACGCGGTCAATGGCGTGATCAACATCATCACCAAAAAGGCCGCCGATACCCAGGGCACGCTCTTTACCGCTGGCGGCGGAAGCTTTGAACACGGCTTCGCCGGTGCGCGCTACGGCGGAAAAATCAATGATGAAACGCCTTTCCGGGTTTACGCCAAAGGATTTACCCGCGGGCAAACGCAAGCATTGACCGGAGAACATATGAATGACCAATGGCATTCGGCCCGAGGCGGTTTCCGTGTCGATCATCAGCGCGGCATCGACCAATTCACGTTGCAAGGCGATGTTTTTTCCAACTTTGACGGCAGCACGCTCGACCAGAATGCGCGCTACCTGTCGGCCAGTCCGGATAGTCAAATGCGCGGGCACAACGAAGGCGGAAATATCCGCTTCCGCTGGGACCGGACTTTTTCCGAACAGTCATCGTTCATGCTGCAAGCTTATTACGACCGCCATCGCTCGCAGCTATTACCGATTGGAAAATTCGACGCGGAAAGTTTCGATGTCGATATGCAATACCGCTTCCCGTTGTCCGATCGCCACCAATTGACCTGGGGCGCCAATTACCGGCTCTATCACAATAAAGTGTTCGATAGTCCGTTGCTGACATTTTTTCCGCGTGCGCAAACCAACCATCTGATCGGCACGTTCATACGTGACGACATCGCGCTGATACCGGAACGCCTCATGTTCACCATCGGCAGCCGCTTCGAGCATAACGATTTTACCGGCATGGAAATACAGCCGAATGCGCGGTTGATGTGGACACCGAACCCGGAAAATTCGGTATGGATGGCGGTGTCCCGCGCTGTCCGCACGCCATCGCGCGCTGAAAACGATAGCCGGATCGATATTACACCTTTTATACCTACCGTACCCGGATCGGTTTTATCCAGCCTGCCTTTTCCGATCTCTTCAACGTTGCTCGGCAGCAGTCACTATAATTCCGAAAAGCTGATCGCGTATGAAATGGGCTACCGCCATCAATTCTCGCCGCAAGCATCGATCGATATCGCCGGTTTTGCCAACGACTACAGCCAATTACGCGATGTTTCCTTCGGCGCGTTCTCATTGAGCAGCGGATTACCGTTGCGATTGTTGCAACCGGTATTTATCAATAACCAGGGATCAGCCTTGACGTATGGCGTGGAAACCTCGATCGATTTGAAGCCTTTGGAGAACTGGCGCTTCCAGGCGAGTTATAGCTTCCTCAATATCGATTTTTCATCCAACAACTTACTCAAAGACACCAATCCGACCACCGGAGGGTCCGAAAAAACCAATCCTCAACATCAATTATCAGCTCGTTCCAACTACGACTTTTCTGAGAAATTACAACTGAATCTGTGGTTACGCTATACCAGCGAGATCGCTTTTTATCAGATTCCGAGTTACGTCACGATGGACACCAAGCTGGTCTATAGGCCAATAAAAAATACTGAGTTTTTTATCGTCGGACAAAATTTGTTCAGCCAGCATCACCGGGAGTTGACCTCCGACTTTATTCCACTAGCGTCGGCAGTTATTCCGCGAGGAGTCTTTGCCGGTGTGCAGTGGCGTTTTTAATAGAGATTAAGATAAAAGCGATGCCGTTATTGAGCCGATTAACTAAATGCGTTGAAGCACTGGCGAGCCGCCGGATCGGCCGTTTGCTGCTGACCGTGTGGTTAAGCTATGGCTTGCCGGCCGCTCACGAAACCGCCAGGGCTGATGACGCTGCGCTTGAATATCAGGTCAAGGCTGCTTTTATCTATAACTTCATCGCATTCACCCAATGGCCAAGCCATAGCGATCCGGTAATGAACCTATGCTTATATGGCGAGGATTATTTTGGCCATGAAATCGATAAATTGCAAAACAAAGCAGTCGGTACGCGATTGATCAGAGTGTCACGGATCAATAATCCTGAGCAATTGGATCAATGCCAGGCGATTTTCTTTACCAAATCGGTCAACGACAACCTAACGGAATTGATGCGCCATTTGACCGGCAAACCGATTCTGACACTCGCGGACAGTCCCAGTGCCGTGTCGAAAGGCATCGCCATCAATATGAGCCTGGTGAACGAAAAAGTCGTTTTTGAAATCAACCTGGGAATCGCGAGAAAAACGGGGTTGGATATCAGTTCAAAATTACTGCAGCTCGCCGTCAAGGTTCATCAATAATCGCTCTCGGATGCGCTGACGTTGATGCCGGCAGAGCAACCGGTAATAACAACCGGGAATCGCAGCAAAACACACGCCGATGTGCGTTGCGCGAATAGAAAAAAAACCTTTTTCATGGTTAATTCTTGTTTTTGCCCGTAAAAGGATTTCTTTACAATTAAGCTTGGCCGTCTTTCATCTCGAATTAGATAATCTATTGACCTGAAAGGATTATTATTACTCAACCCACAGGAGACTCTTTCTATGAAACCATTCAAATTATTCTTATGCGCGCTCGCCTTATTCGGCAATACTCATTGGGCTCAAGCCACGATTGCAAGCGACTCTGAAAAACTTTTCAATTGGGCGGAAAATACCTTCCCGTCGGTTTTCCCCAGCCGGCGCGCAACCCAAAGCATCGAACCCTGGTTATTCCGGCATTATCCGGAATCCAATATCTATGTCGGCGTCAACAAGAGCGACAATATCGTTTATGCGATGGGGGACCCTTGGGGAAGCAATCCGACCGTGATCGACTCGCTATCGAATCTGATTAACTACATCAATAATTCCGGCGGATCGAGTGCAATTGCCGCTTGCGATACAGCAAACACATTGGCTGGAGTCAATTACAGCCAGAGCGACAACGTCGTTACCGTTACAACCAGCGGTACATGCGCCGTGGTAGCGGATCTCTCTAACACCAATTTATGCAAAATCCCAGAACAGACGACCGCCAGCGGTATCTCCATACTCGGCAGCAATAACGTAACCTCATCGAGTATCGAGGGCTTATCGACCACCATCCCAGGATTGCCGAATCCGTTTCAAGCCATTGTCGACGCATCCGCTAATGTAAAACATTGCACCATCAACGCACCCGCCGCAACAGCGAATTTGGTTGTGAATTCCGATCTCTGCCTGGATATCACCACACCACTGACTGCTACATTGGGCAGTCTCCCAGTCACGGGCATTGTGGTGACGCCGCCAGTAAAATATTACACACGGGGAACTTACACCAACCAAGTTGTTGCCGATTGCTTTGCCACCGATGCTACAACGATTACCGATGCTTTTACCGGCGAGGCTTGGGTGAATCAGGACGGTAATTTTGTAAAAGTCGGCAGTTAATGGTCATAGAAAAAATCTGCACGACGGTGTGAGAAAAGTCACAGCCATATTTGAGATATAGGGGTATATTTCCTCTCTGTTTTCATCTTCAAAATATTCAGTAGGTATTAAACTTAGAATCAATTAATCGCAATCGATCCAAACATCGAAGCGGAATGTAAAAAACGTGGCGATACCTTTACTGATGAAGATGTTTTACATTCAACCGCTGATTGTGATGAACGATTTTATGACGAGGCCCTTTAATCCCTATTGCTTGCAATAGGGATTTTTTTTGCCGCGGTTAATCGGCTACTACGATCGGCGTAACCGCCAGATGCCGGCTGATCGAATTGGCCGCTAATTTGGCGACTGCTTGATCGGGATAAGGTCCCGCATGAATTTTGTACAGTCCATTATTTTTAGAAATGTTGACGGAATCCTTCAAAGAAGGAATTCTTTTCCGCACTTGCGCCAGAAAATTCCGGGCATTATCGGGCGAACCAAAAGCTCCCAGTTGCAAATAAACCAGAGCCATTTCTGCATTACTATCCGCCACCGGTAATGATTTTGATGGTTTGGAAAGAGCCAATGCCATTGAATCACCCTCGGGTATAATACTTTCGATTTCAACACGGCCGCTGCCGGCCGCCAATATGCCGAGCTTGTAAGCCGCCGTGTAGGACAAATCAATTACACGATCCGCAAGAAACGGACCACGGTCGTTGAGCCGCACGATCACCGTTTTACCGTTGTCCAGATTGGTTACCCGGGCATAGCTGGGTAATGGCAGTGTCGGGTGCGCTGCGGTCATCGCGTACATATCGTAGACTTCACCCGACGCGGTATTATTTCCATGATACCGGCGCCCATACCAAGAAGCGATTCCTCGCTTTTTATAAGGTGTCAATTCAGTCATCGGCTTAAAAGTTTTACCCAAAGCAACATACGGTTGCATATTTGCCGATCGGAGCGGCTCGGTTTTGGGAACAGCGTCTGGAACCAGATGCAAATTTGGTGGAGGGTTGTCTTCGGGACCATCATCAAGGTAATAACCGCCGCCACGTTTGCTACCGGCCGCTAAGCGATATTTCGAATCCGGTAAGACCGCATTGACTGCATCCGGTTTTTTTTGAATGGAAGATTGCTGGTTGTATTGCGGTGTGCTGCTGCAAGCGGACAATATCACTATTAGCAACGCCAGCAACAATCTATTTATATTTGCGAACGGTTTGAATATAAACAATTACAACTACCTCCTGCAAAACTGAATTCGTGTTTGTTATGTTTTGACAAGCTTGGGGTGTGTCTGAATACTCATCAAAATACCAAAACCCAGTAACATCGTCACCATCGAAGTGCCACCGTAACTGATCAGCGGCAGCGGTACTCCCACAATCGGCAGAATGCCGCTCACCATGCCCATGTTTACAAAAATATACGTAAAGAATGTGAGTGTAATGGAACCGGCAATCAATCTCGTAAATTGTGTTGAAGCGTTTGCGGTGATAATCAAACAACGTCCGATTACCAGAAAATAAAGCAATAATAACATGGTATTACCGATAAGACCAAATTCTTCGGAAAAGACCGCGAAAATAAAATCCGTGCTTTGCTCGGGTAAGAAATCCAGTTGCGTTTGCGTACCGTTTAACCAGCCTTTGCCGCTAATACCGCCGGAACCGATCGCAATTGACGATTGGATCGTATGATAACCGGCCCCTAGCGGATCTTGCGTCGGATCCAGCAATGTCATGATGCGGCGGCGCTGATAGTCATGCATGAATGTCCAAAGAACCGGCAGACTGGCCGATACCGTCAACAATAACCCCGCTATGATACGCCAAGACAAGCCCGCCAAAAACAGCACGAAGAAGCCGCTGGCAGCGATCAATAAAGCCGTTCCCAAATCTGGCTGCCGCAAAATCAAAAGCACCGGCAGCAACAGCAAAATCGTGGCACCGAGATAGTCACGCAAGCGTAAGGTAATTTCATGCTTATCAAAATACCACGCCATCATCAGCGGAATGGCGATTTTCATCAATTCCGACGGCTGAATCCGGGTAATTCCAATATTCAGCCAGCGCCGGGCGCCATTATTGATCTCTCCAAACAGCGCCACGCCGACAAGTAATGCAAGTCCCAACAGATAAAGCGGTAATGCCAAGCGCATGATTTGCTGCAAAGGAATATTCGCAACCAGCCACATGATCACCAACGCTATCAGCATATTGACAAATTGATTGCTGACCCGCGCCATATTGGCACCGGTAGCGCTATAGAGCACGAACAGTCCGACGGACATCAGCGCCACCAATCCGATCAGCAAAAAACTATCGACATAGCGCGTCAGGTAATGCCAAATGGTCTTAACTTCTATCATGCAATAATGAATTGATTGTCGATATTGGACGATCGTTTAAGACTCAACGACCGTTTTCTCACAAGTGATCATGACCACGATCACCAGCCGGACCGGCCGCTTGCGCTAGCGCTGTTTCCGGCATTTTTCCTAACAGATAATAATCGAATACTTGCCTGGCAATCGGCGCCGCCGTCGAACCGCCGGTTCCGGTATTTTCTACCAACACCGCTAGAGCGATTTGGGGATTTTCTGCGGGAGCGTACGCGATAAACATCGCGTGATCGCGGTGCCGCTCATTGATGCGTTTCTCATCGTAACGCTCTCCCTGTTTGATGCCAATGACTTGCGACGTTCCGGTCTTTCCCGCGAAGGTATAAGCCGCATTGGCGCCGGCTCTCGCTGCTGTTCCACCCGGCTTGGTAACATCCACCAATGCTTGTTTGACAACTTCCAGATGCCTTGGCTTTAAATTCAGGGTATACATTAATTGCGCCGGAATTTCCTCGATTTCGCCGGTTTGACTGTCCTGAATCTGTTTAACAAAATGCGGCCGGTAAGCCTTGCCTTCATTGGCAATCAGCATCGTTGCAAAAGCCAGTTGCAAAGGGGTCGTCAAATTGTACCCTTGACCGATTGAAACCGAGATAGTATCCCCGGCATACCACTTTTGTTTGTATTGACTCATTTTCCAGGCTGCCGACGGCAATAGCCCGGATACTTCGCCTTCAACATCAATACCCGTTTTGCGGCCCAGTCCGAATTGGCTGATAAAACTATAAATATTATCGATGCCAAGATCGTTTGCGAGACTGTAATAATAGGTATCGCACGATACAACGATGGATTTATGCAAATCGACCCTGCCGTGGCCGCCCGGTTTCCAATCGCGATAACGCCGGTCGACTCCCGGCAACGAAAAAAAACCGGGATCATTCATACTGTATTCCGGTGTTCGCTTTCCCAATTCCAATGCAGCAAGCGCCATGAACGGCTTGAATGTCGATCCTGGCGGATAGACACCGCGCAATGCCCGGTTATTGAGCGGCCGGTCAATCGATCCATTCAGCAACTTCCAGTTCTCATGATCAATACCGCCGATAAAAAGATTATTGTCATATCCGGGCTTACTGACAAATGCCAGCACTTCACCGTTATTCGGATCCAGGGCGACCAGTGCGCCGCGGCGGTCGCCAAAAGCTTGTTCTGCAGCTTGCTGTAGCCCTAAATCCAAAGAAAGAATCAGATTGCTGCCAGGAATCGGCGGCGTCCGGGACAAAACGCGAATCGAGCGCCCCGCCGCGTCGGTTTCCACTTCCTCGAAACCCGTGATACCATGCAATTGTTTCTCATAGCTCTGCTCAATGCCGATTTTCCCGATATGCTGCGAACCGCGATAATTGCGGAGTTCTCCGCTACGCTCCAGATATTCGAGATCCTGGTCATTGATGCGGCTGATATAGCCGATCACATGCGACACAATTTCTTTCTCCGGGTACTGACGAAATACCCGTGCTTTGATTTCAATCCCCGGAAAACGATAACGGTTTGCGGCAAAGGTCGCAATCTCCACATCTGTCAAGCGGCTCCTGATGGGAAGACTTTTGAAGCGCTTGCTTTCTTTCAATAATTTCTTAAAGCGCTGCCGGTCCGTTGAAGTAATTTCGATCAATGCCGCCAATTCATCCAAAGTGGCGTCAAGATCACTGATTTTACTGGGTACCACTTCCAAGGTGTAAGCCGAGTAGTTTTGCGCCAGCGCCCGGCCATTCCGGTCAAGAATCAAGCCCCTGTTGGGCACTACCGGAAGAATGGAAATACGATTCGCTTCCGCCAGGGTATGATAGTGCTCTTGTTGCGTAACCTGCAGATAATAAAATCGTGCATAGAGGACTAGAAATAACATCAGCATAAAACCCGCGCTGATGGCAAGCCGGATCCGGAATTTGTTTAATTCGACAGGAAGGTTGCGTAACTCAACGTGTTGCTTCATAACGCATCGGGATCGGGTTTGGGCTGCAGCAACCATGTCAGCAGCCAAGACATCGGCACCCAGATAATACTACCGGACACCGCAGCGATAAAAAATTGCCAATCGGTGATTGGTGCGCCGGTGGATGTGGCAACCAGCATGATAACGATTTGCATAATGAACAACACCAGGCCCACTTGCGGCGCTTGCTGCAACAAACCAAACAACCTTAAACGACGTCCGAAGATTGTCGTGAGATAAACAACCATGCAATAGGCCAAGGCATGCTGCCCCAGTATACTGACATTGCCGACATCCATCATGAGACCCATGCCAAAAGCCACACCCATGCCCATTCTGTTCGGATGATTGATATTCCAGAAAGCGAGTAAGAGTGCCACGAAATCAGGCCGCAGAAACGAAATTTCTTCAGGTAACGGCAAGAAATTCAGAATCAGGGCTGCTACCAAACTCATAGCGACAAACCAGCTACTCGCAGGCAAATACATATCCTGCTCTAAAAAGTTTTCCTGAATAGCGTTGTTTTCTTTATTCCTCTCCCGGTTCAATTGCCGGTACCTCACCAGACTCGTTAAGCTCCGATTGTACTAAGGATAAAACCAATACCTGCCGGTTTCGTTCCACGCCTGCCACCGGCGTGCTGATAATCAGCGCAAAATCACCGACTGGATCGTGCCCGATCCTTTCAACAATGGCAACCGGAATACCCGGCGGATAAACGCCCCCGATTCCGGAAGTAACCAACAGATCGCCGCGCTGAATATCGGTATTCACCGACAAGTAACGCAATTCCAATTCATTATTCTTGCCGCTGCCCGAAATGATTGAACGTAACCCGTTACGGGTGACTTGCACTGGCACAGCATGATCTTTATCGGTCAGCAGCGTCACTTCGGCAGACCATGGATAAAGCTGCGTCACCTGCCCAATGATTCCTTTATCATCAATAACCGCTTGTCCTAGCTGAATCCCGTGAAAGCTGCCTTTATTGATCGTAATTTTATGGTTAAAGGGATCGCGCGGTGTAGACAGGATCTCCGCCAAAACAGTTCTGGTTTTGATATTGGCTTGAATTTGCTGAATGGCTCCCAATAGTTTGCGCAAATGCAGATTCTCGGCTTCCAGCGCTTCCAGTTTCAACAATTGTTCGCGCCGGTCCCAGTACAGTTGACGCAGTTTGGCATTTTCTTCCAGCAAGTAAAAACTGCCAACAAACTTTTCCAACTGGTCATAAACGGTCGCAGGAAAATAAGCAATTTTCTGCAAAGGATGAATAAGCATACCTATTGTCTGCCGCAACTGCGGGAAAAACTTAAAACGGACATCTTCGGCAATCAACACACATGAAAGTAATGCAAATACCAATAATCGTGCAAACGGACCGGGGCCATTTCTGAAAAACTGAGGCGTTTTTTCCATTACGTCTCGTACTCAATCATTGAATCTTTTCCAGACCGGCACGCAAGAAAAACCTGAAAATTAAAGCACTAATTAGTCGCGAGCAAAAATACCGATTGATCGGTCCATATTTTCCAGAGCGATGCCAGCGCCACGCACCACGCAAGTCAACGGATCATCGGCAACGATCACCGATAAACCGGTTTCTTCCATCAACAACCGGTCAATATCCCGTAATAACGCACCGCCACCGGTCATGACCATACCCTTCTCGGCAATATCCGCTCCCAGTTCGGGCGGCGTATGCTCCAGCGCCGATTTAACCGCGCTCACGATGCTATTGAGCGGTTCCGCCAGTGCTTCCAGTATCTCATTACTTGAAATGGTAAAGCTGCGCGGGATGCCTTCCGCCAGATTACGGCCTTTCACTTCGATTTCGCGGACTTCGGAGCCGGGGAAAGCCGAACCGATTTCCTTCTTAATGATCTCAGCGGTCACTTCACCAATCAGCATGCCATAATTGCGGCGGATATAATTGATAATCGCTTCGTCGAATTTATCCCCGCCGACGCGAACCGAATTGGAAAATACGATTCCGCCTAACGAAATCACGCCCACTTCCGTGGTACCGCCGCCGATATCCACCACCATGGAACCGGTCGGCGATTCCACCGGCAGATCGGCACCCAATGCGGCAGCCATCGGTTCTTCGATCAATTCGACTTTACGCGCGCCGGCGCCATACGCTGCTTCCCGGATTGCCCGCCGTTCCACTTGCGTGGAACCGTAAGGCACACAAATGACGATACGTGGATTGGCGGAAAATAAACGCGGCGGATTCACCTTACGGATGAACATCTTGAGCATTTGCTCGGTCACGGTAAAATCCGCAATCACACCATCCTTCATCGGCCGGATTGCCGTGATATTGCCTGGTGTGCGTCCGAGCATTTGCTTGGCAGCAAGGCCGACTTGCTGAATCATTTTTTTCCCATTGGCGCCGCTTTCTTCGCGAATAGCCACCACAGAAGGCTCATCCAGCACGATACCTTGGCCGTGAACATAAATCAGCGTATTGGCTGTGCCCAAATCAATCGCCATGTCTGTTGAGAAATAACTTCCAAGAATGCTGTTGCTCAAGAAATTAAACATAGTGGCAGAATCCGATATTAGTAATTATGATGAGAGCGAATGATAAATAAAACCTGCAAAAAATAATACGCCGGTTAAACTGCGGCATGATACCCTAATACTTCTTTGAATATAAGGCTACCGATATAAAATGACTTTGTCTGTAAACGATGTAAAACGGATCGCTGAACTGGCTTATATTGAGATTAATGATCAAGAGGCAGAAGAAACTTTGGAGCAGTTATCCGGTATTTTCAATTTGATTGAATCCATGCAAGCGGTTGATACGGAAACCGTGGAACCGATGTCTCATGCGCAAAATGTTTTTCAGCGGTTACGAGAAGACGAAATCACGGAAACTGATCAGCACCAATTATATCAATCAATCGCGCCGCAAGTCGAAGCGGATCTCTACCTGGTTCCACAAGTCATAGAATAAAAAGCATTAACCATAAGTGACATAGAGAAGCATACCAACTTAACGAAAAATTTTTATCACGATTCCGTATCGCCATGTTTAACGACAGCCTTAAACAGCTCGCAAACCAGCTCACTGCAAAAAAGATTTCCAGCACAGAACTGACCACCGAATTTCTGCAACGCATCAAGCAACTCAATTCCGAATACAACGCATTCATCACGATTAATGAAGAGATGAGTCTGGCGCAAGCGCGGATAGCAGACAAAATGATTGCTGCCGGGGAAGCAGGACCGTTGACCGGTATTCCAATCGCTCAGAAAGACATTTTCTGCGCCAGAGGCTGGCTAACCACCTGCGGCTCAAAAATGCTGGCAAATTTCGTATCACCTTACGATGCTGGTGTCATCGAACGCTTCAATCAAGCCGGTGCCGTCAATATCGGCAAAACCAACATGGACGAATTTGCCATGGGATCGAGTAATGAAACATCTTATTTCGGTCCGGTGAAAAATCCTTGGGATCCGGCCGCGGTACCCGGCGGCAGCTCTGGCGGCGCCGCCTGCGCGGTTGCAGCCAGATTGGCGCCTGCCGCGACCGGCACCGATACCGGCGGCTCGATCCGTCAGCCCGCCGCCCTGTGCGGTATTTCCGGCATCAAACCAACTTATGGATTAGTATCCCGTTACGGCATGATCGCATTTGCTTCCAGTCTCGATCAAGGCGGCCCGATGGCCAAATCAGCCGAAGATCTGGCATTGCTATTAAATGTCATGACCGGTTTTGATGCCCGCGATTCCACCAGCCTGCAGCGCGAAGCCGAAGACTATTCCCGCGATCTGCAAAAACCGCTATCCGGTTTGCGAATTGGCTTGCCGAAGGAATATTTTGCCGCTGGCATGAGCGGCGATGTCGCCAGCGCTGTCGACAACGCACTGAATGAATACCGCAAACTGGGCGCTCAAACCGTCGAAATCTCGTTACCGAATGCACCGCTAGCAATCCCGGTTTACTATGTGCTGGCGCCCGCCGAAGCTTCGAGCAATTTGTCGCGGTTCGACGGCGTGCGCTATGGGTATCGTGCCGAATCATACAGCGATCTCGCCGATATGTACCGCAAATCGCGCGCGCAAGGTTTCGGCGCGGAAGTCAAACGGCGCATTCTCATCGGCACTTACGTGTTGTCGCATGGTTATTACGATGCCTATTACATTAAAGCGCAAAAGCTGCGCCGCCTGATTGCGCAGGATTTCACCGAAGCCTACAAACAATGCGACATTATCATGGGCCCGACAACGCCGACCGTGGCATTCAATCTGGGTGAGAAAAGCGGCGATCCGATTCAGATGTATTTATCGGATATCTACACCAGCGCCGCCAATCTAACCGGTATGCCGGCGATGTCGATTCCGATCGGTTTCGGCGACAGGAACCGTCCAATCGGTTTGCATATCATCGGTAATTACTTTAAGGAAGCGCATCTGCTGAATGCCGCGCATCAATACCAGCTGGTCACGGATTGGCATTTAAAATCACCTTTTTAACAATCATCAATCGATCGTCATCAATCGTTAGTCGAGAAAGCTATCATGCAGTGGGAAATCGTCATCGGTCTGGAAGTTCATGCGCAGTTGTCAACACGTTCCAAAATTTTTTCAGGCGCTTCCACCGCCTATGGCGCGCCGCCGAACACGCAAGCATGTGTCATTGATCTGGCGCTGCCGGGGGTGCTGCCGGTATTGAACAAAGGCGCGGTTGAGCGAGCCGTTAAATTCGGCCTGGCAGTCGGCGCCAAAATCAACTCACCATCGATTTTCGCGCGCAAAAATTATTTCTACCCCGACTTGCCGAAAGGCTATCAGATCAGCCAATACGAACTGCCGGTGGTGCAAGGCGGAACCATCACGATTCAAATTGAAGGTGAGGAAAAGACGATCCGTCTGACACGCGCGCACCTGGAGGAAGATGCCGGCAAGTCCTTGCACGAGGATTTTCATGGTATGACCGGTATCGATTTGAACCGGGCCGGAACGCCGTTACTGGAAATCGTCTCCGAACCGGATCTACGCAGCAGCGTTGAGGCTGTGGCTTATGCCAAAACCCTGCACGCTTTGGTGCGCTGGATTGGAATCTGTGATGGCAACATGCAGGAAGGTTCGTTTCGCTGCGACGCCAATGTCTCGGTTCGTCCGCGCGGCACTGAAAAGTTGGGTACGCGCTGCGAAATCAAGAATCTGAATTCATTCCGTTTTTTGGAAAAAGCCATCGACTATGAGGCGCAACGGCAAATTGAAATTCTTGAAGACGGCGGCACAATCCTTCAGGAAACAAGACTATACGATCCTGGTAAAGATGAAACACGAACCATGCGCAGCAAGGAAGATGCCAACGATTACCGCTATTTCCCCGATCCGGATTTATTGCCATTGGAGATTTCGCCAAGCTGGATTGCTCAAATTCAATCAACCTTGCCGGAATTGCCGCAAGCACGCCGCAATCGCTATATCTCGGAATTCGGCTTGTCCGCCTACGATGCGGCCGTGTTGACCAGTTCGCGCGAGACTGCGGATTATTTTGAATCAACAGTCAAGTACTTACCGTCACAAGCCAAACTATGCGCCAATTGGATAATGGGCGATATCAATGGGCAATTGAACAAAGACGGTATTGAAATCAACGACTGCCCGGTCAACCCTGAGCGGCTTGCCGCGCTCTTAACACGCATCAATGACGGCACCATTTCCGGCAAAGGCGCAAAAGCCGTATTTGAAAGCATGTGGAACGGTGAATTTGATCAAGACCCGGATGCGATCATTGCCGCAAAAGGCTTAAAACAAATTTCGGATGACGGTGCTATCGAAAAATTGGTGAATGAAATATTAGCCGCCAACGCGCAACTCGTTGCCGATTATCGCAGCGGCAAGGAAAAAGCATTTAACGCACTAATCGGTCAGATCATGAAGGCAACGCAAGGAAAAGCCAACCCAACGCAAGTCAACACTATATTGAAAAGAAAACTGAACGAATGACTTGGTTTTACTGCGAAACGGTTATCCTAGACATGCGCTATTTTAGCCGATCTGCATAATGAATCACCGATATGGTGCTATACTCGAACCGGTATTTTAATCGCTCAATGCCTAAGATTCGAGTATTCTGGAACCGCATACACGATAAAATAAAAATAACGATGGCTTTCTCTGTTATTCCGAACATTACGATCTTTTTTTCTCACATATAATGCTGGCAGCCGTTGCAATTAATCCCGTCAACCATGTACTACGTTGCGAAGCTTGGGCAGGCAAGCGATTACAAAAGCACTCAGGCAAAACGATCTGTATCAAGATACCTCCCTTGATTACGCTTGGGATGTTGATTGATGCCGCAGGGGAAATGCAACCGGCGGAAAATGAAAGCAACGCCGACACCACATTGGTACTGGCGCACCCGGTATTGTTCAGATTACTTGCAGGTGATGCTAAAGTTTTCGATCAAATAACAACGATGGGTGATCAAGCGCTGGCGGAAGAATTGCTCGATATCGGCAGGCAAATTGATTTAAGCGTAATCTTCGAAAATGATTTGAGCAATGTAGTCGGCGACATCCCGGCACATCGCATCTCACAAACCGGCAAGAATTTTGTTCAGTGCCAAATTGACAATGTTGATCGTTTAACCCGGTCGCTGAAAGATTACCTGACTGAAGAGACTAATATCTTAACCAAATCCGTTGCTACCCGGCAGCTGGCTGAGGAAATAGCAAATTTGCAGATGGAAGCAAAAGCGCTGGAGCAGCGATTAAACCGGCTGACACAGCGAATTTTTCCATTGAGCGAATGATACAAACGGCAATGAACACCGAAAATTATGTAATTATGAATAATAGTTCGCGATGCACAAACTGACTCGCTGGATTCAAAGCTCGCCCCCGATTTCTAATCATTCATGCGCTTATTCCGCCTCCTAAAAATTTTATACGTTGCGTTTCAATCCGGATTGGACGAATTCGTTCTGAGTCATAGCCGGTTGCAATTTTTGCGTGTCATTGTCAGAACCGTGACTTTTTGGCGCAAACTGGATAAACCACGCGGAGAACGTTTACGTTTGGCTTTAACGGCGCTGGGTCCGATCTTTGTTAAATTCGGACAGATGCTATCCACCCGGCGCGATTTGCTGCCACAGGATATCGCCGATGAACTGGCCAAACTGCAAGACCAGGTACCTCCGTTTTCTTCCGATTTGGTAGTGACCACGCTAGAAGCGGAATATGGCCAAAAGGTTGATGAGGTTTTTTTCAAGTTTGATCTGACACCGCTCGCCAGCGCGTCCGTAGCGCAAGTTCATTTGGCGATATTACACAATGGCACCGAAGTGGCAGTCAAGATTTTGCGCCCCAATCTGTCAACCATTATTGCACATGATGTTGCCTTGATGGATACCGGCGCTTGGTTGGCCGAGATGCTGTGGTCGGATGGTAAACGCCTGAAATTGCGCCAAGTTGTCTCGGAATTTGCCAGGCATTTGGACGATGAGCTTGATTTAATGCGCGAAGCCGCTAATTGCAGCCAGTTACGCCGCAATTTCCTGGATTCTCCGCTCCTGCTGGTTCCGGAGGTCTATTGGGATTTCTGCCGCAACAATGTGATGGTCATGGAGCGTGTCAAGGGGATTCCGATCAGCCATGTCGATGAGCTGAAAGCACAAGGTATCGATATCCCTCAGTTGGCACGAGTTGGCGTGGAAATATTTTTTACGCAGGTATTTCGTGACGGCTATTTCCATGCGGATATGCATCCCGGCAATATCTTTGTCGGCAATGACGGCCGCTACATTGCGGTTGATTTCGGTATCATGGGTACATTGAGCGATCAGGATAAAAATTATCTCGCGCAAAACTTCCTGGCTTTTTTCCGGCGCGACTACGCACGAGTAGCGCAAGCGCATGTCGAAGCCGGCTGGGCTCCCAAAGATACTCGGGTGGATGATTTTGAAGCCGCCATTCGAGCCGTCTGCGAACCTATTTTCGACAAACCGCTGAAAGAAATTTCATTTGGGCGCGTTTTGCTGCAGTTATTTCAAGCTTCCCGGCAATTCAATGTCGAGATCCAACCGCAACTGGTTTTATTGCAAAAAACATTACTTAATATCGAAGGCTTGGGACGTGATCTGGATCCCGATTTGGATTTGTGGAAAACAGCCAAACCCTTTCTGGAAAACTGGATGTCCGAACAAATCGGCTGGCGCGGATTCACTAGCCGTGCTCAAAAAGAAGCGCCTAACTGGGCCGTTATCATGCCGGAGTTCCCCCGCCTCATTCATCAGGCATTGGCGGAAAATCGCAACCATGAATTGGAAAAAAGAATGGCCGATTTAATTATTGAAGAAAAACGCCAAAACCGGTTGCTTGCTCTTATTGCGATCCTGCTCGCCGGACTGCTTGCCTGGCAAATATTTCAGTAACCTCGCGGATTCATTTTTTTGTAAGATTCATGTGTAAAAATAATACGCAGTTTTCACCCGATGCATCACGTGGTTCAGCCGGATATCTGCAATCCCAATGACAGTAAAATGTTACTTTTGACAAAATCTTTCAAACAACTGTTTTATTATGGGATGATTGGCATCATCACCAATTTAAGCTGGTATGCGGTCTATCTGTTAATTACGTCTTTTGGCGCAGAACCCAAGCTGGTGATGTCTATACTATATTTTTGTGGCGCAACTACCAGTTATTTAGCCAATCGCAAATGGACGTTTCAACATACCGGACATTGGGTGAATTCGACGATCCGTTACGTTATTGCGCATATAATGGGTTACACGCTTAATTTTCTGTTACTTCTGATATTTGTTGATTATTATCATTATCCGCACCAATGGGTACAGGGTATTGCTATTTTTATAGTCGCTGGTTTTTTATTCATTACGTTCAAATTTTTTGTTTTCAGTGAGAATTCAGATAGTCAAAAAGTCAGTCAATAACAAAACAAGCCACTTTTCTTCAGAGGAGATGGTATGGACGCTTCCCTCCCTACGGGGAGTCGGGGTAAGCAATACGAATTAAGTTAGAGCCCCTCGCGGACCTGACGGCATCTACGTGCCAAGGTGGGGATAATAGAATCTTTCCACAAACGGACGGAGGGGCTGAAATGAATTTTACGACATATGGGTTGGATATCGCAAAGCGAGCTTTTCAACTGTACTGGGTAACACACGAGAATGGCGAGATACACAACCGCAAGTTTGGCAAGCAAGAACTGCTGGAGTTTCTGGCGCAACGTGAAGCTGGATTGATTGCAATTGAAGCGTGCGGTAGTGCCCACTGGTGGCGGCGCAAATTGATGGCACTGGGGCATGAAGTCAGATTAATTCACGCCAAGTTTGTCCGGCCTTTTGTGCAAGGCAACAAGACCGATGCGGCAGATGCTAAGGCAATCTGGACAGCGGTACGGCAACCGGGGATGCGGACGGTAGCCGGTAAAACAGAAGATCAACAAGCGATGTTGGCACTACACCGGATGAGATTATCGCTGATCAAGTTCCGCACCATGCAGGTGAATCAACTGCGCGGATTACTCTACGAGTTTGGTGTTACGTTGAAAGGTGGCCGACAAGCAGGCGTGGCAGAAATACAACAACGCATGATTGAACTAGAAGAAATCGTGCCTACCATGCTATTCAAAGCTACTAAGGAGCAGTTAAGGCGTATTGATGAAATTGAGGCTGATGTTCAACACATTGAGCGCAGAATCAAAGATTGGCAAAAACAACAAGCCGCTTGTAGGAAGGTTGCTGAGATTCCAGGTGTGGGAATGCTGACGGCAACCGCCTTGGTCGCGACGATGGGTGAAGCAAATTGCTTCAAATCTGGACGGGAGTTTGCTGCTTTTGTAGGGCTTGTTCCAAGGCAAAGTGGCACGGGCGGTAAGGTCAAGCTGTTAGGTATCAGTAAAAGAGGCGACACGTATTTACGAACTTTGCTGATCCATGGCGCCAGAGCAGTCATGTTCATCGCCAAAGATAAAGGCGCGTGGAGCGAAGCACTGCTGCATAGGCGTCCGACGAATGTGGCCATTGTTGCGATGGCTAACAAGATGGCACGAACGGCGTGGGCGATTTTGGCGCACGATCGAGAGTACCAAAAGGGTTATGTGAGCCAAGAGCCCACATAACAAAGAACAACCACTAAAAAGGAGTGGAATGCTGATAGGTTGCGCAGGTAGATAAACCCGTGTGATGGCGAAACAGGTCGGACCGCAAGAACGTGAACCTGCATGGCGTTAAGTGCTTTGAGCACGACAAGGAGATGAGGGCGTTCTTGGCGAATTCCATCAGGGCCCGCAGATAGAAATCCAATCTGCAATAAGGCCGGATATAAGACTGCAGCCGATTCTTCGTATCGCTAAAACACGAAATATCTCTTGCCAGACCGGGAGGCGTCCATATAAAATGCCATGATCCCCTTTAACAAACCTCACATGTCCGGCAAAGAGCTCTACTACATTGCGGATGCGCATTTTCACAATATCCTTGCGGGCGATGGTCCTTACACGAAGCGATGTCATCAATGGCTCGAGTCTCATACCGGCAGCGCAAAAGTACTGTTAACCCATTCTTGCACAGCCGCTTTGGAAATGTCTTCGTTGTTATTGAACATACAGCCGGGCGATGAAATTATCATGCCTTCCTACACTTTTGTTTCGACAGCCAATGCATTTGTACTTCGAGGCGGTGTTCCGGTTTTTGTCGATATTAGACCGGATACCTTAAATATTGATGAAAACCTGATAGCCGATGCCATCACAGAACGCACCAAAGCCATTGTTCCCGTCCACTATGCCGGAGTATCGTGCGAGATGGACACCATTTTACCCATTGCCAAGCAACACAATATCAAAATAGTCGAAGATGCCGCGCAAGGCGTGATGTCCACGTATAAAGGGCGCGCGCTTGGAAGCATCGGCGATCTTGGCGCTTACAGCTTTCATGAAACCAAAAATGTTATTTCCGGAGAAAGCGGATGCATCCTCATTAATGATCCATCTTTATCATTGCAAGCCGAAATTATTCGAGAAAAAGGCACCAATCGCACGCAATTTTTTCGGGGCCATGTAGATAAATACACCTGGCAGGATGTTGGCTCCTCCTTCTTGCCGGGAGAATTGATATCGGCGTTTTTATGGGCGCAACTCGAAGTCGCCGAACAAATTACCCAGCAGCGCATTGACATATGGAATGAATACCACCGGTTACTTGAATCACTGGAAAACCGCGGTTTGTTACGCAGACCGATTATCCCTGACCATTGCCAACATAATGCGCATATGTATTATGTACTATTATCGGAAAATCTACCGCGCGACGAAATTTTGCAAAAAATGAAATCCCGAGGAATCGGTGCGATTTTTCACTATATTCCGCTGCATTCATCGCCAGCCGGTAAAAAATTCGGACGGACATCCGGCGAGCTGATTAACACCGACTCCTGCGCTGAACGGGTCATTCGACTACCACTTTGGATAGATCTCAACTTCAATCAGCAACAAGAAATTGTGATTGCATTAGAAGATGCGATTCTAAACTCTTAATAACGTCGCGGTTATTTCCATTCATACCAATAACCGCCCACATTCTCTTAGCATGACACTTCCGGCTATATCTTGATCGTTGATGCTCATGCGTTTGAATCATCACTTATCCCGCGACATTACTGTCGAAGTTCTGCAGTACGTTTTGCCGAGCACGACGCGGGATCGTCTTTATCTCCAAGTTCGATTTCATATAACCACCAAGAACCGCTATGCGTTACATATTTGACTGTGCATTCCGCCGTTTCAATGATTTTTGAATCGATGCCATCCTCAGATCGAACAAGAAAATAATCATAAAGCCAGCCTTTATTAGTTTTCCAGTCAAAAGCCCCAGGCTGCCATGCAAATTGTGAGGACACTGCTACCGCAGCATCGGGTTTATGTCTAACCAGCAAGCCAAACTGAGAAAAACTGAAGTCCACTGCTCCGGAATGTTCCGCCTGATACCAGGATGCAAAATGCAAATACATGGGCAATCTGAAAATAGCGCTCTGGTTATCGTAAATGAGCCCCAATACGCGTTTTTGCGGTTGCATCCTTGCTTCAATATCCCGGTAACCTTGTGATTCCTTATCGAAGTTCGCAAACTGAAAGCAGAGCAATACGATGAGCGTTACAGGAACGACAGCCAGCAAGGCACGAAGTAAAGATCCATATTTTACAGAACGTGTCGTGGACGCCGGTTTTGTCATAATTACAAGCAACATCGGGACAGCGTACAATGAAAAACGATTATACGTAAAAAAATTTCCTAAAATAAAATTAGGCCCAACCATCATCCATAGCAGGTAAGCTAAAAATACCATTTGCCTTGGTCTATCGTTGGTAATGCGGGCACCGAGCAGAAACGGCAGAGCGAGAAGCAGTAAAGCAATAACCGCATTTATTCTGCCGGAAGTCAACCCAACCGCAGTCGCCAGTAATTCAATCGGTCTATAAATACTGAGCCCCCAAGGCCCCTCGCCGCTGGCTTGCCCACCTTCACTTACCCACGCGATTAAATAAATAATAACAACCGGTAATGGACTGATAAAAGGCAATGCTGCCAGTAATTTCTGTTTCCACTGTAAACGGCCGGCAATGACATATAAAAATGCCAATCCGCAACCAAAAGCAGCTACAAGCAAATGAATTGGCAGCAAGGCAAATGAAAACAAAGCTAACCACAGCCCTGATTTTAGTCTCGGTGCTTCCGCGTATTTAAACGCGGACAACAAAAATAGCAAAACAAATGGTGCACCGATAATGAAATTAAAAAAACCCCATTGAAATGCAAAACCGTAACCGATTGGGAGCAACAACCAATCCCATCTGGGATCGCCACCGAAGTGGGCGCGGATTAGCGATGCAACGAACGGTGTAGCAATCACAGCTAAAGCTATCAATAGCTTGATTGCCACCAGGATGGGCAGGAATTGACTTGCTCCCCAAAGGATTAAATAACCGCCTAAATAAGGACGGACCCAATCGACATAATAAAGATCATGATAAGGAAAATCCGGCAGCGAGAGATTATTGAGCGTAGCAATTGCCGCGGCATGCTGCGGCACATCAACCATTGGCGGATAATGTGAAAATAATAAAGGCGACGCTGCCAGGACACAAAATGCATAAAATAGAATTCGTTCGGTTGATAATTTCATTTAATTCCAGTAAAGAATTGTCTTTGAAGAACTGTGTTAGGCATCGTCAGATAATGAATAAACTATAATCTCTAACATTGTACTGTTAGCTGACAACATTTGCAGTCGGTTTGACAAATTTCATGAGTGATCCTGCTGAACTTCCGGTATTAAATATAAGATCGAGGATGGATACACCATGTTCGAAAGGGCTACCCATCTGCGGATATTCCGGGTAACCCGAGTAATCCATCCATTCAACTTTGATGTTTTCCTTTTCAAACAACGATTCATCCAGGTACGATCTGGCTGCCGGCCCGCTCAAGTAACAATCAGCACCGGCTGCCTTACATAGCGCTAACAGCTTTTCCGATTTATCACCACCATAGCTATAATCGGACGATCGGGTGATTCTGGTGCCAATTCCAAGAAAATTACTAATTGCGCGGATAAACTCAGCATTGATTTCACTCAAATAAGCTGATCGTGCCGATTGGTACATTTCTCCGACAAACTCGGCTGTATCGCGGAATGCCGATGCACGGCCGTAACTCATTTGCAGTGTCTTCCAATGTTTAATATTCCAATCACCAAAGGATATCTTCACATCGCAAATTCTGTCAGAACGGCTGTGATTTACTGGAATAGTTAACCACTGTAATTGACCATTTACTTTGATCTTATTTCTGTTTCGCCAATCACGCGTGGTAAATTGCACGTCGTCATATAGGATAAATTCATCAACCGCAGCTATGATGTCGAAGTAACCCTTCCATGGAATATAATTCGACTGTAATATCGCAACCTTTCTCAATTGATCTCCTCTCTAAACAAACAAATAAATACATTAATAAATACATCGTGCAGCGCTACAACAAGATTGCGACAAACTTAACTACTAACTTTAACTTCTTCGGCATCCCAGCATATCCCACTTAAGATTCGAATCAATTCAGCGAACGAAGATGAATAATCTTCGCAACCGGATGCGCAAAGCTCGCGGCCTGGATTTTAAACCAAAGCCCACAAACATTTTTGAATTCTCCAGTTTAGAAAACAATCCATCCGTTATCGGTTTGATCAACGGTTGATATCGACAATCGTTGTGATAGGAAATAAACAGAGTTGATTAGATAAATCCTGTATTGCTACCCCGATAACCGGCATGATGGGGTTGATTCGGATTTTTTGGATACTTAAATGCTTTTAAGTCTGATGGTTCGAAAAGATTTTTGTTCTTTTAAAACCGGATGGCGATTGATCGCTCGGATTAAGCATGGCTTTCGAGGCGAACGACAATGAAATTGTTTTATTTCTCAGATGATTATCACAACCACAATCGTGTTGCAAACCCTATGCCGGTTACACTACTGCTGACAATGAGCGCATTGCAGTACCTCTGGTTTTCTCTTCTTTGAGGAGAACAAACTCAGAAAGATAATATTCGGATTCAATTCGACGTGAAGCTTGATAACTTCTTTTGTTGAATGAAAATTTGCCAATGGAAATACGGATAGGAACCGGATGCAGTAGAAACAACGGCTTGAATGATGCTGCGCAGACACCCCAGATTCCTGTCTCAGCACAGGTCCGATAAAGCGGGATCGCTTGAATATCGAAATTATTTGAAACGGTTTCTCAGGATCAGCTCTAACTGCCAGACTGTTGGTCTTCGGATATATTGATCGTTTGACGCACCAGAAACAGAGGTCTGTTCTTTACTTCGGTGTAAATATTGGATATGTATCGTGCAATCAATCCCAATGAAATGAGATTAATGCTTCCAAAAAACAGGACTGATAAGATAATGGTGGTAAAACCAGGCAGGATATTCTCAAACAGGTACAAATAAAGATAATGCAGTGACAAAATACCGGTCAGGCCCAGGATAATCAGTCCGCTGTAAAATAAAATATTCAGCGGATTATTTGAAAGATCCAGCAGCACATCAATAGCAAGATTGACCCGTTTTATCGTATTGTAGTTACTTTTACCCCATGCGCGCTTGTTATTCGGCACTTCGATCACCTTATGTTTCATGCCGATATCGTTGATGATAGCAACGATAGTCCGGACCTTCTCGGGATAGCGCTTAAAATATTCCGCTACCCTCCGGGTAAATATCCTCATCATCAACTGGCTTCTGATGATATCCACCTTCATTACCATGCGCATGAATTTCCAGAACAACCATGATGTCGCTTCATCAACCCAATTGTTCCGGCTAACCGATGTCGTATAAATAATGTCGTACCCCTGCTGCACGGTTTGGTACAGCAAGGGAATTGCCTCTGGTGGATTTTGCAAATCGCCATCCATAATCAATACATAGTCGCCGCGCGCATAATGAATGCCGGCGCTCATGGCAACCTGTTGCCCGAAATTCCGGCTCAGTGCAATGGATTTAACGTGAGGATCTTCTTCAGAAAGCGTTTGCATGACATACAGCGAATCATCTTTGCTGCAATCATCCACCAGAACTATTTCATACGTAACGCCCATTCCTTCCAGCACTGTTCTCAGCCTGTTGACCAGTTCCCGCACCATCGGTGCAGCATTATAGATTGTTGCGACCACCGATAATTGCGGTGAACCGGCTTGTTGCGCTGTCATGATGCTGTTCCGCGCGCAATCTCTGAAAGAGTATAAGTTTTTATTTGGTTATCGAAGTTTGCATGAATTTTTTTCTGAATGACATCACCGAACGTTAAGCTCATGATCAACATATGCGTAACCGGTTTTTTCTGCAGATCGGCAAAATTCTCAATTGTCACCGGTACACCGTCGAACTCCCGATAATGCCAGTGATTAGTATCATCGAAAAAACGAAAACCAGAAAAACGGCCAGTCATGGCAATATACGGCAACGTGCGCAATGGCACATAAAATCCAAGACTTGCAGATTTGTCCGCCAGAATATCCGTTACTAACTGATCAAAGGTTGAAAGCGCACGCTTCGCCAGCTCCGGGAAACGGTCATGTGATGAAAAATCAACAGCAGCTTCCGGCTGCTCAGTTGCCGCAGCTTTTGAACGTCGCGCTGCGGCGTACAGCGATCCGCCATAGCCGGCCTTGATAACGCTCAGCACATCAAAGCCGGCGCTGCGTAACATCGCCGATAGCGAATCTTCCGTAAAATAATTAAGATGTTGATGCATCGCCATCGAAATATCTCCGATTTCGATGCTTTCGGTTGCATCCGGCACATTGACGATGACGATTCCATCCGGATTCAAGTTTTCCCGGATTTGCTGGAGAAATTCCAGCGGCTTGTGAATATGCTCAAGCACGTCTACATGAAATGCCAGGTCGAACTTTTCTGTGACCAGCGGCGTCGGGAAGAAAGCCGTTACCACTTTCACCCCTTTCTTTGCACCTTCTTTTGCGGCAAACGGGCTTGAATCAACGCCAACCACATCGTAACCCCGCTTCATCAGTCCTTCGAGAATGACACAGCCGCCGCAACCGATTTCCAGCACCTTGTGAATTCCGGGATTATCGGCGAGCACTTTGTCAAGGAAACGCACAAAATCCACCCCGTATTGCCTGGCAATTTCATAGGTATCCTGCAGATAGCCAATGTTATATTCCTGCTGATAGATTTTTTCCAGGGCTTCCAACACAGCTTCGTTTCGTTTCTGAATCACCAGCCCGAATTCCGGCCGCTGGGAAAATTCAAACGGGTAGAAATCCTCGACAATGTTGCTGCGAGGTTCTCCGGACGGGCTTAATCGCCAGTAAAAGGGCAATTTTTCAATGGTAACGCTATTCATCATTTGTTTTCACCTGTAAAAGTTTTTTCAATAACTGAGAAGGCATGATTCAAAATGTCCGGGATAAAAAACAAATCATCACTTGCCATGATCCCTGTCACTGCTATATTTTTCATTTTTTTGCTGAGCACCCGTTTTTTAATTTCTCCGATAGCGGTTACATTAGCTATCGACGGTAATGGAAATTCGCCCCCCTTGTTCTCAATCGCCGAGAATTTAAGCGCATGTTTTTCGGTAATCACACCAAAGCGACGCAACTCATCCAATGCCAAGGCAAGGCATTGTTCATCTGACAAATTTTTAGCATCTAACCCCAAACGGGAAGGCCAAAGCTCGACGCAAACCGGAAAGCCATCGACTGCCGCAGCCGGACAATAATTCACATAATTCGTAACGCGGAATGCCGCAAAACCCGGGTCGTAACAATAAAAATAATAAAGCCGATCCATCAGCGGCATCTGATCGAACACGAAATTAGCGAAAACGACTCTCGTTCCAGCGGGCTTACCAATACCGGACATATCAGTACCTAGCGCATGCCCCAAACTCGGCCAGCCTATCGACCAGAACAATGTTTGAACCGGAATCTTCCGGGAATCGCCTTTCTTATCGTTAATTGTAATCGAATCCACTTGATCATCAGAACAATGCAATGACATTCCGGCGATATTCGTCAAAATCTCCACCCCGCGCTGTTGCAAGGTATCCACCAATCGATCGACATAGTGCTTCATACCAAACCGCTTGGGATATAACGCTTTCTGATGATTGGTACGGTATGGCGGCAGATTCAGTTGATCCGGAAATGCTAAGCGCGACCGTATCCGATCGGACTTCATCAAGTCAAGCATCGTATCGGGATCGAACAGGATAACCCGTTCCAAGGCTGATGCTTTAACCGCAAATCGATCGATAGCTTCGATATCAACCCTATACAAAGATTGAATAAGCGGTCGATGCACTGACTCAACGATTTCGTTACCAAATTGATTCAACAAGAACTGCCATCCAGAACGCCCGCAATCTTTAACGCTCCCTCCGAGATTAAACATAAAGTCGCCAAGCAATCGCTTCTTCTCAACATCGTCAAAGGATCTAAGGTCAACGTAATGTGAATAATTCTGCAATCGCCCCCGGAAATACAAACCGGCAATATCCTTCTCGTTATTTTCATGAATGTGCCAGTCCCGTTCATCCATCACTTCACGGTAAAGATTATCGACATCAGGATTGCAAGACTCATAGATAAGGTGCATTCCGTAATCAAATAGCCTGCCGTCAGGATATTCGATACTTTGGTACATGCCACCCGGCCGGTCGGCTCTGTCGAAGATAACCACCCCGATATCCGGATCAAGCTGTTTAATCCGAAGCGCCATCATCAGACCGGTCATCCCCGCGCCTGCAATAACAACTTTACCTTTCGTCACGCTTTCGATCATAAAACAACTCCCCCATTAACTGTGTGCTATCGGTTTGACAAACTTCATAAATGACCCGGCTGAACTTCCGGTATTAAAAATCAGATCGAGGATGGATACGCCATGCTCAAACGGCCCCTCCATCTGCGGATATTCCGGATAACCCGAGTAATCCATCCATTCAACAGTGATTTTTTCCTTCTCAAATAATGATACATCCAGGTAAGACTTCGCTGCTGGCCCACTCAAGTAACAGTCAGCGCCAGCCGCCTTGCATAGCGCAACCAGCCGCTCCGACCTTTCCCCGCTGCAGTGATAATCGGACGATTGCGTCATCATCGTATCAATACCAAGAAAGCGATTGATCGAGCGGATAAAATCCACGTTGATTTCGCTTAAATAAAGCGACCGTGGCGACCGGTACAGTTCTTCAACAAATTCCGCTGTTTCCCGGAATGCCGCTGCACGGCCATAATTGATTTGCAGCGTCTTCCAATGCTTGACGTGCCAGTTGTCAAAAGATACCTTCACATCGCAAATTTTGTCTGAGACGCTGTGGCGCACCGGGATCGTTAACCACTGCACTTGACCATTCACCTTGATCTTGTTTCTGTTGCGCCAGTCGTTTTTCGTATATTGCACGTCATCATAGACGATAAACTCATCGACTGCGGCAATGATGTCAAAGTAGCCTTTCCAAGGAATATAGTTCGACTGCAATATCGCAACCTTCTTCATGTTATATATCCTGGTTAGCCGGTTTCACTCTTACATGCAAATCCACGGCGCCGCAAAATGCGCTCGCAGCATTAGGAATGCTATCGTCATACGGAATTCTGGAAAATACTGCTTTTCAACTGATTATGTTCAACCGGTTCGCTGACAAACGTTATCGCTAACATTTGCGCGTTTTGAAAAAAGGACACACGCTATAAATTCCCTGCGAAAGTACTGGAATTCAACGGGTTTGTCAAATCAGCAAATCAGCTCTCCGGAGTAGACAATATCGTTTCCAATCAACGACAAATCCCGCATCCATGATAGAACACCTGCCTGTTCAGGAATCAGTCAAATTGCGTTAAACTAACCGTATTCGTTTCCATCACTGACATACCCATGAGCTATTACCAATATCATGTCTTTTTCTGCACCAATCAGCGTGAAGGCGGCGCAGCATGTTGTAATAATTTTTGCGCTCAAGAGCTGCGCGATTATGCCAAGCAACGTATTAAATCGTTAAAGCTGGATGGCAAAAAGAAAATTCGCGTCAATACTGCCGGTTGTCTGGATCGCTGTGACGAGGGGCCGGTCATTGTCATTTACCCGGAAGAAACTTGGTATACCTATATTGATAAAGATGACATTGATGAGATCATCGATGAGCATCTAATCAAAGGTAACATCGTCGAACGGCTCAAGATTTGATAACCAGCCGTCTCTACTGCTAACCGGGTAAATAACTTGTCAATTGCCCATCGAAAGTTTTTTATTAGCGGACCTGCCGGAAAACTCGAAGCCGTTCTGGGCGAACCTTCCTCGAATCCAAGAGGCATCGGCATCATTGCGCACCCTCACCCGCTTCATGGCGGAACGATGGACAACAAAGTTGTGCAGACTTTATTCACAACTCTGCTGGAACTGGATTTTATAACCGTCAAATTTAATTTCCGCGGTGTTGGTCAAAGCGAAGGTACTTTCGCACATGGAGCCGGCGAAACAGAAGACGCCGTGGCAGTCACGCAAGCAATCCGCGAACAATTCGGCAATCATTTTGCCGATCTGCCGCTACTCTTGGCGGGATTTTCGTTTGGGGGCGCCGTACAATTATTTGCCGCAAAAGAACTGGCGCCGGAATTTCTCATCTTGATTGCGCCTTCGGTCGCGAAACTGAATGCGCCGATGATCCCCGGCACCACGCAATGTGCTTTAATTATTCAGGGCGATAAAGATGACATCGTTTTGCCTCGGGAAGTACTGGCATGGGCCGAACCTGCATCACAACCCGTTGTCGTTATTCCGGGTGCCGGACATTTCTTTCATGGGAAATTAATGATGCTCAGAAGGCTGATTTGGAAGTACTTCTCAGAAAGAACACAATAACCACCTCACCACTGCTCAATCTATTATTCCACCAGCTTGTGTTGGATCGCATAGCGGACCAGCTGCGCATTATTCTTCATATTCATTTTTTCCAGTATGCGGGAACGGTACGTACTGACCGTTTTCACACTTAACGACAGCTTGCTGGCAATTGATGTTAAAGATTCACCGGCAACAATCAATTTGAATACATGAAATTCGCGGTCAGAGAAGGTCGTATGGAGTAACTCCGCGGAATCCATGGATGGATTAAACAATAGTTTTTCCGCCAACTCCGGATTCACATATTTTCCGCCCTTCGAGAGCCTTCTAATGACATGAATCAGTTGATCGGTCGGACTGTCTTTTGTTAAATATCCGGATGCACCCGAACGAATAGCCCGTATGGCGTATTCTTCTTCCGGATACATGCTCAGAACCAAAACACAGGATGACGCATTCGTGGAAATTATCCGCTTCAGGATGTCCAACCCGTTCATATCGGGCAGGTTGATATCCAGCAACGCCACGTCCCACTTGAACTCCCGTGCTTTCTTGATGATATCCTTACCATCCACCGCCTCGGCAATCACTTCGATATCATCCGTTTCGCTGAAAATTCTTTTTAAGCCGTCTCGAAATAAAGCATGGTCATCAGCAATCAAAACATTAATCATTTTTGCATTCCCCGTCACTGGTCGCCACCACCGCAAGCGGCAATCTCAATGTTACAACACTTCCTTCCGACGGACTTCCCATAATGTTTATTTTTCCACCCAGTTGCTGCGCTCTCTCATTCATGCCTATGATTCCAAAGGATTCAGGATTCAATATTTGAAATTCCGTAATTCCGACGCCATTATCCCTGATCGTTATCACCGCTTCACCGCTTTCTTCCGCCAGTTCAATGTCGACCCTGCTGGCTTGCGCATGCCGCGTAATGTTAATAAATATTTCTTGAATAATCCGGAAAATACTGGTTTCGTAACTTTTATTAAAACATGACAAATTAGCAACCATGGATTCCAAGTTACATTGGATATTGGTTCGCTGTTCAAATTCCCTGATCAACCATTCAATGGCGCCATATAACCCCAAGTTATCGAGTACATTGGGACGCAAATTGACCGATACCCGCCGCGCGGTTTCAATTGCTTCCCCGGTTAATTGATAAAGTGACTCGATCCGCTCATGCATGGGGTCTGCCGTAATTTTCTTGGAAAGCCAGTCCAAATCCATTTTCAGAACGGTTAACGTTCCTCCCAATACATCGTGAATTTCACGGCCAATCCGGGTTCTTTCCTCTTCCCTGACATCCTGCAAATGCGCTGTCAAATGCCGCAAATTCTCAATCATGCGCTTACGTTCCGTAATATCCTCTATCATACATAAGTAAGATATTTCATTGTTGGCTATGATTTCAAAAGGAACAATCGACATTTCGATCCAGATGACGGCCTTATCCGGGCGCAAGATTCGTTTCTCAATCTTGCAATCCTGTGACCGCTGCTTGATGAAAAGTTCAATATCCTTATGATAAGACGGCACATCTTCCGGGTATAAAATATCCGATTGATTACCCTTAAGCAAGTCATCCACGCTTCTGCCAGTGATCGCTGCATACCTGGGATTGACATCGTAATAATTGCCGGTTTGCAAGTTAATCAATGCAATGCCAAGCGGTGCTTTTTCAAAGATGGTCTGAAAACGCTGCTGGGCTTTCCGGACACCTTCTTCGATACGCTTTCGTTCAATCGAATAACGGATTACGCGAGCAAGAACGCCTTCTGTCAGACTGCCTTTAACGAGATAATCCTGCGCACCCGCTTTAATCGACTTGATCGCAAGTTTTTCATCATCGCGAAAAGACAATACGGCAATTGGAATACTGGTTGCCTGTTTGCGCAAGCGGTTAATGGTTTCAATCCCATCACTGTCAGGTAAAGTAAGGTCGGATAAAATCAAATCAAACGATTGTTCCTGAATGAACTGCAGTGCGGAACTTAACCGTTCGGCGTGAACAACGGAAACCTGATCGCCCATTGCTTGCTGCAAATCGCTCTGCACAAGAATGGCATCCGTTTCATTGTCCTCAATCAGCAGAATATGAATTTGGGAATTGGTCATACCCGGTCAAGATCTGCAAAGAATCGACGTGGAAAACCAGAACTCTTTGATGGATTTCGCAACTTCAATACATTCGTCGAAATTAACCGATTTTTTGATATAGCCATTCGCATAATTTTGAAAGGCAGCTTTAATATCCTGATCCGTAACGGAGGAAGTATAAACAATAACCGGGATGATTCTTAAATCAATATCGGCTTTCATTTCCGCCAAAAACTCGATGCCGTTTTTTCTAGGCATATTGAGATCCAGCAAAATAATATCGGGACGGGGCGCTTGAAGATATGGGTCTTGCTTTCTTAAAAACTCCAGCGCACAGACACCATCTTCAGCAACAAAAACCTCCGTATTTCCATCAGTGCATGCGAAAGCTTCTCGAACCAACATAGCATCTGTGGGATTATCGTCAACAATCAGGATCACGTTGGAGCAGTTTATTTTTTGATCGTTCATAACTATCTATTTTATTGTTATTTTGGAATTGAGAAATAAAATGACGATCCAACATTGGGTTCAGACTCCACCCATATCCTGCCGCCGTGGTGCTCGACCACTTTCTTACAAATCGCCAAGCCGATACCGGTACCTGAATAATCCTTGCGGCTGTGCAGCCGCTGGAACACCCGGAAAATTCGATCTAAATACTGCTCCTCTATGCCGATGCCGTTGTCGGTTATCGCAAAAACCCATTCATCCAGGTTTTCTTTGACCCCGACATGAACTTTAGGCGGATACACCCTTTTAAACTTGAGCGCGTTATTGATCAAGTTAGTAAATAACTGAATCAATTGAAAAGGAATTCCCTTAACCACGGGAAGCTTATCATGGGTCACGGTAGCTTCACACTCATCGATAACAATTGACAGATCAATCAGAACGTTACTTAACAGTTGGCCGCAATTGACTTCGACCATCGCTTGACTGGAATTTACCTGTGCATAGGTTAACAAATCGTCTATCAGCATCTGCATGCGATTTGCTCCGGCGACTGCATGAGCTATCAAATCGTTGGCTCGCTCATCCAGCCGATCGTTACAATATTTTTTCAACAACTGCACAAAACTGGTGATGGCACGCAACGGTTCCTGCAGATCGTGGGTAACGACATAGGCGAATTGCTCAAGCTCGTCATTGGAACGTGCCAGTTCCGCAACTTGATCTTCCATTTTGGCTTCCAACTTTTTATGCGCGGTCACTTCGGTACGGATTGCAACATATCGATAAGAGGAACCATTCTCATCAAGAAAGGGAATGATGGTGGTATCAACCCAGTAAAAACTGCCGTCTTTTGCGCGATTCTTGATTTCCCCCTTCCAGATTTTTCCTTTGGATATCGTCGACCACAAGTTACGAAAAAAATCCCTGGCGTGATAACCGGAATTGATGATCCGGTGATCTTGTCCGATCAATTCATCGGCTGAATACTTCGATACTGCGCAAAACTTCTGATTGACATATTGAATTTTTCCGCACGAGTCTGTAATCGCAACAATTGCATGCTCATTGATGGCTCGCTCGGTCATCCGGACATCATTCAGGCAAGCGAATTCCATGTCACGAAGCCTCTTTCTCTGCAACCAAGCACCGATATCCTGAGCAACGCTAGTAAGAAAATCCGGCACATTAAACCCCGCTTTGTTTGGATACTCAATGTGCTGATAAAAAATTCCCAATTGTCCGACAGTCTCGCCATCCACTTTAACCGGAACGGATAACTTATTTCCTAAGCTTCCCTTCGCCTCATCCTGAATAAAGAATCGATCACTAATTTCCAAGTAAGGAAAAACTTCATCGCTTGGTTGCCACACCATGGATACATGCATAATCAGCTTGCGAAATAGATCATCCGTGGAACAAGCAGCTTGCATCTCGCAAGAAATATTGTACAAGCAACCCAGAATTTGTAATCTTAAGTGGAACTCCGTGTCGATGCAGTTTAATGCGCCATTCTTTGTCTGCATAAGTCCGGAAACGAACTGAATTCTGGAAAAATTACTTCCACAATCCGGTTCGCCAGTTTCAGCTTCTGGCAGGGGTAAATCTGCAGAATCTAACCCGCTAAAAGGAATGAAATCATTAATCCTGCCGGATTCGTTTCGTAAATTCATTATGATCGACTTTGCTTAAAAATGAAGCTTAGGTTTATCTCTAAAAATATACAGTTATTGTCAACAGGCCGGATTGCAAGTTTTGAGAATCATTCGTAATAGTATCTACCTGATAATCTAAAAAATATAGGAATTTTCTGATTGATTGCATTTACTCTTTGATTCCGCCAGTTATATAAACCTACAACCAATAAGAATTTTTCCAACGAATTCTGAATAACTGGTTCCGCACACAACTTGCCGGGGCAAGTCGCGTTGAGCGGCATTTGTAAACCCGTCATCGCTATGATATATCCCACTTCCGGGTTCCATCCGCCTCGCATTTCATCTTGTTCGCCGAATTATTCAGCGTTCCCCTACACATCCAAGCCGATTTGGATTCAAATCAGACAAGTTTTCACTGATTACAATCAAGAAAAGAATATTTCAAGTTAATAGTAATTCAAATAATTTTCTGACCATCACCCGAAAACAAGGCAAGTTTCCAGGTTATTCTTAGAAATAACAGAACTCCTTCCAAAGTCTGGGTTCGATATCAGCGAATAACCTATTGATGATATAAATTCGATCGACAAGCATTTACTCATAGCGATATCGCCAATTACAAACACTGAGGCACCAGAATAAGATTATTCCTACTATAACTTCTTGATGTCTGTAATAAAAATAGAAACAACTGACAAAATATTTCTGATTCTCAAACCGTAAAACACAGCGTTAGTTAAATTCAGAATATTATTACAAGAGGTTAAACATGAGACTCAATCTTCCAGTTACAAACATTGAATACCCTATTACCGATGACACGCTGATTGTTTCCACCACCGATACCAAAGGCAGAATCACGTATATCAATCCGACTTTTATCGAAGTCAGCGGATTTTCTGAAGAAGAATTAATTGGCAAAGCACACAATATCGTTCGTCACCCCGATGTACCGCCAGAAGCTTTCGAAGACTTATGGAACACACTCAAGCAAGGTCAGCCATGGACAGGTCTCGTCAAGAACCGGCGTAAAAATGGAGATTTTTATTGGATTACTGCAAATGCAACACCCATCACAAAAAATGGCGTGGTGACGGGTTATCTTTCAGTGCGCACCAAGGCATCCCAGGAAGCGATCAATCAAGCCATACCGGTTTACCGCCAAATTCTGGAAGGTAAAGCCAAGCATCTAAAAATCGAAAAGGGCCAAGTCATTCGCACCGACTGGATCGGTAAATTATCAAGTCTTTTTAAAATGACCATCAGCAAACGAATCTGCCTTTTTATGGCAATCTCCGCGCTATTTTTGATGACGGTTGGCGGATTGGGCTGGTGGGGTCTTACGCAGTCTTCGATCTCAACCTTCAGCAATTCGATTGCTGGTGTCACTTTGGCTGGCTTATGCCTGATGTTCTATTTCGCTATCGATTTGACAAAGAACACCGTATCGCCGCTAAAACAAGCAATCAATGTCGCCAATACGATGGCCGCCGGTGATCTGACCCATAAGTTCACGATAAATCGCACGGATGAATTTGGTGAACTATCAAGAGCGCTATTGCAGATGAGTGTCAATTTACGCGCAACCGTCCTGGATGTGAAACAAAGCGCCGAATCCGTCCGTCAGGCAACCCAGGAAATTGCCGCTGGCAACTTCGATTTATCGCAGCGCACTGAAGAACAAGCTTCTTCCTTGGAAGAAACAGCGGCCAGCATGGAGGAATTAACCACCACAGTCCGCCAGAATACCGATAATTCCATTAGCGCCAATCAGCTTGCAAAAACCGCCAGCGATATTACCGCCAAAGGCGGCAGCATGATGAAAGAAGTTGTCACCACGATGTCGATGATCAGCGAAAGCTCCAGCAAAATTGCCGACATTATCTCAGTCATCGACGGCATTGCTTTCCAAACCAATATTTTGGCGCTGAACGCCGCTGTTGAAGCGGCACGGGCTGGTGAACAAGGACGCGGCTTCGCGGTGGTGGCTACCGAAGTTCGCAACCTGGCGCAACGTAGCGCCACCGCAGCGAAAGAAATCAAAGCGTTGATCGACGATTCCGTGAATAAAGTTACCGAAGGCACCGGATTGGTCGATCGGACCGGCAAGACCATGGATGAAATCGTCAGCGCGATCCAGCAAGTTACCGGAATAATGACCGAGATCACTTCAGCATCCAAAGAACAAAGCACCGGTATCGACCAAATGCATCAAGCGATCTCGCAGATGGATGAAGTCACCCAACAGAATGCCGCACTCGTTGAACAAGCAGCCGCCGCTGCCGCTTCTTTGGAAAGACAAGCCGGTGAACTGGTCGGAGCCACTTCCATCTTCAATGTTGCAAATAATAATCCGCAACAATCGGCCTCGGTTGTTCATCTGGCAAAAAAGAAAGCCACAAACCGCAGCAACATTGCCGGCAATCGATTCGAAAGAGATTTTAACCCGGCCTCTAACGAAAGAAATTTGATTGCGATGGGAGATTAAAAGATAACCTAAGGAAATGCTGATTGATTCAACGAATGAGATGAAGCACGAGGCGCACGGAACGCAGCAACCGGGACATATCAACAAGATAGGCGAGGATGCGAGTACCGCGTAACGAAGTGATTCGCCCATGCAGTCAGTTAATCAGCATTTCCCTAACAAACGATTTCTAAAAACCAGTCTCTATCTCGTGACCAGTCAAAGCTGGTCACGATCATTTTTGAATCTGCAGCAATTTTAGGTATAGTTGCGAAATTTTGTATCAATCCAACTTGCGCGAAGTATCTATGCCTGAAATTGCTATCCCTCTATACACCGAACCGTATGCCGCGCCGTCTTGGTTGCCAGGCGGAAATCCGCAAACACTCTATCCCTACTTCAATAAACCTTCGCCGCTTTACCGGTACCGGCGCGAACGTTGGGAACTCGATGATGGTGATTTTATTGATGTCGATTGGGTCGATGGTTCTCGCACTGCACCCCTCGTTATTTTTTTTCACGGCCTCGAAGGTGATTCGTCGAGCCATTACATTTTGAGTATGATCAATGCGCTGCAACCCTACGGCTGGCGCAGTGCCGTGATTCACTTCCGCGGCTGTTCCGGCACTCCCAACCGGTTGGCGCGTGCTTACCATTCCGGAGATTCACTCGAGATCGATTGGATGCTGCGCCGCATGCATCGCGAACATGCTGCCTCGCAACCCATTTATGTCATCGGGGTATCGCTTGGCGGCAACGTGCTATTGAAATGGGCTGGAGAAAACGGTGAACACGCCAATCAGATGATCGCCGGCATCGCCACGATTTCCGTTCCGCTGGATTTGGCTGCCGCCGGCGCAGCGCTGGATATCGGATTTAACCAGGTCTATGCACGGCATTTTCTGACTTCGCTGAAAGCCAAGGGACTGCAAAAGGCCGCGCAATTTCCGGGCTTGCTGAACGCAACTGCGCTAAAAAAATGCAACACGATTTATGACTTCGACAATCTCGTCACCGCACCGCTGCATGGATTCCGCGACACCGACGAATATTGGCGGATTTCGAGCAGCAAACAATGGTTGCCGCATATCCGCGTGCCGGCTTTGGTCATCAATGCCCGCAACGATCCTTTCGTGCCCGCAGCGTCATTGCCCTCAGCGCACGAGGTTTCGTCGACGGTACTACTCGAATTCCCGCAACAAGGCGGTCATGCCGGATTCATGCGCGGCCCGTTTCCGGGCAGATTGGATTGGCTGCCGCAAAAAATACTCAGTTTCTTTCAGTACCAATGTCAAGGAAACGCTGATTAATTCGCCGAGCAAGATGAGATGCAAGGCGGATGGAGCGCAGGAAATGAGACATATCATGAAGATAGGCAAGTTTCTGAGCACCACCCAACGCAGCAGATCGCTTGTGTAGGCAATTAATCAGTGTTGCCTTAAAAAAACCGGGCAACAAACGCATTCTCCATATTTCCGGCAAGCGGTATCTTGACGCGGTGACCACTGCCAGGCGCAACCTGTACCGGCCGCCCTGCGGTATCGAGCATTTGCGCTAACTCAACCACTTGATTGCCGGACGGATGAATGATCTCCAAGCGGTCACCGACTTGAAAACGGTTCTTCACCAGAATTTCCGCCATGCCGCTCGCCGCATCGAAACCGGTGACATCGCCGACATACTGGCTGCGGTTGGATTCGGAATGGCCGCGCAGATAGTTTTGCGTTTCGTGAGTGCTGTGACGCTGGTAAAAACCGCTGGTATAACCGCGGTTAGCCAACCCTTCCAGTTCACCGAGCAACGCCGGATCGAACGGTTTATTGGCGACGGCATCGTCGATCGCTTTACGGTAAACTTGGGCGGTGCGCGCGACATAATACAAAGACTTTGTGCGCCCTTCGATCTTCAGTGAGTCCACACCGATCCTGACCAGCCGTTCGACATGCTCGACGGCGCGTAAATCCTTGGAATTCATGATGTACGTGCCATGCTCGTCTTCCATGATCGGCATCAATTGGCCGGGACGTTCCTTTTCTTCGATCAGATACACCTGATCGGCCGCCGGGTGGCGCTCGACCGGTCCGCACCCGGCGGATAGCGCGGATTGCTCCGACTGTTGCATCACCTGGCCGAAATCGAAATCAATTTTTCCGATCTCTTGAATATCACCGCTTGGATTTTCTTCCGCTGCTTTCACCTTGTAATCCCAGCGGCAGGAATTGGTGCACGTGCCTTGATTCGGATCGCGGTGATTGAAATAACCCGACAGCAAGCAACGGCCGGAATAAGCGATACACAGCGCGCCGTGCACGAACACCTCGATTTCCATGTCCGGGCAAAGATCGCGGATCTGCGCCACTTCGTCCAGCGACAGCTCGCGCGACAGAATTACCCGCGTCAAACCGATTTTCTGCCAGAACTTAACACCCATATAATTCACCGTGTTGGCTTGCACCGACAAATGAACCGGCACTTCCGGCCATTTTTCCCGCACCATCATGATCAACCCCGGATCCGCCATGATCAGCGCATCGGGCTTCATGGCAATGACCGGCGCCATGTCATCCATATACGTTTTGACTTTGGCGTTATGCGGCATGATATTGCTGGCGACAAAAAACTTCTTTCCGGCCGCATGCGCTTCGGTAATGCCGGTCTTGATCTGTTCCAAGGCGAATTCATTGTTACGCGCACGCATTGAATAACGCGGCTGCCCGGCATACACCGCATCGGCGCCAAAGGCATAGGCGATGCGCATTTTTTCCAAAGTACCGGCCGGAAGTAATAGTTCTGGTGATTTCAACATAAGGTAAAATATCGTTCGATTAATCTATGACAGTGTCAGTTGATCCGGATTGTAACACCATGCCAACCACCCCTGCTTTTATTCATTTGCGGCTGCACAGCGAATTCTCCATTCTGGATAGCACAATCCGCATTCCCGATGCGGTGGCGAAAACAGTGGCGGATAAAATGCCGGCTCTGGCATTGACTGATCTTGCCAATCTGTTCGGATTGGTCAAATTTTACCAAGGCGCCATCAAGCATGGTGTTAAACCGGTGCTTGGTTGCGATGTCTGGATCACCAACGAAACCGATCGCAACAAACCGCTCCGCTTGCTCCTGCTGTGTCAATCACATGCCGGTTATTTACTATTGTCGCGGCTGCTATCGCGTGCTTACCGCGAGAACCAATATCATGGCCGGGCTGAAATCAAGGAAGCATGGCTGTATCCGGATGAATATGGCACGGCGGGACTCATTGCATTATCGGGCGGACGCTTCGGCGACATCGGCCTCGCCATTCTGCAAAACAATCCGCAGCAAGCCGAGATACAAACCCGCAAGTGGGCGGATTTGTTTTCCGGCCGCTTTTATCTCGAACTCCAGCGCGATGGTCATGCGCAAGAAGCCATGCTAGTGCAGCAAACGCTGATGCTGGCGCAAACACTCGATCTTCCTGTGGTCGCCACACATCCCGTGCAATTTCTGAATGCCGACGATTACCGCGCGCACGAAGCGCGCGTCTGCATTGCCGGAGGTTATACCCTGGATGATAAACGCCGTCCGAAGCATTACACCGGACAGCAATATTTCAAAACCCAGGATGAGATGGCGCAACTGTTCGCCGACATACCCAGCGCGCTGGCCAATACCGTTGAAATCGCCAAGCGTTGTAATCTGGTGTTGGAATTGGGGATCAATCGCTTGCCGTTGTTTCCGACTCCCAACAATGAAAGCCTCGATCAGTACCTGCGGGACCAAGCGGCGGCTGGGCTGCACAAACGCATGGCACACCTGTTTCCGGACGATCGGATACGCGCCGGCAAACTGCCGCAGTACCTGGCACGCCTGGAATTTGAGGTCAACACCATCATCCAGATGGGATTTGCCGGGTATTTTCTGATCGTCGCCGACTTTATTAACTGGGCCAAGCAAAACAACGTACCCGTCGGCCCCGGACGCGGTTCCGGCGCCGGCTCGCTGGTTGCCTATTCGCTCGGCATCACCGATCTCGATCCGTTGCGTTACGATTTGCTGTTCGAGCGTTTTTTGAATCCGGAGCGGGTTTCGATGCCGGATTTCGATATCGATTTCTGCCAGGACCGGCGCGAGCTGGTGATCGACTATGTCAAGCAGCGCTACGGCACCGGCAAGGTATCGCAAATCGCCACCTTCGGTTCGATGGCGGCAAAAGCGGTGATCCGCGACATCGGCCGGGTGATGGATTTGCCGTATAACTTTGTCGATCAGCTCGCCAAGCTGGTACCGTTCGAAATCGGCATGACTTTGAAGAAAGCCCGTCAGCTCGAACCGCAGCTCAACCTGCGCGCCGAGGCCGAGGAAGACGTGCGCAACCTGCTGGAACTGGCGGAAAGTCTCGAAGGCTTGACACGCAACGTCGGCATGCATGCCGGCGGTGTCTTGATCGCATCGAGCGAAATCACCGACTTCTGTCCGATTTACTGCACCGAATCGGCGGATTCGGTCGTCAGTCAGCTCGACAAAGACGATGTTGAAAAAATCGGCTTGGTGAAATTCGACTTTCTCGGCTTACGCACGCTGACGATTCTCGACCGCGCCGTGGGCTATATCCGGCAATTGCACCCCAGCGATGATCCTTCGGCAAAACCCTTTTCGTTGGAAACATTGCCGCTGGACGACGAAGCAACTTATGCATTGATGCGCAAAGGCAATGCGGTCGGGATCTTCCAGTTTGAATCGCGCGGCATGATCGACCTGCTGCAAAAAGCCAAACCTGACCGCTTCGAAGACATCATCGCGCTGGTCGCATTGTACCGGCCCGGCCCGATGGATCTGATCCCGGAATTCATCGACCGCAAGCATGGCCGGAAAAACATTGAGTATCTCGACCCACGCCTTGAGCCGATTCTCGGCCCGACCTACGGCATCATGATTTATCAAGAACAAGTCATGCAAATCGCGCAGGTGATCGGTGGCTACAGCCTCGGCAGCGCGGACTTACTGCGCCGCGCGATGGGTAAGAAAAAAGTCGAGGAAATGGCGCAGCAGCGCGACATTTTTGTGACTGGCGCAGTCGCCAACGGCTTGAGTGAGGACAAAGCCGCCGAATTGTTCGGCTTAATGGAAAAATTCGCCGGCTACGGCTTCAACAAATCGCACGCTGCGGCGTATGCGTTGATCGCCTTCCAGACCGCTTACCTGAAAGCACATTATCCGGCAGCATTCATGGCAGCGTGCTTGTCCGCCGATATGGACGACACCGACAAAGTGCAAATCTTCATTGAAGACGGCATCGCCAACGGTCTGAAAATTCTGCCGCCGGATATCAACCAGTCCGCTTACCGCTTTATCCCAGTCGACAACCAAGCCATCCGCTTCGGCCTTGGCGCCGTCAAGGGCACCGGCGAATCGGCGATCAACTCGATTGTCGCAGTGCGCGAGCAAGACGGTTCTTTCGCGGATCTATTTGATTTTTGTAACCGCGCCGACCGGCGTATCGCTAACCGCCGGGTCATGGAGTCGCTGATTCGCGTCGGTGCATTTGATACCCTCAATCCCAACCGCGCCAGCCTGATCGCATCCGTCGGCGTGGCGATCGAGGCCGCCGAACAGCAGAGCCAGGCCAGCAACCAAGCCAATTTATTCGGAGATTTCGACAGTCAATCGCATCTGCAGACGCAACTGATACAGACCGAACCTTGGAGCGAACGCGAACAGCTGCGCCAGGAAAAAATCGGATTGGGATATTACTTCAGCGGTCATCCGTTTGACACCTACGCGCCGGAACTCAAGCGCTTCATCCGCACCCGCCTTGATCGCTTAAATCCTAATCGCGAGCCGCAATTGCTGGCCGGCATCATCCACTCGCTACGCGTGCAAATGACGCGCCGCGGCCGCATGGGTGTCATCAATCTCGATGACGGCAAAGCGCGCGTCGAAGTGGTGGTTTTCAGCGAGCTGTTCGATGCCAATCGCGCCTGGCTCAAGGAAGATCAATTGCTGATCGTTGAAGCGAAGGTCAGCAACCGCGCTTACAATGGTGAAGAAGACAGCGAACTGCGCATCACCGCCGAGCAACTGCACGACCTCGCCGGAATCCGCACACGCTTTGCCAGCCGGCTTGTAATCCGCTGCGACGCCGCCGCGCCCGATCTAATCGCCAGCCTCAAAACGCTGCTGACCCCCTTCTCCCCGCAAGCGCAAAAACCGTACCCCCATTATTGCCCCGTCACACTGATTTACCGCAATGTTTCCGCCATAACCGAATTGGAATTGGGAAACGACTGGCGGGTGTATTTGCACGACGATTTGCTGGAATCCCTGGATGGGCATTTCAAGAACGGAAATGTTGAAGTTGGTTATTAAAAAATCGGCTTTAGACTAGGGAAACTGATTAATTGACTGCATGAGCGAATCGCATCAATGCGCGGTACTCGCATCCTCGCCTATCTTGTTGATATGTCCCGGTTGCTGTGTTCCGTGCGCCTCGTGCTTCATCTCACTCGTTGAATTAATCAGCATTTCCCTAACAAAAGCAATCTGCCGCAACGAGACGGAATATTTTGGATCGTTCCCCGGTAATCGTCCTTTTGTCTACACATCAATATCTTAGAGTTTTATCACCAGAAGACAATAACCCAAAGAGATAGCAACGATTTGGTGCCGGCGGTTGCAACCACCCCGGCCAATCGCAATGGCAGCAAGCCGCTGCCGGATCTGCTCGACAAAGCTAATTTGCGACGCAGCAGCCAAGCGTGTTAGCTCAATGCAAAAGGAATGCCTGGTACCTGCTAAAGACGGTGATACCGTTTTGATTCAGCATCACCGGTGATTTAAATTCTAATCGTTGTTGTAGTTTTATATTGGATGCAGGCGGTTGCGACTTTCACACCCATCACAACCGCCCATTTGATCCATTCCTTAGCAAGGAATGTTTACCGCTATTTTTATTTTTATGTTCTTGCAACTGGTTAATGCTGTGCATTCTTTGCTGATCGTTTCATACTCTTGCTTGTGACGAACAATTCACCAAACTTTCACCAGTTAACAAAACCGCATATTGCCAGATTATTTACAAAGCCTTAGCCAGTGGTTAATTACCGGCTGATTACTACCGATTCATTTGCATCGGCATAGTTGTCATTTTTAGTTTTTTGCGATGCCGTTCTTGGAACAATGTATCCGCCTGGTTTACCCGTTGCCGGATCGATCCAGTAGACATTGCTTTTACCTACTTTAATGTTGCTCTGTCCTTGAGGTGCTTCAGGCAGTGATGAACAAGCAGACAAAAAAGCCGTAGCAGCTAACAGTGTAATAAGTTTCAATTTCATTTTTCACTCCTCTATCTAATAATTAAACCATCAGACAGCAATTCGATAATTCTATGATGCTACTGCTGTGATTTTTTCTTTTATGAAGTTCCGTTCAACTCCAAACTATGCCGCCGCTGGAAATGACTTGGTACCGTATTACAAAATGATGATTACCGAAAAACCGCTTTCTTTCTGTGGCAATTCGAATCATTTGTGCGAACTATAGCGGGATTAAACCATAAGAACAAATCAATTATTCTGATATTTATGATAGATTTTTACTTATAGATCATCAATGCATTGAACAAAGAAGTGCCGGTTGCGATTGCTTTCCGCGTGTTATTGCTTTGCATCGGCCTTTCCGGGAGCATTTCTGACTTTAAGGAAATGCTGAAAATTCGGTAAGCAAGATGAGATGCGAGGCGCGGATGGAACGCGAAAAACGAGACATACCAGAGCGGCAGATGAATTTCCGAGCACTACCCAATCGGCTTACGCCGCGAATTACTCTGTACGCTGCATTTCCTTAAGTCAATTTGCCGTTCAGAAACTCCACCACACCACCTTCAGCAGCATGGCGAATGCGGGTTACGCCGCCGTTGCTGATTTTGACGCGGTAAAGTCCGCTCGGCGCGGCGTGGAGGGTCTTGGCGATGATCGCGCGCATCACGCCGGCATGCACGACAATCAAGATACGGCCGTAAGGGTGTTGTTTGATGATTTCATCGTAAGCGGCGCTGACGCGTTCGATAAAATCATCGAGCGGCTCGGCACCCGGTGGACGGCAGTTGACCGGATCCCGCAGAAACGCTTGATAGTCGTCCACGCGGCCGATCTTGATTTCGTCGTGGCTGAGGCCTTCCCATACGCCGAAACCGACTTCCTTAAAGCGCGATTCGATCGTGACCGGAATACCGTGGCGTTCGCCCAGTGCCGTTGCGAATGCTTCGCATCGCAATAGCGGTGAAGTCACGATATGGCTCCATTGGCAGTAATCGCCAACCGCATTCCACATTTGCGACCACCCTTTCTCGGTTAGGGGATCGTCGACACCATGACCGCGATAGCGGCGCCCGCCCGCCGGCTCACCGTGGCGGATTAAATCAATGACCGTTTCTGCCATAACACTCAACCAATAAAAAAATCGGAATATTGGCAGTTTATCCGATTTGAGCGATATGAAGCGTGAGATAAGTCAAAAAAGACTGCTTGCGGCGGGGTCGGCGGTTGATGGCTATTCTGGTAAAGCTCTAGGGGAAATACTGATTAATTGCCTGCGCAAGCGATTGGCTGCGTTGAGTGGTACTCAGAAGCTCGCTATCATTTCGACATGTCTCGCTCCATCCGCCTTGCCTATCATCTTGCTCGGCGAATTGATCACCGTTTCTCTAGTAATTCCCCAAGCGGATATTGGATCCGCCGGTTTTCTTGACGACTCCGAGCGCGATATCGACATATTCCGCGAATTCCAGCGCATCTTCTTCGGCAATCGGTGTCGCTAGCACGAAATCCGCATGCCTGCGTGCTTCATCTTTTCTGCCGGTGTCGTACAGCAATTCGGCGTAAAAGGCACGGGTAATGACGTCTTCGGGGAAAAGCTCGTGAGCGCGTTTGAGGTGTGCCAATGCTTTCTGGTTACTGCCAAAACTGATTGGGAAGCCCGGCAGTTTGTGGTACATACGGCCCAGCGCCCGGTGCGCGCCGGCATTTTCGTATTTTTCATCCAACTCGACCACTTTCAGCAGCAATTCTTCCATCGGCCGCAGCATTCTCAGCGCGTTCAGCATACCGCTGTCTTCCGCCATTTTCCCCATGGCGGCGGCTTTCCAGAAAAGACCGCGGACATCATTGGGATTGATCGTCAATGCCCGGTCTGCCGTTATGATGCAGCGCTCAAACAATTGCATCCGGTGATCTTTATCGAGTTCCAGTTGCGCACGCATGAATTTCAGGCGTGAAAGCTCGGCGATCGCAGCCGATTCGCGGGTATTCCTCGTCAAATCGCGGAACCAGTCGATGGTTTGCACCAGCAAGGGCGTATCAACGGCGTATCGCCACACCGCCCATTCAATTTTTTGCTGATTCTGCTCGGTTAATACCGCAGCAGCCGCAAAGTTTTGTGCAAAAGCAGCCATCGTCATACAAACAACCGCAATCATCTTGTATGAAGAGAGCATCATCTTTTGTTCCAATTGCGATAGATTCATATCCATAAAAGCGCTCACGTCTATTTAGCCAGCACTGCGGTTTACATATTCTAAGTCAAATACAAGGATTTAAGCTACATACGATAAGAATAGCGCTATTTTGGGCAGTTTAAAACCATAAATAACACGGAAATTTACGCATTGTTTCTAGGGAAACGCTAATTAATTGACTACACGAGCGAATCACTTCGCTGCGCGGTACTCGCATATAATAGGCGGATTTTGATGATTACCCCATCTACCCGGCTATGACTTTTAGCACAACAAAAAGACAATTTTATTAAATGCAACAAAAACCGATTTTACCCGCGCCGGGAGCTGTTCTCCGCTATGCCGATTTTGACGGTTCCAGTGACGCTTTGTTTCTGGCGCAACTCGCGCAACCAGCAAAACCCGTGACGATCATCACCGCCAATGCACTCGATGCGCAGCGGCTGCTGGAAGAAATTCCTTTCTTCTCGCCCGGCTTACGGACGCATTTGCTGCCGGACTGGGAAACGCTGCCGTACGACACCTTCTCGCCGCATCATGATCTGGTGTCCGAACGGCTGGCAACGTTGTATCAAGTAATGACCGGCGCTTGCGACATATTGATCGCGCCGCTCACCACCGCGTTGTATCGCATGCTGCCGCGAGAATACCTGGCCGCGCATACGTTTTTCCTCAAGCAAGGCGAAACCCTGGACGTCGCCGCGTTGCGCAGCCAATTGACCTTGGCCGGTTATTCGCACGTCACGCAGGTATTCTCTCCGGGCGAGTACAGCGTGCGCGGCGGTTTGATCGACTTGTTCCCGATGGGTAGCCCGCTGCCGTACCGCATCGACCTGATGGACAACGACATCGACACCATCCGCACCTTCGATGTCGATACGCAGCGCAGTATTTATCCGGTCAAGGAAATCCGGCTGCTGCCGGCGCGCGAATTTCCGCTCGACGAAACCGGACGCACGTTTTTCCGCGGCAAGTTCCGCGAACAATTCGAAGGCGATCCGTCGAAAAAACAGATTTACAAAGACATCAGCAAAGGCGGCACGCCCGCCGGTATCGAATACTATTTGCCGCTGTTTTTCGAGCAAACCGCCACATTATTTGATTATTTGCCGGATAACACGCTGCTCTGCTTGCACCACGATGTCCGCCCGGTGATCGACGAATTCTGGCGCGACACCCAATCGCGTTATCAACTACTGCGCGGCGACACCGACCGGCCGCTATTGCCACCCACCGAACTGTTCCTGTCCGGCGACAGCTTTTTTGCTCAGATCAAACCGTACGCGCGTGTCGAACTGCTGGTCAAGCCCGAAGATGTCAAAGTCACCGGCGAAAAAACCAGCGCACCGCTGCCAGCGGTGCAAGTCAACCGGCATGTGGAAAACCCGCTGGAAAAACTGGCCGTGTTCACCGCGCAATTCAAGATGGGCGGCGGGCGCGTGCTGCTGTTGGCGGAAAGTTTAGGGCGGCGCGAACTGATCGCCGAGTATTTGCAGCAATACGATTTGCATCCGGTCGTTTGCCAGGATTTCACCGCATTTCTGGGCAGCAAGGAGCCTTTCATGCTCGGCGTCGCGCCGCTGTACACCGGCTTTATCGAGCAAGCTGCAAAAATCGCTTTTATCACCGAAAGCGAATTGTACGCCACGCACGTGCACGGCCGCCGCGAGCGCGAATCGCGCAAATCGTCGACATCGACCGACAACATCCTGCGCGACCTGTCCGAAATCAAACCGGGCGATCCGGTGGTGCACGAGCAGCACGGCATCGGCCGTTATCTTGGGCTGGTCAGCATGGACGTCGGCGAAGGCGAACCCGGCGAAATGAGTGAATTCCTGGCATTGGAATACGACGGTGGCGACAAACTGTACGTGCCGGTGTCGCAACTGTACCTGATCGGACGCTACAGCGGCGGCGCGCCGGAATCGGCGCCATTGCACAAGCTCGGCAGCAGCCAGTGGGACAAAGCCAAGCGCAAGGCGATGCAGCAAGTGCGCGACACCGCGGCGGAATTACTGAATCTGTACGCACAGCGCGCTGCGCGAGAAGGCCATAAATTCTCGCTGCAGCAGCACGATTACGATGCCTTTGCCGAAGGTTTCGGTTTCGAGGAAACGCCCGATCAAGCGGCGGCGATCAAAGCCGTAATCGAGGATTTGACTTCCGGCAAGCCGATGGACCGCCTGATTTGCGGCGACGTCGGTTTCGGCAAAACCGAAGTGGCGTTGCGCGCTGCTTTTATTGCAGTCGCCGACGGCAAGCAAGTCGCCGTGCTGGTTCCGACCACGCTGCTCGCTGAGCAACACTTCCAGAATTTCTCCGATCGTTTCGGTCTGATCGCCGATCAATGGCCGGTCAGAATCGCCGAGCTGTCGCGTTTCCGTTCCGCGAAGGAGCAAACGCAAGCGCTGGCCGGTCTCGGGAAAGGCGAAATCGACATCATCATCGGCACGCACAAACTGATTCAGAAAGACGTGCACTTCAAGAATCTAGGGCTGGTGATTATCGACGAGGAACACCGTTTCGGCGTGCGGCAAAAGGAACAGCTGAAAAAAATGCGCGCCGAAGTGGATGTGCTAACGCTGACCGCCACGCCGATCCCGCGCACGTTAGCGATGTCGCTGGAAGGGCTGCGCGATTTCTCCATCATCGCCACCGCGCCGCAACGCCGCTTGGCCATCCGCACTTTTGTCAGCAGTTTCTCGATGGGCATCATCCGCGAAGCCTGCCTGCGCGAACTGAAACGCGGCGGGCAGATTTATTTCCTGCACAACGAAGTCAGCAGCATCCAATTGATGTACGAGAAACTGTCCGGCCTGCTGCCGGAAGCGCGCATCAACGTCGCCCACGGACAAATGCCGGAACGCGAACTGGAACACGTGATGCGCGACTTTTACCAGCAGCGCTTCAACATTCTGCTGTGCACCACGATTATCGAAACCGGCATCGACATCCCCAGCGCCAACACCATCATCATCAACAACGCACACAAATTCGGCCTGGCGCAACTGCATCAATTGCGCGGCCGGGTCGGGCGCTCGCATCATCAGGCTTACGCGTATTTGCTCACGCCGCCGGAAGAAGCGCTCGGTGGACAAGCCAAGAAACGCCTGGAAGCGATCCAGGCGATGGAAGAACTCGGTTCCGGCTTTTATCTGGCGATGCACGACCTGGAAATCCGCGGCGCTGGGGCGGTGCTCTCCGAATCGCAAAGCGGGGAAATGCAGGAAATCGGTTTTAGCCTGTACAGCTCAATGCTGGATACCGCGATCCAGTCGCTCAAGCAAGGCAAGGAACCCGACATGCAGCACCCGCTGGGCGTCGCCACCGAAATCAACCTGCACGTGCCCGCGCTATTGCCGGAAGATTACTGCCACGACATCCACGAACGCCTGGTGCTGTACAAACGCATGGCCAATTGTACCGACAACGACCAGCTCGACGACATGCAACGCGAACTGATCGACCGCTTCGGCCTGCTGCCCAACCCGGCGCGCGCCTTGCTCGACTGCCACCGCGTGCGCATCATCGCCAAACCGCTCGGCATCACCCGCATCGACGCCAGCGCCGACAGCATCCAAGTGCAATTCATCCCCAACCCGCCGATCGACTCGCTCAAAATCATTCAACTGATCCAAAGCAGCCGCGAATACTCACTCTCCGGCCAGGATCGGTTGAAAATTCTGGTGAAGATCGAGGATGTGAATAAGCGGGTAATGCGGATTAAGGAGTTGATACAGAAGTTGGGGTGAATAGTTGAAGATATTTTTCCCACGGGTTTATGAATTTAGAAATGTTTGTTATATTAAAAACCGAAATGATGCATTCAATTGCATCATTTCGATACATCTAATTCTAGCTAGCTGTTTTACTTTGGAGGATCAACATGAAAAAAATCGCAGTTTCCTTACTGTTATCTGGCTTTCTTGCTCAAACTGCCATTGCTGATGTCTGTGACTATCGTCCAAGCCAATTGATCGGTGGTACTACTACTAGTGCTGTGGCGGGTAGTGCCGGTACAGTCGCTGCAACCGGAGTAGGAATGAAGGCGGCTGGAATATATACCCTTACGCACGCAACCACAGGCGCCGCTATGCTGGGTTCAACCGCAGCAGGTGCATCGGCAGCCGGAACAACCGGCATCATTGCCGGCAGTGCTGGTTTTCTCGGCACTGCCGGTGCTGTACTTATGTCACCCTTTGTGATTATCCCTACAGCCGTCGCAGCAGTTGGAATTGGTGCTTACGAAGGTGGTTGCTACCTCTCTGGCAAGTGATTTGCGCAACAGCCACACATAACGTTAGGCGTCAAGCGCAACTAGTTGAAGTAGTTTGCTGAGCATACGCCCTCAAGAGGATTGGAAAATCAATCAACACCTTGGAACCTGAGAATGAAGCACAAAATCTCTTTGACAGTCGGCGCTGTTCTATTCGGCGTTCTTATCTACTACGGAGAGCCATGGATCGCATTGGTTGCAATCGCAGGACCAATTATGGCTTTGGTCCTTACGGTCACGGGCGTTTCCGGTGCGGCCATATTCACTTGGCTTTCTGCCGGAAAGCAACTACCTATTGTGACTGTCGTTGGATTTTTGATCACGGCGGCTTTGGCGGCCTACTCTTTTCTAATCAAGTAACCTAAGCCCGGTAGGTTGGGGTGAGCCTGCGAACCCCAACATCAAATATTGGCATGAGGAAATGAACAACCATGCGATACCGGCGTGCTGATGTAAAAGGCGGAACCTACTTCTTCACGGTCAATCTTGCCCAACGTCACCTGCGCTTGTTATTGGATCATGTGGAAATTTTGCGCGAAGCTGTCAAAACGGTTAAGCCCGGTAGGATGCGCCGGCTGCAAGGAGGCGCATCAATCAGAAAAACGGTGCGATGCGCTGCGGTTATCGCACCTTACTCATTGGCAGCGACCGGCGCGTTGACGTCATTTCCGGTCGCGTTAGCGCGAATTGACTTCCGGTGACCGGTTCGGATTGCGGCAATCGAGCAATTTACAGATTACCAGGCAATTCGCTGAGTCATTCGCTTGCGTGATGGAACCCTTCGGCTGCTATCAACCTCAATACATACATCCATTTGCAAAACAGCGGCAGGTTTTCTCATCACCGGAAAGTCATCGCTCTAATTCTCAATTGCTGACTACTTTTCTGAAATACCGGTTTCATTGGATTGCGCTGCTAATGCTGGCCAGCGTTTTTCCCCTTCCTGCGATGGCCCAGGAAACATCGGGATCATCCGGCAATCCGGCGATCGTCACGTTGTCGGCGTCGGCTGCGGTCAAGGAAATGCTGCAAAAATACATTCAACTCCCCACGGAACCGTTTGCCAGCGACTATGATGAATTATTTTTTCTGCACCGCATGCAAAAGGAAATTCGCGACATCCTGGCGACCGAAGGTTACTTCGATCCTGTAGTGTCCATCGCGCAGCCCGCAACACAAACCTTAACCAAGACCGCTGAAATCACCGTCGATCCCGGAGAATTGACGCGCGTCGGTTCGGTCACGATTGAATTTTCCGGTGACATTGCCAATGGCGATGAAAACCACCGCAAGCGCATCGAACGGCTGCGCGCCGCTTGGCCGCTTACTACCGGACAGCCGTTCCGCTCCGCCATCTGGGAGCAAGCAAAATCGGCGTTGATCGATGACCTGACGCAACAGGCATTCGCCGCGGCGGCGATCACCGCCAGCCAGGCCAGCGTCGACCCCGGCGAGGCGCGCGCGGATCTGGTGATTACCGTCGATTCCGGGCCGGTGTTCTACTTCGGCGATATCCAGATCACCGGCTTGCAACGCTACGATGCAACACTGGTCACCCGGCTCGCGCCGTTCAAAGCGGGTGATGAGTATCAGCGCGATTTGCTGCATCAATATCAAATCCTGCTGCAGAAAGCGCCACAATTCAGTACTGTATCGGTCAGCATCTCGCCGGACATCGCGTTGCATCAAGCAGCGCCGGTTCAAGTCGTGCTGACGGAAGCGCAATCGCAGCGTTTCGCCTTCGGCGCCGGTTACAGCTCGAACAATGGCGCGCGCGGCGAAGTCAATTACCGTCATCATAATTTTCTCGATCAAGCCTGGAATCTCACCAGTTTGCTGCGCCTCGAGCAAAAGCGGCAAACGTTTCTAGCGGGAATCGACACTTTGCCCGATCAAAACAACGTCAATCATTCGCTCGGCGCCAGCCTGCAAATGACCGACATCGAGGGCCTGAAAACCGTCGAACAGAAAATCGGTGTTTCGCGCAATTACCAGACACCGTCGCTATTCATGCAACTCGGTCTGAATTGGCAGCGCGAGCATAAAAAACCCGACGGCGCAATCAATCAAATCAACGAAGCGTTGGTGCTGGATTGGCGCTGGCGGCGGCAAGTGGCCGACGATCCGGTCAATATCCGGCGCGGCGATATCACCGAGATGCGCATCGGCGGCGGCAGTCAGCAATTACTATCGGATCAGGATTTTATCCGCACCTATGCCCGGCATCAAAGCTGGTGGCCGGTGGGATCGCGCGATACATTTTTCCTGCGTGCTGAGGCCGGTTATACATTGGCCTCGTCACGCTTCGGCATTCCGCAAGAATATCTGTTCCGCGCCGGTGGTATTCAATCACTGCGCGGTTATGATTTCAAAGGCATCGGTGTCCACGAAGGCAATGCCGTCGTCGGTGGCCGGGTGATGGCGACCGGTACCGCCGAGTATACCCATTGGTTGACCCAGCAATGGGGCGCAGCGGCATTTGCCGACATCGGCAGCGCGGCCGACCGCTGGCAAGACATGCAAATGTTTCTCGCCTACGGCGCCGGTCTCCGCTGGCGCAGCCCGGTTGGGCCGCTCGCGCTCGATCTGGCGCGCGGGCACGAAACCGGTTCACTGCGCGTGCATTTCTCAATGGCTGTCGCTTTTTGATAAGGTAAAGCCGTTCATGATCGATCAACACACTAAAAACCCGCTTCCCCCTAAAACCGCGCGGCGCTATCGCAAGCTGGCGATCGGCTTATTGCTTTTGCTGGCACTGCCGTCCGTTGCCGGTTATTGGTTGCTGTACAGCGCATCCGGATTGCAATCGGCCGCCGCCGCTGCTAATCGTTGGAGCGGCGGCGCGATCCGGTTGACCGGCGTGCACGGCACGCTGCAAGACCTGCACGTTGAAACTATTCATTTCAGCAACGCTGAGCTGGCGCTGACACTGCAGAGTCTCCACATGCGCTGGAATCCGGTGCAATTGTTTCACCGGCAGATCAACATCCAGCGGCTGGCGCTGGCGGCGATCCGCATCGATCAGCACGCGGTTGATACCGCGCCTGCCACCCCGCAACCGCCGGATAGCTTACTGCTGCCGTTCGGATTATCGATTGCAATCATGACTGCCGATGCCATTCATCTCAATGCGGCATCCCAGAAAAATGCCACGCCGGTAATCACCGGTCTGACACTGGCACTGGAAAGCGACGGCCAGTATCACCGGCTCAAACAACTGAACTTCACCACACCGTGGGCAACCGTCGAATCGCAAGCGGAACTTGACGGCAACGCGCCGTTTGCACTGAATGCGCGTATCGGCGCCATCGCCGCCGGTTCATGGGGCGGCATCGACACCACCGTCACCGGCAATTTGGAGCAGCTCACGATTCAATCCGCCAGCCGCCCGCCCGCAGCCAATATGACACTGCAAGCGCAGTTACAACCGTTTGCCGCGAATCCGGTTACGCAACTGCACGCCATCCTGCAACAGTGGAATCCGGGTGATTTTGCGGCAACCGCGCCGCAAGCGAAGCTGTCGGTGTCGGCACAGTTGACGCAAAATGAGGCCGGGCAATTGACAGGTAATATCGACATCGAAAATTATGCACCCGCACCGCTCGATCAAGGCGGCATCCCGCTGTCGGCCATCCATGCCCGCGCACTGATCTCCTCACAATTGCTGGCGCTGCCGGAGATTCGCGCGTTATCCGGAAAGGGTGGCGTTGTGCGCGGACAACTGACTTGGGACTGGAATAAGCACGTCCTCACAGCGGATTTGGCGGTCGAGCGGATCGATCCGCAGCAATTGGACAGCCGCCTGCAAAGCGCTGCCATCTCGGGCAAGATCGAACTCACCGGCGATGCGGACAAGCAATCCGCCCGTGCCGATCTGCGCGACCGGTCGCTGCGCTTGACCGCCGGAATTACTCATACCGCCGGTGAACTCATACTCGAACAGTTCAATTTACAACGCAACCGCTCGCGCTTGACCGGTCAAGGCAAGCTACAACTGACCGGAGAACAAATGTTTGACGTGTCGGGAGCGTTGATCAACTTCAACAACGCGGATTTTATTCAGACCGCCGATTCCAACCTGAACGCCACCCTACAGGCATCCGGTCAATTGCTTCCGGCAGCTAGTGGCACTTTAACCTATGCCATCCACAACAGCCGCCTGGGGAAATCGCCGGTCAACGGTTCGGGTGAGATCGCATTCACCGGTACCGGCCGCTTCAGTGGCAAGGCTGAGTTGCTGGCAGGCTCAAACCGTTTGCTCGCGCACGGCCGCATGGACGGCGAACAGCACGATGCCCAACTGACAGTGAATGCCCCAGCGTTGGCGCAACTGGGTTTGGGTATATCCGGCGACTTGCAGACGCAGCTTATTTTCCGCGGCACGATGCAAGCGCCCGATCTCGATTGGAAACTGACCAGCAAACAGCTGGAATTACCCGGCAAACAAAAACTCTCGGGCATTTCCGCCAGCGCACGATGGCATCAAAAAGACACCATTGCGCTGAACCTTGCCGTGGAGACTTACCGCGCGCACGAACAAGCAACGCTCAAGCAGTTATCCGCCATCCTCGACGGTAAAACCGCCGGTCACCATCTAGCGATCAACGCCACTATCAATAAAGATACCGCCGTTCAATTGGCGGCAAGCGGCAGCTTGAGTCCTGCAAAGCCGGGGCTGCCGCTGCGCTGGCAGGGTCAGTTGACCGAGCTTTCCGCCACCGGGGACATGCCGGTTCGCCTGCTGGCACCGGCGGCACTCGCGGCCAGCGCCACGTTGTTTTCGCTGAACGATGCAGCGCTGTCGATTTCCAGCGGATCGGTCCGTATCGAGCAATTGCACTGGACACCCAGCAGCTGGAAAACCCGCGGCGATTTCACCGGCATTGCACTGTTGTTGCCCGACACACCGGCGCACGCAAAAGACGCTCCGCTGCAATTGGGCGGCCACTGGCAGTTCGATGCCGCCGCGCAACTGACAGGCGAATTGCATATTCAACGCGAACGCGGCGACTGGCATTTGCCCGGCGATGTGCCGCAGCCGCTGGGATTGCAACAATTGCAACTGCAAGCAACCGCACGGCACGGAAGCTTGTCCGGACAATTCGCGCTGAACAGCGAAGCGCTGGGGAGCGTTCGAGCGGAGGTGACGCTGCCGCTGCAGCCAAAGAAAACACAGTGGTCCATTGCCAAGGAATCGCCGCTACAGGGTAATATCCACGCCACCCTCGCCAGCTTGAAATGGCTCAACGCAGCCGGTAATAATCTGCGCGCCGATGGCGAATTGCGGATCCAGGCCGGTATCCACGGCACCTTGCAGCAACCCGATATCCACGGCACGGTTGCCGGTACGAATTTAAGCCTGGCTTTACTGGAACAAGGAATCCGCTTGCAGCAAGGTACTCTGGCCGCACGTTTTCAGCAAACGGATTTGCACATCGACCGGTTGCATTTTGCCAGTCCCCATGCAGCGCCGCCGGACAACCGCCTGTTCCGCGACCTGGCGCTGGAAGGTACGGCTGGTTCGTTGACTGTCAGCGGCAAAATCGGATTAACCGGCGCTTCTGGCCAGCTCGATTTCTCCCTCGACCGGTTGCCGCTTGCGCATAAAACCGATTACTGGATTGTCACTTCCGGTCAAGGCGCTATCCACTTGCAAAACAACCGTCTCAGCGTCACCGGCGGCTTACGAACCGATGCGGGATTAATCATGCAACCGCCGGAAAACCGCCCGGCGTTACCGGACGATATCGTGCTGGTGAATGTCCCGTCAGCGCAACAGCCGCAAAAACTAGCGCTGGATTTAGACATGAATCTTAATTTGGGCGAGAAGTTTTATATCCGTGCTTCCGGCCTGGAAGGCCGTCTGACCGGACAACTGCAAGCCCGCAGCAGCGGCAATCAGCCGCTCAAGCTCACCGGCGCCATCGCCGCCCAGGACGCCGCATTCAAGGCATACGGCCAGGACTTGACGGTCAGGCGCGGCATCGTCAGTTTCCAAGGTTCGCTCGACGATCCGAACCTGAATGTGCTAGCGGTGCGGGAGGGTCTGGCAGTCGAAGCCGGTGTCGAAATCGCCGGATCAGTACGTCACCCGCGCGTGAAACTGGTGTCGACGCCGGAAGTTCCCGATACCGAAAAGCTGTCCTGGATCGTATTGGGTAGAAAACCCGACACCAGCGGACTCGATACGTCGGTATTACTGTCGGCGGCCGGCTCGATACTCGGCGGCCAATCCGGCAGCGGTCTCACCGACCGGATTACCCAAGCACTCGGTGTCGACGAGATCACGTTCAAGCAAGCCGGGGTTGGCAGCTCTTTGAGCGGACAAATTGGCGTGATCGGCAAACGCATCTCATCGCGCGCATACTTGAGTTATGAACGCGGCCTAACCGCCACGACGATAGGTATCACCAAATTGACTTACAATCTGACGCCCAAAGTCACCGTTGTCACCCAAGCGGGTGAAGACAGCGCGGTGGATCTTTTCTATACGATTCAGTTTGATTGACAACACAGAATACCCATCGATGGACGGGATGTAGCAGTGCAATTTCTCGCGGTTGCTCAACGCAACAACTATTGGAGACCTTTGCACGGTGTCATGAGCGGTACGAGAATAAGGCAAAAATTTGCGAAAAAGCGGAGTTTACACGAGGTAAATGAGCATTTTTCGCGAATTTTTAACGCAATTATCGTGCCGCGCAGTAACCGTGCAAAGGTCTCTATTGGATTATCATTGAATAAAGCGGTATGAATTAACGCAACCGGGATCAAAATCGCACAATTCCGCTCGATAGTAAGATATTGCGACCCCACCGCCTCTTGGTTTACCATCTCTACCCACTTCAACGACCGAAACACATCTCCATGCTGCCTTCCATCGAACAACGCCTCGCCACCGAGCTGTCGGTAAAAACATCGCAAGTCCAGGCCACCGTGGAATTGCTCGACGATGGCGCGACGGTGCCGTTTATCGCGCGTTACCGCAAGGAGGCGACCGGTGGGTTGGACGATGCGCAGTTGCGCCAATTGGCGGAGCGGCTGCATAGTTTGCGCGAGCTGGAGAAGCGGCGCGCGGCGATCATTAGTACGATTGAGAAACTCGGCAAGATGACGCCGCCGTTGCTCGATGCGTTGACGCACGCAACGGACAAAGCGCATCTGGAGGATTTGTACCTGCCGTACCGCAAGAAGCGCCGCACCAAGGCGCAGATCGCGCATGAGGCCGGTTTGCAACCATTAGCGGATAGCCTGTTGAACGATCCGCGGCTCGATCCACTGGCGGAAGCGGCGAAATACCTGAAAGCGCCGTTCACCTCGGAAGAAGGCGACAATCCCGGCGTAGCGGATGCCGCTGCCGCGCTGGAAGGCGCGCAGCATATTTTGATTGAGCGTTTTGCCGAACATGCGCCACTATTGCAAACGTTGCGCGATTATTTGCGCACGCATGGCGTACTGACTGCGAAAGTGGCCAAGGACAAAAAGGACGGCGACACCAAATACACCGATTACCACGAGTACAGCGAAGCGATCGGCAAAATCCCGTCGCATCGCGCGTTGGCATTGTTGCGCGGCGAGCGCGAAGGGGTTTTGAAATTGAAGCTGTTACTGGATTCCGAATTGGAAGACAAATCCCGCAACCTGACGCTGAATCCGTGCGAACTGATGATCGCGCGGGCATTCAACATCCGCGACCAGAAACACGCGGCGGATGACTGGTTGATCGACACCGTGCGCCAGGCCTGGCGCACGAAAATCTTTGCGCATCTGGAAACGGAATTGATGGGCAACTTGCAAGAAAACGCCGAAACCGAGGCGATCCGCGTGTTCGCGCAGAACCTCAAAGCCCTGCTGCTCGCCCCGCCCGCCGGTGCGCGCGTCACCATCGGTTTGGATCCGGGCTTGCGCACCGGCGTGAAGGTGGCGGTTGTGGACGCGACTGGCAAAGTGCTCGACACCGCGACAATTTATCCGCACGCGCCGAGAAACGATTGGGATGGCGCATTGCACACGCTGAAGCAACTGGCTGAGCGCCATCAAGCCACGCTGATCGCCATCGGCAACGGCACCGCATCGCGCGAAACCGATCATCTGGCCAAGGAGCTGAGCAAAAAATATCCGCAACTCAAACTGACGTCGATCATGGTGTCGGAAGCCGGTGCTTCGGTGTACTCCGCATCCGAGCTGGCGTCTGAGGAATTGCCGGATTTGGACGTGTCGCTGCGCGGCGCGGTGTCGATTGCGCGGCGGCTGCAAGACCCGCTCGCCGAATTGGTCAAGATCGACCCGAAATCGATCGGCGTCGGGCAGTACCAGCATGACGTCAATCAAAGCCAGCTGGCGCAATCACTCGACGCCGTGGTGGAAGACAGCGTCAACGCCGTCGGTGTCGACGTCAACACCGCGTCCCCGGCGTTGTTGCGCTATGTGGCCGGGCTGAACAGCAAAATCGCGCACAACATCGTCGCGCACCGCAACAGCAAGGGCCGCTTCGCCAAACGCGCCGACTTGCTGAAAGTCCCCAGCCTGGGCGAAAAAACCTTCGAACAAGCGGCTGGATTCCTGCGCATTCCAGGCGGCAACAATCCACTCGACGCTTCCGCCGTGCACCCGGAATCGTATCCGCTGGTCGAGCGGATTCTCGCCGACATCAACCTGAAAGTCAGCGAACTGATCGGCAATCAATCCGCGCTGAAATCGATCCGTCCGGAAAAATACACCACGGCGCAATCCGGTCTGCTGACCGTCAAGGACATCCTGCACGAACTGGAAAAACCCGGCCGCGACCCGCGTTCATCGTTCAAAACCGCGACGTTCAAGGAAGGCGTCGAATCGATCAAGGACTTGCACCCCGGCATGGTGCTCGAAGGCGTGGTCACCAACGTCGCCGCGTTCGGCGCGTTCGTCGACATCGGCGTGCATCAGGACGGCCTGGTGCATATCTCCGCACTGGCGGATAAATTCATCAAGGATCCTCATGCGGTGGTGAAAGTCGGGCAAGTGGTCACGGTCAAGGTGCTGGAAGCCGATGAAAAGCGCAAACGGATTGCGCTGACCATGCGGTTGAGCGATAGCACAGCGGCAAAACGCTAAGGAAACGCTGATTAATTCGGCGAACGAGATGAAGCACGAGGCGCACGGAACACAGCAACCGAGACATATCTTACTAGATAGGCAAGGGAGCGAGTACCGCGCAACGAAGTGATTCGCTCGTGTAGTCAATTAATCAGCGTTTCCTTAATCGCTCGGTTTGATTGCGATACCATTACCGCCGGCAAGCAGCCATCGTCAATCGCCATCATCCGGTTCGCCGGATTCAAATAATCCAGCAAGATAGGCAGGAACCTGAACACCTTCGTCGCGCACGCGGCGCTTGATTTGGCGCAACCGCGTTCCAATATCACTTAACTGTTTGGCTTCCTCAGCAGTCGGCATTGCACTCTCCGTCAGGTAAATCGACCAGTTTTTAAGACTATTCGCCAGAGCCGCGCCGTATGCAGCAAAGTTGGTTTGCACCAATTGATCGTAAATATTCACCGCACGCCCAATCGCTGCCAGCGCTTCTGCGCGCTGCCCGTCCCCCGCCAGACGGATCGACCAGTTGTTAAGGCTCATTGCCAAAGCCGAGGCGTACGCGTCGGAGTCGCACTTTGCGAGTTGCTCACGGATCTCGACTGACCGCTTACTCGCTGCCAATGCTTTCACATGTTGCCCGTTCTCCGCTAGACGAACCGAACAGTTGTTGAGGCTCGCCGCCAGAGCCGGGCCGTACGCGGCGAAATTGGCTTGCGCCAGTTGATCGCTGATTGCTACCGCGCGTTCGATCACAGTCAATGCTTCTGCGCCTCCCTCATTTTCCGCCAGACAAGTCGACAAGCTATCGAGACTACTTGCCAGGTCTGTATCAAGCAATGTGGCAGGATTAGATTTCGCCAATTGTTCGTAGATTTCCACTGCACGCTTACTCACTTCCAGAGCTTTCTGGTACTGCCCATCTTCCACCAGACGAATCGACCAGTTGTTAAGACTATTCGCTAATACTAAACCGTATTCCTTAAAGTTCTCCTTCGCTAGTTGCTCAAGAATTACCACTGCACGTTCAATCGTCACCAACCCTTGCTTGAGTTGTCCATTTTCACCCAAAAGATTCGATAAATTATTCAGACTTAGTGCCAGATCCGATCCATATGTAGCAGAACCACCGTCAGACTCACACATCAATTGTTCATAAATATCCACCGCGCATTTTATCGCAGCTAACCCTTCCTCACGCCGTCCGCTCCGAACTAAACAAATCGATAAATTATTGAGGCTATCCGCCCAATACGAACCATACCTGCCAAAATCAGCTTGCGCCAATTGCTCGTGAGCTTGCACCGCTTTTTGCCCGGTTGCGATGGCCAGCGGCAGCAGGCTGCGCTCCAGTTTAATCCGGCGTAACGCAACAACGATTAAAGCACTGCGTTCGTCATCTTGAACCACCCAGCCGATCAACGCTTGCAATGGCCACGTTCGTTGCAAAATGAACTGCGCGTCGTGTATCAGCCGCCCCAGCATGGAGCTGGCTTCACGGCTATCCGCAGCGGCGGCCAGTGCGCAGTATTGCCATGCACCGGCCTGGTCACCGGTGATTTCGGTCAATGCGTGGTGCAGCAAATCGGCGGCGAGCAGATCAGGTTGCAACGCAGGAATGCCGCCATCGAGCCACAGGCTGGTTTGTTTGAGCTGATTCAGCGCGGGCAGACGGATATCGAGCGGCAGCGCTTCGCTCGCTTGGATCAACTGACGCAGCGCTTCACCCGGCAATTTACCGGCGATCGCGGCCAGCGCGCGCAGCATGACCAGGCAATGCGGATCGAGCTGCAGCAGCTTGGCTTCCTTGACCAGTCGATTGATTTCGTATTGCTGCACCAAGGCGCGCAGAATCTCCGGTGCGTTCAGCTCGTGCGCGCCGGGCTGCTGCATGCCATGTACGGCCAGCGCCAGCACGAACAGCGGACGCTGGTGCGTGGTGTGGCGCTTCTGCCAATGGTGAAAGTCGGCTTGTGTGAGCGGCAGCGGCGGCGCGGCGCATCGTTGCCGCTGGTGCAATTGTTTCCACGCCTCCTGAAACAATTGCCAGGCATTGGCATTGGTGTCTGCGCCATCGGCCAGGCCGGTCAATTCGAAGCCGGGTGCGATGATTTCTTGCGCGGTTTGCGTCAGTTGTTGCAGGAAATCGCCGTTGCGCCCGAGCAGCAACACACGCAGTTTGCACGTCAGCGGCTGGCACGCGAGCGCTTCCAGCAATGCGCGTACCTTGTCCGGGCGCTGTTCCGGGTAATCGATCACCAGCAACGTTCCCGCACCGCCGGTATACCAGCTGCCGCTCAGCCCTTGCGCTTCACCCGACTGCCAGCCTTTGTGTTCGCGCAATTGGCGGGCGAACTCGAACGCCAGCCGGGTTTTTCCGGTGCCGCCTTCGCCGGTGATCAGGCGGCAACTGATCTGTTGCGGCGCGTCCGCCCAAGCGTGCAAGGTTTGCAATTCGTGTTCGCGGCCGATCAGACCGGTCAAGCGGCTTTTCCAGCTCAGCAAGTATTCGATGCTGTTCGCGTTGAAGCTGGCGCTGAGATCGGGAATGTTGAGGCAACGTTGGCCTTGGCCTTCGCTGACGATGCATTCGCCGTCCTGCCAGCCGATAGACAAACCGCTCAGCCAGGACTGCAAGGTTTGCAGCAGATCGGCGGGCGCTTGCGCTTCGGCGCGGATCAATTGGCGCAAGCGCTCGGGATCTTCGCCGCGCAATAATCCAACGAGCAGACGATACGGCAATGGATCATCCAGGTCATGAAATTTCAAGGCGTTGACGCCTTGCAGAAACGACGAACATTGCGCGATGTGTTCGGGCGACGCGCCCGGCAGCAGCACCGGAATGACGCAATGCTGACGCTGCTGGATTTGCCGCCGCAGCGCTGCGTCGGCTTCCGCTTGCTGGTACGGGCCGATGCCGTGCGGTCCGAAGAAAATCACGATAAAGCGGCTGTTGCGCAATCCTTGCTCCAGATTGCGCAACCACTCATCGCCCGGCGCGATATCCCATTTATCGAGGAAACAGCTCAGCCCTTGCCGGTGCAGCGCGACGGCAATGCGCTCCACCGCCGGTTTGTCGGTGCCGTGATGCGACAGGAAAGCGTCAAACGGATTATCGGTCATCCATCATCCAGGGAGAGTTGTAGAAAGCGGCAAACTGCGCACCATCGCGCCGATGATAAATCGTCTTTGCAGCAGCGGGAAGATTTTTCAGCAATGGCTGCAGAGTGACATTTCAAAAAACAAATTGCTGGCGATTATTGTTCCAGTTCTTTTTTAGAAATGGCAAATCCTCAACAGACATAACACACTGTACTGATTGGAAGAATACCTCTTGCAATTGCCCGGCAGCGGGCATACCATGTAAACGAAACCGGTCATCAGCAACTGCCGGTTTTGGTTAGTTTTCTGCTTCTTAATCACAGGAGAATAGTATGAAAACAATGAATTCTTTAAAACGCACCATCGCAGCCGGTTTTATTTCGATCGGCGCTTCAATGGGCATGACTTCGATTGCAAGTGCGGCGCCGACTGTCATCGGCTTTGAGGAATGGGGCGATGTCGGCCTCAGCGGTCCCGTCATCACCAATCAATATGCGGGAGTGGTATTTTCATCCACCGGCTCTAACGTCAATATCGTCAGCAGCCAGCCCAATATCGGTGACGGACTGAATTTCTTATGCACCGGTAGCCCCGGTATCAATTGCGTGGGCGAAACGATTCTGAGTTTTGCTGACCCGGTATCCAGCCTGTCTTTTCTGGCAGTTGGCAGTAACAACTCAGGTGTTCAGGCGCTGGTCGACGTGTTTGTGAACGGCGCTTTTGCCGCAACCAACAACATCACCGTGGGCGGCATATTCAATACGCCGGATCTGGTTGATTTATCTGCGTTTAATGACGTGACCTCGATCCGCATTTACAATATCACCGACGGCGGCGGCTTAGGCTGGGATAATTTCACATTCACCTCCGCCGTGCCGGAACCTGAAACTTACGCCATGCTGTTGCTTGGTTTGGGTTTGTTGGGATTCGTGGCTTATCGCAGAAAAGCAATTGCAGCGTAACTCCGGATTCATCATCCGATCCAGGACGGGAGCTTAGGCTCCCGTTTTTGTTGGGTGGATTGCGCCGGTAATGTGACTGGGAGACAATGCGGGAACAAGACATCAATCCGCCGTGCGACATTTCATCCAAAGGGAGACAGATCATGGGAACGAAAAAATTCGAGGGACTGGAACGTAAAGCCTACCCGCAAATCCGCAACAACATTCAAACCGGCGATATCTTCTTCGCTTCCGGCAATTATCCGATGAGCCGGATCATCGAGCATTTTTCCGATTCGATGTTCAGCCACGTCGGTTTCGTATTCACCTGGAATGAGCGCGTGCTGTTGCTGGAGAGCGTCGAAGACGACGGCGTGCGCATGGTGCCGTTGAGCCAGTATCTGAGCGATTACGAAAATTCCGGCGAACCGTACAATGGCCGGATCTTTCTCGGCAGGCACAACACACCGTTCGATACCGCGAAAATCAACCAGATGCTCGGCAAAGCCGCCGACACGCTCAACAAGAAATACGACAAAGACGAAATCGCCAAAATCATCGCCCGCATCACCATCGGTCTCGGCAAGCACGGCGATAACGATGCGTATATCTGCTCCGAATTCGTCGACATCTGCTTCCGCGAAATCGGCATCGTCTTCCCGCGCGATTCCAGAGGATTCATTTTCCCCGAGCATATCGCAGCGGATGCCAATGTCGATGCGTTGTTCGAAATCGTGGCTTAATGCGCATGATATTAAAACCGGTGTGCCAAGCATCTTTGAAAGCAGAATCGCATGAAGGCATTTGCAATAAGAAACAGTAAAACTGTCCTATTGACAAAATAAATTACATCCCTACAAAAAAAGTGGATATAATCCCGCGCTCATAGGACTCTCAAACAATTGATAATTAAGATAAAATTATGCAATCCAAGAGTTTCTGTGAATAATTAAGAATCAATAACTAAACAATAACTCTTAAAGGAATTTATTAAAATGCGTATTTTATCGGCTTTAGCATTACTCGCTTTGACGAGCGCGCCGGTTGCTGCAATGCCAACCGTTGTGTTCGATTTTGCGAACCTCAAATACAGTGGCGGCGTCAATACCGGTTTCCTGCCAACCGACGGCATCGCTTGTAGCGGCGGCGACCTGTGCAGTTCGAACATCGCCTCGTCGCTCAGCGGCGATCTGACCTTCACCAACGGTGGCCTGACCGTACACGCCAAAGGCTCCTACGATGGTGGCGCTTTCGGTTCAGGCGCAGCAGTTGTCCAAGATCACGATAACGGCTACAACGGCAAGCTTTCAGGAAAAGATGCCATCGGTGCTGGCTTGGGCGTTTACCACCTGAAGACTGACACCAGCGACGATAACATTACATCAAAAGAAAAAATCTGGTTGCATTTCGATCAACCCGTTGACTTGTCATCCGTCGGTTTCCGCGCGGAAGGACACAACACCACCGGCTGGATTTCGAATGCAACTTTCCAATACAGCTTCGACAATTCCACCTGGACCACAGGTTTGTTGCCCAAAGATGTCGGTCAATTCGCTTTGAGTCACACCGGTCAAGATTTTTACTTTAAATTCGGCGGCGGTCATGCGGATCAATTTTATATCAGCTCACTAACGGTATCGGCTGTTCCAGAACCGGAAACCTATGCAATGCTGCTGGCGGGTTTAGGCTTGCTCGGATTCAGCGTACGCCGCAAAAAATAGTCTCAATCTTGCCTTATCGGCGTTGATTTTTTATCCTCGTTGTATTTCTCACAATGCAACGAGGAGCTTCGAGTTCCATACCCAGAAGCCTCTTTATTTCCCCTCACTTCCTCGATGCACCAGCAAATACAACACCGGCACAACCAATAGCGACAGCAACGATTGCGACAGCGTGCTGCCGATCATCACGGTTGCCAATGTGCGTTGCACTTCGGCGCCGGTGCTGGTGCTGAGCGCCATCGGCAGGAAGCCGAGCGATTCGACCCAGGTGGTGATCAACACCGGGCGCAGCCGCAGCAGCGAGCCGGTACGAATCGCTTGTTCCAGCGGCAATCCTTGCTGCCGCAGGTCGCGAATGAATGACAACAGTACCAAGCCATCCAGCACTGCCACTCCGGACATGGCGATGAAGCCGACACCGGCGGAAATCGACAGGGGGATATCGCGCAGCCACAAGGCAACGATACCGCCGACGATTGCCAGCGGCACCGCGCTGAATACCAGCAGGCTGTCGCGGAAACTGCCGAGCATGGTATACAGCAGGAAAAATACCAATCCGAGCGCCAGCGGAATCACAATTTTCAAACGGTCCGCCGCCATCAGCAATTGTTCGAACTGCCCGCCCCACGACAACCAGTAGCCTGCCGGAATCTTGACTTGCTGTTCGATCAATTTCTCCGCTTCCATCACAAAAGAGCCGATGTCGCGGCCGCGCACGTTCGCGGTAATCACCACGCGGCGCTTGCCGTTCTCGCGGCTGATTTGATTCGGGCCTTTGGCTATGTGCAAATCGGCCACTTCGCCAAGCGCGACATACACCGGCAGTGGCGCGGCTGGAATATTCTGGCCGCCGCCCGCCAGCGCCGGGTTCATCGGCATATTTTGCGCGCCAGGCGCGGCCGGCACCGGTAATTTGATCGGCAGCCGCTTGAGCGTTTCGATATCGCTGCGCAATTGCTCCGGCAGCCGCACTTGCAGTTCAAAGCGGCGATCGCCTTCAAAAATCAGACCGGTCACCCGTCCGCCGATGGCAATATTGATCGCATCCTGCACGTCGCTGCCGTTCAAGCCGTAGCGCGCCATTTTTTCGCGGTTCATTTGCACCGACAGCACCGGCAAACCGGTGATTTGCTCGACCCGCACATCCGCTGCGCCGGGCACCGATTTGACGATTTTTTCGATTTGCTCGGCCATGGTCAGCATGACATCGAGATCGTCACCAAACACTTTCACCGCGACGTCCGAACGCACGCCGGATATCAATTCGTTAAACCGCATTTCGATCGGCTGGGTGAATTCAAAGTTATTACCGGGAACTTTGCGTACCGCTTGATCCATTGCGGCGACCAATTCTTCTTTACTGCGGTATTTACCCGACCATTCGGATTGCGGTTTGATGATGATGAAAATATCGGCAACGCTCGGGGGCATCGGATCGGTGGCGATCTCCGCCGTGCCGATTTTGGAAAAGACGCGGCTGACTTCGGTAAATTGCTTGATGGTTTGCTCCAGCTCGTTTTGCATATCGATCGCGGTGCTCAAGCTGGTGCCGGGAATGCGCAGCGCATGCAATGCGATATCCTCCTCGTCCAGGCTCGGAATGAATTCACTGCCCATGCGCGTCGTCAGCAGCAGCGGCAGAATCACCACAACTACTGCGATAGTGACCGTCAATTCCTTATGTTTCAGCGCCGCATCCAACGCCGGCGCGTAGATATTTCTCGCCCACTGCACTGCCGCGCCTTCTTTTTCCATCATTTTGCCGGACAAAAACATCGCCACCGCTGCCGGCACGAACGTGACCGACAGAAACACCGCGCCGAGCAACGCCAGCAATACCGTAAACGCCATCGGATGGAACATTTTGCCTTCTACACCGGACAATGCAAACACCGGCAAGTACACCACCATGATGATCACTTGTCCGAACAACAACGCGCGCCGCACTTCCTTGGACGCGTCGAAGACGATCTCGAAACGCTCATCGGGTGTCAGTTGCCGGCCCAATCGTTGCTGTTCCAGCGACAAGCGGCGGATGCAGTTTTCAACGATGATGACGGCGCCGTCGACGATAATGCCGAAGTCGAGCGCGCCGAGACTCAGCAGGTTGGCGCTGACGTTGTTCGCCACCATGCCGCTGATGGTGAACAGCATCGACAGTGGAATAATCAATGCCGTGATCAATGCCGCACGCAAATTACCGAGTGAAATGAACAACACCACGATTACCAGCGCCGCACCTTCCAGCAAGTTATTGGAAACCGTGCTGATTGTCTTGTCGACCAGCGTAGTGCGGTCATAAACGGCCGCCGCCGTCACCCCGGCGGGCAAGCTGCGGTTGATCTCAGCCAGTTTTTCAGCAGCCGCTTGCGAAACGACGCGGCTGTTTTCCCCCATCAGCATGAACGCCGTGCCCAGCACCACTTCGTGTCCGTCCTGGGTCGCGGCGCCAGTGCGCAATTCCTTGCCGATCAGTACGTCGGCAACATTTTTGACGCGGATCGGCACCCCCTGGCTACTGCCGAGGATGATTTCGCCGATTTCGACCAGGTTTGCCACCTGCCCCGGCACCCTGACCAAATATTGTTCGCCGCTTTTTTCGATATAGCCCGCGCCAACGTTGAGATTGTTACGCTCCAGCGCCAATACCAAATCCTGCAACGTCAAGCCGACTGCGAGCAACTTCTCCGGATACGGCGAAACATGGTACTGCTTAACGTAACCACCGATCGAGTTGACTTCGGTAACACCCTTCACCATGCGCATGCGCGGCTTGATCACCCAGTCTTGCAATTCACGTAAATCCATCGGTGTGTACGCTGTGCCGTCCGGTTTGCGCGCATCCGGATCGGCATCGACGGTCCACATGAAAATCTCACCCAGCCCGGTGGAAATCGGTCCCATCGCCGGAACAATCCCAACAGGCAGACGGCTTTTGACATCCTGAATTCTCTGACTGACCAACTGCCGCGCCAGATAAATATCGGTGCCGTCTTTGAAGATCACCGTCACCTGCGACAAGCCGTAACGCGACAATGAGCGGGTGTATTCGAGATCGGGCAGGCCGGACATCGCCATTTCGATCGGGAAAGTAATCCGCTGCTCTGCTTCGAGGGGCGTATAACCCGGCGCGGTGGTATTGATTTGCACTTGCACGTTGGTAATGTCGGGCACCGCGTCGATCGGCAGCTTCAGATAGTTGTACATGCCGAACCCGGCCATTGCCGCGACCGCCACCAATATCAAGCCGCGCTGATAAATGGATAGTTTCAGTAAGCGCTCAAACATGGCGGCTCCTTGCAAGCGCTATCGATCGCTTGCGCGGGCAATTAATCAGCGTTTCCTTAATGGTCATGGCTGGCCCCCGCTTTGTCCATGTCCGCCTTGATCGCAAAACTGTTGCCGGAAGCGTATTGCTCCCCGGCGGTTATGCCGCGCAACACTTCCACCCAATGACCGTCGCTGCGACCCAATTCCAGCGGACGTGCTTCGAAATAATCGCCGTAACGGCCAAAAACCACGGTCCAATCGCGGTACGTTTGAATCGCTTGCGCCGAAACTGCCACCGGCACTTCGATTTCATCCGATACCAGTTCGACGCTGACGAACATACCCGGATGCCAGCGGCCATCGGGGTTATCGAGAATCACCCGCGCCGTGGCGGTACGCGTCTGGCCGCCAATCAGCGTGGTAATGTACGTGACGACACCCTCGCCCTCGACATCGTAAGCGGTCGCTGTCACGCGCGCTTTCTGGCCGGTTCTGACGATGCTCAAGTCCTTCGGATAAACCGTCACGGCGGTCCAGACATTGGACATATCAGCCACGGTAAAAATCGGCATATCATCTTTGAACACTGCGCCCAGGGCGACTGTTTTCGATAGAATGAGTCCTGAAATCGGCGCCCGCACTTCATAGCGTGTCAGGTCCTTGGCAGGCAATCCCGGTTCGGGCCGCACCCCCAGGGCGCGCAGCTTTTCCGCCGCCAGATCGGATGCAATCCGGGCTTCGCTAAATGCCAATTCCGCCGCCAGATAATCTTGCTTAGCGGAAATTTTTTCCTGCCACAATTGTTTCTCCCGCTCATACACGGTCTTGGCAAGAGCCAAGCGGCGTTGCGCAGCCAAATACTGGCTTTGCAGATCGGCCAGTAACTGACTTTCGATCACCGCCATCACGTCGCCCTTTTTCACCGATTGCCCGGCTTCGTAATTCACCGCCGCCACGACCCCCGGCAGACGCGGCACGACTTGCACGACGCTGTTCGGATTAACCACGATCTCGCCCGGCAATTTCAAGGTCGAATGAATCACCGCCGGACCTGCCGTCAATATTTCGACACCGATCGCACGCAGCATATCGCCGGTCATTTCCAATCGCGCTTCGACTTGACTGTGCCCCCAGCGATAAATTTGACCATTACGCTCGGCAACAATCGCCAGATCGAACGAATGCGGCTCTTCGATAACCTGATCGCCGAGCAGGTAATCCGCCTCGGGCGTAAATTTGATTAATTGGATCGGCGCGCCAAGACGTGACAGGTTGATGGAAACCTTCGCCGCCGCTGGCGCCAGCGGCTTGCCGCTGTCGTACAGATAAACCCGGAACTGCGGCGGCACGCCTTTTTCAAAAATCGTCAATTCGACACCGAAACCGTTATCGGTAAACAATTTACCGCCTCTTGGCCCGGTTTCTTGAAGAGACGCCGGCGACTTTCCATTGGCATCAGAACCATTCTCAGCCGATTTGATTGCCGACGGTTTCTCCAGTGTCAGAATCATTGCTGCCAATACAATTCCGATGACAATGACGATCAGTACCGGCATCCAGCGCGATTTATTCACCATGTTGTTTATCCTCATTACGGTAGCTCCGGTAATTGCTGCCCAGTTCTGGCTCCCGGCTTGACACTCTCAAGCGGCGCTGCGATCAGGCGTTCGATGTCATTGACCAAGCGCTGATAATTGGCCAGCGCACGCACATAGAGCACTTGGTTCTGAAACAGCACGCGTTGCGCATCGAGTAATTCCAGCAGTCCGAATTTGCCCAGTTCATAACCTCTACGCATGACGTTAAACGCGCTCTTAGCGCCCGGTAAAATTTCGTCTCGCAAAATATTGATTTCGTTCCAGGACGCCGACATTGCTTCATACGACAGCGCCAATTCGGTTCTCAGCCGCAATTCCGTTGCTTGCTGCTCATCTTCTGCTTTGCTGACCCGGTGGTACGCTTCTTTCAAATTTCCTTGATTGCGGTCGAACAGCGGCAACGGGATCATCACGCTTGCCACTGCCGTGGTGCCGCCCAATTGCGCGTGATGCACCGCACCGGCATTCAGCGTCAGATTAGGGATGCGGCGTGTTTCCTCGACTTTGAGCAAGGCCTTGCGGTGTTCGATATTCTTCATCGCGCGCAGTGCCATCGGATTGTCCAATACTCGCTGCTGCAACAGTTGAAAATCCGGCGGCGGAACGGCAACTTCCAGAACACCTTGCGCTTTTTCAAACTGCGGATTGGCACTATCCCACATCAGCGCTAGACGCTTACGCGCCGAAACCAAATCCCGGTAAGCTTGTTCGTATTCTATATTAGTCGCCGACAAACCAACCTTGGCACGGGTCTCTTCGATCGGCGGCACTTTGCCCGCTTGTACTCTGCGTACTACCGTATCAAACACCGTTTGCGCCAGCTGCCGGGTTTCTTCAGCGAGCCTGAGCCGCTCCTGCCCGGCCAGCACATCGGTGAACAAATTCGCTACTCGCGCCATGATTTCGACACGCCTTGACTCGTAATCCCTTGCGGCCAGCTCCTCGCCCAGCAATGCAGCATCGACCCGGGCTGCACGTTTACCACCCAATTCGATCAACTGGCCGATCCGGATGGTTGTCAGTTGTTGTACCACCTCTTGAGCCACGGCATCCGGCGAATTGACATCACCGCTTAATTTTTGGATATTGCCCGGATTTTCCACATTTGCTGTGAGTTCCGGGTTTCGCAACAACCCGGCCTGTAAGGTCGCGCCTTCCAGCGCCTTCATTTCTTTGGCGAATGCCGCCAATTCAGGATTAAGTGTCAAGGCCAAATTGATCGCATCGCGTAACGTCAAATCACCGGCATCACTCGCCGGTATGGCTGCCGATCTTTCATTGGATTGGTCCGATGCAATGCTGAAAGTGTCGGTACCGGCTTCAATCCGCAATGGGATAGCCAACATCAAGATAAGACATAGCTGAAAAACCCGCAGCCCGTATGCAACCCACCGTGTGGAATTCAGGTCGCTTAAATTCATGAAATTCTCCCGCAGAGTCATAACATGTATGAATCACGCTCTTGTTCAGAGCCATGCTGAACTGTTCCGTAGCTGACTAAAAATTTGCAGCCAGCATGTAAACAGCCGAAACGCCGTTAGCTTGGAAAGATTATGCGGGGTGGCCGGAGCGGCAAATCCGGGATTGTTTCAGGAACTGCTTCAGAAATGAAAACGGTCATGACTTCCGTTATATTCTGTGCAGCCACCGAAGGCAAGGAGTTGAAGAAAAACGGTTGATATTGCCCTGCGGAATGTAAACACAGATGCGTTGCCGCATCCAATTCAACACCGTCCCAGGAAACGTTGTTCCGATGCATTTCCAGATGTGTTGCGGGATCAGCGGAAAACGCATGGCGGGCATGATCCAGTTCATGCGCGAAAACTTCGCCGCGGAATGATAAGCTCAGTCCGTTCGTCAATATGCTGACAACCAGCATAACGATTAGCGGATAAGCTCTGTATTTCCTCATGAATGTCTCAGTTAAAGATAAGTGAAAATCTCACTCCGCTATAATCATTCCACATTATGCCTAGCTTTGCAATTGACGATTATCACGATAAAAACGCTTTTATTGATGCATATCAAATAATCTGCACCCCTTCCGCCTTCAGCATATCGACCAGGGCGATCAGCGGCAATCCGATCAATCCGGTTGGATCATCGCCTGTCATTTTTTCGATCAATGCAATCCCCAATCCTTCCGATTTCGCGCTGCCGGCGCACTGATAAGGTTGTTCCATTTGCAAATAATGTTCGATTTGCATATCGTTCAATGGCCGATACTTCACATAGTAAGGCGAGAGATGGCTTTGCAACCGGTTGGTAGCGCTGTTCAAAAGGCAAAGCGCTGTATAAAAAACCACTTCCCGGCCTTGAATCAAGCACAACTGCTCGGTTGCATTGCGGTGATTCAATGGCTTTCCCAGAGGCTTGTCACCCAATGCAGCGACTTGATCGGAACCGATAATCAATGCTTGCGGATAGATACCGGCAATTGCGCGCGCTTTCGCTTCAGCCAAACGGCAAGCGGTTTGTCCGGGCAATTCACCGTCCAGCGGCGCTTCTTCAATCTGCGGACTACAGGTATCAAAAGGAATTTGTAATCGTTGCAGCAATTCTTTGCGATAAATCGAACCGGAGCCCAGTATTATTGTTGAAGTAATCTGTTGTGTTTTCAAAATTTCCTTTTGTATTTTTTGACACTTACGATTAAAAACTATAACATGCGCGCCTTATGTCTGTACGGTTTGTTATCGATCCCCTCGAATTTGTAAAAAATGCGGGTAATCACCATGATAAAATCCCGTTGGATGAACTTGCGCGCTTGCATGACTTGCTGTTTGACCGGGAAGGAGAAATAATTTACTGCATCACCGGACGGTTTGATCAAAACGAAAAACCGGGTTTGCATTTGCAGATTAATGGCAAAATTCACCTGAATTGCCAGCGTTGTCTCGATAAATTAGTTCATACTGTTGATCTTGAAACATTCCTGTTGCTTGCAAAAGATGAATTTGAACTGTATCAAGCGGATGATGATGACAGTGTGGAAGCAATATTAGCAACGCCTGAATTGGATGTTGTCAGTTTAATCGAAGAAGAAGTCATACTGAGTCTTTCCATTTCATCGCGTCATGCCGAAGGTGAATGCAGCACACTTGAATTGGAAGCAACCGACGATCATCTGGACGACAACCCGCAACCGGCACATCCCGCGCATCCTTTTTCGGCATTGGCGGCACTAAAGAAAGCAAACTAAGTTTAAGGAGTAATTTACATGGCTGTTCAACAAAATAAGAAATCCCCTTCAAAACGCGGCATGCATCGCTCTCATGATTTCCTGACCGATCCTCCATTAGCCGTTGAGCCTAATACCGGCGAAATTCATTTACGCCACCATATCAGCCCTAATGGTTATTATCGCGGCAAGAAAGTAGTCAAAACCAAAAACGATTAAATCTTTCCCTATTGCTACAAACCGCATTGAAATATAGCTTTTCCGAGTCTCAAGAGCACCGAAATTGGATATCACTGTAGCAATAGATTGCATGGGCGGCGACCATGGCCCCCATGTTACTGTGCCGTCCGCTCTGGATTATTTGCGGCAGGATCCCGAGGCTAACATCATTCTGGTTGGAATTCCCGACGCGATTGAAGCTGAGTTGCACGCCGCCAAAGCGGATTTTGGTCCGAGAATCCGCCTACACCCCGCCAGTGAAGTTGTCGGCATGGACGAATCGCCTTCAGCGGCTTTACGCGGCAAAAAAGATTCGTCGATGCGCGTGGCTATCAATCTTGTCAAAACAGGGGAAGCCCAGGCTTGTATCAGTGCCGGCAATACCGGCGCGCTACTGGCAACGTCCCGGTTCGTCTTGAAAACAATTCCCGGCGTGGATCGCCCTGCGCTTGCAGTCGTTTTACCCACCAGCACTGGCCATACTTACGTTCTGGATTTGGGAGCCAATATCGATTGCACTGCCGAACATTTGTTTCAATTTGGTATCATGGGTGCTTCGCTGGTATCCTCAGTCGAAAATAAAGCGTTCCCCAGCGTAGGCTTACTCAATGTCGGAGAAGAAGAAATTAAAGGCAATGAAGTCGTAAAACAGGCTGCCGAGCTGTTGCGCCGTAGCGGTCTCAATTTTTATGGTAACGTTGAAGGTAACGATATTTATAAAGGAACGACCGATGTCGTGGTATGTGATGGGTTTGTTGGAAACATCACGTTAAAAACGTCTGAGGGCTTGGCTCAAATGCTGGCAACTTATTTACGGCAAGAATTCAAGCGGAATCTCTTGACTAAGTTGGCCGGCGTGATTGCAATGCCGGTAATCAAATCCTTCAAGCACCGGGTGGATCATCGCCGCTATAATGGCGCCAGTTTTTTAGGGTTGCGCGGTATCGTCATCAAAAGCCATGGATCTGCGGATAAATATGCCTTCAGTTTCGCAATCAAACGCGCCGCCGATGAAGTGCGAGGCGGCATGCTGCGGCATATCAGTGAGCGGGTCGCAGAGTTTTCCCGTCACGCTCAATCCACTTCTAATTAAATTGGCCAGATAAATGTATTCAAGAATCACAGGTACAGGTAGTTACTTACCGGAAAAAATTCTCACCAACGCCGATCTGGAACGTATGGTCGATACCAGTGATGAATGGATACGAACCCGCACCGGCATCACGCAGCGTCATATTGCACGCGATGATCAGGTTGCCAGCGACTTGGCGTTGTATGCCAGCCAGAATGCCATGCAGGCTGCCGGCGTCAGCAGTGACGATATCGACTTGATTATCGTCGCCACGACAACGCCGGACATGATATTTCCGAGCACTGCGTGCATCTTGCAAAATAAACTGGGCATTGAAAATTGCCCGGCATTCGATGTGCAGGCGGTTTGCAGCGGCTTTGTGTATGCACTGGCAACGGCCGACATGTTTGTCAGCTCCGGGAAATGCCGCAATGCCCTAGTGGTAGGCAGTGAAATTTATTCCAAAATACTCGACTGGAACGACCGCAACACCTGTGTTTTATTCGGCGATGGCGCCGGAGCTGTGGTTCTGTCACAGAGCGATCAGCCCGGCATTTTATCAAGCCATCTCCATGCCAGCGGCAGTCATAGCAATATTTTGTCGGCCCCCGGGTGTATCAGCGGTGGAAGGGTGCAAGGCAATCCCTACATCAATATGGAAGGGAATGCCGTTTTCAAATTTGCCGTCAAAGTGCTCGAAGAAGTCGTGCAAGAAGCGGTTGAGAAAAATAATCTGCAATCGACCGATATTGATTGGCTCATCCCGCACCAAGCGAATATCAGAATAATACAATCGACCGCCAAGAAATTGGGATTACCGATGGATAAAGTTGTCGTATCGGTCGACAAGCATGGCAATACATCCGCAGCTTCGATCCCGCTGGCGCTGGATATCGCGGTACGGGACGGCCGTATACAGCGAGATCAATTGCTATTACTTGAAGGAGTTGGCGGCGGTTTTACATGGGGGGCAGTGTTACTGCGCTGGTGATTTATGACATTTTCATTTGTATTTCCCGGGCAAGGCTCGCAATCGGTTGGCATGATGAACGGTTACGCCGGGTTACCCGTCATTCAGGAAACTTTTTCAGAAGCTTCCGATATTCTCAAGCAAGATTTATGGTCCTTGGTGAGTAATGGTACAGCCGACGATTTGAATCTTACCGTCAATACCCAACCAATCATGTTGACTGCGGGAATCGCGGTTTATCGGGCATGGATGGATCTTGGCGGAACAAAACCGGCGATCATCGCCGGGCATAGCCTGGGTGAATACACGGCTTTGGTCGCGGCTGGGGCTTTGAGTTTTGCCGATGCGCTGGCATTGGTTCGCTATCGGGCGCAAGCAATGCAGCAAGCGGTACCGGAAGGCACCGGCGGAATGGCGGCAATTCTGGGACTGGACGATGCAATCATCGAAACCATCTGCCGCGACATAACCGCTCAAAGTAACAGCGAATCACTGGAACCGGCTAATTTCAACGCTCCGGGCCAAGTTGTCATCGCCGGACACAAAAATGCCATTCAACAAGGAATCGAACTGGCAAAAACGAAAGGCACCAAAAGAGCGATCATGCTGCCGATGAGCATCCCTTCGCATTGTTCGCTGATGAAGCCGGCCGCGGAACAGATGAAACAACAACTGGAAAAAGTGCCGCTGCATGCGCCGGACTTACCAATTCTGCACAATGCCGATGTAAAATCTCACACCAATCCGGCAACCATCAAAGACCGATTAGTGCAACAACTCGTAAGTCCAGTACGCTGGGTCGACACGATCCGGGCTATTGCGGCTACAGGCGTCACGCACGTGGTCGAATGCGGACCGGGAAAAGTGTTGGCTGGATTAAACAAACGTATCGATCAAAATTTGCAACAGCTCTCGCTGACGGATAGTGAAACCATCAAGCAAGCTGTTAATCAATTAAAGGCAGGTTAAACAAATGAATATTAATTACAAGTTGTCATGGCTCTGGTAATGATGGGGAAATGATATGGAAAACAGAATAACGTTAGTTACCGGTGCCAGCCGCGGAATCGGGCAGGCGGTAGCGCTTAAGCTCGGTCAACACGGCGCAGTGGTAATTGGCACAGCCACTAGTGAAAATGGCGCCAACGCAATTAGCCAGTACTTGGAAAAAGCCGGCATCAAAGGACATGGCGTAGTCCTGAATGTCAATGATGCTGCGCAAATCGAAAGCACTATCGCGGATATCCGTGAGAAATTCGGTGATGTCGAAATATTAATCAATAACGCTGGAATTACCCGTGATAATTTGCTCGTTCGCATGAAAGATGAGGAATGGGATGACATTATGGAAACCGATTTGAAATCGGTATTCCGCTTAAGCCGCGCGGTGCTTCGCGCAATGATGAAAGCTCGTTACGGTCGTATCATCAATATTTCATCGGTTGTCGGTGCTATGGGGAACATGGGGCAAACGAATTATGCCGCGGCCAAAGCTGGCATTTTTGGATTCAGTAAATCGCTGGCGCGAGAAGTTGGCAGTCGCAATATCACTGTTAACTGTGTTGCTCCCGGCTTTATCGATACCGATATGACCCGCTCGCTGGCTGATGCCTTTCAACAAAACCTGATCCAACATGTCCCGCTGGGAAGATTAGGACGCCCTGAAGAAGTCGCCTCGGCCGTGGCTTTTCTAGCTTCTTCAGCAGCCGGCTACATTACAGGTGCAACGCTTCACGTAAACGGCGGAATGTATATGGATTAACCTCCAGATCGAGGTCTGCGAAGGAGGATTATTAGCTAAGTTGCAGTGTTGTTGAGATTGAAAATTTGTTAAAATAATCGAGTTTATCTTACCTGATAAGGAAATACCTAGATGGAAAATATTGAACAGCGTATTAAAAAAATTGTTGCTGAACAACTGGGCGTTAACGAGGCTGAAGTTAAAAATGAATCGTCCTTTGTTAATGATCTTGGAGCCGATTCACTCGATACGGTTGAACTGGTAATGGCGTTGGAAGAAGAATTCGAATGTGAAATTCCGGATGAGCAAGCTGAGAAAATCAATACCGTCCAGGAAGCGATAGACTACGTCACAGCACACACCACGAATTAGTATTAGTTTCTTCACAAGATAAGCACATTCACGCGGAGTCATTTTGTCCAAACGCAAGGTAGTAGTAACCGGACTGGGTATCGTCTCGCCTGTAGGAAGCACAATTTCCAGCGCATGGGATAACATTATTTCAGGAAAATCCGGAATCACCCGGATTACTCGTTTCGATGCATCCGCTTTTGCTTCACAGATCGCTGGCGAAGTAAAAGATTTTGATATTCACCAATACCTCTCGCCCAAAGAGGCTCGCCGGATGGATATTTTCATTCATTACGGCATGGCAGCGGCTATCCAAGCCGTAAAAAATGCTGGCATTGACGATATTTCTCATCTCGATCCGGAAAGAATTGGCGTGAATATCGGCTCAGGTATTGGGGGACTGCCGATGATAGAGAATACCGACACCGCTTATCATGCCGGCGGACCGCGTAAAATTTCACCTTTCTTTATCCCCAGCACGATTATCAACATGATCGCCGGTAATTTATCCATCATGTATGGATATAAAGGACCTAATTTTGCGATTGTAACCGCTTGTACAACGGCGACGCACAGCATTGGCAATTCCGCGCGCATGATTGAATACGGCGATGCCGATGTGATGGTTTGTGGCGGCGCGGAATCTTGTGTTACGCCATTGGCCATCGGCGGCTTCGCGGCCGCTAAAGCTTTATCAAGCCAAAATGACCATCCGGAATCCGCAAGCCGTCCTTGGGATATTGATCGTGATGGTTTTGTGTTAGGTGAAGGCGCAGGCGTTTTGGTACTGGAAGAAATGGAACATGCCAAAAAACGCGGAGCGAAAATTTATGCCGAACTTGCGGGTTTTGGAATGAGCGCCGACGCTTTTCATATGACCGCACCCTGCGACGACGGAGAAGGTGCCGCGCGCTGCATGTCCAATGCACTCAAAAATGCAGGTATTGATACGACTGCAGTTGATTACATTAATGCACACGGTACTTCGACCCCATTGGGAGATATTGCGGAAACAATCGCGGTTAAGCGCTGCTTTGGCGATCATGCCCGGAAATTGGCTGTTAACTCCACAAAATCCATGACAGGTCACTTACTGGGCGCTGCCGGAGGCGTAGAAGCAATTTTCTCGGTTCTGGCCATCCATCATAAAATTGCACCGCCCACGATCAATCTGATCAATCAAGACCCGCAATGTGATCTGGACTATATTCCCAATGCTGCCCGGGATATGGATATCAAAGTTGCTTTATCCAACTCCTTCGGATTTGGTGGAACCAACGGCACGCTTGTTTTCCGAAGTGTGTAATCTTATCCATCCGATGCATGCGCACGCTAAGACGCCTCCTCTATATTAGTGTGCTTATGGCCATGCTGCTTGTGGCATGGTTTTATCTTCATGTTCATTCGAGTATCACGCTTCCAACCCTACCCTATGAGTTTTCCGTCCGCGCAGGCAGTAATCTAAAACAGGTTGCACAGCAGTTGGAAGACGATGGGGTTATCCTCAATAAGTGGACCTTCATCCTACTTGCTCGTTACTTGGATCAAGAATCAGCAATCAAAGCAGGCGATTATCTGCTCAATGAAACAGTTACTCAGCTGGCGCTTCTAAATTACTTAACTTCTGGCGATGCCAAGCGCAATGCAGTAAGATTCATTGAAGGCTGGACATTCGCGCAATTACGGCAAGTGCTAAATGAACACCCGCTTATAAAAAATCTCACGGCTGATTTAGATGAATCAGAGATCTTACGCATGATCGGTGCAACCGAAACCGCCGCGGAAGGGATTTTTTTCCCCGATACCTACTATTTTTTGAAGGACAGCAGCGATATCGAGATTTTGCAGCGCGCTTATCGCACCATGCATAAGCACTTGCAATCAGAATGGGCATCGCGCACCCAGTCATTACCATTAACGACACCTTATGAAGCGCTGATTCTGGCGTCGATCGTCGAAAAAGAAACCGGTGTGGAAACCGACCGCGCCGAAATCGCCGGCGTGTTCATTAACCGGCTGCGGCAAGGAATGCGATTGCAAACGGATCCTACGGTCATTTATGGCTTGGGTGAACAGTTTGATGGAAATCTTCGCAAGAAAGATCTTTTAGCCGACCAAGCCTATAACACCTATACGCGTCACGGCTTGCCGCCCACGCCTATCGCCATGCCGGGTCTTGCCTCCATTCGTGCCGCACTGAACCCCGCTGAGACCGATTCTCTTTATTTTGTTGCAAAAGGCAATGGTGAATCGCATTTTTCCACAAACCTGGCGGATCACAATAAGGCCGTTAATAAGTACCAGAAACAACAAAAATAAAATGCCGCCATTACTCCCTGAACCCGCCTTTGGAATTGCATGACCGATTTTTCCATCGTAGTGCCCACACTCAATGAAGCTGAGAATATTGATGCACTCGTCACCCGCCTTCTAGCCCTGGATCTTACTCCGGGATCCTTTGAAGTTATTTTTGTGGATGACGGCTCCTCCGACGGCACACCGGATAAAGTGCGGAACTGGGCCAAACAAACCAGCGTCCGCCTGATCGAACGGCGCGAGAAACCCGATCTAACCGGTTCGATTCTAGCGGGTGTTGCAGCAGCCAAAAGTAACGTCATTGTCGTGATGGACGCGGATCTGAGTCATCCGCCCGAACGATTGCCGGCTATTGTCACGCCGGTATTGAACCATTCTTACGATGTTGCCATCGGCAGCCGCTATATCGCCGGCGGCAAAACCGAGAATTGGCCGTTGTACCGCCAACTGCTATCACGCATCGGCGGTTTGATTGCGCGCCCCATCTGCGATGTCAACGACGCCACCTCCGGCTTTTTTGCGTTCCGCCGCGAACTGGCAGATAACATTTCAGGTCATGCGCGCGGTTACAAGATCTTGCTGGAACTGTTGATGGCCAACCAAGGGAAAATCCGTGTCACGGAAATCCCGATCTGCTTTAGCGATCGCACGCACGGCGCATCGAAATTATCGTTTTCTCATCAGCAGGCATACCTGCAACGTTTGGTCACTTTAGCCGGCGGCACCGCTTCGCTCAATACCGCGGGCCGGTTTGCGGTTGTTGGATTGTTCGGCGTGATCATCGACGCTTTGGTTTTCCAATGGATGATCAGCCGTGACGCCGGACTTGCGATGTCACACTTTGTCAGTTTCTTCGTGGCCGCAACCACCAATTACGCGTTAAATTCCAAATGGTCTTTCCGGGATCATCATGAGGGTTATTTACACTGGCATCAATTCGGCCGCTTCCTGACCGTTGGTCTGCTGGCTTTATTGCTGCGTGGCGGCGTCTTAGCATTGCTGGTTTATGTCTTGCAGGTTCCACCCGCACTGGCAATTTTTCCGGCGATTGCCGCTACCGCTATCGTGAACTATCTCGGTTCCGCTTTTTATGTCTTTCCTGATCAAAAGAATCCGCCATCCCTCGATATCCAATGGCGTACGGCGGCTATCGGCATTGTTCTATTCGCGGTACTGCTACGTTTGGTTTATTTCGGCCTGGCCCAGCTCATTCCGGACGAAACCTACTATTGGCAATACGCGCAGCACATGGATCTGAGTTTTTACGACCACCCGCCCATGGTCGCTTGGTTGATTTGGTTAGGCACATCGATCTTAGGCCACAACGAATTTGGCGTTCGAATCGGCGCGTTGCTCAGCGGGTTGATCGCAATGGGATATTTGTATGCCATGGCGCTGAATTTGTATGACAAATCGACCGCGATGCGCACCATGTTGTTGCTGGTCATCTTACCGCTGGGATTCGGTTCGGGTTTTTTGATGATTCCGGATGCGCCGTTAGTCGCCGCATGGGCTGCCACCCTCTATTACATGGAACGCGCGCTGGTTGCAGAACAACGTTCCGCCTGGCTCGGAATGGGCATTGCTTTCGGTCTCGGACTGCTATCCAAGTATACCCTCGGGCTATTAGGAATTGCCGCACTGGTGTTCGTCATCATCGATCCCGCCGCGCGCCGCTGGATGTTGCGTCCTTATCCTTATCTGGCCGCACTGCTGGCATTGCTGCTGTTTTCACCGGTGATACTGTGGAACTATGAAAATGATTGGGCGTCGTTTGCTTTCCAATCCAATCGCGTGCTGACGGATCGCTATCAGTTTGCGGTTCATCAATTATTGCTTCACATCATCGTATTATTAACACCCGTCGGCTTTGCCGCAGCGGCACTCGCTTTATTCTCAATCAAGAAACCGGACGATCAACCACTGGAACGCAGACAGCATTTGTTTGTGCAAATTTTCACCGGCGTCCCCTTGATCATCTTCTTCATTGCAAGCCTATCGGATGCACCGCGATTTCACTGGACCGCCCCCATCTGGCTGGCAATTTTACCCACCATCGCCTGGATGATTGGCCATAGCAGCCAACTCGGAGCGTTTGGCAGGCGCATCCAAAAGGGCTGGCGGCTCATGGCCGTCAGCTGTATTCTGGCCTATGCGTTTGTATTGCACTACGTCGTATTGGGAATACCCGGCATTCCCTATCATCTGTTTACCGAACATTATTTCTGGCGGGAAACGGCCGATGAAATCAAACAAATTGTTGAAGATGTCAGGAATCAAACCGGCAAGGAACCGGTTATCGTAGGCATGAGCAAATGGTCGGTTGCCAGCGCCCTGGCGTTTTACACTCATGGCAGCGCAGCATTGGATATCCGCTCACGCAATATGTTTGGCGATAGCGGCGCCATGTATGAATACTGGCAACCTTCACAAGCACCTGTGGATCGCCCGGTCATTCAGGTTGGCATGAAACGCCGTCACCTGGAAAAAACCCGGCAGGGTATCGATCTCAAACCGATGCTAGTGCAACCCGGATCGATTGAGTATCGCGTGATAGAACGTTACGGCACGCCGGTAAGACGCGTCTATTACCGGATTTCGGAAGGATTCAGAGGCGCGACATCAGGAAATTAGGCCACTTCACTTAATCGCATAATCCGCGATCTGCCAAGCATTCTCGCCGGTTTTAGCCAGTGTAACCGTTTCCATTGCCAGCCCTTTCTCAGCGAAAGTCGTATAAAACTGCAGCACGATATATTCGCCGTCCGGAAATCCGGAGATTGATTTGGTCGCACCTGCGGTAGCCAAATACCGGGCGGTCATTGCACCACGAGGGGTTCTGATTCCAGCTATCGATTTTAGCCATTCTGCTTCCGGAGTTTTGGTTTTAAATAAAGTCGACGACATTTCCCAGCTTTCTTTGTATTTTCCATCATCCACTAACTCAAACCATGATCGCGCAACACTTTCCACTGCTTTCAAGACTACGCTGTCATCCGCTTGTGCAAAGCTGCTGCAAACAAGTAACAGCATAAGTATGAACCATTGTTTCATTGTTTAAGTCCTTATCATATAAAAACATTATTCACATCAACCACTTACTTCCAATCATCCGGCATGGGGAAATATATCCCCAATGATCCAGATTGATGCGATTCCCAACAAAATCAAAGTCACTTGCTGGATAGTCGCATGAATTTCCGGGCGTTTATGCAATCCGGGGATTAAGTCTGACATGGCCACATAAATCATACTTGCAGTGGCAATTGCCAATAGCGGTTGTATCAGATAATTCATGTTATGCAGCGCGAAATAAGCCAGAACGCCGCCAACCAGTGTTGCAAAACTGGAAAATAAGTTCATCAGAAACGCCTGGCGGCGAGTGTAGCCGGAATTCAGCAAGATAATAAAGTCGCCGGCTTCTTGCGGAATCTCATGCGCAATGATGGCAATCGAAGTGACGATGCCCAATTGCACATCGACCATAAATGCAGCCGCAATCAATATTCCATCAACAAAATTGTGAAACGTATCACCGACAATCACCATCATCCCGCTACGGCCGTGATCGTGCTGGTGATAATGCGATGGTGGCGCTTCTAATGCGTGGCCTTGCGAAGGATCATGCGCTTCGCAATTCTCCAAATGACAATGCCGCCACAACACGAGTTTCTCTAGGATAAAAAAAGCCAGGATGCCAAATAATACCGTCATTGACACTTGCACGGGATTGTCGGAAAGCTCAAGCGCTTCCGGCAAGGTATTCAAGAAAGCGGCTCCCAGCAATGCGCCAATCGCATAGGAAATCAGCGAGGATAACCAGGATATCCTGGCATTGAGCGCCAGCACGGCGGCAAGCAAGATACTCAACACCCCGCCCAGCAAACTGGCGGCGATGATCCAGGTAAGCGTCGACATAAAACTAATCGAAAAGGAAAGGCGGGATTATACGCTGTTGCAGCTGACTAAATTCACCCGATCAACAAATTTTACTCAAACCAGATCAGCGCCGCCATCCGCCCGGTTTCACCATCGCGGCGGTACGAAAAGAAACGTGACGAATCGCTATAAGTACAGATTCCACCGCCATAAATTTCTGAAATACCGCAACCGTTGAGCCGTTGCCGGGCCAACAAAAAAATGTCTGCGAACCACTTCGCCTCGCCGCCAGACTGCTTGGGTTGAAAAGCTTGCCCCGCCCGTTCCTCATGCCGCACAAACGCCGCATAAACCTCCGCGCCGACTTCAAAATGATCCGGCCCAATGGCGGGTCCCAGCCACGCGATTAATTGACGGGGATTCACTCCCATCGCTTCAACGGTATTTTCGATGACGCCATTGGCCAAACCGCGCCAGCCGGCATGCACAATCCCCACGGCTGTGCCCGCTTGATCACACAGCAATACCGGTAAGCAATCGGCCACCATTACCGCACACACGGTACGGTGCTGGCGACTGAATGCGGCATCCGCTTCGGGAATCCCGCCCGCAACATGTTCAATCTGAACCGGCAGCGTACCGTGCACTTGTTTTAGCCATTTCGGTTCCTGCGGCAAGTGACGCCGCAATAAAGCCCGGTTCTGCGCCACATTCTCCAATTCATCATTCACATGAGCGCCGAGATTCAATGACGCATACATCCCGCGGGAACCGTTACTGACACCGCCGTTACGCGTAGTAAACAGCGCCTTGACATTATCCGGCGCCGGCCAATCCGGAACGATCCAGTCTTTGGTTGTAATCACTTGCCTATTCCTTGAAAATATCTAAAATTCTTTTGCCCGGCTCACAAAATCTCTGCAATCCCTGAGAAAACTTCAATCCCAATTCAATCTTTAACCGGATATTTCTGAGTTAAAATATCAAAGATAAGAAGTAACAATCAAATTCAATGCATATGCACTGATCCGTTATCTCCTTAATAACCCGAAATTGACAATAACAAGCCCGTAATAGGTGTAATCAATGAATTATATAAAGAACTACCTTTTGATAATACTGAAATCTTTAGCTCGCATCATCGTAATTTTCGTACTATTAACCCCTTCAACTCATGCCGCAACCGAAGATGAAACCGAATTCCTCAGGGCTGCATTCTCGGGAAAAACCGAGACCATCACGCAATTTCTGGAGAAAGGCGTCAATGTCAATTTTCAAAACGAAATGGGATTTACCGCATTGATCATAGCTTCGCAATTCGGTCATAGCGAGATCGTCAAAAAACTCCTGGAAAGCAATGCTGATGTCAATCACAAGAATGCTGGCGGGGTCACGGCATTGATCATCGCTACCAAAAACGGCCATGCGGATATTGTCGATATGCTCTTAGCCAAAGGCGCTGACATTAATGTCCAAACCACCGATGGCATTACCCCGCTGATGCTGGCCATCCAGAAAGGACGAGATGCCATCGTCGATACCTTGCTGGACAAAGGCGCGGACATTCATCTGCAAACCCAGGAAAAACTCACGGCATTGATCATCGCCGCCATGGAAGGCAAAGGTCCGGTGGTCGATAAACTGCTGGAAAAAGGCGCCAAAGTTGACGATCTAGCGTCGGACAATACTACCGCGCTGTACATGGCCGCCCGGAATGGTCATGTCGCGATCGTTGAAACCTTGTTAGCAAAAAATGCCGCCGCCGATTTAGTGGCTGCCAACAACACCACGCCATTATTTATCGCAGCGCAAAATGGCCATAGCGATATCGTTAACGCGCTACTGGCAAAGAACGCCAAAGTCGATGTGCAAGATCAAAATAGCGCCACACCGTTGACTCTGGCGGCTTTGATGGGGCACAGCGAAATCGTGAAAGCGCTGATCAAGCACGGCGCTGCAATCGATCACAAAGCCACGAATGGATTCACTCCGTTGATTCTGGCCGCGCAAAACGGCCATACGCCGGTCATCGAAGTTTTATTGGAAAACGGCGCAAAAATTGACTTGCAAAACGACGACGGCGTCACCGCGCTGATGTGGGCCAGCCTCCATGATCATGCCGATGCCGTCAAAGTATTGCTGGCAAAAGGCGCGAGCACTTCGATCAAAAGTAAAACCGGAAAAACCGCAGCAGAAATTGCGAAAGATCCGGCAATTATCGAGCTGCTGCAAGCCGCCAAAAAATAATTACGGATACCTGTATGAATTCGATGCTTGAACACTCGCAACCGGAAAAATGCCAAGTGTTCGCGCATCGCGGCGCCAATCGTGAAGCCATAGAAAACACCCGCAACGCTTTTGATAAAGCGTTGCGTTACGCCATCGACGGTATCGAGACCGACGTGCAGCTAAGCCGCGATGGGGTAACAGTGCTTTGGCACGACCGTTTTCTCGATAAGATCGGAATGAGTGGTAAACACATCGACGACTTCGATTACCAGCAATTACGCGCACTGATCAATCCGGATTCGGATAATGAAGGTATCATGACGCTGGACGATTTTCTGCGCAGTTACCGGCAACGCTGCCGGCTACTGATCGAAGTCAAGAACCGCGATTGGGAGCCGGTCTCACGTCATCATGCCAAAATGCGGCAAACGCTCGACTTGATCGGTAGCGATCCCGGTCAGCGCATACTGGTCTCGTCGTTTAATCTCGCAAGCCTGGAATACGCGCACCGGTATCGCGTCGAATCTCCGTTGATTTATAACTTTGAAACCGGTCAAACCATCGGCGATGCACGCAAGCTGCTGGCAACACATGCTTTCTTACACGGCTTCTGCCTGTCGATCGACAGTATCGATCAAGCCATCGTCGATTTATTGCACGATTACGATAAATGTGCCGGTGTCTATACTTGCAACAGTGATGACGAGATCACGAAAGCATTACAGCTTGGCGTGGATATCCTGATTAGCGACTTGCCGCAGCGAGCGCTGATGCTGCGCGATCGATGAACCGCGATTTCGCCGCGCTGCAACATCCAACACTCGATCTTTTGATTTGCGGCGGCGGTATTTACGGCGCCTGGACGGCGTATGACGCCGCGTTGCGCGGCCTGAAAGTCGCCATCGTCGAACAAAACGACTGGGCCAGCGCAACTTCATCCGCTTCGACCAAATTGATTCACGGCGGTTTGCGTTATCTGGAAACGTACGATTTCAAACTGGTCAGCAAATCGCTCCAGGAACGCACCCGGCTGCTGCGTCTCGCACCCCACCGCGTCTGGCCGCTGCGCTTCGGCGTACCCGTCTTTGCCCGGCAGCGGTTCAACCGGTTGCAACTGAAATTGGGACTGTCGCTATACGATTATCTGGCTCACGATACCGATCCGTCCATGCGGCATCGATATTTCAATCCCGGGCAATTCAGCGCGCATTTTCCGGCAATCAAGCAAAATCAACTGAAAGGCGGTTTCACCTACGCCGACGCGCAAACCGACGACGCCCGCCTGGTTTTGGAATTGATCGCCGGCGCGCAAATGGCCGGTGCTTATTGCATCAACTACTGCCAGTTGGCGCAAATTCTGGAAACAGAAGGCAAGGCCGGCGGCGCGATCGTTCGCGACCAGCTAACTGGTAATGAACTTACCATCCATGCCCGTCAAATCGTGTTCACCACCGGTCAATGGTTAGCCAGAGAACCACCCAGCCGGGATTGGTGCCGCCTCGCCAAAGGGGTGCATCTGGTCATGCCTGCCGTACTGGATGCGGATGCACTGTTACTGACGGCTCCCGCCGATGACCGGGTTTTCTTTATGATTCCGTGGTACGGCATGACGTTGCTCGGCACAACCGATACCAACTTCGACATTGATACCGGGCCGATAGCGGTTGAAGCCAGCGATATCGACTACTTACTCGCCGCTGCCAATCACTATCTGGAAGTACCTTGGACTCGCAGCGACATCATCGGCAGTTTTGCCGGTGTGCGGGTGTTTAAGCAATCTTTGCAATCCGCCACGAGCGGATCGCCATCCGCATTGAGCCGCGACTGGGAATTGAAAACCGCTGCCAACGATGTGCATTACGCCATTGGTGGAAAAATCACTTCCTCCCGGCAAGACGCGGCGCGTATCGTCGATACTATCTGCGAGAAACTCGGCAGTGCCGCAAAATGCACCACGCAGGAAAAATTATTACCGTGGGCGCCCCCGGGTAATTTTGCAACCTGGTTCTCGCAGGTGACGGCGCAAGCGGCACAACTTGGGATCGATGCCATCAGCGCTCACTGGCTGCTGCGTCGTCACGGCATGAAAGCACCAGAAATCCTTCGACAAATCGAAACCAATGCGCAACTGGCGCAACGCATTGTGCCGGAAGTACCGCTCATTCTCGCCGATTTGCTGCACTGCGCTACCAACGAAATGGTCGTTCATTTGGACGACCTGCTGCGCCGGCGCTTGCCGCTGCTCATTTTAGCCAAGCTTAGCGATGAACAACTTTATGAAATTGCACGATTGGTTGCTGATCCTTTGCATTGGGACAGCGCGCGCGTCGCGCAAGAGATTTCCCGTTGCAGCGTCTTCCGGAACCAGGAATGATTGCAGCAGCCTCTTTGGATTTAGGCTCCACCTCCATCAAAGCGGCTTTGATGGATGCCTCCGGCAATCTTTCCTGCATCGTTTCCCGCCCGGCGCCGGCTATCAATGGACAGCGGGGCCGCTATGAAAGCGATGCCCTGCAATACGTTGAAACAGCCGATCAAGTGCTCGCGCAATGCCTTGCGGATACCAATCCGAAACCGCCGTTAGGCTTGTGCAGTCAGCGTTCGTCTTTTTTGATTTGGGATAATGCCAGCGGCCAACCGGTCACGCCGCTGATCTCGTGGCAAGACGATCGCGGCGCCAGTTGTTGCGACCAACTGCACGCATCGGCCGGCATCATTCAATCAAAGACCGGCTTACGGCTAACGCCCTATTACCTCGCTCCCAAACTCAGTGTGTTATTGCAGCAAAACCCGTTATGGCCCCAGAAACTGATCACGGGTGAATGGCTGGCCGGTACCTTGGATACCTTCTTGATTTGGCGCTGGACGGATAAGCAGTATTTCATCACCGATGCCTCGATGGCTGCACGCACGCTCTTAATGGATATTCACCAACTGCAATGGATGGAGGATTTGTGCAAGCTGTTCGATATTCCGCGGTCGATTCTCCCGGCGATTCAGCCTTCAACCGGGTTCAATCTTCTTTTGAAGAATGGATTGACGTTGCAAGCCAGCGTTGGCGACCAATCCGCCGCACTGATCGCCAGCTTGACCCATTCATGCAACGAAGCATTGGTCAATCTCGGCACCGGCGGCTTTGTCATCCGCTCGCTTAAAAGCGGCGAACCGGCATTCGGCGGCTACCTGCAAACGCTGGTATTCCAAAACCGCAACCAGCCGGCGCAGTTTGCCATCGAAGGTACGCTCAATTCCATTGCCGCCGCGCTCGCCCCCTATCCGGTGAATGCTTGTTCCCTGCAAGATCTGGCCACAAACGATATTTTTTGTTTAGCCGAACCCAGCGGCCTGGGTGCGCCCTATTTCCGCAGCGACTGGGGGCTTTATTTTTCTCAGCCGGTCACTCATTTAAGCCGGCAACAAGCCGCTTCGCTGTTACTCGAAGCGATCATTTTCAGAGTGACGCGCATCCTCGAAGAATTTCACCGGCACACGCCATTGACAGGCGTTTTATTATCCGGCGGCTTATCCGCCTTGCCCTGTTTGCAACAGGGAATCGCTCAGTGCATTGCCGTGCCGGTATTTCATTTACAGCAACAGGAAGCCAGCTTGCAAGGTGCTGCCATGCTGGCCGCCGGACTAACAGTTACCAGCCGGACAGACAGGCAAAGAATCGTTATTGAACAAACCAATGACAAACTCGGCAAAAAATACCGGCAGTGGCAGTTTTGGCTGGATGCTTTGCTGAAAAGCCCGGTCAAGTGACATGAAAAAATCTAGCCTTGCGAATTATCAATCCTGTAAAATTCGCACCGCGAATATCGGTTCATTGGAATGATTCTCGAACTATGATTGAATGCATCATCGCATGATATTGACTGATTGGGTAACGACCCACGTTGTTACCGCTGACGATCGACATCTTAAATTACAAAAAAGGAAATTTTATGGCAAATATACCCGGTTATACTTACGGCACCGCTGCCGTTGCAAAATCTCCCGTTTCCATGGACGATTTTGCCAAACTCAAACAAGCCTCATTATTTGGCGACGACGATGTGCGTTACTTGAAAATGTCGCATGACGTGTTGAAAGATCAAGTCGAGCAAATTCTGGATGTATGGTATGGATTCGTCGGCTCAACTCCCTTTCTGCTGCACTACTTTACCAATGCATCCGACGGCCAACCGAATATGGATTACCTCGGCGGCGTGCGCAAACGTTTCGGCCAATGGATTCTGGATACCGCCAACGCCGATTACAATCAAGATTGGCTGAATTATCAACACGAAATCGGCTTGCGTCATCACAGCACGAAGAAAAACACCACCGACAATGTGAAAGCAGTACCGATCATTCACGTGCACTACATTTTTGCATTGCTGATCCCGATCACCACCACGCTGCGCCCATTCCTGGAAAAAGGCGGCCATTCGCGCGACGATGTCGACCGCATGCAAGACGCATGGCGTAAATCGGTATTGATGCAAGTGATTCTGTGGTCACAACCTTACATTAAATCCGGCGAGTTTTAATGGATACCGGAGAGCGGCAGCATCGCTCTCCGTTGATCCGTACCGCAACTATCCATTTTTTCTCCGTCACTATTAATGCACCTTTCGATTGTTATCCCGGCGTTCAATGAAGAGCAATTGATTCTTGATTGCTTGCAATCGATCCAACAATCAGTCGGCGCCAATCAGCGCCCCGGTTTTACCCACGAAGTCATAGTCGTAGACAACAATTCCACCGATAAAACCGCCGAGCTCGCCAAGCAAGCAGGCGCGCAAGTGGTGTTCGAACCGGTCAATCAAATCGGGCGCGCGCGCAATACTGGCGCTGCAGCCGCAACCGGTGATTGGTTACTGTTTGTCGATGCCGACAGCTTGCTTAATCCGGGGATGGTGGCCGATATCCTGAAATTGATCGACAGCGGCCGCTATGTCGGATGCGGCAGTGTCCTGCACATGCCCGGTTTGCCCTGGTGGGGCAATGCCGCGATGCGGCTTTGGACGGCATTATCGGTAACTTTCCATTGGGCAGCAGGCGCATTGGTGGTTTGCCGTACCGATGCCTTCCGCGATGTGGGCGGTTTCAATCAGGAATTGTTCGCCGCCGACGAAATCGATTTAAGTGAACTTCTGAAAAAATGGGGACGGCAACGTGGCTTGAAATTCACGATACTGTCCCGTCATCCATTGGAAACTTCTCCACGAAAAATCCAGCTATATACCGGCCGTGAAATTGCCGGACAATTATTGCGTGTCATCTTTAGCCCCCGTAAAACGTTACTCGACAAAAAGAAATTACCGATCTGGTACGACGGTAGACGATAAACGTTTTAAGTTGGGGTTTAAAATACGTGACAACTCAATTGCCTTCGCTGAAGCTGGCGCTGGTTTGCGGCGGTACCGGCGCTGAGCATATCGGCAGCATCGAAAGTGCGCTGTGGATACTCAGCCAATTCCGTCCGGATCACCGGCCTAGCTTTTTCTACCAGCACCCTGACGGCCGCTTGGCGGAAGCCGCGGAATTACCGGGTTTATTCGAAACGTGGGCGGCTCATCCCTACATCAAAGCCTGGAGCGATCCGGCAGGCGCCGAGCAATGCCGAGCTATCTTCCGGCAAGCAGCGGCTTGGCGAGGAGTCCCATGGACCACCTTGACCAGCGGCGATTGGGACTTGGTCTGGCCGGCTTTTCATGGCCGCGGCGGCGAAGACGGCAGTTTCCAAGGTTTTTGCGAAAGCTTGGATCTGCCCTACGCCGGTTGCGGTATCGCAGCGTCCGTCATCAGCGTCGATAAAATCAAAACCAAGGCGATCCTGCGGGTTTCCGGTTTGCCGGTGCTGCCGCAAGCCACCATCGACGATTGGGAATTAGGCACCGATAGCGCGTTTTCAGCATTGATTGGACTGCCGAAGGATCATCAATACCAATCCGGATCAAGTTTCGATGCAATCAAAGCCATCAGCCCGGCACTGGCCGAGCGCATAATCGAAATAGAGCAACGCTTGCAGTACCCGGTTTTCGTCAAACCGGCCAGCCTGGGATCGTCGCTCGGCGTCACCAAAGCCATCAACCGCCAGGAACTGATTACTGCGCTGATTCAATCATTGACGCTAGACCGGCGTGTGCTGATTGAACCGCAATGCAATTGGCCGGAGTACGGCATCGGATTGTGCGGTCTCGACGATCCGAGGGTTTCTTTAGTGGTTGGGTATGCACTGAATCCGGATTTTTTCGATTACGAAGCCAAATTCGGCAATCAGGCGCAAGACGATGCCATTCCAGCCCGCCTCGATGCTAACCAAACCCGCCAACTTCAGGAACTTGCCGTAGCCGCCTGGCATGCGCTGGATCTGGAAAGTTGCGCTCGAGTCGATTGTTTCTATGAGAATGGCCAATTCGCAATCAACGAAGTCAATACCATGCCGGGTTTCGGCGCGCACAGCGTCTATGCCGAAGCATTCACCAAAGCCGGTTTGCCGCCAACCGCTTTACTCGATCAGATCATGGCTGCCGGATTGAATCGCCACCGGCGGCGCAATCAACTTAATACCGGATTTAAGGATCGGCTATGAACAAAACCCGTCAAACCGTAACTGTCCTATTCGGCGGCAAAAGCCCGGAACACTGGGTGAGCGTTAAATCCGGGCTGTTTGTCCTGTTACACCTCGATCCTTCGCGCTATCAGGCTCGCGGCGTTTATTTCGACCAGCAAGGTAAACCGGCGCCTGCTGCTACTTGCCGCGATGCAATCGCGACTTTCTTTGCCCGCAACGACGTCACTTTCTTCGGCCCTGGCGAGACGCCACCGACGGGTGATCTCTGCGCATGGCTGCAGGAACGCGCGCATCCGTCCGGCGACACTTGCCTTCGCGATGGCGGCCAAGGCGACTGGGGACTTTTCCTGCCGGTTTTTCATGGTCAAGGCGGCGAAGACGGCAGCATTCAAGGCTTCCTCGAATTTTTGCGCTTGCCCTACGGCGGCTGCAATATGGAAGGTTCGGCGCTGGGAATCGATAAAATTCTGACCAAGCAATTCTGCGAAGCAGCCGGACTGACCGTCGCACCTTGGGCTATGGTCACCAACGTTACCTGGGCTCATGATGCGCAGGCCTGCCTGGAACGCTGCCGCCCCTTGGGTTTACCATTGTTCATCAAACCCGCCCGCTTGGGCTCGTCGATCGGCTTGCACCGTGTTACCCGCTTCGAAGAGCTAGCATCCGCCATCGAAAACGCACTGAAATGGGATAGCCGAATCCTGGTGGAAGCGCAGGTACCAGGCATCGAATACGGCATCGGCGTTGCCGGCAATCAAGCGCATCCGAGAATCTCCGCCATCGCCGAATCCACCTTGCGTGCTGACAGTTTCGACTACGACGCCAAATACAGCGCCGGCGCGCTCGACGATATCGTTCCCGCCCGGCTGGACGAAACCGATACCGCCAAACTACAGGACTTTGCTGTAAAAGTCTGGCGCGCATTGGACATGCGCGGAATCGCCCGCATCGATTGTTTCCTGGGTCCCCAAGGCCCGGTGCTCAACGAAGTCAATACTATGCCGGGACTCTCCGCCTGGGCGCCGTTCGTCATGGCATGGCGGCATGCCGGTGTCCGCGCGCCGGATTTAATGGATTTGGTGGTTCGGGAGGCTCTGGAACGATATCACGCTTCTCCCGGAAAAAGCGCATTCAATCAATGCGCGGATTCAACTTCGAAGTGCAACACCTAGCGGTGGCTTGGTATAGCGCACCGTCTTTCCGAAGAACACCTCAAACGGGGTTCTGAATCCAAGCACCTTGCGCGGTCGATGGTTGAGTCTATCCACCGCCCATTGTACTTGTTCCTGGGTCACCTTAATCAATTCCATTCCCTTGGGGAAATACTGCCGCAGCAGCCCATTGCTGTTCTCGTTCAAGCCGCGCTCCCATGAATGATAAGGATGAGCGAAGTAGATATCCACATTGAGTTTCGCAGCAATGGTTTCATGCTCCGCAAATTCTTTCCCGTTGTCGAATGTCATGGTGTGGCACTTGCGTTTATGGGGGCGCAGCAATCGCGTTACCGCCGCCGTTACGCCCGATGCATGTTTGCCGGGCACTTGGGCTGCCAGAATGTAGCGCGACTTCCTCTCGGCCAGCGTAACCAATGCGCCTTGATGGTTCTTGCCGATTACGGTGTCGCCCTCCCAGTCGCCTATGCGGTTCTTCTGATCCACGATCCCCGGACGCTCATCAATGCCGATCCGGTTCTTGATCGTGCCCCGGCGCTCTTGACCGCTCGCATAACGCTTCCTGCGGGGCTTCTGGCAACGCAAATGCCGCCACAGGTCGCCACCTCGACGCTTGTCTGCATATATGTGCAAGTAGATCGTCTCGTGACTGATCTGCAACACACTTTCCAAAGCAAGTCGACGGGCCGCTTGCTCCGGACTCATGTCCAGCCGAACCAATCGCTCAACTTCCGTCCAGTCCGACATTGATAAACGCTGGGCGTTGGCGCATTGTTTTCGGCGCTCGTTCCGTAATTCCTGCGCCTGCTTGGGATACCAGTCACGCCGACCCTTGTTCCGCCTGAATTCCCGCGAAATCGTCGACTTGCTCACGCCCACTGCATCCGCTATTCGCGATTGGTTCAAACCCGCCTTCTTCAAGCCGGAAATCTGGTATCGTTGCTCGCTGGTGAGCTGCTTGTAGTGCTTCATCTGTGCTCCTTCTACTTGGTCGTTTAAGAAGCTCCGATACTACCGCAGCTTGCTTCCTAAACTTCCTTACAAAAGTTGCACTTCAATTTTGAATCCACCATGGTAGAAATTCCCAGGAAAAAACAGCCGGAAACTCATCATTGAATATGGGGCGGTCTCCAAATATATTTCACTCTTTCCTGGTTTATCTCCTTTAAAAACATTATTATCAGTCATCAAATTGATTCCCTTCCGATGACTTTATGACAGCTATTTTGGTGGCATTCTCGCTGGCTTGTATTGGCTATATTGCATATCTCCATCACCGGTGCGGTACAACAATACTAGAACATCGATGCGTGTGCGGGCGATTGAGGTCATCATTCAGACGACTCGCTACGGCGTTATCGAAACCGATTTGAACGGAACCATTCTGATCTTTAACCCTGCTGCCAAAAAAATGCTGGGCTACCGCGCAGAAGAAGTGATTGGCCAAGTAACACCCGCCATTATTCATGTACCTGAAGAAATTGCAGATCGTGCAACAGAACTAGGCATCGAGCCGGGATTTGACGTTTTCGTCAAAAAACCTCGGGAAAAGCGCGAAGTTGAAACCAGGGAGTGGACCTATATCCGCAAAGATCAATCGACATTTGTGACTTTTTTATCGATCAGTCATTGCGAGATGCGAACGATCATTTAATCGGCTATGTCGGTGTTTTCGAGGATATTACCGCATTCAAGGAGTGGCAAAAAGCGCAGCAAATGAAAGATGAATTCTTGGCGAATGTCAGTCACGAACTGCGTACCCCTCTCAACGCCGTGATGGGTTTGTCTGCGCTAATTGCAGTGGAATCCGATCATGAAAAGATTAAAAATTATGCGCGCAACATCCATCTATCCGGCGGGCATTTGCTCGATATCGTAAACGAATTGCTCGATTTCTCGAAAATTCAAGCGGGTAAATTCCATATCGAAAAAACACGGCTGCCACTCATCAAAGTATTCAAGGATTGTCATGCGATATTACTCGCTCTGGCAAAGGAAAAGCGCGTTAACCTCCGGTTCGATTATCAGGACATCGCTGAAGATCTCCATGTAGAAGACGATGAAATCCGGTTAAAACAAGTCATCAACAATATCGCGTCCAATGCGATCAAATTTGCAGAAGGCGGTATCGTTGAGATTATTGCCAATTATTGCGATGGTCAGCTCTCTATCATCTTTAAAGATAACGGTATCGGCATGGATGCAAGTGTCCTCAGAAATCTCTTCAACCCGTTTTATCAAGCGGATGGTTCGATAACCCGGAAATTTGACGGCACCGGTTTGGGATTGGCGATTTCCAAAAACATCGTCGATAAAATGGGCGGATCAATCACGGTAGAATCATCAGCCGGTAAAGGGTCGGCTTTTAATTTGTCAATTCCTTTATATCACGCACTTCAAGAATAAGAACAATCCGCAGACATCGTTATCATGTATTAATCGCGGAAGAGATAGTCCGTTGAATCAGCTGATTCTGGAGCACATATTACACCGGTTTGAATTAAACGTGACGAAGGCTCGCGATGGTAAGGAAGCACTTGATTTAGCGCTCAGAAATACATTTGATCTTATCCTGATGGATATGCAAATGCCTGAAATGGATGGCATCCAATCAACCAAAATACTAAGAGAAAATGGAATTCTGGTGCCGGTAATTGCTTGCACGGCGAATGCTTATCAAGAAGATAGAACAGCTTGCATCGCGTCCGGCATGAACGATTTCATTACCAAACCAATCGATGTTTCAGCGCTTAATGCGTTACTCATTAAATATCTCACAACACCAGCGCAATCCGCCGCCGGGCACTTAACTTCGAAAGATTAAAAAAGGATATTGCCGTGAAACACTATTTGGCAATCGTGATACTCGGCACGCCAATTCGCGGCAAATCGGTAACGGTCATCTGGAACAACAGGAATAATAACTGAAAAGCATCGCGATTCCAGCGTGCATAAGGACCGGAAGTATTAACGGCGTAATAGCGGTTGTCCCAACGAATAGAGAAATCCGCACCGGGCGGCGGTGTGCCGGAAACCGAAAATGCCAGAGTTAAATCAGGGTTCTCATTGCCGAGTATGGGTGGTGTTCTGGAATCTTTCTCGACATGATAACCAGCTTCCGTTCCCAGTGACTTACCCAGAAAACCGAGAATCGCATGAAAACTTCTTAGCCGGAAAAACCCGCTCATCGGCCATTCACCTCCGGAATAGCCGTCACGGATATCGAACGCAATATCGCTTACATCCCATTCACGAGCGCGTTCGTTCAATTTCTCACGCTCTGCTTCGGTCAGTGAATCAGGATCGTAATTGGTGATCAGAATCGGTCCGGGAATTTGTTTGCGTAGCGAAAAAGTATCATCGCCGGTGTTATAGTGCACGACAAATTCCTTTTGCAACGACTGGAAACTATCAGGCGCAATCGTAGCGGCGGGAACCGTCCAACTATGCGTCAGTAATAGTGGTTCTGCATACAGTTGGTTGTGATCTTGAATCGCTGAAAGATGCAGTACGACGCGGCGAAACATTTCATAGCCGGACTTGTCCGACGGGCTGTTGCGGTAAACACCATACTGGCCGGAATCTTCCATACGCACTTCCTGAGCCATCATGCGCAGCAACATATCGACATCGTAGTGCTGACGTAGCAACAATGTCAGCTTGCTTTGCGGAAAGGGTGTCAGCAGCCGTTTGGTAAATTCTTCGCCTTCAATCGGCACGATACTGATCGTCGGGCTTTCGGCCAGACTACCGCCGAAAATCGGCATCAAGGTTGCCCCGGCAAGTCCTCCCAATGCCGGCGTCGCGCCGGCATTGGCAGCAAAAGTGAAAGTAGCGGCAATGTTGGATACGCCGGTGAAATGAATCGGCTGCCGGTAATGCGCACGAACGATATTCACCAGTAATTGCTGTGAGATGGCGTCGGTAACCGCTTCATCATAAGCGATAACAGCACGGTTCAACGCAATTGGAGATAAACAACCGGTTAGCAAAATCAGGGTGAGAAAATACGAAAAATACTTCCCTAAGGTACGCGGCTTCAGTTTCGTTTTTCTATACTTCACCCATCATCTCACTATTTTAAAATCCGCCTTTTCTAAAAAGCGCAGACAAATCCATCGTCAGTGCGACACTGCAGTGAATCATAACACCCAACCAAATACTCTTGCTTTTTAAGCTGAAAAATCCCAGTACAGTTCCGGCTATGATTGCAGCAATGGTTTCTGCCATCGGTTTACCAAAATGAATCATACAATACGGAATCACCATAACAAAAATGGCATAAAATCCAAAACGCTGCTTTGTTCCATGCAGAATAAATCCTCGAAAGAAAAACTCCAACGCAACGAACTGAATAAAGTAAATGATTTCCCAAATGAAAAACTTAGGAAATAAATTTTCACCCTGGGCGACTTCATAGAAAGGATAGCGTTCCAAAAAGCTAGCAGAACCGGAAAAATAGATCACCAGCGGAATCATGAAAACCAGCATGCCCAGGTACAGTGGATAATCTTGCAGCGCTCCCTTTGAACTCAGGCCATAATCGGACAGTTTTTCCTTAAAAACAAACAGAATAATGCCTACGGGTACAATCAAGTAGAAGAAAATAGCCACTGCGGCCCAATACGTCAGCATGTAGAGTTGACCATTGACAGGATCGTCAATGATGCTTTGCATGATCTCGGCAAGTTGATTTAGACGCAGATCATGCAAGATGGAAATCAAGAACCAGGGATTTCCAAGATAACGTGTACACGTCAAGGATAATGCAACGATCAAACAAATCGACACAACTTTAAGATCGATGCGATTGATATTCTCCTGTAAAAACTTTAAGGAATTAGCCTCCGATTTTAGAAAAATCAATGAAAGAAGTTTGTTGTTTATCATAATGCTTGTTGCTATTTTTCACACAATCAGCAATTAATTGATTATAAACATAAGTTTCTCAATCAATTTGCAAAAAGATTATGACAAGCTCCTTGTAAATTTTTTGTGAGCACTCCCGGAAAAATTAAATCCGATCAAACCACAGTATTACTCCAGCAGAAGACTAGTAATATTCCGGTCTAGCATGATTTTCAAAACGCGTATACTCGCCCAGGAAAGTTAAATCCACTGTACCGATCGGCCCGTTCCGTTGTTTCCCGATGATGATCTCTGCAATACCTTTATCCGGAGAATCGGGGTTATAAACTTCATCCCGGTAGATAAAAAGGATCACATCGGCGTCCTGCTCGATGGCGCCGGACTCACGTAAATCAGACATAACCGGACGCTTGTTGGGGCGCTGCTCGAGGCTGCGATTCAATTGCGACAGCGCGATTACCGGCACTTTCAACTCCTTGGCCAATCCTTTCAATGCCCGTGAAATCTCAGAAATCTCAGTAGCCCGGTTTTCTCCTTGACTGGTGGAAGACATCAGTTGCAAATAATCGACCACAATCAATCCCAATTCGCCGTATTGCCGGTATAACCGCCTGGCCCGCGCCCGCAGTTCCAATGCATTGAGTGCAGCGGTCTCATCAATATAAAGCGGAGCTTCATTTAATTTTCCTAAAGCATGCGTCAATTTGGGCCAATCTTCATCGGCCAGCCGCCCCGTTCGCACTTTATGCTGATCAAGCTTGCCGACGGACCCCAACAACCGCATGGCCAGCTGAGTCCCGCCCATTTCCATACTGAACACCGCAACCGGTTTGTTTAATTCCAATGCGACATGCTCGGCAATGTTTAACGAAAAAGCGGTTTTACCCATCGAAGGACGGCCGGCGACAATAACCAGATCACCCGGCTGAAAACCGGATGTCTTTTGGTCAAGATCATGAAATCCGGATGCCACGCCGGTCACATTGCTTGGATTATCCTGGCTATATAACAACTCTATCCGTTCCACCACTTGTTTCAGCAGCGGTTGAATCCCGACAAACCCTTCTTTTCCGCGCGCACCTTCTTCGGCGATTTCAAACACCTTGGCTTCCGCTTCATCCAATAAATCGGCGGCAGTCCGCCCGGCCGGGCTGTACGCCGAATCGGTTATTTGCACGCCGATTTGCGCCAGATTACGCATAATGGAACGCTCACGGACAATTTCTGCATAGCGTTTGATATTCGCGGCGGATGGTGTGTTCTGCACCATTGTACCGATATAAGCGAGTCCGCCGACAGTCTGCAGCTCCGCGGATGTTTCCAGCGATTCCGCTACCGTTATCACATCCGCCGGTTTACTTTGCTCAATTAATTTACAAATGTGTTGATAAATCAACCGGTGATCGTAGCGGTAAAAATCTGCCTCGGTGATGATGTCAGCAACCTTTTCCCAAGCATCGTTATCCAGCATCAAGCCGCCGAGAACCGACTGTTCACTCTCTATCGAATGGGGAGGTGTTTTATAAGGATCCGTGAATTGATCCTGCAAGAAGCTGACCGGTGATTGCGCCATGGAAATTGACTATGCGATTGGTTGTTGTTCCATTCTATCATTAAGCTGCATCACAAATAAAAAAGGACTATAAAATAGCCCTTTTTTATTTAAATGTTATTTAAAAATAGATGCTTATATCGAAGCTTCTCCAAGTACAGAAACCGTAATAGTTGCGGTTACATCACTTTGCAACACAACGGTCAGTGGAAAGTCCCCAACTTGTTTTAATTGGCCATGCGGCATACGGATCATCGATCTTTCAATGGTAAAACCTAACCCAATCAGCGCTTCGGCAATATTCGCGTTGGATACGGAACCGAATAACTTTCCATCGCTTCCGGCTTTCTGGGTAATTTGTACCAATAATCCATCCAGTTTTGTAGCAATGGCTTTGGCAGCTTCAAGAGCGGCTGCTTGTTTTTTCTCCAGCTCCGCTCGTTTCAATTGAAACTCCGCAATCGCCTGCTCGGTCGCACGCTTCGCTTTTCCTTGTGGAATCAGATAATTACGGGCAAAACCGCTCTTAACATTAACAATGTCACCCAGTTGTCCCAGGTTCACGATCTTTTCCATCAAAATAATTTGCATTGTTATGACTCCTTAGTGGCGATCTGTGTAAGGCAATAATGCGAGAAAACGCGCCCGTTCAATCGCCGTGCTCAATTGGCGCTGATAAAAAGCTCGGGTTCCGGTAATACGTGCTGGAATAATTTTGCCATTCTCACTGATAAAATCTTTTAAAAGCTCAATGTCCTTATAGTCCACATGCTTAATACCCTCCGCAGTAAATCTGCAAAATTTCTTGCGCTTGAATAACGGACGATTTGCTTTTTTCTCTTTTTCTTTATCTTTACTATCTTTACGTCTGGTAAAACGCGTCATAATTGGTGATCCTTAGTATCTGATTAAATAAGTTCGATCTGGTTAGCATGCAAAACGAGCTGTTGGTTCATATGGCTTTTTCTATTCAAAAAACCGGTCAATTTCACCATACTATCTACCTGAAACTCGGCTACTCCCAGAGCCAGTTGATCCATTGCAATCGCGAAAATATCAAAAATTATTTGCCTCACTACCCCCGCTTCTGTTTGCCGAGATACATGACTAATGGTGAATTCGATTACGGCAATACCGGCTGGCGTATAACGCAAAACACCCAGCTTTATGAGTTTCCCACAAATAACTGTTTGATTACATTCCAATTGCAATTAAATCTATGCAGATGCGCTGGTTTCGTCAGGTATATCTTCAGTCTCCAACTCATCAATCGTTGATTCTGGAGCATCCACGCCAGCCGGGCTTGACCTTTCTTCCTGTCGCATCATTGGAGACGGTTCCGTAACCGGTCCGTCGGTACGAATGGTTAAATGTCTGAGAATGGCATCACTGAATTTGAACGCATGATCCAAGTCATCCAGTGTCTCTTGATCACATTCTATATTCATTAAAACATAATGTGCTTTGTGAACCTTCTGGATCAGGTAAGCAAGCTGACGGCGCCCCCAATCTTCAACGCGATGAATTTTACCATCTCTTGCGGTAACAATACCGCGATAGCGTTCGATCATAGCGGGTACTTGTTCACTCTGATCAGGATGAACAATAAAAACGATTTCGTAATGTCGCATATTTTCCTTATGGGTAAAGTCTCCCGCTCATGGCAGTAAGACAAGGTTAGAAAAGGCGATTTTACTAAACCAGCGGTACAATTTCAATTAAAAATCAATTCATCAGCTCGAACGATTGTTTTTCCTCAAAAGAACCAGACCGCAAGGCAAGTTTCCATACCGGAATATCACACCAATAATAAATTTCAACTGCGGATATCATTCGTCCGAAATTTTTGCACGCAACGATTTTTTTCGGCCATGCAATACTTTTTCTTCCAGCCGCTTGACCTTTGAAGCGGAAGTGGGCCGAGTGGGTTTTCGCGGCTTGATTTCCGTGATAACACAATTGATCAGCATTTGCAGCCGCGCCAGCGCATCGGCTTTATTTTTGATCTGACTGCGAAAACGTTGTGCCTTGATAATTACAATACCATCACTGGAAATTCTACGATCCTTTAAACCCAATAACCTTTCTTTATACTGCTCTGGCAATGAAGAAGCTTTGATATCGAAACGCAAATGAATTGCGGTCGATACTTTGTTGACATTCTGTCCGCCGGAACCTTGTGAACGCACTGCCTGTATTCCGATTTCAGTCAACGGGATGACTATGCCTTTAGCTAAGATGAGTTCCGTTCCGCACATACACAATATTATTAGTCACCTAACCTAACCGGTAATAAATGGGTTAAGGCCGCAGTTGATTGATAGCGGCCATGGTAGGATAAAATAGCGCTTTCGTGATAACCCGATACCCCTGTATCCCAAACAAAATGCGCATTGCAATCATTGGCGCCGGTTGCTCCGGACTCACCGCCATCAAACATCTCATAGAAGCGGGAATAGAAGATGTTATTTGTTATGAAAAAACCGATCAGATCGGCGGGAATTGGGTATACACAGCAACACCCAGTCATAGCAGTATCTCCATTACTACCCATACGATTTCCAGTAAGCCGATGTCGCAGTTTAGCGATTTCCCAATGCCGCCGGATTACCCCGATTACCCCAGCCACCAACAAATACTCGCCTACTTTCAGGCTTACGCACAACATTTTCAATTGGAGCAGTATATCCGCTTCCAAATTGCTGTTTTGCAAGTGCACAAAATCCAAAACGAACGATGGCGTTTGACCTTAAGCGATGGCACACAACCCGAGTTCGATTTTCTCTTGGTTGCAAATGGGCATCTATCGAATCCTCGCCACCCTGACTGGAAAAAAAATTTCTCAGGAAAATACCTGCATTCGCATGATTTCAAGAGCAATCATGGATTCGAAAATCAGCGTGTACTCGTTGTCGGAGCCGGAAACTCCGGTTGTGATTGCGCGATCGAAGCAAGCCGGAATGCAGCTTCTGTTGATATGAGCCTGCGTTCACCGCAGTATGTTATACCTAAACTTATCATGGGAAAACCCACCGACACTTTTGCTGCCGCTATGCGCTGGCTCCCGCGGCACATGCAAAGCTGGTTGCAAAGGCTCACTTTGCGCATTCAAATTGGACGATACCGTGATTATGGGCTACCCGAACCTGATTTTTCACCGACCCAAGCGCATCCAACCGTGAATTCGGAAATATTCGACAGAATACGGCATGGCAAGATCCATCCGCGCCCCGGGATTGAAAGTGTTACCGGAAAAACAATCCGCTTTACCGATGGATCGATTGCAGAATACGATGCCGTCATAGCCGCTACCGGTTATATCACCAGTTTTCCCTTTTTTGATCGCGATTTCTTAAATTGGGAAAACACCGCCCACATCCCGCTCTATTTGCGTATTTTTCACCCGGATCATCCCAGTCTGTTTTTTATCGGTTTAATACAACCGCAAGGCTGTATCTGGACATTGGCGGAAGCGCAATCACGCCTCGTATCGCAATTTCTGACCGGCAGAGTCTGTCTGCCTGACAATTGGCAAAAACTTGCGGTTACAGAAGGAAAATACTGGGCACAACAATTCCTGGCCCGCCCCCGCCATTCGCTCGAAGTTCATTACTATCCTTATCTCATGCAAATTCAGCGATTGCGTACACAAAAATGAAGCGCATGACTGAAAAAACCCATAACTACCCAATTTTGCAAATTAGAATAAACAATCCAGGAGCCCATATGACAAACCAAATAAATGTTGAGTCGGCCTAAGACATATTGCATACTAGCTGCGCTTCAATTTTCAAAAAATACACTCGACATCGCATACATTCTGATCTTTTCACTTGAATTCATTTTTTCACAGGCAATACAATGTTCATTAGCGTTCTTGATCTTTTCAAAATCGGTATTGGTCCGTCCAGCTCACATACCATGGGACCAATGGTTGCAGCCAATGATTTTCGTAACCGGGTTTCGGCATTCATCACCAGCAATCCTGTCCCGTCTTTTTTACAGGTACGTTGCACGTTGCGCGGTTCATTGGCTTTCACCGGAAAAGGCCATGCCACCGATCGTGCCGTAACATTGGGGATGAACGGACATACACCGCGAGGGCTGGCTACGGAAAACGTTAATGAACTGTTTGAAAAATTGTGGCGGCAAACTTCGTTTCAAGTTGATCATTCGGTTACCGTCCATTTTTCACCGCCCGAAGACATAATTTTTGATAAAGGCGAACCGTTGCCGGAGCATCCCAATGGGATGATCTTCCAGTTACTGGATGACACTGGACGAACGCTTCTAACCGAAACTTATTTTTCGATTGGCGGCGGCTTTATCACAACGATCGCGGAAATCGGACAAATTGTCGCGCCGATCAAAATGGAAGTAACCCGCTCTTGTGGCTTTCCATTTGATTCAGCTAACCAGATGATGAAAATGTCAGCCGACAGCGGCTTGACGATTGCGGCAATGAAACGCAGCAACGAGCTTGAGCGTATCAGCGAACAAGCGCTGAATGCCGGACTTGATGCGATTTGGAACGCCATGCGCACTTGCCTGGAAAAAGGCTTGACGGCGGAAGGCCAGCTTCCGGGCGGCTTGAAAATCAAGCGGCGTGCGCATGCCTTATACCAGCAACTGCAAGATAATCCGCAGAAAGCTACGCTCAATGATTGGTTGTGCGCTTACGCAATGGCCGTCAACGAGGAAAACGCCGCCGGTCACTTGGTTGTCACCGCACCAACCAACGGCGCTGCCGGGGTGATACCGGCAGTCATCTATTACGCGGTTAAGCACGAAGGTGCAACACTGGAACAAGTCCGTGACTTTCTGCTGGTTGCCGGTGCAATCGGTGGTTTAATCAAGCACAACAGCTCGATTTCCGGCGCCGAAGTCGGCTGTCAAGGTGAAGTCGGTTCGGCGTCATCAATGGCTGCAGCAGGCTTATGCGCCATACAAGGCGGCTCCACCACTCAAATTGAGAATGCCGCCGAAATCGCATTGGAACATCATTTAGGCATGACCTGCGATCCGGTTGGCGGCTTGGTACAAGTCCCATGCATCGAGCGCAACGGCTTCGGCGCTATCAAGGCTTATACTGCGGCATCACTGGCAATTCGCGGCGATGGACAGCATTTTATGTCGCTGGATAATTGTATCGCGGCGATGAAACAAACCGGACTGGAAATGTCGGTAAAATACAAAGAAACATCGTTGGGCGGTCTCGCGGTCAGCATTACCGAATGCTAACAATTTTCATCAATGGATAGCCGCATTGTCAACACAAGATCAATCTGAATTCCTGCATACGTCATCCCCGATATCACACTACGTATCAATCCCGCCCGACCATGACTCACATACCCTCATAGCGTTTCAAATGACAAGCTTTGCCATACCAAACTTGAGCTAGGGAGAGTTAAAAAAACGCCCGTAAGGGCGTTGATCGATTAACATAGGAAGATACGACGTCAGTCTAACACGATAATTGTGAAGGATTTGTGATTGCAAATGGACAATTTCGATTAACAATCGGCCGACATTCAAGCTATTCAAAGGTCAGAAGGACTCGATTAATATCCGATCGACTACAATCTGCTGCCTAATTTTACTCAGTACATTTTTATTGATCTGTGTATCATAGATCAGTGTTTGCAGGTGTCGATAAAATCGTTTACTTGAAAATCTTATCAAACAAAAAGGAATACTTATGGGCGCTATTTTCTTTTACATTTTTATTTATTTTCTTGGGTACTATGGTTCGAATGTATTGAACATGCTGACGGTGCGTCCGATCGTAACCAATCGGTTCATAGCTGCATTGCTGCCGGTTTACGGGGTTGCTTTTATGCATGCCTATATGATCGTCACCAAACCGCTGCCGCCAGGCAGAGATGTTACGGTCGAATTCGCGCTTTTTGAATTTGTCGCATTACCCGTCGTGCTTGTGACTGTAGGCTCGATTTACTTCATGTGGAACAACAAAGGAAATCAGGATGATCGTGCAGCCACAACTCCGGCACATGCTGATATTGAACGCGTAACAACTGAATCTTCCACGACTAACGATCAACAAACGGATGCTCATGCTGAAGTCGTCGCGAATTCCGAAGAAAAACAACACAACGGTAAAGTAGATCGCGATATAAGCAGTAGCGGCAAAAGCTAATGATTCGATTGATTGATCAATCAATTCCCACAAGCCCGTTTTTACACGGGCTTTTTTCTAAAAGAACTTTACAGCTTTTTACTTGTGCGCCGCCCTATCAACGATCACATGCTCTTTTTGAGCGCTTAACGTTCCTTGATCAATGATCGCCAATGTCAACCGCGAAATCGCCACGCGCTTCCCGGTAGCTTCTTCCAGTATATCTGTCTGCCAGACTTGAGTACGCCGGCCGGTATGTAGCGGCGTGCAAATACCTATGACATGACCCTGAGTTACTGCACGAATATGATTGATATTCAATTCCAAACCAACCGCTCGATATTTTTCAGGATCAATCGTCATCCAACCCGAGACACTGCCCAATGTTTCAGATAAAACACAGCTTGCACCACCATGCAAAATACCAAAAGGCTGCGTTGTCCGCTTATCTACCGGCATTCTTCCTTTCAAGAAATCGGAGCCAAGCTCAATAAAACGGATACCGATATGCTCACCCATATTAGCATTCCGCAAACCTTCCAAATAATCAACGGAATATTCTTTAAACCAAATACTGCCCATAGTGTTTTTTCCTTAAATATCCACTTATTTCGAAAGAAATTTTTAATTTTATAACTATTTCACAACACTATGGAATATCAAAACGAGTCGAACGCAAATAAACCCAGATTACTGACCAATTTCGCAAATTATAGAATCGCACACAACGAAGCTACTCAAGATTAAATTCTTGAAAAAATAATACGATAGTTTCAATTAACCCGTAAACAGCAATCATCAAACTCAGATAATTAATTTTGAGATTATTTCTAAACTTTCAAAGCTGATTGTCGTAAAAACAGCGGTAAAGTTAACAGCATACGATTACATCTAAACAGTTAAACGATTGTGCGTGGAAGAGATTGCACTAAAACAAAGATAATTTAGTTAAATTACGGAGAAATAGAATGCCTGACAAAAATTTAAAATTCTTAGTTGTGGATGATTTTTCTACAATGCGTAGAATTGTTCGCAACCTTCTAAAAGAACTTGGTTTTGTCAATGTTGATGAGGCTGAAGATGGCGCAGTCGCATTACGGAAATTACAAGATGGCAATTTTGATTTTATTGTCTCTGATTGGAATATGCCAAACATGGATGGTTTAACAATGCTCCAAAATGTACGCGCCAACGAAGCGCTAAAGAAGATCCCTGTACTCATGGTCACTGCTGAGGCCAAAAAAGAAAATATCATCGCTGCTGCGCAAGCAGGGGCAAGTGGTTATATCGTAAAACCTTTTACAGCTGCAGTTCTCGAAGAGAAGCTGAATAAAATATTCCAGAATATGGAAGCCAAAGTTTCTGCAAAAGCTTAATTTTTACGTTCAAAACAAACTACCGAGCCAAAAATGAATACAAAATCCCAAATTGAAGAAAAAATCGATGATGTTGCTAAAGCAACCGCCAAACCAAAATCAAGAAAAACTATCCGGCTAGCGGATCTGCCGCCTTCACAAACTGATAAAGATCATGAAGAAAACCAAACGGCAACAACTGATAAAAAGGTCATTGATCAGATTGGGCAAATGACCAGGAATCTGCATGACAGTTTACGTGAATTGGGTTATGACAAGCGTCTCGAGGCGATCGCCAATGAAGTTCCCGAAGCCCAGGACAAATTAACGTATATTGCAAGCAAAACCGAGCAAGCAGCCGAACGCACACTCGGTGCTACTGAAATAGCAATGCCGATACAAGAAAAACTTTCAGCCAATGCGATTCATTTATCTACACAGTGGAAACAAGCGTTAGAAACACAACAAAATAACCCTGATACGGAGAAATTTAAAACTCTTCTAATCGACACACTCCAGTTCCTGGATAACATTCCGGAACAAACCAATGCAACTAATGCTCAATTGCTTGAAATTATGATGGCGCAAGACTTTCAAGACTTGACTGGCCAAGTCATTAAAAAAGTTACCCATATGGTACAAAGCTTAGAAAAAGATCTGATCGATCTGTTGCTTGCAAATGTTCCAAACAAAATTTCACCAACTGATGAAGGCCTTCTGAATGGTCCTGTAACAAATCCTGAGAAAAGAAATGATATTGTTTCTAGTCAGGATCAAGTTGATGACTTGCTTGCGAGCCTTGGCTTTTAGTCGAGGTCTCGATTTTAAAAATGATCAACTTCTACGATCCCAGGCTGGCACACCTTAACCGTCAGCCTAGGATCAACTCCGAATAAAACTAAATGGTTCGAACAACTGAACCTTCATCTCTCAAGAAACAAATTCATTGAATCGCCCCGGTTTTACCGGAGACTATTTGCCTTGAGTCAAACCGCATCGGCTGACTCCCTTAATTGGCGATAATATGCCATTTCAAATTCTGCCGATGGGATATTTCCGATCGGCTCCAATAATCGGCGATTGTTGAACCAATCCACCCATTCCAAGGTAGCAAATTCCCCGATCCGCCTCCGCTCTTCTTACCCGTGTCCGCAACGTTTCCGCTGTGCAGCCAATCTTCGACGCAATTGATTCTTCATCTTCTCTTATCTCCGGAAAGTCCAGGGTGATTCAAAACGCAGTTTTTGCCCATTGATATATAATCATTCGCATTTCACTTACGTGCAGGTACCGCGTGCCAGTATCCCGAAGCCTGAAAATATCACTCAAATTTTTAAGCCTGATGGCATTGACCCATATCGGCATTGCCAATAGTCAAGCGGTTAATTTCAGCTATAAAAACGGCCCCCGGATCAAATCCGGTGACGGTAATTTTGAACTGGGGCTAAATGGCCGAGGTCACTTTGATGCGCATTGGTTGTATCCGGATCAGGAGAATCCCGATTACCCGGCGTTTGGCAGCCAGTTGCTGCACGGCGATGCCCGCGAAGGTTTCAATTGGCGGAGAACCTATGCCACGGTCACCGGAAAAATTCATCGCGTCAATTTCAAGTTCGAGAACGATTTCGCTATCAATGCCACGACCGCATTTCCGCATAGCCTGCGAGAGGCATGGGTGGCCACTCAATTAGGCCCGGGGCAGCTCACCATCGGTCAATTCAAACCATACCGGGGATTGGAGGAAATCACCAGCTCCAACGATATCACTTTGATGGAACGTCCGTCGACATCATCGACCGGCATATATGGCGGCCGCCAGTTCCTGACCGGTATCGGTTACCGCGCATTGATCCGGGACAATCTGGGATTCGGATTCTATGTCATGAGCTTGTCGCATTTCGGTTTGCCGGTAGAAGGCGCCAGCTATGGCGGACGGATGGTTTGGCTGCCGCTTGATCGAGAAGGACAGCTTTTTCACTTGGGACTTTCGATCAGCCGCGACACCGCCAACCGGGATTCGCTATCGGCCAGAGTCACCGATGTTTACGGCGGACGGCAAGGCATCAGCCAATCCTTGGGCATGGCCGGCGCCAGTTCCGGCGCGCCGGACCATAACAGTCAATCGACATTCGCCGCCGAAGCTGCGTATGCGGCCGGCCCATGGACATTACAAGGTGAATACGCCATTGCCCGACTCGACAATACTCACTTGGCAAACGGTCATCCGCATGATTCTACGATTCAGGCATTCTATGCGCAGGCCAGTTGGTTTCTCACTGGCGAAACCGCGGTCTATCGAAAAGACCGCGGCGCTTTCGGCAAGCCGCAACCGATTAGCAAATGGGGAGCATTGGAGTTAGCGGGACGCTATGACCTCGCGGAAAATTTTTCACAAAACCTCAACAATAATCCTTGCAGAACCGGAACTTCCAGATGCCAGGTGCAAATTATTACGCTGGGAGTCAATTGGTATCCGTATTCCAATGTCCGCCTGATGCTGAATTATTACGTCACCGAGGCAATGCTCGGTCATACGGGTCATGGCACACCGGCGCGCGCTGATCATTTTTCGGTGTTATCTTTCCGCACCCAAATCAGTTTTTAATTCCTGCTGCAGGTTAGAATGCAAAATTCAGTTTCGCCTGTTTTTGCCGAGTACAATAAACCAGCGCTGAATAAGCCATAATAATTTTTAAGCGCTATGCTAATCAAGCAATGAACATCCCCGATACCTTTCAGTTTGCTTTCCGTTCACTGACGGCACACCGCTTACGCACCGTCTTATCGGCTTCCGGAATCGCCATCGGTATCGCTGCAGTTATTCTGTTAACGGCTATCGGCGACGGCATCCAGCGTTTTGTACTGGCGGAATTTACCCAATTCGGCACCAACATCGTCACCATCACGCCTGGAAAAATCAATACTCACGGCGGCTCCCTCGGCGCTATCGGCAGCGCACGGTTACTGACCATCGAAGATGCCATGACGCTGAAACAAAGCCGTTACGCGCAATTTACCAATGCCAGCGTGGTCGGTAATGCCGAAATCCGCGCACAGGGCCGTAGCCGCCGGGTCACCGCATACGGTCAAGGTCCGGATTTCGCCAAGGCGTTCAACATGCAAGTCGAAATCGGCCAATTCCTGCCGGACGACGATCCGCGCAATCCGCGTGCTTATGTGGTGCTTGGCGCGAAAGTCCGCACCGAATTGTTCGGTGGCGCGAATCCACTGGGCGCTTTGCTGCAAGTCGGGGGATCACGCTTCCGCGTCATCGGCGTGATGGCTTCCAAAGGGCAAGTGCTCAGTTTCGATCTGGACGACACGGTTTTCATACCGACCACCCGGGCGTTGGAAGTTTTTAACCGGCAGGGCGTCATGGAAATCCAGTTTTCTTATCTGCCCGATGCGCCGGTACAAGCGGTGGCCGATGACATCCGCCGCATTTTGATTGCCCGCCATGGCCGCGAAGACTTCACCGTCAAACCGCAACAGCAAATGCTGAATACATTATCGACCGTCCTGAGCGTTTTAAAATTCGCGGTCGCAGCCTTGGGCGGCATCTCCCTGATCGTGGGCGGTGTCGGCATGGTGACGCTGATGCATATCGCAGTTTCCGAAAGGATTTCCGAAATCGGCTTGCTCACGGCAATGGGCGCCACCCGTGCGCACATCCGCTGGCTGTTTCTGCTGGAATCGACCGCACTGTCGACACTGGGCGGAACAACGGGATTACTCATCGGTGCAGGTATTGCGTGGTTGCTTAAATTCCTGGTTAGCGGATTACCGGTGAACATTCCATGGAGTTTTGTATTGGGCGCGCTGGGTTTGTCGATGCTGATCGGATTGGCCGCTGGCGTGGTACCGGCGATGCGGGCAGCCAAATTAAATCCGGTCGATGCCTTGCGGACTGAGTGATTGTCTCACCTTCGGCAAGCGCTGAAATATCCGCTTTTGCAAATCCGCACGCTTCACAGATGAGTGATTATGAATTCGGTCGATCTGGAATCATTACTCCATAATAGATTTTTCCTCTAGCAAATAAGCGCCTGTTTTACCGTCTATTTCTATAAAACATTGATTATCATTTGTATTACTATCAGCACATACTCTCAAGCAGTTTTTTCCTAATGCTCATTCAGGTCTTGCAGGTGCGATGCAAAGGTTTATTTCCAATTCATTGATCGGCTTCACTTTGCTGTGCATTACCGGTGAACTGACCGCACAGGAATCAAAGGAACTCCGCTTCCGTTTAAGCGGGTTCGGCACCTTGGATGTAACGGCTGCCGGTACCAAACAAATCGGCTACCACAATGAATTCAGCCATGCTCCTCAATATGGCGGTGTTTCAATCTTTTCCGGCTCGGTCGGCGGCTTGCAACTGGATGCGGATCTGCTGCCCAAATTAAGCGCCACGGTTCAAGGCGTTGTCAAAGAAAGAAGCAAGCAAGACTTGTTCAATTTCCTCGATTGGGCTTTCTTGCGCTATCAAGTAACGCCGAATACCACCATCCGCGCCGGTCGCATGGGAATCGATCTGTTTATGCTTTCCGAGTACCGGAATGTCGGTTTCGCCTATCTTTGGGCGCGGCCGGTCCTGGAATTCTATATGCCGATTTCATTAAGCCATTTTGATGGATTCGACATTAAATATTCCCGCCGTATCGCACCCGGTTTTTTTGAAATCAAGGCCTACGGCGGTCAAACCGGCTCGGATATCACCGTCAGCAGAGGCGATTTGAGTTTAAGGGAGCGGCCTTTCTTCGGCGCTAACGCCTCTCTGGAAACCGATCACTGGAAGTTCCGCCTGACATTTGCATCCGCGGAAGTGCATGCCATTCGCAACCAGCCTTATCACCAGCTGCAAAACGCGCTCAACAATGTTCCTCCCGCATTTTGGCCGCAAGCGGCGGAAGTCGCTGATCATATATCCGCGGAAGGTAAGCAAAGCAGTTATTACTCGGCGGGCATCGCATATGACAAAAATGCTTGGGTGGTTCAATCCGAGTTTGCCTGGTTCGACTCGAAGTGGCCGAGCGTTAATTTAACCAATGGCTATCTGAGCGTTGGCCGCCGGTTTGGCCCGGTTACTTGGTACAGCATCGGTTCCTATGCCAAATCGCTGAATTCTCCGCTGAATATCCTCACCGATCCCGCTGCGCCGGCCAATATCGCAAGACTCCAGGACATAACCGAGACCGCATTTAACCGGACTCTGATTGATCAGAATACTTTCTCGTTGGGCGCGCGCTGGGATTTGAATCACCAGACCGCCCTGAAAGCGCAGTGGGACCATACCTGGATCAGAAAGAACGGCGGCGGTTTTTTGATTACCCAGGAGCCGCTGACGCAGGATACTTCCTTGGATACGTTCAGCGTCAATCTCAATTTCATTTTTAAATGATGAAATATTGGATTGCCATTTTCGTACTGCTGTTGCTGATATCCACTCAGGCCCAAGCGGATATCGTGGTTGTGGTGCATCCATCAAGCCGGCTGAAACATTTAACGCAACAGCAAGTCATTGATATCTATATGGGCCGTATTCATTCCGTCGACGATATCGATCCGGTCATTCCTTACGATCAACCGCAAGACTCGGAAATCCGGGAAAATTTTTACCAATTCTTGATGGGAAGACCGATTGCGTTCATTAATGCGTATTGGGCAAGGCTATTGTTCACCGGACGCGCTTCCCCGCCTAGGCAAGTTACTGATAATATGAGCATCATAGACATTGTTGAGAAAAATCCAAATGTCATTGGTTACATCGATGAAAGGAATCTGGATGATCGCGTCAGTGTTGTCTTTAGAGTCGTAACCCATGCGCAATAAACTCCATTTTCGTGTCTCCCGCATCGTGACATTGGGCGCCATTGCGTTCGCCCTCGTGGCTTCCGTTATCTCCTACGTCCGCACGCAATCTGATGAATTCGAATTGATGAGGAAAGCGCTTGAGCAGTTGTTTTCCACAGTTCAACGCAATGCGGAAATCGCTGCTTATCTGGACAGCAAGGACCTTGCCGAAGAAGTTGTCGATAGCCTATCCGGAAACGATATCGTTTCCGGTGTCATGCTATCCAGTATTAACGGCATGGTAATCACATCGTCGTGGGAAGATTCTGATGCGGGAGCATTACGCTTTCCGCTCTATACGCCTTTCCCCGCTTTTGAACAAATCGGTGAAGTGAAAATACAGATGAATGAAGCATTGCTGGATTCACGAGTGCTGAAATCGGCGTTTGAACAGATGCTCATTTTAATTATTCTGATCGCGGTCATTTCAATTTTAATTCTGGTATTGGTTTTACGGGTATTAACTTACCCCGTTCAATCAATCGCAGCGAATCTGCACCGCATCGCTCCCGGCGACGATAATAGCTTGCACTGTCCCAAAGGGCACGAGGAAGATGAAATCGGTAATCTGGTCAATGATATTAACAAGCTGCTTCAATCCGCGCGATATACAATCAAGCAAGAGCAATTTTTGCGAAACCGGGTGGAAAATCTGGAAAAACATTTTCGCTTGATTTTCGAACGCGCCAGCGCCGGCATCTTTCTGCTGGACCGGCATTTCCATCTCAATTCCATCAATCAAGCGTTTAAGGATATTGCCGGTATCGCAATGAAAGAACGGCGCGCGGATAAACTGAAAATTTATTTTCCGGATTTATTTTATGACGTAGCCGTCGTACGAAATTTATTGGAGGAAGTATTAAAAACCGGTAAGCAAGCAGCTTGCGATTTGCGCTTGGCCACATTAACAACCGGCGGAGAGCGTTGGTTGCACTGTTTATTTTCAATTGTCAAAAACGATGACGGCGATAGTCTGATCGAGGGTTTGGTGATTGATGTCACTGAGCGGACCTTCGAAATGGAGCGGATTCTGTTCGAATCGCAGCACGACGCGTTAACGCAGTTATTGAACCGGCGAGCCGGCGAGCAACGGTTGGATGAGATGATACGTAACGCCAACCGCTCCGGCAGTCAAATCTTGTTAATGCTAATCGATCTGGATGGCTTTAAAATCATTAACGACAGCTATGGTCACGAAGCCGGAGACAAAGTATTGGTTGAAGTATCACGACGCATGCAATCGATTATCCGTAAGGAAGATATCTTGATCCGTTTAGGAGGAGATGAATTTGTGATCGGATTTCCAATTAAAGACGGTGGTATTGATGAAAGTGAGCAAGTGGTCAATAAATTGCAGCAACAATTGACGACCGAGATTGTATTGGGCGACGGCCTGCCAGTTGCGATCGGCGCAAGCATCGGTATTGCCTTATTTCCTAGAGACGGCACCGATTTGGGTTCCTTGATGGCGCATGCGGATAACGCAATGTATCAAATGAAAAAGCAAAGAGAAAAACCTGTCAAAAAATTGCTATTATTACCTTAGAAATATAGATTGGAAACACAAATGTGATTTTTCTGTGAATTAAATGTGATTTTTCTGTGAAGAATATGCTATTATGCAACCTGCATTGTGATTCTTTATGAATATTAAAGAAACTATATGGCATCCAGCGATATGTATCTATTGATCATATTAGTTGCCAGTTTTGTTCTGGTTGCCAGTGTTGCGATGCCCAATACAAGCGTTGCTTTATCGGATCTGATCGTTATTCTCTACTTGAGCTACCTGATCAAAACTTTGTTTTTGGGACCGGTAAACTCGAAGGAGAAAAAAGCTTCCAAACAAGAAGAAGAATCTTCCGAGAAATGAGCATTACAGGATTTTGGAATGCTGCTTCAAAGAGCCATTATTCGGAATAATAGTAATCGAACAAATTTAATTTATAACCACTCAATCCAATCTGAGTTTTCAAGAATAAATAGTAAAACATTGTTTCTATAATACAATCTCATCTGCATCATGATTTACCCTTCGCTCAATCTAATACAATCACTTAGATAGTCTAAGCGAAAGTTGCGTATCGCCTAAGCAATAACCCTACCTAAATTAATACTTTCCCCAATATACAGCGGCTAACACGCAGCGCTACTATTTCATCGTCTTGCAATAGCATGATTCTCAAACTTCAAGGTTTTATTTACCGATTGATTTCATTAAATAAAATGAAATTAATTGATAAATAAAACTCCTGAAAAAGAAAGCGTACAAGGGTTAAATTTGTTCGGATTTAACGTGACTCCTAGCAGAATACTTTATAGGAAATGAAACTATGGCAACGCATATAGAAAATGAATTAACAGATAAAAAACAGAATCTTAAAGAAATAAATATGAAGCAGTACGGATCGGCGGCTTTCCAGGCGCAATATTTTTTCCGTGATACTGCGGCAGGATTAATAACCGGCGCAATGGCTATCCCGCTATCTATCGGAATTGCCATTATGTCCGACTACCCAATCAAGGTAGGTCTCGCGACCGTGGCTTTCGCATCATTGATTGGCTGGTTATTCGCCTGGTTCAGACCCGGCAATTTCATCGGATCACCGGGAATTGCTGCAGGACTAGCCCCAGTTCTGGCATTGGGTGTCGCTTCTTTCGGCTGGGAAAACATGGCGTTTTGCATTTTCATGACCGCAGTCATGCAGGCGATCATCTGGAAATTTAATTGGCAGCGCTATTTGCTGGTGGCGGTGCCGGTGTATCTGGTGGAAGGTTTACTCGCGGGTGTAGGCTTAAAGATTTTCATGAAATTCTTTGAATTTACCTACGAAATTCCGGAAACCATGGTAACCGAAACTTTCTGGAATGAAGCGCGCATACAAATGGTGGCTATCTCAGCGGCTGGGCTTGCCTTCTTCCTTTATCTGTTCTCAAAATTTAAAGACAAGCAACCCGCAATTCCTTACTTTGCGCTCATCATTGGGGGTGTAATTCTGGCGCAATTCGTCAGTGTTCCGATGATCCATGTTGAGGATGTCGATCTTCATTTCAAATTACCTTTACCGTCAGAAGATGTCACGGTCATGATGCTCGTTTACATGATCCTCTTTTGCGCCATGCTGGCGATTGTCGACGTGATTGAACAAGTCATGAGCAATGCTGCAATTGAAAAAATCGATCCACTAAAACGCAAAACTAGCAGCAACAATAGCTTGCTGGCCATCTGGGTTGCCAATCTCGGGTCCAGTTTCTTCCATGGCATGACCAACCTGGATGGACTCGCAAAAAGCACGACCAACAAACTGGCGGGTGCAATGACGAAATTCTCGGTATTAGTCATTGGCGCAGTGGTGTGCTTCTTTATGTTTAATGTGCAGTATCTTGATTTTCTGCCGAAATTCGCATTAGCCGCAATCATGCTCTTCACCGGATACAAAATGATTGCCGGACTGGTGCACGTTACCCACTATGGAACCTATGCATTGATTCTGGCAGTGGTAACAGCGGGGCTAGTATTCAAGGTAGGCATTTTCGAGGGGCTGCTGGTTGCAATGGTTATTCACGGTGCAATCCATTATCTGGTTTACACCAATCATGATCAAATGCCCGGAAAAGATGTAGTCAAGCGATATATCAACAATCTTAAAAACAGCGACAACAACTCTAATCTGAATTAAGCGGTAAAAATTTAAGTAATGAGCCTGCAGCAGTAACTTCACTGGTTGCTGCTGCTAAGAAGATAAATGCCAATTAATAGATACATTAATCATGTACAAAAAAATTTATATCGCAGTCGATGAAAGCGAATTCTCCAAGCAAGCACTGGCAGTCGCCACCAAGATGGCCCAGATTTTTAATAGCACTTTATGCATTGCACATTGCATTAGCGACGATGACTCATCCAGCCAGGAAGCGGGCCGTGGCGTATTGGAGAATGCAAAAGCCAATATCAACGGCATAACCGTTGAAACAAAACTTCTTATCGCGGATGAGCAATACGGTTTGAATGGAATCAGCTTAGCCATCGCCGAATCAGCCACGGAGTGGAAAGCCGATCTGCTCGTCGTCGGCACTTCAAACCGTAAGGGACTTGATCGATTCTTCTCCGGCTCCGTAGCAGAGGAACTGGTAAAGAAAGTCGATTGCTCCATCATGTTGGTAAGAATCAATTGATCAGATAATTTTTACAGGAGGTAATAATATGACAACAACCAAAGTTTTTATTTTTTCTATGATGTCAATGCTAATAACCTTCCTAGCGTTGTATATCAATACAAAGAGTCCGCAATTTAGCGGCAGTATTGCATTGAGTGACGATGTGTGGGTAGGGATCGCTTTGTTTATTATTTACTTGCTTTTGTCTCTTGTCTATCCATCCAAATCCCCTCATCGTCTCTTGCCGTTCAAATTAAAATCCGGCAAGTAGAATGTGACAAATAAGTCATAAAAAAACCGGCCAGTAGCGGGTAACCGCATACTAGCCGGTTTTCAACACAAGAGCGCCGACTCTTGGATTGTTTTTTTCTTTACTAGCTCCTTTATGGCTAACGCCCCTAACTAGCAGAATTCTCCATTCCGTGAACCCCTTCCTGCTAGTTAGGTTTTTTTATTTCTGATCAGTAAACCACTTGGTAGCGTAGCGTATCAGCTCCCCTGTATCTTTCAGTTTGAGTTTTGTGCGGATATTAAAACGATGGGTTTCTATGGTTTTGATACTGCGAGATAGCAGGTTTGATATTTCATGGGTATTATAGCCCAACCCGATCAAATGAAAGATCTCAAATTCGCTGGGAGTCAGTGCACTTACAGTTGCTTCTTGATCGTAACCTCTCGTTGCGATGCGTTTCAATACCTGCTCCTGAATACTCTTACTAATAAAAATATTGCCCTTCAGTACTTCACGAATTGCAGTTATCAATATATTTCGCGGTTCTTGTTTCATCACATACCCGCGTGCGCCTGACCTTAAGGCTCGTTCCGCATAAACCGACTCATCGTGCATGGAGATAAATAAAACGGGCAAAAGCGGGTACATTGAACGGATCGTTTTGATTATTTCAAGCCCGGAAACCGTCTTGAGCGAAACATCCAGTATCAAAATATCAACCGGCGCATTCTTTTGAAGAACTTCGATAGCTTCCGGGCCATCTCCGGCTTCACAAGCAACCTCCATATCCGCTTCCATATTAATCAACATCGCCATGCCGTGCCGGATCATGGCGTGATCGTCAACGATCATCACTTTTGATTTAGGCATTTTCACCTTGATCCAGCGGGACGATAAAATGCACTTCGATGCCGCTTTCGTTACGCTTGAGGATTGTCAATTTCCCATTCAATTGTTTTGCGCGGTAATGCATGATTTTTATTCCCATGCCGGAGAAAAAATTGTTCTTTATATGGGATTCATCAAACCCGTGACCATCATCACGAATCATGAGATGGATCAATTTCTTTTCCGCTTCATTGACCATTAAAGAAATCAGAATATGCTCCGCTTTGCCATGCGTCATCGCATTGTTAACTGCTTCCTGAGCCACCCTATACAGATTAAGCGCAATAACGCTGCCCAGATCTTCCTCGCCAAGATTACTTTCAAACCGGCACTCGACATTATAAGTTGCACTGACGCCGGTTGCGAGTGTCTCAAGCGCAGTCACCAATCCATTAGCCTCCAGTTCGAACGGTAATAGTACTTTTGAAAGCTGTTTAATATTTATCACGAGGCTTTGTGTTTGCTCTACGATCGAAGCCGCTAATTCGGTCAATTGAGCGCGCGGAACTTGGGCATCGCTGACTTGCAATTCCAATGCGCCAGCCTGAAATGCAACTGCTGCGATCTGCTGGCCGATATTGTCATGTAACTCTTGTCCGATTTTATGCACCTGCCCCTCGGCCACCGACACTAGAGCCTCTTCCAATTTCCTGAATTCAATCCAGCTTTCCAAATCGCTTGCGATTGCATCGATGAGCTTCTGTTCTTCAACACGGGAATCCGGCACATCCCGTTCATAGTAAATTCGTATATAGCCTTTATTTTCATGATCGATGAATATGTCGGATTGAATAAAAGCATTGAATATCGCTCTCCTTTCGGATTGCCTGGCAGGTTTAAAAATTTCAATAATATTGGAAGAATCCGCTTCGATCAGCCGCTTTTTATCATGATCTTCGGAAACATAACGTTTGTCATTAACGACAATCTCGCTTGCGCTGGTATCGGGAGATTGCAAAGCCGCATTCAAATACTTCAGGATTTTCTGGCATACCCCATCAATCGACACCTCCAGCTCCATGGTTCGCCGTATCTCATAAAGACACGTCATTTCCTTTAATCTTTCGCGCAGCTCTTTTTCCTTTTTGGTTAATTCAGTGGAATATTCTTCAGCTTTAATTTTCGCCTGCCTTGCTGCTTTCTCGGAGTTGATCAGCTTCCTGATAAACCAATTCAACAGCAAGATTTCAGCGGAAATCATGGCCACCAAATACAGGATAATATCTTTCAGTTTGTCATTAACCGGCAAAAACAATTCTTCTTGATTCAGCTTCAAAGTCATCAATAATCCCAATGTCGGTAACGACGTAAACGCTTCGATCACGGGAACATTGCGATAATCCAGCGCCGACGCGACACCGCTTTTACCGGAAAGCGCCATTTCTTTTGGAGAAATATGATCTCTGTCTATATTCGTGCTGATGTGGGTAAAACGGACCGTACTCGAATCCCTGATGAGGCAGGCAAGCGTCCGGTAATTCTGCGGTAATTTAGCGCAAATCAATAATTCCGCGCTGCTGCCAGCCGACTTAATTTCCATGAAACTCCTGGTCAGATTCGGCAATTTCATCTCGGATGTAATTTTCCCGATCTTATGGCCCTGATTAAAAACATCCACCGTTGTTTGCAAAACAAAGGAATTATCCCAAATAAGCTTCACATTGCCTTCCGCATCCAGAGGAATTACAGGGTTTTCATAAGAACTGAAAGTCCCGACTTGAGATAGCACATTATTATTTCGATCATAAATTACTGCAGCGCTAAAACCTATCTGGGTAAGGGAATTGACATTACGGGTTAGATTATTGCGCGCAGTTTCATTCTCAAGATTCTCATTTAACTCCACCATAAATTGAACGATAAATGGCCGCAAAGATAATGCCCGGGTATCTTCAATGCCTTTTTCTATTCTCGTTTCAAATAACAGCGCCTTACCATCCAATGCTCCGGTCAATCCTCTGCCTAAAACCGTTTCAATTTGCTGCCGCATTGCGTTATAAACAGTAATCCCGGTGGTCAGCGTCAATCCCAATAATAACAAAGCACCAATAATGCTGATTTTGCGGTCATCCTTCGTCAAAAACACATGCATCTCCCTTGAATATAATTAAACACAATCGCAACGAGCCGGTCATCGTGGATTTCCAAGATTTAACAGTCCCAGACTGGCTAAATACTAGACAAGTTTTAAATCGTACGCCGCACAGTTTTACACGCTCTAATAGAGCAGAGCCTTTATTATGTCTGTTGTTAACCGCTCTATGAGCAGCAAATTTTTTCCCGGTACTGACAAACAACCACCTCAAATGATTGTCGAACTTGCAGAATAAATGTATTTCCATAGCTCTTTCAACATCTCGCATCAAAACGTCAAATAGCTTATGAACTATACAGCATCCAACAATCGGATTTTGCATGCTTTTGACTTTATCAGGCGTTTGAAAGACATAAACTTACTAACCAAGAAATTTCATGCCGGTTATGCAAGGAACCTAACCCAATCTCTTTCCCGGTGCTGAGATCAATCCGGTAATACGCTAAAATAAGCGCGAAGAACATTCTCGGATTGGTATGTTCGATGCTCTATCGTTTGTCATGAAAACTTTCATTTCCGGAAAAATTAAGGAGACCATAATGCGTATTTTTTTGTTTCTGATCATGATATTTATCATGAACCCCGCTTTTTCGGCATGCAATAGCTCGCTGCTCGATCAAAACTTCCGTAAACTTGCAGGAACCGAAACGGTAAATTTATGCGAAACCTATACCGGCAAGGTGTTGCTGGTGGTCAATACCGCCAGTAAATGCGGCTATACCCCGCAGTACGAAGGACTGGAGCAGCTTTATGAAAAATACCGGCAACAAGGGCTGGTTGTGCTTGGTTTTCCATCCAACGATTTCCTGGGCCAGGAACCTGGTACGGAAGAGGAAATTCGCGACTTCTGTCACCTCACCTACGATGTCAAATTTCCGATGTTTGAGAAAACCTCGGTGAAAAAAGCGCATGCGCATCCTTTTTATGTGCAACTGGCTGAATTGTCGGGCACTTACCCAACCTGGAACTTTCAGAAATATCTGATTGGCCGCGATGGCAAGCTGATTACCCATTTCAGCCCGCACACCCAGCCTCTCGATCCGGGTGTTGTAACCGCTATTGAAAAAGCGCTGCAGCAATAAACGGATGACCAATCGGCCGCCTTCGGATGATAATCGCAACGGAGCGAAAAAACCGGAAATCAGTATCCTGTCGCTCCTGGTCTTATCCTTGTTCATCGGATTGATCGTTGGCGCCGGAATCGACAAGTCCTTCATCCTTCCTGTCGCGCTGATTACCGCGATCATTTTCTATATTAAGCGTGACAAAATTGCCGCTGCCGATATTCAAACGCCGTCTAGCGCAAAACCAGCAGAACCTAACCGCTCGATTGAGAACAGCTATCATTGGCCGGATTTAGGGCAATTCAGCTGCGCTGTCCATGCAGAACCGTATCAAAAAACGATTCAGCAACTCGTTCAGGAAAATATCGCCGCACCTGATCAGTCTTCCCCCGCACAACCACTGATTTATACAGCGCAACTGATTCCGGATCTCAGCAATCCCTTTGACACGGATATTATCCGGGTGGAAATTCACCAGCAAACGATCGGTCATCTGTACGGCGAATCAGCACACAATTTTCGTGATCAATTGAAGGAAAAACAACTGGCGGACCAGATTACATTTTGTAAGGCATTAATCATCATCGTCAACCCTGCTGGCGGCAAATCTTTGTACTACTGTGTCATGCTGGATTTAACACTGTCTTAAACCATTTAAGCTCCGTCCGCGCCAATTCCTTTAATCAGCATCTCCTTTCGATTGACGCTTTCTGTATCTTTCTGTACAGTCAATAGCGTTCCACAAGTTTTTTTCAACCGATACTTAAAATCAAATGATCCATCACGTTAGCGGCGACATTCTTCTTTCCAAGGCGCAGGTCATAGCGCACGGCGTTGCACCCAATGATCCGTTTTCCTCCGGCTTGGCATTGAGTTTGCGGGAACAATGGCCGGCGATGTATAAGGATTTCCGGCATTTCTGCCAAACCACCCACCCGAAAGCGGGAAGCGCTTGGGTATGGGGCGGTGCTGAAGGAGCACGTATTATCAATTTGTTTACGCAGGATGCCGCACCTGATCACGCCTCCAAACCGGGAAAAGCAACGGTCGAGCATGTAAATCACGCTTTGCGGGAATTGCGCCGGTTAATGGACACGGAAAAATTTCACAGCCTCGCATTGCCTCGTCTCGCGACCGGGGTCGGCGGATTAAGCTGGGATGAAGTCACCCCCCTGATCGCCAAACATTTAAGTGACCTGCAAGTTCCGGTTTACGTTTACGTCACCTTCCACAAGGGCATCGCTGCCAGCGAGCCTGCATGATGGGTTCGAGCAATTGCGATGGGGCAGGAAATCAACCAGACGCAATTCGATGATCAAGTTTTCAGTGAATATCGGTGTCGCTTATCCCGGGAAATTGCGTTATTAGAAGAACAGCTCTCGCACGGTATTTTTTCTGCGATTGGTGAAATCGGCGGTTATGAACTCGAATCCTGGCTGGTCGACCATAATTATTTTCCATCACCGATCAATCAAGCATTCCTGACGCGCTTGAACAATCCCTTGGTGGTTCACGAACTCTCGCGCTTTAATGTCGAACTCAATGGCGCCCCCATGCCGCTCAAAGGCAATGCATTGTCAGCCATGGCTTTTGAGCTCAATCAGAATTGGCTTGAATGCCAGGAAGTTGCGCACCAAATGGATAGCGTGCTGATGATGATCGGCATCTTGCCAACCGTGCGGCAATCCGATTTATGCTTGGCAAATATGTCCGAACTCAAACGTTACCGTGCGCTGAACGAACAAGTGTTCAAACGTCGTTGCGGACGTCCATTGCGCATTTGCATTCATGGGCGGGAACATTTGGACATCGTTCATCCGGACGTGATGCTGGAGGCCGCCGCCACATCGTTCCAAGTGCATTTGCAGAGCGCGCAACGCGATGCGGTACGCTATTTCAATGCATCGATCATCGCGGCCGGGCCGCTGATGGCGGCTTCGGGTAATTCGCCGTTGCTGTTTGATACAGATTTATGGGATGAAACGCGTATTCCGCTATTTGAACAATCGGTTGAAATTGGCGACCAGCCGCAACCGGAAAACCGCCGTGTCAGTTTTGGCTGCGGTTATGTCCGCGATTCCCTGTTCGAATGTTTTGCGGAAAATATCGCGCATCACGATGTGTTGTTACCTATCTTAATAGACAGTCCACCGCAACAGTTCGCGCACCTCCGGTTGCATAATGGCACGATCTGGCGCTGGATCCGGCCGTTGATCGGCTTCGATCCGGACGGTACACCGCATTTTCGTATTGAGCAACGCGTCCTGCCGGCCGGCCCCACGATCGCCGATATGATTAGCAATGCCGCTCTGTTTTTTGGTTTGACGCGTTATCTTGCCACCCTGCGCGAGCCGCCGGAAGCGCTATTCGGTTTCGCTCAAGCGCGCGATAATTTTTATGCCGCCGCACGTAATGGACTTCAAGCAAAACTGACTTGGCTGGATAACAGCACTATCGAAGCACGCGTTTTATTGCTCGAAGAAATTCTGCCGATGGCCCGCCAGGGTCTGGAAACACTGGGAATCGGCAAGACCGATATCGATCGCAATCTCGGCATTCTGGAATCCCGCATCAAAAGCGGTCAAACCGGTTCGACATGGCAGCGGGCATATTGCGAGAAATACCGGGCGGACAGCTTGCATCTGGTTGCCGCCTATCTGGAACAGCAACGAAGCGGTTCGCCAGTGCACGAATGGGCGTTGTAAGCATGCTGACGGAACTCGATTATTTGCCGGATGGTTTTTTGCAGGTGGAAGCCACTGAATTGCATACGGTACTGCCCGGCCCCACCCTGATTCACTTGTCCGGCAGACGTGAAGCGCCGTTGTTTGTATCGATCCTGTTGCACGGCAATGAAGACACCGGCTTGAAAGCCATTCAGGCAGTTTTGCAGAAATATCAAAATCAGAAATTACCGCGCGCCCTATCACTGTATGTCGGCAACGTTTCCGCCGCGCGCGCGAGGGTTCGCCGCTTGGAAAATCAGTTAGACTACAATCGCGTTTGGTCGCTCGACACAAATCCGGTGATTACCGATGAGCACCGCATGATGCAGCAAGTGATCGACATCATGACGCAACGCAACGTATTTGCCAGCATCGACATTCATAACAATACCGGCTTGAATCCGCATTACGCCTGCGTCAACCGTCTGGGCGATGCCTTTTTGCATCTGGCCACGATGTTTTCGCGTATCGTGGTGTATTTCACCCATCCCAAAGGTGTTCAATCCGAAGCATTTGCCAGGCTCTGTCCAGCGGTTACGGTGGAATGCGGCAAGCCGGGCGGAGCTGGCGGCATCGAACACGCCGCAGGTTTTGTCGAAGGCGCGTTGCATCTATCCGCATTTCCAGCGCATCCTGTAGCCAGCCAGGATCTGGAATTGTATCAATCGGTCGCTGTGGTCACGGTCCCGGAAGCAGTAAGCCTGAGCATTGGCGATCCGGCGACGGATTTATGCTTGATCGAAAATATTGATTATTACAATTTCCGCTTGCTCGATCCCGGCACGCATCTGGCAGTGGTGGCGCCGGATTGCACCGAGCCTTTGCGAGTGCGCAATGGCTTGGGTTGTGACATGAGCGCACACTACTTCGAAAACCGCGACGGTAATTTATTGACCAGACAGCAGGTGATGCCCGCGATGCTGACGCGCGATATCCGCATCATCCGCCAGGATTGTTTATGCTATTTGATGGAACGCTTGAATCGGAAACCTTGATAGGTGATCGGGTTGGAGCCGTTTGATCAAAGTAAATCGTTCCAAACGCCCCATTCTTTTAACGACCATCAACTCCAATCTGATGATTTACAGCAATAAACTAAACAACCACCGGCTAAAGCCGGTGGGTTTGAGTTACGGACTGAAAGTCCGGATACGCGTCGACTAAACGACGCGTCTTATTCCGGCTCCATTTTAAAATTGTCGTTTGGATTTGGCTCAAAATGATGCTCCAAGTATTGTTTGATCATCTCTTCTGTCATCTGACCTACTGTCACGCAGAAATACCCTCGCGCCCAAAAATGCCTTCCCCAGTACCGCTTCTTCAAGTGAGGAAATTCTTCAAACAGATAGCTCGATGTTCGTCCTTTTAGCCGCCTCATGATCTCACTCGGAGCCATCTCCGGCGGACAACTCACCAGAATATGCACATGATCCTTACTTACTACACCCTGTACAATTCTCATTTCAAATGCTTCACACGTCTGACGAACCAACTCTCGTACTCGTTCTGCTACTTCTCCCTTCAGAATCTTATATCTATACTTCGTTACCCATACAAAATGATATTCAATCTGATAAACCGTATGACTTCCATATCTATAATCCATGCCACACCTCCTGTGTGGCATATTCTCGCAGCTAAAGCTGACCGGCTGAAGCCGGTGGTTTTAACCTTATGATGGACAATAAAGATTCAGTATTGTTGAGATAAAAATAATAGCAATCCGGCATCAGCGTAAGAAAAGCTTGCACTTTATTCAAAAATGAATATAATGAGAATCATTCTCATTTATTATTAGAAATACATCATGAATATTTTAAGCCCTCAGCAAACCAGCGCAAGAAACCTGCCGCAATCCGGAATAGTGAAAATTAACAAACTCATCGATAGCGATGCTTTATTCAGACATGGTGATGTCGTGATCATATTACACAAGGGTGAACAGTACGCATTGCGCCGCACGCGAAACGGCAAGCTGATTCTGAACAAATAGTGGATAAAAACCGCATATCATGTATATTTATACGGGTAAGTTATGAGTGGTATCGCTCTTCGTAAAAACAACCGGAGCTGGATTTACGAATGCATGGTTAAAACGCATGCGAGGTATGCTGATCGGCACAATGCAAGCCATTGAATTAGATAATGCGGAGAATACAGTACCTGTGCGATATCTCTCCGATGCAGCCGCTAAATATGCAACAGACTTGTCTGAGGAGATAAAAATGAAAGGTAACGTAGAAATTATCCGCTGGTTGAATCTGCAACTGCAACATGAATTAACTGCCATTAATCAATATTTCCTCCATGCCCGGATGTATAAAAATTGGGGGTTTAACAGTCTTGGAGACCATGAATTTAAAGAATCCTGCGAGGAAATGAAACATGCGGACAGCTTGATCGAAAGGATTCTTCTACTGGAAGGCCTTCCCAATCTACAGGATTTAGGCAAATTAATGATCGGGGAAACCGCGGAGGAATGTGTCGCATGTGATTTGAAGCTTGAGTATACCTCGCGGGATACATTGCTCGCCGCAATAGCCGCTTGTGAATCCGCGCAGGATTTTGTGTCGCGGGAGATTTTTGAACGGATTTTAGAGGACACCGAAGAACATATCGATTGGCTGGAAACCCAATTGGATGTCATGGAAAAAGTCGGAATCCACAATTGGCTGCAAAGCCAGATGTAATTTGTTTTGCCATCGCCGCTGGAGTTTCTCTTCCTTATCCAGCGGCATATTTAGCCAGCCAGCCCTTCTCCCGGGTCAGCCAGCCGTTTTTTTTGATGCTGATGACTTGCAGGAGACTCGAAAATGAAATTCATAAAGAAACCCGCTGTTGCCGCTTCAATGGGCGCTATTCCTCATTATCATGTTTCGCCTTCAACGGATGTCGATGGTTTCATAACCCAGCACAACAGAAATTTCATTCAACTATTTAAGATACTTAACCGCTGGCGCGATGGATTAGGACGGATATTTGCAAATCACATTAATGCCGGCTCAACTGCAAATAAAACTTCGGTTATTACCGGCTGGGCACCCTTGGTCAAAGCTTCATCACAGATTGAAACAACGGACACTGCTGATCCGAACGATACGCAGCATTCACATCGCCACACTGCATACTTAAAAAACCGCTCCGTATTATGTATCGGCGGCCGCATCAAACTGTACTCGCAATATGAGCGGATAATTGCTAAACACGGAGGGTTTTTCTTGGCGTTTCATGGTGGCGCCGGTGATTCACTGGATCGTTTGCCGTTATTGCTGGAAATGACCGATATGATCATCTGCCCGGTGGATTGCGTCAATCACGAAGCATTCCTGATGGTCAAGCGCTTTTTCAGATACACACAAAAACCTTGCGTACTGCTGGATCGCTCCGAAGTCAGAACTTTCAGTGCCGGTATTCAGGCGTTAGCAAAAGCCGATTATGAAATGAGCAACGATCAGAATCCGTAAATTTTCTGTAACCATCAAGCAACCCTAATGAGCTTAGCCGCTCTTGACAACCTGAGCTCATTGAGTCCAAATGCGCTGCGGTCATCACTGCAAGGATAATTGTTTCTCCCCGCGCCGCCAGGCAATACCCAGCAACCCTAATCCCGCCAGCAACATCAGGTAAGTTTCAGGTTCCGGCACGGCAACAACCGGTGAAAGCAAAAATGCCCTGGAACCGCCTCCGGGCGATCCGGCCAATTGTCCCCAGCCGATGATTTGCCCGTGATTATTAATGCCAACGGCGGTCAATTCGCTCCATCCAGCCGCGACAACCGGTTCCAGCAATGAAAGATCGGTCACAGTCCCATCGCTGTGGAGAAATGAGCTGCGGGTACAATCGCTGCAGTAATTGTTAATACCGCCGACTATTTGTCCCAGATCGTTGATGGCATCCGCACGGCTATCCAGAGAAATCGCCAAACCCTCCATGCCGGTAGTACCGGCATCCGCAATGAAAGCTTCCATCGAATAGAAACCGAAAAAGTCATCGTAAAGCCCGGAGAATCCGACAATCTGTCCGGAGCTGTTGATATCCCGGGCAGCGCTGTCAGATGTTCCATTGAGCGTATTCAAATCGGCCATCCCGGTACCGCCGGCACCGGTGACAAATGCATGTTGTGTAGTGCTACCGGCAATGGACGAAGCACCCACCACCTCTCCTGCGTTATTGATGCCGTAAGCCACGCTGTAGTCTCCGCCGAGAGTCCCCAGATCGATCATCCCCACGCCGCCAGGGCCGGTCATGAAGGCATGGTAAGCGGCGTTACCCTCGATGGAAGATACGCCGACTACTTGCCCCCAATCATTCATGCCGTATGCGATGCTGAAATCCCCTCCGAGGGTTCCCAAGTCCGTCATTCCTAACCCGTTGGCACCGGTAATATAGGCATGAATTTCACCCGATCCAGTCAAGGAATAACCCGCCACTTGCCCGGAATTATTGATGTCGAGAGCAAAGCTTTTGGCTCCGCCCAGCGTATCCAAATAGCTCATTCCAACACCGTTAGGACCGGTAATGAAGGCGCGATCGGTGCCATTACCGTTCCCAACCACCTGCCCGGCATCGTTAATCGCTTGCGCAACACTGTAGGTGCCGCCGTGCGTTCCTAAACCTACAATCGACCAGCCGGCATTGACTGTTGACGGCGCAGAAACTGCAAAGACTCCGCCAAGAAAGATTGCAACACGATTAAGTTTGAAAAGCGGATAACTCATTTTTTCCTCACTGAGATAGAGTGGATTAAACTTCCCGGGATTGAGCGGAAATTATAATCAATTGACTAACATAGACTCCCAATAGATGACAGGAATTGGCTATCAAATCTCTCAAGATTTGAACAACCGGATTAGATTTCCGTCCTGCCGAATAGTAATGCCGGTATTAATTTTAATTATTCAGAATAAGCCCATTTTTACCCGCCATTTCCGGATTTACCCGTAACAATTCCTATTCATTTCCATGAATTAATGGGAATTTCCGGTGTTATTCCTGAATAATAAAAATGATACTTTAAACCGGATACTGATTGGTGACTCTCAAATGATTCATGATCACTGTCCGATCAATGCCAGGTTGACGCCACCGGCTTTGATCATCAGTTTTCCCTTATCCAGACACATCGCAGTATGCAATAGAATCCGTAACTTGTACTATAATCCCGGTTTAACACGCATTTAACGAACTGCAATCGACCTCTTGTTAAGTAAATCCATGAACACCTCTGATATCAAAAGTTACATGCAAGCCCTCGGCCAGCAAGCACGCGCGGCCTCGCGACAAGTCGCCAAAGCCGAAACAGCAGCGAAGAACCAAGCCTTGACAGCCATGGCGAACGCCATCCGGCGCGATGAATCCGTGCTAATCGCCGCAAATGCCAAGGACCTGGATAACGCACGCGCCAAAGGTTTGGAGGCTTCAATGATCGACCGCTTAACCTTGTCACCCAAGAGCGTTGCGACAATGGCCGAAGGATTGCTGCAAATCGCCGCTCTGGCCGATCCGGTGGGTGAGATCAGCGGATTGAATTACCGCCCTTCCGGAATTCAAGTCGGAAAAATGCGCGTTCCGCTGGGCGTCATCGGCATTATTTACGAAGCGCGCCCGAATGTAACCGCCGATGCGGCGGGCTTATGCTTGAAAGCGGGCAATGCGGCGATCTTGCGCGGCGGATCGGAGGCCATCCATAGCAATCAAGCCATCGCGGCATGCGTGCAAGAAGGCTTACGGCTCGCCGGATTGCCGGAAACCGCCGTGCAAGTGATTGAAACCACCGATCGCGCGGCCGTCGGCGAATTGATTACGATGAAAGAATTTGTCGATGTGATCGTGCCGCGTGGCGGCAAGGGTTTGATCGAACGCATCGCCAATGAAGCGCGGATTCCGGTCATCAAGCATCTTGACGGCGTTTGCCATGTTTATATTGACGATCAGGCAGATTTCGACAAAGCGATCAAAATCGCCGATCACGCAAAAACTCAACGCTACGGCACCTGCAATACCATGGAAACGTTGCTGATCCATGCCAATATGGCATCGAACATTCTGCCGCCGCTCAGCAAAATTTATTTTGACAAGGGTGTTGAACTACGCGGTGATGAAACGGCTTGCCGCATCATTCCGCAAATGAAAGCAGCCACCGAATCCGATTGGCACGAGGAATACCTGGGGCCGGTTCTGAGTATCCGCATCGTTGAAAACCTGGATCAAGCGATTGATCACATCACCCGCTATGGTTCGCAACATACCGATGCCATCGTCACCGAAAACTATACGCGAGCCCGGCGTTTTCTCCGGGAAGTGGATTCCAGTTCGGTGATGGTCAATACCACCACCCGCTTCGCGGATGGTTTTGAATACGGTTTGGGCGCCGAAATCGGCATCTCCACCGACAAACTTCATGCGCGGGGACCAGTGGGTCTCGAAGGCTTGACCAGTCAGAAGTTTATCGTGCTGGGTGACGGTCAGTTAAGAAATTAAACACCCCGTTAAAGGTTTCCATGGCACCCATTATTGAAGTAAAAATTCCCGACATCGGTGATTTCAAGGATGTACCGGTCATTGAAGTGCTGGTATCGCCTGGCGATGCCGTCGAGAAAGAAACTTCGCTGATCACATTGGAAACCGATAAAGCCTCGATGGAAATACCGTCGCCACAAGCCGGAACCGTACAGGATATCCGTGTCAGCGTGGGCGATAAAGTTTCGGAAGGATCGGTGATTTTGACATTAGCAGTCATTCAACCGGCGGAATCCATTCAAACCGGATCGTCTCACGACGTGTCTCAAGCCCCTCCAGTTTCGCCGTCAGCAACACTATCGCGATCTGAACAAGCAAGCATGCAAGGCGACATCCATGCCGATGTCGTAGTGCTCGGCGCCGGCCCCGGCGGTTACACCGCAGCCTTCCGCACCGCCGATCTGGGCAAGAAAGTGGTGTTAGTCGAGCGTTATCCAACACTCGGCGGAGTATGCTTGAATGTCGGTTGCATCCCTTCGAAGGCACTGTTGCATGCAGCCAAGGTCATTACCGAAACCGAGGAACTGTCGTCTCGCGGCATCGCATTCGGCAAGCCTCAGGTCGATCTGGACAAGCTGCGCACCTGGAAAGAGTCGGTCATAGCCAAGCTGACCAAAGGTCTGAAGGCACTGGCAAAGCAGCGCAAAGTCGAAATTGTCCACGGCGTTGGGAAATTTGCCTCAGCCCATTTGCTGGAAGTGGCTACCGCCGATGGCCGCAAAACAATTTCTTTCGACCACTGCATCATTGCCGCCGGCTCCAGCGTTGCCCGCATTCCTGGTTTTCCATACCACGATCCGCGCTTGATGGATTCCACCGATGCTTTGAATCCGCAAGACATCCCGCAACGATTGCTGATCATTGGCGGCGGCATCATCGGTCTGGAAATGGCAACCGTCTATGACGCGCTGGGAAGTAAAATCAGCGTGGTTGAAACGATGGAACAGTTGATTCCCGGCGCCGATGCAGATCTGATCAAACCGTTATTCCGCCGTATCAAGAAACGTTATGAAGCAATCTATCTTAAAACAAAAGTAAGCCGGATTGAACCGTCAGCGGACGGATTAGTTGTCACCTTCGAAGGTGAGAATGCACCATCGCAGCAAACCTACGACCGGATTCTGGTGGCAGCCGGACGGCGTCCGAATGGAAATACTATCGGTGCCGGTGAAATCGGTATTCATGTCAATGAGCGAGGCTTCATTCCGGTGGATCCGCAAATGCGCACCAATCTGCCGCATATTTTCGCGATCGGCGATATCGCGGGCGAACCGATGCTGGCGCACAAAGCGGCCTACGAGGGAAAGCTCGCCGCTGAAGTAATTGCCGGTCATAAAGCGCAGTTCGATGCCCGCACAATCCCCTCGGTGGCTTACACCGACCCTGAAGTGGCTTGGATGGGCTTGACTGAAAAAGAAGCCATCCAGCAAGGCATCGACTATGAGAAAAGCAGCTTTCCCTGGGCTGCCAGCGGACGCGCCATCTCGATGGCACGCGACGAGGGATACACACAATTATTATTCGATAAAAAGACACGGCGGATACTCGGCGCCGGTATCACCGGTATCAATGCCGGTGAACTCATCGCCGAAACCGTGCTGGCGCTGGAAATGGGCGCTGATATGGAAGATATCGGTTTAACCATCCACCCGCACCCGACGCTGTCGGAAACAATTCTGTTTGCAGCGGAAACCGCAACCGGAACTATCACCGATCTCTATTTACCAAAGAAATGACCCCCTTAAAAATTCTTCATCGCGACCAATTGATTATTAAACGATTCTTTTACTGATTTACAACGATTATGATGGCCTCAAAGAAAACATTAATTTTTGCATTGTTGGCTTTGCTTTTTTTAGCCAGTGGCATACCCAGTTCATGGGCGACCCATATATCACAACCGATTCTTATCGATCCTAAAACACAATTCACCATCGGTGAACCCGTCATTCTGCACGGCTGGGTGAATTACAATGATCAAGCGGCAGCCGATGTTTTGCTGAATTTCAAAGTTACCCGGCCCGACGGTTCCATCTTGGCGGATCAATCCTATCCCAGTAACGCGGAAGGGCAATTTGAATTCAAGTTCGACACCCAAAGCGAAACACCTGGCAGTTATCAGATCACCATCACGTCGCATTGCCTGGAGATTCACCGCTATGCGTGTACCTATAAAAACCAATCATTGACCATCCATCTTAAGAGCCCATGACAGCGAACCAATAACCGTTTGAACCGGGTTGTCATTGCAAACACAGCAGAATTCGATCCCATTTACTTACTATTACCATTTACAGTGCAATTCCACTCATGAGTATTCCTCATTTATCCACTGGCAAAACTTGCTTAAACCGTCTGCTTATCGTTCTTATTGTTGCAATGCTGGGTGCATGCAATGCACGGGAAGATCAACTATCGGAAAGGGAAGCGATGATCCAGGCCCGGGAATCGGAGCTGGTTAACCTTTTTGCGGAACTGGTTGAAACCAGGAAATTTCTGGAAAGGAATCAGCCTGATAGCTTAGCAAGCACCAAAGAAATCACCACCTCCGCTAAAACTGATCAGTGCTCCTGTAATGATGTCAATGCTGCTCCATCCACACCGGAATCACCCGGAAAAATGGATGGCAAGACACTGCTCGGCGGCATTGAGAACGTCTACCTCGATCCACCCGGCCTGGAATTCAGCGCCCGGATTGATACCGGTGCGCGGACCTCGTCGCTAAATGCAATGGATATCGTGGAATTTGAGAGAGATGGAAAACCGTTCGTAAAATTCAAATTGACACACCCGGAAACCGGCGAGATCCTCGAACTAACCCGGCGCTTGCGCCGGCATGTACGCGTCAAGGAACGCGGCGATAGGGAAGCGCAGCGTCGCCCTGTGGTCAGAATGCGGGTTATTCTTGCTGATATTAATGAACAAATCGATTTCACGCTGGAAAATCGCAGCAAGTTTAAATATCAAGTTCTGATCGGCAGGAATTTACTCAATGACTTAGCGATTGTAGATGTCAGCAAAAATTTCACCGCCGGAAAAACTGAAGCGCTCGAAGCAGGTAATGTGAACTAATGCACACGAATCTAAGATTATATTTTATCGTCATACTCCTGCTGGGCATGGGAATCGGATTGATTCTCTATAAACACTTCGCGTTAGGGTTTCCATTATCACCGGATGATAAAAAGCCGGTCTGGACCATCGAAGCCAAAATCGATTTCGTCGCGCGCGGCGATCCCATTATCGTCTCGTTTGCTTTGCCGCCCAAAACTTCGGATATCGCAATTGTCGAAGAAGATTTCGCATCCCCCGATTACGGGTTTAGCGAATTAGTTTCGCCGACCGGACGCCGGGCGCAATGGAGTAAAAGGACTGTTTCCGGCCCCCAAACCGCTTATTACCGGCTCAGTATGTATGAAACTGACCCGGCTGCCGCGACTGATACTGCGGATCTTCCGTCCGAACCGGAGAAACCGGAATTTGACGAAGTGCTTAAAACGGCAGCGACGACGCTTTTGGATCAGGTCCGCAGCCGGTCGGCCAATACCGAAACTTTCACCCGCGAACTGATCACCACGCTCAATTCGAACGCGCCCAGTCAGAATCAGAGCTTGTTGCTGAATGAACATTCCAACGAAGAGTACAAAACACACCTGATTATCAACTTACTGGCGCTGGAAGGTATCAGTGCGCGCATTGTTCGCGGGCTTTATTTGAAAGACGGGCGCCGCCGGCAAACATTGACCAATTTTGTCGAGGTATACATCGGCGGGCAATGGTTGTTATTCAATCAAAACTCCGGAGAAATCGGTAAACCGAAGAATTTTCTGATATGGCAACGAGGCGATCAGTCACTCCTGGATGTCGTCGGCGGCAAAAATTCGCAGATATCCTTTTCAATTATCAAGAATGTTCACTCAACCCGTAACCTTGTAGTCCGCGACAGCATGAACAAACAGGCGGGCATCATTGACTTTTCGATCTACAGTTTACCGATCGAACAGCAAAATGCCTTCAAAATGATCCTGCTGCTGCCGATCGGCGCATTAATTGTCGTCATTATGCGGCTATTGATCGGTATCCGCACTTCCGGGACTTTTATGCCGATATTGATTGCACTCGCATTGATACAAACCACTTTGCTGACCGGAATTCTTATCTTTTTGACCGTAGTCGGTACCGGGCTGCTGATACGCTCCTATCTATCACGACTCAATCTGTTATTTGTCGCGCGTATCTCGGCAGTGATCATCGTCGTTATTGCAATAATCGCCAGTATCAGCATTATCAGCAACAAACTCGGGCTCGATCAAGCGCTGACCGTTACTTTCTTCCCGATGATCATTCTGTCGTGGACCATCGAACGGATGTCGGTACTATGGGAAGAGGACGGTCCTCGCGAAGTATTTATCCAAGGCGGCGGCAGCTTACTGACGGCGGTGATTGCATATCTGTTCATGACAAACCGGACGATCGAGTACCTAACCTTCAATTTCCCCGAATTGATGCTGGTCAATCTGGCGCTTATTTTGATTCTCGGACAATATACCGGGTACCGGCTATCCGAGCTTTACCGTTTTCACGCACTGGAGCGGCGCAATGTTTCTGGCAAGCGCTAAGAAGCTCAGAAGCTTTGGCATCATCGGCATGAACCAGAGAAATTTCGGGTTGATATCCCGTTACAATCCGCGCCGTCTGTATCCGCTGGTCGACGACAAGCTCAAAACCAAATTGCTGGCGCAGCAAGCTGGAATCACCGTACCGGAGTTATTGGGAACCGTGCAATACCAGCATGATGTCAGGTTGTTGAAAGAGATATTGGATCCGCATGCCCAGTTTGTCATCAAACCGGTCAAAGGCAGCGGCGGCAAAGGCATCCTGGTGATTACCGAGCATGAACATAATCTCTATTTCAAGCCGAGCGGCGATGCTTTACAACTGCGCGACATCGAACGGCATGTTTCGAATATTCTGAGCGGCTTGCATAGCCTCGGCGGGAAACCCGATATGGTGATGATCGAGTCACTGATCCAATTGGATCCGGTTTTTGCGGATTATAGTTATGAAGGCATCCCGGATTTACGCATCATCGTTTTTCGCGGATATCCCATCATGGCAATGCTCCGGCTTACCACCCATGCCTCCGATGGCAAAGCCAATTTGCATCAAGGCGCCGTGGGTGTCGGGATCGATATGGGAAGCGGCAGCGCATTACATGCCGTTCAGTACGGCGAGCCGGTATTATTTCATCCGGATACGCGCAAGACTTTCTCGGAACTGGTGATTCCGCATTGGGATAAATTGCTGCAACTGGCTGCGGCTTGTTATGAAATGACCGGCCTGGGCTATTTGGGTGCCGATATCGTGCTCGATCGCGATCACGGTCCGATGATTATCGAACTCAATGCACGGCCAGGGCTTTCCATCCAGGTTGCCAATGCTGCAGGATTGGCACCGCGGGTAACCGTCATCGAGTCCATTCAGGAAATTGATCCGGATCCGCAATCACGCGCGGCTTTCAGCAAACAGCAATTCGCAATCGATTCGGTTAACGAGCCACCGCGCGAATTGCGAACCCGGCGCGATGATCGCGCTATGTGACGTCCTACGCTTGAAAGGATACCTCAGGAAACGCTGATTAATTCGACGAACGAGCCGTCCGTGCAGTCAATCAGTCAGTATTTTCAATCCCCGCTATTGACCACTACTTTGTTACGTCCGCGCTGTTTGGCATGAAACAGCGCTTTTTCAGCCGCTTCGCTCAATTTTGCGGCGTCCGGGAAATGTTCGAGATCCGCGATCCCGCAACTGAAACTGACTGAAAACTCCTCATCCTGGCTTAAATGCAATAACCGCGAAAAAACATGCCGGATTTCGTCGATGACTTTGGCAGCCGAGGTTGCATCGGTATCATTCATAATCACCGCAAATTCTTCTCCGCCATAGCGGCCGACGGTATCGGTGCCACGTAGCCGCTGCTTTAACAACCTTGCCAAGCTTTTAATGACGCGATCTCCTGCAGCATGTCCATGAAGATCATTGATTTTCTTGATAAAGTCGATATCCACCATGGCATACGACAGCGGCGTATTCAACCGGTCAGAGCGAACCACCTCACGCACCAGTTCTTCTTTGATCGCCGTATGGTTCAGCAAACCGGTCAAGCCATCATGCACCATCAACGCACGCAAAGACCTCGCGCGCATTACCCGTAGCGTCACCGCCGAAATCAACTGCCGGGAGAAAACCGGTTTAACCAGAAAATCGTCCCCTCCCAGGCTCATGGCTTCACGTTGCGTGTTGAAATCATTCTCCGACGACAGATAAACGATCGGAATCGCGATAAAACCTTCCATTTGCCGGATTACTTTTGCCAGCTCGATACCGTTACAACCGGGCATATAGAGATCCATCAGGATCAAATCCGGGTTGAAGCCATTCAGGGTTTCGAGGAGTTGTGCGGGTCCGGTTACGGCTTTGACCGTCATGCCGGCTCGTTCCAGTACTGCGGCATTATAGGCCAGGATGGTCGGATTATCGTCGACCAGCAATATGCGAAAGGAATCCTGGATTTGCGAGGCTGTGATCAAATCAAGCTGACCGATCAATTCAACCGGATTAAACGGCTTGGTAAAATACGCCAAGCCGCCCGCCCGCACCGCGCCAAGCCGGTAATCCAAACCGTCGTGAACCGATATAAAAATGACCTGCGCCGGTTGCGTCAATTCCCGCTGAATTTCTTCCATAACCCGGATTCCCGCCATTTCATCGTCCGGAAACTCGATTTCCATCAACACGATGGCATTGGGTATCTGCAAGATAGCAGCGCGGAATTTATCCAAATGATTGAATACTTCGACTTCATAACCATAATACCGTAGTTGCAGCGCCAATTCCTCAGCAGCTTCCGCATCGGCATTGACCACGAAAATCAAATCCGAAGGTTGTGGAATCGTTAAGAAAGCTTCTTTATTAGCAATCGTTTGCCGGATAAAAATCGGATTGGATTCGTTATCTTCCGATATCTTTTTCAACTCCAGGATTTGCTGGGAAATCCGGTTGGCTTGAAATGCATCGGCGGAAACTTGCTGCAACAGCAAGTTCTTAAAAATCTGTTCCAAGACTCTCGCCTCGATGCTCAGTTCCGAAAATCCGAATGTTTTGCTGCTGCCCGCCAGATTATTGACGGCGCGATGAATTTCCTGGAGCATGCCCGGTTCCCACTCACTCAGCAGCTTGCTCCACAATGTTTCGATTTCAGTAATTTTGTCCGGCAGCTCTTCTATAAACATCGTAGCCAGCGAGCACAATCTTTCCTGAAATTCATCGTGTAATTTATTTTCCATAGTCATGCACCCAAAAAATATTCGACCCCAATAACAACATGCTTGAAATCAAACGGTTTTTCGATAACAGCCGCCATCCCAATTCCCATCCAAGCTTTCATTTGCCCGGTTGCACTTTAAAACCAACCAATATAGCATTTTTATCAATGGGTTGTAACATATATCAACACTCTCCGGGATATTCTGTTGCATCAATTGATGCATTATCCCGGTGTACACCTTCCCAAATTTTTGCCTATTGTAAGTAACTATACAAATTTCAAATGTTGGAACTAACACTGAAAGACCTGCCAGTTATCTTTTTTATAATCAGGTTTCCGCCACCCATTTCCGGGATCAAAATGACAGCAAAAACAATATCTGACTATTCCGTTGTTAAAATATATCCCCATTCCACCCTGCTCCGGCGGTAAAATTTAATGAAAAGACGGAATAGGAATTTTTCCCAGCGGCAGGCGGGAATCAATCAATTAATATCATGCAGTTTCTAAATCACGCGGTACTCGTTATGCGCCCTTCTATCATTATCAAGCTACTCCTTGTTATCCTTGTAGCACTTGTTCTTTTTTTTGCGATTGGCACGATTCTGACATCACCAGCCCCCACTTCAGTCTCCGCGCTTTCCGCAGATTTCCCGGTCGAGCCGGTACAGATCCCGGGCCGGGATCACGTCGTTGTTCATGGCTGGCTAGCTCAAGGAAAACCCGGCGGCGGTGTCGTGCTGCTGGCGCATTCGATGCGCAGCAATCGCGTAGAGATGTTGAGCCGGGCGCGATTTCTGCAAGACAAAGGATACGGTGTTCTGCTCATTGACTTGCAAGGACATGGGGAAACCATTGGCGATAAAATTACTTTCGGCTTGAAAGAAGCCGAAAATATTGAGGCATCCGTCGACTTTCTGAAACAGCGTTTCCCGCGCGAACGCATTGGTGCAATCGGTACTTCGCTGGGAGCCGCGGCAATTGTTCTTGCGAAGAAAAATCTAAAATTAGACGCGGTGATTCTGGAATCACTTCATCCAACCCTGGAAGAAGCGGTTGAGAACCGCTTGAAACTCCATTTTGGAGATTACGGCAGCGTGTTACTGCCGCTGATGCTCTGGCAATTATCACTGAATCTGGATATTGCCATTGCTGAACTCAATCCGATTGCGCGAATTGATCGGCTGAATGCTCCCGTCCTGTTCATTTCAGGAACTCATGACGCACATACCACCCAATCGGAAACCGAGCGCTTATATGCTTCGGCCAGAATTCCCAAAGAACTGTGGATTGTCCCGGGCGCCAAACATTTTAATATGCATACCTATGCCGGCAGAGAATATGAACATCGCGTCGATGATTTTTTATCACATTATCTCAAGCGATACGAGGAGGATGACTAGGGAAGCGCCGATTAATTGACTGCACGAGCGAATTGCTTCGTTGCGCGGTACTCACTCCCTCGCCTATCAGATTGATATGTCCCGGTTGCTGCGTTCCGTGCGCCTCGCACTTCATCTCATTCGTTGAATTAATCAGCGCTTCCCTAGCTAGCGGGCTTCAAAGTCCGGCGCAATCGCTTGCAGGATATGCTAAAGTGCGCCTCAAATATTTCTCACGCGTTATAGAACCGACATGCTGAATTATCAAAATATCTTACTCACCATCGATTTTTCCGGGCACGACCTGTTCGTCGCTCAAAAAGCGCAAGCACTGGCTGAACAATTTCATGCGACACTGCATATTCTTCATGTCCTGGACAACATTCCAATGCCTGATACGCCTTATGGAACAGTGATTCCGTTATCGGAAGATTCAGCTTATGAATTATTGGAAAATGAGAAAAACAAATTAGTGCAGATAAGCGATCAGCTAAATATTGCGCCGTCCCGGCGTTGGTTAATCTGGGGCGAACCGCAGCAAGAAATCACGCAACTGGCGATACAGCAGCAGATAGACTTGATTATTGTCGGTTCGCATGACCGTCATGGTCTCGCCGTGTTAATGGGATCCACGGCTAAGGATGTGTTATATCACGCAGAATGTGATGTTCTGGCCGTGCATATCAAAAAACCAGGGTAGCCAGCTTTTTTAATTTTTCCAGAACTGCCACCAGGCTTTGCCGCCCACTTCGGGTAATTCCGCAAGAAAAATACTGTCAGGAAAGTTGATGCGCATGACGCGTTCCGCATCGTCGCGCAAATCGTACATTTCCAGAGCTTCATAAGCCCGGATCATGATGTACAGAGCTTCCTCGGTCGCCGGAGTACGCGGGTACTCTTTAACCGCGTTTTGCGCCCGGTTGGCCGCCGCGACATAGGCTTTACGCTTCATATAATAACGCGCCACATGAATCTCACTCATCGCCAAGGCATTTAGCAAATAGGCCATCCGCTGCCTGGCATCCACGGCGTATTTGCTATCCGGAAACCGGGTCACCAGTTCCTTGAAAACTTCAAATGACTCATACGTTGCCTTGGGATCACGTTCGCTCATATCCTGCTTGAGCGGCCCTTTCATCAGAAAACTGATCATTCCCCAGCTATCGTTAAAATTTGCCAATCCTTTGATATAATAGGCGTAATCTACATGCTGATGATTAGGATGTAACTTAATAAACCGATCCGCTGCTGCAATCGCAGATGCCGGTTCTTCATTTTTATAATGCGCATAGGCAATTTCCAGTTGCGCTTGTTGCGCAATCCGGCCATAAGGATAGCGGGATTCCAGCGATTCATAGAGCTTGATAGCCGCAGGATAACTGCCATCATTCAATTTCGCTTTGGCTTCTGAATAAAACTTATTGGCGGACCAGTCTTGCTGATCTTCCGTGCGATCCGGCAATAAACCGCAACCCGATAGCCCCATAACCAGAAATAAAGCTAAACTACGTAACATGACAAGTTCCATTAATAGCAATGATCAATCCGCGGATTATAGCGCAAAGCCGGGGCCGCTCACACACAGCGATCCGGATTGTGCCGCGCTTGATCTCATCATTCCTGCCGACTACGCCGGTTTGCGGTTGGATCTTGCATTAGCAAAATTATTACCGCAATGGTCGCGCAGCCGTATACAAACCTGGATTGCCGGAAGTCGCGTGACGCTCGATGAACAAGCTACCACACCGAAACACAAAGTCTGGGGAAATGAGCGTGTAAGGATCTTGCCGCACGAGATCACCCATGAAACGGCATTCAAACCCGAGAACATCGATCTGGATGTGATTTATGAAGACGACACATTGATCGTCATCGACAAACCGGCCGGATTGGTCACACATCCGGGAAATGGCAACTGGCACGGAACCATGCTCAATGCCTTACTGCACCATGCGCCGCAATTGGAGCATGTTCCTCGGGCCGGGATTGTGCATCGCCTGGATAAAAATACCACCGGCCTATTGGTTGTTGCGAAAACCTTGGAAGCGCAAACAAGCCTCGTGCGGCAGTTACAACAAAGAACTGTGAAACGTGATTATCTGGCATTGGTAGTTGGACAAGTCCAGCAAGCCGGTCATGTCGATGCACCCATCGGCCGTCATCCGACACAGCGCACCAAAATGGCGGTCACGGCGACGGGCAAACCGGCGCGAACGCATTACCAAGTGATCGAAACTTTCGAGGCATGCACGCTGTTGCAATGCAGCCTTGAAACCGGACGGACGCATCAAATCCGGGTTCATATGAATACCATCGGACACGCATTAGTGGGTGATCCGGTTTATGGCGGAAACCTGATCAAAAAGACCGGATCGGCAGTAGGTCAGTTACTCGCGAATTTTCCACGGCAAGCGCTGCATGCGCAAAGATTGACGCTGACGCACCCGTGTACCGGACAAATCTGTCACTGGGAAGCGTCTGTTCCGCTGGACATCGTTGCGTTGCTGCAAGCCTTACGCCAAATTACAGAAATTTAAATTTGTCCATAAAAAATGCGCCTTAGGGCGCATTTTTTATATTCCATAACAACTCAAATCTTCAATGCTTAGAAAGGTAAAACAGCATCCAATGAGAAGAGTATCTGATCCTTATTACCGCCGAATGGACGGTAAGCGGAAGTCTGCAATGATTCGTGCAATGCATCTACGCGGTCATAGCGGATATTCGGGCGCAGATTGAAGTTCTTCAGGCCTTTCCAAGGCACATTCAAGGTTTTTGCCGCTTTCCAGTTTGCACCGATGGTTACGGCATAATAATCGGCGGGCGTGCTGGTACCGAGCAAACCGATGTTACTGGCGTAACTGGTTCCCAAATGATTGGTCGCCGCCGTCACCCGGCCTGGCGCGAATACCCGGAAGCCATCGCGATCACGAAACCACTCGGCACGGACACCGACTGAAACATTGGGTGTCACATCATAGTAAAAATGCGAGTTAACGCCATACCATTCGGCGTCTTTGACAACACCGGAATAGACGTTATTAAATAACATTACGTTATCCGCGAAACCATGATCATGTTGCAGGACTAAATGGGTTCTATCGGTGAATTTGTGTTGCAAAACGATACTGTACATCCCCCAGAAACTACTGTTACGGGTGGAAGTCGTGCTGCCGGTACCGCTGACATTAAATGAGGTTTTATTGTCATTACTGTTCCAGGTAACGCCACCGATACCGCCCCAGTTTTCCATTTGCTTGTCGAAATTTCCATCCCATCCGCCGGTTCCGCTGCCGCCGATGGTACCGAACATTGCTACGATATTTTTATTGACATTGTAATTACCCAATACACCGGTATGCGTGAAGGGTTCGCCATACTGCATGGTATAAGCATGGGAATAGAAGAAGTTATTCGGAGCAGGAACGGATTCATAACCGATCGGTGTATAGAAATGGCCCACTTTAACATTTAAACCATTTCCTACCGGCGCGTATATTTCCGCAAAGGCTTGAGGAATTGCAATGCCGTAGGTACGGCTGGAATTACAACAGATTTCCAAGTCCCAGTTGCCGCGATCCGCCAACGGTCTACCGTTGTTAACATCAAAGGCCGGATTACCATAAGCCTGTGTAAAGATAGCATCAGTGCCAAACAAGAAGTCGGCGCGAAAACCAATATCCCAGCCCTTGCCTTCAGTTTTTACACCCCGCTCTATGAAGAAATTCAACTGATTCAATTGAAACCGGTTCGCCTGATCCGAAAAAGTAACAGGTCCATTGAAACCATGGGTCTGGCTCGGGTTATACGTTGCGCCGCCTTGTACCCAGCCGCCGAATTCAATACCGCTGTTCTTGATTGCTCTCACAAAAGGATTGCTGCTTAGCTCGTTGCTGCTCATCGCGCTATTCGCATAGACACCAGACGAACTCATACCGAGCAGCAGCAATCCTCCAGCCACGGTATGGATCATCTGGCACTTATATTTTGTTTTATATTCCATTACTCCCCCCAGAAAGATTGTGAAAAAAGATGCAGATACGTTGAAAACAAAGACCCTGATAACTGCATGGTAAGAACTCTAACATTGAATTATGTTAAGGGTCAACGCAAATACGCGAAATGAAATAACTGGTTGATATAAATTACAACACACCATCATCTCGCTCGAAACAATCACCGCAGCCGGATTTTTCTCAACTTTTAAATCACCCGGAGATTTTTAAATCACCACCAGCAAGCAATGCTTCAAACGCATATCACTAAAGTTTCCGCGAACTGGCACCGTAAAAAACGGAGCAGTGCTTGTAAGAAGATGGAAAAGCACTTTTATAATAAATGAGAACTCAATATTAAGTTGATTAATTCTTTGATAATTAATAATAATTAAGCCATGAACATGATACCGATCCAAACTTCCGATTTAACTGTAGGACAACCGTTACCGTGGGATTTGTTCGATGAGTCGCAAAAACCGATACAAAAACGCGGCTATGTCATCAAAACTGCGGATGAGCTTAAAGAATTGGAAGAATTATCGGTTTTCCGCATGCAAGCGACAGCATCGCAGCAAGCCGAAGCCGACAAGAAAGTACTGGATCAGATCGGCTTTGAAGATATGCAAATCAAAGTGGGACAAAAAATGTATCTCACCTTGGCGGCTTATTCAAAATTAAGAAAATCGTGCGAACTCTCGGAGAACTCATACTCGGTATCAATGATCGGTTATGTACCGAACAACACTTTGATCGTCACCATGCCGGTCACCGATCAGATCGTCGGAGATCCGTTAATCGAAGGGGATCAACTGAATATTCGCTTGGTTACGGGTCAGTATGCTTATAAGTTCTCGGCCTTTGTCGACAAAGTGATCAAAACCCCGTTCAAATATCTACACCTGTCGTTTCCTAAGGTCGTCCAAGGCCAGAGCATCCGGAAATCGCGAAGAATTAAATGTCATATGAATGCAACAGTTGCCGAAAAAGCCATTCCGATCGCCATTACCGATCTGAGCATTTGCGGCGCCGGAATCAGCTCGAAACTGCCTTTAGGGACGCTCGGTTCAACCGTCACTTTATCGTTTAACGTCACCATTCTCGATAGAGAGTTGCATTTATCGATCAAAGCGGTTATCCGTTCCGCCAAGCAAATAACCAAAAACAATCAGAAAACCATCAGCACCGGCGTCGAATTCTCCGACATCAAGCCGGATCAGGTGTTTACATTACATCACATGATCTATCAAGAGATTGTCGAACACCCTGAGAACGTTATCTGATCGATGGTGAGTTTCTCACCTTCGATCGCTTTTACCAAAATCCCCAATTCCCGGTAGCAACGATCCAGACTCCCAGTATGCCGTTGGTCACGGCATGCGCCAAGATCGGCGACCATAGCGTCCCGCTCCGCATATACAGCAAACTGTAGACAAATCCGGCGAACAGGCCGGCAAACCACAAACTGTGCGCAAGTGCAAACAATACTGCGGCGATGGTCAACGCTTTGATACCAACTTGAGCAGGATTCACGCTCAAAAAATTGGGATGATGAATCCACCGCATCAGAAACGAGCGCCAAAAAAGCTCCTCCATCACCGGCACTACCAGAGCCGCACCGGCAATCCGCACGGCGACAAAAATCCAATCGATTTCATCCTCATTGCGCGGATCAAAACCGACCGATTCCCCCATCACCATCCAATCCGCCGTCATGTTGATCCAAGCAACAAACACCACGATACCGGCAATAATCGCAGCAACCCAAGTGCGGAAACCAGCGGCGCTGGGCCAGCGCAATTCACTGTACGCGCTACGCATGGCCCACAACAATGCAACCACGGCGGTTATTTTCACCGCATAAAGCCAGCGCAAGTCGTTGGCTTCCCAGCCAAACTTCAAGAGCACATCCTCCAGGATCATGAAAAAAACATACGCAGCGAAAGGTGCTATCCGGTAAAGATTTGTCCGATCAACCATTCATCATTTCCTTCTGAAATTTTTCTTGTTTTACACGATTGCAGACAATCCGCGAACGTTGCACCCACGTTTGTCATTGTCGCAAGTGTATAAGAAGCTGTAGGAATTTTTAACGTGTAATAACCGGGTTTATCGGGTTCTGATTGAAGTTTAGGGATATACCCGCGGACACCGTGCAGCATTCAGGGTGTCAACGGCAATTCCCTTTGGCGGCATGCACCGGCGGCGGAAGTTGAAGAAGCCGCGCATAACGTGCTGACTTTTACACCCAGTAACCGGATTTTCCTAACCAGTTGCACCCGCCGCAAACATTCCCCTGCGGCGCGGCGGATACGCACCGCGTCGGCGGTAGGCTCGGCTAAGGAAAGATCGCGCGTCACCGTCTGAAAATTCTCAAACCGTAATTTAATGCTGATGGTGCGCCCGGCGTAGCCTTTGCGCTGCAAATCACCAGCCACTTGCTCGCACAGCGCGGTAAACGCCGCCGACAAGACTTGCCGGTCCAGCCGCGCGTCCAGATCGCGCTCAAATGTCGTCTCGCGGCTCATCGACTTAGGCTCCGCATCCACAATCACCGGACGATGGTCGATGCCGCGCGATACTTCGTACAACCAGACCGAATAACTGCGTCCGAAATGGTGGCGCAGCAAACCTAAACCAGTTTGCGCCAACCCGGCAATCGTGGTGATACCCAGCGATGCCAGTTTTTCCGCAGCCTTCGGGCCGATACCATTGATTTTTCTAACGGAAAGCGGCCAGATCCGTCCCGGAACATCCGCCATCGTGAGTATAGTCAAACCATCCGGTTTTTCCAGATCCGAGCAAATTTTTGCCAGCAATTTGTTCGGCGCGATACCGATCGAACAAGAAAGCCCGGTTGCATCCTTGACCGCTTGCTTGAGCCGCGTGGCCAACGCACGCGTTTCATCCGGCAGATCGCTAAGATCCAGATAGATTTCATCGATGCCGGAATCCTCAATTTTCGTGACAATGCCGGCAACCGCTGCCTTGAATAACCGCGAATAATGCCGGTAAGCGGCAAAATCGACCGGCAGCAGAATCGCATCCGGCGCCAGTTTTGCGGCTTTCATCACGCCCATCGCGGAATGCACGCCCAGTGCCCGCGCTTCATACGTTGCAGTGGTAATAACGCCGCGCCCGGCATAATCGCGCAAACGGAAAAAATGCCGCCGGCCATCGGCCTGAACCACCGGCTGATGCTCATCCCGCCCGGCAATCACCACCGGCAAGCCGCGCAATTCCGGATAGCGCAGCAATTCGACTGACGCGTAAAAAGCATCCATGTCGAGGTGCGCAATACGGCGCGGCGGAGCATTGGCAGATCCGGTCGGAGCGATGATCATGCGGGCTGTGTTACATTACGCGGACAAACAAACGGCATTGTATATGAATACCCCGACTACCCATTTGAAAACATCGCCCTGCCCGTGCGGCAGTGCGAAGCCGTACGAAAACTGCTGCGGCCGTTATCTGGATCAAGGCGAAACCGCACCTACGGCGGAAAACCTGATGCGCTCTCGCTACACCGCGTACACGCTGAAGCGCGAAGACTATCTGCTGGCCACCTGGCACCCGGACACACGCCCGGCAACGCTGGAACTGACCGGACAACCGGCGCAGCAATGGCTCGGACTGACTGTCAAGCGGCATGAGCAAACCGCTTCAGATCAAGCCATCGTGGAATTCTTCGCGCGTTACAAAATCAACGGCCGCGCGCATCGCTTGCACGAAATCAGCCGGTTTGTGCGGGAAGATGGGTTGTGGTTATATATCGATGGCGAGATTCTTTAAAACCATTCACTTTTTTTACTGTAAGGAAACAATTTGAGTCTCGCAGGTGTTCGGTCAAATCGTGGTGATGCTTACCAAACCTTGGTCGCGTTTGATTGGGCTTTAAGTATCCTTTCAAACGACAAATACCAATGGCTTGAAGTTGACTCGACGTCTTTAGATGCCAAGGGAAAACCGATAGCTGTAGACGATGTAGTGATTGGCCTCTCAGATGAAAGCACGATTTGTTGTCAGTGCAAAAAGAACCAACCGGATTTTAAACCATGGTCTGTTGCTGATCTTGGAGATGAATTGGCCAAAGCCGCACAATTCGTGGCTAACAACCCAAAATCGCAGGTCATCTTCTACACACGCGGAAGCTTTGGAGCTCTAGCAAAACTACGTGAACACTCAACTACTCAGCCGAATAAAACTGCATATCAAAAAAGTCTGACCAAAGATCATCAGAAAATCGACACAGATTTAGCCAAGCTTATAGCTGACTATGGAATCAGCACCTACGATCTGCTCCAGCAAATAACCTTCGAAACGTCCCCTAAGTTCGAACGTATGCGAGAGCTTTTAAAGGAACGTCTGGCATATCTTGTTTCAAATGCAGAAGATGCATTCAATGCGTTATGGACGAGACTCGATTCGCTCGGAGCTCGAGTCACAAACAATGGAAATTCTTCAACACTGCTTACGCACCGACTTACCAAAACCGATCTTCACGATATTCTGGTTAAATCAGGCGCAACGTTTGTTCTACCCTTATCGCAACAAGAAATCCAAAAATCGTTTGCTAATGCCTCCGCAGTCGGTCGTGACTGGCGTCGTGATATCGCTGGAAACCAGCTATATGCCTCTGCTATCAGCGAGCTCCTCAATGCAATTGAAACGAGAAAACATTCGGTTCTGCTTACTGGAACGCCCGGCTCTGGAAAGACATGCGTGCTTCTGAGTTTGCAGGAAGAGCTTGAGAAGCGCTCGGACTTGGCTACCTTATTCATCCAAGCCCGTGAATATGCTAATTGCACAACACCGGAAGCAAGGAGTTCGCTTGGCCTGCCGAGTAACTTGATTGGTCAAGTTGGACGGATGTCTGATTACAGACATACCATTGTCATCATTGATTCGCTTGATGTATTGTCGCTATCTCGAGAGCATACTGTATTATCTTTTTTCCTCGCACAGATAGATCAGCTGCTGCTCATCCCAAACGTAACGGTAATTGCTGCTTGCCGAGAATTTGACCGGAAGTACGACCGCCGCCTTTCCGAGCGAGAATGGGATCAAACAGTCAACAATGCACCGCTGGATTGGGAAACCGTAGTCTCTCCACTGGTTAGTAAAATTGGAGTCGATCCAGCATCACTCGACACAATCACGCGGAACCTACTTCAAAATCCTCGGGAACTTGCGATATTCGCAGATATTGCGCAACAAGCCGGAGGTTTCAATATTGCAACAAGCCAAGCACTGAGCCGGAAATATCTGGAAACGATAGTACAGAGTGATGCAGCTCTGGGCGAAACTGCCATGATAGCTATTGAACAGATGGCAAACCGAATGTTGAAATCACGGCGGCTCGATATTCCGCATATGCAGATCCAAGTATCGGATGAGATTTTCAAACGGCTTTTAAGCACTGGCGTGCTGCATCAAAATCAGTCCGGCAATATCGAATATGGACATCAAACTCTACTCGATGTTCTCGTCGTCAGCGGAGCTGAGCGAGATCAGCTTACTTTGAAATCCTTTATAGAAAAACTTCCGGCTGTACCTTTCGTTCGCCCGACGATCCGCGCTTATGTCGCGTATCTGGCGGCTGGAGATCGTTTAAGTTTTCGCCGGCAACTTCGCGCCGTATTTGATAGCAACGCAGCATTTCATATCCGGCGTCTTGTGGCGGAATCATTAGCCGAACAAATTCCGCAAGATGAAGATTGGTCACTGATTCAGCACCTCCGTCGTCAGCACCGCGAACTCTTCAATTCGTTATATGAACACGGCCATGCGATCGAATGGCATCATTTCTGGCTTAAATTCCTAGTCCCTCTTATAACGCAAGAACACGACTCACAAAGTTTAATCGCGCATGTAAATCGGATAGCTTCCTGGAAGAAAGCTGATCCTAAAGGCGTGCTTTCCTTTTGGTTGAATGCTTTGAAATATGACTGGGTAGAGCATAACCGGATTGCGCAGAATATTGCTTTTGAACTACGCGATATTGATTCAGACGCCGGAATTAATACAGGTCAGCTTCTCGAAAAACTTTTAACTCTACCGCATCAAGAAATCGATTTTTTGGGTGATGCAATTGTTCGTCACATCGATACTGGCGGAGCTAATGATGCATTGCTGTGGCGTTATATCGCAGGCGATATCAAAGAAGAAGATCTATTAAAGTACCATTTCGGCCATAAACTCAAGTGCGGCCTTAACGAATTCGCAAGCAAAGATTTTCTTTGCCAACGTATGCTGCAATCGGAGTATCTGCTGGATTTAGCAATTGCATCCATCGAGCAGTGGAGCTGCATTCTTAACAAGCGGTACCATAACAATCGAGATTGGTACGATAACTTTCTTAGGCATACCTCATACGGCTCTATACATAGCCGCCATGACACCAGTCACGCCTTCGAAGAAACTATGTTATTCCAGGCAATTGAAAACGCAATCATCCATCATGCCAATGAACATACCGGCTGGTGGATCAACCATCGTGCACAACTTTGTCGCAGCCATGAAGGTGCTTTGCGCTACTTCGCTATTTTGGCACTTACCCATTCACCCGAACGCAATGTCGCTGAAATCGGAACATTGATACTCGACAAAAAAATGCTGGAATCAAACCTGAGATACGAGCTTGGAAATTTGCTCAATGCTTCGTTTGTGTACTTGAATGAATGCACTCAGGATTCTGTACTATCGTTAATCCTGACTCTAGGAGGCGATGAAAACATTGAAGAAAACCTGTGGATACTCAGAACTCGTGTTGAGTTGATATCAGCAATTCCCGCTTATCTGCGATCCCCGGAGGCTCAGATGACATTGATTGATTGGGAGAGAAAATCCAGCCCTTTCACCCGGCAACCATATGTTGATTCACGGAGCGGCCGGATCGCAGCACCTTTTTCGTATGAGCGATTTCTTTGTAGCACGGATGAAGCTGTGCTAAAAATTCTATCGCACTATACCAAAGAAGGCCGGAATGATTGGGAGCGCGATTTCTTGATTGGAGGAGCGAAGCAGGTTGAATGGCAACTAAGCGAGGCTTCGTCGAGGAGTCCGACTCGTTTCATACATTTGCTAATCGATCACTGGATCGATATCCCTGATCGTTTTAAAGACGATATTTTAAATGGGGTAGCGACTTATCTTGCCCAACGATATGGAAATCCGCACTTTGATACCAGTCAATGGATACCAATTGAAATTCCTGATCCATCAGTCTTGGCAAGACTTATTCTCGATGAGATCGAACGGCATCCATCGTATTGGCATCATTGTCGAGCAGCAGCCAAAGCCCTAGAAGCCAGTGCAAATGTAATTGAGAATGAACACGACGCGACACGATTGCTTTTTATTGCCATAGGCTTTGCTAACTGCCAAGAGTCCGGCTTCGATAACGATGAAAAGAATCTCATACATATCGGAATCAACATGATTCGTGGTGATATAGCTGCGGCAGTCATGATTATCGCCACACGATGGGCTGAAAAACACCGGCTATTTCCCGATCTACTTGAACCAACACTGAAACGTTTCGCTCGTGATCCTCACCCGGCGGTTCGTGCGCTTATTTTGCAACGGCTACCCTACTTTCAAAGTCTTCTACCTGAATTGGGTTGGGAAATTTTCCATCTGATTCTGGAAAATAGTAACGAGCATTTATGGAAAATCGCCGAACCCTGTCTTTACTATGCATATCACAATCGCTTCAACGAAGTATCGCGAATTCTGGAACGCATTGTTTCTGTTTCGACAGGAGAAACACTTGAAACTTGGGGGCGAATCTCCGCTCTCGCGGCACTATCAGAACATATTAATTTACATGAATTCGTTACCCAATTGCGACGGCTAGGCAGCACAGATGCATGGAAAGGAGCAGCATCGGTATGGTCGAATAACGAAAACGTTACTCAACACCCCGAGCAGTGCTTTTTTGGTATCCAAGCCGGCTTGAAAGAAGCGGGGAATATTGCATCAACCGTAGCCGAGAAAGTGTCAACACTGTTTGGCAAACACCAGCCACTCGTTCCTATTTCCCCTGACATCTTTGATAAATACTTATCCATCATCGAGCGAGATCAAAGCAATGGTCACTTTCATTTTAATAATATCGAAAGCTGGCTCAATGCCGCATCACAGCTTAGGCCCGACGATACACTCGATTCTGCAGAAAAATTAGCTGCTTTTATTCGAAGTACCAAGCACCCCATATACAGCTTCGGAGCGCTATCTCAATTACTGACGCGCTTGTTTCGCGAAGCCGAGGAAAGAGAAGAATCCGATACAGGAACCATGTTACGCAGGGTAATCTCATTACAAGACTCATTCCTTGTTATCGGAATCAATGGATTACAAGAATGGCTGCGCGATGCGGAAAGACCGTAAAAATAACTTTAAGGCAACATCACTCCTGGTTTACAACGCCTCGTAACGAATCTCCACCACTTCCAGCTCTTCGAGTCCACCCGGCGTATGCAGCTTCACCACGTCGCCTTCGCGTGCTTTGAGCAGCGCCTTGGCCAGCGGCGAGATCCAGCTGATACGGCCGCGGCCTGGTTCGGCTTCGTCCATGCCGACGATGCTGTAGGTGTGTTCCTCGCCTTGGCTATTGCAAACGGTCACGGTGGCGCCGAAAAACACTTGATCGCAGTCGCCGCGTTGCGCGGGGTCGACCACTTCGGCGTTATCCAGCCGTTTCGATAAAAAACGTAAGCGCCGGTCGATTTCGCGCAAACGGCGCTTGCCATAGATGTAATCGCCGTTTTCCGAGCGGTCGCCGTTCGACGCCGCCCAGGTGATGGTCTTGACCAGTTCCGGGCGTTCCACCTTCCATAGCTGATCGAATTCATCCTTGAGCCGCTGATGGCCGCAAGGCGTGATATAGTTCTTCACGCCTTGCGGTAATTGCGGCGTGCTGTCCGGATCTTCGTCGTCTTCGCTTTCCTTGGTAAATGCCTTGCTCATAACCGCACAACATTAAAAATGATCAGTCCGCTAAGATAGCGGTCTTCGCCCGTCAATTCAAGACGGTCCCGGTTTTCAACACGGCAAGAAACCTTGCGGGCGGCGTAAAATCTAATAAACATATTGTTCAGGAGGCCATTACTATGACAATCAACCGGCGCCATTTTCTGAGCATGACCGGCGCAACGGCTTTAGTAGCCGTATGCTCACCGCAAGCCTTGGCAACGTCGGCTCGCGCACAGCAGCCACCGAAAAAAGCACCATCCGCATTAAAAAATCTCCAGAAATTCGCGCGCCATAAAGAGCGCTTTCTCGGTTATCCGATCAACATGAACACGCCGCCGGAAGAATTCTTTGCCTGGCGCAACGAACTCGCCGCTGCGGGGCTTAACCAATTTGCTTTCAATAACGTCGGCAATCCCTATACGCACAGCCATATCCCATTCAATTGCCATCCGTTCGAACGCGAATTGATCGACCGATTCGGCGCGCTTTACGGCTTTCCCGCCGACAACATCTGGGGCTTTCTCAGCAACAGCGGTACCGACAGCAACCTGCACGGGCTGTACATGGGGCGGACGATTCTGCATAACCGCACCGGCGTGCTGCCAAAAATTTATTTCACCAAGGAAGCGCATTATTCGATACAGATTCTTCGCGATGTCCTCCAGCTCGAACCGGTCATCGTCGGTACTAAACCCGGCGGCGCCATGGATACCGACGATCTGGAACGGCAATTGAACACCCATCGCAACCATCCCGCACTGGTAGTTGCAACGATCGGCACCACTTTCAAAGGCGCGATCGATCCGGTCGATGCGATCCAGGAAAAGCTGAGAAACCGCGATGCTTATCTGCATCTCGATGCGGCGCTGTTCGGCGGCTTTCTGCCGCACACGCCGTTTGCCGGCGAACTCCAGCAGCAAGCGCGAGATCCGCTAAGCGGCAGGATGTTGAATCGTTACGATTCCATCGCGGTATCGTGCCATAAATTCTTCGGCTTTCCGTCGCCGGCGGGGTTGTTCATTACCACGGAAGCCAACTTTGATCTGTTCCGCGAACCGTTCAGCCGCATACACGACCCGGAATATATCAAGCAAGTACCCGGCACGATCACTTGCTCGCGCGATGCCGTCAAGCCCGCTGAATTCTATTTCTTCAGCTCGGACAAAGCGTTGGCGCGGCAAGCCGCCGATGCCAAGGCGATTCTGGATAACACCGCTTACCTGCTGAAAGAAATGAACAATCACTACAGCTTTTTGCGGCCGGTGCGCGCCAGCGATCATTCAAATATCGTGTATTTCATCACGCCGCTTAAAATGGTCGTCAACCGCTATTCACTCGCGACCATGCGGCTTGACATCGACGGCGTTCCAACGCCGTGCGCGCATATCGTCGTCATGCCGCACGCCAAAAAGGAAACATTGGACCGGTTTTTGACCGATCTGCGCACGACCGGATAATTTGCGCGCCGTTCAAGAACGTTGATCTAACCGTGCGTAACCGTCCGGGAAAACACATTGATCACCATCACACCCGCCACGATCAAAGACAAACCGATCAGCGCTGGCGTATCTAGGGTTTGCCCGAGGAATAACCAGCCGCTCAGCGCGATCAATACGATGCCGACGCCGGACCAGATCGCGTACGCAACGCCGACCGGAATCGTTCTCAGCGTCAATGACAATAAATAAAACGCCAGCAGATAGCCCAGCACGACGATTAGCGACGGCCAGAAGCGGGTAAAACCTTCGGCTGCTTTGAGAAAAGACGTCGCGATCACTTCGCTGACAATCGCGATAGCCAGATAAATCCATGATTGCATGGGCATCACTCCCTGTATCTTGATGGTCCTATGCACCGGTTTCGACCGGAGGCATTGGAATAACCTCGCTATCTTACCAAAACAGGATGAAATTAAATCGAATCGCAGCAAGAACGCTGCATCATGGTGATGAACGTGACGGCTGAATGCTATCAGTCCGATTAAATAAAAAACCGGCGCTGCGTGTTATCGCCGCGCCGGTTCCTTTAAACCGGTCAATAATTATCTTGCGATCAGGCAGCCGCTGCTTGCTTGCGGCGATAGCCGGCAAAACCGAGCACACCGAGACCTGCCAGCAACATCGCGTAGGTTTCTGGTTCCGGAACCGGAACCAGGTTAGCAGCAACGTCACGCCCGACGATATCCATCGTTCCTGAGTAGGTAAGAACCGAGTTATCATCAAAACGAACCGATGCCGTGATTACGGTACCAGCCAGTTCGGCAACGACTGCACCGTAACCGCCGTTACTGGCGACATCCGGATCCCAGGAAAATGCGAATACATTCAGTGGATCGAAACCGGTGAAATCAAAACCGAATACGGTTGAGCCCACTGCGCCAAATAATGACGATGTGCCATTGGCTTCCGGATCATAGATAAAGTTTCCGCCGCCCGAACCGCCGAACACCAACGACTCGCCCAGTATGCAACTTCCACCATCCAAACAATGCGTACCGGACAAATCGAACGTGAGTTTCTCGATTTGACCGCTGGTGCCGTCAAAAGCGGCGGTATTGATGCTGAAAGAACCCAGCGGGCCTGGGTTCGTCACTGTGATCGATCCGGATGGCGATGCGTGACTGACGCCGCTCAACAGTACCGAAAGTCCAAGTGCGGCAGCAACTTGCGTGGCGCTTTTCAAAGTTTTCATTATTTTTCTCCTTAAATTAAATGACTGAATGAAACCTTTTAAACAACATCACCTGTTAATCGCGCCGTTTACTTCTTTATCGTTTGCGACTGTTAACAAGGTTAATGGCATTAAGGGTTTCCCTCATAAAAAAATCCCGCTCCCATGCGTAGGATTTTTCCATGCCGATTTTACTGGTTTTATTTATGGCTTTAGTGCGGATTCTGTACTAATTTAATACTAACTTTGTACTAATCCAGAGCACTGTTCAGCGCATCGGTAATTTGATTGAAAGGTTCATTCTGGAAAAAGTTGCGGATGTTACCGGCCAATTGATCGAGCAAACGCTGGCGCGATTCGCGGCTGGCCCAGGCGATATGCGGCGTAATGATCAAATTGGCCGGTTGCTGCCGCAACAACGGCTGGTCATGGCTGGGCGGCTCGCCCTGGACGACGTCGGTGGCCGCGCCGGCAATCCCTCCACTGGATAAACAGGCCAGCAAATCGGCTTCGTTCACCAGCCCGCCGCGCGCAGTGTTGATCAAATAGGCCGACGGCTTCATCAATTCCAGTTCGCGGCGGCTGATCAAGTGCTGGGTATCGGGCGATAGCGGACAGTGCAGCGTAATAAAATCCGCCTGCCGCAGCACGTCGTCGAACCCCAACCGTCCTGGGCGCGGCGCTTGCCCTTTATGGTCTGCAATCAATACCTGCATACCAAATGCCTGCGCCACTTGCGCCACGGCGTGGCCGAGTTCGCCGTAACCGATGATACCGAACGCCTTGCCGGACAATTCGATGACCGGAAAATCCAGCGGGCAGAAAAACCGGCTCTCCTGCCAGCCGCCGCGCGCGACCAATGCTTGATAATCCGGGAAATGCCGCGCCAGATTCAGCATCAGCGTAAACACATGCTCCACCACCGACGGCGTGGCGTAGCCGCGCACGTTGCACACCGGCACGTTGTTTTCCGCCGCCGCGATCAGGTCGACATTGTTATAACCGGTCGCCGCCACGCAAATCAGCTTGAGCCGCTTGGCCGCCGCAATCGCTTCACGCCCGATAAACACTTTGTTGCTGACCACCACCTCGGCGTCGCGAATCCGTTCCAGCACCTCCGCCTCGGTGGAATCGTGATGATACTGCCACGGCGAAACCGCCCGTTCCAGCGCGGTGCAATCCATGTCGCCGCGAGTGACTGAACCGAAATCAAAAAATACCGCCCGCATCGGTTACTCCCCTTATGATTTGATGTAATAATTGAATCCGCATAAAAATGCGCGCAAAAGAAAGGCGAGAGAGCGAGTACCGCGCAACGAAGTGATTCGTTCGTGCAATCAATCAGTATTTCCAAAGGAGCAATTATGTCTGCTTTAATGATGACCATGTTCACCCTCATCTCAACCGCATTTTCGCATAACGCCGAGATTCCGTCGCGCCACACCTGCGACGGCGCGGATACTTCACCGGCGCTGTCGTGGAGTGGATTGCCGGAAGGCACGCAAAGCCTGGTGCTGATTGTCGACGATCCGGATGCGCCCGACCCCGCCGCGCCCAAAATGACTTGGGTGCATTGGGTTCTTTACAATATTCCGCCCAGCGCGAGCGGATTGACCGAGGGTATTCACGAAAAAGATCTGCCGCCCGGCACTCTGCAAGGACTCAACGATTGGAAACGCACCGGCTACGGCGGGCCGTGCCCGCCCATCGGTACGCACCGTTATTTTCACAAACTTTACGCTTTAGACACGGTGCTGCCGGATCTGCATCACCCCACCAAAGCGAAACTCGAACAAGCGATGCACGGCCATATCCTGGCGCAAACGGAATTGATCGGCCGATATCAGCGGCAACACTGAAGAATTTAACTCGCAACAAAGCCCCGGAGACTGCATGGCGCTAGCCTGGAACGAAATCAAAGACCGCGCGCTGGCGTTTTCCCGCGACTGGGCCAAAGCGGAATCGGAAGACGCCGATGCCAAGCCGTTCTGGATCGAGTTTTTCAATGTGTTCGGCATCACCTCGCGGCGCATCGGCAGTTTCGAGCAGAAGGTCAAAAAACTCGGTGATCGCGACGGCTACATCGACTGGCTGTGGAAAGGCAACTTATTGATCGAGCACAAATCGCGCGGTAAAGATTTGGATCGCGCTTATCAGCAAGCCATCGACTATTTCCCCGGCCTGAAGGAACACGAGCTGCCGCGTTTCGTGCTGGTCAGCGATTTCGCCCGCTTCCGCCTGTACGACATGGTGGAAGGCACGCAGACCGAGTTTCTGCTCAAGGAACTGTACAAAAACGTCAAGCTGTTCTGGTTCATCGCCGGTTACCAGCCGCAAAAAATCTCACCGGAAAGCCCGGTCAACGCCAAGGCGGTGCAGCGCATGGCGAAGCTGCACGACCAATTGAAACAGATCGGTTATGGCCAAGCCAAACCGCGCGACTTGGAAGTGTATCTGGTGCGGCTGCTGTTTTGCCTGTTCGCCGAGGACACCGGCATTTTCGAGCGCACGCAATTCACTGAATTCATCAGCCAGCAAACGCGCGAAGACGGCAGCGATCTAGCGTCGCAACTGGCGCAACTGTTCGACATTCTGAACACACCGGAACACGCGCGGCTGAAAAACCTCGACGACACGCTGGCCCGGTTTCCGTACGTCAACGGGAAACTGTTTGAAGAGCGCTTGCCGTTCGCCAGCTTCGACCGCGACATGCGGGCTGCGCTGCTGGTGTGCTGCGCGCTCGACTGGAGCGGCATCTCCCCGGCGATTTTCGGCTCGCTGTTCCAGAACATCATGGACGAAACGCCGAACGCGCGGCGCAACCTCGGCGCGCACTACACCACCGAGGAAAACATCCTCAAGCTGATCCGCCCGCTGTTTCTCGACGAACTGCACGCCGAATTTGAAAAAATCCGCCAGACCGTCAAAGGCCGGACGCAAAACCTGCAAGCGTTTCACAGCAAACTCGCCAGCCTCAAATTTTTAGACCCGGCGTGCGGCTGCGGCAATTTCCTGGTGATCGCGTACCGCGAACTGCGCCGCCTCGAATTGGAGGTATTGCGCACACTCCATGGTGGCGGGCAGTTAGTGCTCGATATATCCAATATCGTCCGGGTTAATGTCGATCAATTCCACGGCATCGAAATCGAAGAATTCCCGGTGCAAATCGCGCAAGTCGCGCTGTGGCTCACCGACCACCAGATGAACGCACAAGTGTCAGAAGAGTTCGGCCAAAACTACATCCGCCTGCCGCTGACCAAATCCGCGCATATCGTGCACGGCAACGCGCTGCGGCTGGATTGGAATGAAGTGATTCCTGCGGAGCAATGCCATTATGTGATGGGCAACCCGCCGTTCATTGGCGCAAAATTCATGAACGACGCGCAACGCGCTGACGTTGCCGCCATCTTCCACGATACCAAAAATGCCGGATTGCTCGATTACGTCAGTTGCTGGTACCGCAAAGCCACCGATTACATCGCCGCCCATCCGGCGATCCGGGTGGCATTCGTTTCAACCAACTCGATCACGCAAGGCGAACAAACCGGCGTGCTGTGGCCGGATCTGCTGCGGCGCAGCGTGCACATTCATTTTGCCCATCGCACCTTCCAATGGAGCAGCGAAGCCAGCGGCAAAGCAGCGGTGCATTGCGTCATCATCGGTTTTGGTTTGCAAGAAGCAGCGCAGAAAACTATTTTTGAGTATGAAAATATTCAGGGCGAAGCACATGCAGTGTCTGCCAAGAATATCAATCCCTATTTAGTGGATGCGTCGAACGTCATCGCAGAAGGTCGAATGCAACCACTTTCAGCACCATATCCATTGGCTAATGGCAGTATTCCTGCTGATGGTGGTCATTTGATTCTTGAACTTGCTGATAAAGATGCATTATTAGCTTCAGATCCCGTTGCAGAAAAATGGCTACGCCCGTATTTAGGTGCGGAAGGTTTTATTCACAATCAATATCGTTACTGCTTGTGGTTACTGAATTGTCCACCTAATGAATTACGCCTTATGCCATTAGTATTGCAGCGTGTAGAGGGGGTGCGCTTATTCCGCTTGAAAAGCTCTAAAATAGCCACTCGCGAGAAAGCTACGATCCCAACCCGTTTTACTGAAAACCGGCAACCGGTGAATGGTACTTATCTGGCTTTGCCACGTACATCATCAGAAAATCGCTTTTACATACCCATTGGTTTCTTATCGTCGGATGTAATAGCTGCGAACGATTTACAAATTGTACCCAATGCAGGTTTGTATGAATTCGGTATCCTAACCAGCATAATGCACATGGCATGGATGAAAATCACATCTGGGCGTTTGGAAAGTCGGTATCGATACTCTGCAAAATACACTTACAACACTTTCCCGTGGCCGGAACCCACCGAAACGCAACGCAAAGCCATCGAAACCGCCGCGCAGGCCGTGCTCGACGCCCGTGCGTTGTTCCCCGATGCCACGTTGGCTGACTTGTACGACCCGCTGACCATGCCGCCGGAACTGGTGCGCGCGCATCAGTCACTAGATCGCGCCGTCGACGCCGCGTACGGCAAAAAATCGTTCGCTTCCGAAGCCGAGCGCGTGGCGTTTTTGTTCGAGCGCTATCAAGCGATCACCAGCCTGCTGCCTACCGCCGCAATCCGTAAACCTCGCAAGAAAATAGCGCAGCAACCCGACCATGATCCGCTTCCCTGACGATGAGCCCCGCCCCGCGCTCACACTGCCGAGCCGCATCGGCTGGCAGATTTATTACAGCGAAATCATTTTTTGCGATCCGCCGTGTTTGGTACTGCAAGCGGTTCCCGAGTTTGCGGGCGGCAGTCATGATTTGGCCCAACGTGGCATCGTTTGGGACGTGTTTGCATTGATCGAGTCGATCAAGCATCCCGGCGCGCACCAAGTACTGACCGCCGATTGCGGCTATGCGCCCGATGTGTACATTGAAGAACGCGTGCTGATCAGCCATCCGGATCACAACACCGTGATTTGGGATCTGGACATTACCGGCCTGCGCCCGGCGCTGGGCAAAACATTGATCGGAGATCATGAAGGTTTCGTGCGGCTGGTGTTTGTGCGAGAGCAATACGAAACAGACATCCGGGCGCTGGTGCGGGCTTTGCAGCAAGCGGGGCGCGGCCCGGTGCCGGTCACTGCGCTGGATTCCTGCACGCATGGTTTGCAACGTCTACTCGCCGGTTACCCGGCGTGCGATTCATTGCCTGTTGACGAACTGGAACCCAACATTAAAGGAATGGCACTGGAGCGTCTGCTCGAACTCGACGCCAGCGAACCTTGGCCGCGCACGCCGCTATGACCCGCCGGAACGCTAACCAAATCGGGCTTTTTGACGGAGCACTACCGGCAGGAGACGATGCCGCTCATTGAAGACGATCACCCGGTCGCCCCCGGCGTCCGCGCCGCAATCGAATCCCGCCTCGCGGCGATTGAGGCGGATTATGGCGTGCGCATCCTTTATGCGTGTGAGTCCGGCAGCCGCGGCTGGGGTTTCGCCTCGCCCGACAGCGATTACGATGTGCGCTTCATTTACGCTCATCCGCTGCCCTGGTATTTGCAAGTCACACCGCAACGCAATGTCATCGAGTTGCCCGTTGCGGACGAACTCGATATCAACGGCTGGGAATTGCGCAAGTCGCTGGGATTGTTGAAAAAAGGCAATGCTACACTGATCGAGTGGCTCGATTCGCCGGTGGTGTATCGCGCCGATAGCGCTTTTTTACGCGCCATGCAGGATGCCGCCATGCAGATGCATCAGCCTGAGCGCAGCTTCCGCCATTATTGGCACATGGCGCGCGGCAACTATCGCGCGTATCTCACCGGAGCCACGGTGCGGCTGAAAAAATACCTCTATGTATTGCGCCCTCTGCTGGCCGCGCGCTGGATCGAACAAGGCCGCGGTACGGTGCCGATGCGGTTTGAGCAATTGGCGGCTGCCATGATCACTGACCCGATATTGCGCCGGGCCATCGATGAATTGCTGGCCGTCAAGCGATCAGTGCAGGAAGCGGAATACGGTTCGCCGCTGCCAGTCATCGATGCATTCATCGCCGCGGAATTGCAGCGGCTGGAATCGGTATCCCCGCCCGCATTCCGTGAAATAGACTATTCCGTGCTGGACCGGCTGTTAATGGAAACCGTGCTGCAACTCGATGCATCGAGAAAGCGCTGACTCCATAACTTCTTGTGATCTGGAATTTTCCCTTTTTCCTTTGACAAAAGGGAAAAACGTACAACGCAGGAAGATTCCAGGATCAAGCCGGATACGAATTTTGCTGCCACGTGTCAACCAAATCCGCAGGGCCGGTGTTTTATACAGACCGCCACCGCACATGCTTTAACCGATTATAGGACTGACATTCATGAACGATTTGATGTGCTTCGACAAAATCATCGTCGAAAAACCCACCGTTACCAAGCACGGTTTTCATACCCGTTATATTCTGGAAAAAGACGGTAAGCGCGTGTCATGCGAATTGCGCAACAAATACGAGGACAGCATTGAGGGTGATAACGCGCAACGCTTTGCCAATCTGACATGCGGCATTTCGGCGATCAATTACGGGTTGTACACCCGGGAAATTGTGTTTGAATTTGATCTCGGGCCGCAGGAATTCCGTTTTTTCGACGAGATGCTGAAGAAAATGAGCATCGAGATTTTCGTCAGCCGTTTCCACCAGGACCCGCTGTTCATCAAGCCGGAATACGCCGTGGCGGAACCCGATGTCACGCTGGCGAATGCGTCGTGCAAGGCCAAGCTGAGTGCCGGCAGTGGCCGCGATCTGAGCGGTTTCGATACCGATCCGGATAAAATCGTGGTGCTGTCGTCCGGCGGCAAGGAGAGTTTGTTGTGTTACGGCTTGCTCAAGGAAGCCGGGATGGCGGTGTATCCGGTGTATATCAATGAGTCCGGCGGCCATTGGCGCACCGCGATCACCGCTTACCGTTCGTTCAAGCAGCACGATATCCGCACCCGCCGCATCTGGACCAATGCCGACCGGCTATGGGCGTTCATAGTCAGGAATTCGCCGCTGGTTGAAACCAACATCCGCGGCATCAAGTCGATCACCGATCCGCTGCATTTCTTCAGTTTCGCGTATTTCATTTTTTCGTCGTTGCCGCTGATGGAGCAAGAAAAAATCGGCAACGTTTGCGTCGGCAACGAGTACATCGAACCGACCAGGATTCTCGACGGCCGCAACCGCATTAACGATGTCGATTTCTTCCCGGGGATTTACGACCAGAGCCAGGAATACGACCGCTACATGACCCGCTGGTTTGACGACGCCGGTTACGGCATCCGGCAATGGGCACCGATCCGTTCGATTACCGGTTATCAGGTGCAAAAAACGCTGGCCAGAAATTATCCGGCGCTATTCGATTTACAGGTATCGTGCCACCACGCGCATAAAGGCAGCGACAGGATCATGCCGTGCGGCACTTGCCAGAAATGCATGCGCATTCTGGCGTTCTGCCTTGCCAATCACCTCGATTATCGCAAGATCGGTTATGACCGGCGCAACGTCGACTGGCTCAAGGCGAATATTCACAAGCTGGCGCTGGCCGGCGACGAAGAACTGGAACACACGTTTCATCATTTGAGCCAGCACGGTTTTCCGGTCAAAGGCCGCTATCACAGTCATATCGAAAAGCTGCATTTTGATCCGCATTCATCGGATACCGCGAATATACCCGCCGAAGTCCGGCACAAAATCTATCCGCTATTGTTACGCGAAGCAACCGGCGCTGTGCGGATGACGGCTGAAAGGCATTGGGAGCCGGTCGATGTTCTGTCGCCGTCGAAATAAAAGTGGCGGATTCAACTTTGAAGCGCAACTTTTGTAGCGTCATCCACCGGTATTCATGGAGTTATCATGATTTTTTGCGGATGACGCACCATATATTAACCCGGTACTGAAGCGTTACTCATAATCGCGCAACAACACCGGCGAACTTCAGTAAGTCAGTCATTTTAAAATTATCTGCAACCGCACTTGGTAACGTGGGTGTCCATTCCGGATCTTGCTTCAGGTATGACATCGAATCGCCCTGCAACAAGCCAATAAAAACCTCGGCAACAATGCGTCCACCAACCGGCCCGAGCCGCTCTCCGTTTTGCTTCACTTCAGCTTCACGCAAAATATAAAACCAAAGCGGCGTCCGTAGGTGCAATTTGAGATCAACAAGATCGGCAAGGTCCGTCGCATCCAGAACAGGCAAATTCATAGCTTTGGCTACACTTTGGCCGGAAGGTAAGCTGAAAGTCAGACCCCGTAGTAAATTAAGCTGCGCTAGGGATTGAAACTCGCCCCGCACACCTGGCAAATCAAATAACACGGTCGACAGTTTCGTATCAATTTTCTTATTCGGCCGGACATTGCCATCACCAAAATCAAAAAATGTTTGCCAATCAATAAAGCGGGATGGGGCTCGCTTTCCACCTCGCAAATCATCCGGATCGGGGCCATCGGGCAAACCGTCATTAAAGATCAGTTTGAAGACATGCGAATTCACATCTGACGGTGTTGGCCCAAAGTTGGAGCGATAAGACGGACGCACCTGTGAATGCCCGAAACGATAGGCGGCTGCCGAAAATTCAACTGGAATATAGGGTTGATTGCGCCATTTATAAAACTTGCGTCCATTGTTCAAAATATCATCAACCAATGGTTTACCGACTGTTTTCTCCAAAAATTCGTGCACGATAATCCACTGGTAATGCCATCGAACCAAACGCTGCGCCTCTGCAAAAACTTCGTCAGGATTGCTAAGGCCAAACTCAGCTTTCACATAATCGACAACCGCATTGTGAAACCGCAACATCGCCAGATGCAATTGAGAGACAATCAAATTCTCATCATTGCGTGGATCACCCAACAGTGCAGTTCCCTGGTTGTTGCGTGGCAAATCGAAACGTGTGGATCCATCCGCAGAAACTGCCCCGGAACCGGGAATTTCTTCAAGATAAAACTTGATACCTTCCCCGGCTGGGCTTTGGTCGTACAAATGCGGCGATGCACCCGGTCCCGACCCATACATGCTGTCCAATTCAAACAGCGGTGTCCGGAAATTCTGAATGGATTCCGGATCCGATTGCCGTTCCAAACTCGATGTCGGATCGAATGTAATGTCATGGTCAAGAAATTGACCAAGAAAAGTCATACCGGCGGAAAGATTGGGATTATTCGGATTATTGGTATTTAATGCGGGATTCACGATCAAATCGCGAGCAAGATTTGGATTCGCCATAACATCCATACTTTCCATCGCATCCATAATGCCGCCTTTCTTGCCCAATTCTTTTAGCGCATCTTTTATTTGTTTGTTATCCGTAGCAAAAGGCGGCAATGACGGAAACATCCGGCCAAATTTACCTTGCTCGTAATAAGTCGACTTGGGAGGATTATCACCGCCTAATTTATAAGAACCGTGTCGTGTCATTTCTTTCTCCAATTGATTTATCTATATGGCACAAGCAGATCATGCCGTTACGTCTGTTAAGAAGCTTCCGGTTCAACAAAACTCCAAAATACAAGAAAGTAGCATTATTGTTCGATACGCGGAAACCCTACTTCGCTAAAAATTGCCGGTCAAAAAAAACTCCTATCCATGCATGAATTCTTAAAATCGTTTCAAGATACATTGCAAGTCAGGAAGTATAGCCACAAAAATCGTGTGACTCTGTGATAAAACCCACAAGTCCGTACCGCATTTGAAATAGGTTTTCTCAACCTATTCGATAGAACATTCGCAAAATTATGTTGGAAACCTGAAAATTAAAAGAAACCTTGTAGAAAATCACATCATTCAAAAGGCGAACTCAATCGCTGAAAAAGCGTTTCAGCACGCGGATCATGTAGTCATGATCGTCCACCCCGGCGCTTTCGCGCACGCTGTGCATCGCCCACATCGGGCAGCCGACGTCGACGCTGCGGATACCGAGCTTGGCCGAGGCGATCGGCCCGATGGTGCTGCCGCACGGCAGGTCGCTGCGGTGCGAGTAGCGCTGGTACGGCACTTCGGCGTCCTCGCACCAGCGGATGAATTGCGCGGCGGAGACGCTTTCGGTGCTGTAACGCCGGTTGGCGTTGGATTTGATCACCGGCCCCTGATTGACGTACACGCGGTGATCGGCGTCGTACGCTGCCGGAAAGTTCGGATGATAGCCGTGCGCCATGTCGGCGCTGATCAGGAAGCTGTTCGCCAGCGCCCGGGCGGTGTCTTCGCGATCCATCCCGGTGGCGATGCAAATCCGTTGCAGAGTATCGGCGAGGAAGCTGCCGCCGGCGCCGACATGACTCTGGCTGCCGATTTCCTCGTGATCGAAAAACGCGCACACCAGCGTGCTGTGCGCATCATTCATGACAGTGTCGGCCAGCAATGCTTGCAAGCCGGCGTGGCACGACGCCAGATTGTCGATCTGGCTGTCGGCGTAGAACTCCCGGTTCGCACCCCACACCGCGCCTTTTTGGGTGTCATACACCGCCAGATCCCACGACAGGATTTGCGCCGCGGGAATGCCGCTGGCTTGCTCCAGCAGCGCCAGAAAATACGGTTGCGGCAATTGCTCGCCGGTCAGTTGCGCGAACAACGGCGGCAATTCGTTTTGCTTGTGCAGTTTCAAACCATCCTCGTTGACGCCGCGGTTCATGTGAATCGCCAGGTTCGGCAGACGCAGCAGCGGCTGATCAAAGCGCACCAGCCGGTACGCCAGCTTGCCGTGCTCGTCGAGATAGCTGATACGGCCCGCCAGGCTCAGGTCGCGGTCGGTGAATGTCGCCAGGATCGGCCCGCCGTAAATTTCGACGCCGAGCCGGGCAAAGCCGCTGCTCACCGTGGCGGCGTGCGGACGGATGCGGAATCCCGGCGAATCGGTATGCGCGCCGACGATTTTGAAACCCGCTTCAACCGGCGCTTTACTGCCCAATACGAACAGCACAATCGACGAATCGTCGCGCACCACGTAATAGCGCCCGCCGGCTTGCAGTTGCCATTTGGCGGTTTCATCGAGTCTGGCAAATTGAAAGGTTTGCACCGCGGCTTCAACCGAAGCGGCGGCATGCCACGGACTCGGGCTGCGATCAATGAAATCGAGTAAATCTTGAATCGGATTGTCAGGGGGCATTGGCGTTGTCATGATCGTTTATGAATCCGGTTTTCTCAGGACTGCTGAAAATAGAGCAATTCCATCAATCCGGCAATCCCCATAAATGCTATTTTTTACCGGTTGTTCATTTCATGGATGCAATGATGGATTTTCATTTTCCAGAAATTCGTTATAATGCCTTCTGTTGAAGTGAGTAAATTGAGAAATCAATCACTTAGATAACAAAAAAACAATTCTCATGTATCGGATTAATTATGCGCGCTATCGCAATGATACGACAGATTAACTTAAACCGTTTAGCAGCAATAACTATCCGGTTTGCTTGTTATGATTATCATTTTTTAAGCGCGGCTCACTCCAATAAACGGATTTTTTACCCAATCAATGGTTACTCACAGGATTAAAATTATGAATCATAAATTGCACCACTTATTAATTTCGTTTTCGGTTGCCGCAGGGCTATCGGTTTCGGCTCATGCCACAACACTGCCGGTGATTGATCTCGACGCCGCCAAAGAGTACATGCCTTTAATGGTTGCCAGCGATGATCCTGCTAATTGGATCGCGCCGCTGGGCTTGCCGTTTGACGGCGTGGCGAAGCTGTTGTTGAGCCGCAGCGACGGTAATTTCGGTTGCAGCGGTTCGCTGCTGGACGGCGGCGCCTTTCTGATGACTGCCGCACATTGTGTCACGGATGATGACGGCAATAATCTGCTCAATTCCGCTACCATTTCTTTCCAGGGCGGCACGGTCACCACAACTTCCACCGAGGCTTTTGTCTTTCCAACCTGGGATGGCCATTCGCTCGGCAACAATGACGATATCGCAATCCTCAAGCTGGATACACCGGTCAATTCCATTCCCGGTTTCGGGCTTGCGTCCGGCAGTCCGGTTCTTCAGCCGGTATTACACGCTGGCTACGGTTTGATCGGCACCGGTTCAACTGGCGCCATTCCCGGTACTTTTGGCACACTGCATTACGGTTACAACGTTTATGATGCGCAATGGAGCGGCGGCAGTTTGGCATATGACTTCGATGACGGCACCGCCGCGCACGATGTCTTCTGTATCATAGCCGGAACCTGTAACACCGGTTTACCGTTCCCTAACGAAGCCATGATCGCTTCCGGCGACTCCGGCGGCCCCAGCTTTGTTCTCGAAGGCGGCCTATTTAAACTGGTCGGCGTGCATTCGTTCGGCGCCACTTTCGGTGTGGGATTCGGCGATATTAACGATGAACTGGATTCCTCTTTCGGTGAGGTCGGCGGTGATACCTATCTGCTGCCGCATGCCGCCTGGATTGCAAGCATCACAGCAGTACCCGAGCCTCAAACTTATCTGATGCTGCTGGCCGGCTTATTCGCCATTGGCATGTTCGCGCAACGCCGCACCAATCATCATCAGGCCTAATGCCTCAGGATGATTTTTTTGTTTTAGATCTTTTCTAACAGGAGAATTATTATGAAAACATTGACTTATGCATCCATCATCGGTGCAGCTTCATTTGCTCTGTCAGGGGTGACACATGCCGCCGCCATCACTTTTGACGATCTCGCGCCTACCAACAATGGTATTTCTACCGCCGTCACTTCGGATGGTTTTGATTTTGTTGGCGATCATTTCCATATCATTGACACCTTCGATTCGAGGCTCGTTTCGAGCGGATCGAATTATCTTTCAGCCGAAGCAGCCTCTGCTTTAGGAAAATCGGTAACAATGACACACGCGGGCGGCAGCCTTTTCAATCTGGTTGGACTTGAAGTGGCTGAGCTATGGCTGCCCGGTGAATCACTCAATGACTTCTCGGACGTCATCATCACCGGCAATCAATTCGGCGGCGGCGTACTCAGCACCAGTATCACGCTTGATGGAATACGCGATGGTGTAGGCGGTGTCGATGATTTTCAATGGGCGGCCATCGGCTGGACCAACCTGGTTTCAGTGACTATCACTGGCGCCAATAGCACCGGCGCTTTCGGAGATTATTCAATTGATAATATCAATGTCTCATTGGTACCGGAACCTGAAACCTATGCTCTTTTGCTGGCCGGATTAGGTATTGTCGGTGCATTTGCACGCCGTCGTGCGATCAATGGCTAAACTTCTGAAAATCTGAAGTTACAATCGCTATCGGCTGCAAACCGGTGACTGGATGAAAAAAAGCCCCGCAAATTATGCGGGGCTTTTTTTATTGGCCGCTTAGTTGCCGTCTTTCCGCTACTTCCCCATTCTTTCGTTAAATGCCCTGCAGCTTGTTGATATCAAACTGCCATTTGAGCGGATCTTCAACGCCTACGATACTATCCGCGCCTTTTGACAAATCCAGAATTTCCGCCTGAATGTAACCGTTAGCGCGCGTGGAAAAAAATATCTTGATAATCGGCGCGGTCAGGCTTTTTTTCGATTGTTCGATGATCACGCCCAAGCGGCCGGATTTCAATTTGACGAGCGTGCCATTCGGGTAAATTCCAATGGTTTTCACAAACGCATGAAATACGGTTTCGTCGAAATGGCCGTCTTTCCATGACGCCATTTTATGAATCGATTCCGAGGGCGACCAGGCTTTCTTGTAGCATCGTTCCGAGCTGATCGCGTCATACACATCGCAAACCGCGCCCATGCGGGCAAAGAGCGTCAATTGATCGCCCTTCAGTTTTTCCGGATAGCCTTGCCCGTCGATGCGTTCATGGTGATGTAAGCACACATCCAGCGCGGATTCATGCACTTGGTAGCATGATTTGAGAATTTCCCAGCCGCGCCGCGGGTGGCTTCTCATGATCGAGAATTCTTCATCGGTCAATTTCCCCGGTTTTTCCAGAACTTCGTTAGGAACCGCCATCTTGCCGACATCGTGCAGCAATCCTGCCACACCGGCTTGCCGGAGTTCTTCGCCTTTCAAGCCTAATTGCCTCCCAAGAGCTACCATCAGCATGCAAACCGCAACGGAATGCAAATAGGTGTATTCATTGGCAGTTTTCAACCGCGCCAGACTCAGCAGCGCGTTCGGGTTGCGTTCCATGGATTGATTGATCTCATCCACCAGCTCAGTCGCTTCCGCGATTTCCAGCGCTTTCCCCATGCGTACATCGGAAAACATGCTGGTAACCGCTTCTTTGGCTTTGCTATGAATTTTCTTAGCCGCATCCATTTCTTCTGCAATCGAAACCGGTGTTTGAGATTTTATAACCGGCTTCGGAGATTCAACACTAGAATTCGGACTGATCTTGATGTCGGATTGGAGATTCTTGATATCCAATCCCTTATCGGTATCAATCCATATCTCATCGAAACTGCATCCAAGCAATTTATCCAGATCCTTCTGTTGATCCAGCTTAAATGATTTTTTCCAGAACGGGTGTTCCAGCCAATTTCCACGCAACTCATGGATATACATGCCTAATCGAACTTCATTAGCTTGAACTTTTTTTATCATAAAAAAACCACACAAGAATAATAATCAATCGACTGAACTGACTTCGCACCGGCCTCAGAGTTTATTAACGCGCCCGGTTTTCCTTTTATAATGTAGCGCTTGCCAAACGGTCCTTACATCAACAAGCTCACGATGAATCAGCAATGTGATCGCAATCTCTTCAATGGCAGCGTACAAGCAGAAAACGGCGGCCACTCTAATTGGCCAGTCGAGTAGCTCTGTGAATAACAAAACATAACTTACTACGGTTACTGCCACCGCTAGCTTTACACTCCAGGTGTGATAACTGCTAATCGTACGGAATTTTATGAGACTTACAATTACCGGCAACGTAAAACTCAGCACGATAATCAACCAGTAAAGCTTTTCCCGGATAATGATTTCCGGCCATAAAATCCAGGCGCAAACCGCCATGGTGGTGTAGATGAAAAAATCCCCCCAGCTATCGAGCCGTGAGCCCACCGCGGTTATTTGATTGAGCAATCGCGCCAAAAAGCCATCCAACACATCCGTGAATACCGCAAATAACAACACACCTATGAACCAGTGGGGTTGATGCGTGAACGCAAAGTAAAATAGAAACGGCGTCGTCAATATGCGAATCAAACTGACCAAATTGGGAATATTAATGATCTGATTCTTTCTACGATCCATGACGAAACTCCCCGGCAATTAAGGTTTCTTCCTTAGAATTCTCCAGTGATAAAGCATGTATGTGATTACAAGATCGATGATCAAAAAAACAAAAACCAGCAGCAGAATGTCAGAGAATCCTAGATTAAAAATTTTCATCACTGCCAGGGCCGGAAAAAGCGACTCCGGAACTTGATCAAGCAAGTACGCCTTGCTGCTTGGCACCATCCCCAACCGGCGCTTTATGAAACTCGATAACAGGTCTCCCAAGATCGCAAAAACTGCAATATGCAGGCCGGTTTCAAGAGAATACCCCAATACAAAGGCCGCAATGGGTGTTGCTAATAAAGCAGCGATAATTCCTCGCCAGGTTTTTGAAGATCCAAAGATACGGTTGCTATCTGCAAATTTTGCGCCGAAATCAACCGCAACATCTAAATGATCTTTCATAAGCAGCCGTACCAATACTGGCGCACCATTTGCGATTATAATTAAAAACAGTAGTTGTAAAAATTCGGTCGGCAATGTCACTAATCCATTTTGAGAAATATGCTTTTTGTCCGGTTTTTTTGACCGGTTTTTTTGACCGGTTTGGAAGTCAATAATTCAGGAACTGTATGACCGGCATATCGCTAAAAGTACTCACCTATAATATCCATAAAGGATTCAGTGCGAGTAATCTTCGTTTCATTCTTCATGAAATCAAACGTTCATTGCAACATATCAATGCCGATATCGTTTTTCTGCAAGAGGTTTATGGTGAACGTAATATTACCAATAACCGCTTTGACGACTGGCCGAATAACCAGCAATTTGAATTTCTAGCCGATCAAGTTTGGCAGCATTACGCCTATGGCAAGAATGCCATTTATAAGTCAGGCCATCATGGCAACGCCATTCTGAGTAAATATCCATTTATAGAATGGGATAATATCAACGTGTCATTATTCCGGTCGGCCAGCCGGAGTCTGCTGCACGGAGCCATTCAAATCCCCGGTATCAGTCGCAAAGTTCATATCATTTGTGTTCATCTGGGCTTATTCGGGCTGGAGAGAGAACGCCAGCTCTCCACATTGGTAAAGCGCATCAATTCGCATGTGCCATTTGATGAGCCTTTGATAATCGCAGGGGATTTTAACGATTGGCGCGGGCGCGCCGAACACTATTTACATCGTGATTTGGGTGTGAGAGAGGTTTTCAAACTCACTCACGGCACTTATGCCCGCACATTCCCTGCTTGGCTTCCGGTATTATCGATGGATCGGATTTATTTCCGGGGTCTTGATGTGATCGATTGTAACTTCTTGCATGGTCAGCCATGGCATCGCATGTCTGACCATATTCCGTTACTGGCTGAATTTCGATTGACTTAGAAAAATTACCAATAGCAAAGAACCGTATAGTCCCGCCCACTCAATGCTTTATGACGGCTTCAATAATCTGTTCTTCCGATCCTGACGGTAGTGATGATTGCGGTATGGGCGCCGGAAGCAGCTCCGGCTTATGCTCCAGTGCTAAATCAAGCACTTGATCAATCCACTTAACAGGATGAATCGTTAGCTGACTTTTCACGTTCACAGGGATGTCAGCTAAATCCTTAACATTTTGCTCGGGAATAATAACCACTTTGATACCACCACGATGCGCCGCCAGTAATTTTTCTTTCAATCCCCCGATTGGAAGTACTTCACCCCTCAGAGTTATTTCACCGGTCATGGCTACGTCAGCGCGTACAGCAATATTTGTCAAAGCCGATACCATCGCGACACAAATCCCAATCCCGGCGCTCGGACCGTCTTTCGGCGTTGCGCCTTCCGGCAAGTGGATATGAATATCGTTCTTTTGATAGAAGTCTTCCGCTAATCCAAATATATGAGCGCGGCTCCGTACCACTGACAATGCCGCTTGTATCGACTCTTGCATTACCTCGCCCAGTTTACCGGTTGTAATGGTTTTCCCTTTGCCGGGCAGCACTACTGCTTCAATCGTTAATAACTCACCCCCGACTTCCGTCCAGGCCAAGCCGGTAACCTGCCCAATTTGATTTTTTTCTTCAGCAATGCCGTAAGTATAGCGACGCACCCCCAAGAATTTATCGAGATTCTTGGATGTCACGGCCACCTTGCCTTTTCCTTTTTTGAGCAATAACGCTTTTACAGCTTTCCGGCAAATTTTTGAAATTTCCCGCTCCATTGCCCTCACCCCTGCTTCTCTCGTGTAATAACGGGCAATATCCCTGAGCGCCGATTCTGAGACAGTCAATTCACTCTCTTCAAGCCCGTGATTACGCATTTGCTTGGTTAGCAGGTAACGAGTGGCAATATTTAATTTTTCGTCTTCCGTATAACCGGATAATTTGATCACTTCCATGCGATCAAGAAGAGCAGGCGGAATATTTAAGGTGTTGGCGGTTGCCACAAACATTACGTCGGACAGATCATATTCCACCTCGATGTAATGATCCACGAAAGTATTATTCTGTTCTGGATCAAGTACTTCAAGTAACGCAGATGATGGATCACCTCGAAAATCCATTCCCATTTTATCCACTTCATCAAGCAGGAATAACGGATTCTTGACTCCCACTTTACTCATATTCTGTAAAATTTTTCCTGGCATAGACCCGATATAAGTCCGCCGATGTCCACGAATCTCGGCTTCATCACGCACGCCTCCAAGTGACATACGTACAAATTTCCGATTCGTCGCACGCGCAATGGACTGACCGAGTGATGTTTTACCTACCCCCGGGGGGCCAACTAGGCAAAGAATCGGAGCTTTCATTTTGCTAACACGCTGTTGAACCGCCAGATACTCTACAATCCGCTCTTTAACTTTTTCTAAGCCGTAGTGATCTTTTTCCAGCGCATCCTCGGCGGCTGTCAGATCCTGATTAATTTTATTCTTTTTCTTCCAAGGCAGCGCAACAAGTGCATCTATATAGTTACGCACGACCGTAGCTTCAGCGGACATCGGCGACATCAACCGCAGCTTCTTTAACTCGGATTCGGCTTTGGCGAGTGCCTCCTTGGGCATTTGAGCAGCTTTTATTTTTCTTTCTATTTCTTCAATATCAGCACCGTCTTCGCCTTCGCCCAATTCTTTCTGAATGGCTTTTACTTGCTCATTCAGGTAATAATCACGTTGGCTTTTTTCCATTTGCCGCTTAACTCTGCCGCGGATTCTTTTTTCCACTTGAAGAATGTCAAGCTCAGTCTCCAATAAACCTAGCAAATGTTCCAGGCGTTTTGGAATATCAAATATTTCAAGAACTTCCTGCTTCTGTTCCAGTTTAAGCGGTAAGTACGCTGCAATTGTGTCAACTAAGCGTCCCGCATCATCAATACCACCCATTGATGTAATGATTTCCGGAGGTATTTTTTTATTAAGCTTCACATATTGGTCAAACTGCGCAAGAATAGCGCGTCGCATTGCTTCCGCTTCCGGATTATCAGCGACATCAATTTCAATCTGCGAAGCCCTTCCGGAATAATGCGTTTCAGAATCAATCAATTCATGAATACGAGCGCGATAGTTGCCTTCAACTAAGACTTTGACAGTTCCATCGGGGAGCTTGAGCATCTGCAACAAACTGGCAATGCTGCACACTTCATAGAGATCTTCAGGAGCTGGATCATCCTTCGATGCGACTTTCTGAGCAACAAGAAGGATATTTTTATTTGACTCCATGGCCAACTCAAGTGCTTTAATCGACTTTTGTCTCCCAACAAACAATGGAATGACCATATGCGGAAAAACCACCACATCTCGCAAGGGAAGCAACGGCAATATCAACTGTTCGGAGTGCTCTAATAAAGAATTCATATCGGCTTTATAAAATTTATGACTATTTGTGAAATTATATGCACAATTCGGAGAAACTCGGCATTTACAATAACAATAACGGCTACACTAGCACAGAAGCATCGGCTTTAATCGGGCAATTAGACGTGTAAATACGTAATAATTACCCTTTATCACGACTTCCTATAAATACCGTTTGGAGAAACCCGGCAATTACTGCCATTATCAACTTTTGTTCAGCTCACTAACCGGCTATTATTTAGAGCGCTTAGCTACTTTGGGTTGATCCGAATAGATTAAAATCGGTTTAATATCATTACTCGACGAGTTGTAATCAATCACAACTTTTGAAACATTATCCAACGATGGCAAATCGTACATGATATCCAGCAATATCTCTTCCAAAATGGAGCGAAGCCCGCGAGCGCCTGTTTTCCGGGTCAGAGCACTTTTTGCGATGGACTTGAGGGCTGGTTCCCGGAACTCAAGATCAACCCCTTCCATATTGAACATCTTCCAATATTGTTTAACCAGTGCATTTTTTGGTTCTGTCAGAATCTGAATCAGTGCTGCTTCATTGAGTTCTTCCAGTGTTGCAACAACCGGCAAACGCCCGACGAATTCAGGTATCAATCCGAATTTCACGAGATCTTCCGGCTCAACTTGTTGCAAAACTTTGTTTACATTACCATTCGCTGTATTTTTCACTTCAACGCCAAACCCGATTCCGCCTTTCTCAGTACGTGCTCTGATCACCTTATCCAATCCATCAAATGCACCACCGCAAATAAATAGAATGTTTGTTGTGTCGACTTGAATAAACTCTTGATTGGGATGTTTCCGGCCTCCTTGAGGGGGAACCATCGCAATTGTTCCTTCGATCAATTTCAGCAGCGCTTGTTGCACACCTTCACCGGATACATCGCGTGTTATCGAGGGGTTATCAGATTTTCGAGAAATCTTATCGATCTCGTCAATGTATACAATCCCTCGTTGCGCTTTCTCTGCGTCATAATTACACTTTTGCAACAATTTCTGGATGATATTTTCGACATCTTCACCAACATAACCAGCTTCCGTTAGAGCTGTTGCATCGGCCATAATAAATGGCACGTCCAGTAACCGGGCCAGCGTTTGCGCGAGTAATGTCTTACCAGATCCAGTAGGCCCAACCAGCAATATATTACTTTTTGACAACTCGATATCATCACCGTCTTCCGATTTAACGACGTTTCTTAAACGCTTGTAATGATTATAAACTGCAACAGAAAGTATCTTTTTCGCCGATTCTTGCCCAATTACATATTGATCAAGTATTTGGCATATCTCACGGGGAACAGGCAGATTTGATTTAACCAGTTTTGTGGCTTCATCACCTTGCATTTCTTCACGGATAATGTCATTGCAAAGATCAATACATTCATCGCAAATAAATACCGAAGGACCTGCAATGAGTTTTCGTACCTCATGCTGACTCTTGCCGCAAAAAGAACAATAAAGAAGTTTTTCACCACTCGTTTTGTCTGGCATATTCTTTTCCCACCGTAATGAGTTTAACGACTCTTATCTTGAATAAAAATAAAACAAGAAATCCCACTTACTTAAGCACTCTCATCTCTCTGCGACAATACTGCGTCCACTAAACCGTAATTAACTGATTCAGTTGCACTCATAAAGTTATCACGATCTGTATCTTTTTCAACTTCCGAAACAGGGCGCCCTGTATGCTTTGCAAGAATTTCATTTAGACGCGCTTTAAGGTATAAAATTTCCCGCGCATGTATTTCAATGTCAGAGGCTTGCCCTTGAAAGCCCCCCAGCGGTTGATGAATCATGACGCGCGAATTGGGCAGGCAGTATCGTTTTCCTTTGGCACCGGCAGTTAATAACAATGCTCCCATGCTTGCTGCTTGCCCGATACATAAAGTACTAACATCCGGTTTGATATATTGCATCGTATCGTATATTGCCATACCGGCAGACACCATTCCGCCGGGAGAATTAATATAAAAATAAATATCTTTCTCGGAATTCTCTGATTCAAGGAATAATAACTGCGCAACTATCAGATTCGCACTCGATTCCGTAACCGGACCTACTAGAAATATTACTCTCTCTTTTAGTAATCGCGAATAGATGTCGTACGCTCGCTCACCTCTTCCGCTCGACTCAATGACCATTGGGATTAGCCCCAGATTCATTGGTTCCATATTTTTTACATCATTATTTAATTGGATCATTTCAAGAGATTCCCATGAGCTCATCAAAAGTAGCCGGTTTATTGATCTGTTTTATTTTTCCCAAAGCCCAATTTACAACGTTTTCTTCTAATGCAAGCGACTCAGCTTCCTGCAAGCGCTCAGGAGAAGCATAATGCCATTTTACTACTTGTTCCGGATTTTCATAACTCTGTGCCACGTCTTCAATAATGCTGCGCACTTGTTCTGATGTAGCTTTAAGCGCATGTTCTTTAACAAGTTCTGACAAAATGAGACCTAGCTTGATGCGATACTCCGCTTTTCCCTTAAACAGATCCGCCGACAACGGAATCTCTTTGGATTTCATACCACGTGCTTCAAGATCTTTCCTCGCATCCTGCATCAGCCGCTCAATTTCTTGGTTGATCAAAACATTCGGTACTTCCAGCGGGGTACTGTCTAGCAATACTTGCATAACCTGCTCTTTAAGTTTTGTCCTGACTCTTCTGGAAACTTCACGTTCAAGATCTTTTTGTATTCCCTCGCGTAGTTTTTTCAAATCACCGTCATCAATACCCAATGATTTGGCAAGATCAGCGTCTACTTCAGGTATTATTGGTTCTTCAAGCAAAATAAGCGTTACTTCGAAAGTAACGGTTTTTCCCGCAAGATCTTTATTATGGTAATCTTCCGGAAAAATGACATCAAATGATTTATTGTTTCCCGGCTTCATACCAATCAATGAGTTCTCAAAATCCTTAAGGAACTTCCCATCACCGATAATCAATTGCACATCGTCAGCTGTTCCACCAGTGAAATCTTTTCCATCGATCGTACCACGATAATTTATCTTGACCCGGTCACCCGCTTTTGCTTCTCGGTCAATGGATTGATAGGTTGTGCGCTGTTTACAAATCATCTCCAGCGTTTTATCAATATCCGCTTCTGACAAGCGGACTTCAGGCCGCTCGATACTGTGCTGGCTTAAATCGCCCAACGCAACGACGGGATAAATTTCAAATGTGGCACTGACAGTATATAGTGTTGCAGTATCATCACCTGAGAGCTTCTCTTCAAAACGGGGATAACCCACGACTTGCAAATTATGCTCCTTGACCGTTTCCTTAAATTCTTTGTGCACGGCATCATTCAATACATCTTGCTGCACCTGCGCACCGTACATTTGCACAACTATTTTCAAAGGAACTTTTCCTGGCCGAAAGCCTTGCAACCTCGTTGTTTTCGCAATCTGCTTCAATCGATTATCAATTTCGTTTTGCAAATTTTCTCGAGAAATCGTGATATCAAAACGGCGCTCCAGTGCACCCAGATTTTCTACATTTGATCCCATTAAAATTCCTGATTGATTAACTATTTTTAGAAATATTCTTTTTTAGCTGACAATTATTCGTTTCAAATTGATAAAACGAGTTCTCAGCAGTCATCCCATTTGGTGCGAAAGGGGGGACTCGAACCCCCACACCTCTCGGCGCCAGAACCTAAATCTGGTGCGTCTACCAATTCCGCCACTTTCGCAATTCCTGATATTTTAGGAGATTATACCGATTAATCCCGCCAACCGCAGCCGGATCGTCTAATCCAAGCGTATCGCTAACACTAAACAACCACCGGCTAAAGCCGGTGGGTTTGAGTTACGGACTGAAAGTCCGGATACGCGTCGACTAAACGACGCGTCTTATTCCGGCTCCATTTTAAAATTGTCGTTTGGATTTGGCTCAAAATGATGCTCCAAGTATTGTTTGATCATCTCTTCTGTCATCTGACCTACTGTCACGCAGAAATACCCTCGCGCCCAAAAATGCCTTCCCCAGTACCGCTTCTTCAAGTGAGGAAATTCTTCAAACAGATAGCTCGATGTTCGTCCTTTTAGTCGCCTCATGATCTCACTCGGAGCCATCTCCGGCGGACAACTCACCAGAATACGCACATGATCCTTACTTACTACACCCTGTACAATTCTCATTTCAAATGCTTCACACGTCTGACGAACCAACTCTCGTACTCGTTCTGCTACTTCTCCCTTCAGAATCTTATATCTATACTTCGTTACCCATACAAAATGATATTCAATCTGATAAACCGTATGACTTCCATATCTATAATCCATGCCACACCTCCTGTGTGGCATATTCTCGCAGCTAAAGCTGACCGGCTGAAGCCGGTGGTTTTAACCTTATGATGGACAATAAAAAGTCTGGCCACTGATGCCTTTGCTATCAGGTCCCATCAAATACAGGTAATTCTGCATTAAGTCATCGGGTTGCCGTATGGCGCTTTTAAGTTCACCAGGATGAGTTTTAATTCGCTGAGGCGAATTCACGATCCCTGGCACGATGCTATTGATGCGGAGGTTAGGCATTGTTTCCCACTCATCCGCTTGAATCCTTACCAACGCTTCAATGCCAGCTTTAGCTACCGCAAAACCGCCCCAATAAGCGGCAGGCTGATTGCCTTGCGTGCTTGAAGTCATGATAATGCTCGCATCAGGCGAAGCCTTCAGTAATGGGAGGCAAGCTTTCGTGACTGCAAAAGGTGCAATCACATTAATTTGGAATATCACTCGCCATTGCGCAGCCGTTTGATACTCTAATGGACTCAAGTCATATAGAAAAGCTGCATTATGTAAGATTCCATCCAGCCGCCCCAACTGCTCCCCGATTGCCTGAGTTAACACGGCGTAATCCTTTTCTTCTGCGCGCTCGAAGTCTAATGGAAAAATTAATGCCTGAGCTTTACCGATGGCTTCGATCTCATCATAAACGCCCTCCAATTTCTTGACTTTCCGCCCGTGAAGAATCACCGTTGCCCCATGACGCGCATAGGTTAACGCCGCCGCACGGCCCAGACCTTGTCCTGCACCTGTAACAAGAATCACTCGATCCTTGAGCAGATCTTCAGACGCAGAATAGTTTTCCGATAGGTTCATAACTTAGAATTTATCATGTTAAATTATTTTTTAATCAAAAATTACAATTGAAAAGCCCTTGATATTCCATCGATCGATAGATTCGCCATAAAAAAACAGACCCCAAAATAATCGGGGTCTGTTTAATACTTTGAAGTTGGATTCTACAGTTATGGATATTGCTGTTACATATCCATGCCGCCCATTCCACCCATACCGCCCATTCCACCCATGCCGCCGCCAGGCGCTGCCTCTTCCTTAGGCAATTCCGCGACCATCGCATCCGTCGTCAGCATCAAACTTGCAACCGACGCCGCATTTTGCAGTGCCGAGCGAGTTACTTTGGTTGGATCAAGTACACCCATTGCAACCAAATCGCCATATTCACCGGTAGCCGCATTGTAACCAAAATTGCCTTGTCCCTCAGCTACTTTATTAACCACAACCGACGGTTCATCGCCACAATTGGTCACGATCTGGCGCAATGGCTCTTCCAGTGAACGCAATACAATTTTAATACCGGCGTCTTGATCGTGATTATCGCCTTTCAGCTTTTTGACGATCGGGACCGTACGCAATAATGCAACGCCACCGCCTGGAATAACCCCTTCCTCCACCGCTGCGCGGGTTGCATGCAACGCGTCTTCGACACGGGCTTTTTTCTCTTTCATTTCAACCTCGGTCGCGGCACCGACTTTGATCAGCGCTACACCGCCGGCAAGTTTAGCCACACGCTCTTGCAGTTTTTCCCGGTCATAGTCGCTGGTCGCTTCTTCGATTTGGGTACGGATTTGTTTAACACGGCCTTCGATATTGGCAACATTGCCTGCACCATCGATGATCGTGGTATTTTCTTTACCCACTTCGACTCGCTTGGCTTGACCCAGATCGTTCAAAGTCGCTTTTTCCAGCGTTAGACCCACTTCTTCAGCGATCACGGTACCACCGGTGAGAATCGCGATATCTTCGAGCATGGCTTTACGGCGATCGCCAAATCCTGGAGCTTTAACCGCACAGGTTTTAAGAATGCCGCGGATGTTATTGACAACCAGTGTCGCCAATGCTTCACCGTCGACATCTTCTGCGATAATCAACAGCGGTTTGCCAGCCTTGGCAACTTGCTCCAATACCGGTAATAAATCACGGATATTAGAAATTTTCTTGTCGTGCAGCAGGATGAATGGATTGTCTAACAGTGCAATTTGTTTTTCCGCGCTACTGACAAAATAAGGCGACAAGTAACCACGATCGAATTGCATACCTTCTACCACTTCCAATTCGTTCTGCAATCCTGAACCGTCTTCCACCGTGATGACGCCTTCCTTGCCTACTTTATCCATGGCATCGGCGATGATCTTACCGATTTCGGTATCCGAATTTGCTGAGATGCTGCCAACTTGTGCAATTTCTTTTGCCGTTGCGCAAGGCTTAGACAGTTTTTTCAATTCTTCAACCGCCGCACCTACCGCTTTATCAATCCCGCGTTTCAGATCCATCGGATTCATACCGGCGGCCACAAACTTCATGCCTTCCTTAACAATCGCCTGCGCCAATACCGTCGCTGTGGTCGTTCCATCACCCGCCACATCGGAAGTCTTGCTGGCGACTTCTTTCAGCATTTGCGCGCCCATATTCTCGAATTTGTCTTTCAGTTCGATTTCTTTAGCAACTGAAACCCCATCTTTTGTAATGGTCGGAGCGCCGTATGAACGCTCCAGAACAACATTGCGCCCTTTGGGACCCAGCGTTACTTTAACTGCATCGGCCAGAACATTGACACCAGCCACCATTTTATGACGTGCTGAATCATGAAATTTCACTTCTTTTGCTGACATAACTTTTCTCTCCTAATCTCTCAACAATACATTATCTATAGCAAGTCACCGAACCGACGCAATTAACCTTCAATTACACCCATGATATCTTCTTCTCTCATGACTAATAGTTCTTCGCCATGAACTTTAACCGTCTGACCGGCATATTTCCCGAACAATACTTTATCGCCCACTTTAACTTCCATTGGGTACAGTTTTCCATCGTCGCCCATTTTTCCTTTGCCAACAGCCAAGATCTCACCTTGATCTGGTTTTTCCGCCGCCGAATCGGGAATTACGATACCCGACGCGGTCTTACGTTCATCTTCCAATCGCTTGACAACCACACGATCATGCAAAGGACGAATTTTCATACTGTTTTCTCCTGTAAAAATAATGGATCCCATATTAGATGCCGCCACGTGACAGCACATTTTTCTTGCAATTACCAAACAGTCAGGGTGCCAATACAGATAAACATAGTGTTAGCACTCTCAAACCATGAGTGCTGATAATAGGGATTGTGCTTCAGAATTTCAAGGGCCGGCAGTAAAAAAAATCACAACCCATTAAATCTAAGATCTATTTCAAATCGATAAGGATTGGAATGCCGCAGGTTAACAGTGGCGCAGCTTGCAATAATTACGCGATATCCGCGGTGAATACAGAAAACTGGATAAACGTTCGAAGCTAAAAAGCCAGAATCGCTTTAACCGGTAATGATCCCGCCTCCCAGACACACTTTACTTTCGTAAATCACGACCGATTGACCGGGCGTTACGGCCCATTGGTTTTGGGCAAAATCAACCTGGCAATGCTCCGGCGTCAAAACACTAATTGCGCACGGCGCATCGGCTTGGCGATAACGGGTCTTGGCGGCGTAGACCCAATTGCAATGGGGCGCTTTCCCGCTGATCCAGGTTAAATCCGTGGCGCTGAGCGATGGTTTAAATAAATCCGGATGATCATGACCCTGAACAACAATAAGCACATTCCGGGTCATATCCTTGGCGGACACGAACCACGGCTCATCAGTACCGCTGCGTGTGCCGCCGATACCCAGCCCTTGCCGCTGTCCGATGGTGTAATACATCAACCCGAGATGCCGGCCAATCACTTGACCATCAGGGGTCTGAATTTCGCCGGGCTCATGCGGCAAATAGCGATTCAGAAATTCCCGGAACGGACGCTCCCCGATAAAACAAATGCCGGTGCTATCTTTCTTCGAAAAATTGGGCAGATTGGCTTGCTTCGCGATAGCGCGCACCTCGCGCTTATACAAATGCCCGATTGGAAAAAGCGTATTCGCCAGTTGCGCCTGATTCAACCGGTACAAGAAGTAGCTTTGATCCTTGCTGCCGTCTTCGCCTTTCAACAATTGAAAAGATCTATCGGCTTTGCGTACCTGCGCATAGTGCCCGGTCGCAATATAATCGGCGCCCAGTTTATTGGCGTGATCCAGAAAAGCTTTGAATTTAATTTCGGCGTTGCACAACACATCGGGATTCGGCGTCCGCCCGGCTTGATATTCCGCGAGAAAATGCGAAAAAACCCGCTCTTTATACTCCGCCGAAAAATTCACGACTTCAATCGGAATATCGATCACATCCGCAACCGACACCGCATCCAGAAAATCCTGGCGGGAAGAACAATAATCGTCGGTATCGTCATCTTCCCAATTCTTCATGAACAGACCCAACACATCATAGCCTTGCTGCTTCAACAAATAAGCGGCAACGGAAGAATCAACACCGCCGGACATGCCGACCACCACCCGGTATTTTTTCGTCGAATCAGGATTCATAATGTGTCAGTAATTCCAGCGGATAGCGCTTGCCGGCCCGGTGATCGCGGATGCACTGCATGACCAGCGGACTGCGATGCCGCTGGCTTTCTTGCATGATTTCATCAAAACTCAGCCAAACTGCGCGGACAATGCCGGCATCAAGCACCCGCAGCGGGTCATGATGCGTGACCCGGCCACTGAACGCAAAACGGATATAGGTAATGCCGGCGCGCTGCGAATGCCATTGATAAATACCCAGCAAATAATCGGGCACAAAGGTATAAGCGGTCTCCTCGAGCGTTTCCCGGATAGCGCCCTGAATAATCGATTCGTCAGGATCCAAATGTCCCGCCGGTTGGTTGAAAAACAAGCCAAGTCCGGCTTCGGGTTCTTCTTCAACCAGCAAATACTTGCCATCTTGCTCAACGACAGTCGCAACTGTCACACTGGGTTTCCAGATCATAGATTCTAACGAAATAAAAAAACGAGGGGGCCATGCGTCTCATTGCAGCGCATATGCCATGCTTGCTAGCAATTATCGCATTGATACGATATTTCCGGTTACGATTAATTGCTGCCATGGCAACTTTTCCGGTCAGGACAAATGAACCGGAGCATATTGCTGCAGTACTTTCTCCAATTGTTCATAACTGAAAGGCTTGCTGAGGTGCGCATTCATTCCCGCGTCAAAACACTCGTTCCTGATATGTTCAAAGGCATGCGCTGTCAACGCCACGATGGGAATCGGCGGCTTGTTTTGTTGCTGCTCCAAGCTGCGTATCCGCCGCGTTGCTTCAAACCCGTCCATTACCGGCATGTTGCAATCCATCAAAATCAAATTGAACGGCTGGGTCTGATAAGCGTGAATCGCTTCCGCACCGTCGGCGGTCATCACCACTTCACATTGCATCCGCTCCAGCATCGCTTTACTAATCATCTGATTGACCGGATTGTCTTCCACTACCAATACCCGCGGACGGTATTCGCCGGCAGCCTTGAATTCGATTCCGCCCGGATCGTTCTCCCCCGCCGCGGCAACTTCAGCGGCCGCAACTTGCAATGGAATCCGCGCGCAAAATTGCGACCCCTTGCCAATCTCGCTCATTAATGAAATTTCCCCGCCCATTAATGTCAGCAAATTACGCGTAATCGCCAGCCCCAATCCGGCTCCATGGATATGCCGGGTAGTTTCGCCAACCTGGGTGAATTCCTCGAACAAGCGCGTTTGGTTCTCGGCGGAAATACCGGTCCCGGTATCCGTTACCGTCATTTCCAATTCCACGCGATCTTTCCCGGGCACCGGCTGGCATTGCACCGACAGCTTTACTTCCCCCTGTTGCGTGAATTTAAACGCATTTCCGAGCAAATTAAATAAAATTTGTTTAATCCGGTCCGGATCACCGATCAACCGGCACTGACTTGTACCATCGCGAATCACAACAAAATTCAGCGACGTTTCCTTGGTTTTCTGTTGAAACAACAATTCGACATCGGTGAGCAGAAGATCCAGATCAAATGGACGATTAGCGATCGTCAGCTTGTGCGCTTCGATTTTCGCAAAATCCAAAATATCGTCGATAACGCGTAACAACGTCCGCCCGGAATCGCGAATAACATTCAAGTATTTTTTTTGCTCAGGGTTTAAAGCGGTCATTGCCATTAATTCAGTCATTCCCAGAACACCGTTCATCGGCGTCCGGATCTCATGACTCATTGCTGCCAAAAAGACCGATTTGGCTTTATTGGCATTTTCCGCTTGCAAGCGCGCCTGCTCCAGATCGTCCGCCTGTTGTTGCAATAAAACCGCCTGCTCCCTCGCAATCCAATAATTCTGATGCTGCAACTTACCGTTGTGAATCAAAAAAATAAAATAAGCCAAGCCGATCGTCATCAATACCCACCGGCCTTCATCGGGAATAAACATGGCCAGGCCGGCAAGGCTCGGCAAATAAATCAACACGGCAAAAACCAGCATCAGACGAATCCGGGGTGAAATAGCCGCAATACCGCCTGCGACAAACCCTACGGTAGCAATGACCGCCAGCGCCGCACCGGTGTCGATTGTCTGAATGGAAGAGAAAATCCAAACCAGCAAACTGCCCCAGGTTAAAGCCGTTGCCACGTAAATTGCAGCAATCGCGAATTCCAGCAATACTTGCTTTTCATGGCTGAATTTTGCTGAAAACCGGTGAATCAACAGCCGTAAAATTGCCAATACGGTAAAAAAAACATCAAAACCCCAAATGTAGGGCTGGGCGGTTAGTTCCGGAGACATCAAGAGCGAAGCACTGCAACACAGCACATAAAACAAACCGCCCAATCGCATCCGCTGCACCATATCTTGGTTGGTGCTCATTCGTACCGCTGCAAGGCGCGCCACCTCGGGATCCGACCACATACCATTTCCTTTTGGAATAAGTTCTTATTCCATGAAATTGTATCTGAAGAACCGGCGTAACCGGTAAAAGGCTGAAAACCAGCAGCACATCGGATCGAACGATTCATTCTGCAACTTCTTGGCCGAAACGCTGCAGAAATAAATTACGCTTGAAGCAACTAGCCAAAATCAGCGCTAAAAGGTATGATGCGCAACTGATGAAACAAGGAGGTGTGGCCGAGCTGGTTTAAGGCAGCAGTCTTGAAAACTGCCGTAGGGGTGACTCTACCGTGAGTTCGAATCTCACCGCCTCCGCCATTTACAAATCCGCACACCTCCGCAACAGTCCAGAAAACCCTTGAAAATAGCTTATATAAAAGCATTTCCTTTCCGTAGCAATCCGAAATAATCCGCTAGAATCCAGTCAAAAAATGTGGTAAAAAGAGTGGTAACAATTTTTACCACATAAAGAGTTACCACACTATGGCCAAAATGGAATTGCTGACTGATTTGGCTTGCAAGAATGCCGCTACTGAAGGCGTCAAAATTCGCAAGCTTCATGATGGCCGTGGGCTGTATCTTTGGGTCTATGAAGATGGCCGCAAATATTGGCGGTTACGCTATAAGATTCATGACAAAGAAAAAAGCATTTCACTAGGCGTCTATCCTGTTGTGGGATTAAAACAAGCAAGGCAGCTTGCACAGGCTGAGCGGGTGAAGCTGATAAGCAATATTGACCCTTCGATTGATCGGCAGATCAACAAACAAAAAGCGAAGGAAGCCGCAGCTAACAGCTTTGAAGCCATCGCCCGCGAATGGTACACAAAGCAAATGCATACATGGGTAATCAGTCATACAAAGGATGTGCTGAGACGGCTTGAACTCAATGTGTTTCCTTTTATCGGCATGTACCCTATCAGCGCAATTGAAGCCCCGCAATTGCTCAATATGATCCGCATCATTGAGCAGCGCGGCTCTTATGATCTAGCGCATAGGGTGCTGGGTGTATGCGGTCAAGTATTCCGCTATGGTATATCAACAGGTCGTTGTTCTCGTGATCCTTCCGGCGATCTACGCGGAGCACTTACACCGCATAAGAAGAAAAACCAAGCTGCTGTCAAACCGGAAGAGTTACCCGAATTGCTTCGAGCAATCGCCACCTATGAATGCATTGGTGACAGACAAACACAGCTTGCATTGAAGCTGCTGGCTTTAACCTTCGTTCGTACCAATGAACTTATTGGCGCATCATGGGAAGAAATCGACACGGATAACGCGCTATGGATTATTCCATCCACGCGCATGAAAATGAAAAATGAGCACGTGGTGCCACTTACAAGTCAGGCAATGAACATACTAGCCGAATTAAAAAACATCGCAGGTAATAGCCGTTACCTGTTGCCCGGAAGAAACCCGAATAAACCTATCAGCAACAATACATTGCTTTTTGCACTGTACCGCCTTGGATACAAGGGCAAGATGACCGGTCACGGTTTCCGGGCGGTTGCTTCAACAGCATTGAATGAATCAGGCCTATTCAGCCCCGATGCTATTGAACGGCAATTAGCGCATGGTGAAAGAAATGAAGTTAGAGGCGCATACAACCGGGCGGAATACTTGCCGGAACGGAAAAGGATGATGATGTGGTGGAGTAACCACATCGAGGCACTAGAAAAGGGAGCCGAAGTTATCCCGTTATTCAGTAAATCGGTTTGATCTTTTCAGTTTCTTTTTTTGCGTTTTTATCCTACCCCCTTCAAAACTTGTCGGAATTGTCGGAATTGTCGGAACAAAGCTCAAAGAACCTCATGAATAAATGCTTTCAGCGTTCCGACATTTTTATAAAACGTTCCGACAAACCCGGATTTGTTCCGACATTTTGGGTTAATTCCGGGGTTTTTATGCTTCGATAACCGCTCTTTTCAGACTACACAAGCCGATTAAATGCAAAAATCCCGCGCGGAATTATCCTGTTGTCCACCTCACACCTGGCAAATAACCATATCGTTGTCATTGTTATGCACACGTACTATTTATTATGCGTAATCGCACACGAATAATTATTCAATGTGTATGCGAAAACGCATAAAATCCAGCGTAACTAATTGTAATAATTGGATTTCCCACTTTAACCGCACTATAAAAACCGACTGCGTATAACGTACGTTATGTTAAATTCACTAATTTAACGATTATCCACTTTTTATTAAAATTAGTTTACTTTATTAATATAATTTCCCACTTTCTATTAAAGTTGCTTTACACCTATAGTTCTGCTACCCTTGAAACTCTCATGCGCGCGCGAAGGAATTGATATGACACCGCAAGATTTCAAAAAAGGTTTGGATAAATTAGGCTGGAAACAGAGTGATTTTGCATCGGGTACAGGCGTTTCCCGTGTCAGCGTTTGCCATTGGGCGAACGGTTCCGCGCCCTTGCCAGTATGGGCACAGCGGCACCTTCAGCTATTGCTAACACTCCATGATTTAACCGCCACCCTACTCGAGCCGCCCACGAAAAAAGCCAAAATGGCGCGGCGCGAAGCTGTCGATTCTGTTGATAAGAATCTTTAGATATTATGGCTTGCAGGATGCCTACCCATCACAAAGCCTGATCAATTTTGCAAACTTGGTACAGAAAGAATTGACACGAAACGAAGAGCAGGCAGCCAAAAAGACGCGCCTATACTTGGATAGAATCATCGATTCAATAAAGTGATCACTGTGCACCGTTGATGCTCAGAATGGATTCATATCATCACTTGAAATCATTTATTGAAGTCATTCTGTATTTCTTAACATTTAAATTTACCCGCAAAGTTACCCGTTTTTTGAAAAGTACCCCCCTGTTTTTCATGTCGATTGCCTAATATTTGGGCAGTAAATTTCATGCTTCAACCGTCAAGAATTCAAGAAAATTTTTTGACTCAGAAAATTGAATTGTTCTGTAAAATATTTTTGATCACCCCATAGCCCGGCCAGGCGAAAACGGTTTCCTTCAACCGCTTGGGGTGTTTATCTCGAAGGGCAGCGCTTTGAAGGGAGTGCATGTTGAACGAAGATTTATCCGCAAGCTTTGCCGATCTGCTTGATACTGATTATCAAGATCATGTCATTACTGCAATGAAAGGGTGGTGTGACAATTACCGGTACACCAGCGGTGAAGCGTATGCCAATCTAGTAGAAACACAAATTTCAAAGCCGCTCAAATTGTGGATCAATGAAACGCTGAAAGCGGATAACTATCCTGATATTGAAGCTGCTAATACATTCGCAATTAAAGCTGACAATATTATCTACATACTGCGATATAAAACCAAACCACTTTATCCAGAGTATGTGTCCTTGCTTAATGATGCATGGTCAGAGTTCCAGCGTTCAACTGTCTATAGCTTGTATATAAAGGCTCGCGTATTAAGTAAAATTATTGACAACCAACCCGATTTGCAAGCTGCTGTTGCTGAAAAACTGCGACAACTGGAAGATGAGAAGTTCCAAGAAATTGAAGCCAGAAAACAAGCTAATTTAGAGAAGTGGCGAGATGCTGGCCCAGAAGCAGCAAGGAAGTATCACGCTGAAGACGTGGGAATCTGGGTTAAAGCAGCAAAAAAAATCTTAAAGCGTGATATGGCAAAGATTAAATCATGTCGGTTGCTGGCAAGGAAAATTATGAAAGAAACTGGGTATGCTTCTGCGGCATTCGATACGATACGAAAAGAAGAAAAAATCATAAAACTGTATAAAAAACATAATGCTAAAATAATTCTGGGTAAACAGGAACCCAGGCTCTGACATTACCCAATTTAAAAAAATAAACTACTCCGTGCATTTGGTAGCTGTGCATACACATTCACATGGAGATGTTTATTTATGGTTCAAACATTATCAACCCAGCAACACCAATTAACCCATGAAACCGGAAAATTGCCCGCAATACCGGCAACAGAAAGATTATTACCACTTCCGGAAGTTGAATCACGATCTGGATTCAAATCCAGTTTCATCTATCAGTTAATCAAAGAAAATAAGTTCCCCGCACCGGTGAAGATCGGCAATTCTAGCCGGTGGCGTGAATCTGAAGTACAGCAATGGATTCACGATCAAATCAACGGTGCATCCGGCAAGCATCCCGGGGGGGCGGCATGAGCAATCAGCTAACCCCTACCGACCTGATGCTACAAGCACGGGACACAGCGGAAACATACCTCAATCAGTCTATCCGCATTATTGATTCTAAATTCGGTGAAGGCTACGCCAAAGCACACCCCGAATTGATCGCTGGTTTTATGAAAACCGCAGCATCAGATTTTCATACCATGATTCTGAATCAGAAACTAGATGATCTGATTGCGGAAGTTCGTGATTCACTCATGCTGAGCCGGGGTAATCATGGTTAATCAAATTATCCCGGCATCGGGAAATATAGCATTGCCGTGCAATTGCGGATTGCCGCCACTTCCACCCGGTCAGATTCATGACCTGTTGCAAGAGTGGATTGCGGATCATCCATATCACACGCGGAAAGAACACATTCTTGCGTATGACCTTTTCAAGTGGTTAGAGCGGCGATCAATAGGGGGCATTCAAGATGAATGATTTTCTATTGACTTTACCGTTCTGCTGGGTTTATGCTCGCTGTGCCATTGCAAAATCAATGGACGGGTTTGACAGCCTGTTACTTGAGCGGATACCGCCGCTGAGCGGTTTTTTTGTATCCGTTATTTATTTACCCCTTTGTTTCTATGGGTGGGTATTTTGGGGAGCCGAAAGGCTCGCCGGTCTCAAGTCCGGTCTGTCAACCCGATTTATCCGCCCGCCCCGTGTTCCGCACGGGTGGCGGTTTTCTCGAAACCGTTCAGACAAAGGAGCATGAATCATGAGTAAGTCAAAAAAAACCATCAATCAAACCCCATCAATCAGTAATTCAGAAATCCTGAAGGAACTCCGAAAAGCGCGTAATTGTGTCTCAGATATAAGTTGCGCACTGGAATTTATAGACTGTGGCGACCTTGTTGATCTTGATGGGTGCAACATGTCCATCAGCAGGGAACAAATGGAAGGGCTATTTAATTTGCTTGATGGCGCTGTTGATAACCTTGAGCAAATCCAGCAAACAGTAAGGCAATACGGAACACTTAAAGAAACCACGAAAGCTATTTGTGATTCCATCGAAAAAGCCGTGAGGATTATTCTTCTTGCCGAAAAAATAGAAAGGGTGCGTCTTGCTGAGTACGAAGAAGAAAACGGCAAAAAGGATCTTCATTATCAAGTAAGTTTGGTTAAGGTATGGACTGCTGGTTTTTTGGTGTCGCTAAGATTAGCAAAGGAGTATATAGCCAATCTTTTTTATTCGATTGAAGAGTTGTGCGAAGCGATCCCTGCACCTTCTGAAGGGGGTGGTAATGCCCACGATTCCCTACATTAAACGGGTGGCAACCGCTGGGCTGGGTAGCATTGATTCCGTTCTGAATCGGTGGTTGCCCAATGGCAAGCGTGAAGGGCATGAATACCTGCCGCTGAATCCCCGGCGCTCTGATAATACGCCGGGATCGTTCAGTATTAATACAACGACAGGACAATGGGCTGACTTTGCCGATGATGCGAAAGGCGCTGATCTGGTTGCCCTGGTTGCCTATCTGGAAGATTTAAACCAAGGAGCCGCCGCCAAAAAGCTGGCTGCTTTTCTTGGAATCGAACCGGAAAAAAGCAGTCCGTCAAAACGCGCCACAAGCGATTCAAAGAAACCGGGCGATGCCAAAGCATTAACGAATTCAAAAGAAACAAAAGCCGCCCCGGTTCCGCCGGGCGGTGATATTGATGGCGATGGCTGGCAGTGCGTTATGCCGATTCCCGATAATGCGCCAAAGCCACCGGCTGCACATGCGAGACACGGGAAACCATCAAAGCGTTATCCATATCTTGCACAAGATGGCCGCATTAATTATTTTCATGATCGATATGACAAACCCAAGGGAGAGAAGAAACAATTTTCACCGCTGACACTTTGGCAAAAAGGCAATAAGTACGAATGGCGGTTCAAGGTTCCGCCAGGATTGCGCCCGCTGTACGGCTTGCCTGGATTGCTGCAATTCCCTGATGCCGCTTGCTGGTTTACCGAAGGCGAAAAGGCGGCCGAAGCCCTGCATAAACTGCTGCCTGATCATCCCGTCCTATGCTGGCAAGGTGGCAGCCAAGCGGTCGAGAAATCCGATTACGCCCCGCTTGCCGGGCGTGATTGCGTGATCTTCCCGGATTATGATTTGCCCGGAAAGAAAGCCGCCAATGATTTGATGAAGCGATTGGCCGCTGCGGGTGCACGTTCGGTTCGGGTGTTGGATGTCGACCGGTTGGAACGCGGAGCCGGTGAGCCATTGCAGCCGGGAGACGATGCCGCCGATTTGGTGGCGTGCGGCTGGGATGCTGCCCGGTTCGGTGATTTCATCAAGCGTGAGGATGCATTCCTGCCTGATGCCGGTAATGGTGAAACAAAGCCAGCCAGCAAACAGGAAGAGCCGCAGGCGGAAGCCGTGCAACGGGGATTTGAATTGTTCGATGACGGCCTGTACTTTCTGGAACCGACCAAAGACGGGCGGTTACGCCGCCGCAAGGTATGCGCCCGGCTTGAAGTGTTGGCATTGGCGCGCGATGTCGATTCGCGGGAATGGGGTACGCTGGTTCGTTTCGCTGATCCGGATAGCAAGGTTAAGCAATTAGTCATCCCTGCCCGCTCGTTCAATGGCGATGGTCTGGAAGCTTCAGGCCGATTGCTATCTGAAGGATTAACCATTGCCCCCAAAGCCCGGCAATTAGTCATTGAATACCTGCAAACACAAACACCAGAAAAACGCGCAAGAACTACGAACCGCACCGGCTGGCATGGTTCGGGCGATGGTTTGACGTTCGTATTGCCTGATACCTCAATTGGCCAATCCGATGAGGAATGGTTATTCAACGATAACCGCCCGGATTCAAATCCATTCAAACAGCGTGGCACGCTGAAGCAATGGCAAGAACACGTGGCGGGTTTGTGCGTGGGAAACAGTCGGTTAACGTTTGCGGTGTCGGTTGCGTTTGGCGCGCCGCTATTGCATCCGACCGAAATGGAATCCGGCGGCTTCCATCTTCGCGGCACGACTTCCAGCGGCAAGACTAGCGCTTTAACCGTAGCCGGTAGCGTGTGCGGTTCGCCTGAGTATTTGCAGCGGTGGCGGTCAACCGATAACGGACTGGAAAGCACCGCCCTGTCTCACTGTGATGCACTCTTGACCTTGGATGAATTGAAGATGATCGATGCCCGCATTGCCGGGGAATCGGCTTACATGCTGGCTAACGGTTCTGCCAAGGTGCGGGCAAACGTGAGCGGAGGCGCACGCAATACCGCTAAATGGCGGCTGCTGTTCTTATCCGCTGGTGAGTTGAGTCTAGCCCAGCATGTGGCTGAAGCTGGCAAGAAAACACCCGCCGGTGCTGAACTGCGCATGGCGGATATTCCCGCCGATGCCGGGCAAGGGTTGGGCTGCTTTGAGAATCTGCACGGCTTTGAGAACGGGCACGAATTCGCCAAAGCGTTGAATGCGGCCGTCAATAAATACTATGGTGCGGCCTTCCCTGCTTTCATTGAACAAGTGCTGAAACACCGGGAAACGTTGCGGGAATCGCTCTTCGATGCCCGGCAAAAGTTCGAGAAGGCAACGCTTACCAATGCCGCCAGTGGACAGGCGCAACGGGTAGCGGCAAGGTTCGCCCTTGCGGGTGCTGCTGGCGAACTGGCTACCGATTGGGGTATTACAGGCTGGCCACCGGGTGAAGCGATGCAAGCCGCTATTACATGCTTTAAAGCATGGCTGCAAGGTTTCGGCGGTGAAGGCGACAAGGAACAGCGTGCAATGCTTGAGCAAGTGCGCCACTTTCTTGAATTACACGGTGAATCACGATTCACGGATATTGAACGTACTGTGGTTGACGATAACCACACACCGCGCACGATGAATAAGGCGGGTTTCCGTGAAAAGAATCATGAGGGCAATCTTGAGTATTACTGCTATTTGGAAGTATTCAAGGCGGAAATATGCAAAGGGTTTGATCATCGGGCGGTTGCCCGGCTGTTGATCGACAAGGGGTATATGCGGGCTGGCGATGGCCGCAACCTTCAAGTAAAGAAAACCCTTCCGGGGGAAGGTTCAAAGCGTGTATTCCATGTACTGCCAGCCATTTGGAGCGAGCAAAATGATTGACTGGGACACGCTAATTACACCGGAAAGCAGCGAGCAAACCGCACAAAATACGGGTAATTGTCGGAACAAAGCCGGGTTTGTCGGAACGGAAATAGCAGATTGTCGGAACACTGAAAGCATTGATTCATGCGGATCTTCGAGCTTTGTTCCGACAATTCCGACAATTCCGACAAGTTTTGAAGGGGGTAGGAAAGAAAAAGAAAATCATGCACCCGGTGAAGGGGTGGCTTCAGATAATTTTCGCGCCACGGAAACCCACCCGATTAACCCGATAGCCGTTACCTTGTTATTAACCTGTTGTAATAAAGCAACAATCAACAAAGAAGAAACCTTAGAAGCAATTTGGAAACTTCAAACAATCCCGCAATGGGAACAAGTCAAATCATGGGCGATACTTTGCCATAATCACGGCATTGATCCGGTAAAGACAATCCGCCCCTACTACGAAGCTAGAACCACTGGCACAAGCTGCCACGGTTGCAAACACCTTGATATGAAACTGATCCCTACTGATGGCCGCTCGGTCTATCGTTTCACGTGCGCTAAACATCACGGCATGTTAGAACTTCACTTCATTGGTGAACGTGTGCTGATTGCGCCTGATTCATGCAGCGATTACCAAGCAAGAACAGCAAGCCACTGAAGCGATAAGCTACCCGAGAAACATAGCTATAGCCAAGGGGTGGGGGCGTGAAAATCTCTACAGCCTTCCGGCTTAGGTACCGCTCTCAGCCTACGTTCGCAAAAAATAGCAATTAAAGTAGGGGGGGGTGTTGGAGAAATGAATACTAATTTATATAAGGAGTTACGATGGGAAACTGTGTGAAATGTAAACAACCAATCGAAGAAAGCCAGGGCACGGGAAGGAAAAAAGCGTATTGCTCTGTTGCCTGTAGACGTTCGGCTGAATTGGAAATCAGACGGATCAACGAAAGAATAACAGGGTTAGAGAGAATCGCAGAAAGTTACCGGCTGAAAATCCCCATACTTGATCTTTACGGAAAGGAAGAAGATGTACTCGCCGAACTCAACAGACAGGAAAGTAGATTGAAGGAATTACTAGCCGGAATGGATGGCTGACTATCACCCCGGTTTGGGCCAATCAACTGCCTAAAAACCGAGAAGCGATGAAAAAAATGTGGTAAAAAACGTAGTAACTTTTCAAAAATCAAAAATAAATATGATTAACAACATTAACTTACAATACGAGTGTGAATGCCACCGCCCCAATAAAAACAAATTCCTATGCAGCATCGACCAACACGCACAAAGCGCTTGCAAAAGTAGACGAGAAGTTCCATTAGTCGAGGCTTCTTTACAGTAGGGCAAAACTGGTGGCGCAAGCACACTATAAGCAATCTATAACAGCGACCATTGTCTTTCTTGTTTAGTAAAGAAATATCAAAATCAGCTAGTTAGTAGTTAGTATTCAGCGGTTCTGCGATATGATGGAATCTGTGTTCTTGTGTTGCGTCTTATGGACAGTAAGAGCCTTTCGGGGTAAAGGAAGATGACTGACTACAAAGACCTGAATCTGAATCGCGAAACGCTGGATGCGAACATCCAGAATTTCTTGGAGTCGAACGGCTATACGCTGGACGGCGGGATTCAGTTGTTCGAAAAGCGTAAACGAGTTGTCTTTGGTGCCGCAGGCAATGAATTTGCCACTGTTGATCTGCACCTCAATGCGGCAGGCACAACCACCATTCAATGGAAAACGGGAAAGAATCAACCACTAGGCGAGCAACTTGCCGTTTACTTGAAAGCCACAATCAATCCCGCAGAATTTGAAAATGTAAATTACTCTCTCAAAGGGATAACCGATGATTCGTTTGATCCGATTCTGGATTTCCTTAACGAATCAGATGATATTGAAATCATTACTCTTCATGATGAAGCCATTTGCAAGCAGGTGACACTAAGAAGCATTGCTCACCAAGACAGTCTTACGCTTACCCACCATCGTTCTACAAGGGTTTTGCAGATACAGGGAAAGCCTCTTTCTTGCTATCGGCGCGTGATATTTATGCTCACCGGTCTTTTAGACTTAAAAGGTCTTGAGCAAGTTTTATATCGCAAAGATGACAGCAGCACGGAAATAGTTCGGAAAGAGATGGCCGAAGACTACCTCAAGGGATTTTTCCATCATAGCTATATTCATCTCCCCGAAGCAGTTAAAAAGCTTCTAATCTCTAGCTGCTGCGTCAAGCTCGCAGCTCCAAAACTACCTGACTATTGCTTATTGCTTTACCCTGATCTACGGTCGCTTGAAGGCGTCTTAAAACAGGAGATGGCCAGCTACAAGATGTCTGTGGAGGATGCTGACAATGGATTCGGCGACTTCTTCGACGTTAAGAGCGGTGTTTGCACGCTCAAGCCTGAACATGCGAAGACTGTCGGGAATGCGAAAATGGTAAATGCCTTCAATAGAGGCTATAGTTTTTTCAGAAAGCACCGTCATACAATTTCCCACATGGAAGAATTCCCCGATGGCAGCAGGATGATAGATACTTTAGATAAAGCCATTAGTTTGTCAAAAGATGCTTATGCAGCCATTGACGATCTCTATACAGCAAGAATGTAGAAATGATTAAGACATTACGCATCGTTGGTAAAATCGCTGTGGTTACTGCCACAGCCGATTTTCATCCTTTGCGCCAGCTAAAGCAACTAACCACAGAGCTCGTAAGCTTAGACTTCGAGGGTTTAGTATTGTTTGATTTGCTTGCGGTCAACGGACTGGCTCCGAATCGTTTTGTCTCCATGAAGTTCAGCAAAAGCGGATTTGAACGGGCATCGTTTGCAGTTGAAACCGAAGTGAGTTCAAGCATCCAAAACGAGCAAGATTTGATTGCCAAGAGCGATCAAACGTTTCTTCTCGGCAGCATCCTCTCATCAAGTGAATTGCAAAAGTTCAAACACTAGCCTCGCCGATTTCGTTTGCGCTGTTTACTTTACGCTTATATTCCAAGAGTGAGCGGTGTTTCTCTCAGAACTACGACGAATCCTTAGCGGACAAGCTCGAATAATCGACCTAGTCAATCTGACATTTTACATCTCAGTACCGCGACAACAGTACCAGCGAATATGTCCGCGAATTGATCCGTGCCGATGAAAAGCGCAAAGCTGAAGAACAACTTGAAGCCAAGTTACTGGAAGGATTAAGCAACCCAGAAAGTGAGTTGGCCTCTACGGACTGGAGTGAGATTCGCAAGGAAGCCTTAGGGAAGCGCTGATTAATTGACTGCACGAGCGAATTGCTTCGTTGCGCGGTACTCACTCCCTCGCCTATCAGATTGATATGTCCCGGTTGTTGCGTTCCGTGCGCCTCGCCCTTCATCACGTTCGCTGAATTAATCAGCGCTTCCTTAGCTAAGTTGGAAGCATGAAAGAAAAAACCTTGATGCCTAAAATCTATCAACGCGCGACAGCGAGGAACGACTTAGTAGAGCATCTCGTCTATCGTTCAAAAAGTATAAGCTTGGAAACAGTTGCACACTCTCCAGCATAGACGAAAGCCAGCCTCAACAATCCGGCTTAGCGCCAGAGATCGGAGCACACGTAACTTGTCACATCGATAATGGGAATTTCCTGAATCAGACAGACCGAGAGTTTTGCAAGATCGGAGAAAAATTTAGGATATCAGATGCATGTATGTCGAAGAATTATCACCGTGAGCAACAATCAACGTTTGCACATGCATCTGAAAATTTATTTCTTGAGTGCAGCCAGCTGTTCTTTGAGCGATTTGATTTCTTCTTCGGCACGAATCTGCGGTGTGATGTCGAACTGCACGCCGAGAAAATAAAGCAAGTTACCATGCGAATCGAAGAGCGGGGAAACCAGCAGGTGGTTATAAAACAGCTCGCCGTTTTTGCGGTAATTGCGCAACACCACTTCAACGGGTTTTCTATTTTTTATCGCGTCGCGCAGTTGTTGAACGCCCGCTTGATCGTGTTCGTTGCCTTGCAAGAAACGGCAGTTTTTACCGACCGTCTCTTCCAGTGTATAACCGGTGATTTGCTCAAATGCCTTGTTAACATACACCAAGGGTAAATCTTCTTGGTCCGGATCGGCCAATGTCACCCCGTTTACACACGAATCAAGAATCTTGGACAATACTTGCGGAATTAATCCAGGGTCTTTTTCAACAATAAAATCCATGATTTTTCTCCAGGTTAACCAACAATTCGCTTACGAAGACACTACCATGACTAGTTAATTGGAATTAGTCTGATCGGCTTCGATTAATTTTTTAATATTCTTGACGGTTCTTTCGGTGCCATCTTGAATCGCAATGCGCACCAGCTTCTCGAAAGGTCTTACATGCAAGTCCAGACTGAGTAACTCAAAAACAAATGTAATGCGGCTATCCAACGAATTGACCGGCTCAATCAAATAATCGCACCGGTAGGGATTGGAAACTCCCTCAAAACAGATGCGCGATCCGTTATCAAATACTTTGACTTTAAATGTCGATTCCGAGCGGTTACCCTGATCTATCCGTACTTGACGGCATACCGTTCCCAATTTAACAGGGCCATCGGTGATTTTTTCCAGTTCTTTAACTTCCGGCGACCACCGGGGATAGTTGGTGAGCAAATTATTTCCAATAAAATCGAAAAGCTTATCGGGCGGACTCTGAACGATTGTACTGGCTTTGCCAACTACCGGATTATCTTTGAACAAACCAAGCATATAATATCTCCCGCAGGATGTTCTAAACTACGTAAGTATCAACTCCTGCCAATAATAAGTCATATTGCGCTTCTACCAGCTCTTTGATGGTTAAGGCAGGGATGCCGGTGATGATGTTGCCTTCCGCAACCAACCACCCGACCGCATCCGCAGCCCCCAGACTCACAACATACCCTATCTCATGGTGTAGATACGGTTCAAGTAATCCAGGGAAGCCGGCATGCCGCAGAATGTTACGCGCCACTAGTTTACCTTTGCGAACCGCTGATTGCGCCGTCAGGGTATTTGATCCTGGCGATTGAAAATGCGAACAGTCCCCGGCTATAAAAATATTGTGCAACAGCTTCTGGTCAACAAGAATCTGTCCGAACGCATTGGCAGAAAGCGTATTCCGTTGCTTCTTGCCCAAAAACAAAATTGCTAAATCGGATGATAGCACTATTTGCGTTTTCGTTTCCTTGTCGGTCAATAAAATTTGATTCGCTTGCTGTTCGCAAAAATAAGTGTTCGGATAGAAGGCGATACCCATGTCATCCATACGCGACTCGACGTAAGCCCCAAAACCGCGAGGAAATTGTTCCAGCACGTGCTGTCCCGAATGAATCAAGGTTAGCTTGGCTTTACTGTTGACACGAAGCAGGTATTGCCGGATCTCAAAAAGAAACTGGACGCCGGTTGCGCCGCCGCCAACGACAGTAACCGATGGCGCCGTCTGATCGTAGCCATTCAACCTAGTCGACAACAAATCGGCGCCGCTGGCTCTCATAAAATCATCCAAAGTCAGTATATTGGAATCCTGCCCGGAATCGGCAGCGTTGCTCTCACAACCCGCAGCGATGACCAGATAATCAAAATCGACTATCTCACCGTTGATCACCAGTTGCTTTGTATCCTGATAGCTTTGCAAGGCTTCCGGATCAATCGGTAAGGAGGCTTGAATATGCCGGCAACCGTAACGGTTTTCAATTGTTTCAAAAGGTACCAGCAGATCCGATAGCGGGTATCTGAACGTTTCGTGTAAATGCGTTATTTTGATGTGATGCGATCGCGGATCGATGATTGTAATTCCGGTATCCGGAGCAAATTGCAAGAGATTCGTTAATGCCGCCAGTCCGGCATAACCGCCTCCGGCGATTACCACCTTTAATTGCTTATGTCTTGCGATATTAAAAGGCAAAAAAGCCACAGTCATTCCTCATTCAACGCGCTGAAAGTCGATTCCAGCGAGCAGACTAGCACAAATCTCAAACCAGCGGCTTAGGGAAGCGCTGATTAATTCAACGAACGTGATGAAGGGCAAGGCGCACGGAACGCAACAACTGAGACATATCAATCTGATAGGCGAGGGAGTGAGTACCGCGCAACGAAGCAATTCGCTCGTGCAGTCAATTAATCAGCGCTTTCTTAGAATCCAAAAAAGTGTTTAGGGTGCATTCACACCGTTGATTAGCCCGGAACGAGCGCCGCTTGCCAGTTCCGTTTGGCCCATTGCCAAAATGAGGAAACATCTCCTTGCAACAGCTCTGCTGGCGGCCGTTGCCCCAAACAATGCAACGCTTTGACTAATAGCGATAAGGCATCTTTGACATCAATCGGTATCGCGTTGGTTTGCTTGCTGAGCTTCTCACCTTGCAGATTCGTTACTACCGGCAAATGCATGTATTCAGGCGTTGGATAGTCCAGCGCTTGCTGCAGGAAAATTTGGCGCGGCGTTGAATCAAGAAGATCCGCGCCACGCACGACATGGGTAATATGCTGCATCGCGTCGTCCACCACCGCGGCTAATTGATAAGCAAATATTCCGTCCGCCCGGCGCAAGACAAAGTCACCAATATCACGGCTCAATATTTGCGAATACTTCCCTTTGATTCGATCCTGAAACAAAATGATTTCATCGTTTACTCGAATCCGTATCGCATAGGATTTTTTTCCCTGCGGCGGATGGTTCCGGCATGTTCCCGGATAAACAGGACCGTTGACTCCGCGGATGCTGGAATCCGCAATTTCCTTTCTTGAACAGGTGCAAGGATAAACAAGACTGCATTGTTCCAGGACATTCATCGCATTCAAATAAGCCTCGGCGCGCTGACTCTGATAAACCACTTCCTCATCCCATTCGAAACCAAAGCCTTCCAGCGCCGTCAGAATTTCGCTGACGGCTCCCGGCACCGTCCGCTGCCAATCGACGTCTTCGATTCTGACCAGCCATTTACCATTCTGGGATTTTGCATCAAGATAACTGCCTACCGCCGCAACCAGAGAACCGAAATGCAATGGCCCGGTTGGTGACGGCGCAAATCGCCCACGATAGGATTGACCGGCTAATCGCATATTTTCACAAGCACATTACATAAAAATAAAACCATAACATTTTCCGGCAAAATGATTCGATCGATGCATCACAATACTCTTCACAGATTCTCTAATCGTCAGGTAGATAAACTATAATTCCGGACAATTAACATCCATAATCGTATTTTCCACTTCTTGCAATTATTCTGACAAAAAAACTGAGCATGCACATTCATATTCTTGGAATCTGCGGTACTTTCATGGGCGGCATTGCCGCCATTGCACGCGAATCCGGACATACCGTCACCGGTTGCGATCAGGATGTTTATCCGCCGATGAGCACACAGCTTGAATCGCAAGGTATTCAATTGATCGCGGGCTATACACCCGAGCAAGTTGAAATCCGGCCGGATATCTTCGTGATCGGTAACGTGATTACGCGCGGCAATCCGCTTATGGAGGAAATTCTCAACAGGAATTTACCGTACATTTCAGGTCCGCAGTGGTTATCGGAAAATATCCTCAGAAACCGTTGGGTGCTCGCAGTTGCAGGCACGCATGGCAAAACCACGACCAGTTCCATGCTGGCGTGGATCTTGCAGTATGCCGGTTTAAATCCGGGATTTCTGATCGGCGGCATCCCGGAAAATTTCGGCATATCGGCACGCATTGGCAGCCTGCCGCTGTCTGCCGGTCAGGCCGGTTCGAATACTGCTGAAGTTTCACCGTTTTTTGTCATCGAGGCCGACGAATACGACACCGCGTTCTTTGATAAACGTTCAAAATTTGTTCACTATCACCCCCGGACAGCCATTTTAAACAACCTTGAACTCGATCATGCCGACATTTTCCCGGATATCGAGGCGATTAAAAGGCAGTTTCATCATCTTGTGCGGATTATTCCCAATAACGGCTTGATCGCCGCCAACGGCACAGACAGCAATCTGAAACATGTGTTGGAACAAGGATGCTGGACGCCGGTTGAGTACTTCGGCATTGAATCCGGCTGGCATACGCGATTGCGCGGAAATGACACCGGGATCTATCTGGGTGACAGCAATCAAGGATCCCTGCAATGGGATTTGCTGGGCGAGCACAACCGGATGAATGCGCTTGCAGCACTGATCGCTGCTCGGCATGCAGGAGTATCGGTGAATATCGGGCTCGAAGCGTTAGCACAATTCAGAAACGTGAAACGCCGCATGGAAGTGCGAGGTACGGTTAACGGCGTCACGGTTTATGACGATTTCGCGCATCACCCGACTGCCATCCAAACAACCCTGGACGGCTTGAGAACGCACGTTAATCAGGAAAGAATCATCGCCGTGCTGGAACCGCGCTCAAACACGATGAAGATGGGTGTGTGGAAGGATCAACTCGCAACCAGTCTGCAAACCGCCGATCATGTTTTTTGCTTTACGCGGGATTCGCAATGGGCAATAGCCGCAATGACGGCATTAAAAAAGAAAGCGCATTGTCACGATGATTTGAATCAGCTCATCCAAGCCATTACAGCCATCGCACGGCCGGGCGATCATATTTTGATTATGAGCAACGGCGGGTTTGGCGGCATTCATGACAAATTACTGACGGCTTTGCAGCAAGCTTGAGATCGCGTGAATTCCCGGCACACACTTCCGACCATTAACCACCGGCGAACTCACACAGCGCGAACACTGTATGGCCGAGATTCTCCAAGCGCTGCCGCCCGCCGACATCGGGTAAGTCGATCACGAAACAGCACTCAACCACGATGCCGCCCATGTCCTGGATCAATCCGGCAGCGGCTTCCGCAGTTCCGCCTGTGGCAATCAAGTCATCCACCAGCAACACGCGATCCCCCGGCTGTATCGCATCAACATGAATCTCAATCCGGTCACTGCCATATTCCAATTGATAATCCCGTCCAATCGTTTTCGCGGGTAATTTGTTTTGCTTTCGAACCGGTATAAACCCTTTGCCTAACTGATAAGCAACCGGCGCGCCGATAATAAAACCGCGCGATTCGATACCGGCTACCTTATCAATCGCTGCAGCCTCATAACGATGTGCAATTTCCTGGATCGTCGTGCGCAACCCGAGCGGGTCTTTCAATAAAGTCGTAATATCACGGAACATAATGCCGTGATGCGGATAATGCGGAACTGTCCGGATATGCGATTTGATCGACATGGCACAATTAAAGAATAAGGGTATAAAAACAAAAGGCCTCAACCTGAACTGGTTGAGGCCTTTATAATGACTGTAAGTTACACTAAATCAAGTCTTAGTGGTCCATTGCAGCTTTTGCATCAAAGCTGGCTGGTTTTTTAACTTGCGTCATGATGTCATCATCCCATTTGCCCTCAACATTCATATGAGCGGCAGCACCCAGTAATACCGCTTCAATCAGGTTATGACTGAGGTATACATGCAAACCAGGTTGATGGAATTGATAGGCTGCAGCAACTGCGGCACCTGCTGGCACGAACCAGGTTTCTTGGCTGGTCAGCGGTACGTCGCTGAATGAACCGCCTACCCAATACAGATCACCGTGTCCACCGATCAAGTGCGGATAGGAAGGACGGTTAGCTTGAGAGTGGATAAACAGAACTTTTTCGCCTACATTAGCTTTCAGCGCGTTATCGCCGGTAATTGCACCAACAGCGCCGTTAAACACTACGTGAGTTGGGATAAGTCCTTTAGCAACTTCGAGCATATCAGCCATGCCTTCAGCTGGTGAGCCGTATTCTTTGAATTTGCCGCTGCTGTCTTTTGGCAGGTAGAAATCTTGTTCACCGATGTAGTATGCACGGTCATAACGATATGGTTTGCCTTTTTCGTCTTTCAGGCCACCTTTTGGCAATACCATAATCGCGCCGCTCATGCCAGAAATAACGTGGAACGGAATCATGGTTCCACCAGGAGCGCAGTGATAAACGAATACGCCTGGTTTAATTGCTTTCCAACGCAGTACAACTTCTTCACCCGGTTGCACCAATGTCAAACCTGCGCCGCCCAATGCGCCGGTAGCAGCATGGAAGTCTACGTTATGCGCTAAAGTGCTTGATTTTGGATTTTTCAATGTCAATTCAACATAATCGCCTTCATGAACAACGATTAGCGGACCAGGAACGCTGCCATTGAAAGTTAACGCCCATACTTTTGCACCTGGAGCAACTTCGATCAGTTTCTCAACGGTTTCCATGGTTACTTCAACAACTTTAGGACCTTTTGAAACTTGCTCGTGCGCTGGTACATTTGGCGGAGCCACCAGTTCTTGTTTTACACGCGGTAATTTAGAAATGTCTGTAGCAGCAACAACCGTTTGTGTTGCGGCAAAACAGAGCAATCCTAAACCAACAATTGCTTGAACAGCTTTAATCATATATCCCTCCATATAAGATGAACTTTGCGCCTCATTTTTGCGCCATTCTAATTTATTGATGCAATCGTTGATTGCCCAACACCTGCCCTTCAAAAAGAGCAAAGGGCGGAACCGCGAATATACACTTTCTTCACGGTACTGTCCATTCTTAAATACTGTAAATGTCTGAAATCTTTTCACAAAAAGTCACAATGTCAACAGGGATTTGTTATCTTTGATTTCATTTTTCCTACTTAATATATTGTCTAATCTTGTAATAATTTAATTTTCCGCAGCCGCGAGATTTTCTTGCGTTCCTCCAAGCACAATTACATCCCCCGATTCCAATCGCGTCTCATTCGTCGGCAGCGGCATCGTAACCGCCAACAACCGGGGAAAAATTCTTTCATTGACGCTTTTCATCCAGCCCGAACCATAATAAACAGACTGCAATGGATCAAACATGGTAAGAATGGCTCATGGAGAGTAAAGGCGTAAAGATATTGCAGGATCGGGCCGGCCACAATCGACGCAAAACAAGATGCTATAATGAAAGCCTATTAATTATCCTGATCACCATGCCGGTACCTCATCTTTCCACAGCGCTACGCGGACCTATCCTGGAATTAGAAAATCGTATCATCAATGCCATGCCGACCATTGAACACTGGCTGCGCAAGAAATGGCGTGAACATGCGATTCCTTTTTATTGTTCGGTCGATTTGCGCAACAGCGGATTCAAGCTTGCGCCCGTCGATACCAATTTATACCCCGGCGGCTTTAACAATCTCAACCCGGAATTTTTTCCGCTTTGTGTGCAAGCCATGATGAGCGCAATTGAGAAAATTTGCCCGGAAACCCACAGCATCTTATTGATTCCGGAAAACCATACGCGCAATGTTTTTTACTTGCAAAACGTCGCAACCTTGCAAAATATCATGCAGCGCGCCGGACTGAATGTACGCATCGGCACACTGCTGCCCGAAGTGACAAAAGCCACCGCTTTCGATCTGCCGGATGGCCGATCGATCATTCTGGAACCGGTCGTGCGCAAAGACAATAAACTGGGCACCAAAGACTTCGATCCTTGCGCCGTATTGCTCAACAATGATTTATCAAACGGCATCCCCGGCATCTTGCAAGGATTACAGCAAACCGTCATTCCACCGTTGCACGCCGGCTGGTCAACCCGCAAGAAATCCAATCACTTCGCTGCGTATGACCGGATCGCTCAGGAATTTGCCGATTTGATCGGCATCGATCCTTGGTTGATCAATCCGCGCTTTACTTCTTGCGGTGAAATCAATTTCATGGAGAAACAAGGTGTTGAATGCGTCGCAGCAGCGATTGACCGGATTTTGTCGGTCATCCGGAAAAAATACCAACACTACGGCGTCGAAGAAGACCCGTTCGTCATCGTCAAAGCGGACTCCGGCACCTACGGCATGGGCATCATGACGGTTAAAAGCGGCGAGGATATCTACAGCCTCAATCGCAAGCAACGCAATAAAATGGCAGTTGTTAAGGAAGGCATGCAAGTGTCGCATGTACTGGTGCAAGAAGGCGTGTATACCTTTGAAACGATTAACCAGGCAGTGGCGGAGCCCGTCGTTTACATGATTGATCGCTATGTCGTCGGCGGCTTTTACCGGGTTCATACGGGACGCGGCATCGATGAAAACTTGAACGCGCCGGGCATGCATTTTGTACCGCTGGCATTTGAAACTTCGTGCCTGGAAGCCGATGCCGCACACCCCAACATCATCCCGAACCGCTTTTATGCCTATGGCGTAGTCGCGCGTCTCGCCTTACTGGCCGCGGCACTCGAACTGGAACAAACCGATCCGGACAAACATCCCCATCAATCCGCACCCGTGCCGGCATGAAACTCGCGTTCATCATTGATCAACTGGATTCGATCAAAACCGCCAAGGATTCCAGTTATGCAATGATCTGCGAAGCAATTGCCAGGGGATATTTGATTGATGTGATTTACCAGCACGATATCGCATTGATCAATAATACCGTAACCGGCTTTTCACGCGCACTGACGTTATCCGATACCCCGCAAACCAATGGCCATTGGTACCGGACCGGCGATCCGGTCGCAACACCGTTGCATGCTTTTGATGCGGTATTGATGCGCAAAGACCCGCCCTTCGATCTGGAATATGTCTACAGCACCTACTTGCTGGAATTGGCGGAGTCCCAAGGTGCTTGGGTTATCAATAGCCCCAAGGCCATCCGCGATCACAACGAGAAGCTCGCCATTGCTCAATTCCCGCAATTTACCACACCGACATTGGTCACCAGCCAGCCTCGCCTGATCCGGGATTTTTTGGATGAACACCAGGATATTATCCTCAAGCCGCTCGACGGCATGGGCGGCGCCAGTGTGTTCCGGGTTCATAGCACCGACCATAATCTCAGCGTCATCATCGAAACGTTGACGCACTACGGCACCCGCACCATCATGGCGCAGCGCTTTATCCCCGAAATCACGCAAGGCGACAAACGCATTTTGTTGATCGCCGGTCAAGCGGCTCCACATGCGCTGGCGCGCATCCCCAAACCCGGTGAAACGCGCGGCAACCTGGCCGCCGGCGGCACCGGCGTAGCGCAACCGCTGTCACAACGCGACCGGGAAATCGCCGCATCACTCGGCCCGGAACTCGCCCGGCGAGGCTTGATGCTGGTCGGTCTTGACGTGATTGGCGATTATCTGACGGAAATCAATGTCACCAGTCCGACCGGCATGCAGGAAATCACCCAGCAAACAGGGTTTAACGTGGCGGGAATGATGATCGACGCGATTGAATCGGGGTTCAAGAAACGCGGTATTGATTAAACTCAGGAAGGATTGCTGATTGCGGTAAGTCCGGTATCAACGACACCGGACTTACCAAAAATTGTAAAAGTATTTCTTGCTTAATGAACGGTTGCTGCCGCTTTTTCTTCGCAAATCAGATTGCTGCAATAGGTTTCATGGATACCGTCGAGGAAGCCCCACAGCGCATCGCACGCTTCTTTGGTTGCCGCCAGCACTTCAGCTTGTTTTTCCGGGGTATCGGCAAAGCGCTCGATGATTGCCCATTCGGCTTGCGAGTGATAAATATCGGCTTGTTGATGAACCGAGAAGAATTCGTAATCTTCCGGATTATCCATGCCATAGAATTTGGCGAGGCCGTCGATTTTCACTGCAGCAATATCGGGCACTTGCGACTCAAACGCGTGCAATGCGGCCAAACCAGCATAGAATGGGCGATTCAGGCAAATATCGCGGAATGTGTTGACCAAATTCTCGGTGGACGGTAATGCATCTGTATTCGCCAGGATCTGATCGTTCGCGCCTAATGCAAACGCGAAATTCTTCCACAATGCCGGGTGATTTTTGTCGCCGTGTTCTTCATCGATCAGATTTTTCAACACTTCCTGGCGCACGCTGATGTCGCCGCTATTGGTTTCTGAGTGAATGTGCGGAGTGTTGAAATGCACCGCGCTCAGGTAGGTCGGTTCCGCCAGCACGTTATAAAAATACTGCTCGGCGTAGTGACGCAGTTGTTCCTTGGTCAATTTGCCTTCGGTCCAAGCGATATAAAATGGATGTTTTAGCAGATGTTTCTCGCTGATAATGGCACTGATTTTTTGTTTGAGCAGGGTATTGGTTGTCATGATTACTCCTTATAAACCGTGATGGATAAAGATGCTGCATATCATCGCTAAATAACACCGGCAAGTCAAATTTAGCTGGCTTGCGCCGCAAACTGATCCGCTAACTGCCGGCTGGCGGCGATCATGTTGCTGAGCGCCGGTTTCACTTCTTCCCACGTGCGGGTTTTCAATCCGCAATCCGGGTTCACCCACAACCGTTCGGGCGGTATCCGCCGCGCGGCTTTTCCCAGCAATTGCACGATCGAATCGACCGCCGGAATATTGGGTGAATGAATATCGTACACGCCCGGTCCGATTTCATTCGGATATTGGAAGCGATCGAAAGCATCGAGCAATTCCATATCCGAACGGGAAGTTTCAATGGTAATGACATCCGCGTCCATACGCGCAATCGCTTCAATGATGTCATTGAATTCAGAATAGCACATATGCGTGTGAATTTGGGTTTGGTCGGCAACGCCGTTAGCGGCGATGCGGAATGCCCGGATCGCCCAATCCAGATAGTTATTCCATTGCGATTTCCGGAGTGGCAAACCTTCCCGCAACGCTGCTTCGTCGATCTGAATCATGCGGATACCGGCTTGTTCCAGCGCCAATACTTCGTCGCGAATCGCCAGCGCCAATTGCAGGCAGGTTTCCGAACGCGGCTGATCATCGCGCACAAACGACCAATTCAGCATTGTCACCGGCCCGGTCAGCATGCCTTTCATCGGCTTGCTGGTTAAGGATTGCGCGTATTGAATCCACTCTGTGGTAATCGGCTGCGCATGCTTAACATCGCCAAAAATGACCGGCGGTTTGACGCAACGCGAACCGTACGACTGTACCCAGCCGAATTCAGTAAATGCGAAGCCGTCCAAATGTTCGCCGAAATATTCCACCATATCATTGCGTTCGGGTTCGCCGTGCACCAGCACATCCAATCCTAGCGCCTCCTGCTCACGCACGCAATGTTCGATTTCTTGTTGCATCGCCCGGCGGTAATCCGCTTGCGCCAGTTGACCGGCACGGAAATCGCGGCGCGTTTGGCGGATTCGCTGAGTTTGCGGAAACGATCCGATGGTGGTGGTCGGAAACAATGGCAACCTGAACCGCTCCCGCTGCACGATTGCTCGTTGATGATACGGCGAGCGGCGGTTACCCAGCGCATTGGTAACTTCCTGCAAACGCGCTTTGACCGGCAGCTGATGCACTCGGCTCGATTGCCAGCGGCTGACGATCGCAGCCTGATTGTTCCGCAACATGCCCGCAACGCTTTCCCGGCCATGATTCAGCGCTTTTGCCAATATCGCTACCTCATGCAGTTTTTGCACCGCGAACGCCAGCCACGAATGGATCTCACGATCCAGCTTGGTCTCGCTCGCGGCATCGACCGGAACATGCAGCAACGAACACGACGGCGCCAGCCACAACCGGTCTTGTAAGCGATCGTGCACCGGTTCCAGCCAATCCAACGTCGCGGTCAGATCGGTTTTCCAGATATTGCGGCCATTGACTATGCCCAATGACAGAGTTTTATGCGCCGGCAGCCAGTCGATCACTTTGGCGACTTCATCGTGCGCCGAAACAGCATCCAGATGTAACCCCGCGACCGGCAATTCGCACGCCAATTGCAGATTGTCTTGCAGCTGCCCGAAATAGGTCGTCAACAGCAATTTCACCGGCGTGGTTTGCAGTTGATAATACGCTTGCCGCAATGCGTGTTTCCACGGTTCCGGCAGCTCCATCACCAGCACCGGTTCGTCGATCTGCACCCAGTCGATACCGGCGCTTTTGAGTTCGTTCAGCAATTGCGCATAAACCGCCAGCAATTCTTCGAGCAGCTCGAGCTTGCCGCTGCCGTCCTTGGATTTACCCAGCCACAAATAACTGACCGGCCCCAGAATCACCGGCTTGACCTGCGAATGAACCGCTTGCGCTTGCCGGATTTGTTCAAGCAAGCGGTTAGCATTCAACGCGAAGCGCGTTTCACTGGAAAATTCGGGCACGATGTAATGATAATTGGTATCGAACCATTTCGTCATTTCACCGGCGTGAACGCAGCCGCAGGCGGATTTATCGGCGGGCGAGCGGCCTCTGGCGACGCGAAAATAGCTGTCCAATTCGCTGCCAGCTAAAACCGCAACCCGCTCAGGAACGTTGCCGAGCATGAAACTGGTATCCAGCACATGATCGTATAATGAAAAATCCCCGGCCGGGATCCAATCCAGCTGCGATTGATCCTGCCAATGCTGCTGCCTAAGCGTATCCGCCGTTTCCAATAAAGCGTGTTCGGTTTGCTCCCCTTTCCAGTATTTTTCCAATGCAAATTTTAATTCGCGGTTTCTTCCGATCCGCGGAAATCCAAGGTTATGTGTCGTTACCATTGTTTCATCACCATTCGAAGTTATTCAAAGTGACGCTATTGTATGAAGGGTGATTAATAAATAATAATGATAAGTTTCAAACCTCCAATAAGGTTTCCTCATACATGATCGAACATAGCCACCTGAAAATCATCCAGGCGCTGCACGCCAACGGTACTTTGACCGAAGCCGCGAATGCGTTGTGCCTCAGCCAACCGGCGCTATCCCATCAAATCAGCTATCTGGAAAAGAAACTCGGCATCGCGCTGTGGGAACGCGAAGGCCGCAATTTGCGCTTGACGCAAGCCGGGCTGCTGTTATTGGAAACCGCCAATCAAGTGTTGCCGGTAATCGCACAAACGGAAAAGATGCTCGAAGCCTACCGCGAAGGCAAGCAAGGCATCCTGCGTATCGGCGTGGAATGCTACCCCTGCTTTGAATGGCTCACCGGCATGATCGGCCAGTACATGCGGCAAATGCCCGGCATCGATGTCGACATCGTGCAGAAATTTCAATTTTCGGGATTGGAAGGCTTACTGAATCATCACATCGACGTACTGATCACCCCCGACTTGGTGCGCAAAGACAGCATCGAATACGAAATCCTCGCGGAATATCAGTTAGTCCTGCTGGCAGCGCCCGGCCATCCGCTGGCCGATTTACAACAAATAACACCGGAGCTTTTAAGCAAGGAAACGCTGCTGACTTTCCCAGTGCCGTTGGAGCGGCTGGACATCCTCACGCATTTCCTCACCCCCGCGCACCTAGAACCGGAAAAACTGAAACCCATCGAATCGCTGGAAATCATGCTGCAAATGACCGCGCTCAACCGCGGCGTGTGCGTGCTGCCGGAATGGCTCGCCGACATCAAGAACAAAGACTTGAATCTCAAAAAAGTCCAAATCGGTGATCTAGGTCTTTTTCAGAAATTGTATCTGGCGATGCGGGAGGCGGATAACGCAGTTTCTTATATCCGTGAGTTTATTGAAGTTGGGCGCAAAACGGCTGAAAGTTCCTCAGTACAACTTATAGAAAAAGTATAAAAACACATCTTCAGAAGTAAATATACTCCAATAATTTCTTGGATTTTGCATGCGGTTGAGGAATTGGGCCTCCTTTATACTTTCCTTCATAAAAATCACTGACTCGCTTTTTCCATTTCCCACTGCGCTGCGAATGCGGATCAATTTTCAGTCGATCCAATGTCTGAACCAAGTAAGGAAAGAAACTCGGGTAATGATCATGTATCAAGTTGAGCACTTCAACCACATTTGTATATTTTGTCCCTATCGGTTGCTCCAGTTTTTTACTTTCGATACCACAAATAAGAGCTGCCCATCCTTTTAAAAACTTCTCTCTATCAACAATCGGTTGCTTATCATCATAAAATTCTTGAATGGATTTCTCCAATAAATCATAAGCATCATCTAAGTATCTAGCTTGGACTTCAGCACATAAAACCTTGTGATTGGTGATAAATTGCTCTTTCTCAATATCAAAATAAGTTGCAGTTTGAGAATCAACATTTAACGATAGCGAAGAGAATGGAACCAGCTCAAAGTATTCCTTTTGAACAATCTTAAGCCGCCATTTTCCATCAGTTTCACACTTAAATGGCTCAACTTCCGGTCGCTGTGTATAAATCCTGAAATAGGCACAACTTTTTGTTTCTGAGAGGATTGCACATTCTTCATCAACCAAAAACAAATGTTGACCATTTGAACAAAAGTTATCGGCATGCAGCGTACGCCAATCTTTTTCCTTCAGGCGATCGTAGATCCATATTAGCAAGGTTTCTTGTTTGCGGTAGAAATTGGTTCTTTCTGCAACCACTTGTGGATACGTGTTGGATACTTGCACTTCAAAGACTATCTGTTGCATATTCCATTTTGAAGCGACATCAGGCTTTCTCCAACCATCAGAAAAACTAGTCCATCTTTTCTCTATCTCTGGTTCTGAAAACCTGGGATCAGATCGCAATACTCTCACTGTAAGCTCTTTAGTTTTGATATGTCGCAAGCCTTCACGTTGACCATGATAGCGAATCCGATCGCGCTCTTCGGAAGATATCATTCGATTTTGCTGATAGATGCATTTAGCTTTTTCGGAAGCAATCTTTTCTCTGTGCACAAAATAGTGGCCACCGTGCGCATGCTTACGCAAATAAACACCATGGCCACAATAAAAACACGAAAATTTTTCACTAATTTCTTGCCGAATTTTAGGGCGGAGAGAATGAATTTGTTTTTCAGTTTGAGTCACTATCCAATCTCTAACCTCAATAATCTCACCATCAGAGGCACGGCGCACCATTTCCACTTGCAATGTATCTGTACTCTTAGCTAGATCAGTTGAATTAAAGCGGATATCCATGGATTCTTAGCCTAGTGAGGTAGGCTGCAAAGTTACAAAAATTCTCTTTAATGCGAGCAAATATTAGAACTTCATTATCTCGCAGAATATCCAGATAAACTACCACCCTTTTACCTTTCTTAAATAGTACATATGGATGAACAATCAAGCCTGCTGGCGTTATTCACTAGCAGTTTTTTAGCCGCCACCTTGCTTCCCGGCGGATCGGAGGCGGTATTGGTGGGGGTTCTGCTGGCCTACCCCGATTTGCATTGGCCAGCGCTAACCTTGGCAACGATCGGCAATACCCTGGGCGGCATGAGTTCGTATCTGATCGGCCGGTTGCTGCCGGATGAAAAAGCGTTGCATGAAAAACTGGGTGGCAAAACACGCGGATTGGAATGGGTGCGGCAACATGGCACACCGGTTTTGCTGCTATCGTGGGCGCCGCTGATCGGCGATATCTTATGCGTGGCAGCCGGGTGGTTGCGCGCCAATTGGTTGTGGGCGCTGCTGTTTATTGCGGTGGGGAAATTTGCCCGTTATTGGGTGATTGCTGCTGCGGTGAATTAAGCGGTGCTTCGATCCGGTTTATTTGCTGAATAAACCGGATCGAAGCTGATAGTTACATTGAGACCTTTGCACGGTTACTACGCGGCACGATAATTGCGTTAAAAATTCGCGAAAAATGCTCATTTACCCCGTTGTAAACTCCGCTTGTTCGCAAATTTTTGCCTTATTCTCGTACCGCTCATGACACCGTGCAAAGGTCTCACATTATTCCTGATTCTCAAACAGTCTCTGCAACTCACCATTTTCGTACATTTCGGAAACGATATCCGAGCCGCCGATGAATTCGCCATTGACATATAACTGCGGAATCGTCGGCCAGTTTGAATAATCCTTGATACCCTGACGGATTTCAGGATCTTCCAGAACATTGACTGTAAAAACATTATCAATGCCGCAAGCCTTCAAAATATTCACTGCGTTTGCGGAAAAGCCGCATTGCGGTTGTTCCGGCGTGCCTTTCATGTACAGTACGACCGGATGTGTGGTTACTTGTTGTTCAATTAAATCTTCAACATTCATGGTGTTAATTCTCCAATAGATCGTTCCAAAAGTTTATTACAGATACCAGGTTCAGAGTTTCTCAAGCGTCATTCGTTGTTGCACTGATCACGCCATATATAGCTCACATTGAAAAATTCAACTGCCCGCCGCTGACGCGCATTATGCCAGCCAAGTCAGGCTTGGAACAAATATTATTGAATCCCGCTCGCTGCAGTAATTCCCTGCAAGCTTCCGCTTGATCATAACCATGTTCCAGGAGTAACCAGCCATTGGCAGCCAGATGGCGGGGCGCGGCCGCGATAATCTGATTAATACAAGCTAAACCATCATCGCCAGCCGATAAAGCCAATGCCGGTTCAAACCGCAAATCACCTTGTTGCAAGTGTGGATCACGTGCGGCGACATACGGCGGATTTGAAACAATCAGATCAAATTTCTCTCCGGAAAGTTCATCGAACCAATTCCCGGCCACAAATTCCAGATTGGTTACACCCAGCGTCTTGGCATTCCGCTGCGCAACGACGATAGCATCCGGCGATAAATCCACCGCAACGGCATGCGATTGAGGACGATGCTTGGCAAGGGTAATGGCGATCGCGCCGCTGCCGGTTCCCAGATCCAGGATTCGCCCAGTTTGTTCCTCCGGGATTTGCTGCAGCGCCCATTCGACCAGCAGTTCGGTTTCAGGCCGGGGAATGAGAACCGCTTCCGTGACTTGAAAAGTCAAGTCGTAAAACGGCCGCTCGCCGGTCAAGTAGGCCACCGGTATTCCCTTCGCGCGCTTCTGGATCAATTGCGAGAATGTTGCCGATTGCGGCCCGGTCAACAGGTGCTCGGGATGCGTCAGCAGAAAGGCGTGATTGGCATGCAACACATACTCCAGCAACAGCCGCGCGTCCACCGGGTCAATCGACCGGCAGGCGGCCGCTAATGCTTGTGCAATGGTTTCGTGCTGCATCGAAGAAAGAACCGGACCGGCAATCAGGCGGCAACTACTCCTGTACCGATGCCGCCAGCAATTCCGCTTGATGTTCCGCCACCAGCGCCGAGCAAAGTTCATCGATATCGCCGTCCATGATCTGATCCATTTTATAAAGCGTCAGATTGATGCGATGATCGGTTATCCGGCCTTGCGGAAAATTGTAGGTGCGAATCCGTTCCGACCGCTCCCCGGTTCCCACCAGGGATTTCCGCGTCGCCGCCTGCTCCGCATGTTGCGCGCGCATTTGCTTGTCGTGAATCCGCGCAGCCAGCACGCTCAGCGCTTGCGCTTTATTTTTGTGTTGCGAACGGCCATCCTGGCATTCCACCACGATACCGGTCGGCAAATGCGTCACGCGCACGGCGGAATCGGTTTTGTTAATGTGCTGGCCGCCCGCGCCGGAAGCACGGAAAGTATCGATACGCAATTCCGCGGGATTCAGCACCACTTCGCTGACTTCATCGGCCTCCGGCATCACCGCCACGGTGCAAGTCGATGTATGCACGCGTCCCTGCGTTTCAGTTACAGGAACCCGCTGCACGCGATGACCGCCGGATTCGAATTTCAATCGAGAATACGCGCCTTGGCCAATGATTTTGGCAATGATCTCTTTGTAACCGCCGATATCCGACAAACTCTGCGAAATGATTTCCACTTGCCAGCCTCTTCTTTCCGCATAGCGGGAATACATCCGGAACAAGTTACCGGCAAACAGCGCCGATTCATCGCCGCCGGTTCCGGCGCGGATTTCCAGAAAAATATTGCGTTCATCGTTGGGGTCTTTCGGCAGTAGCTGTTTTTGAATTTCAGCTTCGATTTTAACGAGTTTTTCTTTCCCGGCCTGGATTTCAGTTTCGGCAAACGCCCGCATCTCGAGATCGGCATGCATCTCCCTCGCCGTTTGTATGTCTTGCTCGCATTGTTGATACTCGCGGTACAGTTCCACAATCGGAACGATTTCCGAATGTTCGCGGGTCAGTTTGCGATAGTTGTCCAGATCCGCGGTTGCAGACTCGCTACTCAATACCTGGTTTAGTTCGTCCAAGCGCACACTCAAGCGAGTGAGCCGGTCCGTGATGTTTTTATTCATTGCGGGCGATGCAGTTGGTATAGCCGGTTAATCAATCCGACTAATTCCTCTCGTTCATCTGTCGTGGCGTGATTCAGCACACTGGAAGGCATGTGCAAGAATTTATTGGTAAGGCTGTTACTTAATGCTTCAATAACTTTATCGGGATCTTCTCCCTTTTCAAGCAATCTTTTGGCACGGGCCAGTTCGTGACGGCGAAATCGTTCGCCCTGGTCGCGCAATGCACGAATCGTCGGCACGACTTCGCGAGTGGCAAACCACCGCATGAAATCGACAACATTCGAATCAATGATCGTTTCCGCCTGCGCGACGGCATTCTGGCGTGAATCCAACCCTTCCTTGACGATCTCGGCCAAGTCGTCCACATAATAAAGAAACACGTCGTCCAATTCAGCCACTTCGGATTCCACATCGCGCGGCACCGCCAGATCGACGATGAATATCGGGCGATGCTTGCGGATTTTGATGGCGCGTTCGACCATACCCTTACCCAGAATCGGCAGCGGGCTTGCCGTGCAGGTTACGACAATATCGTGCAGCGCCAATTGCTCCGGCAAGTCACTGAGCGTAATTGCTTGCGCATTAAACCGGCTGGCCAATGCCTCAGCGCGCTCCGTGGTACGGTTGGCTACGGTTATTTTTTTGGGACTCCTCGCGGCAAAATGACTGGCGCATAACTCGATCATTTCCCCTGCGCCGATAAATAACACACGTTGCTCGTTGATCTCGCCGAAGATCCGTTCGGCCAGGCGCGCTGCCGCCGCAGCCATCGAAACGGAATTGGCGCCGATCTCGGTTGAGGTCCGGACTTCCTTGGCGACATAAAAGGTGCGTTGAAAAAGCTTGTGCAGCAGCAAACCCAATGTGCCGGCATGCTCCGCGGATTTCACCGCACTCTTTAACTGCCCGAGTATTTGGGGCTCTCCCAATACCATGGAATCCAGACCGCTGGCTACGCGGAAGGCATGCTTGACGGCCTGTTCGCGCGGCAGCTTGTACAAGTAAGGATCCAGATCGCGCGTCGGCAAATGATGAAAGTCGGCAAGCCAAACAACCGCTTCCTCCGGTTTATCGGTGCAACAATAAACTTCCGTGCGGTTACAAGTGGAGACGATCGCGGCTTCTTTGATCGGATTGCGTCCGATGAGATCGCGCAACGCATGCTCCATCGTATTTTCGGGAAATGTTACCTGCTCGCGCACATCTAGCGGCGCAGTGTTGTGATTGATGCCGAAAGCAAATAACTGCATGAATGTTATTGTTAACTATCGAAAACTAATGGTAAGAAATAACCGCTAATTATAATAGTAGGAACTCTTTATTACCATCGTTCAAAAAAATTATTTAACGCCACCGATACCGGAACATTAATGCCAAGGCGTAACCGGAATGATGGAAATGCTGTTTTTAGGCGACCCTTCAATAATCCGGTCGCTATAGGTTAAATAAACCAGCACGTTGCGTTTGGGATCGTAAAACCGGACGACCTGCAGCGTTTTAAATAACAGCGATGTGTTTTTCTTGAAAACTTCCTTACCATCCTCGTCGCCATTTTTTACTTTCTCCGGTAAAGAAATCGGACCGATCTGACGGCAAGCGATCGACGCGTCCGATGTGTCTTCGGCAACGCCAACTGAACCGCTAATCCCACCAGTTTTTGCCCGGCTTAAATAACAGGTTGCTCCGGGAATCTGCGGGTCATCAAATGCTTCAATGACAATCTTATCGTTCGCGCCGAGCATTTTAAACTTGGTCGAGACGCTCCCGATTTGTTCCGCCCATAAAATATTGGATAACATCATCGCAACCAGGAACAACCCAAATTTCAAAGAATTCATTTTTTTCTCCATCAAAGCGATCAATAGATTCTTATTTCAGCTTCAGAAATTTTTTTAAAAAGTGTGAACTGTCGGCGCTAACGATTCCGGCCAACGCTTATTGCCTAAAATCACCATGATGCCATTGAGTGCCGGCACAGCAGTTAGTTTCATATCGAATCCTACAACAATACCGCGTAATTTGGAATGTAATTTATAAATCAACAACTTCAATTCTATTCCAATTATCGCCGGCATTCGGACATGAGCTTCACTATTGACTTGAAAAAACCGGTAATAATCATAGAGAGATTCCGGCTAAAAGATTGGTTGCCGCACGGCAATAAGAAGGGAAAACGGATTATCAGTATATTGGTAGGCGCGATTGGATTCGAACCAACGACCCCCACCATGTCAAGGTGATGCTCTAACCAACTGAGCTACGCGCCTAAAAAACGGATTCTAACCGAAACAGGTAAGCGCCACAAATAATATTGCAAATAGTTAAGCAAAACAATTTATCCATAAGCAACGAGAAAAGTGCGGCGCTTGATTCGGCCAATTCCGGCTTGACACCCAACTTTGATTTCTGTAGCCTGCGCCAACTTACCTCAGGTGCCTTCAATTTTCTTTTTTTGAAGGTTAAACGGGAAGCTGGTGCGCATCAGTCAAATGATCGAGCAAAGCCAGCACTGCCCCCGCAACGGTAAATGAGCAGAGGTCAGCTTGTAACAAGTCTTTTTTGCAGAACAGCGCATCAAATTTATCTTCTCAAGCAACCTCGAATATCTGCATAGTGCCACTGTGTTCGACACGGGAAGGCGCAGATAAGGGTGTCATTCCACTCATCAGTCCGGAGACCGGCCCGAAGTAAACTCACAACGGTATTGCGGAGGGCAATATGCGGCGGTCGAGCGGTTCTTGTTCGCGAACGGCGCATCTGACCTAGCCGGTTCCTTCTGCATCCCAATTTTAGAATTCGACAACGCGCGGGTGTGCGCGAAGGAATCAGATCATGCAGAAACGCCTTTTAACGGCGATACCGGCGCTATGGTTAGGCGCCATCCCTCATAGCTTAGCCAGTAGTATCGAACATCAGGAAAAACCGGTCATCGTCACCGCGACACGGACAGCGCAAACAGCGGACACTGCATTGGCTTCGGTAACGGTCATTTCACGAAAAGACATCGAGCGGCAACAAGCACGCTCGGTGCAAGATTTACTCCGCGGTGTTGCCGGAATCAGCATTTCAAATAGCGGCGGCATGGGCAAATCGTCGTTTGTGTTCATGCGCGGCACCGAGTCCGATCATGTATTGGTGCTGGTCGACAACATCAAAGTTGGTTCGGCCACTTCCGGTACCACGGCGTTTGAGAACATTCCCATTGATCAAATCGAACGCGTCGAAATCGTGCGCGGACCACGTTCCAGTTTGTATGGCTCCGAAGCAATCGGCGGGGTGATTCATATCATCACCCGCAAGGGAACCGGCAGCGGCTTCCGGCAACACTTGAACTTCGGCGGCGGCAGCTTCGGCACATTCGAGGGTGCAACCGGTATGTCATATAATGGCACGCAAGGCTGGCTGAATCTGACCGCCAGCGGCATCGGCACCCAAGGCTTCAACGCTTGCAACGGCACCAGCAGCGCCGGGTGTTTTGTCGATTCATCCGACCCCGCATTGTTCGATCGCGATGGCTATCGGAATGTTGCGGGCAGCATGCGCGGTGGCTACCGTTTTCAAAATGGCTTGGAAATCGAAACCAATTTCATGCAATCCACCGGAAAAGCGTACTATGATGGCAGTTTCGCCAATAAAACCGTGCTAATGCAGCAAGTTGTCGGCGGCACCATCCGTTACGCGCCGGTTGCATTCTGGAATTTCAATTTGATCGCGGGCAGCAGCCGGGAAGACAGTGACAATTTTTTGGGAACCGCTTTTCAGTCCCGGTTCAATACCACGCGAGATAACGTTTCGGTTTTAAATACTTTCACTGTCGCAAAAGACCAGCAGCTTACGCTGGGCATGGATTATCAGCGCGATCATATCAACAGCACCGAAGCCTACACGGTAATGTCACGCACCAATTGGGGGGTATTCGCGCAGCATCAAGCCAATATCGCCGCACATAACTTGCAATTTTCGATCCGGCATGACGATAATCAACAATTCGGCAGCCGTGTTACCGGCAACGCCGGATGGAGTTATCCGCTATCCGACAAATTTTTATTGATCGCCAACTTCGGCAGCGCTTTCAAGGCGCCGACATTCAATGAGTTATATTTTCCCGGCTTCAGCAACCCTAATCTCAAACCCGAAGACTCTCTCAGCTATGAATTCGGCACGCGCGGCCATGCTAACTGGGGCAACTGGTCGATCAATGCGTATGAAACACGTATCGACAATTTGATCGCGTACGATGCGAGAATATTCGCGCCGAACAATATCGAGCAAGCTCGTATCCGCGGCATTGAAGGGATATTGTCTACACAAATCATGGCATGGCAAGTCAATACCCATTTGACGCTGATGGAACCGGTCGATCGCGGATCGGGATCCGATCGCGGAAATATATTGCCGCGACGTGCCGAGCAATCGTTCAGGCTGGATTTGAACCGCGAATTCGGTAAATATGCCGTCGGCGGCATGCTGCTGGTGGAAGGTCAACGCTACGATGACTTGGCCAATACGCGAAAACTGGATGCATACGCGAAGTTGGATTTGCGCGCAGAATATCAGTTCGCGCCAAAATGGCGCTTGCAAGGCCGCATCGACAACGTATCCGACGAACACTATGAAACCGCGGCGTTTTATAATCAAGCCGGGCGAAGCTTTTTTGCCATGGTCCGTTATCAACCCTAGAAGGAGTAATACCTATGCTGACATTATCCACTCGCAACCAGATCGCTATCGGATTGTTACTTGCAGCGCTGATGATAGCGACACGCAGCCATCATTTCGCCACCGTCCATAACCTAGCCGATGCATCCTGGGCGATTTTCTTCCTTGCCGGAATCTACTTACGATCTGCTTGGACATTACCGGCGTTCTTTGCGTTGGGCTGGGGCTTAGACATTTCTGCCACTACCTGGGGCGGAGTCAGTGATTATTGCATGACGCCTGCTTATCTATTCATGCTGCCGGCATATGCTTCATTATGGTTGGCCGGGCGCTGGTTTGCACAACATTATCAATTCAGCTGGAGCACCCTGGTGCCATTGTTTATCAGCGCATCCACAGGGTTAATACTGTGCGGATTATTTTCCAGCGGCGGATTCTATTTCTTCTCCGGCCGTATCGCAGAAACCAGCTTCGCAGAATTCGGCGAGCAATTGCTGAAATATTTTCCAATGTATATCGAAACATTCGTTTTCTATTCTGCTATAGCCATCGGAGTACACGTGTTATTTACAGCTGTTCATCAGCTTAATTCGCGCAACACCACAACCGGTTAAACTGATGACTGATTCCGAACGCGCAGAGCGTTATCGCGTGCGCATGCAACGCAAAAAAGAGGTCATTGACGCCGCCATCGCACGCGCCGATCGCAAACAGGGATTACTGTTGGTACTCACTGGTAACGGAAAAGGCAAATCCAGCTCGGCATTCGGTATGATGGCGCGCGCGTTAGGCCATGGTATGCGCGTGGGTGTCGCGCAATTCATCAAAGGCCGCTCAGATACCGGTGAAGAAGCGTTTTTCCGCAAACAGGAAAACGTGGTTTGGCATGTCCTAGGAGAGGGATTCACTTGGGATACACAGAATCTTGAGCACGATACCGAAACCGCGCGCCTTGGCTGGGAGGTAGTGCAAACCATGTTGCGCGATCCGTCATTTGACTTGATTGTGCTCGATGAATTGACCTACCCGCTCAAATTCGGCTGGCTTGATCTGCAACAAGTGCTGGGCGATCTGAAAAGCCGTCCGCCGATGCAGCATGTCGTCATCACCGGCCGCGGCGCGCCCGAAGCGCTATGCGATGCCGCCGACACCGTTACCGAAATGACCGACATCAAACACGCGTTCCGTGCCGGCATCCAGGCGCAATCAGGTATCGATCTGTAATATCATGAATGCGCAAACACTGATGATTCAGGGCACCACGTCCGATGCCGGCAAAAGCATGCTGGTAACCGCACTTTGCCGCTGGCTGGCACGACAAAGCGTGCGTGTCGCACCGTTCAAACCGCAAAATATGGCGCTCAACAGTGTCGTCACCGCCGATGGCGGGGAAATCGGCCGGGCTCAGGCGGTACAGGCGTTGGCCGCCGGATTGGCGCCGCATACCGATATGAATCCGGTATTGCTGAAACCTACTTCGGACAAGAATGCACAGATCATCATTCACGGTCATGCCATCGCCAACATGGATGCATGCAACTTTCATGACTATAAATCGAAGGCGCTTGGTGCGGTGCTTGATTCGCATACAAGACTCTGCGGGCAATACGACAAAATTATCGCCGAAGGCGCCGGTTCACCTGCTGAAATCAATCTGCGCGCCAATGACATAGCGAATATGGGCTTTGCCGAAGCGGTCGACTGCCCGGTTGTTCTCATTGCCGATATCGATCGTGGCGGTGTATTTGCGCATCTGGCAGGCACATTGGCATTATTGAGCGAAAGCGAACAAGCGCGTATCCAAGGGTTTGTCATCAATCGTTTCCGTGGCGATAAAGCATTGCTTGATTCCGGATTGGATTGGCTGGAGCAATATACCGGCAAGCCGGTGTTGGGTGTTATTCCTTACTTGCAGGGTTTACACCTTGAAGCCGAAGATGCTTTACCTTGTGCTAATGTTTCAAAAGCATCCTCGGAGCAGAAACATTTCCGGGTTATTGTTCCGGCACTGCCGCGTATCAGCAATCATACCGATTTCGATCCGTTGCGTTTGCAGCCGCACGTTCATTTGCAGTTCATCGGTCCCGGCGACACCATCCCGCCAGCGGATTTGATCATTCTACCCGGTTCTAAAAGCGTCCGCGCAGATCTCAATTGGTTACGCCAACAGGGCTGGGAGCCAGCAATCCATCGTCATTTACGCTATGGCGGGAAGTTGATAGGTATTTGCGGCGGTTTTCAAATGCTTGGGAAATTGATTCATGATCCTGATGGCTATGAAGGTGATGCAGGCAGCTCAGCAGGGTTCGCCTGCTTTGATATGGAGACAACGCTGAAAGCCGATAAAATACTCCGCAACATTCAGGGACGATTCGCTGCGAGCGAAGTTGCCATGACTGGCTACGAGATTCATGCGGGGGTCTCCACGTTTCATGCGCATTATCAACCAGTGTTCCACTTAGCGCACGGAAATGATGGCGCTATCAGCGGCGATGGATTGATACTGGGAACCTATCTGCATGGCATTTTTGAATCACCCCTTGCCTGTAATGAACTATTAACCTGGGCCGGTTTTAAAAATACATGCATTGCTTTTGATTACCACGCGGTGCGCGATGCTCAGATAAATCGATTAGCGGATTGTGTGGATCAATATCTGGATACTGCGCGTTTATATCACATGCTCAACTTGCCTTCGTGTACTCCATGAGCGCGACAAAAACATTGATCCTAGGTGGTGTACGGTCGGGTAAAAGCCGCCTGGCAGAGCGTTTGGCAACAGCCAGCGGATTGCCGGTCACCTATATCGCAACTGCGACTGCCGGAGATGACGAAATGCGCGCAAGAGTTGCCGCGCACCGGGCGCGGCGGCCAGATCACTGGCAGGTCGTGGAAGAGCCACTGCAACTCGCTTCGGCATTGACTCAACACGCAACTGAAACACGCTGTCTATTAATCGATTGCCTGACACTCTGGACGACGAATCTGCTGATCCACCCAGATCCGTTACGAATCGACATTGAACACAGCGCTTTTCTGGATGTACTCGCCCGCGTATCGGGGCCGCTCATTTTAGTCAGCAACGAAACCAACATGGGAATCACACCTTTGGGTGAATTAAGCCGGCGCTATTGCGATGAAGCGGGTCGGCTACATCAGGATTTAGCAAAAGTCTGCGATCAGGTGGTCCTGACTGTCGCCGGTCTGCCGCTGGTTTTGAAAGGAAAACCGTTATGACTCGGCTGCTCACACCCGCATGGCTGCGGGAACCTGTCTGCTCTCTCAACGAAACAACATGCCATCAAGCGCTACAGCGCCAGATGCAACTCACCAAGCCGCCCGGTGCGCTGGGCCTCCTGGAAACTGCGGCAATTCAGCTTGCTGCTATGCAGCATACCGTTAAACCCTGCGCCGATCGCGTGCATATCAGTATTTTCGCTGCCGATCACGGTATTGCTAACGAAGGCGTTTCCGCATTCCCGCAAGCGGTTACCGGTGAAATGATCCGCAATTTCTCACGAGGCGGCGCGGCAATCAGTGTGTTGGCCAAAGCAATTGGCGCGACGTTGGAAGTCGTCAATCTCGGCACGGTCAACGATGTCGAAGCCCTGCCTGGCGTCATCCATCGCCGGCTTGGCTCAGGCACTGCCAATTTTTTGCACGCCCCGGCCATGACGGAGCAGCAATTATCCGCAGCTCTGACCGCCGGCTTCGATGCAATCGAGCGAGCACAGCAGCACTCTGTCGACATCTTTATCGGCGGTGAAATGGGTATCGGCAATACTACCAGCGCGACAGCGCTGGCCTGTGCTTTGTTGAATCGTGACTCGCAAGCGCTGACCGGCTCAGGCACCGGCCTTACTGCCGCGCAAATTGCGCATAAAGCAGCCGTTATCGCCCAAGCGCTGTCTTATCATCGCGCGCAGATTGATTCGCCGCTGGATGCGTTACGCCGCCTAGGCGGTTTTGAAATTGCCGCACTGACCGGCGCCTATCTCCGCGGCGCGCAAATCGGATTGCCGCTGCTGATCGATGGTTTTATCAGCTCGGTCGCTGCTCTGGCAGCGGAATCAATCGTTCCAGGCTGCAAAGATTGGTTTATTTTTTCGCACCGGTCAGCCGAACCCGGTCATCGCATCGTGCTTCAGGCATTCGATGCGACACCGCTGCTCGCTATTGAGATGCGGCTCGGCGAAGCCAGCGGCGCAGCAACAGCGCTACCTTTGCTGCGCCTGGCTTGCAACCTGCACAACGGCATGGCGACTTTCGCCGAAGCGCAAGTATCAGGTCAACAGTTTGCGGAGTAACCGATGCCAACACAAATCGATTTACTCAGACACGGCGAAACCGTTCACAGCGGCCGCTATTGCGGCAGCACCAATCATCCGCTCACTCGGACCGGTTGGGCGCAAATGTGGAAGGCCATGGAAAATCGTCCCATCGAATGGCAACAAATCGTCACTTCTCCCCTCGCGCGGTGCGCGGACTTCGCCGAAGCAATCGGTCAACGCTATGCCATTCCCGTTACATGCGATGAACGCATCCAGGAAATCCATTTCGGTGATTGGGAAGATCGATCGTCCGCAGAATTGATGCGTATCGATGCCGATGCTTTGGCGTGTTTCTGGCGGGATCCGTTTAACCATCCGCCGCCAAACGGCGAATATTTGCCTATTTTCATGACGCGCGTTTTATCGGCTTGGCATGCCGTTCAACAACAATTTAACGGGCAAAAAATTTTGCTTGTTACCCATGGAGGTGTTATCCGGATCATCATTTGCCATGTTCTGCAGTTTCCACTTGAACGCATGCTTGAAATAAAAATCGAACACGCCTGCTTCAAGCAGATTCAAATCAGTCCTGTTCAATCGCCACAAGCAATGCTGATTTCCGGTCTGCAATCACAATCGGAGCATTGCATAAAATAGGATGTCATTAGGGAAATTGGGGTTTGTGGACTTAAAAACCGGAACAAAAGGAATACGCTGGAGCTGGTTGCGATAACACGCGCATAACTATCGCTGCGTCAGAAAATTGTAATCAATGAAACTAGCGAACCGAATCTTCCGGAAACGGCATTGCCATTCGCTCACGATTCAACAAATTGACTTGCTGGATCAAGGCATCGATATCCGACCAACCGGATTGGTCTATGGATGGAATCCAACGTGCACGTAAATACCCACTACGGTCGATCAAAAACTCCAGATGATCCGGAACCGTACCTCGCCCGATAATATCCGGAGTACTCAGTGTCCTCCGCCACAGTGCATAGCTAGCTGTAATCTCTTCAAAACCTTGGGTAACAACGGGAAATGGCAGGTCATCCATTACTTGCGCCAATTCATCAGTAGTGAGTTGCTTGGTTGGCACTGCTAATAATGCGATATTTTGCTCTCTTAGCTTGCCATAGAAATGCCTGAGTTGTTCGATTCGTTGTTTCGATTGCGGCCACGAAAAGTTAACGAGTAATACCGGTTGACGATTACGAAAATCCTGCAATGCGCCATGGCTGCCATCCTGAGTTGTATAAGAAAAGACAGGGGGTTTTGCAAATGCTTTATCGGGTACAATTTCCGGTGTCAGAATACGTGCTTGATAACCTCTCGATAATGCATGAACAAAGTTAATTAAATCCCAGCGGCCTTCTTCGGGAATTTTATCGGCATAACCTGGCATGTCGGTATCAACCATCCCGAAACTTATCCAATGATAAAAATCACCCGGTGTATGATCATTAACATGAAGCTCCATCAGTAAATCGGGCAGCTTAGTTGATAATGTTCTCGATTTGATGCCATTACCTTTCCCCTGAATACCATGACAATCGACACAATGCTGAGCATAAAGTGTGGCACCGTTTGCTATCGAGGTCGTATCAAACGGAATCGGTGGTTGGCGATAAGTTTCAGGATGAGCTTTGATCGTCAAAGGAGGTAACGTTACTGCGAATCCTGATAACAAGAGCAGCATCGGAATGATTACCAGACGCCTGCCACTCCAATTCCGGAATTGTCCCCACCCAATCACGACAAAAGCCAGTGCAACAATTGCCATGCCAATCCAAACCTGTGATGCGACGCCGGGTTGATTCCATGTTGCATCAATCGAGAATCGAAACGGAAAAGGCCAGTTATCAATAGGCGTATACTTAGCTGGCGTTGTATTCGAAATGATCGTAGCCAGCAATATCAAAACAAGTGCCAGAATAAACTCGATTCGCACCCATTTCGAAATGTTATTCCGGTTTTCAACTAACCCATCTTCTGTCTGCTCATTACTCTGCAACGCAGGTAGCCAATCCGGCCGGACTCGCCAGGCAATTACAAGAATAATTCCAAGCAGAAGTAGTTTAGAACTGAGCAACCACCCATATTCAGTAGCTACCAAGGCAGCATATTGTTCCGCAAATATGCGATCGCTCACAACAAGCCCGGTTAGGATAATCAATATCATAATCGGTAACGCGATTATGGAAAAACGCTGAGCCGTCTCTATAGCTAATCGATGAGTGCCAACATCAACACTTTGTTCTGATGAATAAAACAGGAGAAATAGAGCCGGCAAAGCGCCAAACCAAATGCCTGCGAAAACTTGATGTAATGCATAAGGCGCAATGGCTGATATTGACACTCCTTCAGCAGCGCTGTGACTAGCGAATGAACTCGCTATAAGCGGTAAAGCTGCAATAGAAGCACAAGCTGCGTAGTGCCAGCGAACGCGTGTTACCTTGCGCAGGTATATTATGAATAGAAGAAGGATTACTGCAAAGATGAAACGACCAATCCAGATTTGTCCTACCCTGGTTTCATTCAGAAAATTTAACCACACGCCAGGGTGTTTTAAATTGACTGCATCACCAGTAATTTGCAGGATAGTTGCAAATACAATCACCAATAAAGCTATCGGAATCGTGATTGCAAGCCCGATAAATGAACGCTCTAATTTTTCAGGCCATTTCTTTGCGTATGCCGACTTATTAGCACTTAATATAAATAGAAAAACACAACCACCCAATAAAATCAGATTTGCCGCAAGTTGACTCCAGCGCGCAAATGTGGCAATAACTTCAAGCATTTTTTGTTACATATTATTTTTTTACATTAAAATCAAAATTGGATTCAATAACATGCCCGTCAACAGACATGACACGATAATGCACCATATATCGTCCAGGCTCAAGCTGGGGCAAACTTAAAACAATAGATTTAGGGTCATCTGCGACGGTTTCGGGATTATTTGTAGTGACAACATTCTGTTGCGAATCCTTAACTGTAATTAAAGCATATGCTCCTTCAATCTTTTCGTTGAACCAGAGTTGAATATGTTTCGGTGATACAGCAAGCGCCGCTCGACGCGGTGGATCGGATTTGACTAATGCGGCGTGAGCAAATACAGAATTTGCTTGAAATAACATGGAGAGCAAACACATTAGTGCTACAAAGACTGAAGTTCTCCTAGAACCGAAATACCATAACCTTTTGTTTTGCACAATTTTCCTCAATGCTTGTAATTTATTTCATCTTTGATTCTCAGAGAAAGGATGAGTTCAATACCCATCCTTAATCTCTGTCAAAATCTTACTAACTACGCAGCGGCGCCGTCGGATTTACGTTTGCGCATCATCAAGAAAGCCACACCGGCAACCACCAGCACGATCGGCGCAATGATGGCTATTTTCGGTGTTGGCCGTCCTTCTCCCACTGAAAACGGAAACCGCGACACATACTCTTGCGGCCCGCCGGACACCGTTACCAATCCTACAAACTTGCCTTTTTCCGGGAAGGTATGATCAATCGTTATGGATGCTGTCGGGTATACCTTCGGCGGTAAATGAAAGACCGTGATCTCGTCGAGATTCGCTTCTGATCCCGTATCCCGGATTATCCGCACTTCCGTTAGTAACGGACGCAGCTCTTCTTGTATGTAATCCAACGCTATGACCGTTTTCCCTACTTCCGGTATGTCTTCACAAAATTCTTCTTCTTGCGATAATGGCTGATAGCCGGTAAAGTGCATCCGGTAGGGGCCTACCGTCAATACACACATATCTTCCGCCAGCGCTAACCCTCCGTGCGCTTGCACTTGTGTCGTGAACATGACGCTGACCGCCATGATTCCCGCTATTACCAATTGTTTTATTGTTCCACTTCTTTCTACTAACATCGCTAGGATTCCCCGTCTTTAGTTTGTTTGTTGATTGATGTCTTTTCTTCGTCGACTGCCGATGATTTTGCTCCGCCATCGACTTTTTCAGTTCCTTTCGAGCTGCGTGATGCCATCCATTCCCTGAATCGTCTTGACCGGATGAGTTTATACCCAAGTATGGCGGTCAGCAATAGACCGACCAGTGGCCCTACCGACGCTCTAAATGCATCCGCATAATTAATCATCTCAACGCGCAGATGATATTCATAGTGCAGGGGCGGCACGCCTTCGGCAGTCACTTGTATGAGATATTTTCCTTGTTCCAGCGCTTTTTGCGTGCTGATAACTCCATCCTGATATACCGCCGGACGCAGATCCGTGACGGTTTCTCCTTCCGTCCGATCGCCTCTGATTATCTTCATCCCGATCGGCATCTCTCTCAGTGCAGGATCCACTAAGTCTATCACTAGGATCGTGCTTCCCATTTTGGGTATATCCGTGCAGTAGTGCCCTTCTTCATCAACCTGGGGTTGATAGATACTCAGGTGGATCATGTTTTCGCCTATCCGGCGCATACAACTGTCATCTTCCATGGCTACCTTGCCATGGGCGCCGGCTGTGCTTGTGTAAAGTGTCATAACAAGCATAAAGGCCGCAATCCCTGCTCGTGCTATTTGTCTGACCACGACAAATCCTCCTTTCGCGTTAGTGCCTCTATTTTTGCCAGTTCTTTTGTCCGCATTCTTTGTTGCACCTTAAATTTTCTTTGTTCTCTACCCATATAAAAAAACCGGTACACCGGCTGTCTTGCGACAGTGGTGTACCGGTGTTCAGACTCGCTCTATCTTATAGCTTGGTAAAGACTGGAATTACTGCGCCAGCAATACTGTTAATATAACGATTGCCTTCGTCATCCCATGTCATCAACAAACCACCAAAGCGGCTTTCCGGGTCACCCAACAGCGCCATCAAACGTTGTACTTCCCACAACGCGTCTTTGGCTTCCATCTTAACTTCCCGGGTTTCTCCTGGTTCAATCCCTCTTTCATCTTCCATCGTCAAACCGGTTGCTACCAGTTCGCGTGGATAGTCAGGATCCAGATATTTGCGTCCCAAGTCGTTTACAAAACGGACACCCGCTGTCGTGAACTCGCCAATGTTGACTGTCGAGTCACCGTTGTTGGTGATTTCCATCGTTACACGCAGGGCACGTCCAGGTACGTCGTAGTTAGCGTGCGTTACCTTGATCGCAACCGGATTCGGTGCAATCGGCATCGGTTCTACTTTCGATTCACCCGCTTGGATCGGTACTGTGTATGGATGGACACTTTCGGTATAACGATAGCCGCCCCATACCAGTGCACAGGTCAGGATCGCTACTGCCATCCCTACTTTACGATCCATTGGATCCAGCAGCAGTTCGTCACCGTAGGCTAACAGTACACGGCTACGTGGCAGGAACATCGGACGTGCTACATAGTAGCCAATCCAGAAGCAGCCTAAGCCTAACCATACCAAGTGCCAGAACACGCCATTACTGAAGTTAAATGTCTCCAGATCAATGGTTTTGCCTGTCAAAGTGGTTACCGGGTTGGTGAAGTCATCCCAGTTGCCTGAGATGTTCATCCACGATGCCGGTCCTGCGATCGGACCCGCTTCTTTGACGTTTACCATCGCATGCATGTGATGGCGTCCTGGAATCCTTGCTTTCAGTCTGACTTCAAATTCATAGTCACGGCCAATTTGCAACGGTCCAGAAATAAACGTCGGTTCGCCATTCAATTTGGTGCTTAAACGTACAAACACCGGACTCGGGCTACCTACGTTGAAGAATGCGCGTTCCGGCTTGCCTACCGCACGTGGCCAGTCTTCCGCCAAGTGAAATTTACCGGTAATCGTTGCAATGTCGTTCACTTTGGTGACTTTCGGTTGCCATTTCAGGTCGTACCATTGAATCGTACGCATACGAAGGAACGGTTCTTGCGAACGTTCACCGTGCGCCGCCGCTGTCTGAACATCTACTGTCAGTGTCAGTGCCAGTGAGGCCGCTCCTATTGCCGCTCCATACAGGCCTAATACGCCCAGCTTAAATATGCTTCTTATATTCATTATCTAATCCCCTGTGCAAAGCCTTTTTCACCAAATGCGGTTACGTCGTTCTTCATAGAGATGCGTCCTCTTTCTCCTTTAACATAGAAGAATGCGGTGCAGTAGATCTTGCCAAAGTACCACCATACGCAGTACATCAACATCGATACAAACGCTGAGAAGAATGCCGCAATAACCGTGGTGTGACCACCAAAGGTACGCAGTGAGCCTTGTTCAATCAGGCGTACATATTCCGGTGTACCGGTACGTACATATAAGAAGCCTGTGTAGTCAGCTACTGATAACAGTACGCCTTCTACTACCAGCGGTAAGTGGGTCGGTCCAAAAATCGGCCAGTTGCCAGGATAGAAGAATAATCCCCAGAATCCACCACCCAACAGTGCCGTGATCAGCCAGTTACCGGTCAGCAGCAATATGGTATCCAGCATCAATGCGCCAGGTATCATCGTTGATGGCAGTACAAAATTCAACGGGTAGTGTGACCACCAGTAGAATCCCCAGTAACGGGTCAGCCATTCTCCGACTAACAGGCATACGATACACAGTGTCGCACCGTAGGATAAACGGTAGTTTACCCACAGGTAATATTGCAGTGCCGCGCAATACATAACGCCTACGATCGGTGTTACTACCGGCCACCATTGACGGTCTTTCCAGTCAAGCCAGAAATCCCAGTCACCTGCCAACAGCATGAAGTGCATGTGGAATGTTCCTACCAACAAGATGCACAGGATCGGAAAATATACCGCGTCGATATATCTGGACATCCTGATCGCTTCTGGCGGCATCTTTGCCGCTGCTAAAATTTCGTCTGTTCTACTCACTAGACCCTCCCTTCTTCATTTCGTGTGATATTAAATATGAAAACTCGACGATTCCCTTTACTTCCTTTTACATCGCCTGCCTTAGCCCGTTTTCATCTTTTCTCTTCGTTACTTAATTTCTTCTGTCACACCTGGCTTGCAGGTGTGACATTCTTACTCAGAAATTAAGGAACAATTCTGTTGTTCAGAATTTCGCGGCTTGCACCGTTCCAGGTTACGTCAGTCAGGTTTGAGTAACGGGTGACGATTTGTGCTGCAATACCGCCCGAGAACAAGCCTGCCCAGCCCAGAATTACAAAGCCCCAGTGCAATGGCGCGCTAAACAGTTCTTCCATGAACCAGAATGCATGACCCCATTCGTTCAAACCGACGTTCGGCAGAATCATCAATGGGCCTGCAATCGCCATTACCAGCGGGAATGATGTGCCGCGGCTGTACAGTGGCAGACGGGTCATCGCGTACAGGTAGGATGCTACACCACATACGATGTACATCGGGAATGAGCCGTAGAACACTACCACGTGACTTGGCGTGAAGCTGGTGTCACGAATAATTACTTGGTGCCAGCTTGCATCTTGTTCGGTGAAGAAGCTGCCGCCCCAGTAAACACCAAACAAGTAAACACCCAGCCACATCATCCAGTAGAAATAACGTTTGATTTCCAATTTGGTGTCCAGGTTGTCCAATTGCTCTTTGGTGTCACGGGTCTTCAGTATCCAGCCCCAGGTTACCAATGCAAACAAAGGCATCAGGGTCATGTGTACCCGCCACAGTCCCATCCATACTTTGTCAAATTCCGGTTCCATCGAGTCCATTCCGTGTGAATACGCAAATGTCCTTTGGTACCAGATCCAGAATATCGCTACCAGCAGCATGGTGCCCATGCCCAGTTTGTAGTACTTCGAGTCGTACCACAGCGACATGTCATAGCTCGCGCTCGACGCGCTACTCGTTGTGCCATACGTTGTTGCCATCTTTCTACCTCCTATCTGTTAATCAAAACTACTTCTCTTTTCTTCTACTGCTTCTAATACTAATTAATTAGTACTGCTTAAAATTTCGGCAGCTAAATTAAACTCTACTTCCCCTCTAATTTAGCTACGCCTCTCAGGCTAGTCGACCTTGGGGTCCAAAGTCAAGTCATTTGTCATAAAATTACCTTTCCATCTCAATGGATTTCTTACAGCCATAGCGATTTTGTCCTTCTTATACAATAACTAGCAATATCACTTCAACTAGAAAAATTATATAAACCTTAAAAATAATTAAAAAAGTTTCTGAAAAAACTACTCCCAAAATTCCCACTCGCACCAACCGCTCACCAATGGAAAATAAATTCCCAGTTTTATTAACCGCGAATCCATCTGCTGCATGAGTTTTGCATAATTATGCATTTGATTTTGATAGCGTACTTTCTCACGATCAAGAAATCCTTGCAAATCGGATCCCTCATGGCTGCTGATTTTGTAATCGATAATCCAACGGATATTTTTCGAATCGCAAAATGTACGATCAATCACCCAATTAGTAACCTTGTTGTTTAAAACCGATGTGATCTTAAACTCATTATGGGCGTATTGATGTGATCCTAAGATCCAACGCCCACGATCATCCGTAATGACTCTTGTCAAACTCAGCATGATGCGTTCAACCGCAGCTTGCACTTGATCATCATTACCATTCATTCCGCATGCTAACAGATTGTGTTTAAATTGATTTCGCAATCTCTCAATACGTTTAACAGACCACATTGAGAGACCATCTTCCGCAATTTGTTGTAACCAACGATGTACAACCGTCCCAACATGTCGCGCCATATCACTTACCCAATAGAAATCAATCGCATCATGAATTGGCATGCTCTCCTGCATCTTTTTCAATTTGATAGACTCGGGAGCATCCGGTAAAACCCAGCCTGATTTCAATCGGATGATTTCTTGGTTGAATACTTTCCTAATTTCGTTGACGTAACTGTCATTTGTCGAGTCATTCTCCCTTGAAACTGCATTCGCAACACTCGAGAAAACTGGCTCTACGACCGGCCAGAGCCTATCAAGCAGCGACCCCCTTTTTGGTCTTTTCAATTCACTCCAGTCATTTCTGGCTGTTGATAACTCAACATGACCCAGAAAATGCAAAAATTTCTTTGCACGGGTCGCAGCAACATACAATAGCCGATCCGATTCCAGTTGCCCTTTATCCCAATCGAGCTTTTCCAACCAAGTATAGATCGGATCAATTTCCGTACCCGTCCTCCGGACAGGTGCCAACAATAAATCCGCAGTGGCAAAATTTTCGTATACAAACTGATCGCGAGGCTGTTCTATCCATTGCAACAGCTGTTTTTCCTTGTTGCGAGGCATGTAACCAAGTCCAGGTACAATAACAGTATCGAACTCAAGCCCCTTGGCTTTATGAATTGTCATAATTTGTAATGAGCTATCGGCAGTCAAGTCCGGAGCAGCATAAAGCGCATCAAGTCCGCTCTGAAATCGTGCTAAATCCAGAATGTTACCCGCCACTTCTTGATCTTCAAGATAATCCAGATAAATCGCTGCATCATCCAAATGCTTCATGATGCCTTTCTCATCCTGAGTGCCATGGCTGGCGCAACCAGGGCCACCTAAAGCGTTCCAAGCCGCTTCCACTGTTACACGCAGTGATTGGCGCCGGCGATGTATCACGCAGGGTTTAAGAATTTCGCGCAGGTTGCGAATTCGATTTCTTGCATCGCTAGAGATTTTTCCCCATTGTGTTTCGTCACTCATCGATTCCCACACACTCCGTTTGGTGACGGCAATTTGCGAAGAGTTATCTTGCTGGTCTATGGCCATCAGCGCGGTAATATCTTGCAACAACAAACCGCACCATGGCGCACGCAGCAGCGCAAACCAAGCAAGCCGGTCAGCAGGATTGATTATTGCACGGGTCAGCGCCAGCAGATCTTGCACGACTGGCTTGGTACGTAATATTTCGATATCGATCGCACGAAAACGCAAATCATTTTTTTGCAGTTGCTTCACGATTTCATGCAAGTGACTTCGGTTCCGCACTAAAATTGCAATCGAGTCCGTTGGATAATCGTGCCGGCTGGATTTAATAATTTCAATGACCTTAGCAGCTTCGGCGGCAGGATCACCTGTAAACTCGGGATATATTTTTACAGCATCACCGTTTAGCATTGGATGCGTCGCAACGGAAGGCGAAAATGTTATCGCACCGGATACACTATCCTCTTCATCTGGCATGATCTGTGAGAATGTTTTATTCACCCAATCGATAATTCCTTGCTGGGACCGGAAATTCGCACTGAGTGTTATTGGCTGAAGCTTTCGATTATTAATCCCAAAGTTACGAGCCCGTAAAAACAAACCCACTTCCGCTTCGCGAAAACGATAGATTGATTGCATCGGATCTCCCACTACAAACAAGCTGCGACCATCCGTATCTTCCCAACCAGTCACAAGTTTCTCGATCAATTCAAATTGACTGATGGAAGTATCTTGAAACTCATCGATTAATAAGTGTTTGATCTGGTAATCCAGCGCCAATGCTAAATCTGTCGGCGCCTGCGGGTTGCCAAGCGCCGATATTGCGCGTTGCGCGACTTCCGAAAAATCCACGCAACCGCTTTCTTGGAAAATAACTTGTAGTTGCGCCACTGCATAAGGTAGTAACCGCATAATCGTTCCAAGAATTTCCCATTGCTGCTCGGAATAATTGGGCGGCGGAAGCTGACGCATTGTCTGTAATCCTTGCCGGAAGTCCTGCTCCTGAGTCAATTTAGCAATCAGCGATTCGAACCGATCCTTCCAGGATTTTGCTGTATCTTTTTCGATTTTGGTTTTTCCCGAAGGAAAACCTTCTTTGCTTGAAATTCTTTTTCGCCAGGCGTTCTCTTTGGTTAACAAAAACTCTGCAATCCCTTGCCACTGCTCGATAGTCGCCATTGACAATGCCTCAAGCTCTGCACAGCAAGTGATAACCGACTTGTTGTCCTCCGCGAGAAGGTTTACAGCCGCATACCGCAGTAACTGCAACAACTCACTTTGCAGAGCTTCGGGCAATAACTGAAAAGTCTTCTGTTGAGCGTTACGGCGGGAATTCTGCAGCGAACATTCCAATTCCTCTCGAGTTCTTGCATGCAGATGGCGCAACCAGTGATCGCGCCGCGCCAGCATATCGGCCAGCAATGTTTCTATTCGCGCAAGATCATTGTCCAGATGCTCGAGTAGCCGCTCAACATCATTTGCAATCGCCACGTCTTGCTCCATCAATCTCAACGTCGCACGAGCGGCTTCCGAATAAAAACGGGCCGCATCCTCAATCGTTTCAGGTTGCGCACCGAATTTCGACAGAACCGGCATTTGCCGGGTCAAGCTGGCGCACAGGGAATCTATGGTCTGTATTCTTAATCGTTCCGGGTTTTCCGCAATTTGCCAACCGGCTTGACGATCTCGCTGCAAAACCATTTCTGCTAATTCCCGATTTAATTTTCCATTCGGTGATTCGTCTTGCTCTGTCGGCTGATCAATCTGTAAAGCCGCCAGAACACGGGCTCGCATTTCCGCGGCAGCTTTTCGCGTAAATGTAATCGCCACAATCTCCTCGGGCGCATCAACGCAAGCGAGCAACCTCAGATACCGCTGTATCAAAATCGAAGTTTTTCCAGATCCAGCAGGCGCTTGCACGATAAATGATCGGGAAGGATCCAAAGCGAGGATGCGCTCGTCAGCATCCGGAACGAAACGAGTTACCGGCATTTTATTGTCCCTCCTCATCCGGAGAGTCATTGACGCGCTCATAAATCCTGCAAAACATATGCAGATCGCAAAATTCACAGGTTGCTGGAAATTTCTTAGGATCCACGCTCGCTTCACCGCTACAAAACCCAACGGCGAGATTTGTCAGATTCTGTCGAAATGCGGTAATGATTTCCTGCCAGCTATTAAAAGACTTGCAACCAGTTAATTGAGAATAATCTTTTATCCCTGGCAACAAACCCGAGCTGTCCGTTAGCCCAACAAACCCTATTTCGCCGGATTTCACGATTCCAAACGCAATCCCCGCAACCCCCAGTTCCAGATCGGGCATCGTCATATAAAGCGGCAACTGCGGTTCATCCGGCCGTTCTCCAAGTACCGATTGAATGGATTGTTTACTGGTTTTGTAGTCGATAATAATATGCCGCCCGTCCGCCAATTCATCCAGCCGATCGAGCCGCATGCTGAGTCTCAGGTTATCTAATTGGATATAGCACTTTTCCTCGATTGCAATCACGGTGAAGCAATCACGATTTTTCTCGGCATCCAGCCATTCACGTATCAATCGGATCAGACGCCGTTGTTCGACTTGCAGGAAACGATCCGGCAACAATGCAGGACGAGCTTTCCGCAATACCGAAATCGCGCTGCCAACGATTTCCGCAATTAACTTTTGAAGATCATCTTCACTGATTTGATCTAATGCCGTTTTGGTATTCAGTCTACGCCACACATCAGCCAGTGTTTGATGAACCAACGACCCTCTTTCCCTCGCATCCAAACCGGTATGCGGTTCGTCGAAGCTTTCAATATCCAATCGATGCCTTGCCCACGCACGAAATGGACAAGCAGCATAGTCCTTGATGATAGATGTGCCTCCTTGAATGCCTTGCTGTGCAATTTCTTCTGGAAGCGGTAGTGCTTGATTATCTTTAATCCGCTGCATCTCACACGATTGAACAATCAAGTCGCGATGCGACAACCACTTTGGGATTACAGGATCTTCAGCAGGTATCGATTGAATCAGACCGCTGGGCGCCAAAATCTGTTGATCATGTCCATCCCGATACTTGGGTGAACTTACGATCACTTCTTCAGCATTCGAAAACCAGCCTTGCATTAATCGCCGGCAAAAAGCGGATGATTCTTGAATTGATCCGAATGTCAACTTTGCTTTGCGCTGTAACTCAAGCGGTAAAAACGGATTAGGGCGGGCACGAAGCGGCCACTGGTCATCCGAGAGGCCCAGTATCCACAGGTAGTCAAATGACATCCCCGCGGCCTCCAGCACTCCTAAAATCTGTATCGGTGCTTCCGGTGACTCAGGCTGAAAAACGGTATCATCCGCCATCCATTTCAAACGGCTGATTGCCTCGTGAAAAGTAATTCTTGAAGTAATATGATCGAGTGCAGCAAAGTCAGCAAGCAGCGACTGCCATTTTTCAACGGTCTGATATTCATCGGAATTCAAATTACGCTCCCCCGGAAAACCAGAAAGTTGCAATATTTCTGTGATAGCCCTGACAAAATCCGTATGACTTCCGCCGCTTGGCAATTTTGTCAGGCGGTAAGCATCAATTTCTGTCAGGAATGCCAATAAAATAGGACAACTTTTGTGGCCATTCACGCGCTTCACAAGCATTAGCAGTTGCGGCAGTGAAATCATTGGCCCGGCAGAACGCCGGATCGCGGCATCGAGTAATGCACGCTGCCCCATTTCGGTTTCAGCGCCTCTTAGAAACGGCGATCGCAACCAATGACTCACCTGATGAAATTCTACTTCTCGATCAGCAAGCGCTAAAGTAGCGAACGCAGTATCAATGACTGGATAGCTTGAAAATGCTAAACCCAGCGAAACATTAAACGGTGCAACCGGTCGATCCGAACCTGGCAAAGCTGATCTGACATCCGGCTGCAGCACCGCATAAAAAGTCCGGATTAAAGCATTACGATAATTCGCGAATGCTGGCACCACGATACCGACACGAACTTCAGCATCGGTCTTGTCAATTTTCGATCGCGCCCACACAGCTGCATGATAAATCTCGTCAATACTATCCAAGTATTCTACCCGCCGGACGTTTTCCGGCAGTACCTGCTTCTGGATTGGAGAACCGGTTATCGTTATCTCGCAACCTAAAGCCCGCAGTTTTTCGAAAAATTCATTTTGTTGCGGTGTAATCGCATCAAAACCATGGCAAATCAATGAAGCACATTTCTTTATTTCAAGAGCTTCATAGCATTCCGCAATGAGATTGCAAAGGCGCGCTTGATCAGTAAACCCTTGAAGTGCGGTGATATTCTGGTATGACTCAACCCAGCCCAGAAACGCTCTGCCATCTTCATTAGGTAAGTAGTGACCTAATTGTGAGATCAATTGCCAAGCATGCGCGAGCTGCCAGGCTTCTCGCGCCAATTGCGCTGTTTGTGAAACCCTCAGTAATGTATTTCCGACTTCGGATTGTTGAATAACCGATTCCCACAATGCTTGCTCTTGAGCATCCGACAACAACAAAGGCAATGACGAGAAACTTGCAGAATAAAGCGCATCGCAATAGATGCGATTGATGAAATTAGTAAAGGACAGGATGTCGGCAGAGTGCCAGACTGCCTCCTCCTGATCGATTCGATGCTGATCAAACTTTCCTTTAAGCGCCAACGCAAGCCTTTGGTTGGGCGTGACAACCGTCCCGCCGGCAAGTAAGCGCTTAAATACTTCTTCTAGGGAAATCTGCGGATGTTGCGAAGGGTCAAACATGCGGCAGTTGAAATACTAACCGCTATCGCAGCTTAACGTTTCAGTTGATCCAGCTTGTCCTTGACGCTCGCCCACTGATCAGCATCTGGCAAGGGTTCTTTTTTCTCAATGATCGGTCGCCATTTCTTAGATAAATCAGCATTCAATTCGATGAAATGAGTCTGCTCATCGGGTACATCATCCTCAGCGTAAATGGCTTCCACCGGACATTCAGCAACACATAATGTGCAATCGATACACTCATCAGGGTCGATCACCAAAAAATTTGGACCTTCACGAAAACAATCAACCGGACATACATCCACGCAATCTGTGTACTTACATTTAATACAATTTTCAGTTACTACATAAGCCATGACAACTCTTCCTTGCTTGTCTCTTGAATAGAATTTTCCATTTTAACAGAATTCTATTAACTAACGCCATCACTCAGAATCCTCTCATTCATCCCGTATCACGCATAACTTTGACTTGATCTCAATTCTGCCTTTGCCAAACCGGATGGACAGATTACTGCGTATTCCATCGATACAGATTTATTTGCATAAAAAGTTTGATGCATCTTGATTATCATCAGTAAAATGTTTTAGTCAACAATTAAATCTGTGGATCGCCATGAACATTCAACAAAAATACAAACTCCCGCTGGCTGTTTCTCTACTGCTCTTACCTCCATTTTCCCATGCCAATCCAGTGGCCTGCTTTAATACCAACGCTGGACGGTTCTGTATAGAACTATTTGAATCGCATACACCTACAACTACCGCAAACTTTCTTAACTACATCAACAATGATGCATACACAAACGGAATTTTTCACCGCAGCGTCCCTGGTTTTGTGATTCAAGGCGGCGGTTATAAAATCACTGACAGCGCTAGCGGAAAAATTCTCTCGGCTGTAAACACCTTTCCACCGGTTACAAATGAATTTAAGATTTCCAATACGCGTGGAACCGTCGCCATGGCTAAAATCAGCGGCAACCCGAATAGTGCAACCAGTCAGTGGTTTGTCAACCTCGCAGACAATTCCGGTCCTCCGAGCCAATTAGACACACAAAATGGTGGCTTCACTGTATTTGGAAGAATTATCTTTGATGGCATGAATACCATCGACGCGATCGAAGACCTCCCGGTTTCGAACATCAACCTCGGCGGCAGCCGTTCGCCAGCACCTATTATAGGTTCGGACGGTTCAGCGATTACCATCGAAAATCTGGTAACTATCAATCAGGTAACTGTGACATCTGTCGCCGGCATATTCAGTCAAGACGTTTTAAGTTTTGCTGTTGATATTGGAACCGGTACCGCATTAGATGTCAATTTGCGGTTAATCAATAGTCCACCCCATATGTTCGAACTTGAACCAGCAAGTATCAAATCGCTTGCAAATAAACCGGCGAATATTGCTACGTACTCAAGTTCAAGCGGCCAGCTTCACATCCCATCCGTGATGATTAACTCCAAGACTATTGTCAACAATGTCACTATGCAACTTATTGATAATGAAACCTATAGATTCCAATTGATCAGCTATGATTGATAATAAATACCGATACTTATATTGTCATTCTAATTAATGCGTCGTTCGTAATTAATCACATCTTCATAAAAAATATTTACTTAAGTAGAGAATTTGAAGTATATTTATTATTAATAATAATAAGTCTCATTTATGCATAACTAGAAATCAGAACAAGCTAAATTAGATAACTTCATAGAATTTTCTGAAGAATCCGGATGCACCTGCCTGTTTAATGCATCAGCTAATAAACAGTAATCTCCAAAGACGTTTTGGCATTTTTTGTCAATATGCAACAGAGAATGTCATTCTTTTTTTGATAAAAAGCAATAATCCATGGTTATTTCCGGTTTTATCCCGAAAGTTTTAGATTAGTATTTCTCAATGCTTGCTTGTCCTATTCGTTATGCAAATTTATTAACTTTATGGAGATTGATAGCCTAATTTAAAAATTTCAATTTTGTTGCTCACTTTCAAAGCATAAACAGAGCGACATTTCCTCACCATCAAGATGCGGCATGAAACATAGGGATTTCTCTATAAAGGAAATTACAAGTTTCATACAGCACTGATCCTAACCAAAAGGGCAATAGCCTCAAGACAATAGAGTTGCTTGATAAGCCGCATCAGCTTACGTTGAGTCGTAATCGTGTTGCAACTTGAGTCAATTATATTGACTAAAAAAGGCATCAATGCAAGATCTGTTCTAGTAACCAGAAGGAGAAATCGAAATGCACATCGATAACCAAGCACTACAATCATTTCAAGCCAATCGAATTTCACGATCAATTCGAAACATGCAGTTCTTTGCAATGGTAATTATTGCCATCATGACTTTAACTGCCACTCAAGCTCAAGCAGCCAAAATATTATTCAGGTCGAATTTCAGCTCGGGAGTTTCCATTAGCACACCTTATGGCTTCTATGGCAATGGTGCATGGCAGCAGATTACCGGCACTGATAGTGATACTGGTCATAGCTGGCCAATTAGGGCATTAGGCGCTAATTTCTCTGGCATTCAGCTTATTACAGGTGATCCAGTTGAGCCTTCAACCATCGGAAATTACATTACCAATACGATTAGGACTGTTGCCGGACCGTTCGGAACGATTAATGAGCTTTTCCAAAATGTAAAATTAAAAGGTGATGTAGGTGAGGCAACTTCCCAATCGCCATTTGTGATCACCAGGCCATCGACTATTGGCGATGTAAAGGATTTATATTTCTCCTATTGGTTTAAGTATTCTGACGACTTAGCTTCGAAACTGGATAGTGCTGTCACAAACGGCAACTGGCGCGCGCAGTTCAGCTTCAAAACCGGCGGCTACGGTGGCAATGCGGCTTCAGGTGATTATCGAATCGCAATTAACGTCCTGAAAAGAAAAGATGGCAAACTCATTTGGCTTACTAAAGGAGATAGTGACGCAAACGGTCCCGTTCCAGATGATACCTATTGGTATGAAACAAATGAAGTTGTCCCAGTCCCCGTTGGCACATGGTTTAAATTTGAAGTTTACTGGCACCGCTCAAGCGGCAGCGACGGACGCTTCTGGGCCGCCGTCAATGGTCAAGAAATTGTCGATTATAGAGGCCCAAATACCGGTATCTATAATCTTCCAATTACACGAATCATAGCCCATAACGCATACAGCGGCGGATATGGCCCTGTCCAATCAAGCATTACGGGATTTGAAATATGGGACGGATTTCCTTGTGGCATTGGCGTCTCATGCTATAACTTCGATAAAACCGCGCCTACTGTCCCGGCTTCACCAACCGGGAGACTCACGAAATTTTCGAGTTTCGGGTCGGTAGCTTTAGCTTGGCTGCCTTCGACAGATAATGTCGCTGTAGCGAACTATATAATTTACAGAAACGGCACGAGAATCGGAGTCAGCGTAACGCCCAATTTTATTGACACGATCTCCGGAAGCTCCAAAGGAGCGATTTATAGCTATACAGTCCGCGCTCTTGATGCAGCTGGAAACTATTCTTCCATGAGTTCAGCAATCCCAATTGTTTATTAAGGAATTATGGCAACCCTCTCATTTTTAATTGAGGCATGCAGTCGAGAGTCTTAGTTTAAAAACTTCGCCAGCTTCATAGCTGGCGTGATGCCTCCGGGTATCATACTCGGACATTCATTATTGTAAATCCAAAGCCATTGTGTTGCGGTGAGTTGCACTTCATCAATGGTCGCAGATTCATTCATCCCCAGCTATTCAGTCCTATTATGGCGTTCCACACAGGCATTCTGCTGTGACTTTCCCGGTAGAATGCAATCAAGCTGGCCACCTCGTTTCTTTGCCCAATAACCGAGTGTGCCACTGACATTCTCCGGTTCGTTATCACAACGGAGCCTACTTGGCTTGCCGCGCCATTCAATAATCTGATCCAGGGCACGTGTAACACGCTCTGCCAACTACCCCATTTATAAAGACTCACTGCTCATCCCATATCCCCGGCATAAATCAGCCGCAGAATCTTCTCGGCCTGCTTCAATAAATCTTATATTAATTATTATAATCATATAATTGGAAATACTTTGGAGATAACCAAAGAAGTTTACACAATTAATTGGCACGAATAATGCTTTATGATTACCGTAGCACAAAAAGGGCAAACTCTGCGAAAGCAGGGGACGCAAAGTCACTGATCTAAAGGGCAAAAGCCCCAAGATGGCAGGACTGCCACAGATATCGCTGATTGATTTAGTAGCCATACGATGCAACCCTATCACGGTTGTACTGTATTTTGAGTAATCTAATTCAAAGCTTATCTCTGCAGTTCCGTCCTTGAAATTTAAGGAGGAATCGAAATGAACATCGATAATCAAGTAGTTATAGCAACAAAACCACCAACAGTAGTTAATAAAGCAGAAAGACCATTTCTATCCACCACCAAACACAACAGTGTTTCAAAGTCGCTTCAAATAGGAAAGCTTATAACGATGATGCTCATCATCACTTTTGTTTCTTTCCACGCACAAGCAGCCAAAATGCTTTTCAGGTCAAATTTCGGCTCCGGAGTATCGGTTAATGCTCCCACTAACTTCTTCCCTTCGGGAAACGGAGCTTTGCAACAAATCACCGGTATCGACAAAGAAACTGGTTATAGTTGGCCGGTTACAGCATTTGGAACGAACTTTTCGGGTCTGATGCTCATTACCAAAGACCCGGTTACTTCCGCAACTATAGGCGATTACATAACCAATGAAGTCCGGTCCGTGAGCGGGCCAAAAGGAAAAACAATTAATGAAGTTTTTCAAAATGTAAAAATCAAAGGTGACGTAGGCCAAGCCAGTTCTCAGTCGCCCTTTATGTTTAATAGATCATCGAAAATCGGTGATATCAAAGATTTTTATATGACATACTGGATTAAGTATCCGGCTGACTTGACAGAAAAATTGGATTCCACAGTTTCAGCGGGAAACTGGCGCGCCCATTTTGCTTTTAAAACTGGCGGATACAACGGCAATGACAGTAGCGGTGACTATCGCATCGCAATAAATATATTGAAAGACGCTGATGGCAAGCTGTATTGGCTAACAAAAGGAGATAGCGATGCAAATGGCCCTATTCCGAGAACCACTTACTGGTACGAAGAAAATCGCATCGTACCGGTTCCAGTTGGTGAATGGCTCAAATTTGAAGTCTACACACGTCGTTCAAGCGGCAGCGACGGACGTTTTTGGGCCGCGGTAAATGGGCAAGAAATTGTAGACTATCAAGGTCCGAATATGGGAGATTACAATCTTCCTATCACTCGACTCATGCCGCACAACGCATACAGTGGCGGCTATGGCCCCGTTGAATCGCATATCACAGGATTTGAAATATGGGACGGATTTCCATGTGGCGACGGTGTTTCATGCTATGACTTCGACAAGGTTGCGCCTACAATTCCAGCATCTCCAAAAGGCACACTAAGAAAATATTCTACATTCGCTTCAGTTGCCTTATCTTGGACAGCGTCAACCGATGCAGTCGGTGTTGCCGGGTATGCAATTTATAGAAATGGCATAAAAATTGGAGTCAGCATCACACCCAGTTATACCGATACCATAACTGGCAGCGCTAAAGGTACGCTTTATAGCTATACTGTAAAAGCATTTGATGCTGCAGAAAACTTTTCTAGCTCGAGTTCAGCCGTCAAAGTAACCCACTAGAAGTAGGATCATAATCCCCACATTTATTACTTATTTGTGGGGATTATCATGACCTGATCGCCTGAGCTTGATAATTGCATGGTAGAGCTTAATCTTCTCTCAGGTTTTCCAGTCCAGGGAGTCACTTCAAACTAGCAGAATTAGGATTAGCCAATCCCCGCATCCGGCGCAACGAATTGATGGTGCGCATTTGCGATTTTGAATACACCACCAATGAATTAGGTCATGCCGGGGAATTCTACTCCATCACTTGCCCATCCCGGATGCATACCCGGCCACTCCGTCAACGGTGAGCATAATACCAAGTAACACCCAAACAAGCACAAAAATATTTGAATAAAGTGTAAGAACTCTCAGGGTTGTTTACAGAGAGGTTGATTAAAATAAGCGTTGAGTATTTCATAAGGGGTTGCGTTATTCAAACTCTTATGGGGTTTGACGGTGTTGTAGAAGTTAATGAAACGGACAAGTTGAATACGGCGGTCAGCGGTGTCTTTAAAACAGAGTTTGTTGTGCCACATGTCCATGAGCGTGCGGATCACGCGCTCGGCTTTGCTGATGTGGTCCAATAGACCCGGACACTCCAGTTAAGAGAGAATAGTCTTAATTGGAGGAAGAAATGGAACCGAGGAAACACTATACAAAGGAATTTAAGCTGGATGCAATCAGCTTGGTACTGGATCAAGGATTAACGATAGCAGAAGCTGCCAGAAGCCTGGGAATCAGGGCTAACATGCTTGGGCGCTGGGTCAAGGAGAGCCAGGCGGATACTAATGGTCAGGCATTTCGCGGCAATGGAAAACTGACGGCGGAGCAGGAAGAAATCCGGCGGCTTAAGCTAGAAAACAAGCAATTAAAGCTTGAGCGGCAAATATTAAAGGAGGCGGCGGTCTTCTTCGCGCAAGAAACGAAGTGAAATATTCGTTCATCACCCAAAAGAAGAAGACCTGCCCGGTTAGCCTAATGTGCCGACAATTGGGTGTGAGTCGCAGTGCTTACTATAACTATGAGCAGTACCGTAGAAACCAGTCTGATGATTTGTATCATCAACAACTGCTTGATGCTGTAAGGAATATCGCAAAATCATGCGATTACACCTATGGCAGCCGCCGGATGAAACGAGCGCTGAATGCCTTGGGCTATCGGGTTAGCCGCTGGAAGGCAAGAAGACTAATGCAGGAAGCCGGAATACAAGTGAGACACCGGAAGAAATACAAGGTGACGACGGACAGCAATCACCTGTTGCCGGTGTTTGAGAACCAGTTGAATCGGCAATTTACGGTTGCCAGACCAAATCAAGTCTATGTTTGCGACATTACCTACATTTGGACTCAGGAAGGCTGGCTGTACCTGGCGGTTGTCATCGATTTGTTCTCCAGAAAGGTGGTGGGCTGGAGTATGAGCTCACGGATGAAAGCAGCACTGGTTTGTGATGCATTGCGAATGGCGATCTGGTTACGCCGGCCACCGCCTGGCCTGATCGTGCATTCTGATCGCGGGTCGCAGTATGCCAGCAAAGCATACCGTAATCTACTGAAAGCATACGGTTTTATTGTCCATCATAAGGTTAAAACCACCGGCTTCAGCCGGTCAGCTTTAGCTGCGAGAATATGCCACACAGGAGGTGTGGCATGGATTATAGACATGGAAGTCATACGGTTTATCAGATTGAATATCATTTTGTATGGGTAACGAAGTATAGATATAAGATTCTGAAGGGAGAAGTAGCAGAACGAGTACGAGAGTTGGTTCGTCAGACGTGTGAAGCATTTGAAATGAGAATTGTACAGGGTGTAGTAAGTAAGGATCATGTGCATATTCTGGTGAGTTGTCCGCCGGAGATGGCTCCGAGTGAGATCATGAGGCGGCTAAAAGGACGAACATCGAGCTATCTGTTTGAAGAATTTCCTCACTTGAAGAAGCGGTACTGGGGAAGGCATTTTTGGGCGCGAGGGTATTTCTGCGTGACAGTAGGTCAGATGACAGAAGAGATGATCAAACAATACTTGGAGCATCATTTTGAGCCAAATCCAAACGACAATTTTAAAATGGAGCCGGAATAAGACGCGTCGTTTAGTCGACGCGTATCCGGACTTTCAGTCCGTAACTCAAACCCACCGGCTTTAGCCGGTGGTTGTTTAGTGGCAGCATGAGTCGTCTGGGAAATTGTTGGGATAATGCAGTTGCGGAAAGCTTCTTTGGCAGCCTCAAGCAGGAACGCTGCCAATGGCGGCATTACCAAACCCGCTATGCAGCACAGCAGGACATTTGCAATATATCTCTGTGTTTTATAACAACCAAAGACTGCATTCATACCTGGATTACAAAAATCCAAACCAATATGAAGCAGAAGCAGCAAAATCGATAAAAGCAGCTTAACTGGAGTGTCCGGTTTTACTTGACCAGGTCATGCCGTTAGTCTGGGGGTGATTGATGCGGGTAAACTTCTGACCGATATCGTGTTGCGCGCATGCTTTGACGAAAGCGTGACCGGCAGTCCCCTTAAATTCCTTGCCGTTATCGGAATAAGTGTAGTCGATCTGATAAGGGCACTGGGCGATGACGGTTTCTATGAGGAAATGCACAGCGCTGTATTGGGTTTTATCAGGGAAAATCGCGGCATATAACTCCCTTGAGAAGTCATCGATGGCGACAAACAGGTATTCGCGAGGTTCGCTGGCAGATTGTCCTTTCAGCAAGGGAAGGCGCTTGGTATCGAAGTGAACCAGCTCACCGGGATAAGTTTTGTTATAGCGTTTTGATTCACGCTTGAGGCGATCCTGGATCGCTTGCTCAACTTTGGCCAAGCGTTTAAGACCGTACTGCAATGTTCTAAACCGCTGATTTGTACTGTTGAGTGGAGTAAATTCCTGAAGTCTTGCGCGTTCCAATACGGCATAAATCGTTGGCCGGCTGACTCTGAAGTGTTCCGCCAGCTGCGTTACCTTCCAGACTCGGGTTTGATAAAGCCGCCAGATTTCCTGGCGATCTACTAAACAACCACCGGCTAAAGCCGGTGGGTTTGAGTTACGGACTGAAAGTCCGGATACGCGTCGACTAAACGACGCGTCTTATTCCGGCTCCATTTTAAAATTGTCGTTTGGATTTGGCTCAAAATGATGCTCCAAGTATTGTTTGATCATCTCTTCTGTCATCTGACCTACTGTCACGCAGAAATACCCTCGCGCCCAAAAATGCCTTCCCCAGTACCGCTTCTTCAAGTGAGGAAATTCTTCAAACAGATAGCTCGATGTTCGTCCTTTTAGCCGCCTCATGATCTCACTCGGAGCCATCTCCGGCGGACAACTCACCAGAATATGCACATGATCCTTACTTACTACACCCTGTACAATTCCGATTTCAAATGCTTCACACGTCTGACGAACCAACTCTCGTACTCGTTCTGCTACTTCTCCCTTCAGAATCTTATATGGTGGATTCAAAATTGAAGTGCAACTTTTGTAAGGAAGTTTAGGAAGCAAGCTGCGGTAGTATCGGAGCTTCTTAAACGACCAAGTAGAAGGAGCACAGATGAAGCACTACAAGCAGCTCACCAGCGAGCAACGATACCAGATTTCCGGCTTGAAGAAGGCGGGTTTGAACCAATCGCGAATAGCGGATGCAGTGGGCGTGAGCAAGTCGACGATTTCGCGGGAATTCAGGCGGAACAAGGGTCGGCGTGACTGGTATCCCAAGCAGGCGCAGGAATTACGGAACGAGCGCCGAAAACAATGCGCCAACGCCCAGCGTTTATCAATGTCGGACTGGACGGAAGTTGAGCGATTGGTTCGGCTGGACATGAGTCCGGAGCAAGCGGCCCGTCGACTTGCTTTGGAAAGTGTGTTGCAGATCAGTCACGAGACGATCTACTTGCACATATATGCAGACAAGCGTCGAGGTGGCGACCTGTGGCGGCATTTGCGTTGCCAGAAGCCCCGCAGGAAGCGTTATGCGAGCGGTCAAGAGCGCCGGGGCACGATCAAGAACCGGATCGGCATTGATGAGCGTCCGGGGATCGTGGATCAGAAGAACCGCATAGGCGACTGGGAGGGCGACACCGTAATCGGCAAGAACCATCAAGGCGCATTGGTTACGCTGGCCGAGAGGAAGTCGCGCTACATTCTGGCAGCCCAAGTGCCCGGCAAACATGCATCGGGCGTAACGGCGGCGGTAACGCGATTGCTGCGCCCCCATAAACGCAAGTGCCACACCATGACATTCGACAACGGGAAAGAATTTGCGGAGCATGAAACCATTGCTGCGAAACTCAATGTGGATATCTACTTCGCTCATCCTTATCATTCATGGGAGCGCGGCTTGAACGAGAACAGCAATGGGCTGCTGCGGCAGTATTTCCCCAAGGGAATGGAATTGATTAAGGTGACCCAGGAACAAGTACAATGGGCGGTGGATAGACTCAACCATCGACCGCGCAAGGTGCTTGGATTCAGAACCCCGTTTGAGGTGTTCTTCGGAAAGACGGTGCGCTATACCAAGCCACCGCTAGGTGTTGCACTTCGAAGTTGAATCCGCGTCTCTTTCCTTTTGCGGTTTTTATATTTTCCCGTTCAAGCTGTTCAGCAATTTTATCTGCTATCCGTGCTTTTGAGGGATCGGTTCCGAAACTTCTGCAATTTTTATAAATTTCATCTGCTTTGGATAAAGCAATTTCTTTCCAGGTATCTTCTTTCTGCTTTTCCGTAGTTCGTAAATTAATAGATTTTCCAGATACCGCATCAACAGCAGTTTCAAACAATTTGAACATGCAAACATCAGGCGCATTCAGCCAATCCTTAGATTTTAAAATCGGTTTATCCAAATCATGCTTGCGCCCCCAATCTAGCCATTTAGCAGGAGTGTTCATAACGATTTTTTCATCTTCGGCCATTACTAAGCTTCGCTTAATGGATTGAATCATTTCATAAGGTAAACGTTTCTCCTTTTTCTCATATTCTTCCCACGATCTAGGATCAAGTCCATTCATTAGTGGAATTGCTTCCTTAGCAATTAACTTACTTTGACTGGCCCATAAAGCCCATTCATTTCTGATTGAATAATATCCAAGAAAAAAACCTCTTCTTATCTCATGTTCATATTCTTCTTGGTCTTTTTCATTATTTATTTGTATCATTTCAGACATCACCAAAAATCTTAGTATTCATAGATTCAACTACACGAGCGGTATGGCCTTCCGATAAGTGAGCGTAACGCTTTACCATTTGCAAAGTTTTATGTCCTAGCACTTCCGCAATTTCAGCCAAGCTTGCGCCATTCATGGCTAAGTATGATGCAGCACTATGACGCAAGTCATGAAATTTGAAGTCATGAAGCTCTGCTTTTTTAACGGCTGTTTCCCATGGCGTGCGTAAATCCATAGACTTTTGTGGTTTTTGTGGTGTGTTTTCCTTAGCTGGAAAAAGCAAGTTGCAATCAATCCGACGTACCTTGGAAAGTGCTTTTAATAATTCCAAAGCATGGCCAGTAATCGCCACGGCGCGGCGTTCACCGTTTTTTGTTTCGTGCAGAATCGCGCGGCCTTGGTTTAAATCCACCACATCCCAAGTCAATCCCATGATTTCACCTTGACGCATTCCGGTAGACAATGCCAATACAACAACAGTATATAAATAAGGATTGCTGGATTCCTTACAGGCTTTCAGTAAGCGCATGCGCTCATCATCGGATAGGAAGCGAACCCGTCCGCGTGATTCCTTGGGTTTGGTCACCTTACGCATTGGGTTATCTTCTAACCAGCCCCATTCTTTTACGGCGATAGTAAGCGCATGAGATAGCGCAGCCATATACCGCACTACACTGGCAGGTGAACGTAACTTATTTCTTATTGTGATTTCTCGGCCTAGCTTATCCCTGCATTCGCCAATCAGCGAAGGCGTTACATCTGCGAGTGAGTAGCTGCCGATTTCAGATTTCCACCATGCCAGTTGCTGCATTTGGTCTTTTGCACTTTTCTTGCTTGGTAATACATCACGGCAATAGCGATCTATCATTTCCGCTAGTGTGTGGCGTTTGGCTTCTGTGGTTTTGAAATGGCGGCCTTCTCGAATCGCTGACTCGGTTTGCTGTGCCCATTTCTTGGCATCGGTCAGGCGTTCAAATGTGGCAGATTGAGACGGGAATCCTTTTAAGCGTATTTTTACCCGGTAACTGGTTATGCCATCATTAGAAATACGTTTTTCAATGTTTGCCATGATTGCCTCTGCAAGTGATTAATCACTTGTATACAGGTTACAACAATGAGCAATAAATTACAACATATGATATACATTCATATGTTTTTTCTTATTTTTCTTTTTATATACAAATACCTTTTGATTGTTTATCAAAAATTAGGGCACTAATGGGACACTTCATACTAAACAACCACCGGCTAAAGCCGGTGGGTTTGAGTTACGGACTGAAAGTCCGGATACGCGTCGACTAAACGACGCGTCTTATTCCGGCTCCATTTTAAAATTGTCGTTTGGATTTGGCTCAAAATGATGCTCCAAGTATTGTTTGATCATCTCTTCTGTCATCTGACCTACTGTCACGCAGAAATACCCTCGCGCCCAAAAATGCCTTCCCCAGTACCGCTTCTTCAAGTGAGGAAATTCTTCAAACAGATAGCTCGATGTTCGTCCTTTTAGTCGCCTCATGATCTCACTCGGAGCCATCTCCGGCGGACAACTCACCAGAATACGCACATGATCCTTACTTACTACACCCTGTACAATTCTCATTTCAAATGCTTCACACGTCTGACGAACCAACTCTCGTACTCGTTCTGCTACTTCTCCCTTCAGAATCTTATATCTATACTTCGTTACCCATACAAAATGATATTCAATCTGATAAACCGTATGACTTCCATATCTATAATCCATGCCACACCTCCTGTGTGGCATATTCTCGCAGCTAAAGCTGACCGGCTGAAGCCGGTGGTTTTAACCTTATGATGGACAATAAAATAATGAACTTTACTGATTCTCGGGTTAAATTCTTAGTGAGTTTGAAATGAAAATGGAGCATTTGGTATTACACTTTGTTATTCTTAAGTGCCCCACCAATGCCCCACAATGAGAATTACTGAAGAGTTTCTACTGCTAACTAATTGATTTTTATGGTGCCGACACCAAGAATCGAACTCGGGACCTTCTGATTACAAAACGCAGCACAAAACTTTATATCACTACTAATCAATTGCTTGCAATGCTTGCCAAATACAAAAATCAGTGTCACACGGTCTCGAATAATAGTATTTCTGTCGTAGTTGGACACAAATTTGACACAACTAAATTGAGATCTAATTGGCTCACCAAAACCAAAACGGATAGATCCAGATATTTGGTGTCAATCATCATTCAAAATTTACCAAGTGTCAGCATCCAATAGTTTTTCTGCTAAAAAGACATATAATTTAGTTTTTGAGTACATTTTTACAATCGCCGATTCAAATATGAAGTGCAACGCCTGATTTGAAGAATACCTGATTAGGTGTTTGGTATCCAAGTCGTTTTCTGGGTCGATTGTTCAATCTTTCCATTGCTGTATCCATCTCCTGCTGTGTAATCGTGGTGAAGTCCCGGTTTTTTGGGAAGTACTGCCGAATCAGTCCATTGGTATTCTCGTTGGTCCCTCGTTCCCATGAAGCGTAAGGGTGGGCGAAATAGAAGTCCGCATCCAGTTGTTTGCTGATCTCCTCGTGTCCGGCGAATTCCCGCCCGTTGTCGGAAGTAATCGTATACACCCGCCTTCGGTGTGGCTTGAGCAGGCGGGTGGTTGCTTTTATTACTGCCCCGGCGGTCTTCCGCTCCACCTTGCGAATCAGCGTGTATCCCGTTTTTCGCTCGACCAGGCTGACGATGGCCTGCCGGTGATTCTTGCCGATGAGGGTATCTGCCTCCCAGTCGCCGATACGACTTCCAGCATCGACAATAGCCGGATGTTGCTCAATGGACTGGCGGTTGGGGATGATGCCGCGCCGATCTGTCTTGCCATAACGCTTCCGGCGCTGCTTCTGACAGCGCAGATTCTTCCAAAGAGTGCCACCGTTTCGTTTGTCGGCATAAACCCTCTGGTACACCGTCTCAATGCTGATGTCCACATGGTTGCTGATCTGGTCCGGGCTCCATTGCAGCATGAGTTTCTCTTGCGCAAATTGCCAGGTTGCATCGCCTATCACCCGCGCATTGTTGGCTTTCCGCTCGACTGCCTTGTTATGCGCCTGTTTGGGGCGATAGCCACGCGCCCCACGGTTACGGGCCAACTCTCGGCTAATAGTTGATACGCTTCGGTCGATGATGGTGGCGATCTCGCTTTGTGTGTGTCCCGCTTTCTTCAAAGCGTATATCTGGTATCGTTCTTCCCGGGTTAGGTGTGTGTAGTTCATCTTTGCAATTTCGACTGGCTGGTCAAAAAGGCTCAGATGCTACCGCATCCAACCCTCATGACTTGCGTTACTCAAAATTGCACTTCAAACTTGAATCCGCCAATGCTTAAATCGTTTTAGGTTCGAGAATATCGCGGTGATGCATGAGGCCATATCAAACCCGGCTGTGTAAGGTAGCACATTTGGCGGAACGCTTCTACGTCAGTCGGCCAACGATCTGTGACGTGCTGAAACGCGCCGGACTTCAGGAATTTACCCCGCGGACAGCACTAACCAGCGGTTCAGGACGTTGCAGTGCGGTCTCAGACAACCTACTCAAGGTCGAGCAAACGATTCAGGAATCGTCTCACTATAGATGTGTATGTGATAAATTATTTAGCATTTATTTTTTTATCAACTTCCAGAAGAATATCTTCTTTCAGTTTCTTCATAGCTTCACTTGCTGCGAGTTCTTGAGGAAGTTGGTCGAACCTAGAATTAATCGATGACCGAAGCTCCTTATTAAAATTTGTTATTGTATTATTAAGAAGGTTTTTTGTTTCTTGTGATGTCTGTGTTATGCTTGGAACACTCGCAAGCGAATTATTTATTGCTGTTAGGTGGTTAATCATTAATGTCAATTCTTTGTTGGTTTTTAGAACTTCTTCAAAAATAGCTCGTTCCACCTTCCATACAGGAAGGTTGCCTGGACATGCAAACCCTCTATTCTCATCAACAAAAACTTTATCTTTACCACCGGGACATACTGTTTCAGTTTCACTCTGAACTGAAAAAGACAGTGCAAGTAGTGTGAAAATTATTAGAATCTGGAAAACTAATTTTAGATTCATTGGAATGCCCTTCTAATTTAATTGAACGAATAATAGATGCTTACTTTTCATTAGCAGTTAAATCTGGTTATATCTTTCTTATTCATTAGATGAATAATATATAAGACTATTTGCTCTCGGATATCCTTCTGTCAACTTCCAAGAGAATATCTTCTCGCAATTTCTTTATTACCCCAATAGTTACTAGCTCTGGAGCAAGTTGATCAAATCTCGCATTGATAACAGAGCGGAGTTCATTATTCGATGTTATTGCATTATTAAGAAGATTCTTTGTCTCTAGTGAATTGCCAGCTAAATTCGGGGTTGATGAAAGAAAATTTGCGATACTGCCAAGCAACTGATTAGCTTGTGCAAGTTGCTGATTGTATCTAAACATCTCTTTGGTTGTTGCCAATTCAAGAGATATTGATTCTCCCTCACATCTTAGCTCCACATGCTCTCTGCTGTTAATACCACCAATAACTTTATGTCTTTTTATTTTGCCGTTACAAAGCGTCTCCGTTGCAGAAGATCCGCTGCAACCAGCATCTAGAAATTTTCGCCCTTCTTTATCAAAACAAAATCCTTCTTGACCATAACAAGTTTTTCCATCAACTCCACCAGAAGTTCTGCAAATTCCCTCCTGAGCATGAATTGATGCAGTAATCATCAAGAGGAAACTAGCAATCAATATTTTCGAGATAAATAATAAGTACATAACACTATCCTTAATTTTTATTGGATTTTAACAGTGCTTTCACAAACAACTCTCTTGCTTCATCAGAATTATTTCCATTCATTGCAGCCCAGTCATAAACGGAGTATTCTGCCAAACGAGCCGAAAGTCTATTCTGCATGGCTAAGAAATCCTTCATTAGTGGGGGATAAACTAATTGACGGATACGAAATTCTTCAGCAGTCGGCAGTGCAACCTTAAGCCCTAGGAAACTTGCTTCCAAGCGCCTATTGCAATCTTCATTATTTGTATCAGCGCAGTTGCTATTTCCTGAATTTGTTGATTCTAATGAACTAATAAATTGCATACCTTGCCCGAATAAGCTGATCAATAAGGCATCGGGCTGAACCGAAGCCGATTTCATATGATCGAGCGCAGTTTGATACGCCAATACTGCACCCTGATCATTAACCTTAGAGGTATGCGCAAGTGCGTGCATCAGTACATTTTTCAAAAGATACGGATTATTACTTGCCAAAAGATCGTATGCCGCTTTTCTAAGCATAGTGATCCGTTTTAGATTTTCGTCCGTTGAGGTATCCGTAATTGACAGTTCTGAAACTGTGTAGAAACGCTCCTCGCAATTTTCAGTCGAAGAGACTTTACAATCTTGTGGGATATCTTTTTTCCAAAGAAGCTCGAAAATAAGTTTGGAAGTTAAATCTCCGTACAGAAGATTAAGTTGTGCTATTCCTACAGTCAATGCCTGCATCGCACCAATTAAAATCCTTGGGCCTTTTGGCAAGTTTCGTTGCTCAACAAATTCATCCAAAGTTGTTAATACTTTTCCATTCTTAAGATCGAGATGATCATAAATTGGTGCGAAAAATAATGACCAATCCGCCAAAAATAACAGGGGATCTTGCATGAGCGGAGTTTCAAGAACTTTGAATGCTACCAAATTCGCATTATCGTCGATATCTTTAGATGCATGCTCAGGTAGCTTCAAATGAGTAGCAAAAACATCATCCCCTGCCGTACAAAGGATTTGAATTAAAGGCTCCCCAAGAATGCTATTTTTACTACAAGCCGATTGCGAGAATTTCGACGATCCTGCGAGTTTTTTCTCCAAGTCAATTACAGAATTTACTGGAAGCGTTAATAAAGAAAACAAAAATGGGTAATTCTTGACCCGCGAGTCTATGGCATGAGGAGATTTTAAAGCAAGATCAAATGTAGGTTTATATTGTTCCTGATAGAAAGCCTGAATCTTTGTTTTTTCAATATATTCTTCCTGATCACCTTTTTTATAATAGGTACCAAGATTAATTGTATTAGAGTGTCTCAAAGCAAGAGATTCAAGACCTAGGTTTAGGGGATCGAATGCATGCTCAAATAATCCCTGTAAATACATGACACAATCATTTATGCTATTAAATGTGGCTGCTTTACTTACAGCTTGAGCGTCCTCAAAATTAGCTATAATTAATTCATAATCTGGATTTCTTTTAGTTTCTCTTACAATGTTTACTTTCACCGTATGACAGTTCTTCAAGTAATGAAACAAAATTTCTCTGGTCATACTCTCAACAGTATCTAGCTTGAATTCCACACGATCTAGGCGATCATGAAGGGTTCTGTCGTATAAAGCCATTTGCTCAGATATTTTTCCGAGCGTTTCCATAATCTTCTTCTGTCCTTCGATTATCTGATCAAGCTTTTTGTCTATTACAGCAAACCTTTTCTCAATGAAATCCAGTAATTGTTTATGTCTTTCTGAAGCAGGATCAGCTGGGCTTTTTCCAAATAATCCCGAAACGCCGACAATAGCGCCCAAATAGTTCTGCGATACGATATTAGATACAACCCCAGCAACTGCACTGGCAGTTGAAATTGCAGGAATCAGATCACCTCCAACTCCAAGGTTTTTTGCAATTTGTCCTATGCTATTGAACGTAGAAACCACATTATTTATATCTGAGAGAAGTTGTTCTTTTTTTTGCTGTCCAGTGATAACTGTAATGAGTTCCTTACGTTGATTCTCATCGAGAGAATCCTTCAAATGCCCAGACTGCAACATCATTAATTTCTCAGAAGGTGATGCTTTACTAAAAAGCATTTCTGACACTGCTTGGATTTGCTGTGTATTATTTTTTGTTGTATCTTTTAATGAACTAAGCGCATCATTTGCAGCATCTAGTGCACTTTGTGTGTCACTAATTTTTTTACTAATATTAGTTAAAGATAAATCAGTCTTTTTTGTGTAGTCGGAAAGTTGTCTCCCGATATCTGTCAAACCGTTTTTAGTAGCTTCAATGTCGGCTCCATGTTGAGCAAGTCGCTCTAACTCGATCTTATCTGTATTAATTATTGTATCGATTACAGCTGCCTCGACAATCCCTTGAGCTTGAGAGTCTCCACCCAGTGTTGTTTGTATATCAGAAAGCAACTGTAAGCTATCTAATGCTTCTTTTATTTCTTTCGGTTCTTTTTTTTGGAGAGATTCATAATCTAAGCCTTTATCATCTCTGAAGCGATCGATGTTTGCCGCTAGCAGCTTTCTACTGTTTTCATCGGCTTTGCTCCTCAATTCATCCATCGCCACATTCTTAACCCATCGTACAGCACTAGTTGCAAGAATAGCGCTTCCCCCAGTCGCTAATTCAGTACCAGTTATTGCCAATTCAAATGAAGCATCCAACATACCAATACCTGCTTTTTGTGTTTGAATAGCAGTCTGATATGAAGAAACCATTTTATTTAAGGAATCTTTTACCTCGTCCCCTGTAATTTTTGGGGGAGAAGCAGATTTTGCCGCGTCGGTTATCGCTCCCATCATGGCAATACCATATTTTCCTAAAGCTTCATATATCTCCGAATTACTTGGTGAGTGTGATGACTTTTCAGCTCTGATACTCCCAGAAAAGGCCAGCAAGATAATTAATACAAGGCAACAATATGTCATTAAATTATGACAAATGATTACTGCAGGTCTCAGGTTAATTTTAGACATGGTTATTTAAATTTGACCAATTATTGTCATGGCGTATTCACTTTAAATAGTGAATTGATTTTAAGCACTTTTTATCTTAAACCATTTAAATCACTTAACAGTCTGGCATAGCCAGTCTGTTCCCATTCCATGCGCAAGAGCAAAGCTGTTGTGCCTAATTTTAGCATTCAGCATTTAAATTTTTTGCCGTAAATTTTGTAGCAAGCTAAAAATCAAATTTAAACTATTACTGTTCTGATTACTTGTCAAATTTAATTACTACGGCAATTCAGCATGAGCGAAGTCTATTACGCTAAGGGCATTATGGCAAAAAATCTCCGAGCATTTCTTCAATTTTGGCCATTGGTTGCAATTGGAATCGAAGATACCAAGAAATCGATAAATGATTGTGATGACCGGCTCTTTGATAAAGAAGACGAAGAGTTCAGTTGGTGCTATTTGTACGAGCTTCCCACTAAAGACCTTACAGTTTTATTTTGTACCGGGCTTTTGCAGTTTGTTTCACTGGAGCAAATTTTGGGTTGGTTCAAACAGATGTCCGATTGCCCTGGAAACATTGGAGCATTGCCGGATATTTACAATCAGGTGCAAAGCCATTTTGATGCACGGCCAAATCCGACTAAAGACGATCTTGAATTATTGCGCCCTTCTCTCCCTGAGATTAGTGCTGCTTTCATTGCCGTGCAGTATTCTCTGTGGTGCGTGCTTTATCACGGGTGCTTCCTGAATGAATTAATCGAACGGGCTCGCAACGGTGACAACAAAGCCTTAATTGATGCCATAAAGATTGATACTTCTATTATTGGTTGTCCAACTGCTGTTGGAAAAATAAGCAAGGCTACGCTACTACACGATGTGAAGTTTTTTGCAAAGCTAAAATCTGCCATTAATGGCAAGAAAGAGAAACTCAAACAAGACAACTTCCAAAAAATGCGCTTGGTCTTTGAAGTGCTTTATGAAGCTGGCGCATTACGCCTAACTGATAAGCAACTCTATCAATTATTTGTCGAGGAATTAGAGCTCTATGCCGCCAATTCAAAAGGTGGCGGTAGTGAGAAAGCGTTGCGTAAATTTGCTGATACTTACATGAAGAAAAACGCAACCACCTAAAAATTCATTTTTTGAGTGGATTACTTTTTTTGAGTTGATATACAAAATCTCTATCCATTGCGATGTTAGCAATGTTTGCATAATCACTATGGATAAGGATTTTTATCATGAACAAAGAAATTAGTGTTTCACTTGATACTGTAACATTCAAAAAAATTGAAACCGCCGAGCCAACGCAGAAGACGACGAGCTTTAGCGAGGAGGAGAGATGCGAGGGCGAGGTGGAAAGAGATTTGACGGATACATCGCATCAGGCTGACTCATCCGCACAGGGTACGCCATCTTGTAACACAGTACCCTCAAACGACAACCCTAAACATTTCAAACCCCTGCTTTACGGAATAGATAGTCTTTATCTTTCTTATTATGGGCAATTGTCTGAAGATTGGGATAGCAAATTATCTGAATTAAAAGAAAAAGCGCAATCGGAAGATGAGAAAGTGCAAGCCTTGGCGCAAGTCGCTATCGGTTCTCACCTATTTGAAGTTAGTTATAGAGGATTTCCGCGTTTTCCCTACGTCCTGTCGGATAATTGCTTTTTCATTAAACTGAATCGCAGCCAATCCAGCAAGCTGCCGATGGCGCATGTTCAGGTTTCCAGCGAATATCTAGCAGCGGTCGGTGCTGAAGCGGCTGAGAAAGACTTGCGCTTTGTCGTGAATACGCTGGGATTAGTACTTGATACACCCGGTGTCAGCCGCGCCGATTTATTTCTGGATTTTGTCTGCATCGATAATCTTTCTGAAATTCATCATTCCGATTGGATCACTAGAGCCAATTTGATGGCGAAATACTTCGATTGCCGTCTGGATGATCCTTTTACCGGTTGGGTTATTGGCATAGGCGGCGATTTGCATGCCCGCTTGTATGAAAAAGTAGTCGAAATTAAAACCAAGTCTCATAAAACCTGGCTGTTTTCTTTATGGGAAAGCAACGGCTGGCAAGCTGACGAAAAAGTCTGGCGCATTGAATTCCAGGCTGAAAAGCAATTGCTCAAACAACTCGGAATTATCGGTCTATCTGAGTTACAGTGTAACCATGCTGCGCTATGGCATTATTTCACCCATGATTGGTTGCGTCTTTCCATCCCGAGTTTGACTGACAGTAAGCGCAATCGCTGGCCGAATCATCCATTATGGGGCGATATTTCCAATATCTACTCATTTCCTTCCGATCAACCGCGCTTAAAACGTTTTTCTATTGGCAGACTGCCGCACGATGAACGAATCTTCGTGCATGGCCTGGGCGGCCTTACGTCTTTTATGGCTCGAGAGGGTATTGAGGATTTTAGTGAAGGTGTCGGTGAATATCTGCATCAAGCTACACAATACCATGCCAGAAAGAATGAAAATCTTCAGCGTTATATTCGTCGCAAGGTAAAAGCTAAGGGCAGAAAATATAACACCATCAATAATCGCGAAAATCTTGCAGAAACCATTCAGGAAAGAAAGCAAGGGGCAAAAGCTTATCAGAGTGCGAGGGATGGCGAATGAAAACATTCAATCTTGAAGAAGCCGCCCTATTCCTTAAACTGCACCGCGAAGAAGTACGCCGCCGCACCAAGGCCGGAATAATTCCGGGTGTTAAATTGGGCAAATGCTGGGTATTTATTGAAGATGATCTTGTCGCCTACCTGCGCTCGTTATATGCTACCCCTCGGCAAGCGTTGCAAGTAGGACATGAGGAGAAACAATTATGTCACTCTTTAAACGCGGTAAGACGTGGTGGATTAGTTTCACCACACCAAGCGGCGAGCGAATTAGATGCTCTGCTGCAACTGAAGATAAAACCCAAGCACAAGAATTCCACGACAAGCTGAAAGCAGAATCTTGGCGGGTCGTGAAACTGGGGGATAAGCCAAAACGCACCTGGGATGAAGCAGCCTATAAATGGCTGATGGAAACAGAGCATAAAGCTTCACATAAGCAGGATATGAAGCAGGTTGCATGGATTCAACAGTTTTTTAGAGGTCGCTTACTTTCTGAATTAACTCGGGAAGTGATCGCTGAAGTGGGTGAAGTGAAGCGCAAGGAAACTTCACCTTCAACGGCTAACCGCTATTTAGCAACAATACGGGCTATTTTGCGCCGTGCTGCCCTTGATTGGGAATGGATCGATAAAGCACCGTTTATCCGGTTGTATAAAGAACCTAAACGGCGTATTCGTTGGATCGAACCAGAGCATGTAAAAATGCTTCTTGATGAATTACCGGAGCATTTAGTTGATTTGGTTAAATTCTCGCTTTGTACGGGGTTACGCAAACGAAATGTAACTGATCTGGAATGGTCGCAAGTTGATCTGCAAAGAAACGTTGCATGGATACATGCAGATCAAGCTAAAGGAAGAAAAAGTATTCATGTTTCGCTAAATGCTACGGCAATGGAAATATTGCGAAAACAAATTGGCAAACATCCGATAAGGATTTTTACTTATCGAGGAAAATCAATTAACCAAGTGAATACTAAAGCTTGGCGTAGAGCATTGGAACGAGCTGGAATCGAAAACTTCCGCTGGCATGATCTGCGGCATACCTGGGCGAGTTGGTTAACTCAAAAAGGTGTTCCGTTAAACGTGATTCAGGAGATGGGGGCTTGGGAATCAACTGAGATGGTGAAACGTTATGCTCATTTGGCACCCGAGCAATTCAGGAAACATGCGTTGGTTGTAGATGATCTCCTGAATGACACAATTCTGGCACAAGGAGAAAATTAGAAGGCCATTAAATTAATATAACTTATTGATTTAATGGTGCCGACACCAAGAATCGAACTCGGGACCTTCTGATTACAAATCAGCTGCTCTACCATCTGAGCTATGCCGGCAATTAGGCAAGAATAATCGGACAGATTTATTTGATTATTCTAAGTTTTGGTTGGTGCACTTTCTTTTCTTCAAAGATTTGGGTATTTTGATTAAAACTTCTATTTTCCAAGCTTTCTATATTGTTTCTATTTTCAATGTCATCTGGAGAAAAAGTAATTCCTTGATTAACTTCCTTAGCGAATATCCCTTTAATCGCATCCAAAGGAATATCTAACCTTTTTGCAATACCGCTGAATCTAGCCGTGAAACTCAAGCCATCATTACTGATATTCAATTCATGTACAGCGATCGCACTGATATTGAATACTATTTCGTTATCTCTCACATATTCTTTTGGAATATCTAACTCTTTGAAGACTTTGACAGAAATATATGGCGTAAAACCGTTATCGCTACACCAGTCATAAATAGAGCGGATTAAATAGGGTTTGGTAGATTGATTCATCATTTGCGCATGACTTTTTCGGATGCCGATAATGCATCAATGAACAATGGGCGGCTAAATAATCTCTCGGAATACTTTAATAAAGGCGCCGCTTGTTTAGGAAGTTTTATTCCAAAATATTCCAAACGCCATAATAAAGGAGCAATTGCAACATCAAGCATCGAAAACTCATCACCAAGCATGAATTTCTGTTTTTCAAAAACTGGAGAGATCATCGTTAGATTTTCTGCAATCACCGCTCGAGCCTTGTCTATGGCCTTTTGGTCGTCTCCCTCAAATGCATCGATATGACAGAACAACTCCTGTTCAAAACGAAACAACAGTAATCTGGCACGCGCACGCATCACAGGATCTGCAGGCATTAACTGTGGGTGCGGAAAGCGATCATCGATATATTCATTGATAATATTCGATTCATACAAAACCAGATCGCGTTCCACAAGCACAGGCGCTCTACCATAAGGACTCATAACAGCCAAGTCTTCTGATTTATTATTGGGGTCAACATCAATCACTTGGAAATCCATATCTTTCTCGTGCAGTACAATTCTGCATCGATGACTATAGGGACATGTAATCGTTGAATATAGCGTCATCATAACTTCAATCTCTGACTAAATCACCCGCACATTCAGGCAAGCTTGAAGTCTTAATGAATATCTCTCCAATACTCTTTCTTCAGCACATATGACAAAGCAAACATGAACAGCAGAAAGATCATCACTTTGGTACCCAATTCTATCCGGGCATTTGCATGCGGCTCACCCAAATAAACCAGATAATTAACCAAATCGCCAACGAATTTATCATAATCGGCTGTAGTCATTTGACCTGGCTTATCAAGCATTAAGCTTTTTTGATCGCCTTTCACTACCAATCGTTGCTCGCCTTGGAATTGATACAAGACATGAGGCATTGCAACACGATCAAATACAAAATTGTTCCATCCAGTGCTTGTAGCATCATCCCGATAGAATGCTCGCAAGTAGGTATATAGCCAATCAGCTCCTCGCGAACGCGCAATAACTGACAAGTCTGGTGGAACGACACCGAACCATTCTTGCCCTTCTTTTTTACGCATTGCAGATAACATCAAATCACCAACTTTTTGCCCTGTAAATACTAATTTATCCAGGACTTCTTCATTCGATAATCCGATATCGCGGTGTCTGTTGTAGCGCATATAACTTGCACCATGACATGTTAAACAGTAATTCACAAAGGTTTCTGCACCACGCTGCAAAGAAGCATTGTCAGTAATATCAACCGGGGCTCTATCTAATGGAACATCTGATTCAGCTGCATTAGCATTCCCAAATGGAACCATACATAAAATTAATAAAGCGATCGTTAATTTCATCATTTTTTTACTCTTGTAGTCTTTTGGGCTCAGGTTTTGTCTTATCTATCTTGCTATACCATGGCATCAAGATAAAGAATGCAAAATATATTACGGTGAAAATTTGCGCAAGCAACGTATACATAGGTGTTGGTGATTTTGTTCCAAGCCAACCCAATACAAAAAAGCTAATAACAAACAGCGTCAATGCAATCTTGAAGTATGGTCCTTTATAGCGAATCGATTTAACAGGACTTCGATCCAACCATGGTAGGAAACAAAAAATGACTACTGAACCGGCCATTAATATGACACCCCACAATTTAGCATCAATTCCGAGAAAATTGACCGTTACAGCCCTAAGCATTGAATAGTAGGGAGTAAAATACCAAACCGGTGCAATATGGTCGGGTGTTTGCAAAGTATTCGCAGGAATGAAATTATTATATTCCAAGAAATATCCACCCATTTCAGGGGCAAAGAAAATAATTCCACAGAACACAAATAGAAAGACCACCACACCTACAATATCTTTAACCGTGTAATAGGGATGAAATGGTATGCCGTCTACTGGAATACCTGTTGACGGGTTTTTGTTTTCTTTGATCTCAATCCCGTCCGGATTATTGGATCCAGTTTCATGCAAGGCCAGAATGTGTACGAATACCAGTACCAGCAGTACCAGCGGTAATGTCACAACATGATAGGCAAAAAACCGATTAAGCGCCGCATCTGAAAGTGTGAAGTCACCCAATAGCCATTGCTGGAGCGTATCGCCGATAGCCGGTATCGCACCAAACATACTCACAATCACCTGCGCTCCCCAGTATGACATTTGTCCCCATGGCAGAATATAGCCCGTGAAAGCCAAACTCATGAGAACGAAAAATATGCACATCCCCACCAACCACAGGAGTTCCCGCGGTTTTCGATATGAACCGTACATCATCCCCCGGAACATGTGCAAGTAAACAACCACAAAAAACATCGATGCGCCGGTTGAATGCATATATCTGATTAACCAGCCATATTCCACATCGCGCATGATATATTCAACCGATGCGAACGCTTGACTCGCATCAGGTTTATAATTCATCGTCAGGAAAATACCGGTTAGCAACTGATTAACCAAGACCAATAAAGCCAAGGAACCAAAAAAATACCAGAAATTAAAATTCTTAGGTGCGTAGTATTCGGAAAGATGCGCTTTCCAATTCGATGTCAATGGAAAACGCTTATCAATCCACTCTATCATGGAATTAAACATATTACTCATTTACGCAGATCCCTCACTCTCAGATCCAATTAAAAGACGACTATCACTTAGATAAACATGTGGCGGCACAACCATATTCGTCGGAGCCGGTACACTTTTATAAACGCGACCTGCCAAATCAAATTTCGAACCGTGACATGGACAGAAAAAGCCGCCTAGCCAATCAGGCCCCAAATCTGCGGGAGCGACATCTTTTCTGAATACGGGGGAACATCCCAGATGCGTACAAACGCCTTCGGTAACAAGTATTTCCGGCTTGATAGAACGCGTGCGATTTCTGGCATATTCAGGTTGCTGATTCTTTTCAGAATTCGGATCAGCTAATTGATCCTCTAATTTTGCAAGCGTCTCAAGCATATCTGGTGTGCGATTTAATACCCACACGACCCTGCCACGCCATTCAACCATCATAAGCATCCCCGGTTCAAGCTTGGATATATCCACCTCTACCGGTGCCCCCGCCGCTTTTGCTCTTTCGCTGGGCATCATACTCAATAAAAAAGGCGTTGCAATCGCAGCGCCCGCTATACCACCCGCTACAGAAGTCGCAGCGACTAAAAACTTTCTCCTGCCGCTCATCTTATCATTGATGCTGAAACTATCTGCCATCATATTCAATCATTCCATCAGTAATTATCTCGAGTAACCCTATAAAAACAAAGGATAATATTAAGAACCCCAACTGTTTTCGTTCACTTCCTTAACGCGCCAACCACAAAAGCGCGCAGTATACCACAATCGTTTCAAGGATAATAAGATTCTTCTTCCACTCATAATCACCAAAAAATAAGTACGTTTTGAAGTAATTACTTAATCTTCCCATGACATTGTTTATATTTCTTACCCGATCCACATGGACAAGGCTGATTTCGACCTATTTTTTCATTTGAGCGTACGAACGGCTGGGCTTTATCATTCTGGATTTCCTCATTCCCCGAATCCTCTTCAAAAATTCCCGGAGTACCATGATGAAATTCAATTTTCTCAGGAGGCCGCAATGTTTCAGATGCTGCATCAACCTGCTGTTCATTTTTAATTTGAACAGCAAGAAGTATCCTTGTAACTTCATTTTTGACTTCTTCAAGCATATTAGTAAAAAGCTCGAAAGCTTCACGTTTATACTCTTGCTTCGGATTCTTTTGCGCGTAACCACGTAAATGAATGCCCTGGCGTAAATGGTCCAATGCAGCCAGATGTTCTCGCCAATGCGAATCAAGAATTTGCAGCATTACCACTCGTTCATAATGATGCATAATCTCTGCACCGACGAGCTGCACCTTGGCTTGATAATTTTCCTCTGCGGAATTAAGAATGCGTTCAAGCAAATTTTCTTCATGCAATTCAGGTTCTTTCTCGAGCCATTGCTGTATCGGGAAATGTAGTTGATAGTCCACCGCAAGCACTTTCTCTAATCCTGTCACATCCCATTGCTCTTCGACGCTTTGCGGCGGAATGTGGGTGTAGAATTGACCACTCAGGACACTTTCCCGAATTGCTGCAATGGTCTCCGAGATATCGTGATCTGCTTCCAGCAATTCATTTCGCTGCTGATAGATAACATTGCGTTGATCATTGGCCACATCATCGTATTCCAGCAACTGCTTGCGCATATCAAAATTTCTTGCTTCAACTTTGCGTTGCGCGTTCTCAATTGCACGCGTGACCCATGGATGCTCGATGGCTTCTCCTTCCGGCATCTTCAATCGATTCATAATATTGGCGACGCGATCAGAGGCAAAAATACGCAACAACGGGTCTTCCAATGAGAGAAAAAAACGACTCGAACCAGGATCTCCTTGCCTACCAGAACGCCCGCGCAACTGATTATCTACACGCCGAGACTCATGACGCTCCGTTCCCACAATATGCAAACCGCCTTTACTGAGAACTTCTTGGTGCGTAACTTTCCATTGTTCGTAGATTTCATGTATGCGCTTTTCTTTATCTGCTTCACTTAACTTGTCATCATGACGTATCCGCTCAATTTCTGGCTCGGGATTACCCCCCAGTACGATGTCAGTGCCTCGACCTGCCATATTGGTTGCGATCGTAACCATTTTGGGACGCCCTGCCTGTGTCACAATCAGCGCCTCGCTGGCGTGTTGTTTTGCGTTCAAAACTTGATGAGGCAATTTTTCCCGGTCGAGTAATTTTGATAACAATTCATTATTCTCAATGGAAGTTGTACCCACCAAAACCGGCTGGCCGCGCTCATAACAATCCTTGATTTCATGAATGATGGCCTCATTTTTTTCTTTCGTGGTGCGATAAACTAAGTCCATACGATCTTCGCGGATCATCGGTTTATGCGTTGGAATGATAATTGTTTCCAGGCCATAGATTTGCTGAAATTCCGCAGCTTCCGTATCAGCGGTACCCGTCATACCGGATAATTTGTGATACATGCGGAAATAGTTTTGAAAGGTAATTGAAGCCAGTGTCTGATTTTCTTTTTGAATTGCAACGCCTTCCTTCGCTTCAACGGCCTGATGCAATCCATCGGACCAGCGCCGACCGGCCATTAACCGCCCGGTAAACTCATCGACGATAATGACTTCACCATTCTGAACAACATAATGTTGATCCTTAAAATACAAGCTATGTGCGCGCAAACCCGCATTTAAGTGATGAATCAGGTTGATGTTTGCAGGATCATAGAGACTGGTGCCCGATGCAAGCAAACCGGCTGATGCCAGCAACTTTTCGGCGTGTTCAAATCCTGCTTCGCTCATCGTCACTTGATGAGATTTTTCATCAACACTGTAGTCGCCGGGACTATCTTCATTCTCTTGTTTCGCCAGTTTTGGAACCAGAGCATTGATTCGCACATAAATTTCAGTATCACCCTCAGCTTGCCCTGAGATAATTAATGGCGTCCGGGCTTCGTCAATCAAAATCGAATCCACTTCGTCGACAATTGCAAAGTTCAGCACCCGTTGCACACGCTCATTGGCATGTGTCACCATATTGTCACGCAGATAGTCAAAACCGTATTCGTTATTAGTGCCATAAGTAATATCGGCCGCATAGGCTGCTTGTTTTTCATCGTGCGGCATCTGGGCAAAAATAACGCCAACATTCATCCCCAGCGCCTGATAAATTTTCCCCATCCATTCAGCATCACGTTTGGCCAAATAATCATTGACAGTAACAACATGAACGCCGTGGCCTGACAGCGCATTTAAATAGGCCGGCAACGTCGCCATCAGCGTTTTACCCTCACCGGTCCGCATCTCGGCAATCTTACCCGCGTGAAGCACCATTCCTCCAATCAGTTGCGCGTCAAAATGACGCATCTGCAATACCCGCTTACCGGTCTCGCGCACCACGGCAAAAGCTTCCGGCAATAATGCATCCAACGACTCGCCATTTTGAACGCGCTGCTTGAATTCGTCTGTCTTAGCGCGCAAATCAATATCCGACAAAGCTGCAACTGCCGGTTCCATCTCATTAATGGCACGCACGGTCTCTGTATATTGCTTGATCATCCGATCATTGCGACTGCCAAAAAGCTTCTTGAGTAAATTGCCTAGCATAAGTCTCTAATGAGTTTGAATAATTAATTAAAAAACAAAGGGTGAGCTAAATTCTCACCCTTCAATCAGTTGTACATTCCGAAAATTCAATTTAACTCGATTTTTTTAAAAATTTAGACGGATTCTGCGGTTTATCTTTATCCCGGATTTCAAAATGCAAATGCGCTCCCGTTGAACGTCCGGTATTGCCAACTTCACCGATTTTCTGGCCTTGCAATACTACCTCGCCACGCGCAACAACCAGTTTTGATGCATGCGCATACCGGCTAACCAGATCATCGCCATGGTCAATTTCGATCATATTACCATATTCGGGATGACGATCCGAATAGATCACCACCCCGCCGGCCGCCGCTTTTATCGGGGTTCCAATTTCCGCAGCAAAGTCGACACCTTCGTGAAAAGCTTTTTTGCCGGTAAATGGATCAATCCGGTACCCGAATCCGGAAGAATACCAATCGGTTTCAACCGGCATTTCAGAAGGCAGCACAAACTTGGTTACCCTGCCGTAGCGCAGCAAAGAATCCAATGCGCCCAGCTTATCCGCTCTCTCGTCCAGCAAATTGGATAATTCCTGGAGTTTCTGATCAAATTCATCAACGGTCAGATCTTCGGATAACACATTATTACGCGCACCGCCTTGCCCCGGAATCTCTTTAAATGACAGATCCCTTGTTTTAATTCCGGTTGATTCCGCCAAGCGCTCGCCTAATGCATCCAAACGTAACAATTGCGCTTGCATCTGGCCCAACTTGCTAGCCATAATGTTTAAATTATCCTGTAAATGCATCTGGATTTTCTGATGCCTTTCCTCTTGAGGATTGACCAGTATCGTTCTCAATAAAGGCGCTTCGATGCGGTCAGCATACCGCAAAGAAATAAAATTTAGGATTAAAGCTAATGTTATGATAATAATTGAAAATATGGCAATTGATAAAATGATATTCGTTTTGGTTAATGCCAGCTTGCGCGCTCGCTCAGAATTATTTGCTATCAAAATAATATTCATACTTCTTCTCACTGGATATTTTTTAAATAACCATGCCCCCTCATAAAGTTGATTCTTATCTTAATCTGCTAGGCAAGACACCTGAATATGCGGACTTGCTAACATTAGCCCGTCAATTGCTTAAGGACCAGTCAACCTTCCACAAACTAATCCCAATCCAGATGGCACAATACTGCCGCCTTAGTCGGATTATTAATGGCAAATTAACCATATTGGCTGAAAATGGCGCCATTGCAGCAAAACTTAAGCAGTTATCACCATCGCTGCTTCGCAAACTGCAACAATACGGATGGAAAGTTACTTCATTTCAAATATTGGTGCAAGCACAAAACTCGACAGAAGAAAAAAAATATATTAAGAAACATACAGATATAAGAAAACCAAAACTTAGTGAACATGGCAAAGCATGCTTCAATCAACTCGCCGCAACTCTGCCAGATTCTGAATTAAAGAAAGCTATTGATTCATTGGTAAAAAAACTAGAGATGACTAAAAACATTTGATCATCAACTACCATGCACTGGTTGCTTTATTTTTTACTCAACCGGAAATTACAAATTCATAGCACCCCGGTTTACTCTTTTTGCGATCACCGGTAATAGATCGTCGATATCAATCGGATCTTGTGAGCATTCATACCCTGATTAACCATTGCATAACCCGGGTCAATTACATTCCCCTTTGTATTGAAGTGAAACACCGGCAGAAGCTGCTTCGCAGGCATTACCGTATGTCTTGCCATCGCAACCGCAAACCGGAGCGTACTGTTTGGTACAGGCCATCGGTTTAACTTTGCATGTCCCTTCTTTCCCGGAAACGCTGCACTGTCCTACCTCGAATTCACAATATTGGTTAACATCCGGACATAGTTTTCCCTGAATACCGCCACAACTCAACGACCGGATCGTCCCACTGGACTCACAACCCTGGGTTACCAACATTAACCAGAGCAAAACCAGGTTGCGAACCAATCTTGTCACTTTAAATCCTTGTTTATAAGAAATTAGCACTCGATCTACAGAATTGTATCGATCAAAATCTTGATGCGGTTAAAGAAACATCCGCGTTCCGCCAAGCCTGATCGAACGCTTTCTGTATTTCGCCATAATCCTTACCTTGCATTTGCAAGCTTTGTTTCAAACCCAGCAACGCCCATCCGTTTTTTGGGAATTTCTTGAGATTATCGCGATAAACCATCTCCGCTTGTATGAAATCTCCAGCTTCAATTAGCGCTTTGCCTAACGAAAGCTGGATCGGGTAATACCAGAACGGCGGTTCCATGTATGGCAATTGATCCTGCAATAAAACCGCAGCTTTATAAGCGGTGATTGCTTTCGCATAATCCTTTCGCGCCATTAAAATCTCAGCCTGCACCAACTCATCGGCAATTTGCAACAATTGAGTGGCTGGATAGTCCTGTTCATCCAATGAACCAAGATCGGCATTTGTCCGAATCTTCGACAACAGTAAGTATTCTGCTTGCGCAGCTTCCGGATCACCCAGCTTGAGATACGCGATCGCCCGGGCATAGCGCCAGATCCCTTGAGAGAACTGCAATGAGCCGGAGGGTTGCGGTTGCTGCAATACTTCCTGCCACTTGCCGAAATTGGTCAAGGTCAGCACCGGAATCGTTTTCACAAATTCGACAACAGGAAACTGCTGTATCATCTCAAAGGAAACACTGGCCGCAACTTTGTCCGCGGCTGCTATCGCCGCTTCGCTTCGCCCCTCCATGCTATAAGCCGCCCAAAGGAAATGGAGATTATGCGGATAATACGCAGCCGTATAAAAGCTTTGCACTTTGCAATTTGCAATATACGTTTCATCAACGGCTACCGCCCTGGCATTCGCTTCCGCAGCATCGTGATAGCGCCCGATGCGCCAATAAATATGTGACGGCATATGCACTATTGATCCGGCCATTAAATAGTTTTAAGCGGCATATTTTACATATGGATCTTGGAAGTAAGAAGCAACACGCTCTGGATTGTTCTCCAGCATCGTCATGTGATCGTTGGCAGCGTTACGCAATTTTTCCTTGGTACGCGTCGGCACTTTAGAACCGATAGCCTGTTTCAAATCTGAATTTAATCGCTCTTCTGGATTTAATTCCGGACTGTAGCTGGGCAAATAAAAGCATTCGATTTTTTCCTTATTTTCTTCCAGCCAAGCCTTTACTGGTTTGCTGTGGTGTACTCTCAAATTATCCAGGATCAAGAACACTTTTTTCTCCGTATCTTTGATCAGAAGCTCAAAAAACTCAATGAGCCGATCCGAATTGAAATTGCCATCGATAATCTGCCACCGTGCACAACCTTTGTTTGTCACTGTGGCAATCATTGACAGTCGTTGTCGTGTACCAGGCGCATAGGCTACCGGCGTTTTTCCCTTGGGTGCAAAACCACGTCCTCGCACATCCGTGTTGACTAGTGCTGTTTCATCACCCCAGTGAATTTCACCGCCTTCAGTTCGAGCGCGTCTGGCTATCTCCGGGTATTGCTCATTGAGCCATTGCTTTACCGCTTCCGGGCGTTGTTCGTAAGCACGCCGGATCGGCTTCTGCGGGGTAAACCCCCATCGTTTAAGGTAGTGCCCCACCGTACGTATCGGCATGGATAGGCCACATTCCTGCTGGATTAACTGACTCACCGCGCCACGATTCCACAATGCAAAATCCATCTTCAGTTGCTCAGGACGCTTATCGCAAATAAGCCGTTGCAATCTCAACTCCTGCTCTTCGCTGAGGCTGCGCTTGTCACCCACGCTTCGTCCCCGTCTACCAGGTTTTAGTCCAGCTGCGCCAGCTGTTTCATAAAGTCGAATAATCTTCTTCACAGCCGTGTCGCTCAGTTCCGTTATTTGCGCTATTTGCACAGAAGTGCTGCCTCGCTTGTAAAGACGAATCACTTGCCGCCGCCGTTCATGCAGCGCTTCATCCTTTAAGGTTCTTGCATCTATTTTCTCCATTCTTCTATGGGCATGCAATATCACTCAAAGTTCAAACTATTTATTGGCCGGGTCTATAAATGCCCCGCATCCGGTATTAAATCGAGCAAAGTATCCGCCGCGTTTTCAGCGCGCTGCGGTGACGATGAGGCCTCAACCGCATGAATATATAAATGCAAAGCCAGCGGATGTTTGGGCGAGCGGCGCAATACGGTTTCAAGCACATGGATGACTTCTCTCATCAATTCTTTCGGCGTTTCCGGGTCAATCCAATAATCCCATGGCATGGTCGTCATCATTGATTCCGCGAATAATGAAGCAGCATCGTTGTCGTCAGGATACTGTTGATACAGTTCGCGCATCGCATTCATGTAGGCAATATCCAATTCGCTTCTGGATGAGGCAGTATCATTGCTATAACGTACTGCCAATGCATCGATAAAATGACGCTCCTTAGCGCTCATCAAAGGTTTTAGTTGAAGCGCTTTCTGTATGGCTTCATATGCCTGAGCATGCACTTCCGGCGGCAATACCGCTTGACCATTACTGGTCACGTTCATATTCGGACCAAGCGCTAACGCTTCGCCCCAATAACACATAGCGCAAGCTTCATCCAGTTGCTGCGCGGCGAGGAAAGCGCGCACTACTTCATTGTGATTAAACGCGAAACTCATTATCAGTCCTTGATTAAAATAAGCTTGCGCTACCGGGTTCCGTGTCGTGATTGTATATTGATACCCGCCTATATCAGCCAGCAGTTTCACCCCGGTTTTACCGGACCAGGATCCAGCGTTCGCTGATTGGCTCGGGAATGGCGGGTTCTTGGTCGACGAGCATGCAACCATTAAAACCATTGCGATTGCTATAAAGACATTGATGTATTTCATTTCCGTGACTTCCTGCATTTTCCTGATCAGTTCGCCGGATGGATGCAATCAGCAAACATTAAAGTGATTCCAATCATGCTGGCACTATTCGTACTGACAACTGTCTATCCCTATCTTATTTTTATCACTTAGCGCTCCGGTATATAATATAAAGCTGCTAATTCGATTTTATAGTGTCATCGTTCTTAAGAAATCGAATGCCAATGGCATTTATTCTGAGATGATTCTTCACCCTTTCTCTATCCTTGAGTCTGATTTTATCCGACCGACCCCGAAAACGATATGAATGTTTTTTATGAAGAAGCTGGAACCTTTAAAGTAGGCGCTATTCTGGCTGACAACAATACTTCATTGCAAATTGAAGCTGTACATGGCAAGCGATCAAAGATTAAGGCATCCGCAGTGTTATTCCGGTTCGATACGCCCCCATTGGCGGAATTTATGGGGCATGTACAAAAAATAGCGGAAGAATTGGATCCGAATTTTCTTTGGGAATGTTGCGCGCAGGAAATTGAATTCGCGAGCGACGCCCTTGCAACGGATTACTTCGGACATACGCCGAATCCGGTAGAGGCTGCTGCGACATTGTTGCTCTTACAAAACGCCCCGATGTATTTTTATAAAAAAGGACATGGCCGTTACAAAGCCGCACCGCCCGATGCGCTCAAAGCCGCATTAGCCGGTCAGGAGAGGAAGCGATTGCTGGCTGAACAGCAAGCACGCTATGTTGAGCAATTGAATCAATTCATTTTACCCGAGGAATTTAAACCCTCTCTCTCGCAGCTACTCTACAAGCCGGATAAAAATTCCACCGAATGGAAAGCACTCGAAATCGTCTGTACCGAGAAAAAACTTTCTGCTGTCAAACTGATGGAAAAGTGCGGCGCCATTCCATCCTCTCACGATTACCATTTCAATCAATTCATCTGGGAATTTTTCCCGGAAGGTACCGGATTTGGCGAACTGGAATCACAACCAGCGGTTGAAAATATCGTCGATCTGCCGCATGCGGATGCCGCCGCTTTCAGCATTGACGATGCTTCCACGATTGAAATTGACGATGCGTTCTCGGTTACCCCCTTATCTTTCGGAAGTTTCCGTATCGGCATACACATAGCCGCTCCCGCCCTGGGAATCCCCCCCGAGTCGGCGCTTGATCAATTGGCTGCGACCCGCCTATCGACCGTCTATTTACCCGGCAACAAAATCACCATGTTGCCTGACGGCGTGATCACCCGTTTTACCCTGGCGGAACAGGCAATCTGCCCGGTCGTTTCCCTCTACCTTGAAGTATCCGACGACTACACGGTTACCGGTATAGAAAGCAGAATCGAGTTGATAAAAATAACCGCCAATTTGCGCCATAACGAATTGGAACAACATTTTAATGACGATGCATTGAGCAAGGGGCATCTGCAGCATGCCCTCAGCAAAGAGCTGACTTTTTTATGGAATTTTGCTTGCAAACTGGAAAAACTGCGCGGCAAGTCGAATGACACCAACAATGACAAAATCGACTACAGTTTCGAAATCAATGACGAACATGTTTCAATCATTGAGCGCCGCCGCGGCTCTCCGATTGATAAAGTCGTTTCGGAATTAATGATTTACGTTAATACCGAATGGGGAAGACAGTTAACGGATGCAGGTATTACCGGTATCTTCCGCAGCCAGATGAATGGCAAAGTAAAAATGAGCACTTCGCCCGCTCCCCATCAAGGTCTTGGGGTTTCACAGTACGCTTGGAGCAGTTCCCCGATGAGGCGCTATGTTGATCTCATCAACCAGCGTCAGCTTATCGCACTGCTGCGCAATGAACCGCCACCCTACTCCAGGGATAGCAACAATTTATTGATCGCGATGCGCGACTTTGAAACTGCTTACGGGATCTACGGCGAATTCCAAAGATCCATGGAACGATATTGGTGCTTGCGCTGGTTGCTGCAGGAAAAAATACAGACAATCAATGCGCAAGTCATTAAGGAAAATCTGGTTAAACTGGATCATATTCCCCTGGTTACAAGGGTAGCATCATTGCCGGAAATTGCACCGGGCGCTTATGTCAAACTCAGACTCTCTGAAATCGATCTGCTGGAACGTACCTTTCATGCGGAATTCCTGCAAAAACAGGATTCATAAAACATCACTTATCTATTTCACCAAGAATATGTGACAAGAAAAAAGCGGTTGCCTACAATAACGCATCTTTAATGGCAGGTTACTCTCAACTTTCAAGGTTCACCTGAATTGCTGTGATCACTCAAACACTGGGAACTCAGTCCCTGAATCAGGACAGCTATCAATCGTTACAAACGAATCGCCTATCGATCGCGATGGCTGTATCGTTGCTATTACACGGTATTATTCTCTTCGGGGTTGCCTTTCAGTTTCCACAACCCAGTTTTGACAAAATTGCATCGTCGCTGGAAGTGGTACTGGTTAACAGTAAAACACCGGCACCGCCCAAAGAAAGCAAGTTGCTCGCGCAAGATAATCTCGACGGCGGCGGCGACACCGATGATGATCGCAAGGCAAAAACACCTTTCCCGGTTCTGCCCAAAAGTAAGCCGGTTGTCGATGACAAGATCGCGCAACAGAAAGTCAAAGAACTGGAGCAGCAAGCAAAGAAACTGATGGCGGCGGTGAGTGAAGTGCCGCAAATCGAACTTTCGAGCGCAGCGGATAATACCGATGAAATCAAACCGGCCAATCCGCCGGATACATCCGAATTATTGCTGCGAAGCCTTGATATCGCGCGGCTAAGAGCACAGATCGATCAAGACCACGAGACTTATCAGAAACGTCCTAAACGAAAATTTGTCGGCGCCCGCACCAAAGAATACCGCTTTGCACGCTACGTAGAGGATTGGCGTTTGAAAGTCGAGCGCATCGGCAATTTGAATTATCCGGAAGCGGCCAGGAAAGAAAAGCTCTACGGCAACCTGCAACTGACCGTTGGAATCCGCGCGGACGGCAGCTTGGAATCGATCGAAATCAACCGGTCTTCCGGCAAGAAAGTTCTCGATGAAGCGGCCATCAATATCGTGAAACTTGCCGGTCAAAACGGGTTTGCGCCCTTCCCGCCGGATATCAGCCAGGATACGGATATCCTGCACATTACCCGGACTTGGGTGTTTGCTTCTACCGACATGCTGTTGAGTCAGTGATTAACTGATTTTAAATCTCAACATTTTTTGAAACATCATTAATCCATCCGCTTATGCCCGACTTGTATGCAGTAATTGGCAATCCTGTTTCCCATAGCAAATCGCCCCTGATACATTCCGCTTTTGCTCAACAAACCCAGCAATCCATGGAATATACCGCGTTGCTCGCTCCCATCGGCGGTTTCAAACTGACTGTTGAGAATTTCCGGCAGCAGGGCGGCAAGGGACTCAACGTTACGGTACCCTTCAAACTGGAAGCATTTCAACTGTCGACCCGTCTCACCGAGCGTGCAACGATTGCACAAGCTGTGAATACCCTTAAATTCGATGACGATGAAATTTTAGGCGATAACACGGACGGTGCCGGATTGGTATGCGATATCGAGTTGAATTTGTCGATCCCGATAGCTGCAAAACGCGTCTTACTGCTCGGCGCCGGTGGCGCCGCACGGGGTGTCATTTTACCGCTGCTGCAAAAGCACCCGGCGCTGCTGGCCGTTGCGAACCGTACGATTAGTAAGGCGAAAACGCTTCAGGAACAATTCATGATGTACGGCAATATTGCCGCTGGCGATTTTTCGCAGTTCTCTAAAGAAAAATTCGACATCATCATTAATGCTACCTCTGCCAGTCTCCACAACGAATTACCCGGCATCGGCCCCGGTGCTTTCAAACACGCCGAGCTGGCGTACGACATGATGTACAATCTGGATGCGCACACACCTTTCCTTAAATTCGCGCAACAACATGGGGCGCGGCAGCTCGCGGATGGCATCGGCATGCTGGTCGAACAAGCAGCCGAATCATTTTTTGTGTGGCGCCACGTAAAACCTCAAACAAAACCGGTAATCGCAATGCTGAAATCCGCCAATAAAATTTAACCCGGTGGCTGACCCGCATAGAAAAATTTTAAATGTTGGTACTGATGCAGCGCTGAGGGTTATACTTTTCGGTCATCCAACTGCAAACTGTTTCGTGTATAAACCTGCAAACATTTTCAATATCCACTGGCTTGCTGCTATCAATCGACCATGACCGAAACCAATAATAGCGATCAAGAAGATTCGCAAACGCCCTTGCAACAGATCACATTTCTGTTGCGGAAGTATAAATTAGTCGAAGGCTTGGTGAATTTGCAGGACTCTCCCGATCTATCGTTAAGCGAGTCAGTGGTTCAGAAAAAAAACCTCTCTGAACTGCAGGATTTTTTAGATCAACTGCATCCCGCAGATATTGCGCACATTCTTGAAGCTTTGCCGCTGGAAGACAGGTTACTGATCTGGAGCATGATCAAATCCGACCGGGACGGCGAAATCTTGCTCGAAACTTCCGAAGCGGTTAGAGCAACGCTGATCACCGACATGGGCACGCAAGAATTGGTCGCCGCAACAGAATATCTGGATGCCGACGAAATTGCCGACCTTGCGCCTAACTTGCCGCAAGAAGTCATGGAAGATGTTTTTCGCTCATTGCCCATTGAAGAACGCGAACAATTGCGCGCCGCCATGTCCTATCCGGAGGACTCCGTGGGCGCATTGATGGATTTTGATGTGATTACCATCCGTGAAGACGTGCGGTTGGAAGTCGTACTGCGCTATTTACGCTGGCTTGAGGAGATGCCGGATCACACCGACCAGTTGTTCGTTGTCGACCGGAATGAACAATTAAAAGGCGTATTGCTCATCAATCGCTTATTAGTAAGCGACCCGGACACCTTGGTCGCCGACGTGATGACTAAAGAAATCATCAAGCTGCGCCCGGATGATGTTGCCCAGCAAGCCGCGAATTCGTTTGAACGCTATGATTTGGTTTCTGCATCGGTCGTCGACGAAAACGACAAATTGCTCGGCCGTGTCACCGTCGACACGGTCATTGATTTTATTCGTGACAAGGCTGAAAACGAAGCCTTGAATTTGGCTGGTTTAAGCGAAGAAGAAGATCTCTTTGCACCGGTTCTCAAAAGTGTCAAGAATCGTTGGGGATGGCTGGCAATCAACTTAATTACCGCCTTTATCGCATCCCGGGTTATCGGGTTATTCGAGGATTCTATCGAAAAGCTGGTGGCGTTGGCCGCTTTGATGCCGATCGTTGCAGGTATCGGCGGCAACTCGGGAAATCAAACAATTACCATGATTGTTCGAGCACTGGCATTGGAACAGATAAACACGCGCAGCACTTGGAAATTGCTCGGTAAGGAAATCGGCGTCAGTTTAGTGAACGGTCTTGTTTGGGGAACCATCATCGGTTTGTTCACATTTGCCATTTATCAGAATGCCGAACTGGGATTGGTTATGACGCTGGCGATGATGCTTAACTTGTTACTGGCGGCGTCCCTGGGTGTATTAATCCCGCTGACCTTGCGTAAATTCGGCCGGGATCCGGCGCTGGGTTCCAGTGTCATGATTACCGCCGTTACCGATAGCGGCGGCTTTTTTATTTTCCTGGGATTAGCGACTATTTTTTTGCTGTAACCCGATACCAATCAATTTAACAGCCACATCCACGCTCTAACCTGGATTTCCAAGCAATTACTCAATATTCTGCACTTGCTCACGCATTTGTTCGACAAGCACCTTTAATTCCATGGAAATCCGGGAAATCTCGAGATCAACCGACTTTGAACCGATGGTGTTGGCTTCACGGTGCAATTCCTGCATCATAAAATCCAATCGTTTACCCACCGCACCGCCTTGGTTCAAAATGCGTTCCACTTCGTCAAGATGCGCTTGCAAGCGCGACAACTCTTCATCGACATCGATTTTACTGGCAAATAGCGTGATCTCCTGGTGAATCCGCTCGTTCTCATTATTGCCGAGTATTTCTTCCAGCCGGGCGCGTAATTTATCCTCGAACGAAGCAATCAATGCCGGGATGCGCGGGGATGCAATTTGCAGCAGTTGGCGCATTTGCAAAATACGATCCAGCAAAATCGATCTCAGCTTATCTCCCTCGCGCATCCTCGCGGCTTTTAAATCCTTTAGCGCAGTTTGCAGCAACATCATACCGATTTCGTCCCATTCCTCGCTTGGCGCTGTATTACTTTCGAGCATACCCGGCCACTTCAGAATTTCTGCGACGGTTAAAGAAGCTGCGGAAGAATAACGCGTTTTGATGGTCTGTTCCAATTGCATCAATCGTTCCAGCAAACTGTGATTAAGTTGTTGATCAATGTCCAACGTATGAGCCGGTGAGAACAACAGCCGGCACTCAATTTTGCCACGGCTGAGCTGCGCGGTCAGCAGTTCCCGCATCGCAGCTTCCAGCCGGCGGAAATCATCCGGCAGGCGAAACTGGATATCAAGAAAGCGGTTATTGACGGAACGAATTTCGAGATTAAACGATCCGTAGGGTGTTTCCTGGCTTGCGGCCGCGAAGCCGGTCATACTGAATATCATGGTTAAAGTTATTCCGAAAACGTGATCAAAGTAAAGCGAGAAAGATTAAAAAAGCCCATCCTCACAAACGGTTGGTGCGTGTTTCTGGTCGAGTAAGCCGGTTACACGAAATGGCATGTCGTTATTGTCAGGATCAAATACGACTTGGCTAGCATCAATGTATTTGTAATCGCCGGGCGCATTAAGCCGCCACAGATTCGGGATCACCGCGTACGGCTGAAGCAAGCAATAGGCCGGAGTGTCTCCATGAACAACCAGCACCGGTTTCTTGAATTGCGCCGAATGCCGCTTGATTTCATCGCGCAGCATGCGATAGCCGTCGCAATCTGTGCGGTTATCGGGCGCACATGCCGGCTTATCGTGATCAAAGTCAAAAATATCCGCCTGAAAAGCGATCACGACGGCTTGCGCGGCTTCCGCTTCTGCGAATAACTGGCTTAGCCACTGTTTATTCGATTGATCGCGAAAATCCGCTTCATTCAATGCCTCATCCAAATTACTCCGCAAGATCTCCTTGCGGCCATTGTTAGTCCCCGGAATATGCAACGTCGCGAAAATAACCGGACCAATGCGCCAGCGGGCATTTTCAACAAACCCGCTCTGACGGACCAAGCCCGGAATATGCTTGGTCAATTGCCATTGATCTTGATGGAAAAAAAGCTGGCGAAGGAAACTCAATCGTTCCAACTCATCGTAACGAACCGATAAGGTAAAACGATCACAATCAGTCCAGTCGTTATCGCCGGGTGTATAGACTGTCTTATGCGGATTTAGAAACGCAATCTGGCGGTAATGATCTTGCAACAGCTCGTCACTGCAACTCAAGCGCCCCCTTTTGAAATCACCCAAATGAATTAAAACCGGCGGATCCGTGGCTCTAATCGCTTTGGCGAGGGCGCCGCCGGGTTGTTCCAGCAATGCGTATTCGGCATCGGTATAGGGCATGTCACCGATCACGACAAACCGGGTTGTTTTCTCATGGCTTAACAGTAATGCATCGCCCGCGCGCAATGGCAAAGCCAGAAACATGCACGATAGCAGCAACCATTGCCAAACCGTCATGGTTCGCGTTATCCGTTCAAGTGGTTTTGAAAAACCAGACCGGCATGCTCGCGCAACTTATGGAAACAGATCGCCGGCCAATTTTCCTGAGCTACACTCAGTTCCGCGCCAAACGACGCCAGAAAGGTCGGCGCATCAACCGCATCGTACGCAATCCGGTGCGCGTTGGCTTCGATGAATCGTTGCAACTCGCGCGGATCGTCGCAGGTAATCCATCGCGCCAGTTGATATTTTGCAGAAGCGATTCGAGCCGCGACGCCGTATTCATGCTGCAAACGGTGCGCGACCACTTCAAATTGCAGCGTGCCGACCGCCCCGAGCAACAGCATATTGCCGAGATGCGGACGGAAAACCTGGATCGCCCCTTCCTCGCCCAACTGCGCCAAACCCAGCTTGAGTTGTTTGCTGCGTAGCGGGTCGGCAATCTCAACCGTACGGAAAATCTCGGGCGCGAAGAATGGCAAACCGGTAAATTGCAAAATTTCGCCTTCGGTTAATGTATCGCCCAATTGCAGCGTGCCATGATTCGGTATGCCGATAATGTCGCCGGGATAGGCTTCTTCGAGAATATCGCGCCGTTGCGACAAAAACGACACCACCGTGCTGGTGCGGATATCCTTGCCGTTCCGCGCCACTCTCAAATTCATGCCGCGTTTGAAATGGCCGGAACAAACACGCACAAACGCAATACGGTCGCGATGCGCAAGATTCATATTGGCTTGGATTTTGAATACCATACCGGAGAATTTTTTTTCATCCGGCAGCACTTCCCGCTGAATAGCATTACGCGACTCCGGCGGCGGCGCGAGATCCACCAGCGCATCGAGGATTTCCCGTATGCCGAAGTTATTGATCGCCGAGCCAAAGAAAACCGGTGTTTGCTCGCCGGCAAGAAATGCCGCGTGATCAAAAACCGGAGATGCGCCTTTGATCAAATCGATTTCCTGCAACGCGACATCCAAATCCCTGCCAAACCGCTGCCGGATTTGCGGATCGTCGAATTGCGCAATCACTTCATTATCACTGTCAACGCGATCGGATCCCGGTTGGAAAACCCGCATGCAGTTATTCTTCAAATCGCACACGCCGTGAAAATTCTTTCCCATGCCAACCGGCCAGGTAAAAGGGATTGTCGACATGCCGAGCGTACGCTCGATCTCATCGATCAAATCCAGCGGTTCACGCACTTCCCGGTCCATTTTGTTAACAAATGTCACGATCGGGGTGTTGCGGGCGCGGCACACCTCCAGCAACCGCAAAGTCTGCGCTTCTACACCATTGGCAGCATCGATCACCATCAGCGCGGCGTCAACCGCCGTCAATACGCGGTAGGTATCTTCCGAGAAATCCTGGTGGCCCGGCGTATCCAGCAAATTGATGACGCAATCGCGGTATTCCATCTGCATGACCGAACTCGCCACCGAGATTCCGCGCTGCTTCTCGATCTCCATCCAATCGGATGTGGCATGCCGGCTGGCTTTGCGCGCTTTAACGCTGCCCGCGATATGAATCGCCCCGGCGTACATCAGCAGCTTCTCAGTCAATGTGGTTTTCCCGGCGTCGGGATGTGAAATAATAGCGAATGTGCGGCGGCGCGCCACTTCGTTTTGAATACTCATAATTTCAAGAAATCTGTTCGGGTGAATAAAGAAAGCAGTGTGTGGAATGCGTTGCACTGAATGAGCTGGCCGACGGATAACGCTCCCGGCATACCGCCATCGCCTGCGCGCAACGCGGATGAAAATGACAGCCAGCCGGGGGCGCAGCCGGTGACGGCAAATCGCCTTTTAACGGAACAAATTGCCGATCCGCGTCTGCTGCGATCCGCGGAACCGACGATAACAATGCTTGGGTATAGGGATGCCTGGGACTCCCCATTACCTCATCGATCAACCCGCGTTCGACGATCCGTCCAAGATACATGACAGCAACCTCATCCGCCAAATATTCTACAACAGCGATATTGTGGGTAATAAACAAAAAAGCAAGCCCCAAGTTATTTTGCAGCGTTTTTAACAAATTCAGAATTTGCGCCTGCACCGAAACATCCAAAGCGCTGGTCGGTTCATCGCAAATCAATAGTTTTGGATTCACTGCCAAAGCACGCGCAATGGCAATGCGCTGACGCTGACCACCGGAAAATTCGTGCGGATAACGCCATTTTACCTCAGCAGGCAATCCGACTCGTTGCAATAACGAATCGATTTCCAGCTCGCTTGAATTGTCCTGTAAACCTCCGTCATTCGCTGGCGGGCTGACGGCACCGGCTTTCAACGCGCTCATGCCTTCTTGCAAGATTTCCTTGATACGCATGCGCGGATTCAATGACGAATAGGGATCCTGGAAAATAATCTGGAACTGCGAACGCACCGGTTTTAACTGGCTCCGCTTCAAGCCCGTCAATTCTTGCCCTTTGAACCGCACACTTCCCGCAGTGGGTTGAATCAACTGCAGAATACTTTTGCCTATGGTCGTTTTACCGCAACCGGATTCCCCGACCAATGCCAGCGTTTTCCCGGCGGCGATTTGAAACGACACGCCATCAACCGCTTTAATATGCCCGGCCACCCGTTTGAACAAGCCTTTGTGAACCGGGAAATGCACTTTGAGATCCGCCACTTGCAATAACACTTGTTCCGTTCGATTTGTTTCAGTATGCAGCGCAACCCCTGGTGAACTCACGCCGGTTACCGGCAGGGCGTGGTTCACACCGGATTGATACAAATGACAACGAACTTGATGCGCATCATCGAGCTGATGCCATTGTGGAACCGCCTCACGGCAAATCGCCATTACTTGATTGCATCGGTCGGCAAAACGGCAACCGCTGAATTGCTGAGATAACGACGGCACAACGCCGTTCATTACCGTCAACGCTTGATCGCGTTTATGCTTACCGGGTAGCGAAGCGAATAATTGCTGCGAATAGGGATGCGCCGGTTGCTGAAAAAAAGCCGAGCGGGGCGCCAGTTCAACGATTTCTCCGGCATACATCACCGCCACGCGCTGCGCCATTTCCGCCACCACCCCCAAATCATGGGTAATCAATAATATTGCCATGCGCGTGTGTCGCTGGATATGCCGCATCAAATCCAGCACTTGTGCCTGAATCGTAACATCCAGGGCAGTGGTCGGTTCATCGGCGATCAACAGCTCCGGCTCACCGGCTAACGCCATCGCGATCATGACGCGCTGCTTCATGCCTCCGGAAAATTGAAACGGATATTCGTGCATGCGCCGTTGCGCATCCGGAATACCGACTTGCTCGAGCAATTCTTGAATACGCGCCTGCATCGCCGCCGGCGCCAGATTCAGATGCTGTTCTAATACTTCTCCAATTTGCTCGGCGATCGTCAACACCGGGTTCAGGCTCAGCATGGGTTCTTGAAAAATCATGCCGATCTGCTTACCACGAACCTTGCGCATAGCCGCCTCGGGCAATTGCAAAAGATCCACGCCATGCATTCTGATCTGTCCGGCGGCGATTTCACCCACATCCGGCAGCAACCGCATAACCGACAGAGCCGTCATCGACTTGCCGCAGCCGGATTCACCTAACAGCGCGAATGTCTCTCCTTGCAAAATATTCAACGACAAGCCATCGACCGCGCGGACTGGCAAACTGCCGGTATGCAATATCGTTGCCAGATCGTCTATTTCCAGCAAAGTTTTCATTTCGAATTGGATGAACCTGCCGGAGTCATGGAGCCGGAAGTCTTGTTTGGAGAAATCTCATCTTTTCCATACCGTTGAAAAAAACGACTGCTTAATTTCAACGTCCGGGTACGCGGATCCAGCGCGTTTTGCACCGCATCGGCAAACAGATTGGCGCTCAACACCAGCGTGAACATAAAGCCGAACGCTGCCAGCAAAGCCCACCACACCATCGGTTCCCGGGCCATCTCCAGACGCGCGGCATTAATCATGGTGCCAAAGCTGATCATCGAAGGATCGACACCGACACCAACATAGGACAATACTGCCTCGGCCAGCACCAATCCACTGAAATCCATGACGGTTGCAATTAGCACAATGTGCATCACATTCGGCAAGATATGGCGGCTGATGATGCGCCAATGCGAGACCCCGAACGCATGCGCCGCCTGAATGTATTCCAATTCGCGTAATTTAAGCGCTTCCCCGCGCAACAAGCGGCACAAGCTCGTCCAACTGGTCACACCAAGAATCATGCACAAAAACAACAACCGTAAATCGGCGCGTGATGCAATGGTTTCAAATAATTCCGCATGCGTTTCGATATAAACCTGCATCATCAGCACCGCCGCCGCAATTAACAGCACGCTGGGAATCGAGTTCAACGTGGTATAGATATACTGAATCACATCGTCGATCCAACCCCGGAAATACCCGGCCATGATCCCCAGCAGCAAAGCAAACGGCAGCATGATCAGCGTGGTCAATGTTCCAATCACCAATGCAACGCGGATGCTTTTAAGCGATTGATACAAAACATCCTGGCCGACTTTATCGGTACCCAACACATGATAGTGCACCGCCAGCATTGCACTGGAACCGATCAGCAATAGCAAAATCAATAACGTGATCAGGATCGCGTACCATGGAATTTCGCTGGTTCGCCGCCAGATCGCGGACATACTTTGAAGGAAATTTTGTTGATGGCGGCGCGACAGATACGAAATTAAGCAAATTGCCATGCCAAGCCACACCAGAAAACCGTATGCCAGGCCTTTAACGATTCTTCCAAGAATATCCGGAAAATACTCTTTCTCGGGATCCTGCAAATGCGAACCGCCGAATTCCAGCCGGGCGAAGGCCCGCACTTGCCCGCCATCCGGTGATTCGATCGTCTCCTTCGCGTACAAATGAGTTGCCAGCGGCGCGGAATAGGTTTTCTCAACATTGGTGCGTAGCGGCGTTAAAATTAAATCCAGCAGACTCAATACTTCGACGCTGTAAATCGTTTCGCCACTCGGACTCTTATGGTCGAGCGCCGGGCGGAAATGCACGGTATCCAGCAAACCGGCCAACAGAAAAAAAAGCAGCACCGTCAGTGCCGACATTCCGCTGGCGCTATGCCCTACACGCTTCCATGGCATCAGCAGATGTTCGTTCCGACGCACATACCAAACCCAAAAAAATACTGTTAAGACAAACAAATAGACAAGTGCATCTGTCCACAGAATGATTGGGCTGAAAGGCATGATCTGATTGATTATCGAAAGCGCGATGGCGTCATTTAATTACGGGGAACAATCCATATCATAAATGAATGCCGCGGCATTTTGAAAAAACATTAATGAAGCGCAAACCGATGTCAGAAAAAACAGGCAAAAAATGCGACGCGTACTCGTTCCGCATTTTTTGCCCGCTTCCGTACTGTAACCGCATAAAGACCGCTTTTAGCAGGAATGCTATGAATTCTCCAAGCTAAGAAAACGCTGATTATTGCCTGCGCAAGCGATCTGCTGCGCTTCCCTAATAATTTTCATACTGCAAGCGCTCCTCCCGGCGGATCAATTCGTCAATCGTCAAGCCAATCACCGGCACGCCATTGAAAACCGTACCCGCTCTTTTTTTATTGAAATGCCCCAGCATGGTTGTATAGGCTCGTGGCGGCAATGGAAAAAAATGGGTTTCCTTGACCAATAGCAAGGCATTTTTGAGATAAAACTCGACGAATTCCTTTACTTCCGGTTTCCCGGCACTTTTGAGGCTGACATAGATAAACATGGGTCTGGATAACGGTTGATAACTGCCGTCTTCAACAGATTCTACGGACGGCAGAACCGCTCCTTGACCAGTACCGTTGTCAATCGCCACTGCAGTGACCTTATCCTGATTTTCAATGTAATACGCAAACCCGAGAAAACCCAAGCCGTTTTTATCACCGGCTACCGCTTGCACCAAGCTGGTGTCATCATCGGATCTGGTGAAATCTGTACGGCTTGACTTCGCTTTTCCAGTGATTGCTCCGGTAAAATAATCGTAAGTACCGGAATCTCTCGCAGGACCGAACAGTTTGATTGCTTCTGCCGGCCATATCGAATTAATTTGATTCCAGTGGGTGATTTTACCTTCGGCTGCCGGTTCCCAGAGTTTCCTCAACTGCGCAACCGTCATGGTCTTGCTCCAAGTATTGCCGGAATGGATCGCTACCGTCAGCGCATCGAACGCCACTGGTATTTCCACATATTGCACCCCGGCATTTTTGCATTCTTTCATTTCATTTTTCAGGATCGGGCGGGAAGCATTGACAATGTCGATATCTCCCCGGCAAAACTTCCGGAAACCGCCACCGCTGCCGGAGACAGCAATCGTCACCTGAATTGCCCCCTGCTTGACTTCCTGAAACTGGTCGGCCACCGCTTGAGTAATCGGATAAACAGTACTGGAACCGTCGATTTTAACCACTGACTGTGCGTTTACGGCTCCGGCAGCGCTGATCCAGAAACTCAATAAGAATAAAGAAATTAGTACCTTAACATTGCATGATTTTGGCATTTCGTACTCCCGTTTATTAGGATTGCTATTCGCACCCAAAATACTTTCAACTAAAAGTCGATGGTCCATTGGGTCAGGAAAGCGCTCAAGTCGCCATTGTTCCAGCCATTGGTACGGGCGCCGGCGCCGCCGGAGTAACCATCGGTATTGGTAATCGGCGTCCTGGCGGTATTGATATCGAGCACATGTATCACGTTCGCCTGGAATTTAACGTTCGAATGCGGATACCAGTTCAAACCGAATCTAACCATATCCGCTTTACCGCCCGCAATGACACCCGAATTCATATCGATGTAATCGTAACCGGCCGCGATTTCCCAAGCACCCCAGCCCGATCCGTTAAACTGGAATGGACGGTTCGGTTTAATCCGGTTCGCCGCGCCGTTTCTGACATGATACGCTTTAGATTCGCCGGTCAGGAAGTAACTTGCAAAACCGTAATATCCCGTCAGATGTTCATTATCGTAACCGACACCATTGATATTGGTACGCAAATATTCACCTTGCAACGACAATGGGCCGTACACAAACCAGGTCTCTGCACCAAAGCGGTCGTAGCTGGTGACTTCGCGGCGATTGGGATTGCCCAGCGCGCCGGTGCTTAAATTACCGGTATTCAAAATATTGGTCCGGTCGACGTTGGTTCCTGGAAACGCGAAGAACGACATACCCCCCCCGCCGCCGATTTGTCCCTCACCAACCATCGTGCCATCGGCGCGATACTGCGTATTGACATTCGTGTGGCCAGCCGAAATACCGAGATGCAGGAATTTGGTATCGTCTTCCATCCATGGTCTGCCGCTGATCCGGCCGATGCCTTGCCAGCCGGTATCGCCCGAGCCGTTGTTACGGTTCTGGTTACCGTTGGCATTGACCGATGTTGAAGCCGAAGACCATGAACCGATCGGTTCCGTTTGAAACGCAATCCCGGTTTGCCACCTTCTAACCGCATAATTGGCACCAATACCGGTTTTATAGGTATTCGGGTTATCGACGAAGGAGTTAACCGACATATGCCGTTCGATAAAAGTCAGATAGCGGTTACTGGCGGCTTCTTCCAAACTAAACGGTTCCTTGAACGAACCCAGTTTATAGGACAGCGCATCGGTATGATTCAAACGCACAAAAGCATCGGTAATTCCCGATCCGACCGATCCGTTACCGCGGCTGAAATCGTACTCAAATTTATAATCCCATACTTTGAAAAAAGTACCTTCAACCCCTAAACGCGCCCGGCGGATATTCATGCCGCTGTTTAATTCGTTTGCAGTGTTGGCACCAAATGCCGGATTTGGATCATTCTCAAAATTGTACTGCGAAGCCGGTTGAATACGGCCATTGAGCGACATAGAAAAATTGCCGTCCTTGGTTGCCCAATGCAAACCGCGATCGTCAAAAGTGCCATGAATTTTTTCTACTTCTTTCATGCGTTCTTCAAGCAAGGACACTTGATTGACAAACCGGGCCTTTTCCGCCTTTTCGGAAATTCTGGCAAGACGTTCCGCAGATCTTCTTTTTTTCATTTCCTCGGATTGATTTTCAGCCAATTGTCCAGAGTCTGCCGGTGTTTTTAATGGTGCTTCCACGACTTTAGGTGGTTCGTTTTTGGCTGGCGTGCTCTCGGCTTTCACAAACGTCCCCATATGCACACGCCCTGGCCCCGGTTCCGCATAAATCTGCTTGGTTGTCGTATCAACATATAGATCCAAAGCATACGCATTGGATAACATGCCTAGATTAACTGCAACGATCGCCATCAAGATAAATCTATTTAGTTTCATCATCAGTCTCTGATCCGTGGTTAAAAATTCAATCGATAAAGATGACGAGCGTTATAAAGTAGCAATGTTACAGATTTATGACAGTTACATTTTTATTGCATCAATGTGACAACCCTCCATGGTTGACCCGCAATAAATATTACTTAACCACTTGAAGTAAAGACTATTAATTTTTAAAATATCCATTGCTGGGCGTCATAACAATAATTAACCGCTCATTGCACAGTCGTTTTGATGAATAAACGGGAACTTTCGCTAAATGAAAGCCTGTCTAAAACCATGTGTTAAACAAGGAATAATTTTTCCTTGCAAAACATCTCTACCCATTTATTAATAGGAGGCAAATAAAATGGCAACAACGTATGGCACAACGAGTAGCGCGTCGAGCGCGAGCTATGACATGTCGCTGTGGTACGACTCGAAGTACTACAAACTGGGCATGGGCACCATGCTGCTGGTAGCGATATTCTGGATCTGGTACCAAAGGACATTTGCGTATTCACACGGAATGGACTCGATGGAACCGGAATTTGACAAAGTATGGATGGGACTGTGGCGCGTACACATGACCCTGATGCCTTTGTTTGCATTGGTAACCTGGGGCTGGATCCTGAAGACCCGTGACACCAAAGAGCAATTGGACAACCTGGACACCAAACTGGAAATCAAACGTTATTTCTATTGGATGATGTGGCTGGGTGTTTACTTGTTTGGTGTTTACTGGGGCGGCAGCTTCTTCACCGAACAAGATGCAAGCTGGCACCAAGTGATCATCCGTGACACCAGCTTCACGCCAAGTCACGTGGTCGTGTTCTACGGCTCATTCCCGATGTACATCGTATGTGGCGTAGCCTCATACCTGTACGCGATGACCCGTCTGCCACTGTACAGCCGCGGCACATCATTCCCGCTGGTAATGGCGATTGCAGGCCCATTGATGATTCTGCCGAACGTTGGTTTGAACGAATGGGGTCATGCATTCTGGTTCATGGAAGAACTGTTTAGCGCGCCATTGCACTGGGGCTTTGTAATTCTGGGCTGGGCAGGCTTGTTCTCGGGCGGTATTGCAGCACAAATCGTCACCCGTTACTCAAACCTGACTGACGTAACCTGGAACGGTGCAAGCCGCGAAATTCTGAACAACAGAATTGTTCCTTAATTCATTCGCAAGTGGAATGATATCAACCTGCTGCCGGAAGATCCGGCAGCAGGTTTTTTTAATGTCTTTCTGCGGCTAGCAACCAACCCGGCAACACATTCATTGCACCCGCAAGTCTTATCGTTTTTATATCCTACCGGTTTTCTTTCATGGAAGATTTGATCCTGGTTGTTCAACAATGGGTATCCACCGATGTCCTCATTGGTCTAATGATCGCATCCATTATCGGCTTTATCGGCTCGCTGATCGCCATTCCATGGATACTGATCCGCCTGCCGAGCGACTACTTTGATTTGCGCGTTCCCCGTTATTGGATGAAAGATCATCATCCAGCGTTACGCCTGATCGGATTGATCGTGAAGAATATCGCCGGGACTATTTTTCTGATCGCGGGCTTTCTGATGTTGTTTTTGCCAGGACAAGGCTTGCTTACGATGCTGATCGGGATCTCTTTCATTGACTTCCCCGGTAAACGCAGACTGGAATCGAAGATCGTCGGACAACACACAATTTTGCATGCGATCAACACCATGCGCAGTAAATTCAATAAACCGCCGCTTACATTATCTCCAACCGATTGTTAAGACGCGTACAATATCGTTTTCTGATCAGCGACTGGGAATATGCCGGTCAACATATCGCCTTTAGCGCCTGCGGATGTTTTTAATATTTCAACCCTGGCTGGAATTATCTGGCGGCACCACTACGCCGGCATCATTTCATCCGCGCAAATCGAATATATGCTGGCACAACGTTATCAACCGGATCTAATCCGGGAGCAATTAAAAAATCCCGGTATCTGGTGGCGCAAGCTGGTTCTTGAAGAAAACGTGATCGGTTTTTCCTGCTGCATGCGCACGACGAATCCGGGCGAACTCAAAATCGACAAGCTCTACATACATTGCAATCATCATCGCCAAGGCTACGGCAGGAAGTTTATCGCCGACGCAATCGCAATTCTCAAGAAAAATAACCTGCAATCATTGATTCTGACTGTCAACAAACAAAACCAAACCGCCATTGCTGCGTATCAACATTATGGATTTGAGATCACGAGTGATAGTATTGTGGATATCGGCGGCGGTTTTTTCATGAATGACTATTTGATGACACTTGATTTATCTCACTGGAAAAATCATCAATGAAACTTAAATTCACCAAAATGCAAGGGCTTGGCAACGACTTCGTAGTGCTGGATGGAATCCATCAAGCCATCCATCTTGATCGCCAGCAATTGCGTTTTCTGGCGGATCGTCATTTTGGCATCGGCTGCGACCAAATCCTGCTGGTCGAACAAGCCGAAGGCGACGCGGATTTCCGTTATCGCATTTTTAACGCCGATGGTAGCGAAGTGGAACAATGCGGCAACGGTGCGCGCTGTTTCGTGCGCTACGTGCACGATCATGGTCTAACGCAAAAAAGCGAGATCCGTATCGAAACACTCAGCGGCGTGATCTCGCCGAAACTGGAAATCAGCGGCAACGTTACCGTCAACATGGGGCAACCTGTTTTTGAACCGGCGCAGATCCCTTTTATCGCTGAACACATCGCGCCAACGTATCAACTTGAAATAGCCGGTCAGCCGGTTACAATAAGTGCATTGTCGATGGGTAATCCGCATGCGGTTCGCGTCGTGCCGGATGTTGATCGCGCCCCGGTTGAAACGGAAGGCGCATTGCTAGAGCAACACCCGCGTTTTCCAAAGAAAGTCAATGCCGGCTTTATGCAAGTGGTGGATCGCACGCACATCAAATTGCGCGTTTATGAACGCGGCGCCGGTGAAACGCTGGCATGCGGAACAGGCGCTTGCGCCGCGGTCGCCGCCGGTATCAATCTGGGATTGCTCGATCCGCGGGTAACCGTCAGCACACGCGGCGGGGACTTGGCCATCCGCTGGGAAGGAAAGAACGAGCCGGTATGGATGACCGGTCCGGCAGTCACCGTGTTCGAAGGTGAAATAAATTTGTAATCAATCAAGGAAACACCATGAAAGCAGAAGATGTCGCACAGTATTTGCAGGAACATCCGCAGTTTTTCAACGATTACGCCGATTTGCTGGCGGATATTCAAATCTCGCACCCGCAGAGCGACAAGGTTATCTCGTTGAACGAACGCCAGCTCATCTCCTTGAGGGAAAGAAACCGTGCGTTGCAAGATAAGCTTTTGGAATTGATCAGTTTCGGCGAGGAAAATGACGCAATTGGAGAGAAGATGCACCGGCTGGCGATCGCACTCATTTCGGTAGCCAATCTGGATGAACTTTTGAATGCATTGTATTTCAGCCTGAAAGAAGATTTTTCCGTACCGCTGGTGGCGATGCGCTTCTGGAAAATACCGGGCGCTGATCCGTCTAAAGTGGAATTCACCCCGACCAGTGAAGATGTTCAAGCCATCGCCGAGAGTCTGCCCCAGCCTTATTGCGGCAATCATATCGCAGACGAAATCAAACAATGGTTTGGCGAAAGCTCGGAACACTTGCATTCATTCGCGATGATTCCGTTAAACACGTCACAAACCATCGGCTTGCTCGTTCTGGGCAGCCCGGACGCGGAAAGATTTTACCCGGAAATGGGTACATTGCATTTAAAGCGCCTCGGGGAATTGGCCTGCACCACCTTAGCGCGCTGCGGTCAGCTTGAAAACACCGAGACTGCCACCGCATAGACAATTTCTCATGAGCGCTGAATCCGGATCTTTAGCGGCTGCGTATATCGACTACTTAACTTACGAGCGGCGGTTGTCGCCGCACACCGGCAAGAATTATGCGCGCGATATTGCGGTTCTGCTAAAACATCTCAACTCCAATAACCTCGCGCAAGTTCACCCCCAGCATATCCGCCATATCATCGCGCAACTTCACGGCAAAGGTCTTTCCGGCAGAAGTCTGTCAAGAATGTTGTCGGCGTGGCGCAGCTTTTATCATTATTTAATCCGGAAACATCGTTTTCAGCAAAATCCGTGCATCGGCATCCGGCTGCCCAAGTCACCGCAAAAACTTCCCAATGCGCTGTCCCCGGATGAAGCGGCGCAATTGCTGCAATTCTCAGCCGATCATCTGCTGACAGCCCGGGACAGCGCCATATTTGAATTATTTTATTCTTCAGGGTTGCGGTTAACAGAATTGACTCAACTCAAACCCGGCGATATCGACTTTGCCGGGGAAACGGTCAAGGTGCTTGGCAAAGGAAACAAAGCCCGCATTGTTCCAGTCGGCAAACTTGCAATCCAAGCGCTGCAGGCTTGGCTGAAACAACGTCCTTTGATCGCCAATACCGGCGAAACAGCACTTTTCGTGTCACAACGCGGCTGCGCGATCAGCCCTCGCACCATCGGTTACCGCTTGAAACAACGTGCAAGGCAGCAAGGTATTCAACAAAATGTGCATCCGCATATCCTGCGGCACTCGTTTGCTTCCCACTTGCTGCAATCCAGCGGCGATCTGCGTGCGGTCCAGGAAATGCTCGGACATGCGCATATCACTTCCACCCAGGTCTATACCCATCTGGATTTTCAGCACCTGACCAAAATCTATGATGCTGCGCATCCCCGGGCCAAAAAAAGAAGTTGAATAACGCGGCTTGCTTCTTGACCGGATCAGCGATGCTTTATGCGTTATAATCGAATTTTGTAACAAATTAAGAAATTTCATGACAACCATTGTTTCAGTAAGGCGCGGCAAGCAAGTTGCGCTGGGGGGTGACGGTCAGGTAACGCTGGGAGCGGTCGTGGCCAAATCTAGCGCACGTAAAGTGCGTCGGCTTTATCATGACAAAATTCTGGCGGGATTTGCCGGTGGTACTGCCGATGCATTTACCCTGTTTGAACGGTTCGAAGGCAAGCTGGAAGCGCATCACGGCCATATCATGCGAGCCGCCGTCGAATTGGCCAAAGACTGGCGCACGGACCGGATTTTGCGCAGGCTTGAAGCGATGCTGGTAGTTGCAAATGAAGATGCAACTCTCATCATCACTGGCGCGGGCGATATTATCGAACCTGAACTAGGGATTGCCGCGATTGGCAGCGGCGGCTCGTATGCCTTGGCTGCGGCCCGCGCATTGCTGGAGAATACTGATCTGCCGCCCAAGGAGATCGTAAAAAAAGCATTAACAATCGCCGGCGATATTTGTATCTATACCAATCAAGATCATATTATTGAAACAATTGATTAACTCACTGCATTCCAGCCGCCTGTCTGATCGATAATTTGGTTTTCTTGTTATATTCATCCTATTTTAGAACTTAACATCATGTCACAAATGACCCCTCAGGAAATTGTCCACGAATTGGATAAACACATTATTGGCCAGCAGGCAGCTAAACGAGCTGTCGCGATCGCACTGAGGAATCGCTGGCGCCGTCAGCAAATTGCAGACCCGTTGCGCCAGGAAATTACCCCCAAGAACATTCTGATGATCGGCCCGACCGGAGTCGGCAAAACTGAAATTGCGCGCCGTCTGGCTAAATTAGCCGATGCGCCCTTTATCAAAATCGAGGCCACCAAATTCACCGAAGTGGGCTATGTCGGGCGCGATGTCGACTCGATCATCCGCGACCTGGCGGAAACCGCCATTAAGGAAGCCAGAGAACGAGAAACGCGGAAAAAACAGCCGCTGGCGGAAGATCAAGCTGAAGATCGCATTCTCGATGCGCTCTTACCGGGCTCAAGGGATTTCGGCTTCCAATCCAGTAGCGAAGATCACGACAGTTCGACCCGGCAAAAATTCCGGAAAAAACTCCGCGAAGGCGAACTGGACGATAAAGAAATTGAAATCGATGTAGCTTCGCCACGCGCCAGCATGGAAATCTTCGCGCCCCCCGGCATGGAAGACTTGACATCTCAAATCCAGGGCATGTTTCAGAATATGACCGGCGAGCGTAAAAAAACCCGCAAAATGACAATTCGTGAAGCAAAAAAATTACTGCTTGAAGAAGAAGCTGCAAAAATGGTCAATGACGAAGAACTGAAATTGAATGCCATTCAGAATGTCGAGCAGAACGGCATTGTTTTTCTCGATGAAATTGACAAAATCGCCAGTCGCTCCTCGGGCCACACTGGCGGCGATGTTTCCCGCCAAGGCGTGCAGCGTGATTTGCTGCCGCTGGTGGAAGGCACAACCGTATCGACCAAATACGGCATGATCAAAACCGATCACATTCTGTTTGTCGCCAGCGGCGCGTTTCACATGTCCAAGCCATCCGATCTGATACCAGAATTACAAGGCCGTTTTCCGATCCGCGTCGAATTGGCCAGTTTAAGCGTCAGCGACTTTGAACAGATCCTGACCAATACCGACGCCTGCCTGACCCGGCAATACGAAGCGCTGCTGGCGACGGAAGGCGTGAAACTGCAATTTGGCAACGACGGCATCAAGCGATTGGCAGAGATCGCCTTCTCAGTCAACAGTAAAACCGAAAATATCGGCGCGCGGCGTTTGCACACCGTCATGGAAAAACTGCTCGAAGACATTTCTTACGACGCCCCGAAACACAGCGGAGAAACCATCAACATCGACGCGGCATACGTCGACGAACGCCTCAAAGACTTGTCGCAAAGCGAGGATTTGGCGAGGTATGTGTTGTAGCAGTATTTTTGAGTGTCTGCTACACCGGGTACACTGAAACCGATCAGCAAAATTCATATGTTGTGATAGCATACAAAAAAGGAAGATATTCACACATCAGATTAACAATCGCGTCAAACCAAATCTGTGGCAATTAGCTTATCTATTATTCTAATTTTGCTATAGAAATACAGCCGTCCAATATCTTCCCGTTTCTTGCCCAGCACTTGATATGAACCACGTTTAAAGGGGATTAACAAGATGATGCCCAAGCATACCGGAGAACCCGATCTCGCGCTTGTCGGGCTTGCCTTGCTCATCATTCTGGCATTTATGATGTGGCAAGATCGCCCCATCCAAAGCCCGCGTCCCTACGATTCAACCAGTAAACACAGCCAAGCTCCTCGTGTCAGCGATAATTCCTACGAAAGCTGGCTATGGCAAGATCCTTTTGAGTTTGATCCTGGAGAGGATGAGCTCCATGACAAATTACATGAAGCATTCAATCTTAGCGGTAGCACTGGAAAATCGCGTCCTCTCGCGGAAAAATCCGAAAAAAATAATGACCTTTGCTACTGCAAAAATGGCTTACTAACTAGAGCGATTTCTGAACTCACAGAAAACCAGGGAAAAACTCCAATAAAAATATTATTACCCTCTGTTGAAATCAGGCCAAACACTGTCGAAAAAAAGGAATTCAGAACACGGTATCGTTATGCAGTAGTCAGTGGTTTAATCGCAGCAGGGTATCGTCCATCAAAACCCAACAGAATCAATTTTTGCGCGAGCCAAAAGATTAATGGGAAATCCCAATACGATATTCGCTGGGAACACTTCGAACGTAATGGCAACGATAATCTTCTTGTGATCTGGGGAATCGATAAAGATACATTTGAAACAAAAATCACAAGCAGTATGCTTATGAAAATTGAATTACCGGATCTCAAACCACCAGAAAACAGCGAAAATTCCCTCATTGATCTACTGAAAAAAGAGCTTGTTACTCACCGCAAAATGCTCCCTTCCGAAATCGCGATCATTTCAGAGTATGATACAGAAAGTTTCCAGAAGCTGACGAATGACCTCAAGGATTCTATTAAGGAACAATGCAGTGAAGATAAAAATAGCAAAAACGAATGCGACAGTGACATAAGCAATTACACTTACTTCAAAGGCTTGGATGCTTACCAGCGGCAACTTGGCAAGCAGGGTCAGGAAGGCATCAGCAAAACCGTCGAAAAGCGCGAAGAGATCCTGTCCATCATGGATCAGCATAACTTGCCCATCGGGCCGGCGCAGTTCGATTATTTATACCGGCTGACCCGGCAAATCAAAGAATCACACAAGGACACGGATCATAAAAAGCACATCAAGGCTGTTGGCGTTTTCGGCAGCGATTTTTATGACAAGCTGGTGATTTTTGAAGCGCTACGCGCGGAAATTCCCAATATCGTCTTGTTTACAACCGATCTCGATGCGGAAATGCTGCACCCGCAGTACTGGCGCTGGACCAGAAACCTGATCGTGGCGACACCGTTCGATCTGCGGTTGAATGAGGAGTTTCAGAAGCAAATCCCCCCTTTCCGGGACAGTTTGCAAACCGAAATTTATTACCGCACTTTCTATAAGCTTATAAGTGATAGTGAAGATAAGGAGATTAACTTAAAGAAAGCTAGCCGCGAATCTTTAATTTTTGAAATCGGTAGATACGGCCCGGTTTATTTGTATGGGTATCAGAAAGAATCGGTGCATCCCGACTACACCGGGCCGCAGAAACGATTGAAAAACCAATTGATCTTATGGTTTCTCATCGCAATCGCACTGATCTTCACCGTGCAGCAGATCAAACCCCACTCAGGTGCAATCGTCGTTTGGTTGTTAGCGACAACCGTTTGCTTCTTCGTTCTGGCATTTTATGCAATCAACTTAGCAGACGAAGAGCCTTTCAGCTTCACCGATGGCGTCAGCATGTGGCCGTCCATTTTGTTGCGATGGTTGACCTTTTCCCTGGTAATTGCATTTATTTACTCGACAATACGATCATTGGAAGCCAATTTTGATCGGCTAAATAGGCGATATTTTTCAGATCTTGGTAATTTAAATACACTATTTAAGGACGAAAAACCGCTTACTGTAAGTGAGATATTCGATTGGAAAAACGAGCATTCAACAGAACCTAAAAAGAGACTAGAAGCTTCCATTGCTCTTTTCATAATTTTTATAATTGTTTTAATTTATGCTTATGCCATAGACACTAATAATCTACCTCAGGCAATTGTTTTAATGGGGATTATTACGTTCTCGATTTTAATGATCATTTGTTTTCCTATAGGAATCCTGAGTCTAATCATACCGTTTTCTATACCAGTTATTGCGTATGCAATACTGTCTGTTATAAATGAAACAGTATCAATACTGGAAACAATACTGATGACTCTTATTATTAGCGTACTGATCTTAGGAAAAGAAATTAAGTCTATTCAAACCTTGATCGAGAAAGATATTCTCCGGCCACAAGTCACGTGTAGTACAGCAGATAATAAAGGGGAACTAAACGGCAATTACCCAAGAGCTGTTATCTCCTCTAAGGATTTATGGCAAGAATATTATGACCATGGCCGATTCAGGCATCGCCTGCTGCGCGCTTCATTAAAGTTCTGCATTTTCATGATCGTTGCCGCGCTCTTGTATCAATTGTTTCCGGTATTGCCGCCGCCCTGCCGGGGAGATAGTTGTATTTTCTGGGAAGAAACCTCCCGGGTGCTCAGCTTTTCCATCATCATGCTGTCGACATTCCTGGTTCTCGATGCGCAAAGGCTTTGCCTGCATTGGATCGAGAAAATACGTACTAAACATCCATTGCTAGCTAATAGAACTTTTGAGAACGAAGAGAATCTCGACTATCTTCTAACAGAAACGGATTCCTCGTATGAATTGGACGAGTGGTACAAGAAACTAAAATCTCTAAATTACACGAATGTATACAGAGCCAAGAAATCAATTGAAGAACTTGAAACAAGTTTCGCAGCACTGAAGCGTGAAAATAATAATCTTGAAAAATTAACTGTACTTGAAAAACTTCACGGTAAACTAGAAACAATTAAAGCTAAAGTATTGCCGATTTACGAACAAGATAATCCCGCTGCCGCCCTGAAATCACTTCAAGACATTGTTACACTGGTTGCCAAAAGAACGCGTGTCGTCGATCAACTGATCTATTATCCGCTCATCGCCATTATGCTGCTGCTTATCGCCCGGATGAGTTATTTCGACAACATCGCTTTCCCGTTGCATGTCGGTTTCACCGTGATCCTGAGTATTTCCCTGCTTCTGTACGCGGGAGCAAAACTGCGAATCGAAGCCGTTCAGCTCAAGCGGACCGCTATCAACGCGATCAAAAACCTGCCGCATTCCGGTAAAGAAACTGTCATCCGTGAAATCCAGGAAATCGACTATGGTGCATTCGAACCGCTGTTCGAACAACCGGCGATACGCTCGTTATTGCTGACGCTTGGCTTTTTGGGATTGATCATCGGCGAATACTTCAAGTTGTTCGGTTAATCATAAAAATCCGAAAGTATGAAAAGGAATTTCAATACCGATAATCGCTTTCATGCTTGTGATGCAGCAAAGGATTAACCGGAATCGCTGCATGATACCGGACTAATAGGATCAAATAGCCGTTGCTTCCAACCCAACCACAGTGAGATACCTATCAAACCCAGGGAGTTAAGGTATAATACCCGGCTTTTCAATACTGTATTATTGGAGGTCTCGATGCCTATTTATGAATACAGTTGCAATTCATGCGGCGCTGAGAAAGAGCATTTACAAAAAGTAAGCGACGCGCCGATTGCAGCTTGCCCGGTTTGCGGCAGCAGCAGCTATGTCAAACGCATTTCTGCTGCTGGGTTTCAACTGAAAGGAAGCGGCTGGTACGTTACCGATTTCAAGAACAGCAAATCCAAACCGGCGGATAAAGCAGCGGCAACTAAAGACAACGCGCAGACAAAGACTGCCTCCGCTACGGAGTCAACTGCAAATAAAGAAAGCAACACCGCTTCTACCGCAGCCGTCGACTAATCGACTGAAACCGTTAACGAAATGCCGGAACGATCTGATTGATCCGATCACTGGATCGTACGCAATGCGGCAAAAAACAATACCCTTTAATTTTCATCATTCAACCTATTGAACAACATCATGCGTACCAATTACTGCGGCGCCATCAATGCCGGATATCTCGATCAAACTGTCACGCTTTTCGGCTGGGTTCACCGGCGTAGAGATCACGGCGGTGTGATATTCATCGACTTGCGCGACCGCGAAGGCTTGGTGCAAATCGTGTGCGATCCTGATAACGCGTCAACCTTTCAGACCGCCGAGAAAGTACGCAATGAATTCGTGCTGAAAATTACCGGCAAGGTGCGCAAACGCCCGGAAGGAACCGTCAATACGGCGTTGTTCAGCGGCGAAATCGAAATCCTCGTCAGCGCCATCGAAGTATTGAACACTTCGTTGACGCCGCCTTTCCTGATGGACGATGACAATCTCAGCGAAGTGGTGCGGCTGGAACATCGTTATCTCGATTTGCGCCGTCCGGCGATGCAATCGAATCTGCGCTTGCGCCACCGGGTAGCGATGGCGGTTCGGATGTTTCTCGATCAGAATGGTTTTCTCGATATCGAAACGCCGATGCTGACCAAATCAACACCGGAAGGCGCGCGGGATTATTTGGTACCGTCGCGAGTTAATGCCGGTCATTTTTTTGCGCTGCCGCAATCACCGCAACTGTTCAAGCAGTTATTGATGATCTCCGGGTTTGATCGCTATTATCAAATCACCCGCTGCTTCCGCGACGAAGACCTGCGCGCCGACCGGCAGCCGGAATTCACGCAGATCGATATTGAAACCTCGTTCCTGTCAGAGAATGAAATCATGTCCTTGATGGAAGGCATGATCCGCGGATTGTTCAAATCGGTGATCAATGTCGATCTGCCCGATCCGTTTCCGCGGCTGACACATGAAGAAGCAATGTTCAAGTACGGCTCGGATAAACCGGATTTGCGCGTGCCGCTGGAATTCACCGAATTGACCGACATCATGAAAGAGGTGCCGTTCAAGGTTTTCCGCGAAGCCGCGGAAAAACCCGATGGCCGCGTTGCCGCGCTGTGCATTCCGAAGGGTGGCGAGCTGTCGCGCAAGGAGATCGATGATTACACCAGCTTTGTTGCCATCTACGGCGCCAAGGGATTGGCGTATATCAAAGTCAATAACTTGGCGGATGGCGTCGAAGGGTTACAATCGCCGATTCTGAAATTCCTGCCGGAAGCGACGATTCAAACGATCCTTGCCAGAACCCAAGCGCAAAACGGCGATTTGATTTTCTTCGGCGCGGACAAAGCCAAAATCGTCAACGAATCGCTGGGTGCGTTGCGTATCAAGATCGGTCATCAGCACGGCCACGCCGAACCCGGCTGGAAACCGCTGTGGGTCGTCGACTTTCCGATGTTTGAATTCGATGACGAAGAAAACCGCTGGAAAGCCCTGCACCATCCGTTCACTTCACCGGCAGATGGTCACGAAGATCTGCTCGAAACCGATCCCGGCAAGGCACTATCCAAGGCTTATGACATGGTGCTGAACGGCTCCGAAATTGGCGGCGGATCGGTGCGGATTCACCGCCAGGAAGTACAGTCCAAGGTTTTCCGCGCATTGAATATTTCCGAACAAGAAGCGCAAGAAAAATTCGGCTTCCTGCTGGAAGCGTTGCAATACGGCGCGCCGCCGCATGGCGGCATTGCTTTCGGTCTGGATCGCATTCTGACGATGATGACCGGTTCGGAATCGATCCGCGATGTCATCGCTTTTCCCAAAACCCAGCGCGCTCAATGCCTGTTGACACATGCGCCAAGCGCCGTCGACGAAAAGCAACTAAGGGAATTGAGTATCCGCTTGCGCCAAACGGAAGTAAAACCGGGCTGAGTAACGGTCTGCCGGCGAATGTATAAAATCCCGGTATCCGTTCTGGTCGTTATTCATACTGCTGATTTAGAGGTTTTGCTGCTCGAACGCGCCGATCACCCCGGTTACTGGCAGTCGGTGACCGGCAGCCAGGATCCCGGTGAAACGCTGTTCGATACCGCAATGCGCGAAATCGCCGAAGAAACCGGCTTAAACGCAGCCGATTATCAACTCACCGACTGGCACGTCGAAAACCGCTACGAAATCTACGAAGAATGGCGCTGGCGCTATGGCCCGGATGTACGATTCAATACCGAGCACGTGTTCGGCTTGCGTTTGCCGTCGGCGATGCCAGTTACCATCTCAACCCGCGAGCATCTGAACTATATCTGGCTGCCGTGGCAACAAGCCGCCCGGAAAGTCTTTTCCAGCAGCAATGCCGAAGCCATTCTGAGCTTGCCGGCGCGATAGCGCATCAAAGGTTGTCCATTAACGCTGCTGTTGGCTCAGCAACGATTCCGCCAATTGCAAATCCGCCACTTTATCAACATCGATGCCGGCGCACGCATCGCTCAGAACCAGCACCTGTATGGCGACACCCGATTTTTCCGATACTGCCGCCACGCCTTGCTGCAGCGTCAGCAAACCGAAGCAATACGACAATACGGTTTTGAAACCCAATACGCGTGCGATCAGTTTCACGGGATTTTTCCGTAAATCCTCGGCTTGCTGCCAGAAACGCACCAGCGCGCGCCCTCGCGATCTGAATGCATAAAGATTGCAGCCGCGATAACCGCCGTCGCGCAAACGTATGATGGTGCGCTTAGCACCGGGAAAAGCCGCGGCAATTGCTTGTTCCGTCACAGTTCCAACCATGGCGTCGCCTGCCGCCGTCCTTGATGCATTTAAAAATTCCTGCACCATCGCGGGCGTCAGCAGCGCATGATCAGCTGTGGTAATCAGCACCGGCGTATCATCCGGCACAATACTTAAACCCCGCTCGGCGCTGCGGCTGGGCGAATCGAGATTGGCCAGCCAGGTGACTTGGTCGCTGGCAATCCGCTGTTGCAATTCCGGGCAATGGTGCAACAGCGATTCCGGCGGACCGCATAAGATAATTTGATTGATCGATTCGCAAGCGGCCAGCGTATCCAGCACGCGGATAATCATCGGAATACCGGCAACAGGCGCGAACGCTTTGCACGCCGCACCCGTATGCCGGGTAATGGGATCCTTGCCGGTGCGGTCGGCCGCTAAAACCAGCGCAACAAACGATTGCGATTCAGGTGATGGGTTGTCATTCATAGGGTTTCACTGCGTGATGAAAATACTTTAGGGAAATGCTGATTAATCGGCGCCGCCCCCGATGGAAAAGCGCTGCAAATATTTCCTGATGATCGCGCCGGATTTCACATTATGCACATAATACAGCACCACAAAGTTCACAAACCCGTGGATAGCCAGCGCCAGCAGCAATCCTTCGAAAATCCCCAGGCGGTAAACCAGTAACGCGCACAACGTCGCCAGCATCAATGCATACTGCCCCTGATGCGCAACATGCAATAACCCCAGAATCATCTTCCAGCCGGTGAAAATCATGATCACCGCCAGCGAAAATTTCGGCAGAAATTCAAGATATTGCGTATTGATCACAAAAAATAAAACTACCAATCCGACCACTAGCACCGAGAATTTGGTATAGGCGCCGGCCAGTTTATTGGTGGTGCTTTTGGCCAATCCATCCAGATTTGTCATGCCGCCGAAAAAACTCGACCCCATGTTGGCAACCCAGATCGCCAGCAAACTGTTATTGGTATTGCATTTGCGCTGCAACGGATCGATTTTTTGGATGGCGGCATTACTCATGACTTGCTCAATCACATCAATCACCGCCAGCATGACCGCAAATCCCAAAACATACAACCACATCAGCGCATGGTCGAAACGCGGCAACGGCAGCGATAACTGCAACGGCACATCTTCCACGTGCAGCATCGGCATCGCGATAAACTGCGCCAGAATCGCACCGGCAACCATCAGGAAGAAATACGGAATGGCAGGTTGCCTGGACTGGAATTTACTGAAGAGAAACACGAATGCAACCATCCCCAGCAGCGAGATCGACACCATTTGGATGCGCGCAGCGTTCCAGAAGCTTTCCGTAACCAGGCTGTCCGGTATTTCGTAAGTCATGGTAAAAAAATTGATGGCGATTTTCAGCCCGACGCCGGCCAACAATCCCTCAACCAGATATTCCGGAACGGCGACCAGAATGTACTTCTGCAAATTAAATTTCCAGATAATGGCCTGCATCAAAGCCGTCATAAAAATGACAAACGCCATATTTTCCATGCCGAACGTTGCCACGCCCAATGCCAGCACCGGCGCCAAGCCGGCGGCGACGCCGGGAGCACCGACATAATTCCCGGGACGGAACCAGGCATTGATCCAGCCGACGAAGCATGCGAACACGACGGTTGCCAAGGCTACCTTGATCGGATAATCGGACATCAATGCAATCCCGGCGGATAGCGGGATCGCCATGGTTCCGGTGATGATGCCGGCTTGCAGGTCGCGCACAAAAAATCGCGATTGGAAGGCAGCCGGGCCGGTCGATGGGTTTTGCGTGTTCTGCGACATGATTTTTCCGAATGATGCAAAAGGTCCGTGGGAATTATCCGCGCCAGGATAAACCAGCTATGCGTTCAGCTCAGGCTGGAATATTACATACGATTTGCCGGCGCCTGACTTTGATATATATCACAAGTTGTTGAACAGCCGGAGGACAAGAATTGCCGCTGCCGTGTTGCAGACGCCCTTCATCGGGATCGAACGGCCCCGGCGATGAAGGGCGTCTGTTATCTGAAGAAGTTAAGCAATGGGAATAATCCGCAATGAGCCATGACCAAGAATCGAAGCTGTGGCAACATTCTGAATGGTAATGGCTTTCGCGATACGTTGAATGTCGTCATCGCTGCCGGTGGTATTGATATCTTTAGCCGCATTGCCGAATGCCCAAGCATCGACCACGAATATATCGTATTGCGGGCCATACTTGGCGCGAATCGCAGCGCGATCCACGGTGGTGCCGGGCTTGGTGTTCAATGCGATGCCGAGTTCGTTGTGCTTGCCGACCAGTTCTTCAAAGAGCGCTCCGCAATCCTGCGCCGTTTGCAGCACCGCAGCCCGGTCTTCGGCGAAAAAGCCTGCCTGCCCCAGGCGATTGTTGGCTTGCTGCACAATCGAGCCTTTCTCCGCATCGGTCACGTTAATGCCGAGCTTTCCGACCAGCGCGGCGATATCGTTGATACGTTCCGAGACGTGCTGATAAATCGTCGGCGCTTTGGCACACGCGCCGCATCCGCAAGATCCGTGGTCATCGCCGTGCACGCCGGTGGAATGCCCTTTCGATTTGAGCGCATGAATCGCTTGTGTCGTCAATTGCAACTCGTTCACGTCTCCGGCGGATGAGCCGCCCAGATCGCTGCCATACACGATGCTCAAAGTGCCACCCGCCGCACACGGCGCGCTGAAACGCGAACCATCGGCTTTGGTGCGGCCATCGACACAGATTTCCGGCACCACGCCATTTGCAGGCACGTTGAATACACCGGCGGCAATCGCTTGATACATCTGGATTAATACATTCTTGTCGATATCATCGCGATTGTCGGGACCGATGCTGCCCAGACCCAGGTTGAATTGCGCTAGCGAAAGATACTGATTGAGGCTTTCTTCCGGGACGGAAGCGGTTGAAACGGTTGTTGAAGCTACTGGTGGTTGTTGTGGAGGCGGGTTCGTTTCTGGTGCTGATGATGCTGTATCTTGACTGCCTGTAAAATGTTTTAACAGATTTTTTAAACTTTCAAACATTTTAGATATCCTTTGTAGTAATTAGTCATTTCATCATAAGTTCTATCTCAAACTTGCCATATTCAAAGTAACTCAAGGGAATGGCAAACATTACCTAGGTCTTTTTCATCGATTTATCAATCTTCTAGCGCGATAAAAATAAACCCGGCATTGGGATTCTAACACTACTTTTCGATGTTACAGACAGTAATTCTCTATTTTCTGCCAGGTGATGTTGCAATTTTCCTCACTGATATCAGGTATTATTCAATACACGCAGTAGCTTACGCCAATCGATCCCGGATCAGGAAAAAGCCCATGCCGCTGCGGTGACCGGCCCCACCGCTTGCCGGGTGAAATTCCAGACTTTCCGGATAATCACGAATATAGCCCGACTCTTTGCCGCCAGACATTTGACACGATTGCCCGGCTTCTCCGGTAGAATTTTTACGGGCGAACCAGCAGCACTGAAAATTTCACTCTGGCGGCTAACTGTTCGGCGATCGAGCCTTTCACGAAACGTTCCAATTTACTTCGATTGCTGGCACCAGCTACCAGCAAATCGGCCCCCCACTCCTCTGCCGCTACGGCAATCACTTCAGCAATTCCATTTGAGCCGTATTCGGCTTCAGCATTCAAAAGCCGGGTTTGGGCGCTCAAATCGCCGAGACATGACCGGGCTTCTTTAAGTATTTTCGCACCCGTTTGTTCATCGATTTTGTTATCGCCTTTCACGCAATGAACAATACAGATTGCCGCGTTATTCATTTTCGCAATATCGGCGGATTTCGCCAATGCCTGACGGGAGGCTTCACCACCATCAACAGCAATCATTATTTTCTGGTACATAAAATGTCCTTGTTAAAAATACCGGGCATCCCCCGGATTAATGCCTTCGTGATCCACCTTTCCTGACACAACTGCTTTATCTAAAAATCATCGAGAAATCGCTATTGAAGATTGCTGTTGCTGTCTTTCTTCAGATTTTCAAAGTAACGTTTGACGACGGCCTTACCCGGCAAATGATCGTGCTTGGTATACACCATGAAGTGAATGATGCCGTGAAATGTCATCGCGATCAGCAATCCTTCAAAAATACCGACTTTATAAACCAGGCCTCCGGTTAGCAGCGCCAGCATCAATGCATAGGTACCGTAGTGCGTGACATGCACCAGACCTGCAATCATTTTGTAGCCGGTGAACATCATGATTGCCGCCAGGGCAAACTTGGGCAAATAACTTAAAAAGTGTGGATTGAATGTGAATAAGCAGACCACCAATCCGATAATCAGAACGGAAAACTTGGTCATTGCACCAGCCAGCTTATTCGTGGTGCTTTTAGCCAAACCATCCAGATTGGTCATGCCATGGAAAAAGCTCGAACCCAGATTGGCGATCCAGATGGCCAACAAGCTGTTATTGCTATTGGTCTTACGTCCCAACGGGTCAATTTTTTCAATGGCAGCGTTACTCATGACTTGTTCGATCACGTCGACGATAGCCAGCATGGCACAGAAAAGCACCATATAAACCATCATCATCACCGTCACATCCGCTTGCGGCAATGGCAATTTCAAATAAAGATCGACATCTTCGGCGTAAATCATGGGCACACTGACAAATTGCGCCAGCACGGCACCACCGATAATCAACGCAAAGTAAGGAACGGCTGGTTGCGTATCTTTAAACTTGAAAAACAGGAATAAAAATACTGCAAGGCCCGCCGCGGAAATGCCGACCATTTGCATACGCGCGCCGTTCCAAAATTCTTCGGTGACCGCAGCCTCTGGAATTTCGTAAGTAAATTCGGAGAACTTCAATAATATTTTCAACCCCACGCCGGCCAGCAAACCTTCGACCAAATAAACCGGAACCGCAACCAGCAGATACCGTTGCCAATTGAATTTCCAAATAATCGCTTGCATTATCGCCGTCAGAAAAATACAAAATGCCATATTCTCCCAGCCAAATGTAGCCACACCCAACGCCAGCACCGGCGCTAAGCCCGCAGCGATGCCCGGGGCGCCGATATAATTACCCGGCTTTATCCAGGCATTTATCCATCCCACCAGGCAAGCAAACGCAACCGTCGCCAGCCCGACCTTGATCGGATAATCGGACATAATCGCAATACCGATCGTCAGCGGGATCGCCATCGCGCCGGTTATCAGACCCGCAGCGGTATCCCGGAAAAAGTACTGCGCTTGAAAAGCAGCGGAACCGGCTGGAACAGCCGCATCCTGCGTAACGCCCGATGCTTGCTTATCGTCCATCTGTGATTTCATATTGATCCGGCCATTAAATAGTTTTAAGCGGCATATTTTACATATGGATCTTGGAAGTAAGAAGCAACACGCTCTGGATTGTTCTCCAGCATCGTCATGTGATCGTTGGCAGCGTTACGCAATTTTTCCTTGGTACGCGTCGGCACTTTAGAACCGATAGCCTGTTTCAAATCTGAATTTAATCGCTCTTCTGGATTTAATTCCGGACTGTAGCTGGGCAAATAAAAGCATTCGATTTTTTCCTTATTTTCTTCCAGCCAAGCCTTTACTGGTTTGCTGTGGTGTACTCTCAAATTATCCAGGATCAAGAACACTTTTTTCTCCGTATCTTTGATCAGAAGCTCAAAAAACTCAATGAGCCGATCCGAATTGAAATTGCCATCGATAATCTGCCACCGTGCACAACCTTTGTTTGTCACTGTGGCAATCATTGACAGTCGTTGTCGTGTACCAGGCGCATAGGCTACCGGCGTTTTTCCCTTGGGTGCAAAACCACGTCCTCGCACATCCGTGTTGACTAGTGCTGTTTCATCACCCCAGTGAATTTCACCGCCTTCAGTTCGAGCGCGTCTGGCTATCTCCGGGTATTGCTCATTGAGCCATTGCTTTACCGCTTCCGGGCGTTGTTCGTAAGCACGCCGGATCGGCTTCTGCGGGGTAAACCCCCATCGTTTAAGGTAGTGCCCCACCGTACGTATCGGCATGGATAGGCCACATTCCTGCTGGATTAACTGACTCACCGCGCCACGATTCCACAATGCAAAATCCATCTTCAGTTGCTCAGGACGCTTATCGCAAATAAGCCGTTGCAATCTCAACTCCTGCTCTTCGCTGAGGCTGCGCTTGTCACCCACGCTTCGTCCCCGTCTACCAGGTTTTAGTCCAGCTGCGCCAGCTGTTTCATAAAGTCGAATAATCTTCTTCACAGCCGTGTCGCTCAGTTCCGTTATTTGCGCTATTTGCACAGAAGTGCTGCCTCGCTTGTAAAGACGAATCACTTGCCGCCGCCGTTCATGCAGCGCTTCATCCTTTAAGGTTCTTGCATCTATTTTCTCCATTCTTCTATGGGCATGCAATATCACTCAAAGTTCAAACTATTTATTGGCCGGGTCTATAAACTGCCCCCCCCTAATTCGACGAATATCAGTGAACAATGGCATGGCTGTATATCCAAGACGAGATGCTGAAGCGCCATGCAAGAATTTCTCTAGGGAAACGCTGATTAATTCGCCACACCCCAAGGGCAAAGCGAGCAGTTCTGGGATATTGGGTTAAAATTTGCCATATTCTGGGTTGAATTGCGTTATTTCTTGCCTTATTCCGCTCATTTCTTGTCTTTAAGACGCAATCTGGCTGTCAGAGCTACATAACCACCGGCGAGCCAGCAGCAAGTTGGCAAGCCCAAACAGTGAAAACATCTGAGCATTATTTTTGGCCATTCCTTTGTAGCGAGTTTTGCGATGCATGAACAGATTCTTTACGACATGAAAGGGATGCTCAACTTTGGCACGAATGCTGGCTTTTGCATGTTCAAGCTTCTCCATCAGTTCGCCTGCTGTTGTTTTGGGCAATGCCTTGCGCTTGGAAGGGCGCATCGCGATATGCCAGGTTACGGGCAATTCAAGATTCTCTTCTCGTTTCTCAACGCCCAGATAGCCCGCATCACCAAATACATCGGTTTCATCACCATGCAGCAGCGCCTGTGCCTGAGTAACATCGTGGACATTGGCTGCCGTTCCGATCAGGGTATGAACAAGCCCTGATTGCGCATCGACACCGATGTGTACCTTCATGCCGAAGTGCCACTGCTTGCCTTTCCTGGTTTGATGCATTTCGCTATCGCGTTTTCCTTCTCTATTCTTGGTCGAAGGAGGCGCTGAGATCAGCGTAGCATCAACAATCGTACCTTCGCGAAGAAATAGTCCGCGTTCAGCCAAATGTGCATTGATTGCATCAAAAATGGATTCCGTCAGATGATGCGCTTCCAGCAAATGGCGAAATCTCAGCAGAGTCGTCGCATCCGGTACTGCTTCCCGATTCAGATCAATACCAACAAAGCAGCGGATTGCTTGACTGTCGTATACAGCATCTTCCGCGCCTTCATCCGAAAAACCAAAGCACTGTTGCACAATATACATCCTCAGCATCCGTTCCAAACCAATCGGTGGATGACCTCGCCTACCGCTAACCGGATAATACGGAGCTATAACATTCAGCAGGGATGTCCACGGTGTTGCAGCTTCAATCTCAACCAGAAAACGATCACGCCGGGTTTGTTTCTTCTTTGCCGCATATTCCAGCTCAGAAAAGCTTGATTGCATCGCTCTATTCCATGTTTATCAATAGCAAGGTATTTTATCTAACCTTTGCAGGTCTATCTATTTGATCGAATAGATCAGTGTTTCCCTAGAATCACCTTACTCGATAGTAGTGTATCGTATACAACGTCAAATTTTTGTGAGGTACAGATGAGTATGTTGAGCCTGTTCAACACAACGACAATAAGCCCAGCGTACTATCAAAGCAGCGATAACCGGCGCAATGTCCTTCGAAAAAGATGATGTATCGGTGGATTTAAATTGAGATCACTCTAGAATTTCGATGCGTTGACGCGTTGTGCCACGTTCACCCAAGCGGATGATGCCGGTAATGAACGAGCCATAAAACCCCGGATGAGAAATCACGTTGGAAAACAATGCCATCATCTCGTCTTTTTCCCGGATTGCCTGTTGGCGTTGCGGCCCCGGCAACGGCGATAACTTCTCCGCGAATGACCAGGCGGCATCGCGGGCTTTTTCCATGCTGAAATTGATGATGGCGGTTTGCACCGAGCCCAGAAAGCGGTTGAGCAACCCCAGCACCGGCCAGATCTGCGCCAATTCGCTTTGCACGCCGCCGACCAAACCCGCCAGGACTTCATTGATTTTGTCGAAATCACCCTTGAGGTTTTGCAGTTCTCCCGGCGGCATGGTTTCCGCTGCGGCGATGCCGAGATCCAGATTGATGTGCGCATTCATGCCCAGTAACAAATGTTGCAACACGATCGGCCACCAATGTTGCGTGGCGTCAAACGCCCGCACCCAAGATTTGGTCGGGGTTTGATCGGTAAAGTGCAGATAACAGGCGCGAATGTAACGATTAGCGAAAATCACATCGAGCCGTTCCATGCGCGGACCGTCGTCAAAATAATTTTCCTGAATGCCTTTCTTGACCTGGATCGTCACTTTGCGGTACAGCGCGGCGAAGTAGCCGATGCGGGAATTATTTTGTTTTGACCATTCGACGATGGCGGTTAATTGCGTAATGACTTCGTCAATGGTTGTGGCCGGGGAAGCAATGGCGGAAGGAAAGCTGGTGGGCGACATGACATCTCCTGGAAATTGTGAGTGCTTGCATCATACGCAATGTGCACGGTGATGCAAGCCAAAGCGGGCGATCCGGTCCGGGTTATGTTGCATTTCCGTCCGGCTGCAATGTTGTATTTTCATAACGTGCCGGGTTTCTTGCTGTGATCCGTTTTCAAGGAAAGTAATTATTCCAGCATGCAATCATCAATATGCTGCCCTTATTCTGGTAGTCGCAGCGCAGCGGCTCTTCCGCGAGGCATTGATTGCAAGTATAATCCGTTCACATTTCCCCATATACCGCCAATTTTCCAACCTATTGGTGGCTTTTCGAGGATTGGAAAAAAATGAAATCGCCTATTCGTATCGCCGTCACCGGAGCAACCGGGCAGATTTGTTATAACCTGTTATATCGCATTGCTGCGGGTGACATGCTTGGCAAAGATCAGCCGGTCATTTTGCAATTGCACGATGTGACCGAAGCGCAACCGTTCTTTGAAGGCGTGGTAATGGAGCTTTATGACTGCGCCTTTCCGTTGCTGGCAGGCATTGTTACCACCGACAATCCGGAAGTTGCATTCGATAATGCCGACATCGCCCTGCTGGTCGGGGCGCGGCCACGCGGTGAAAATATGGAACGGAAAGACTTGCTCACAGCGAATGGCCCGATATTCATTTCGCAAGGAAGGGCGTTGAACGCCGCAGCCAAACGCGACGTGAAGATTCTAGTGGTTGGCAATCCGGCCAATACCAATGCGTATATCACCTTGAAAAACGCCCCTGACTTGGATCCCGGCAACTTTTCGGCGATGCTGCGGCTGGATCACAATCGCGCCTTGTCGCAAGTGGCGTTAAAACTCCGGGCACCGGTGTCCGGCATCAAAAGAATGATCGTATGGGGCAATCACTCCAACACGCAATTCCCGGATTTAAGTCACGCCATGTTCGGCAATGACAAAGTATCAACGCTGATCAACGATGCCGGATGGGTCGAACACCACTTTATCCCGACCGTGCAAAAACGCGGCGCGGCGATCATTGAAGCGCGCCGCGGCAAATCCAGCGCGGCCAGCGCCGCCAATGCGATTATCAATCACATGCAAGATTGGATCTTCGGTACCCGGGAAGGCGATTGGGTATCAATGGGGGTACCGTCGAACGGCAGTTACGGGATACCCAGCGGTGTGATTTATAGTTTCCCGGTCACTTGCCAAAATGGCCGGTATCGAATTGTCGAAGATCTGGAAATCACCGGCGCGGATAACGAGAAAATGCAAGCCAGTTACCGCGAACTGGTCGCCGAACAAGAAGCCATCCGGCACTTATTGGTTTAAGAAATACCCGGAACTACTCCACCATTTGTTGCATTACCCCGTTTGCCGCCTCGCGAATCGCAACCAACAAGGCGGCATCGAGATGGCCGTCGGCGATGCGTTGCGTTCTCTGCTGGAAACGGCTGATCGCTTTCCGCGTTGCGGAACCCAGCACGCCGTCCGCTTCACCGGCGTCGATTCCCAATGCCAGTAAATCCCTTTGCAGTTGGCGCACTTGTTCACGCGAAATTTTGATGGTTTCAACGGGCGGCATGCGGTGCAATCGCGCAGCACCCGCGATCCGGTCGGCCAGATGTCCGACAGATAATGCATAAAATTCCGAGCGATTCCAGCGCATGATCACGTGGAAGTTCTGGGTCACCAAGAAAGCCGGCCCTTGATGACCGGAAGGCACCAGCAGTGCGGCTTTTTGCTCCGCAGGACCCAGCGATGCACCAGATATCGCCGCTACGCCAAGGCGCTGCCACTCGGCATAGCTCATCATCTGATCGCGCCCCGCCAGGGAATAATCGAAAGATGGCGGCAAACGCACTTCTTGCCCCCAGTTTAAACCCGGCACCCAGCCCAATTGGCGTAAAAAATTGGCTGCGGAACCCATCGCATCCGGAATACTCCCCCACAGATCGCGGCGTCCGTCGCCGTCGATATCTCTGGCGTACCTTAAAAAAGTCGACGGCATGAATTGCATATGCCCCATCGCACCCGCCCAAGACCCGATCATCCGCTCTGCGGCAATATCGCCGGCATCAACGATGCGCATCGCATTCAGCAGTTCCTGCGTAAAATAGCCGCTACGGCGCGGATCGCAAGCCAATGTCGCCAGCGAATCGGTGATCCGGAAATCTCCAAAGAAACCGCCGTAGTTGGTTTCCAGTCCCCAAAATGAAACCAGAAATTGCGCCGGTATGCCCGATTCCCGCTCAATCTGCCGCAGCAGCTCGCGATGCCTGGTCAATAGCTCCCGTCCGCGCTGAATGCGTTCTTCGCTGATGCGCGTACCAAAGTAGTTTGCGAATGTTTGCGTGAATTCGGGCTGGCGCCGGTCCAGTTCAATCACGCGCGGCAGATATCTTGCTTTCCCCAGAACCTGTTGGATGGTTTTGTCTGAAATACCTTCGCTCCTCGCTTGATCCTTCATTCTGGAGATGCATTCGCCAAACTGGGGATTACTGGCTTCTGCCGGATGTATTAACAATAAAACCGAGAATGCAACAATAACTGCCTGCAAACTCCTGATATTTAATGGAGACTTGATTGAAGGAATGCTGAACACGATCACCGGCATTTTTTATTTTCGATGCGGGCAGTCGGTTTTTATGCAATCCGCATATAGCGACAAGGAATGCTCTTGCAATTTAAAACCGCGTTCTTTTGCGATGGCGGTTTGACGTTTTTCGATTTCGGCATCGTAGAATTCTTCCACGCGGCCACACTGCAAGCAAACCAAGTGATCGTGATGACCGTCGCCTTTCAGTTCGAACACCGCTTTACCACTCTCGAAATGGTGCCGTTCCAGCAATCCGGCCTGTTCGAACTGCGTCAGCACCCGGTAGACTGTCGCCAGCCCGATGTCTTCGCCTTCATTAATCAGCTCTTTGTAAACATCCTCAGCCGACAGATGCCGCACACTGCTTTGCTCGAATAAATTCAATATTTTCAGTCGTGGCAGTGTCGTTTTAAGGCCGCTGTTTTTTAGATCAATGCTTTTCAGATCATCAAAGTTACCCATAGTTATCTCTGTTCGGAAAATAATTTACTGTATCATATAGCGCCGTACTTACTTTGGAAACATATCATATCAACAAAATGGTTGCGAAATTTACCGTTCTGCTTACTTTCTTGCTGCTGGCAAACTGCTCATACCTGCCGCATGTCATTTATCGGATCGATGTGCAGCAAGGAAACGTCGTTACCGATGAAATGCTGGAAAAATTAAAGCCCGGCATGACCAAATCGCAGGTGTTATTCGTATTGGGATCGCCGCTGATCATTGACGCTTTTCGCGACAACCGCTGGGATTATGTCTATTTGTTCCGGAAAAAAGGTGATCTGGTTGAACAAAAACGGCTCACGCTTTTCTTCGACAATGATATTTTGATCAATATCGAAGACTATATGAATTTCTCGAAAGAGGAGACCGCAAAACAAAAACCGGCTCAAACGCCCCCTGAAAAAGAAGAAAACGCTCCAGAGAACGGTGGTCAAAAATAATTTCTTAACAAACTGTTTTTATTTACTTTAACTAAAGATCAACAGGGAAGATTTATGATAACTCAGAAGATTGCGATCGCAGGATGCTCCGGCCGCATGGGACGGATATTGCTGGAAGCAGTCGCGCAAGCGCCGGATCTGCAACTTGCCGCAGCGCTTGAAAGAACCGGCAGCCCTTATCTGAACAAGGATGCGGGAGAATTAATCGGAGCCGGTTGCGGTATCTCAATCACCAGTGATTATGCAACTGCTTTGAAAAATTGCGATCAATTGATCGATTTCACCCGCCCCGAAGGCACATTGGCGCACCTTGCCGTTTGCCGGGAAGCAGGTGTCAAAATGATCATCGGTACGACCGGCTTCTCCGCGTCAGAGAAAGCGCAACTCAAAGCAGCCTCACAAGACATTGCGATTGTGTTCGCACCCAATATGAGCGTTGGCGTGAATGTCACTTTCAAACTATTGGAGATTGCCGCAAAAGTACTCAACGAAGGATACGATATCGAAATTATCGAGGCACATCACCGTCACAAGGTGGATGCGCCGTCCGGCACCGCGCTACGCATGGGCGAAGTGATCGCGGAAACATTAGAGAAGGATTTGAACAAGGTGGCGATATACGGACGCGAAGGAACAACTGGCGAAAGAAACCCGGAAACCATCGGATTTTCCACTATCCGTGGCGGCGATATCGTCGGAGATCATACCGCGTTGTTTGCCGGAATCGGCGAACGCATTGAAATATCACATAAAGCCAGCAGCCGCATGACGTTTGCAATGGGCGCATTACGCGCAGTCCGCTTTCTCGCCGATAAGCCCAATGGCCTCTTCGATATGCAGGATGTGCTGAAATTACGCTAAAACCCTCGCCATGGCCATTTATGCGATCGGTGATTTGCAAGGCTGTTTCACAGCATTCCAACGCCTCATCGCGTTAATCCGCTTCGACCCCACCCAAGATAAATTATGGCTGGCAGGGGATCTTGTCAACCGCGGTCCGGATTCATTAGCGATCTTGCGCTATGTCAAGCAAGCCGGCGATGCGGTGCAAATCGTACTGGGGAATCATGATCTGCATTTATTGATGGTTGCGGCGGGTATCGGAAGAAATCATCCGAGTGATACCTTGCAGCCGATCCTCAACGCGCCTGACCGGGAGGAATTGTTGCATTGGCTGCGTCAGCAGAAATTATTTCACAGCGAAGGCCCCTATGCGATGGTACATGCCGGCTTGCTGCCCTCTTGGTCCATCGCTCAAGCCGTGCAACTGTCAGCCGAAGTGGAGAACGCTTTACGTCAGGACGGCTATCCCGAAATTTTTTCAGGCATCTATGGCAATGAACCCGATTACTGGTTTGACGACTGGAGCGGCTTCATCCGTTTACGCGTCATCGTCAATGCCATGACGCGAATGCGGATTTGCACTGCCGATGGCAAAATGAACCTTTACTTTAAAGGTGCTTTATCAACCATTCCATCCGATTATTTACCGTGGTTTCGCGTGCCGCACCGCGCCAGTGAACAGCATACCATCGTGTGCGGGCATTGGTCGGCATTAGGGTTACATCTGAGCGATCATGTGATTGCCTTGGATAGCGGTTGTGTCTGGGGCGGGCAATTAACCGCTATTCGCTTGGAAGACCGGAAGATTTTTCAGATTCCTTGCGAATAGGCACCGCCAAGACTTCCGCAATCGCATGCTCGGCCAGGCGCGCCAATTCCCGGCGATTTCTCAAACCGCTTGGAACCGGAGGCGTGAAAGTTAATGCCGCTTCAATCCGCGGCTGGCTGAGTATGTTCTGCAGCGACACAATCAGCGATGAATCGATATACGCCGCTTCCCTGCAAATCCCGCCGGCAACGTTGCAATACTGGATCGCCGCCGGATAAAGCAAGGCATCCGCATTGACTGCCGATTGCAGCAAAGAAGCATGAAAATGGTTTAGTTGAGAGCCGTCGGTCGTCGTGCCTTCCGGAAACACCGTCACCACTTCGCCATTCTCCAACGCCTCTGCAATCTGCTGATTGATACGCTGCGTATCGCTGCGTTTTGCGCGCTCGATAAACAGCGTGCCGACATTCCGGCTTAGCAAACCCAAAACCGGCCATTGACTGATCTCCGCTTTGGCGACAAAACGCGTCGGGCAGGCAGCCATCAGCACGCACACATCCAGCCAGGAAACATGATTGGCCGCCAGCAGCACCCGCTGCACTTGCACTGCCGGCACGCTACCGCAACATTGCAACCGGATTTCAAGACAGGCCAGCACGCCTGTTGCCCATCGCTGCATCATCGATCGCCGGATGTGCTGGGGAAAATAGGGATACACCAGCGATTGCAATACACCGGATATGACATGAAACAGCAATTTAATGACCCGGATAACCTGTAATAGCAGCGGTGTGGTTTTTTGCATGGTATGCATAGGCAACTTGAATAACAAAGCCGGATTTTTGGATTTCCCGGCAATCGGCTAAACCGTTTGCGATAAAGCAAAACGCGCAATAGGTTTCTATTGCGCGTTTTGCTAGATAAAACGAAACTGCAAAAAGAACGGTTAGTAAGAGACTGCCGGTCCCTCAAGCCACAGACAATCCGAAATCAGGCACATACCACCCAATTTTTTCAATACCGGCCGAACTTCGTTGACAATTCTCTGTGCCTGATCATCTTTGCAAGCAAGCACAACCATCACGTTCTCTTGTTCCATCAAAACATCATCCGGATCACGCACACCACGCGATCCCAAACCGCCGGCATTTTTAAGTACCGTATAGCCACGTACTTCACATTTTTCCAATATATCCGTCAGTTGCTCAAGCTGCTCAATACCGATAACGATTTCAAATCGTCTCATAGCAATCGTATTATTCATATTTTCCCCATTAATTGTCCGGTTAATTAAGTACTTTATTATACTGCCATGCCATGGAACCAGTGCGCCATTTCCCAGTAAATCGGTACCCCGATAAAGATATTGAAAGGGAATGTCACACCCAGCGATGCGCCGATTGAAACCGCAGGATCGGCATCCGGCACTGCAATGCGCATAGCTGCCGGTGCAGCAATATATGAACAGCTGGCATACAAGACCGCCAACAGCATGGTGCCGCCTTCAGTCAGACCGAAGATCCAGCCCAAATAAGCGCCAAACATTCCAGCCATCAACGGGAACAAAATCCCGAACGACACAATAAAAACACCTTTTGCCATAACCGCCTTCAACCGCGCCGATGCCAGCAATCCCATTTCCAGCAGGAAGAATGCCAATACGCCCATGAACAAGTCCATGAACATTTTATCCAATGGCGACACCAGTTTTACTACCCCTGCATAGTACCCGATGAGAACGCCCACAATTAACAGATAAAGACTGGTACCGGTCAAAATCTCGTGCATCAGCTTGCCCCATTGGGTTTTTTCACCGCCAGCACCGGCGCGCGCCAGGACTGTACCGGTTACCAACGCGGGTATTTCCATCAGCGCCATAATCAAAACCATATAGCCCTCAGAAGGCTCATCCTTCGCCGCCAGAAAAGCCACACCCACGGCAAAGGTCACCGCGCTGACCGAGCCATAGTGCGCGGAAATGGCGCCGGCGTCAGCCTGAGTGAATTTACCGACGAATCTTAAAATCGGATAAGCGGTTAATGGAACCAAAGCCGATAAAACCACCATGGAAACTGCAATTGGTAATACTTCCATGATTTCATACTTCGCCATTGACACACCGCCTTTGAAACCAATGGCAATCAGCAAGAACAAGCTCATACTCTTGTACAAAGCTTCGGGTATTTTCAGGTCAGACTTGATCACGCCCGCCAAAACCCCAGCAACAAAAAAGAACACTACTGGTTGTATAGTAGCCATGCAACACTCCTTATTTTAATAGTTATATCCATTCCGTTTCATTAATATTTTTCACTCCAGTATCTTCCAGAGTCTCGATGAAATCGAAGCAAAAAGAAAAATGCCCCCTCTAATTGATGGAGAAATTCAATTCTTGAATCAAAATTCTACGAGACGTGACTACCTAGTTAAATTCAGGCGACGAAAAACACTCTGTTTTATACCTGGAAACCCGTGACTGAATTACCCTTCACACGGAAACGTTAACACAGGAAACGTGAAGAATTCGTGAAGAGAACGATGCGTGTTTCTTCAGAAATTAAGGGAAAATAATGTGAAAAGTCGTACCCTTGCCCGGGGTGCTGTCGACTTCGATACGCCAGCCGTAGTGATTGCAGATTCGCTTGACGATTGCCAAGCCGATTCCTAAGCCTTCGCCTTGCTCAGAGCCGCGAAAGAAACGCTCATACAGTAAGGGCAGATAGGCCGGTTCAATGCCGATACCTGAGTCGGTAACGGATAAGCGGCGATTATTGTAATCGACACGAATAAAACCACTCTCGGTGTACTGTACTGCGTTGCGCAGCAAGTTCATCAGAGCGGTATGCAAGGCTTGGCGGTTCAGTACTATCGTCACAGACGGTGCGATATTGACTTCGAAATCCAGTCCTTTGCGGTAAATTTCGGTACAAATCGGCTCAACCGCATCGAAAACGCATTCAGCAATCGCAATCGGCTCGGTCGCGCCCAGCGCTTGCTCCCGCGCCAAGAACAGCAAGGCTTGCAATTGCTCGCCCATGCGCGTCGCCGCGCTTTCGATCATTTTTATCCGGTGTTGCGCTCGCGCCGGTATATCAACAGAAGCAACCAGCAACTCGCAACTGGTAAGAATGGTAGTAATCGGCGTCCGTAATTCGTGGCTGATATTGGCGGTAAACTCTTGCTCGCGCTGCAACATTCGTTTAATGCGGATTTGGTAATCATCCAAGGCTTGCGCCAGTTGCGCAACTTCCTCGTCCATATCCGGTTGCGTCAATAAGCCTGTTTGATCGCCTTCTGTTGCCAGTGAACTGACACGATCCGCCAGATCCGTTACTTGCTTGACCAGCACGCCGGCGAGCAAGTACCCGACGACAAAAGCGATGGCAACCACCGCAAACCAGGAAAATAAGATGATCACTCTTAATTTACTTAACCGTTGCTGATGCAACGCAATCCGGTAGGCAACAAGAAATTTCACGCCCTGGTCAGTGCGCACCAATACGTGAAAATCTTCCAGCCCATAGTAAATCCGATGATATCCCGCATTCAAACCGCGCAAATACGTTGGAATCTGCAACTCGTCATCGATGTTATGAATAACATAACTTTTAAGATGCAAACCGACTTGGTAGATAAAATCGGAGTGCTTTTTATAGCGCTGAACAAGATGATCCATTTCCATCTCGATCACCTGCTCAATATGCTCTTCCTCGATATTATCCGAGACAAAGTAAAGAATAATACAAAGCGTTCCAACGATAAAAACGCTAAAAGTTGTCAGCGCTACGGCAACCCGGTAGCGCAGACTATTTTCATTCGGGAATCTGAACACGCGATGTCAAACAATAACCGAGACCATGCACGGTTTCTATCGGATCGTATCCGCCCGCTTTGGTCAATGCCCGCCGCAGTATGTGCATATGGCTACGCAGTGTGTCACTGGTTTCTTGAACATCTTCCCAGGCTTCCAGTTCCAGTTCCTCGCGGCTGAAAACCCGGCCCGGTTCGCTCATCATCAAAGCCAATAAGCGGATACACTTGGGAGGAAGTTTGACGTTCTTGTTCTCAAAGCGAATCGACAGCGTCTTCGGATCGAAAGAGAGCTTGTCAAACTCCAGCGTGCGATTGGCTACTTTTCCGGCATGCCGCTTATGCAATGCCAATAAACGCGCTTCCACTTCTTTCAACGCAAAAGGCTTGATCAGATAATCGTCGGCTCCCTGTTCAAAACCCGCCAGCTTATCTTCGAGCGTATCGCGCGCAGTCAGCATCAAAATGGGTGTGTCGATTTGTGATTCCTGCCTGAGTTTACGGCATAGTGTCATGCCGTTCATTCCAGGCAAACCCAAGTCGAGCAAAATTGCATCAAACCGTTGCGTAACCGCCAGATGGAGACCAGCAACACCATTCACTGCAGCATCGACCGTATGCCCCCTTGATTCCAGAAAGTCATATAGATTGGCGGCAATCGCCAGATCATCTTCAATAATTAATATATGCATAAGATTACCTGCAACTATCAATTGGTTGTGGTTAAGCGCCTCCGGCATGGAATCTGCGGCTCAAGGTATGGACCGCATTGACTAACGCCGCGGCATTCTCCGGTGGCGTAAATTGCGAAATACCGTGACCGAGATTAAAGACATGCCCGCTCCCATTACCATAGCTCATCAGAATTTTTTCCACCTCCGCGGCAATGACTTCAGGCGTGGCAAACAGCACGGACGGATCGAGATTTCCCTGCAATGCCACTTTATCGCCGACACGGCGGCGCGCTTCTCCGATATCGATGGTCCAATCCAGCCCGACGGCGTCGCATCCGATATCTGCAATCGCTTCCAGCCACAACCCGCCGCCTTTGGTAAAAACTATGCTGGGTATGCGCGAACCATCCTGCTCCCGCTTCAATCCGGCAACAATCTGGCGGATATAATGCAAAGAGAATTCCCGGTATGCTGCATGCGACAGCGCACCGCCCCAGGTATCAAATATCATGACGGCTTGCGCGCCCGATTCGATCTGCGCATTCAAATAAGCCGTTACCGCTTTTGCATTGACGTCCAGGATGTGATGCAACAGCTCCGGGCGTGAATACAGCATGGTCTTGATTTCACGGAATTCGGTACCGCCGCGCCCTTCAACCATATAACAAGCCAGCGTGAAAGGGCTGCCGGAAAAACCGATCAGCGGAACACGATTGTCCAATGCTTTTCTTATTTCCGATACGGCGTCCATCACGTAGCGCAACTCCGCTCCCGGATCGGGCACCTTCAATGCCCGGATTTCCGCTTCTTCCCGCAACGGATGCTTAAACATGGGACCTTCGCCCTGGGAGAAATACAACCCTAATCCCATTGCGTCCGGAATAGTCAAAATATCGGAAAACAGTATCGCGGCATCCAGCGGAAAACGCGCGAGGGGTTGCATGGTTACTTCGGTTGCAAATCCCGGATTTTTGCAGAGCGACAGAAAATCCCCCGCCCGCGCACGCGTTTCATTATATTCCGCAAGGTATCTTCCTGCCTGCCGCATCAACCAAACCGGCGTGTATTCTATCGGCTGCTTCAGCAATGCGCGAAGCAATGTGTCGTTTTTAAGTGTCGTCATTCCAAAGCCTATGCTTATAGTTGTTATAAAAGGCTACATTTTGCACATACCTGAGGAAACACTCATTAATCGACTGCTCGAACGAATCACTTCGCTCACCGGATTAATCAGCGTTTCCCTAACCTTTCCTTGGTTGCAATTTTACCAGCGAATGGCCACCGCGTATATTCTCAATCCACCCGATCAAAATTCAGGCACACCATTTCACTATTCACTATTTCAGTGAAGCCGGATATGTAAATAGTTCAAAGAACTCTCCAGTGCTTCAATAGCACCCGTCAATCCTCTGCAATCGTGAATAAGCGCTGATACTCTTTTATCGCATAGCGATCGGTCATGCCGGCAATATAGTCGGCGATGGCTTGTTGCCCGTCGGCGTCGAATTTCTCCTGATACTTCGATGGTAACAACCGTATTTCCGAACTGAATGCAGTAAATAATTTCTCGATGGTATGGCGCGCTTTGTTATTCATGCGCATCACCCGGAAATGCCGGTACAGATTATCAAACAAGAATTTCTTTAATGTTTGCTGTTCCTGTTTGACTTGCGCGCTAAAACCGATCAACGGGGGTGCCGCATGAACGTCTTCCAGATTACGGATACCCGCTTCGCGGATATTATGCGTGCTTTGCTGTATCAGATCGGTCACCAAGGTATTGATCATATTGCGCACGGTCTCATAAACCATGCGCCGTTCGGAAAGCGACGGATGCATCGCCTTGACGCGCTGAAGGTGGCGGGAAAAAATCGAAACTTCCTGCAATTGCGCCAAATTGATCAAGCCGGACCGTAAGCCGTCGTCGACATCGTGATTATTATAGGCAATCTCATCGGCAAAATTGGCGAGCTGCGCTTCCAAAGAAGGGCTTTTGTGTTGCAAGAAACGCTCTCCCAACGCGCCCAATTTCTGTGCATTTTTTCTGGACACATGCTTGAGAATGCCTTCCCGGGTCTCATAACATAAATTAAGGCCATCGAAAGCCGCGTACCGTTCTTCCAGCACATCGACAACCCGCAGCGATTGAAGATTGTGCTCGAAACCGCCATAGTCCCGCATACAGCCATTCAATGCGTCCTGTCCGGCATGTCCGAATGGCGTATGTCCCAAATCGTGCGCCAAGGTGATGGCTTCCACCAAATCCTCGTTCAATCCCAGGTTTCGAGCAATCGACCGCCCGATCTGCGCGACTTCCAGGCTATGCGTCAAACGCGTACGAAACAAATCGCCTTCATGATTCACGAACACCTGGGTTTTATATTCCAAGCGGCGGAAAGCCGCCGAATGAATGATGCGATCCCGGTCCCGCTGAAATTCGCTGCGCCCGGCCGGCGGATCTTCATCAATCGCGCGCCCTCGTGAATTCTCGCAGGACACTGCATAACCGGCAAGCTTACTCATGCGGCATGCAAGCGAGAATCGTGTCGTTGAGGAGCTCGGCTGGAACATCGGCGCGCATCACCGCTTCTCCAATGCGATTCAGAACGATAAATCGTGTTTTACCGGATTCGACCTTTTTATCCAGCGTCATCAATTGCAGATACTTTTCCACGGGCATCGCGGGCGCGACAACCGGCAAACCCGCCTGGAGAAAAATTCTGCGGATTCGAATCACATCCGCTTCACCAATCAGTTTCATGCGGCGCGACAGCTCCGCCGCCAGTATGGTTCCAGCCGCCACCGCTTCGCCATGCAACCAGACACCGTATCCCATGCCATTTTCGATTGCGTGACCAAAGGTATGGCCTAAATTCAATAACGCCCGCACACCTTTTTCCTGTTCATCGGACGCCACGATTTCAGCCTTGTTCTCGCAGCTTCGCCGGATCGCTTCGTTCAGCGTCATCGGATCTCGCGCCAGCAAACGATGCATATTTTGTTCCAGCCATTCGAAAAACGCCGGATCGCGAATCAGACCGTATTTAATAATCTCGGCGATTCCCGCACGCAATTCCCGGTCGGGCAGGGTATTCAGCGTTGCACTATCGGTTAAAACCAAACGCGGCTGATAAAACGCGCCGATCATATTTTTGCCTAGCGGATGATTGATGCCGGTTTTACCGCCGACCGAAGAATCCACCTGCGCCAAAAGCGTGGTTGGAATCTGGATGAACGGCACGCCGCGCAAATAAGTGGCTGCGGCAAATCCGGTCAAATCGCCGACCACGCCGCCACCCAGCGCCAAAATAGCGGTTTTGCGCTCGCAATGGTTTGTCAGCAGCGCGTCATAAATCAAATTCAATGTTTCCCAATTCTTATGGGCTTCGCCATCGGGAAGAATAATCGGAAGGGAAACGACTCCTTTGGCTTCCAGAGCTGCGCGCAATTGATCCAGATACAATGGCGCAACGGTGGTATTGCTGACAATCGCCACCCGTTTCTGCGGCAAGCAAGATGCAATCAAATCGGCCTGCTGCAAAATCCCGTGACCGACATGGATCGGATAACTGCGTTTCTCGGATGAAGATGTAAAATCTACCGTAATGGTTTGCATAGCGTTCATGTCACTACCGTACATAATGTGATCGAGGTCTTCAGAGATTAATTGATTGATAAGTTTTTGAACCAGAAAACGAACGCCTTGCTTGCCGCTGTCGATGATCAAATGCGCTGTTTCGCGATACAGAGAATCGCGCTGACCATAAAGTTCGCTCAACCGGCCGTACAAGTTATCGGTCTGCAGCAACGGCCGGTTCTTGTCATGCCGGGTACGCCGGTATAAATCATTGACGGATGCCCGCAGATAGATAACGATACCGCTGCGCCGTAGCAACCGGCGGTTGTCCGGACTCAGAATAGCTCCGCCGCCGGTCGCCAGCACAACGTTGTTTTTATGCGCCAAATCAAATAACGCTTCCGATTCGCGCTTGCGGAATCCGGCTTCCCCTTCGATTTCAAAAATGACCGGGATTTTTACACCGGTGCGCTTCTGAATCTCATGATCGGAATCAATGAACTCTTTGTTCAAAGCGCTGGCCAGCGCCTTGCCGATCGTGGTTTTGCCGGCGCCCATCATGCCGATCAGGATAATATTGGTATTTCCGATTTTTTTCTGAAGGGGCTGCAATATTTTCGTTTTACTTAAATTCATACCTGTGATTGTAGCCGAAATCACAGCCTACACGCGGCAACACTTTTCATTGGATTGCATTCCGCCGGGTTTATCCTGCAGATTCCTCGCCTATCGATCGATCGATGCGGTTGGTTGCTGTTGCGTGGCTTTATTATTACTCCCGGGTTGTCCGGGATTTTGCCTGCGTACAAACCAAGAGAAAAATAATGGCACAAAAATTGTCGCGACCGCCGTGGCCAATATCATGCCGCCAAAAACGCCGGTTCCCATCGATTGCCGGGCTGCCGAACCGGCGCCGGTAGCCAGTACCAGCGGCACGACACCCAGTATGAAAGCCATCGAAGTCATCACGATAGGACGGAAACGCAGTTGCGCCGACTGCAAAGCGGCATGGGAGACTGCCATGCCTTGTTTCATTTTCTGATTGGCAAATTCGACCAGCAATATCGCATTCTTCGCGGTCAATCCGACCAAAGTCACCATACCGATCTGAAAATAAATATCATTCGGCATGCCGCGCAGCAAAATCGCCAGCAACGCGCCGGCCATCGCAAAAGGAATCGCCATGATGACCGCCAGCGGCAGCGCCCAAGTCTCAAACTGCGCCGCTAAAATCAGGAAAACCATCACGACCGCGAGACTCAGCGCAATAATCGCGGCCGATCCCATTTTTTTCTCCTGGAAAGCTGCTCCCGTCCAAGCGATCTGATAACCATCCGGTAATGTTCCGGCAGCGACCTCTTCCACCCGTGCAATCGCTTCCCCCGAACTCACCCCCTTCGCGCCGCTACCCATCACTTTAGCCGCTAACAAACCATTGAACCGCTCCAGTTGTTCCGCGCCGACAATGTGCTTCACCGTGCTTAAAGCCGATAGCGGGATCATTGCGCCCGGCTCGGAACGCACATACACTTTGCCGAGATCCTCCGCCGTCATGCGAAATGGCGCTTCCGCCTGCAATTGCACGCGGTAGGTCCGTCCAGAGCGGTTAAAATCATTCACATAGAATGTACCCATGGTGCTTTGCAGGGTGGCATAGATATCCGCTATCGACACGCCTTGGGCAATGGCCTTGGCATCATCGACTTCAATGAAATATTGCGGCACCGATGTCCGCAAGAAAGTATTGACCGTTGCCAACTTGGGTTCTTGCCGCAACGTTCGCATCAACTCGTCGACGACACGGGCCAATTGCGCCGGATCAGAGTTTGTCCGGCTCTGCACAAATAATTCAAATCCACCAGTACTGCCCAGTCCACGAATCGCCGGCGGGTTAAAGGCGATTGCGATTCCATCCGGCTGCTGTGCCCCCACTTCCGACATTTTTTTTACCACATCTTCCGCCGTCGTGGTGCGTTCGGACCAATCTTTCATCCGCAGGAAAATCGTCGACACATTGGTTTTGTTACCGCCGCCAATAAAATCCAAACCGTTGACGGCAAATTGAAAAGTAACGCCGGGTAGCTTGGCCATTTCGGTGGTAATGGCATCGGCGGTTCGGATGGTGCGGCCAAGCGCGGCGCCGTCGGGCAAAATCACCGCACCGAGCACGAAGCCTTGATCTTCCGGCGGCACGAAACTATCCGGTATGTTTCTCACCAGAATGAATACACACATAATCACTGCCATGAATAGCAACGCGCTTTTAATCGAATGACGCAGACTCAGACCGACCATGCCGACATAAAACCGGCGCGTCCGCTCGAAATGACGGTCAAACCAGGTAAAAAAAGCCGATTGCCGGTGCGTGGATCGCAACAACATCACGCATAAAGTCGGTGTCAACGTTAACGCCACGATACCTGAAATCACGCCGGCGACAGCGACCGTTACCGCGAATTGCTGGTACAGTTCCCCAGCAATGCCTCCCAAAAAAGCTACCGGTACGAAAACCGCCGCCAATACCATGGTCATCGCCACTACCGCGCTGGAAACCTGCTGCATCGCTTTCATCGCGGCATCCAGGGGTGATAGCTTTTCCTGCGAGATCAGACGCTCGATATTTTCCAGCACCACGATGGCATCGTCGACGACGATGCCGATCGACAGCACCATGGCAAAAAGCGTCAGCGTATTAATGGAGTATCCCAGCAACCACAACCCGGCAAATGTGCCGATCAACGAGATCGGGATGGCGATGACCGGAATGAGGGTTGCCCGCCAGCTTTGCAAAAATAAATAGACTACCAGCACCACCAGCAACAAAGCCTCTCCCAAGGTCTTCACGACTTCCCAGATCGATGCTTTGACAAACACGCTGGTATCGTAGGAAATGACATACTCCACTCCCTCCGGAAAATACTGTTTCAGTTCCTGCATTCTGGCTTTGACAGCCGCTGCGGTTTCCAGCGCATTGGCGCCGGACCGAAGAAAAATTCCGATCCCAAGACCGGGGTGACCGTTCAGCAATGTGCGCGTTGCATAATCCTGCGCGCCGAGTTCAATGCGCGCGACATCCTTCAAATACAACACACCACGCATGCCATCGGAGCGCAGGATGATCTCTTCGAATTGCTCGGGTTCCAGTAACCGGCCTTTCGCAGTTACTGTATAGACCAGTTGCTGATCAACCAGCGCCGGTTCTTGGCCGATTTTCCCGATCGCTTGCTGCGCATTTTGCGCACGGATGGCGTTCACGATATCGCTGGTGGTGATGCCCAGCTGCGCCATACGATCAGGCCGCAACCAGATCCGCATGGCGTAATCCTGCGCCCCGAAAATCCGTGCTTCGCCCACACCTGTGGCCCGTCGTAAGTCGTCCAACAAATTGATCGTAATAAAGTTGCTCAGAAACAGGGTGTTATGGCTAGGCTCCTTGGAAGTCAACGCAAAAACCAGCAGTAAATCATTGGAGCGCTTCTGCACCGTAATACCGGTCCGCCTGACTTCGTCGGGCAAGCGCGCCAATGCGGTATTGACTTCATTGCTGACATTAAACACAGCCCGGTCGACATCCGTTCCGATTTCAAAGGTAACCGTAATCGTCAACCGGCCGCTGGAATCCGCACTGGAATTGAAGTACAGCAATCCTTCGATGGCGCTCAATTTTTCTTCGATGGGTGCGGCTACGGTTTTAATCATGGTTTCAGCACTCGCACCCGGAAAGGTTGCGGTTACGATGACCGTAGGCGGGGTGATGCGGGGATACTGCTCAACCGGTAATTGCACAACCGCAGCCAAACCGGCGAGCACAATGATGATTGACAATACCGAGGCAAAAATCGGCCTTTCAAGAAAAAATTTAGCCATGTCGCTGTTACCGTATTTTTAGTACCCCTCGCAAAATTCAAGCATTTATAGCAAATTAAGGTTTGGGGCTGATGTGGATCGGATTCAATAACAATCCAAAATTCGAATATTTTTTGGCGTTACTCTGATGGATTCCTTCATTATTGTAACAATCGGTGCAACTGTCGAGATCTTTCTGCATTAGCTCCGGTAACGGTATCGATTTTATAAAAACTATCCAACCATATGATTTTATGTCAATTTATATGAATCCCCCGCAAATCGAACGAGCGAGCGGGTTATGACATCGCCTTGGAACAAACTTCAGTCATGCAGCTACCAAAAAAAACACCACCTGGAAACCAGGTGGTGTTTCGTTATTCTGACTACGACTGGATAAGTTTTAGAACTCTTCCCAGTCGCCCCCGCCACCACCGGCTGCAACTTTGCGGGGCGCCGGTTCACTGGCTACGCTCGCATTCGATTTTACCAATGCTTTTCTCGTTGCCGGGCCGCGATTAGGCAGCTTCGCGACCGCTGCCGGACGGTTACTTCTCTTAACCGGTGTTACCGCTCCATGACCACCTGATAGCCTGAATATGCTGACCGCTTGCGATAGCGATTGCGCTTGTTCTTGCATCGATTCGGCGGCTGCGGCTGCTTCCTCCACCAGCGCGGCATTCTGTTGCGTCACCTCGTCCATCTGCGTAACCGCTTGATTGACCTGTTCGATTCCAGAGCTTTGTTCTTGTGATGCCGCGGAAATTTCGCTCATGATATCGGTCACACGTTTCACCGCGCTCACGATTTCATCCATCGTCGCACCTGCTTCGTCGACCAGACGGGTACCGTCTTCCACTTTCGCCACCGAGTCGCTGATCAGCTCTTTGATCTCTTTTGCCGCCGCTGCTGAACGTTGCGCCAGGGTTCTTACTTCCGTCGCCACCACCGCAAAGCCGCGGCCTTGCTCTCCGGCCCGGGCCGCTTCGACCGCTGCGTTCAATGCCAGAATGTTGGTTTGGAATGCAATGCCATCAATCACGCTGATGATGTCGACAATTTTCTTGGAACTCTCATTAATCGAACTCATGGTTTGCACCACTTGCCCTACTACCGCACCACCCTTGACTGCAACTTCCGATGCACCTGCCGCTAATTGATTCGCTTGGCGTGCATTATCGGCATTTTGTCTGACGGTTGAGGTCAATTCTTCCATGCTGGATGCAGTTTCTTCCAGGCTTGACGCTTGTTCTTCGGTGCGCTGACTCAGATCCGAGTTGCCCGATGCAATCTCTCCCGATGCCGTGGTAATTTGATCCGTGCTCGAACGCACTTTTCCGACCAGGTCTATCAAGCTATCGTTCATTTCTTTTAATGCTTGCAGTAATCTGCCGGTCGACGACTTGGTCGATCCCACCGTTATATTCGAAGTGAGGTCTCCCGACGCGACTTTATGAGCAATCTCTATGGCTTCATTCAGCGGGTCAACGATCGACTTTAATAGCAACATGCCGAACACGGCTGCCGCCACGATACTGACGATCATGATCGCGGATAAAATCATGAAAATAGTCTGAAAATCGGTTTGAGCTTGCGCATATTCCTGCTCGGCAATTTTACTTTGCAAATCCAGCAAGGCAAAAACCGTATCGCGCAAAGCAGTAAACTTCGGTACGGTATCGGCAGCCAGATTCCGTGCCGCAGCTTCAAACTCCCCGGACGACGCTAACTGAATCGTGCGATTCATTGAACTCACATACTGCACGTGCTGCTCACCCTTGGTTTTGGTCAACGCCTCTTCTTCAGGCGTTAAGTACGTTGCAAGATATTTTGCCCACACGCCTTCATTTTGCTTGACCAAGCGGTTCGCATCGTCTCCCAGCGTTTTGGCTGTCGCAACATTATTCGACTCAACCGCATTTCTGGTATTTTCCCGGACTTGATACCAAACATCCAGAATCGAGCTTAGTTGCCCGGTAGTAATCAAGCGATCCTCATAGACCGTTTCCAGTCTGTCATTGCCCTGATTAAAACCATACAAACCAATGGTACCGGTACTCACTAGCAACATTGCCATCATGATCAATACTAAATTTAAACGAAACTTAATTGTCGTTTCTGTAAACATCCCAACCTCCTATGAATTTTTCCTAAAAAACCATCCTGCTAGTTGATGCTGGATTCAATCAATCCCATATCGTGACTGCTCATCAGCTTCTCGATATCAATCATGATCAACATTCGATCATCAATCGTCCCAAGACCCATGATATATTCGGTATCAATCACCGAACCTAGTTCCGGCGTTGGGCGAATCTGCTCAGACTCCAAACTGATCACGTCGGATACGCCATCCACCACGATCCCCATCACCCGCCCTGCTACATTGAGAATAATCACGACGGTGAATTGATCGTATTCCACGCTGCCCAGGCAAAATTTAATCCGCATATCGATGATCGGCACGATGATGCCCCTTAAATTCACCACACCTTTAATGAAGTCGGGCGCGTTGGCTATCTGCGTAATGGCTTCGTAGCCGCGAATTTCCTGTACCTTGAGGATCTCAATCCCGTATTCCTCGCTTCCCAGACGAAAGGTTAGAAACTCATTGGTCACTCCGCTGTTTTGCGGTTGCGGTGACCCGCTTGCTGCAGAGGTCGTCTGCTCCTGTAACATGTTTTCCGCTCCTTCTAGTTACATTGCTGATTTTTGATTAGGGAAGCGCTGATTAATTGACTGCACGAGCGAATTGCTTCGTTGCGCGGTACTCACTCCCTCGCCTATCAGATTGATATGTCTCGGTTGTTGCGTTCCGTGCGCCTCGCCCTTCAGCACGTTCGCTGAATTAATCAGCGCTTCCCTAGGTGATTATTCAGGTATTTACCGATTCAAATAACAGGTAAGATTTTTCTTACGGCTAAAAGAAATATTTTCTTTAATTGATTCCTTGACATTGATGGCCGCATAAAAAACAATGCTGATAAAATATTGTTTCATCAACTGGCTAACGCAGTTTCCGAGCAGTATCAACCGGTGATAAAAATGTTCCGTCTCTACTATTCTAGCGATGATGGAAAAAATCCAAGTATGAAATAAAAAAAGAAAAACCCATTATATTTGTAGGAATATATAAACATCATTGCAAGAACATGGAGAGACTCAGCTTCGTTCGGGAAAGGAGCTGGCATGATGCAGGAGGACAACAAAATGAAGATTCTCGGAATGAATCATTTCACGGTTTTAAGCAGCAACCTTGAAAGCAGCAAAGATTTTTATATCAACATCTTAGGTCTATCAGAAGGCTACCGGCCACCGTTTACGTTTCCGGGCGCCTGGCTCTACGCAGGCGATCAGGCCGTGTTGCATATCATGGCGGGCAAGCCGATACCGGCCGATGCGGCCGGTGTCATCGATCACATGGCTTTTACCGCTTCCGGTTTACAAGCAACTGTCGATAGGCTTAAGCAATGCGGTGTCGCTTATGAATTAAAGCGCTTGCAAGGATTGGAGATATGGCAGTTATTCTGCCATGATCCGGACGGTGCTAAGGTTGAACTGGATTTTCCGGCACACGAACCGGCGCCGGAACAATAACCGGCTATTTCTCGCAATCCGGTCTTTTTCCGGCGGCGCGGGCCTGTTGCATCAATGCCGTGGCTTTGGGCATTAGTTCCTGGAGATCATCGATCCGGGTATCGTGCGACGGATGCGTCGATAAAAATTCAGCCGGTTGCGAGCCTTGACTGGCTTGCGCCATTTTCTGCCAGAGCGTAATGCTCTCGGCCGGATTGAACCCGGCTTTCGCCATCAATTCGATCCCGATCGCATCGGCTTCGCTTTCATGCAAGCGGCTAAACGGCATCAATACGCCATACTGCGTACCGACACCGAGCAGCCCCATGGCGGTCTGACCCATCGGCGTACGCGGCGCAGCAATCGCGGCAATCACCGACATGCCGATTTGCGCGCCCAGTTTCTGTGACATCCGTTCGTTACTGTGTTTCGCCAATACATGACCGATCTCATGCCCTATGACGGCCGCAAGCTGATCCTGGTTGTCCGCCAGATCGATCAAACCGGTATGAACGCCGATTTTCTTGCCGGGCAATGCAAATGCATTCAATGATTTATCCTCGAATACCGCAACTTCCCATTCACCGCCGGTTTCACGCGTAATGGCGTCGGTAATGCAACGCACAAACCGATTCTCGCGCGTATCCTGACTCATCGGTTTTTCATTCTTCATTTCGGTAAATGCTTGTAATCCCATGGCGTCCAGCTCATCATCCGGCATAAATGCCAATTGGCTTCGTCCGGTAGGGGTCGTGGCGCAAGCGCATAAAGTAACTAATATCAACAAAACAACAACCAATCTGAACTTCATAGCAAACTGCTCCATTAAAATAATCGCCGGAAATATGATATAACGTTTTTTCCAACAACATAAAAGGGGAATTTCAAAATGAGCGATCATGTTTATAAAGTGATTGAAATTGTCGGCTCATCGACGAAAAGCAGTGACGACGCTGTTCATCAAGCCATTGCAAAAGCCGGACAAAGCTTGCATAACCTGGATTGGTTTGAAGTCGTGGAGACCCGCGGTCATATTGTTGATGCCAAAGTCGCGCACTTCCAGGTAAAACTGAAAATCGGTTTTCGCCTGGATTAATAAGGCTGCTGCAAGCTTTTGCTGACGATTGTTACAAGTAATGCTTCTTATAGCACGCACCATGCACCATCACGCATTTCGAATCACGCCGTCTTCCAGTTCCACGACACGATCAGCGATATCCAGAATGCGGTAGTCATGCGTAACCAGCAAAATGGTAGTACCCGATTCTTTAGCTAATTTTTTTAAAATTCCGACAGCTTCGTAACCGCTCTGCTTATCCAGCGAAGCTGTCGGTTCATCAGCCAGGACGATTTTAGGTTGCCCGACCAATGCTCTGGCAATCGAAACCCGCTGGCGCTGTCCGCCGGAAAGTTGTTCGGGCCGATAGTCCATCCGGTCGCCCAGCCCCACAGCATCCAGCATCGCTGCTGCTTGTTCAAGCCGCTGCTGTTCCGTCATGGCATCGTGCATTTCCAGGGCCATACTGACATTTTGCAATGCAGTCAATGCTTTGAGCAGGTTATGTTGCTGAAAAATATAACCGGTCTGCTGCCGGATCTTGATTCTGACTGGCTCGGCGCTACCAACCAGTTGCTGATCCAACACGTGCACACTGCCATGGCAGGCTTGGCGCAAACCGCCGACGATGGTCAAAAACGTCGTTTTCCCGGAACCGGACGGCCCGGTCATCAGTACGATTTCACCCTTGTCAATAGACAGCGTGACATCCTTTAAAACCGGACGCTCGATTTCACCGCTGCCGAAGCTGAAGTTGAGATGCTGCACGTCGATAATCCGCGCCATCAGAACATATCCGCCGGATCGGCGGCTTTCAGTTTGCGGATCGCCAGCAATCCAGCTATGGTGCACATGGAAAGAATAAACAAAAACACCGTGCCGAGCTTGCTGAAAGTCATCGGCATCGGCATGAAAATCTGCGATTCAGCCAAATGATATAAAGCCGCCGACAAAATAAGGCCGGGAACGAATCCGAGCACTGCCAGAAAAAACGCCGAGGCAAACACCACCCGGATAAAATAACCATGCTCGTATCCCATCGCTTTCAGTGTGGCGAATTCATAGCGCAGATTGGCAATGTCGGTAAAGAGAATCTGATAGACAATGACAAGGCCGACCACCAATCCCATGATCGTGCCGAAACCGAAAATGAATCCGATCGGCGCCATATCCGCCCAATAATCCTTTTCATGCTTCAACAACTCCTGGTAGGTAAAGATATCGACAAATTCATTGAGTTGCCGTCTAAGTTCTTGTTGTACCTGCAATACCGGCGCACCGGGATGCAGCTTGATCACGCCCAGGTCGATCGCATGATGATTGCGATTAGGAAAAATACGCATGAAATTGAGATCGCTGGTAACGATATTACCGTCAGCCGCAAAAGATACGCCCAAACGAAATACCCCGGCAACGTTGACTTTGTAATCATTGACTTCGGTCGTAACCCGGCCCGCTTCCAGCAATTGCCGTAGGGGTCCGAATTCCGGGCGGGAATATTCGTCGAACAAAATCGTATCCTTAATCCGCATATCAATGCGGTGATCGCGGATACCGGCGATATCGAATATCTCCGCATCGGGATCAAAACCATACACCATCAGCGTTCGCTTCACCTGAGTCTCGATATTCTTGAACGATGCCAGCGCTAAATATACCGGCGTGACCTCGGCTACCGCCGGATTCCCTAGCACTCGCATCAGTTCACGGCGCGGAAATCTGACCGGACGCCACATCGCTTCGGTCTGCTTGTGCATCAAAAACAAATCCCCGGTTAATCGCAACGGTGCGGAGATCGCGCTATCGTACAGAGAATCTCTGAAGCCCAATTGCATGAACACCAGCACGCACGCAAACATCACGCCGGCAATCGCGGCGGCCAGCTTGGTGCGGTCAAACACCAATTGCCGCCATGCCAAACGCGCCGGAAAATAGCACCAGCTAGCGAGATTCATGGCACGAAACGTATTTTGACTTGACGGAAAATCTGATGCCGCAGCACCCCGACTGCGTCCGCTTCTAGCGTCAAGCGCACTTCCACGATACGGTTGTCGATATCCGCCAAAGGATCGGTATCGTTTAAATCGTTTTTCTTTACTTGAAAACCGATTTCCCTGACCTGTGCCCGATAAGCCCGCGACAAACCGGTCGCGCTGATCAAGGCCTGCTGTTCCGGTTTAATTTGCAACAAATCGGCTTCATAAACTTCCGCAACCACATCCAGTTGTGTTAAATCCGCCATTTCCAGTAAACCGCTATCCTTAATACGCTCGCCGGGGCGCGTCAGGATTTTCAAAACGGTGCCGGTGATCGGTGCATAAATGAAAGCATTGTCCAGTTCGGCTTCGGCGATGTTCTGTTTGAAGCGGGCGTTGGCTATCTCGGCGGATAAGCGTTGTATCGTCGTTTCGGATTGTTGCAATGCCAAACGTTTGCTATCGGCTTGCGATTCACTGGTGGCGACATCTTGTTGCAACGACCGGTAACGTTGGAATTCTCTCTGGTTGAAAGCCAGCGAGTGCTTTTCCACTTTCAATTGCGCTTCAAGAACCGTCACAAAAGTCCTGGCAGCCTCGACTTCCGCTTTTCTTTTTGCATGATCCGAAAGAATTGCCAGTTTGCCGCCGGAATTAACCAGATCGCCTTCTTGAACCAGCAATTGCCGCACCTGAGCGCCTTCCGGCCCGGCGTTGTGGGATATTTTAATGACCCGGGAGCGCGGCTCAATCCGCCCCAATGCGCCAATACCCTGATTGCCGCTCACCAGCGCTGCGGTATCGGCGTATGAACCGGTATGCATAGAAAACCAGCCGATCATAACAAAACAGCAAAAAAAGCTCCGCTGTAACGGATGAATTCTTCTCATGATTCTTTTTTATGTGGATGTCGGATTGAAAGAGACTAAGCGCGGCGGATAGCAGTATAATCAGCCAATTTACAGAAAAAAATCACCGCTATGCAAGAAAAATATCACCCCCAGGAAATTGAAAAGAAAGCCCAGCAATATTGGGAACAAACTGCCGCTTTCAAAGCCGTCGAAGACTCCGGCAAACCCAAATACTATTGTTTGTCGATGTTTCCTTATCCGTCGGGCAAATTGCACATGGGGCATGTACGCAACTATACCATCGGCGACGTACTGTCGCGTTACCGCCGGATGCGAGGTTACAACGTTATGCAGCCAATGGGTTGGGACGCGTTTGGTTTACCGGCGGAAAACGCCGCGATGCAAAACAATGTATCGCCGGCCAAATGGACCTACGACAATATCGCGTATATGCGCAAGCAATTGAAAAGCTTGGGGCTGAGCATCGACTGGGATCGCGAGATCGCCACCTGCGATCCGGAATATTACCGCTGGAATCAGTGGTTGTTTTTGCGCATGCTGGAAAAAGGCCTGGCGTACCAGACCACCGGCACGGTCAATTGGGATCCGATCGACCAAACGGTACTGGCCAATGAACAAGTCATCGACGGTTGCGGCTGGCGCACCGGCGCGCCGGTGGAGAAGCGCGAAATTCCGATGTATTACCTGAAAATCACCCAATACGCCGATGAATTGCTTTCCTCGCTGGACTCTCTGACCGGTTGGCCGGAGCGCGTCAAAACCATGCAGGCTAACTGGATCGGTAAAAGCTACGGTGTCGACATCACCTTCCCTGCCGACCGCGGATCCGGCACGCCGCAAGATCTGAAAGTATTTACCACGCGCGCGGACACGCTGATGGGCGCTACCTACGTCGCCGTCGCTGCCGAGCATCCGATCGCGCTGCATGCCGCGCAAAACAATCCCGCGCTACAAGCCTTCATTCAGGAATGCAAACTGGGATCGGCCAAGGAAGCCGATCTTGCCACGCAGGAAAAGAAAGGCATGGATACCGGGTTATTTGTGATCCATCCGCTCAATGGCGATAGATTGCCGGTCTGGGTCGCCAATTACGTACTGATGGGCTACGGCGAGGGCGCGGTGATGGCGGTTCCGGCGCACGACGAGCGCGATTTTGAGTTTGCTACGCAATACCAATTACCGATCAAAGCGGTCATCAAACCCGCCCAGGATGAACTGCAACTGCCGCTTGCCGAAGCGTATGCCGAGCATGGCATCACCTTTGATTCCGGCGAATTTTCCGGGCTGGATTTTCAGCAAGCGGTCGATGCTATCGCGTCAGCATTGCAGCAAAAAGGACTGGGCAACAAGCGCGTGCAATTCCGCTTGCGCGATTGGGGCATTTCCCGCCAGCGCTACTGGGGCTGTCCGATTCCTTTGATTCATTGCGGCACTTGCGGTGTGGTGCCGGTGCCCGACGATCAATTGCCGGTAGTGCTGCCGCAGGATTTGGTACCGGATGGTTCCGGCAATCCGCTGGGTAAAACACCATCTTTTTACGAGTGCGATTGTCCGAAATGCGGCCAAGCCGCACGCCGGGAAACCGACACCATGGATACCTTTGTCGATTCTTCCTGGTATTACGCGCGTTATGCCTGCCCCGATCAGCACCAGGCGATGACCGATGAGCGCGTCAATTATTGGCTGCCTGCCGATCAATACATCGGCGGCATCGAACATGCCATTTTGCATCTACTGTATTCGCGCTTCTGGAGCAAGGTGATGCGCGATCTCGGTTTGCTGAAACTGGACGAACCGTTTACCAATCTGCTGACGCAAGGCATGGTGTTGAACGAGATTTTTTACCGCAAATCCGATAGCGGCCGCATCACTTATTACAACCCGGCGGAAATCACGCTGCAGCTCGACGACCAGGGCAAGCGTTGCGGCGCGATCCTGCAAACCGACAACCAGCCGGTCGAGTCCGGCGGCATCGGCACCATGTCGAAATCCAAAAATAACGGTGTCGATCCGCAAAAGCTGGTGGATGAATACGGCGCCGATACCGCGCGCTTGTTCATGATGTTCGCCAGTCCGCCGACGCAAACGCTGGAATGGGCGGATGCCGGCGTCGACGGCGCGCATCGTTTTCTCAAACGCTTGTGGCGGCAGGCGTATGTGCACCTGCAAAACGGCGCAGTCATAGTCGATCCCGGTCTGCATGCGGCATTGCCAGCGGAACTCAAGGCATTGCGCGGTCAACTGCACCAAACTATCGTCAAAGTGACTGACGATCTGGAACGGCGCCACACTTTCAATACCGCCATTGCCGCAGTAATGGAACTGATGAACGGATTAGCAAAATGCCAGGACTCCGGCACCGCAAGCCGCAATCTGACGCAAGAAGCATTGGAAAACATTGTACTGCTGCTTTCCCCCATCGTTCCGCATATTTGTCATGATTTGTGGCGCGAACTGAAACCAGGTACTGAGCTTGCCGATCAACCCTGGCCGCGAGCCGACCAAGCGGCAATGGTGCAAGACGAAATCAAGCTGATCGTGCAAGTCAATGGCAAATTACGCGCGCAAATCACTATCTCGAAAGATGCCGGACAAGAAGCGATTGAACGTGCTGCGTTGTCTAATGAACATGTGCAGAAATTCATTGAAGGACAGGCGGTCAAAAAGGTCATCGTGGTACCCGGCAAACTGGTCAATATCGTTTTCTAATCCCGATTTTCTTAGCCCATGAAACTTTATACGCTGCCATTAATGAGTTTGATCGTTTTATGTTTACTCACCGCTTGCGGATTCAAACTGCGCGGCCAGATTTCGCCTTTGCCGTTCAAGTCGATGTATGTCATGGCGCCGGACGGTCATACCATCGGATTGGAAATGGAGCGTCTCATAAAAAATTCATCGACAACCCGGTTAGCAACCACCCGGACAGAAGCGGAAGCCACACTGGACATTATCAGCGCGGTCAACGAACGGGCGATTCTGTCACTGTCGGGCGGCGGGCGTGTGCGTGACTTTAACTTGATCTACCGGGTGATTTACCGGGTATTGGATCAGCGCGGCATTGAAATTGTGCCGAATACCGAAATTGCTTTGACCCGTATCCTGCCGTTCCTGGATGCGCAAATTCTGGCGAAAGAAGGTGAAGAGCGATTACTCGTGAAAGAGATGCAGAGCGATGCATTGCAACAAATCATCTGGCGGCTATCCGCCTATAAAGCACCCGCAGAAAGCTCACAATAACCGTTTATTCTGTAGAGCATTTCATGCGCATTCGGTTTGAGCAATTAACACAATTCCTGAAGAATCAATCCACGTCGCTCTATACATTTTCCGGCAATGAACCGCTCCTGATCCAGGAAGCCACGGATCAAGTGCGTGCCTGCGCGCGTCAGCAAGGCTACACCGAGCGCGAGCTTTTCACTGTTGATCAGCACTTTAATTGGTCCGATCTGCTCAATGCAGGCAATAACCGCTCGCTATTTGGTGACCGGAAATTCATCGAGATCCGCATTCCGTCCGGAAAACCCGGCAAAGAGGGCAGCAAAGCGATTGAAGCTTACTGCAAAACGTTGCCGCCCGATACCATGACACTGGTTACCCTACCGAGAATCGATAAACAAGGCCAAGCAAGCAAGTGGTTTAAAACACTCGAATCTGCCGGTGCATTCATCCCGCTTTATCCGATCGATCGTAACCAGTTGCCGGAATGGCTTAGTCAGCGGCTTGCCGGACAACACCAGAAAACAACTCCGGCAACGTTGCAGTTTCTGGCCGATCGCCTGGAAGGAAACCTGCTGGCGGCGCATCAGGAAATGCAAAAGCTTGCCTTGCTCTACCCGAGCGGCGAACTGTCATTCGATCAAGTGAAAGACGTCGTGCTGAATGTTGCGCGGTACGATGTTTATCAACTAGCGGATGCTTTAATCTCCGGTGATAGCCAGCGCTACAACCGTATCCTGTCAGGGTTACAAGGCGAAGGAACCGCTCCTTTGCTGATCCTCGCCACCTTGACCGAGCAAATCCGTCAACTCATCACTATCCGCCGAGGGCTTAACAGCGGCCAATCTCCGGATCAATTATTGCTAAAAGCGAGAATTTGGGGAGAACGCCAGAAAACCGTCTTAACCGCCGCCAAACGCACCAGTTTGCAGACCTTATTGCAAAAGCTCTGCCAAGCTGCGCTTATAGACCGTATTATCAAAGGCGTTGCCCAAGGTGATGTCTGGGATGAATTATTACAATTGGGTTTACCCGTGATTGACCATCACAGTTAGTATTGGAAATTGAACAGCATCCCAGAGAATCAATCGATGACTGTTTCAAATTTGACTTTTATGGATGTCTACCTTAGAATTCCAGACTCTTTTGAATACGCAGGGCAGGTTTTCGTGAAAACATTTTCAGCCAAACCACACGAAGTCAATCATGATTGGTTTCTTATTGACGCTACTGACAAAGTATTGGGCCGACTCGCATCACAAATCGCCCATCGCTTACGCGGTAAGCACAAACCAATCTACACGCCGCATGTTGACACAGGTGACTATATCATTGTAATCAATGCGGATAAATTACGCGTAACCGGTAATAAGGCGGACGATAAAATCTATTATCGCCATACCGGCTATCCCGGCGGGATTTATGCCACCACTTTCAAGAAAATGCACGCTCGTTTTCCGGCCAGACCACTTGAAAAAGCTGTTAAAGGCATGTTACCCAAGGGACCACTGGGCTATGCGATGCTAAAGAAACTTAAAGTGTATGCCGGAGATTCACATCCGCATGCGGCTCAACAACCTAAACCACTCGAAGTAAGAGCATAATATGACTACCCAATTTAATTATGGAACCGGCCGTCGCAAAAGTGCAGTGGCTCGTGTGTTCATAAAACCCGGCAAGGGAGCAATCACCGTCAACGACAAACCAGTTGATGATTATTTCTCCCGGAAAACCGGACGTATGATCGTCAGACAACCGCTTGAATTGACAGAAAATCTGACAACATTTGACATCATGGTCAATATTCATGGCGGCGGTGAATCAGGTCAAGCTGGCGCGGTACGGCATGGGATTACACGGGCACTCATTGATTACGACGCGACTTTAAAACCCGTATTAAGCAAAGCCGGACTCGTTACCCGGGATGCTCGGGAAGTGGAAAGAAAGAAAGTGGGTTTGCGGAAGGCGAGACGTCGCAAGCAATTTTCAAAACGATAATTTTACTGGTATTTGGAATTTTGAAGCCGCCTTTTTACAGGCGGCTTTTTTATTGATACTTTTGCAAGTACCTTAAATAAAATACAGGAGTCATCATGATTAATGTCGGTATCGTCGGTGGTACGGGTTACACAGGAGTCGAGTTACTGCGGTTGCTGGCACTCCATCCCAAAGTAAAAATTAAGGCGATCACATCGCGCAACGAAGCAGGAATGGCTGTTTCCGAATTATTTACCAATCTCAGAGGGTATATCGATCTCAAATTCAGCGACCCTGCCAATGCGAAACTAAATAAATGCGATCTGGTATTTTTTGCCACACCCAATGGCATTGCAATGCAGCAAGCGGAATCCTTGCTGCAATCGGGTGTAAAAATTATCGACCTTGCAGCAGATTTTCGTATCAAGAATGTCACCGAATGGGAAAAATGGTACGGCATGCAACATGCCTGCCCAAGCCTGGTAGCTGAAGCGGTTTACGGGCTCCCTGAAATTAACCGGGAGCAAATCAAAAATGCGCGTTTAATCGCCAATCCGGGCTGCTACCCCACTGCCGTTCAACTTGGCTTTTTACCCTTAATAGAAGCGAAAGCAATTGACACCGGTCACCTGATCGCCGATGTCAAATCAGGTGTATCCGGTGCTGGCAGGAAAGCGGAAGTTCATACACTGCTTGCTGAAGCGGGTGACAACTTTAAAGCCTACGGCGTGCCTGGACACCGGCACCTCCCCGAAATTAAGCAGGGATTATCGAATGTCGCCAAGCAACCGGTAGGTTTGACTTTTGTGCCTCACTTGGTGCCGATGATCCGCGGGATTCATGCTACGCTTTACGCTAAACTTACTAAAAAAATTGATCTACAGGAACTCTACGAGCAACGTTATCAGAATGAAGCTTTTGTCGATGTATTACCGGCAGGAAAACACCCTGAAACTCGCTCCGTCAGAGGCTCGAATCTTTGCCGGATCGCCGTACACCAGCCACAGAATGGCGATACTGCGGTGATTTTGTCGGTCACCGATAACCTTGTTAAAGGCGCGGCAGGTCAGGCAATTCAGAATATGAATATCATGTTCAATTTGCCGGAATCACTCGGCATCCAGCAGATTCCCTTGTTGCCCTAGTTTCCGGAAATCAGCAAACGCTGTTTTTTTGGCTTGATTGCGGTAAGATGTTCGATGCATCCGGTTACAATAACCGGATGCCATGTGTAAGTGATTAAACATCCATTTAACAAGCAAGTAAGTCCGGTGCATACGATTCCCCCTCAAAAAACAAAAATTCCTCGTGTTGCCGTCCAGCCGCTTCGCTCCTGGCAATTCTATCTTTTAGCGGGTATCGCTTGCTGCTCACTCATTACTTTATTGTCGTGGGCTATGTACGAAGCTGGCAAGCGCTCGGAAAATGCATTCAATGATGTCGTCGAAGAAAATTTCAGCTATTCCTTCGATCCTGGGATTTGCAGACAAACGAAGAAACGCCAATTGTGTTCACAGATAGGGGATTTGGCCCAGCAATTGCAAATTGGAAGCACGGCCAACCAAAATCTCGCCGAACAAGTAAAATCACTCGCGCAAGAAAACGATCATCTCAAAGAGAAATTAGCTTTCTTCCAACATCTTGTATCAAATAACACCAAAAGCGGGATATCCGTTTATCAATTCAGTTTAAAAGAAACCGAAATATCGGGAAAATACCGCTATGCACTGACCTTGATTCAAAGTGGCGAGCGCCCGAATGATTTTAAAGGCAGCCTTAAATTTCAAGTTAAATTATCCCAAAATGGGCGGAGTAAATTGATTCCATTGGTCAATAAAAACTCCCATCGTAATTTTCCAGTTGAATTCAAATTTCTGCATCGATTAGAAGAAAGCTTTATAGTACCGCCGGATACCAGCGTCGAAAACATCCAGGTAGAAGTCTTTAGAGAAGGCAACAACAAAGCCATTCTTACCGAAACCGTGTCACCGGTCTTGTGAAGGAGAAAAAACATGTTCGGCAGAAAAAGAAAAAACCAGCTACACCACCACATTGATACCTTGATTGGCGCGAACACCAAACTGACGGGTGATGTGCATTTTACCGGCGGCTTGCGGATTGACGGACACATTACCGGTAATATCATCGCTGCAGGCGGCGAACATGATACTTTAGTACTCAGTAACGCAGGCAGCATTACCGGCAAAATCAGCGTTGCCAACGTCGTAATAAACGGTACTGTCAACGGCCCTGTTCATGCGCCAAGCTATCTGGAATTACAAGAAAATGCCAAAGTCTACGGAGATGTTCAGTATGGCTCGCTGGAAATCCATTTGGGCGCTTCCGTTCAGGGAAAGATGATTCACCAGAATTCTCCGGAAGACGATCATGCAAAGAGCGTGGATAAAATGATACCATTAATTCCTGCTGCGGCTGATCAGCAGCAATCTCCCACAGAAACCATTACAAAATAACGCTCGCACTTTGTGCTGAGTAAGCAACAATTTTCATCTACAGGACTGTCAGCGTATATGAACACACAAATCAATGCACCACTTAACTTTACCGAAAATGCGGCAACCAAGGTCAAGCAGCTCATCGAGGAAGAAGGTAACAATAATCTTAACCTCCGGGTCTTTGTCAGCGGTGGCGGCTGTTCAGGATTTCAATACGGCTTTACTTTTGACGAACAGGTCAACGAAGACGACACCGTGATGGAAAAAAACGGTGTCAAATTACTGGTGGATCCGATGAGTTTCCAGTATTTGATCGGCGCTGAAATTGATTACCAGGAGAACTTACAGGGTGCACAGTTCATCATTAAAAATCCTGGCGCTACAAGCACTTGCGGTTGCGGGTCATCATTCTCCGTATGATTCGAGTTCGATTCGAATCACGCGGAATTCAAGCCGGATAGATCGCACCCAGAATTCTATCACCGCTTGCGCCGGTCACCGCAGCCAGATTTCCGGTTTCGCGCAGCAAGGTTCGCCGGGCCAGCCATGCGAATGCAAAAGCTTCGACCCAGTCGGCAGCGACACCAAGCGAATCGGTCATTTCGATCCTTCGATCAGGCAACTGACCGGCCAGACGTCTCATCAACGCTGCATTGTGAGCCCCGCCGCCGCAAACATAGATTTCTTCGGTATCCGGACAATAGTCTACAATTGCCGCGGCAATCGAACGGATTGTCAATTCCAGCAGAGTCGCTTGCACGTCTTCAAGGGGTTCATTTCCTGAAATTTTTTGCTCCAGCCATTCCAGATTAAACCATTCTCTACCGGTGCTTTTGGGTGGCTTGCGTTCAAAGTAAGAATCTGCCAATAAAGCATCCAGCAAAGTTGAAATAACACATCCGCTGGCTGCCCAGTACCCATTATCATCATAATGCCGCCCGGTATGAAGCGAGCACCACGCATCCATTAGCAAATTTCCCGGCCCGCTATCGAAGCCCATTACCGGCAATCTGGAATTTAACCGGGTAATATTGGCAATCCCGCCAATATTGACGATAACGCGAGGATGACTGGCGTGCATGAACACCGTCTGATGAAAAGCGGGAACCAATGGCGCGCCCTGACCGCCGGCAGCAATGTCGCGGCTGCGAAAATCGGAAACCACAGAAATTCCGGTTAATTCGGCTAATAACGCAGAATTGACCAGTTGTATCGTATAGCCCTTCGCTTTCTCCGGGCAGTGACGGATAGTTTGCCCATGACAACCGATAGCCGCTATCCGCTTGAAATTGACACCTGCGCCTTTGAGTAAACCGGTAACCGCCTGCGCATAACAATGCGATAACTGATTAGCAAGAATCGCGGCGCGATGCAATTCATCATTTCCGGGTTGATGAAGCGCTAATAATTCCTTTTTTAGCGCATTATCATAAGGAAGGAAGAAAGTTTGCAACAGCGCCGGGGAGTTATCCTGGAAGTCCGCCAAAACGGCATCCACGCCATCAAGGCTGGTACCCGACATGATGCCGATATAAAAAACAGATTCCAACTAACTTAATGCTTGAGAAATGACAGAGTCCGGCAGTTCCTCATACGATTGATGGCGATGCGGTCATCGCCAACTCGCATGATTGCTTTGATTGATTATTCGATTGCAGCAAGCTGGATGCTGCGCATGATATTGAGACGCGCCACCAACGATTGTGTTTCTTTCTGGAAATTGTTCAAATCACGCTTGGCAATTGGCGGCGCCGTCGGCAACATCACTTTCGTCGGGTCACGCTGCACGCCATCGACACGCAATTCATAATGCAGATGCGGACCGGTTGCCATGCCGGTAGAACCGACATATCCAATCACATCCCCTTGATTGATTCGTTTACCTCTCGACAGTCCTGAAGCAAAACGGGATAAATGGCCATACGCTGTTTCGTATTTACCGTTATGTTTCAGCACAACCAGATTACCATATCCCCGCTGCGATCCTGAGAAAGCGACGATACCGCTTGCCGTGGCTTTTACAGGCGTGCCTGTCGGCGCGGCATAATCAATACCGCGATGCGCGCGCCATTCTTTCAAAATCGGATGAAAGCGCGCATTGGTGAAACCAGAACTTACACGCGTGAAAGCGAGCGGCGACAACAGAAAGGCTTTACGCAGACTATCACCTTCCGGTGTGTAATATCCATCCGCGCCGTTCGATGATTTAAAATAAATGGCCTGATGGGATTTTCCCTTGTTGACAAACTCAACGGCTAACACTTGCCCGGTTTTGGCGCGCCCGCCATTGTTTGAAAAGGTTTCATAAACAACGGTAAAGCGATCGCCCTGGCGTAAATCGCGATAAAAATCGATTTCCGACGCAAAAATCTCGGTCAACTGCATGGCAATATTGTTGGGAATGCCCGCGTTATCCGTTGCTGCGAACAACGAACTGGTAATTACACCGGACTTCATATGAACTTGACTATCGAGCTCAATAGACTGCTCGGTCATCTTAAATTCATCATCCGTTTTTTCCATCAAAAACAACTCTTCGTTACCGAAAAAATAACGCATTGACAACAATTCGCCATCGGCTGTTGTTTGAGCATGAATGGTTTTACCCGGCTTCAGTTGACGCATGGCGCGGCTGCCGCGAGCCGCTTGAAGAAAGTCAGTTGAATCCTGACTGCTGATATCCAAGCGATTCAGAATGCTTGCAATCGTATCACCCCGGCGGATACTTTCCTGACGCCAGAAGGTTTGATTAGCTTGCGCCTCTGCCAATGCATCCGGAATGGACAAATCAAGATCAAGCACAACTTCCTCAACTTGAACGTTCCCGAATGAAGGAGAATTAGGTGCAATTCCGAATGCCGTTACGATGCCGAAAAGTGGGATGCTGGATAAAGCGACCAGCCAGCGAATTGATTTTTTTGTTAGTTTTGATGATTTTTGAGCTAGAATCCTTTGTTTACTGCTGATAGACGTATAAAGCATCTATGAAGTACCTCCAGTCGTTTGTATCATTTTTGCAAACAGGCGCGAGTCTAACATGAAAATAGTAAATTTGTACTAAGAAACTACTAGAAAAGTACTAAAAAATTAACTCGCAGCACAATATTATCAATAAAAATCATTAAGTTAATATTATCGTGAAAAAATCAATAATATCTGATCTTGGCATTATAAAGCGTGGCAGTCACGAACTATTAGTAGAAACAGAGCTGGAAAGTAAGCTTATTTCCGGACATCCACTGCGCGTAAAAGCCGGATTTGACCCGACAGCACCGGATTTGCATTTAGGGCACACGGTATTAATCAACAAATTACGCCAGTTGCAAGAGATGGGACACAAAATCCTGTTTCTGATCGGCGATTTCACCGGCATGATCGGCGACCCCAGCGGCAAGAATGCCACACGCCCGCCGCTCAGCAGGGAGCAAGTCGCAGAAAACGCCAAGTCGTACACTGCGCAAGTTTTTAAAATCTTAAAACCGGAGCAAACCGAAGTCGTATTCAATTCGACCTGGATGGACAAGCTCAATGCAGCCGATTTGATCAAACTAGCGGCAACGCATACGGTGGCGCGCATGCTGGAACGTGACGACTTCGACAAGCGTTATCGCAGCAATCAAGCCATTGCCATTCACGAGTTCCTCTATCCGCTTATCCAGGGATATGACTCCGTCGCGCTCAAAGCCGATCTTGAATTGGGTGGAACCGATCAAAAATTCAACTTATTGATGGGACGGGAACTGCAAAAACATTTCGGGCAACCCCAGCAATGCATTCTGACCATGCCGTTGCTCGAAGGACTGGATGGCGTTAACAAGATGTCCAAATCGCTCAACAATTACGTCGGAATTACCGAAAGCCCGAAAGATATATTTGGCAAACTGATGTCGATATCCGATCAATTGATGTGGCGTTATCTGGAGTTACTGTCTTTTGAATCGCTGCAAACCATTCAGAAGTGGCGTGAAGAAGTAGAGTCCGGACGCAACCCTCGCGACATCAAAGTCCGGTTCGCGCAAGAAATCGTGGCGCGGTTCCATAGCCAGCGCGCTGCCGAGGAAGCGCTTACGGATTTTGAAACACGCTTTAAACACGGCGCGTTACCCGACGAAATACCCGAAACAACAATTCAAGCGCCTGAGAATGAAATCCCATTGGTGCAAGTATTAAAGCAAAGCGGATTAACCGCCAGCACCAGTGAAGCGCTGCGCATGATCGAGCAAGGCGCGGTGAAATTGGATGGCGAAAAAGTGGAAGATAAATCCACCAAAATTAAACGGGGAGAATCCGTCGTTATTCAAGTCGGCAAACGGAAATTCGCCAAGGCCATCATTCAATAACAAACCTTATAGAATAATTTGCATGCTTGAGAAGAACCCGCTATACTGCGCGGCCTAAGTTGATGGGAATTTTTGATTCGTTCAACTTTTTCTGGTCTCATCGTTCCTGGCCTCTCCTTAATTTTTCAAGTTTTTCCGGAAAATGTGCAACAACTTTGGTTAGCGGCGATGCTTTATTTAATGCGCTTGCAAGGTTATGCACCATCACCATTTTTTTGGCAATGTTTTCCTGCCCGCGCGTTCTATTTCACTTTTTAGGAAATCAACGTGTCTTTTGAAGATTTAAATCTACACCCTGCTATTATCAAAGCAATCACCGAAGCGGGATATACCGCCCCGACCCCGATTCAAAAACAAGCGATCCCCGAATTAATCGCCGGCCACGATGTGATGGCCAGCGCACAAACCGGAACCGGTAAAACCGCCGCTTTCATGCTACCAGCATTACATCTCTTGGCAACACCGTCACAAGTGCGCAGCCGCGGACCGCGCATTCTGGTGCTGACACCGACTCGAGAACTGGCATTACAAGTTTCCGAAGCTGCCAAGAAATATGGCAAACACCTGCCTCGCATCAATGTGGTCAGCATCCTGGGCGGCATGCCTTACCCATTGCAAAACAAACTGTTGTCGCAACCGGTCGAAATTCTGGTCGCCACACCAGGGCGGCTGATTGATCACATACAACGTGGCCGCATTGATTTTAAACGCTTGCAGATGCTGGTATTGGACGAAGCCGACCGGATGCTGGACATGGGTTTCATCGAAGATGTCGAAACCATCGCAGCCGCGACACCGGACACTCGACAAACATTACTATTTTCCGCCACACTCGACGGCGCCATCGACAAAGTCGCTGCGAAACTGCTAAAAACGCCAAAACGAATTCAAGTCGCATCCTCCAAAACCAGGCTTGACAATATCGAACAGCGACTGCATTACACCGACGATATGTCGCATAAAAATCGTTTGCTCGATCATCTCCTGCGTGACGAATCAATGAAACAAGCGATCGTGTTCACCGCTACCAAACGCGATGCCGACACCTTGGCGGATAACCTGCATGCTCAAGGTTTTGCCGCCGCTGCTCTGCATGGCGATATGAATCAACGCGAACGCAACCGCACGCTCACCCGGTTGCGCAACGGCGGTTTGCGCGTGCTGGTGGCAACCGATGTCGCCGCGCGCGGCATTGACGTTGCCGACATCACGCATGTCATCAACTTCGATCTACCTAAATTCGCTGAAGATTACGTGCACCGTATTGGCCGTACCGGCCGCGCCGGCGCAGCAGGCACAGCGGTTTCATTCGCATCGGTCAAGGACAGTCTCCACCTGTCCAGAATTGAGCGCTATACCGGCCAACGCATTTCCTCGCACATCATTCCCGGCTTGGAACCGCGCATCAAACCTCGCTTTAATAATAATGGCCCGAGAAGCGCACCCAACGTGACACAAAAACACAAGCGTTCGCCCTTTGCCGGTAACGACAAGCGCCCCGCCTTCGGCGCAGCAGCTCAGACCCATGAGCCCGGCAGAACCCGTAACGGCGAGCGCGGTAAATCTTTTGACGGCAACCGTTCATTCGGACATCATCCTCGCGGCAACGCGGTGCGAAATAGCAGTGGTGGCAAATCTTCCCATCAATTCGCGCGCACCAAGTAATAACCGCAGTCATTTCACGCCATCTCCATCTTCTGCACCGCTTTCCTGTCCGTCACGAATCGTAGATTCTTGATTTGACCGCAGCGTGCAGAAGATGCATTTATCTCAATTCTAAGCTTTGTGAATTGGTGATTCGACATCACGAAATTTAATTCAATGATCCAGACAAACTTCTATTTTATTTTGCGGATAACTATCGAAGCACAGTTATTGCAAAGACTTCATTTGAGGAATGACTGGTATCTACTACGATTCTAAAATTTAATTTCCGTATCAGAATCCCGTAATAGGGAAAAACTGCATTTCTACAATATATACACAAATGGAGTATTTAAGAGTTTTCGATTAACACCCAGGATATCTGACAACATAAAATTGAATTAAAGGGTTATTGGTTAATTCTTCTTCTCATAAATCTCAATCCTATCGTTCATACTGATGCCACCAATCGCTTAACAACACTGGAAAATCTTATGACCCACGATCCCGCTACTTGCACATGCGCCACCGGAAAAAGACGGCTGATTGTACTTTCACCCAACTTGGATATCGAATTTCCCGAACTACTGATGTTCGGCAACCAAACCAACTGGTGTTATCACCAAGATATTCATGCATTGGAAATACCGTTCGGTATCGAAGAACCGACAAAATCACTGACAGGGTTCGTCAATTTTCTTCGAGGATTGCTCGATCAGGCCAGACTGCGCTCATTGCGAGCTGCTTGGCTCAACGATCGCGAAACCATTGAAAAACAATTTCCAAAGCTGATACATGCCGGTTCTCTGGTCAGCATGGTACCGCATGATGGTTCATCGCTTGTCAGCATCCTCCATCAGCGCCGGATTGAAACTTGGTTCCAGCCGGTTAAGCGAGTATCGGACGGTAGCACTTGGGGATACGAATGTTTGCTCCGCGGACGCGCTGACAACGGTGATTTAATCAGCCCGGGCGCATTGATCGAATGGGCAAGGCGGGAAAATCTGGTGTTCATGCTGGATCGCTTATCGCGTGAAATTCATCTCAAGAATGCCGGAACGAAAATTCCCAATCTGCAATCGATGCACATACTGATCAATTTCCTGCCCTCGTCGATTTATCGCCCTGAGTTTTGTTTACGCAGTACCAATGCAGCCGCCGAAGCAGCCGGTATCCGCCCGGAAAATGTGGTATTCGAAGTCGTTGAAACCGAAGCAGTTGACGATATGGCGCACTTAACCAAAGTACTGGCGCATTATCGTCATGTCGGTTACAAGGTCGCGCTGGACGACATCGGCAGCGGCTTTTCATCGCTTAACCGGCTGGCGGAACTGAATCCGGATCTGATCAAAATCGATTTGGAATTAATCCAGCGCGCGCGTGAATCCAGCTTGCATCGCGACATTTGCAAAGCGCTGGTGGAACTCGGTCACAAACGCAATCTGCTGGTACTCGCTGAAGGCATAGAAACCGAACAGGATGAACAATTCGCCGCTAGTATCGGCGCCGACTTGCTACAAGGATTTTATATCGGCAAGCCTTCTCCTGAGGTCTAATCATTCATAGAATCCTGAAAGAATCCTGAATTTTGTACTTAACATGCTTATTCATGCCGGTCAGGCATAGGAAGGCTATGATTCCAATCTCCGGCGTTTCCGCAGCATCCGCACGATCCAATAAGCTGCAAACGCAGCGGTCAGATGCTTGAGCGAATGACCGCTGATCCAGCCGCTTGTCCAGGTAAAAATTTGCGAATCGAGTATTTCAAATAGCTTTGCGCCCGCGTAGAGCACTATCACTTGAAACACCGCATATCCATGACTGTAACGCGATGGAAAGCACAAGCTGATCCATATTATCAGCAGGATCGGATAAAATTGCATCACGAGATAAAAATTCAGATTGCCGGCGCCTTGCAGTTCGGTCCAGTACCAATACAACACACTTAGGATCGCCAGCATCACAAGCAACGGCAAAACCGCTAAACCGGCGGCAATATTCACTCGATCGGCCAACGTTGCCGACAGCAGCGCCGCGATCGCAATCACGATGGGCAACCGGTCCCACAGCAAGTGGTCGATATCCGGCTGCCAGTGATAGTACATGGAACCGAACGCAACGGCAGTCACGCTGAAAAATAACACCCAATAAGGCAGGCTTTCTTTCCGGTCGGCAAACGTGAATTGTTCCGGCGTTTGCCGCACCTGCCATAAAAACAACAAACCGGCGCTGCCGCTCACCAAGAAAGCCAAGTTGGATACCACATCGCTGAAATTCGGAATACCGAGAAAATTGCGTTGATCGGCAAAGAGATGATATTCAGCCGGTTGCGCGACCGGCGGCAGAATGATGGCTGCGGCGGCAACCAGAATCGTTGCGCCGGTGAATAACCATAAATGATGATGTGTCTTCATTCATCCGTACCGGAATTTCCCGGTCTTTATCCATGCATGTGCACAACGGCATCCTTAAGACGCGCCACCGGAATGATGGTCATGCCTTCGATGGTTTGCTTGGGCTTGTTCGCCAGCGGAATGATGGCTTGCTTGAAACCCAGTTTGGCGGCTTCTTTTAACCTTTCCTGGCCGCGTTGCACCGGGCGGATTTCACCTGCCAGACCGACCTCACCGATGACAATCATTTTTTCCGCCAGCGGTTTGTTTTTCAGCGACGAAACAACGGCCAGCAAAATCGCCAGATCGGCGCCGGGTTCGGTGATTTTGACCCCTCCCACGGCGTTGATGAATACATCCTGATCGTAACATGGAATGCCAGCGTGACGGTGCAACACCGCCAACAGCATTGCCAGCCGGTTTTGTTCCAGGCCGACGCACAACCGGCGCGGATTCGGTGAACGCGCTTCGTCAACCAGAGCTTGAATTTCCACCAGCAACGGACGCGTTCCCTCTTGCGTCACCATGATGCACGATCCCGGTACTTGCGCATCGTGATGCGACAAAAATAACGCCGAAGGGTTTTTAACCTCGCGCAGCCCCTTCTCGCTCATCGCAAACACCCCCAATTCATTGACCGCGCCAAAGCGATTCTTGAACGCGCGAATCATGCGAAAAGTGGAGTGCATATCACCTTCGAAATACAGCACGGTATCAACCATGTGCTCCAGCACGCGCGGCCCCGCCAGCGCGCCTTCCTTGGTGACGTGGCCGACCAGGATGATGCAAGTGCCGCTCGACTTGGCCAGCCGCGTCAATTGCGCCGCGCATTCGCGTACTTGCGCAACCGAACCCGGCGCGGATTGCAGAATTTCCGAATAAACCGTCTGGATCGAATCGATCACGGCGACAGCCGGCTTGCGTTTCGTCAGTACCGCCTGGATTTTTTCCAGCTGAATTTCCGCATATAAATCAACCGAACGGACATCCAGCGCCAGCCGCTTGGCGCGCAACGCCACTTGCTGCGCCGATTCTTCGCCGCTGACGTACAGTACGGCATGCTGTGCCGACATGGATGATAATGCTTGCAACAGCAAAGTCGATTTGCCGATGCCGGGATCGCCACCCAGCAGCACCACCCCGCCACGTACCATGCCACCGCCCAGCACCCGGTCGAGTTCTTCGATGCCGGTAGGATAGCGCGGTTCTTCCCGCGCTTCGATCATGCTTAAATTTTGCACTTCGCCGGTTTCAGAGACCGGACTGAAACGCGATACCGGTTTTTCCGCGATCGTTTCAACCAAAGTATTCCATGCCTGACAATGCGGGCACTGGCCTTGCCATTTCAAGGTTTGGCCGCCGCATTCAGTACAGGAGTAGATGGTTTTCTGCTTGGCCATGACGATGGCTGCTAATCGTAAACTTCCGCTTCAGTGAACGCCACGCCTTGTGCATCTTTACCGGAAAGAATGGGCTCCGCGCTCAGCGGCCAGTCAATCGCCAAAGTTGGATCATTCCAGGCAATGCAACGCTCATGTTCCGGCGACCAGTAATCGGTGGTTTTATACAAAAGCTCAGCTGTTTCGGACAACACGGCAAAACCATGCGCAAAACCGGGCGGTATCCATAATTGCTTTTTGTTGGCAGCACTCAGCACATCGCCGGCCCACTGCCCGAAAGTCGGCGACGACCGGCGCAAATCGACCGCGACATCAAACACTTCGCCAACCACCACGCGCACCATTTTTCCTTGCGCATGCTTAATTTGGTAATGCAAACCGCGCAACACATTCTGCACCGATTGCGAATGGTTGCTTTGCACGAAGCTGACCGGTTCCCCGACAATGGTTTCAAATTCGCGTTGATTGAAGCTCTCGAAAAAATAACCGCGGTTATCGCTGAACACACGGGGTTCCAGCAAAATGATATCGGAAATTGCCAAACGACTTGATTTCATGCCTGATAGCCTCTAACACTCAAAAACGATTAAAAACCGCGTTTCAACACTTGCAACAAATATTGCCCATAGCCGTTTTTTGCCAATGGCAATGCCAGCCGCTCGAGTTGTTGAGCGTCGATCCATCCTTGCAGGTATGCAATTTCTTCGGGACAGGATATTTTTAAACCTTGCCGGTGTTCGATCGTGGCGACAAACTGACTCGCATCCAGCAACGACTCATGCGTGCCGGTATCCAGCCAGGCATAACCGCGCCGCATGATTTCCACATTGAGCGCCGCATGCTCCAGGTAAATCCGGTTCAAATCGGTGATTTCCAGTTCGTTGCGCGCCGACGGTTTCAGTTGCTTGGCATAAGCGACAACGTTGCTGTCATAAAAATATAAACCGGTGACTGCGAAATTGGATTTTGGCTGTTCGGGCTTTTCCTCCAGACTCATCACTTTGCCGGCGGCATCGAACTCAACAACGCCATAGCGTTTCGGATCATGCACGTGGTAGGCGAAAACACTGGCGCCTTCGGTACGTTTCATGGCATTAAATAATAGCTGCTGGAAGTCGTGTCCATAGAAAATGTTGTCACCCAGCACTAATGCCGAAAGATCGTTACCGATAAACGATTCGCCGATCAAAAAAGCCTGCGCCAACCCATCAGGAGATGGTTGTTCCGCATAGGAAATAGCCAATCCCCACTGGCTTCCATCTTGCAATAATTCCTGAAAACTGCCGATATCGCGCGGCGTGGAAATCACCAGAATTTCCCGGATTCCGGCCAGCATCAATGTACTGAGCGGATAATAAATCATCGGCTTGTCGAATACCGGCAGCAATTGTTTGGATATTGTCTGCGTCACCGGATAAAGCCGGGTACCGGAACCGCCTGCCAGAATAATGCCTTTTCGTCGTGGAAGCATGGATATAAAATGACCCCTTAAATAGGAAATACCGGATATAGCCGGATCAGTTCATGATAAACAATTGGCGATTGTACTATATCTATGCCGCATGCCAGATGATCGCGCGCTGCGATACCGGCGGAATGTTGATGTAAAATGATCCGCATGCGACTTTATCTCCGCCTATTCACCAAACTCACGCCGTATCGAAAATTACACTTGCTGACAGCGGGTTCGATGTTGCTGGCGGCTGCAGCCATCGCCGCCTTTCCGCTTCTGCTTTATCAATTGCTGGATAGCATTTTCATCACCGGAAACCACGCGATTCTGCAGTCGGCCGCCGTAATGACGATCCTGCTGTTCACGATCCACGCTGCGGCTGTTTATATCAAACGCTTCTCGATTGGCAAGACCAGCGGTCTCCTGACACAGGATTTACGGCTGGATGTTATCAATAAGTTGCTCGCACTGCCTATCAACCAGTGTTTATCATTACCCATGAACCATCGGGCCGATCAGCTGATCGCCTGCATTCATCAAGTTTCCCCGAGCACAGCTCTCCTTTTCGCACAATTGCTGCAAGATTGCCTGATAATCGCCGTCTTAGTGCTATGCACGTTGTATCTCAATCAGGAATTTGTGATGCTGCTGGTGCTGATCGCACCGCTTCTTGCATTAATTTACCGGCTGGCTGATGATTCCGGCCGGTCCGGTCAACAAAACTCATCCGCAATCGCCGGCTTACTGCAACATTTATCCCAAGCAATCGGGCATCATCGAACAATCCGGCTGGATGGCGGCATAGCGCAAGAAAGTGAACGTCTGGAAAAGATTTCCGGAACGATTCAACTGGAAGAAATGCGGCAAACAAAACGAAACGCGATGGCAACTTTGTTCTCGCAAACAATCGCGGTGCTGATTCTCGTAGCCGCCGGTTACGCTGTGGGGTTTCAAGCCATTAATGGCGCCCTGAGCTTGCCGCAGACCGGAGCGCTTGTTACCGCCACGCTTCTGCTGCTGGCACCGGTCCGGCGCATTTTAGAAATACCCAAAAAACTGGAGCATCGCCGGGAACCGTTAGAAACCATTTTTGCGTTTTTGGATCAACCGCTTGAAACCGATACCGGTACTTTGAACATTCCCCGGTTTCACGGAAAATTGCAATTCGAAAAAGTTTGCCATGACGATAAAGCAGAGTCCGGATCCAGCCTGAATCACATTAACTTCACCATTGAACCAGGAAATATCGTTGTTTTTAAAGGCTATTCCACCGCAGAAAAAACCGCATTGATTGATCTGATACTTCGCCTGCAACAGCCCTCAAGCGGAAAAATCTGGCTGGATGACCATCCGCTGGAGCAAATCAGACTCGATAGCCTGCATGCCAATATCGCAATGGTTTCCCCGGACACTTTTTTATTGGACGACAAAGTCGCCGGCAACATCGCGTACGGCACTAAGCGCTGCAGTAACGAAGCTACCATTACCGCCGCCGCCCAGGCTTCACGAGCGGTGGAATTCATCCGTCATTTGCCCGCCGGTTTGCAAACGCAAGTGACTCTGGAAACAAACGGAATAACGCCACAGCAATTGCTGCAACTCAGCATCGCCCGCGCATTCGTCAAAAATACCCCGATCTTGATCCTGGATGAGGTATTCGCATTGACCGGTTCCGATTCCGGTGAATTGCTGCCAGTTCTGGAAAATTTGATAGAGAATCGCACCACATTGATCTTCAGCCAGCAAATTCCGCCGCAGCTCAAAAAAATTGACCGGATCATCGTATTGGAAAATGGCAGTATTACTAAAAATCTGAGAACGCTGGATAGTTATCACCCGTAAAGCTGCACTTCCCTAACGAAACACTGATTAATTCGGCGAACGAGAGGAAGCACGAGGCGCACGGAACGCAGCAACCGAGGCATATCAACAAGATAGACGAGGATGCGGGTGCCGCGCAACGAAGTGATTCGCTCGTGCAGTCAATTAATCAGGTTTTCCTAAGATTCAATTTCCTTGCGGCTATATTCCGGCACCCAATTGATCAGTTGATCGCGAACTTCTTGATCATTGAGCACGGTAATTTTATCCAGCCATGCCACTAAACCAGCCAGCCATTGTTCGTCCACCTGCCGCGCTTGCGCGATGCGTAGCTTTTGATGCGGTGTCGGATAGGTATTTTCATTAGCCGCCAGCAATTCTTCATGAAGCTTCTCGCCCGGACGAAGGCCGGTATAAACAATCCGGATATCGCCTTCCGCCAATCCGGACAAATGGATCAGGTCATTCGCCAGATCCACGATCCTGACCGGATCGCCCATATCCATTACAAAAATCTCTCCGCCGCCTTTGGCGCCCCCCATCAGCCCCGCTTGTAAAACCAGTTGCGCGGCTTCGGGAATCGACATGAAATAGCGCGTCATGTCGGGATGGGTGATGGTAATCGGGCCTCCCTTGGCAATTTGTTCCTGGAATTTAGGAATGACACTGCCGGTGCTGCCCAATACATTGCCAAAGCGCACCATTACAAAGCAAGTGCGATGCGCGCGATCTTTCTGAATGGATTGCTGCAACGCCTGACACACCATTTCCGCCAGGCGTTTGGTGGCGCCCATGACGCTAACCGGGTTCACGGCTTTATCGGTTGAAACCAACACAAATTTTTCAACGCCGAAACGGATCGCCACTTGCGCCAGCACATAAGTGCCCAAAACATTATTCAACAAAGCCTGGCACGCATTCCCCAGCTCCATTAATGGCACATGCTTATAAGCAGCGGCATGAAATACCACCACCGGACGGTATTGCTCAAACAATTGCACCATCCGTTCCTGATCTTTGATATCGCCGATCACAAAGGACATTTTCATTTCAGGATAACGCGCGGTAAATTCTTCCTGAACGCTGTACAACGCATATTCGTTGAGTTCGAGAAACACTATCCGCCCTGGCGCAAATGTCGCCAATTGACGGCATAATTCCGAACCGATGGATCCTCCGGCGCCGGTTACTAAAACAACTTTTTCAGTCAGCAAACCGTGCAACCCTTCATCGTCCAGTACCACCGGCGCGCGGCCCAGCAAATCATCCAACTGGATTTCGCGGATATTGGATACCGTAGCTTTCCCGCTGATCAAATCGGCATACGAAGGCACCGTCATCGCCTTGACCCCCAGTTCCGAGCAGATTTCCAAAGCCTGCCGGTGAATCCGGCGGGAAACCGACGGCGTCGCAATAATCACATGCTCAACGTTGAGTTTATGTATCCAGTGCGGTAATTCGTCAATCTTCCCCAATACCCGGATTCCTTGCAAACGGGTGCCATATTTTCTTGGATCGTCATCCAGCATACCGACCACATGCCATTCCCGGCTTCCGGTCAATGCCTTCACCAAATTGACGGCCGTGCTGCCTGCTCCGATAATGAGCACCAGCTTGGCCTCGGGGCTTTCCAAGCCGTATAGGCGGCGCTCTTTCCAGGCGCGGTAAATCAAACGGCTGCCGCCCATGATAAACATCAATAAAAGGGGTGCCAGCGCAATCACCGCGCCGGGCACTTTTACCAGCGAACCGGATAACCCGAGCAGCAGAATCACCGCTGTGGAACCGGCCATCACCGCAATAAAAATTCTTTTCAAATCCGGTAAGCTGGCATACCGCCATAACCCCCGGTAAAGACCCAGCCATAAAAAGAATCCGCCTTGAATTAACACAATCCAGGGAATGGTCTCCAAAAGGAATAACACCGACGAAGCCGGAATTTGAAAGTTAAAGCGTAAAAGATAAGCGAGCCACCAAGCTGCGGCGATCGCGATAAAGTCGTGCGTAAAAGCGATAAAAGTGCGAATTCCGTATCGGCCGACAAACATATTATCCCCGGTCAGAGAACGGTTTGAGACTGCGATCGGCAATCATCATTGCCGCCAAATAAACACCCCCCCACATCAGCATGCCCCATTGTTGTACCGCCATGTCCTGTTGATTGATCCATATCGCGCAGCCGCCGGCAATCAGCATCAACGCATAGGCGGCCAATGCGGTATTGCGATGACCGAAACCGCTTTGCACCAAGCGCTGATAATAATGCTCCCGATGCGCTTGCCAAATCTTCTTTCCTTGCAATAAGCGCCTTGTCAACGTCACCGTGGCATCCGTAATGAAAGGGGAAAAAATCAATAAAGGCACCCAGATCGTCCAGAGCTGGTTCAACCACCCCAATACCCCGAATACTGCCGCCAGAAACCCCAGTGGAACTGAACCGGCATCTCCCATAAAAACCCGCGCAGGATGAAAATTATGCAACAAAAAAGCCATTGCCGCGGCGGCAATCGAGAAATTAATCATTGCAAAATTGTGATCGCCCGCCAGATAAGCAATCAACCCATAACAACCAAACCCGATCATCGCCATCCCGCCTGCCAAGCCATCCGAGCCATCCATGAAATTATAAAGGTTCGACATCCAGATTGTTGCGATTATCACACACAACACGGTTAACCCATCATAGGCGCTCCATAAAAGCGCGATGGCAAACCAGGCAGCTGCAACCGCATGGATCAGCAACCGGCACCACACGGGCGCGTGCCGGATATCGTCGATCAATGATATGGCCATCAGCAATGCCACGCCCAGCAAAACGGCGGATGGCAAGGTTGCCGCAAAACAAAGCCATGCGGTCATCGCCGCGGATAACAAACAAGCGCCGCCGATCCGGGGAACCGGAACAGTATGCAGCGAACGCGCATTCGGTTGATCCAGCGCCCAATCCGCTTTTCTTTTAATCAGCCACAAAATGGAAAAAAACGACAAAAAAAACGCCAGCAGAGACGCCGCGAACATCGAATAAGGAAAATCCAAAACCACCATAAGCGGATTTATCCGTTAGAACCCGAAAATACAAACCACTTTCCCATCATTGTCGATGGGAAAGTGGCATCAAAACGAAAAAGTATTGTAACTGATCTAGGGAAATGCTAGAACATCGGTTTTGCAGCATAAGTCTTATGCGCAGCCGCTGCAGCAGCACCGCGTTCGACTTTCACCCCCATATCCGACAAAATGGTTTCCAAGGCATTCAAACAGAAAATGACATTTTCGACGCGGCAGGATGTGCCCATCAAACCGAAACGCCATACTTTTCCGGCAAAATCGCCCAATCCCGCGCCGATTTCGAGGTTGTAATCATCCAGCAAGCGGCGGCGCACTTCTTTCTCATCGACACCGGCAGGAACATAAACCGAATTCAGTTGCGGCAAACGGTATTCTTCCTTGACGACATAATTCATCCCCAAGGTCGCGAAACCGGCTTTCAATGCTTCGTAGTTATAACGATGACGCGCCCAGGAATGCTCAAGCCCTTCTTCATACAGCATCAGCAACGATTCATGCAAACCATACAAGGCATTGGTCGGCGCGGTATGATGGTAAGTCCGGGCCGCCGAACCCCAGTAATTCAGCAACAGGCTGATATCCATGAACCAGCTATGCACTTTGGTTTTGCGATTTTTAACCAACTCGGTCACACGATCGGAAAAACTGACCGGCGACAATCCCGGCGGGCAGGACAAACATTTCTGGCTGCCGGAATAAATCGCATCGATGCCCCATTCGTCGACCTTGATCGGCGTGCCGCCCAGCGAAGTCACGGTATCGACGATTGTCAGGCAATTATATTTGCGTGCAATTTCGCACAAGGTTTTGGCATCGGATTGGGCGCCGGTCGAGGTTTCCGCATGAACAAACGCCACGATCTTGGCATCCGGATTTTTCTTCAATGCATCTTCCACTTTCTGCGGATCGACCGGCTCGCCCCATTTATCGTCAACCACCACGGCCACACCGCCATGCCGTTCAACGTTCTCGATCATACGGCCGCCAAACACGCCATTGCGGCAAACGATCACTTTATCGCCGGGTTCGATGGTATTGACGAAACACATCTCCATTCCCACCGAACCCGGACCGGATACCGGGAAAGTCATGCGGTTCTTGGTTTGGAAAGCATAGCGCATCAACCCCTTAATCTCTTCCATCATCTCGGTAAAAACAGGATCCAGGTGACCCAAGGTCGGACGCGCCATGGCGTTCAACACGCGCGGATGGGTATCCGACGGGCCAGGACCCATCAAAACGCGTTGCGGTGGATAAAAAACGGCGGCTTTCTTTTCAGGGCGAAAATCTTCGGTATTCATGAACAATCCTAAATTAATAAGTTTGATTAGTTTTTTAATAAAAATTGATTTTAACAAGCGAAGCGTGAGTTTACTATAATCCAGGCAGTGCTCAATAAATTATCCTTATGGATAAGTTAAGGACCTTTCATAACACACTGAAGTATTAATAATTATTTTGAGAAACTTTGTGCGATCAATCATCGCCCCGCAATCGGCCGGGAAACAATCCCGGTCATATTGCAGCAATGGCGTTAGCAATGGTTGACCGGAAGGCTTCAAAACGTTAACATGCGCAACTCACCAATTCCCCGATAGCTCAGTCGGTAGAGCGACGGACTGTTAATCCGCAGGTCCCTGGTTCGAGCCCAGGTCGGGGAGCCAATTAGAATCAAAGCTAAATGCAGGTGCTTTTTACTTCTTCCACTGCCTAAGCAAGCGCAAAATAACAAAGGGGAATCCGTTTCGTTGAACAACGGAGCGTACGAAGAAAGCCGCTAATTCTCAAGCTTTTTTCAAGGTTTTACTTTGCATGTACATCTAGTCTTTGCGGCGCAAGCCGATACCCCATCGCGTTCATGATTGCATTGATACTTTCAAATCTCGGGTTACCATTTTCCGATAAAGCTTTTTGTATACCGTTCCGCGATATCCCCGTTTCCTGAGATAGCACAGTAACACCTTTGACACGTGCGATCATGCGCAATTGAGCCAGCAATGCGGCAGTGCACCCATCTTTTGCATATTCCTCAAAAGCTATGGTGAGGTATTCATCGATTTCGTCGGGATGATTGCGATAATATGTTTCCTCACTTTCATCCAATGTTTTGTAAGTTCGTTCTTTAGCCATGATCTTTATAATCCTTCCAGTATTCCTTGGCGTTTTTAATATCTTGGTTCTGGCTGTCTTTATCACCGCCACACAATAGAATCACAATATTGTCAGCATCTTCACTGAAATAAACCCGGTATCCAGGGCCAAAAAACATTCGGAGCTCTAAAATACCCTCTCCTACCGAATGGCAATCGCCATAAAGACCTTCAGCCAGCCGCCGGATACGCGCTCTGATCCGCTGCTGGCTCTTTTTGTCTTTTAAGTTATCTATCCAATTGCGATAAGGCTCATGGCCGTTTTCATCTGCATAGATAATGATTTGCTTTGTTTGTACTACTTGGATCAATTTTCTATACTTTATCTTATCTATGACAAATGGTGCATACTGAATTATGCATATTTTCAATAGAATATCAAATCAAGACCAAACAAAATTCCCGCGTCCAATTATTACTGATAAATAACATTAGTGTGGAATAACCATGTAAGAAATCTCAGGGTTGTTTACAGAGTGGTTAATTGAAATAAGCTTTGAATTCTTCTTTGGCTTCACTGTTTACCCGTCATTAAAATAGGATTTATCAACCGCTTCCACGCCGCATTCGAGTAATTCATTAAACCCGATGTCAAATCGCGCATAACTCCACAGGCATCCCCGCTCTTAGGCGTGATAGGCGCCGGCGGTGCCCCCTATGGATTTATGCGCTTGCCGAATTGCATGGCTCCCAGCAGCGCCGCCTAGCCTGCGCCCCGTCCACGCGTCCGGGTGCTCGCATAGGCGGCTTTTAGGATTTAACTGATTGTCGGAAAGACAAAGAACCTTTATAGTTGTTCTTTAGTTTTCAATGGTATGTATTTGTAGCCCCCCGTGTTACTTGATCGGAGGGCTTGAGAATTGACATAATACCCAGATTGTTTAGAAAATCTTTTTTGAATCAAAAATTTCCTTCCTGTTTCTCATAAAGGCCATAAATGAAAGTTTTATCTGTATTTAATAATAAAGGCGGGGTTGGTAAAACAACTTTAACATTTCATTTATCTCATGCATTATCAGAAATAGGATATAAAGTTTTGATGATTGACGCTGATCCACAATGTAATTTAACAATTTATTCAATTGCAGAAGAAAAAATTCATGATATTTGGGAAAAAGAGGATTCTTTTATAGATTTAGGGATGGATGCAACAAAGAAAGATTTAACTGAAAGAGCGTTTGATCAAATATTAAATTCACCAAGAAGTCTCCATTTTATTGTTAAATCAACAGAAGAAGGAACAGGAGAACTAAGCAAATTACCTCCACCCTTCAAATTAACCGAATCTTTAGATATCATCCCAGGGAGATTATCATTACACACCTTTGAGGAAGCAATTTCCAAGAGATGGCCTGATGTATACCGTGGTGATCCATTAGCTATTAGAACTTTAACTCGTATTAGATCTTTAGCTAATGAGTACACTTCAGTACACCAATATGATTTTGTTATTGTAGATACTTCTCCTAGTTTAGGAGTTCTAAACAAAGTCATTATATCTACTGTCGACGGTTTTTTTATTCCAGCTTTGCCCGATATTTTTTCACTCTATGGGATACGAAATATCGGAAAAGCTCTTTCAGTATGGAAGACTGAGTTTGATATTCTTTATAAATTGCTTAGCGAAGATAAGAGAAAAGCTTTTCCTGCTCAGTTTGTTAGTTTTCTTGGCTACACAATATACAATGCAAAACCATATTCAAATTCAAAGGACGGTACACGAGGCTTAGCCAAAGCTCATTCTAATTATGCTGAAAAAATTCCTTCGGCAATTAAAGAATACATCAAACCAGAACTTCGAAATCACTTAACTGATCAACTTTTGGGAAGTCCTATTGGTGATGATTGTATTATGTATACACATAATACATTTCCAGCTATGGCACAAAAATATCATATGCCAATGTGGAAAGTGCCTAGTAATGCTAAAAAAGAACCTGGCGATTCAAGCACCCTGGCAGGTGCTCGCCAAAAATACGAGGATACAAAAGATTCTTATAAAAAATTTGCAACCGAGCTTTTAAAACGTGTTGAATTACTTTCTTAAAGAATGGTAATTTATGTCATTGGACTGTGACGAATTAATTCATCTTTATCAAAAAGATAAACACCTATTTGAGCAATTCAAAAATGTGGTTGTAGATTGCTTTAAACTTGAACCAACACTCAACCAAACAACGAACCCAACAATCCACTCGATAAAAGCAAGACTTAAAGACCCTGATCATCTTCGCGAGAAACTATTGACTCGGCACAATAATACTTGAAATTTATGAATCGCCCCCCATCTTGTTGAAATGGAAAAAGACGACGCAAGATATTCGACGCTGGAGCAACTGCATGAACGGCGCAAGCAAGTGGTGCGGTTGCATCGCAAGGGCTACGGCGTGATGCAAATTGTTGAGCTCAGTGGGCTTTCGTATCCGACAGTTCGGTTTGCGATAGATCGGTATGAAGAAGGCGGATTTTCCGCCCTGAAGCCAGGGATGCGAGGCAAGCGTACTGGTCAAGGGCGGTCACTGACAGAGGAGCAGGAACAAGCCATCCGCAAGATCATTTGTGACAAGCGTCCGGAGCAACTGAAGATGGAATTTGCGCTGTGGAATCGGGCGGCGGTCATGCAACTGATAGAGCGGGAGTACAGCATCAAGCTGTCGGTGCGCGGCGTAGGCAACTATCTGTCACGTTGGGGTTTCACTCCCCAGAAGCCGATCAAGAAGGCCTATGAGCAGCGGCCTGAAGCCGTACAAGCCTGGCTCAACGAGCAATACCCGGAAATTGAGAAGCGCGCCAAGGCGGAAGGCGGCGAGATTCACTGGGGCGATGAAACCGCCTTGGTCAATACCGATGTGCGCGGTCGTTGCTATGCTCCGGCAGGCAAGACGCCAGTCACCTACGCGGCTGGTGGTACGCGACAGAAGCTATCGATGATTGCCGCAGTGACGAATCAGGGCAAAACACGCTGGATGATTATCGACGAGGCCTTCAACGCCGACAGGCTGATCGAATTCCTCGAAGCGCTGATCAAGGATGCCGGGAAGAAGGTATTCTTGATTCTCGACAATCTGCGGGTTCATCACAGCAAACAGGTCAAGGCATGGGTCGCTGAACGACAAGACAAAATCGAGCTGTTCTACCTGCCCAGCTATAGCCCGGAACTGAATCCGGAGGAACGCCTCAATGCCGACCTCAAGCATGCCATCGGGACGAAAGTGCCGGTGCGCACCAAGGCCAAACTCAAACTCGCTGCCACCGAACACATGGTTAAACTTGAACAATCACCCGAACGGGTCAAAAGCTTCTTTCAAGATCCGAGGGTCAAATATGCCGCTTGAAACTTCAAACTTCATCTGGCCGGATCAATAAAAAGAAAATATTCATCTATAACATCAGAAAACTTCTTTTCACAAATTACGGATCTTGCTGGAGTGCGAGTTTTACATCTTTATCAGGATCAGTTCCCATTAATTCATGCGTTTATAAAGCAAAAAATAGAATCTCAAGATTGGTTTTTAGCAGAAAAACCTACTGCATATTCATGGGATCCTGAAGCTAAGGAGTTTTTTGAGAAGCTTGAATTGGAGGTCAAAGTTAAAGAATCATATTACACAAGCATCCATTATCTAATTAAACCAAAGGAATCATCACAGATATGTTGCGAAATTCAGGTTAGAACATTGTTTGAGGAAATATGGGGAGAAATTGATCATACAATTAATTATCCAATCCCTACGCAATCAAGATCCTGCAAAGAACAACTTCGCGTACTTTCAAAACTTGTATCTACTGGGACCCGATTGGCTGACTCGATTTTTCGCACAAATAGTGAGCAATAAATTAGATCATAAAACCTATTTGCTATTAAATTGTAAGTTTAATTCTCCAGTTACCAGTTTTATCCGATTTTGTGAGCCAAATAATCAATAACTTAGATGCATTTTCGGGTAACTGAAAAATCTCACTCAGGGTGACAGCTGTAATAAGCTTACTCTTTTTGACTGTATAAATGCATCTAAGCCCATGATATCGTAGTATATTCTACTAAAAATTTTGTAATATGGAAGTACGTGTCTTTTTGTGCTTCTCCAGGCCGCCAATGTTCCAACTGTGACGTTCAGATACTTTGCGGCTTTTTCTGTTTCTAGCTTATTGTTTGTTATCATCTTTTCAATAAAATAAAGATTTTTCTGATATAGCTAATCGACTCCAATTCTTGCTGTTCTCACTTGGTCCATCTGTAATGCCATCGAACATGCCAATCTGTGCCGTGTCGTTTGCGTGAATAAATATGTGTTTGTTTGTTGGCATATTTTCATCAATCGGTAACCACGGGTTAAGCTCTGTGCATCCTGGCAAACTACAATCCTCTATAACGAGAGATTCATCGTTATAACCATCGCGCATTATCTCCCTTATTTTTCCTCATTTATCCCTCTCATTTGAGCAGCTCCTGTGGTTTTGCAAAAAAGTGGCTCATATCAAATTATTTCCTTAAATCCTTGATTATTTGTTTTATTACTATAAAAATCATCCCGATCGAGATGCCGCCAAGAACCAATGCCAATAAAGCCTTTGTCGCTACTAAAATGCTGCAAACGCTTAAAAATAGTTCACACGGCCATTCTAAAAAGCTCATTTCATCCTGTCCTTTAAAACATTACCGCAATCTCCTTTAAATAACGCTCTCAAACTCTCCTCACTTATCCCTATCATTATTTAACCCCGTGTGTCTGTAATATCATGAATATCATCAAGGCTTTTTCATACTCGAAAAAGTTCATTGGTTTCTTTCCTCCCAAACGGGACAATCAAGTTTAAGTTCAGCGTCAATTCTTCTGTGTATAGCATCCCAAGCAACCCCGATAGGGATTTTGTATTTACTGTCATCAAATCTTTCAAAGCACACACCATTGGAGACCTTTGCACGATTACTACGCGGCACGATAATTGCGTTAAAAATTCGCGAAAAATGCTCATTTACCTCGTGTAAACTCCGCCTTTTCGCAAATTTTTGCCTTATTCTCGTACCGCTCATGACACCGTGCAAAGGTCTCCATTGACTAAACAACCACCGGCTAAAGCCGGTGGGTTTGAGTTACGGACTGAAAGTCCGGATACGCGTCGACTAAACGACGCGTCTTATTCCGGCTCCATTTTAAAATTGTCGTTTGGATTTGGCTCAAAATGATGCTCCAAGTATTGTTTGATCATCTCTTCTGTCATCTGACCTACTGTCACGCAGAAATACCCATCGCGCCCAAAAATGCCTTCCCCAGTACCGCTTCTTCAAGTGAGGAAATTCTTCAAACAGATAGCTCGATGTTCGTCCTTTTAGCCGCCTCATGATCTCACTCGGAGCCATCTCCGGCGGACAACTCACCAGAATATGCACATGATCCTTACTTACTACACCCTGTACAATTCTCATTTCAAATGCTTCACACGTCTGACGAACCAACTCTCGTACTCGTTCTGCTACTTCTCCCTTCAGAATCTTATATCTATACTTCGTTACCCATACAAAATGATATTCAATCTGATAAACCGTATGACTTCCATGTCTATAATCCATGCCACACCTCCTGTGTGGCATATTCTCGCAGCTAAAGCTGACCGGCTGAAGCCGGTGGTTTTAACCTTATGATGGACAATAAAAATGGGGCTGTAGTAGATTAGCTTAAATGATAAGGGAAACGCTGACTAATTCGGCGAACGAGATGAAGCACGAGGCGCACGGCGCACAGCAACCGAGACATATCAATAAGGATAACCGCGTAACGAAGTGATTCGCTCATGCAGTCAATTAATCAGCATTTCCCTAAAAGACGTTTGGCTAAGTTCAATGGTGTGCTCGAACATACCTTCCATCTACGCCTGAAAAAACCGAATTTCGTTTTAATCATCGCCGTGATAATCTTCTCAAATTATTACGTTTAAACCCACTTTAGCTTCCTAAGACTCGTTTTATAAATACTAAGGAATATGAGAAATCAACAAAGACAATTCGCAGTAATAGGGTTGGGCAGGTTTGGTTCGGCAGCTTCGCTAGAACTGATGCGATTTGGTCATTCAGTTATCGGAATTGACATTGACGCAAAAATTGTCAATAAGCTGGCAGATCAATTGACGCTCGCAGCAATAGCCGATGCTACCGATGAGAATGCTCTCAAAGATTTAAATATCGCCAATTGCGATGCAGCAATCGTGGCAATTGGTGAAAGTTTAGAAGCCAGTATACTTTGTGTGCTGCTGCTAAAAAATATGGGCATTAATGAGATTTGGGCCAAAGCTTCTTCAAAACCGCATCACACTATACTTTCAAGAATTGGGATTTCGCGCATTGTGCATCCTGAAGAAGAAATGGGCATTAAAGTAGCGCAATCACTCAATTATCCAATGGTTAATCATTACATGCCCATTGGCTTTAATTTATATGTAGTCGAGATAAAAATAACGGAGAAATGTCACGATATTGCTATCAAGGACTTATTATTGATCCGGCCATTAAATAGTTTTAAGCGGCATATTTTACATATGGATCTTGGAAGTAAGAAGCAACACGCTCTGGATTGTTCTCCAGCATCGTCATGTGATCGTTGGCAGCGTTACGCAATTTTTCCTTGGTACGCGTCGGCACTTTAGAACCGATAGCCTGTTTCAAATCTGAATTTAATCGCTCTTCTGGATTTAATTCCGGACTGTAGCTGGGCAAATAAAAGCATTCGATTTTTTCCTTATTTTCTTCCAGCCAAGCCTTTACTGGTTTGCTGTGGTGTACTCTCAAATTATCCAGGATCAAGAACACTTTTTTCTCCGTATCTTTGATCAGAAGCTCAAAAAACTCAATGAGCCGATCCGAATTGAAATTGCCATCGATAATCTGCCACCGTGCACAACCTTTGTTTGTCACTGTGGCAATCATTGACAGTCGTTGTCGTGTACCAGGCGCATAGGCTACCGGCGTTTTTCCCTTGGGTGCAAAACCACGTCCTCGCACATCCGTGTTGACTAGTGCTGTTTCATCACCCCAGTGAATTTCACCGCCTTCAGTTCGAGCGCGTCTGGCTATCTCCGGGTATTGCTCATTGAGCCATTGCTTTACCGCTTCCGGGCGTTGTTCGTGAGCACGCCGGATCGGCTTCTGCGGGGTAAACCCCCATCGTTTAAGGTAGTGCCCCACCGTACGTATCGGCATGGATAGGCCACATTCCTGCTGGATTAACTGACTCACCGCGCCACGATTCCACAATGCAAAATCCATCTTCAGTTGCTCAGGACGCTTATCGCAAATAAGCCGTTGCAATCTCAACTCCTGCTCTTCGCTGAGGCTGCGCTTGTCACCCACGCTTCGTCCCCGTCTACCAGGTTTTAGTCCAGCTGCGCCAGCTGTTTCATAAAGTCGAATAATCTTCTTCACAGCCGTGTCGCTCAGTTCCGTTATTTGCGCTATTTGCACAGAAGTGCTGCCTCGCTTGTAAAGACGAATCACTTGCCGCCGCCGTTCATGCAGCGCTTCATCCTTTAAGGTTCTTGCATCTATTTTCTCCATTCTTCTATGGGCATGCAATATCACTCAAAGTTCAAACTATTTATTGGCCGGGTCTATAAAAGATGTTCGTAACCCTATCGATCCATTACTAGTACGAAGAAAAACAGAAATTATAAAATCCATTGGACCCGATTTTATTTTGGAATTGAATGATTCTCTCGTGCTATCCGGCTCACTCGATGCACTTGCCTCAATCGCTCCGAGGTTATAGCGATAATGAAGCCGTGGGACCCGCGTGTACTACCTTACAAACCTATCACCGCAGCAAAAAAGAACTTACTCAACCTCAGCCCTCCGGCAGTTTTATTTCTAGGCTTCGCATTGCTCATTGCGATCGGTACCGTTTTACTAAAACTGCCCATCGCCTCGTATGATGAAATCAGTTGGTTACAGTCAGTCTTTACAGCAACCTCCGCTGTGACAGTCACGGGACTGGTAGTACTCGACACCGGCACCCATTTCACCTTGTTTGGACAGATTGTTATCGCGTTGCTGATTCAAGCAGGCGGTTTGGGATTTATGACTTTCGCTATTGTTGCCGCAGTGAGTCTAGGCGCAAAATTAGGAATTGGTCAGCAGATAGTCGCACAAGAAGCATTTAACCAAACTAACCTGGAAAAGGTGACTTTTATTGCAAAATATGTGCTGATTTATTCCTTGTTTATAGAATTTACTGGATTCATGTTGCTTGTTTTAACCTGGTTCAATGAGCTGGGTTTAAGCACAGCCATCCACCATGCTTTTTTTTACACTATTTCCGCATTCAATAATGCTGGTTTTGCTTTAAGCAGCAATAGCCTGACACCTTACTTTAATAACTTATCAATTAATTTAGTGATCACCGCGCTTTTTATCATTGGAGGTATAGGGTTCTTAGTTCTAATTGATATAAAAACCCAGAAAAATTGGCATAAGCTGAATGTAAATACCAAAATTGTATTGTTGAGCACGCTCATAATTAATATATGCGCATTCGCACTCATATGGATTCTTGAAGCAAAGAACCCTGCAACCCTGGGCCTGTTATCCATCCCAGATCAAGCAATAACCGCGTGGTTTCAGGCGGTAACACCCAGAACGGCGGGTTTTAATACCGTGCCGATAGAAGAATTGACGCAAGCCACAACGACTCTCATGATTTTATTGATGTATATTGGCGGAGGATCGTTGAGTACTGCCAGTGGACTGAAGATCGGTACTTTTGTTGTCCTGATAATGGCAACTTATGCTTTTTTACGACGAAGAGATGATGTTGTGATTCTTCAGCGTACCGTACCACCAACGCAAGTCATGAAAGCCCTTGCATTGACCGTCGTATCAATTATTGTGATATTTATAGGAATTTTTATCCTGACCCTGACTGAAAAGGCGCCTTTCATTGACATCGTTTTTGAAGTTGTCTCAGCTTTAAGCACCGTTGGATTGTCCAGGGGATTAACCAGCCAATTAAGTGTAACAGGTGAGATCGTTATCATTTTTTTGATGATTATTGGTCGCGTAGGACCACTGACTTTCGCTTATTTCTTTGCTTCTCCAAAGAAAAAATATATCAAATATGCGAATGCTGAGATTCAGGTCGGTTAGCTTTGTAATACCTTACAATTTTATGAATTACTACAATGACTTAACTCTTCCATCTTATTATTTTCCAGAATCATTTGGCTAGCGGCCACCTGGGTGGCCACTTGTATAAAAAGCCTTAATCAAAGGGTATTGCTGTCGCCAATTTTCATTTGATTTTCCCGCCCCTTACTTCAGCCTGATAGTCAGTAAGCATACCAACGACAATAATAATAGCACCCATCGCAATATAAAAATTTCTTGCTGCTTCTTCGGTTGAAAAATTAAGGATAAAGGGTATGGCTATTAACAAAGGGCCAACCATGCGTTCAATCCAGCCATGAACGGTAAATGGAATTAGCTTTACTACCCCAAAAGGAAAATCAGAAGCCAGAGTCACAATCAAATGTACTACAGCAAGACTATAGGCAAGTATCGCTGATAGCTGACCCAGTCCTAAAAGTGTAGGAGCAAGTAAAAAAATAAAGACTGTCAAAAAATCAAGATAACCGTGTATACGCGGTGAGATTACTTTCATGTGAATGCTCCTATATTAATTTTGGCCACTCCAATAGTCACCACGATCAATAAATTAATACAGCGCAATCATTGATGTCTGTTATCTACAAAACAAACTTACAAATATTTCATTTCGCGCCAAGTTGTTGAGCGTACTAAAATCCGCAAGAATCATGAAGAGCAGCATCATTAATACAAATCTGATCGCGCGTATAATCAAGCATTCCGCGATTCCTAAAATCATTCAGAATCGTACTCACAACAGAGCGGCTTGCCCCGACTAAATCCGCCACTTCCTGCTGAGTTAAATGGATTTCCAAGGTATATCCATGAGTACATCTTATTCCAAACATCTCAGCTAGTTCTAATAATGTAGCGATAACGCGCATTTCAACGGATTGAGTCAGAATCGCTCTTAATTTGCGTTCTACCCTCTGCTTCCGGGCATACATATCTTCAATAACATACCAAGCCAACTCTGCTTGATGAAACATCATCGCTTTAAAATCGCTATATGCTACTCGATAATAATTAACCTCACCCAATGCTTGCGCAGTTTCATCCATTTCCTGATCGGCAGAATTATTCTGAAAACAACCGATGACATCCCCTCTTCTAAGCAGATCAATAGTAATTTCACTCCCCTGCTCCGTTAAATGAGAAAGCTTAACAATACCGTTTTTTATCCAAAACAAATCGGAACAACGATCACCTTGACGGTAAAGAAAAGCTTTTTTCGGGACATTAATTTCCAGAATGGAAGGGTAGTCCTTCCGCAACTGATTCGTGTCACGCTCAAAAAAATCGTTAATCAACCTGGACTTAGTATCGCATGACATAGATTGCATTATCAATTCCACTGAAATTTAATCGTATTTAATTATGCAATAATTTAGCTGCTTAACGAGCCTAAAAATCAGCACAAATAAGACGTGACAAATCTGATAAGCATCAACGAGTGCTGGCAAGCGCTGGCAGGATTAATATTAATAAAAACAGATAGATATTACACCTGCTAATCCGCAGGCCCCTGGGTCGATCCCAAGTCGGGGAGCCAATTCGGCATAATGAAACTGTTTTTCAAGATCCTATCAGCTGCATAGATAATGATTTTCTTTGCTTAAATCCAAACAAAATTCCAGAGCCGGGTTATTACTGATAGATAACTTTATTGTGAAATAGCCAGCCATCTACATGAATTCCGGCAGGATCGCGATGCGTCCAATGCACCACACCGCCTTTGTCATTCCATTCATATTCACCGAGAAACTCAATTTGATCATTCAAGGATAATTCATCAATCCTTGGCGCCAAATCGATATTGTGAGAGATTAATAATGTCTGGCCCGATTTTAGTTCGATGATAAACCTTTGGTGACGATCCCCATTGAGATCATCCGCTAATAAGGAAATCACCGTTCCAGTTCCATGAACCTGTACATTGCTTTGGCCTTCATTAAATAATTTGGCCAATAACTCATTCCCATCAGGTTCTAATGCAACAAAATCAGAGATTACACCGACCTTTAACAATCCATTAAAAACATTGCCATATACATAGATATCAAAATCCTTGGTTCCGATATAAATATCGGTACCGGGATAGTACCGCGCCAAATACCCGTTTAATGCGATGGTTTTCACTCCAGAGGGGCTGAAAAATTGTGGATATGATTTCTCAGCAAAATCGAATAACTTATTACTATTCGTCAAAAAATTCTCAGCAAGTGAGATTGATGGAGTTAATAACCAAAAAAGTAAAAAAAATTTCATAACAAAAATATCCATTCCCAAAAAATGACTTCTCACATTCTCTTGAAAAATTACATGAATATTAAATTCTTGAAAAAGATACAAGACAAGAATAACTGATACGCTAATTACGGCATGAAGCTAATAGCTCTGAATGAATTGACACAACAGCCTCGCTCTTGTGTGTAAAAAATAACAGGCTGGCTATGTGAATCGCCCCGGATTTTCCGGAGACTATTTGCCTTGAATCAAACCGCATCGGCTGACTCCGATGGCTTGTCGCTCGCTCACTTTAGAAAGTTGTATCCTGAAGGTTTTAATATTATTTTGTACTGTCATGACCTAGTTTTCTGCATGGGAATGGGCTGTAACGTAAAACAAATCATTAGGGGCGCATGGCTTGAATAAGCAGCTTCCTTTAAATTTTTATGCCTGAATTTTGCCAATCGGAGACGCCTGTATCTCATGGCGCAAGGAACGTGAGTGATTAAATGATTCGCTTAAATATATTAAATGTCTATATTCAATAAGTTACAAATATAGAATGGGAAATGTGATTTTTTTGTAAATAATATGTGAACTTTTTGTGAATATATCCGTCATAATAGCTGTGATTTATTGATAAACTATTGACGAGGAGATTAAAATGAAAGCAAACCATAATGTTATCAGCACAGCTACGAGGATGACTCTGGTGTTATTTGGAATTGTTCCGGCAATTGGATTTCTGTTGTTTGGAGATTTGAATTCGCTTGCAGGGTGGCTGGAGGTTGATCTTATCCTAGGTATGGTATTCTTTTTAAGCTACTTGGTGATTGGTAGTTCATCAAAAAATGAAACCCGCTTACCGATGAAAAAAATTTACGCCTGAAGTTTTCTGGAAGTTTGAGTTAAAGGCCAATGTTGAGTAAACATTGGCCTTTATGCATTAAGAAGCAGTAATGATTGGAAGTAAATTTTCCTGAGATTATTCGAATAGTTTCACGGTTCTGGCTTTTGATATCGTTCTTCAAATTCATGACAGCCTGAAACCAGGGTTTGAGTTCATGGGGTTTGATCACCGTTTGACGGCGTTCGACCCGATACCAGGCACGAGTTTGGGAAAGGCGCTTGACCGGATTGTCCTGAATCAATGCTTGTCCTTTGCTGTCTTCATATCTCCGCCAACATTTGCCCAGTGAGAGATTCATCGTTATAACAATCGCGCATTATCTCCTTTATTTTTCCTCACTTATCCCTCTCATTTCAGCAGCTCTTGTGGTTTTGCAGAAAAGTGGCTCATATCAAATTATTTCCTTAAATCCTTGATTATTTGTTTTATTACTATGAAAATCATCCCGATCGAGATACTGCCAAGAACCAATGCCAATAAAGCCTTTGTCGCTACTAAAATGGTGCAAATACTTAAAAATAGTTCACACGGCCATTCTAAAAAGCTCATTTCATCCTGTCCTTTAAAACATTACCGCAATCTCCTTTAAATAACGCTCTCAAACTCTCCTCACTTATCCCTATCATTATTTAACCCCGTGTGTCTGTAATATCATGAATATCATCAAGGCTTTTTCATACTCGTAAAAGTTCATTGGTTTCTTTCCTCCCAAACGGGACAATCAAGTTTAAGTTCAGCGTCAATTCTTCTGCTTATAGCATCCCAAGCAACCCCGATAGGGATTTTGTATTTACTGTCATCAAATCTTTCAAAGCACACACCATTGGAGACCTTTGCACGATTACTACGCGGCACGATAATTGCGTTAGAAATTCGCGAAAAATGCTCATTTACCTCGTGTAAACTCCGCCTTTTCGCAAATTTTTGCCTTATTCTCGTACCGCTCATGACACCGTGCAAAGGTCTCCATTGAATAAAAATGGGGCTGTAGTAGATTAGCTTAAATGATAAGCTAGGGAAGCACTAATTTTATGAAGATAAGTCATTGTAGATTATTAAAGAAAACGGTCGCATTATTCCAGAAACCGGAGATCAAAAATTACGGGAAATTATCGTACAGGACTATCGCGTGATGTATCGCTTGGAAGTTGATCGGTTTTTGATCCTTGCCATTCATGCATGGCAGCCGGGATTTGGCTGAAAAGGAGACAAAACCTTGGGAGGAAAATTAGGGAATTGACTACGTGAATGAATTGCTTTGTTGCGGGATACTCACATCCTTGGCTATCTGATTGATCGACAGACTATTAATTGAGTCAATTAAAGAGGAAGGATTGAAGCGTGGTCATTTCTTACTCCGGAGGCGCATAAACAGCGCCTTCCCAATCGAAATGACCACTTATACAGCATCATTGACGCCGCCGGATTCACCGTACTACTGCGCCGCCTACATCCGCTTCCGCTTTGTTAAATTGTCTATTTTGCTCTTTTGCCAATATTTCTCTATGCAATTCCGCTTCCCGCAGATCTTCGGCCAATTCTTTTTTGTATTCACGGATATTGGCTTGCAGATGCGATCTCAGGCTTTGTCCTTGCCTGCCATAGGTGTACGGATGATCTTCATACTGATCCAATTCTTGTTGAAAGGCTTCCAATTTTCCAGAAATCTCTTTTGCCAGGCCTTCATAATAATTTGCCAATGCAGCATGATCGTTGGAATTAATACTGCTTGGCGCTGCCGGCGCTTCGGCAAATGCCGGAGCCGCAATAAAACCAAAAAACAGGATTGAAACGATTGCGGTTACTTTTGCTGTGTTCATGTTGAATCTCCTTATAAAACTGTTCAGATGTTGCCATCTTAATGATCGCGATGCGCAATGTATATTGGGGAAACTCTGGTTTTTATCTAAAGGAAACCATTAGTAACGCATTGAAAGCACAGACATGTAAGAACTTCCAGCGTGGTTTAAGCACCAGGAGAATACTGCAAATGCGCATCCATGAACGCTTCCACGCGAACCGGCCAATGATCGATCCTGCAATCCAGGAATGATTACGGATACCGGAACATTGCCGGAACGCGCGCCGGCACGGTTTCCACCGGTAGTGTGATATTCTTCGGGCATCATTTTTTAAAAAACTGGAGATCGTTCGATGAGAAATACTTCGAGAAAGTTTGCAATGGGCGTTTATGCCATTATGCTATCCGGCCACTTCCACCTGGCTGTTGCCGAAATAAGCAGCGATACCGAAACCTTGTTGAATTGGGCTGAAAATACCTACCCCGCCTATTTCCCGAATCATCAAGCGACGCAAAGCATCGAACCCTGGTTGTTCCGCTATTATCCGGATACCGGCATTTATGCGGGCGTGAACAAAAACGACAACAACGTTTACGTCATGGGCGGGCCGTGGGGCGGCAACCCCACCATCATTTCGCCGTTAGCGGATTTAATCGCCCAGATCAACAATTCCGGCGGCAGCGGCAGCATTCCGGCATGTAACACCGCCAGCGCGCCCACCGGCTTAACCTATACGCAAAGCGGCAATGTCGTCAACGTCACCACCAACGGCAGTTGCATCGCGCTGCCAACCAGCAACAGCCTTTGCCAAATACCGCAGCAAACCGCCGCATCCGGGATATCCGTGCTGACCTCGACCAATGTGATTTCCTCGGCGATCAATGGCATCACCATTTCAATTCCCGGCATTCCCAATCCGTTCGAATCGCTCGTCAGTAACTTCACCAGCGGTAAACATTGTACCGTCAATGCGCCCGCCGAAGCCGCCAACCTGATTGTCAATTCCGATACCTGCTTCGACATCACCAATTCGTTCGGCGTCCTGCCGGAAGGCATCCCGGGCGTCACCATCACCCCGCCGGTGACCTTCGCGCTTAAAGACACCGTCACCAGCCGGACCGTTGCCGATTGCTTCGCAACCGACGCGGAATCGATCTACGACGCCTTCACCAATGAAACCTGGATCAAGGAAGGCGGCAGTTTCGTTAAAGTTGATTGATTTGAGGCGCGCTCAATCATTATTTCCCGGATCGCCCGGCAAGCTCGCGATCCGGAAAAACAAACAACCTCTATAGTTGTTCTTTGGTTTTCAATGGTAGGTATTTGTAGCTCCCCGTGTTACTTGAATGCGAAAACCCAATAGTACCTTTATACTTTATATTGGGAGCTTTTAATTCTAATAGATTGATAATGTGTTAGAAAAACCTAATTACGATATGCGACTCTCCGCTCCAAAGTATGCGTCATTTTTTGATATCATATATTTTTATAATCTTAATAGAGAAAACAGAATGTTCATTGATACAAACAAATATGAAGAAGCTGTTCGAGAGTTACTTTCTGAAAAAGGTGAAAAATACCTCGCTGTAGCCTTTTGGGGAAAGGGAGCAGAAGCTCTGCTGTCTGAATACTTTAACCATGAAGTGAAAATGATATGTAACTTAACATCAGGCGGAACAAATCCGGGGGTCATTGAGCATATTAGAAATATACCAAACATTCATGTGAGACAACTCGATAACCTGCATGCAAAGGTTCTGATTGGAGAAGACTCAGCAATTATCGGGTCCGCGAATCTATCGACCAACGGACTAAGTTTAGAAGGATCCGAACTTCAAGGTTGGGAAGAAGCTGGTTATCGTGTAAGTGACCCAGAGCAATTAAAAAAAATTAGCGAATGGTACTCGCGTATGTGGGATGCCTCTTCTTCAATTTCAGATGAAGATATTGAAGCGAGTCGACAAAAATGGAATCAAAGAAGAGGATTGCGCCCAACTAATACAACCCAAACAAGGGGAGCGCGTAAATCATTCGCCCTTACAAGCTTTAACCCAGAAGAGATGGAGGATAGGGATATATATATTGTAATTTCTAGGGAGGATATTTCAGATGAAGCGCGCTTTGCCTATCAGAATTACAAGCAAAATCTCACAAAAAAATCAACATTACAAAAGTCGAGTATACCGCCAATCTATGAAGATTGGCCGCAGCTGCCGAAGAGTGCTCAACTCATAGATATCTTCTACGGCAAACGAGGGAGTGTCAGTTGCCATGGTGTTTACACGAGAATCCATGAAATGAAGTTCGAACACGAAGATGGCAGCAAAGGTCATCTATGCATTTGCAGGAAGGAGCCACAAATTATGGGCTTATCTTTTAATACCACAGAAATGACCGCTTTCGCAAAAGCATTAAAACCACATATTGAAGCCATATGGGGTAGCCCATATGCAATAGGTGATGAGGAAGGAAAATACATCTCCTACGCAAGTGCGCTACGTATTGTGACCAACAATTCGTCACAAGTGCGATAACTCTAAAGGATTGGGGTCTCGAAAAAATGAAAGGGATCATGGATTCTATTTCTAAAGATGGAATGTCAGCCGCCTTAATCTCAGGAATAAAAGAAGTCTTGGATTCTGATTTAATCGGCGTCGATAACGAAGACGTTGAAATTATTCTGAGTCTTGGGAATGCGACAGTATATTCAACGCAAGCAGTTGGTATAAATAGGGCAACCGCAGCAGCTCAACAAGCAGTTGCTAATTTCCTTAAAAAGAATAACCTCCTATCTAATGTTCAAGGTATTTTGATGAGTGTTTCGGCAAATCAGTCATTAAAGATGCGAGAAGTTCATAATGCTTTAGATATCATTAGAGGCACCTTGTCAGAAGATACTTTAATAGTTGTCGGCGCGGTTCTGCGCAATGAGATGAACGAAGCTTTACGATTAACAATAATTGCTACTGGAACAAAGCTAACAGCATCACTCGATTAGATTTGAACCAACCCAAGTTATCAGCCAATATCTTTTCAATCATATAATCTCCGAAAAATTCCTGTACTGTAACGTGCATCAAGATTTTAACTTAGAGATTCATCATGAAAAAGACTATTGCGGCAATCGCCGGTTTATTATGTGCTCTGACAGCCTTTGCAATGGAGAAAAACGTGACGCCCACCAATCAAACTAACACTATCAAAACCGATTACATCGTCCTCGGTATGGGGTGTTTTTGGGGCGCGGAAAAACGCATGAGCGAGATTCCGGGGGTGCTTGATGTCGAGAGCGGCTATGCTGGCGGGGATATTCCCGGCGTGGGGTATCAGCAGATTCTGAATCATGAGCGGATGTTGCTGGCGGGCCGGACTACGGCGCGCAATCATGCCGAGGTGATCAAGGTGACTTTCGATCCTGCGCAAGTAGCATTGGAAACAGTGCTGGCGAAGTTCTGGGAGAATCACAATCCGACTCAAGGCGACCGCCAGGGCAACGATGTCGGCAGCAATTACCGCAGCGCGATTTATTATCACGATGAAACGCAGAAAGCGCTGGCGCTATTAACACAGAAAACATACCAGCAAGTGCTTAGTGCCGCCGGATACGGTGCAATCACGACTGAAGTCCTGCCTTTGAGGAATTACATCACCGCCGAGGAATACCATCAGGATTACTTGCAGAAAAACCCGAACGGTTATTGCGGCCTGGGCGGCACGGGCGTGAAATACCCGGCATCCAGCGGGCAAACGATACAAAGCGCCGCCTTGAATCCCGAATTGATGAAACCGCTGGACGGCAAAGATTTAAATTTTGCACAGCAACTGGTGATTTTCGAGGCGGAACATTGCGAATACTGCAAGCTGTTCGATCAGGAAGTGCTCGACAACTGGCAAGCGGAAGTACCGGTGGTGGCGACCATGAATATCAATCCGCCGACCGGATGGGCGCTGGAAAAACCGCTATTTGCGACACCGACCATCGTACTGTTCAGGAATGGCAAGGAAGTTGCCCGTTACACCGGTTATAACGGGGAGAAAACCAACTTCTGGAAATGGCTGGGATTTCAGCTATTGACACCGGAACAGCAGAAAATCGCGTTCGAGCAAGGCACCGAACCACCGTTCACCGCATCGAATCTGGACGAAAAACGCCCCGGAAAATTTGTCGACCCGATCACCGGGGCGCCGCTCTTTCTCAGTCAAGCGAAGTTTAACAGCGGTACCGGCTGGCCCAGCTTCTTCGATCCCATCGAAGGCTCGGTAACGTTTCATGACGACGATTCACACGGCATGCAGCGCATCGAAGTACGCAGTGCCAGTTCCGGCATCCACCTCGGCCATGTGTTCGACGACGGCCCGCCGCCAAGCTACAAGCGTTACTGCATCAACGGTAATGTGTTGAAATTTATTCCGGATTGATCTCTAGGGAAATGCTGATTAATTGACTATGCGAGCGAATCACTTCGTTGCGCGGTACTCGCTCCCTCGCCTATCTTGTTGATATGTCTCGGTTGCTGTGTGCCGTGCGCCTCGTGCTTCATCTCGTTCGCCGAATTAATCAGCGTTTCCCTAGCGGCAGGGTATTCAATCCTGCCGGTCAGATAAGCTCACACTTTCTGCCCTAACCGGCGTTGGCCCCAGCCGGCGCGCGTCCCACAGCGGCACGCCGAATACGTCGTGAATGAAGTAATACGCCACCGGCACGCCGAGCACCATGCCCCACATGCCGGCGGTATGGTAGGCCACCAGCAGGATAATCAGCACCAGCACCGGATTCAGTTTCAGATGCTTGCCGTAGATCAGCGGGTTCAGCCCGTAGGCTTCGATGATATGAATGATAGTGATCATCAGCACCACCGCCAGCGCCAGCATCAATCCGCCGGTGTTCAGCGCAACCAGTACCATCGGCGTCGTCGAAATGAACACGCCGAGTACCGGAATGAAGCTGCAAACGAACACGATCAACGACAGGAAAGCGACCGATGGAATACCCAGAATCATCAGTCCGATCAATGTCAAAAAGGTATTAACACAGGCGATCATTGCTTGCGCCTGGATCGCACGGCCGACCACGTAAGCGAAGCGGATCACCGGCTGCGCGGTTTCCTGATAAAAATCGCGCAAGCGCGAATCGTGCAGACTTTTCATCAAGCCGCCAAGGCGAATATTGTCGAACAGGATCAGGAAACTGAACAACAGCGCCAGCAGCACCGTGCCGATCCCGGTATAAAGCTGGTTAATCAGCTTGGGAAAATGTTCACTGGCTTTTTCTACTTGCTTGGTCGCCAGAAAATTCATCAGCAGCTCGGCTTCCTTGTCGAAGTATTTCCGGATTTTTTCCTGCGTCGCTTCGGTGAGTTCTTCCTCGAGCACATGTTCCGGATCGACATCGCTGGCGAGATAGATCGTTTTCTTAAACACATTCAGTTCGTTATCGATCATTCGCAGCGCGTGCTCATCGAGCAAACTGCGCATATACCCGTGCAATGAACGCTCGATGCCGGGATATTTGCTGCCGACATCGCGCTCCAGCTCGATTAGTTTCTGTTGCACTTCATCGAAGTTATTCAAAAACCGGTTCGCTTCACCGATCACGTTCGGCGTCACATAGCGGAAAAAACTGCCCACCACGATTAGAAAAAGAATATAGACCAGCGTGAGTGACAGCCGATACGGCAGTTTGAACCGGTTCTGCCCCATCCGCACCAGCGGCGAAGCAATGAAAGCGAGTACAAAAGTAATGAAAATCAGTCCGAAAAAGTCACTCAGTATCCACAGCAGACTGATCAGAATCAGCCAGATGATGATACGGCGGTTAGCTTCGTAGAAATCGTTAAAACTGAATGACATAATTGAATTTTCTAAATAATTGACACGGCAACATTGAATACGGATTAACACCAGCGTTTACGCTATTCGATATCATACGATCAAAACCATGACAATGCTTGATTTTACGCAAACTACACCGCGGTGGTTGTCAAAAAATCTTGGAAAGCGTTGCAGCAATTATACGGCGCAAACTCCGCCATTTTCTCCGGTCATCGAGGAAATACTTTTGATTGACTTCCAGCTCTATTCCCGCATACCGGTCGCTCGCAAACCGGTGGCGCAGGTAAGCGGTGAAGCCGTCTGCCGTTCCGGTGTAGGGGTAATTGCGGCGTATCGTCAAACCAGGCAATTCTTGTCTCAAACTTCGCTGCCAACGGCGGCAAAGCGATAACTCCCACTCGCTGGCGGGATCGTACAACAGGCCGATGTCAGCTTTCCGCACTTTGCCGTGCAGTTGCGGCGTAAAACTGTGCGACGACAGATGAAACACGCGCCGGCCTTGCTGAATCGCATCCGCAATCGCCGTTTCGACACGCTCGCGGTACGGCCGGTAATAGCGTGCCAGGATTTGCTGCTTGGCAGTTGCCGGTAGATTCCGCGTGATTTCCGAGAACAACTGCGGATGACCTACCGATCGGTTGAGATCGATCAACAATCGGCTGGTGGTCGCCGCAAACAGCGGCGCGCCGAATTGCCTGGCGATTGCTTTCGCCATCAGCAACGCGCCGGGATCGTAGCCGCGGTGGCTGGCAAGCAGCGCCTCATGCCCTTGGAAAAACGATTGATAAGCCGGAGAAATCCGGTTGCCGCCGTGTTCGCAGCTGACGATCACGCAAATCGGTGCAATTGGATCGATCATGCAATTTCTTGGGCGCCGGAGAACAATCTTCCTTCCTCCAAGCAATCGCACAACGCGCGATACACTGCGGCCAAATGCTCACGGCTAAAATCCTGTCCGGCTGCGCGCAAAATCCGCCGTGCCAGCGGACCTTGCTGCAACAACACAGTAAACACTTCTCGCCAAACACTGGATTGCTGAACTTGCAGCGGCAGCAGCGATGTAAACAAGTGCTGCCATAGTTCGCCTGCCGTGCATTGCGCCGATGGAAATCCCAGCAATGACAAATAACCGTGGTCGGCGATGATTGCTTGATCCGCTTGCTCGATACAACTGTGCAAAATCGTTACCAGACGATCGGTTCCGAACACTTGTTGCTCAGTCAGTGACGCGGTTTCTTGCTGGTACAGCGCACGCACGACGTGGATCACAATCTCGGCAATGGCCAGATTGGCGTAAGGGCATTCTTGCACATCAATGATGCGGATCTCGATCGCATGGCGGACAAAGCGCGCCACTGCCGCACGCACATTGAGCCACTCTTGCTGCAACACGCCATCCGGATCGTACGCTTCAATCTCCCGGTACATCGGCAACAGAATTTGCTGCCGATACGACTCGCTGTCAAGGATCGTGTCCGGAATCACCTGCCCCATCGTCGATGGAATCGTCATTTGATGCGTACGGTAATTTTCCATGCGGAAATCCAGAAAACCGCTGAAGCGGCCTTCGGCGATGGGTGAACTGGCGGCCAACGCTGGCAGGATCGGCAAGATCAGCCTAATCGCAGCGTGCAGCCGGGCAAATTCAGTATCCCCGGCAAACGGCAGATTCAGGTGCATACTCTGAAGATTGGACCAGCCATGGCGTTTGCAATCGAAAATCCGGTCGTAACTGCGATAAATCTCAGCATGATCGTGCGGCCACAAGCGAGTTTCGATACGCGGATTCATCCACGGATGCATCGCAGTAGGCATCAAGCGCGCATTCATGGTTTCGAGCAAACCGTTGATCCGGGACACCTCGCTTTGAAAAAGCGCCGGTAACGATTCGAGATCGGCTTCCGGGTCGGTATTTTTCAACTCGATGACGTGCAACGCCAATTCATTCGACCAAGCCAACCGGCCGCATTCAACTTCGGATACCTGGCGTCCAGCCAAAACCTGCAACAACCGGTCGGCAATCGGCAATACTGCCAAGGTATCGCGGTCGACGATCATGTATTCGAGCTCGATACCAAAACCGGAAAATGCCGGAATTGCCGATTTCACCGCCGGTTTCCTTGTTTGCGTTCTTCGATGCGGCGCAAAAATACCGCCATGATTTGCTGATACAACGTTTCTTTTAGAATGCCGTCTTCATTACCAGCATCGACATTCGGATTATCGTTGATCTCGATGATGTAGCAATGCCGCCCTACTTGCTTCAGATCGACGCCATAAAAACCATCACCGATCAGATTGGCCGCTTTCAACGCGGTTTTAACTACTTTTGCAGGCGCCTCTTGCAACGCAACCGCTTGCGTCATGCCTTCGACATAATCCTGCGCTTGCTCGCCATGCTTGATGATTTGCCAATGGCCGGGCGCCATAAAATATTTGCACACGAATAACGGTTTGCGATCCAGGATACCAACCCGCCAATCGAATGCAGTCGGCAAATATTCCTGCGCCACGATCAACTCCGATTTTTCCAGAAGCACTTTAACCTTTTGCCGCAATTCCGTTTCCGAGGCAACTTTGACAACACCGAGCGAAAATGAGCTATCGGGTTGTTTCAGCACACACGGCAAGGCCAGCGCCGGAATGATGTGCTCCAGATTATCTTTGTGCACCAGGACGGTTCTTGGAATCGGAATCTGGTGACGGGTCAGTAATTCAGCCAGATAAACCTTGTTGTTACACTTCAGAATCGAATTCGGATCGTCGATCACTGTCAATCCTTCCGCCGCGGCGTGGCGGGAGAAGCGATACGTGTAATGATTGACAAAAGTGGTATCGCGGATGAACAGTGCATCGAATTCCGCCAAACGGCTCATATCCGAGCGTGTGATCAATTCCACGTGCATACCCAGCTCCCCGGCGGCTTTCTCGAAATGCTTCATCGCCTTGGCGTTGGATGGCGGTTCCGGATCGCTCGGATCGTGCAAGATCGCCAGATCGTAGCGGGGCGCAATCAATGGATGCAACCACGGCTTACGCTTGGAGAAATAATCGGTCGCCGCCTGTACTACAAAATCCTGATGCTGCGGCGGAATATCGCTGGCGGCAATCGCCTTGAGGCTGCGCATACGCCATTCCTCGCCGTGCCGGTCGAAATAAGCGCGCAATAACGGCGCGCGCACCAGATTGAATAATTCCCGGCTGAGCGGATCGTAGTGTTTCGCGATATTACGCCCGAAATAAATGCTGAGATCAAAATGCTCCGATTTGATCGGCGCCAGCGATTTTTGCACCAGCTCATCGAGATTTTCGGTTAACAGTTTCACCAGACCCGGCGACTGAATATCCTCGATCGCATTGACTTGCGGCAACGGCTTGTGCCCTCGCGCCTCGGCAAGCAGCGAGACGTAATAACCGATGCTTTGATAATGGTACGATTTGCACAGATTATAGACGCGCGCGCGGAGGTGCCCGCCGTATGCCGGATCGGTCAGATACTCCTTGGCCGAAATCACCGACACATCGGGAATCTTCAATGGCCAGTGCTGCACGTTGCTGACGACAATCAAGTTGCTCATGGCAATTCCAAACCGGATGGTTGCTTGGCAGTTTGCGGCGAATGAATCACCAGCAAGTTAGAGTCATACGTCACGATACCGAGCAAAATGGCGTTGATCACCCGGTCGATATTGCACCAATATTCCTGTTGTGCGCCATACGGATCGGCAACCAGCAGCGTGCGCTTGTTGCGGTCATAACCGGTAATGATCACAAAATGACCGGCAGGCACTCCGCGGATATCATCCGGCGTATCATCCGGGCCATGTTCACGCGCCACCCGGTACAAAAAAGTCGAGCTCAGTCCGGTCAATACCGGGACGCCGCGCCGCAGCAGTCCGTGAATCAGCGCATGCGACAAATCCAGCAACCGCAACCGTCCGCCAAGGCTCAGAAACTCCAGATAGCCTTCGGTGACATAGCGCAAGCGGCGGTCGGACTTGGCCGCCGCTTGCTGCCGCAACCGTTGCGCGATATCGACACCGGCGGCAAACCAGACCGGATCGAACACCATCAGATTGTAGGTATAAATGGTCGCCTGAAAACCGCTGCGCAGCGCATCGCACGCCAGAAACACGTCAAACGTGCCGGAACCGCTTTCCAGCTTGCGCGTGCGGGCAATGATATCGTTCAGCGGCTCGTTTCTGCCCCAGTAGCTATAGACGGCGTGCAGACAAGTCGGGCCGCAAGTCGTTTCATCCGGCTGCGGCAGAATCTTGATCGGCAAATGATGAACGGATCTCAGCATGGCAAACACTTAATTAGTTAACGAATTGAACGACTACCATCGCTATTGCACATGCTAACTGATATTCACCGGTTTTCGCCAGTTTCATGGCTAAGAAATGCAAAATTCAGATAGTATCTGCGCTTTTGATCGCTTTATTCATTCATCAGAACCATGAATTCAACAAGCCATCCGAAAGGTTTGTATCTTTTGTTTTTCACCGAAATGTGGGAACGCTTCAGCTACTACGGCATGCGCGCCATTTTTACCTTGTTCATGATCAAAGCGCTGCTGTTCGACAAAGTATACGCCTCGGAAATTTATGGCAGCTATATCGGTTTGGTTTATCTGACGCCACTGATCGGCGGTTATGTCGCCGATCGTTACTGGGGCAACCGTAAGTCCATCCTAGCCGGAGGCATCTTGATGGCGGCAGGCCATTTCTGCATGTTTCTGTCGGCATCGAATTACGATGATCTGTCTGTCGCACAACCGCTGTTATTCCTCGGATTGGGACTGTTGATTTTCGGCAATGGCTTTTTCAAACCGAACATCTCGACCATGGTCGGACAACTTTATCCCGAGGGCGACAAGCGTGTCGATGCCGCATTTACCATTTTTTACATGGGCATCAACCTCGGCGCATTTTTCGCGCCGTTGGTGTGCGGCGGCTTCGGCGACACCGGCAACCCAGCCGATTTCAAATGGGGCTTTCTCGCCGCGGGTATCGGCATGATCATCAGCATCGCATCGTTTGAGTTGCTCAAGAACCGGTATCTCGTTACGCCCGGCGGCGACGGCATTGGTCTGCCGCCGCAGAAAAAAGCGGCCAACAACAATCACATCGCCGCATCTCAACCGCAGTGGCCGCAAGCACTGCTTTGGGTCTGCATCTCGATTCTATTATTCTGCGGTTTTTATTTCCTGACAGGCTCCGGCATCATTGGATCCGGCATTTTCACCGTCAGCATTGCCGGTCCGGCAGCGATCATTACCGACAAAACGCTGACACCCATCGAAAAGCAACGGATCGCGGTGATTTACATTCTGGCCTTTTTTGTGATCTTTTTCTGGGCAGCCTTCGAACAAGCCGGCGCGTCGCTCACTTTCTTTGCCGCTGAACAAACCGATCGTAGGTTTTCCGGGTTTGAAATACCGGCGAGTTTCTTTCAATCGATCAATGCCGTGCTGATTGTCGTATTGGCGCCTCTGTTTGCCATGCTCTGGACGTTCCTGGGACAACGCAACATCGAACCGTCGTCGCCCGCCAAACATGCACTTGGGCTTATGTTTTTATCCACAGGCTATTTGGTGATCGCTTTCGGCGTGAAAGACCTGGACCCAACCGTCAAAGTCAGTATGATGTGGTTATTCAGCCTGTATCTGTTGCACACCATCGGGGAATTGTGCCTGTCACCGATCGGTTTGGCGATGGTGGTAAAACTGGCGCCAGCCAAGTTTGCATCATTGCTGATGGGCGTGTGGTTTTTATCGCTGGCGGCCGCGAGTAAGCTGGCTGGTATTCTCAGCGCTTTGTATCCCGACCCTGCCTCAGGTGTAACATCCGCTTTTCTAGGCTTTGAAATCAACAGCTTGTACGAATTTTTCATGATCTTCGTGATCTTGTCCGGCGTTGCATCGCTGATTTTGTTCACGCTCGCGAAGACTCTGCAAAAAATGATGCACCAAGAACCGTAGCGCAATACGCACCAGCGCGGTTCCGTAAAAACCAGAAAATCTATGTGATTGCTTGGAAAAAACACCGGCTAATTTTCACCGCCGGTCAAAAACAAGAGGGTCGCTACGTTACGCTATTCTTTGCATTTAACCAATAAATTACGATTAATTACCGAACCCGACTGAGAGATATAACCGACCGAAGCGGTCCTTGGACTGGCATTAAGTTCGCGCAATGCTCCGGAAAATGAAACAATGTTGCCGGCCTGATCGAGGATGTGGTAACCGCGAGCACCGCAGATCTCGCCGGCTTTTTCCAAGCAGTTGCTATAGTTCTTCCCGGCGCCGCTGCAGTTGATGTTATGGCCCCGGGTTCCATCCGCAAGAAATATTTCTTTCGATGTAACACACCCCGACAGCAAAGTTATAAAGATCGCAAAAACAAAAAATGTCCGATGCATAAGATTCCTTCTCATAATATTTGCCTGAGCAACTCAGGAATGGAGTTTACTACAATCCCTATCGAATCATCATTGTTTGCATTTATAGGATCATAATGTAAGAATCCGCTAGAGAAACGCTGATTAATTGACTGCACGAGCGCATCACTTCGTTACGCGGCACTCGCGCATCCTTGCATAAGTGAACAAAACGGTTCTCAGTAAATGCATTGTTCAAAATTATTGCCAATGCCGATCCGTTACATTATTGAAAACCTACCCTAACAAAAAGCCAGAATCCAGAATGAAAAAAATATTACTCGCGCTAGCATTCGCTTTTATCAGCACCGAAGCACTCGCACAGTGGACTCTTATCGGCGAAACCGCCGATAAAGGCGGCTATACGATCTACGCCGATCTTGCTTCCATCCGGAAAGCAAGCAATCGAGTGAAAATGTGGATTTTACTCGATTACAAAATTGAACAAAGAACCTTGGGAGCCACTTACCTATCAGAAAAAATCCGGCGTGAATTTGATTGCGAGGAAGAACAAATGAGAACTCTCGCTTTTTCATATTTCAGCTGGAACATGGAAAAAGGCGATCTTGTTCGATCCTATAGCCAACCGCAGAAGTGGGAGAAGATTCAAGATCAAAGTATGGATGAGAAAGAATGGCGGATAGCATGCGGTCAACAACAATAATAATACGCCACACTCCCCTCTATGCCTGGTTCGATCTTACCGGTAGAATTGCTTTTGCTTGACACTGGAAAGTGAAAAGTAAATGTAGAAATGATTTGCCGGAATGAGCCAGAAAATTGCGCAGCATTAAATTTTTTCCGCGATTTTCGCCAATATGCAATCAATCATGTTTTTTTCACACACTAAAGAAGGGGGGTAACATGTTGTTTAGAAGAGCATTGAATTCCTTAGTATTCGTAATTGCCCTTATTGTTTTCTCAAATCAGGCATTTGCGGCATGTAGCTTGGAAACTGAAAAAGATGGTAAAAGCGCATGCGGAGAAAACCAGGTCTGTTATTTGGTAGAAGGAGCCTGTATTGAAAAGAAAAGCCTGCCCGCAGGAAAAGCATGTAAGAAATCTGGTGTTTGCCAAAACACTTGCGTGAAGGATGACGGCGCAGAAACCAATGCAGATGGTTCTGAAACAGGAAAATGTAGCTAATCGCAACGATTCTTAGTCGTTTTTTCCGAACAAAGCCGGTTTTTGCCGGCTTTGTTTTTATGGCACGGTTTTGTTGAAAGAATTCTTCGAAATCGGCTTATGAATCATTCTTTTTTAATCATGGCGATTTCATCAACAGTATCATTCTCATTGTAGCTGACTTGAAAAGCCATTTCATCGCCGTTAAAAGTTATTTCCGTAGGCGTTCCAAAAAGCTCCCATAACCCTAACGTAGCGATACTTGCAGCGCCGTGTAAAAACGCCCGCCCGGCTTTCGCGCCGGTGCTATAACCCTGTACGAACTTAAAAATTTCGTACCTTTTTCCATCTTTATACTCGCTCACAACCGGTGCTCCGAACTCGGAAATCAATACCGCTCGAGACACGCCTTCCTTCAGTAGACTTAGGTCTTTTTTTTCCGGCTGTTTGGCAGCCATAAACACTGAGCATGCTGACATTGTACTGATCAGAGCAATCAGCAGCAGCATAGTACAAGTTCTTAATACATTGGTCATTTTTCTATTATTTCCTTACCCTAGTCTCGGCAATTCTAAAAACACACCGGAGAATCCTAAAAAAACAAATCTGGAGAATGATGAAATCTGCTGATAATCATGTTGAAAACAGAGATCTTTATAAACAATGAATCTCAAGCCGCAAAATTAAATGCCCGGACTAAACAAAATCCAGTCCTTCAGTAAAACCGCTGGTCGCGATTTTTTCCAAATATTTTCTAGCCTTTTCGCTAACACCGGCACCGTGTTTCAAATATCGCTCCGCCGCCTGCTTAGGTGAATAATTACTCACTGCATAGCCTTGATCGGCAATTGCTTTTTGAGATAATGTCGTTACCGTCAGCTTTCCTTTACCTAGTTTAATCACAACGACGCCTTTACCGCTGGTTGCTACGATAATTGCGGTATTCCGGTGCTGATTAATAATCACACTTGGTTGCATACTTCATATCATTTTCATAAATTGCTCTTCACTAATTCATTTTACACGATACCCAAATTGTTCTTCTCGAAAGTGACTGCATACAGTCGATTAACACGCTTCAAACAATCTGCATTTCTTGACAAAATGCACAGCATCTCTATAATCCACCCTTTGTTTCTGAAGTGATACAAATCTTTCGGTAACTTCATCGCGCGGGAATAGCTCAGTGGTAGAGCACAACCTTGCCAAGGTTGGGGTCGCGAGTTCGAGCCTCGTTTCCCGCTCCATTTTCTACAGAAAATGGCTCTTGTAAGATAGTTTTGTCGGAAACCGCATAGTCTCTACAGGTTATTCTTTAGGGCTACAAATAATTTTATAGCTATGCAATATGGCGGGGTGGCAGAGTGGTCATGCAGCGGCCTGCAAAGCCGTCTACGCCGGTTCGATTCCGACCCCCGCCTCCATTTTTTGCCCGGGTGGTGAAATTGGTAGACACAAGGGACTTAAAATCCCTCGGGCCTAAACCGCCCGTGCCGGTTCGATTCCGGCCCCGGGCACCAATTCCTGGTATCGTAAAAATCCATACTATGCACATTAATTTTTAATCCGCGTCATCCTGAAAATTGGATATCAAGGATGGATGTTTAAGATTCAGAATGTCATAAGTTCTTTCCACAGCTTTCAAAGTTTCATACCAAATCTCACCGGCGCACGCCCTGATATCGTTGCAAGTCGCGTATCTAGCCATTCAAAAAGTAACGTACCGTTCTATTTCAATTGAGATTCTTTTAATTATTCACAAATCTGTGGATAACTTTGTGAATATTCTCTTTATAAATGCTGCAGACCAATTAGAAAACGAGATTCTATCTTAAATTAACTACTTAACGTTTTAATTAAATATTACATTTCATATTGTTACGCAGTTTTCTTTATCCATAACGGCAGACAAAGAAGCAGTATCTGTTTTGTCATTAGCCTGTGGATGACTTGAAATGTCAAGAAAAATTGAGTGATTGGCAGCATTTTCAGAAAATATGCCAAAAATGTCTCCGGCTATAAATTTTTAACCTCCGATACCGATAACTGTCTCTGCGAGCGATTCATATGTTGAATCGCATTTCTATAATATTTCAACAATTTAATACAATTATACTTATGCCAAAATTGCGTCTAAAAATTATCAAATCGAGACCCCAAAAACATCCAACGCGTGCAAACAATTTTTTTATCAAATGCCGCCAATACATCCATCAAAAACTTAACAAATTGATCGATAGCGACATCCTCCCCTTAATCATTGCACCTTCCATTTTTATTCTCCTTACGGCTCTTGAATGGTGGTACTGGTATCTCGAAATACCCACTCCATCCCCGATCTTACTGACCATTATTGCTCTTCTCATCGGAGCCTTCTGTGCCTACAAGCTATTCTGGCAAAAGAAGAATACCAACGACCCCCATCAACTGCATCCGACGATAGAACGGCACACAAGATTGCATTAATTCCTATCAACGCCCCGCATCACTGACAACTTAACCAAGTTGTCAGTGATGCGGGGTATACTAATGCTCGCCATCTACCTGACAAAAACAACCGGAATGCACAAAAAAGTGTATTACAACAGCGCCTGTCCGATCTGCAAAGCGGGGATAGAAAGTCAACGTCAACATCTTGAACGATGTGGGGTCGATGATATCGAGTGGATCGATGTACACACCAATCCAAAAGCCATCGCGGAAGTAAACAGTTCGCTGGAACAAGTCCGTGAGCGATTGCACGTTAAAGATAGCGATGGCGCAATCAACACCGGTATCGATGCATTCATTCATCTCTGGCGGCAATCACCCAAACAACGCTGGTTGGCAAAGTTGCTACAATTTCCGGTCATCCGGCAACTTGCTCAAGCGGCTTATAATGGCTTCGCAAAATTGTTATATCGCTGGAACCGGTTATTAAAACATTGGTAAACGCCCGGGTTACGATGCCATTTTCCAGGTCAACGCGTTGCCGGCATAAAGCGGTATTAATCGCTCGTCCGCAAAGTCAAAATGCTGCGGAACTGTCCAGGTCTCTTTATTCAGTGTGATAGTCCCCTGATTGCGCGGCAACCGGTAAAAATCAGCTCCGTGGAAACTGGCAAAAGGCTCCAGTCTATCTAAAGCGCCGGCTTGCTCAAATGCCGTTGCATAAAACTCGATTGCAGCATGCGCGGTATAAATCCCAGCACAACCACAAGCATTTTCTTTACTCGACAGCGAATGCGGCGCGCTATCGGTGCCCAGAAAAAACTTGGGATTGCCGCTTATAGCCGCATCCAGCAGAGCCTTGCGGTGAATCTCACGTTTCAATACCGGCAGGCAATAATGGTGCGGACGAATTCCACCCTGAAAAATCGCATTACGATTCAATAACAGATGATGCGCGGTAATCGTGGCCGCAATCGGATGCGATGATTCTTTAACAAACTGAACTGCGTCGCGCGTAGTGACATGTTCGAAGACCATGCGTAAATGAGGAAACCGTTGTGTCAGCGGCAGCAATACCCGATCGATAAAAACTTTCTCTCTATCGAACACATCGACAGCGGAATCGGTCACTTCACCGTGCAGCAGCAGCGGCAAATCCTGCGCTTCCATCATCTCCAGCACCGCATAGCACTTCATGATATCGGTCACTCCGGCATCCGAATTCGTCGTTGCGCCAGCCGGATATAATTTCACCGCATGCACCACGCCGCTTTCCTTTGCCCGGACAATCTCCGCAACCGGGGTGTTATCGGTCAAATACAACGTCATCAAAGGTTCAAACTGGTTTTTTAGTGCAGCGGGCAATGCCGACAGTATGCGCTGCCGGTACGCCGAAGCCTGAGCAACTGAAACTACCGGCGGGCGTAAGTTGGGCATGACAATGGCGCGGGCGAATTGTCTTGCGGTATGCGGCAATACCGCACGCATTTGTTCACCATCGCGCAAGTGCAAGTGCCAATCGTCAGGCCGGGTAATGGTAATGCTAGTCAAGATCGATTCCGGGAAGTGTTAATCAGCTTCATTATAACGTACGCAAGCTTAAAACCCAGGTTCGCTGGATTTTAGATTCAATGCTAATTGATACAGTGCATTTTTATTTTCACCGGTAATTTCAGCGGCCAGTTTCACCGATTGCTTCAGCGGCAGTTCCGCCAGCAAGCATGATAAGGTATGCCGGGCATCTTCGCTGATACCGGATTCTTCCGGCATCTCCGCCCCTGATAGCAGCAATACGAACTCTCCCTTTTGCTGATTGATATCCGCTTGCAGCCAAACAAGCGTTTCTGCCAATGTTCCGCAATAAATTGTTTCAAACAACTTGGTCAACTCCCGGGCTATGGTTATTCTCCTACTTTCGCCAAACACTTCGATCATATCTGTCACCGATTCCAGAATACGATGCGGCGCTTCATAAAATATCAGCGTAAACGGATATGACTGGATTCCGGTCAGCGCCCGCTTACGCAACCCGGATTTTGTCGGCAAGAAACCATAAAACAAAAAATGGGGATCGCTGATACCCGCTGCGGATAACGCGCAAACTGCCGCATTGGCGCCCGGAATTGGAATAACCCGGCAACCGCCCTCGCGCACGCGTTGCACCAGAATCGCACCCGGATCGGAAATGCCCGGTGTACCGGCGTCAGTCACTAACGCCACACGCTCTCCGGCCCGCAATAACGACAATATTTTCTCGGCAGCCGCGCTTTCATTATGCTGATGTAACCGGATCCATTTTGCGGTGATATGGTGCTTCGCCAATAAATGCGCGGAATTTTGCACATGTTCCGCGGCAATCGCATCGACCCCCGCCAACACCTCCAAGGCGCGCAAACTGATATCGCTTAAATTTCCTATTGGGGTGGCAACCACATATAATGCACTCTTTTCCAGCATCATTTTCATCCATGACACGTTGCTTTTCGATTTTCCTGGCACTGTTTCTGGCAATATACGGCAACCAGGCAGTATTGGCCACCGGACAGGAAGAATCCCCGCTGTCAGGCATAGCCGCCGGCCCGGTGATTGTGTCCCATATCGCGTTGATATTGCCGCTGGAATCGCCGTCGTTTGCGGAAGCGGCCAATGTCGTTAAAGATGGATTTGAAGTCGCCGCGCAGCGCGGACAGGCATTGCCGTATACCATCCGGTTATATGCAACCAGCGACGAACCGCTCGATATTCTCATGAATTATCACCACGCGATCGCTTCCGGCGCGTTATTTGTAGTGGGTCCGCTCACCCGGGACGGTGTTTCCGCGATCGCATCCAGCGAGGCTTTGGCAGTTCCGACATTAACATTGAACACGGTTGATACCAACCTGACCTTGCCGGGCAATCTTTATCTCTTCGGTTTACAAACGGATACCGAAGCCAGTCAAATCGCAAAATTGGCATCCACGATTGGTAGAAACCATGCCGTCGTCATCGGAGATGACAGCGCCTTATCCAGACGCCTGCAAAATGCTTTCATGCAGCGATGGCAAGAAGAATACGGCTACACCTCGCAATTATACCGTTATACCGACAATCCGGTTCTTTTACAGCAACTGCGGGATTTAACCGCTGGCGAAGAACGGTTGGTTTTCCTGGCTCTGGACGCAACCAAATCGCGCATCATCCGCCCTTATATCGATCCGGAAACCCCGGTTTATGCCACTTCGCAGATTTTTACCGGTACCGCCAACTTTCTTCTCAATAGCGATTTAGAAGGTATCCGGTTTCTCGACATGCCATGGCTGCTGCAACCCGATCATGCCGCTGTAATGGCCTACCGCCATACCGGCAGCAATTCCAGAAGCACCGAAATGGAACGCCTCTATGCCTTGGGCATCGACGCTTTCCGTCTCATGACCAATTTGTTGCAATGGCATTCAGCCGATCAGATCACGTTCGACGGCGTTACCGGAAACATCCGCTTCACCCCGCCCAATCTATTCGTGCGTGAACCCATCCCGGCGCAATTTACGCAAGGTAAAGTGCAGCTCATCACAACTCCCGAGAATATCAGCGAAGATGAAAGGCAGTGATGCCGAGAAAATCGCCATCGCTTTTTTGCAACGGCAGCAATTAGTGCTTCTAGCCCAAAATTACCGCTGCCGCTTTGGAGAAATCGACCTGATCATGCGCGATCATGACACATTGGTATTTATCGAAGTCCGCATGCGATCAAACGACGCATTTGGCGGTGCCGCCGCCAGCATTACCCCGGCCAAGCAAGCCAAACTGCTACGCACCGCCCGGCATTATCTGTCAGCAATCAACAGCGAACCGCCTTGCCGGTTTGATGCATTGCTACTGTCGGGTAGCGATGGCCATAAAATCGAGTGGATTAAAAATGCGTTCAGTGAATAACGCTTAGACAACCGGTTTGGACTGAATCGTAACCGTGTTGTTTTGAAAAGCCAATTTGATCATTTATCTTATTGATCTAAGATAACTCTCCTCTCACACTATCACCGCAAGAAATTTTCAACATTCCTACGGCCGTTTGCATCCAAAATTCAAATCCCTGCGTATTGAGTATTGAAACCGCTTAAAAAGCTTTTCCGGCGGTTCCGGCACTTTCCGCCAGAATCCGGCGGCGCTGATTTGGAAAAAACTCAAAACTCATCAACAGGAGAGGAAATCATGACTATGACATCAAGACACTCGACCGAGTGGATCAAATATCTTGCCGTTGCCTTAATTTGCGCTTTAGTCGCCATTGACGGCATCGGCTCGGTAATGGCGAATACAGCCAGAACAAACGGGCAGCAAATGGAAGATAGCACCACCGACGTACCAAGGCTGGTTATAAAAAGTGATTCGGTTGCGTCAAGGCTGGGAGGCTATCACGGTATCCTGGCGTTTTTGCATAACTTCGCCGTTCCCGCTTTGCTCGCTGACGGAGAAATTGCCGCATTCTTCGGTAATTTGACCGTCACACCGGATGACATCGAGCAATGTCTGGCGATGATGCTGGATCATGATTTAGGAGGCTCCTCGCCGCATAGCGGCGCGGTCGTAGAATCCGGGCACAAATGCCGCGGTTCGATGCCGAAGATTCATAAAGGCCGGAACATTCCGGACCGGACCATCAGCAGATTCATTCAGATCATCAGTGAACAAGCCGCGCTAGCGGGTGTCAGCAAAACCGACATCAAAGCAATCGTCAAAGCGCTGGAACAGAATCGTGCCGGTATTCGTAACAAATAAACACCTCGCAATCAGCAAACCCGTTGCTCGCAGCGGGTTTGCGATTACCAGCTACTGCATCGAGTGCAATCCGATCATATTGCCTTCGGTATCACGGATCATCGCGATAAAGCCATATTGACCGATCGGCATTTTAGCTTGCACAATCTCTCCGCCCGATGGCACTGCCCGTTCAGCTTCGACAGCACAGTCAACGCACGAAAAATACACCAGCACGCAATTGCCGCCAGAAGGACCATCCGCCATTTTGACCAATGCGCCGGGCGCACCCATGGCATTCTCGATCATCGGAAAACTCCACAGCTCGACCGGCATATCCGCAGGCGTTTGCAAATGTTCGAGTTTGGTCTGAAACACCGACTCATAGAATTGTTTGGCGCGCGTCATATCTTGCACGTAGATTTCAAACCAGCCGACAGGATTATGATTCATTAGCAAGTCTCCTATTGTCACATCCAGCGGTTATTTAATAAGAAATTCACAACCACACCATCAATCCCATTTCCAGCGGATGCGTCAGCAGCGAATGGTACGGATAAACCCGGATGAAATATTCCTGTTTCCCGCACAATTCTGGCGTAAGCTTGAGCTCAAACAAATGCTCGCCGGAATCCTGCATGCCGGTACATTCCAATTGAAAATGCTGAAAATTACCGAGCCGGGTAGTCTTGAATTGACGGCAAATCAACAACTCGACGATCACATCTCCGGGAGCCAGATTGTTCAGCTTAACCGCCACCTTAAAATCCAATGTTTCGTCGAAATAGATCCGTTCAACGGGTGCATCCAGACGCCTCAGCGATACTCCGGGCCAAGCTTGCCTGATCTTGGCTTTCCATGCCGCGATATTTCTAGCGCCGGAAAAATCATCCGCAGCGTATGACGCTCCTTTTTTGCTGGCGGAACGGTAAAATTTGCTGACATACTCGTCGACCATGCGGGTGGCGTTATATCGAGGCAATAGCGACTTCATCGAATGCTTGGCCATTTTTACCCAATTGGACGAGTAGCCGAGCTTGCCGTAGTTGTAGAACAACGGTACCACCTGATCCTGCAAAATTTCATACAATGCGCGGCTTTCTTCTTTGTCGCGGACTACGCCTTCCATATCTTCCGGACCCGGCTTGATCGCCCAGCCGTTCTTGCCGTCGTAACCTTCCCCCCACCAGCCGTCGAGCACGCTCAAATTAATCGCGCCGTTGATTCCCGCTTTCATGCCGGAAGTGCCGCTGGCTTCCAGCGGATAAATCGGATTATTGAGCCAGACATCGACACCGGCGACCAAACGCCGGGCAAGGCGCAAGTCGTAGCCTTCGATTAACAGCAGCCTCCCCTCGAATTCGGGGAAATTGGCAATCTGACTGATGCGGCGAATCAAATCCTGACCCGGCACATCCGCCGGATGTGCTTTACCGGCAAAAATCAGCAATACCGGCCGTTCCTGATCAAGCACGATTCTCCGCAACCAATCGAGATTTTCGAACAACAAAGCCGCGCGCTTATAAGTCGCAAAACGGCGTGCGAATCCAATCGTCAGTACGCTGGGATTGATCGGATCGACAAACTTCAACAGCCGGTCGAGATGCGCTTCGGAACCGCGATTTCTGGCATTTTGCTCGGCAATGCGCGAACGGATGCCGTAAAACATTTGCGATTTCAACGACTGCCGTACGCTCCAAAACAAATGATCCGGTATTGCGTCGATACGCGACCAATAGTCGTCATCGCACATTTTATTGCGCCATTCGTACCCCAAATAGCGATCGAACAAATCCGCCCATTCCTGCGCCAGAAACGTCGGCACATGCACGCCGTTGGTGATATAGCTGATCGGATTCTCTTCCGGTTCGATTTGCGGCCATAAATCCCGGCAAATATCCGCGGAAACGCCCCCGTGAATCTTGCTGACACCGTTGTGCGTACGCGATCCGTGAATTGCCAGGGCGGTCATATTGAAATCGGGGCTTCCGGGAATATGGCCTAACGCCATGAATTCTTCGTAAGAAATGTGCAAATCGCGGTAGAAGCTGTCGAAGTAGGTTTGCATCATTTCCGCAGGAAAATGATCGTGTCCGGCCGGAACGGCGGTATGCGTCGTAAAAACCGTGTTGACCGCCACGCTTTCCAAAGCGCTGGCGAAATCCAGGCCCTGCTGCACCAGATTGTGGATGCGTTCCAGAATCATGAACGCCGCATGACCCTCATTGATATGCCACACGGTCGGTTCAATCCCCAGCGCATGCAACGCGCGCACGCCGCCCATGCCCAGCATGATCTCCTGCTCGATGCGCATGGCCTTGTCACCGCCGTACAAATTGTGCGTGATATTCCGATCCTGCGGCGAATTTTCCGGTAAATCGGTATCCAGCAAATACAACATGACATGACCGATCCTGACTTGCCAGACTTTTGCGATGACCGGACGGCCCGGCAGCGGCACTTCGATTTGCATGGAAGAACCGTCCGGATGCATCACCGGCGTCACCGGCAGATCTCCGAAATCCGACACGGTATACGTCACTTGCTGATTGCCAAGCCGATCGATCGTTTGAAAGAAATAGCCTTGACGGTAGAGCAAGCCAATCGCGACAAAAGGCAAATGCAAATCGCTCGCCGCTTTGCAGTGGTCGCCGGCCAGAATACCCAACCCGCCCGAATAGATCGGCAGACTCTCGTGAAAACCGAATTCGAAACAGAAATAAGCGACCTGATCCTGCGGGCCTAAACTTTTAGAGCCATTCAACGCAGACGGCGCATCGTGATAAGAATCGTAGGTAGACAGAATACTGTTATACGATGCCATAAAAATACGGTCTTCCGTTGCCTTCAGCAGCACCGATTCATCGACGCGCTTCAAAAAGGCTTTCGGATTATGTCCAACTGCTTCCCACAAAACCGGATCCAACCGGGAAAACAGCGTGCGTGTCGCTCGATCCCAGCTATACCAGAGATTATTGGCCAGTTCCTCCAATCGCTTGAGCCGCGGCGGTATCTTAGGGTTTACAGTAACGGTAAAAGCAGTGCGCGGAAACATTCGAATTCTCCAAAACTAAAAATAATGATCGGCAAACGCCAAGTTTATCGCATATCCCCCATCAAGCCACTAAGAGTCTATCAGAGCTTGATTAACAAGACCGGTTAAGCAGCCGTTGCGCTTCTTGTTGCGCGCCTAACAAGCCAACTTGCGGATTGGTAACGATATGCACCGGGATTTCGTGCATTAATGCGGAAAACCGTCCTTTGGCGCAAAATGCTTTGATAAAACCGCCCGAACACAACACATCGGCAATTTTGGGCGCGATCCCGCCGGCCACATAAACACCGCCGCGGCATAATCCCGCCAACGCCAGATTACCGGCATACGCCCCATAAATCGCGGCGAACAGTTCCAGTGATTGAATCGCCACCGGGTGATGTTGCATCAGCGCCAGCGATGTGATGGCCGCGCCGCTATCTTCTTCAAGCTCAACGGAAACCGGATGGAAATCGCCGCCATCGTCTTGTTGTAAGAACTTAAATATATTGGTCAATCCGGAACCGGATAATAAACGTTCGACCGACACATGACCGAACCGGTGTTGGAGCGACTCCAATAATTTAATCTGCAGCGGATCAACCGGCGCAAAATCCATATGCCCCGCTTCTGTCGGCAAAGCGTGATACCGGTCATGCAACCATGCCAGCCATGCCACGCCCATGCCGGTGCCCGCGCCTAAGACAACCCGCGTGGTTTGCGGGTGCGCTTGCCCGGCTTGCAGTGTCAGTAAATCGCTGGACGGCACATGTTCGATTGCCAGTGCAATGGCTTCAAAATCATTGAGCAGCTTTACGGCGGGAATTGAAAATTCCGCCGAGAGGCTTGCGCTGCTGAATTGCCAGGATAAATTCGTCAATGCCACCTGCTGACCGGTAATCGGTCCCGCTACCGCAAAACAAGCCGCATGCGGTCGATTGGAAGCTCCGGCTTGACTCAGAAAATCCCTCAGAATCTCTGAAAAGGAGGTGAAATCGGCGCTACGATAATGCTGGATCAAGCGTTCCTGTCCATTGTCATCGGTTATTTCAACCAATTGCAATAAAGTTTTGGTGCCGCCAATATCGCCGCAAATCAACTTTTTATTCATACGTTTTTTATCCGGCAATTAATCAATCCGCGCCGTTCATCGCACTCCAGACTCTTTCACGCGTACCGCATGGTCTCTATCCACGAACATGTTTTTATTGTCTTTACCGGAGTTTGACATACAATTATGTCACGGTAGTGTTTTTTAATAGACTAGATGGTAAATTCATTGATCATCGCCTCAACCAATACTGCGGAATTAGCGCTCTTACCCGAAATGGCCACACGGCACGGCTGTATTACCGGCGCAACCGGCACCGGCAAGACCGTGACGCTGCAAAAAATGGCGGAAAGCTTTTCCAGTATCGGCGTGCCGGTGTTCATGGCCGATATCAAAGGCGATTTGACCGGCATCAGCAAGCCCGGATCGCTATCGGAGAAACTGCGGGCGCGCCTGGAAAAACTGCAATTGAGCGAACCCCGTTGGCACGGCTTTCCGGTGACGCTATGGGATGTATTACAGGAAAACGGTCACCCGCTGCGCGCTACGATCTCCGATATGGGACCGTTGCTGCTCTCGCGCTTGCTGAACCTGAATGAAACCCAGGAAGGCGTATTATCACTGGTTTTCAAAGTAGCCGACGATCACGGCTTGCTGCTGCTCGACTTGAAAGACTTGCGCGCATTGCTGCAGTTTGCCGGCGACAATGCGAATACGCTTAAAACCCAATACGGCAATGTGTCATCCGCTTCGATCGGCGCGATTCAGCGGGCCTTGCTGCAAATCGAAACACAGGGCGGCGAGCGTTTCTTCGGCGAACCGATGCTCGCTATCGAAGATTTAATGCAAACCATCGACGGCCAAGGCGTCATCAATATCCTCGCTGCCGAAAAATTACTAAACTCGCCACGGCTCTACAGTTGCTTTCTGCTATGGCTTTTATCCGAGCTATACGACCAACTGCCGGAATGCGGTGATCGCGACAAGCCCAAGCTGGTATTCTTCTTTGACGAAGCGCATCTGCTTTTCAACATGGCCTCGCCTGCATTACTGGAAAAGATCGAGCAAGTCGTGCGCCTGATCCGCTCCAAAGGGGTCGGTATCTATTTCGTCACGCAAAACCCGCTGGATATCCCGGAAAAGATCCTGGCGCAACTCGGCAACCGCATTCAACACGCATTGCGCGCATTTACCCCGCGCGATCAAAAAGCGGTCAACGCCATCGCAGAGACCATGCGCTCAAATCCGCAGCTAAACGTCAAGCAAGCGATTCTGGAACTATCCGTCGGCGAAGCGCTGGTTTCGTTTCTCGATGCCGACGGCACGCCGGGCGTCACGCAGCGCGCTTTTATCTTGCCGCCTGCCAGCCAGACCGGCCCAATATCAACGCAGGAACGCCTGCAATTGATGCAATCCTCGCTCGTAGCCGGCGTCTACGATCAGGCAATCGACCGTGAAAGCGCGTATGAAATCCTGCAAGCACGCGCTGACGTAGAAAGCACTGGCGGCGATTCCTCCAAAACCGCCGATGCCGCAGGTGCAGGCGCTGACGTACTATCCGGTCTGGGTGACTTATTGCTGGGTTCGACCGGCAAACGCGGCGGGCGGCGCGAAGGAATGATCGATGCCTTTGCAAAAAGCGCAGCCCGTTCCGTCGGTTCTTCAATCGCGCGTGAAATCACTCGTGGCTTGCTCGGCTCGCTGCTCGGGCGAAAACGGCGTTAGCCTTCTCCACTCTTTTATACTGCGTTCCGCTATGATCAATGTGACCGTACAACTGCTCGCAACACAACTGAATCAGCATTTCCGCCGCATTTATAATCTCGGCGAAGACGTGGTGGTAGTCTCCAATTTACTGGAAATGGACGGCACCGTCGCCGCCAATGTCAATAACAAGCTGGTCATTTTTCTGGTCAATATCGAGAAGGATGCGGTGCCGTTCCGCAACGTCAACCTTCACGAAGTCGGCGATCGCGAGGTGCAAAGCAGCCTGCCGCTCTATTTCAACATCTACTTGATGATGACGGCCAATTTCACCGGCAACAACTATCCCGAAGCGTTAAAGTTTCTATCCAGCACCATCAGTTTTTTTCAGAAAAACCATGTGATCAACCGTCAAACGGTGCCTGAACTCGATGGCCGCATTGAAAAACTGATTCTGGATATCGAAAATCTTTCCATTCAGGATTTGAGCAATTTGTGGGGTGCTTTGGGCGGAAAATATCTGCCTTCGATTGTCTATCGCGTCCGCATGGTCGCTTTCGACAGCGGAGACATCGCAGGCCGCACGCCAGTTGTCGGCGAGTCCAAACCGCTGGTTAAAGGATCGTGATGAAAAAAATCACGGATTGATCAAACATGGGTACATACTGTCCGCTCTTCAGCGTCACCATCGAACATGCCTATTTCTCGGGAAATAACTGCAAATTGCTCGAGTTTGTTCCCACCGCACCCAGCGTTGCGTTGCTACGCAATGCCGGCTTGCTGCTCAAATCTTCCGAAAGCGGCGTCGCGGTTTATTTTGATCATGACAATATCGATATTCTGCGCCTTCATGCCGCCGACAATCTGACGCTGACATTCAAAGTTTTTGCCAAGGATCCCAATTTTCTGCGCTACACAGCGCCTGGCGCGCCGCCCGATCAGGCAATACTTTTTTTCGATAACCGCGCAATCAACCGAGATAATCCAGACAAACAATTGCTGCACGGCGGCGCCACGGTCGCGGAAGACTCATGGGCGGACATGGCGGTCGAACCGCTGGCAAGCATTCTGGATCGCAAGGATCTGCTCATAAAACCCGCGTTCATTCTGCAAATGAACATTACCGCCGATGCGCAAGGATTGTGCTCGGATCAACTGGATCCTGCCGAGCGCAAATTTTTCATCCGTTTCGGCGCTAATCAGACTTTCTGGAATTACTACGTTCTCGGTGAACTCTCCAAACGCGCGATCTACATCGCCGACCTGGATAACGCCGTGCAATTCAAATCCATCGGCAACGTAACATTGCCCGGGCAGCGCGAAGCACTCGTGCTGCAATCATCCGTCGCCATCCCGATGCAAGAGCACTCGCGCCATCGTCTGCAACTCAGGGAATCGGGGAACATGGGCGATAAAGTGCTGATCAAGCGCCTGCCGAATGCCAGCGTCGACCAGACCTTCAGCGAGATGGTCAATGGCAGGATGGAGAGTGTGTCGGAGATTTTTGTAAACTAGGAATCTGACGCAGTTCCGGTCTTTCCCCGCTGGCGCGCATGATATCGCTCCAGCCACTTTAGCAATCGTTGCGGCGCATGCGCGCGTTTCCAGGCACCCGCTGCGTATTTATTCGCTTCCGGCCAGGTCGGGTAGGCGTGAATGGTGCTTAGAATCTTGTTCAAACCCAGGCCATGTTTCATCGCCAGCACGAATTCCGCCAGCATGTCGCCGGCATGCCTGCTGACGATACTGACACCAAGGATGCGATCGCTGCCCGGTACGGTCAGCACTTTCACGAAACCGTGCGCGGCCTCGTCGGTAATCGCCCGATCCAGCTCAGAAAGATCAAAGCGCGTCACTTCGTAAGCGATATGCCGCGTTTGCGCTTCGTTTTCCGACAAGCCAACCCGCGCCGCTTCCGGGTCGGTGAAAGTCACCCGCGGAATCACCGAATAATCGGCTTTGAAGCGTTTAACCGAGCCGAACAAGGCGTTGACCGAGGCATGCCACGCTTGATGCGCGGCGGTGTGCGTAAACTGATACGGGCCTGCAACGTCGCCGCACGCGTAGATATTCGGATAAACCGTTTGCAGCCAACCATTGGTTTCGATGGTGCGCTGCGGAGAAACGGTTATGCCGAGCTGTTCCAGCCCGAAACCTTCGGTACGCGCGACCCGGCCAACCGCGCATAACAACGCGTCAAACGGCAACCTCGTTTCTTCGCCGTTTTGCTTACGCAGGATCAAGAGTTGCTCGTTGCCTTGCCGCTCGCATCGCAACACTTCCGCGTGCGTCAATAGGTTCACGCCATCGGCTTGCAAGGCGGCTTTAACTAAATCCACGGCATCCATATCTTCACGCGGCAACAAATCGCTGCGAACAACTTGCGTAACATTGCAACTGAGCCGTGCAAAAGCCTGCGCCAATTCGCACCCGACCGGGCCGCCGCCCAGCACGATCAAACGTTGCGGCCGCTCGGTCATTGTCCAGATGGTATCGGAAGTGTAATAACACACGGCTTGCAATCCGGGAATATCCGGCACCAGCGGACGCGCGCCGCTAGCAATAACGATGGCGCGCGTGGTCAGTGTTTGACCGTTCACTTCCACCGACCACGGCGATACGATGGTTGCATCGCCGTGCAGCACTTCCACGCCGAGGCTGGTGTAACGTTCCACTGAATCATGCGGCTCGACGGTTTTGACAATCCGCTGCACCCGCGCCATCACCTCCGCAAAATCGTAAGTCACATCGGCTCGTTGAATTCCCAGCGAAGCGGCATGCTTTGCCTGTTGCAGAAACGTCGCGCTACGAATCAGCGCCTTAGACGGCACGCAGCCGTAATTGAGGCAATCGCCGCCCATCTTGTGGCGTTCGATCAGCGTCACCTTGGCGCAGGTTGCAGCGGCAACATAAGCGCTGACCAGTCCGGCGGCGCCGGCGCCGATCACCACCAGATTCCGGTCAAAGCGGGCTGGCTTCGGCCAGCGCGCATACAACCGCTGGGTTTTAATCCGCTCAATACCCCAGCGCGCCAGCCACGGAAACAGCGCCAGCAACGTGAACGAAACGATCATCTCCGGCGACATCACGTCCGATAGCTGCGTAATCGCTGCCAGCTGCGTACCTGCGTTAACGTATACGGCGGTTCCGGCGAACATTCCGGCCAGACTGACCCGGAAGTATGTACCGGTCCGCATCGCGGTCAATCCCATCAGCAAATTGATCAGAAAGAATGGAAAAACCGGCGCCAGCCGCAGCGAAAATAAATAAAACGCGCCGTCGCGTTCCAGCCCCTTGTTGATCGCTTCCAGACGGTCGCCGAAGCGCCGCTGCACGATATCCCGCAACAAATACCGCGCCATCCAGAATGCCAATGTGGCGCCAATGGTAGCCGAGATCAAGACCACCGGCACCCCCACCCACACGCCGAATATCGCCCCGCCGGCCAGGGTCATCACTGCAGCGCCGGGAAACGACAAAGCCGCCATGACGACATAAACCGCCGAATAAATACCGATCACCAGCAGCGGTTGCCGCTGATAGGCTTGCAACAAATCATCCCGCCCGTCTTTCAGCATTTCGAGACTGAAAAACCGGCTTCCGTCGAAGATCAAAAAACAGCCGACCGCCAATCCCAGCAGTAAGACGAGCCACCCGCGTTTCCTCATATAAACCTCATACCATTTGGTTTTTCACCGACCGGTTCAGCTTACTACGGCTGATCCCTACCGTTGAAAAAAGCCATTGCAGCACAAACCGGACAAGCAAAGAAGACAGGCCGGGATCGAAAAAGCCGGAATTTGAATCCATTTTTCACAAAGAGTTTACATTCTCTCAACATTTCATCGTGACAAATAACGTATCGTTCGACCACTCGTGCTGATGCGCAATGTAACCTTTTCAATGCGTCATCGGCAGGTAGTCGCGTAAAACTCCGGTGATAGCTCCGGACAATTCCGCGGAACGCTTCGGTTAATTATTAAGCTGATATGTTGAAAAATAGCCAGGAGAAATATCTATGACGCCGCAATCGCAAACTATGAACACAACTAACCCTCAACCCCCAGTGGCCACGCCGGTCGCGAATGAATTTCTGACTTTCCGGCTTGGGCACGAAGAATATGGAATCGAAATTCTGAAAGTGCAAGAGATCCGCGGCTATGACGCAATCACGCAAATTGCCAATTCACCGGAATTTATCAAAGGGGTGGTGAACTTGCGCGGGATCATCGTCCCAATCGTCGATATGCGGATTAAATTCGATCTAGGTCAGGCGCAATACGACCAATTTACGGTAGTCATCATTCTGAATGTAGCCGGACGCGTGATGGGCATGGTAGTCGATGGCGTTTCCGATGTGCTCACGCTGGAAGACGAGCAGATCCGTCCGACGCCGGGTCTGGGCTCGATCATCGATACCGAATACATCATGGGACTGGGAACCGTCGATGAGCGTATGTTGATTTTGATCGACATCGAGAAATTGATGAGCAGCAGCGATATAGGTTTGATTGAATCAAATTTTAACTAAAACACATATCAAATTAATCTTTTAGAGGAGAGAACCATGTTTACAGAAACATCGATTAAATTCCGCTTGATGCTGGTCATGAGTATCCTATCGGTACTGATGGTGAGTATCGGCGCGTACGGTTTATATGGATTCAATCGATCGAATCACACCGTTCAATCGGTCTACGAAGACCGCATGATGCCGGCGGTGCAACTCGGCACAATCCTCGATGTGTGGTATCAAGTCCGCGAAAAAGGCAGAATCGCAACGCAAGCGAACAATAGCGCGACCGCCGGCGCTTTGGCCGAAGAAGCCAACAAACTGGTAAAACAAAACGAAAGTGTCTGGGCGAAATACCTGGCCACCAGCTTACTGCCGGAAGAGGAAGCCCTGACAAAAGTAAAAGGCGAACAGCATGTGCAATACGTTCAGTCGATGAATAAAACGTTTCAGCTCGCCATCGCCGGAGAATTTGAAGCAGCCGCAAAAAATCTGGAAACCGATACCACGCCAAAATTCAATGCGTTGCGTGATACGGTATTCGCATTGTTGGATTTGCAAGGAACATTGGCTTCCCATCAGTACGCCGATTCACAAAGCAGCTTTGAAACCATTTCGATGATCTCGATCATTGCCATAGCCGCGAGCATTCTGCTGGCAATTACATTCGGGTTCCTGTTGTTGCGCTCAATCGTCGCACCGCTGGACGAAGCGATCGAGATTGCGCATAAAGTAGCTGCCGGCGATCTGACTTCAAACATTGTCGTGACCTCGACCAAATCGTCAACGGGCCGTTTGCTGCAAGCGCTGAAAGAAATGAATGACAACTTAATCGATCTGGTAGGCAAGGTTCGTTCGGGAACGGATCAGATCGTAACCGCATCGGGCGAAATCGCTTCGGGTAACTCGGATTTGAGTCAACGCACGGAAGAACAAGCATCCAGCCTGGAAGAAACCGCCTCCAGCATGGAAGAACTGACATCGACCGTGAGACAAAACGCGGATAATGCACGCCAAGCCAATCAATTGGCAGTCGGTGCGTCGGAAGTTGCAGTGAAAGGCGGTGAAGTGGTCGGACAAGTCGTGCATACGATGAAATCGATCAACGAAAGCTCGCACAAAATCGTCGACATTATCAGCGTAATCGACGGCATTGCCTTCCAGACCAATATCCTGGCTTTGAATGCTGCGGTGGAAGCGGCGCGCGCCGGCGAGCAAGGCCGGGGCTTTGCGGTAGTCGCGACCGAGGTGCGTACACTGGCGCAGCGATCAGCCGCTGCGGCGAAAGAAATCAAGGAATTGATCAGCGATTCGGTCAGCAAGGTCGACGAAGGATCGCGGCTGGTCGACGAAGCGGGAACCACCATGGAGGAAATCGTCACCGCCGTCAAGCGTGTTACTGACATCATGAGTGAAATATCGGCGGCATCGCAAGAACAAAGTTCCGGTATCGAGCAAGTCAATCAAGCGGTCACGCAGATGGACGAAGTCACGCAACAAAATGCCGCGCTGGTTGAAGAAGCGGCCGCTGCCGCAGAATCGATGCAAGAACAGGCGCAGGCGCTAACACATGCGGTCAGCACCTTCAAACTGGCGAATAGTCATGCGGCAACGATCGCACCGGTAAAAAGAAGCAATCACGCTGCGAATATTGCCAAACTGCCTAACCGCGGACCGGCAACCAAAAAAGCACCGGCAGCAATTGCACTTGCAGCCGCACCTGCAAAACCTCGTAAAGCCGCGACCGGCACCGGCGAAGATTGGGAGGAATTTTAACCGCCTGTAATCGCAATCAGTAGATCCGGCGGCGTCTAACTTCAAGCGCCGCCGCATTCAGGAGTACAAAATGCCAGCAAAGCCAAACGGCTATCGCTGGCATTTTCATTTAGCGCTTCATTTCACTGCAAGTCGCGCCATATTGAAAGCAACTATAGCAACGGTGATGTTTCATGCTGACCGATACTTGCAAGCTCTCCGCCAGAGTTCCTCCGAGCGCGTAGTCGGGGTCGTCATCGACCAGGGTGCAGGCATACACTAGGCATTTCCCTTCGCTTTTCACCACCATGCGGCTGAATGCGCACATAAATCCGCGGCGCGTTTTTTCAGTCTGGTAGTCAGTCATGCAGCTTTGCGTGATCTGCGGCGCGGCTACGGTAATACCCGGCGGATAAAACTCGGGAAACACGATGCGCGGCAGATCCGCCGGCAAACCGGCATTACGGAACACTTCCGCAAAGCATTGCGCGGCTTTGCCAGGCGACATTCCGGCAATTTTCTGGCTGGCGACGGAAACGCCGAAGCCCATCGCATGTAATGCCTTCAGCCCTTCCAGCGCCAGTGCAAACATGCCTGCTCCGCGATTTTTGTCATGCTCTTCCGCTAAAAAATGATCGAGACTGATACGGAAATGCAACGGCTGCGGATGTTCGAGCAAAGCGCGCAATTGCGGCAGGCGCTTCATCAAGGGCTCGGTGGCGTTGGTCAATACCATGCAGGGCCGATGCTGCAACGCATAATCCAGAATATGAATCAAATCTTTGTTTACAAACGGTTCGCCGCCGGTAAAGGAAAATTGCTTGATACCCAGTGTCAACGCTTCATCGATATAAGGCTTGGCATCGTCAAAACGCATCAATTGCAAACGGCCATCGCCAGGCTTGGAGCCTTCCAGGCAAAACGGACACGACAAATTACAGGCCGTGCCGGTATGAAACCACAATTCTTCCAGTGCATGTGCACGGATAAAGCCGCGCGGCTTATCATCCGCCGTCACATACCAATGCTTGGATCGCGATTGCTGACCGCCGCCAACGGGTAACCCTGCCGCTTCCATACTCAACAGCACCCGCCTTGCTGTTGCTCCGCCGCAGCTTCGGCGAACGGCATACCCATGCCGCAGCCGGGAAAAATACCGAAATGCCGGTCAAAATCACCGTAAAAATCAAAATGCCGGATAAATCGCGTATCGTGCAACATGCGCCAGGTATTGCCGCAAACCGGGAATTGTCTGCCGGTTTCGATGAAATGATGCTTATCCAGCCGGAAAGCATGCGCATGGTGCGGGATGGTGCCGCGATACACCACGGATTGCCCGTGATCTTCGCAGGCCAATTCCAGACCCGGCAGTTTAAACAGCCGGTAAGTCGCCGAGTAAAAGCGGATATTGCCGGTTTTCTCCGTCAACGCCGGATTATCGATCGTAACCGGACGGTCATCGACCAGGCGCGGATCGGTGAAACCGCTGTTGCGCGCCAGCTGTAAAAAATCGTTCCAATACAACGCGCCGCTCAGACACTCGCCGTACAACACCGGGTCGCGCATCAAATCCGCCGGAATGCGCCGGTCGCTGTAAACATCGGAAAAATATAATTCACCGCCCGGCTTCAGTACGCGGAACGCTTCGCGCAATACCGCCGCTTTATCCGGCGCCAGATTGATGACGCAATTCGATACGATCAAATCCACGCTGGCATCGGCCAGTTCAAGCTCGTCCAAGCGCGCGATATCGCCGTGCAGAAAACGCACATTCCCACGCTTGTAACCGAATGCTGTTTGATGGTATTTCTCGTGCCGGCGTGCAACCGCGAGTTGCTCTTCGGTCATATCCACGCCGATCACTTGCCCCTTTTCGCCAACCAGTTGCGACAGCACGTAGACATCGCGCCCCGCGCCGCAGCCCAAGTCAAGGATCGTCAATCCCTCGAGGAGCTCCGGCAGCACCAAGCCGCAACCGTAATAACGCGCTAGCACTTCGGCATGCACCCGCGCCAGCAACGGTTTAACAAAATGCGGCAGCGCAGCATCGGTGCAACACGCATTGGTCTGTAAATCCTGGCTGTTTGTCAGCGTTTCACCGTAATATTTTTGCACCGCTTCTTGCATGGTGATCCTTTCAATCGAGAATTTTTCATCATTATGAGACCTTTGCACGGTGTCATGAGCGGTACGAGAATAAGGCAAAAATTTGCGAAAAAGCGGAGTTTACACGAGGTAAATGAGCATTTTTCGCGAATCTTTAACGCAATTATCGTGCCGCGTAGTAACCGTGCAAAGGTCTCATTATGTCATTCACGAACCATTTTTAGAATGGTAACGTGCGGCCAAATCCTGCGGCGCCGCACCGCTCATGAATCTCAATGCCAGCCAGCGATTTTTCAAACTGCGCCGCCACCAGCCGTCGCGTTGCCAACGGCGCGAATCGACAAAAATCGGCTCCGGCAACGCTACAAATCGCCCCAAACGCCGCGCTGCTTTCACTAAAGGCACTTCTTCGAACAACGGCCAGGGCGCATGGCCGCCAGCTTGATGATAAACCATCCGCTGCATGAAAATTCCCTGATCGCCATAGGGTACGCCCAAACGGCAACGCAACGTGATGGCCGGTTCCAGAATCGCCGCCGGCCATGCCCGCGGCGCGGCAAAACGGAACCGGAAATAACCACCGATCGCGCCGCGTTGAATCGCCGCAGCCATCACCGGCAACGGATCCGCTGCTAGTTGCGCATCGGCATGCAGAAACCATAGTACATCGCCCCGGGCTTGCACCGCGCCGATGCCAAGCTGCCGGCCACGGCACGGTTCACCGGTCAGTCGAGTAGCCGCCGATTGTTCGCAAAGCTCTGCGCAATGGCGGCTGTCCGCCGCGTCGACGACGATGATTTCGCGAGGTTGATGCGGCAATCGCCGCAACTGTTCCAGCAAACGCACCAATGGCGCTTCATCGCGATAGCACGGTATCACGATGCTGAAATCAGGCATCCTGCACGTCCGCTTCTGAAAGAATGCAGCTGACTATTTGCAGCAATGCCCGCCGCGCAGGCCGCGGATCGCGCTGCAGCAAGGCCACCAGCTTCACCACGTCGCGCCATTCATCCACGTCGCAGCCATGCCCAACCGCGCTTACCGAATGTCCGGCCCGGCGGCAAAGTCCGGTCAACGCTTCCTCCAACCGGTTCGAGCTCCAGGGCAACGCGGACATATCCGGCCAGGGCTTGCGGTTGGCCATCAGCACCACGCCGCCGTCGGCTGCGGGAATTAACGCCACATCCGCATGCTGCAATGCATCCCGCGCCGCTGCATAATCGCTTGCAAGTAAGCCCGGCGCGTCGCTGCCGATAAAAAATAAATGTTGCATGCCTTGCATTCGCAAAGTCCGATCTAACGCGTTCAACCGTTGTCCGAGATTACCCGTTTCCTGCGGCAATACCGCGACCGCCATAGAACGAGAGATTGGCAGCGAACGCGCCCAATCCGCATCCGCTGCCCCGGCAGGCGCGATCACCACCGGCCCCGGCCACTCAGCCGCGTCCTCCAATGCGCACGCCAGCAGCGCATCCGCAATCAGAAACGCTTTTTCTTGTCCCAGCTTCGCGGCCAAGCGTTGCTTGCCGGTGCCCGGCGCAGGCCGCTTGCAGACCAAAACAAGCGTATTTTTATTCAAGATGGATTGTTGCAATTTAGAAAAATGTCATTAAACTAAAATACGGTTAATTACTTTAAACATCGCCTATTTCCTTCAAAACAGCATGGTTTTTTCACTTTAATCACCGATTCCATAACATTCCGGTCAGTAAAAGTGACTTTTGTCCCGATTTGGTAACGCCTGAAAAGTGCATGGCGTTATAATACCGGTCAAACTAATGAGAGAACTGTCAAAAATTACAATATGCCACAACTTTTATTCCAAAGAACACCTCTGCTCGATGGCGACGACATCAACCTGAAACGTGAAGAAATCCGCAGTTATTTCCACACCACGCTGGATCGTTACGAGCAACTTTTCGAAACACTGCGCACCGACGAAGCGTATTACAAGAAACCGATCTCATTGCGCCATCCGCTGATTTTTTATTTGGGTCATACCGCGACGTTCTTCGTCAACAAGCTGATTCTCGCCGGACTGATTACCGAACGCATCAACCCGCGATTGGAATCGATTTTCGCCGTCGGCGTCGACGAAATGAGCTGGGACGATCTCGACAGCACGCACTACGACTGGCCGACCGTCGACGAAGTGCGCGCGTACCGCAAAACCATGCGCGCGATAGTCGACAACCTCATTTCCACGCTACCGCTAAGCCTGCCGATCACCTGGGAAAGCCCGTGGTGGCCGATTGTAATGGGCGTCGAGCATGAACGCATTCACCTGGAAACATCGTCGGTGCTGATCCGCCAGCATGCGCTGCATTTCGTGCAACCGCACCCGAATTGGCAACCGTGCCGCACATCCGGCGCGGCGCCGCAGAATTCACTGATTAATGTTGCCGCCGGATCAATCACGCTGCATAAAACCAAAACCAATCAACAGCATTACGGTTGGGATAACGAATACGGCCTGCACAGCGCGGACATCGCCGCTTTCCAAGCCAGCAAATATCTGGTCAGCAATCAGGAGTTTTTGGCTTTCGTTGAAGCCGGCGGCTACCGCACCGGCAGTTACTGGCAAGAAGAAGGCCGTTCGTGGCAAAAATTCACCCAAGCCGAGCACCCTACGTTTTGGGTTAAAAAAGGCAGCGATTGGTACTTGCGCTTAATGACCGAGGAAGTGCCGATGCCGTGGGATTGGCCGGTGGAAGTCAATTACCACGAAGCCAAAGCATTCTGTAACTGGAAAGCCGCAACGACGAAACAACCGGTGCGGTTGCCGACCGAGGACGAATGGTACCGGCTGTACGATGTTGCCTGTCTCAGCGAAGTACCGCACGACCGCAAGGCGGCTGGCAATCTCCATCTGGATTATTACGCGTCGAGCTGTCCAGTCACCGAATTTGCGCACGGCGAGTTTTTCGACATCGTCGGCAACGTCTGGCAGTGGACCGAAACGCCAACGTACCCGTTCGAAGGTTTCGACGTGCACCCGCTGTACGACGACTTCACCACGCCAACGTTCGACAATCAGCACAACCTGATCAAAGGCGGTTCATGGATCGCTTGCGGCAACGAATCGATTCGCAGCTCGCGCTATGCGTTCCGCCGGCATTTCTTTCAACATGCCGGTTTCCGCTATGTGGTGTCGGACGCACCGGCGACATTGCCGACATCGAATTATGAAACCGATAAATTGCTTTCGGAATACGCCGAGTTTCACTACGGCGACACCTACTTCGACGTGCCGAATTTCTCCAAAGCTCTGGCGGAAATTGCCATCGCCGCGATGGGCGACCGGCCTAAACGCACCGCACTGGACTTGGGCTGTGCCTCCGGCCGTTCGACTTTCGAGTTAGCAACAGTATTCGATCACGTCACCGGCATCGATTTTTCCGCGCGCTTCATCGGCCAAGGCGTACAACTCGTGCAACAAGGCATTTTGCGCTATACCCTGACCGACGAAGGCGAATTGGTGTCGTACAAGGAACGCACGCTGAGCAACCTGGGACTCGATCACGTCAAGCACAAGGTCGAATTCTTCCAGGGCGACGCTTGTAACCTGAAGCCGATTTTCACCGGTTACGACCTGATTCTTGCCGCCAATTTGATCGACCGCCTGTACGATCCGGCCAAATTGCTCAACAGCATTCACACCCGCATCAATCCGGGCGGATTGTTGATGATCACGTCGCCGTATACCTGGCTCACCGAACACACCAAAAAAGAAGCATGGATCGGCGGCTTCAAGCGCGACGGCGAGAATTTCACCACGCTCGACGGCTTGAAAGAAATGCTCGGCAAGCATTTCCGCCTGATCCAAGGCCCGCAGGCGGTGCCGTTCGTAATCCGCGAAACCAAGCGCAAATTCCAGCACACGCTGGCGGAAGTCACGATCTGGGAGCGCATCGCTTGAGCGACGCGTTCGATTTCGACCGGGAAATCGATTGCACAGGCACGCACAGCGTCAAATACGACAGCCGCCTGGCGGTGTTCGGCAAGGCCGACGTCATCCCCGCGTGGGTGGCGGACATGGACTTCGCCGCCCCGCCCGCCGTCATGCAAGCCCTGATCGAGCGCGCACAACACCCGATCTACGGTTACACCGTATTTCCCGATAGCCTTTACGAGGCGCTGATCGATTGGCTGCAACGGCGGCACGGCTGGATGGTGCAGCGCGACTGGATCGTGATGTGCCCCGGCGTGGTGCCATCGATCAACGCCGCCGTGATGGCGCTGACGCAACCGGGCGAAGCCATCATCGTTCAACCGCCGGTATATTTCCCGTTTTTCTCCGCCGCCACGCAAACCGGCCGCAAGCTAATGCTCAACCCGCTGCGGCTCGACAACGGCCGCTACACCATTGACTTCGATCACTTGGAACAATGCGCCCGGCAAGCCAAATTCCTGCTGCTGTGCTCGCCGCACAATCCGGTCGGGCGCGTGTGGTCGCCGGATGAATTGGAACGATTGCTGCAACTCGCCGCAAAGTACGAGCTGGTGGTTTTCTCCGACGAAATCCACCACGACCTGCTCTACCCCGACCAACAACACCACGTGCTCGCCGCGCGGGCAACCGATCAGCGCGCCGTCATCACCGCCGTCGCGCCGAGCAAAACCTTCAACATCCCCGGCTTGAATCTGTCCGCGCTGATCGTTCCCGACAAAACGATGCGCAATGCGATCATTCAGGTTTTCAACAGCCTGCACGTCAGCGCTTCCAACCCATTCAGCGTCACCGCCTTCGAAGCCGCCTACCGCGGCGGCGAAGCCTGGCTGGAAGCACTAAAAATTTACCTGCGCGACACGCGCGATGCGGTCGAATCGTATCTTGCTGAACATTTACCGGAAATCAAAGCGATCAAAGCCGAAGGCACCTACCTGCTATGGCTCGACTGCCGCGCTATGAACCTGACCGACGCCGAACTGAAACACTTCTTCATCCACCAAGCCGGGGTCGGGCTGAACCCCGGCGTGCAATTCGGCCAGGAAGGCAGCGGGTTTATGCGGTTGAATATTGGGGCGCCGAGGAAGACGGTTTTGCGGGTGTTGGAAAGAATCAAACACGCTAGATACAAATAATACCTCTTACAGATCATGCACACATGAAATCTTTGCTCTGCAACGCCGTACAATTGCATACTAAACAACCACCGGCTAAAGCCGGTGGGTTTGAGTTACGGACTGAAAGTCCGGATACGCGTCGACTAAACGACGCGTCTTATTCCGGCTCCATTTTAAAATTGTCGTTTGGATTTGGCTCAAAATGATGCTCCAAGTATTGTTTGATCATCTCTTCTGTCATCTGACCTACTGTCACGCAGAAATACCCTCGCGCCCAAAAATGCCTTCCCCAGTACCGCTTCTTCAAGTGAGGAAATTCTTCAAACAGATAGCTCGATGTTCGTCCTTTTAGCCGCCTCATGATCTCACTCGGAGCCATCTCCGGCGGACAACTCACCAGAATATGCACATGATCCTTACTTACTACACCCTGTACAATTCTCATTTCAAATGCTTCACACGTCTGACGAACCAACTCTCGTACTCGTTCTGCTACTTCTCCCTTCAGAATCTTATATCTATACTTCGTTACCCATACAAAATGATATTCAATCTGATAAACCGTATGACTTCCATATCTATAATCCATGCCACACCTCCTGTGTGGCATATTCTCGCAGCTAAAGCTGACCGGCTGAAGCCGGTGGTTTTAACCTTATGATGGACAATAAATTTTGAATTCTTAACGCGCTCCCAAATCTTTCCCTTTTTTCGAGCAGCTCCTTTCCTTCATTCTCACTAAACCTTCTCACTTTTTTGATTATGACAATAGATACATTTCTAATTCCAATATTTTTCATTACAGTAGGAATAATAGTATCGCTTGATGTAGCGGGCCTAACATTAATTAAGAGCAGGCAATTCTATGAACATCCGAAAAGCATATTTTGGTGGGCATTTACTAATGCAGCGTGGCATTCAGGCCTATTGCTTGTCTACATACTAACTATTTCTGGATTATTTGACTTTATCCCTTTAATAGTAAAAAAACTTCCTGAATTGGTTGAACATGTTGCTGCATATATTCCAATCCTCGCAGAGTTAATAATGTATTTGGCGCTAATTTCTGAAGCATTGTCTAATCACGCATCAGTTCTTCTTGGCCTGCTTACTTTGTGTCTGGTTTGGGTGATCTATTCAAACAAAATAATAAGTCAGCCGAGTGATGGAGCTGTTCACGAATTGCCTCCTCTTGCACGTTTCTTCTTTAATTTTATGGAGATAGGGGTTCGACTATTACTACCAAGATCTTGGGTTGATGAGAAAAATATTGCAATAAAAGTTCATTGGAATTTGCAGGCTGCATTAGTAGCAGTTGATATGCTTGCATTGGCCGCACTCCTAAAATCTATGCAGGTTTTGCAAAGCTCATGGTCTAATATACTTATTTTATTTATCGTCTTTTCTTGTGTACTAATATGCACTTATTGTGCAGCTATTTTTGGAAGTCGAATCTATTCTGAAGCTCACATTGATGGTATGGGAGCATCACATAAATCAACTCGAGAGTGGGTTCTAGTAACTCTACGCCTTGTTGAGCCATATTTTATCTTCTACTTCGCTCTTCAAGTTCTCGGATTCTTAATTTTTGGTGAACAAATACACAGTGTGACTTTCTTCTTTGCAGCAGGCTTTCTGGTCTTAGCACTGGTTAAGCACCATTCCTTAACCAATATAGTATCAGCCGCAATTGCAGAGCCTTCTATAAAGAAGGAAACGCCTGCAAAAATAAGTGGCTGGAAAATATATCTACAAATTGCAGAATCTCCTGTAACAGAAGAAACTCCTGCGCCTATTCGAAAGATACGTGAAATCCTAATTGATTCTTGGAAACTGTCTATACAGTTCTTGGGTTGGTTTGGATTGTTCGTGAAAGTAATTTTTGGTTTCGCGGTCTTTCTCTGGATTAAAGCTCTATTCATAAGATTAATTTCTGGTGGAAATATATACCCCACTGATAAAGTTACAGTGATTTCATTTGAGTCAGAGATCAGTTTTCTTATTGCAACACTTGCATTTATTGGAGCTTTATCTTATGTCCTACAAATCTCAAAATTGATGAGTAGAATCGACAATTTTATGTTGGTATTTCTTCCTTGGTTGATCAAACATAGTTATGCATTTGTCTTTATAGCACTAGCTCTCTTTATGGCTGCAATTTTCCCACTTTATGATGTCCTAGTGGATGCTTGTCAGTCTAATCAGAGCAATTGCTCTGATTCTTATATAGTTACAAACATTTTTGTTGATAACCACCGTCACACGCTTCAATTTGGGCTTTGGTTGTTTTATCTTTTGTTACTGTCAGGCATCACCCTCACCATAAATCGACGATGGTCATCGGAAATTGAAGAAGTTGAATCAGATCCAGTAAAGAAAGAGTTATTCTGGCGTATAGTGTATGGTTGTTTGTGTACACTTGCTGGAACAGTGCTCGGCTTTATTGGTTTTATTCAATCAAACATTGCAAATTAGCTCGAAGGTTGGGGTAAGACACGAACCCCAACATCACGTAATCGCCAATCGTTTGGCTTCATTTCATTCAACTCAACCTACGGGCTATGCTCTCGTCCGGAAAGTAAGACTCCGTTGCTTTTCCAATGAACACCTCCTCAAGGTTTCTCATGCTGCGAGGCCTTTGCACGGCTACTACGCGGCACGATAATCGCGTTAAAAATTCGCGAAAAATGCTCATTTACTCCGTTGCAAACTCCGTTTTTTCGCAAATTTTTGCCTTATTCTCGCACCGCTCATGACACCGCGCAAAGGTCTCGCTACAACCTTAAATCGTATCCAGGATTATTAACCATCACAGCAAGTAGCCTGGATAAGCTTGCGTCATCCAGGATCAACAATGGCAACCAATAAAGCGCAATTCGTATTTTAATAGCAAAATGTATCAGCTTACGCTAATGTGACATTCAGTGAATTTCGTTGACATTAAGAATTGGGATAGAGAACCTGAAATGAGCCAAATATCTGCAAGATTACCGGATGAATTGATTGCTGCCCTTGATGAAGCGGCCACAAAATTGCATCGCACGCGTGCCGATGTGATCAGACAAGCTGTCGAATATTACCTCGACGATTTTGAAGCCATTTCCCGTACCGTAGAAGTTTTGCACGATCCGGCTGACCCGGTATTGGATTGGGAAACCGCAAAGCATGAGTTACTCCGTTAGCATTAAGCAAAGCGCGATGGAAACACACGATAAATTGCTTCGCCGCATCCTTGAAGGCCGCTCGGATGCCAATATCGATTTTTCTGATTTACGGGCACTTTTGTTACACTTTGCCTTTGAAGAGCGTGTCAGGGTAGTCATCACATTTTTCGGCGTAATGGTATTGAAGAACGAATCAATCTCCAAAAACAAGGCAGCAAAGCCAAGCCTTATCAAGTACGCCAAGTCCGCGCAGTTATCTTACATTGCCGCTTGGGAGAAATAAGCGATGTATAAATATGAAGTAATTATCTATTGGAGCGCCGAGGACGACGTTTTTGTCGCGGAAGTTCCTGAACTTCCCGGTTGCATGGCGCACGGCGACAATTATGAATCGGCCTTATCGAACGCACAGGAAGCCATCGGTCTTTGGATCGATACTGCAAAAGAGTTCGGCGATCCGATCCCGGAACCCAAAGGGCGGAGACTTCAGCTTGCTTGAAATGCTGTCTCTAACTCAACTCGTGAGTTGAGGTGAAGTACAAAACCCAACAATATCGAAGCTATTCAGAACTTTGATTTCACTTCACCCGACCCTGCCAACTGACAGAACCAGCGCCATCTGTTAAACTGGTTTACAAGATCAACCAGAATTGAGAGCTAAGCGATGATTACTGTCGGCGCCTTTGAAGCAAAAACCCATTTATCTTCGTTGCTGGAGCGGGTGGCCCAGGGCGAGGAAATCATTATCACCCGCCACGGCAAGCCTTTGGCACGGCTGGTGCCTGTAAATGTTGCAGACCGCTCGCGAATCGATTCCGCGATTGCAAAATTAAAGGTGCTGCGAAAAAATTGCACCCTTGATGGTATTTCGTGGCAAACGCTGCGTGACGAAGGCCGCCGATGACCGGGTTTGTTCTTGATTGCTCGATTGCCGTCGCCTGGTGTTTTGAAGACGAAGCATCGGATACTTGCGATGCGTTGCTGGAACGTGTCCGCGATGAAGGGGCATTAGTGCCTGCCCTATGGTATCTGGAATTGGGAAATGTCATGATACAGGCGGAACGCAGGGGAAGGATCATGCCCGCCGACGTTTCGATCCGGCTCGAGTTGATTGGTGACTTGCCCATAAGCATCGACGATGAGACTTCGCCTCGCGCTTTGCACGAAATTCTCGCCCTCGCTCGTGCTCAAAACCTGACGACTTACGATGCTACTTATTTGGAGCTTGCCATCCGGCATGGCCTTCCGCTCGCAACGAACGACAAGCGGCTGCGAAGTGCAGGCATAAATTGCGGTGTTCAGGTAATTCCGGTTTAATCCATGATATCGCACTTGAAAATTTAATTGTGGATCGGCGGCGAAGGTGCCTGGAAATCATGACAGTATCCATTGACATGAAGCATCTGCTACCCGCTTGGGAGCAATTCCGCAACCGAACCGACATTGCACTCATTCGCGATGATATACACTACGATCGCATGATTGCATTGTTGAATGCATTGCTGGAAGAGGCATCAGGCGACGAGAATCATCCAGCAATGAGCTTGGCCGATATTGTCGGCGATTTGGTCGAAGATTACGAAACGCAGCATCACCGCTTACCCGATGCAACCGGTATCGATGCGCTCAAATTCCTTATGCAACAGCATGGACTCAAACAAAATGATTTAACCGAAATCGGCAGCCAAGGTGTCGTCTCGGAAATTCTGTCCGGCAAACGCGAGTTCAACATTCGTCAAATCCGGGCATTGAGCGAGCGATTCGGGGTATCGCCAGCGACTTTTGTTTGATGGCATTTGAATTTAATTCGTCAGCAAGTAGCCTGGATAAGCTTGCGCCATCCAGGATCAAAACAATGGCAATCAGCGCCGCTGATTGGGATAAGACACAAACCCCAACATAAACGCAATCTCCTACCGTTGGGTTACATTTCACTCAACCCAAACTACGGGCTAAACTCCCGTCCGGAAAGTAAGACTCCATTGCTTTCCCAATCAATACCTCCTCAAGGTTTCTCATGCTACAGCCTTAAATCGTATCCGGAATTATTAACCATTACAGTTTTTCCCGTAGGTTCACGATGTGTTCATCTGGATTGAGACATAGTTCTAGCATCAGTCTACGAAACGGGGTGTGGTCATGAGCAGTAAATGGTCGATCTGGAAATTGAGTATTATGGTTGTTGCTGTTGTCATCATGTCGGGTTGTGTGTCTGTCGAGGAGCAGCGACGGAGCATGGTTAACCATTGCTACAAACTGGGTTTCAAATATAATTCACCGGAATTCTCAGACTGTATTGCGCAATTGGACCGGCAAATTGGCCTTTCGCAACAATATGCCGGAGCATTTCGTTATGGTGTTCCTAATACCTATGGTAGTTGCATGTCCCAAAGACTGCGTTGAATGAGGTATCCGGAATGCGATAAAACCATCGCAATCCTTGATCTGTGACGAACTGACCAGGTCAAATTGTTCGCTTTATGATCCGGTAACCTTACGTAGCGGACTTAAAACCGGAAACAACAGGAATTGCGGAATTATGTGTGCAATGTTCGGACGATGATTTGACAATCGAGACAACCGGTCGTATTATCTGTGCATGTCAAAATCAACCAAAAAAGAATTAAATAGGGAAGGCCTGTTAAACCAAGGTGTTACATTATTCATGGAGCAAGGCTACCATGGCACTGGGTTGCAGGAAATCCTGGACGCAGTAAATGTCCCGAAGGGTTCTTTTTATAATTATTTTGACAGCAAAGAGGACTTTGGCGCCGATGTCATTCAGTACTACATTGATCCGTTTATTGCACAATTGGCGAGTTACTTGGATAACTCTGATACAGATGCTCTCGGTGCAATCAAATGTTATTTTGATGAACTAATAATAGAACTTGAAAAGAATGCGTTTAAAGGGGGTTGCCTCTTAGGCAATCTGATGGGAGAAATAGGCGACACCAGCGAAGTTTGTCAGAAATCTCTCCAATCTGCGGTCAATCGTTACCGGGATCTATTGCAAGTTGGAATAGCGAAGGCACAGCAACAAGGAACAGTGCGACAAGATAAGTCAGCAGAAGAAATGGCTGATTTGCTCATAAATACCTGGCAAGGCGCTTTACTGCGGATGAAGATAGAAAAATCTTCCGCTCCGGTTAAGCAGTGTTGTCAGAATTTATTAGACGATTATTTCAGACCTTAATTTTTTTACTGAGAACAAATACGACTGGTCATATTTAATTCTAAGGAGAGCGAAATGCCGAAATATATAATAGAACGTGAAATTCCTGGGGCCGGTTCACTAACACCGCAAGATTTACAAGCCATTTCTCAGAAATCATGCAATGTGTTGAACAATATGGGTCCAAGAATCCAATGGCTGGAAAGTTACGTGACGGATGACACAGTCTATTGCATTTACATTGCACCGGACGAAGCGACTATCAGAGCGCATGCCGAGCAAGGCGAGTTTCCTGCTCAGCGTGTTTCTCGGATCAAATCTATGATTGACCCAACCACTGCCGAGCAGGATTAGAGAATTTCTCTCGGTTATGAAAATTAAACACTGATATCAAGGGGGTAATATTCATGCAATCCTATACTGCCATCCGCTCCACGATTTTAGTTCTGACTCTGGTTGTTGCAAGTACTCTCGAATCGTATGCCGAGTCAGAAGCAATGACAGTAACCCAAAAACAGCAGGCTTCCACCGGGCATGGCGGTGGCCATAAGCATTATGCGGAGTCCGAAATGGCAAATAAGCCAAGCCCGGATGGCCAGCTTGCGCCCAGGTTGCATAATTTAGGTTCGCACACATTTCCCGTCAGTACCCGCAATCCCTTAGCACAACAGTACATCAATCAGGGACTCAATCTTGCTTACGCATTCAACCATACCGAGGCACGCCGGTCGTTCCGCGAGGCGGCGCGGTTGGATCCGGAACTTGCAATGGCTTATTGGGGGCAAGCACTCGTGCTGGGTCCCAATATCAACGCGATGATGGAGCCGAACGAAGAACCACAAGCTTTGGAGATCGTTCAGCAGGCTAAATCATTGATGACGAATGCATCACCGAGGGAACAGGCGCTTATCAGCGCCCTTGCGAAGCGTTACTCCGGGCAGGCCGGACAAAGGGAGGCGAATAATAAGGCTTACGCAGAGGCAATGCGGGAAGTACATGAGCGTTTTCCAAACGACCCGGATATTGCGATGTTGTATGTGGAGTCCATGATGGATCTCCGGCCCTGGGGTTATTGGATGCTCGATGGCCAGCCGTATGAGGGAACAGCCGAAATCGTAGCGCTCACCGAGGAAGTATTGCGGCGCAATCCGAAACATCCGGGGGCGTTGCATATGTACATTCACCTGATAGAACCAACCAGTACACCCGAGCGCGCAGAACAAGCAGCCGATACACTATTGACATTGATGCCCGCAGCGGGGCACATGATACACATGTCATCGCATATTTATCAGCGTGTAGGCCGTTACGCCGATTCTATGAAGAGCAACCAGCTTGCTATCGCCGCTGACGAGGATTACATCACGCAGTGTCACGCGCAAGGTTTGTATCCGATGGTGTACTACCCGCACAATATCCATTTTCTTTGGTTCGCAGCGACCGTGGATGGTCAAAGCAAGATTGCCATTCAATCCGCACGAGAAGTTGCTAGTAAGATTAGCGATGAAGTGTTGAAGGCAATACCGTTGACAGCAGTTTTCCGCGTAACCCCTTATTGGGCTCTCGCAAGATTTGGGCACTGGCAGGAAATTCTAGCTGAACCCGCACCGCCATCGACCAATCTATTTTTGACGGGAAGCTGGCACTATGTGCGCGGCCTTGCATTTGTCGCAACGGAACAATTGCAACAAGCCGGGCAAGAACTGGAATCGCTACGCAAGATTATGGCTGATCCTTTGCTGGATGGCCCTCTTCTTTCGAAAAACACCACAAAAACGGTGCTAAGCGCTGCACCTGAAGTACTCGCCGGCGAGATTGCTGCTGCGCGCGGACAGTTCGATCAGGCCATTACACATCTTGAGAAAGCGGTTCGCCTGGAAGATGCGTTGGTGTATACAGAACCACTGGAATTTCACTTACCGCCACGGCTGGCACTGGGCGCTATTCTGCTGAAATCAGGGCGGGCAGACGAAGCAGAGACAGTATATTGGGAAGACCTGCGACGGAATCGTAACAACGGATGGGCGCTTTATGGATTGCAGCAGGCTTTGCGTGCGCAAAACAAGGATGAAAAGATCATTACAGCGCGGTTTGAACAAGCCTGGGCGCGCGCCGACGTGAAATTGAACGCCTCCCGTTTCGGGCGCTAGTGAAAATATAGCGCTGTGCATAAGGATTTCAGCGCAAATTCATTAGAAATGCCATGAATTTCTAGAGAAAAGCTTTTCTTCCAACGGCTTGCCGTGGCTTAACTGCCGGTATTGCCAGTAATTGGTTTCAATAGAATTCAGACAAGTGAGAATCTCCACTATGTTCACACATTTCCGGATAGCTCGTCCCGTCAGCGACCTTTCCCGCAGCGATGCGATGTATCAGGCCGGTCTCGGGCTTGCCCGGGTCGGTCATTTTGACGATCACGACGGCTTCGACGGGGTGATGCTCGGCCTTCCCGGTGCAGGTTATCATCTCGAATTTACCTACTGCCGCACCCATCCGGTTGCACCGGCTCCTACGCCTGAAGACCTGCTGGTCTTCTATTTTCCCAGCCGCGATGCATGGGAATCGCGTTGCCAGGCGATGCTCGATGCCGGTTTCAAGCGCGTTTCTTCTTTGAACCCCTATTGGGAGCAAGATGGCCGGACTTTCGAGGATCATGACGGGTATCGCGTGGTTATCCAATGTGCGGAGTGGACTAACGTCAGCGAATCTGATTAATTGCCTGCGCGAGCGATTTGCTGTGTTGGAAACAGAGGCTCATTATGCACGCAGGAATTTCGGCAGCGGCAATCCGTACCAGCTTTTGACGTACAAATATTTCCGCACCGGGGTTTTAATCATCAGCAACAGCAATCCGATGGAATACAAGCACCAGACCGCTACCCCTTCGTTCAAGTCGTTAGTGGTCATGTACGCCAGCAACGGCCCCGACACGAAGTGATAGCTCACCATTTTCCAAGACCCGTACAGTAAAGGCAGCACAAAAGCGGCGTAACCGTAAACATTTCCCATGAAGACATTGCCGTTGGCGGGAATGGCCCAGGCGATATGCCAATCGCCGGAGGTCGAGCAAATCTGCTCACCGCAGAAAGGCATGGTAAATTTTGCGCTGGTGAAGAATGTCATGGTGTAGTTTCTTTCGAAACAGTAGACGACCCAATCGAACGGATAAATCCGCATCATAAAGATGATCGCGGCGGCGGCGCACAATGTGTAAACAGCCGGAGCGATGCGGCGGCGCAAGTCTTCAGGGATGAAATGCATCGCCACTGCATTGACAAAAAAGGGCTGGAACGCGATATGCATATATCCCAGAAAAGTCGCAATCTGATTTCTGGGATCCTGGCATTGATCGATCACCGTGTATGTGTACGCTTGAAGCAATTCCATCAACGAAAAGTAAGCCAGCGCGGCGCACAATACGCCCGACTCACCTTTCCGGTAAAAATACACGGTACTTGCAATGCCCGCCGCTGCTAGCACCGCCGACGCTTCTCCACTCCAGCACATATAACCTCTCTAGAAATATTGAATATGCGCCTGGCAGATTTTTAGACTTATCGAAAGGTTTCAATGAAACGTCAAGGTCTGTTCACGCAATAACCGTTGACTTGAAAGAAATTGGGTCTCGGTAGGACAGGATTTACAAGGGCATTTAAGCGGCATTGTACATGGCTGCCTATTAAATAGACAGCCGTTGCTGAAGATATATTTGTTCTCGACAAACTTCTTGATATCCAGTTCTTATGCGCATTCATCGAGGTTGCACACTTAAATAGGCATTAATTTCCACAAAAATTGTGGGAATTATTTACACAAATATCTTGACGTGTAAATATTTCCCGCATATAGTGCATTCTGTGTGGGAAATAATCACACACAAATTAACTGAAGCAGCAATCATTAACTTCTAATTCATTTAATCTTTGATGGAGAAATAACGATGAAATCCACGATTCTAAAAACTTCAACCGCTTTATCCGCAGTAATGGCAGTATTTTTCACATCACTACCCGCAGCTGATGCGAATGCCGCAAACATTCGCGTGAAATGCGAAAAAAGAGCAGACCAGTCGAAGGTTTCAGTTGACGGCAATAATATGGTTTCCGGCAACTATATTGCCAAAATCGTATCAGGTGACAATGTTAAAGAATCCGAAGCGAAAGCGACGGTTGGGGATGAAATCGAATTCGATTTCGATAGCAGCACTAAGGATGTTACTACCGGAGCAACACGCATCAGCCGGTCTTTCATCCAAGGCGGACGAGTCACCGGGCAACTGATCAACGAGCAAGGATTTACTGTTGCGCAGACAACAAGCACCTGCAGTGTGAAATAACAGTGGCCAGGCTGCTTGAATCCCTCCTGCTCAAGCAGCCTGATTTGTACCAGTTGTTATTGAATTGTATCCTGACTAATTTCTAATTTTCCCTGAAACAATCAAATTCTCATCTGCTTGCGCACCGCCCAGGCAAACAGCCGCGCGCCTAACAACCAGCGGGAAATCACGGCGGCTTTCGAATCCCACGGCAATGCGTGCCGGACCGGCGGAATTGACCGGGTTACGGCTTTCAGGATCGCATTGGCGATGATTTCCGGACCGGGTGCCTGCGGCTCGCCGGCAAGCAGCCGGCGCAAACCGTCGAGGATTTTGCGGTACACCGGCGGGTGCTGAACGGTTTCGAGCAACGCGAATTCCTTCTCGGCGAATTCGGTTTTAATCAGACCAGGCGCAATGACGACAACGTCGATTCCCAGTGCTTTGACTTCGCCGCGCAGCGATTCCGACAATGCTTCGACCGCGTGTTTCGATGCAGCGTACCAGCCAAAACCCGGCAGTGATATTTTTCCGAGAACCGAAGAAACATTGACGATACACCCCGACCGTTGTTCGCGCATATGCGGCAGAACAGCCTGAATGAAATGCGCATAGCCGAATACATTCACTTCGAACTGGCGGTGCGCGGCTTCCACCGAGACGCATTCGAGCGTGCCCAGCTGGCCATAACCGGCATTGTTGACCAGCACGTCGATACGGCCTTTGGTCGCGATGACATGCGCCACCGCCGCGTTGACCGCTGCGATATCGGTGACATCGAGCGGCAGCGGCTCGATATTATCCGAACGGATTTGCTCCAGCCGCTCTTCCCGGCGCGCCATCGCAAACACATAAAAACCCTGTTGCGCCAGCAAGCCGGCCGTGGCTCTGCCGATTCCGCTCGATGCGCCGGTCACCAATGCAATTCGTTGCATAATTTGTCCTTTTTCAACGCGTGTTGCCGATCTTGCCGGAAAAATCCGGGATACAATAAGCCGATGCCTGTTAATTCAGCAATCCAGCGAGTATTTTATGACACTGCAAAATATTTTTTCAGCGATTCCGCGCGATTTATCCGGCGAAGTTTTTGAGACATTGATCGAAAGCAATTCGATCAAGATCGAGCGTATCGTATCAAAAGGCCAGCAATCGCCTTGGTACGATCAGGCGCAACACGAATGGGTCATGGTTCTGAAAGGACAAGCGGTACTATTATTCGACGATCAAACGTCGGTACAGCTTGGAGAGGGTGATTTCATCAATATCCCCTCTCATAAAAAACATCGGGTTTCTTGGACGGATCCCGATCAGGAAACGATTTGGCTGGCGATTCATTATTAAGCCGATCCAAACTTTCGCTGATCCGGCTTAAGCTGAATCAGGAAAATTACTTGCCTGCGAATTGACCGTATTTTTGACGGAATTTCTCAACCCGCCCGGCAGTATCCACAATTTTCTGTTTTCCGGTATAAAACGGATGACATTGCGAACATACTTCGATGCTCAAATTTTTACCCATGGTAGAGCGTGTCTGAAATACGCTGCCGCAACTGCAAGTAACCGTTATCTCTTGATAATCTGGATGAATTTCTGCTTTCATTTGCTACTTCCTCGATGACTGATCCCCGAAAGGGAGAATTAAAAAGTCGTGTATTATCCTTTATTGCGGATGCCGGTGCAACTGCCGCGGCCCAAACTCATACCCGCCGCATGGAATCAAAAAAATCGGAATTGTTCTTGGTTGCCTTGACTTTATCCAGCAGAAACGACATCGCGTCCATATCATCCATCGGGTGCAGCAATTTGCGCAATACCCATATTTTTTGCAGCACTTCAGGTGGAATCAACAATTCTTCGCGGCGGGTGCCGGAGCGATTCACGTTAATCGCCGGATAAATGCGTTTCTCGGCCATGCGCCGGTCCAGGTGGATTTCCATATTACCGGTGCCTTTGAATTCTTCATAAATCACATCGTCCATGCGCGAACCGGTATCGATCAGCGCCGTCGCGATAATGGTCAGCGAGCCGCCTTCCTCGACATTACGGGCGGCACCGAAAAAGCGTTTGGGCCGTTGCAAGGCATTGGCATCGACACCGCCGGTCAGCACTTTGCCGGAAGCCGGTACCACGGTGTTGTACGCGCGCGCCAAACGGGTAATCGAATCGAGCAAGATAACCACATCTTTTTTATGTTCAACCAGGCGTTTGGCTTTCTCGATCACCATTTCCGCAACCTGCACATGCCGTGTCGCAGCTTCATCGAAGGTCGAAGAAATCACTTCGCCTCTGACCGAACGGATCATGTCGGTCACTTCCTCGGGACGCTCGTCGATCAGCAACACAATCAGGATTACATCCGGATAATTGGCCGCAATGGCGTGGGCAATGTGTTGCAGCATCACGGTTTTACCCGATTTCGGGCTGGCAACCAGCAAACCGCGCTGCCCTTTGCCGATCGGCGCGATCAAATCAATGATCCGGCCGGTAATATTTTCTTCCGCCTTGATATCACGTTCCAGCATCAGCCGTTCATCCGGGAAAAGCGGCGTCAGATTTTCAAACAGAATTTTTTGCTTGGAGTTTTCCGGCGGCTCATTATTGACTTTATCCACCTTGACCAGCGCGAAATAGCGTTCGCCGTCCTTGGGCGGACGGATCTCGCCGTCGATCGAATCCCCGGTATGCAAATTAAACCGGCGGATCTGGCTTGGAGAAATGTAAATGTCGTCGGGGCCGGCAAGGTACGAAGTATCCGGAGAACGTAAAAAACCAAATCCGTCCTGAAGCACTTCCAGAGTCCCGTGTCCGTAAATATTTTCGCCCTTCTTAGCTTGATTCTTCAGCAATGCGAAAATCAAGTCCTGCTTTCGCATTCGATTGGCTCCGTCAATTTCGTTTTCGATAGCCATTTTTACTAATTCGGTGACGTGTAAATTTTTAAGATCAGATAAGCGCATGAAGGAGCTCGAAAAAAGGGGATTTACGTATTAAAGATAAGTGCTGGAAGGAAAGCTGTTACAGACGGGAAAGCGTTAATTATGATCGTGGCCTACATCGGAGCCTGGTTCACTAAGCTCATTACTCAATATACTCAGCCAGTTAAATATGACTATCGATGAACGCGGTTAATTGCGATTTAGAGAGCGCGCCTACTTTCGTCGCTTCGATATTGCCGTTTTTGAACAGCATCAGTGTCGGAATTCCGCGAATGCCGTATTTAGGCGGTGTCAATTGATTTTCATCAATATTGAGTTTGGCCACTTTCAAGCGATCGCCGTATTCATTTGCGATTTCGTCAAGAATCGGGGCTATCATTTTACAAGGGCCGCACCACTCCGCCCAATAATCCACTAACACAGGAATTGTCGACTGCAAGACTTCCGCCTCGAAATTCGCATCGGTTACATAATGAATATGCTGACTCATAAAATCCTCTTTTAAATTATTAGTTTCAGGAATAGCTACCTCAGTATTATCACTGAGCCGGGTTTACTTGATCGCTTGGAAAAAAGCTATAAAAGAAAGGTATTAACACGAATTGGCAATGCTATAGAAAAAACCGCGAAAAGGGAAGTACACTTACTCTAAAAATTTTATCCAGCGGCTCAGTGTGCGAATTTGTCAACACTGGTTGCGGAACCGCTCAGCATCACGGTAACGATTGCGGGAAAACCACCAGATGATGCGTTTCAAGTTTGATGCCGATTTTCTCGCCAATCGGATGATTGTGATGGCTGGGAACTAACGCCAGAATCCGTGCCCCGCCGGCAAGGCGCAGCGTGTACAAAATTTCCGCGCCGCGAAATGCCTTGCTGACAATAGCCGCCTGTAACGGACTGGCATCATCGTGAACAACATCGTCCGGCCGCAGCAAGACTTCCACGCGATCGCCCGGCGCGCAATGCGGCGGAATCTCACCGGCAATCACCCCGAGTTCGATTTCAACTTGTTGCGGATTCTTCACCGTGCCGGTAACAAAGACCCCTTGACCGATAAAATCAGCGACAAACCGGTTGGCCGGATGATGGTATAAATTAAAGGCGGTGTCCCATTGCTGCATTGCGCCGTGGCTCATCACGCCGATTTCATCCGCGATCGCAAAAGCTTCGGCTTGATCATGCGTTACCAGAATCGCGGTTATTTTCTGCTGTTTGAGAATCTCGCGGACTTCCATGCTCAAGCGTTCGCGCAAACTGACGTCGAGATTGGAAAAAGGCTCATCCAGCAACAATAACGCCGGTTTCGGCGCTAACGCCCGCGCCAGCGCCACGCGTTGCTGCTGCCCTCCCGAAAGCTCATGCGGATATTTTTTCGCGACAGACGCGAGATGAACAACGTGCAGCATCTCTTCAACGCGCTGCTCGCGTTCGTTTTTGGTTAGCCGGTGCAAGCCGAAACCGATATTTGCAGCCACGTCGAGATGCGGGAACAATGCATAATCTTGAAATACCATGCCGATCTGCCTGCGTTCCGGCGGCACCAGATGCCCGGAACTGCTGACGCACACGCCGTTCAGCAAAATTTCTCCCGCCGATACCGGTTCAAATCCGGCAATGCAACGCAACGCCGTAGTTTTTCCGCAACCGCTCGGACCCAGTAAACAACCGATTTGTCCTTGCTCCAGGGTCAGCGACAAATCATGAATAACGACCTGCGAGCCATAAGCCTGGCGGACATTTTTCAGTTGCAACAGAACGTTACCCATACGATTACTTTTCAGTTTGGCGCATCAATAAGAAAATCGGTATCAATCCCGCCAATACCAAGGTGACGGCAGGCAAAGCCGCTTGATCCCACTGGCCTTCGGAAGTCATTTCGTAAATGCGGACCGCCAGCGTATCCCACCCGAACGGACGGGTCATCAGCGTGATCGGCATCTCCTTCATGACATCGACAAACACTAAGGCAGCCGCGGTAAAAATGCCCGGTTTCAAGATCGGCGCGTGCACTTTCTTGATCATAGTCCAACCATGCACGCCCAAACTCATCGCCGCTTCGTCGATACTCGGCGTTATCCGCTGCATTGCGCTATCAATCGGATAGTGACTGACCGCCATGAAACGGATCAAATAGGCGATCAGCATTGCAACCAGCGTACCTTGCAAGATCTGGCCGGTATCCATCTGAAACCAGTTCAGCGCCAGTTCGCTGAGTCGCGCATCCAGCCACGTCAACGGCAGATAAACACCGATCGCCAGAACCGCGCCGGGTAATGCATAACCGATGGTCGCGATGCGCACGGCATTTTTGGTCGCGGTGTCTGGGTATCGCCGCGCCGCATAGACCATCGCAATCACCATCGCACAAATCAACAATGCCGCCATGCCGGACAACGATAGCGAATGCCATAGGAAATCCAGATAGCGGGCAAAATCATAATCGTGCGCAAACGAATCGGCCGCCCAGTAGCTTAACTGCATAACCGGCAGCAAAAAAGCCAGAAACAGCACGCTGAACATGGATCCGCTCACCACCCCCCCCTGCCATCCGCTTAAGGTGATACGCTGCGCGCGTGCAGTTCTTTTGGATTCCGCGTAACGCATGCGCGCGCGAAATTGCTGCTCCAGCACAATCACCACAAACACAATAATAATCAACAAGGAAGCCAGTTGCGAAGCCGCTTGCAAAGAAAACATGCTAAACCATGCTTTGTAAATGGCGGTGGTGAAAGTATTGTAATTAAACACAGCTACCGTGCCAAAATCAGCCAGTGTTTCCATTAGCACCAGCATCAAGCCGCCGGCAATCCAAGGACGCGCCATCGGCAACGCCACTTTGAAAAAGCCCTGCACTTTGTTTAAACCCAGCGATTGAGCGACTTCCAGCGAACGCTTGCCCTGACTTAAGAAAGCATTTTTCGCCAGCAAATAGACATAGGGATAAAAAGCCAAGGTCATTACCAGGATCACACCCGCTCTGCCGCGTATTTCCGGAAACCACGACAAATCGGAATCCAGCCATGCGCGCAAAGTTGTTTGCACCGGTCCGGTAAAATCAAACAAACCCAATGCTACAAAGGCTGTCACATAGGCCGGCATAGCCATTGGTAACAACAATGCCCAAGCGAAGAACCGCCGCCCGGGAAATTCATAGACCGAAATAAACCATGCCAAACCGATACCGACCAACGCGGTGCCGCAGATAACGCCCGCAGCGAGCCAAAAGGTATTGATTAATATATCCGGAAGCGTGGTTTCAAGCAGATGTTGCCAGATATCGCCGGCAGGCGCCAGTAGTGACGACACCACCACCGCAACCGGCGCCAAAACCAGCGCGGCTACGATAAAAGGCGTCAGGCGCCAGAAAGCGAAAAAGCGATAACGGGAAAATAGCACCGGCAGTTTCCCGCCGGAAGAAGCATCACGATTGAACACGCTGCAACTGCTTGAGGATGCGGTGGTTTATCGCGAGCTTAGCGATAACCTGCACGATCCATCAGTTTCACGGCAGCCGTTTGCAACTCGCCGGCTTTCGCCAGATTCATCGGATTCTGCTTGAATTCACCCCACGCCGCGACAAAAGGATCCGCTGTAATCTTCGGATTGACCGGATATTCCATGTTCACGTCGGCAAAAAGATTTTGCGCTTTGTCCGATGACAAAAATTCCAGCAGCTTGATCGCTGCGGCTTCATGCCGGCCATGACGGGTGACACCGGCACCGGAAATATTGACATGCACGCCGCCGTCATTCTGATTCGGCCAGAAAACCGCCAGCGGCAACTTGGGGTCCTTGCTCATCAACCGGCCAAAATAATAAGTATTGACGATGGTCACATCGCATTTACCGGCAGCAACGAATTCCAAAGCTCGGGTGTCATCGGATAAAGGATCGGTCGCCAGATTGGCCACCCAGCCTTTCACGATTTCTTCAGTCTTGGCTTCGCCATGCTCGGCGATCATCATGGCGACCAGCGATTGATTGTAAACTTTCTTCGAAGTGCGCAAACATAAACGCTTACGCCACTTAGGATCGGCCAGATCCTCGTAAGTCGACAGCTCTTCGGGTTTCACTTTCTTGGTGTTGTAAATCAACGTCCGCGCCCGGATCGACAAACCGAACCACTCATTGGCCGGATCGCGCAAATGCGCCGGGATATTGCTTTCCAGCACCCCCGACTTGACCGGCTTCAATAATCCGGCCTGCGAAGCCGCCCAAAGATTACCGGCATCGGCGGTAATCAACATATCAGCCGGGGTGTTTTTCCCTTCGGCTTCGAGCCGCGCCAGCAGCGCACCTTCATTGTCGGTCGTATATTTAACCTTGATACCGGTTTCCTTGGTAAACGCATCGAACATCGGCTTGATGAGCTGTTCGATACGTGCGGAATAGACAACCACTTCTTCCGCATGAACCGGACATACCGCCACGATAGAAAGCAGGAAAAAAAACGCAATCGAAAAATGGGACTTTATTTGACTTAACATGAAAGATTTCCAAGCAAAAAATGTTGAAATACCGGACTACCCTATGGCTGCTACTATAGAATGAATAAGAATAATTATCAATTGAAGAACCGCACCTGATTTATATGCAAGTCACCGCTCAATTTTCGACCGCGGATTGAAACCAGCTATTCAGTTCCTTGCGCCCGACCAGCGGCAGCTTGATCGCCGGCGGATCGAGATCGACGCCGAACGATAAGCCGAGAAAATTAAACTCGATGCCTTCGATCTCGCTGACCAGCACCCCCATCAAACCGAACAGCGAAACCTGAAAACCGCTGCCGCTGGGTGCTTGCCCAAAAATCCGGTAGCCGAGGTAATCTTTACCGATCGCTGTCGGCGGCAAATCCAGTTGCAACTCCGGCACGGCACGCGAAATCCACGCAACAAAAGTATTGGAATTCGGGCCCGGCCAGATCGTGTAATTTTTAGGATAGGGATAGCTGCGCGCCGCTTCGTCGATTTTCGCAATCAGCGCATCCACACCTTCGCCGCGTTTGTCCAGCAGCAGCTCGGGCATATTGCCGTACCAGCGCCGGTCGGGCACATTGTCGTAAATCACCACCACCGGCAATTTGCGCCGCTGCATCCAGCCGATCACTTCGTATATCGTGAACGACTCCGCCGCCGTGGGTTTGACCGCGATCCAGGTGTGAATGCCGAAATAGCCGCGCCAGCTAAACGCTCTTGCACCATAAACCTGCACAATCGCTTCCGGCGTCGTCAGCGGATCGGGCGCGATGCCGGCCGATTCGCGGCTGGCGTTCCACCAGTACTGCGCTTGCGCGCGGTGCGGTGTCGCGGCAATCAGCACCAATCCCAATGCCAGCAGTATAGAAAAAAAGATAGCAATCCGTTTCATTCAATCATCGGCCTAAGCTGTTTCACGGCCCGGTACGTTTCCCCAGCATCTCCGGCAAATTCCGTAAAAACCGGCCGGCATCCAGCATCTGCCGCCGCAACAACTCCCAATCCTCGGCGCGTTTTCTGGCATCCATGCAACGCATCATGCGCACCCGCAATGCTTCGTCCTGATGACTCAGGATCGCCGCCCACAAGCTGTCGTCGACATTATAAACTTTACCTTTCAATAAACAGACCGGGATCACCTTTTCAACCGGCACCGCCAAATCGCTGGCGATCGCCTGCACTGCTGCGTTGATATTCAGTGACTTGGTATTGGACGGCTGGGTCAAATCATACGGCGGCTGCCATTCATTCACCGGGCGCAATCGGTCGATAAAACTGGCGGCCACCAGCAACGGCGGCGAGCGCCGGTCGGTCCACGCCGCTTGCGCGGATCGCAATTGATCCAAACACTCGCGTTCGCTCTGCCGGTCCGGACGGTTGGCCGCGCTGACCCACAAGATCAAGTCGGCGTTCTTTGCAGCCGCCAGCATTTTCGCTGGATCGAATCCGGCGCTATCGCATCCCGGACTATCGAAAATCAACGCCTGCGTGAACCCCTCGCGCGTTAGCACAGACGGTTTAAAGGTTTGCTTGCCGTCCGGTAATTGCTCGGTAGTGGCTGCGAGATTGCCAAATAACGCATTGATCAAGCTCGATTTGCCTGCATTCGTTCGGCCGAGCACCAGAATCCGCAACGGTTCCGCCGCTGTTGCGGCCGTTTCCTGAGCCGCTTCCTGCGCCTGTTCCAGATCCGTTTTGGATTCCGGCGTGGTTGATTCGATCAATGCTTCGTCCGTCAACGTTAATCGGCCGCTGTACAAATCGATCGCGTAGTAACCGACCTTGCACACATACGCTCGCAATAACCAGCGGTGCAATTCGTCCCTGGCCTGATCGAAACTGCGCTCGCGCAAATGCCGCCATGCTTCACCCAGCAGCGCATTGAGCGGATTAATGAGGATGCTGCCGGCGCGGTAGATATCGATAACTTTTTCTGCCTTTGCCTTCCAGCGCTGAATCCGGAAAAAATCGCCAATGGTCAGGCGTGTGCTGAACGGTATTTTTTCCGCGAAATCACGGCGCAAATCACGGCTCGCGCGCTCGATGATCAGCAAGGTGTGCGGAATCGTCAGTTCGAGTAAAGGCTTTTCCACATCCGGATGATAGCTATGCGCGACCGTTTCCAGCGTTTTCTGCCCGAGCGACAGTATCCAGGTGCCTTCTTCCAGCGGCCAGTCCTGCGGATTACAAGTTTCGGCAAGCGCTTCTACCCGTTGCCAGACCGCATCCGCATTCGGCGGCCACTGCGGATTCGGCGCTGTCACGGGCGCATTCAGCAATTGCCGCTGTTGCCGCACCAGCCAATACTGCAAGCCGTAGCCCAAGCTGCCGCATATCACCAAGGCAATCAGCCAATATTGCAAATTGCCGCTTTGCCACAGCCAGAAAAAGCCAAAACCCAGTAAAGCCAGTAGCGGCAATAGCATCAGAATGAATACCAGCAGCCGTAACGGATCGATTCGCGCGAGCGTCGATTTCATCTAGGCTTGCCCCCGCAACCGGCTTTTCAGCACGGCAGCGCCGCGTTCCAGCTCTTCGACGTAAATCCGGCGCAAAGTATCGGCATCGACATTCAAGCCATTCTTGCGCCGCTCAAAAAAATAAATCGCGATTTTGCCCAATGCGTAAGTAGTCGCGCCACTGGAACTCGCACCCCACACCGCGCCGATCGTTTGCCCCCAGAACGGGATCACCTTCACCACTGCGCGGCTGAGCCAGCGCGCCACATAACTGGACGCGATTCCGGCGCCCACCAGCCCCAGAAACTCAGTGACCGTACTGCGATCCCAGCGCTGTCCGTAAAGCAACGCCAAACTATGCAACAACTTCGCCTGCACCGCCGATACCGCGACCAGATCCACCACCGGCAAAGCTCCCAAGCCCGCAGCCACCAGCGCAAAACCGACGATGTGCGAATGCGCGGTGCGCGCGTATAAATCCTGCACTTCCTGATCGCCGCCCAGCTGGTGCTGCAAACCCAGCGATGTCAACGACTCAATCGCTTGCCATAGCGCTTCCAGACCGTAATCCGGCGGCTCGAAACCGTCCTCGGGCAAGGTCAGATCGACCGTCACCCAGTTTACGGCTGCAAATCCCGGCAACGGCTTCAAGGCTTCGCGTTGCGCTCGAATCGCGCGGCGCAAATCCTGCGGCACGTCTTCCGGCAACGGCTCGGATCCGAAAGGCCACGGTTGCACGTGCTTAAAACCGTCCGGATACAAATCGTGCAAGCCGGTTTGCACCAGCAGCACCGGCCACTCCGGGTGACGCCCACGAATGTTATGCAACACCTCGAATATCGCTGCCGGATCGGAATCCGCCACTTTCATCACCGCCACCAGCAAGTGCGCTTGCGCTTCGCAATACTGCATATCGTCGCTTGGGTCGTAAGCCACCACGCCCAAACCCGGCGTATCGAGAAATTTGACGAGCGGCGCTTCCGCCGGAAAATCGTAAACGCGTGAACTGCGCGTGCACGGCTGGAACCCGTTGCCGATCTCGGCAGTTTCGCTACCGGTCAGCGCACGGATGATCGAGGTCTTACCGGATTGAGTTTTACCCAGCAGCCACAGCACCGGCACCGGCATCTTCGCGCGCGCTTCGCGCAGCGAAGCCTCCAGCAACGCCGGATCGACTTTGGGTTCGAGCAACGCGGTTCGCAGTTGCTCCCAATAATCCGTCCAGTTTTTTGAATCTTCTCCTTTCATCATTCAGGTATCTTATCACTGCGGCAATGGTGGTAGCCCGAGTTCCTTGAGAAATTCATTGTGTTTCCCGGTATTTTCCTTGATCCGTTTTTCCAATTCCGTCAACTCGTTATGCACCAACGCCAAATCCACCTCTTCTTCCTGCCTTGCAGTGCTGATATAGCGCGAAATGTTCAGGTTGTAGCCATTCGCCGCTATTTCATCCATCGGCACCCGCCGGGCGTAGCGCTCTTCTTCCTTGCGAAATTGGTAAGTGGAAACAATCTTGCCGATATGTTCCGGCAGCAAGCGGTTCTGCCGTTTGCCTTTCTCGAACTGTTCGCTAGCATTGATAAACAGCACATCGTCCGGCTTTTTACACTTCTTCAAAACAAGAATACAGACTGGGATACCTGTCGAGAAAAACAGATTGGCGGGCAAACCGATCACCGTGTCGATATGTCCGTCTTTCAGTAGTTTGGTGCGGATACGTTCTTCCACCCCGCCACGGAACAACACGCCGTGTGGCAGGATGATAGCCATGACGCCTTCGGGTTTCAGGTAGTGGAAGCCGTGCAGCAAAAAGGCGAAATCGGCAGCGGATTTCGGTGCCAGGCCGTAATTCTTGAAGCGCATATCTTCACCCAGCGCATCAAGCGGCTCCCAACGGTAGCTGAATGGCGGATTGGCCACCACCGCATCGAATCTCGGCATCTTGGCCGGATTGGTTTCGCGCAGCCAATCCCAGTCGTTGGTAAGCGTATCGCCGTGATAAATCTCGAACTCCGAATCCTTTACCCCGTGCAGCAGCATGTTCATGCGCGCCAGATTGTAGGTGGTAATGTTCTTTTCCTGCCCAAAGATTTTGCCGATGCCGTGCGGGCCGAGCCGATGGCGCACATTAAGCAGCAACGAACCGGAGCCACAGGCAAAATCAAGCACGCTTTCCAGTTGCTTCTTGGTGCCGGTGGCGGGTTCCTGACTATCCAACGTGACAATGCCGGACAGAATGCTGGAAATCTGCTGTGGCGTATAGAACTCGCCCGCCTTCTTGCCGGAACCGGCGGCAAACTGACCGATCAGGTACTCATAGGCATCTCCGAGCGTGTCCTTGTCGGTGGAAAACTGCGCCAGTCCCTCGGCAATCTTGCTGATGATGGTACAAAGCTTGGCATTACGCTCGGGATAGCCCTTGCCCAGTTTTTCCGAATTCAGATTGATCTCGGAGAATAATCCGCCAAAAGTGCTGGCAAAGGATTCGTTTTCGATGTAATCGAAGCCTTTCTGCAAGGTATGCAGTAATTCCTTGTCTTGCGTGCGCGCCATCTCGGCGATGCTGCCCCAGAGATATTCGGGTTTGATCACATAATGCGTCTTGCGGCGCATCTGTTTTTCAAATTCAACGGTATCGTCCGGGTTCTGCGCATACCATACCGCCAGCGGTGTGCGGCGGTCGCTAGCATCCAGCTTGGGATAATCCGGCCCCAGTTCCTTTTGCGCCGCCGTCTCGTAGTTATCCGACAAATAGCGCAGGAACAGAAAGGACAGCATGTAATCGCGAAAATCGTCCGCGTTCATCGCACCGCGCAATTGGTCGGCAATGCTCCACAGGGTATTGCCCAGTTGTTTTTGATCTTGTTCGGTCATGGTTGATTCGGCTCTATCGATTGTCGTCATGCGGTGGCAGAGTTTTGGTGCGCTTAGCCAGTTTCTTTTCTTCTGACTTCACTCGGCGCTCCAGCTTCTGCAAGTCTTCCTCGGCGGCCAGTTTTTCCGGTTTGATGCCGCGCTGCCCCAGCATGTCGCGCACGCTCTCGTTGTTCTTTATATGCTCATGGGTGATTGCGTGTTCCCCGAGCAAATTGGCTTGTTCCACGTTGTGATTGGTCATTTCGGTAGCCAGGTTTTTGGCGGCAATCGTCAGCGTGGGCAAAAAGTCCGCCAGCGGACGGCTTTTCACAATGCCATATTTGTCTTTCATGGCTTGCGTGGTATGCCCGCCGAAGAGTGCCTGATCACCTTTCGAGCGGATACGGCCAAAACCGGCATCATCCACGCCGCGCTCGAAGATGTTCTGCGATAGGGCTTTTTCCGATTCCCTCAGCCGGTCGCGGGCCTCCATGCGCGCCTGTAGCCGCATACGGTCTTCAATCAGCTCCTGCTTACGGGTTTGCAAGGCAAAGTAGCTTTGCGCAAAGGCAATCTCGGGCTTACGCGGATCGCCGTTCTGGGCAATCAGGTAGCAGGCGTAACGGGTAAGCATGAAATCATCAATTTCCCGCTCCCCGCCCTTGCCGTGAACGATCAATTTCGTGACGCCACGAAAATGATCCGAAATCGCATGGCCAGAGGCTTCGCAGGACTCCATGGCGCGCTGGATGGCGGTTTGAAAGTTCTCCCAACGAGCATACCCCAGAGGCGCTTGCAGATCGCGAGCAAACCAGAATTCAATGCCTTCGGCATCGGCGCGCTGCACAACGGTTTCAAGGTTTAGTTGCAAATTTTGTAGCTGTTTATCCATGACATAGCCTCCATTGCTCTGAGTTTTCATAATCGATACGAGTGGCGTTAATATCAGTGATTATTGGATAGTCGTTTAATTAACTGAACCCGCATGATCAAGCGCAGATGGCTCCAGCTCAATTCTCTACACAGTGTGTAGAGAATCTCCTGATCGGGAAAGGTCAGGTAAAACTGACGGCAGTTGTACAGGTTGGCATAGGAAAAACCCTTGCCGAAATCCGCCATCAGCGCTGCCGAAAGGTCTTCGATCAGCCGTTTACCATATTGGGCTTTGTGCTGCCCAAGCTGCTCCTCTTCAACGATCCGCCGGCCAATCAGCCAGTAGGCTTCCACCATCGCGGCATTCACCGCTGAACGCGCCTTGCTCCTCGCCTGCTCGAGGATGTTTTTGATGTCGGCGTGAAATGCGGTCAATGCGTTCATCCTTGCGCCTCGTCCACTACGGGGCGACCACCCCGTCCGGCTTCGCCGTCCACCCCTCCAACGGAGGGGAATAACTGTTGCATCAATCCTTTTTTATGGGCCTTGAGCGCGGCGAGCTTTTGGGTTTGGGCGGTGATCAGCTCGTCGATGGAAGTGAGGCAGTTGGCGATTTTTTGTTGTTCCGTTTTCTTTGGAAGCGGGAGTTTGATACGCCTTAGCTCATTCAGCGAGAGAACTGTTTGTGACGTGCCTACGCTGTACTTCCCAACGATTGTTGAGTAGCGAGCAAGCAACTCAACAAAAAACTTGTTGCTGCCGTCGAGTACACGGAACACGGGGTAATAGGTGCTAATAATTCCGGTAATGCTCAAGTTATTCTCGTTGAAGTAGAACCGACGATCGTCACTTCTACTCCGGTAGGTCAGGTAATTGGGCGGAATAATATTGAACCCGATATTGTCCCGCTCAGTGATTCTATCGTTGTCATAGTACTCTCTCTGTCTTACTAGCCCGCACCGGGCGGACGTTAGGACTTCAAATTCGTCTTGAACCGCCGACTTTTCTCGAAACTCTTCTATAAAGCTGCCTAGTAGCTTCTCCTCCCACTCCCCCGTATCCAGAAACTCAGGAAAGCGAAGCGTGGGCAGGGTTTCACCTTCGGCGGGAAAAAGCTGCTGCATCAGCCCTTTCTTGTAGGCTTTGAGCGTATCGAGCTTTTGGGCTTCGGCGGTGATCAGCACGTCGATGGAAGAGAAGCAGTCGGCGATTCGCTTTTGCTCATCGGGTCCGGGCGCGACCACTTCGATTTCCTCCAAAGTGGATTTGTTTACTGACGGAACGGCACCACCGCAATGCTTATTGAGGTCGATCAATTGACTCAGCAGATAGACAAAATAATCGTCAGCAACACCGTCGATTGCTTTCAAGCCAGTGGCATTGTTGTCAATCAAGCACTCTGTCTGAACGTAAGCGCGCCGGTTTAACCTAAGCGCTTCGCCAATCTTGGCGAACACCGTCGCACCCTTCGGAATTGGTTTTGCCCTCAGTTTCAACAGCGCATCGCCACCAATGTAATTGGTTGCTTCAACTAAAAGACCACCATTTTCGGCAACTGCTCTCGAAATATCGCTTACCTTGCAGAACGGATATTTTCCCTCGCTCTTACCTTGCAACACCTCAGGGAAACCGTATCCCTGAAGTATGTTACATACCTGAGCCAACGGTTTGCTTTCCCACTCCCCCGCCTCCCGAAACTCAGGAAAGCGCAGTTTGGGCAGCAATGCCCGCTTTCTTTGTTCACGCATCGCTTCCCTCCGAAGGCGGTAAAACCACCCCGTCAGGGCCTGCCCGTCTTCCCTTCAAAGAAGAGAAAACCACCCCGTCAGGCTTCGCCTGCCACCCCTCCACAGGAGGGGAATGCCGCCCAGAATTCCCCTCCTGTGGAGGGGTGCCCCGCAGGGGCGGGGTGGTCGCTTTGCCCCGGGATGGAGCGGTCAAAGCCGGGTGCTGTAAAAGAAACTGCATCACCCCCGCTAAATTATTTTTCACGTCCTTATCCAACAAATGGATGACAGTCAAATCCAGACTCATTAAATATGCATCCCGTTGAGCATCATATTCCACCTTGTGATCATGACTGCCACCATCTATTTCAATCACAACCGCTTTTTCAGCGCAGTAGAAATCGACAATGTAATTGCCGATGATCTTCTGCCGATCAAAATCCAACCCTGAAAATTGGCCGCTCTTGACTTGATTCCACAACAACACTTCAGACAAATTACCCGTTCGCCGTAACTCCCTGGCGCGTTGTTTGAGTGCCGGATTGTACGGTAATGTCATATAACGGGCCGTTTTCCGCATCACGACCACCCCGTCATGTTTCGCCCATCATCTCTCCAGTCGAGGTAAAACCACCCCGTCAGGCTTCGCCTGCCACCCCTCCACAAGAGGGGAAAGACCCAAAAATTCCCCTCCCATGGAGGGGTGCCCCGTAGGGGCGGGGTGGTAGACGTTGTAGTGAACGAAATAGTTTTATTGCTCATACGCCCCCAAGCCTGAAATCTCCCGCCCTTGGGCGAGTTTGTGCAACAGCGGAATCAGGTCTTCCATCAGCGCCAGCTCCGCCTTGGAGCGGGCTTTCCAGCCCAGTTCCTGCGGGGCGAACAGATCGCTAAGTTGATCGCCATCAAACACCATCCGGCGCAGGATGCTGTCGACAAAATCTTGCAGGGCGGCGGTGGCGAGGCCGTGTTTGGCAGCCACCTCGGCAATGGCTTGGTTGGTTTTGGCGGCCTTGTATTGGGCGTATTCTTCTCGAATACCTTGCACGGTATGAGGTTTGTCGGTGTTGAGACTATCGATATATTCAGTGAGCGCATCCCGGTCGTCGATGAGTTTGGCATCGGACTGAATCAAACCAATCAACTCGGCGCGGCTCATCTTCTGCTTACCTGGCGCTTGGCTGGCGTAGCGGGCTATCAGCGCCATGATGTAGTTGAGCACGCGGTTGGTGCGCGAGAACGCCTGAATCAGGCCGTGGTACTTGAGGTTTTTGTCCACGTAAAGAGTGTTCAGGTATTTGGAATCGAAACCGGTGAGCAGCATATCCACCACGATGACGATGTCGATCTTCTGCGCGTGAGGCAAATCCTGGTTGGGATATTGCTGATCCTTGATGCGCTTTTGCACGTCCTGATAGTAGAGATCGAATTCGCTAATGCTGTGATTGGTTCCAAAGCGCGCGTTGTAATCGGCGATGATGGCTTTGAGCGCGGCTTTCTTTTCATCCGGTGCTTGTTCGTTGTCGGCCCTTTCCTGCGGCAGGTCTTCCTGGATCTGCTGCACGTCCTTGTTGCCCTCGGCGGGTGGGGAAAATACGCAGGCAATGTTGAGCGGTTGGAAATCACCGCCCCCTGACTCAATCTGGGCCTTTTTTTCCACCTGCACGGACTTGAACAACGCGTAATATTCAATCGCGTCGTTGATCGAGGCCGTGGCCAGCACGGCGTTGAACTTGCGCCCGTTGGTGGCGGCATCGTGCTTGGACAGCATCGCCTCGACGATGGCTTTTTTGGTCAGCGCTTCGCCCGGCTTCGGCTTGTTCTTACCCTCGGGTTTGTAGTAATCCACATGGAAGCGCAGCACGTTGCGGTCTTCGATGGCGTGGGTGATGGTGTAGGCATGCAGTTGCTGCTGGAAGATGTCCGCCGTGGTTTTGAAGGATGCCTGCTGGCCTTCGATCTGCTGATAGCTGGCGTTGTCGTCAAAGATCGGCGTGCCGGTAAAACCGAACAACTGGGCGTTGGGAAAGAATTCTTTGATGGCTTTGTGGTTCTCACCGAATTGCGAGCGGTGGCATTCGTCGAAGATGAAAACCATGCGCTGCTGGCGCAGCGGTTCCAGCCGGGCCAGATAATTCTTTTTGTTGTTGCCATCGAGTGCCAAGCCGAGTTTCTGGATGGTGGTGACGATCACTTTGTCGGCGTAGTCGTCGGAAAGCAGTCGGCGCACCAGCGCTTCGGTGTTGGTGTTTTCCTCGACGCATTTTTCCTGAAACTTGTTGAATTCTTCCCGCGTCTGCCGGTCGAGGTCTTTGCGGTCGACCACGAACAGGCATTTATCGATATCCGGGTTGTCCTTGAGCAGAGTCGATGCTTTGAACGAAGTAAGCGTTTTCCCGCTGCCGGTGGTGTGCCAGATGTAGCCGTTGCCGCAGTGCTGGTGGATGCACTCGACGATAGCTTTGACGGCATAAATCTGATACGGGCGCATCATCAGCAGTTTTTGTTCGCTGGCCACCAGCACCATGTAGCGGCTGATCATCTCGCCCAGCGTGCACTTGGCGAGGAATTTCTCGGCAAAACTGTCCAAATGGGTGATCTTGTTGTTGTCTTCACCTGCGAACTGATAGAGCGGCAAGAAGCGTTCGTCGGCATTAAAACTGAAGTGACGGTTGTTATTGTTGGCGAAGTACCAGGTATCGCTGCGGTTGCTGACGATGAACAGTTGCACGAAGCACAGCAGGGTTTTGCTGTAGCCGTTACCGGGGTCGTTTTTGTAATCGACGATCTGCTGCATGGCCCGGCGCGGGCTGATGGCAAGCGTTTTCAGCTCGATCTGCACCACCGGCACGCCGTTGATGAGCAGAATCACATCATAGCGATGGTGACTGTAGTCAGTGTTAATGCGCAGCTGGTTGACCACCTCGAAGCTGTTCTTGCACCAATCCTTGATGTTGACAAGCGTGTAGTACAACGGTGTGCCATCGTCGCGCTCGAAGCCGTTCTTTTCGCGCAAGTGACGGGCGGCAGCGAAAACATCGGCGTTAACAATCCCGTCCCGCAGGCGCGAGAATTCCGGATCCGTCAGTTTGACCCGGTTAAGTGCTTCGAATTTCTCCCGGAAATTGTTTTCCAGTGCTTCACGATCACGAATATCCGGACGATAGGTATATTTGAGCGCTTCAAGCTTAGCGATCAGATCTTGTTCAATTTGGGTTTCTGTTGCTGTCATCGGAATGGATACAAAAGTTCAACTTATTAACTCCAAAGGATTTTATTGCTTCATCGCCATTAATGGGAATGGGGCGATATCACGACGCAATCCTGAGCTGCCGCCAATCATCCGTTCAGCTCTTCAGATCGTTGACTCATGCGAGCATCTTATCATCAGTACACCGCGGAATTAAATTTGCGCAACCGCCGGTCACCGGCAATGGTCCGCCGCCAGCCGGTCATTTTCGATAAAAAGGGGAGAAAAGCGCTCTTTTAGCACGCTACTACCGGCTTACCCTCCTGCTAACATCATCTCCCAATCCGTCATATCAAAAAGATCTGACCATCGACCCATTGCTTCATAGGGTCCATTGTGGAACCGCAAGTTTAATCTTAAGAAAAAGGGAGAAACCGATGCAACAGAATAAGACAGAACACCGTGTACTTTCATTAACGGCAGCCGCTTTGCTGATGACCGCCGCATCCGGCAGCGCGACAGCCGGCGTGGATCCGTTCGTTGGAGAAATCAGCTACGTGGCGTTTAATTTTGCGCCCGACGGCTGGCTGCAATGCGACGGGCAAATATTACCCGTCAGCCAGTACAACGCGCTTTTTTCTCTGATCGGCAACACCTACGGCGGCAACGGCACCACGACTTTCGCACTGCCCGATATGCGCGGCAGAGTGCCGGTTCACCGCGGGCAGCATCCGGGCGGTTCGATGTTTACGCTGGGACAGACCGGCGGCGCGGAAAACACCGCGTTAACCGTCAACAACTTGCCGGCGCACAGTCATACGGCCGCCGCCACTTCGGCGTCGACTTCGGCGGTCGCACCGGGCGCCAGCGCCACATCGACATTGAAAGCGGTGAACAGCGACGCCGATCAGAAAAATGCGAGCGGCAATTCGCTGGCCAACGCCAAGGGATTAAACTCGAATTACTCCGCCGCCGCGCCGAACGTCAGTATGAATGCGGCTTCAATCGAAACCACGCTGAGCGGGCTCAACATCACCACCACGACCAGCACCAACGTCAGCATCGGTTCGACCGGCAACTCCCAGCCTTTCTCGATCATGCCGCCGTATACCGTGGTGAACTGCATCATCGCTTGGCAAGGCGTTTATCCGACGCGCCCGTAATTTCGACCGGAATATACGATTGGACCGCGTTGATCAGGGCCGAAGCGGATGGGTTCTCTTTCGCCCCTGATCAACCGCTCCAATTTCCTTTAGGAAACGATGAAAAACTATTGTACCCAGCCATACGGCATTAAAAAAACGATCCCAATCGTTTGGATCATCTTCTGCGCCGCAACCCTCCTGCCCAACGCCTTCGCGAGCGTCGTATCGCCAGCCGATGCGCCGCTCAATGACGATCAGAACTTGAAAACCGCGCAGTCGTTGCTTGCAGCCGGAGATTACGGCAACGCCTTCGACCGGTATCGCGCCGCCGCCGTGAACGGCCGCCAACCGCTGGCGCAATTTACTTTGGCGCTGTTTTACCAGAATGGCTGGGGGCGCGCCGCCGACCGCAAGACCGCCTGCGAATGGTTCGAGCAAGCGGCGCAAAACAACGTTCCGGCGGCGCAGCACATGACCGGTCTGTGTTTCGAGGAAGGCGTACACCGCCCGGCCGATCCCGTAGCGGCCGCCCGGTGGTTTCAGAAAGCGGCGCAAGCCGGACAACTCAATTCCTACTGCCATCTCGGCAATCTACTGATGACCGGAAACGGCGTGGTCAAAGACCCGGTTCAGGCGCTGGAACTTTGCCGCCCTGCAGCGCTGCAAGGATCGGCACCGGCGCAACTCTGGATGGGCAAGTTTTATCTGTACGGCGACTCCAGCGTGCGCAATCTTCAAGAAGCTTACCAGTGGTTCCTGGCAGCGGCGCAAAAGCAATCCGCGGAAGCCTTTTATCATTTAGGCATGATGCTGGCGCAAGGTGCGATCAGCGGGCCTGATGCGGCACAGGCCCGGCAGCTTTTCGAGCAAGCCGCCGCGCTCAAATACATTCCAGCTTATTTTCAGGCAGGCAAGCATTTTTTCGCCACGGAAGCCGGTGCAGAAACGAACCGGCTTCCGGCGGAACATCTGGCCAAAGCGTACGTATGGATTTCCGCCGCGATACAACGATCCATGGATGCGGAAGAAGTAGCCGCCGCCCGGGCAATGCGCCAGCAAATCCTGGCCATGATGCCGCCGACTTGGCTGGCTGAATTGGACCGTAAGGTTGCGCGGCACTTACAACCGGATTAAATCGTTTTTTTTGCAGCCGGGTGAATTCAATGCCAACGATTGAACCGCAACTGCCGATTTTTATAGGAGGCGCAACATGACTGTTACCAATTTCAATAGCGGATCGCTCGTCAATAATACATCCGTGACCTCCGCGACCTACGACGGATGGACATTCGGTTCCGGCAGCTCGATCGATATCGCGAATGTCAACAACAGCGATATGGCCGTACTGCTCAATCAATCCGGCGGGCGGTCGATCCTGCTCAATTACAGCGGCGCTTCGGTAACCGGTTTTTACTTCAAATCTGCCGACGGCTCGGATTTCAAACTGAATTCATTCAATTTCGACAATGGCCCGAGCGGCGCGTCCACTTCCTTGACGGTCGCCGGTTACCGCGACGGCGGCTTGATCGTGTCCGCCGAGGCGGTCAATATGACCGTCAACGATTCCACCGGCAATATCAGCTACACCCAGTTGAGCAATATCGGCTCGATATACAGCGGCACCCTGAGTTTCAATTCGGCTTTCGCCAATATCGACGAAATCCGCTTCGTATTCGGCAGCGCGGTGGAATTGACCATTGATGACATCGACATTTCCACCGCGGTGGTACCGCCGGTCATTACCTCAGCCACTTACGACGCCAGCACCAATTCATTGGTTGTCACCGGCACCAACATGACCGCCACCTCCGGCGCAGCCAACGATATCGATGTCTCGAAACTGACATTGACCGGCCAAGGCGGCTCGACCTACACCCTCACGTCATCGAACGTCGAGCTCGATTCCGCCACGCAATTTACCGTCGCACTGAATGCCGCCGACCAGCTCAACGTCGAAGGCTTGCTGAATAAGAATGGCACCTCCTCGGTCGGCGGCACCACCTACAATATCGCCGCGGCAGCGGATTGGAATCCGGCGCAAAGCGGCAACGCCGACACCACCGGCAACGGCATCACCGTCAGCAACGTGCAAACACCTACGATCACTTCCGCCACGTATGACGCCAGCACTGGCACGCTCACCGTCACCGGCGCGAACCTGGTCAAAGCCAGCGGCGCAACCAACGATATCGATGCGTCGTTGCTGACGTTCACCGGCGAAGGCGGCTCGACCTACACCCTGACCGACACCAGCGATGTCGAAATTACCTCCAGTACTTCATTTGCCTTGACATTGAGCAGCACCGACAAGGCCGCGGTCAACCAGATCATCAACAAAAACGGTACCAGCTCGACCGGTGGCACCACTTTCAACTTAGCCGCTGCCGATGACTGGAACACGATTATCGGCAATACGGATATCTCGGATACCACCGGCAACGGCATTACCGTCAGTAACGTAGCCGCTCCGACGATCACGTCCGCCACTTACGATGCCAGTACCGGTGCATTGGTAGTCACCGGTACCGGTTTCTTGAAGCTAAGCGGAGCAACCAATGATATTGATGTCTCCAAATTCACGTTCACCGGTGAAGGCGGCGCTACCTACACTCTGACCGATTCCACTGATGTTGAAATTACTTCCGGAACGGCATTCACCGTGACTTTGAGCAGCACCGACAAAGCCGAGGTCAATCAAATCGTCAACAAGAACGGCACCAGTTCGACCGGTGCCACTACTTATAATTTGGCTGCTGCGGAAGACTGGGCAGCCGGCGCGGACAGCGCCGCCGTCGTCGCCGACACCACCGGCAACGGCATCACCGTATCCAGCGTCGCGGCACCGGCGATCACCTCCGCCACTTACGATGCCAGTACCGGCGCACTGGTGGTCACCGGCAGCGGATTGTTGAAAGCCAGCGGCGCCGCCAACGATATCGATGCTTCCCGATTCACCTTCACCGGCGAAGGCGGCACAACCTATACGCTGACCGACAGCAGCGATGTCGAAATCACTTCCGGCACGGCGTTCACCATCACGCTAAGCGCTACCGACAAAGCTGCGGTCAACCAATTCATCAACAAGAACGGCACTTCCTCGACCAGCGGCACCACCTACAACCTGGCTGCGGCGGAAGACTGGGCCGCCGGTGCAGATGCCGCCGCCGTCGTCGCCGATACCACCGGCAACGGCATCACCGTCTCGAATGTCGCGGCGCCGGCGATCACCTCGGCCACTTACGATTACAACAGCAATGTGCTGACTGTAACCGGCACTGGCTTCTTGCAAAAGAGCGGCGCAACCAACGATATCGATTTATCCAAGCTGACTTTCACCGGCGAAGGTGGCGCAACTTACACGCTGACCACGGCAACCGATGTGGAAATTACGTCGGGAACTTCGTTTTCAGTGACCTTGACCGGCGCGGACTTGATCAACGTCGAGACGTTGCTGAATAAAAACGGTACATCATCGGCCGGCAGCACTACCTATAATCTGGCCGCCGCCGAGGATTGGGCGGCGGGCGCGGATAGCGCCGCTGCCGTCGCCGACACCAGCGGCAACGGCATCACGGTGAGCAACTACGCCGCGCCTGCGATTACCTCCGCCACGTTCGACGCCAGCACCAACGTGCTGACGGTCAGCGGCACCAACTTCGTTGCCAACAGCGGCGCCAGCAACGATGTGACGGTTTCACTGCTGACGCTGACGGGTGAAGGCGGCAGCTACACACTGACCTCTTCGTCTGTCGACGTGACGTCGGCCACTGCCTTCAGCGTCACGCTCAATGCAGACGACCAGTTGGCGGTACGCGGATTGTTGAACAAGAACGGCACAACGTCTTCGAGCGCCACGACCTACAATATCGCGGCGGCTGAAGACTGGATGGCCGGCACCGCGGCTTCGATCGCGGTTGCCGATCTGACCGGCAACGGCATCACCGTCAGCAATGTGCAGACCCCCACGATCACGTCGGCCACCTACGATTCCGATACCGGCATTTTGGTTGTTACCGGCAGCAATCTTTTCAAAAAGACCGGCGCCAGCAACGACATCGATATTTCCACCCTGACGTTGACCGGCGGAACCGCAAGCGCTACCTACACCATTACCAGCGCATCGGATGTCGAGATCACTTCCAGCACGTCGTTCAGCGTTACCTTATCGGGAGCGGACAAAACCGCCGCCGATGCCTTACTGGATCAAACCGGAACGGCGTCTTCCGGCGGTTCGACCTACAATCTGGCGGCCGCCGATAATTGGTTGAGCGCCGCCGATGCCGCCACCGATATCAGCGATGCCGTCAACGCGGTTACGGTGTCAATCAATCCGCGCATCACCTCGGCCACTTACGATGCCTCGTCCGGATCGCTGGCCGTAACCGGCACCAATCTGCAAGCCAACGGCAGCGGAGCCGACATCGATGCGTCGAAATTCACCTTCACCGGGGAAGGCGGCTCCACTTACACATTGACCGATAGCGCCGATGTCGAAATCAGCTCGAGCACGGCATTCACGATCACCCTGAGCGCCACCGACAAAGCCGCCATCAATCAAATCGCCAACAAGAACGGCACCGCTGCCACCGGCGGCACCACGTACAATCTGGCCGCGGCGGACGACTGGAACACCAATGCCACCGGTGGCGATACCGCCGATGCCACCGGCAACGGCATCACGGTTTCAAATGTCGCAACGCCTGCGATCACGTCGGCCACGTACGACGCCAGCACCGGCGCGCTGGTAGTCACCGGCACCGGCTTCTTGAAGCTGAATGGCGCGGCGAACGATATCGACGCCTCCAAATTCACCTTCACCGGCGAAGACGGCGCGACCTATACGCTGACCGACTCCGCCGACGTTGAAATCACCTCCGGTACGGCATTCACCGTAACATTGAGCAGCACCGACAAAGCCGCCATCAATCAGATCGTCAATAAAAACGGCACCGCTTCCACCGGCGGCACGACTTATAACCTGGCCGCCGCTGAGGATTGGACGGCTGGCGCCAGTGCGGCGGTAGCCGTGGCCGATCTAACCGGCAATGGCATCACCGCGTCGAGTGTCGCCGCCCCCGCGATCACATCGGCCGCCTACAATACCGGCACCGGCGCGCTGACCGTGACCGGATCGGGATTCTTGAAAGCCAGCGGCGCGGCCAACGATATCGACGCCTCGGCCTTCACCTTCACCGGCGAGGGCGGCGGCACCTACACACTGACCGACACCGCCGATGTTGAAATCACCTCCGGCACAACGTTCACCCTCACTTTGAGCAGCACCGACAAGGCCGCGGTCAATCTGCTGCTCAACAAAGCAGGCACGGCTTCCACCGATGCGACGGCCTACAATCTGGCCGCTGCCGAGGATTGGGCGGCGGGTGCGGATGCCGCGGTCACGATTGCCGATACCGGCGGCAACGGCATTACCGTATCGATCCCCACTTCTTCAAGCAGTGGCGGAGGCGGAGGCGGCAGTAATAATGACGGTACCGCCACATCCACAACGACCGACGGCGCAGCCACCACGACAACGACTCAAGCGGACGGCACTGTCGTCACTGTCGTTTCGGCCGTTGAGTCCTCCCGGCAGGAAGATCCCGATTCGTTATTCCGCGATTACGCGGATATTCCGCTGGCGGCGGATGCAGCGGGTAATCCTTTGTTGACGGTCAGCCTGCCAACCGGCGCCGGATTGAACGTCACCGGACGGCCGGCGGCGCTGGGCTTGGCGCAAGCCGAGGCAAGCGCGATTACGGCGCTGGCGCAAATCGGCGGATTGAGCAGTAACGCGGCCAGCGGCTTGGCGGCGCAAGCACGGCAATTCTTAGCGCAACTGCCCGGCAGCGATCCGGTCAGCGTCTATACCATCACACCAAGCGTTACCGGCGATCAACCGCCAGCATTGCCGATTCTCATCGGCAGTCCGGCAGGCGCCGGCGCAACCGGCAATCTGCTGGTGATCGACGCCCGGCAATTGCCTCCCGGCACCGTTATCCAGCTGGACAATGTTGCATTCGCATCGATCGTCGGCGCTGTGCGGGTGACCGGCGGCAGCGGACAAAATTTCGCCGCGGGCGACGATCAGAATCAATTCATCGTCCTCGGCGCGGACGACGACACGCTATCGGGCGGCGGCGGCAACGACACAATCGGCAGCCTCGGCGGGGATGATCGCACCTCGGGCGACGCCGGGCAGGATATCGTTTTCGGCGGCGCAGGCAATGACCAATTGAACGGCGGCAGCGGCAACGACCGCTTGAACGGCGGTTTCGGCTTCGACCGCGCCATCCAGGACGGACAACCGGCGGATTACCGTATCGCCATCACCGGTACGCAAATCACGCTGACCAACGCGACGGGGGAAACCGACACGCTGACTGATGTTGAATTGATCGAATTCTCGAGCGGCGAAACGATTGCGTCCGCTTATTCCGAAGCGGAAGCAGCCGCGCATCATCTGGCGAAAACCTGGCTAGGCCGCGATTTGACGGCTGCGGAAGGCAACGGTATCCAAAACTGGACCGGCGTCGATACCGGCGGTATTCTTGCCGCTTTCCGCAGCTTGCCGGAAACCATCGAACTGGGACTGCAAGACAAATCCGGCGATGAATTGCTCGCCGGCCTGGCCGGCGATCCGGCGATCATCCGGCTCGATACCGTACGCGATGCTGGCACCGGCAGCGCCAACGATGAAGGCTATTTACCGCTGGGACTGGCGTTGCGCGCCGATGGCGGCGCCGGGCACGACACTTTGCGCATGACCGGGCATCGCGGCGACGTGCATCTGGAAATGGCGGGAGATTATTTGCAATTAACCCGCTTAAGCGATGGCGCCATGCTCGATATCAGAAACGCCGAAGCGATTGCGTTCAACAGCGGCGAAACGACCGTAATCGCGCACGATCCGGTCGAAGCCATCCTCGCGCGCCTGGCGCACAGTTTCTTTGGCCGCGATGCCACTGCGGCGGAATGGCAGCTCGGCCGCGAAACACTGCAACAGCCTTACGATGCGGAGGCGATTCTGGATTGGTTCCAGCAGCGCGCCGGTTTGCGGGAACTGACGGATACCGGTTTTATCCAGACGATTTACAACCATACCCTAGGCCGCGCGGCAACGGATGACGAACTTAGCATGCAACTGGCCCGGCTGGAAAACAACGAAATAGACCGCAGCTGGCTCACGGTTGAAATCGCGGGTAGCGCCGAGGCTGCAACCCATTTAGTCGGTAGCGTGATGCAGCACGACGGCTGGATATAGCAGATCGTTCAGAGAAACTCCAGCACAGGCCTCATGCGGACAAAACCCGCCTGCGAGAAACGTTCAATGCAGCGCTTGGATCGGTAAGAAAATGATCAGGGTAAATCTATTCATCCAGCACTCTGGCTATAACTGAATAATCATATTGCGGGCTTTGCGATGTCTATGGCTTAAGATTTATAAATTGCATAGCCGCGCCCAAGTCCCTGATACTCGACGGCCACGGAATTAGTGGGTTTGAATGCGCCATTATCGATAAAATCCACACCCATTTCTTTGTAAAAACGTAATTGACTCTTGTGTTGTGACAACTCCACATGCATCATCACCGGATTGAATACCGCGCCACTCGTATCGGTATTTTCCTCGCCTTCGTGTACCGAACCGGTTCCGGGTGGAGCGGAATAAACCGGTTTAGCTGCTGCCTTGGCAAGATGCGTTGCATACAGATTACGCATCAATGCGCGCAATTCATCACGTTCTTTACCGAGCACGGCATCCAGTTTAGCGCGATATTGTTGTTCTTCCTTCTTGGTCAATGAGATTTTGGCTTTTGCTTTCGCTTGCAGAATCAGCAATTGGGGATAGCGGCTCGCTTCGCAACCCCAAACGACCAAAAATGCATCATTTGTAAAAGCAGCCTGAAACTTGGCTAGCTCTTGTCCGCCGAAAACATGAGCAAGCTCAGAATCGGTAAAATCATCCCGCCGCGCATCCTTATCAAACTGTTTGCGTTTGTAGTTAGGGGTATTCACGATTACCGGGCCATCTGCAATCGCATGCCCGATGAAATGCACTTCACACAGTGATGCAGCGGGTTGCGTTGCCGCAATCTCATACAGATCGGACACGGACATGCTGTTTTCCTTGCCACCCGGCCATTTGTCGTAATCGGCTTTCGATATATCCCCGTCTTCATTCCCGGTTAATTGCTTGGCTAATTCATGCGCACCACTATAGTACAACCGTGAATTCACCTGCTTTTCCGCCGGAGATACTTTTAACTTCAAAGTGCCATTGATATTGTAACGATAATTCTTTGCCAGCAAAGCATCGCGCTTAGGCTGTATGGTTTGTCCATCTTTTGCGCCTCCTTTCTTGAATTCGATGAAGGTCCCGTTAAGAAAATCGAAAATGACGACACGCTCAGCTTTACCCTGTTGTAGTAAATAATCTTTGTAATTTTTCGCCATTTTCAGATAGGTCGCAGGGTTCTTTTGCGGATCTTCATTGGCCTGAGATTTACGCGGGTAATTAACTTGAGCAACCAGTAATGCCGTGCGCGCATTTGCAACAATGCTTGGTTGTTCGATTTGCTCAATGACCTGCTGCGCAACTGGCTGAATGGCGTCTATCACAGCTTGCCGCACGGGCTCAATCATTGGCTTAACCGGCTGGTTTGGCTGGTTGATGCGCATAGCAACAGTAATATCCTACAACTGCCGCCCGGTTTTCGGATCGTACGCCACCGGCACCGGCACGACTTGATCGGTCGGCAGCACTTCCACCCATTGATCGAAGACTTCAAAATCCTCACCCGCCTGCAACGCGCGAAAACCGCCTTGCAGCGGATAAAAACCGTGCTCGTAAACCTTGTCGACCGGCGTCGCCGAGACGCGGTTATCGTCGTTGATTTCGTCGCCGGGATAGCGTCCGACTTGCATCGACTTGGCGTGTTTTTCCGCCACCACGTCGCACAAGTGGTTGATGGCGTCGCGGATCGTCACATTCGGACCGCTGTGCGGGATTTTGGCGAGCTCTGCCGGCGGCGCGACGTAATTGTCGTCCAAGCCGTCGGTGCCTTCGACATGCAAGCGTTGCAGCCAATTCATCGCCGCGCGCTCCTGGCCGGGGCGGATCGGAATCACCGCCTTGACCCACGGCGCATTCAAAAACGCGTTGCGCATGTTGTCGCCGTCGAGTTGCAGCAGCCAGCCGAGCGACGCGCCGAGCTTGGCCGGTTCCGATTCTTCGGTGATGTAGTAATTGTCGACGCGGTTATCGTGCGCCCCGCCCCAGGTGACGGTATCGGTCGCCGCGATTTGCGAATCTTCGGCTTTGATCGCAGCGGATGTCACCAGATTCTTGCTCAGCTTGCCTTTGATCTGCGTGTAAACCGAACCGCTCGCTGCAGCGGGTGCGGGTTCGACAGTAGAAGGTTTGCGGATGCCGCCCAAGCCTTGGTGGCTTTGATGCAAGCGCGGACGCCACCATTCCGGCGCGACGAAATACAGCATTTTGTCGATGTCGAAAATCGTATTGAGCAATTCCGACACCACATGCCGCGTACGATCGTCCGGCATCGGCAAACCCTTGGTCAGCATGTCCTGAATCAGGCAGCGGTACACCACGATGCGTTCTTCCTCGCGCAAATCCTCGTACTTGCGCGATTCGATGCGCGACATCTTATTGATGCGGTCGCGCGCCGCTTCGACAAATGCCTGTTCGAACTCCATCCGGGTTTTTTCGTTGAATTCGCTGATTTTCTGGTCGTTCTGCGCGGTGATATCGTCGCGCAACTTCTTGGTCGGCTGCCAGGTGATCTTGGCGATCACGCGCAGCGGCGATACGTTGCGGAAATTGACATGCTTGACCTTGACCGAAAAACGGATCGAACCCGGCGAGACTTCCTCCACGTCATCGAGCTGCAAGCGGATATCGTTGCCGCCGTAGTCGAACGTAATGAAGCCATCTTCGCCATATTCATAACCCGGCTGGTCGCACTGCGCCTTGAAGCCGCCGAAATGCCATTGAACCTTCTCCGGCTCGCCCTCGTTATCGTCCAGATTCACCTCCTTGCCTTCGGCGTAGACTTCATCCATATCGTCTTCCGGCAACGTATCTTCGGTTTTGGGCACGAATGGAATATCCATGCTCAATTCGGTGGAGACCGCCTGCGGCATCGGAATCGCTTCCGGCGGCGGCGTTTCGCCGACTTCCGGGCCTTTGGCCAAATGCACCAGCTTGGAAATCCCTAACTGCCGCCCCGGATCGTCGACATACGTCTGCCAGCACAAATACGTGCCGATATCTTGCACTTGCACGCCGACTTGGCGCATTTTGCGGCGCATCTCGTAATTGAGCAGCTCGGCGGTGGTGTTGTTCAACACGTAACGCTTGCTCGAGGTATCGGTGGTTTCGGTAACGGTGCGGAAGGTGGATTTGTAGTTCTTGCGAATCTCGGTGGAAATTTTCTCGGTCTGCTGACGCATGTGCTTGTGCGTCACTTCACGCGCTTTCGATTGCGTATTGGCCATGTCGATGCTCGCTGAAGCGCTGGCGCTGCCGCCGATCCAGCTTTGGTTGGCGGTCGCGTTCATGCCGAATTTGGTATCGGATTTGTTGTCTTCCTTCACCGCTTGCGACAGTTCGTCTTCCTCGGTCAGCGACTTCTCGGTTCTCAACACCGTTTCCAGCGAGGTTTCCAGCGTGCGTTCGACCAGCGTGCGGCGCGTGCTGACTTCGACCAGCTCGACGCTGCTGCCGGGACTGAGCCACACATGCCCGACCGCCGGGCCGAGAAACGTGTCGAACTCGAAGAAATACTGGCGAAACAAATGCACGATGCCGATCGGCGACAACCCGGCGCGTCCGAGGTCCTTGAACGGATCCATGTAATCGAGCGGGTCCTTGAAACTCAGCAGCTTTTGCAAATTGGCCCAATGATCACCTGGCTTATAGAACAATTGCTTGAGCGCCTCAAACTGTTTGGTTTGCTTCAGATGCAGCACATAACCCGCCACCGCCGATTCGCGCTGCAATTGCTCCGCCGCCAGCGCATTGGTCTGCTCCACGCGGCTATTTGCACGCGGCTCTTGCGCGCCGCGATACCATTCCATGATGTTCGGAATCACCTCGCGGTTCAACGTGGTCTTGATGCGTTCCTCGTCGATCAACCGATCCCAGATGCGCTCGTCGTAACGCTCCAGCGGCGGCAATTCGCGCGTCAGATTCTCAATCACGAAACTGCCCATCGCCCCCTTGCGCGGCACTTCGTTGCTGCCGGTATCCAGCCGCGAAATCTTGTCGAGCATGCCGCGCTCGTTCAGCACCATCTCGAAATTGCCGCGATAGCCTTTGAACAACTGATCGCGCACCTTGCTCAAATCCGCGCGAAACCCTTTATCGATGCGTTGCTGAATACGCTTGGATTTCCAGCCGATCATCGGCTGATACACACCGAAAATCTCGCTGTCGTACGGCAGGATATTCTGATACTTGGAATAGTCGCTGATTTTTTTCATGACCGGCCTCCTGATGGTTGGCGATTGTCGTTGCGATGAAGAGGAACCTCTGCTGGTGACTATAGGGAAAAGCGGCGGAGGCGTCAAATGGCAGGAGCCGTAAACCTGTCCTCTTTAAAGGAGATCGAATGACTGAGGAGAAAACTAAAAAACGCAATCAAGAGAATGACTTGACCAAAATTAAGGCAATCCTATCGATTACTTTATGCTTAAAAGCCGACAAAGATAATTTACAAGAAAAATTTCATAAAAATGCAGCCTGAAAAAACTATACCAATCCAGGAAATTTACCACTTTTGCAGATCATCATAATGAATTATAGGTAAAGGATTTTCCTTAAATTGAACCAAGCGCTCTTCAGAATCATTTGGAATATTAAGAAAGTAATTTAGTAGCTTAATTCGAATATCCTCATTTGGAACAACAACCATATTCACATCACTACGATTAAACTTGTAATAAGCTTCATTACTTATCTCATTAACAATACCAAGCTGCAAGTCAACAGCTGACGGAACAAGTCGCCATTCCCGCTCTTTATAGTAAAGATCAATTTCTTTAGTTTCGTCACGAGCAGGACCAAGATCACCCATTTCTTTATCAAAAGAAAAGGCATAGATCGCACTACTCACATATTGATTCAGCATTTCTGTAGTAAACACAACTTCTCCGTCTTTATTCAGAAGCTTAAACTCAGAATCATTCACTAACTGATTACGTAGCGCCATCACGAACTTAAATTGCTCCCAAAGATTCAAATAGGGAACCCCTCGTCTTTCATTATTATGATTACCTGTAGCGTAATCAACAAAGTATCTTGCTGGATTACCACCAGCATTTTTCACAAATGACTTCTTAAATCCGATGCCAAATTTACCGTAAATAGACGTATGATCATCACATTCCTTCAGAGGAATATCTGTAAAGCAAATAACTTGATTAAAAACAAATGAACCATCCGGAAACTTAACCTGCATTACAGAAGTACGCAGTCCTTGTTCAAATATTTGCGTACATACCTCAAGTTGTCTTAAGGGATTATCTTTAGCAGAACGAGCAAGAAAATGTATAAGATTGTCGGAAATTATAGACATGGCGCGTATAGTTTATTCTGATGAATAGTTTATTTGAAGTACTTCGCTTGCTTCCATTCCTAAAACAACCTGCAATTTAAGTATGCCCAGGGAATCTGGAAGGTTGTTAGCAATGCACGAGATGGATATTCACCGGAAATTCTTCAAGGTAAAGCCCGGTTGCTTCGACTAAGTTGGCCAATGCTTCTTCAACGGTTTCACCTTGCGTGGTCGTGCCGGTTTCTGAGTTAAAAACAACATAACCGCCTTCCGATGCTGGTGTCAATACTGCGGATAGTTCCATGATTTCATCCCCTTTCAGTTTCTCGGAATTATACCGTAGAGATTCAACAATTAAATTCCGTTCAAAACTGCTACCTGAAAAACCGCTACTCCCATAACTGCCGGTCTTTGATGCTAGAATCCCGGCCATAACACAAACAAGAACCGCTCCAATCAAGGAATTTACGCATGAGACGTGACCGATCCACTGCTTTTTTATGGTTTATACAATTCTTTTGCTGTGCCTTTTTGCTGCTCGATGCCCCCACTTCCCGCGCGGCGCGGGTGGATGCCAAAACCATCGAACGGCAGCTTTCGAACTCCGCTACGCTCGGATTGAACAAAACCGAAGCCGCCGAATTGCAGAAATTCTACGCGCAGCGCGGTTATCAGCCGGTTTGGCTGACGGATGATCCCGGGCCGTCGTTGCTCGAATCCGCGATGACGTTTATCGCCAATGCCGATGCCGAGGGATTGGATAGCCGCGATTATGGTTTGCCGGAGTTACAGCAATTGCAGCAGCAGGCGGGGCAGTCGTCCGCTGCCGCGATGGAATTGGAATTGCGCACCACATGGGCGGTGTTGAATTTAGCGCGGGATGTGTCGCGCGGACGGTTGACCGCGACTGCAGCCGACCCGGATTGGCATATCACCCAACCGGACTTTGACGCGGCGGGATTTTTACTGACCGCAGTGCAATCCGGCCAGTTGCCGCAGGCGTTTGACGAATTGCCGCCAACCAAGCTGCATTACCGGTTGTTGAAGCAGACTTTGGCGCGCTACCGCAAGCTGGCGGATGAACAGGTGGAGTGGCTGAAAATTCCGGATGCGCCGTCGATCCATCCGGGCGACACCCACCCGCATATTCCATTGATCCGCCAACGCATCGCGCAAGCGTTTGACGCCGACGGTATCGCCGGATTCCAGGTTAAGCCCTCGAAAAGCGAGCATTACGATCGAGAGCTGGTCAACGCGGTCAAAGCGTTTCAGACGCAGCACAATTTGAATACCGACGGCGTCATCGGCAAAAACACCTTGCGCGCGTTGAACCGGCCGCTGGCGTGGAAAATCCGCCAGTTGCGCATCAACATGGAACGTTTGCGCTGGTTGCCGAAGAAACTGGGGGATCGCTACTTGCTGGTGAATACCGCCGGATTCATGCTGACCGCCGCGGAACAGGAGCAGGAAGTCTTGTCGATGCGCATCATCGTCGGGCGCGACTACCGTTCGACGCCGACGTTCAACAGCGCGATGTCGCACATGGTGCTGAATCCCTATTGGAATGTGCCGTACAGCATCGCCACCAAGGATTTGCTGCCGAAGCAGAAAAGCGATCCGGCTTTCTTCTCCAACGGCGGATTCAAGATTTTTCCCGGTAACAACCGCAATGCCGAACCGATTGACCCGGATGAGATCGATTGGCACGATCTGAAAGGCGGATTCCCCTATTTCCTGCGCCAAGACCCCGGCAAACAAAATGCGCTGGGTAGGATCAAGTTCATGTTTCCAAATTCTTTCAGCATTTATCTGCACGATACGCCATCGAAATCGCTGTTCCAGCGAGATATCCGCACCTTCAGTTCGGGTTGCATCCGTTTGGAAAAGCCAATGGAGCTGGCAGCTTTTGCGCTTAAAGAACAAAGCCTTCCGGAAAAATTCATGGCCGATTTGGATAGTGAATATACCAAAACCGTGCATTTACCCAAGCCATTACCCATCTTCTTAGTGTATATTACCGCCTGGGTTGATGAGCACGAAATGGTGCACTTTTCGCCCGATATTTACGACCGTGATTTACGCGCATTGCGTTATGCTCGCTGGTAAATTGTTTTTTCGCACACATTCGCAGATTTTTCAGGAGAAAGAATACGATGATACGAAAACTATTAGAGCAAGCTTATTTATCAGAAACAGAACCTGTGCAAAGCCGCCGCCGGTTGATTCAAGCGGGATTGGGCGCTTGCGCCATGCTGGCGCTGCCGATGACGGCCACCACCGCGCACGCCGCCATCAAAAAACCTTACGAGAAAAAACTGAGCTTTTTGAATTTGCATACCGGCGAACGCACCCGAGCGACATTTTGGGCGAATGGCCGTTATGTTCCGGAAGGATTACGCGCGATCAATCATGTGTTGCGCGACCATCGCACCAATGAGCGTATGACGATTGATCCTTACTTAGTCGATTTTCTGCACCAATTGCAATACCGCCTCAGAACCAACCAAGAATTTCACGTCATCTCCGCTTACCGTTCCCATGCGACCAATGCCAAGCTCGCCCAACTCAGCGACGGAGTCGCTAAAAACAGCTTGCATACCCAAGGCAAAGCCATCGATATCCGCCTGCCGGGCCGTAAACTGGCGGATTTACGCTCCGCTGCATTGTCGCTGCAAATGGGCGGCGTCGGTTACTACCCTTCCTCCAACTTTATCCACCTGGATTCCGGACGCGTGCGTTTCTGGTAGCAGTTACAAATCGCTAATCGCAAACGGCCGATCAATTTTCCCCGAAAATGCCGGTAGAACGCTCGGATAGCGCTCGTCAGTTGGTTTGTGGTGTCAGTTTCAGTTCGGCAAATATATCCGCGCTCCAGCGCACGCTGTCTCCCTGCTTGCGCCAAATCTGAGCGAAATACGCATCCAGTTCCGGGTTGGCGATCGTTTGTCCGGCGACGATATATCCGGTGGTTTTCACCGGATTGACCGCGCTACCCGGCCCGATCGAACCTTCCAGCAGCACCTTCGGCCTGTCCTGCAACAGCCGGATGCTGTTCGCATATTCGTTCAGCGACATTTCGCCGCTGGCCAGCCGAGCCAGCAGCACCGGTAATTTGCTGACATCCTCGGCAGAAGTGCGAGGTAACTGCACTTGTGAATATAAATCGGCCATGCGTTGATCAAAACGGTCACGTAACCGCCGGGCCGGTACGCCAACATATATACCCAACGGCTCGCACTGGCCGGTTACGACCGCACCGGCGCCGATGATTGACCCGGAACCGATATGCGCGCCGCCGACCACAATCGCACCGGTCGAAATCATCACATTGTCGCCGATGCGAACCGGCTTGACCGGTGCAACGGTGCACAGCAACCAATCCTGTTCTGTCATGAAGCGCTTGAAGACATTCGCCGGACCGCCGAAGGTATAATTCAACAAGGATTCATTGCGATGCTCGCCGCCGATCACGATGGTGGCATCGTGCGCAATTTCACAGAATGCACCGGCGGAAAACACCAATTCGTCGGCAGGATTGGCGATCAAGCGGATACGCGGCAACAGTCCGAGCGAGAAAAGCGGCCAATCTCCAACCGCACCTTCGGCGCTACCGTAATCACCAGATCATAAGGCGCCAGCAAAGACCAGTTTAATTCCGACATTGCCGGGATATTAACGTTGTAGAGCATGTTTCAGATGCTAGCAGCCTGGCGGAAGACTGTCACGCTTTTGCTCGGCGTTTGAACGGAACACCCGCAGCGCCTAGTTGCCGACGTGCCGATTACTCCACTTGTTAAGCACCGCCACCAACAGATTCATATTGACAGGTTTTGAAAGAAAATCATCCATGCCCGCCGCAAAGCACCGCTGACGGTTTTCTTCGAATGCATCGGCAGTCAACGCGATGATCGGCAGCGGCAGTTTCCCGTTTTGCCGCTCCCATTGGCGGATTTTCTCGGTTGCCTGATAACCGTTCATCACCGGCATTTCACAATCCATCAGCACCAGCGCAGGTTGCAGCCCCTGCATCACCGCATTCACGGCTTCTTGCCCGTTCACGGCTACCTCGCAGCGAAATCCGTGCTTCTCCAGTAACGAAACGATAACCGTGCGGCTGATCGCATTATCCTCGGCTACTAAAATCAAGCCGTCTTGCTGAGACTGGTTGCGCACGGGCACGGCACCGGTAATAGATGCGCCTCCGGCAAGATCGCCTGCATCGCCGGGTTCCGGCCGATTAACGCGGATCCGGAACCATATCCTTGTTCCTTGGCCTTCTTGGCTCTCGACGCCGACGCTGCCTCCCAGCAATCTGGCCAAATTGTGGACGATGGACAAACCAAGCCCGGTGCCGCCGTATTGCCGGGTTGTCGAAGCGTCCACCTGCGAGAATGGCTTGAAAAGTCTATCTTGCTTATCGGCGGGAATACCGATGCCGCTATCGGTGACCGCGAATTCCAGCATCGTTTCCGCCGTCGCCGTTTTGATTTCGCGCGCCTCGACGCGCACGAAACCTTGCGGTGTAAACTTGATGGCATTGTTAACCAGATTGGCCAGCATCTGCCCGATCCTGACCGGGTCGGAACGATACCGCATTCCCGGTTTGCCGTACCAGGATACATCGAGCGGCAACCCTTTCGCGTTCGCGCTCTCGGCAAATAGCGCCGCCGTTTCCAGCATCAATTGTTCGGGATCGAAAATATGACTTTCCAGCTTGATCTGTCCGGCCTCAATTTTCGACAAGTCAAGAATATCGTTGAGTACGACCAACAGGTTGTTTCCGGAAGTTACGATTACCCGAGCATAATCCAACCGCTCGCTATCTTTGATGTCCGGCAACTGGAGCAGGTAAGCCATCCCCAGAATGCCGTTCAGCGGCGTTCTGATTTCATGAGACATGGTCGCCAGAAACCGGCTCTTGGCCAAATTAGCCGATTCCGCGGCAACTTTGGCTTGCTGCAACGCTTCGCTGTTCGCGCGCAATTGTGCTGTCTGCTCGTCCACCGTTTCCTGAATCAGCACGGTCCGCCCTGTCGTAACCAGCATCAGCATCTGCAGCATGCTGGCCACCAGCAGCCCGGCGAAGCTCAGCGCCCAAGCCTGCCAAGGCCGGTGCGCGCTTAGCCATTTCGCATCCGGGAAAATGATCAATTCCCAGTCGCGATCAGCCATCTGTAGTGTTGTCCGCCAAATGAGAGCGGCATCCGTTGCAATATCGGGCGCTGAACTGAACAGCAATTGACTGTCAGGTTGTCCGGCTAAATCCCGCAATTGAAAAACAATGCCCGGCGTTGCAAGGCTCCCAACGGCAGAGTAAACCATATCGGGAATTTTCAATGCGCCTACCACAAAACCGATAAATTCCGGCGGATGTTCCGTGCCGTTCCTGTCAAAATTCTGGCGGTAAACCGGGTGCAGTACCAATATGCCCGACTTATTCTGTTGATCCTGTACCAGATTGATCAAACTGGTCGCCGCTGGCCGGGCAGATTGCCGGGCGCGATCGATGGCTTCCGCCCGAACCGGATTGGAGTAAATATCATAACCGATCGCTTTTTGATTGCTTTCAGGCGGGGTCATATAGGTCACGACGATATACTCCGCCCGGTTGTTTGCTATCGTCAACTCGCCCTGCGCATCCAGCTCGGTTATCCGGAATGTTTTGCCAGGTTGGTTTGCGGATTGGGTTTGCTCGAACAGCGTCCGCTCCCGGTCACGCACGTAAAAATTGTAACTAAGCCCCGCAATTCCTTGGGATTCCCGCAGTATTTCCCGGGTAAAGTAATCGAATTGCTGAAAGCTCATATCAGGATTCAGCTCGACCAATCGCCGCAATGCCGACAGTGTTTCGTTATAGGCGCTGAAACGTTCCTGCAACTGGAAAGCGATGATTTGCCCGATGTTTTGAATCTCGGCTTGCTGCTGTCTACTTTCGAGTCTCGAGGTGTTAACGAATCCGGCCACGATCAGTACCACCAGAATCAGGGTAATGGGCGCAATGACGGCCTTTCGCGTTTTCCAGTAAGACTGCTTGCAGAAAAAAGCCAACAATAGCGGTGCGAAGACCAACACGCCGAAAGTATCGCCGGCCCACCAATTCCACCACGACCAAGAAATATCGGAGACGCTGATAGTGCCTAAAAAGAACAGGGTCAGATGCGCGGCACTGGCTGAAATCATGCAGGACAATGGGCCGCCCAGCAGAAAAAAAACGACGATATCTTGTTCCCGCATTAATATCTGCCAGCGATCCTTGACGAATTTGCGAACCAGACAAGCGCCGGCTGCGGCTTGCAACATCGCCCCTATTCCTAAGAATGCCGCAACCAGAATACTATCCGGCGTGAAATTACCGTGATTCCAGGCAACCCAGCTATTGAGCCCCAAAGACCCGATCCAGATACCCGGCAACAGCCGATAACCGGACACCAGAATCAGCGCAAGCGCCAATCCGGCGGCAGGAAACACCGGACTCGCATACCCCGGCGGAATTGCCAGCAACAATCCCAGAAAGCCCAGCAGGGCATAACCAATAGCTGCATAAGCATTGTGCCGTATGATCTTCAAAGATGCTCCAGTTGATGTTTGGATCCGATCCAACATGCAAATAACAATTTGTTATGGCAGAGAATTTATACGACTGATAGCGAATTAAGCCATGCGAACATTGTGATTATATTCGGAATCGCCGCCCTGAAGTTAGCGGCTATGCGTTTTTCTGATTCCTGAGCCAATGTCAGGTTTCAGAGAGCATTCTTTGGAACAACCGGCTAGCCGGTTGATTGGGATCTATTTTTCAGACCACCCGGCAAATCCAGGCGGGTAACCGTGCAAAAATCTCCGTTAATAATTAAGAACAAACCCGACCCGGAAACTCACTGGCTCGACAGGGTGGAAGTGGAAGTCGTTTACGCCGGTGAGCGGCTCACCCGGCAGGCGGGACGTGTAGAAATAAGTGATCGCATCATCCTTGCGGTTCAGCATGTTGAACACTTCGGCCTGAATGCGGAACGACCGGTTGAATTCATACCCCAGCATCGCGGAGAGCAAAATAGTGCCGTCCGAGCGCTTGGAGTTGTCTTCGTTCAACGCGCGCGGCCCAAGATACCGCAATCTCGGGCCGCCGTAGAAACCGCCGGAAACATCATGAAAGGTCGCGCCCGTGGCAATGACCGCTTCCACGGCGTTAGGCACATGATTGCCTTCATCCGGCACGGCATTGCGAAAACGTGCATGCGAGAAACTGAAATCCGCGTCAAATGTCAGCCAATGCACCGGCTGGTAATAGTTGGTGAATTCGATGCCGTAGCGGCGGCTGGGGCGGCTTGCTTCGGTCGTGCCTGCATCCCCGACAAAAACCAGTTCCGATTGAAGATCCATCCACCAGGCAGTCAAGGTGCTGTGCAAGCCCGGGATCCAGGTTGAGCGGATACCGGTTTCAGCACTGTAGGTGCGGGCAAGGGGATCGGCGCGATCCACGGGACTGCCGCTGGCCGGATCGATGCGGGTATTGATCCCGCGGGCATCATTGCTGTGAAAGCCCAATCCGCCGTTTAAGTAAAGCTCGGTATTCGCCCAGGGACCGAAGACGATACCTAATTTCGGACTGGCCAATCCGTCATAGCGCGTGCCGTTGTTTTGCTGGATATTGCTTTGGTTGACGGCAAAGCGGAAGCCATCGAAACGCACGCCCATGCTGGTACGCAGCCAGCTTTGCCACTGTGTCTTGTTTTGCAGAAAAGGGCTGACGCTGGTAACCCAGACGGAGTCCTGGCGGGTAATGCCGTACACCCGCTGCGCATGCGCTTTTGTCAGGGCATTCTGAATATTATCGTTGCGCACTTGTATTCCCAGCGTCGTTTCGGAATCGAACCGGCCGATTTTATGAAATACCGTGTGGCTGGCCGCCAGGCCGGTTGTCCAGCGGTCGTCGGGCTGACCGAACTGATCGCCGCAGGTCTGGAATATGCTCGTGGAAATCCGGTTGGCGGACTGTAAACCGTTTAACCCCGAGCATCCCACCGGATTGGTCGTTTCATTATTATCCAGAAGAAAAGAGAAATTCGAATAAAGGTCCAGTTTGGAGTAAATGCCGTACGCCATGACCGACGTCAGGCTGTTTTCCGAGCGCCGGTTCCATTCGCCCGTCAGGCTGTAGCGATGACTTTTTCCGCCATCGGTCGGGTCGATCGCGTCGAACCGGCGGATAGTGTCCATCCCGATAGCCCGCCTCGGGATTTGATCGGTCGCGCGCCAATCCGAATGCGTTCCCATCGCGGTGATACGCCAGTCCTGGTTGCCGTTGCTGCCGCTGTACCGGATCAGGCCGTTGAACTTCAGATAATTATTTCCGGTAGTCCACGGGCCGTCGTTGTGCACGATCTCGCCGGCATACAACACATTGCCTTGTGATAGCCGACGTGATCCGGCGATCAATCCCCGGTAATAATCAAAACTGCCGCCGGTGAAGCGCAGCATATTTTGGGGCAGACGGTTGAAGTAGCGGATGTTGGCTGATCCGGCGCTGGAGAAATCCCCGGTGTCGGCGTAATAATTTCCTTTTCTGAATTCGATCGATTCGATTAATTCCGGGATCAGGAAATTGATATCCGTCCAGCCCTGCCCGTGGGCATGAGAAAGCTGATTGACCGGCACGCCTTCGATCTGCGTGAGAAAATCGGTGCCATGATCCAGATTGAAGCCACGCAAAAAAAACTGATTCGCTTTACCTTCGCCGCTGTGCTGGGTAGCGATGAGTCCCGGCACCGTTTCCAGAATTTCTCCGGGACGAGTCATCGGCCGGTACCGGATTTGATCCTGCCCGACTTTGCCTTGTGAAGCGGCGTCGGCGATGCCGGTCAGTTCATCGGCACGGCCGGTAACACGCACTTCATCCAGAGTCGCATGGGCAAGTTTATTGGTCTGTGAACCACGTTCAGCAGTATTTGCATAAGCTGGCAGGTCTTTTCCCTGGGCATGAATACTGGTGCTGAAAAAGAAAGTAAACGCTAGCACGATCAGCCATGAAATCAGAATCCCGACGCCATGTAGTAGTAGTGTGGCGGACACAAAACCTGCAATGTAAAAACCAAGGCTGGTGGAGGCCGAGATTTCCTGTCCGTGCACATAACCATGAAAAAATGCAAACAGGGAAATAATAATGATATTGGCCGGTGCGCTGAATCGTACCCCGCATATGATCAAGGCGCTGATCATGAAACAGGATAAAAGAACCATGGCTTCCGCGCCTGGAACAGCATAGCTGGCAGCACCCGTCAGGCCGCCAAGACTCATGATACCGACAAATACAGCAGGCAATATCCACAGGGCCTGTCCTCGTATCTGAGCAGCCCAGATGCCCACCGCCACCATCACGAGAATATGATCCCAGCCCATTAGCGGATGCAGGAATCCTTCACTCCAGTCCTTAGCGAAATAGAAATTGAATGTAAATTGCGCGTGAGAGGAAGGCAAAAACGCAATAATTAAACCAAGCAAAAGCAGCGAGATCAACAAAAAGAATGCGGAGTGCTTCGTGGAAATATATCGGGTAAGCATTCTCGGCTAGGCAAGTAAGTTAATGAAATGCTACGAGCGGCGATTAATTTTCTGCGATACCTATTATGAAATTAACTCAACTTTTCCGGTTCTGAGATGATATACCCCCCCTACGATCTTGAGTTTCTTGCTATCAACCAACCGGCTCAAGATGGGCGGCTGTTTTCTTAATTCTTCAACATTGAGCACGACATTCTTTTTAACAATGTCGAAATACCGGTCACTGGCAACATAATCCGGGGTTATGCGTACAGCCCTGACTGCCGGAGTCAGTGCCGTGGCAATTGTCTGTATATGTCCTGGAAACTGCTGGTAATTATCCGTTGCATCGATTGCTGCTTTGATAGCTCCGCAACTCTCATGTCCCAGAACCATGATTAACGGAACGTGCAAAACAGCAGCAGCGTATTCAAGGGTTGCAATAAAATCTGTGGTAATGTAATTGCCCGCCACGCGTGCTACAAATAAATCTCCACGTTGTTCATCAAAACAGAATTCCGGACTCACACGGGAATCCGAGCAACTAAGAATACAGGCAAATGGATTCTGCCCTTTGACCAGATCCAATCGCTCATCTTTAAAATTCAGCGGTGTTGAATTGTTCGTGACATACCGTTCATTCCCTTTCATCAAGCGTTCAAGAGCAGCTTCTGGACTTAATACGTTCTCGGGAATAGGCGGTATTTTTACTATTTCGGATATTGCATTTGCTGTACCCGAAAACGGTAGGCTCAAACCAAGCAAGGATGCCGTAGTCATTTTAAGCAAAAGCCTTCTTTGTTGCGTTTCTTGCTTTCCTAAAACCGGCATTTCATTCTTCCTTCAAATTTAATTTCATAATTCGGTTATTTATTACGATGACCAGTGTTTAGACATTCCCGCTGCAAATAAGAACATCCACATGGTCAATACAAATGGAAATGTCAGAGTGGGTAAACCGATTGGCGCCAGGAAATTGGCTAGAGCCGCCTGACAAATGACAGTCAGAATACCAGCCAGAAATGCCAGGATGGCGGTTCCGGTTGACGGTTTGAGAAAAACCCAACCCACTGCCATCATGGTTAGTACCGGATTAAACGCATATAATCCCATTTCGATTAGATTTTGGCTCGCACCTAGATGAATCGGCACCAAAACACCGACAAATGTTCCGCAAAACGCCATGACGGCACCACGCGCCGAAGTAATTAAAATACCGATTAGAAATAGAATCCCAACCAGTACATTATCTGCAAACATGACTTCTGCAATTCCTTTGGCCAGCGCCACATACCATAGCTCAATCGTATTATCCGTAAAGGACGAAAGCCAGGCTGCGACAGGCAGGTTTGCGCTTGCAATCGCTTCGGGTATCCCCGGCACCGGCAAAACAGGACTCGGGGATAGTGCCTCAAAAGAATATATCGCAACCATAAACATCCAACAGGTCAACACAAAGGGTGATGTTGAAGCGGGTATTTTGTAGGGAGTCAGAATTTTGATCATTGCAGCCAGCACGACGCTCGATAAAATTGCAGCGAATACGACGTAAACCCACAGCAGCGGCGTGTTCTCAAGAAACAAGAACAGGCACGGCCCAACCAAAGTGCCGTTAAATCCATAGAGTCCGGCATCGATATCATCTTCCGAGAAACCAAGCAGAACAGCGGTGATCGTACTTGTAATCACGCCCACAGTCGCCGCCAATCCAGCGGTTGTGCCGCCAATATATAGCGCAACCAAAAAAACAAGGCCAGTAACAGCATTACCGCAAAAAAATACTTGACCTACACCCCTCAGTATTACTCGGATTGGACGTGGCAAAGCCATATCTATTTTCACTGCCCATTGCATTTTTTATCTCCAGATAATTTCTCGATTAGAAAATTCCGAACCAAAGTTTTCACCCCAAAAACGATCGCTCAAATTCAGATAAAGATTTCTTGAGTAATAATTAGTTAATGCGCTCCCACTTCTTCCAGAAGACCTTGTTTCACAATAAAATCAATTATTTCCTGAACCCCCTGGCCTGTGCGCATATTGGTAAAGACGAAGGGCCGGTCACCACGCATCTTTTTGGCATCGCGCGCCATAACATCCAGATCGGCACCAACATACGGAGCCAAATCAATTTTGTTTATGACCAGCAAAGCGGATCGTGTAATACCCGGTCCGCCTTTTCTGGGTATTTTTTCTCCGCCGGCAACATCAATGACGTAAATGGTCAAATCCGATAATTCGGGACTGAATGTGGACGCTAAATTATCACCGCCCGACTCAACAAGTATCAGATCCAAATTTGGAAATTCCTGGGTAATGCGGGCGATCGCTTCGAGATTAATAGAAGCATCTTCTCTAATTGCGGTATGAGGACAACCGCCGGTTTCCACGCCAATCAACCTTTCCGCAGGAAGCGCTTCAGCACGCAATAAGATTTCAAGATCTTCCTTGGTATAAATATCGTTTGTAATTACCGCCATTTCGTATTTGTCGCGCATTTTCTTGCTTAATATTTCACACAGAGCGGTTTTGCCGGAACCAACTGGCCCGCCTATGCCGACACGGAGCGGATTAGATTTTTGTGTCATACGGTATATTCCAAGTTATTGTTTTAGGATCGATAAATTCGGCTGTATTGTATTTCATGCATCATCGACAAAATCGATAAGCCGGGCGCCCAATTGGAAAGCTCATTATCTTCGAGCTGTATTGCACGTTCAGCCGCTATTTCTATTTCCGGATGAAGCGACAGCAACAGGCGCTGACCTGCAACTTGCCCAAGCGGTACGGATTTAACACATACCAGCACCTGATTTTCTATTATTGAAAATAAGAAACCCAGCAGCGCAGCTTTATGCGATAGCTTCAATGCAACGGCTGCGCAAGCGAATGCGGTTGGCAACGGAATTTCTGTTTGATGTGCCATCATTGACTGCAGCGTTTCGTTAGCCACATTCAAGTCAAGTATCAACTTGCTCAGCGAATAACCCATCTGAATGGTTTCAGCTCTAAATTCATGGGTATCTCGAGAGACAAGAAATATTTCCGTCCAGCGTGTAACCTCCGATTCGTTTTTGTTTGAAAAAGCTTGCAACAGGCGCCAAAAAACCGGCGCCTCGAAATCGGCAACAACGGATAAGGATTCTTTAATCCAGGCCTGCGCGGATTCTTCGTTGGTTACATTGCCGATTTCTATTGCCGCTTCCAAGCCTTGCGAGTATGTATAGGCACCAATCGGTAATGATGGGCTTGCCAAGTGCAGTAAGCTTAGTAACTCTGCGGATTGTCCCTCGTTTATCATTTTTTCGAGTATCGGTACACGTTAAGATAATTATCAAAAAGCAACGGCATCTATTTATTCGATTTTTTAACAATCAAGCTGTCACGGAAACGCCTGTAATTCGTGGTGCAATCATGAAAACACCCGACATTTGTGATGTTTAATGAAAACTTTACTTCGAGCTTGGGATTCAGCAAAAGAAAGATTCCGGAATCGTTCTTTTGCCGAGAAGAACCAACCAAGTGTTTCTAAAATAGAAAGTAACGCTGAGCCATAGGAAGCGTAATCGCGGGCTCACAAATCAACAATTCTCCGTCAGCGCGAACTTCATAAGTCTCAGGATTGATTTCCATCTTTGGCGTTGCGCCATTATGAATCATGTCCTTTTTGCGCAGACCGCGAGTGTTCTTAACCGCAATCAATGGTTTCTCGGTTTTAAGAAAATCCACCAAACCGGCATTCAAGGAGGCTTCTGATACAAATGTATAACAAGTATTTCTCAGTGCGGTGCCATAGGCGCCAAACATGTACCGGTAATGTACGGGTTGTGGTGTGGGAATTGAGGCATTCGGATCGCCCATCAATGCAGCCGTAATCATGCCTCCCTTCAATACCATTGAAGGTTTGACACCGAAATGCGCCGGTCTCCACAACACCAAATCGGCATATTTCCCGACTTCAATCGACCCCACAGCATGCGAAATGCCATGACAAATCGCCGGGTTGATTGTGTATTTGGCAATATAGCGTTTCACCCTGAAATTGTCGTTTCTCGCTGAATCTTCTTTGAGTGCGCCGCGTTGAACCTTCATTTTATGCGCGGTTTGCCATGTTCTTGTCACCACTTCGCCAATACGTCCCATGGCTTGCGAATCTGAAGACATCATCGATATAGCTCCGATGTCATGCAAAATATCCTCGGCTGCGATGGTTTCCTTGCGAATCCGGGATTCAGCAAAAGCGACATCTTCCGGAATCGCAGGACTTAAATGATGACATACCATCAGCATATCCAGATGTTCATCCAGCGTATTGCGGGTATAAGGGCGCGTCGGATTGGTCGACGAAGGCAACACATTGTCATATTCAACAACTTTCATAATGTCCGGTGCGTGCCCGCCTCCTGCACCCTCGGTATGAAATGTATGAATCGTTCTGCCTTTCATCGCTTTGATTGTATTCTCGAGATAACCGCCCTCGTTAATCGTATCGGTATGAATCGCCACCTGTACGTCCATTTTGTCGGCAACCGTCAGACAGTTATCAATCGCAGCATACGTTGTACCCCAGTCCTCATGCAGCTTCAAACCGCATGCACCCGCCAGAATCTGCTCTATATTCGGTGTCGGTAAACTGACATTGCCTTTGCCAAAAAATCCAGTATTCATGACCATTCCGTCGGAGGCCCGCAACATTGAATGGATATGCCAAGGACCCGGCGTACAGGTAGTCGCCAGCGTTCCCACCGCTGGACCGGTACCGCCTCCCAGCATTGTGGTAATGCCATTCATCATGGCATCTTCTTCCTGCTGCGGACAAATAAAGTGGATGTGTGTATCCAAACCGCCGGCTGTAAGAATCTGCCCTTCCCCGGCAATAATTTCGGTAGCGGCGCCGATGGCCATCGTAACCCCTGGTTGTATATCGGGATTACCCGATTTACCGATTGCCGCAACTCTGCCATTCTTAAGCCCAACATCCGCCTTCACTATGCCCCAGTAGTCAATAATGATCACATTAGTGATAACTGTATCCATAACATCCGCATGGTTACGCTGTGATTGTCCCATGCCGTCGCGGATGACCTTGCCGCCGCCAAATTTAACTTCCTCGCCGTAAATGGTGTAATCGCTTTCTATTTCGATGAACAGTTCAGTATCTGCTAAACGAACTCTGTCCCCAGTAGTCGGCCCCATCATTTCAGCATAGGCCTGGCGCGAAATTTTAAAGCTCATATTTTCTGCTCCTTTTGATTGTCTGTTCTGTGGTTGCTGCTTATCATCAGATTGATTAAACAAGCGGGCCCATAACTTTTTGGTTAAATCCATAGATTATTCTGCTCCCTGCAAGATCAACGAGCTCAACGGTACGCTCCTGGCCCGGTTCAAAACGAATCGCGGTTCCCGCCATAATATTCAATCGCATGCCGTAAGCCTGTTGCCGATCGAAGTCAAGCGCAGAGTTCGCTTCAAAAAAATGAAAATGAGAGCCCACCTGAACCGGGCGGTCGCCTGCATTTTTAACTCTGATTGTTTTTGTGTTCCGGCCGGCATTTAGTTCTATCTCGCCTGACTCAATGATGGTTTCTCCTGGAATCATGGTCGTTTACTCCTTGCAGAATTATTAAGAAATCGGGTTATGAACAGTTACCAGTTTGGTGCCATCTGGAAAGGTAGCTTCAACCTGAATGTCATGGATCATTTCAGGAACGCCTTCCATGACATCCGCGCGGGTCAGAACGCGCGCGCCTGCGGCCATTAGCTCAGCAACTGTGCGGCCATCGCGCGCCCCTTCGAGAACAGCACATGTAATCAAAGCAACTGCTTCAGGATAGTTCAGCTTTACACCGCGTGCTTTACGTCTCTCAGCAAGGAGTCCGGCAGTAAAAATTTGCAGTTTGTCTTTTTCTCGTGGAGTCAGATCCATGAATACCTCCTTTTAAATAAGTCATTAAAATACGTGAAACAACAGAATCAATTCGTAACGAAGAAACTTAACTCAGGTATTCCACATGCGCGGAACTTCTGCTTTGCGTCCGAGTAGCGCTGGACGCAAAACACCCCAAAGCTTTAACATCACGATACGTGCAACTTCACTTGAGTTACCTAGATAACGCGCTACTATTACTGATTTTACTTGCGAGACACCCAGCATCCCGGCTCCTTTATCAAGGTCAGCTGTCAGACTGCGAAGTGTATTAATTAACTCGTTGGAACAAATTGAATCACTAACCGCTAACAAGGTTGCACAAACAGTTTTATCAGCCAGAATGAGCGAACTGCGCATCGCTTCGCTTCCACCGCGTAAATTAAGCTGTTCGTACCAGATTAATTTTTTCTCCCTGCATATGGTTACTTTCTGCCTGATTTGACCGGTATTGAATGATTCACCGAAAGCGGTGCGCCCGAGACAGAATATCTCGCATCCAATATAGACTGCGTTCTTTTCCAGATTGATGCTTTGAACAAGTTCCACTTGCGCATCGTCAAAAAAGATCGTTTCTTGCGGCAACCACTCCATCGAACCGCCGGTTTTCACATCAAGCGTTACATTTTGATACGAAATGTGACCATTGGATCTGTACCACTTTGCCGCACCTGGTGTTGTTATCTGCACGCTAGCATCTGCGCCGACATGGTTCGCTATTTCCAGTCTGTCCCCTCCGACGACTCCCCCGGGCGGATGAACCAATACTATGTGGCAAACTTCCGAGCCTTCAGGATAAAATGGCTTTTGCACATACAGTTGTCCAAAATGATCACGTGTCGCTAAACGACTTTTTCCTGCTTCCTTGTCAAAGGTTAATGAAATACTTGCATCCGGCTTTATTTCAGAAGCTGGATGCACAAATTTAAGCTGAGCTTGATGGTCCGTTACCCGGGATTCACGGATGCCCTGCTGTTTATCATTACTTATCTTGTCTATAGATACCACAGAGGCTTCCGTTTCCGAATTCTGCTGTAAATTTCGATATGTGGACATTTCTATTAGTGCGCCTTCTGTTTCTGTATCGTTTTCATTTTTAATTTATACGCAAATTGCACAAAGCACATCCGGGGATAAATATTAAATAATACAAATTATTACAAGACCCTATCTCAATAACTCCAGAGTATTCAAAAAATCTCTGATCTGAATCTTTGGTTACATAACATCCATTTCTCTTCCGGAAAAACTTTTTTCATGCCACACACATATTCAGCGGATGATGATCAGATTTGCAACTGGAATGAGAGCTTAAAAACATTGACCTTTTCCCCAAAAGCATCCGGTGAATAATTTAAGCCTTTCGTAAATAAATCACCATGCTGGTAATAGGCTGAGACCCGGGCATTGAAGCCATCAATGATATAGTTTAAACCGCCTTCAATTTCTTCGCGGTTTCTGCTTAAATCGGGTTGAACACTGGTAAATCTACCATAGGGCTGAAACTGACCGATCCCAATTTTGGTAGGAAACAAATAAAGACCGGTCACCGTCCAGGATTGCCCGTCAAAAATACAGAAACAACCACCATCAGAAAACGCAGATCTATCGTAGTTTGCATAAAATTTCTTATACTCACCATTAAATGTAAGAACGCCTAGATTTTTAGGGAGTACTTTCTCAAACACTCCGTCAGTTACCCAACCGAAAAAGTCACTGTTATGCGAACGTGAACCAGCACCATTCTTTTGGTATGAAAAGCCCCAAGCAAGCGCGAGAATATCTCCGGCCTTACCGTAATAAGTTTGGCTTGTATAATAGCCAGGATTTTGCTCAGGATTTAAAAAATTATAAGTTAACCGGCCAGCCCACAGTACATCATCTGAATGATTGGGTCCCACATTATTTTTAGAACTCAACCCGCGATATACCCCCCCGGCATAACCGAGAGTGCCCGGGATGAATCCCGGTTCTAAACTTCCCCAGAGAGTACCGCCATCGTCACGGCCATAACGACCGGCTCCACCCGCGCCAAAATGGGTACTGAAGTCACTGGAGAAAAAAGGAGTTTTGAAAGGATCGTGCGTGGCTTGATAGAAGGGACCGCTTAATTCACCGCGTTCCGTAGGAACAAGCATGCGCCCGCCCCAGATATTGAAATAACGGTTATATTCGAATTTACCGATTGCATCGAGTACAGTGTAAAGATTCTTTGGAGAATCACCCTTGTGCGTGTTATTACACCAAAAACATTCCGTGTTAAACTCGAATTTGACAAAGCGGTGAACTTGCCCGTTCACATAAATACGAGCATTATCGTTACTAAACCGATCCCGGTAATCATTTTGAGTGTTTTGCGCCCACACACCGGAACCTCTATAGCCAGCACCAATGGTCAGCCATCGATAATTATCATATTCTATCCGGAACTTATATTTATCGAATCCAACTTTTAGATCACCTACTTTATTATGATTAGCTTCGAAGTTATTGCCATGAAGCCACGAATTCATTTTTTTTCTGTCAGCAACAGCTTCTGCTTTGTCATTGCTGGATGTTGTTTTTAAATTGTTCTCAACAACAGAGTCTGCATTTGCATTTGGTGAGTAGACTGCACTCATTATCATTACAATCGCAGAAAAGAAAAGGCATTTGAAAAGTTTCTTATGTTCTTTATATGTATCTTTCATACATTGATGCAATTGTTGCTGAATTTCTGGCTTCTTACTATTAATGCCAGATACCGGATGCATCCATAAGAAATAAAACTTCATTCATTATCTCCCTTTTTTTACGATAGATGATATGCAGTATGTAATAGAAAGAGAAAGCTGAAACTTTCTATTACGAAAATTTTTTATCTGTCTAAAAAACGATTTTATAAAATATAATATAATTTCATCTGATACTAAAATACTCTTGCTGCAAGTACTGAATGTATACAAAACCAAGTACCGATTAACCAACTCGCCTCTCTTGCTTACATCGATACTTAACTCATTTTCCATAAATTTGAATCCGCAAGCATGCCCCGTTCTTAAAAAAGATGAGGCAAATACATTTTTTATCCATTGATGTTCTTTAATAAAAGACCAGCGCTCTTGGAATATTAAGCCGCTGAGAGATCTTCCACCATTAGGAAATCTTTTGTTTTCTACTCAGGATAATTTTTATTCCCTCTTCTGGAAAAATTTTATTTTTTGCTCAGTGGATTCTCTATTTTTCTTTAAGAGAAAGTATTAGATATTACTTCTGATGCTGGTTAGATATTGATATTTCAGATTAAATAATCAGGCATTGAATATTTGAAGAGGCAAAATTTAAGTGCAACTTTTGTTTATGAGATGGTCGTAAAGTATTGACAGTTTTATATTAGAAGCCTACTAATATCTGCATTTGAACGCTGATACCACTAAGAAGAAAATCAGCAAGATGTTTCTATTTTCGATTACTTGAAGGGAATCTTCCTGCTATGGATTCTAAAAAACTATTAGTTACAACAGATTTCTCCGATGTGTCATATGCTGCTTTAGCCTATGCGGCAAAAATGAAAGGGAACCAAGTTACGTTATTAAGCATTCTCCAAACCGGCAATGTGCCGCCTGGTCTTTTACAGCAAATGCCAAACCCGAATGTTATCCAAGAATATCGCGATAAAGTATTAGATCAAACAAAGCAGAAACTTAATGCGGTTGCCAATCAGTATTTTATAAATACTGGAGTGAACATTGATGTTGTCATATGCGAGGATGACATTGCTGAAGAAATATGCAAATACGCTGAAAAAAACGCTATCGATATGATCGTTATGACCGGCCAAGGCAAAGGGGCTCTAGGTAGCTTGTTTGTAGGCAGTACCGTACAGAAAGTATTACGAATGGCCAAAATCCCGGTTTTAGTCATTCCGAAAGCCCCCCCAATAACCTGATGAGACTCATGAGAATTCAGAAAGAAACAAATCAGCAACAGACATAGACCCGGGCGAGAAAATTATTCATCTTCAGAGTCCAGTAAGAAAATTATAAGGGAATATTAATATAAATGCTTAAATTGAATACTAAAGTATCGCATGCTGATTCGATCTATGCGCAACTGGTTTTACCTTATGAGTTGCGCGTAAACAGCCGTTTGCGGACCACACTGGCTTCGGGTGAAGAAGTCGCTATTTTCACACAACGAGGCGCAGTTCTGCGAAGTAACGATCTTTTGAGCAGCGATGATGGCAAAGTCGTTCAAATTATTTCTGCTGAAGAACCGACATATCGCATCACATGCAATACAGAGTACGATCTACTACGTTGTGCGTTTCATTTAGGAAATCGTCATACAGTTACCCAGGTAGCGAATGGTTTTTTGCGCATTTATCAGGACAGCGTCTTGAAAGAAATGCTTGAAGGACTCGGCGCAACGGTTGTCGAAGAATCGGCACAATTCGAGCCGGAAGCCGGCGCCTATAGCACGAGCGGACACCATCACGGTGGACACCATCACGGTGGACACGATCACGATCATCATAATCATAACCACAGTCACATACACAATCCGCTAGCTCCGATTCCCACACGCCAGAAGATACACCGTGGAACGGATACGCAATCGTCCTGAAAAATTCCAATTAACTCGCATGATAAAAACTATAAAGTTAATGCATCCATTGATTTTGTTTTATTCAGCGCTCTGTTTGACACTGAATCCGGCGTATGCCGAAGAAATTAGCAAAAATCTGCGCATTGCCACAACCGTACCACCAATAACCAATATCATTGAAAATGTAGGAGGCTCATTAATTGCGGTGACTGGCCTCGTCCCGAACGGGATGGATTCCCATTCATTTGAGCCGGTTCCAAGTAATGCAAAAATATTGGCAAATGCAGATATCATTATTGTAAATGGCTTGAATCTTGAAGAGCCGATAATCAGACTTGCTGAAAAAGTAAAAAGAACCAGTACCCCCATTGTTTATTTGGCAAACGAAACACTTCCTAAGGAAGAATGGCAATATGATTTCAGTTTTCCCAAAGAGCAAGGCAAACCCAATCCACACCTTTGGCCTAACATTGCAATGACCATACAATACGTAGCAATCATTCGCGATCGGTTAGTTAATCTTGATCCAAGCCATGCAGCTTTTTATGAAGCGAATGCATCGTCGTACATAGCTAAATTGAACCGGCTCGACCAGGCGATTTTTGCTTGCATTGGAACCATTCCGGAAAGTAACCGCAAATTGGTAACTTATCATGACTCCTTTGCCTATTTTGCTCCACGTTATGGAATGAAAATTATCGCGGCAATCCAGCCAGCGAGCTTCACTGAACCCGGTCCTCGCGACATCATAAATATTATCGAACAAATTAAGCGTGAAAAAATACCAGCTATTTTTGGATCAGAGGTCTTTCCTAGCAAAATTATGGAACAAATTGCACGTGAATCGGGCGCCAATTTTGTTGATAAACTTTCGGATGATACGCTGCCAGAAAAGCCCAATCATTCATTTATTGGCATGATGATTAACAACATTGAAATCATGACAAAGGCATTGGGTGGCAAGCCAGCTTGCGCCCGTCATGTTGATGCCAGTAATCTAACCGACTAACTCGCGGGATGATTCCTGCCATTCAATTAATTGACGTCACAACCAGTTATGAGAACAATGTCGTCTTTACAGGTTTGTCACTTCAAATTAAAACAGGTCAATTTGTCGGCATAGTTGGCCCAACCGGCTGTGGCAAAACAACTCTACTTAAGACGATCCTTGGCACTCAAGCTGCGTTTAGCGGACAGGTCTTATTGAATGGCCAACCTATCAGGCGTGTTCAAAAACTAAAAATAGGTTACATTCCGCAACTGGAGAGTGTCGATTGGAGCTTCCCGGTAACGGTCGAAGAAGTCATTATGATGGGACTTTATTCTGGCAAACGTCTATTACCTTGGCAAAGCAAACAAGAACGGGAGCTTGTAAAAGATCTGGCCGCAAAACTTGGCATTTATAACTGCCTACGCCAGCACATTGCTCATACATCCGGTGGACAGCGTCAGCGCGCTTTTCTCGCACGAGCCTTAATTAGTAACCCTCAATTACTAGTTCTTGACGAACCAACTGCTGGTGTGGATATCAAGACTCAGCACGAAATTCTCCACCTGCTCGGAGATATCAATAAACAGGGCATGACAATCATATTGACAACGCATGATTTGAATGCCGTTGCTTCTCATTTACCCTGGGTGATCTGTTTTAACAACGGAATCATTGCAGAAGGCCGGCCACGAGATATTTTCACAAACGATATCCTCACAAAAACATACGGCAGCGACATTATCATCATTCAACACGGTGATTATCATCTAATCGCCAGTAGCACGCCATTAAAATTCAATCACGATATGTAACACAGCAATGCAATTCCTTTTGGAGCCTTTATATTACGAATTTTTCCTTCACGGTTTAATAGCTGCTGTTTTAATCGGAGCTTTATGCGGACTGATAGGAACTCACGTTGTGCTACGCGGCATGAGCTATGTCGGCCATGGTTTGTCGCATGCTGCATTTGGCGGTGCGATAATAGGCTTCGTCCTCAATTTCAATTTTTATGTCGGCGCTGGAATAACGGGGCTATTCGCTGCATTAATGATAAACCAGCTTACCAAAAATAAAAAAATAAAATCAGATGCAGCTATCGGAATTGTCACAACCGCTATTTTTGCACTAGGCGTAGCTGTCATCAGTCAGCAGCGTAATTTGAACAAAAGTCTTGAAGCAGCATTGTTCGGCAACATTCTGGGCATTACAGATAGCGACTTAATGATTATTGGATTAGTTTCAGTAGTTACAATAGCCATTATGTTTTTGACATACAGACCGTTACTGTTTTCGATTTTTGATCAAGAAGCCGCGCAGATTTTCGGTATCAGAACAGAAGCTTTACAACTATTGTTTGCAGTATTGCTTACGTTGTCTGTCATAGTTGCGATGAACATCGTTGGCGTCACAATGATCGCTGCGGCATTGATTATACCTGCGATGACAGCGCGCTTATTGACAGATCGATTTAGTATAATGCTATTATATTCTATAATAATCGGTATTATGATCGGTGCAGGAGGTATGTATTTAAGTTATTTTTTTAATATAGCCTCTGGCGCCACCATTGTTTTGTTCGGTGCTTTTATTTTCTGTCTTTCTGTTTTTATTCAATATATTCGAGAAAAAATTTCCCTTCATACAAATTTACACCGTCATGGCAACTTGATCCACTCACATCCGCTTGACGACGAAAAACATAAACATGTTGATGAAATTAAAGGTGATGGTAAATGCTAAAACATTAATCCTCAGTACGTAATTTACTTTAGTGTCATTAGATTTATTGTTGTCCATTGATCCATCGGGTTGCATAGCGTATCAATTCAGTACTGTCTTTCAAATTCAATTTAGCACGGATGTTTAAACGATGTGATTCGATGGTTTTTACACTGCGATCAAGTAATTTGGCAATTTCTTGGCAACTATGCCCTTTTCCAATTAGATTCAATACGCCAAACTCGCTTGGTGTCAATGAATTGATCAATTGTTCGGTATCAGAACGTTTCAGTATTATCTTATTTAAGAGTTTTGCATACATTTTCTTACTTAGGAAAATGTTTCCCTTAAGTACCTCGCGAATAGCATTGATTAGTACTTCGCCGGATTCTTGTTTCATGACGTACCCATAAGCGCCCGCTTGTAAAGCACGTTCAGCATAAATCTCTTCATTATTCATGGAAACAAAAAGTACGGGTAATGCGGGATATAGAGACTGTATATCTTTTATTATTTCAAAGCCTGATATCGTTCTAAAAGTTACCGCTAATAACACAACATCCACATTACTATTTCGCTTTAGCGCCTCTATCGCTTCGACACCATCTTTTGCTTCAGCACAAACCTCCAAATCGGGCTCTTGGTTAACCAGTATTGCAATGCTTTGCCGCATCATGGCATGACCATCCACCAGCATTACTTGTGCTTTCAAAATTGACATAATTGAGCAATTTATTATTTTGATATTCCTGCAAAGCGTGCCGTATCATCGCTTACGAAACAGGATGCATACTTTATAACGTACTATAAACCAGTACAACCCGACCAGAATCATAGCCCCAAAATTCTGTCCGAACGAATTACTCACTTAGTGGCAGCCAATAAAGCAGATTCAATAATTCCTCGACCCCCTTCATTAGCGCAGAAAAGATTGCCCGATTTTACCTGATTGAGGATAAATAAATACAACAGTGATAGGTACGAGAGATTACGATCTTTAACTTTCTGCAGAACATCGCAAACAGTCAATGAGAATATCAAGTTCTTTTGGGAAAATCTGATACGCCGATAAACTGCTCGGTGCGTACTCGAATCGAATCCAACTACATCAGAAAACTAAGACATCGCTTTTCTTAATTCAGCTAAATTCCACTGGGTTGCAAAATGGATCAAATCTGTACCATCTTTTAAATTCAATTTACTGCGAATATTAAAACGATGCGTTTCAATTGTATTGACACTCCGGTTAAGCAACTTAGCAATTTCCTGACTACTGTGCCCCGCACCAATCAAATGAAAAATTTCAAATTCACTAAGAGTCAGCGAGTCAATTAATCGCTCCGGCTCTGAATGTCCGATTTTGATTTTTCTCAGCAGCTTGGCATGCATATTCTTACTGAGAAAAATATTACCTTGCAATACTTCACGGATAGCAATTAACAGTACTTCGCCCGTTTCTTGTTTTGAAACATAACCGCGCCCACCAACCTGTAAAGCACGCTCGGCATAGATCTCCTCGTCATGCATTGAAACAAAAAGTACAGGTAATGCAGGTAACAGTAGATGGATACTTTTAATAACTTCAAAACCAGGAACTGTTTTAAGTGTTATATCGAGCAAAACAATATCCACACGCACATTTCTTCTAAGCAGTGCCAACGCCTCACCGCCATCACCAGCTTCAGCACACACCTTCATATCGGGTTCATTGTTAACGAGTAACGAAATACCGTGACGCATCATAGCATGATCGTCCACAAGCATTACTTGTATTTTCTGATTTGACATATTAACGCAATTATATTTAGTACTCCCTAGTGTTTGCAAAAGCACCGGTCCATTGATCCATTATTTATGCGATATTGAACATGCCAATTATCATCGCCTTAGTCGCAGCACATTCACCTATCTATAAAACATCATCATTCAATTTTTATACAGACAAGGCAGATTAGTTGAGGTGATAGTTTCTATGCCGCTCTAGCAAATGATATCACCACCAACCACTAACGCTCTAATATAAATCCATATTCTGCTTGTTATCAATAATACACTTTGATCTTAGGAAGTTAAAGTGGGTCTTAATGTAACAATTGAGGCGCCGCGCGATGAAGGTTTAATTGTTGAGTCTCTGATAAAAACGTTCTTGATTGTACCAATTGAACCAGGGGATTAAACCGCTTCTTACCTACTTTAGGTTATTGAATATTAGGGATACAGAGTTCACGCTTGACGGTGCGCCGCAGCCGTTCGACAAAAAATCATACTAGCAGCCTTGCCGTCCAGGCTGATTTGAACACGATGTCGCTACAATACTTCGATAAATGCCGCGCTGGTAGACAGAATGCCTTGGCGCTGAAACCAGGTCGCATAACTTCGTGAGCCGTATTGCGGTGTTCTGAGATATTGCTCGTCCATCTTGCTTAACAAAGCCAGATGATCGTCAGCGATCGGTTGCGGCCGGTAATAATAAGAATAAGGCCAATCACGATAAATCCAATAACTGGCACTGACGAGTGAGACTCAATTGTTGGTTGGACTCAATCATCATTTTTCGCTCTCGCGCACTCAATGATTAAGCTTTTTGGCTAGCCCCCCCCGTTTCACCGTCAATTGTCCGATGACTCGACGCAAATCATCAATACTACGTTCTTGGTTTCTGCCAGCAAATAACTCCGCAGCTTGCTCTATCAAGTGCCGCTTCCGGCTGTTGATCTGTGTTGGGTAAATTCCGTAACGCAACGCCAGCTGCAGCACGGTTTCTTCCCTTGGATTACTGCTATTGCCACCTTGTCTTTGAATTCACTGGCATATTGTTTTCGTTTCTTGCTCATAATTATGATCCTCTTTAGTGTTCATAACAGAGCTTGGCAACCTGTCCGGTTTTGCGGTACCACTTCTATGAGCCACAACCCGATTCCACTATCTGGTTCAACAAGTTATGGAAACTTGTCATACCAATTAAGCCTGAATCGGACCTCAGTGTTGCTCGTTAACGAGTAGTACTTGGAAGTAAAGCGAACACGCCAGCATTTTTGACCGTCAGGCTGTACCCATAGAACAAGACCCTTGCCATCGGGCAGGCTGTAGCGTTTGTCCCTTGGCTTTGCTGCTTTAATGATTGAATCGGTGAGTTTCATGCAACTCCCAAGTATCGTTAAACAATACAAAAAACGGGTATGTTTTTTACCCGCTTTTTTACCCATTTTCAGGAATGTTACCCGCTTTTACCGAGGTTGCCAATGATTGGCTAGATTTATGTAACTTTTTTATTTTAAAGGTATTTTTTGGTGTTGCTGGGCAACGTTTGGAAGAAAACTGGCGGAGAGGATGGGATTCGAACCCATGTGCCAGGTTACCCTGACCATCTGATTTCGAGTCAGCGCCGTTATGACCGCTTCGGTACCTCTCCGGTGTGCTGGAATTAATACACCCGTTTGACTGGTTTACGCCAAACGGGTGTTAAGTAGAATTATATAGTTATTACGCAGTCGCTGTCATGGTGCCGCGCATTTTTTGCAGCGCTTTTGCTTCGATTTGCCGTACCCGTTCAGCCGACACGCCCAGTTCCGCAGCGAGATCATGCAACGTAGCGCTGTCTTTTTCTCGTAGCCAACGCGCTTCGATGATATGGCGGCTACGATCATCCAAGCACTCGAGGGAATGTTGCAAACCTTGCTCGCGCATCTGGGTAATTTGCACGCTTTCCAGAATTTGTGAGGGTTCAGCACCATCCGTCAGATAACTGATCGGACTGAATGTATCGTCTTCCTCATCGGAAAGCGGTTCCAATGAAATATCCGAGCCGTTAAAACGTTTTTCCATTTCCACCACTTCTTCCGATTTGACGCCTAATTGCGTGGCCATGGCTTCGACTTCTTGCGGATTCATGGTATCCAATCCTTGCTTCATGCTCCGCAAGTTAAAAAACAATTTACGTTGTTGCTTGGTTGTCGCTATTTTAACAAGGCGCCAATTACGCATAATAAATTCATGAATTTCAGCCTTGATCCAATGCACTGCAAAAGATACCAGACGAACACCGCGTTCCGGGTCAAAGCGCTTCACCGCTTTCATTAATCCGATATTGCCTTCTTGGATCAGATCCGCTTGCGGAAGCCCATATCCTTTGTAGCCGCGCGCTATCGCCACAACGAAACGCAGATGAGACAAAATCAGTTTCTGAGCAGCTTCAATATCGCCGTGATTCCATAAGCGCCGTGCCAGACCCGTTTCTTCCTCTTGCGAGAGGATCGGGAAAGAATTAACAGACTGAATATAGCTTTCAATACTTCCCCCAACAGCCGGCAGTGTCAAAGCATTCGTCATCGTAATAATCTCCTGTAAGGTATTGTGCGAACTTTCGGGTAAATTGCATTTTAGCACTCCCGAAATGAGAGTGCCAAACTTTTGAAAAGTTTCACAACAGACAATAAGCTTAGCGTGGTTCGATTTGCCAGAGATGATTTGCAACGGAAATGCGTGCGCCCAGCCATCCGAGCCAAGCTGAGAACAATTGTAAACTCAAACTGTCCTGTAGCGACAAGTGCTGCAAATGAATGTCAACTTCGTAGAGGCCGGCCAGCACCCCAAGCTCTTCGTTCAGAGCACTGATAAAGAGCGCTACAATCAACCATGCCGCAATACCGCCAGCCAATCCTTGGATAGTGCCGAAATATAAAAAAGGCCGGTGAATAAAACTGTCGGTTGCGCCAATGAGTTTTGAGATTTCGATTTCATCGCGCTTAGTCAGGATTTGCAAGCGAATGGTATTAAACATAATGGCGATAATGGCGACGCTCAGCAACGTCGCCAGCATCAGAATAACCGCGCGTCCCAATTGCAGTAACGCGTTGAGCCGTTCTATCCATTCGGAATCGAATTGCACATGCGCCACTTCCGGCCAACTTTGCATTTCCGCACGCAACTGTTCGAGGGCATCGGATGAATTGTGCTCCAAGTGCACAATGAACGCATCGGGTAGCGGATTACGCGTCAACCCGGCCATGACATCGGCAAGACCGCTATCCTGTTGCAACTGCTTTAACGCAACTTCTTTGGATATGAACTGAAAACTTACAATCCGCGACTCTTCTTGCAGTCGTTGTTTGACACGGTTGAAATCATTCTGCTGCGCATCTTGTTGCAGAAACAAGCTCATCTGCGGCGTACTAGCTGCTTGCCCGGACAGGGACTGCAAATTCTCCATCAGCACATAAATTCCGGTTGGCAAACTCAACGCAATACCCATTACCGTAATGCTCAGCAGGCTTGTAACCGGTGTAGCAATCAATCGCTTCAGCGTATGAAAAAATACAAACGCATGTTGTGTCAGCCATGCGCGCATCATGCCGCCAGCTTTCCTTGTTTGAGTGACAAAATTCGATGCTGGGTGTCTTCCAGCAGCGATGCATCATGCGTGGCAATCAGTACAGTAACACCCACTTGGTTGAACGATGTGAACATGGTCATGATATCGCGGGCATACTCCACATCCAGATTACCGGTCGGCTCATCTGCAATCAATATCGACGGACGATGCACCACCGCGCGCGCGATACAGAGCCGTTGACGCTCCCCGCCGGACAATGCGACCGGCATGGCTTTTTCTTTTTTCAACAAGCCGACTTTATCCAATGCGGCTCGCACCCGGGAAGCCACAGTTTTGCTATCAAAATTACCGATTTGCAACGGCAGCAAAACATTCTCAAATGCATTGCGATCAAACAGCAATTTGTGATCCTGAAATACAAAACCGATTTTGCGGCGCAGATACGGAATGGCAGCCGGCTTGAGCTGAGCGATATTTTGCCCGCTGATGGAAATCGTACCGGAAGTCGGCCGTTCAAGAGCAGCGATCAACTTTAACAAAGTGCTCTTGCCAGCTCCTGAATGACCCGTAAGAAAAACCATTTCACCGGCTGGTACGGTCAGATCAACGTTATTTAACGCCACATAACCGTCAGGATAGCGTTTGCTGACATTTTTAAAAACAATCATGGCTGACTCAAATTTTCAGCTTGCTTAATCGAATAGGGCATCGACAAATTCTTCCGCGTCAAACGGCCTTAAATCATCCACGCCTTCACCGACACCCACAAAGCGCAGCGCCGGGGGATTTTGCGGGTATTGCGCGGCAATTGCCGCAACGACCCCGCCTTTGGCCGTTCCGTCCAACTTAGTGAGAATCAAACCGGTCACCTGGAGCGCCTCGTCAAATGCTTTCACTTGCGCTAACGCGTTCTGACCGGTGTTTGCATCCAATACCAGCAGCACTTCGTGCGGTGCATCGGGCAGCGCCTTGGCGATCACGCGTTTTACTTTCTTGATTTCTTCCATTAAATGCAACTGCGTCGTCAATCGTCCGGCAGTATCCGCCAGCACGATATCAATACCGCGCGCTTTGGCTGAGGTAACTGCATCAAAAATCACCGCGGCCGGATCGCTTTTTTTGTCGGGATCGCTATCGGGCGCTATGACAACGACATTATTGCGCTCCCCCCAAGCGATCAACTGCTCGCGCGCCGCTGCACGGAACGTATCGCCAGCAGCCAGCAACACCGTTTTTCCTTGATTCTGGAAGTACCGGGCAAGCTTACCGATCGATGTTGTCTTTCCCACACCATTCACACCGGTAATCATAACCACGAACGGGTTATGCGCGCTGGTATCCAATGACCGCTCCAACGGTTTCAGCAAGGCAGTCAAAGATGCCTTGAGCGCTTGCTTCAATTGCGCGGAATCGGTTAAAGCATCGCGTTTAACCTGCTTGCGCAAATCCTCCAGCAGTTGCTGCGTTGCGCTGACGCCAATATCGGATGTTAAAAGTATGGTTTCCAGCTCTTCGTATAATGCTTCGTCGATTTTACCGCCGCCGAACAGACCGGATAACTGCCTGCCTAAATTCTGCCGGGTACGGGCAAGACCTTGCTTGAGCTTGCTCGCAAAACTTACCGGTTCTTCCTGATTGGATTCGGATACAGTGTCTGATGGAGCCGGAATTTCAGTTGAATCTGCTGGATCTTTTTTAGATTTAAAAAAACTAAACATTCTGGTAGGCTCTATGAACAGTGATATTTTCAAAACGCGATTTTAGTCTGTTTACTCACATTTTGGTTAGTAAAAATGAATTCTGATAACCGTAGCACTTTTTTTAGTATCTTTTCAATTTGCAATTTTCTATTGCTCATCAGCCTGTCGGCACCATCCGCAGTATTTGCCAATCCGCATGAATTCTTGCTCGATAATGGCTTAAAGTTGATTGTAAAACAAGATCATCGCTCACCGGTGGTCGTCACTCAAATTTGGTACAAAGTAGGCAGTATCGATGAAGTCAATGGTGTTACCGGTGTAGCGCATGTGCTGGAACACATGATGTTCAAAGGCACTGAGAAAGTTCCGAATGGTGAATTTTCGAAAAAAATTGCAGCGGCCGGCGGGCGCGAAAATGCTTTTACCAGTTACGATTACACCGGCTATTATCAGCAATTGCACAAAAAACATTTGCCTATGGCGATGGAACTGGAATCGGACCGGATGCGCAATTTGCTGATCACCAAAGAAGAGTTTGAAAAAGAGATCAAAGTCGTCATGGAAGAGAGAAGATTGCGCACCGACGACCAACCACGTTCATTGCTGTACGAAAAAATGATGTCGGTCGCCTACCAAGCGCATCCGTACAAAAATCCGATCATCGGCTGGATGAATGATTTAGAAAACATGACTGTAGATGATGTGCAAGACTGGTACGACCGCTGGTATGCGCCGAACAATGCGATATTGGTAGTGGTCGGTGATGTTGATGCTGAAGAAGTACATCAGTTAGCAAAAAAATACTACGGCGCAATTCAGTCCCGCCCATTGTTTTCTTTCAATGAGCGCAAACCACAATCAGAACCGCCGCAACTTGGCTCAAAACGAATAACCGTCAAGGCGCCGGCGGAATTACCTTATCTAATTATGGGCTACCATGCTCCGGCGATCAAAAATGTCCAGGAAGACTGGGAGCCTTACGCTTTGGAAATTTTGGAAGGCGTGTTGGATGGCAACGCATCCGCGCGACTGAATAAATCACTAGTGCGTGAAAGCCAGATTGCCAGCTCCGCAAGCGCAGGCTACGGCGCCATGGCACGTGGCCCAAGCCTTTTCTTCCTTAGCGCGGTACCGAGCGCAGGTAAAACTGTTGCAGAACTGGAACAGGCATTACGAGGAGAAATTGAAAAAATCGCTAAAACCGGGGTAACAGCAGCAGAACTGGCACGGGTTAAAGCGCAAGTAATTGCCGGCCACGTCTATCAGCTCGACTCCATGTTTTCCCAGGCCATGCAAATAGGCCGACTGGAAAGCATCGGAGTATCCTATCGGGACACGGATCTTATTTTAGAGAAATTAAAAGCAGTAACTGCGGAACAAGTCCGCGATGTCGCGCGGAAGTACTTTAATGATGACAGCTTGACGGTTGCGGTATTAGATCCGCAACCTTTGGAACAAAAGGCGCCTCCACGAGCACCGGCCGGATTACGACATTAACCGGTTATCAGACTTTGGCAGCAGCCTAAAGGAGAAGAGGAGAAAAAAGCCGCTGCCAAATTTGCAGAAACCCGCTATTTTTTTGCACCATTGTGTGAATGACCATCGGTCTTCTGATGGTCATCATGTTCATGTTTGTGTTGTTTATTTTCTTCCATATGCTGATGCATTTTTCCCATCATGCGATGCATTTCTTCTTTATCAATAAAACCATCCTTATTGATGTCCTTTTTATCAAACATCTGTTCGTGATGTTTCATGAATTCTTCCTTGCTGATCCTGCCATCTGTATTGGCATCAACCGCCACCATGTGCTCGCACTGATGACCATCGTGCTGATCGTGGCTATGTTTGGATTGGTTGCTGCCATGCGCTTGATGCTGTTCCCCCTGATGTTGATGGCCGCCTGCTTTGCCAGCTTCAGCAGCAAAAACCACCGGTGCAGAAACGGTCAATAGAGTAATTGTTGCCAAATATAAAAGACTTTTGTTATGAAACATTTTGTTTCTCCGTAACAGTGAATAAAGTGAAGAGGGATAGTAAAACCAGCCAATTTGAAAAGCGCTTACCTTTAAAGTTCACAGGGTATGATGCCTCACCCAATAATAAAATGCTGGCGGTAGTATTTGAGTTCGTTGATGGAGTCATATATATCCGCTAGCGCTTCATGCTTACTTTCTTTGCTGAAGCCGGATGCAATCTCGGGTTTCCAGCGTTTAGCCAACTCTTTCAGAGTACTGACATCGAGATTGCGGTAATGGAAGTAGGTTTCAAGCTGCGGCATCGAGCGCACCATGAAACGCCGGTCTTGGCAAATTGAATTTCCGCACATCGGTGATACGCCGCGCGGTACGTACAATTTCAAAAATTCAAGCAATTGCGCTTCGACTTCTGCTTCATTCAGGCACGAAGTTTTCACTTTATCGATCAGACCGGATTTGGAATGCGTCGATTGATTCCATTTATCCATGCCGTTCAACACATCATCGGATTGATGCACGACCAGAACAGGCCCTTCTGCAACCGTATTCAATTGCGAATCGGTAATCACGACAGCCACTTCGATGATGCAGTCGGTATCCGGATTGAGTCCGGTCATTTCCATGTCCACCCAGATGAGGTTATTGTTATCTTGTGCCATAATGTTTATAAAATTTTGAATGCTAAGCTCTGAATTGTGTCATATCGACGACATACAGTCACTTTTAATCAGACTGAAAATGCAGACTCAAGATCGCAATTCCACTTGAATGCTCCTTGAATTCAAATCCATGAACTTTTGGTAAGGACTATGCAAACATTTACTTTGATTTTCTTATTTGCACTGCTGGTCACCACGCTGATGCAAGTTTGGTTATCTATCCGGCACATCCGCCACGTCCGGGCGCATCAGCACCAGGTACCGGAAGAATTTGCCAGCAAGATCAGTTTGGCCGATCATCAGAAAGCAGCGGCTTACACTTGCGCAAAAACCAGCACCAGATACCCCGGTATCCTTCTGCATGTTGTGCTGCTGCTGACATTTACCCTCGGCGGCGGTTTGAGTGCTTTAAGCGAATTCTGGGCTGGCTGGTTCAGCGACCCGGTCGTTCACGGCATGGCGCTGATTATCAGCACTTTCATGATCATGAGCGCGGTTGAGCTCCCATTAAGCTATTACCGTGTGTTTGTAATCGAAGAACGTTTCGGTTTCAACAAAATGACCCCGCTGATGTTTTTCACTGATCTGATCAAACAAACTGCTATCGGTCTACTGCTTGGCGCCCCCTTGTTGTTTTGCGTGCTGTGGTTGATGGAAAAAACGGGGGATTTGTGGTGGCTGTATGCCTGGTTTGCGTGGATCGCGTTCAACCTGTTCGTGCTGGCGATCTATCCGGCCTGGATCGCACCGCTGTTTAACAAATTCACACCGTTGCAAGACGCCGCTTTGAAAACACGCATCGAGCAGTTGATGAATAAATGCGGCTTCACTGCCAGCGGCTTGTTCGTGATGGACGGCTCGCGCCGCAGCAATCACGGCAACGCTTATTTCACCGGCTTCGGCAAAACCAAGCGCATCGTGTTCTTCGATACCTTATTAGCGCGCCTCGAACCGGCTGAAATCGAAGCAGTACTGGCGCATGAACTGGGGCACTTCAAATTGCGCCACGTCATCAAGCGCATCGCAGTATCCTTCATCATCAGCCTCGGATTTCTGTCGCTGTTGGGCTATTCGATGCAACAAGCCTGGTTTTACGAAGGGTTGGGCGTAACCGCCGGCAGCGTGCCGTCAACCGCAATGGCGTTATTGCTGTTCTTTCTGGTGATGCCGGTATTCACTTTCCTGCTACATCCAATCTCCAGCCTGTATTCCCGCAAGCATGAATTTGAAGCCGATGCCTATGCCGCGCAAAACGCTTCGGCGGACGATCTGATACATGCACTGGTAAAACTCTATCAAGACAACGCCGCGACACTGACACCTGATCCATTGCATTCGGCATTTTACGATTCACACCCGCCAGCATCGATCCGTGTCGCACATTTACAAAACCAGGGGCAAGCATGAATACGACCGTGTGCGATTTAACATCCAAGCAATGCAAACCGTGCGAAGGCGGTATCTCGCCGCTATCAAGCGCGGAGGCTACCGCCTTTATGCAGCAAATTGAAGGCTGGCAATTACAGGATAAACAGATCAGTAAAACCTACACCTTTAAGAATTATTACCAGACCATGGCATTCGTGAATGCAGTAGCTTGGATTTCGCATCGCGAGGATCACCATCCTGATATGCTGGTAGGCTACAATCAATGCGCTGTAACCTACACCACACACGCCATCGGTGGTTTATCTGAAAATGATTTCATTTGTGCGGCGAAAATCGACAAGTTATTCGCAATTTGAATATTAGCCGCAATCACAAGCGACAACCGCCCTGCCAGACCGGGCTGGTTGTTGCTGCATTTGGCAGACACTTTTCAGTTGAAACAGCTAACGGTGAAATTGTCTCTTGTGTCATGCGCGGCAAAAAAAGCGGTGTCGCATGCGGTGATCAGGTTGAATACCAATTAACCACCATCGGACAAGGTGTAATTGAGACAGTACAACCGCGCATCTCGTTGCTCTACCGCAGCGACGCCTTCAAGGAAAAAATCATCGCCGCCAACGTCACGCAAATCATCATCGTCGTTGCAGCGGTTCCGAGTTTCAGCGAAGAGCTTATCAGCCGCTGCCTTGCTGCCGCCGAAAGTGAAAATATCGAAGTATTAATCGTACTGAACAAAGCTGATCTGATCGCACCGACCCAAACGGCAATGCAAACACTATCGCTGTACCAGAATTTGGACTATCGTATTCTGCCGGTCAGCGCTCTGCAGGATGTATCCGCACTTCGCCCCCACCTGAGAAATCACTTGAGCGTACTGGCCGGACAATCCGGCATGGGCAAATCGACATTACTCAATTCCTTGATTCCGGAAGCACGGCGTGCCACTGCGGAAATTTCCGTAGCGCTCGACTCAGGCACACACACCACCACGTACTCTCAGCTTTACCATCTCGATGAAAACAGCGCCGTCATCGACTCCCCCGGCTTCCAGGAATTCGGCCTGAATCACATTAAGGAAGAAAACCTGGCATGGGGATTTCTCGAATTCCATCCCTACTTCGGTCAATGCAAATTTAGTAATTGCCGCCACCTTAAAGAACCTGGGTGTGCAATACTAACAGCGGTAAAACAAGGAAAAATCACCGAGAAACGGTTAGGCTTTTATCATAAATTGCTGTGCCGGGATCGTTCCGGCACAGGCTTGACTAGATAAGATTGATTACTGGATGGAGTATCACCGATCATCCGGTGGTGATACTCCAAGAATTTTGTTAGAACTCTTCCCAATCCTCTCCACCGCCTCCGGCTGCAACTTTGCGAGGCGCCGGTTCACTGGCCGGGCTCGCACTGGATTTTACCAACGCTTTTTTCGTTGCCGGGCCGCGGTTAGGCAATTTAGCAACCGTTGCTGGACGATTGTTTCTTTTTACAAGCATTGACATAGAACTTTCACCAGACAACCTGAACACGCTTACTGCTTGTGTTAGCGATTGCGCTTGTTCTTGCATCGATTCGGCGGCTGCGGCTGCTTCCTCCACCAGCGCGGCATTCTGTTGCGTCACCTCGTCCATCTGCGTAACCGCTTGATTGACCTGTTCGATTCCAGAGCTTTGTTCTTGTGATGCCGCGGAAATTTCGCTCATGATATCGGTCACACGTTTCACCGCGCTCACGATTTCATCCATCGTCGCACCTGCTTCGTCGACCAGACGGGTACCGTCTTCCACTTTCGCCACCGAGTCGCTGATCAGCTCTTTGATCTCTTTTGCCGCCGCTGCTGAACGTTGCGCCAGGGTTCTTACTTCCGTCGCCACCACCGCAAAGCCACGGCCTTGCTCCCCGGCCCGGGCCGCTTCGACTGCTGCGTTCAATGCCAGAATGTTGGTTTGGAATGCAATGCCATCGATCACGCTGATGATGTCGACAATTTTCTTGGAACTCTCATTAATCGAACTCATGGTTTGCACCACTTGCCCTACTACCGCACCACCCTTGACTGCAACTTCCGATGCGCCTGCCGCCAGTTGATTCGCTTGGCGTGCATTATCGGCATTTTGTCTGACGGTTGAGGTCAATTCTTCCATGCTGGATGCAGTTTCTTCCAGGCTTGACGCTTGTTCTTCGGTGCGCTGACTCAGATCCGAGTTGCCCGATGCAATCTCTCCCGATGCCGTGGCAATCTGATCCGTGCCCGAACGCACTTTTCCGACTAAGTCAACCAGATTGTCATTCATGGTTTTCAGCGCTTGCAGCAAACGCCCTGTTTCATTGTTCGAGTTCACTTCAATGCGGCTAGTCAAATCACCAGCCGCTACCGCGTTAGCGACAGCTACCGCTTCATTGAGTGGACCTATCACGGCACGAATTAGCAGCATGCCGATGATTACCGCCAGTACAACTCCTAATCCCACCATCGTTGCTGTAAGCGCAAACATCGTACTGAAATTGCTTTGCGCTTCAGCGTATTCTTGTCCTGCAACCTTCGACTGCAATTCGATCAAAGCCATCAAAGTTTTATGCGCCTCATCAAATTTTGGTACCGCATCGGACGTCGCATTGGCATGGGCATTTTCAAAATCCCCCGTCATCGCCAAATTCATTGTGCGATTGCGTGATTCTTTATAAATCGCCCATTGCTGTGTAAAGCTTTTTGCCAATTGCTCTTCTTCAGGCGTTAGAATCGTATTCATGAATTTTTGCCATGTTGCTTCGATTTCGGCATCTCTTTCCGCCGTCATCGCAGTACGTTGCTTGGCAATGGAAACATCTTTCATATTCGCTGCCATCACTGCGTTCAGACGTACCCGATGAACCCGGTCAAGAACCGTATTTAAATCACCCAGTACCACAGTCCGGTCTTCGTATACCGTCTTTAAATTTCCATTGGATTGATCGATTCCGTACAAACCCAAACCGCCAACACCGGCGAGCAAAACTGACAGTATGCCGATAACAAGTACCAATCGTGATTTAATCGTCATATTATTAAACATTTAATTCTCCTCAAAGTAACCTACCAATATCCAATCCGTCTCTAAAATCAATTAATGCTTTGTTCGATCAAACCCATATCACTGCTACTCATCATCTTTTCGATGTCGATTAAAATGAGCATCCGATCATCAATGGTTCCTAACCCCATGATATATTCGGTATCAATAACCGATCCCAAACCTGGTGCCGGTCGTAATTGATCGGCTGTCAAATTAATCACATCCGACACGCCATCCACCACAATACCCATTACCCGGCCGGCAACGTTTAAAATGATAACCACTGTAAATTGGTTGTAATCCACGTCAGTCAATCTGAATTTAATCCGCATATCAATGATCGGCACGATGATGCCCCTTAAATTCACCACACCTTTGATGAAGTCGGGCGCATTGGCTATCTGCGTGATGGCTTCATAGCCACGGATCTCCTGCACTTTTAGTATCTCGATTCCATACTCTTCTTTTCCCAAGCGGAAAGTCAGATACTCATTGGTTGCCCCTGCAACTGCGACGCTACTCGAATCCGTTGCTCTATTTGCCGTTTGTTCCGTCTGTTCCTGAAACATGGATTAACGCTCCTTTTGTGCTATCTGAAAACCAGATGAATCTTAAAACGAAGCTTTAATTACGGAGCCTCATCCATTAGGTTCTGCCAGTAATTTCTTATTTTTTCTAAGAAAAATTCCTTTAAAGTTGTAGGATAATTCTTTCATACAATATTATTAATATAATAACCAACTGAATATCAACGGATAAATTAAAATGAATTAGATTGACTCTGTTTAAAGCAAACACCAGCAATATTTAATCGACAACTAAGATTGATATAAACTATTCCGCCGCATCATGATCGCGGCGATATAATCGCGGAGAATACTTTCGGGAAGGTGGCAAGCGCCGGTCAGGAAGGGCAATACCGGCCTGGAAAATGACACTTTAAAATGACAGGACTACGCGATTGAATCCTTTTCAACGGCTCTATCAGCTACACCGCATTCTGGCGGCCCATCGCTTGCCGGTCTCGCATAAGCGCCTCGAAGAACTGCTGGAATGCTCGCGCGCGACGGTTACTCGCGCCATCGATATGCTGCGGGATAATTTCAACGCCCCGCTGGTATACGACCGCGACCGTAACGGCTATCACTACGACACCAAAGAAAGCAATGTTTTCGAACTGCCCGGCGTCTGGTTCGACGCCAACGAATTGCACGCATTGCTGACCGCGCAGCAATTGCTCGAACAAATCGAGCCGGGCCTGCTCGGCGCGCAACTCAAACCGGTCAAAAACCGGCTGGAAAAAATTCTCGCAGCGCAACATTCGAACAATCCGCCAATCACCGCCCATCGCATCCGCATCCTGAGTATGATGGGCAGGCAAACCGGATTGAAACATTTTCAAACAACCGCCAGCGCCGTGCTGCAACGCAAACAACTCAACATCGCCTACCACAGCCGCAGCCGCGATCAACAAACCGAACGCACCGTATCCCCGCAACGCCTCACACATTACCGCGACAACTGGTATCTCGATGCCTGGTGCCACAAACGCGAAGCCTTGCGCAGTTTCGCGGTGGAACGCATCGCCGCGTCAACCCTGCTCGATACCGCCGCGCGCGAAATTCCGGAAGCCGAACTCGACGAACACTTTGCCACCGGCTACGGCATCTTCGCCGGCAAAGCCACCCGCACCGCCATTTTACGTTTCACAACCGAACGCGCCCGCTGGGTCGCCGACGAGCAATGGCACCCGCGGCAGCAAGGAAAATTCCTGCCCGATGGCCGCTATGAACTCCACATCCCCTACGCCAGCGAAACCGAACTGGTAATGGACATTCTCAAGCACGGCGCGGCGGTTGAAGTCATCGCGCCGGAAACATTACGCCAAACCATCCTGTTAAACTTGCAGCAAGCACAAGAATATTATGTGACAAGGAACAAACATGAAAACAGGACGTAACGACCCCTGCCCTTGCGGCAGCGGCAAAAAATACAAACAATGCTGCTTGCAGGCGCAAGAAACACAGCAAACCGAGGATTTTTTATGGCATCAGATACGCCGTGCAATTAATGGACTGCCTGAAAAATTACTGAAATTCTCGCAAAACCATTGGGGCCAGCACGCCTTGCTGGAAGCATGGGGAGACTTCACATTATGGAGTGAAGAGGAATTTTCTCCGGACACGCCGCACTTGCAGTTATTCATGCCTTGGTTCTTTTTTAACTGGCACCCGGACGATTCAATCCCCGATACCCCCCGTAAAAAAACAACCGGGGAAGCATTTCTCGGCAAGCATGGGCCGGCAACTCGATCCGCTCCTGAAACGCTACATCGAACAATGCTGCGTAACGCCATTCAGTTTCTTCGACATTGTGTCGGTGCGCCCCGGCGATGGATTCCTGCTACGCAACATCCTGACCGGCGAAGAATGTTACGCCACCGAGCACTCCGCCTCGGTGCACGCCGAAGCCGGGCAAATCGTATTTGGCAAGCTGGTTAAAGTCGATCACGTCGCGATACTGGAAGCCAGCGCTGCTTTCTTTATTCCGCCCGGAGAAAAATTTGCCATTCTGGAGCTGCGCAAAAAATTACTCGAATCAGAAAACCCGCCGTCGCCCGCATTGCTCGGAAAATACGAACATGAAATGCTCGCCATTTATCAAGTAGTTTACGACCGGCTATTCAATCCACCCACGCCGTCACTGCGCAATACCGACGGCGATGCGATGGTATTTCAAAAACTCGTTTACGACATACAGTCTCCGCAAGCGGCTTTCACCGCGCTAAAACAGCTTTGCATCGACAGCACCGAAGACGAACTTCTGCAAGACGCCGAATTTGACGCGGCAGGCGGACTGCACCGCATCGAATTTCCATGGCTGAAAAAAAACAATGCCAAGAACACCATCCTCGGCCACATCCGGATCAACGGCCGCCAGCTCGCCGTCGAAGTCAATTCCGGCAAACGCGCGCAACAATTCCAGAAACTGATCAAAAAATTATTACCGGAAGCCCGCTACAAAACCAGCGTCATCGAATCTCCGCAAGCAAAGCTAGAACACATGCCGGACCAAGGCGAAAGCGCCCAAGCCAGGCAACGCCGGGAAGAGCAGGAAAAACTGAACAACCGCCCGGAAGTACGGAAAAAAATTACGGAACTCATGCGTGAACACTACCGCCAATGGCCGCATGAAAAACTGCCCGCCCTGAACGGCAAAACACCGCTGCAAGCCATCAAAACCGAAGATGACCGTGAAATGGTCGAAGCGCTGCTGCGGGATTTCGAGTTAAGCAATGCAGATTCCAATTTACCAATCGACTCATCCATTTTCGACGAACTGCGCGAGCGATTGGGCTTAAAGAAACGCTAAATCCGCATGCGTCATTCCGAATGCAGCGAGGAATCTTTAATAATCAACAAAATAGATTTCTCGCTCTTACTCAAAATGACACTTGCCCAACGTTTCTTCAAGAAAAATCAGAAAAACAAATTCACAGCCTCACATTTTGAGCCTGTGACTCCGGATAATGAAAGCGGATATTAATTAGAGAAGGAATCACCATGTCTCGACGCGCATTTTTGCAATCACTCACCGCTCTGCTCGGCGGATTTGCGTTACCGGCATTGACGCAAGCAAAACCGGCGGCCAGACAATGGAAAACCCTGCAAATCTCCCCGGTCGCAGGGTTCCAGTACCACCAGGGCGAAACGCTCTGGCCGCAACTCGCCGCCGGCCAATCCGTCACCCTGATCCGGGAACCCGGTAACCGCTTCGACCAACGCGCCGTCCGTATCGACTGGCAAGGCGAAAAACTCGGCTATATCCCCGCAAGAGACAACGCCGCCGTTTCGCAACTGCTGGATCACGGAGAAAAATTATCGGCTTTGATCGTAGGGTTGAAAAAAAGCAATAATCCGTGGGAACGGATTGAGGTGGAGGTGAAGTGGTTTATATAGCGCATAAGAATCATACGTTGGAACAGCACCTATTAGGTGTAGCTGACAAAGCAAAAGGCTTTGCTGCCAAGTTAAGCTTGGATGAGCAAGGTGAATTGATAGGGTTGCTGCATGATTTAGGTAAATACAGTGCCCAGTTCCAAACTTATATCCAATCGGCCATTGGTTTGATTGACGAGGACAAAGACGATTATGTCGATGCACAGGACTTAAAGGGCAAGGTAGATCATTCCACCGCAGGTGCCCAACTTATTTGGAATGAGTTATCCAGACAAGGTAAATTTGGGTTAATTGTAGGTCAGCTTTTATCGTTGTGTATTGCGTCACATCACTCAGGTCTGATTGATTGTATTTCTCCTGGTGTAGCAGCTCCGAGCATTGATAAGTTCACAAAAAGAATGGGGACCCGGGAAGAAAGATCGCATTTTGAAGAAGTGCAAGCGAAGATGGATGCAAGCATCATTGCACGATTTCATGAACTTATCATTTCGCCCAAGTTGATTGACAGAATCAAGAGCTTAATTCTGCAGATTGTTCAATATGATTCTGGTAATGAGTTAATTACGAGATTCAAAATCGGATTGCTGGTTCGTTTTCTTTTCAGCTGCTTGATTGACGCAGATCGTATTGACACAGCAGATGCGGAGAAGCCGCGAGCAGCAAGGCAGCGACAGCATGGAAATTATATCGAATGGACAATATTGATCGAGAAGTTGGAGAAAAAACTAGCCGAATTTAGTGATGCTGAGCCTATAGACAAAATCAGGCGCAATATTGCTTATCATTGCCGTGATGCAGCACAAAGAGATAAAGGGATTTTTACATTATCAGTTCCAACAGGTGGCGGAAAAACACTCGCCAGTCTTCGCTTCGCGCTCCATCATACGCAACAACACAAGATGGAACGGATAATTTACATTATTCCCTATACCTCCATCATTGACCAGAATGCGGATGTAGTGCGCAAAATTCTTGAGCCAGAAGGTGAATTACGAGGCAGTGTTGTATTGGAACATCACTCAAATCTCACACCGGAACAGCAGGGTTCGCGTGAAAAAGTACTAGCAGAAAACTGGGACGCACCAGTGATTTATACAACCATGGTGCAATTGCTTGAAACACTTTTTGGTGGAGGCACTCGTGGCGCAAGGCGGATGCACCAATTGGCAAACTCCGTATTGGTTTTTGATGAAATCCAAACTCTTCCAGTTAATACTGTCCACATGTTTTGCAATGCTATCAATTTTCTTGTGGAGCATTGTAGTAGCACCGTGGTTTTATGCACTGCCACCCAGCCATTACTGAATAGCGTGGATTCCTCAAAGGGAGTTTTGAAATTTACCAAAGATAGCGAAATCATGCGTGATGTGAAGCAGTTATTTGATGATCTGGAGCGTGTCAAAGTGTTCAATCAACGAAAGCCAGGCGGTTGGAAAGTTGAAGAGATCGCCGAACTGGCATTACGCGAAGTAAGCGAGAGTGGTAGCTGTTTGGCAATTGTGAATACCAAGAAATCAGCGCAAGCACTGTTTTCGTTACTCAGGCAAACCCAAGGAATGCGCGTGTTCCATCTCAGCACTAATATGTGCCCAGCGCACCGTAAAAAGATTCTGGCTGAGATTCGTGGTTTACTGGAGGAGAAATCCCCCGTGCTTTGTGTGAGTACACAATTGATCGAGGCTGGTGTGGATGTGGATTTCGGCGCAGTTATCCGCTACACGGCAGGGCTAGATTCCATTGCTCAGGCAGCAGGCCGGTGCAACCGCAACAAGCGCCGCGAGGTAGGGCATATCCATATCGTTAACCCAGCCGACGAAAATCTGGATATGCTCATGGATATTCGAGTAGGTAAAGAGGTGACGGAGCGTTTGTTGGATGATCAGAAATCTGGTGCCGAAAATTTCGATGGTGGCATGATCGCGCCACAAGCCATGAAACGGTATTTTGAGTATTACTTCTTTGCGCGCAAGGATGAAATGGATTACCCGGTTTCAAGGGAGATAGGCGGACGAGATGACAGTCTGTTAAACATGCTTTCCACCAACCAGCAAGCCGTTGCGGATTATGCTCGGGAATACAATTCTGCACCGAACATTTATTTACGACAATCCTTTATGACCGCTGCTAAGGCATTCAAGGTGATTGATGCTCCCACACGGGGTATTATCGTACCCTACGATGATGAGGGTAAAAAATTGATAGGTGAGCTTTGCGGAGCGTTCGAAGTGGAGAAACAATTTAATCTCTTGCGGCGAGCGCAGCAATTTACCGTCAACGTGTTTCCACACCAATTGGAAAAACTTCAAAAAGAAAAAGTCTTGCATGAAATACAAGATGGAGTGGATATTCTCTATCTTGCAGATGTGCGCTACTACAACGAGGATTTCGGGCTAAGCTTGTCGCCCGAAGGAATGATGGAGGTACTTTGTGGCTGAGTTTAATCTACGCAAGAACGGCATTGAGTTCAAAGTGTGGGGGCGCTATGCCTTGTTCACCGATCCCTTGACCCGTATCGGTGGAGAGAAATGTTCCTATCACATACCGACTTATGAAGCGATCAAGGGAGTCGTCAAATCTATCTACTGGAAGCCCACCATCATCTGGGTCATAGACGAGGTGCGCGTGATGAACCGCATCCGGACTCAGACAAAGGGCACGAAACCGTTGAAATTCAGCGGCGGGAATGATTTAGCGATTTACACATTTCTCGTCGATGTTGAATATCAGGTAAGAGCACATTTTGAATGGAATCTGCATCGCCCGGAATTGGCGGATGATCGTAACGAGGCAAAACACCATTGCGTTGCCCGGCGTATGGTTGAACGAGGCGGGCGGCAGGATATTTTTCTTGGCACGCGGGATTGTCAGGGGTATGTGGAGCCATGCGAGTTTGGCAGCGGTTCCGGGCATTACGACAAGGCGGATGAAGTGAGTTACGGCCTGACCTTCCACGGCTTTGACTACCCGGACGAAACCGGAGAAAACAAGCTGCAAGGCCGTTTTTGGCGACCAACAATGAAAGATGGCGTGATTCGTTTTTCTCAACCAGAGCAGTGCGAGATACGGAAATTTATTCGGGAAATGCGTCCCAAGCAGTTTGTTGAAGGAAAAAATCTTGTCAGTGTCGAGGCTGAATCAGCCGGACTGGAGTGCTGAGATGAGCTGGATTCAGAAACTTTATGAAACTTATGATAAGTGCAAAGATGCTCCTCAATTTGAAAACAATCCATTGCCGCCTATCGGTCATATAGCACAGCAAGCCCATATTGAAATCGTTGTGGATGCTGACGGGAATTTTAGGCGTGCCTCTGTTGTTAACAAGGAAATCACGGTAATCCCTGCCACGGAGAAATCATCCACGGCCAGAACAAGTGCGATAGTGCCTCACCCGCTTTGCGATCATGTCAAATACTGTGCTGGTGATTATGTAGAAGATAACCAAATAGAAAACGAATATTTTGAAAAATATCGGGAGCAGCTTGGAAACTGGTGTCAGCTCCATCCTAAAGCAACTGCGGTTTTCAAATACATAGAAAAAAAAACCGTATTGAGCGATTTAATCAAAGAGGGGGTCATGCCTGTTGATGCTGACGGGCATCTGCTGAGAGCATGGGAATCCACGCAAAATAAGCCACCATTATTGAAGCAGTTGACCGCAGAAAAAAAGATATACAAACCTCAAAATGCACTGATTCGCTGGCGTGTTGAGACTGCGAACGATCCAGTACCTGAAGTATGGAAAGACAAAAATCTGCAAGATGCATGGCTTGCTTATTGCACTGAAAATGAAGCCACCAAGACTCCTGATCTTTGTATGGTTACGGGAAGTAGAATGTTTTTGGCCGATAAGCATCAAAACAAAATTCGTAATGGAAAAGATGGGGCAAAACTCATCTCGAACAAGAAGGATACGGATTCCGATTTTGTTTATTTGGGCCGATTCCTGAGTGCACGGCAAGCAGCAGGTGTAGGAACCGAGGTTTCGGAGAAAGCGCACAATGCCCTACGTTGGCTAGTTCAACGCCAAGCGTTTCGTAATGGCGATCAAGCCATAATTGCTTGGGATGTTGGTGGCAAAGAAATTCCCGACCCGTTTGGTAATACCGCCGACACGTTTGAATTAGATGTTGAGGGAGACGATTCAAAACCACAGTTTCAAGGAGATATTGGACAGGCTTTCGCACTCAGGTTGAATAACCGTATTCGCGGTTATCGAGCCAAGCTGGGATCAACTGACGGCATTGTGGTAATGGGGCTTGATTCAGCGACGCCTGGCCGAATGGCTATTACTTATTACCGGGAGCTCACTGGTTCAGAATATCTTGATCGCATTCAAGCATGGCACACAGCATTTGCTTGGCATCAAGACTATGGGCGCGACGCGGAAACCAAGCAGCAAATACGTTTTGTCGGCGCACCCTCACCCAAAGACATCGCGGAAGCCGCCTATGGTCGTCCCAAAGACAAGCAACATGAAAAACTGATTAAAGTGACAGTGGAGCGACTGTTGCCCTGCATCATTGATGGTCAGGCTTTCCCAGGAGACTTGAGAGAAACAACTTTTCGTAAAACATGTAACCGCATTTCCTTCGAGAAGGATAAATACGGTAGAGAATGGGATTGGGAGAAAAATCTGGGTATCGCTTGCGCCCTAATAAAGGGGGCTTATATTGGAAAGGAGAGGTATCAAATGACTCTGGAAACTAACCGGGTATCGCGAGATTATCTATATGGTCGGCTCTTGGCAATCGCCGACAGCATTGAGGGTTTCGCGTTAACCAAAGCTGAAAAGAACCGTGACACTACAGCCGCAAAACTAATGCAGCGTTTTTCTAGTCATCCGTTCTCAACCTGGAAAAACATCGAGCTTGCTTTGAAACCATACATGTCTCGATTACGGACTTCTGATCATGGGGTTGGCTTCCTTGTCATTAGAGAAAAATTGCTCGATGAGGTTGTGTGTGCATTCCAAGGTGATGATTTTACGGATGATCGTCCGTTGTCTGGTGAATTTTTATTGGGCTATCACTGTCAGCGACGGGAGTTGAATAAGGCAAAACCCCACAAGGACGGTGAATCAGCAACCGATGCTGAAATGACCAGCACCGATAACTAGACAATTCAAGGAGACCAGACATGAGCATATTGCAAAACAAAATTGATTTCGCCGTAATTCTTCGCGTCAAGAATGCCAATCCGAATGGCGATCCCCTCGATGGTAATCGCCCGCGTACAGATTACGGAGGTATCGGAGAAATGACAGATGTGTGCATTAAACGCAAAGTCAGGGACCGGCTACTAGAACGTTGGGTCACTACCGGAAAAAAAGATGATGGCAATGCGATTTTCGTTCAATCTGACGACCGAAATGAGGATGGTGAACCCAGCCTTCGTGTTCGCGCGGAATCTGACAAGAACGGTCTTGGTAAAGACGCATTCAAGAACAGTGCCAACAAAATTGATACAGTAAAAAGAGCATGTGCTAAATGGTTTGATGTCAGAGCATTTGGTCAAGTATTTGCTTGGAAAGATAAAGAGGCAAAAAAAACCAAGAAGGTAGCTGCTGACGAGATTCCAACTGAGGATGATGAATTGAACAAAGTTTCAATACCGATTCGCGGGCCAGTTACTATCCAATCCGCCTTTAGTGTTGAGCCTGTCAGAGACAAGATTACCAGCAATCAAATCACCAAAAGTGTTAGTGGTGAGGGGGATGGCAGCAAGCGTGGTTCTGACACAATGGGTATGAAACATCGGGTTGACAGTGGGATTTATGTTTTCTACGGTAGTATGAATCCACAATTGGCTGAAAGAACAGGTTTTAGTGATGCAGATGCAGAAATTATTAAGCAGTTGCTTCCAAAGTTATTTGAGAACGACGAGTCATCCGCAAGGCCAGCAGGAAGTATGGAAATTTTGAAAGTGATTTGGTGGAAGCACAATTGCAAGTCTGGACAATATTCTTCGGCCAAGGTACATCGAACACTTCGAGAATCGATTCAGTCTGATGGAAGTTTTAAGCTTCAGGAATTAAAAGGTCTTGAACCTGAAATCATTGAGGGGTTTTGATGACCACAACTAATGTTATTCGTATCCAACCGAGACTCAAGGATAGCATTGCTATCCCTCGTAGCTTTAGCGATTACACCGTAACAGTAGATGAAGCCAACATGCCGTCCGGCGTACAACTGCTACAGCGTATTGGTTAAATATTTTTAGGAGGTATTGATATGAACTGGCAAGATCGTATCGTTTCAGACCCGGACACTCTGTTCGGTAAGCCGCGTATCCGGGGAACCCGTATCGGGGTTGAGTTTATTCTTGATCTATTGGCTTCCGGTTGGGATGAAGCACAGATACTTGAAAGCTATCCGCATTTGACCTCGGAAGATTTGCAAGCGGTATTTGCGTTTATCCGGGATTGCATGAAAGATGAGACCTTTATCATGCGGGCGGCTGCAGAATCTGGCACTGTTACTCGATGATTTCGAAGTTGCTGGCCGATGAGAATTTTCCTCTGCCGGTTATAAAGGGTCTCATTGACGCGGATTACGATGTTCTTTCAATTGCAGAGATTTCACCGGGAATCAATGATCGTGCCGTGCTTTCCCTTGCGCGTGAAACGGGACGTAGCTTACTTACGTTCGATGTGGATTTTGGGGATCTGGTGTTTTTTCATGGAATAGAACCACCTGAGGCAATTTTGTATTTCCGCTTGCATCCCATCATTGTGGAAGAATTACTGGCAATAAGCTTGTGTGCCTTAAACGAAATCCAATCAGGATATTTTGCGGTAATTCAGCGCGAAGGGATACGATTGCGGAAGTTAAAAGAGAAATAGCTTAATAGAGGCAAATTAACTATGAGAGAGATTTTATTTCTGGTCGAAGAAGCCCCAGAAGGCGGCTACACCGCCCGTGCGCTGGGGGAATCCATTTTTACAGAAGCGGATGATCTTGCCAGTTTGCATCAACAGGTGCGCGATGCCGTGCATTGTCATTTCGATGAAGAATTGTCACCAGAGAAAATACAACTACTTCAGCACGGCCAGAAAGTAATTGTTGAATAACAAAAGAAGAATACCAAAATGACTTCCCCAATCGACGCCGCTGACGAAAAAATCCTATTGCAACAGATGGTTGATACCATCGTTCGTGAAGTTTCGCCGGAAGCCATCATTCTGTTTGGTTCTCGAGCAAGGGGAGATGCGCGGGTGGATTCCGATGTCGATTTGCTGATTGTCGAAACCGAGCCGTTTTCTCCACAGCGCAGCCGCAGGAAGGAAGCGGCGCGTTTGTATATCGCGTTGAAGGGATTAAATATTTCTAAGGATATTTTGCTCTACAGCCGGGATGAATTCGAGCAGTGGAAGAATTCAACGAATCATGTGATTGGCCGGGCGATTCGCGAAGGGAAAGTGCTGCATGGCCGACCTTGACCGGGCGCGCGCGATGTTGCGCATGGCGCATAAAGACTTAAACGCACTGATTGGCATGCAAGACAATCCGCTTTTTGCAGATGAGATTTTCGGATTTCATATCCAGCAAGCGGTGGAGAAAGCATTGAAAGCATGGCTATGCATTCATACCGACACTTATCCCATGACGCATGAATTGGCGAGATTGCTGGCTTTGCTGGAATTGCAAGGCATTGAGGTAAACGCATATTGGCCATTGGTTCAATACACAATATTTGCCGTTCAAGCGCGCTACGAAGAAGGCATTACCGAACTCGACGAACCGATTGATCGCAAGGTGGAAATCCTTAATGTACATACGTTGCTGACTCACGTTGAACACGCCGTCGCCGCACATGAATAACCGCCTGGATAACGACGACCCCATCATGCTTTCGGCATTGCAGCACTACAGCTATTGCCCGCGCCAGTGCGCGTTGATTCATGTCGAGCAGGCATTTGACGAAAACGTTCATACCATGCGCGGCAACGCCGTGCATCAGCGTGTCGATGAGCCGGGTTTTGAGTCATTTGAAGGCGTCCGCAGCGAGAAAGCATTGCCGGTTTGGTCGGAGCGTTTAGGGTTGATCGGCAAATGCGACGTCGTCGAGTTTTATCCGGATGGGCGGATTTATCCGGTGGAATACAAGCACGGTAAAAAACGTGCAAAAGCGCATGACGATATCCAACTGGCGGCGCAAGCGATCTGTCTGGAAGAAATGACCGGAAAACCGGTGACGCACGGTGCGATTTATCATCACACTTCCCGTCGCCGCCGTGAAGTCGCTATTACCGAGGCGTTGCGCCGGCAAGTCGAGGAAACCGTGGCGGCTGTACGTGCTTTGCTGGCTTCCGGGACATTGCCGCCGCCGGTTAACGACGCGCGTTGCAAGGAATGTTCGTTGAAGGAAATTTGCCAGCCGCAGGCGTTGGCGGATAAAACGCACCAGCATGAATTGCTGGATGAATTGTTTAACGTGGACGAATAGCGTAATGAAGCATACCGCATACTCCCAGAAAAGCGCGCTCAATGGAAATCATTTCATCTTCGCTGAGTGTCGCCAAAGGCCCTTCTCCGAATCGGGCGCGATCCAAGGTTCGCGGTTGATCGACGATGATTTGGCAATCCTTCAACAAGCGGTGGCGAGCGGTGACGGTGATGCGCCATTGTTTGAAAGTAGGGTAAACCTGCGTTGTCAGCGGCAGGATGATGATCATCGGTGTGCCGATCGCGGTCAGTGCGTTATCCTGAAAAACCAGAACCGGACGGATTTTGCCGACTTCCTGACCGCGCGGCGGATTCAGATTGGCGACCCAGATTTCGCCACGGCGGATTACTTCCACCATGTTTCGGAAGATTCAGTCTGCGGCAAATCGCCGGATAACAGGTCTTCGGCATTCTCCAGCATGTCGTTTTCGAGGGACAGAAACTCTTCGGAAATGGTCCGCGCTTCTTGCCGGATGCTTTCGTTTGAGTAGGCTGCGCGGGCTTCTTCCAGGAGTTGATCCATGAAACGTTTTTTCTCGATTTCCAACAGATACCAATTCAATGCATCGCGAGCGATTTCGGAACGGGTTTTATTTTCGCGTTCGGCTTCTTCCGAAAGCCGCTGTTCAATCTGCTCGGTCAGCCGGATGTTGAGCGTCGTCATATTGTAAATCCCGATAACTTGGATAAATTTCACAAATTGTAATACATAATGTATCAAATCCTCAACACACTTTATATCATGACACCCAATGCCTACGCGCATTTGGAAAACGATACCGTGCGCATCGACGTGGAACGGCAAAAGAAACTCCAAGTGCCGCTGCATCATTTGGGTACGCTCGTTTGCTTCGGTAACATCATGATTTCCCCGGCGCTGATGCATCGTTGCGCCGACGACGGCATCGGCTTGGTGTTACTCGATGGCAACGGGCGATTCAAAGCCAGGCTGGAAGGCGCGGTCAGCGGCAATATTCTGTTGCGTCAGGCCCAGCATCGCTTGGCTGCGGATACATCCTTTGCCGTTGCGGTTGCGAAAGCGGCGATAGCCGGAAAGCTGCGCAATTCCCGCCAGGTATTACTGCGCGGCGCGCGGGAAACAACGGACGAACAGGATCAAAAAATACTCAGCCAAGCCGCCGATGCATTGGCCGGTTCCATACGCAATCTGGCGGTAGCGGCGGATCTGGACGTGGTGCGCGGCATTGAAGGCGACGCCGCCAAAGTGTATTTCTCCGCATTGCCCAATTTGGTGCGGCGTAATGTCCGCGAATATTTCACCATGGACGGACGCACGCGCAGACCGCCGCGCGACCGTTTCAATGCGCTGCTGTCGTTTCTTTATTCGATGGTGATGAACGATTGCCGCTCGGCCATTGAAAGCGTCGGGCTCGATCCGCAATTGGGTTTTCTGCACGCAGTGCGCCCAGGCAGAGCGGCATTGGCACTGGATCTGATGGAAGAATTCCGGTCGATTCTGGCGGACCGGCTGGCGCTCACGCTGGTCAATCGCGGCCAGATCACCGAACGGGATTTGCAGTTACGCGAAGGCGGCGCGGTGTATCTGGAAAATGACGCGCGAAAAATTGTCGTAGCCGCTTACCAGGAACGCAAGCAGGAAGAAATCAATCACCCGCTGCTGGATACCAAAGTGCCGTTCGGGCTATTGCCGCAACTGCAAGCGCGTTTCATGGCGCGCGCCATTCGCGGCGACATGGAAGCGTATATTCCCTTTCTGGTGAAATGACCATGCTGATTATCGTAACCTACGATGTTTCAACCGAAACCAAGGAAGGCCGCAGAAGATTGCGGCGCGTTGCCAAAATCTGCGAAGGAATCGGACAGCGCGTGCAAAAATCGGTATTCGAATGTAAAGTCAGTTTGATGCAGTATGAAGATTTGGAACGCAGATTACTGGCCGAAATAGACGAAAAGGAAGACAACCTGCGGCTCTATCGTTTGACGGAACCCGTCGATCTGCACGTCAAGGAATATGGAAAATTTAAAGCCGTCGATTTCGATGGATCGCTCATCATCTAACATCCGCGAATCGCAAGCAACGGCAAAATACCGGCTGGTTCGCGCAAAGAATAACCTCATGAAAAATTGCAACCTCCTGAAAACCTTGTTCGCAATCACATCCCAAAATCATTCCCCAAATCCCCAGTTCGCGCGTGAACAAAAAATTTCTTTGTTGTATGATCGGGTTGCAGTTGTACTGTAGCGCCCGGCCCCAAAGCCGGGCGAGGATTGAAACATCTATTTGACCGCAAAAGACCGGGGCAAGTGCGTGTAGCGCCCGGCCCCAAAGCCGGGCGAGGATTGAAACGACGCCAGCGGCTTGCATTTCTGCAATAATTTGTGTAGCGCCCGGCCCCAAAGCCGGGCGAGGATTGAAACAAGCCACAATTGCTTCACCGGATCACAAAAATATGGTAGCGCCCGGCCCCAAAGCCGGGCGAGGATTGAAACGCTAAATACGCTGCTAAATGCATCCGCGTCCATCGTAGCGCCCGGCCCCAAAGCCGGGCGAGGATTGAAACACGCTCAAGTCGGTACTGGCGAATGGTATTTGATTGTAGCGCCCGGCCCCAAAGCCGGGCGAGGATTGAAACCAAGCCAAATTTAAACGAGGCTGTTAATTACGTCGTAGCGCCCGGCCCCAAAGCCGGGCGAGGATTGAAACATTCAGAGACGGTGGGGAAAATGAAAGGTCTAACGTAGCGCCCGGCCCCAAAGCCGGGCGAGGATTGAAACTGATGGCATTACAAACTTTTCCGCAGAAGCGGTGAGTAGCGCCCGGCCCCAAAGCCGGGCGAGGATTGAAACCCGTTATTCGGCGCTATGCCAAACGAATCAACGCAAGTAGCGCCCGGCCCCAAAGCCGGGCGAGGATTGAAACACGGGAGAGGCGAGAGACATACAAGAAAAACTGGGTAGCGCCCGGCCCCAAAGCCGGGCGAGGATTGAAACATCACTGCACCGCCCTTTGATTGCCAACAATCTGGTAGCGCCCGGCCCCAAAGCCGGGCGAGGATTGAAACAATGTACAATTGCACAGTGCCAGCGCCGATCTGAGGTAGCGCCCGGCCCCAAAGCCGGGCGAGGATTGAAACATAGCGTCACCTTTAAAAATGACAGATTGCGAGCGTAGCGCCCGGCCCCAAAGCCGGGCGAGGATTGAAACTTTTACAAATTGCAAGACAAACGCGACAAAAAAACGTAGCGCCCGGCCCCAAAGCCGGGCGAGGATTGAAACTGGTCGACGGTGACGTCGATTCGGTGTATTCCGGTAGCGCCCGGCCCCAAAGCCGGGCGAGGATTGAAACTTTTTACAATAACGAAGCTAAATCAGCCGTAGCCACGGTAGCGCCCGGCCCCAAAGCCGGGCGAGGATTGAAACCATATCCAATTTAATCCGGCCGAAGGGAACAAAACGTAGCGCCCGGCCCCAAAGCCGGGCGAGGATTGAAACCACATAATGTTGATTACGATGATAAGCCCAAAAAAGTAGCGCCCGGCCCCAAAGCCGGGCGAGGATTGAAACTTCCCACAACCAATTCGCGGTCAAGGCGATGATGGCGTAGCGCCCGGCCCCAAAGCCGGGCGAGGATTGAAACCCGTTGAGCTTGGATTCCCGCAAGATTCACAGCGGGTAGCGCCCGGCCCCAAAGCCGGGCGAGGATTGAAACAGCTTGTCGCGCTGCGGCGCAAATGGCCGCCATGAAGTAGCGCCCGGCCCCAAAGCCGGGCGAGGATTGAAACCATCAGCCGGCCTAAATTGGATATGGAAGCCTGAAAGTAGCGCCCGGCCCCAAAGCCGGGCGAGGATTGAAACGTGTTTACGTAGCAACCGGAGTAAGGCTTGCCGGAGTAGCGCCCGGCCCCAAAGCCGGGCGAGGATTGAAACTGCTGATTGCAATTCCCACAGTCTAGTCGGCTGCGTAGCGCCCGGCCCCAAAGCCGGGCGAGGATTGAAACAAACGCAATATTCTATAGGTAGATTAAGTAGATGGTAGCGCCCGGCCCCAAAGCCGGGCGAGGATTGAAACAATGTTACTGGCGATAATAAATCGGGCATAGATAAGGTAGCGCCCGGCCCCAAAGCCGGGCGAGGATTGAAACCAAGTATGCTGATGGATGCGGTGATGACGAGGACGAGTAGCGCCCGGCCCCAAAGCCGGGCGAGGATTGAAACTGAGCATGTTTATCGCCCATACCTAGGCCTTGGGGTAGCGCCCGGCCCCAAAGCCGGGCGAGGATTGAAACCTTGATATCCCACACTTTACCTTTGCGTAACGTCGTAGCGCCCGGCCCCAAAGCCGGGCGAGGATTGAAACTTCGCCATCGGGCCGGACGATTGTATAATCCGCTGTAGCGCCCGGCCCCAAAGCCGGGCGAGGATTGAAACGGGTCTAATTCAGGACAAGGCAACTCTTCGCCGTGTAGCGCCCGGCCCCAAAGCCGGGCGAGGATTGAAACAAGCTGGGCTTGGAATAGTATTGTTGCGGCTGATGTAGCGCCCGGCCCCAAAGCCGGGCGAGGATTGAAACTTAACGCCGGTGGCGCGCTCGCCCAGCAAAAACAGTAGCGCCCGGCCCCAAAGCCGGGCGAGGATTGAAACCCGCAAAAATTGAGGCAAACGTTATCCGTGGCGCGGTAGCGCCCGGCCCCAAAGCCGGGCGAGGATTGAAACCCGCCGTGCGATGCGCAGCATATCCTGGGGTATTGTAGCGCCCGGCCCCAAAGCCGGGCGAGGATTGAAACAATTTGTCTCTCTGTGGCGCGAAAGGCCGCCAAGAGTAGCGCCCGGCCCCAAAGCCGGGCGAGGATTGAAACCTTTGCCATAAGCAGAATTATCTGAAAAGAACCAGTAGCGCCCGGCCCCAAAGCCGGGCGAGGATTGAAACAAAACCCGCTTTACATTGCGCTCAATGAGCGTATAGTAGCGCCCGGCCCCAAAGCCGGGCGAGGATTGAAACGCAATTTGCAACCGCAGACGGGAAAGAGAAAGGCGGTAGCGCCCGGCCCCAAAGCCGGGCGAGGATTGAAACAGCCATTATGATTTTCCTATGTTTGGATTCGTACGTGTAGCGCCCGGCCCCAAAGCCGGGCGAGGATTGAAACATCGGAATCAGGCCAAAACCGCTTGCCTTTGCGGGTAGCGCCCGGCCCCAAAGCCGGGCGAGGATTGAAACAACTCATTTAACAAGCCGCTTTTTAGCGGCTTTTTTGGTAGCGCCCGGCCCCAAAGCCGGGCGAGGATTGAAACTGTGTGGACGTACCGGCTGCTACCGAACTGGCGGCGTAGCGCCCGGCCCCAAAGCCGGGCGAGGATTGAAACAGCTATGCCGTGAAGCAGTGGGGCTTTCGCTTGGTAGCGCCCGGCCCCAAAGCCGGGCGAGGATTGAAACAAAGATGACACCGCGCAAAAGAATTTTGTTAAATGTAGCGCCCGGCCCCAAAGCCGGGCGAGGATTGAAACAGCGCGATGAGCAATATGCCCATGTAACTTTTCAGGTAGCGCCCGGCCCCAAAGCCGGGCGAGGATTGAAACTTTAGCGGCGGCTTGGATAACATGGTCAAGAACGGTAGCGCCCGGCCCCAAAGCCGGGCGAGGATTGAAACCCAGAACGGGTGATGCGGATCCAGCGCAACAAACAGTAGCGCCCGGCCCCAAAGCCGGGCGAGGATTGAAACGCATGGCTTCCCGAAGACGGACTTGGGCGCAGAGGTAGCGCCCGGCCCCAAAGCCGGGCGAGGATTGAAACTGCTGATGATACTGGATAACGCCGACAGCTTGATAGTAGCGCCCGGCCCCAAAGCCGGGCGAGGATTGAAACTTCCGAAATCGTTGGCATGCGGATTAATGCCGGGGTAGCGCCCGGCCCCAAAGCCGGGCGAGGATTGAAACCGCTGGCAACTGTTTTTGTCGGACTTGCTACAGTCGTAGCGCCCGGCCCCAAAGCCGGGCGAGGATTGAAACGACACAACCGCTCGACATTATTTGCTAAACGATGGTAGCGCCCGGCCCCAAAGCCGGGCGAGGATTGAAACTTTGATCTCTTGTTCGATAGCACCTGCGCTTGCTTGTAGCGCCCGGCCCCAAAGCCGGGCGAGGATTGAAACCCATCTTACGACCGGCACCGTGCGAACATGAGTGGTAGCGCCCGGCCCCAAAGCCGGGCGAGGATTGAAACCGCTATAAGCGGATGGATCCCTTGTTGTATTTGCGTAGCGCCCGGCCCCAAAGCCGGGCGAGGATTGAAACTGCGCATCGACAGCCGAGAGCACTTTCGCGCCGGACGTAGCGCCCGGCCCCAAAGCCGGGCGAGGATTGAAACTTCTTCTGTCAGTTCTTTCGACAAATCAATTCCGTGTAGCGCCCGGCCCCAAAGCCGGGCGAGGATTGAAACCCCAGCACGATTGAGCGCAACACGTTGACGCGCCGTAGCGCCCGGCCCCAAAGCCGGGCGAGGATTGAAACATTTTGTTGATATCCCTAAGCCGGGTGACAAGCCGTAGCGCCCGGCCCCAAAGCCGGGCCAAGATTGAAACCTAGCTTCGGTTCTTCGATCTCCTTTTAATCGCCAGTACATAATGTTATAGTCTGTCCGACAATCAGTCAGACGAGGAGCGAATGATGAGAATAACGGTGCGGATTGATGACAGTTATGAACAAAAAATTAAAGCCATTCAGCAAAGAACACACCTCAATACCACGGATGTCATTAAACAGGCTATTGATTTGATGTATGAGAAGGCGGAATTGAGCGCAAAGGAAAAAAACCAGAAGTTAATAGAAATGTTGGCGGGTACGGCTAAAGGTCCGGAAGATTTATCGACTACTTATAAAGTATATCTTGATCAGGGCTGGGAAGAGAAGCATGGTATTAAGTGACACTGGATTCTGGCTTGCATTCTTTAACGCTAATGATCGGTTTCATGCAATGGCTGTGGAACGAATGCAGAAATTGGAAGAGGCTTTGATAACTACCTGGCCTGTCATTACTGAAACCAGTTATTTGTTAGGTAAACGCCTGGGGGGTTCAAGTCAATTACGATTTATTTCGGTTTTAGAGACGGGTTATATCGAGGTTTTTGATCTACAAACTTCACATTTAATCCGAATTCGCCAATTAATTAAACAATACGAAGATCTACCTATGAATTTAGCCGATGCATCTTTAGTCTTGCTTGCGGAAGAGTTAGGACACGGTCAAATTCTTTCCACCGATGTGCGAGACTTTAAAACCTATCTCTGGAAAAATCATCATCCATTTCAGAACTTACTATTGCCCGATGACTGATGTTACCGCCGCTTAAACCGATTGCGTTTTCCCACGCCCGCGGGGATGAACCGGTCAAAATGACGAGCGAGGATTGAAACAAAAGCTTCATGCCCGAGCGGATGCAACACGTATAATACAACTCGGTTAACGATTTTGCCCCTGCAGCCATGCCCACTCCTGAAAGTAATAAGCATCCGCAAACCAAAAACCCTTTACAAGGTGTCACCCTGGAAGCACTGCTGACCGAGCTGCATGCGTACTATGGCTGGGAGGGGTTGTCCAAAAGGATCGATATCAATTGCTTTAAACAAGATCCCAGCATCAAGTCCAGTCTGAAGTTTCTGCGCAAGACACCGTGGGCCAGAGAGAAAGTCGAAACCATTTATATCCAACTGAAAAAGGAAAACCATGAGTGAATTCAGTCTTAAAGGCCACGACGCGATTGCATTGAACGATCTGTTGAAGATCACCGGCCTGTGCGGGAGCGGTGGCGAGGCCAAGGCCGCAATCGCCAAGGGTGAGGTCAAAGTGAATGATCAGGTCGAGCTACGCAAAACTTGCAAGATTCGCAATGGCCAAGTGGTGGAATATGCCCGGGAACAAATCACCGTAACACTCTGAACCGCCCGGTTCAAAAAAGCCAGCGCGGCGCCGGTACATTCGAGTATCCTACGCGGTTATTCAGTACAGATCGTAAATCATGACGCAATACCAACTCTTCGCCACCACGCCGAAAGCGATGGAAGGCATACTCGCCAACGAAATCCAGGCGCTCGGCGGACAAAACGTACAGCAGAAGATGGCCGGAGCGGCATTTCAAGGCGATCTGGCGCTGGCCTACCAAGCCTGCTTATGGTTGCGCACCGCCAGCCGCGTGTTATTGCTGCTCAGCAGTTTCGAGGTGAAATCGCAGCAGGATCTCTACGATGGCGTGCAACGCGTCGACTGGTCGGAGCATCTGAACGCTGACGACAGTTTGGCGGTATCATTCAACAGCAAGAATAATCCGGCGATCAACAATACCCATTTCGGCGCGCTCAAAGTCAAGGACGCCATCGTCGATCAAATACGCGCCAAATTCGGCAGCCGCCCCAATGTCGATACCGAGTACCCCAGCATCCGTGTCAATGTCTATCTGCACAACGATACCGCGCAATTGAGCCTGGATTTATCCGGCGAAAGTTCGCATAAACGCGGCTACCGTGAAGTCAGCATCGCCGCACCGATCAAGGAAAACCTGGCGGCGGCGATCTTGCTGCGCGCCGGTTGGCCGGACATCGCCGCGCAAGGCGGTTCATTGCTCGATCCGATGTGCGGTTCCGGCACGTTGCTGGTGGAAGGCGCGCTGATCGCCGCCGATATCGCGCCGGGGCTGCACCGCGATTATTTCGGTTTTCTCGGCTGGAAGCAGCATGATCCGCAATTATGGCAAAGCTTGCTGGACGATGCCCACAAACGGCGCGAGGCCGGTTTGAGCAAATTGCCGGTGATCGCCGGATTCGACCAAGACCGGCGCACCGTTACCACCGCGTTGCAGCACATCGAGAACGCCGGATTGGCGGGAAAAATTCACATCGAGAAGCGCAACATTGCGGATGCCGCTGCCGCTTTGAGCTGGCCGAAAGGGTTGATCGTCTGTAACCCGCCGTACGGCGAGCGGCTGGGCGATGAAGAGGAAACCGCGGCGTTGTACCGGGAATTCGGTGACGTGCTTAAGCAGCGCTTTAGCGGCTGGCAAGCGGCGATCATTATCGGCAACCCGGAGCTGGGGTTCCGTCTCGGCATCCGTTCGCAAAAACCGGTGACATTATTCAACGGCGCGTTGGAATGCAAGTTATTGCGGCTCACGATTGAAGAAAGCGCATTTTTCGAACCGAAAGCCAAGTCGCAGCAGGAGCGCATCGAACACATCAGCCGCCGCGCGCAAACGGAATCAACCGATAGTCATGCGGAAATGTTCGCCAACCGCCTGCGCAAGAATCTTAAGAAGCTGGGTAAATGGGCTGAAAAAAACCGTATCGATTGTTACCGGCTGTACGACGCCGACTTGCCGGAATATGCGGTTGCCGTCGATGTTTATCACAGCGATCAAACCTGGGTTAACGTGCAGGAATACGAACCGCCTAAAACGATCGATCCGGCCAAAGCCAACCAACGGCTGGCAGGCGCACTGCGAGAAATCGCCAGAGTGCTGGAAATCCCGGCGGAGCAAGTGTTTCTAAAAATCCGCCGCAAGCAGAAAAGCACCGATCAATACGAAAAACTTGGCGATTCGCGCCATTTTCACGTCGTTACCGAAGGCGGTTGCAAATTCTGGGTAAACTTCGAGGATTATCTCGATACCGGCTTATTCCTCGATCATCGTCCGGTACGTTTGCTGATTCAGCAGCAAGCCAAGGGCAAGCGATTCCTGAATTGTTTTGCTTATACCGGCAGCGCAACGGTACATGCCATTATCGGCGGTGCGGTATCGAGCGTAACGGTCGATATGTCAAACACCTATCTCGATTGGGCGCAGCGGAATTTCACACTGAACGGTATCCAAGGCGATCATCAATTGATTCGCGCCGATTGCGTGGAATGGCTGAGCGGACAAGCCAGCAGCAAACGCCGCCCGCAATTTGATCTGATTTTTCTCGATCCACCGACGTTTTCCAATTCCAAGCGCATGGACGAAGCATTCGATATCCAGAAAGACCATGTATCATTGATCCGCAACGCGGCGGCTTTGCTCGCGCCGGGTGGCATTTTGTATTTTTCGACCAATTTCCGCCGCTTCAAGATGGATCAACAGGCTCTTGCCGGATTAATCTTAGAAGATCTCAGCGCGAAACTGATCCCGGAAGATTTCGCGCGCGACGCGAGAATTCACTCTGTTTGGAAAATCACTCGCTGACAGGTCATTGAAAAACTATCTGCGTTGCCGCTACGGTGTTAAAAACAGGCTCAAAATGCTCATTTATTATGCATAAACTGCGCTTTCTCGCCTGTTTTTGCCTTGTATCGGCTGCCTCGAAAACATTTTTTTATAACCTGCAAAAAAACAAACCCCGCACGAAGGCGGGGTTGCTGATTCGATAATGATCACTGTTTAAACGTTCTGGGTCCTGCGGCGCGCCATGAAACCCAGCAATCCCAAACCGGCCAATAGCATGGCATAGGTTTCCGGTTCCGGAACGGCAGTAACTTGATCGAAATTGATATTGTCGATACCGATGTTCCAATCGTTGTAGCCGTAGCGGATCGAGATCGCACCGAAAAATGTTAGGTTGGGGGTAAACGTGCTATGTGTTCCACCTGCTCCCAGCACCGTTACCGGTGAATAATCGATCAGCACAGCCTCGCTGGCGGCATCCAGAATGCGCACTTGTGAATCGGGGTGATCGATTTTAGCGTAACCGGCCAAGTCAAAACTGTTCAGGCGAATCGCCCAGCCCGGTTCCGGCACCAGGGTAATTTCCGCAAAGTGATCTGCGCTAGTCACACTGAATGCCACATTGACCAAGTCACCGTAATTGAAATCCCAGAAATCGAGATTGTTGTAGGCCACTGTATCGGTGCTGATTCGCCAGGTACGGTATTCGGTGGTGATATTCGGCGTATAACCGTTACCCATCGAATAGGATCCCACCGCGTCACTGGCGGCATTGACGTTATCGCCGTATGCACCGGGGATATCACCATAATTACCTACTGACGGGTCCAAATCGAACGTCAAAATGGTCGCTTGCGCGGAAACGGCGAATAACGCGCTTGCGCTCAGCAATAACGTGCTTGAAATAAGCGAACGGGTTTTCATTGTATCTTTCTCCTCATGTTTTTCGTGTAACGAGCGTGCTTCGGATTGCCAGGTAACGGGAAGCGGCTCGAACATCATTATCCGATTACATTTAGTAACCTATTCCACCACTTGCGGCACATGCCCAGCTTCGCGATGCTCGCGTCAAAAGCATATGCAATCCCGCTAAACCTCACAAACCGAAACCATGTTTATCAAAAAGAAAATGCTTAATAAACATAGCTCTGAATGATAGTTTCTCGAACCACACAACCGCTATAGTTGATGCATCCTTTTTTTCCAGGACATTTGTCATAGCGATTCCGCCTGTTTTTAAATGATATGGTATAGTGCAAACGGCATTGCATGTCGCCACTCCGTTAACACACTGTGGAGGATCAAGATGAAGAAAAGCAGACTTGATTTACGTGAAGCAATTGTTGATACGGCAGTCACCATCGCGGAACGCTCGAACTGGGAATCGGTTCGATTGTTCGATGCCGCGGCGGAACTCGATATTACGCTGGACGATATCCGCGTCCATTTCCGCGAAAAAGAGGACCTGGTCGATGCCTGGTTCGATCGCGCCGACAGCCGGATGCTTAAAGCCGCCGAAACTGTCGAATTTTTATCCCTGCCGCCACGCGAACGCTTGCAATTGCTCATCATGGCGTGGCTCGATGCGTTGGCCGCGCATCGCAAAGTTACGCGGCAAATGATCGGCGGTAAACTGGAACCTGGTCACTTGCATATTCAAATCCCCGCCATCCTGCGTGTCAGCCGCACTGTGCAATGGGTGCGCGAAGCCGCGCAACGTGACGCCACGTATGTGCGCCGCGCTCTGGAAGAAACCGCGCTGACGACGATCTACCTGGCGACGTTTGCTTACTGGATGCAGGATGATTCGGAGAATTCGCAAAACACCCGCGATTTCCTGGCGCACAAACTGAAATATGCCGAATCGCTCGATCACTGGGTATACGGAAATCCTCGCAATGAAACTGCGGACAACTCCGGTACCGATTCGGAATCTCAGACAGTTGGGGAATTTGCCGAAGCTCACGGTTCTCCGGCGCCAACATTATCCATCGTCCCGGAAATCCGCGCAAAATCCGGTTAATCAGTGGATCCGCTCACCCATGCACTGAGCGGTGCGCTGCTGGCGCGCGTTGCAAGCCCAACGCGGCCAACGGCGCATCCACCCCACCATGCATTGCCGTTACGCTGGCAAATTGCCGCCGGATTTATTGCCGCTGCTTTTCCCGATATTGATCTGGTTCTGCGGCTGATCGACACCCTCACCTATCTAAACTGGCATCAAGGTCCGACGCATTCGCTGGTATTGCTGCCGGTTTGGGCAGGACTGCTGGCATGGTCGTTTTCCGGACTCAGCCGCGGACGTTTCGGCTGGCAGTTGTTTTATCAACCCGCCTGTCTCGGTCTCACCATCCACATCGCCGGGGATTTGATCACATCGTATGGGCTGATGCTGTTCGCGCCGTTTTCGACTGAGCGTTATTCGCTGCCGCTGGTATTTGTCATCGATCCGTGGTTCAGTTTGATCATTGCCGCCGGTCTAATCGCTTCATGGCGCTATCCGCGGCGTAGAATCGCGGCTATCGCGGCATTGCTGGTGTTATGCGGTTATGTCATCTTCTTGTTCATGCTGCATCAGCAAGCCGCCGCCATCGCCCACCGCTACGCCGAGTCCCAAACCATTTCCTATTCGCAGATCGACGTGTTGCCGCAACCACTGTCGCCGTTTCACTGGAAAATCATCATCCGCAACCGGGAAACCTATCATATCGCCGATATCGATCTATCAATTTCCACTGAAAAACGGCAAACCGATACGTGGCTCCTGTCAAAAATGACCGCCGCCTACCGTCCGGTTGCGGAAAACAACTGGAAAATTCAGCAACAATTCGGCAGCGATCCCACCCGCGCCCCCCTGCTTCGCGAAGCCTGGCTGGCGAACGCTTTCACGCCGTTCCGCGCCTTCGCGCAGTTTCCGGTTTTAGAAGATTCCGTGGATGTGCAAGGGCAGAAATTTTGCGCCTGGTTTTACGACTTGCGCTTCAAATTCCCGGAATTGCCGCCATCATTTCGCTATGGTGTGTGTAGAGAAAACGATCAAACCGATTGGCAGATGGCACGGCAACGGGGGGTGTTTTACATTGATTGAATAAATTCCTAAAATCCATATTTGTTGATACATACACACTTAACATCAGCCTAAATAATTAATATAGTATTAATAATTTTAATTGACTCTATATAAATAAACATATACTATTATAACTATCAATCGTTAAATATAGGAGAATATGATGATAAAACGCCATGTTGATCAAGTCTGGGACCGCCTCGATCAGCTATACGCAAATGGCACAACATTCATTAGCTGGGGAGAGCTATATCATTGGTATGACATTCAGCGCATAGCAAAAACCCCATGGAGGGATATTCAAGCAAAATGGCAAGAACTCCTTGAACAAAAAGGTGAAGAATATCTTGATCCGCAAATCGCGGAAGTACCTGGTGGAATCTCATTCTTCTTCTCCAGAAAGCCAGGACAGCTTAGTAAACTTGCTATTTGACTTCAGATACTGAAGAGATGCTCAAAAGTGTCTCTTCAATCTGAATTGTTATTTTTACTATATGTCATGCCACACCTTGTAGTATGTAGTAGCTACAAACCTGCATACCGGCAAATCTCTTGAGCAAACTGCCGGAAATCCTGCAAAGAATTCCGGCAGATGGCGTACACGATTTCCCAGTTGATCGCCTCATAGTTGTGAACCGCGATATTTCTGAAACCAACAGCCTTTCGTAATCGTTCGTTGGTTTCTTGCGAAATTGCTCCAAGTTCATGCAACTTCGTAAAAATATCGCCCATCGTTTGAGGTAATGTCTGATTGGTTGTACTGATGATGTGACTGCCAATATCGATGCTGATTTGTACAGCGCGTGTGAGATTGATCACCAGAATATCTTGCAAATCGATGTCCCGGATCAAACTGCCCGCATCCTCTGGTGTTTTATCTTCGATGCGTTGCATGCAACGCCGCAGCGATTCCAATTTCTCGGCAATGATCACTTGATCCATCGATTACGCCTTTCAGTAAGCATCCGTTGGTGCAGTGGCAGAAAATCGGCAACGTTGAGCAGATGCCGGTACAACAGATTGCCGCATGCAGTATCGTCGCCAAGCAAGCGGATCCCTCCCAAAACCTGTCCGGTGATAGGTTCCGGTACGTGAAACAAATCGACGATATCGACCGGGCGGCCAAATTTAGCACTAATCGCCTGCATCAATTGCAGCCTAAAACCCGCATTCAGCGGTTCTTGTAACAGCATACCAAGATCAATGTCGCTATCCGGACGTACGCACCCTGTTGCCTGAGAACCGAACAATATCGCTAATTTGATTTGCGGAAATTGCAGCAATAGGGCTGTCAACTGATCCAAAAAACTCTGATCGCTTCCTTTTTTGCTGGCTTCTGTATTCTGTTGATGGGCCTGGAAAGCTTGTCGAGTCATGTCATTCGCTCATCTTTTACGAACCTGCAATCTTGCCCCACGAATCGCGCAATGTCACCGAACGGTTGAAAACCGGCTTGCCGGGCTTCATGTCGATGCGGTCGGCGACGAAGTAACCGTTGCGTTCGAACTGAAAACTTTGCTCGGGTTGCGCTTCGCATAACGCCGGTTCGACGTAGGCGGTAATGATTTGTTTGGAATCCGGATTCAATGCGGTTTTGTAATCCTTGCCACCGCTGTCCGGATGCGGGTCTCTGAACAAGCGGTCGTACAAGCGCACTTCCGCCGCATGCGCATGCGCAGCGGATAGCCAGTGAATATTGCCTTTGACCTTGCGGCTATCGGCACCCGGTGTGCCGCTCTTGGTATCGGGGTCGTAGGTACAGTGAATCGCCTCAATTTCGCCTTGAGCATTTTTGTCGATACTGACACATTTGATCAAGTAAGCATAACGCAACCGCACTTCCGCACCCGGCGACAATCGGAAATAGCCTTTGACGGGCGTTTCCATGAAATCATCGCGTTCGATATACAGCACTTTGGACAACGGAACGGTACGCTTGCCCCACTCCGGTTGTTGCGGGTGATTCGGCGCAAAGCAGTCTTCTTGCTGCCCTTCAGGGTAATTGTCGATGATCAGTTTCAACGGCTTGAGAATGGCAATCCGGCGCGGTGCATGTTCGTTCAAGTCTTCGCGCAAACAATCTTCCAGCACGGTCATATCGATCCACGAATCCGCCTTGCTGATGCCGATACGCTCGGCAAACAACCGGATCGCTCGCGGTGTAAAACCGCGGCGGCGGACACCGGCCAAGGTACTTAAACGCGGATCGTCCCAACCATCGACCAATTTCTTTTCCACCAACTCAATCAGCTTACGCTTGCTCATGACTGTGTAAGTCAGATTGAGCCGGGCAAATTCGATCTGCTGCGGATGACACGGCACTTTGTCAGCCAATTGATCGAGCACCCAATCATACAGCGGACGGTGATCTTCGAATTCAAGCGTACACAAGGAATGTGTAATTCTTTCCAGCGCATCGGAAATGCAGTGGGTGTAGTCGTACATCGGATAAATACACCAACGGTCGCCGGTACGCTGATGATGCACGTGACGGATGCGGTAAATTACCGGATCGCGCATATTGATATTGGGCGATGCCATGTCAATCTTGGCACGTAACACGTATTGCCCGTCGGCAAATTCACCGGCCTTCATGCGACGGAATAAATCGAGACTCTCGTCGGCCGGGCGATCGCGGTAAGGGCTGTTTTTACCGGGACTGGTCAAAGTACCGCGATACTCGCGGATTTCCTCGGCAGTTAGGCTTTCGACGTAGGCCTTGCCTTGCATGATCAAATATTCGGCAAATTCGTAGAGTTGGTCAAAATAATCCGATGAATAATACAGATGCTTGCCCCAGTCAAAACCCAGCCAGGAAACATTGTCGCAGATCGAATCGACGTATTCCTGCGCTTCTTTTTCGGGATTGGTATCGTCAAAACGCAGGTGACACACACCGTTGTAATCATGCGCAATCCCGAAATTCAAACAAATACTCTTGGCATGGCCGATATGCAGATAACCGTTCGGTTCCGGCGGAAAACGCGTTTCCACCCGCCCGCCCCATTTGCCGGTACGGTTATCGTCATCGATAATGTTGCGAATGAAATTGGCCGGAGCTGTCTCTGCGGCAGAATGGTGTTTGGATTTTTCGTTCAAAGCAGGTCTCTCGCAAATGGTAATGATGCTTCCTTTCTAATTATAATTGGCTTTGATTCGTTTGATCTACTGGGAGCCGTACAATCTATTTATCAATAGAACTCTAAATATCTGTTTTATATCATTACAAACAAACGAGAAACCTTTATCAATCCATGACAAACCTTTCGCTATACTCTGAATAATAGGTACTTAGTAATATCTTATAAATTGTAGACAACATATCTTCAATCTCTGTATAGTATAAATTGCTTAAACAACTTCTCATCAGGAGATAGAAAATGGACTTAAAGCGATTCTTTTCATTTTTAGTTCTAGGTATTTTTTCTTGTATGTTATCTGGACGAGCAATAGCTGCTTTACCTCAAGGTTTTATAGATCAAGTAGTTCTTCAGAATAATATATGGACTATTAAAGGTTGGGCATGTCAACCCTACTTAGGAAGCGCAATTAAAGTTCAAGCATACTTGAATAATATAGCAGTTGGTGTTCCGATTAATACTAATCAACCAGCAGAAGTTGCAATCCATACTGCATGCGGAACAAATATAACTTCTGGCATTAAATACCGATTTGAGATTACATTGAATTCAATTTCATCATTAAGTGGGCAATCTATAAAAGTTAATGCGGTAGGCCCAGGTGGTACAGTAGCATTAAACAGATCGAATCAATTTGGCTTACCTAGTAATAGTCAAACTCCCGATAAAGTGCTTGCGGCTGCTAATCGAATTCTGCTTATAATCGCCCACCAAGACGATGAAATTGTATTCTCACCATTTCTGGGTCGATATTGTGGCTCAAAAACTTGTAAAATAGTTACTGCAACTAACGATCCTGTACGAGCAGGGGAATGGCCTGTTTCTATGGGAAAATTTCCTGCACAAAGTTCCTTAGGTGGTTTCAGTTGGAATAGCCCAAACGAACGACCAAGTGTCGTTTTAAGCAGATGGAATAGCGAAGCAGCTAGTCTTGGCTTAATTAATATGAACAATATTATTAAGCTTGAAATTGATAATTTCCGTCCAGATGTAATTTTGACTTTTGATCCCCGACATGGAACAAGCTGCCATTCGGAACATCGTGCTGTCGGTGAGGCAGTTAGACTAGGGGTTGCTGCATATACTGGAACAAATTTCCCAGATAAATCGAAATTATTTTTCTTAACTACACGCAGGGTCGATGGCCTCACAGAAAATGGTTCACCATATACAGCCTTGGTTCCAATCGCACCTATTGATAAAAATAGTGTTGTCTATAGTGCAAATGATTTTATTTCTACTGCCAAGGGAACTGGTTGGGAATTTCTAACAAATCTTATGCGAACTTATCCTTCACAATTCTCACTCGCATCAGTTAACGCTGCTTTAAATACAAATTCATTGGAAAGAACAACAGCGTTTCAACGTGTAACTAATTACTCTCCAACTGATTCTAGATATACTAATGCATATTTGTACGACCCAGCATTCGTACAGTGCCCTCCTTGGTAGCTTCTCTCTAGGTCAATGAGCAAATATTAACTTTATCTAAAGAAAAATGATTTCAGCCTTGTTCGTCAATTATTTTACCCATCAACTTATATCACGCGCAGTAAAAAGCGTGTTAGCCGATGATCCAACCGCTGAAATCATTGTAGTCGACAACAGTGAAGACATGACAGAGCATACAGGTCTGGCATCCATCCTGCCTGGTAATGTTAAGCTTATTCGCGCGGAAAAGAATTTGGGGTTTGGTAACGCATGTAACTTAGCATTTAAAAATTCTCAGGGAGATTTTGTTTTATTACTTAATCCCGATGCCGTCATCTTGCCTGGCTTTATTAAGGGTGCAGTCGAATGTATGCAGCAAAATCCCGATTTCGGAGGAATCACTCCAAAAACATATTGGGATAATTCAAAAACCTTTGTCTTGCCGCCCGGGCAAATGCCAACCCCCCTCTGGGAATTATTAATCAGCATCGGCTTTAGATTGCCGGTGTGGGGAAAGCATTTCTCAAACCGATTCAAATCAGATTCGATAACAACGTTATATGGTGATTCGCTCTCCAATCAAGAAATGCTTTCAGGAAGCACTGCTTTTTTCAGACGCAACGCAATTTTATCACTCGATCATTTTTTCAGGCCCGAGTTTTTCATGTATTACGAAGATACAGATTTATCGATACGATTGCTACGTAAAGGCTGGAAGCTTGGATTAAATCCAGCGATTGAAGCAATCCACGAATGGGAAAACAATCCCAGCAAAGCAGTATATTCCGGTTCTTCGCGTGACTTATTCATGAAACTGAATTTTCCACGGATCGATAAAGTCTTGGGCGGCTTAAGAGGCTGGATAGAGCGTCAGATTCAGTCCAAAACCATATATCACTATGACAATCTCGGAAGCCTAGCGCACTCACCCAAATTTTACTTGGCGCCAGAAGATGGTCCTTACATCATAGAAGTTTCACCGCACCCGCTTTTTATCCCTGCTGCCTATTTTCAATATGCAGGTGCTTTGGAAGAATTCTCCGTTTTTTCTCCCAATATATGGCGATTAATGTTCAAAGGGGATTATTTTATTCGTATAACAAATAAGAAAGCCGAGCAAAATCTTTATCGCTTCAGTATGCTTTCGTCACCAGTGAGCTTATCTGACAATTAGTAAGGACTGAGTATTCGGTCTCAGGGAGCGTTAGGAGATCCAAAATAGTCGCGATTCGCAACATTCAGTATTCTCTCAGAAACTTTTCAGTGCTCCACTCGCCCAACACAGATTATCCCAATAACACCTCAGCGCGCTGGCAGGCCGCCCGACAAGCCGTGCAATTCATCGCGCCGTATAAACGCCAGGTTGCCTACAGCCTGCTGGCATTACTTTTTACCGCAGCGATTACCTTATCGATCGGGCAAGGCATCCGGTTGTTAATCGATCAAGGCTTCGCAACGCAATCGAAAGAGTTGTTAAGCCATTATGTGCTGATTTTTTTATTATTAGTCGTTGCTTTGGCGGTCGGCACGTTTACCCGCTATTATTGGGTCACCTGGTTAGGCGAGCGCGTGATCGCCGATATCCGCAGTCGGGTGTTCAATCATCTGATCCATTTGCATCCCGGATTTTTTGAAGCCAACCGCAGTCTTGAAATTCAGTCGCGTCTGACTGCCGATATGACGCTGCTGCAAACCGTGATCGGATCGTCGGTTTCGTTTGCGCTGCGTAATTTGATCATGATGACCGGCGGCATTATCTGGCTGTTCATCACCAATGCCAAGCTGACCGCGCTAGTGATGATTTGCGTGCCGCTGGTAGTGATGCCGATTCTGATCTACGGCCGCCGGGTACGGCAGTTATCGCGGCAAAGCCAGGATAAAATCGCTGCTGTCGGCGCTTATGTCGGTGAAGTGCTGGGGCAAATCAAAACCGTGCAAGCCTACAACCATCAACCCATCGATCAAAAGCAATTTCATAGCCAGGTTGAAGACGCATTTGCCGTTGCCAAACAGCGCACGTTGCAACGCGCATTGTTAATCACACTCGTCATTTTGCTGGTGATGGGGGCCGTCGGGTTGATGCTGTGGGTGGGAGGTCTGGATGTCATCGAAGGCCGCATCAGCGCCGGTGAATTAGCAGCCTTTGTATTCTACAGCGTGATCGTCGGTTCCGCCGTTGCATCCATCTCGGAAGTGATCGGAGAATTGCAACGAGCAGCCGGTGCCGCCGAGCGCACCATGGAATTACTGAACTCGCCGAATCTGATTCAATCGCCACAACAACCGCAACGCTTACCCAAAGTTTCCGGAAATATCGATATCGACCGGTTGTGTTTTGCTTATCCCGCGCGTCCCGAGGTACTCGCCATCAACGACTTAACGCTGTCGATCCGCGCCGGTGAAACGCTGGCATTGGTTGGTCCGTCCGGCGCCGGAAAATCGACGTTATTTGATTTGTTGCTGCGATTTTTTGATAGCCAATCCGGCACGATCAGGCTGGAAGGCATCGATATCCGCAATCTTGAATTATTTGAGCTGCGCCGCTGTTTTGCATTGGTATCGCAAAATCCGGTGCTGTTTCACGGCACGATCGGCGACAATCTGCGTTATGCCCGCCCCGATGCCAGCGATGCGGCGATACAAACCGCCGCTGAGGCTGCATATGCGCATGAATTCATATGCAAATTGCCTCAAGGCTATGACACGCCACTGGGGGATTTAGGATCGGGATTATCAGGCGGCCAGAAGCAACGATTGGCAATTGCCCGGGCGGTTCTGGCCGATGCGCCGGTGCTGTTGCTCGACGAAGCCACCAGCGCGCTCGACGCGCAAAGCGAGTATTGGGTACAGCAAGCATTGCAGCAATTAATGCGCGGCCGCACCACGCTAGTTATCGCACATCGTCTAGCGACCGTTCAATCCGCGGGCCGTATCGCGGTACTCGATCATGGCCGTCTCGAGGCGCTCGGTACACATGCGGAATTACTACAATCCAGCGCACTTTATGCACGCTTGGCGGCGTTACAATTTCAACAAGCGCAATAACACGCGCTAATTGCCCTGACTCGCCAAGCCGGTACCAGCCATTTCGATGACTTGCGACAATGTTTTGCGCGCTTCCCGCATGCCCGCTCCCATTTGCAATAAGGTGCCCAGCCGGACCGAACGCTTTAGCAGCAGCGCGGTTAAATGCAACGGCTTGACACTGCCATCCGGATTGATGGCTGCAAGCAGCGCTTGCGGCGGCGAGAAATATACCGGATCGATGATCGCGCGCACGGCAATAAACGGAATATTGGCTGCCTTCGCCACTTGCGCGACAGCCGCGCTTTCCATGTCCACCGCGTGAGCGCCACTGGTTTGCGCGAGTCCGCGTTTTGCCTTCTCATCGGTCAGAGGTACGTGACTATCGGCCAGAAGGCCATTAAAGACTGTGATAGATGCTGGCAGTTGCCGTTGCAGCCGGTCGCGCCACGCACAATCGACCGGCAGTAGCTCACCGCTATGGATGGCATCCGGCAGCACCAAATCGCCGGGTTTTAATTGATCGCTCAAGGCGCCGGCGACGCCGAAACTCACCAATGCGGCAACACCGTGCTGCCGCAACCCTTGCGCCGCGGCCCGGGCTGCTTGCGCGCCCATGCCGCTGAGCCACAACAGCGTCTGATCGTTTAGCGAAGCGGGTTGATTGAATGGAACACGCCCCGGTGACACGCATGCGGCCTCAGACCGCAGCGCGGTCACCAAACCGGTTACTCGCACGCGGCGATCGTACGAGTCAGTGCGCGATAACGCGCCAGCGCCCATAGCGGGAAGAATTTTGAATAACCGTGGTAGCGCAAATAGAAAACGCGTGGAAATCCCGGCGCGGTAAACCAAGGATCATCCCATAGATGATCGGCGTTTTGACTACGCAACAAATACTGAATACCTTTTCGCACCGCTTCGCTGTTGACCTCATCCGCCGCCATTAATCCCAGCACCGCCCAGGCAGTCTGGAAAGTTGTGCTGGTTTCGGGAAACTGGCCGGCCCACTGAGCATCCAGGTAAGAATCATTGGTTTCACCCCAGCCGCCGTCATCCCGCTGCACTGATTCCAGCCACTTGACGGCACGGCGCACTGAAATATGCTGCATATCGAACTGCGCCAGCCGGAATGCTTCCAGCACTGACCAAGTGCCATAAATATAATTGGTTCCCCAGCGTCCGAACCAGGAACCGTTTTTCTCCTGCTCGCGCAGCAAAAAGCTGATCCCGCGCCACACTTCCCGCTGATGCTTGCCGTATTTTCCGAGCAAACCGACACAACGCGCGGTCACGTCGCTGGTTGGCGGGTCGATCAATGCACCATGATCGGCAAAAGGTATTTCATTCAAATAATGATAGGTATTATCAATATCGAAGGCGGCAAACCCACCGTTCCGCGACTGCATTCCCGCCAGCCAATTGGCTGCACGATCCAGCGAATACTGGTGGCGCTCTTCGCCCCCTTGTTCCAAGGCCCATGCGACCGCCGCGGTGTCATCCAGATCGGGATAATGCGGATTGGCATATTGAAAAGCCCAGCCGCCGCCCGGTAAATCGGGCCGTTTATCGCGCCAGTCGCCGGGTTCATCCAGCACTTGTTGTTCCACCAGCCAATCCAGTGCCTTCAAAACAGGTGCTTGACCGGTTGTGGCGTCTTCCTGCAACGCCAGGCTGGTCAAAACGGTATCCCAAACCGGCGATGTGCAGGGTTGGCACCAGACACGCTCCCCTTCATCAACCAACAATCCAAGCAGCGCATTGCGGCATTGCACACGATTCGGATGATCCGGCGGATAACCCAGCAGCGCCAGCGCTTCGTAGGCATTGACCATCGCCGGAAAGATCGCGCCGATACCGCATTCACCGTTAAGACGTTCCAGAACCCATTTCTCCGCGCGACGGATGGAATATTGCCGGATCGATTGCGGCAGTTGCGGCTCGAACCGGGACAATAGCCTCTCGACCAGCATAAAACCGCGCTTCAGCGGTGTATCCGCTTTAGGAAAATAATTCTTTTCTTCTTCCGGCGGCACAATGAACAGTTCACGGATATCCACTTTCCGCGGGTTTGCAGCACGCGCCTTCAAGGTACATAAAATTGACAAAGGAATCATTACGGTACGCGACCAGTATGACACTTTGCTGATATGGAAAGGAAACCAGCTCGGCAACAGCACCAGCTCCGAAGGCACGACCGGCACGCCCCGCCACGGAATCTGATCGTACATCGCCAGCAGCAAACGTGTAAAAACATTGGCTTTAGCCGCTCCTCCGTGCGCCAGAATCGCTTCCCGGGCGCGCGCCATGTGCGGCGCATCCGGCGAATCCCCCACCAGCTTCAACGCATAATACGATTTAATCGTGCAACTGATGTCGAAGGCCCCGCCGTAATAGAGCGGCCATCCCCCATGTTTCATGTCTTGCTTGTCACGAATAAAGCGGGCGATCTTATTTTCCAGAATGACATCCACCTCATCCATGAAGTGCATCATCAGGATATATTCAGCCGGAATAGTGCAATCCGCTTCCAGCGGAAAACACCAATGACCGTCAGGATTCTGCAAGGCCAAAATGGCATCGCGCGCCTGATTAAATTTCAAATCCAGTTCACCAGTGTTAACTTCATGCTGATCCGGGTTTGTTGTGATGTGCAATCGCGTCATTTGATCCTTTTCAGCAGAGTCAATTTGCTCCGATACGCTCGAGATTTTTAGAAGCCTGTCCATATATATTTCTAAACACCTTCATATTCATTTAAAAAACGGGATACATGTTACCAACTCTGTACGGCCATATTGTTTTTTTTCTCATGACGGTTTCTGCCGCACAGCCTGATTCATTGATTCAGTGCAATTGCCCCGGCCGCTCATAGTTTCTGCTTCTTCCCATCCGGCTCGAATGGATTATCCTGGAAAGGCTCGTAGTAAAGGTCTAATGGCAGCTTGCCATCGTGCACCAGAAATTCGCGCTGTTGTAACGACGCTTCGCGCACAAACAAATAAGGATCCAGCGCCGCTTCATCCCGGATGCGCATCGGGCCTACTAATCTTGCGCGTTTGTCGATTGCGCCGAGGATTGTCAGAGGGGCTGCAAAATAAGTACCCACCGCAAGTCCCGCATAGAATAATACATTGGTCACAAGCCCTATCGGAATATTGGTGACATCGCGTTCACTGCTCGGTCCAATCAACGGCACAAACAGATAGGAACCCGGTTTAACGCCCCATACTCCTAGCGTTTGGCCAAAATCCTCATCGTGTTTTTGCAAACCCATGTGGCTCGCCATATCGAACAACCCGAACATGCCGATTGTCGAATTGACAAAAAAACGTAAGGTATCTTCTGTCCCTTGTTTTACCTTGCCTTGAAGAAACGAATTCAAAGCGACATTGGGATACGCCAAATTATCATAAAAATTACCGATCGATCGCTGCGCCGCATCCGGCACATAATCGATATAAGCATTTACGACAGGTTCAAACACCGCGCGATCGACTTTATCCGTGAAGTCATAGGACGCGCGATTAAATTTTTCGTGAGGATCGGCCGGGTCAAGCTCTTGATCGCTATTCTTGGGTGTTGAAGCACACCCTTGCAAGACTGCAAAACAAATCCACAAAACAATAAGAAACAAATGGCCATGATTCGTTATTGCACGTGTCTTTCTTAAGATTCCAATAATTCTAACCATTGGCTTTACAAATCAACTTATGGACATCTCGAAAAATTCATATTTCATCACAATACGTCGTTGCCAACAAAAACTATTTCCTTACATATCAATTATATGTTGTGTCAATATTTTTTATTACCGCCTTGTCTTGTTCAAAACTCTGAATTTTTAGAGACCCCTTTATCTTAAATTTCTCTCAATAAAGGCAAACGCCGCATTACTAAACCGCTATCGAGTAACCACTCAATCTCGTCAGCAACTGCCTGACGTACGGAATTTTGTGGCAAACCAAGATCATTAACTGCCTTGCTGCAATCAAAATGCATCGGGTAACGCGCTAATCTTACGCCGGCAAGCGGCGCCATTGGCGGCTTGTGCGTCATGTAATCGGCAACAAACTCACTGACAACCGCCGCTATTAATGCCAACCCATAAGGAATGCGTTTTTTGGGCATGAGCAAACCGGTAATTTCCTCAATCCATGTCAATAATTGACCTAAAGTAATATTTTCATTACCCAGAATATAGCGCTGTCCCGGTTTTCCACGCGCAGCCGCCAATATATGCCCCTGAGCGATATCGCGAACATCCGCCATGTTGAAACGGCAGTCCAGATAGGCCGGTGTTTTGACATTCAAAAAATCCAGTATCATGCGCGTAGGCGGGGTAATGGACCTGTCTCCCGGGCCAACCGGCAATGTCGGCGCAACAATAACAACCGGCAGCCCACTTTCAGCGGCTTTTAACGCTTCCAATTCCGCCAGTAATTTTGATTTGCAATAAGGTCCCGGCATTTCGTTTAATTGACACTCCAATGCGGAAAATGCCGGTACGTTCCTAAGCGCATTTCCAGTCACTATCGATTCGGTCGAAGTATACACGATTACTTCAAGATCATGCTTTGCCGCTTCAGCAAAAATAGTCCGGGTTCCTTCAAAATTAACCCGGTTAAAATCACTTTTTTTCTGCGCCCATAAATTAGGGTTGCCCGCCAAGTGATAGAGCCTTTGAACCCCTTTTAGCGCTTTACGAACCACATGAGGATCACAAATCGTGCCGCGCACAACTTCCACATTGGCCGGCAAAGGAACATCCGGTAGTTCCAGTACTCTGACGATATCGCCATTTTCCTGTAATTGCCTTACCAGATGCGATCCGATAAAACCGCCGCCGCCAGTCACCAATGAACGCCGGTTGCTCATAAAATCCCCCTATTACAGCCCGCGAACTGCAGCGCGAAACATTTAAAATCCGATTAATTTTAAGGACAGATCAACGTTGATGGAACGGGTAGACAACAATCAGCTGTCCCGTTCGCCATGTACAATCTCCACTAATTTTAATGCTTGTAATTCCATTTCAATTACAAAATCATCAACCTTAGCTCGAAAATGGCGATAAAAAATCATACTCGGAATTGCGACGAGAATGCCGAACGCGGCATTATACAATGCCACTGAAATCCCATAAGCCAGCTGTGCCGGATTGCTGCCGGCCGGTGAGCTGGAACCGAAAATTTCAATCATACCGACCAAGGTGCCAAACAATCCCATCAACGGACTTAGTGCAGCAATCGTACCCAGTGTCGTCAGATAGCGATTGAGCTCATGCGCGATTACCCGGCCTGCTTCCTCAATCGATTCCTTCATCACCTCCCGGGAGCTTTTCACATTCTTCAACCCAGCCGCCAGTATCTGCCCGAGCGGAGAATGTTTTTGCAGCTTCGTCAGCATCTCTGCACTGACACCATTACGCTTGTATTCATTTAGCACCTTTGGCAGCAGTTCCTTAGGTGAAATAACATTTAAACGCAAGGTCCACATACGTTCTCCGATAATCCCGATTGCAACGACGGAAGCAATGATGATCGGCCAAATCGGCCAGCCTGCTGCTTGAATTAAAGATAACACGAGATAGTCTCCTCACCCGCTGTAGATCCGGGTATCATTTTTCTCTGGATTTCAGCCAATTTGCATTCTAAAACTAAGTACGCTTTCCAGTATTGATGCAACTTAATACTGAATCATCGGCTTAAAAAGCAACCGATTTTTTATCCACAAATTCTGTGAATAAATTTGTGAGTATGTATCGAAAATAGGAATTAAGTTAGCAATTCCAAACGTCTTTTTTAACTTGATGATTTTTTGATCTTACCTATTGTTGATTAACAAACAACAAGTTATTTTAAAATTATATCATTTTCAGTCATTTAAGCGGTACCCTGTCATCATAAAAATCTACATCGACCCACGGCTCTGATATGAATCTATTTCCGATTACCGGTCTTGCACGCAAGGTCTTGACCGTCAGCGAATTAAATAGCAGTACCCGGCAATTTCTGGAGCAGAATATTCCATTATTGTGGGTGAAAGGTGAAATTTCCAATTTGAAATGTTACCAATCCGGTCATTGGTATTTTTCGCTGAAAGACGCCGAAGCTCAGGTGAGATGCGTGCTGTTCAGCCATAAGAATCGATATTTCGATTGGCAACCCATGGATGGCATGCAAGTGGAAGTACTGGCGTTAGTCACGTTATACGAACCCCGCGGGGATTATCAGTTAAATGTTGAAACCATCCGGAAAGCCGGCCAAGGCGAATTATTCGAAGCTTTCGAGAAACTTAAAGCCAAGCTGGAACAAGCCGGTTTTTTTAACCCAGAAAGGAAAAAAAAGCTACCGGCGTTTCCAAAACAAATCGGCATTATCACGTCACTCGATACTGCAGCGTTGCGGGATGTGCTTTCAACCTTACGCCGGCGCATGCCTTCATTGCCGGTTATTATTTATCCGTCATTGGTGCAAGGAAAAGCCGCCGCCGCCAGTATCGCCGATGCCGTTAAAATTGCCGTATTGCGCAACGAATGCGATGTATTGATCGTGTGCCGCGGCGGGGGAAATATTGAAGACTTATGGGCGTTTAATGAAGAAATCGTCGCACTGGCGATTGCAGCAAGCTCAATACCCATTGTCAGCGGCGTCGGCCATGAAACAGACTTCACAATTACGGATTTTGTTGCGGATATTCGCGCACCGACGCCAACGGCTGCCGCCGAGTTAGTCAGCAAAGACCGGGGCGAATTAGATCGCCATCTGTGTACGATCCGCCAACGCATGTTCCGCATGACTTTACATAGCCTCGAACGAGCCATGCAGCGCGTAGATATGATGTCGCACCGTTTGATTTACCCCGGTCACCGGATTCAACAACAATTTTTTCAATTGCAATACTTGCAGGACCGGCTCAATAAGATCTGCGCACATTCCATGGAAAAAAAACAGTGGGTATTACTTGGATTCAACCAACGGCTAGTTAACACAATTGCTCGTCTCGTCCAATTGGAGCAGCAACATCAAGTATTAGCGGCGCGCTTCTGCAGAGCTTTTTCCTTCTATTTCGAATCACGTTCGGTCAGGTTAACGCATATTCAAGCGCAATTATTACAGTTAAATCCGCAATCGGTCCTAGAGCGTGGGTATAGCATTTCATTCTCAAAGACAGGCGCGATCATCCGGGACAGTAAACAAATTCAATGCGGCGAAAAAATTCAGGTAAAATTCGCGCACGGCATGTGCGAAGCGGATGTTTCCAGCATCAAGAATTCTTAGCCGGCATAGACAGGACAATCCAATTTTCTTTTTGTCAAAAATAATGAGATTTCAATGCCTAAAACTTTTCTGATTCTAGGTGCGCTAAATATTTTCTTCTGCATAGCACTGGGTGCTTTTGGCGCCCACGGCTTGAGAAATTTCCTCCAGGCGGACATGCTGGCGGTTTACCACACCGGCGTACAGTACCATTTCTATCATGCCTTCGGCATACTTGTTAGCGGCTTGCTTTTACTGCATTTCCCGAATTCGCGCTTTATCCGGATAGCCGCCTGGTTGATGATGATCGGGATCGTTCTATTCAGCTTCAGCCTTTATGCGTTGAGCCTCACAGGTACGCGCGCGCTTGGTATGATTACACCGTTCGGTGGGGTTTCATTCCTTACCGCTTGGGCATTACTTGCGTACGCGATTTGGAAAAATAAATAGCCGGGCGCCACACCTGTTTAATCTTTTTGGGATCCAATACCTCGCCCTTTTGGGCGAGGTGCTATCTGGTTATTTGGTTTTCTCCGCCATTTTCCGGTGAGCAGCCGCCATTTCCTTATTACGCTCTACCGCTTTTTCATATTCTCGTAATAACGCTTCATGATGCGAATGAAAATCTTGACCACTCCGGCCATAGTATTCACTATGATCGCTATACTCTTTTAGTAATTCTTTTTGTTTCTCCGCTTTTGCATTCATTTCTTGAGCTTCTTTTTCATACATTTCAGCTAATCCGATATGATCAAACTTGGTTTTAGCTTGAGCTTCAGCTTTATCCATTTTCCCTAATTCTGCAAACGATACGTTTGAAATGGATAAAGCAAAAGTAACCAGTATTGCAATCAATAGCTTTGTTTTCATGACAAGTCTCCTCGATTTGATAAATAATAAGCACGCTCCAGTGCTACTATGGACATTTGACGAGCTGAGCTATTTCATAATAGCAAACTTTGTAAAATCCACAAACGCTTAATGGATAAGCTGCGAGAAGTTTGACTGTAAAATTCTAAAATGAGATTACTATTTTTATTTATTCTGCTTTGTTGTATCTGCCTTCTCGGTTATGCGCAATACTTACAGCATGTGGAAAAATTGCTGCCCTGTCCATTGTGTGTGGCGCAACGCTTGGCTTATTGGTTATTGGGATTAACTGCACTACTGGCATTTCTTCATAACCCCCAAGGAATCGGGCGCCGCATTTACGGTTTTTTGATGGTTGCATTTGCACTAACGGGAGCAGTCATCGCCGCACGCCACGCGTGGCTGATACGTTATCCGGAGGCTTTTGAATGCGGTATCAGTGCGGAAGAAGCTTTTTTGAATTCTTTGCCTATTGCTGAATGGTGGCCTGGCATGTTTGAAGCCAATGGAGATTGTGCAAATGTTGATTGGGAATTTCTATCGTTGACTATACCTGATTGGTCGCTTGTAGCTTTTGCAATTCTTGCACTCTCTGCACTTTATGCATGCTTCGCCAAGAAATAGCTTATTTTAGCCACGTGGATGGTGGCTTGCGTGCAATTGTTTTAGCCGTTCTCGTGCAATATGCGTGTAAATCTGCGTGGTTGAAATGTCTGCATGCCCCAACAATAACTGCACAACCCGTAAATCCGCTCCATGATTCAGCAGATGAGTAGCGAACGCATGACGTAATGTGTGCGGGGAAAGCTGCTTGGTAATACCAACTTGCTGAGCATAACGTTTAATGAGGTACCAGAATGCTTGCCGTGTCATCGCTGCGCCACGGGTAGTGACAAATATCGTATCAGTCACAATGCCATTCAACAACACTGTTCTAGCTTCTCTCGTATAACGATTGAGCCACTCGAGCGCTTCTTCTCCTAAAGGCGCCAGCCGTTCCTTTCTGCCTTTACCCATAACCCGCAAAACGCCCATGTCCATGCTAACTTGCGAGTACCTGAGATTAATCAATTCCGATACGCGTAACCCGCTCGCATACAAAACCTCCAGCATTGCACGGTCACGTAAACCTAATGGCAATCCGAGATCCGGAGCGCTCAACAGCAATTCCACCTCATTTTCTGAAAGACTATCTGGTAAATGGCGTTGCAGCTTAGGGGTTTCGATGTTTAAACTAGGATCGCTGGAGATTTTTCCTTGGCGCAGCAAAAAACGATAAAAACGCTTTAAACTCGACAATTCTCGACTTGTTGTACTGGCTTTCATTTTTGCAGTGACTCTTGATGCAAGAAACTCAAGCAGATCAGAATGTGTCGCTTCCGTTAGTATGCCATTGCCTTGATTACGCTTTCCTAACCATTCTCCGAAAAGCTGCAAATCATTCCGGTAGCTATCGAGTGTATTTCGGGACAAGCCATCTTCCAGCCACAGCGCATCCGAGAACTCATCCAGTAAACTGGCATTAGTATTAGATTCAGGCGCTCTCATGGGATAATAACCAGCGTTTGATCTCGAGCGGATTGCCATCACTTGCATTCATAAAACCTCCCAATCCACCATTTTTGGATATTACTCGGTGACAAGGTATGACGATAGGAATCCTATTAGCGCCGCAGGCCCGTCCCACTGCTCTTGGTGCTGAATGTAGTTGCGCCGCTATCTCTGCATAACTGCTTGTTTGTCCGCTTGGAATAGCCATAATGGCTTTCCAAACGCGTTGTTGATGTGCCGTACCGCCAATATGCAAACTTAAGTCAAATTTGTAATCGGGTTCCGTCAAATATGCTGTTAACTGCCTGCACACTTCCTTCGCCAGTAAGGTTTGCGGAGGTAATGTTGGCGTATCGAGCGGTAAATAATCAATGTCAGTCAACCAGTCTTCATCTGTTCTGATACCTAAAATAGCGAATGGAGTAGCTATCTTGGCCTGATAAATTCTCGTTAAAGGCTTCGCTTCCTGATTCTTCTTTTGCTTGGTCACTGTCTGCCTATATTAATTATCGAAAATAAAGAAAAAATATCAGTCTTTATCCTTCAAAATGGACATTCAGAATCAATAGAAGTTTCAGTTCCGGCTCTTGATCCCCCAGCCAATGATCTTCACTGAAAGTGACATTGACTAAAGATCGAGATTCACGATTTCGACAATAATAACTCGTTAAGTCTTTTAACAAACGCAACCGGATCTTCGAGCTGACCTCCTTCCGCCAACAAGGCTTGATCGAATAATAAATGACACCAATCCTGGAAATTGTCCACTTCGGTTTTTAATTTCTGCACCATCGGATGTTGCGGATTAATTTCCAAAATTGGTTTGGTATGCTGTACTTTCTGCCCGGCTGATTTCAATAATCTTTCTAAATTACCTCCCATATCGTAGGTATCTGCAACCAAACAGGCTGGAGATTCTGTCAGGCGGAACGTAACGCGTACGTCTTTTACTTGTTCGCTGAGAGTTTCTTTCATTTTGTCGGCCAGTTCCTGGAATGCGCTAGCTTCTTTCGCCTGTTCCTCTTTTTCAACAGCATCTTCCAATGCGCCCAAGTCCAGGCCACCTTTAGCGACTGATTGCAACGGTTTTCCTTCAAATTCCGTTAAATTGCTAACCAGCCACTCATCCACTCGATCAGACAACAGTAGCACTTCGATTCCTTTTTTACGGAAAACTTCGAGATGGGGGCTGTTTTTGGCCGCTTTTAGGCTATCGGCAGTCACATAGTAGATTTTTTCCTGACCTTCTTTCATTCGCTGAATATATGTTTCTAGCGAAACTGCTGGTTCATCGTTTTCACTAAGTGTTGTAACAAAGCGTAGCAATCTGGCAATTCGATCGCGATTCGCATAATCTTCACCAATGCCTTCTTTGAGCACTTGCCCAAATTCACGATAAAACGTTCTGTACTTCTCTTTTCCTTGTTCTTCTTCATTCTTCGATAGCTCATCAATCAACCCCAGCACTTTCTTCACAACACCGGCTCTGATTGAATCGATATCTTTGGATTCTTGCAGGATCTCACGCGACACATTCAATGGTAGATTATTTGAATCAATCACGCCACGAACAAAACGCAAATAATTCGGCAACAGTTTCTCTGCATCATCCATGATAAGTACTCTTTGGACATAGAGCTTAATACCATGACGGCGTTCACGATCAAACAAATCAAATGGCGCACGCGCCGGAATATAAAGTAACTGTGTGTATTCCTGTTTACCTTCAACACGTGCATGCACATAGGTAAGTGGTGGTTCAAAATCATGAGCGACATGCTTATAGAACTCGTCATATTGCTCCGCAGTTATTTCGTTCTTTGGCCTCGCCCATAAAGCATTAGCTTGATTAATGGTTTCGTCTTCATCAACAATTTTGTTCTGTTTTTCTTCCGGCGACCATTCTTCCTTCTTCATGACGATTGGTAAGGTAATATGGTCGGAATATTTGCGGATGATGTTGCGAATACGCATGCCATTGAGAAACTCATCTTCATCTTTGCGTAAATGCAAAGTAATGTCCGTACCGCGTCCAGGTTTTTCAATTGTTTCAAGCGTATAATCACCTTCACCGCTCGATTCCCAACGCACGCCATGCTCGGAAGTTAGTCCGGCCCTTCTGGTAATTAAAGTAACTTTATCAGCGATGATAAAAGCCGAATAAAATCCGACGCCGAATTGCCCAATTAAATGCGCATCCTTGACTTGATCTCCGGTTAATGAATTGAAAAATTCACGCGTTCCCGATTTTGCGATCGTACCGATATGATCAATAACTTCTTGGCGAGACATACCAATTCCGTTGTCCGAAATAGTAATCGTTCGCTCGCTACTATCATAACTCACACGAATTTTAAGATCGGAGTCAGATTCGTAGAGTGCTAGATCGGTCAATCCTTCAAAACGCAATTTGTCCGCCGCGTCGGACGCATTTGAAATCAATTCCCGCAGAAAAATTTCCTTATTGCTATATAAGGAATGTATCATCAGCTTTAATAGCTGTTTTGCTTCTGCCTGAAAATTTAATTGTTCTTTGGATGTTTCAACCTGCACAATACGCCTCCATGAAATAAATGTTTTCGAACAAAATGGGGATCATAGTAGCAATTTCAAGTTATCAATTAACCAATATTGCCGTTATCGAGAAAAAATCACTCAAAATCTAAGATATAAAATCTTAGAGTCCACACTTATATCAGCAGAAATACGTCAATAGCAATTGAAACGAGCTTAAGAAACTAAAAATAGGTATACAGCAGTCGAGGAAGGTAACACGCGCTCAAGATAGCTATTTTTTTAAGGAAAATACCGATAAATTGACTGGGCAAGCGGCTTGCCACATTGGATGGCACTTAGAAATCCACTTATTGTATTGATATTTGGAGCTTCTTGATGCCTTAGCAGTCTTGCATTGCATCTCGCCCGGCGAATTAACAACGCTTTAGCTATCCGTTTTCAATCACATTGAATTTTGAATTGCGTAAAGACTTAATCCCATCAGTGCCTGAGGAAATAAACCAAGAGCCAGAACAGCTAAGCCATTTGCACTTAATAGGATTTTTACATCACTATTGGGCATTAACGGCTCATCAGTCTCTGGTTCATCAAAGTACATCAATTTAATGATACGCAAGTAATAAAATGCGCCAATTAAAGAAAATAGAACGGCTACAACCGCTAACCACACAAAACCAGCATTTACTACAGCTTGCAGCACAGCAAATTTCGCATAAAAACCAATCATCGGTGGAATTCCAGCCAAAGAAAGCATCAATAATAGTGTTATAAATGCATACCATGCATTTCTTTTGCTCAATCCTTTAAAATCATTGATATCCTCAGCCTCGAACCCACTTCTGCACAACACCATGATCATCGCAAAAGTACCTAGCGTCATCAATACATAAGCAATCACATAAAAAAGGGCAGAGCTATAACCATTTGAGTCCGCACTAATAAAACCCAACAGCAAAAAACCCATGTGAGAAATAGTTGAATACGCGAGCATCCGTTTGATATTTGCTTGGGCTATCGCTGCAATATTTCCAACTGCCATTGATAAAACCGCCAATATCACCAGCATGCCTTGCCAATCCGCTACCATTTCCCCCATGCCTTCAACCAGCAATCGCATCACAAATCCAAATGCAGCCAATTTAGGTGCAGAGCCAATAAATAACGTGACTGCGGTAGGAGAGCCTTGATATACATCCGGCGCCCACATATGGAAAGGCGCCGCGCTTAATTTGAAACTAATGCCAGCGACAATGAATACCAAACCAACTACTAAGACTTCTCTACTACTTGCTTCGCTTTGAATAATTTGAGTAAGCTGTGAAACATGCAATGTTCCCGTTGCGCCGTATACCAGCGACATGCCATACAGCAAAAATCCTGATGCCAGAGCACCCAATACAAAGAACTTCATCGCCGCTTCCGTAGCAATCTGTGACTCGCGCCGAAGCGCAACCAATGCATACAGGGAAAGCGACAATAATTCCAATCCTATATAGAGCGTGAGAAAATGACTGGCAGATATCATAACCATCATGCCCAATGTCGCAAAAAGGATCAAACTAAAGAACTCTCCACGCAACATGCCTCGATCGCTGATATAGGAATGCGAATATATCAATACTGCCGATACCGTTCCATACACCATTAACTTAAGAATATCCGCCATTGCATCATCCACATACATACCAGAGAACGTATGGTTCATTTCTGTGGAGAAAGATATAAAAGTCAGCAATGCGCATCCGAACAATGTAATTTGTGTCAACAGATAAGCCACATGGCGTCGGTTATCGCCAGCAGTTAAATCAGCCAACATTACTACACACACCATAATGAGCATAAAGATCTCTGAGGAAGCCGGTGCGAAATCAGGTGGTATGAAATTCATTAACTCTAAATCCTTATTGCTAGATATCCTTTGAGATCACTATTACAGTTTACTGGTGCTGACGTGTATTAATAAGTGATCAATCGTAGTATGCATGACTTCAACGAGTGGGAATGGATAGACGCCGATCCATAGCACAAAAATGGCTAAAGTTGCCAATATCATAAACTCGCGTTTTGAAATATCTTGCAATCCTTCCACCGCTGAATTAGCCACGGCGCCAAATATCACCCGCTTATACATCCATAATGTATAAGCTGCGCCAAAAATCAGAGTTGTAGCAGCCAAGAATGCATACCAGAAATTAATCTGAATCGCGCTCATGATAACCATAAACTCACCGACGAACCCGCTTGTTCCTGGAAGCCCGGCATTTGCCATCGCGAACAACATAAAAAAAGCTGCGAAAGCAGGCATCTTATTAACAACTCCGCCATAATCCGCAATTTGGCGCGAATGCAATCGATCATATAATACACCTACACAAAGGAACATCGCACCGGAAATAAATCCATGCGAGATCATCTGCACCATGGCACCTTCGATGCCATAGGAGTTGAATAAGAAGAAACCTAAAGTGACAAACCCCATATGCGCAACTGATGAATAAGCTATCAGTTTTTTCATGTCAGTTTGCATCAAAGCTATTAAACCAATGTAAACCACAGCAATTAATGACAAGACGATCATCATATCAGCTAAATAAACACTGGCATCCGGTGCAATTGGTAAAGAAAATCTTAAAAAACCATAACCGCCCAATTTAAGCAAAATTGCAGCCAGAACGACTGAACCACCAGTAGGCGCTTCAACGTGCGCATCTGGCAGCCAGGTATGCACAGGCCACATCGGAACCTTAACTGCAAATGCCAACAGAAATGCGATAAATATGAATATTTGCGCTGTTAATGGTATCGACAGCTTATGATAGTCTTCAATTGAAAAACTTCCTTCAGACATCCCATATAAATAAATAAATGCGATGAGCATTAATAAGGAACCCAACAAAGTGTACAGAAAAAACTTGATCGCAGCGTAAACTCTATTTGGGCCTCCCCAAATACCGATGATCAGAAACATCGGTATCAACGAGGCTTCCCAAAATACATAAAACAAAATTGCATCCAGAGAAGAAAAAACTCCGTTTACAATTCCAGACATGACGAGAAATGCCCCCATATATTGGGATACGCGCTGTTTAATGACTTCCCAACCCGCCACAACGACTATGGGTGTTATAAAACAATTTAGTAAAATCAACGGCATTGAGATTCCATCAACACCCACATGATAATAAACATTAAAACGCTCAAACCAGACATATTTTTCTTCAAATTGCATCGAACTGGTTGCAATGTCAAAGCCGCTATAAAGTGGGATTGCCACTAAAAAACCTAGTATCGATCCAACCAGAGAAATCCAACGGGCAATCTGGACATTACTATCATTACCGGTCGCAAATACTGCGATACCAAAAATAATTGGCAGCCAAATAATTAAACTGAGTAGTGGGAATTCAAACGACATTCTTATTCCGTTTTATTTATTAAAATCTTATGATTTTTCGATCGGTGCTAAATCCCATCATTGATGCCTGCTTTGACATTATGAAATTGCAGAGTTAGTAAAGCCAAAATGTCAAAATGACAAATATTCCAACAATCATTGTAAATGCATAATGATAGATATAACCGGTTTGATAACGTCGCACAAGTGCAGCGGTCAGAGACACTACTTTCGCTGTTCCATTAACAAAAAAACCGTCGATTACTTTGACATCACCGAACTTCCAAAGAATTGTCCCTAAAGACCGAGTGCCTCCAGCGAATAACCATGAGTAAAGCTCATCTATATAATATTTTCGATCCAGCAGTGTAAAGATTGGAGCGCAACTGCTTTTAATTTTTGCTGGAAGATCAACTCTATAACTATATAAATACCAGGCTGTCAAAATACCGGCTACTGACAGCCAAAACGGCGCCGTTGAGAAAGCATGTAAAATCATGCCACCAATTCCCGTGAATTCCGCACCTAATTTCACAATCGCCTCATGCTCCGATGAAACATGAATCACATTATTAAAATAATCACCAAAAACTACCGGGCCAATGAACCATCCAGCGCCTATTGTAGGAATCGCCAAAATTATTAGGGGTAAGGTTACAACCCATGGAGATTCGTGTAAATGATCTCTCGTATGTTTATCCATTCGAGGTTGACCGTGGAATGTCATAAATATAAGTCGAAAAGTATACAAAGCAGTTACAAATACAGTGGTAAGCACACAAAAATAGGCAAAACCGACGCCGGGTATATTGGCAAAGTGAACAGCTTCGATAATCACGTCTTTAGAGAAAAATCCTGAAAACCCAGGCACACCAGCACTAGCCAATGCTGCTATGAACATTGTCCAATAGGTAATAGGCATATATTTTTTTAGCCCGCCCATATTTTGCATATTCTGTTCATGATGCATCGCAATGATGACAGAACCCGCACCAAGGAATAACACTGCTTTAAAAAACGCATGAGTCATCAAATGAAAAATTGCAGCAGAGTAAGCTGATGCGCCTAGCGCAACTGTCATATAACCCAATTGTGAAAGTGTTGAATACGCCACCACCCGCTTAATATCGGTTTGAACGACAGCAACAAGCGCCATAAACAATGTGGTGATGCCGCCAATCACCAAGATTGTTGACAAAGCAGTCTCTGATAATTCAAACAATGGAGACATTCGCGCAACCATGAAAATGCCTGCTGTCACCATAGTTGCTGCGTGGATTAATGCAGAAATCGGGGTTGGCCCCTCCATTGAGTCGGGTAACCACACGTGCAATGGGAATTGCGCCGATTTCCCCATCGCTCCAACAAATAACAGAATGCATATTACTGTTATAACTAACCACGAGAACCCCGGAATAACTTCAATTGATTGTTCGGTTAATTCCGGCGCTTTCGCAAAAACTGTTGCGTAATCAAGGGTTCCAAAATACATCAATACTAGTGCAATCCCGAGGAGGAAACCAAAATCACCTACCCGGTTCACTAAAAACGCTTTCAAATTAGCATAAACGGCAGTTGGCCGGGTATACCAAAACCCGATCAACAAATACGAGACAAGTCCGACAGCTTCCCAACCAAAAAACAATTGTAGAAAATTGTTCGACATTACCAACATCATCATCGAGAAGGTAAACAACGAAATATAACTAAAGAAGCGCTGATAACCGGGATCATCATGCATATAACCGATGGTATAAATATGAACCATCAGAGAAACTAGGCTAACAACAATCATCATTGTTGCTGATAGTTGATCAATTAAGAAACCAATTTCGAATCGGGTATCACCGGATACTAGCCAAGTATACACGCTACCGTTGTAGCTATTGCCATCTAAAACATCTAGAAAAATAAAAATCGATGATATCAGAGAAACAAAAACTAAAGAGATCGTAACGCGATGGCTCCAAGTACGTCCGATATATCGACCAAATAAGCCAGCAATAATTGATCCTAATAGCGGAGCTAATGGCACCAGTAAGTAGAGTGTTTGCATCGCAAGTAATTATTAATTCTTTTAATAAATAGGCTTTTTAAAGATAAAACTAGCCCTTCAGTTTATCGAGATCGTCAACATTAATTGTGCGCATATTGCGAAAAAGCACGACCAATATAGCTAAACCTATCGCTGATTCCGCTGCAGCAACAGTCAAAATAAAAAACACAAAAATTTGTCCCGAGATATCCTGCAGATAATGGGAAAAGGCCACAAAATTCATATTGACTGCCAGTAACATCAATTCAATTGACATTAATAGAATAATCACATTTTTCCGGTTGAGAAATATCCCAACCAAGCCGATCGCAAATAAAATTGCACCAAGTACCAAATAATGAGATAACGAAACCAAGTCAAAGTCCTTTTTTATTCCATTGATGCTAGCAAAATTGCAGTCATTCTTTTTTTTCTGCTGACATCGTCACTATGCGTAATCGATCTTCTTTTCTAATCTTAACTTGCTTCGATGGGTTCGGTGATCTTTTATCTTCCCGGTGTCGGAGCGTTAATGCAATGGCTGCAATCATTGCCACAAGCAAAAGAACTGCTGCTAATTCGAATGCATAAACGTATTCGGTGTAAAGCAAACGTCCCAATTCTCGGGTATTACTGTAGTCTGCGCCTTGAGGATTAGGATTAGGCATCTCTTCTAATCCAAAATGTCTTCCCATGAATACTGCCGACATTTCAGCAATCATAATCACTGAAATAATGGCACCAAATGGAAACCATTTCCAGAAACCCTCACGTAATCTATCAAGATTGATATCTAGCATCATCACTACAAACAAAAACAACACCATTACTGCACCTACATATACCAAAACCAAAGTTATCGCGAGAAACTCAGCTTCAAGCAACAACCACAAGCCTGCACAGGTCACAAATGCCAATACAAGCAATAATGCGGAATTAACCGGATTTCTTACGGTAATTACACCGAGTGCGGACACTATAAGAACAGTCGAGAAAAAATAGAATAAATAATCTTGAAAATTCATTTGTAGTAATGAGCTGAATTAACGATAACGCGCATCTGCTTCACGGTCTTTTGCGATCTGTTCTTCGTATCGATCACCAATAGCTAATAACATTTCCTTCGTATAAATTAAATCACCCCTTTTTTCACCGTGATATTCCAGAATACGTGTTTCAACAATTGAATCCACCGGGCAAGATTCCTCACAAAAACCGCAAAAAATACATTTACTTAAATCAATATCGTAGCGTGTTGTACGTCTGGTTCCATCTGCTCGCTGCTCGGAATCTATAGTAATAGCCATCGCTGGACAGACTGCTTCACACAATTTGCATGCAATACAACGCTCTTCTCCGTTTGGATAACGACGCAATGCATGCAAGCCGCGAAAGCGTGGCGACTGCGGGGTTTTTTCCTCTGGAAAATGCACAGTGATCTTAGGCTTAAAAAGATAACGCCCTGTGACTGCCATGCCTTTTAACAATTCGAATAATAAAAAAGTACTAAAAAATTTTTTAATGCGATCCATTGTACTATCTCTATATTAAAACCAAATATTCAATGGAAACGAATTTCTCATTGATTCTGGTAATTGCATTATGAAACCTAAGAGCACAATCCACACTAGTGTAATCGGGATAAATATTTTCCAGCCTAATCTCATTATTTGATCATAGCGATAACGCGGAAACGTTGCTCGAAACCAAAGAAAGAAAAATAAAATAAATGCAATTTTCAGCAACAACCAAACAAATCCTGGAATAAGTGTAAATGGCGCCATATCAAGCGGAGCCAACCATCCTCCCAGAAACATAATTGACGTCAACGTTGCAACCAGAATCATATTTGAATATTCGGCCAAAAAGAACACTGTAAATGCCATGCCGGAATAATCCACATGAAAGCCAGCGACAATTTCTGATTCGCCTTCTGCGACGTCGAATGGAGCACGATTTGTTTCAGCCACGCCTGAAATCAGATAAACCAGAAACATGGGAAACAGAGGTATTAAATACCAATTCAACATACTATCACCCTGTTGCCCGTTAACAATATCACCCAAATTTAAACTCTGAGACATCATTAGCACACATACCAGAGCAAACCCCATCGCCAATTCGTATGAAACTACTTGCGCGGCAGAACGCATTGCGCCTAGGAAAGCATATTTTGAATTCGATGCCCACCCTGCAATAATGATGCCGTATATGCCCATCGAAGTCATAGCCAAAATATAGAGCAAACCCGCATTGATATCGGCTAACACTAATTCCGGTGAAAATGGAATAACTGCCCACGCCGCCAATGCAGGCATAATGGTTAATACAGGTGCAAGAATAAACAGAAATTTATTAGCGCCATTAGGAATAATAATTTCCTTCATGATTGCTTTTACTGCATCAGCAATTGGCTGCCCCCACCCCCTCAACCACGGAATCCCAAAGAAAGTTACCCTATTAGGACCGACACGAACCTGCATATAAGCGATTATTTTACGCTCCGCGAATGTTAGATATGCGACGCCAAGGAGCAATGGAACAACAATAGCAAAAATAAAAAACAGATTAGTTGTCAGAGAAAACAACATCATTCCCCATTCTCCGCCAAATATCTCAACAAACAATTGCTCAAAGTTCTCCATCAATTGGCTCCATCAACACCCATTATATTTTTTCTACTTCTAATTCACCGAATAATGCACCCAAACCATAAGTCCTTGGATGAGAACCAGCTAGGCGAATGCAATTAAATGGCAGTTTTTCATCATGAGCGGTTTCTATGGACAAAGATTTCTCACCTTGTTTGATTATAATTTGATCGCCTGCTTTTACCCCAAATTTCTCCAGCATTGCTGTAGTCATCCATGCTTTTGGAGGAGCAGCGTCTTGAGTACATTGGAGAGATTCAGCGCGCCGCACAATTGGATCAGCTTGGTAAGTCGGTACCTCACCGATGCGCTGTATCCCATGCACTTCACTTATAGTCAAAGTTCCGTCAATATTTTTCAAATTATTATTTAGATATTTATTAACTTCAATACCTGACGGAAAAATCTCCTCTCGAACTTGCTCGGAAGTTTCATAATTAAATCCTTCTAAGTCGAGCAAATTGGCCAATACCCTTAGAACCTTCCAACCCGGGCGTGCATCACCAAGCGGTGATACCACTCCATTGAAACTTTGTATTTTCCCCTCAGTATTTACAAAAGTTCCAGATGTTTCGCTAAAAGGTGTAATTGGCAAAAGCACATCAGCATATTCTTTTGCATTCCCTTGGTAGATGTTTAACGATACAACAAAATCGCTGGATTGAATGGTTTCTAGGGCTTTCGGAGAATCATAGGTATCAAATTCAGGCTCTATATTCATTAATACAAAAGCTCTACATTTATCATTTTTATCATTTTGGTAACCGAGCATCTCAGCAGCATTTAAACCGGATTGGAGATTACCAACTCGCATCGGTAATGGAAAAGTGCTAATTTCTGGCACAGCACCTGCCAAATATGCGCCGACACTATTGGCAGCTTCCCCCAAAACCCCAAAACTTGCTCCAGTTATCTCTGCAATCAGACTTGTGAGTATTCTAAGTGACGAATAATCTGGATGATGCTGTGATAAGTTACCCAAATAAACTGCGGCTGGTGCATTCTCAATCAAACTGGACGCAATCGCAAAAGCATCTGCCGAACTTGATACATTTGCTACATCAATATACTTTTTAATCGCTTGTGCTTGTTCACTCCCTTTAATTTCGGCAGCGGCTTTTAAAATTTCGCTCAACACTTTGGCCATAGAAGCAGGAGCAACGATGATTTTATTCTTAACTCTAGTTAACAAATCATCGTCCAATGGATTTACGATGTTCAATTCCATTCCGTTCTTAACTGCCTGACGCAGACGCTGAGCAATTAGAGGATGATCTTTACGAAGCGTGCTTCCAATAATCAACGCGGATCTTAGCTGCGATATTTCCGCAATGCTCGTACCTAACCATGGGATACCTTGCAGTTTTTCATCAACGCGAAAATCGGACTGGCGTAATCGGTGATCAACGTTTCCACTTCCCATTGCTCGTAACAACTGTTGCAGCAAATAAAGCTCTTCCGTCGTACTATGCGCCGATCCTAATGCAGCAATGCTTTCTGCGCCATGCTTTTGCTTGACAGATTTCAGCGCTTGAGCCGTAAATTCCAATGCTTCGGGCCAATCACATTCAGACCATTGCCCATCCCGCTTGATCATTGGACGCGTTAGTCTGTCTTCTGAATTCAAACCTTCATAAGAGAAGCGGTCTTTGTCCGATAACCAGCATTCATTAATTGCTTCGTTATCACGCGGGAGCACACGCATGACACGATTCTGCTTGACTTGCACAACCAAATTTGAACCTAATCCACAATGAGGACTGATGGATTTGCGTCGAGATAATTCCCATGTACGTGCCGAATAGCGAAATGGTTTACTTACCAGCGCGCCAACCGGACATAAATCAATAACATTCCCTGACAATTCAGAATCAACGGTTTTACCAACAAAAGATAGTATCTCAGAGTGTTCTCCCCGCCCTGCCATTCCGAGTTCCATTATCCCCGCAATTTCCTGACCAAACCTTACACAGCGGGTACAGTGTATGCACCGCGTCATATCCGTCGATATCAGCGGGCCAAGATTCTTATTAACAACAACTCTCTTGGTTTCTGTGTAACGCGAGCCACTTGCTCCATAACCAACCGCAAGATCTTGCAGTTGGCATTCTCCACCTTGATCGCAAATCGGACAATCAAGCGGATGGTTTATGAGGAGAAATTCCATAACCCCTTTTTGAGCATTCACGGCTTGCTGCGAGTGGGTATATACCTTCATACCATCCATGACCGGAGTTGCGCAAGCGGGCAGAGGCTTCGGAGCTTTCTCTACTTGCACCAAACACATACGGCAATTCGCTGCTATCGACAATTTTTTATGATAGCAAAAATGGGGAATATATACGCCTATCTGCTTTGCACCGTCCATAATGGTGCTTCCTTTCGGAACAGACACTTGCTTACCGTCGATTTCGATATTGACCATCGGTTAAAATTCTTGGGTTAATTACGAGTATTAAGTTCAATATGTTTGATAATTAAAATAATCAAACCATGCATTTCTTATGTTCTATATGATATGAAAATTCATCGCGAAAATGCTGAATCATGGCACGCACTGGCATTGCAGCCGCATCACCTAGAGCGCAAATTGTTCGACCTTGAATGTTATCTGCAATGTTATCGAGCAAATCCAGATCTTCTGGGCGCCCCTTACCATGCTCAATCCGGTTCACGATTCGATACAACCACCCGGTCCCTTCACGACATGGCGTGCATTGTCCGCAAGATTCTTCGAAGTAAAAATATGACAAACGCTCCAATGCTCTAACCATGCAAGTAGTTTCATCCATGATGATAACCGCCCCAGAACCTAACATGGAACCAGCCTTTGCAATCGAGTCATAATCCATATCCGTTTGCAACATTACATCACCAGGTAATACCGGCATGGACGATCCGCCTGGAATACACGCTTTTAACTTCCGATCTCCGCGCATTCCACCCGCCAATTCCAATAATTCAGCAAATGGAGTTCCAAGTGGAATTTCGTAATTTCCAGGCTTATTTACATGACCAGACACCGAGAATAATTTGGTGCCTCCGTTATTAGGTTTTCCGAGCTGAAGATATTTCTCGCCACTGTTCCGAATGATCCATGGAACGGATGAAAAAGTTTCAGTATTATTAATCGTAGTTGGCTTTCCATATAAACCATAGTTAGCCGGAAATGGCGGCTTAAAACGCGGCTGACCTTTTTTACCCTCAATGGATTCTAGAAGTGCAGTTTCTTCTCCACAAATATAAGCACCATAGCCATGATGATTGAACAATTGGAAACTAAATGCCGATCCCAGAATATTATTTCCTAGATAACCTGCAGCACGTGCCTCATCAATCGCTTCTTCCATTCTTTCATAGGTTTCCCAAATCTCGCCGTGAATATAGTTATAGCCAGCTTTCGCACCCATCGCGTAGGCCGCGATTATCATTCCTTCGATCAACAAATGCGGATTGTAATGTAATATATCCCTATCCTTAAACGTACCGGGTTCACCTTCATCAGAATTGCAAACAATGTATTTATCCCCTTCATACCCCTTAGGCATGAAGCTCCACTTTAACCCAGTAGGAAACCCTGCGCCGCCTCTGCCACGAAGTGCTGATTTTTTAACTTCTTCGATAATTTCTTCTGGAGTAATCTTTTTTGCCAGAACCTTTCTAAGAGCCGCATAGCCTTCCCGCTGTTCATAGCTTTTTAGGCGCCAATTATCCTTATCATTCCGATCTACACCATTCATCAAAGTTAGTGGATACTGATTCATTTGCTCAGCTCCTCCAACAATTGATCGATCTGCTCATTCGACATGAAACTACACATCCGTTTATTGTTTACTAACAAAACAGGAGCATCGCCACAAGCACCAAAGCACTCCCCTTCCTTCAGGGTAAATTGTCCATCCGGCGTAGTCTGATTAAACTCAATCCCGAGTTTTTTCTTTAGATATGCAGCAGTATCGTTACTACCTGAAAGCGCGCAGGGCAGATTGGTACAAACTGTAATTTTATATTTCCCCACAGGCTGCAGGTTATACATATTATAAAATGAGGCTACCTCATAGACCGCAATGGGCGGCATACCTAAGTATTCTGCTACAAAATTCATGGTTTCATTAGCTAACCAGCCTTTCTCATCTTGTGCGATTGCAAGAGCCGACATCACTGCTGATTGCTTTTGATCTGCTGGATATTTTGCAATCTCGCGATCTATTTTTTTTAGAGATTCTGCACTTAACATCGTTATCTATCTATTTCACCAAATACTATATCTTGAGTGCCGATAATTGCGACTACATCAGATATCATATGTCCCCGCGACATCTCATCCAATGCAGCCAAATGTGCAAATCCTGGCGCGCGAATCTTTAACCTATAAGGCTTATTGGCCCCATCAGATACCAGATAAATCCCAAATTCACCCTTTGGATGTTCGACCGCCACATAAGCTTCACCTGGGGGAACGTGAATTCCTTCAGTAAAAAGCTTGAAATGATGAATCATTTCTTCCATATTTTGCTTCATCGCAACACGCGATGGTGGCGCAACTTTATGATTGTCAGTAATCACTGGGCCAGGATTTTTCCTTAACCAATCAACACATTGCTTGATAATACGGTTTGATTGACGGAATTCTTCCATACGCACCAGATAACGATCGTAACAATCGCCATTAACACCCACCGGAATGTCAAATTCGAGACGATCGTAAACTTCATAAGGTTGTTTTTTCCTAAGATCCCATTCCACACCTGAACCACGCAACATAGGTCCTGTAAAACCTAATGCCTTGGCTCGCTCAGGTGAAACAATGCCAATATCAACCAAACGTTGCTTCCAAATTCTGTTATCAGTTAATAATGTTTCATATTCATCCACATAGGCAGGGAAGCGATTGGTAAAATCTTCAATAAAATCGAGCAAAGAACCTTCTCTATTCACATTTCTCAATCGAGTTTGCTTTTCATCATGAATTTTTGATGATTGATACTTAGGCATCGTATCCGGTAAATCCCGATATACGCCTCCAGGCCGATAATATGCAGCATGCATCCGCGCACCTGATACCGCCTCATAACAATCCATCAGATCTTCCCTTTCTCGGAAAGCATACAGAAACATTGTCATGGCACCCACATCCAGAGCATGTGCACCAATCCATAGCAAATGGTTAAGTATGCGGGTAATTTCATCAAACATCACCCGTATGTATTGCGCTCTAACTGGCACGTCAATCTGCAACAACTTCTCAATAGCCATGACATACGCATGCTCATTCACCATCATCGACACATAATCCAATCGATCCATATAGGGAACCGATTGCAGATATGTCTTATTCTCCGCCAATTTCTCGGTCGCTCGATGTAATAAGCCGATATGCGGGTCCGCTCGTCGAACAACTTCACCATCCAGCTCCAGCACCAGCCGCAAAACGCCGTGGGCTGCCGGATGTTGCGGGCCAAAATTCATGGTGTAATTACGTATCTCTGCCATAAGTCACTTACTAAAATCTTTCTTCAATACATTGTGCAATTAGAATTGGATACATTTTATGTTTCACAATCACCATAGAACTCTTCCCTTCGGACAAGTGGAGTGATTTCTCGCGGCTCTATACTTACAGGTTGATAAATAACACGCTTCTGCTGTTCATCATAGCGCATCTCTACGTAACCAGTTAACGGAAAATCTTTTCGAAAAGGATTTCCAACAAAACCATAATCAGTCAGAATTCTACGTAAATCGGGATGGTTTGCAAAAACAATTCCATAAAGATCAAATGCTTCGCGCTCAAACCAATTGGCGACCGGCCAAATGTCTGTTACTGAATCAATTACCGGAAATTCATTACCATCAGCAAGCACTCTCACCCGCAGTCTGCGATTTTTCTCCACAGAAAGCAAATGATAAATTACTGCGAATCGCTTATTACTAACGTTTAGTTTATCTGATAAGCCTCTACCATACGTCAAATAATCTATTCCACACAAATCAATCAATGTATCAAAGCGAAGCGCAACATCATCGCGCAGTATTTTACTAACAGCGAATATATCTATTGCTTCCACTGCAATGGTAAGCTCATCATGCTGCTGATGCAATTCAACGAGCTTTTCACCGAGTACACTGGTTAAAATTTCCGAGAATTTATTTTGTTGTGAAATATTCATTTGGAATTAGCGTGCAATTGTGTTCGTTCTATTTATCTTATTTTGCAGCTGTATGATTCCGTACAATAAGGCCTCAGCAGTTGGCGGACATCCTGGAACATAAATATCAACAGGCACGACACGATCACAACCACGTACCACTGAGTATGAGTAGTGATAGTATCCCCCGCCATTGGCACAGGATCCCATCGAGATTACCCAACGCGGCTCGGCCATTTGATCATAGACCTTCCGTAACGCCGGCGCCATCTTATTGCACAATGTGCCTGCCACAATCATTACATCTGATTGACGCGGACTAGGCCGAAACACTATCCCAAAACGATCAAGATCATAACGCGACGCACCTGTCTCCATCATCTCTACCGCACAACAGGCCAACCCGAATGTCATCGGCCACAATGAACCAGTCCGGCCCCAGTTAATGATAGAGTCAAGGCTTGTAGTCACAAACCCTTTGTCAATAGTTCCTTCTATACTCATGCTATCAGTCCCACTCCAACGCACCCTTCATCCATTCGTATATAAAACCGACTACCAGGATGCTTAAGAAGATCATCATTGCCATAAAGCCAAACATACCAATTTCATCAATGACAATTGCCCATGGGAATAAAAATGCAATCTCCAAATCAAATAAAATGAATAAGATAGCAACCAGATAATAGCGCACATCAAACTTCATCCGAGCATCCTCGAAGGCTTCAAAACCACATTCATACGGAGATAATTTCTCATTATCGGGTCTGTTTGGTGCCAACAACCAACCACAGAGCATTGGTACCACACCAACCAGAAAGCCAACTATCAGGAACAATAAAATTGAAAAATAATTTTCTAGCATTTTTATTAACTTATGATGATTTACTTATTTTTTATCAAAGCATAAACAGATTATCGATGTGCCGACGGCGAGAGTCGAACTCGCACAGCTTTCGCCACCGCCCCCTCAAGACGGCGTGTCTACCAATTTCACCACGTCGGCGGCAAAAAACTACGCGACTATCGTTCTATAAGCTATCGAAAATAAAATCTATGTTAATCGGGTATTTTATTTGCTTTTGAGTTGTCATCATTCTCTGGAACAGTTTTCCTGTTTTCTGCTGTGCTTTCCTCATCAACATTCGAGTCCGCGGAATCCACTGACACTTCCGATTGCTCCATGATACTCATCACACTTCCACTCTCGTTTCGGTTAGCCGAGAAATACGTCAAGCTCATGCTTGTTACAAAAAACATCGCCGCTACAAAACCAGTGGCCCGACTTAAAAAGGTCGCAGAACCACTAGGCCCAAATAGACTACCTGCCGAACCACTGCCGAATGCCGCCCCCATGTCTGCACCTTTGCCATGCTGCAATAATACCAAAATTACCAACACAACGGCTAGCAATACGTGTACTCCCCAAACCAAAATCTCCAAGTTGTCACTCCAAAAAATTAATTCCCTACAGCTTGACAAATCGCTACAAAATCACTTGCAATCAAAGAAGCGCCACCTATCAGGCCACCATCGATGTCCGGCATTGCAAATAATTGAGCCGCATTATTAGCCTTGACGCTACCACCATATAGAACAATTAGCTCTTTAGCAGTATTTGAATTCTGCTTAGAAATAAACGATCTGATAAACATATGCACATCTTGCGCTTGCTGCGGCTCCGCTGTTTTTCCGGTACCAATAGCCCAAACCGGTTCATAAGCAATCACAGCTTTACACAATGATTCAATACCGGCCGAATCTATAACAGCTGTTAACTGTTCTTCAATAATTCTTTCCGTCACTCCTGCTTCACGTTGCTCCAGTGTCTCTCCAACGCACAATATAGGTATTAAACCAGCCTTTTGAACTGTCACATACTTTTCTGCAACTATATGACTGGTTTCTCCAAATAAAGCTCTCCTTTCGGAGTGCCCGACTATTACATACCGACACTCAAAATCGTTTAGCATCGATGCCGATATTTCTCCTGTATAAGCCCCTTTTTCATATTGACTGACATTCTGAGCACCCAACGCAATATTGGTATTTTGCAATAAGTTTTTAACTGAAGGAAGATAGGGATAAGGCACGCATACTGCAAAATCGCCATCACGGACTCCGTTCAGTCCTTTTATAACATCATCCAGTAACTGTTTATTTGTTACCAGGCTACCATGCATCTTCCAATTACCAGCAACTAACTTCCTACGCATTTGCTGCCACCCCAATACTAAAATCGGCGATCGTACCGTTGATTCCCCCCCAAGTCAATCAAATCTCTATCCTAACTCTAATTTGTTTTTGTCTTATCAGAAATACATTGTCAATCTAGAAATTCAGAAAGTTATTTGTTTTTATTCCTACAAATATTTAATTATTTTCATAAACTTATCTCAAATCACCCTATTTTAATCTATCCGAATCTTCCCGTAATATAATCTTCAGTTTGCTTATTTTTTGGTTTGATAAAAATCGTATCAGTTACATTAAATTCAATTAATTCTCCCAAGTACATATAGGCCGTGTAGTCAGAAACTCGAGCAGCCTGTTGCATATTATGAGTAACTATGAGAATAGTAACCTTATTTTTCAGATCCGTAATTAATTCCTCGATACTTGCCGTCGCAATTGGATCAAGCGCCGAAGTCGGTTCATCAAATAACAGTATCTCAGGATCTGTCGCCAATGCCCGCGCTATGCACAAGCGTTGCTGCTGCCCTCCCGAAAGATTGAAAGCAAGATCATGCAAGCGATCTTTCACTTCATCCCATAATGCCGAATTGCGCAATGCAATTTCGATTTTTTCATCTAGAATGGCGCGCTGCTTGATGCCTCGAACACGTAAACCATAAGCAACATTTTCATAGATTGATTTTGGAAAAGGATTCGGTTTCTGAAAAACCATGCTAATTCTCATGCGCACTTCGATAGGATCTACACTAGCTGCCAATATGTTCACATTATCGGGATAGAGAATTATCTGCCCATCGTATCGATTTCCCGGATACAAATCATGCATTCGGTTAAAACAGCGCAGAAATGTCGATTTTCCACACCCTGAAGGTCCAATCAGTGCTGTAATCTTTTTATCATGCAAGACCATATCAATCTTTTTTAGCGCATTAAAGCTACCATAAAAAAAACTGAGATCTTTCACTTCGGATTTATATTTTACTGTCTCTATAGATCTGTCTAAATCATTCTGCATATTTTTCTTACCACTTAATATTTTTCCGCATCCGATACCGCAAATAGATAGCCAATCCGTTCATAGCAAGTGTCATTGCGACCAAGACCAATCCCGCAGCGGCTGCATTCAATTGAAATGCTTCTTCGGGACGGGACACCCAGTTAAACATCTGTATTGGCATAACCGTAAAAGGTGCTGTCAACCATTCAAAAGATAAGTATGGAAAATCATTCTTAATCGGGGATGGTGGCAGGAATGCGATAAATGTTAAAGCACCGATCGTTATAATAGGAGCAGTTTCCCCGATGGCTCGAGCCAAACCGATAATAATTCCTGTCAGGATCCCGGCGGATGAATAGGGAAGCAAATGATCCGATACGGTCTGCCATTTTGTGGCACCAAGCGCATACGCGCCTTCTCTGATAGATACTGGAATTGATCTTATCGCTTCGCGCGTGGCTACAATAACGACAGGAAGTATTAGAAGCGCCAATGCCAAGCCTGCCGCTAAAATACTCTGTCCAAAACCTAATTGATAAACAAATAGACCCAGTGCAAGCAACCCATAGATGATCGAAGGAACGCCCGCCAAATTGGTCACATTAATTTCAATTATTTCCGTCAGCATGTTCTTGGGGGCGTATTCTTCGAGATATACCCCGGATCCTATCCCCAGCGGTACTGCAGCAACGGCCGTAACCAACATTACCAAAGTGGTTCCAACCCATGCAGACAAAATCCCCGCAGACTCGGGTCTGCGTGAAGGAAATGATGTAAAGAAATCCAGTGACAAACGCGGCAACCCTTCAATTAGCATGTGCAAAAATAAAGCCATGAAAGTCAAAACAGCAATCATCAATGCAACAATACCTGTAATCAAAAAAATCAAATCCCATTTCTTATGCAGATTGATTATTCTTCTGATCTCATCCAGATTATTAACGCTTTTCATTGTGCCAGTTTATCTCTAAGTGTTTTCGTTAGCTGAATCTCTTGACTAGCTATTAGCATCCAATTTACCCGTTTTTAAAGATCAATATATCTCACGAAATTTCTTGCGTAGCACGTGGCCGATGATATTAAACACCAGTGTAATTATCAGCAGTGTCAATCCTGCAGCAAAGATCGTTTGATAGCCGATACTGCCATGCGGCAAATCCCCCAAGCTCACTTGCACAATATATGCAGTGATCGTCGCTGCAGGTTCCATGGGATTCCATGTCAAATTGGGTTGCATGCCCGCAGCAATTGCTACCACCATCGTTTCTCCCACGGCTCGTGAAATTCCTAGTATATAAGCTGCGGCAATCCCGGAAAATGCTGCTGGCATAACAACTCGAATAGCAGTCTGGAATCTTGTCGCCCCCATCGCATAAGACCCTTCACGCAAATTCATTGGTACTGCCCGCATTGCATCTTCGGTCATTGAGCTGACATAAGGAATAATCATAATCCCCATGACTAGCCCGGCAGACAATAAATTGAACCCGGGTAATTCAGGAAAAATTTTTTGCAGCAAAGGGGTTACAAACAATAGAGCAAAGTATCCGTAAACTACCGTCGGTACTCCGCCAAGCAGTTCAAGAAATGGTTTAGCCATTTCGCGAATGGTAAATGGCGCGAACTCGGATAGATAGATTGCAATGATTGTTCCCATCGGAAGCGCAACCAACAAAGCGATTAATGAACTAACCACTGTGCCTGACACCAAAGGTAAAATCCCATAGTGCGCATCAGCAAATAGCGGCGTCCATTGCGTATCGGTCAGAAAATCCCAGATCGACACGTGTTGAAAAAAAATTATGGACTCTTTCAGCAGCATCATGATAATTGCAAGCATGATTACTATCGATAAAGCTGCTGACAAGAAAAGAAAAGATTCTATAAATCTTTCATGAATTCGCCGGCGAAAGCTATAACCAAGTTTACCAGCATCCAAAATTATTTTTTTATTGTGTGACTTATCTGCCACAGCGGGACCCTTCTACGAATTACAGCATTATAGTAAGAGAGATGCCAAAGAATTAGCAGCTTTCTTGGCTTATTACTTATTTATGAATGAGTGTTTGATCGACTCATCAAACACTTGAGAATCAATTAAATAATAAAAACTTAAATTTTTTGACTATTCTTTCACACTATATAAAAAATTCTGGAGATTACGCAATCTCCAGAATTTTTCTCTTTTACTAATGAACCAAAACCTGTTTCAGAAGAATAACTGCCACTTACTCCTCGTCATCCTCGTCATCTTCATCACTTTGGGATTCTCCGGCTTCATTTGCGCCAGATTCCCCCTCGTCTTCATCCTCTTCGTCTTCCTCGTCCCCATCTTCATCACTGTCTTCATCTTTCTTCAGCACCATCTTGCCAGCTGCCAAACTCGCATTCAAGTCCGTCATCGGCGCTTCTTCATGTACTAAATTCTGATGACAGTCTATGCACGTCGCACCTTCCGTCTTTAACTTCTTGTGCGCTTCCTGTGCATCCGCTCCCGGTGGATTCGGGTCTTTATGACAGTCTCTGCACGTCACACTGTCCCATTTCTTCAGATTCATCCGCGCATCATGCGCCATGATCAATCGCCGCTCGTTAAACTTCTCCAGCGTCGAGTAGTCATTGATCAGTTCTAAGTACAGTTCCCGCGCACCATCCACCGCATGGGTATACAGCGCTAAGTGAAAGTTCTTGAATCCTTGCGGTATATGACAGTCCTTGCAGCCAGGATTGACGCCCAACGCGCCATAATGCGTCGATTGCTTCAGTTCCGTTTGCGTGTAGGTCATCGAGTGACAACTGGTGCAGAATTCTTCGGTTGAGAGTGCCGCTTCTCCACCAAATACTACCGCTACCAGCAATATCCCGAGTAACCCGCCTGTCAGTAGCGTGCCTATCGCTCCTTTTTGTATCCCTGTCATTACTCTTTCCCTTTACCTTTTTTGTCCGCTGTTTTTTCCTTAGCGCTTGCTTGGAATTCATCGTGATACTTGAATTTCGGTTCGCCTACGAAAGTGCCGTCCAGTTTGTAGTGTTCGTGCATCGCTTTGACGTCTTTGACCATCTTGTCAAAGTCAAACTTGTATTTCGCGTCTACTTCCGGTGTGAACGGTGTGTACGGTGCTTTCGCGCCTTTCCACGGTGAACCTTCGTAGTTTAAGTGACAGGCTGCACAGGCTTCTTCAAAATGAAAGTCTTGTCCTTTGTCTGCAACCACTTTACGCTGTGTGGTGGTGCCTTTGCTTTCAAATGCTTGACCTGCTTTGCGGTGATCTCCTCGGTAGTTCTTGCCGCCGCCATGACAGGATTCACAGCCAACCGCCGCGAGTGGCTTTTTCGCTGTTTCAATGGTGTAGCCGCCTTTCTTACCCCAGCCGTCAACGTGACAGCCTACGCAGTCTTTATCTTGCGTGTAGTCTTTGTCCGGATCCAGCTTCGCTTTGATCTTGGCTTCTTTGCGGGCGCCAGGCTTTAATGATTCCATCGCCTTGGCATGCGCGGTGTCTTTCCAGGATTTCGCTTGCGATTTGTGGCAGGAGCTGCATTTGGTGCGTCCTTCAAAATCCGCCAGTGCCGCACTGGAAAATAATGCCGCTGCCAATATTGATAGTATGTATGCGATCGGGTGTTTCATCCTTCCTCCTTTATGCTTTATGCTTTTTTAATCCAATTCCGATGGCTTCGTATTGTACGCTATCGTCCGTTTGTGTAAATGACTATGTGGCCGCTTTGCGCCTTTTTTGTTGTGCCGGTGTTGTACTTTCTTTGCGTTCTTTTGTGTTCCCTGAGTCCTTGCTGTTCTCTACGGCAGTTTGTATACCCAGTAGCCGCCTTGTTGATAGATCAGCTGCGCCAGTTCCAGTTCTGTCGGTGCTGGTTTGTCTACAAACGGCAACATTCTGGCCAGCAATGTTTGGCTGCTCTTTTCGTCGCTTAGGAAGAATACCCGGATTTCATTGTCCGACAACGATTGCAGGGTGTAGGTGTCAAAGTTGTTTTCCTTCACCTGTACTTTCATTTGGTTGATGAGGCCGTGCATGTTGCCTGTCATCGGGAAGTTTTGATAGGCGACGCCAATTTCTTCCGGGTACATGAGTCCCAGTTTGTATAAGTCGGTTACGTGTACGATCAGGTAGGTTTCCCGGTCGGATCCTATCAGTTGCCGCAGTTGTTTGATGCCTTCTTCCGCTGGCGCCGCTAGTGCCCCGCTGAATTGTTTGAAGCGTTCCAGTTCTTTGGCGTCGGGTTTGCTTTCCCAGAATTGTTTTTCATACGCCCTTATCGCTTCACTTTGTTCCAGCCAGGGTACCGGTATCATGAGCGGTTCGTTCAGGTGGCTGGTAAAAAAGGTGTCGCGTCCGGTGAGTAGTTTGATTTGCCGTGAGGTGTCCCACCAGCTGAGTATCAATGCGTCTTTCGGTGCGTATTTGCTGATTGCGGTTGCCAGTACCGTCAGTTCCGATGGCTTGCGGTCGAAGTTATAGAGTACTTCGTTGGTGCTGTTCTTCCAGTAAATCAATACCGGGGGCTCAGCGTTTTGTTGGGCGACGATAAATTCCGCGATCGGTTTGTCGATTCCTTCCGCTTTGACTTTGTATTCGCTTAGCTTCAGCTCAGGCCAGTCTTCCAGCCCCATTTTGCCGAATTTTTGCACATCGCCTTCCGCTATCAGTTGGTATTGATAAGGCGCCGGTATCGGTTTAAACCAAAGATAGGCAAACCAGCCTAACAAAAGCAAACCTCCCGTCACCAGGAGTATCCCTAATGACGGGAGCAGCTTGTCTCCCGATCGCACTACTTTGGTAGTGCGATCTGTCGTGTCAGCGCCTATCAAGCTTCGCTTTGCTTACGTCTGCGCCAGCCTGCCAGTGCCAGTGTTCCGGCCAGTAGCATGCCACCACCTAAACCGCCCAGAGAGATTTTCTCTGCTGTGCCGTCTAAGTCGAGTAAGCTGGTTTTCTTGTTTTCAAGATTTTTAACACGTTCTTGCAGTGCAACCATTTCACGGATGCGGGTGTTTTCGTCTTGAATTTCAACATACGCGCGGTTGATCGGTCCCCAACCTTCGGTGTAAGTCCATCCACCTGGGTTGACGTGCGCCAATCCTACGTGCATCTTGGCCAGGTCGTTTTCGTGCATTTCCAGTACTTTCAGCTCGATCGCCGCTGGGCTGTTGCCTTTCGACCAGAACAGTTGCGCAAAGTAGGCGTAACCTTCTTTTTCCGGTGCCGGTGGTGCAGGACGGTTGGTTTTTTGTCCTGTCAACAGGCCTTCTTTATACAGTTGATGTACGATTGCGTTGGCTTCCTGGTATTTCGCCAGCCCTTCCAGGGTGCCTTTGTCCATCAGTTCCAGGTAAGAGCGTGCAAAACGTTCGGAGTGGCATTGGGTACACGTGACTACCCATGAGTCCAATCGCGCTTCCGACCATTCGCTTCTGATGTTTTCCGCTATGCCCGGTACAAACGGATAGTTTGCCCAGCGGATCTTTCTTACCATGTTATGGCTGTATTCGCCTTCGTATTCCATGTGGCAGCCCGCACAGGTCGGTGCGTTTTGTCCACCTACTGCATAGGCGTCTTTCAGCGGTGCTTCCCAGTTCCATTTGTCGCCCAGCATCGATACCATCTTGCCGTGCTTGGACATCGAGTACGCCTCCCAGTTGTTGTGGTCTACACCGCTATGACAGGTAGCACAGGCTTCCGGTTTGCGCGATTCCGCTGCCGAGAATTCGTGGCGGGTGTGGCAGGAGTCACATTTGTTTTGGTTGGTGTGGCACATCGAGCAGCCTTCCGCTACTTCTCGTTGTGGCATCGCCGCCCATACCGTGGTCTCTACGTTGGCTTTGTAGTCCAGCGCGTGCGATGGACGTCCATCCGGCCATTGGTCATGCGGCCAGATCATCGTGTCTCTTTCCGATTCACGTTCGACAAATTCCGCCAAGTGACAGGTGCCGCACACATCCGCTGTCGGCATGATGATGTCTTTGGTGTGATCCGCTTTTTTCTTCGCGTTCGGTTCTACGTGGCAGTCGATACAGCCGACTTCTTTCAGGTTCTCACCTTCCGCCAGTTTGCCCATCGAGCGAAGGTTCTTTTCTACTTCTTCCAGTTTGGCTTTCTTGTAAAAAGTCGGATCGCTCGGTTTTAAGTTACGCACCTTGTCCAAGTTCGCATGGGTGCTGCGTTTCCATGCTTGTACCCAGACCGGTGATTCGTCCGTATGGCATTCCACGCATTCCTTACGGCTCGCTATTTCTTTGTTTGTGGTCGGCGATTTGTAAAATGTCGCCGGGTCTAAATAAATCCCGTACGGTATCGGTTCCCAGTATTGCGCCAGTGTGCCGCGCCCGGCTCCTTGTTCAGGATCCTTGTAACGCTTCACTACCGCTTCATATAATTCCTTCGGCGATACTTTCTCCCGATCCAGCTTCAGCGCTTCGTACAGCTCGTTCGGCACACTCGGTATGTTCCCCGCTTGCAATCCCCCTGCTATCACGAGCCCTAACATCAGCGCCCCTTTCTTCAGCCAGCTCTTGGCATTCATCTCTCTCTCCTTTGGTTTTCCATCTTTCTTTTTCCTTTCCTTCCCATCTTCTTCTTGTTATTAACTACTCCGGTCTTCCTAATCCTTAAACCCGCTCAGGACTCGCCCCCTAGACTACTGAGTCATCCACCTACTGTCAAGATTTTTGGAATGCATAAATAGCAAGCAGAAAGATCAATTTATAAATCTTTCCATTTGACTCAAAAGATTACATTCAGCATGAGAAAGAATCGCATTTGCACTCAAAAATACTGAAAATGTAACCTACAAAAAGCGACTTTGAAGAGCGCTAAAAATCGTCCGATCGTACCGCGCTGAAATCAGGTTTAAATGCTCATTTACCATTCGTAACCAACATTTTTACCTGATTTCGTCTTTTCAGATTTTTTTAAGCCGCAGTTCCTGATGCTTTCTTGCGGCTGTAAAAGTAATAGCCTGCACCACCACCGACAACCAGCAGCAACAGTGCAATTTCCATCACACCCAAGCCGCCGCCATGACTGCCGTGACCGCCACCTTTACCGACATTCAGCGGGATACTCACAACGGTTTTCATGTTGCCAGCACCATCGTCTCTTTCCAGCAGGATATTATATCTGCCGCGTTCGGTCAGATTGGTGGCAATCACAATAATTCCGGATTTATGAATCATCGGTGGCAAGTAATAATTGTCATGTTCCATGGCGCCATGCGTTGGATCCGCATGTTTGTCACCCACATGCGTACCGTGATCCATGCCTTCATGATCGGAATGATCCATACCTTCATGATCCGAATGATCCATTTCTTTTTCAGGCGCTTTCTGCTCAGCAGCGCCATGCTTGCCACCATGTCCGCCATGCCCTCCTCCGTGCCCTTCCAGAACGACCCGGACAGCCAGAGGCGTATCACGCGCACGCTGATCACGCGGCAATTCAATCGTCAAATTCACTTTACCGGGGCTGGGTAAGTTCTCGCAATAAGAGTGCATCGGCGGAATATTGCCTTCCGGAACTTCATAGGCGCTGAACGTCACCGGAAACTCCCCGGTATTAATCGTACAACCACCCGCATCATGATGTCCTTCGTGCGCAAGCATCAATTGTGCCTGCGCCGGCAATGCAAATAATGAAACCAGAACTGCACTGCCTAATTTTGTAGCCCAACCCGTTTTAGAACCTAACTTCATATTTTCTCCAAATATTCAAATAAAATAATCTATTAACCACCACACTATCGTATGCTCAGCTTTTCCGCCCGAACAATAAGCTCGGGATTGTATAACAAATAATTGAGAATATTAAATGAAACGAGCTTTATCCAATCTGCAATCAGCATCCGCTATAGTGCTGATAGCCGTTGGTCAATCAGCTCGATCCAATGCTTCACAGAAATCGCCGCGCCATTTTGCAGATGCGTCAAACAACCGATATTGGCGGTTGCAATTTGATCCGGTTGACCGGATTGGAGCGCGTCCACTTTATTCTTCAGCAATTGTTGTGAAAGCTCCGGCTGCAGAATGGAATAAGTTCCCGCTGACCCGCAACAAAGATGCGCATTAGGCACAACCGTCAAATCAAAGCCGGTCGCTACCAGTATTTGTTCAACTGTGCCGCGGATTTTCAGGCCGTGCTGCAGCGTGCAAGGCGAATGAAACGCCAATTTTGTTTGATTTCCGTCTTTTTTTGACTCGATCAATTTCTGCAACCTGTCTTTCTCGGTAAGCAGTATTTCGCTGATATCTTTGGTCATAGCCGAAATTGTCGCGGCTTTTTCCGCATATTCCCGGTCATGACTCAGCAAATGACCATAATCCTTCACCGTAACCCCGCAACCGCTGGCGGTCATCACGATCGCTTCGGCTTTTTCTTGCTCGACATACGGCCACCACGCATCGATATTGCGCCGCATGTAATCCAGGCCTTCCGTTTGCGCATTCAAATGAAAAGTCACTGCGCCGCAACACCCCGCTTTTTCAGCCTTGATCAGCGATATTCCCAGACGATCCAGCACCCGCGCGCAAGCTGCGTTGATATTCGGCGCCAGGGCTGGTTGCACGCAACCGTCGAGCACCAGCATGGCGCGGGCATGCCGCGCGGCCGGCCAGGTTTGAGCAGTACCCAGTCTTGCCGGGATTTTCTTCTTCAGACTGGATGGCAGCATGGGGCGCACCAACTGTCCCGCCTTAAACAGCGTATTGAACAGCAATGCATTAGGCAATACCTTGCGCAACGTAAAGCGCATGACCTCGGAATATAAATTGCGCTTCACTTGTTTCTCAACGATGCCTCGGCCAATATCGACCAGCGCGCCGTAACGCACACCCGACGGACACGTGGTTTCGCACGCGCGGCAAGTCAGGCAGCGATCCAGGTGCAACTGAGTTTTCTCGGTCACCGGCTGCCCTTCAAGCAATTGCTTCATCAAATAAATCCGTCCGCGCGGACTGTCCAGTTCATCACCCAAAAGCTGGTACGTCGGACAAGTGGCCAGACAGAAACCGCAATGCACGCAACTGCGTAGAATTTCGTCGGCTTCCTGTCCTTCCGGAGAATTCTTGATGAAATCGGCAAGCTTGGTTTGCATTTATAAATCCGGATAAAGTCTTCCGCGGTTAAAAATCCCCGCAGGATCAAATTGTTGTTTCAGCGAGCGATGAATGGTCATCATAGCCGGTTCTAGCGGATGAAACACCGCTTGGCGCGCTCTGTTGTTTCGAAACAATATTGCATGCCCGCCCGCATCTTTCGCCAATTTGCGAGTCGTTTCCACGTCTAAACCATCATCGCTCGATAACCAGCGTAAACCGCCGTTCCATTCCAGCAATTGTTTTCCCGGCAATGCCAGCGGCGCGGCGGTGGGTCGAACCGACAAGCGCCACAGCGGCTGGCCGGATTGGAAAAAACCGTGCGTTTGCTCTCGCAGTGATTGCCAAAATGCTTCACCATCCGCCATTTCCTCGCCGCCCAGCTTGACACGAGCAGCCCGCACCGTCGATTCCGCGCCGGACAGGCGCACGAACAATTCACCGTCGGCATGGCAAGTCGCGGAAACCGGCAGCGGTTTACCGGCCCATTGATTCATTTGCTCGATGGCCGCCGCTTCGTTCATTGAAAATTGCAGCGTCATTTCAGCCGGCGGATTCGGCAGCACTTTGAGCGATACCTCCAGTATCACGCCCAAAGTCCCTAATGCACCGGCCATCAAACGCGACACATCGTAACCGGCGACATTCTTCATTACCTGTCCGCCAAACCGTAAATCCTTCCCGGTTCCATCGAGTAGGCGCAAACCCAGCACAAAATCGCGCACCGCTCCGGCAGTGGCGCGGCGCGGTCCGGACAAACCGGCGGCAACGCAACCGCCAAGCGTCGCAGCCGCGCCGAAATGCGGCGGCTCAAATGCCAGCATTTGCCCATGCTGCGCCAATAATGCTTCGACATCCGCCAGCCGGGTACCGGCGCGCGCGGTCATCACCAGTTCGGTCGGTTCATAATCGACAATGCCGTGATACGCGGTGGTATCGAGGAATGCACTCGGTTGCACGGCTGGCGCGTTGCCATAAAAATGCTTGGTACCGCCGCCGCGGATTTGCAGCGGGGATTTGTTGTCCGCTGCGGTGCGAATGGTGTCCTGATACTGTTCGATGATTGCTTGCATGATTGTTAGAATCGCGGCAAATCCGCGAATTTCAGCTCGCCGTGGTGCACGTGCATCGCCCCCAGTTCTGCGCAACGATGCAGCGTGGGCACCGCCTTGCCGGGATTCAGCAGCCCTAATGGATCGAATGCCGCTTTCACCGCATGAAATAGCTGCAGCTCACCGGTTTTGAATTGAATGCACATTTGATTGATCTTTTCCATGCCCACGCCATGTTCGCCGGTAATCGTGCCGCCGGCATGGATGCACATTTCCAGGATTTTACCGCCGAATTCTTCGGCTTTTTCCAGCTCACCCGGTTGATTGGCGTCGTACAAAATCAGCGGGTGCAAATTGCCGTCCCCGGCGTGAAACACATTCATACACCGCAGTCCATATTGCTGCGACAACTGATCGATGCCGTGCAACACCTCCGCCAAGCGCTTGCGCGGTATCGTACCGTCCATGCAGTAATAATCGGGCGACACCCGCCCCGCCGCCGGAAACGCCGCTTTGCGTCCCGCCCAGAGCTTGAGCCGTTCGGCCTCGTCGCGGGAAGTGCGCAGGCCGGTCGCGCCGCTTTGCTGCATGATGGCATGAATACGCTCGATCTCATCGGCGACCTCCTCGGCGCTGCCGTCGGATTCGCACAGTAAAATCGCTGCCGCGCTCAAGTCGTAACCGGCGTGCAGAAATTCCTCGACCGCGTGAATGGTGATTTTATCCATCATTTCCATGCCGGCGGGAATAATCCCGTCAGCGATGACATTCGCCACCGCATTGCCCGCTTTCAGCACGTCGTCGAACGCCGCCATCACCAGTTGCGCTTTTTCAGGTTTCGGAATCAGTTTCACCGTAATTTCGGTGACAATACCGAGCATGCCCTCAGAACCCGTCATCAACGCCAGCAGATCGTAACCGGCGCTGTCCAGGCTGTCACCGCCGATCTCCAGACACTCGCCGCCGATGGTCAGCACGCGCAGTTTAAGAATATTGTGCACCGTCAGCCCGTATTTCAGGCAATGCACGCCACCGGAATTTTCCGCGACGTTACCGCCGATCGAGCACGCGATTTGCGACGAAGGATCGGGCGCGTAATACAAACCGTGCGGCGCAGCCGCTTCGCTGATCGCCAGATTGCGCACGCCGGGCTGCACCCGCGCGGTGCGCGCCAGCGGATCGATGGCAATGATGCGATTGAGCTTGGCGAGCGACATCAGTACGCCTTGCGCATGCGGCAACGCGCCGCCCGACAAACCGGTGCCCGCGCCGCGCGCCACCAGCGGCGTTCGGGTTGCATAGCAAAGCTGTAAAATTTTGACGATCTGTTCCTCGGTTTGCGGCAACACCACCACGCCCGGCAATTGCCGGTAAGCCGACAAACCGTCGCATTCGTACGGCCGCAAATCTTCGGCTTCGAACAACACCGCTTCGCGCGGCAGAAACGAACGCAATCGATCGGCTAGAGCTTGAGCAGACATGCAGTTATTCCGGGTGTTGGTGAATTTCGTGATTGGCCAGTTTTTCCAGCATTTTGACAATGGCGGAATTATCCCATGTTGCGCCGCCGTGCGCGAGACAAGCGGAAAACAATTCACGCACCGCCGCCGTGTTCGGCAGGCTCACGCCCAATTCGGCGGCGCTTTGCAACGCGATGTTCAAATCCTTGTGATGCAGCTCGATGCGAAAACCCGGTTCGAAGCGCCGTTCGATCATGCGCTGGCCGTGCACTTCCAGCGCCTTTGACGCGGCAAATCCGCCGAGCAGCGCTTGCCGCACCTTGGCCGGATCGACACCGGCCTTCGACGCGAACAGCAACGCTTCCGCCACCGCTTCGATCGCCGACGACACCACAATCTGGTTGGCGACCTTGCACACCTGGCCGGAACCAACGTCGCCGATACGCGCCACGCTTTTCCCCATCAACACGAGAATCGGCTGAATCCGGTCAAACACCGCTTGGCTGGCGCCGACCATGATTGTCAATGTCGCATCCCGCGCGCCGATATCGCCACCCGACACCGGCGCGTCGGCGTAATCATGCCCGAGTGCGTTCACCCGCGCGGCAAATTCGCGCGTCGCCAACGGTGAAATCGAACTCATGTCGACAATCACTTTGTTCCCGCCTGTCGAAGCCTGCAAACCGCTCGCTACGCCGTGCTCGCCGAATAGCACCTTTTCCACATCCGGCGTATCCGGCAGCATGGTGATGATAATCTCCGCCTGCTGCGCCACCGCCTGCGGCGAAGTCAAAGCGATCCCGCCCGCCGCGACCAAATCCGCCGGCACGCCGCTGCGCGACTGTAAAAACAGACGATGTCCGCCTTTGATCAAATGCCCCGCCATGGGCTTGCCCATGATACCGAGACCGATGAAACCGATAGTAGTCATAGTTGTCATTTTTTATTTAATAAATTTCGTACGATGGCGGATGGCGCTACGCTTATCCGCCCTACAACCCTCAAAAAATCAAACCCGCAGGGGCTACGCCCCTGCACCCCGCAAAGGGTAAAAGCACAAAGAACAAAGGTCAAAAATCCCTGGCGATCCGAAAACCCTGGAAAATATTTGAGACATCCAGGTAACTCCAGAAGCGATGGGCCGACCTCAGATTCTGAGGAGCATTGCTCCAAGAACCACCTCGAATCACACAACGATTGCAGTCGCCTCCATTCTTTTCCAGCCACGCCGAACCATCATCAGGCGCATTATCGTAATTATCATGCCAACAGTCCCGCACCAATTCCCACACATTACCAGCGGTATCATATAAACCAAACGTATTTGCCTTAAACGAACCCACCGGCGCAGTTTTTCGTTCATCCCATCGACTGCCACACCCAACGCAATTCGCGTTGCTCACTCCAATGTCATCACCCCACCAGTAGCGGGTTTGCGTACCCGCCCGTGCAACGTATTCCCATTCTGCCTCGCTCGGCAGACGGTATTTTTTACCAGTTTCCACGGATAACCATTCGGCATAAGCTTTTGCATCAAGAAACGTCACATTGATCACCGGTCGTTTACCGCGTATCCAGTCATGGTCATCCGGCAATTTGTGACCGGTCGCCTTAGCAAATATATCGTATTCGTCGAACGTCACCTCGTATTTACCGATTTCAAAGGCGTGGTCGATATTGACTTCGTGAACTGGCCGCTCACCCAAATCACCATCATTGGAACCCATCAAGAATTTTCCGGGTGGGATGCGTACCATTTCCGGCTCAAACGGCAATCGAATAGCACGAGAATGTTGACTGGCATGTGAATGTTTTTGGGGATGTTGGATACCCGGGATTTTATCCAGTGCCTTTATCAATTTCTCGGCATCCGCATGAAAACGATGATCGGTGATTTCAATCGCTTGGCGTCGCGTCAACGGTCCCAGGCATTCGGGCAGTTGCGTCGATTTCGGCATCGTGGCACCACCCACCAGCACCGGGATGACGCGGATACCGCGTTCGAGCACTGCGGCAATTTCGAGCCGCACCCAATCATCGGGATCGTCCAAGCGCCGCTGCCCGTTGGCATCGGTGATATCCAGCCAGTGCTCGCCGATCAGCACCACCGCCGCTTGCACGGCTGCCAGTTTGTCCTCGATCACTTGATCGAATACTTCACCCGGTTCGATCTGGTCGATATCCATGAACACATGATCATAGCCGAAATGACCGGCCAGGCGGTCGTACAGCCGCCCGGCATACGGTGCGCTATCCTTGCGGCGATAGTTGATGAAAATTTTGGCCATGAAACGATTCGATCGGATATTTTTTCAAAGCGCTCATCATACTGGCAATCGATTTTGCCGGTCAAAAAATGCGCTGCGATCTTTTAACCATCACATCAACTGACGGTGGAAATACCTTGATTTGTTTCAATGAATGGTTGTGCCATCGTTCAAAACCTTGTAAATTTGACCCCTGTGGGTCACGCCACTTTTTTATAATTTCATTGATTTTATGCATAAAAATAAATTTTCATACCTGCGTGACGGCCTTGCCTACGGTTTTTGCGCCAGTGTTTTTCTGTTAAGCGGTTGCCAGACTTTCAGCACGCATCCAACACCGCCTCCCGCCCCCCGGGTTCAATCGCTGCCGATGCCGGTTGCCAGCCATGAGTTCAGTTTCGATGCAACGCGCGACGATGTCGTCGGCGCCGTGCAGATCGTTACTGCGGATCAGGAAGATACGTTGTCCGACATCGCGCGGCGGTTTAACGTCGGTTATGAAGAAATCGTCAGCGCCAATCCCGGTGTCGATCCGTGGTTGCCGAAAGCCGGTACCCGCGTCGTCGTGCCGACGCAGTTCGTGCTGCCCGATGCGCCGCGCCAGGGTATCGTCATCAATTTGGCTGCAATGCGGCTGTTTTATTTCCCGAAAGCCAAGCCCGGCGAACTTCAGCGCGTGATCACGCATCCGGTCGGCATCGGCCGGGTGGAGTGGAAAACGCCGATGGGCGTGACCCGCGTTGCATCGAAGAAAGCCAATCCGGCATGGATCCCGACACCTTCGATCAGAAAAGAGCACGCCAAGAACGGCAACCCGTTACCCGCGATCGTGCCGCCGGGACCGGATAATCCGATGGGCACGCATGTGTTGAAACTCGATTGGCCGAACTACGCCATCCACGGCACCGACAAGCCGCCGAGCATCGGCTTGCGCGGCAGCCACGGTTGCGTGCGCATGTACCCGGAAGATATCGTCGGTATTTTTAACAACGTGCCAGTCGGCACGCCGGTCCGCGTGGTGAACCAACCGCGCTTGCTCGGCTGGCGTGGTGATGATTTGTACCTGCAAGCTTATCCGGCTCTGGAAGACGACAGGCGCGATCACGGTCAGTTGCTGAAAAAATCACTGCGCACCGTGCGCACCACCGCCAAAGCAAAACGCAACGCCCGGCCGCAAGCAAAAATCAATCAGGCTTTACTGGCGGAAGCTTTAGCCAATCCGCGCGCAGCCGCTGTGCCGATTACGCAATCCGAAATAACGTTGCAAGCCTATCTCAATCACGCCAAGCTTGTGCAAAACACGCTGCCGTTCAACGCTACCTGGGACGGTAATAGGGAAGGACAATTGACGGCAAGTCAGGTATTGGAGATGGCCAGCGAAGAGCCACGGCAGATCCGCTGACGTTTCCCTGCTGAATGAGCGGTGACACCACTTCCCGATGCAAACGATCGTACGATTGCGCAGCGTCCACACGATACGATTAACGCTGCGCAACGAATACGGCAAAATACTGAATTCCCGCGATCAGCTTACCCCTTCGCACGCTGATTTGCAGTATAAATCAAACAAAGTTTCCATGACCTTGATGGCTTCCTTACTCGCCAGCGTGTAATAAATATATTTGCCTTTGCGTTCCGTTTCAACCAAATTCTCTTCGCGTAACACGGTCAATTGCTGAGACAAAGTCGGCTGATGTATCCCCAGAATTTCCTCCAGTTCCCCTACATTCCGGGTTCCCCTGCTAAGCTCGCACAGAATCAGCAATCGATCCTCATTAGCCAGAATTTTCAGCAAAGCGCATGCATCCGAGGCTGACGCATGCAATGCTGCCATATCGTTTAATACCGGTTGTGTTTTCATATTTAGTTATCATTATGATAGTAATTATTAACGAGACCACGAATCCTACAATGACTGCAAGGGCATTTATGCTAATTTATTTTCAGGTGATTGTCAGTAGAATCTTACCGATGTTTTTTCTCGACAATTTCAAAAATCCCCATACCCAGCAACATTGGTATTAAAAATACAAAAATCTCCGTTTTTCCGGACCCGGCCAGCACCAGCGCCGGTCCCGGACAAATGCCGGCAATCCCCCAGCCGATACCAAATAGGAAACTCCCTAATAACAAACGCTTGTCAATCTTTGCCGCAGCAGGCAATTGCATCGGCACCCCGAGAAAGCTGGTTTTCTGCCTTTTTGCCAAAGCAAACGCAACGGAACCGGCTGTAACAGCGCCGCCCATTACCCAAAGCAGCGAAGCATCCCAGTCGCCCGCCACATCCAAAAAGGCCAGAACAATGGCCGGGTTGACCATCCCGGATAGAATAAGTCCCATGCCAAACACAAGACCCGCCAGCAACGCCGTGATCATCATCATGTTATATCCTCACTTTAATCCCATGTTAAAACCACACGTGACGCATCCAATAAACCGTTGCAAAACCCATGGTCATAAAAACAACAGTCGCTGCAATCGATCGCGGCGATCTCCGCGATAAACCGCAAACACCGTGACCGCTGGTACATCCGGAACCCAGCCGTGTACCGTAACCCACCAGCAAGCCAGCCAGCGCTAACATACCGTAACCGGCCTCGATCTTTATTTCCGGCAGAATCCAGAAAAGTTTCCAAATGGCCACGGACAGAACAAGCCCTGCTATAAAGGCTACCCGCCAGCCGATGTCGCCTTTCGGCATCCGCAACAACCCGCCAACAATTCCGGAGATACCGGCAATGCGCCCATTAAAGAGCAATAACACCGCAACCGCCAAACCGATTACCGCGCCACCGGCGGCGGCATGCCATGGCACCGATTCCAATAAAATATTCACAGTCAGCTCCTCGAAAACTATCAGTCAGTAAGAATATGGACTCGCCATTTAGCTATGATTGATATTGGTATATTTCAATATATACTATCAATTATTGGAGTAATAATGAATCTTTAAATGATGCCGGTTATTTTAAAATTCCAATCGGCTTGATTCGAACCATCATTACACGGCCTAGCCATAAAAAATACCGGCACATTCGATTCGTATCGGCAATTCAAACTTGCAGCGACACGAAATTGCCTCGCCGCTGATCGAATCTCGCCGCCAGAAACCGTGTGCCGACCGAAAACCCGCCGTTTTCTTGCCGTGTATGCGTGACTTCCGCCACTGCTTGAAAATTGGGAGCGTCGATTTTGATAATATCGCTTCGATCCAGCATCACGTTCGTCAAAAAACGAATTCCGGCAGGCGACAAATCTTGAAAAATGCCCTGACATGGCCTCCCCGGCCAGAACAAATAAAATGTCAATTCCCCCCGCACATTGATGCGGGTCAGCATTCGATAGGGTGAATCCAGTTGGTCTTGCTGGAATGCCGCCAACGGGCTGGAGCACTCCAGGCAATTGCCGCTTTGATAAAAGCCGGTCTGCGATACATGCGGCGTTTTACAAAAAGAGCAGTAATGCGTGATCACTGCCTGATAAGGTTCGATTGCAGATTGCGCGGGTCTAAAAAAATTCGCAAACAACGCCGGAAGCTGATCTTTTTTGATTTCCATTTCCTTTTTGGCCGCCTGCCACATATCGCCGGCCAATAACGCGTCATAATGTTTGCGCGATGCCGGATTGGATAAAATCCGGTAGGCCTCATCAAGCATGGCATGATCGTGCGGTGAATTCTTTCTTAAAGCCCAGTAGCTTGCGGTAATTGTGGTTATTGGCGCATCCGCCTGCACCTGCAAAATCCGGTAATAATTGCGCTGCTTAAAATTCGCAGTCCCTTCAGCACGCGAATTTTCCGCATCCGGATTCACCGCCGCGGCACCCAACGCTCCTTGGCTCAGTATCCGGATATGGTAGCGCTTCAATAATTCGCGGTCATATCCGGCGCGCTTATCAGGATCCCGCAAGGTATCATAAGCAATCTTCAGCAGATCGGCATTCCAATCCGCGCTTTCCAGATCCGGATGTGTTTTAAGCTTATGCATCAGCATCCGGTAACTCTCGCTAATCACCGCCATTGGCGCATCGGGCTGCACATGAAGAATGCGATAATAATTGCGCCGCTCAATCATGATAGCTGGAAAAAATGGATCTCGGGTTTATCGGCAAGTGATTCTATTACTAAGTCACTTCCATTGTTTATCAATGGCTTGCAATGATAATCGAAAGTTTATTCACAGTATATAGGCATCTGCATTCTATTTGCGTGATTCGCACCCCCTTTCGTCGGCAGGACAGGGATAAGCAGGATTTAATGCAACATTCCGCTACTACCGGGCCTCCATTCAAAATGGCGTTTTCCCAACCTTCAAAATACCGGCAAGAACTATTTTTAATCCTCAATTCAGTCCGGCGCCAAACATGTTTTACTGTACCCGTCACCCTATCCCTGAAATATGGAGGTTTGTTATGCACGGCAAAAAACTCTCTGCCGGAAAACTTGACGGTGCTCAATCCGATGATACCGCTATCGTCGACGAAGGTGTCTTAGCCGATGGCATGATTCCCGACAGCAGGATCGTGAAACTGATCGATGAGTTGGAAATCAGCAGTGATGATTGCGGTGGAGAAACATCATCCGGGATCGCGCAAAACCATTTAAAACCGGATCATTTCAACGATCAATAATCTTTTCAGATCATGATTTCCTGAGTCACGATCACCGGTTTCAGGAAAAGTCCGCACACACGCAATTACGCCCTTGTTTTTTAGCGCGATATAACTGCTGATCCGCGTTGGCAATCAACTCATCCAGTAACACATAATCGTCTTGATTGCTTGCAACGCCAAAACTAGCGGAAATTGCAAGCTTTTCACCTTTCGCGGATGACACTTGCATCGAGCCGATTTTGTTACGCACTCTTTCCGCAATAGTCACGGCGTCTTGCAATCGTGTCTCCGGTAAAAAAATCAGAAATTCCTCGCCTCCCCAACGGGCCAGAATGTCGCCGCTTCGAGCTTCTTTTTGCAAGGCTTCCGCTAATTTCACTAAAACCCGGTCGCCCAAGGCATGGCCGTAACTGTCATTGATGAGTTTGAAATCGTCGATATCCAACATGATGACCGACGTATTGCTTTTACTGCGCAAGCTTATGGACCAGATCGGCTGTACATATTTATAAAACGAACGCCGGTTGTTCAAATTTGTCAGCAAATCAATTCCGGCCATTTTCTCGGCAGCCAGTTTTTCGCCTTGTGTGATATTGAACCGCGCCGCAAGCGCAAGCGCCAGCAAAACTGCATCGAGTGTCATACCGATATCCGCAGCGCGGTAGGTCAACTCGCTAAACGGAATAACGCCCCACACGGCATTGGCCGTAATAATGCCGCCGCATATTGTAAGAATCGAAGCGATCAAGAAATATTTCGCAAATTCATTGCCGATCCGCAGCGAAACTATTCCGAGAATGACCGCTGCCACATAGAAACTGAAGATGAAAACAATCGATATCAATAAGGCAATAACCAGTTCGTCAAGCAGCATCGCTACCAATACCGAGACACAAAAACCAATGCAGCCAATGACAATAAGACGATACAGGCGCGGCCAAGTCTGTTTGATATCCAGAAACTGCAGCATGAATGCAAATCCGCCAGTGGCGCCCGCCGCCATTAGAATGGCACTGGCCCAGCGCTGCCAGAATGGAGATTCCGGCCACAACCACTGATAACCGTGACCGGTATAAGCCAGATTCAAAGCGATAAAACTCAACAGGAAGATCGAATACAGCAGATACGTGTTAATGCGCAAACCGACATACAGCACCAGATTGTATGCAACCAGCGCGAGAATGGCGCCGTACATCAAGCCGTAGCTATAGGCATCCAGCAAATCCTTGTTTGCCAGTTGCCCGGCATCGGTAAAGTAAATAGGGAGAACCATCGCATCATCCGCTTCCACGCGAATCAGAACCAAAGTCTCGCCGTGAGTGAATGCATGTTCGATTACGAAGAAACGGTGATCGACCGGCCGTTGCGCAAATGGCAGGCTGTCTCCGGTATGGAAACTGTTGACCAATTGCGCTTCACGCAAAAAAAATACATCGATTTTATCCAGCCAGGCATTTTCAACTAACAGCTTACGCGCCATCGGCTCCGGCTGCGCATTGATGATTTCTAAAGCAAGCCATACCGGCCTTGCTCCAATACCGAAATTCATCACCTCGGATTGCGATGGCCTGAAGCGGCCGCTCTTGAAAGCGCGGAGCGCGTCGTGCACGTTAAAATCGCTGCCATCAGGCTGAAATATTTGAATATATTGACCGATCGCCGCAGGATATACTTCAGTCGCTTGAATGGCAGCCTTGGCGCTCAAACTTGAGATCATCGCCACAAGCGCCAGGCTTAGCAGCAGGAATGTGCGTTTCATGAAAGATTGAAATAGGACCGGAACAATAAAAAGCTATCTAATCGCTGAATCAACAGGTTAATCAAACAACCCCATAGACAAAACTGGCGGTGGATCATTCGAGAAGCCATACGAAAAAAATCCTAATACAATTGCACATCTTCACCAAGACCAGTAAAAATTGCAACCACAATTCATTTTTTCTTATCAATCATGAAACCGATAAAAAACAAAAGAAAAAGTATTCCCGCACAACCGACGCCAGTCATCAGCAAACAACGGCCTGATTTGACCGCCCGAAGCATGAGAACGGCGGTACTTGCCGCCACCCTTGCCTTGCTCGCGATCATTTGCCACCGTCTGGGTCTGATCGATTACCGTGCGGCTTTGTTAGGACTCCTTCTAAGCGCCGCCAGCGGATTGTTCGCGATTTTTTTTGGGGCAGTCGGAACCTGGCGCGCCAAGCAAGCCAAGGAACCGGAACTTGCCGCAACGCTTGGCGGCTCGACGCTTGCGTTATTGATCGTGGTTCCGCTGCTTGCAACCGTTTTGACCGGTATTGGCAAGCCGATGATCCATGATATCTCCACCGACTTGCAAAATCCCCCTGAATTTATTGCCATTCCAGCGCTTCGATCAATCAGCGACAATTCGCTGGACCGTTCCGATCCGGAAAACTTGATCAGTCTGCAACAAGAATATTACGCCGATCTGAACACGTTATTCATTGACCGGCCCTTCGAGCAAGTATTCGAGCAAGCGGTTATGCTGGTAAAACAACGCGGCTGGGAAATCGCTTCGGTATCTGCCGCCAATGGCCGGATCGAAGCGACCGACACCACCCTTCTGATGGGATTTAAAGATGATGTGGTGATTCGGATTCAAACCGAAGGCAATCGAACACGCGTTGATATGCGATCCGTTTCCAGAGCCGGCAAAGGCGATCTGGGCGTAAATGCTGAACGTATCCGGTCTTTTTTGGCAGCACTGAAACAACAACTCTCATGATAAAGAAACGTTAACAGGCCGTTGAAAAACGTTGGCAGCCGATACAAGGCAAAAACAGGCGAAAAAGCGCAGTTTATGCGGTATAAATGAGCATTTTAAGCTTGTTTTTAGCACCGTAACGGCAACGCAGATAGTTTTTCAACGGCCTGTTAAGGAATCAAATGCCGAATACGCAATTGGCTTGAACAATAATGGTATCATTAGCCGCATTGCATTTCCGGTTCGATCGGATTGCAAGCAATACCCGAAAAAACAATGCGAAGCTGATCAATCATGCAATAAGAAAGATCCATACCGGTCATGATAACCATCGTTCTATTGTAGCTATCGAATGAAATCTCGTATGTTGAACAGACCCGCTTTCAGCAAGCCGGTTTATCCATTTTTATGAATTTACTGCTAGTTGCTCTAATCCCCTTTGCCGGAGGCATTTTTATCGCTTCCATCTCACGCTTCGGCCGCTTGTACTCAGCATGGGGCGCCGGTGCTGTAACGTTACTTGCGCTGGCTTTTTTATACCCATCAATTGCCGATGTTTTTGCTGAGCAAACAGTCACACAACGCTGGCGCTGGATACCCATGCTTGGGTTGGATCTCGCGTTCCGGCTCGATGGATTGGGCCTGCTGTTTTCCTTGCTGATCCTCGGTATCGGCATACTGATTATTATCTATGCGCGATATTACTTATCCGAGCGCGATGACATGGGCCGGTTTTATGCATATCTGATGATGTTCATGGGCTCCATGCTGGGTATCGTTTTATCTGAAAACGTCATCCAATTGTTGATTTTTTGGGAATTGACCAGCTTATCGTCTTTTCTGCTCATCAGTTACTGGCAGCAGCGGCATGAATCCCGCAGTGGTGCACGCATGGCATTGGCCGTGACCGGTGGTGGCGGACTGGCTTTGCTGGGCGGTTTTTTGTTGCTGGGAGAAATCTGCGGCAGCTATGATTTGTCTGTGATTCTGGCTTCCGGCGATAGCATCTCGCAGCATCCATGGTATCTGCCGATGCTAATCCTGGTTCTACTGGGCGCATTCACAAAATCCGCGCAATTCCCGTTTCATTTCTGGCTGCCGAATGCGATGGCGGCTCCCACACCGGTATCCGCCTACTTGCATTCAGCCACCATGGTAAAAGCAGGTGTGTTCCTGCTGGCTCGCTTGTATCCGGCTTTATCGGGCACACCGGAATGGTTCTGGCTGGTCAGCATGACCGGTTTGGCAACCCTGCTCATCGCCGCCTACATTGCCATGTTCGAACACGACCTGAAAGGATTGCTCGCTTACTCGACGATCAGTCACTTGGGTTTAATCACTTTGTTATTTGGCATGGATACGCCGCTGGCGGCGGTAGCAGCGGTTTTTCATATTATCAATCATGCCATTTTCAAAGCATCTCTGTTCATGGCCGCGGGAATTATCGATCATGAAGCCGGTACACGCGATATGCGCCGCCTGCGCGGGCTATGGCAATTTATGCCGCATACCGCATCGCTGTCTATGGTAGCTGCAGCTTCCATGGCCGGTGTTCCGTTATTCAACGGTTTTCTTTCCAAAGAAATGTTTTTTGCTGAAACACTGCACCATATCAATCACCCGTGGGGTTGGTTGATGCCCGTCGCAGCTACCCTCGCCGGTGTTTTCGCCGTAGCGTATTCGTTGCGGTTTATCCATGCGGTGTTTTTCAGCGGCGCACCGGTCGATCTACCGAAAACGCCCCACGAACCGCCCCGTTGGATGAAAGTGCCAGTGGAGCTGCTGATTGCCTTATGCCTGCTGGTCGGGATGCTGCCGGCGCTTACCGTTGAACCCATCTTGGGTGTAGCGGCTATGGGAGTCCTGCAGGGCCCGCTCCCCGATCACGACCTCGCAATCTGGCACGGTTTCAATCCGGCGGTATGGATGAGTATCATCGCGCTGACCGGCGGTATCCTGGCTTACTTGGGACGCAAACCGCTGTCGGTGTTGCATGATCACATGGGAAGCCGTATTGATTTCAAGTTATTTTATAATTCCCTGATTGATTGGCTGTTCCGGACCGCCAGTCAGATAACCCGATTCCTCAATGCCAATTCTTTGCAACGAATGGTGCTGGTGTTCATGCTTTTCATCATGGCGCTCGGAGTAACCAGCTTTATTGATAGCCCATCCGCTTTAACTGGCGATCGCCAATTGTTATCCATGGATGCCGTCAGCTTGCTAATAACCATTATCTTGATTATCGCGGCGCTTGGAACCGTCATCATGCACCGGCAACGCCTGGTGTCGTTGATCTTGCTGGGTGCGGTTGGTTTGGGCGTAGCGCTGGTTTTTATCAAATTTTCTGCGCCGGATCTGGCCTTAACGCAGTTATCCGTAGAAGTGGTGACTATTGTGTTGATGCTGCTGGCGCTCTATTTTTTACCGCAATATTCACCCAAAGAATCCAGCAACCCGGCGCGCTACCGTGATGCTCTAATCGCGATAGCAGCCGGCACCGGTGTGAGTTTGCTGGTATGGGCGATATTAACCCGGCCTTATCAGACGATTGCGGATTACTTCCTGGAAAACAGCATGCCCGGCGGCGGGGGCGCCAATGTCGTAAACGTCATTTTGGTCGATTTCAGGGGTTATGACACACTGGGCGAAATCACTGTACTGGCATTAGCCGGATTGGGCATCTATGCAATGCTGCATCAGTTGAAGCTATCCGGTGCGGAAGCAGATCAGCAAGGACGTTCCTGGGATAACGACATGCACCCCCTCATCATGGCATCATTTGTGCGCTTGCTGCTACCACTGGCTCTATTGGTGTCGGTGTATATCTTGTTACGCGGTCACAATTTTCCCGGCGGCGGATTTATTGCCGGGCTGATTACTGCAGTGGCATTGATCATGCAATATCTGGCCAATGGCGTTAGCTGGGCGCAAGCACGTTTGACCGTCAACATGCACACCGTGATTAGCGCCGGCTTACTGATCGCAGCGTTGACAGGTCTGGCAAGCTGGGCATTCGATCATCCCTTTCTGACCTCTACTTTCGGTCATCTGAATTGGCCGGTAATCGGAGAATTTGAGCTGGCTTCAGCCATGGCCTTTGATTTGGGCGTTTATCTGGTTGTTGTCGGCACCACGCTGCTGATACTGATTTACTTGGGCCTTGTTCATAAAGAGAGTCATACGACTCACGTCAGAAAGAGAATCCGTTAATGGAAGCACTGGTATCGATATTGATTGGAACACTCACCGGTTGCGGTGTTTATTTGATTCTACGGAATCGCACGTTTCCGGTTGTTTTGGGCTTAACGTTTTTATCTTATGCAGTGAATCTATTCTTACTGGTAATGGGCCGGCTTACAATCGGCAAACCGCCAATCATTGCAGAAAATATCACGGAATACGCGGATCCGTTGCCGCAGGCATTGGTACTCACCGCCATCGTAATCAGTTTTGCCATGACTGCCTTTGTCATCGTGCTATCCCTCAAGGCGTATCTTGAAATGGGAAACGATCATGTCGATGGAAAACATAAATCATGATCAGTCATATTGCGATTCTCCCCGTTATCTGGCCGCTATTGATGGGTGCGCTATTATTGTTGCTGCAGAAACAGGGTTTGCAAACGGTACGCGCCGTGAGTATTGCGTCGGTCAGTATTCTGACAGTTCTGGCGGGGTATCTGCTCAATATTGTCAATGATGGCGAGATTCTGGTTTACGAACTCGGAAACTGGCCGCCGCCTTTTGGCATCGTTCTGGTTGCAGACCGCTTGGCCGCCTGGATGCTGCTTATTACAGCGCTGGTTTCCGCGTTTGCGCTACTTTACGCAATCCAAGGCACGGATAGCGATGGTCCGCATTTTCACGTGTTATTTCAGTTGCAATTATTCGGTTTGAACGGTGCGTTTCTTACCGGTGATTTGTTTAACCTGTTTGTATTTTTTGAAATTCTGCTGCTTGCCTCTTATGGATTATTGCTGCATGGCGGCGGGCGGCTGCGCACGATAGCCGGATTGCATTTTGTCATCATCAATCTGGTAGGCTCTACGTTGTTTTTATTTGCCGTAGGTACGCTATACGGCTTGCTGGGAACGCTAAATATGGCTGATCTCGCCGTTAAGGCCGCCGGAGCCGTTGACGACGATGTTGCGTTGATTCGCGCGGCGGGTTTACTGCTTTTCGCCGTATTTGCGCTTAAAGCTGCCTTATTACCGCTTTATTTGTGGCTGCCGGCTGCCTATGCACATACCACGGCACCGGTTGCCGCCTTATTTGCTATCATGACCAAGGTTGGAGCTTACAGCATTTTGCGGGTTTATACCCTGATCTTCGGTTCACAAGCCGGCAGCGTTGCCGACTTGATCGCTCCCTGGTTACTGCCATTGGCCCTGGCAACGCTTATCGCGGGCGTGCTCGGTGTTCTGGCAAGCACGCATCTACGGCAGCAGATCGCCTATTTGGTGATTGCATCGATCGGCACGCTGCTCATTGCTTTTGGTATCAATACCCATACCAGCATCGCTGCCGGGTTGTTTTATCTGCCTCATTCCACTTTTGCAGCGGCGGCGTTCTTCTTGCTCGCCGATATTATCGCTACGCGCCGGTCAGAGATGAGCGACCGGTTCGAACCTGGTCCGGTAATTGCGCATCATCGAATTACCGGTGTTCTCTTTTTTATTGCCGCGATCCTGATCGCGGGACTGCCGCCGTTATCCGGCTTCGTCGGAAAGCTGCTGATTTTGCAAGCAGCAATACCCCATGCCGCTTTGCCGTGGATTATGGGCGCCATGCTGATTACCAGCTTACTCACGATCATTGCGCTGGCACGCAGCGGCAGTATGCTGTTTTACCGCGCGCAATTACCGCAAGCACCCCATACCGCCGGTGGCGATGACGGTAGCGGTTCTCAGCATATTTTAACCCCCGGTTTCAGCGGCTTGGCGATAGTAGTTTGCTTGCTGGCTTTATGCGTGGTTTTAACGATTGGAGCCGGTGCTGTAAGTGAATTTGCATTGGCTACGGCCAATCAGCTGTTACAGCCTGAAGACTACGTACAATCCGTATTAGGCACTGCAAGATGAAAGCGCGCTCCCGTTTTTTGCCTCATCCAATCTTATCGCCGCTATTGGCTGGTCTCTGGTTATTACTGACAAACAGTATTGCGCCCGGGCAAATTCTTCTCGGATTATTGCTGGGTTGGGCAATACCTTTATTGACTCTGCGTTTCTGGCCGGAACGAATCACCATTCGTAAGCCATTCGCTTTAATCCGGTATATCGGTGTGCTGTTGTACGATATCATCGTTGCTAACTTTACCGTCGCGCGATTGATCCTGGGCAATCCGGACCGGCTCAAGCCGGTTTTTATTGAATTGCCCTTGGACTTGACCTCCAGTCTGGCTATCGGTCTACTCGCCAACAGTATCACGCTGACACCCGGAACTGTATCGGCGCGCCTGTCTGAGGATCGTCGCTATTTATTGGTTCACGCGCTCAACGAAAACGATCCGGATAATCTGATTGTGGTCATTAAGCATCGCTATGAACGTCCATTAAAGGAGATTTTCGAACAATGCTAGATTTCGCAATTACCGTGGCGTTTGGATTCGTGGCGATAGCTGTCGGCATGTGTTGCTGGCGCCTGCTGCGCGGCCCCAGTACGCCAGACCGGATTTTAGCGCTGGATACTTTATACGTGAACGCCATCGCATTATTAATGCTGCTGGGAATACATCTGGGCAGCGCGCTGTTTTTTGAAGCAGCGTTGTTGATCGCTTTAATGGGTTTCATCGGCACGGTCGCGCTATGCAAGTATTTATTACGCGGCGATATTATCGAGTAAGCTATGCTGGAATATTTTCTATCATTTTTGATTCTGACCGGTGCTGCCCTTACATTCATAGGCTCTCTCGGTCTTTTGCGGTTAAAGGATTTTTATATGCGTCTGCACGGACCGACTAAAGCAACAACTTTGGGAGTCGGCAGCCTTTTAATCGCATCGGCGGTATTTTTCAGCAGCCGCGATGCCGGCATCAGCCTGCACGAAGTTTTGATCACACTATTTCTGTTTATTACTGCACCAGTAAGCGCGCATTTGCTTGCCAAAGCAGCACTTCATCTGAATCTGCACTCGCACGCAAGAATACCTGTCAATCCGGCGCGCCCGGTAGAAGATAAAGATTCGGAAATTGCCGGTGCTGGCTCAACCGCGCCCGCGAAAGAAAACAGCTCAACTGATATGAGTTCGCCACATAAACCTGTCTGATTTAATCAAAATGACTGCAGATGAAAGCAGATCGGCAAGCAAGCACCCTGTTTTGTATGTGGCGCAATTTAACGCTGCAAGATAAGCCTGCCGATCAACTCATAGCGAAGGGATTTTTTCGACTGGATCGGATGGCCGGGATTTTGGCTCATCATCAAACCAGCGGTAGAGCATCGGCATCACCACCATGGTCATCATGGTTGCGGTTGTCAGACCACAGATCACCACAATCGCAAGCGGTTTCTGAACTTCCGATCCCAGTCCGGTGGCTGCGAGAAACGGCGCCAGGCCGAGTACCGTGGTAGCGGCGGTCATCATCACCGGACGGAAGCGCTGCGAACAGGCTTTTCTAACGGCTTCTTCCACACTGAATCCTTTCTCGCGCAATTCACGCACAAACGAGATCAGCACCACGCCGTTCAGAATCGATGTACCCCACACCGCAATAAACCCCACCGAAGCCGGAACGGATAAGTACTGACCGGTAACAAATAAGCCAACCACGCCGCCGACCGATGCAAACGGCAATACCAGATAAATCAGTACCGCCAGCTTGACTGAGTTGAACAGCATGAACAACAGAAAAAATATCGCCGCCAAGGTAATCGGCACAATCACCCCAAGTGTCGCCATCGCGCGTTGCATGTTTTCAAATTGCCCGCCCCAGACGAAATAATAACCGGATGGCAATTTAATTTCTTTTGCAGTCCGTTGCTGCAATTCTTCAACAAACCCGCCCATATCGCGGCCGTAGACGTTAGCGCCGACGACTACGCGCCGCTTGGCGAATTCTCGCGAAATGATCGCAGGCCCGTCGACCACTTTGATGTCGGCTACCGCACTAAGCGGTACTAGTGCGCCGCCTTGCGCCATACCGTTTTGCGCTGCCGCATTGACCGGTCTCAATAACAGATCCTTAATCGCTTCAACGTCATGCCGGAAATGTTCGGGAAAACGCAACAGCAGCGTAAAGCGCCGTTCGCCTTCAAAAACCTGCGTCACCGCTTTACCACCGATCGCCGCGGAGATTAATTCATTGACATCCGACACGTTGATACCGTGGCGTGCAATAGCGCGCCGGTCGATGTTGATGGTCAATTCCTGTTGGCCGGACAAGCGCTCAATACGGATATCCCTGGCGCCGGGTGTCGATTTGACGATACGCGCGACTTGTTCGGAGAGTTTGCGCAGTTGTTCCAGATCGTCGCCAAAAATTTTGATCGCCACTTGTGAACGCACACCGGTAACCATTTCGTCGACACGTTGCGCGATTGGCTGCGATAACACGATATTCACACCCGGCAACACGCTGAGCGCCTTACGGATATCCTCTTCGATTTCATCCTGAGTGCGGCCCGATCCTTCCAAATCCAAATCGGCAATCGGGTCGGATTCGTTTTGCGAAGCGGGATCAGCGGGCGTATCACCGCGCCCGAGTTTGGAAACCACCGATTTCACACCCGGCACGGCAGCAACCAGTTTCATCGCTTCGGTTTCCAGCTTGATCGCTTCTTCCAAAGAAATCGACGGCGCGCGAATGATCACCGGCGTGGTAGCGCCCTCCTTCATAATAGGAATAAAGGATGTTCCCAGGAACGGGAATAACACGAAAGCGCCCATCAAACAGGAAATGGCAATGATCATGGTTTTTTTCTGGTTGCGCATGGCCAGATTGAACACACGCAAATAAGCGCCTTTGAGCACGGCAACGATTTTGGTATCCTGCTCGCTGCCGCCCTTGAGGAGGTAATCGCTCAATACCGGGGACAGCAGCAACGAGACAAATAGCGCAACCAACAGCGAAATGGCAATGGTAACCGCCAGCGGACTGAAAGTTTTTCCTTCCATGCCTTCCAGCGTCATCAGCGGCAGAAATACCAGGATGGTCACGAAGACACCGAAAATAACCGGCGTACCCACCTCTGAAACGGCATCGACGATCACCTGGAACTTGGATTTTCCGGTATCTTTCGCTTCGCCAAGGCGTTGGTAGATGTTTTCCACTACAACCACAGTCGGATCGACCATCATGCCTAAGGCGATGGTCAATCCGCCCAATGACATTAAGTTGGCGGGCATGCCGTAATAATTCATCACCATAAAAGTGACCAGCGGGGTGATAATGAGCGTAAAACAGACGACGATACTGGTACGGACAGTACCCAGAAAAATCGACAACACTACGATCACCAGAATCAACGACTCCATCAAAGTACTTTGCACCGTCGATAAGGCGCCGTCGACCAAATCAGTGCGATCGTAGAACGGTACGATTTGCAAACCATCCGGCAGTATTCCGCGCTCATTAATCTCGGTCACCTTTTCTTTGATGCGTCCGACAATTTCCTTGGCATTGCCGCCGCGCAGCATCATCACAATACCGGCGACCGATTCGGTATCGCCGTTTTTAATGCTCGCGCCTTGCCTTACCTCACCGCCAAAAGTCACTTCGGCAACGTCACGCACGTAAACCGGAACACCATCCATTTCGCGCAATACAATGTTGCGGATGTCGTCCAAGGTAGCGATCAAACCGACGCCACGGATCAAATATTGTTCATAATGCAAAGCCAGAATATTACCGCTGGCGTTAGCGTTGTTACTGGCCAAAGCGCGATCCACATCGGTCAATGTCAAATCATAATGCCGGAGTTTATTAGGGTCGGCATAGACTTGATATTCCTTGACATGCCCCCCCATCGAGTTGATTTCCGCCACACCGCGGATCGCGCGCAGCATCGGACGCACCACCCAGTCTTGTATGGTGCGCCGTTCCATCAGTTCTTCGAACGTCAATGCGCGCTTACCGTCGTCGGGATGTTCAATCGTATATTGATACACTTCGCCCAAACCGGTTGAAACCGGACCAAGAACCGGGGTAATGCCTGGGATCAAACGCGGCGTCACGTCGATAATACGCTCCATCACCAATTGCCGCGCAAAGTAGACATCGGTTTGATCGGTGAAAACCAGCGTAATCAAAGACAATCCACTCTTGTTCATGGAGCGCATTTCGACCAAACCCGGTAACCCGGTCATCGCGATTTCGACCGGAACCGTCACCAGCCTTTCCATTTCTTCGGGGCTGCGGCCGATCGCCACGGTCGCGACTTGCACTTGAATATTGGTGACATCGGGAAATGCATCAACGGACAAATTCTTCGCCGCGAAGCCGCCAGCCACGCAAAGCATGATTCCGATGATCAGAACCAGCAAACGCTGGTTTAACACGGCTTTTACAATAGCGGACATGGTAATTATTCCAATTCAGCAAGCTTGCGCTCGCTATCCAAATGAAAAGCGTTATCCAGCACAATGTGATGGTGGATCGTCAATCCGGCAAGTACCGGGCGGAAATCCGCCACTTCCGGACCAAGCTCTACGGGCACCCGCTGAAAATGATTGTCTCCAGTTGCAACAAAAACATAATCCTGGTTTAACTCACGCACCACGGCTGCTTCCGGCACCACCAGGGTTTTCTGCTGCGAGTCGGTAATGTGCATATTCGCCAGCATATCCGGTTTTAATTTGCGTTCCGGATTTTCCACCATGACACGGGTCATCACCGTGCGTGTTAACCGGTTCACCGTATCGGAGACAAAAATGATGATACCGTCAAAATCGGCATCGCCGATTGCCGGCACATTGATTTCCACATGCTGATTCAACCGTACATCGCGCGCGATCTGCTCCGGCACATCGCCGACTACCCACACATGAGAAAGATCTGCGATTTGAAAAAGCGCATCGGCGGGCTGCACCACTTGCCCGACGATCACGTTACGAGCGATCACATAACCTTCCCGTGTCGCTTTGATATCCAGCCAAGGCAGTACTTTTCCCTTTCGCCTCAGCTCTTTCAATTCCACATCCCCCATCCCGAATAACCGCAGTTGATCGGCTGCTGCAGCCAATTCTGCCTGCGCAATCTCGGCATCGGATTGACGTCTCTCCACTTCTGCCAACGGAATGGCGTCAGCTGCCAACAGATGGCTTGCCCGTTCCAAAGCTTTCGTAGTGACAACGACTCGAGATAAAGCACGTAAAAAAGCCAATTGAGAATTCGTCAAATCCGGACTGGTAATCCGCGCCAGCGGCTGACCAGGTTTGACATAGTCGCCTAAAATGACAAATAGTTCGATGATCCTTCCGGTAACATAAGAACCGATTTGCGCGGTTCTTTCTTCATCGACTTGAACCCGGCTGGGCACCAGTATTTTGTCGGTAAGATCGACCAGAGACGGGTTGCCGATTTTTAACCGGCTAAGCAATTCCGGCCGCACTTCAATCGTGTTAATGTCCCGCTCTTCATCAGATTGCCGGGAAACTTGTCCGTCGTCTTTTCCTCCGCAAGCGGATAGCCACAATGCCGCTAACAACGAGCCGACGATTATCGGGTTGATTTTCATTCTGGAACTAACTCCTTAGGATAATGGGCGCGCAGGCGATCGATTTCGGCTGCTGCTGCGTGAAGATCGAAACGGGCTTGCAAGGCATCGAACAGAATTCCCCGGAGGATCCGCTGCGAATCGAGGAACTCGATCAAACTGCGCTCGCCGAATTTATACGCTGCTTCGGCGACCCGAACCGCATTCTCCGCTTCCTTGATCAAACCGCCGTCAAACATCGCAACCCGTTGCATAGCAATTTGGTAAGCCTGCCAGGCTGCTTCGAATATTTGTCCGATTTCGTAACGGCGATATTCAAGCGATTCGCGGATTCGTGCGGAATCGTGAATTGCGGTATCGATTTCACCCTTACGGCGGTACCAGATCGGGATTCTGACGCTCAAACCGGCAGTGTTGGAGTGAAATTGCTGGTCCTGATAATTGGAATACATCACGTTCACCGACGGCAAAATCGAGGCTCGCTCCTGGCTGATACGTTGATTGGCGCGTTCTTGCTCGGCTTCCAAACGCACTACATCCGGATTGACTTTGACCACTTGCTGACGTAGATCGTCGAGCAATGGTAATTCAATCGGGTCTTTGAGCGAACCTTTCACTTGAAAATTGGCGGGTAAAACTCCGGCTGTAAGCTGCATCAAAAAAACCTTAGCTCGTTCTGCATTCAGCCGCGCCGCTTCCTTGCGATTGGCCGCACTCTGCAGCTCGGTATCGGCGCGAATCAGTTCAAAGCGGGCTACTTCGCCATGCTCCACATTGGCCGCAATACGCTGCCGGACAACGTTCAATAAGTCGTAGATCGATTGTTCCAGCTCGGCTTGATCTTGCCGCAATAACAACTCGTAAGCACGGACGCGCAGCAGCGCCGCCAGATCGGTGCTGACTTGACCTAGGCTGGCTCGACTGGCGTCGACGATGGCTTCCGAAGCGGCGATACGGGCGTTACGCATGTACGGATTTTCGATGGGCTGAATCACCGTGACCGATCGCTGATCATTGGAAGGTCCCGTCAATTCAACCGGCAGCCGTCGATCCATCGGTCCCATCATAAACATCACTTCAGGATTGAGATAAGCCGTAGCGGCGATAACGCCGCCTTTCGCCATACCCACTTGCGAGCGCGCCGCGAGGACTAAACCATTCGCTTGCAAACCCAATCGCTGTATCTCTTCGATGGTATAAAGCACAACCGGCCCTTGCGGTACACCTGCCGGCAACGGCACATCCGATTTAGGTAGCTCACTTCTGAACGGCGCCATGGATGGCGTTACTTCTCGAACGGACGGTGATGACGATTCAGGTTGTCTTAATGAATCCGCCCCTAAAGGAAGAGGAGCCATCGGTTGCGCTACAGTGATCTTTGATGCGATTATGACAATTAAGCCTAAAAACAGATGCTTAAATAAATAAGTTTGCATAACATCCTTTGAAAAAACTATGATGCTCTTCACATTCTCTTCACACAAAATAAGCTGATCATCATATATGAAATCAACAATTTCATAGTATTAATATCAGCTTAAATAGGGTCTTTTATCGTTGCTTAGAAACAACACATGAACTTCGGAAACAATGGCCCAGCAAAAATTGCACTGGATTTAAACAAACGAAACCTGAACGTTTGCTGAACAATGACACCAATCCGATATGAACCTCAGACTTAGCCGCAATCGCTTCTCAAAAAGATTATCATTAACAATCATGGTATTAATGATTACATGGCTAGTCATTGGCATTTCCTGGCGTTTGTATGAATTACGCGACAGCGATACGGAACGGGGAGCGATTACGAACGGAACGGACAAATTCGGCAATCATTTTTCTCGAACCGTTTATCTTGATCAAGGTTGGTCAGCAGCCGATAGCCTATGGTTCTATACCGTCACACAAGGCTCCAATTTATTGCCGTACAGCTTTTTCCTGGTATTAGAACAGCCCGGTTCGTCTGAGTTATTCCGTGACGATAGCAGCATGGATCGTTACGGTTATCTGCCGCAGCGGCCAACCGCCAGCAATCCGGATGGCCTTCCTGCCGGTATGGTGCGTGACGAATATCAAGGTAAAGCTTATATGGGATTCACTTGCGCGGCTTGCCACACCACTCAGATCAATTATCAAGGCACTGGCATTCGCATCGACGGTGGCCCTGCAAATTCCGATATGGAAACCTTCATGGTTGATCTGGCAACCGCCATGCAGGTTACATTGGAAAACCCTGAAAAACGTGACCGCTTCGTGGCTAATGTATTGAAACACGGCCATTACAACAACGCCAACGATATCCTGGCCGATCTCACGAAATACGCGCAGCGCATTAAAACATACACCATTGTCAACTCCCCGCGAGATAGCAAGCGTCCGCTGACGCGTTACGGCTACGCCCGGCTGGACGCGTTTGGCCGTATTTATAATCGTGTGTTGGAACATATTATGAGCGCGCAACAACTGCGCGAATTGCTGGCTGACATTCTGTCCGAGGATGAACTGACAACGGTTATGTCCAATGTTGAACCGGTTTTAAGCAGCCATGATCGCGATCACATCATTGAGAAAATTCAAGATTATCTGACCAGCAAGCAACTCATCCGGTTACGCAACAAAATCTATAACCCAGCCGATGCACCTGTCAGTTATCCGTTCCTTTGGGATATTCCGCAGCATGACTATATCCAATGGAATGGCCGGGTTGATAATAGCGGATTAGGACCTATGGCTCGCAACGCCGGACAAGTCATTGGCGTTTTCGCGACATTGGATTGGCAGGAAAAGGACGGCTTCACTTTATCTTCGGTATTAGGCGGACAAGGATTCGGTTCTAAACATATCGACTTCCAGTCCTCAATCGATATCCGCAATCTGCGCCGGGTGGAAAATCATTTGCGCAAATTAACTTCCCCGTCATGGCCTGAGCATATCCTGCCTGCAATTGATAAAGTACGTATGGCTCGAGGCGCGGAAATTTATTCGGAGTACTGCGCCGCCTGCCATAGCCTTATCAAGCGTAACGACCCGGAACGGCGGATTGTCGCTAGAATGATCTCGGTTCATTCGGTTGGAACAGATTCAAAAATGGCCACAAACGCCATAGGCTTCGTCGGCTATAGCGGCATCTTAAGAAATCAGTATGTCGGCGTCAGCACAGGAAATATCTTATTGCAGCAACAAGCGCCTGCTGTGGCATTGTTAACGGCGGCAACCCGCAACGTCGTGACCACTCCCGATAGCGATAAATGGATTATCCGCCGCTGGCTGGAGCGGTCTTTCGATTTTGCTTACACCTTTTTTGATAACGAAGTGCAATCATCGCTGAAGAATGGCTACTATACCCCCGACAGCACCGTTTCTCCTTTTGCATCGGCAATGGCCTATAAGGCCCGGCCTCTGAACGGTATCTGGGCTACCGCGCCTTATTTGCATAACGGTTCTATTCCAACGCTATATGATTTGTTATTGCCGAAAAGACGTCCCGGCGATCCTGCTGACGGTGAATATCGGCCGGACGAATTTACGGTCGGCTCGCGTGAATTCGATCCGGAAAAAGTTGGTTTTAAGACATCAGGATACCCGGGATTTTTATTCCGCACCCATATTTGGGGCAATTATAACGAGGGCCATGAGTATGCATCCGGACGGACACCGCTACCTGACGGTTCCATGCTTCCAGCTCTGAATAAAGAACAACGATTGGATTTGATTGAGTTTCTTAAATCGCTTTGATGAATTTACAGAAAATGACTTGATTTGCCTCAGCGGGGTAGATTTTTGAACAGCGATCGCGCTTTCCATTGATGCAGTAGCAACGCTAAGATCCAGTTTCCTAAAGACCATACGACTTCTGCTTGTTCGATTGTTTCTTCAACAGTGTCTTCGAGAGAAATACTTTTTCCAGCAGGAATAATTTTGAGCCGGTTATTAGCCGCAAAATCCATAATGAACTGATAATGCGTTTTGTTGATAATGCTTAACGAAGTTCGCACTCGAACAGCAATCTTGCCCTCGTAGATTACCGGTTGCGCATAATCGGAATACTCCCAGCGCCCCTTGTCGTTATAGCTTGCAAGCGCTCCGCAAAGCCTTTCCGACCAATCGCTGGGCCGGAATGTCCGCTCTTCGGAAGTGATTCCTAAAATCAGCCATTCTTCTGTCATTATTTTCATAGTCAATACACATAGCATCTAAGAAACTTGAAAGGAAACGGATTTACCTGAAATTTCCTTTTAAATACGCATATTTATTTCGGCAATATCGGTAAAATATTTATAGCGCTTAGTGAGCGAAACTAAACCTGGAATTAATCAAGAAAAATAAAATCTGATAACCACCTTGCTACAAAATTGAGCGGGCGCGTTCAAACCCGGCTGAGAAGAAATCTTGAAAAATAGCTAGAATGCCCAATAGACGTGTCAATTTTTTAATTTCATCGCATTCATCCATGAACGTGGTATCTCGAACTTTCAGTCATTTCAGATTCGTCATTACCCTAGCCTCCGTTACCTGGCTCAGTGCATGCGCGAATCTTCCTTATTATGCGCAAGCGGTCGACGGACATCTGGAAGTTCTGCGTCGAGCGCAACCAATCAGTACCGTTATCGAAAATCCGGATACCGATCAGAATTTAAAAAATTCGCTAACTAAAATCGTTCAATTGCGAAAATTTGCGAGCCGTGAATTGAAATTGCCCGATAACCGGAGTTACACAAGCTATGCAAATTTGGAACGTCCTTTTGTTGTCTGGAATGTTTTCGCGTCCCCTGAGTTGTCTCTTCAGCTCAAAGAATGGTGCTTTCTGAAAGTTGGCTGTGTTAATTACCGTGGCTTTTTTTCTCAAGCCAAGGCGGAACGCTACGCGGAAGAACTCAGGAATGAAGGCTATGATGTCCACGTCGGCGGAGTCCGCGCCTATTCCACGTTGGGCTGGTTCAGTGATCCGGTGCTCAATACTTTCATCAGCTATTCTGAAATAAATCTGGCACGGTTGATTTTTCATGAGCTGGCGCATCAAGTTGTTTATGTGCCTGGCGACACCGTCTTCAACGAATCTTTTGCAACGGCGGTCGAACAAGAAGGCATTAAACGCTGGTTCGCTCATAGCGGTAATGTTCTGCAACAATCCGCATTAAACGCCCGGCGAGAACGGGAAACAATTTTCACCGATCTGATTTTCAAACATCGCAAGCACCTACAAGATTTATTCCAATCGGATCTCAGCGAAGCAGAAAAGCGCGCCGGGAAAGCACGGATATTCGATGAATTGCGAACAGAATTCGCTGACTTGAAAACAAATGATCCGGAACTCAGTCTCTATGATTCATGGTTCTCCCAGCCTTTGAATAATGCATTACTGGCGACGGTTTCGATTTATTCTCAATTGGTGCCGGCATTTCAGGCAATTCTTGTACAAAGCGACCAGGACATGAATAAATTTTTTGATGCCGTCACAAAAATCAGTAAACTTCCCAAAGAAGAAAGAAATTCTGTCCTACAGAGAGCTACTGAAGACCACCGGCGATGGACGATGGTCGAACGTTAACCCCCGCTTCTGCCAATCGGGGACCGCATTTTGGCAGTTATCGCATAACTCATTGAAGGAACTTAATGTCTGAAACGACCGAGCATGCCCCCGCTCCACCTGGCCCGGTATCCTTTTGGGAAGCATTCCGATATTGGCTTAAGCTCGGTTTCATCAGCTTCGGCGGGCCAGCCGGCCAAATCAGCCTGATGCATCAAGAATTGGTCGAACGACGGCGTTGGATTTCTGAACAACGCTTTATGCATGCGTTGAATTATACGATGGTATTACCCGGCCCGGAGGCTCAGCAATTGGCGATTTACATCGGCTGGCTGATGCATGGCACTTGGGGCGGAATTGTTGCCGGCACGTTATTTGTATTACCGTCTCTGTTCATTTTAATGGCTCTGACATGGATATACTTAATTTACAGCGAGATTCCAGCGGTTGCCGGAATTTTGTACGGTATCAAACCCGCGGTAACCGCCATTATTATTTTCGCAGCTTATCGTATCGGTTCCAGAGCTTTAAGGAACAACCTATTGCGTATTATCGCAATATTAGCTTTTATCGCGATCTTTGTTTTTGATCTTCCCTTTCCTTACATCGTGTTGTCGGCTGGTTTGATTGGCTATACCGGCGCTCATTTTATGCCGGATAAATTTCAGGCCGGCAAGCACGCTATCGATTCAAGCCATCGCTACGGCCCCGCAGTAATCGATAACAATACACCGGTTCCCGAACACGCTCGCTTCAAATGGAGCCGTTTCATTGTCTTTGCGTTGACCGGACTCTCAAGCTGGTTCGCAGTAATGTCTCTGTTAGCCGTTCAATTTAACTGGGATGGCACCTTGACACAAATGGGTTGGTTTTTCACCAAAGCAGCCTTAATGACATTTGGCGGCGCTTATGCAGTCTTGCCATATGTTTATCAAGGAGGCGTCGAGCACTACGCTTGGTTGAGCGCAGCACAAATGATCGATGGATTGGCTTTGGGTGAAACAACGCCGGGACCGCTCATCATGATTGTTGCTTTTGTAGGATTCGTCGGCGGCTGGACAAAAGCGCTCTTTGGAGGGGATTTACTGTATCTGGCAGGTATTGCCGGTGCAATTACTGCAACATTTTTTACGTTTCTACCGTCTTTTCTTTTTATCTTGCTGGGCGCTCCCGCAGTCGAAGCTACCCGGCACGACATCAAATTCACAGCGCCGCTGACCGGCATCACCGCGGCCGTGGTCGGCGTTATTGTGAATCTGGCGGTTTTCTTTGCTTACCATGTTCTCTGGCCAAACGGTTTTGGAGGGTCATTTGAATGGTTTTCGGCCGTGATCGGTATCCTGACATTCTTCGCCTTATTCAAATTCAAAGTTGGAATTGTGACCGCCATCTGCGCCTGTGCAACTGTAGGATTTGGGTATTCCATTTTACTAACACATATCAGTTGAAACCGGATTGTAAAATCCATTTTCATCCGATATCGAGCAACCCGCACGGCTCACGACATTAAAGAAACTTAATTTTAATTCGTTAATTAGCGATACTTATGTTGCTATCAAAAGAAAATGGCTTTATCGATTAATACAAATTTGGGTGCGCTGAATACTTCACGGTATTTGTCGGCAACCACCACGGATCTTAGCCGCTCCTTAGAGCGGCTATCATCGGGTATACGTATTAATAGCGCTAGAGACGATGCGGCCGGTCTTGCGATTTCAGAGCGAATGACTGCTCAGATACGTGGCTTGACTCAAGCCACCAGAAATGCCAATGATGGAATTTCGATGCTGCAAACAGCTGATGGCGCATTGACTTCCATGACTTCCTCGTTACAACGTATCCGTGAATTATCCATCCAAGCTGCCAACTCAACCAATAGCCTTGCCGACAAGAAAGCGCTTCAAGAAGAAACCAATCAGCTGATCCAAGAATTAGAAAAGGTTTCGACGACCAGCATCTTTAACGGCGATAAAATTTTCGACTTCTCTGGAAGCAGTGTTCTCGGCGATTCCAATCAGCTAGCGGTAGTCTACGGACTGCAGTACGGTTGGCTCGAAGAAGCGGAAAATATGATACAGCAGTATTTTGGAATTTCTGCGGATGGCGCTGATATGAATATCGAACTGACGACTTTCACCGACGGCGCCGGTGGTACTGCGGCCCGGGTTGTCGGTTCAATACCCGGCACTTACACGGGTAAAGCAACGGATGTTAAGCTCCAAATTGATATGAGCGATTTTACACCGCCTAATTTGCCAAACGGTGGCACTGCGCCATTCTACAACGATCGTATTATTGCGCATGAAATGGTGCATGCCGTGATGTACCGCAGCATGAATATCGGTTCAATGTTCAATCCAGTAGTCGATCAAACCTGGTTTCTGGAAGGTGCCGCCGAATTTATTCATGGCGCCGATGAACGCTTGCAATCCTCGATTAGTAGTGTCGGTATCGGTGGTGTCATGGCTAGAGCCGCGACTTTTGGTTCAGCAGGCGCAGCGTGGGGAGGGTCATCGGATGATTATTCCGCCGCTTATTCAGCAGTCCGTTACTTGCACCAAGTCATCAAAGATAACGGCGGTTCCGGTATCAGCGATGTTATGGTTTATTTGAACCAGAATCAAAGCGCCACCTTAAACGATGCCATCAGTGCCGCTACCGGCGGTCTGTATGCAAACGCCGACGCTTTTAATGCAGACTTTGTTGCAAATGGCGCAGCCTATATTGCAAGTATGAACCTTACCGACAGCGATACTGGAGCAATTGGCGGTTCAAATGCCGATGGCGGCGCCGTTAAAACTGCGGAAAGCATTGTCGTTGATACCGGTTCACGTGGCGGAACCAATCCGACCAGCGGATTCAATGAAATCTGGGAAGACATCGAAACAGCAGCAGCCGGAAACAACAAGCGTTTGCAAGTCGGTGCAAATAAAGCCGACACCCTGGATATCAGCATGGGTGCAGTCAACACGGGGGCACTCAGCATTCAAGATCTGGATTTGATCAACAATGCCGGATTTACGACTTTTAAAGTCGATCTGGCGCTCAATCACATTAACGAAGAGCGGTCGAAAATCGGCGCACAATTAAACCGTTTGCAATCAGTCATTACCAATAATCAAACCAGCATAGAGTCCACGACTGCTAGCAAGTCACGAATACAAGATACCGACTATGCAGTTGAAACAACTTCGCTCACAAAAACACAAATCATGCAACAAGCTGCCACTGCGGTACTGGCGCAAGCAAATTCTTCGCCGCAAATGCTATTAGCGCTGCTTTCTTGATTCACCCGTTTTCGGCATCCCGCCCTCTGTATCCAGAAATTTTCTAACACTCAATCACTTAAGCATAAAGTAGATTACTTGTCATGTTTGAACTGATACACTGATTATTGTATTTCAGATAAATCATGCGCTGGGCTGTTGATCGCGTACAGTTTTTATCTCACTGATGGATAGGAGATTAATCATGACAAATATTAATTATAAAAGACGTCAATTCATACAATACGCAGCAACAAGCACACTTGCCGCAGCAATCCCGGGATCGAGTTTTGCAAGAACGCAAGGAAGCAACATGACACCCAATCCTTCGTTCAAAGCCGATGTAGAAATCGCACTGAATGCTCAAACTGCCGATGTTGCCATTTTACCCGGCCCGCTCACGCATGTTCTTAAATACACCGGCAAACTGCTCAAAGGGCCTGCATCAACGCTCAGAGAGTTGCCAGGCTATTTAGGTCCGATCATCAATTTTGAGCAAGGTCAGAAAGTCCGAATCTATTTTAGCAATCAATTGCCGGAACCATGCATTACGCACTGGCACGGCATGCATGTTCCTCAGCCGATGGATGGTCATCCGATGTATGCCATTCACCGGGACGAACAGTATCTTTATGAATTCGAGGTAACCAACCCTGCCGGAACCAATTGGTATCATTCGCATACCCACGAATTAACCGCACCGCAAGTTTATCAAGGCTTAGCGGGGCTTATCACGGTATCCGATGAAAATGAACGGAAATTAGGCCTGCCCAGCGGCGAATTCGATGTCCCGCTGATTATTCAGGATCGCAGCTTCTCCAGCAATAATCAACTTCGCTACATTCTCGGCATGCACCAAAGAATGCGGGGGTTTCATGGGGATGTCATTCTAGTGAACGGACAGAAAGACTATACCATTCCGGTGAAAACCAGAGCCTATCGCTTGCGCATTCTGAATGGATCAAATGCGCGGATTTATAAACTCGCATGGAGTGACGGCACCCCGATCACTGCAATCGGAACCGACGGCGGTTTACTGGAAAAGCCGCAAAACTTACCCTACGTGATGCTTGCCCCCGCTGAGCGCGTAGAATTATGGGTTGATTTTAGCGGCCGCAAACCAGGTTCTGACATCACATTGCAGAGCCTGGCTTTTGGCGATTCCAGTTCTCATATGGGAGGCGGCGGCATGCGAGGAGGGATGCGCCGTGGCATGGGAGGCGATGGAATGGGCATGATGGGCGCTCCCTTTGGTCAGGATGAAGCAATCACCATCGCAAAATTCCAGATCACCGAGCAGATCAGCGATTCGCCGAAGTTACCGGAAACATTAATCCCCATGCCTCGTTTCACGCTTCAGGATATCACTCACCCTGACAAAGTCGTTCCAATCGCCATCGGCATGCGGCACATGTCGTTCCAGCTAAACGGCAGAACATTCGATATGTACGACTACATGGAATCCGAGCAAATTCCGGTTAATTCCATTCAAAGAATTAAGATATTTCATGACAATCGGGGAATGGGCGGTGGCATGCGCCGCGGTGGAGGCATGGGGATGGGAATGATGATGTCGATGCCCCACCCCATCCATTTGCATGGCCAGCAGTTTCAGATCCTCTCGCGGACGCAAATAGATCAGAATAGCGGATACGAAACTGTGAAACACGGTTTTATCAACAGCGGTTGGAAAGATACCGTTTTGGTAATGCCGGGAGAAGAAATTGAGATTATCAAGCCATTCAATGATTTCAAAGGCTTTTTTCTTTACCATTGCCACAATCTCGAACACGAAGATATGGGTATGATGCGAAATTTCTATGTTAGCTGAAGTGTAAGAACTCTCAAAATTTCTCTTCAGCTTATCATATTGTGTCGCAATTGCCCGATACTGTTTTGGCCGGGCAAAAGCTCCACCAAATGCCGGTATCTGTATAAGATCCAATCCATATCCTCATTACCCTCCACCGAGTTGCGCTTTCCCGGTATTACAACCTGAGCTCCTTGCTTCGTTATCTGCTCGCGTATACACTCACTGTCATAGCCCTTGTCCGCAACAATCGCCTTCGCGTCAGGCGACCTGGCAATCAAATTAGGTGCTGCGGAGCAGTCATTGATTTCTCCGCCGGTGATTTCAAACTCAACTGGCAAGCCATGACCATCGACCGCAAAATGGATCTTTGTGGTATTGCCCGCATGGCTTTTCCCGATGGCTTGCGATTGTTGGCCTGCCGCTCCCGCACTATGCTGGTGTGCCTTGGCATAGCTGCCATCAATAAATTCCCACTTCCAATCCGGATCAATAGTCAACGCCTTGAAAATCCTTAACCATTTGCTGCTAAATGACCAAGCGTTGAATCTTTTATAGATGGAATTCCAGCAACCGAACGCCTCAAGCAGATCTCACCACGGGCAACCTACACGCATTCGATACAGCATGCCTTCTACTGTCATGCACAGATTGCGCTTGTTATAAATTGCTTCTTGAAGCAGAATCTTCTCCAGCTTCGACCAAAACTCATCATTGAGCATCAATCGGGGCATCACAAACTCGTTTTATTGGTGGTATAGGAACCTCAATATTACGAGTTTGTTTCTTTCTATGAAATACTTATCTCTAAATGTCAACAGATTCTATAGTGTGGCAGGAAGGAAATAACACAGGACAAGTGTACTACTTAATCAGTAGTAATATCCTATATATTTCCCATCCGATTGGACTTATCTTCTTGATAGATATTAAACAACCAGTTTCTAATTTTTCAGTTTTTTAATATCGGCAGAAGGAAACTAGCTTCTGTAATTATAAAATTCTCAAAGGGGGCAATACATTATGCGTACTTTAATGATTATGAGTTTACTTGCTTTGACAAGCAGCCCGGTTGCCGCTGCGTCTTGGCAAATTGGTGATAACGATGGATATGGCATCGGCATTTGTGACAATTGTTCTCATCCATTTAATGGTTCTACAGCAAACTTTGATGGTAGAAGTGCAGCGGAAATGGCAGCAACCGATGGTGCGCAATATACTGATACCTATAGCACCACGCATCCCGGTTACAGCCCACATGGTTCTGAAACTGTAGCTACATTCCATTTCACTGGACTAGGAAGCGGATGGGCTTTAGGTCACTTGGAAATTGATATGGCTGATTTCCAAGCAACTGCGTTTGGCCCAGTCATAACAACATTTAATGGCATCGTTCAAGATTTTTCGTATAACGATGGTTTCCCGAATACGCTGATCCATTACTATACATTGACGGGCGCTGTGCTTGATTCAATCAATGCCACGGGAGAATTGACAATTGTTGTTGACCGCAACGCATCAGTAGATTTTTATGGTTTTGACTATCTAAAACTAAGTGATGTAGCAGCACCAGTACCAGAACCCGAAACCTATGTCATGTTATTGATGGGTTTAGGATTATTGGGATTTTCATTACGCAATAAAAAACTAGCTTAGCAATAACCCCAAAACTGCCTGGTTTTACCGGGCAGTTTTCATTTAACCGTTTGTATCCGGCATTACCTCAATCAGCGGAAAGCAAGTTTTTCTCAACGTTTCATACTGAATCACTACTCGTTGCACGTCTGCGGCAAGTTCCCAAAGATCCTGTTCAATCTGACCGGGAAGTCTGATTCTTTCGGCTTCGTCACAGGAGATTCTGGCACTCTGAGTTTCTTTTATTGCTCCAGCGGCACGATCTGCACAGTTCTGGGCGTCGATCCACAGCCCGCGAATACCAGCGAAATTATTATTAAGAGACCTTTGCAAAATGACGCAAATTTGCCATTTCAGAGTAACTTCGGATTAATCTGTGAAGAGATTGGTTAGTTGTAGTCATTTTTTCGCAAATAAGCCAAGAATAATATGAGAGAAACACTGATTAATAAGTACACGAGCGGACTGCCTTGTTGCGCGGCACTCGCTCCCTCGCCTATCTGATTGATTTGTCTCGGTCACTGCGTTCCGTGCGCCTCGCCCTTCATCGCATTCGCCGAATTAATCAGCGCTTCCTTGAAAGAACTTAACGCGAAACAAACTTAAACAAGTCCATTCAATGACGCCATCAATCGTTTAAAGCGGGGTTCTCCCGGAGATAGTTCGTTTGCCGCCGTAAGGCTGTTGCGCGCTTCCTCAACGAGGTCGGGTGCGGAGCCGTTTTTTTGTATATAGGCAATAATTACATGCGCCAAATTCAATAATACCCGTACATTGGCCGGCATTGCGGCACGAGCTTCGCGCATTGCACCAAGCGCTTCTTCGTATTGTCCTTTACTAACCAGCAATACCCCGCGATTCATCACGAGCATCGCTTCCTGGCGGGTGGATTCGATTAGTTGGCTGCCTTCCTCTTGCATCCCGGCTTGCTCGAATATTTCTGAAACATCTTTATGCAAAGCCGTGTTCTCCGGATTATTCTTGATTTCGCTTTGCAACAATCGAATCGCTTTTTCCTTATTCCCAGCAACAAGCAATAAATGGGCGACTTCCAGCGATTCCTCGCTGGTTAAAGGACGCTCATCTTGGTTGGGCAATGATTGATCCAACTCTAAAGCGATCTGCGCGGCTTTCTCCACGTCACCGCTCTGATGGTGAATTATTCCCGTTGCAGCCAAGGCCCTGCGGCGAACATCATCACCGTTAAAATTCTTGGTAAGCTGTCCCAACACTCTCAGTGCTTCATCAGGATTTTTCTTTGTGCCGCATACTTTGACCAGCCCAAGATAACTATCCGCTTTCTTCAAAGCTGAGTTTTCACCCAGTGCAATACTTTTACGGAACGCACGTTCGGCATTTTCCAGCTTTCCAATTTTTAAAGATAAGCTCCCCAAATTCTGTTGCCGCATTACAGAATTGGGTGACAATTTGGTTGCGCGTTCCAGCACATCATTCGCACCTTCCAAATCATCCATCGCCTGTAGCGTTTGCGCCAGGAGATCATGGGCTTCGATATACGCCGGATTGAGTTCGATGGTTTCCTCCAACAGGGTCTTGGCTTGATCCCATTCATTCTTTTTGAGAAAAATTCTTGCCAACGCTACCTTGCTCCATGGTAACTCGCGCTTTGAGAGAATTTCTTCCAACAAATTCTGGGCTCGATCCAGCTCTCCCGTCATCCCTAGTAAATTGCATTTCGTGCGCAGCAAATCGAAGGTATTCGCCTTATCGGACACCAGCTTTTGATCACATAAACTCAATGCTTCATCATAATTCGAGCGCTTGATCGCCTGGTGAATCTCGGCAAAAACTTTCTTTCTCACCCAGATCTTTTCCAGCCGTGTGCATAAACTCATTTCCGTAACCGGCTTAATCAAATATGCATCGGGTTGAAATTCCGCCGCACCGGTAACAGCTTCCGCGGCTTTCTCGGCGGAAATCATTACCCACAAACAAGAAGAATCCACAAGCGAAAGATACTTCGCTTCCTCAAGCACTTGCTGACCATTTTTTCCCGCACCTAATACTAGATCGCACAAAACCACATCAAATTGCACTTTCTTCAGTATCGCAATGGCTTCTTCTCCCGTCGCAACCATATGCATTTTCTTAACATCAGCACCGAGATTGCGAAAAATATCGCGCAAGATTGTACGCATCTCCTGATAGTCATCGACAATCAGAATATTCTTTCCGGATAGATTCAAACTAACGGGAGAAAAATTGATAGAGCTCGTTATCATGGTTTCAGATCTTGAAATTTATTAAGGAAGAAACAGGAGAAAGCAAGCACCTTTCATAGGACCGCCGTTTTCCAGCTTCAATTTCCCGGACACCCCCTGATTTCGATGCATCCGCGCAACCTTGTCCGAAAAATAAAAACCTAATCCAGTGCTATTTTCCAAAGAATCTACGCGGTGCATTGAATCATAGCTGTCCTGCAGCATTGCAGCCGGATAGCCGCGTCCATTATCCTCCACGCGCAGCAACAATTGCCCATTCTGCTCTTCGGCGGCAATGCGAATACAATCCCGGGTATAACGGATTGCATTATTGATGGCATTGCCGACAACCGCATTGATCAGATCCTCGTCAAAGTACCAATGCAACTCCGGATCTACATGAGCTTCCAGGGTAATTTGACGGAACTGCAGCAAATCGGAATATTGCGCAACGATCCCAGCTATAAAATCTCTTAAACTGACATATTGCACATCAAAAGGATAGACTCTTTGGCCGACTTTATAGAGCGTCAACAATTGAACCAGGTGATTGTTAACGCGTTTTGCTTCGGCATTCACTCGCACCAGTTCAGCATGCGCGGCAAGTTGACTTGCATCGGCATTTGCCAGCGTTTTTTCCAGGCTGTTCAATAACAGGCACACCGAATTTTTCGTATCGTGAATCGAAGAAACCAGGAAATTCATCAGATCCGGTTCAACGGGGAGGTTACCCGTGTCCGGGTTATTGTTCTCAGATAGGCTCATTTTGATATGCCGCAAACCAGCGTCCTCATCATTTTTCTTACGCAACTTAACGGCAAGGCACCCTGAATCTGTAGTTTTACAATCAAAATCAGAGAGTTCTATGGCAAACGATAAACTACTCCACGTTTCCTAAGATCGTTCAGAATTTGAATACCACCCTGAACAACCGTTTCGGGTTGCGGGTGGTTCATTTCTGCGGCTACTTGATGCAACAACGTCAAACCGGATTTGGCGGCATTCTCACCGGCCAAATGCAGCAAGCGCCCTGTTATTTTATTAATCTCAATAAATTGCACATTAAAATCCTGATCCCGGTAAACGATCAGATTCGTCTTTGATGCGTCAGCTCTATCGGGCTGAAAATCCGGAGTTATCCGGTGGACAGGAAACGAGTAGCCGAGTACCCATGCCAGCGGCGAAATTGCCGGAACTCCCTCCAGTAAATCGCCAGCAGAATCCGTTGCGACTTCCGTCATGCTTTCATCGAAGATAGCAAGCGCGAGTTCCACCCACTCATAGTGCGCCAATTCAAACAGAAAAGGCGGATCATCAGCACAGGGTTTCCGCTCGGATTCGAGGTATTTCAGAAACTCCCGGGGTATCTCCGGAAACAACGGGGTATGCGACACATGATGGGCGAAATAATCCCGGATGAGTGCATGCCAATGGCTATCGGGCATAATCTTCCGTAACACAGGAAAGGTATTGGCAATTAAATCCTCCACGTTGTTATAAAACAATTCGCAGTAGATTTTCATGCGCCGTTCCTCCACACCTTGTGGATGCGGTTTCTTTTCCGGGTCACGAATGTGCGCTGCAAATGCATATTGCTGCCGCACAAAATCCGGCCGGTCAGGCGTGTTGTAAGTAACCGCCGGTTTCATTGCGCCATTTGGTTTGAAGAGAATGAATCGTTGCTACTTCACGCAACAAATCGGCAATCGGTGGAATATTGAAATCACGCTCAAGCAAGGTTGGAATAACCCCCAAACGCTGGTAGGTTTTATCGAGTAATTGCCATACCGGATCGATGACATCGGCGCCGTGCGTATCGACGATCAGATCGGCTGCTTCCTGATAGTGTCCGGCCACATGAAGATAGCGGATACGTTCCGCCGGCAAGCGCAGCAGAAATGCCTCGGCATCGTAGTCATGGTTGACACTGTTGACATAAATATTATTCACGTCCAACAGCAAGTCGCAATCGGCTTCCTGCAATACCGCATTGATGAAGTCGGCTTCCTCCAGCTGCTTTCCAGGCGCCGCATAATAAGAAACATTCTCGATTGCGATACGTTGTTCAAGGATTTCTTGAACGCGCCGGATCCGGCTTGCTACATAAAAAACCGCTTCTTCGGTAAACGGGATCGGCAGCAAATCGTATAAATGACCGTCATCGCTGCAATAACTCAAATGCTCGCTGTAAGTGCGGATATGATGATCTTTCAGGAAACGCTTGAGCTTGTGCAAGAAAGCTTCGTCAAGCGGTGACGGGCCGCCGATCGACAACGACAGTCCGTGGCAGATAAAAGGAGATCGCTCGGTTAGCTGTCGAAATTGGTGGCCGTACCGGCCACCGACACCAATCCAGTTTTCCGGAGCCACTTCCCAGAAATCGACGGATTGGGTGGCCTGATCCGTCAGCGAACTCAGCATCGAACGCCGCAGACCCAGGCCTGCGCCATGAACAGGAAATGATCGGCTGCTCATGGGTTGCATTGGTTACTTTTTAGAAGAACCGCATTTGCCTTCGCCGCATTTACCTTCTTGTTCGGCCTTCTTACCGCCGCATTTGCCTTCCATGTTTTGCTTCATCTCGGTTTTGCCGCCACACTTGCCTTCGCCGCATTTACCTTCCATATTTTGTTTGGATTCTTTACCGCCTTCTTGCGCCGGTTTATTGGCGCTGCTGGCATCGGCCAGTTGCATGTAACCGCCGGATAATTCATTCATCGCAAACGGATTGGCGCTGCTATCCGCCAACAAATCACCGGCACCAAGACTGGTGACCAATGCAGCACTTACTGCGAGTGAAACTGGTTTAACTGATTTTTTCGACATCTTTTATCTCCATAAAAAATTAAAACAACGACAATCGATGATGATAACGCCGAATTAAAACAAAGGAAACGCTTATCAATTCACCGGGCAAGATGAGATGCAAGGCGGATGAAGCGCAAGGAACGAGATATATCAATGCGATAGACAAGTTTCCGAGCACCGCCCAACGCAGCAAATCGCTTGCGCAGGCAATTAATCAATGCTTCCCTATCCTATCTTTCTTTTTTTGAATGCGCCTCTCTGATAAACTCAGCGCTTCGAAAATTATTATAAAAATACGCCTGCTAACTTAAGGAGTTCCGAATGTTTGACAAACCTAACCAGATTATTTTTTACATCAACATCGTCATGCTTGCCTTTGGTGTGTTCGTCGCACTGGCGACCGATTTCATAGCGATCGGATTGATTTTTGCTCTTTGCGCCGCGCTGCTGATCGCCGACCAAATCAGACAAAACAAGTTTGCATTTTCCATCTCGGATTTAAGAAAAATACTGACCGTGCATGATACCTGCGGAAAAAAAGCAACTGTGACACAAACACAAATGACCACCGCATGCCATAGCGATAATTCAGAATACTGGTTCAAAAATATCCGCGCCATCGGCAGCATCAGCAATTTCCGCATCAATAATGGCGATCCGGCTGAACAAAGAAAAGAAAACGACAGCTACCATGTCTGCATGAAATTCCCGCCTGAGTTGAAAGTGATTGACGGTTCCGATTTAACTTTAACGTATCAATGCGAAGGTGCTTTCACCCAAAACGAAGGCATACTGTCGCATGTCGTCGACGACGATACGCAACGCTTGCACATGGCCGTCGAACTGCCTTCAGGACGCGCCGTTGCAACCGCGCGCTTTTTCTGCATCGATAATGGCAAGGAAGAAGCGCTATTGCCTCCCGTAATCTCCGGAAACACAAAAATCGAGGCCGATATCGAAAATCCTAAAAGAAGCGCCGAATACTGTTTGCAATGGAAATGGGAAGAAGAAGGTCTGCTGAAGAAAGTCAGTTGCCTTTTTTAGATTGTCTTCCCTATCCAATTACACAGTCACAAAATTAAATCACTCAGACCAGGCTGGATTGAAAAATCCAGCCTGCAGTTACCACACCATTGCCCACTACTAGCATCAATAACTCAAGCCATTGAATCTCCTTAAAGCCCTCGCCGCGGTCAGCAGCATGACTTTCGTGTCACGCATCCTCGGTTTCGTGCGCGACATCCTGATCGCGCGGATTTTTGGCGCAGGCATGGCAACCGATGCTTTTTTTGTTGCGTTTCGCATCCCCAACCTGCTGCGGCGGCTGTTCGCCGAAGGGGCTTTTTCGCAGGCTTTCGTTCCGATCCTCGCCGAATATAAAAACACCCGCACGCATGAAGAAACCCGCAGTTTGATCGATCACATCACAATGCTGCTCGGCGGCGTGCTGTTCCTGGTGACAGCCCTTGGCATTATCGCGGCACCGTTCATCATCTACGCCAGCGCGCCCGGATTCTCCGCCAATCCGGAAAAATTCGATTTAACCGTGCAACTGCTGCAAATCACATTTCCCTATATTTTGTTTATTTCTTTCGTGGCGTTGGCAGGTGGCATCCTCAATACTTACGGGAAATTCAATGTACCGGCCATCACCCCGGCGCTGCTGAATTTATCCTTCATCGGTTGCGCATTCTGGTTGACACCCTTGATCGATCCGCCGGTTCTGGTGCTGGCTTGGGCGGTTTTTATCGGCGGCATTTTACAGCTGGCGTTCCAGATCCCTTTTTTGTTGAAACTCAGATTAATGCCGCGTATCCAGTTCCGCAATCCAGATACCGGTGCGTGGCGTGTGCTCAAACTCATGGGGCCGGCGATTTTCGGCGTATCGGTCAGCCAGCTCAGCCTGTTGATCAACACCATATTCGCTTCGCTGCTGGTGACCGGCAGTGTTTCCTGGATGTATTATGCCGACCGGTTGATGGAATTCCCTGCCGGTCTGCTCGGCGTCGCGCTTGGCACCATTTTGCTGCCGTCGCTGGCAAAACATTACAGCACCAACAGCAACGACGAATATTCCCGGCTGCTCGACTGGGGCCTGCGCATGACCATGCTGTTGACGCTACCCGCCGCACTGGCACTGGCATTGTTATCAGTACCGCTGATTACCACCCTGTTTCATCACGGCGCCTTCACTGAACACGACGTGTGGATGACGCGCGAGGCGTTGGTTGCATACAGCGTCGGCTTGCTCGGCATCATCCTGGTGAAAGTGCTCGCACCGGGATTCTATGCCCGCCAGAACATCAAAACTCCGGTCAAAATCGCGGTCGTCACCTTGATCGCCACGCAACTGATGAACCTGATTTTCATCACGCCGCTGCAGCACGCCGGGCTGGCGCTGGCGATCGGACTCGGCGCTTGCTTGAATGCAGGATTGTTGTTTTACCAACTGCGTAAGCAAGCCATTTACCAACCGCAACCCGGCTGGCTGGTTTTCTTTGCCAAAATACTGCTGGCGCTGGCGGTCATGGGCATCGTGCTGTGGTTCACCGCCGGCAATGACGCAACCTGGCTGACCGGCTCGGCATTGTCCCGCGCCACGCAACTCAGCGGCGTAGTATTAGCCGGTGCCGCCAGCTATTTCACCGCGCTCTGGCTGCTCGGATTCCGTTTGAAAGACTTCACCCAGCGGCAAGCACTATAATCAACTCAGATATTGTCATTCGCCCGTCAGCTTTTTTGACTCCCGCTGCCCACCAAGAGTACTACGCAATACCTGCAAAGCTGCTTGGGGCTTTTGCCTCAAGCAACGAAGCTTCATTACCATTTGAGAAAACTCCGCCCATGTAAGCAAGTTTGTGGTTCTGAGTCATCTTTCATCTCATCTGACCGCATCGTTTCCGCTTTTCGTCAGCGCCCGGCAAACACCCAATCTGCTCTATATACAGCCTTGTAATTCGTCCTTTATTCGTTTACTCTGTCTCAACTCAGCGAGTTGCATCATTCTGACAAGACAATTCTCAAGAAACTCTCCACAATCCTTAAGACCAGGAGATGTAACATGGCAAAAGTTCTCGTTCTCTATTACAGCATGTATGGTCATATCGAAATTATGGCCAACGCGGTAGCTGAAGGTGCACGCAGCGTCGAAAATACCGAGGTTGCCGTTAAGCGTGTCCCCGAACTCATGTTGGAAGAAGTGGCGCGAAGGGTCGGTGCCAAGCTTGATCAGCCAGCACCCATTGCGACCGTTGATGAGCTGCCAAATTATGATGCCATTATTTTCGGTACGCCTACACGCTTCGGCAATATGTGCGCGCAAATGCGCAATTTTTTGGATCAAACAGGCCGGTTATGGCTTAACGGCGGACTGATTGGTAAAGTGGGCAGCGTGTTTACCTCTACAGGCACGCAGCATGGCGGACAGGAAACCACAATTACATCATTTCATACCACCTTGCTGCATCACGGCATGATCATCGTGGGCGTTCCGTATTCCTGCCAGGAAATCATGAACATGAGTGAAATCACCGGCGGCTCGCCCTATGGGGCAAGCACGTTAGCCGGTGGCGATGGCAAACGCCAGCCGTCAGATAATGAAATAAAAATTGCGCGCTTTCAGGGCGCTCACGTCGCGCAAGTGACCAGCAAACTCGCCCGCTGACGGGAAGCGTGGAGAAAGGTGATGCTCGCACTTTCCCGCACTTTCCAATCGTAGAAGTCTCAAACGATGAACCCAAAATCACCAGCGCTTTCGCCCGTTCTGTTTTTACCCCACGGCGGCGGTCCGTTACCTATTCTCGGTGACAAAGGACATGAGAAAATGGTTTCTTTTCTGCAGGAAATCACTGGTGAACTGGGCGAACCATCAGCGATTTTAGTCATCAGCGCACACTGGGAAGAGGAACAAGCAACGATAACCAGCAGCGGCCATCCCGAAATAATCTACGATTACTATGGATTTCCTGCCGAGGCTTACACCATTCAATATGCGGCGCCGGGCAATCCCGGGTTGGCGAAGGAAATTCACGCGTTGTTAATGGCAAGTGGTATACCGGCAAAACTCGACGAGCAGCGCGGTTTTGACCATGGATTGTTTGTGCCGCTCAAGCTGATGTTTCCGCAAGCCAGGATTCCCTGCATTCAGCTATCGTTACTCAAGAATTTAGATCCGGGAAAGCATATCGCGCTTGGAAAAGCTTTAGCATCGCTACGCGAGAAAAATATTCTGATTATCGGTTCCGGCATGTCATTTCATAATTTGAAAACATTCTTCTCTAACAATATCGATAGCAGCAAAGAAAATGAAGGATTTGATCACTGGTTGATTGAAACATGCACCGATCCGGCGATTTCATCCGAAGCGCGCGAAAAACGATTGATCGAATGGGAAAAGGCACCGTTTGCCCGGTTTTGTCATCCGAGAGAAGAGCATTTATTGCCCTTGCATGTTTGCTATGGTATCGCTTGCACCGGTTCTTCCATGGCAAAGGTTGTATTTAATGGGCAGATTATGGGGAAAAAAGTGACGAGTTTGCTGTGGCAGTAGGATCATGGAATGGAGAATTAACATGAAAAAAGCAAAATTGGCAAATTGCATATTCGGCTGTCTAGTTGCAATCATTGTCACGATAAGCAACGCATGGCCGGCACAAGATGAGAAAAACAATCCCGGATTTGCTTGGAAGGATGGCGCGGAAATTTACGCCAAAATCTGCGCGTATTGCCATGAAGCGCAAGTCGGGCCGAAAATTCGCAATCGTGAACTTCCCGCAGCCTACATCCGCGCGGTCGTGCGCAATGGAAATCGCGCCATGCCGGCCTTTCGCGCTGCAGAAATCGATGATGAGTCATTAGTCAAACTGGCGGATTTCATTTCAAAAAAAGAAACGCAGCATTAAGGAGGTCACATTTTATGGATGAAACACGGCGTAACCTCATCAAAGGCATGCTCACCGGCGGAACGTTGCTGGCGCTGGGAATTCCTGGCATAACCCAAGCAGCTCCAGCTACCTCGACCCTTTCAGACCATGCGCGCAATTGCCAGCTCCTGCTGGGCAACACCGCCATCGGCGAAGCATTTGCAACTGGTGCGCGAGCCGCTTGTGCTCACTATGGTCATTCCGGTCAAAACACTTTAGCTACATTTCAGCTCGGGGATGAGTTGTTGATCAGCCCCCAACACATTGCCGATCTTTTGACGCGATCACACAACATGCGTTGGGTTGCCGTCATGGATTACGCCCATGCAGCAATTTTTACGGAACTGGTGCGAAATGCTGACGGACGCTTGCTGGCCTTGGGTTCGCATGTATCGGGATCGAGCACTGATGCTGCGCTATCGCTGCGGCATCGATGGACGACAGCCTCGCCAGCCTACAGTGCGGGCGGCTTGCTGGCGTCCACGCTGGTTCAAAATGGACGCAGTTTTTCGATTGTGGAAAATTTTCTGAAAGCATCCTTCCCTGAAACAGGATTGACGGAGACGTTGTTACCACAATTTTCTTCGTATGAATTGACTGCTCAGCCAACCACCCATTTACATTGCGCCGGTTTACCTGCGCCAGAAGCCAGCCAATTAGTGGGTTGGGAAACATCAGCAAGCTGGGATTCTTTAGCGTCTCGACCGGTTGCCTCTTTTATTGAACACCCGTCACTCGGGAATTGGATCGAAGCCACGGGTTACGCGGTGGTGGCGGCTGCGTTAGGGATGGGAATACACCAAGAAGCTTGTGCTCAGCGTGCTTTCGTGCATCTGCCGGGTAATCGCAACCTGGATCATGATGGCTTGGCGGGAAAACAGTTTGTTTCATTTGTCATCGACGTGTAGGGAGAACACAGCATGGCCAGTCAATATATCGCATTGCCCAAAGGCGTATCGGAAAAAAACTTCGATGCGGCCATCCGTGATTTTCGCAAGGTCCTGGGCGATACTTCTGTACTCACCAGCGCGGAACAGCTTGCGCCTTATATCAAGACCATGATGCCGGTTCCTGATGCCGACCATACGCCATCCGCGGCATTACTGGCCACCACCGTCGAGCAAATCCAGAAAATCGTGGCAATTTGCAATCAATACAAAGTACCGATCTGGATGATCTCCACCGGTAAAAATCTAGGTTATGGCTCGGCTGCCCCGGCAGAACGGGGTCAGGTGGTGCTTGATCTCAAGCGCATGAACCGCATCATCGAAGTGGATAAAGATCTGGCCTTTGCCTTGGTTGAACCAGGTGTCACCTATCAGCAGCTCTACGATTACATCAAAGAACACAAATTGGGTCTATGGCTATCCATGCCCGCCCCTTCCGCCATCGCCGGGCCGGTGGGTAATACGCTGGATCGTGGCGTGGGTTACACGCCGTATGGCGAGCATTTCCTGTTTGCCTGCGGCATGGAAGTGGTGTTGGCGAATGGCGAGGTATTGCGCACTGGCATGGGTTCGATGCCGAATTCCAACACCTGGCAGGTCTTCAAATGGGGATATGGCCCCTACTTGGATGGCATTTTCACGCAATCGAACTATGGCATAGTGACTAAATTCGGTTTTTGGCTGATGCCTGAGCCACCGGCATTCAAGCCGTTCGTCATCCAATACCAACACGAAGAAGACATCGTGGAAATCGTAGAAACGATCCGGCCGCTGCGCATCAGCGGGGTCATTCCCAATGCCGTGGTCATTGCCCATGCGCTGTATGAAGCGCCGGTAAAAGCCAAGCGGAGCGATTATGTATCCGGACCCGGTTCAATCCCGGATGAAGCTGTCTACCGGATCATGAAAGACCATAAACTGGGAATCTGGAATGTATATGCGGCGCTCTATGGCACGCAGGAACAGATTGACGTGAACTGGAAAATCGTGACACAGGCATTCGGTCAATCCGGCAAGGCAAAAATTCTGACGGAGCAGGAAGCGGCGGATGATCCTGCATTTGCTTACCGCGCCAAGCTCATGCGCGGAGAAATGACGTTGACGGAATTTTCGCTGTATAACTGGCGCGGAGGTGGCGGGTCGATGTGGTTTGCGCCGGTCTCGCAAGCGCGCGGCAGTGAAACGCTGAAACAAATGGCGCTGACCAAGCAAATATTGGCCAAGTATGGACTGGATTATTCCGGCGAATTCATCGTCGGCATGCGGGATATGCATCACATCGTCGACGTGCTGTACGACAAGACCGATCCTGAGCAAACGAAAGCGGCCTATCAGTGTTTCGACGAACTGTTGACGGAATTTTCCGCGCGGGGGTATGGCACTTATCGCGTCAATACCGCCTTCATGGACAAAGTCGCCGAAACCTATGGCCCGGTGCAGCGGAAGGTGCACAAAACGCTCAAGAAAGCGCTGGACCCCAATGGCATCATCGCGCCTGGGAAGTCAGGCATACGCTAATTTTGTCCTGAGCAAGCATGAAATAACGATTCCAAAGCGGAGGTGCACGTGAAAACAATCAAGGCAGCCGTTGTCCGCCAGCCAGGCGGGCCTTTCCAGATAGAAGAACTGGTACAGGATGAGCCACATTTTGATGAAGTGCGCGTGCGCATTGTAGCAACAGGAATGTGCCATACCGATATGGTCGCGCGCGATCAGCTTTATCAAGTGCCGCTTCCCATCGTGCTGGGACATGAAGGATCGGGGGTAGTCGAGCAAATCGGCAGCAATGTGAAAAAAGTCGCTGTTGGCGATCACGTGGTGCTGACTTATATGTGGTGCGGTCACTGCAAGCCTTGTTTGAATGGTGATCTGACTTATTGCGAGCATTTTTATGCCTTGAATTTCAATGGCGCACGCGAAGATGGCAGCACGTCAACCTCTACAATCGGTAACACTGCGGAACCCATTCACGATCATTTCTTTGGGCAATCGTCGTTCGGCACCTTTGCGCTGGTGCATGAGCGTAACGTCATCAAAGTACCCAACGATGCGCCTCTGGAGTTGCTCGGCCCGCTGGGCTGCGGCATTCAGACCGGCGCGGGAGCCGTGATAAATGCACTCAAGGTGAGTCCGGGCAGCAGTTTCGCGGCTTTTGGCGGCGGCGCAGTAGGGCTCAGCGCCGTGATGGCGGCACGGGCCGCCGGCGCCACGACCATCATCTCGGCGGACGTGGTTCCTGCGCGCTTGGCTCTGGCGATGGAACTCGGAGCCACGCACACCATCAACAGCCGGGAAACCGATCCCGTCGAAGCGGTTCGTAAAATTACCGGTGGTGGCGCTGATTTCGCGCTGGAATCCAGCGGACGACCGGCGGTGCTACGTCAGGCCATTGATGCGCTGGCGATCCGGGGAACATGCGGCATTGTCGGCGCGCCGGCGTTGGGTACCGAAGCCAGCTTCGATGTGAACGGTGTGATGACGACGGGCAAGCGCATTATCGGCATCATTGAAGGCGATAGCAAACCCGATCTTTTCATTCCGGCGCTGGTTGAGCTTTATCAGCAGGGAAGATTTCCTTTTGATAAGCTGGTGAAATTTTATTCTCTCGATCAAATCAATCAAGCCGCCGAAGACAGCGAGAAAGGCATCACGATTAAACCGATTATCCGGCTAGAGTAAAAAATTTATCAACTTTCCTTCGAATATCTTCAACTGGATTTTGGGTAAAACAAACAGGAAGAATACATTATGGAAAATAAAAAAGAATCTCCACCGCCTTATTCAAATTTCGATCAGCTATTGATCAACGGTCAATGGCGGCACGGCAGGGGAACAAGGGTTTTACAGGATCTGAATCCATACGATGGCAGCACGCTGGTTGAAATCCCCCATGCCAATCGCGATGATATGGATGAAGCCTATCGTGGTGCCGCCAAGGCGCAGCTCGCATGGGCGGCATTACTGCCGGGCGAGCGCGCAACCATCATGCGTCGCGCGGCACAGATCATGGAAGCGCGGCGCGAAGAAATTGTGTCATGGATCATTCATGAGTCCGGCGGCACGCGCATCAAAGCCAATCTGGAATGGAATGCCGTGCATGGCGTACTGCTCGAGGCAGCCACGTTGCCTTATTTGGTGGAAGGCCGGATTCTGCCCGCCGATATTCCCGGCAAGGAAAGCCGCATGTACCGTAAACCCGTCGGCGTTGTCGGTGTGATCAGTCCTTGGAATTGGCCATTCCAGCTCACCGCTCGCTCCGCAGCACCCGCGCTCGCGGTCGGTAATGCTGTCGTGGTCAAGCCAGCCAGCGATACTCCGATAACGGGCGGATTGCTGTTTGCAAAAATCCTTGAAGAAGCAGGATTACTTCCTGGCGTACTCAGCGTTATCGTGGGCGCAGGCAGCGAGATTGGCGATGCCTTTGTCACTCACCCTATTCCTCGCGTCATATCGTTTACCGGCTCAACGCCCGTTGGCCGCAATATCGCAAAGCTAGCGGCTGAGGGCCCCATGCTAAAGCGGCTTGAGTTGGAGCTGGGCGGGAATGGCCCGTTCGTGGTATTGAATGATGCCGACTTGGAGCAAGCGGTGGAAGCTGCCGTGTTTGGTAAATTTCTTCACCAGGGCCAAACCTGCATGAGCGTTAACCGCTTCATTATCGAGGATCGGATTCACGATGAGTTCGTGGAACGCTTTGCCGATCGTGTGCGCCAATTGAAAGCAGGTGATCCGGATGCGCCTGATACGATGATCGGCCCCATTATCAACCAATCCCAGTTGAATGGTCTGCAACAACGGATTCACAATGCCATTTCAGCAGGGGCGCATCAAATGGTGGGTGGCGAAGCGCAAGGATTGGTACTTCCAGCGCATGTATTTTCTCAAGTCACCAATCAGATGCCGCTGGCGCAAACCGAATCATTCGGCCCTATCGCGCCGGTCATACGCGCGCGCAATGAAACGGATGCGTTGAATATCGCCAATGACACCGATCTTGGGTTGGCTGCCGCGCTGTTTACGCAAGATGTCGAACGCGGTCTTCGATTCGCACAACAACTCGAATCAGGCATGGCGCATATCAATGACCAGCCGGTTAATGATTTACCTTACAATCCCTTCGGTGGCGAAAAAAATTCAGGCATCGGTCGCTTCAATGGCGCTTGGGCTGTTGTAGCGTTTACGACTGATCAATGGATCAGTATTCAGCATACACCGCGTCATTATCCTTTCAATGCGCAAACCATCGCGTAATTTAACTGGAATGTACAGACAGATTTGTAAGTGGTGCCACAGGGCTGGCGCTAGGCTCGATCAAGCGACGCCGCTTGCGGCAGCGATGGCAAGAGCGCCAACTATCAAACAATAATTGATAATCGCGCGCTTCCAGGGAGTTCATATAACGAAACTTGCCAATAAGCTGTTCTCTTAATGAGATGCAGATAGAGAAGCATCAAGAGCAACTACTTTCAGTAAAATCTTTCCATTCATAGGAATTTTTATTATGATCCGCAAAACATCATCAGCGTTTTCACTTGTCGCATGACTGGATCATTACCCGGTTCGCTGAAAAACGGGCTCAAAATGTTCATTTGATTTTGCATAAACGGTACTTCCCCGATAGATTAAGCTCTATCAGCTAGAGAGGATTAAGTGATATGTTCAATTTAGGTTCCATGCTCAATCTGGGTTCGACCGATCCGGTCATCGGACGGGCGAATACGATCGTATCCTGTCCGGCGGCTGAGTTATTCCGCTTTCTCGGGGACGGTTTGTTCGACAATTACCCGAAATGGTCGCCGGAAGTCAAGGAGCTGGAGCAGTTGACGCCGGGGCCGGTCCGGCTCGGTACCGAAGGCCGACAGGTTCGCGTCGATCAAGGGCGACGTTCGGAATCGAAGTTTAAAATTTCAACCTTCGAGCCGGGCCAGCGCATTACGCTGGTTGGCGTATCCGATCCATTCCGCTGCACTTACGAGTTGCAGGAAATCAATCCGTCGCAGTCAACCAAGCTGACATTTTCGTTCGAGCTGCTGGAAATTCTGGCGATTATGCGGCCTTTTGAAGGATTGGTTCGCGTCGCCATCAAAGACGGCGCGGAACGCACGGTGCAAAACATCAAGCGCTTGGTCGAAGCGGAAAAATCATGAGAGCGCTAGCCGTCTCCGGATGTTTTGTTTTACGCGATAACTGTTTCATAAACCGGATAGGATCAAAGGAGCACTGATGACACAAAATACTTCTCCCAATATTCCAATACCCCGCGTCGATGATCGTCCGGTATGGGACGTGGTGTTCGCGGTTTATGGTTATCCGGCTTTATTGCTGGCGCATCGGCTCAAAGTCTTTGCTTTTCTGGCGGATAATCCACGTACGTTGACGGAGATTTGCGATGCGCTCAATATCAAGCCGCGCCCGGCGGAAGCCATACTGACCGTCGCGACTTCGCTGGGTTTCTTGTCGCTACAGCAAGGACGTTATGCGCTCACTGCGGTATCAGAAGAATATCTATTGCAGACGAGTCCCAATTATTTCGGCTTTCTCTGGGATTTGATGATCGACAATTATCAGGTCTGTTCCTTCACCAGCCTGGAAAAAGCGATTCTGACCGATTCGCCGCAGACATACGGCGGAGGCAGCATTTATCAATCGCACGAAGAGCAGATTGAGTTGCTGCATCGTTTCACCAGCGGCATGCACAGCATGAGCATGGCTTCAGCGCTGGTTTGGCCAGGAATTCTGGATTTTTCTCAGCACCGCATCATGCTGGATATCGGCGGCAGTTCCGGCGCGCATTCGATCGGCGCGGCTTTGCGATTGCCTGATCTGCAGGCGATTGTTCTGGATTTTCCTCCGGTATGCGAAGTGGCCGAAGGATACATTGTTGAATATAACCTGCAAGAGCGCATTAAAACCTGCGGCGCGAATATCTGGAACGATCATTGGCCGTCCGCCGATCTGCATTTCTTCTCCAATATGTATCATGACTGGCCGCCGGAAAAATGCCATTTCTTAACTGCAAAAAGCTTCCGGTACCTGGAATGCGGCGGACGTATCGTGATTCATGAAATGTTGTGCAACGACGATAAGACCGGCCCGTTTGCACCGGCGGCGTTCGGCATGATGATGATGGGCTGGACCGAGGGCAAGCAATATTCGGGATTGGAATTATCGGCGATGTTGCAGGAAATCGGCTTTACCGACATTCAGATTCACAAGGCATTCGGTTACTACAGCATCGTGACCGGCCGAAAACCTTGAGCTAAATTAACGGCCGGTGTCGATCTGCCCGGCCAGATCGTTTGCCAATGCCATTAATGTTGGAGCGTTTTCCAATTCGTCCAAAAACCGCTGCGGAATCGCCGATAACCCCGCTTGTGCCCCGGCCAATGCGCCGGTAAGGATGGCGCGCGCCTGATTCTGCCCGCCACCGTTGACCGCATGCAGTACCGCGGACTCAAAATCGCTGCGGAAGCGGGATGCCAGATAATACGCGGCAGGCAGTTGATGATAAATGGCGCACGGCATCCCGTACACCACCGAAACTTTCCACGCCGGTTCAATTGAAATCGCCGGATCGGCGGCCGCCGCCGCGATGCACGAAGGCGTCAGTAACGCATCCGGCGACGCGAAGCGCCCGGCGCGCGGCGGATCGGGATCTCCCGGACGCGGCGGCTGCAGATCATCCGCCGTGACGGCATGAAACGGCAACTGCCCGGTTTTAACCAATTGCATCAGTTTGCTGGACAAGGTTTCGTCCAGCGCGTGTCCTTGCACCAGCATACCCAGCACAGCGGCATAAGCCACCGTCATCGACAGCACGGTATCGTCGATTTGCGTCAGGCGTGTGTTACCGGCAACAGCGACAGCCAATCGATTGGGTTGCAACGCGTAACGGACGGCAATTGCCAATGTGCGCTCGATCGCTTCGGTGGTGTCGGCATGTCCGCCCGTTTGCCCCCACGGCAGCCGTTGTTCCACCCGGCAGCGCCAGGCATGGCGGATCGACTGACTGGTATAGCCGCCCGGCCCGCAGACCGGTGTTCCATCGAGTAACGGAAAAAGCACTTCGTCCAGACGGCGGCAGAAATCGGCTTCATCGTAGCCGTTGTGTTCGACGAGGGAATGCAGCATCAATGTGAGGATGAACCCGGCTTGCGACAGTTGACCGGCTTTGCAGCCGCTATGATAGCGGTTTGGTTTGGGGTCGGTGTAAGTAGTAATCCAATCACCGTAATCGCGGCGCATTTGCGCGAGATCGTAATACCAATGCGGACCGAGCGCCAAAGCATCGCCGATGAAAGCGCCCATGACCGCGCCAGCGGCACGATCCCGGATCGCGTTGTTTATCATTACTTTTCTCCGGTGGAATCCGGTTAATCGACTGCTAACCGGGTTTGAATCGCAGCACTAAAACAGCACAGCAGCAGTCACCGCCGCGCTGCAATCAAGCACGCTGGTTTTTATCGTTCTGAATCAGCGCGTACGCCGAATGGTTATGGATTGATTCGAAGTTTTCCGATTCGACAACATAAGCATCGACACGGTCATCGTGATTGAGCACTTCAGCGATGTCCCTGACGATGTCCTCGACAAACTTTGGATTGTCGTAAGCCCGCTCCGTCACATACTTCTCATCGGGACGTTTCAGCAAGCCGTACAATTCGCAGGAGGCATTCATCTCGGCAATGCGGATAATGTCTTCGATCCACACGAAACTATTGGTACGCACCGAAATGGTCACGTGCGAGCGTTGATTATGCGCACCGTAATCGGATATTTTCTTGGAACACGGACACAAGCTGGTCACCGGCACCTGCACTTTCATCGTGAAAAAATATTCACCGCGTTTAATCTCGCCAATGAAGGTCACTTCGTAATCCAGTAAGCTTTTTACTTTGGAAACCGGCGCCGATTTATTGATGAAATACGGAAAAGTCATTTCGATATGGCCGGAATCCGTTTCCAATCTTTCGACCATTTCCCGCAAGATAATCTGAAAGGATTCAACCGATATTTCCCGTTCGTGGCCGTTGAGAATTTCGACGAAACGCGACATGTGCGTTCCCTTGAAATTATGCGGCAAATTCACATACATATTGAAAACCGCGATGGTATGCTGCACGCCGTCGCTTTTGTCCGCCACAACGACTGGGTGGCGGATGGCTTTGATTCCCACCCGGTCAATCGCAATACGCCGGGTATCGGGTGAACTTTGCACGTCGGCAATCGGTAAATCTATTTCTTTATTCATGTTTTATCTCCTGTGCGGCGAGGCCGGATTCATTTACCGCCGGATCTGATGATTCACCGATCCCGGTAAAGTTATGCAGGTATTATTGCGCGCACTGATTGAATGATTCCACTCTTGTCTAATCCGCAGTCCGCCAACATCTGCGCATGATCGCCTTGATCGATGAAAACATCCGGCAAACCGAGCTGCAGCACTTCGACCTTAATCCCCTGGCTGTTGAGCGATTCTGTCACGGCGCCGCCCGCGCCGCCCAGCACGGTATTTTCTTCCACCGTTACCAGTAACTCATGACTCGCCGCCAACGATGCAATCAGATCATCGTCTAACGGCTTGATGAACCGCATGTTAGCAACGGTCGCGTTCAATTCCTCGGCGGCTTGCAGGCATGGCGTCAACATGCTGCCGAACGCCAGCAATGCGATTTTTTCGCCCTGACGCCGCACTTCACCGCGTCCGACCGGCAATGCCTGCATTTCCTTTTGAACCTCAACACCCGGTCCGGTTCCGCGCGGGTAGCGGACTGCCGATGGCGTATCGAGTTGAAACGCAGTATACAACATCTGCCGGCATTCATTTTCATCCGCCGGCGCCATCACTGTCATGTTGGGAATGCAACGCAAATAGGACAAGTCAAAACTGCCGGCATGCGTCGGTCCATCCGCGCCGACCAAACCGGCCCGGTCAATCGCAAATACCACCGGCAGATTCTGAATTGCAACATCATGAATCAGTTGATCGTAAGCGCGCTGTAAAAAGGTCGAGTAAATCGCGACCACCGGTTTCAGCCCGTCGCATGCCGCACCGGCGGCAAAAGTGACGGCATGTTGCTCAGCAATGCCGACATCGAAATAGCGGTCGGGATATTCCTGGGAAAACCGCACCAATCCGGAACCTTCCCGCATCGCCGGGGTAATTCCGATCAAGCGTGAATCCTGCGCCGCCATGTCGCATAACCAATCACCAAATATCTGAGTATAAGCCGGTTTGCCACTCGCTTTCGTGACGATGCCTTTCTTCGGATCGAACTTGCCGACCCCGTGATACAAAATCGGATCTTCTTCCGCCACCTTGTAACCGGCGCCTTTCCGGGTCACTACGTGCAAAAATTGCGGACCGTCCAGCTCCTTGATGTTATTCAGTGTGGTAACCAACACCTCCAAATCGTGACCATCGATCGGTCCGATATAGTTGAATCCGAATTCTTCAAACAAGGTCCCCGGGGTTACCATGCCTTTGACATGTTCTTCGGCTCGCTTGGCCAGTTCCAATACCGGCGGCACGACCCCCAGCACTTTTTCGCCGGCCCGCCGGGCAGTGGCATAGAATTTCCCCGACATCAGCTTGGCCAGATAATTATTCAGCGCACCAACCGGCCGGGAAATCGACATATCGTTGTCGTTCAGAATCACCAGCAAGTTGGCGTCCATGACTCCGGCGTTGTTCAACGCTTCGAAAGCCATGCCGGCGCTCATCGCGCCGTCGCCGATAATGGCGATGGCGCGCCGCCCGGTGTTATTGAGCCGCGCTGCAACCGCCATTCCCAGCGCAGCGCTGATCGAAGTGCTGGAATGCGCGGTACCGAAGGCATCGTATTCGCTTTCATCGCGGCGCGGAAATCCGGCGATTCCGCCGTGCATGCGCAGCTTGCTCATGCCTTCGCGCCGCCCCGTCAGAATTTTGTGCGCATAGGTTTGATGTCCGACATCCCACACCAATTGGTCGTAAGGGGTATTGAACACATAATGCAGTGCGACCGTTAATTCGACAGTCCCCAAATTAGATGATAAGTGCCCACCGGTCTGTGCGACCGAATCAATCAGAAAGTTACGTAACTCATTGGAGAGTTGCGGTAATTTTTTTTGATCCAGTTCGCGTAATTGGGATGGTGAGTTAATGGTATCTAACAGTGGATACATTCAATGCCTGAAAATAAAAAGTGTGAAAAAAACAATCAGAATTTACGTTTAATAATAAAATCGGCTACCTGCCGCAATCTTAACGCAGAATCACCGAATTCATTAAGTGCTTGGTGCGCATCGTGCTGGAGTTTCTCGGCCAATTCACGGGCTTGGTTGACCCCCAGAATACTGACATACGTTGGCTTATTATTGACCGCATCTTTTCCAGCAGTCTTGCCAAGCGTCGCGGTCGTCGCTTCGGAATCCAGTAAATCGTCAACGACTTGAAAGGCCAAACCGACACATTTGGCAAAATGATCCAATTTCGCCAATTGTTCGTCACGCAAATAACTACTGCAACGCGCTCCCAGCATCACCGCGGCGCGAATCAATGCCCCGGTTTTGTGAATATGCATGAATTCCAATTCCGGAAGACTGAGCATCTTGCCAACGCTATCCAAATCAAAGGCTTGCCCGCCCGCCATGCCGCGCGAACCGGAGGCCAGCGCCAATTGCGCAATCATCTCCAATTGCGTTTCCGCGGCGTCAGCGATACGCTTTTCCGCTAATAACTCAAACGCAAGGGTTTGCAGACTATCTCCGGTCAATAGCGCCGTCGCTTCGTCGAATTCAACATGGCAAGTCGGCTTGCCGCGACGCAAGATATCATCATCCATGCACGGCAAATCATCATGCACCAATGAATACGCATGGATCAGCTCCACCGCCGCAGCTACGATCGTGACGCGCTCAACATCCGCTACCGCCAGTTCTCCGGCTGCGAATGATAATAGCGGCCGGACCCGTTTGCCGCCTCCCAGCACAGAATAGCGCATGGCCTTATGCAGACGTTCGGGAACACAATCCGAGGCCGGTAATCTTGCTTCCAGAAAGGCTTCAATCCGCGCCTGACAGTTGCTGGCCCAGTTTTGAAAATCATTGTTCATCGCTATCCGATTTTGATAAATTTTTTAACATGCCGGATTCTAATACCCGCACTTGCTGTTGCGCATCTTGAAGTTTGCCCTGACAATATTTTATTAATTCCGCGCCGCGCTGATAGGCTGATAGTGAAGCTTCCAATGACATTTGCCCTGCTTCCATGGCTGCCACTATTTTTTCGAGTTCAGCCGACGCCGCTTCAAAACTCTCTGGTTGAGCCGAAGCAGTTTGCTTCGATGATTTGGTCATAAAAACGTAAGCCAGCTAATAAAACCGATAGAGACCATATTAATGGTTCATTTATAAAAATGGGTAAAAATAACGCAATAAGCCGTATCAGGTCAATGCAAATTTAGGAAAACACTGGAACAGCAATCCAAAGGTTTTTTTTAATAGCCCGACAAGGTTGAATGACATCGGTGGATGAAGTCTCCGTTTCGTTTAACGAATGCCATCCATAACCGCGATATTGATACATGAAACCGACTATGGCAAGATACAGACCTGAGCTAGCATGAGCGGGAGTCTATTAATTTTTTTCATAAATCTTCCGGAACATTGCCTCTCATTCAGTGAACCGCTAATCTCCCTATGTTTTTCAGGTAGAGATCTTACAAACAGAATCAATTGAATAACCATTAACATTTATTGAGACGATCTTGAACGAATTTTTTGAACAAATCGCCGTATATTTTGAGACCGTTCCGTTGTGGCCTTTTTTAATTTTTGGCTTCTTGGGAGTGGTGGCATTGATGATCGACATCGTCAACCGCAAACGGCGCACTTATGCCATCGAAAACTTCCGTGCCACTATTGAGGAGGAGCTGGCGGATATGTACCCTGTGCATAAGCGTTGGCCCAAAAATATCAATCATTACCTCACCGTCCGGTTACCGGAAATGCATCAAAATTTTGAAGTGCTCCGCGTGTTCATTCCTCAAAAAAACTTGCCCGAATATAATGCCGATTGGAACAATTTCCGGGATTTCTGCCGCAATCTCACTGATGAAAAGATTGCTGCAGCGGAGCAATCTCCGGTATCCGGCCAACCGCCAAGCAATGAGCCGGATCCCAAAGAAGTTTTTCATAAGTTGATCGAAAACTTACTGAAACACACGCATTTTAAATAATTTCGCTATCGCGCCGGGCTGCTGTATTTATCCGTTGTTAATCATCAGAATCATTTCGTTACCCAGTGAATAGATTATCGCTCGCGGCTCGTTGCAACATTTACCAGAAACGGTGCTCCATCATCGATGAGTAATCACCCGATGCCGGCCAATTCCCGCATAACCGTCAAACCGGTTATGTCATATCGGGATATGGGTAAGTTTATCGATGTCCCATGGCACGTCTATGCCGATGACCCGATGTGGGTGCCGCCGTTACGTCTCGAACGCCGTTTTCATTTTTCCCGTTTCAATCCTTATTTCAAACATGGCGAATGGCAAGCCTGGGTGGCGTACCGGAACGGGCAGCCCGTTGGCCGGATCAGCGCGCAAATCGACAAGCTGCACCAGGAAAGGTATGGATCGGATAGCGGTCATTTCGGTTTGCTCGAATGTATCGACGATTCCGAGGTATTCTCCGCCCTGATTCTGAATGCGGAAGCTTGGCTGGCAGCGAGGGAAATCCGCCAGGTCAGCGGTCCGTTCAATCTGTCGATCAATCAGGAATGCGGCATTCTGGTCGAAGGTTTCGACACACCGCCGGTTATCATGATGCCGCATTCCGCGCGCTGGTATGGCCGGCTGCTTGAAGAACAAGGCTATCATCCGGCAAAAGATTTATTGGCGTATAAAATTGAAGTCGACTTTGAGATACCGGCTGTCATGCAAATGATCATCCGGCGATTCTCCCCGCAAATTCGCTTGAGAACCTTGCAGCGTGACCGCTTCGACGAGGAAATCGAAACCTTGCGTAGCATTTTTAACGATGCCTGGTCGGAAAACTGGGGGTTTATCCCGTTCACTGAAGAAGAATTCGCCGAACTGGGCAACAGTTTGCGCCTGCTGCTGCCGGATGAATTTATCCAAATTGCCGAGATTGACGGAAAACCGGCGGCATTCATGGTGGGATTACCGAACTTGAACGAAGTATTAAAGGAATTAAACGGCCGTCTTCTTCCTTTCGGCTGGCTCAAACTTATCAATCGCGTCAGGAAACGGCAAATCCGTTCCGGACGCATCCCGCTAATGGGCGTCCGCAAACAATATCACAATACGCCGGTCGGGCTGGCGTTAGCCTGTCTCGTCATTGATGCCCCCAGGCAAGCCGGTCTCGCAAGAGGCATCGAAGAAGTTGAATTATCATGGATCCTGGAAGATAACATGGCGATGCGTCATATCCTCGACAAAATCGGCTGCGAGCAATACAAACGTTACCGGATTTATCAGAAACTGTTATGAGTAATCCATTAGCCGCGTGCCTTACGCTCCTTCGGAGCCATTGGCTTCGAAACATTGCCAGCTTGAATCGATGAAATTGATCGAACGGTATATCGCGCGGGAAATCATGTTGCCATTCACGGTAGTGGCGCTCATTTTGATCGGCCTGTTCGCCAGCTTCAGCAGCGCCCGCCTGCTGGCCGGAGCGGTAACGGAAACCTTGGGAATCGCAGCATTAATCAAACTGGTATTTCTCAAGACGCTCATCGCGCTGGAAGTTTTGATTCCCATCGCGCTCTATATTTCGGTCATCATCGGTCTGGGCAGGCTCAACAAGGATCATGAATTGATTGTGATGCGCACTTTCGGTTTGAGCGGCTCGCGTTTGGTGCTGACTGTCCTGACCGTGGCAATCCCTGTCGGTATTCTGAGCGGCATGCTGTCGTCGTATGTCCGGCCCTGGGCTTATAGCGAAAGCTACATCCTGGATGCGCAAGCGGAAGCGGAGTTGAATACCAATCGCTTTCAAGCCGGCCGCTTTTACGGCAGCGAAAAATCCGGCAGGATTGTATATGTGCGGACTAAAGACGAAATCAACAAGGAAATGCAGAATATCTTTCATTTCATGAGAAAACCGGATAGCAGTGAAATCGTATTCGCTCAAAAAGCGCACCAGATCCAGCCGACAGCGCAAGAACCGAGGCCGAACATCCAATTATCCGACGGCGTGGTTTATCAATTGACCAATGCGGCTACCGTGGATGACGTCATTCACTTCAAAAGCATGACTTACTTTATCGATAATGACACCGCACTTAACTACCGGCGTAAAGCGGCGGCAACCCGGACGCTATGGGAGTCGGATCAACCGCGCGACATCGCGGAACTGCAATGGCGGATTTCCCGTCCTCTCGCCACCATTCTGCTGGCTTTGATCGCCATGACATTTATCCGCTTGTCACCGCGCCAGGACAAAACCGAGCGGACTTATTTATTCGCCGCGCTGGCTTTCGCGGCTTATTACAACCTGAGCGGATTGGCTAAAACCTGGGTGGAACAAGGCGTGGTCGGCAACGTGCCGGGAGTTTGGTGGCTGGAATCCTTGATGTTGCTCGCCCTTATCACTTACGCATGGATCGCAAGCAATAAAAAACAGCCGCGTCAGTCATGACCCTCTATCGTTATATCAGCTACCAAGTCATCACCGGTTTCATAATCGCCACCGCGGTTTTGTTACCGCTCTTCAGTTTTTTTGATTTACTGGACCAGCTGGACGATGTCGGCAAAGGCACCTACCGCGTCAGCGATGCGTTTTTCTATACCGCCATGCTGTTGCCGCGCCGGTTCATTCAGATCGCACCCTTTATCGCGTTGATCGGTACCGTGATCGCACTTGGAAAGCTGGCAGTGCACTCGGAATTGATCGCCATGCGGGTCGCCGGCCTGTCGCCGCTGCGAATCAGCCTGGCGCCACTCAGCATCGGAATCGTGCTGTTGCTCGGTGTCGCGATTCTGGAACAATTCGTGGCCCCGCAGTTGCAGCAGAAGGCGATCACTTACCGGGCCAATGCATTGGAATTGACAGTTGAGCTAGGCAGGAATCTCGGTATCTGGACCCGCAACGAGCACAGCATTTTGCGCATCGGCCAAATCGTTCATAACACCAGAGCCGCGGATATCGAACTGCTGCAACTCGATCCGGATGGTTTTTTACAATCGCACACGCTGGCACAATATGCCGATATCATCGATGACGAAGTGTGGCAACTCAGCAATGTCACCATCCGCACGTTTACAGACGATCAAATAACCGTCACTCGCGCCGAGGCAATCAACTGGAATTCCTTCGTCAAACCCGACGACATCGCAACGTTGACCAAACCGCCGGAGAGTTTGTCGCCGGTCGAATTGGCCCGTCACGTCGAATTCCTGCGCAGCACCGGCCAGGATGCGGATTCCTACGCGCTGGCGTTGTGGCGCAAAATCGGCAGCGCCTTGATGACGATCGCCATGTTGCTGCTATCGATCCCATTCGTGTTCGGATCAATCCGTACCGGCCTCAGCAACAAACTGGTACTCGCCACTCTGATCGGAATCGCGGTTTACTTGCTCGATCAAATTATTGCCAATACCGGCTTGATCCTGCGGATAAATACCACCGTCATTGCATTGATACCCAGTATTGTGATGATTCTGATCGCCAGTTTATGGTTGCGCCGGACTTTTTAGCGATAAGCTATTATTGTTGCTGGAAAACCTCTAAAATCGCAGGGTCTCGCAAGACTCGATCCATTTTTCCCGGAATCGGACGGTCAAATTAGAATAACACCCTTGAGCTATCACACATGCCGACTTCAACCTACATTTACATTTTCGGTGAAGATGAAATAACCATTTGGGGACTCACCGGGCGCGAACGCTTGGCGCGGATGCTGAAACCTTACCCGCACTTGAAATTCACCGGCGATGCCGAAAAAATCCCGGTCAGCGCTCAGGCGCTGTTTTTGAACGCCAATTTCCTGTTCGACGCGCGCGTATTGAAAGCTTTGCTCGAACAGGACAAAAAAGTTGCGTTATACAATGACGAAGGTTGTCCCGCTGCGATCCTGACCGATGGCAGCTATGCGCCGCAGTTATTGCGCAATCTCAACAACAATAAAGACCATAACTATAAATTCGCGTTGCTGACCATCCCGCGCATCGGTTTGAAAGACCTGAAAATCGACGTGCAGCAAAATCTGAAAAAGAAAGATCCGCCGTATATTTTGCCGGTCAGTCTGGAAAACAAGCCGTTGCTCGAAAAAGAACTGTTTTCCGGATCGTATAAAGGCGTCACCGATTTCGTTACCAAGTGGGTCTGGCCGCTGCCGGCATATTGGGCAACGCATTACTGCGTGCGCCGGGGCTGGCAACCGAATCATGTCACCTACGCCAGCGTCGTTTTCGCCGTGCTGGCGGGCGTCGCGTTCTGGCACGGATTGTTCGGAACCGGTTTACTGATGGGCTGGTTCATGACCTTTCTCGATACCGTCGACGGCAAGCTGGCGCGCGTCACCGTCACGTCCAGCCGCCTGGGCGATGTATTGGATCATGGCCTGGATATCGTGCATCCGCCGCTGTGGTATGTCGCTTGGGGCGTCGGCCTAGCGGGCACCGCAACGCCGCTGACCGGACTGGGCGTGCTGATGACGTTGATGTTTCTCGGTTATGTCGGCGGACGCCTGTGCGAAGGCGCATTTCAGTTCGGCTTGGCGTCGTTCGATATGTTTATCTGGAAAAAACTCGACTCGTTCAACCGCCTCATAACAGCACGGCGCAACCCGAATCTGGTATTACTCAGCTACTGCTGGCTCACCGATCAACCCGATTTCGGATTGCTGATGGTGGTTGTCTGGCATCTGGCTTCCACCGTATTCCTGCTCTGGCGCGTCGTCACCGCATGGAAGATCAAGCTGCAAGGCGGAACCTTGACATCCTGGCTGCAGGATATCGACCCAGCGCGCGACCGGGATATCCTGGCGGTCAGAATTTTCACGCGTGCCCCGGTCGATCTGAGAAAACCATTCCCGTTGTCATAACGTTAACTAGCCGCCAGACTATCCTCATGACGCTGACCACGCGCATCAGCCGCCTGCAAGCCGGAACAGCCAAAATCGGCTGCCTGCTCAATCCGCTGGGCGGTCAGGTGCGCAAGCGCGCAGCCGCTATCCGCGAAGCGTTGCGTGCCATACCGGATCTGATGGTGTGCGAAGCGCAGGATGCTCTGACTTTCAAAACCACCATCGAACAATTGCTGCAAGCGGATATCGACTTGCTGGTGATCGTCGCCGGTGACGGCACCACGCATGCAATTTTCGGCCATTTATTCGCGGCCCGCGCGCCCGCCGACTGGCCGCTCATAATGATCGTGCCCGGAGGCACCACCAACATGACGCCGCTGGACTTAGGCATGCAAGGCAAGCCCGAACAAATCATTCAGCGTTTGCATCATTATCTGCGCCAACCAACAGCGCCCCATCTGGTGCAACGCCCGGTGCTGCGGATCGAACAACCAGACATTCCGGCGATTTACGGCATGTTCTTCGCAGTCGGCCTGGTTGCGCGCGGCGTTAAATTCTCGCGCAGCCCGGTCAAGCAAATCGGCATCACCGGCGGTATTTTCACCGCATTGATCATGCTGCGCTCACTGTTCGGTATGTTGTTCGGACGTCAGCAAAGCGCCTGGTCGCCGGTCACCATGACCTTGACCGAAGCCAACGGCCGGATGCACCGCGGCACCTACCTGTTCACCTTGGTCAGCGCATTGCATTGCCTGTTACTTAACATCCGCCCGTACTGGGGCAAAGAACCGGAGCCGCTGCACGTCACCTTGGTCGATCAAAGGCACAAGCGCTTGTGGCGTTCGCTGTGGCCGCTGTTATCCGGTGGCGGACATGTACTGCGGGAACAAGAGGGTTATTACAGTCACAATACCGCCCGCATGACGATCGAAATGGACGATGAATACATCGTCGACGGCGAACTGTACCGTTCGGCGCCGCAATCGCCGATCACCATCGCCGCCACCGAACCGGTTACATTTCTGGTGTTATAGGAACCTCATGACTCTAGCGCCTGCCACCCATGAACCATTGCCCGCCGAGTTGCTCGATGCCGTCGCGGCGGAAAGCGATCAGCCGGTTTCGCCGGATTTTGCGCCGCTGGTCGATGCGCTGATTCAGCGTTTCGGCGAATCGCTCGATGCCGTGGTGTTGTACGGCTCCTGCTTGCATTCCGCGATCAGTCTCGATGAAGGCATCGTCGATCTGTACGTGGTTGTCGACGACTACCGTAAAGCCTATCCCAAACGGCATTTAGCGGTTCTGAATGCGTGGCTGCCGCCGAATGTGTTTTATCTGGAAGTGCCGCATCAGGAAAAAACCCTGCGCGCCAAGTACGCAGTCATTTCCACCGCCGATTTTGAAGCCGGTGCGCACCGCTGGTTTCATTCGTATATCTGGGCGCGTTTCGCGCAACCGTCGCGGCTGTTGTTCGCACGAAATGACAGCGTCCGCCAGCAGTTGTACGCAGCAATGGCGCACTCGGTGCTCACTTTTTTGCGAACCGGCGTAGCCGCGCTTGAAGCCGGTAGCTACACTGTTGAACAACTGTGGACTCGCTGCTTGTTGTTGACTTACGCCGCCGAGCTGCGCGCCGAGAAGGCAGGCCGCGCCAATCATCTGGCCAATGCTAATTTAACCGCTTTCACCGGCCTGACCACCGCGGCCAGCCCGCTGTTGCGGAATGTTCTGGAACAACAAGCGGATGGTTGCTACCGGTGCCTGACCGATCCGGCAACCCAAAAGCAGGCTTTATGGCGCTGGCGCGTGCGCCGCTGGCAAGGCCGGGTTCTGTCGATCCTGCGCCTGGCCAAAGCCACACTGACATTCGCCAACAGCGTCGACTACGCCGCCTGGAAAATCGAGCGCCACACCGGCGTGCGCGTCGAAGTCACGCCGCTGCTGCGCCGCCACCCGATCCTTTGGGGTTTAAAAGTCGCCAGCCGTCTCATCCGCCGCGGCGTGTTACGCTAACGGCCATCATGCATTAAACTATCCACCAAAACTTCCATTGGAGAAAATCTATGAATCAGTCTATTCGTCTATTCATGCTGTCATTATCCCTGCTGCTAAGTGCCTGTACCACAATGTACCTCGAAGGACTGGAAAAAGTCGGCATACCCAAGCGCGATGTGATGGTGTATCGCGTTGAAAAAGCCCGCGACACCCAGCAGGAAACCAAGGAACAATTCAAATCGGCATTGGAACAATTCACCGCCGCCACCAACTTTCAGGGCGGCGATCTGGAAGCGACGTACACACGGCTGAACGACGCGTATGAAGCCAGTCTGGGCAAAGCCGAAGAAGTCCGCAGCCGCATCGCCGATATCGAGAGCGTATCGGAAGCGTTATTTACCGAATGGAAACAGGAAATCACGCAATACAGCAACGCCTCCATGCGGCAAAACAGCCAGCGCAAACTCGAAGCCACGCAAGCGCATTACCATCAGCTTATCTCGTCGATGAAGCAGGCTGAAAGCAAAATCCAGCCGATTCTGACGGTGTTCAACGATCAAGTCATGTACCTCAAGCACAACCTCAACGCCCGCGCCATCGCATCGCTCAAAGGTGAACTCGGCAATATCAAATCCGACGTGTCGGCGCTGATCGCTTCGATGGAACGCTCGATCAACGAAGCCAATGCATTTATTAGTACGATGGATAGCAAATAATCCATGAGCCTTGAGGACGAACTGACCAGAGCATTTATCGAAGATGGCTACCAACGTGCTGGCAAGGAAGTTGGTTATTGGGGTCGCCGATTTCTTCAATCAGTAAAACGTAATGGTGCCCTGGCGACCGCTAAGCGAATGTTGCTTCCTCGCAATCAAGGTCAGCGTAAGGGATTGGATGCACTCCTCGAAGCAAATCGCCCTGAATTAACGGTTGAGGCAATCCTCCTGCAACCCAAATTCCGCAGTTTATTCAGCGCCGCTGAGATTGCGATAGCCCAAGAACGTCTTGGTGAATATGGAAAAGCAATAGCCTCTCATATTATTTCTCGAGAGAAGCTATTTCCCGATGAACTTGAACCAGGAAAAAAGTACACTGAAGGAGCAAAGAAGCAAATACGGGTAAATGCCTACGAACGTAATCAAAAAGCTCGAGAAATTTGCGTGAAACATCATGGACATGACTGCGCTGTATGTGGATTCAATTTTCAAGCACGTTATGGAGAGATCGGAAAAAACTTTATACACGTGCATCATCTTAATCCTCTGGCTCTTACCGACGGTAAATATAAACTAGACCCCGTAACTGATCTTCGCCCTGTGTGCCCGAACTGCCACGCCATGCTCCATCGCGGCGATAAAGTATTAAGTATTGAAGATCTTCGTAACAAATTGATCAATCAAGACAAATTTTCTAACTCAAATCTGCTTATATAAACCGCATCGACAGATCCACCGCTTGGATATTCTTGGTCAGACTGCCGATCGAAATCCGGTCGACGCCGGTTTCCGCGGCTTGGCGCACGTTATCCAGCGTGATATTGCCGGAGGCTTCGAGGATCACCGGTGCGCCGGCTTGCTGGCGGGTCAGCGCCACGGCATCGGTTAATTGATCCAGCGTGAAATTATCCAGCAACACCATGCGCGCGTCGGCCGCCAGCGCTTCGCGCAATTCCGCTAGCGACTCCACTTCAATCTGGATAAAAACGCCCGGCGGCGCGATTTCGCGCGCCCTGCTTAACGCCGGTTGAATCCCTCCGGCGGCGATGATGTGGTTTTCCTTGATCAGAATCCCATCGTACAAGCCAATGCGGTGGTTCACCCCGCCGCCGCACGCCACCGCGTATTTCTGCGCCAGCCGCAAACCCGGCAGCGTTTTGCGCGTATCGACAATCACCGCGCTGGTTCCGGCGACGGCATCGGCATACCGCCGGGTTTGCGTCGCCACCGCCGACAGCAATTGCAGAAAATTCAGCGCCGAGCGCTCCGCCGTCAGCAATGCGCGGGCATTTCCCTCAACCTTGCAAAGTATCTGCCCCGCTTGTACCGTTTCACCATCCTTGGCGAACCATTCGATCTCTGTGTCCACCGCCAGCGATACAAAACACGTATCGAACCACTGCGTGCCGCACAACACCGCGTTTCCCCGGCTGATCACAGTGGCCTGCAGGGCTTTGTCATCCGGAATCAGCGACGCCGTCAGATCACCGCTGCCGATGTCCTCTTGCAGCGCGCGTTGCACGTTGGCGCGAATTTCATCGTGTAAATCTTGCAATTTTTATCCTTTTGGGCTGTCAAGCCATGCATTATAGTGCACGCAAGTTGTTCACTTACGTTCTTCGAACAGCTAGTATAGCGATTGGCCCGCGAAATAAGGAGACGACATGTCCGGCGCATTCGACTTTATCTTTTATAGTATCGCCACGATGCTGGGTGTGGCTGTTGTCGGTTTGATCGTCGTCTGGTTCATTCAGGATATCACGCAAAAAAAACATTCGATTCTGCGCAATTATCCGGTGATCGGTCGGCTGCGTTATTTTTTCGAGATCCAGGGCAAATATTTCCGGCAGTATTTTTTCGCCAATGACCGCGACGAAATGCCGTTCAACCGCGCCACCCGCGGTTGGATCTACAAAAATTCCAAAAATAAAGGCAGTCTGGTCGGTTTCGGGTCGACCAACGATTTGCGTCAGCCGGGTTCGATTATTTTCGTCAACGCGGCTTTTCCGATTCAGGAAGAAGATCAGTTGCCGACGCCGTCGTTGCGCATCGGTGAAGGTTACTGCGAACAGCCATTCGAAGCGAAATCGATCATCAATATCAGCGGTATGAGTTACGGCGCGATTTCCAAACCGGCGGTTCGGGCATTGTCGCTCGGCGCCGCGCAGGCGGGTTGCTGGTTGAATACCGGCGAAGGCGGCTTGGCGCCGTATCATTTGGAAGGGGGTTGCGATGTGATCATGCAAATCGGCACCGCGAAGTACGGCATCCGCGACGAGCAGGGGAATTTCTCGCCGCAACGCGCGAAAGAATTGAGCAAAGTGGTCAAAGCGTTTGAGATCAAGTTGTCGCAGGGCGCTAAACCCGGCAAAGGCGGTCTGCTGCCCGCCGGCAAGGTTCATGATGAGATCGCCTCCATTCGTGGCATTCCGGTGCATCAGGATTCGATCAGCCCGAATCGCCACAAAGACATCAACAACATCGACGAATTGCTCGACAAAATCCATTACATCCGCGAACTGACCGGCCGCCCGGTCGGTGTTAAAACCGCGATCGGCGGCTGGAATTTCATCAATGAATTGTGCGACAACATCAACCGCCGCGGCTTGGAATACGCGCCGGATTTTCTCACCATCGACGGCGGTGAAGGCGGCAGCGGCGCGGCGCCGCAAACTTTGATGGATCATGTCAGCCTGCCGATTGCCGAGGCGTTACCGCGGGTAGTCGATGCGTTGCTGCAAGCGGATTTGAAAAAACGCATTATCGTCATTGCCGCCGGTAAGCTGGTGACATCGGCGGAAGGCGCTTGGGCGCTTTGCGCCGGGGCGGATTTCGTCAACACCGCGCGCGGTTTCATGTTTTCACTCGGTTGTATCCAGGCAATGCGATGCCATCTGAATACCTGCCCGACCGGCATTACAACGCACGATCAGCGACTGCAAAATGGCCTGGTGGTGGAAGAAAAATATTTGCGTGTCTCCAACTACGCCCGGAATGTCAACAAAGAAATCAACATGATCGCGCATTCGTGCGGGCTTCGTCACGCGCGAGAATTCCGGCGCGAGCATGTGCGCATCGTTGAAACCGCCGGTAAAAGCATGGCGCTGAATATTTTGTATCCCTACCCGGAAGCCGCTAAGAAAAGAAATTCGGATTAACCGGACAAGTTGCCGACAGTAATCACCGTAATCTTAAAGCCGCAATCACTGCCCCATCTCGCTGCAAAACTGCATTGTTAGAATTGAGCGGAAAAAACCATCCAAATGCATACTTAAGTATTGTATAGAATAACCGATAATACATGCCTTTGAATCGATTCCAAAACTTCATACAACAGGCAATCACAGGCAATGCTTCGTTTCTTCAGCAATCAGGGCAACACAAAAACAATTGTAATAAGTGGCTTGACACTGACAACATTGATTATTCTGACGGGCCTGTCGGTTTATACCGTCATGCAGCGTCAGATCGAAACCATGACGGCTACCGGACTCAAAGCCACCTTGGAAAATACCGTTAAACTGATCGAAAATCAGATCACGCATTCGGTTGCAAATACCAGAGCCACTTCCACGCGGATTTTTTTAATACAAAGCCTGGAAAAAGTTTATTCGGATGATTCAAGATCCGAAGGCATTGCCGGATTACGGGAATCCGCGGAAAAAATCCTTACAACGCATTTCTCAAGCATCCGCATTTACGATTCCAATGACAATCTGGTGATCACGGACGGTAACGTCGCAGAGCGAGCCACGCTTCCCGTGGAGTTAAACACCCATCCCGATGTCCACACCTTATTGTTCTGGAACCAAGGCTTTATATTACAAAACTCGATCCGGCTGTTTAATCAGAACCATCAACTCATTGGCCGTATTGTCACAGAAGAACAGTTACCGGATCTCACACGGATCTTTACCGAAGCGCCACTGATTGGCGAAACCGGCGATTTCTTACTGTGCGCGCCGGTGACGAGCAATAATCTCGAGATGGATTGTTTTTTCCGCGCTTTCGACGGTAACCAGTTTAAGCGGATACAGCGCATTATCAATAACAAACCGTTACCGATCCATTTTGCATTGAACGGTGAAACAGGCACGAAATTTATCAAGGATTACCGGCAAGTCGATGTCGTCGCGGCGCATTCACCTGTCGCCTACGGACTCGGCGCTGTTCTGAAAATCGATAAAGATGAGCTCAATAGCTATCTCACGCATCAAGTTAAAATCATCGTCACCTTTCTGGTTTTGATTTTATTATTTGGCATCGCAGTCATTCACTGGTTGACTTTGCCTTTCATTCAGCGATCGATTAAACAAAAAGAGTCTTATCTGAACGAGCGGCTAAAGGAAAATGTTTGCCTGCAGAAAATCAGAAATTGTTTGACACAAGATCAAAGCATCGAAGAGACCTGCAAAAATATTTTAGGTTTCTTGTTGTCAGCTTTTGAAAACCAGGATACGGCGGTTGCCAAAATCAGCCTCGAGAACAAGCAGATGACCACTCCGGGATACCAGGATCATTTGCCCGATTATATTGAAGCCGCCGTGATCGCGAACGGCCAGCAGTGCGGATCGCTGCAAGTGGCCTTCATGCACGATGCGCCGCATGGATTGGTTTATCAGCAAAACCTGATCGGGACCATCGCTCATGATCTAGGCAGATGGTATGAACGCAAAGAAGCCGAGAAGCGCATCATCGAAATGGCAACACACGATGCATTAACCGGCTTGCCGAACCGGCACTTGTTACAGGATCGGGTTGAGCAGGCCCTGGCTCATGATTCACGACGGCAACGGCAAATGGCAGTACTTTTTATCGATCTGGATCATTTCAAAACAATTAACGATTCACTCGGGCACGATATCGGGGATTTATTGCTGAAAGCAGTCGCCAATCGCTTGAAATTTTGTGTCCGTAACGAAGATACCGTAGCGCGCCAAGGCGGCGATGAATTTATTGTCGTGCTCAATTCCATCGCCGAATCGCTCGATGCCGCAAAGGTTGCACAAAAAATTCTGGATTCTTTGTTGCAGCCTTTTTATATTCATGGAAACGAGCTTCACATCGGCGGCAGCATCGGCATTGCGGTATTTCCTAACGATGGCGGAACCGCTGAAACGTTGCTGAGAAACAGTGATGTCGCCATGTACCATGCCAAGGAAAATGGCCGGAATAATTACCAGTTCTTCACCGATGAGCTTAACAAATCCGCGTATGAAAGACACACCTTAAGTCTGGATCTGCGATACGCGATGGAACGGAACGAACTGATACTGCATTACCAGCCCGTCATGGATATGCCTAATTACCACCTGTACGGGCTTGAAGCTTTGCTGCGTTGGCGGCATCCGGTGCATCAGCTGGTATCGCCGGATAAATTTATCAATCTGGCTGAAGAAACAGGATTGATTATTCCCATCGGCGAATGGGTTCTGAAAACCGTCTGTCTCCAGATCAAAGCATGGCAAAACCAAGGCCTATACGTACCGCGCATTGCAATTAACTTATCTGCCCGGCAATTCCGCGATAAGGATTTGATTACCAATATCTCACGAATCCTAAATGAAACCGGGGTCGATGCGAAATATATCACGCTGGAAATCACCGAGAGCATGCTGATCGACAATATTGCGAAAGTCGTGGAAACGCTCAATCGTCTGCACGCAATGGGTCTGCATATTTCCATTGACGATTTCGGAACCGGTTATTCAAGTCTCAGTTATCTCAAACAATTCCCCATTCATACACTTAAGATTGATCGTTCATTTGTCCGCGATATTGTTACCGATAAAAATGATCGGACCATTGTTGCTGCGATTATTGCAATGGCGCATAGCCTGGAATTGGAAGTAGTCGCGGAAGGAATCGAAATAGAAGAGCAGTTAGCCTTCCTGACCGAACAGAAATGCAATCATTATCAAGGCTATTATTTCAGCAAACCGGTTCCGGCACCGGAGATCGAAAGCATGCTTAAACCGGTTCTGCATAAACCCAAGATTCGCGCCATTCATTCAGTCAGATAACATTCCACTTGAAATTTCACAGCTTTCCCCCACGTAGGGATCAATTACCTACGATGGGAGAATTTCATGCGTTTTGACAAACTCACTACTAAATTCCAACAAGCATTCGCGGATGCGCAGAGTATTGCAATCGGCCAGGATAATCCGGCCATAGAGCCTCAGCATCTGTTGCTGGCACTATTGCAGCAAGAAGATGGCAGCACTTTGTCGCTATTGCAGCGCTCCGGCGTCAACACTGCGCCTTTGCTTGAGAGCATCAAACAAAGCGTCCAGCGTTTGCCAAAAGTGGAAAACCCGGGAGGTGAAATCTCCATTTCCCGTACTTTGAATAATCTGCTCAATCTGGCTGATAAAGAAGCACAAAAACGCAGCGATCAATTTATTGCATCCGAAATGTTTTTGCTGGCGGCGTTACAAGATAAAGGTGACATCGGAACGCTGCTGAAACAGCACGGCGCCAGCTCATCCGCTTTGGAAAAGGCGATTAATGCGGTACGCGGCGGAGAACAAGTCAGCAGCGCGGAAGCTGAAAGCAGCCGCGAAGCGCTGAAAAAATATACCCTGGATCTGACCGACCGGGCACGCCAAGGTAAGCTGGATCCGGTTATCGGCCGTGACGATGAAATTCGGCGCGCCATTCAAGTATTACAGCGCCGCACAAAAAATAATCCGGTGCTGATCGGTGAACCGGGCGTCGGTAAAACCGCCATTGTTGAAGGACTCGCACAGCGCATTATCAATGGTGAAGTGCCCGAAAGCCTTAAAGACAAACGTGTTTTGGTATTGGATATGGCTGCGCTGTTAGCCGGCGCCAAGTACCGCGGGGAATTCGAAGAGCGTCTCAAGACCGTGCTGAAAGAGCTTGCGCAAGACGAAGGAAAAACCATTGTGTTCATCGATGAGCTGCATACCATGGTGGGTGCCGGAAAAGCCGAGGGCGCGATGGATGCCGGCAATATGCTGAAACCGGCGCTGGCTCGCGGCGAATTACATTGCATCGGCGCTACGACACTGGATGAATATCGCAAATATATTGAAAAAGACGCTGCGCTGGAGCGCCGGTTCCAGAAAGTATTGGTCGAAGAACCAACCGTTGAAGCTACAATCGCGATATTGCGCGGGTTACAGGAAAAATACGAGCTACACCACGGCGTGGAAATCACCGATCCGGCTATCGTCGCGGCAGCGGAGCTCTCTCATCGCTACATTACTGACCGTTTCCTGCCGGACAAAGCCATTGATCTGATCGACGAGGCAGCCGCACGCATCAAAATGGAAATCGATTCCAAGCCTGAGGTAATGGATAAGCTTGATCGCCGCCTGATTCAGCTCAAAATCGAGCGCGAAGCAGTGAAAAAAGAAAAAGATGAAGCGTCACAAAAGCGCCTGGCGTTGATCGAAGACGAAATTCAGAAGCTGGAGCGTGAATATGCCGATCTCGAAGAAGTATGGAAAATCGAGAAAGGCGCTGCGCAAGGTGCAGCCAGTATCAAGGAAGAAATCGACCGTATGAAGGCGGAAGTGATGAAATTCCAGCGCGAAGGCAAACTAGAAAAAGTTGCCGAACTGCAGTACGGCAAGTTGCCGCAACTCGAGGCCAAATTAAAGGAAGCCGCGCAATACGAAGCCGAAGGCGGACAAAACAAGTTGCTGCGCACGCAAGTCGGCGCCGAGGAGATTGCCGAAGTTGTATCGCGAGCCACCGGCATTCCGGTATCCAAAATGATGCAAGGCGAACGGGAAAAGCTGTTGCTCATGGAACAAAAACTGCACGAGCGGGTGGTCGGTCAAGACGAAGCGGTACGGTTGGTATCGGATGCGATCCGCCGGTCGCGCGCTGGTTTATCCGATCCTAACCGGCCTTACGGTTCATTCTTGTTTCTCGGTCCGACTGGTGTCGGAAAAACCGAGCTGTGCAAAGCGCTCGCCGGATTTCTGTTTGATTCCGAAGATCATTTGATCCGGGTCGACATGTCCGAATTCATGGAAAAACACTCCGTCGCACGTCTGATCGGCGCACCGCCAGGATATGTCGGTCACGAAGAAGGCGGTTATTTGACCGAACTCGTCCGCAGAAAACCGTATGCGGTCATTTTGCTCGACGAAGTCGAGAAAGCCCATCCGGATGTATTTAACGTATTGCTGCAAGTGCTCGACGATGGCCGCATGACCGATGGTCAAGGACGCACGGTGGATTTCAAGAATACCGTTATCGTCATGACTTCGAACCTGGGATCTCAGATGATTCAGGAAATGGCCGGCAGCGAGTATCAAACGATTAAGAATGCGGTGATGAGCGAAGTTAAAACCTACTTCCGCCCGGAATTCATTAACCGGATCGATGAAGTGGTTGTGTTCCATTCGCTGGATCAAAAGCATATCCAATCAATTGCCAGAATACAGTTACACGGTTTGGAAGCAAGATTGGCAAAACTTGAAATGAAGCTGGAGGTTAGCGACGCTGCGTTATCGGCGATTTCACAAACCGGATTTGATCCGATCTTTGGTGCGCGCCCACTCAAGCGGGCGATTCAGGCGCAAATCGAAAATCCGCTTGCTAAAGAGATTCTGGAAGGTAATTTTGTTGCAAAAGACACGATCTGTGTTGATCTAATAAATGATGTCTTCAGTTTTATCAAAAAGACACAATAGGTCATTATTTTCAATGGTTTGAATAATAATTCAAATGGTAACTACATCACAGGCAAGCCATCGGCTTGCTTGTGTATTTCGTGAGACCGCTTAATTAATACCAGATTCGGGTAAAATATATTTTTTTGACCGGGAAGTTCGTCATGTTTAAAGGTAGCTTGGTTGCTATCGTCACTCCCATGGATGAAGAAGGTGGATTGGACCTGAGTCGTTTCCGCTCCCTTCTCGATTTCCACATTGAGCAGGGTACCGATGGCGTAGTTGTGGTTGGCACCACGGGTGAGTCACCCACTGTCGATTTTGAAGAACATCACTTGTTGATGCAGATTGCAGTTGACCATGTTGCCGGGCGCATACCGGTGATCGCGGGTACCGGCGCAAACTCAACCCGAGAAGCCATCGACTTATCGATTCACGCTAAGAACGCAGGTGTCGATGCTTGCCTTTCGGTTGCGCCTTATTACAACAAACCCACCCAGGAAGGACTCTACCAACATTTTAAGGCAATCGCTGAGGCCGTTGATATCCCGCAAATTTTATACAACGTACCCGGCCGGACAGTTGCCGACATTCATAATGAAACGGCATTACGTTTGGCTCAAATTCCGAATATTATCGGTATCAAAGATGCAACCGGCGACATCGGCCGGGGCACCGAACTGCTGCAACGCGCTCCACCAGGTTTTGCGGTATACAGTGGCGATGATGCCAGCGGTCTGGCGTTGCTGCTGTTGGGCGCGACCGGTGTCATTTCAGTAACAGCCAATGTCGCGCCTCGCATGATGCATGAAATGTGCATTGCGGCATTCTCCAGCGACCTCAATACCGCACGCGAAATAAATAGCAAACTGTTACGCCTGCATATCGATCTGTTTGTCGAAGCAAACCCTATCCCGGTTAAATGGGCTGTTGAGCAAATGGGATTAATTGGCCGTGGAATCCGTCTGCCCCTGACGCCTTTATCCGAAAAATACCATCAACTTGTCCGTCAAGCGATGAAATCGGCCAGCGTCCAGGAAATAAAGGGATAAGATGTCAAAAATGAATTGGCGCAAGGTAATCGTAACCGCATCAGTATTGCCGCTTTCACTAATCCAAACAGGTTGCAAAACGATTGACCTGTTCCCGGACACGAAAACGATTGATTATAAATCGGCAGGGCGATTGCCTGCGCTGGATATCCCGCCGGATCTGGTGCAGCCGGCCATTGACGAACGCTATTCAATCCCGGAGCTTAGTTCATCGGGTAGCGCTACTTTTTCTTCTTACAATAACGAACGTGGCGGGCAACAAACAACCGGCATGTCCGCGCTGCTGCCGTCATCAATACAAAATGTGCATATCGAACGCTCCGGAACGCAACGCTGGCTGGTAATACCACAGTCTCCCGATCTGGTGTGGCCAGTTGTAAAGGAATTCTGGCAGGAATTGGGTTTCTTAATCAAAATTGAAATTCCGGAAGCCGGAATTATGGAAACCGATTGGGCTGAAAATCGCGCCAAGATCCCTCAGGATTTTATCCGCACTTTTATCTCCACCTTCTTGGACAGCATCTATTCAACAGCCGAGCGAGACAAATTCCGCACCCGCCTTGAACGCAGCGAAACGGGCAATACTGAAATTTATATCAGTCATCGTGGCATGACCGAAACTTTGGAGGGCAATCTCAACCGGTCAGTCTGGCAACCCCGCCCAGCCGATCCCGATCTGGAAGCGGAAATGTTATCACGCCTGATGATGCGCTTTGGTGTGGAAGAACAAAAAGCAAAAATGGAATTATTGACGGGAAGAAGCAGCACCTATGAACGCGCTTTTATCGACAAGGAAGAAACTTCGTTGCTTGTCTATGAAGCGTTCGACAGATCGTGGCGGCGTGTTGGTCTAGCACTGGATCGCATCGGTTTCACGGTTGAAGATCGCAACCGCGAAGAAGGCATCTATTATGTACGTTTTGTTGATCTCAACAAAGATAGCAAGAAAAAGGGCGACGATGAAGGAATTCTTTCGAATATTATGTTCTGGAGAAGCGGTGATAAAGATGACTCAAAAGCAGCGAAATATCGCATCCATGTGCATAATGCAGGAACAAATTCAAGCAACATCACATTGTCGAATGACGACGGATCGGCGGTGAATTCCGTCATGGCCAGCCGGATATTAAAGTTATTGCACGAACAGCTGAAGTAAACAGATGGTGGATTCAAAATTGAAGTGCAACTTTTGTAAGGAAGTTTAGGAAGCAAGCTGCGGTAGTATCGGAGCTTCTTAAACGACCAAGTAGAAGGAGCACAGATGAAGCACTACAAGCAGCTCACCAGCGAGCAACGATACCAGATTTCCGGCTTGAAGAAGGCGGGTTTGAACCAATCGCGAATAGCGGATGCAGTGGGCGTGAGCAAGTCGACGATTTCGCGGGAATTCAGGCGGAACAAGGGTCGGCGTGACTGGTATCCCAAGCAGGCGCAGGAATTACGGAACGAGCGCCGAAAACAATGCGCCAACGCCCAGCGTTTATCAATGTCGGACTGGACGGAAGTTGAGCGATTGGTTCGGCTGGACATGAGTCCGGAGCAAGCGGCCCGTCGACTTGCTTTGGAAAGTGTGTTGCAGATCAGTCACGAGACGATCTACTTGCACATATATGCAGACAAGCGTCGAGGTGGCGACCTGTGGCGGCATTTGCGTTGCCAGAAGCCCCGCAGGAAGCGTTATGCGAGCGGTCAAGAGCGCCGGGGCACGATCAAGAACCGGATCGGCATTGATGAGCGTCCGGGGATCGTGGATCAGAAGAACCGCATAGGCGACTGGGAGGGCGACACCGTAATCGGCAAGAACCATCAAGGCGCATTGGTTACGCTGGCCGAGAGGAAGTCGCGCTACATTCTGGCAGCCCAAGTGCCCGGCAAACATGCATCGGGCGTAACGGCGGCGGTAACGCGATTGCTGCGCCCCCATAAACGCAAGTGCCACACCATGACATTCGACAACGGGAAAGAATTTGCGGAGCATGAAACCATTGCTGCGAAACTCAATGTGGATATCTACTTCGCTCATCCTTATCATTCATGGGAGCGCGGCTTGAACGAGAACAGCAATGGTCTGCTGCGGCAGTATTTCCCCAAGGGAATGGAATTGATTAAGGTGACCCAGGAACAAGTACAATGGGCGGTGGATAGACTCAACCATCGACCGCGCAAGGTGCTTGGATTCAGAACCCCGTTTGAGGTGTTCTTCGGAAAGACGGTGCGCTATACCAAGCCACCGCTAGGTGTTGCACTTCGAAGTTGAATCCGCGGATGCATTCACTATTAACTTCATTCACATTCAACATTCATTAAATCAATTTCATTTCAATCTTTCTAACAACCCATCGAGATCAATGAGAAGAGAAACAAAAAAACCGCCTCGCGGGCGGTTTTTTTTGTGATAGGTGCTTATTAACTATCGATTAGTGGCCTGGCTTGCTTGTTCCACCATAAGGACGCGCATCCGCTCCCTCTTTCAAACAGTTGCCATTTGCATCGATTCCATGTGGACAATCAGGATCTTCCCCACGGAGGGCTCTTTCATAATTTTCTCTTTCGGTTTCAGGTAATGCTTGATTTTTTGCACCACCACAAGCAGATAAGGTCAAGGCAAACAATGCAGCAGCCAGAAGTGAATATTTCATTGTGAATTTTCCTTATAAAAGTTCTTAAAAGTTCCGCAGTATATAACGAGTTTAAACAATCATTCAAGCATATTCATATGCTTAATGAAAAGTCACTCGGTAGACATCTGCTCTTAAGGATTACATCGCTTAGATAAGTAATATCTATTTAAATGACTTCCTTTTTTCTGCGAGTCCATTCTTAACAGCCTGTACCTCAGGTTAAAAATGGAATTTCAAGATCTTGATTGACATTAAATGTAATTAAACGCTTTACTTTCCAATCTATCAATCAATCTGCCACAACCTCTCCAAAAAGAGAGTTTGTGGCCTCGGGAAACACTATTCACAGAACCCAACCACTCGCCATTAAGGACTTACGCGGCTTATCGATTCTGTTCATCCTGTTTATTTCAATTCTTCAGGCTCAGAATCTCTTGGTGCATAAGCTGATGGAGGCGGCTTATCCATTGGATAACCATCCAAGCTTTTTTTGCCCTCACATGCACTTAAAGTCAAAATCGCGAAAGCAATCGCTACAAGTGAAAATCTCAACATCTAATCTCCCATGTTCATCATTTAATTTGCGCTAATAGCATAATCCAACTTTTCGGATTATACAAATTTAGCACTTCTACTTTCATGTGCCATGCACAGGTCTTCCATAAAATACTTATAAAGATCAAATCTTCTGCTTAACGTAGCCATTGAGATACCATTGATAGAGAATTTCCCCAGTTGCTTTATCGATGTTCCCGGGAGACGTTAATTCATAATCATCCGCCAACTCCGTCAATAACCGGCATGCTTCGACACTTCCAGTAAAAATCTCGCCATTGATAAAAAACTTATCGCGGCGGCATAGCATTCTACTTTTTAGATCAAGCTCCAAGCCTTTTTCACGAACCGATCTAACAAAATCACGCAACGGTACCGGCTTTTCAGGTTGTTCAAAAAAAACATGCGGCTTGGGTTCGGAAAGATAGATCCCAAGAAAATCTTCTATATCATTTTGATTCCACTTTATTTTATTGAGGATAGTACGAACCTGCGACAACATTGCCGGACTCAAAACCGATGGATGCGATTGCAATTGCAGATCAGGATCCGCATACCGGCCAGGCGCCGCAACCCGATCCTGCAGAAAAACCAGAAATTGGGTCATCAACTCTTCATGACTGGGAGCGCGGAAACCAATGGAATACGTCATGCAATCGTCCTCCGCGATGCCGTTATGCGCGTATTTGGGAGGCAAGTAGAGCATGTCGCCGGCTTCCAGCACCCATTCTTGTTCCGGATAAAAATTCTTCAAAATCCGTAGCGGCGCATCTTCAATAAAAGCATCATCCAATTGGGCTGAAATCTGCCAGCGTCTCGCTCCAAGCCCTTGGAGCAAAAAAACATCGTAGGAGTCAAAATGCGGCCCGATTCCGCCCCCCTTCGGCGCATAACTCACCATTAAATCATCCAGCCGCGCATGTGGAATAAAACGGAACTTGGATAACAATTCCCGCGCCGATGGCAGAAAATGATTCACATCCTGAACTAATAGAGTCCACTGCTTCTCCGGTAATCTTGCAAAATCCCGATCATCCAACGGCCCATGTTTCAGTTGCCAGCGGCCATTTCTCTGGACAACCAAGCGGGATTGCGCTTCTTCGGAATACGCAAGCGAAATCAACGCATCGCGCGTCAACAAGCCTTTAAAACCCGGCAGCGCATCCCTTATCAACAACGGCTGCTTTTGCCAGTAATCACGCAAAAACACTTTCGGGGCCAAGCCTCCGAGAGAAATCATCTCAATCATTTAGTAATTCAACCTCGCAATCCAGGTAGCGGCTCCGATTGCAATACAAATTGCAGAGCCAAGCCATTATTACACCAACGCTCGCCCCGTGGTAATGGTCCATCTTTAAATACATGCCCTTGATGCCCGCCACAACGGGCGCAATGATATTCCGTGCGCATGAAGATCAATGAATAATCCGGTTTGGTTTCGACATGCCCCGCCACCGGTTGTGTAAAACTAGGCCATCCCGTGCCGCTTTCGTATTTATGCCGGCTCTCAAACAGTGGCAAATAACACGCAGCGCAAATATAAGTTCCTTCCCGGTATTCGCCGTTCAACTCGCTGCTCCCCGGTTCCTCGGTGTGCTCCTCGAACAACACTTGAAATGCCTCGGGCGATAAAAGTTCACGCCATGCATGATGAGATTTTTTCAATGGCCGGATCGTCCCTTGCGCGCCATCACTCGCCATCGCTTGAGAGGATAACCATGCCGGAAAAAACGGTAATACCACAATCCGACGAAGAAATGCGCGCCGTTTCATTGCAAATTGCTCCTTGATAATTGATGCAAAAAGAAATAATTCTACTGTATCCGCAGCCCATCCATTTTACTGGAATAGCTTCACAAAACCCGCAAACAGAATCACCCGGTTTCGCTTTACTCGCCATGCAGATTTATGGACAAATCCTGTATCATCACACTTTTAGATTTTTATCCCAGTCCACATGAAAATCACTTTTCTGGAATTTGAGCAGAATATTGCAGAATTTGAATCCAAAATCGAAGAATTACGCTTTGCACAAGACGATTCGGCGCTCGACATTTCAGCAGAAATTGCTCGCTTACAGGCCAAAAGTCTCTCTCTGACAAAAAACGTCTACGCCAAACTGACACCCTGGCAAATTTCACAAGTCGCGCGACACCCGCAGCGGCCCTATACGCTGGACTATATCGAGCATCTGTTCACCGATTTTGAAGAGCTGCACGGCGACCGTAATTTTGCCGACGACCATGCCATTGCCGGCGGGTTAGCGAGATTCAATGGTCAGACCGTGATGGTAATCGGTCACCAAAAAGGACGGGACACTCGTGAAAAAATTTTTCGCAACTTCGGCATGCCCAAACCGGAAGGTTATCGCAAAGCACTGCGCTTAATGCGCTTGGCGGAAAAATTTTCAATCCCGCTGATTACTTTCATCGATACACCAGGGGCTTATCCGGGTATCGATGCCGAAGAGCGCGGACAATCGGAAGCCATCGGTAAGAATCTTTATGTACTGGCGGAATTGCGAGTACCCGTCATTTGCGTCATTATCGGCGAAGGCGGCTCCGGTGGTGCTTTAGCCGTGGCCGTCGGCGATGTCATCCATATGCTGCAATATGCCACGTACTCGGTCATATCCCCAGAAGGTTGCGCGTCCATTTTATGGAAAAGCGCCGACAAAGCACCGGAGGCTGCTGAAATCATGGGCATTACCGCCGACCGGTTAAAGGCAGTGAATCTAATCGACAGTATCATCAGCGAACCCATCGGAGGGGCGCATCGTGATTATCCGGCGATCATGCAATCCGTCAAAAGTGTTCTACAAGAATCCTTGCGCAAACTTCAAGATCAATCGATTGAAACACTGTTGGAAAGGCGTCTGGATCGGCTCATGACATATGGCGCATTCAAGGAAGTCAAAGTCGATTAACTTGCTGTGTCATGTTCAAGCAGTATTACATACACATATCAAACCCGATGACCGGTTAGCCATCGCCTTGAGCGGCGGCGTCGATTCCGTTGTCTTGCTGCATGCGCTCTACACACTTTCCGGAGAAATTCCTTTTTCGCTCACCGCCGTGCACGTCAACCACGGCATCAGCCGCAATGCGCCACTCTGGAGCCAATTTTGCAGCGACCTCTGCCGCAGCTACGGCATCCCGATCAATATCGCTTGTCTGCAACTCAACAAGGAAAGCGGTATCAGCCTTGAAGCGCTTGCCCGGGAAGAACGCTATCGTATTTTCAGCCGCACGCAAGCCGACTATGTGGTTTTAGCCCATCATCTGGATGACCAAGCGGAAACATTATTGCTGCAATTACTTCGCGGGGCCGGAATCAAGGGTCTGAGCGGCATGCCTTGGATCAGAAAGCAACCGGGCGTTGCCGCGCCGCAACTATTGCGGCCATTGCTAGAAGTCACGCGGGGTCAGATTGAAGCTTATGCGCAGCAGCATCGATTGAAATGGATTTACGATGAAAGCAACGATAGCATCGCCTACAACCGGAATTTCCTGCGCCACGAGATCCTGCCGGTACTAAAAAAGCGTTACCCTGGTTATGGCAAGACCCTGCTGCGTACCAGCCGCCACTTATCCGAAGCTTCGCAATTGCTGGATGAATTGGCGGAAATCGACAGCACAGATTGCCTGGTATCGGGAAAACTGGCAGTCGACAAGATGCGCGCACTCAGTTCTTCGCGTGCGAAAAATTTATTGCGTCACATACTGAATCAACAGAACATAACGCTTCCCAGCACGGTGAAACTGGAAGAAATATTGAAACAGCTATTATCGTCAAGTACGGATAGTCAAATCCATATCCGTTTTGGCGATACCGCCATTCGTTGCTTTAAAGGACTGATTCACATTTTCCCGGAAGAAGTTACTCTGCAAGCACCACGGCCTTCGCAATTCATCTGGCAAGGGCAATTACCGCTGACACTGACACACCTGGATGGCACCGTCAGCTTTACCGAAACCGGATCGCAAAGCATCGATCCGCAGAAAATCTTAAACCAATCAATCGCATTACGTACCCGCCAAGGCGGCGAACATTTCAAGCCAGCCTGCAATCGCCCTACCCGTAGCCTCAAAAATTTGCTGCAAGAGGCGTCGATTCCACCTTGGCAACGCCGCATCCTACCGCTGCTATTTTGTAACGACCGGCTGATTTGGGTGCCGGGAATCGGTATCGATTGCGATTTTCAAGTAAAATCGGGTGAAACTGGGATCTTGCCTATCTGGAATTCTTAGTAGAAAAGCCTATTGCTAACAACCAATTGTATTAACTTCGCCACAATCTAGGACATTCAACATGATTTTAATTACCGGAGGCGCCGGATTCATCGGCAGTAATTTTGTGCTCGACTGGCTGGCGCAAACCGGCGAACCCATCGTTAATCTGGATAAACTGACGTACGCCGGTAATTTACAGAATTTATCGTCGGTATCCGGAAATACGCAACATATCTTCGTGCAAGGCGACATCGGCGATACGCAACTGATATCGCAACTGTTGGCGCAGCATCAACCGCGCGCGATTATCAACATGGCGGCGGAAAGCCATGTGGATCGCTCGATTCATGGCCCGGAAGACTTTATTCAAACCAATATTCTCGGTACCTTCCGCTTGCTGGAATCGGTCCGGGCTTATTGGTCTGCATTGGAACCCGCCGCCCGCGCCAATTTCCGCTTTCTGCACGTATCTACCGACGAAGTTTACGGTTCGCTAGAAAAAAACGAACCGGCATTCACCGAAACGCATGGCTATCAACCCAATAGCCCGTACTCTGCGAGCAAGGCTTCCAGCGATCATCTGGTGCGCGCTTATCACCACACCTACGGACTGCCGGTGCTGACCACCAATTGTTCAAATAACTACGGCCCTTTCCAGTTTCCGGAAAAATTGATTCCGCTGATGATCGCTAACGCCTTGGCAGGAAAACCACTGCCGGTTTACGGCGACGGCTTGCAAATCCGCGATTGGTTGTACGTGATCGATCACTGCCGGGCCATCCGCCGTGTGCTGGAAGCCGGTATACCAGGCGAAACCTATAACATTGGCGGCTGGAATGAGAAAGCCAATATTGAAATCGTCAACACGGTTTGCACGCTGCTCGAAGAATTTCACCCCGGCTCCGATTTCAAGCGTCTGATCACTTACGTCAAAGACCGGCCGGGGCACGACCGCCGCTATGCGATCAATGCGCAGAAAATTGAGCGCGAACTCGGTTGGAAACCGGCTGAAACCTTCGATACCGGTATTCGTAAAACCATCGAATGGTACCTGAACAATCCGCAATGGATTCAAGACGTTCAAACCGGCGCGTATCGCTCCTGGCTGGAAAAAAACTATAACGGCCGGCAGTAATATGAAAATTCTGCTATTCGGTAAAAGCGGTCAGGTCGGCTGGGAATTGCAACGCAGCCTAGCGCCGTTAGGCGAGCTCGTTGCACTGCATTCAAGCAGCACAAACTTATGCGGTGATTTCCGCGATCTCTCCGGGATTCAAGAATCTATCAGAACTATCAAGCCCGGCGTTATCGTCAACGCTGCAGCTTACACCGCAGTCGATAAAGCCGAACAGGAACCGGAACTGGCAAGGACGCTGAATGCTGAAGCGCCCGGACTGCTGGCGCAAGAAGCCAAGCGATTAAACGCCCGGCTGATTCATTATTCCACCGATTATGTGTTCAACGGCAACGGCGGCCGGCCGTTTGTTGAAACCGATCATCCGGAACCGTTGAATGTTTATGGCCGGACCAAATTGGAAGGTGAACGGAATATTCATGCAGCAGGTTGTGAATATGTCATTTTCCGCACCAGTTGGGTTTACGCAACCTTCGGCAATAATTTTATCAAGACCATGTTGCGGCTGGCGCAGCAACGGGATTCGCTCAAGGTCGTCAACGACCAAACCGGCGCACCAACCGGTGCGGAATTGATTGCCGACATCACCGCTTATACGCTGCTAATGCTGCAGCACCAAACGTTCGCCGGCGGTATCTATCATTTGACAGCGAAGGGTTACGCGTCATGGTTCGAGTATGCCAAGCTGATCTTGACTCAGGCGGAAACAGTAAACTTTCCCCTTAAAATGAACCCCGGCAATTTACAGCCCATACCGAGCCGCGAATTCCCGCTCCCCGCGCAGCGTCCGCTTAATTCGCGATTGAATACCGGCAAGCTGGAGCAGGCTTTGGAATTACAACTGCCCGATTGGCAAACCGGCGTTCAACGGACGCTAACGGAAATCCTCAACAAATCAGATTTGTTACCGGGCTGATCACCACAATCACTTAAGCGACCAGAATCCGTTTTCCAACAGAAAATTCATCGCAATCTGGCCGAAGCGTTTGGAAAACACATCCGCAAATCCCTCACGCGGTGAGAAATCGACCAGCGTTTCCGCTTCGATCACTTCGCGGGCGACGTATTCGGCGCTACCGAGCGCATCGGCAAGCCCCAAATCGATACTGCGTTGTCCTGTCCACACAATGCCGCTGTATAACTCCGGTGCATCCTTTAATCGGTCTCCCCGGCCATTTTTTACTACTTGAATGAATTGCTCGTGTATTTCGCGCAATAGCGTCGCCGCATGTGCTTTTTGGGTCGGATCCAGCGGCGAGAAAGGATCAAGGAAGCCTTTATTTTCACCGGATGTCAGCAGCCGCCGCTCGATACCTAACTTATCCAGTGTGCCGGTAAAACCGAAACCGTCCATCAAAACACCGATCGATCCGATCAAACTCGCCTTATCGACATAAATTTTATCCGCTGCTGCAGCCACATAATAGCCACCGGATGCGCAGATATCGCCGACCACCGCATAAACCGGAATTTCCGGATATTTAGTGCGCAACCGGCGAATCTCATCATTGATATAACCGGCTTGAACCGGGGTCCCTCCAGGGCTATTGATGCGCAAAACCACGCCCTTGGTATTTTTGTCCTCAAATGCCGAACGCAGACTCGAGTTAACCTTGTCGGCACTGTTCATGCCATTGGGAACTATCATCCCTTGCAAATCGATAATCGCCGTATGTTTTTCCGGGATCCGCACCTTGCCGTCCTCAATCCAGCCCATTGCAACGAATAGCAACAGAAACAGATAAACGAACGTGAGCAACTTAAAAAATATCCCCCATCTGCGAGCACGCCGCTGTTCCCGCAATGACGACAGCGCAAGACTCTCCAGTAAATCCTTTTCCCAACCCTCTTTTTTTACTTCCGGTTCCGCCATGATGATCGTTCCACAAACCTTATTCAAAGAAATTTCTTAGCCGCTGAAACAATGCGTTTCTGATCAACTAATCGATATATCGCTTTCATTTTATACCATTTTCTGTTTTGCCAGATTATGAAACAAATAAGCTTTTACGAACTTGTTTGATATTTAAGAATTTTTTATAGGAAAAACCGCCGGTCAGCGCCCGATTCCAGCGCCAATCCGGGTGCCCGGATGGAAGCAATTCATCGCCGATGGAACCTGCAAAACAGAATGTCGGATAAAATACCGGAATTGATCGAGTAGAATATGCCCGATCGCCACTAAAAAAATTAAACCTATGCTACGCAAAATTCTTATTGCCAATCGCGGTGAAATTGCGGTTCGCATCATTCGCGCCTGTGCTGAAATGGGCATCCGCTCAGTCGCCGTCTATTCCGAAGCCGACCGCTTTGCGCTGCACGTCAAAAAAGCCGACGAATCGTATTGCATCGGCAGCGAGCCGATGGCGTGCTATCTGAATATTCATGCGTTGGTCGATCTGGCGCTGGCAACCGGTTGCGACGCGATTCATCCGGGCTATGGATTTTTGTCCGAGAACGCGCAATTCGCCCGCGCCTGCAAGGAACGTGGATTGATCTTCATCGGCCCCACGCCGGAAGTCATCCATCGCATGGGCGACAAAACCGAAGCGCGCAATGCGATGATCGCCGCTGGAATTCCGGTCACGCCGGGATCGGACGGCAATCTGCACTCGGTCGGCGAAGCCTTGCAAGTCGCGGAGAAAATCGGTTACCCGGTGATGCTGAAAGCCACTTCCGGCGGCGGCGGGCGCGGCATCCGCCGCTGCGACAATGCGGAAGAGCTGAAACGCAATTACGACCGGGTGATTTCCGAAGCGACCAAAGCTTTCGGCAGCGCCAATGTGTTTCTGGAAAAGTGCATCGTCAATCCGAAGCATATCGAAGTGCAAGTGCTCGCCGATCATCACGGCAACGTGATTCACCTGTACGAGCGCGATTGTTCGATCCAGCGCCGCAACCAGAAACTCATCGAGATCGCGCCGTCGCCGCAACTGGATGAAGCACAACGCCAGTACATCGGCGGCCTGGCGGTGATCGCGGCAAAATCGGTCGGTTACACCAACGCAGGCACGGTGGAATTTCTGCTCGACGACAACGACCGGTTTTATTTCATGGAAATGAACACGCGCGTGCAGGTCGAGCACACCATCACCGAAACCATCACCGGCGTCGACATCGTCGAGGAGCAAATCCGCGTCGCCGCCGGCTTGCCGCTGCGCTCCAAGCAAGACGAAATCGTGCGGCGCGGCTTCGCCATTCAATTCCGCATCAACGCCGAAGATCCGAAAAACAATTTTCTGCCGAGTTTCGGCCGCATCTCGCGCTACTATGCACCGGGCGGCCCGGGCGTACGCACCGATACCGCGATTTACACCGGCTACGAGATTCCGCCGTTTTACGATTCGATGGTCGCCAAGGTCATCGTCAGCGCGTTGACCTGGGAAGATGTCATCAAGCGTGGTCAGCGCACGTTGCGCGACATGGGTTTGTTCGGCATCAAAACCACGATTCCGTACTATTTAAAAATTCTGAAGCACCCGCAATTCCGCAGCGGCAAATTCAATACCGGTTTTGTCGAACAAAACCCGAATCTGATCAATTATTCCGATAAACCCCGCCCGGAAGTGCTGGCAAGCGTGATCGCCGCGGTGGTCGCGTCGCATACCGGCTTATAGCCGCGGACAAACGGATAACAAAGGAAAGTTCATGCAAAAAGTTCATATCACTGATGTCATTTTGCGCGACGCGCACCAATCCCTCATCGCCACCCGCATGCGCACCGAAGACATGCTGCCGGCCTGCGCGATGCTCGACGCAATCGGCTACTGGTCGCTGGAATGCTGGGGCGGCGCGACGTTCGACGCTTGTTTGCGCTTTCTCAAGGAAGATCCGTGGGAACGCCTGAGCAAACTCAAAGCCGCTTTGCCGAAAACACCATTGCAAATGCTGCTGCGCGGCCAGAACCTGCTCGGCTACCGCCATTACTCCGACGATGTCGTGCGCGCGTTCGTCAAACGCGCCGCCGCCAACGGCATGGATGTGTTCCGCATTTTCGACGCGCTCAACGACGTGCGCAATCTCAAAACCGCCATCGAAGCCGCCAAGGAAGCCGGCAAGCATGCGCAAGGCACGATTTGCTACACCACCAGCCCGGTGCACGATACCGCCAGTTTCATCACGCTGGCCAAGGATTTGGCCACGCTGGGCTGCGACTCGATCGCGATCAAGGACATGGCGGGATTATTGACGCCGTATGCGACCAGTGAACTGGTCAAAGCCTTGAAAGACACTGTTGATCTGCCGATCCACTTACATTCGCACGCCACCGCCGGATTAGCGGAAATGTGCCAGCTCAAAGCCATCGAAGCCGGTTGCCGCCATATCGACACAGCGTTGTCGTCGTGGTCGGGCGGCACCAGCCATCCGCCGACCGAAAGCCTGGTGATGGCGCTGCAAGGCACGGAATACGATACCGGCCTGGATCCGCAAAAGCTGCAGGAGGTCAACGATTACTTCGCGCAAGTGCGCAAGAAATACCACCGTTTCGAGAGCGAATTCACCGGCGTCGATACTCGCGTGCATGTGTTTCAGGTTCCCGGCGGCATGATCTCGAATCTCGCCAACCAATTGCAGGAACGCAACGCGTTGGATCGGATCAACGAAGTCTACGCCGAGATTCCGCGCGTGCGTAAAGACCTGGGCTACCCGCCGCTGGTCACGCCGACTTCGCAAATCGTCGGCACTCAAGCGGTATTGAACGTGCTCACCGGCAAGCGTTACGAAACCATCACCAATGAAGTCAAACGCTATCTGCAGGGCGGCTACGGTAAAGCACCCGCGCCGATCGATACCAAACTGCAAAAACGCGCGATCGGTAAGGAGGACATCATCGACTGCCGCCCAGCCGACCTGCTGAAACCGGAATTCGACAACCTGCACCGCGAAATCGGACACTTGGCGTCGAATGACGAAGACGTGTTGAGTTACGCGATGTTCCCCGAAGTCGGCAAGCAATTCCTGGAACTGCGCTCGACCGGCAACCTGGTGCCCGAACCGCTAGAGGTAGCCACGACAGCGGCGGATGGTTTGCAAAAAGCACCAACCGAATTCAACGTGGCGCTGCACGGTGAGTCGTATCACGTCAAAGTCACCGGCACCGGCCCCAAGAACGATACATTGCGGCATTTTTATTTCATGGTCGACGGCATGCCGGAAGAAATCGTCGTCGAAACGCTCGATGAAATCGTGCTCGACGGCGGCACCCAAGGCGCGGTCAAGAGCACCATCGGCAGCAAACGCCGCAGCCCCACCGCCGAAGGCGATGTCGTCGTCAGCATGCCGTGCAACATTCTGGATGTACTCGTCAAAATCGACCAGAAAGTCACCGCCGGACAACCGGTTCTGATCACCGAAGCGATGAAAATGGAAACCGAAATCACCGCCCCGATCAGCGGCATCGTTAAAGCCGTGCACGTGATCAAAGGCGAATCGGTGAATCCGAACGAGGTGTTGATTGAGATTGTGGTGCAATAAGACAGATTCGATTACTTTCATTGACTATCTGAACACACTTATTTTCTGCATTTAACTCGATTAAAATTCAGTAGCATATGCTGATCGCCAAACTTGAGTGAGCAAAACCATGAATCCAATTGATGAGCTTTTACCAAAACTGAAAGCTTTTCATAACGCACTGCAAAACAGTAAGCCGCTGGAATCCGGTGATCCTCTCTATGTGCCGATTCTGCAGCAAAACCCGGCCGCCGATCCTATCTTGCAATTATCCCAACGGATCGATTTCGCCGTATCGGAGAGCGTCAATTTACTGACCGGTTTTCGCGGCAATGGCAAAAGCACGGAATTACTGCGTTTGAAACATCTGCTCGAAAACCAGGGGCATATCGTCATTCTGACCAATATGCAGCAATATGTCCTGATGACCAAACCATTGGAGTTAGCGGATTTTCTGCTGTCGCTCATCGCCGCCCTGGCCAACCGGACAAAAAGCGAATTCGGCATCGAATCGATCAAAGATTCGCCACTATCGCGTTTTTGGGATTTTCTGACGGAGACCCAGGTTGAACTTGAGCAAGTTGAATTCGGAAGTAACTTGGATATGGTTACTGCCAAAGTTGGCATGCGCTTGCAACGCGACGCCAATTTCAAGCGCCAAGTCCAAGAAAAACTGCGCGGCAACCTGGATGGATTGGTGCAGAATGCGCAGGCGTATATTCTCGATTTAGTCAAAAGACTGCAACAAGGCGATGCCAATAAAAAAATCGTCTTGCTGGTCGATTCCCTGGAACAAATTCGCGGTGTCGGCGACGATGCGCGGTCGGTGTACGACAGTATCGTCGAATTATTTTCCGGGCAGGCGGCAAATCTGGCGTTGCCGGGTCTGCATGTTGTTTACACCGTCCCGCCGTTTCTCATCCCGCGCGCGCCCAACATCGCCCGCAATCTCGGCGGCAACCCGATCTGCATTTGGCCCAACATTCACGTACGCAAAAAAGACGGCACGGAAGATCCCGCAGGATTGGCCATCATGCAAGAAATCATTGAACGGCGCTACCCCGATTGGCGGCAATTTTATACGCAAACGCAATTGTTCCGGCTAGCGAAAGAATCGGGCGGCGATATCCGGGATTACTTCCGGCTGATGCGCGAAGGCTTGCTGGGGCTGAGCGCCGCGCGCACTGTCCATCAAGATGCCAAACCCGCCGCAGTAAGCGACGACATGCTGAATCGCGCGATTATGCAACTTACCAATGAATTTCAACCGATTCCGGAACAAGATAAAAAATATCTGGAAAAAATCCATCACAGTAAACATCATGCCCTGGACGGCATGGACGATCTGCCAACCCTGACTCGCTTCCTCGACGCCAACATGATCATGAATTACCTCAACGGCAAACCTTGGTACGACGTGCATCCGGTGCTAATCAAGCTCTTGCGGTCATCGGACGATGCCCCGTGAACCGGCCGCATCCATTCAACTGACGCCGGAAGGCGAACAGCAGTGGCAACGTCTGCTCAATCACTTGCGCTGGTCGGATGATTTCAGTCTGATCCTCATTTTCAGCCAGCATGCGCCAATCGTCGAATTGTTCCGCCTGCGCCTGGAACAGTTCTACCGCTTGCGCGTTTCCGGATTGAATCAAGTACGGCTCGAATCGCCCGCGCAACTGCTGAACGACGCATTGCCCGCAATACTCGGCCAGAACATCGGCCACACTTTGACCAAAGCGCCGGTATGGTTGAATCTCACGCATACCGATCACGAAGATCATTGGCCTGAAACACGCCGGAAATTCTACCGGCGCTTGAATGAAAACCGCGAAACGCTACGTCAGCAAAATCGTGCGCTGATAATCGTGCTACCGGCAGCCGAGAAACAATCTTTCCGCGAACTCGCACCCGATTTATGGGCGATCCGCGATGTCACCGTGGAAACCCAGAACTGGCTTGCACTCACGAATGAAATGACCCTGTCAGCTCGTGACCAATCCGCGGCAAACATTCCGGCAACACCGTTTTCCGAAACCGATCAACAACTGATCGACGAGTGGCACCGGGTAAAAGATAAACCCTATCGCGGCGCACTGTTGGCTGCCGAACGCGCTCTGAAAGTTAGCTTATTGCATGGCCAACTCTCATTGGCGGAACAAATTGCCGGTAATGCGTTGAAACTTTCCCGGCAATTGCTGCAACAACTCGGCGCAACCCCGCAGACGCTGCGCGATTTGTCGGTTTCACTAAATAACATCGGCGATGTTGCGCAACAGCTCGGCCAGCTCGAAACCGCACAAGGCTATTTCGGCGAGTCGCTCGCCATCCACCGCCAATTGCTACAGCAGTTGGGCGAAACGCCGCAGGTGCTGCGCGATGTGTCGGTTTCACTGAGTAAGATGGGCGATGTCGCGCAACAGCTCGGCAAGCTTGAAGATGCGCAGACCTATTTCGGCGAATCGCTCACCATTGCCCGGCAATTGCTGCAACAGTTCGGCGAAACGCCGCAGGCGCTGCGCGATGTGTCGGTTTCACTGAGTAAGATGGGCGATGTCGCGCAACAGCTCGGCAAGCTTGAAGATGCACAGACCTATTTCGGCGAATCGCTCACTCTGCACCGGCAATTGTTGCAACAGCTCAGCGAAAACCCGCAAGCGCTGCGCGATGTGTCGGTTTCACTGAGTAAGATGGGCGATGTCGCGCAACAGCTCGGCAAGCTTGAAGATGCACAGACCTATTTCGGCGAATCGCTCACTCTGCACCGGCAATTGTTGCAACAGCTCAGCGAAAACCCGCAGACACTGCGCGATGTGTCGGTTTCACTGGATAATATGGGCGATGTCGCGCGGCAACTCGGGCAGCTCGAAGCCGCTCAAGACTATTTCGGCGAATCGCTCACCATTGCCCAGCAATTGTTGCAACAGCTCGGCACCCCACAGGCGCTGCGCGATTTGTCGGTTTCATTGAACATGATGGGTGATGTCGCGCGCGAGCTCGGTCAGCTCGAAGCCGCGCAAGGCTATTTCGGCGAATCGCTTGCCATTGCCCGCCAGTTGCTGCAACAATTCGACGAGACGCCGCAGGCGCTGCGCGATGTATCGGTTTCACTGCATAAAATGGGCAATATCGCGCAAGCGCTCGGCAAGCTCGAAGACGCACAAACTTATTTCGGCGAATCGCTCACCATTGCCCGGCAATTGTTGCAACAGCTCGGCGAAACGCCGCAGACGTTGCGTGATGTGTCGATTTCATTGGAGAAAATGGGTGGTATCGCGCTAGAGCTCGACCATCTCGAGGGTGCACAAGGCTATTTCGGAGAGTCGCTCGTCATCCGCCGCCAATTGCTGCAACAGCTCGGCGAAACGCCGCAGGCGCTGCGCGATGTGTCGGTTTCACTGGATAATATGGGCGATGTCGCACAACAGCTCGGCAAGCTCGAAGACGCACAAACTTATTTCGGCGAATCGCTCACCATTGCCCGCCAATTGCTACGAAAGCTGGAAGAGACGCCGCAGGCGCTGCGCGATTTGTCAGTTTCACTTGATAACATGGGCGATGTCGCGCAACAGCTTGGTAAGCTTGAAGACGCGCAAATCTATTTCGGAGAATCGCTCACTCTGCGCCAACAATTGTTACAACAGCTCGGCGAAACGCCGCAGGCGCTGCGCGATGTATCGATTTCTTTAAAGAAAATGGGCGATATCGCGCGGCAACTCGGCAAACCGGCGGATGCCGATAACTATGAATCGCAATCGCGGCAAATCGTTGAATTGCTCAAAAATCCCCCTGTTCGCAACCCGCCGTCCGATTAAACAGTGCAACCATCCGTAAATTACACAAAATGCAATATCCCGATCAGCGATACGCCGCCAACCGCATAGATCAGCGGACTATCCCAGGTATGGGGAGAAAAGGCTTCCGCCAAGGTAATCAGAAGCGGCACGGTGAGCAAAGCGGCGATGAGTTGCGTTGTGTTGAAATATTGGTGGAATATGAGGATTGCGATGAAAGCCGTTACCCATACGCAGGCGCTGCCGATATAGCTGCGCACGTATTTTTGCTTGGTAAACAGCGCATACGTCGTATATTTTCTTTTGCCGAATTTGATGCCCACCGGTTCGGCAAGCCCGTCGCCGATTCCGTTGGTAATGATGATGATCATGACGAGCGGCAGCATCGCATGGCTCTCGAAATAAGCAAGCAACGGAATCAGCACCAAGTAGCTTGCGATAAACTGGGTATAAAGCCAGGTCAGCGTCAACGGTCTGTCTTCCGGCCGGTCGAACGAGCAAAACATCACATTCAGCACTCCGATCCTGCTGCGCAGGGGCGCTATGAAAAATGTCAGGAAGATAAATGCGCAGATCATGTCCATGAAAAAAGCCGCCGCGCTGTAAGGGTATTCAATCACCCAAGACAATAAGGTCGGAAGGAAGAAAAAAGCGAAGTGATTGATCTTCCTTGTGTAATTCACTTTGACATTTTGATGGATCACGAGCAATCCACAAACATAGTGAATTAAAAACAGCGCGGTATAAAAGACTGCATGGTGCAGCCAATATTCAGCGGGAATGTTCACTTGCGATGGAAGCAACTTCGGGATGGCGCCCAGAAAACACCGGGAACGTCCGGCATTCGCCTAGGGAAATGCTGATTAATTCGGCGAACGAGAGGAAGCACGAGGCGCACGGAATGCAGCAACCGAGACATATCAACAAGATAGGCGAAGATGCGAGTACCGCGCAACAAAGTGATTCGCTCGTGCAGTCAATTAATCAGCATTCCCTATCGGGATAAGAAGGTAATCTTCTTGATAAACGCTTCGGCGCCTCCCCGGGTGTTGTTGGTATTGGCCTGAAAAGCGATTCCCGTAATCGGCGGTGTTTTATCATGCTTGAAAGTGGCGCGGAATTTTTCGTCGACTTCAAAATCGGTGGTAATCACTTTACCCGGCTGATCGCCGGACGCCACGCAAAAATAACGCCCGCCCTTTTTCCATAGCTTGCCCAAATACATGCGGCCCAGTTCTTCAGCCTTGCCGATAAAAGCGCTCAAAAAATAGGGCGCTGAATAGATGCCCAACGGCAAACCGCTTGAGAGCTTTTCAGTCCCGAATGACAACATCACGGCAATCGGCACGCTGTTAATGCCTTCGTTCCAATTGGCGCCCTGCGGATACTTGTTCACGCCCCAAACGATTTCGACCCGCTTAACATCGTGGATAAAATTCTGCTGCTGCAACTGCAAACCAAACAATCCGGCCATCTCGCCGTCAGCGCTGATCACCAGGGTATCGTTCTCAAACCGGGGATTCAGTTTTTTTGCATCCAACTGCAGTTCGAAGCCCCGTTCCTCCAGCCAGGAAACGGCACTACCATTCGAATTGCCGGAGAAATCGATGACATGCACAACTTTTTCATCCGCGACGGCAAGCGACGCCCAACACCACAACAATAGAACGCCCATTAAAAAATATTGATTAGGAGAATGCTGATTCATTTGTCGGACAAGAAGGTGAGTACATCAACAGCGTCAGGATTCCAATTGATTGGTTTCATTGGTAAAACGAGGGCATCATTGTATGTCTTTTGCCTTCCTCTGCACAAGTCCATTCCGACGAATCGTTCATATGTTCCGATGGATTCCGGTAGAAAATAGGACAAATGTACTAGAATAATCGGGAACCATGTTCTATTGCGCCTGCGTAATCCGGTCATTAACATCAGGATCGGGAACATGGGTTAATAAAGTAATGTTTACAATCATTTGTAACAATAGCGATCAATACATCACACCCGGCTCAACGAAGATACATCGATTAACCAAATTATAAATGGGAGATTCCATGAAAAAAATCAAATCAGCCGTTATTGCCGCAGCAATAACCACCGCATTCGCAGCGCCTGCCAGCGCGGCAGTCACCATTTTCTCCGACAATTTCGATAGCTACTCGCCATCGGCACTCAATTGGATACCGCCCGTTGCCAGCGGCTGGACCGTTTCCAGCGGCACGGTCGATTTAATCGGAATCGGTTTTATCGACATCTTACCGGGCAACGGAAACTATATCGATCTGGACGGCAGCACCGCCAATAGCGGTATTTTTGCCAACAGCGTCAATTTAACCGGCGGCGTTACTTATACCTTGTCATTTGACCTGGCGGGCAGCCAGCGCGGCTCCACTGAAACCGCCAACATCAATTTCGGCACTGCCAGTACTTCGGCTACGTTAGGCAGCAGCGCCGGATTGACAGCATATGCCTTAAGCTTCACACCAGCGGCTTCGGGGATTTATAGCTTCAGCTTTGAGAATCTGGGCGGCGACAATGTCGGCTTATTGCTCGATAACGTATCGGTAGCCGCCGTACCGGAACCGGAAACCTATGCCATGCTGCTCGCCGGCTTAGGAATGCTGGGCTTTATGCTGCGCAGAAAAGCAACCGCATAATTCAGTTTTGTCACACAACCGGGAAATCTTGCTCAATCGGCGGGATTTTCCGGATTCTTCCGAAGTTTCAAGCTTTCCGCTTATTATTTACGCAATCTTATCCAACCGGCATTGGTGGAGAATCTTTTTGTGCGCTTCACCGGTCAATAGCCCGGAAATACTGTCCGCATCGACTGGTTTACTGAACAAATAGCCCTGCACGATTTCACAGTTGAGATCTTTTAGAATCTTCAACTGCGCTTGTGTTTCGACACCTTCGGCGATGATGCCATATCCCAGTTTTTGCCCCATTTTCACCATGGAACCGACTAAAGTCAGGGTTTTCTCGTCGGACAGCATATCGTCAATAAAATATTTATCGATTTTCAAATAATCGACCATCAGGTGCTTAAGCGAGGCAAACGATGAATAACCGGTTCCAAAATCATCAATGGACAGCAGCACACCCAAGTCTTTCAGGTCCTGAAAAACGATTAAATTGCGTGGATCGGTCTGCACGATGCCTTCCGTCACTTCGAGTTCCAATTCGGCGGGTGCGATTCCCGCTTCATCGATAATCCGCTTCACCAGCCGCACAAATTCCTGATCCAGGAAAAGGCTTGGGGAAATATTCACTGCCATGCGTAACGCCTTGAAACCTTGTTTCTTCCAAGCAACCAGTTGACTACAGGCGGTTTGCAACACCCACTCGGTCAGTGTTTTATTCATGCCGATTCTTTCCGCCGTTGCAATAAAATCGCCAGGCGGAACCTGACCTAATTGCGGATGAAACCATCGGGATAGCGCTTCGGTGCCGAAGATTTCCCCGGTCTCGATATTGATCTGCGGCTGATAGACCAGTGATAATTCCTGGTTTTCGATGGCTTCCCTGAGACTCTGCTCGATCTGGAAGCGATACTCCGCCTTTTGGGTCAGCTCGGCCCGATAAAAAGCATAATGATTTTTACCGTTTTCTTTTGCCGAATAAAGCGAAATATCGGCTGCTTTCAGTAATATGGAAGGGTCTTCGCCGTCATCGGGAAAATAAGCGATACCAATGCTGCAGGCCGGTGTAATTTTTCTGGAATAAACTTCAATCGGTTGCGAAATCGCTTCAAGGCAACGCTTTGCGACATGGGCAGCGTACTCTTCTTCCATTTCTTCAATCAGAATGCAGAATTCATCACCGCCCAGCCGGGCAATAAAATCCGATTCGCGGCAAGTCGTTATCAAGCGCTGCGCAATGGTTTTCAGCAGCAAATCGCCGGCATCGTGCCCCAGACTATCGTTCACGCGTTTAAAATCATCCAGATCGATGTAGAGCAATCCAAACCGGCGGTTATGGCGGCAATACGCTTTGGTGATCTCTTCAATGTGTTGTATGAAGGCAGCGCGGCTCGCAAGACCGGTCAGCTCATCGGTATACGCCAGCGTCCAAATACGTTTTTGCGCTTGATCCCGTTCCATCACGATGCCTGTCAACCTGGCCGCGGCGATCAAATCTTTCAATTCTCTTTCATTGGGAAGCGCCGGATGGTTGTAGTACATACTGAACGCACCCAGAACTTTTCCTTCGGAATTCCTGATCGGTTCAGACCAGCAACAACGCATACCGTGCGGTAATGCGAAATGCTTGATTTTTGCCCATTTGGGATCGGTGTCAATATTTTCCACCAGTACGCGTTGCCCGGTGTAAGTCGACGCGCCGCAAGAACCAACGCTAGGACCGTTTTCCATGCCGTGTAAAGCATCGCAATATTCCTTCGGCAAGTTTGGCGACCCGCCGTGCAGCAGCTTGTTACCGCTCAACTCGAGCATCGCGCAGCGCATGCCGGGATGACGGGCTTCGTACATCAGCGCGATGGCATCGTAGATCTCCGGTGCGGGGCGTCCTATTGCAATCATTGCAAGAATTTCGGCCTGTTTGCCGTCGTACGCTTCCGTTTTTTTACGTTCGGTGATATCGACATGCGTGCCAACCAAACGCAGCGGCTTACCATCCGATCCGCGCGTAACCAAAAATGCGCGGGAAAGTACGAACACTTCGTGACCGTCCTTGTGGCGCATGCGCATTTCCACTTCGAAAGAATCTTTTCGTCCATCAAGGTAATCGCGCACTTTTTCCAACGCAATTTCTTTGTCATCCGGATGAACCAGGCTTGCCCAAGTGCTCAATTTATTTTCCAGTTCGCTTTCCGCATAGCCCAGCATGCTTTTCCAGCGCGGTGAGTAATAAACTTCATCCGTTTCCAGATTCCAGTCCCAAAGCCCGTCGTTCGCACCGCGCATTGCCAGGGAGAACCGCTCTTCACTGACAGAAAGCTCATGGGTTTGTTTTTCCGTCATCAACTTGACTGCGGTAAGTTCGGAACGCAACTGCTGCATTTCTTCAAGAAGCTGGGACTTCGTACGCTTGGTATTACCCATAACAACCTCGGTAACAGGCTAGATTGAAAAAACAACGGCTAAAATGATCATCCGGCAAACAGCGGTAAAGCACCGGTAAACTAGGGAAACGCTGATTGATTCGCCGGGCAAGATGATATGAACGCAAGAAATGAGACATATCAATAAGATAGGCAAGTTTCTGAGCACCGCCCAACGCAGCAAATCGCTTGCGCAGGCAATCAATCAATGTTTCCCTGGAAATCAAGCAGTTGTGCATCCGAGTCCGAATCCTTTATGATCACTGAAGCATCACCCCCACACTTTAATGCAAAACCACCCGCTTTTTCTCTCGAAAAAAAAGAACATATCAGCAGTAATTTCCATTTTTACGAGTTTTTGCGATCCGGTTTTCTTTTCTTTTCGCTGTTTCTTGCTTCTTTTGTCCGGCGCTTACCCATGACAATCAATTTGTCGCTACCCAGCGCTTTAATGAACCCTTCCTTATCAGCCGGTGACACGATAATGGCTTTATCTTCACCGTATGTAATTTCCAGTCTGTCGAACGACATGGCTGGACTCGTTATGGCGCTTTGCGTTTCTTGAATGGATGTTATCGTTTGAACCGGAATGATCCATGAAAACGGGCCACTGACAATTTTGAGATTCTCGTCATCAGCGATGTACCGGGTTGACACCAGAATCCATAGCGGGAAGCCGATACCGGCAATGACGATGACAGCAGCCATCACATAATTGGCAGTTCCGCCGATCTTGAGCATGACCGATGTTCCCATCAGGCAGGCAATGAATGACAACGCGAAACAAACCAACACCCATTTATCTACTTTAGACTTGAAAACATGCATGATCGATAATTGAAAATTTTTGAATTATGTTGAGCCAATCCATTGATATCTTTCAAAAGGACGCCACTACAGCAAAAAAAACACACGATGAATAATACCTGGCAATCGCATCGAAACAAAACCATACTCCATTCAAATCATGGAAACGCTTATTAATCCCCCGGGCAAGATTGTCTCGAATAAATCCGCCGGAAACCAGCAACCGGATTAACCGCAATCCATCAAAAAACCAAACGGTACGATGAAACCGTGCACATACAAAAAAGAACCGTTTTCACGTATAATCCGGTCTTCAATAACCAGGGCTTTTTAACGATTGATCCTGGGCCTTTTTCCAGATCTTGTCAGTTTCCAAGGAGTTTTTGTGTCACAACGACCGCACGCCATCCTCGCACTTGCCGATGGAACAATTTTTCGTGGCGTGTCTATTGGCGTTGCAGGCATCAATACCGGTGAAGTGGCGTTCAACACGGCGATGACCGGTTATCAGGAAATTTTAACCGACCCTTCCTATTGTCAGCAAATCATCACACTGACCTATCCGCATATCGGCAATACCGGCACCAATTGGGAAGATTATGAATCGGGTAACGTCAACAAAGTCTATGCAGCCGGCTTGGTAATCCGCGATCTGCCCCTCGTTGCCAGCAATTTCCGTAAAACCCATACATTGCCGGAGTTTCTCGAATATCAGAAAGTTGTTGCAATCGCTGAAATTGACACGCGAAAATTGACCCGGATTCTGCGGGAAAAAGGCGCGCAATCCGGTTGCATCATGGCAGGAACCATTGACGAGGAACAAGCGTTGCAAGCGGCAAGAGCGTTTCCAGGATTGGCTGGAATGGATCTTGCCAAAGTCGTGAGCTGCCAGCAGCCTTACACCTGGACCGAAGGCGAGTGGTCGCTCGAATCCGGTTTCCAGTCTCAGGGCAGTTCAAATTTTCATGTTGCGGCCCTTGATTTCGGTATTAAGCGGACCATTCTGCGCAAATTGGCGCAACGCGGCTGCAAAGTGACGGTTCTGCCGGCGCAAACTTCCGCTGCGGAAATTTTAAAACTGCAACCCGACGGCGTGTTTCTTTCGAATGGCCCCGGCGATCCGGAACCGTGCGATTATGCCATTGCCGCGACCCAAGCACTGCTGCAAAAGAATATTCCGATTTTTGGAATCTGCCTGGGTCATCAACTGCTTGGCCTCGCCAGCGGCGCACGCACCGTCAAGATGAAATTCGGTCACCACGGCGCCAATCATCCGGTACAGGATGTTGCCAGCGGAAAAGTCATCATCACCAGCCAGAATCACGGCTTTGCCGTCGATGCCGGTACCTTGCCGGCGAATGTCCGGGTTACGCATGTATCCTTATTCGATCGCAGTTTGCAAGGATTTGAGCTGACCGACAAACCGGCTTTTTGCTTTCAAGGCCACCCGGAAGCCAGTCCGGGACCGCATGAAGCCGATTATCTGTTCGATAAATTCATCGGCATGATGCAACGCTATAAAAACGATCTTCACAATCCACTTTAACAACGCTCAGTTTCCATTCAAGAATAACTAAGTATGCCAAAACGTACCGACATTCAATCCATACTCATCATCGGTGCCGGTCCGATTGTCATTGGTCAAGCTTGCGAATTCGACTATTCCGGCGTGCAAGCCTGCAAGGCCTTGCGTGAAGAAGGCTACCGCATCATTCTGGTAAATTCGAATCCCGCGACCATCATGACCGACCCGGAAATGGCGGATGCGACTTATATCGAGCCGATTACCTGGCCGATATTGGAGAAAATCATTGCAGCCGAACGCCCGCAAGCATTGCTGCCGACCATGGGCGGGCAAACGGCATTGAATTGCGCATTGGATCTGGTCAAACATGGCATATTGGAAAAATACGGCGTCGAACTCATCGGCGCCTCGCGCGAAGCCATCGACATGGCCGAAGACCGTGAGAAATTCAAACAGGCGATGACGCGAATCGGCCTAAATTCAGCCCGTTCCGCCGTAGCGCACAGCATGGAAGAAGCGCTGCAAGTACAAGCCATGCTGGGATACCCGGTCATCATCCGTCCTTCGTTTACCATGGGCGGCAGCGGTGGCGGTATTGCCTACAACCGCGAGGAATTTCTGGATATTTGCGAGCGCGGCTTGAAAACTTCTCCGACCAAGGAATTACTGATTGAAGAATCCGTGATTGGTTGGAAAGAATATGAAATGGAAGTGGTGCGGGACAAAAATGACAATTGCATCATTATCTGTTCCATCGAAAACCTTGATCCCATGGGTGTGCATACCGGTGATTCGATCACCGTCGCGCCGGCGCAAACACTAACCGACAAAGAATATCAATTGATGCGCAACGCCTCGATCGCCGTGTTGCGCGAAATCGGCGTTGAAACCGGCGGCTCCAACGTGCAATTTGCGATTAATCCGGAAAACGGCCGCATGCTGGTCATCGAAATGAATCCGCGAGTGTCGCGCTCTTCGGCGCTAGCGTCAAAAGCAACCGGCTTCCCGATTGCCAAAATCGCCGCCAAGCTGGCCGTCGGCTACACGCTGAACGAACTGGGCAATGACATTACCGGCGGCATCACGCCTGCTTCGTTCGAACCGACGATTGATTATGTCGTCACCAAGGTGCCGCGTTTTGCATTTGAAAAATTCCCGCAAACCAACGATCGCCTGACGACTCAGATGAAATCGGTCGGCGAAGTCATGGCAATTGGCCGGACTTTTCAGGAATCACTGCAGAAAGCCTTGCGGGGATTGGAAACCGGCGTCGATGGGCTGGACGAAAAAACCGATAATCCGGAAACGATACGTTCCGAACTGGCGAACCCCGGCCCCGACCGCATTTGGTATATCGCCGATGCGTTCCGTTGCCAGATGTCACTGGATGAAATCCATCAGTTGACGCATATCGATCCCTGGTTCTTGGCGCAGATCGAAGACTTGGTCCGGCAAGAGCAAGCATTAACCAATACCCGGCTGACGGAATTGGACCGGCAAAGCTTGCGCAAACTCAAACGCAGCGGTTTTTCCGACCGGCGCCTGGCAAAATTGCTGAAGACTGGCCAAACGGCTGTCCGTACACACCGCCATCAACACAATCTGCGCCCGGTTTATAAGCGCGTCGACACCTGCGCCGCTGAGTTTGCGACCAGCACCGCCTATATGTATTCCAGTTACGAAGACGAATGCGAATCCAATCCGACTAACAATAAGAAAATCATGGTATTGGGCGGCGGCCCTAATCGCATCGGTCAAGGCATCGAATTCGATTACTGTTGCGTGCATGCCGCTTTGGCGTTACGCGAAGACGGTTTTGAAACCATCATGGTTAACTGTAATCCGGAAACAGTATCAACCGATTACGACACCTCGGATCGCTTGTACTTTGAGCCGTTGACGCTTGAGGATGTACTTGAAATCGTCGCCGTTGAAAAACCTGAGGGGGTTATCGTGCAGTATGGCGGTCAAACGCCGCTGAAACTGGCGCGGGATCTGGAAGCCAATGGTGTTCCGATCATCGGTACCAGCCCGGACATGATTGATTGCGCCGAAGACCGCGAACGTTTCCAGCAGATGCTGCAACAGCTAGGGTTACGGCAACCGCCGAACCGCACTGCGCGTAATCCGGAAGAGGCACTGCTTGCCGCTGAGGAAATTGGCTATCCGCTGGTGGTTCGGCCCAGTTATGTTTTGGGCGGAAGAGCCATGGAAATCGTCCATGAAAAAGCGGATTTGGAACGATACATGCGCGAAGCGGTGAAAGTCTCCAACGATTCGCCGGTATTGCTGGATCATTTCTTGACCAATGCCACGGAAGTGGATGTCGACGCAATTTACGACGGTGAAACCGTGCTTATCGGTGGAATCATGGAACATATCGAACAAGCCGGTGTGCATTCCGGTGATTCCGCATGTTCATTGCCAACCTTCAATCTAGCTCCGGAAATGCTCGACGAACTGCGCCGCGAAACGGCTGAAATGGCACGAGCTTTGAATGTGCTGGGGTTGATGAATGTGCAATTTGCCATTCAAGACGACACGGTTTATGTCCTCGAGGTTAACCCGCGAGCATCGCGCACGGTCCCTTTCATCTCCAAGGCTACCGGTTTGCAGCTCGCCAAAATCGCAGCGCGTTGCATGACCGGCAAGTCTTTAATCAACCAAGGCGTCACCAAGGAAATCATTCCGCAATATTTTTCGGTTAAAGAAGCTGTTTTTCCTTTTATCAAACTTCCCGGCGTCGATACGATCCTCGGCCCGGAAATGAAGTCAACCGGAGAAGTGATGGGCATGGGCGCGACTTTTGCGGAAGCATTCGTCAAATCCCAGCTTGCTACCGATGTGCGGCTGCCGGCTTCCGGAAAGATCTTTATCAGCGTACGGCAATCCGATAAACTGCACGCCGTTGAAATCGCACAAAGCCTTGCGAAACTTGGTTTCACCCTTTATGCTACACGTGGTACCGCTGCAGTATTCACAGAAGCCGGGATTAACGTCAATATCATCAATAAAGTTGCGGAAGGCCGTCCTCACATTGTCGATATGATTAAAAATGGCGAAATCAGCCTGATTATCAACACTGTAAAAAATCAACGCAGCGCCATACGGGATTCCTATTCAATCCGCCATGCTGCGCTTCAAGCGAAAGTAACTTACTATACAACGCTGGCAGGCGCGCGCGCCGCTTGTGTGGGTATTACCGACAAACGTGAATTGCAGACATATAATCTGCAAAAACTGCATGTGCAGCTTAAAGCGTCAGAACAAGTGTGACTTGCTTCAGTACAATCAATCGGATGAACATGAAAGGCATGAAATTACAATGAGTACTATTCCATTAACGGTCGTAGGAGCGGAAGCGCTGCGTAAAGAATTGCATGAGATGAAAACGATACATCGCCCCGCGGTGATAGCTGCGATTGCTGAAGCGCGCTCACATGGCGATCTTTCGGAAAATGCCGAATACGATGCCGCCAAGGAAAAACAAAGCTTTATTGAAGGGCGCATTGCCGAACTGGAAAGCAAACTCTCCAGCGCTCAAATCATCAATCCGGCGCTTATCAATGCGGATGGCGCTTGTGTCTTCGGCGCCACTGTCGAATTGGAAGATTTGCAAAATGGCGAGACTGTGACTTATCAAATCGTCGGAGACGATGAAGCGGATATCAAGGACGGGAAAATTTCAATCAGTTCCCCCATTTCACGGGCCTTAATCGGAAAATACGCTGGCGATATCGCAGAAGTTCAAGCGCCAAGCGGTATCCGCGAATATGAAATCTTGAATGTCAAGTACATCTAGGCGCAATAATCTCTCAGTTCTGAAAATCACGCTTCTTACGTAACGGCGCACGTTTTTTCTTGGCGGGTGCACGTGCGCGTTCGAGTTTCTTTTCCGTTTCTTCCGGCTTGGGACGATAAATGATCAAAATCTTTCCCACGTGCTGAACTGGGGCAGCGTTGGTCAATGCGCATATCTCTTCAAAAAAAGTATTTCTAGCCACGCGATCATCCATCTGGACTTTGATTTTTATTAGCTCGTGGCTTGATAATGCTCGATCAATTTCTCCAATAACATTCGCGGATAATCCGGATTTCCCTATCATGACAACCGGATTCAATGCATGCGCGCGCGCTTTGAGTTCTTTTCGATGAGTAACTGTAATGGTTAGCATAAATTCTTTCAATTCGTTAGGGAATCTCTGAAAAACGACTCCACTTGGTCATGCCGCGTTGAAATCAGGTTCAAAATGCTCGTTTACCACTTGTAAACCGCGCTTCTTCACTTGATTTGACCTTGTCCGGTCGTCGTTCACTTTTTTCAGAGCTTCTTTAGGTATCCGGCTCGGAGTTCGTCGCAATGATCCGGGCTGCGGGAACTTGCTGCGCCGGTTCAAACCACGCCAGATTCTGATGTAATTTTACCACTTCTCCGACGATGATTAGTGTCGGCGGCGTCAAATGTTCGGCCTCGGCCTGTACCGGCAATGTTCGCAGCGTGCCAATAACAATTTTTTGTTTCTGCGTGGTGCCTTGCTGAATAATCGCGGCAGGTGTGGAATCAGGCAAACCATGCGTTATCAGTTGTTTGCAAAGAACTGATAGCCCCAGTAATCCCATATAAATCACGACGGTTTGATTCAGCCGCGCAAGCTGCGGCCAATCCAAGTCGATTGTGCCGTCTTTAAGATGACCGGTAACAAAAATGCACGATTGCGCATAATCCCGGTGTGTCAGCGGTATACCGGCATACGCCGCAACGCCGGAAGCGGCGGTAATTCCAGGCACCACTTGAAAGGGGATATGATGTGACGCCAAGGTCTCGATTTCTTCCCCACCGCGGCCGAAAATAAATGGATCGCCGCCTTTCAGACGCAATACCCGTTTACCTTCCTGAGCCAAGCGAACCAGCAGTTGATTAATCGATTCCTGCTGGAGCGTATGCCGGTTCCGCTCCTTACCTGCATAAATACGCGCTGCATCGCGACGGACCATATTGAGGATCTCCGGTGAAACCAGCCGGTCGTAAATCACAACATCGGCCTGCTGCATCAAGCGCATGGCACGAAACGTCAGCAAATCGGGATTACCCGGCCCTGCACCGACCAGATAAACCTCGCCTTGCGGAAAATGATCTTTTTCCTGTTTTAGGGATTGCAGCAAATATTCCTCTGCCGTTTTATCCTTCCCAGCCAATACCAATTCTGTCAACCGCCCTTGCAAAGTATTTTCCCAGAACTGGCGGCGCTTATCCGGATGCGCAATCTGTTGCCTGACATACGCACGGAATCTCCCAGCCATTGCGGCAAGCCGCCCGTACGCAACCGGTATGATCGATTCGAGCTGCGCGCGCAATAGTCTTGCCAATACCGGCGATTGCCCGCCGCTGGAGATGGCAATCAACAGCGGCGAACGGTCAACAATGGACGGCATGATAAAAGTGCACAGATCCGGGTTATCCACGACGTTGACCGGAATACGAAGCTGCTGGGAATCTTCCGATACCTTCCGGTTCACCGACTGATCATCGGTAGCGGCAATGACTAATACCTGTCCGTGCAGATGTCTGGATTGAAAAGATTCCGCCCAGTGGGCAATAGCTCCTTGTGCAGCAAGCTCGGCCAATGTGCTATTGATTTGCGGAGCAACCACCGACACCCGCGCTCCCGCTTCTAATAACAACGTCACCTTGCGCGCGGCAACTTCGCCGCCACCGACAACCAGACAGGGTTTGTTTTTGATGCTATAAAAAATTGGCAGGAATTCCATGGCTATCGCAGCATATCCGTTCTTAAAATGAAAAAGGGAAGTACTGATCAATTCTAAGCCATTAGCGGCTTTTGAGTCGATCAGCGCTTCCCTCGGATGTTTCTAATTCTTTACATACAATGAGAAACGAAATGCTATAAGACTGATTAAAAATACTTTATAAGCTGGATTCCAATTTCAGGATGTCTTCCAATCGTATGTTGATTCCGGTTCCTTTGAACACGGTTCCCAATTTCTTCTTATTCAAATGCTCAATATTGAGGTTGTACACTTCTTTAGAAAGCGGGAAATACTTCACTTCGGTCACCAATTCCGTCGCATTTTTCATATAAAAATTCACGAATTCATTGACTTCCGGCTTATCAGTCGATTTCGCGTTGATGTAGATAAATATGGGGCGCGATAATGGTTTATAGCTGTTATTTTCAACTGTCTCAGACGAAGGAATCACGCCGCCATCGCCGCTATCGATCGCAACTGCGGTGATCTTATTTCGATTTTCAATATAGTAGGCAAATCCAAAAAAACCGAGTGCATAAATGTCACTCGCAACACCCTGTACCAGCACATTGTCATCCTCTGAAGCGGTATAGTCGCCTCGGCTTGACTTGGCTTTCCCGACTATGGCTTCGGTAAAGTATTCAAAGGTTCCGGAATCCGCGCCTGGCCCATAAAGTTTAATTCTTTTGTCAGGCCAGGCCGGGTTAATTTGATTCCAGTTGGTTACTTTCCCCTGGGCAGCGGGCTCCCAGATTTTTTTCAACTCATCAACGGTAATGGTTTTGCTCCAGGTATTCTGGGGATTCACAACGACGGTTAAGGCATCGAAAGCAATCGGCATTTCGATGAATTGCACGCCTTCCTGTTTACAGGCTTCCATTTCAAGTTCCGTGATCGGACGGGAAGCATTCACAATATCGATTTCGTTACGGCAAAATTTCTTGAAACCGCCGCCCGTTCCCGAAATACCAACAGTGACTCGAATCGAACCTCGCTTGGCGATTTGAAAATCTTCAGCGACAGCTTCCGTTATCGGAAAAACAGTACTTGAACCATCAATTTTCACAATCGGTGTAGCATTGATCTTGGTCGCATAAGTAGCCGCCACTAGCAGCACGACCGCGAAAAGACCCCTAAGACTCAACACATTAATCATTATTCCGCGCTCCATATAAAAAATTGAACAACCCGCAAAAAAGACGATGCAGTATCGTATTTCAAAATTGTTACAGTATTATGACAGTCTATGGTTTTGTAAAAAAATTGAACGCCCGGGAATTTAACAAGAGACTTGTAACCCGCATGAAGTCCCTGAGCCGTTATTTTCGGATAATACTCAGCTGTTACAGGCCGTTTGAATGACTCCAGCAATCCGTTCCGACCAGTAATTGACTTTTTGCTTGGATTTTCCCTCTACCATCACACGAATGAGCGGCTCCGTTCCCGAAGCGCGAATCAACAAACGTCCTTCATCGCCGAGATCGGCTTCCGCCTCTTTTCTCACGGCATCAACCGCTTTATTGGCTTTGAGGTTGAAAGACTTGGAAACTTTTACATTAACCAGACGCTGCGGGAATAAAGCCACGCCGCGCATAAACTCAGCCAGCGTCTTGCGGGTATCGCGAAGCGCATAAAGCACTTGTAACGCCGAGATAATACCGTCTCCTGTCGTATGCTTATCCATGCAAATAATATGCCCCGAACTTTCTCCGCCAAGCTGCCATTTATTTTCTTGCAGCAATTCGTGAACGTATCGATCACCCACATTCGCCCTCAGAAACGGTATGCGCAATTTTTTAAATTGATTTTCAATGGCCAAGTTGGTCATCAATGTCCCTACCACCCCACCGCCGAGTACGTTCTTCCGCATGCGATGCTTGGCGATAATATAAGTTAATTGATCGCCATCGTAGAGTTTGCCGAACTTATCCACCATCATGACACGGTCGCCATCACCATCCAGTGCGATGCCAAGATCCGCACGGTGCTGCTTGACAGCTTTCTGCAAGGTTGCGCAGTGCGTAGCGCCGCATTCGAGGTTAATATTCAGCCCGTTGGGCTGCACACCGATTGTGACGACGTCGGCACCCAGTTCGTGCATGACGTGCCCGGCAATGTGATACGCGGCTCCGTGCGCGCAATCAACAACGATACGCAGTCCGCGCAGATCCAAATGATAAGGAAAAGTGCTCTTGCAAAATTCAATATAGCGCCCGGCAGCGTCATCGATTCGTTGTACTTTTCCCAGTTGAATGGAAGGCTTGGTTTCAATCGGTGAATTTAGCTCGGCCTCTATTTTGTGTTCCATTTCATCCGGAAGCTTACTGCCGGATGCCGAGAAAAACTTCACACCATTATCTTCAAATAAATTATGTGAAGCCGAGATGACGATACCCGCCTGCAACCGTAGCGCTCGAATCAAGTAAGCAATAGCCGGGGTCGGCATTGGCCCCGATAAAATGACATCCACTCCCGCAGCACATAATCCTGCTTCGAGAGCGGATTCGAGCATGTAGCCGGAGACTCTCGTATCTTTTCCGATCAGCACTGTTGGGCGTTTTCCCTCCATTAAATGCCAATCTGCTGCCGCTAAAACTTTCCCGGCTGAATAGCCTAGATGTAAAATAAAATCAGGGGTAATGGGAAATTTACCTACTCGTCCTCGTATGCCGTCGGTTCCAAAATATTTCTTAGTCAATTTGATGAGTATTCGCTAGTTGGTGTTAAGCAGCGGGGTGCTATTGGCTTACATGATTTTGCTGAATCATCGCATGATAGACAGCAAGCGCGTCTTTGCTTGCTTTAACATCATGCACGCGTACAATTCGGGCACCCTTAATTACCGCAAGCAAGGCTGCAGCAACACTTTCATGGAGCCTGTGATGCACTGTATTACCGGTAATCGCACCCAACATGGATTTACGCGATAAACCCGCTAAAACGGGAACATCCAGCTCTGTAAATTTATCCAGTCGATTCAATAGCGTCAGGTTATGTTGCAGCGTCTTGCCAAATCCAAAACCAGGATCGATAACCAAACGATCTTTCGAAATACCCCAAGCCTCCGCAATCTGGACACGCTGCTGCAGAAAATTTTTCACTTCAGTCACAATATCAGTATATTGCGGGTTAGCTTGCATATTTTGCGGCATACCCTGCATATGCATCAGACAAATCTTCACATGCGCATTCGCAGCCACTGCTTCCAGTGCATGCGGGTTGCGAAGTGCATGCACGTCGTTAATCATCTGAGCACCCGCTGCGATTGCACGTTTCATCACTTCGGGTTTCGAAGTATCGACTGAAATTGGAACACCGGTATGAACAAGTGCTTCTAATACAGGCATTATGCGCTTCAGTTCTTCATCAATATCGACTTGTTGACTTCCTGGGCGGGTCGATTCACCGCCAATATCAAGAATATCCGCACCTTCTGATATCAAGCGGTTGGCATGAGCTATGGCTTGTTGCGCAGAAAAAAATAGCCCGCCATCCGAAAAAGAATCGGGTGTTATGTTGACAATCCCCATCACCAATGGATGGTCTATTGAGTTTAGCTGATCAAGCAAAGACGTCACGAGAATACAGAACAAGAAAATAAAAACGGGATACGATGTTACAGTCGTATCCCGCGCCAATCAAGCTATCAACAGCTAATCAGTTTCTTTAGCAACTTCATGCGGTGCTGTCGGCTCGCTACTTTGTTGTTCTTCAGATTCCACCGGTGAAGATTCACCATCTGTTGTTGAAGACATAGATTGAGGTGGCTTCGGCGGACGCGGAGTGCGGCCGTCCATAATATCCTTGATTTGATCGCTGTCGATCGTTTCCCATTCCAACAAGGCCTTGGCCATCACTTCAATTTTGTCTTTATTTTCCTCGATCAGTTTTCGTGCCAATGCGTATTGCTCATCAATGATGCGACGAACTTCCGCATCAACTTTCTGCATCGTTGATTCACTGACATTCTTGTGCGTCGTAACTGAGCGGCCCAGGAAAACTTCGCCTTCATTCTCGCCATAAACCATCGGACCCAGCGTATCCGACATTCCCCATCGAGTAACCATTTGTCGGGCCATATCGGTTGCGCGCTCAAAGTCATTCGACGCGCCAGTAGTCATCTGATTCATGAATACTTCTTCGGCGATACGGCCGGCAAGCATCATCGAGATCATTTGTAAAATTTGTTCACGTTCCATCCCGAAGCGATCTTCCTTCGGAAGAGTAAACGTAATTCCCAAAGCACGGCCACGAGGAATAATGGTAACTTTATGCACCGGATCGTTTTTAGGCAGCAAATAACCGACAACCGCATGCCCGGATTCATGATAAGCAGTATTCCTACGTTCATGTTCAGGCATAACTGCTGAACGGCGTTCGGCCCCCAGGAAAATTTTATCTTTAGCGCGCTCGAAATCTTCCATATCGACCAGACGCTTGTTACTCCTTGCAGCAAACAGTGCCGCTTCATTGACCAGATTGGCCAGATCCGCACCAGACATACCAGGTGTGCCGCGCGCCAAGATTTCCGCTTTCACATCCGGTGCGAGAGGCACTTTGCGCATATGAACTTGTAAAATTTGCTCACGGCCTCGGATATCAGGAAGTGGAACTGTCACTTGCCGGTCAAAGCGTCCTGGGCGCAACAGTGCCGGGTCCAATACATCTGGACGGTTGGTTGCCGCAATCACTATAACCCCCATAGCGCCTTCGAAACCATCCATTTCCACCAACAGTTGGTTGAGCGTTTGCTCTCGTTCGTCATTGCCCCCCCCCAAACCGGCGCCGCGCTGGCGGCCGACTGCATCAATCTCGTCAATGAAAATGATGCATGGTGCATGCTTTTTCGCTTGTTCGAACATATCACGCACACGCGATGCACCGACACCAACGAACATTTCAACAAAATCAGAACCTGAGATACTGAAAAACGGTACCCCCGCTTCGCCCGCAATCGCTCGCGCGAGCAATGTCTTACCTGTACCGGGACTACCTACCATCAATACGCCACGGGGAATACGTCCACCGAGTTTCTGGAATTTGGTGGGATCGCGCAAAAATTCCACAAGTTCAGCCACTTCTTCCTTGGCCTCTTCGCATCCGGCCACATCATTAAAAGTAATGGTGTTTGCCGATTTATCGAGCATGCGAGCTTTGCTTTTTCCAAATGAAAAAGCACCACCATTTCGACCGCCACCTTGCATTTGCCGCATGAAAAAGATCCATACAGCAATTAATAACAACATCGGGAACCATGAAATGAAAATGCTCATCAACATGGAAGGCTCTTCTTCGGGTTTGGCTTCAACAATTACACCCGCTTTTAGCAAATCGCTTACCATCCAGGGATCGGAAGGCGCATAAGTTGTGAAACGCCTGCCATCCGACTTCGTACCTCTCAAAGTACGGCCTTCAATGACAACTTTTGCGATTCTTCCTTGGTTCAGTTCCGAAATGAACTGAGAATATTCCATTGGCACTTGTGCCGGTTGACGAACGCTGAATTGATTAAATACAGTCATCAACACAAGTGCAATTACCAGCCAAATGGCCATATTTTTAATTAGATTATTCAAGATAGCTCCTTCTTGGTTTTGCACCTAAAAATCATTGATTGGTCATTCTAACTCTATTCAAAATAATATAACAGCAAACTTATTAAATCCGACGGATCCACTACCACGCAATAATACTACTACTTATTGTTGCTGTTATCTCTGGGGATATCTACTCATTTTTTGTTAGCAGTCACTTTTATTTACTTTTTCCCTAAACCAAGCAAATACAATTCATTGCTCCGATCACGAGAAGCTTTCGGTTTTCGTATCGCTACATTATTAAACCCGGCTCGCATATCACGAAGAAATTGATCAAAATCCCTTCCCTGAAAAACTTTGACTAAGAAATTTCCGCTATAGTTCAGTTGTTCCATCGCAAAAGCAAAAGCCAATTCTGCCAGATACATACTTCTCGCCTGATCGCTAACAGCAATACCACTCATATTTGGCGCCATATCCGAAATAACCAAGTCTGGCTGATGCCCCTCGAGTTGTTCCCTCAATTCACTCAACGCAATTTCTTCCATGAAATCGCCTTGAATAAATTCCACTCCGGGTAGCGGCAGCATTTCAAGAATATCCAACGCTATCACTCTGCCTTTAGGTGCCACTTTCTGGCTCGCAACTTGTGACCAGCTGCCTGGCGCGGCTCCTAAATCCACTACAGTCATTCCAGATTTCAGAATATGATCCCGCTCGGTAATTTCCAATAATTTATAAGCGGCACGCGAACGATAGCCATCCTTTCTGGCTTGCTTGACAAAAAAATCACTGACATGCTCTTTCATCCAGGCCTTGCTGGTTTTGGTACGTTTCATCCGGAAATACTATTTTATCTGAGGTTGAAACTGAAAAATCTGTTCGATAACATTGGCGCTTGTTCTAAAAACATTTACCTAAAAATAAAAAAAGCACTTTGTTAAAAAACATAAGTGCTTTTTTGGTGGGTCTGGTTGGACTCGAACCAACGACCAAGGGATTATGAGTCCCCTGCTCTAACCGACTGAGCTACAGACCCCAAGACAAAAATTAATTGTTGCCGGTATCCAGAAAACTGCGTAACCGTTCCGAGCGGGCTGGGTGGCGCAGTTTGCGTAATGCTTTCGCTTCAATCTGGCGAATACGCTCACGAGTCACATCAAACTGCTTACCAACTTCTTCCAAAGTATGATCCGTATTCATTTCAATACCGAAACGCATCCGCAGCACCTTAGCTTCGCGTGGCGTTAATGAATCCAATATATCCTTGGTTACCCCACGCAGGCTTGCGTATACCGCAGCATCGGCCGGCGCCATTGTTGCAGCATCTTCAATAAAATCACCCAAGTGTGAATCCTCATCGTCACCGATCGGTGTTTCCATCGATATAGGTTCTTTAGAGATTTTAAGAATTTTACGGATCTTCTCTTCGGGCATCTCCATTTTTTGCGCCAATACAGCCGGTTCCGGTTCTTGTCCGGTCTCCTGCAAAATCTGACGGGAAATGCGATTCATTTTATTGATGGTTTCAATCATGTGCACCGGTATCCGGATCGTCCGCGCTTGATCGGCGATTGAGCGGGTAATCGCTTGACGTATCCACCATGTCGCATACGTTGAAAATTTGTAACCACGTCGATACTCGAATTTATCGACCGCCTTCATCAAGCCGATATTTCCCTCTTGAATGAGATCAAGGAATTGCAAACCACGATTGGTATACTTCTTAGCAATCGAAATTACCAGCCGCAAATTCGCTTCGGTCATTTCACGCTTGGCCCGGCGTGCTTTAGCTTCGCCAGTCGACATTTTACGGTTAATTTCCTTGAGGTCCTTGATCGGAATACCAATTTTGTCTCTCAAAGACAGCAAATTTTGCTGCTCCTCAAGAATCGCGGGTTTATAGTGTTCGAGCGACTGACTATAAGGCTTCCCCGCATTGATTTCCTGAACTATCCAGTCAAGATTGGTTTCATTTCCCGGAAAAGTTTTGATGAAATGGTTTCGTGGCATCTTCGCCTTGGATACACACAAATCCATAATTTTGCGTTCGTAATTCCGTACATCGCCAACCAACTCGCGCTGCGTATCACAAAGCTTTTCCACCATTTTTGCTGAAAAACGGATACCCATCAGTTCGGAAGAAATTTTATCCTGTAAGTCGAGATAGGCTTGCTGATAAGAACCTTCTTTATCAAGCAGTACTTGCATCTCATGATAAATTTCGCGAATGACTGCAAAACGTTCCAGTGCATCTGTTTTTAACTTTAGCAGATCAGCACTGGCAATTGCGGAGCCATCACCTTCCTCATCTTCATCTTCGTCACCAAGATCACCTGACGCCAGTTCTTGATCGAGCGACTCTTCCGAGAACTCCTCGTTAGTAATTTCTTGCGCATTCGCATCCAACAAACCATCCACTACCTCATCGATGCGAATAATATCTTTCTCGACTTCCGTTGCCAGATCGACAATCTTTCCAATAATAGGAGGACAAGCCGAAATCGCTTGAATCATGTGCCGCAACCCGCCTTCGATCCGCTTTGCGATCTCGATCTCGCTTTCACGTGTCAGCAAGCCAACCGAACCCATTTCACGCATATACATGCGGACCGGATCCGTTGTACGACCAAACTCAGAATCAACTGTGGAAAGTGCTGCTTCGGCTTCTTCTGCAACATCTTCATCGGCAACAGTCGTTGCCGCATCCGACATCAACAATGTCTCGGCATCAGGTGCTTCGTCATGCACCGATATGCCCATATCATTGATCATGCTGATGATGCCTTCAATTTGCTCAGCATCGAGCATATCATCGGGCAAATGATCATTTATTTCTGCATATGTCAGATAACCGCGCTCTTTGCCCAAACCAATCAGTATTTTCAGGCGCATACGACGCGCTTCAATATCCTGTGGTTGCGAACTGCCGCTTTCGATAGCAGAAACAGCCCCCATCTCGTCCAATTGATCAATCACAGCGTTCGCTTTATTTTTCTTCGGCGTTCTTCCTCTGGTTTTTTTACCGTCATTTGATTCCGCATTAAAAAAATCGGACACAACTGCTGGAGAGGCGCCCCCCTCTCTTGACTCTGCGGTATCGGAAGCAGCGATTCCTGCGACAACATCATTGTTTATCACTTTTTCGGACGACTGCTTGCCCGCCGCTTTCTTCGTTTTCTTCTCAGATTCTGCCGCTAATTTCTCAGACTTTTCTTTTTCTATCATTTCATTTTCAGGATTTTTCACTTTCTTGGTTGTTTGGTTCTTGGCAACCTCGTTATTTTTCGACTCGACCGCTTTCTTTGGCATATTGGATTCCCAATACAATAAATTAAATAAGGTGCTAAAAGTTTAGAATTGTATCAAAATTCGACACATACTAACACTATGTAACTGCTACTGCTGTTTAACCAATTGTTGCAGCTCTTTTTTTTCCTCGTCACTGAGCATATTCAGCGACTTGCTCTGCAACTCAGTAATACGTTCCTTATACTGCATAAGTCTTAATTTTTTCAGAATATCTGAAAATTCGGACTCAATAGCTGTTGAATGATTCCATTCTAGCGTTTCGCACTCGATACTTTCCAACAACGCTTTAAGGGGGTTATTTTGAAAATAGCCCGCTATTGAAAATACCGAATTATTCTCAGTTAAATTAGGATGCGCATCGAAAAATTCAAATAATGCTTCTAACGCGGCAATCTCTTCATTTTTCGCGTCCGATTTGACCAGCAAACCTCGATCAAGTTTAGTTACATAACTTGGATCGTCCAATAATATCCGAATCAAGCGCCGGTACAGTGTAACCGCCTGTTTTCTTTCATTACCCCCAATCTTCTTGGTTTCGGGAATACGCTTAATCTGAAGCAAAGTTTCTAATTCTTTATCAGCAAGCTCGCTCAATTCCGCCAGACGTCTTTTTAGAATTAATGACAATGCCGGCGCTACAATTCGCTGCAGTAAGGGTTTCGCATCTTTAACCAGCTTTGCGCGGCCTTCGCTGGTTTGCAGTTTTAGCCCGGCGCATAACTCCTTGAAAAAGAATTCTGATAACGGGACCGCTTGCGAGATTTGCTTCTCGAAAGACTCTTTCCCGAATTGATTGACGTAACTGTCGGGATCAGCACCTTCAGGCAAAAAAAGAAATCCCAGATACTTACCATCCGTCAGCAATTCCAAACTATTTTCCAGCGCTCGCCATGCTGCTTTTCTACCCGCCCGGTCACCATCGAAGCAAAAAATGATGTTGTCTGTTTGACGTAACAGTTTTTGGATATGAATGCCGGTAGTAGCTGTACCCAAGGTAGCCACTACGTTATCAATGCCATGTTGCGAAAGCGCGATCACATCCATGTAACCTTCCACAACAATGACACAATTTGCTTCACGGATAGCGCGGCGTGCCGAAAAAAAATTATATAGCTCCCGGCCTTTCCCGAACAAAACTGTTTCAGGAGAATTTAGATATTTCGGTTCTTCCTGCGCCAAAACCCTTCCGCCAAATCCGACGATCCGCCCTTTCTGATTAAGAATCGGGAACATAATCCGATCTCTGAAGCGATCATATTGTTTGGCATCATCGTTAATGATGATCAGGCCCGCTTGCGCCAGAATCTTTTTGGTTTTTTCGGCGGCATAATCCGGAAAAACAGCTTCCAGATTCTGCCAAGCTGCAGGCGCATAACCAATGGCAAATCGCGCTGCAGTTTTTCCGGATATACCGCGTGTCTTAAGATAAGCGATTGCCTTTCCGGAATGTTTGAGCTGCTCACGATAATAATGAGTCGCCATTTGCATTGCATTAATCAATTCGTCCGACGAGACCTCGTCATTTCCATGACCCTGATTAAATTCCTGATTTTGTGACAAATCATTTGAAGAAGCGCTCTCAGAAGAAATCTTACCTGATTGCACAGGCACTTCTATCCCGGCATACCCCGCCAGGCTCTGCACCGCTTCCACAAAACTCAATCCGCTGTACTCAATCAAGAAACTGATTGCATTACCATGCGCACCGCAACCGAAGCAATGATAGAACTGCTTGGTTTGACTGACTGTAAAAGAAGGGGTTTTCTCATTATGAAACGGGCAACAGGCAACAAAATTGGCCCCCGCCTTTTTCAAAGGAACATGATGATCAATCGTATCAACAATATCAACCCGATTGAGCAAATCATGAATAAAAGACTGTGGAATCATTGACTAGAAGCTATAAAATCGCTAGCACCTAGTATAAATAAATTAGAGGAACTACGGTTGTTTTTAATATGATTATACTAACTTGGATTTAATAAGCACCGATACTTTTGCCATATCCGCCCGTCCAGCCAGCTTCGACTTTAGGAGAGCCATGACCTTACCCATATCCTGCATTCCCGAAGCGCCGGTTTCCGAAATGGCTGCATCAATAAGATCATCAATCTCCGATTCGGAGTATGGCTGAGGCATATAAACGCTTAAAAAAGCAATTTCATCTTTCTCGATTTCTGCTAAATCCGGACGCTTGGCCGCCTCATAGTGTGCAATCGAGTCTTTTCGTTGCTTAAGCATTTTCTCAATCACAGCAACCACTGCCGCATCATCCAGGACGATGCGTTCATCAACTTCGCGTTGTTTAATCGCTGCTTGCAGTAATCGAATCGTGTCCCGCTGCTTCGTATTGCCTGTCCGCATTGCCGATTTCAAATCGTCGGCAATTCTTTCCTTCAAACTCATATTCGTTTTAACGTAAGCAGGTGACTAACTGAAACATCAGATGCCAGAACAGCAGAACAGTACTTTCGCTAACAAGCTTTGTACGACTGTCTTTTATGTTCCGTTCGGCCTATATTTAAAGAAAACTAATAAAGTTTAGGCGGTAGCAATTGACTACGGAGGCGCTTATAGTTCCTTTTCACAGCCGCCGCGAGTTTTCTTTTGCGTTCCGCGGTCGGTTTTTCATAAAACTCGCGCGCGCGTAATTCTGTCAAGATCCCCGTTTTTTCTATTGAACGTTTAAAACGGCGCATTGCCACTTCGAATGGTTCATTTTCCTTAACTTTAATCGTTGTCATAAATAGGCAATACCCTCACATATAATAGATTAATAAAAACTTTGCCGTAACCACATGTGCAGCACAACAAAAGTCGGCAAGTATAACACTGTGAATTTGGTTATAAAAGATTTATTTACATCGCCAGGAAGCAATGCTGAGTGCTCCGGAGAAACTTTGAAATGGACAGAAAAATTCAGAGGCCCCTAGAGATGCGTTAGCTTTCGCATCCATCTCAATGATAAAGATTCGCAGTGTTATTGTTGCAGATTGTTGTGAATTTATAGCAAGAAATATGCATTCATAATGACCATATTTCTTTTTTAGCGCCGGCAGACTGGTGGCGAATCAGGGATTTGAACCCCGGACCAACGGATTATGATTCCGCTGCTCTAACCACTGAGCTAATTCGCCACATGCAAAACACAAGCCGGGCATTTTGCCCTCGGGATAATGTCTTGTCAAGACTAAGAATCTGATGAAGCAGTGGTATCACCGGGATTTATCGAATCTAAAATATTCTTTGTGATTTCAGAGCATACTCGCTCGATACTCATCATTGGCAGCATTTTAATGCTCGACGATGCCTCATTACCGTAAAGCATACGTAACCAATCGGAGTTATCGTTTGTTTTGAACCTTCAACGCTAAAGCAGTTGTATAATCCAGCTCATGAAATTCGATCTGATAATCATCGGCGGCGGGCTGGTTGGAGCCGGATTGGCGGCAGCGTTAAAGGATTGCGGCCTCAAAATTGCTGTAATTGAACCGCACCTGACCATGCCGCCGCCCCAGGATGACAGCTGGGATAGCCGGGTTTACGCAATCAGTCCGGGCAGCGCGGCTTTTTTGCGCTCGCTGGGCGCATGGCCGCTCATGGATGCCGAACACATTGCCCCTGTTTATGAAATGTCGGTTTTCGGTGACGATAATACAGCCCGCATTAATTTCAGCGCCTATGAGATCGGCGTGCCGGAATTGGCCTTCATTATTGAAAACCGTCAATTGCAGTCAGCGGTATGGAAAGTGCTCCAAGCCGCTAACAACAATATTCAGATATTTTGTCCTGCAAAATGCGCCGCAATCAGATGGCTGGAATCGCACGTCGAAGTTCAACTGGAAGATGGCCGCCTGCTGGAAGCGGCACTGTTGGTTGGAGCGGATGGTGTGAACTCATGGGTACGTCAACAAGCTGGAATTGATGTTAAGAAGCATACCTATCATCAAATCGGCGTGGTAGCCAATTTCAGCACCGAACGGGCGCATCGCCAAATCGCGCATCAGTGGTTTCGCCGGGATGGAATACTCGCCTTGCTGCCGCTTCCCGATAAGCGGGTATCGATGGTTTGGTCAACCGGCGAAGATCATGCCGGTTTTCTGACTCACCTGCCGGCGGAAGAACTGTGCCGCCGGGTAGAAGAAGCATCCTCGCATGCACTGGGAAAGCTGCAACTGATAACACCCCCGACCGGATTTCCATTGAATTTTGTACACGTGGAGAAATTAACCAAGCCGCGTTTAGTGCTGATCGGCGATGCTGCCCACGGCATCCATCCTCTAGCCGGGCAAGGCGTCAACTTAGGTCTACGTGACACCCGGGAATTAACAGCGATACTCAAAGCACACAACCATACGGATTGTGGAAATTCGATGTTGCTGCGGCGTTACGAACTGGCACGAAAAGAAGATATTCTGGCATTGGAGTTAGTAACCGATGGTTTACAAAAGCTGTTTAACAATGCCAATCCGACCATAGCGCGCCTGCGCAATCTTGGACTCGAGATCACCGACCGGCTGCCACTGATTAAAAATCGACTGATGCAACACGCCCTGAACTAATCATTATTTTGTAACTGGAGTTATTATGGCAACACGCTTAAGGCTTTTCATTTCTTTACTGATTTTAGGTGCTTTTTCGACAATCGCTTGTGCCGATGAAGAAGCTTTGAGAAAAGCGATTGAACCGCATTTTGCCGGTCAAAAAATAGACAGCATCAAGAAAACTCCTTTCATGGGCTTGTACGAAGTCGTGGTAGGCGATGAAGTTTTCTATACCGACGATAAAGCCGACTACTTTTTCTTTGGTCACGTAATTGATACTAAAACCCGAGTCAGCATGACGAATGAACGCATCCAGGAAATCAAAGCCGCTCGCCGCGTTCCATTCGACAGCTTACCGCTGCAATACGCGATCAAAGCAGTCAAAGGCGACGGCAGCCGGAAATTAGCAGTCTATACCGACCCCAATTGCCCCTATTGCAAGCAATTGGAAAAAGAATTGCTGAACATTAACAATGTGACCGTCTATAACTTGCTGTACCCGGTGCTGCGAGGTTCGATGGAGTTATCAGCAAAAATCTGGTGTTCCAGTAATCAACTCAAAGCGTGGGAAGATTTCATGTTAAAAAGCGTCGCACCATCGTCGAAAGATTGTGAAACACCGCTGGAAACCTTGGTCCAGTCAGGTCGCGAAAATAAAGTATCCGGCACGCCGACCCTCATTTTCGCAGATGGTTCGATTGTCGGCGGTATGATCCCGGCAGCGGCGATCGAAGAAAAACTGGATAGCGCCGCTAAAAGCAAATAATCATAAAAACAAAAACTTAATGGCTTGATGAAAAAATCAGCAAGCCTTTTTTATTGCCGCGACACCAGGGGAAGCTGATAGTCACGCGGCAGCAACACCCACATTTTTCCCGATTGCTTCATTTTGCCTGCCTGAATACCGGCTTCATGCCCGAAACCCCAGAAAAAATCCGCACGCACCCCGCCTTTAATCGCACCCCCCACGTCCTGAGCGACCATGAGGCGATTGAGCGGTTTGTTAGTATTTGGCCAGGTCGTCGACAAAAATACCGGCGCCCCTTGCGGAATGGATAGCGGATCAATCGCGATACTGCGGCCAGCAGTCAATGGCACGCCCAGCGCGCCAATCGGCCCCGACAAATCGGATGGCAGCTCACGGAAAAATACATAACGCGCATTTTGCTGCAACAGCTCCGGCAGTTTTTTCGGATTTTGCTGCCCCCACTGTTTAATACCTTGCATGGAGGCTTTCTCGAGCGGCAATTCACCCCGTTCCACCAACAGCTTGCCGATTGAATTGTAAGGATAACCATTCTGATCGGCAAAGCCGACTTTCATGACTTCGCCATTATCGAATACGATTCGGCCTGAGCCTTGCACATGCAGAAAAAATAACTCAACTTCGTCCTCCACCCACAACAATTCGTAACCATCCAGCAGCTTCGGGTTATTCATGATGTCGGCGCGGGAATGGAACGGTACTACCTTGCGTCCATCCAAACGGCCACGCAAGCGTAAATCCTTCAACTCCGGATAGGCGGCGCCCAAGTCGATCGTCAGCAGATCATCAGGTGCGGCATAAATAGGAAAGCGATAACGGCTGGAAGGTTTGCGGCTGCCTTTGAGCAAGGGTTCGTAATATCCGGTTACCAATCCCTCCTGAGTGTTATCGGTATTGATAATTTGATAAGGCATAAAATGGGTTTCAAAAAATTTCCTCACCGCTGCGTTATCGGGTTGCTTAAGCAACGATGCCTGTTGGCATGACGCTTTCCATACCGGTTGCTTACTCAAAGCCAGACAGCTTTTCTGAAAAGCTTGCCAAGCAGGCAGCAGATCGTCATCCCGCCAGCCGGTCAGCGCGGACCAAGCCACTTTCTTTTGAATGGATTTGGTAAACGGCTTATCAGGCGGCAGCGCGGGCGTCACCACTTCCGCCGGTTTACCGGGTTCCACCACAGGACTCACGGACTCAGTCGCGCAACCGGTCAACAACGAACACAGCAAAATAATAAAACTTAATTGGTTTTTCATCGGATTTTGGTTAAAGTAGAAAACTTATGAATTTTGATAACAAAGTTAAAAAATGTGGTTACTCATCGTCGAAGCAGCAATGGCATTAGGTCTTTTTCTTTTCATCATCTGGTGGACCATGTTCTCCGGTAAAAAAAAGAAAAAGGATGATGATCACAACGTATAATTCGCAACGCTCAAACCCGCCAACACAGCACTTGACGCAAATATTCCCCGCCATCCATTAAGGAAAAGCTGATTAATTGACTGCACGAGCGAATCACTTCGTTACGCGGTCTCACATCCTCGCCTATCTTGTTGATATATCTCGGCTGCTGCGTTCCGTGCGCCTCGTGCTTCATCTCATTCGTTGAATTAATCAGCATTTCCTTAGATTACACCGGATTCTCGATATCGATAAACTGATGGCGGATACCGAATTTTTGCGCGATATGATCACCCACCGCCTGCACACCGTAGCGCTCGGTTGCGTGATGGCCAGCGACAATGAATGCGACGCCGGATTCACGCGCAAGGTGCACATGCCGCTCGGAAATTTCACCGGTCAAATAAGCATCGATTCCCTGCTGAATAGCCAATTCGAAATAGTCTTGCGCAGCCCCGGTGCACCAGGCAATCTGCCGTACCGGTTTATCCGGATCGCCGATAATCATCGGTTTGCGCAATAAAGTCCGAGAAATTTTATGGCTGAATGTATTCAGCGTAACAGCTTGCGGTAATTCTCCGATAATTCCGATTTCCTGTTCGCCGAAACGGCCGGTTTCGATCAAGCCCAGCTTTTTTCCCAACAACGCGTTATTGCCTAAATGAGGATGCGCATCCAGCGGCAGATGATAGGCGAATAAATTGATTTGCTGATTCAGCAACAACGCGATACGGCGGCTTTTGATACCGGTAATGCGCATGTCTTCGCCACGCCAGAAATAGCCGTGATGCACCAGAATCGCATCCGCTTTGGCTGCAATTGCGGCTTGCAGAAGATCCAACGAAGCCGTTACACCGCTGATGATCGTTTGAATTTCGCCGCGCCCTTCCACTTGCAAGCCATTTGGGCAATAATCATGAAAGCGGGAAATATCCAGCAACTGATTCAAATGATTTTCCAGTTCATCCCGATGCATTGACGCTCTCCTTGGCGCATATACTACTTTGCAGTAAATTAATTTTGGAGTAACCACACTGATGTACAGACTTTGGTTAATTTTTGCACAAACAGCAACAATTTTTCTGGCTATTTTTTTTGTTGTATCAACATTACGGCCAGATTTGCTGTCATGGAGGCCGCGCGGAGAAATCGTGACAATAACGGAAACGGCGCCCGCCGTGGAAACGCCGAGACCGGATAGCTACTCCAATGCTGCAGAAGCCGCCATACCGTCAGTCGTCAATATTTTTACCAGTAAGGAAATTAAAGAGCCGGCTCATCCCTTGTTGAACGATCCATTGTTCCGCCGGTTCTTTGGCGATCAATTCGAATCACGGACACGCCGCACATCCAGTCTGGGATCCGGCGTCATCGTCAGCGGCAATGGCTATATTCTGACCAATCACCACGTAATCGAAGCTTCCGACGAAGTCGAAATCGCGTTGTTCGACGGCCGCAAAGCCAAAGCAAAATTAATCGGTTCGGACCCGGAAACCGATCTGGCAGTCCTTAAAACCGATTTAAAGGATCTCCCGGCAATCACATTCGGACAATCGCAGCAGGTCAAAGTGGGAGACGTGGTACTGGCCGTCGGCAATCCATTCGGTGTCGGCCAGAGCGTTACCATGGGCATTGTCAGCGCCTTAAGCAGAAGCCGGGTCGGCATCAACACGTTTGAAGACTTTATCCAAACCGATGCCGCCATCAATCCGGGTAATTCCGGCGGCGCGCTGACCGATACATCGGGCAACCTGATCGGCATCAACACCGCCATCTATTCCCGCAGCGGCGGATCCCTGGGTATCGGCTTTGCGATCCCGGTCCACAACGCCAAGCAGATCATGGAACAAATCATACAATCCGGTAGCGTCACGCGCGGCTGGCTGGGCGTGAGTATGCAAGACATGACGCCGGAACTGGCGGAGTCTTTCGGTCTAACACAGCCGGCCGGATCGTTAATCGCCAGCGTCCTCAAAGACGGCCCGGCGGATAATGCCGGCATCAAAGCCGGCGATATCCTGATCGCAGTCGAAGGAAAACCGGTGAATAACGCATCGGAGCTACTCAAGATCGTTGCCGCTCTGGCACCCGGTGAGAATGTCACGGTGACGGTTATCCGCAACAAACAGGAAAAATCCATCCCGGTCAAAGTGGGTGTCCGGCCTAGGCAAAAATAACGCTATCCATAAAATCAAAACAAGAAATCTCACAACGCTATGAAAAATCTACTACCGGCAACCGGTTTCCTGTCCGTCATCGCGCAATGGTTCAGCGCCAATATTCTGGCGCTTGGCCGTGAAATGCGACTGTCTTATCTACCACCTTTGATGGTGTATGTCGCCGCAGGCATTTCCGGTTTGACCGGCATCGTCGGCACCTTCTATGTCAAGGAGAAACTGGGGTTATCCGCCGAGTTTCTGGCCATGCTCGGATTCTGGATGATGCTGCCTTGGGCGCTCAAAATGCCGATGGGGCATCTGGTCGATTTGATCTGGCGATGGAAAGGCTTGCTGGTGTATCTCGGCGCCAGCTTGATCATGCTGAGTCTGTTAATCATGATTGGTCTGCTGGGACACACCGAAGCCATGATCGCCATCTCCTCCGTCGAAACCTGGTATGTCACCTCCGCGCTGCTGGCGCCTATCGGCTATGTATTACAGGATGTCGTCGCCGATGCCATGACCGTCGAAGCGGTGCCGCGCATTGATGAAAATGGCAATAAGCTGGATTTGGAAAAACGCAAACTGATGCATGTCACCATGCAAACCCTCGGGCGCGTTGCTATCATCGGCGGCGGCGTGCTGGTATCGGTTGCCAATGTTTTTTTGCTGCGCGACGCAGGAGCGTTGCCGGAAGCCGAAAAAGAAGCGGTGTATTTACTGGTTTACGAATTGGCGCTGATCATCCCGCTGATTTCGATTCTGGGCGTGGTGTTCGCATCCTGGCTGCAACGGCGCGAGCGTAAACGCTTTCTGGCGCAAGGCCACAGCCGGCAAGAAGTTGATAAACTGCTCAGCGTTCACTCCGAATCACCGCCGGTTAATTGGTGGATTCTCGGCGGCGGGCTGGCGTTTACCATCATATCGCTGAGCGTCGGTTTGAGCCGGATACCTGCCGGCGAGGAAATCATTTTTGTCATTTCCTTAACAATTATCCTGTTTCTGATGTGGCGCCTGACCGGGGAACTGGAACCCGAAGCCCGCAACGTGCTGGTCGGCACCGCAGTCATGATTTTTATTTTCCGCGCCATCCCCGGTCCCGGCGCCGGTTCTACCTGGTGGATGATCGACGAACTGGGATTCGATCAACAATTTCTCGCCGTCTTGTCGCTGGTCGGCGCAACACTGACTTTGTTCGGCATGTTCATTTTCCGCCGCTTCATGGCAGAACGTTCGATCGCTTACATCATCGGCTTTCTGACCGTTGTCGGCACTTTTCTGTCATTTCCGATCATCGGCATGTATTTCGGATTGCACGAATGGACTGCGGCGATGACAGGCGGCATGGTCGACGCCCGGTTTATCGTGCTGATTGATACAGCCTTGGAATCGCCGCTGGGACAAATCGCGATGATTCCGATGCTGGCATGGATCGCCAACTCCGCGCCGGATAAACTCAAAGCCACTTTCTTTGCAGTCATGGCTTCTTTTACCAATCTGGCATTATCGGCTTCGCAACTGGGCACGAAATATCTTAATCAGATCTACGAAGTCAAACGCGAAGTCAAGGACGCGGCTACCGGTCAGATCACGATTCCCGCCGATTACAGCGAACTCGGGCATTTATTGATTACCGTCACGGTCATCGGTTTTGTGATACCGCTCGTCACGATTCTGATCGTCAAGCACTCACGTTTCCGCAATGCCTGACGAATTGTGAACCAATGCTTACAGGTGCGTTTCTTTTCATCGCTAATCGCATCCGCAAGGATCATCTTCTTGCTCCGCATCGCTCCAGGCAAGCTTGCGGTAGTCGAAGCCGTTTTTCAGCACGGGTTTGATGATATCGAAATACGGTGAGATATCGAAGTCGCGCGGTGTAAACAAACTATAGTGACGGATGTGATAGATTTCCGCGTAGCAATCGAAATTCCTGGGATCCTTCGACCACGCGCGCCGGATTTCCGGAAGTATCGGGTAGCGCACCGATTCGAACGCTTGTGCAATCAGCGTTGAACAAATCGCCCGCGTTGGGTCGCCGCTGCCAAGCGCGAGTAGGCGTCTGCGGAATCTGGTCGGAACCGGCGCTGTTGGCAAAAGGTAGCGCAACAAGTCGAAAATGTGCTTTAGATCGTATTGGTGGCCTATGCGCGAAATCGCAAAATCGACGACCCGCTTACGGTCTTCATTGCTCAGCCCGACCGGACGGCATATGCGTGTGTGCATTTGCGCATAATGCGCCAAGGTGATGGCGCGCACCCCTTCTTTCAGATCGGCTTCAATCAATACCTTTGGCAATTCCCACGGTGCGCCGTGCGGCAAGACATCGCCGACATACAGCGCGGCATGCGACCAGGTCGACTGGGTCAGATATTTAATGGCAACACTGATGCGAGTATCGCCCTCAACCAGCAGCACGTCGCCCGGTTGAAGCGTTGTCGTCAGTTGCTCCTGATTGACCGTCGCAACCTGAACACTTTGCCGCACCGGTTTGGTCAAAAATCTTGCCAAGCCGCGTCCCACCAATTCAGTCACCTGCCCCATGCGATTTCCTTACATCGTTATTTATTTTTGAAACATAGCATCAATTAAATCAATTCTAAAGAGCTTTGCATGAGCGGCGGCTGGCTTACGCAAGACACAAAAATATGATTTTGTTGAATATCATCATGTTAAGCCATTGATTAATCGCCATATCAGCTTTGCAACATCAATAGCAACTGATTGAGTCCGCCAGCTACAATTCCGTTTGATGAGCATTTATTGTCAGAATGACACCGATCCCTGTAGCGATGAGAGATTATCGTTCGGAATTAATTGGTTAAATGAATCATTGCCACACCAAGGTTTACTCTGCCAGTGATTGCCAGTAAAATTTTCACGTATTTCCATCTTGGCAGGAAATCATCCGCAAGCATAAACCCTGCACCATAGCGTTTTATTTTAGCCGGCACTCCCATCACATAAGCACTTATGTTTCCTGATTTGAACACGACTGCCACGGTTGTTGCCGCCGCAAACATACCCGGTACGGCCGCTCGCTCCGCTGATCGCCCAATGCGCGAGCGCTATTCCGCGCCGGACGATAATCGCAATACAGATTGGGTTTCCCGCACCTTGATTAAGGTTCCATGTACCGACGATGAGGAATCAGCATAACGATGGAAAACAACACTGCGAAACACAATGAGAAATCATCCGGCAAAAACCTCAACGGATTGGCATGGCATGCATTGCCGCCCGATGAAGTCGCCGTTCTCTGGAAAACTTCCAAGCAATCGGGGTTGACGGCGCAAGAGGCCGCTCAGCGCTTGAGCAATTTCGGCGAGAACTGTCTGCCGGAGCCGGTCCGCCGGGCCGCATGGCTTAGATTCCTTTTGCAGTTTCACAATCCGCTGATCTACGTTCTGCTGCTAGCTGGATCGGTTACCCTTGCATTAGGCGGATTGGTCGATGCGCTGGTCATTTTTTGCGTTGTCGTCATTAACGCCGTCATCGGATTCGTCCAGGAAGGTAAGGCTGAGCGGGCGCTCGATGCAGTCCGCGGTATGCTGGCGGCACGCGCTGCGGTCGTGCGCGACGGCGAGCGCCAGCACATCGATGCGGCACAACTGGTTCCCGGCGATCTGGTGTTGCTGGAATCGGGCGACAAAATTCCCGCTGACTTGCGCCTGATTCATACGCGGAATCTGCAAGTCATCGAATCCGCTCTCACGGGCGAATCAGCACCGGTCGAAAAAGTATCGGCCGCCGTATCTCAGCAAGCCAATCTGGCGGACCGGACCAATATGTGCTATTCCGGGACGCTGGTAAGTTATGGCCAGGCGCAAGGCATCGTTGTCGCTACCGGCGTGCTTACGGAAATCGGACGCATCGGTGCGATGGTGAGCGATGTCAAAAGCTTGGTGACACCGCTGACGCGGCGGCTGGATCAGTTCGCCCGGCAAATCACCGCTTTCATTTTGGGAGTCGCGGCAGTAACGCTGTTGTATGGTTATTACATCGCTCAACTGCCATGGTTCGATTTGTTTCTCGCAGTTGTCGGGTTGGCAGTCGCCGCGATTCCCGAAGGCATGCCGGCCATCGTGACAATCGTGCTGGCGATCGGCACCCGGGTCATGGCGCGCAAGAAAACCATTGTCAGACGTCTGCCGGCAGTCGAAACCCTCGGCTCGGTTTCGGTGATCTGCACCGACAAAACCGGTACGCTGACCCGGAATGAAATGACCGCCGTCCGGCTGGTATTGTCCGATTGCGAGATAACGGTGTCAGGCGCAGGATATGCGCCTGACGGCGGTTTTCACATCAACGGCGTCAATATCGACCCGGCAGCCATTGCCGGATTCGAGGATTTGGCGCGATGCGCGCTGCTTTGCAACGACGCCCGAATTCATCATGATGCCGCCGGCAACTGGATGCTGACCGGCGATCCGACGGAAGGCGCCTTGATGACGCTGGCTCACAAAGCAGGCATGGAACCGTCCGGCGCTGCGCCGCAGTGGCCTCGCATCGACGCAATCCCGTTCGAATCCGAGCGGCAATACATGGTCACGTTGAATCACGATCACGGCGGGCGCCACCTATTGTTTTTGAAAGGCGCGCCGGAACGCGTCTTCGCGCTCTGTAAAACGCAATCCGGCGGCGCTGCTATCGACCGCAATTACTGGGAAGCCGCCGTCACCCGCGCTGCTCAAGCAGGTGAACGGGTGTTAGCGCTCGCCCAAGCGCAATGGTTAGAGAACCGGCAAGACATTGAAGTCAGCGACATCATGCCTCGCTTTGAGCTGTTGGGGCTGGTGGGCATCATTGATCCGCCCCGGGAAGAAGCGATTGCAGCAGTCGCCGAATGCCACTCGGCGGGTGTGAGGGTCAAGATGGTGACTGGCGATCATGCGATCACGGCGGCGGCGATCGGCAGCCAGCTCGGCCTGGTTTCCGGACGAACCCTGACGGGTGATGCGATCGAAAACCTGGATGACAGCGCGTTACGTGAACATGCGCTCACCACCGACATCTTTGCCCGCGCCACACCGGAGCATAAACTGCGGCTGATCACCGCCTTGCAGTCGCAAGGCCATCTCGTGGCAATGACCGGAGACGGTGTAAACGACGCGCCGGCATTGAAGGCGGCTGACATAGGAGATGGTATGGACGCTTCCCTCCCTACGGGGAGTCGGGGTAAGCAATACGAATTAAGTTAGAGCCCCTCGCGGACCTGACGGCATCTACGTGCCAAGGTGGGGATAATAGAATCTTTCCACAAACGGACGGAGGGGCTGAAATGAATTTTACGACATATGGGTTGGATATCGCAAAGCGAGCTTTTCAACTGTACTGGGTAACACACGAGAATGGCGAGATACACAACCGCAAGTTTGGCAAGCAAGAACTGCTGGAGTTTCTGGCGCAACGTGAAGCTGGATTGATTGCAATTGAAGCGTGCGGTAGTGCCCACTGGTGGCGGCGCAAATTGATGGCACTGGGGCATGAAGTCAGATTAATTCACGCCAAGTTTGTCCGGCCTTTTGTGCAAGGCAACAAGACCGATGCGGCAGATGCTAAGGCAATCTGGACAGCGGTACGGCAACCGGGGATGCGGACGGTAGCCGGTAAAACAGAAGATCAACAAGCGATGTTGGCACTACACCGGATGAGATTATCGCTGATCAAGTTCCGCACCATGCAGGTGAATCAACTGCGCGGATTACTCTACGAGTTTGGTGTTACGTTGAAAGGTGGCCGACAAGCAGGCGTGGCAGAAATACAACAACGCATGATTGAACTAGAAGAAATCGTGCCTACCATGCTATTCAAAGCTACTAAGGAGCAGTTAAGGCGTATTGATGAAATTGAGGCTGATGTTCAACACATTGAGCGCAGAATCAAAGATTGGCAAAAACAACAAGCCGCTTGTAGGAAGGTTGCTGAGATTCCAGGTGTGGGAATGCTGACGGCAACCGCCTTGGTCGCGACGATGGGTGAAGCAAATTGCTTCAAATCTGGACGGGAGTTTGCTGCTTTTGTAGGGCTTGTTCCAAGGCAAAGTGGCACGGGCGGTAAGGTCAAGCTGTTAGGTATCAGTAAAAGAGGCGACACGTATTTACGAACTTTGCTGATCCATGGCGCCAGAGCAGTCATGTTCATCGCCAAAGATAAAGGCGCGTGGAGCGAAGCACTGCTGCATAGGCGTCCGACGAATGTGGCCATTGTTGCGATGGCTAACAAGATGGCACGAACGGCGTGGGCGATTTTGGCGCACGATCGAGAGTACCAAAAGGGTTATGTGAGCCAAGAGCCCACATAACAAAGAACAACCACTAAAAAGGAGTGGAATGCTGATAGGTTGCGCAGGTAGATAAACCCGTGTGATGGCGAAACAGGTCGGACCGCAAGAACGTGAACCTGCATGGCGTTAAGTGCTTTGAGCACGACAAGGAGATGAGGGCGTTCTTGGCGAATTCCATCAGGGCCCGCAGATAGAAATCCAATCTGCAATAAGGCCGGATATAAGACTGCAGCCGATTCTTCGTATCGCTAAAACACGAAATATCTCTTGCCAGACCGGGAGGCGTCCATATAAGTCGCCATGGGTCAAAAAGGCACCGATGCCGCCCGCGAAGCATCCGATCTGGTTTTGACGGATGACAACTTCGCCACGATTGCCAGCGCTATCCGCGAAGGCCGCGTGGTTTACGACAATATCAAGAAATCGCTGATGCACATGCTGCCTACCAATGGCGGCGAAGCCGGTGTCATTCTGCTGGCGATCTTTGCTGGTTTACCGCTACCGGTAACCGCCGGTCAGATCCTATGGGTAAACACGGTCACGTCGGTCACGCTGGCATTGGCTCTGGCATTTGAACCGGCGGAGCGGGGTGTCATGACGCTTGCGCCACGCCCGCCCGGCGAGCCTTTGATCACGCAAGCGCTCGGGTTGCGGATTCTGTTTGTGATCGTTTTGATGGTAGCCGCGACATTCGCCATCTTCAATTGGGAATTGCAGCGCGGCAGCAGCCTCGAAACGGCACGCACCGCCGCAGTCAATATGATTGTGGTGTGCGAACTGTTTTATCTATTCAATGTCCGTCATTTTACGGCGCACGCATTCAGACTGGAAACGCTACGCGGCAACCCGGCGGTTCTGCGGGTATCCGGCATTCTGATCGTGCTGCAACTCGCCTTTACCTACACAGCACCGATGCATCATCTTTTCAAAAGTGTCGCACTCGATATTCATTCCTGGGCGGCTATACTCAGCTTGGGCTTACTATTGTTCCTGTGCGTTGAAGCGGAAAAAACTTTCCTGCGTATCGCCAGAATCGACCGTTTGTGAAAAGCCGGTTGCATATATTCCATACGCAAAGGAGCGCTATTAATGAAACTGATTAACCATGTCTTTGTTGCAACGGATTTGTCATCCCCATCCTTGCAAGCCATCGAGCGAGGCTTCGATATTTCCGGGATAACTTCGGCCCGCTGCACGGTCATGCATGCTCTCGGACTGAACGCTTTGGGTTCGCTGCAGGATCTTATCGGAAGCCAGGCTGCCGCCGTCGCGAGCAAGCTGGTCGATAAGCAGCGTAATGAATTGCATTCGATTATTTCCGATACTTCCCGCAACTGCGGAGTGGCTGCGGAAATTCTAGTCGAGGAGGGATTGCCCGCTGCGGCGATTCCGGCTTGCGCCGCCTCAACGAGCGCGGATCTTGTCATTGCCGGTTCCCGCGGGGATAACGCATTGCGCCGGCTTCTAATTGGCTCGACCGCCTCGCATCTGCTGCGCAAATGCCATTGCCCGGTATTGATTGTGAAAACCGGCGTCCGCGGTTCGTACAAGAAAGCTTTACTGGCGATCGATTTTTCGCCGGCCTCGGAACTTGCCCTCCGGATAACCCGTGAGATCGCTCCCGATGCCGGTATCGTGCTGTTCCATGCATTCGACGTGCCGTTCGAAGGGTTATTGAATTACGCCGGCGTCACCCAAGATGACATTAAGCGCTACCGGCACGGAGCCTGCGAGAAAGCGTTGCATTTACTGCACGAACTGGCCCGGAATGCAGGCTTGACGCAAGACCAGTATCATGCGCAGGTGGAGTGCGGCGACGCCACGCGCGCCATCCTCAATCAAGCCGAACGTCAAGATTGCGATCTGATCGTTATGGGCAAGCATGGCACGCACGTTACCGAAGAATTATTGCTGGGAAGCGTCACCAAACGGGTGTTGGACGAAGCGCCAACGGATCTCTTGGTAATCGTCGATGCGCGTTCTCCGGAATTGGCAACGCTCGGCGGAATGCAAACCGGCGGCCGTATTTCCGGCGAACCGGGCACGGAAAAAGATGCGCCCTCCTCGCCGTCCTTCCCGCCGCCGGCGCATTTACTGCTGGCGACCGATCTAAGCCCGCGCTGCGACCGCGCGCTCGACCGGTCTATCCAGCTGGCGCAGGCTTGGCAATCGCATCTGACAGCGCTCAATGTCTTCGATATTCCCGGCGCGCCGGATCAAATCCTGGCATGGGCCGCAGGCGATAAATCGTTTGATTTGCAACACGATGCGCGTCATCAGTTAAGCCAGGATCTGGCGAACATGGGATCGCGCGCCGACATCCGGTTGGTCCGCTCAACCGCGCCTGCGGATTCGATCACCCTCGTTGCCAGGCAAACCGGCGCTGGATTAGTGATAACCGGCGTAGCGCGGGACGAACCGCTCGGGCGTTTTCTGCTAGGATCCACTGTCGAGAAATTGTCGCAGACATTGGAACAGCCGCTGCTGATCGTCCGCAATCGTGTGCGTGGGCCGTATCGTAATATTGTCGCCGCCACCGACTTATCCCGGAATTCCAGTGCCGCGCTGCTTGCCGCCGCGCAGTGGTTCCCGCAATCCGCCGTGGATGTGTTCTACGCACACGAGCGTCCCAAAGCGATGGGTTCCGCGCCGGAAAGCGCAGCATTAAAACTTGCCGGTTCCGCAGTTCATGAACGTTGTGAGCGGTTCGTCACCGGCAGCGGCATCCCCCGGTCACGAATCAGGCGCATCGTACCGGTGGATGAAGCATTGGAAACTTCACTCACCTGGTATGTCCGCCGGCACGCAATCGATCTGGTCGTGATGGGTTCCAGTGAAAGCACCGGCTTGTTCGATACGCTGTTCAGAAATTCCCTTAACCGGGTTTTGCAATGGATTTCTTCGGATGTACTCGTGGTGCCCGCGGCAGATAAGCAAAGCGAATGATCGAATTACATCCGGTCATCATCTTCCTCGGCGGCTTGGTGATCATCGTCCTGGGAGCCGAGATGCTGCTGCGCAGCGCTACCCGGGTAGCCGCAATGCTCGGTGTCAGCCCGATCGTTATCGGCTTGACCATCGTTTCGATCGGAACCAGCACCCCCGAGCTAGCGGTCGGCATCACGGCGGTCGCGGAGGATAAAGGTTCGCTGGCGATCGGCAATATCGCTGGCACCAATATCCTCAACATTTTGTTTATCCTGGGCCTGAGTGCGGTTATCCGCCCGTTGCCAATCCGACTTCTGAGTATCAAACTCGATGTGCCGGTGATGATCGGATCGGCTTTCATTTTGATGCTGATGTCGCTTGACGGCGTCCTGTCTCGGATCGAGGGTACGCTGCTGGTGCTTGCCGCGGTGTTGTATACGATCTTGCTGATCAAAGAAAGCCGCAAGGAAAGTGCCGCAACCAAGAAAGAATTTTCGGAGGAATTCGGTGAGAAGCCCATTCCCAAAGCACACCGGTATCCGCAATATGCTCTACAGTCATTGCTGTTGTTCACAGGTATGGCGCTAACGGTATTGGGTGCGGATTTTCTGGTCGCGGGGGCGGTGAACATTGCCAAGACTTACGGCGTCTCCGATGCTTTCATCGGATTGACAATCGTTGCCATCGGCACATCCGCGCCGGAACTGGTAACGACACTCGTAGCCACTTACCGGAATGACCGGGACGTGGCGGTCGGCAACTTGATCGGCAGCAGTATCTACAACATTCTGGTGATCCTGGGTTTGACTACGCTGGCCGCCCCTGGCGGAATCGGCGTTGAAGATGATATTTTATGGATCGATTTACCGCTGGCGGCAATCGTCGCCGTTGCTTGCCTGCCGGTATTCCGCAGCGAGCGGATGGTATCGCGCAATGAAGGGATTGTTTTTGTAACTGCGTACATCTTCTATCTGACCATGCTGGTCATGCTGCGCACATGACGATGGCCGGCGCGGTCTGATGGCTATCTCAAATAACTGCCATCAGACCGGCAGCGATTGACTATTTCAAACCAGACAAATCCTGCTGATACTTGGATTTGCATTGTTCGCCTTTACCACCCAGATCCAATACCCCCGTCGTTCGCATACATTCGTTATACTCAAACAGGATTTCATTTCGTTTTTGCGCAACCTTTTGAGCGGTTTCGATAGCTGCCGACAATTGCTTCATTTGTTGCGTAATGTTTCGCAAGCCGCTATCCGAAGCGGCGCCGAGTCCCTCGATGCTTTCTTTGGTGTCATCCAGTTTTTTCAATGATTCTTGATTGATTTTTCTAACCTGCTCGGTAAGTGCCTGGTTAACCCGGTTGGAAACATTTCTCAGTTCATCGACATTTTGCTGCGTAATACCCGCCAATTTAGTCTGGTAATTATTCAGTTCTGCTTGCACGAAGGTGTTGATGCCGTCTTTAAAGCTATCCAGGGAACCGTCGAGCTCCTCCTTGAAAGCTTGCATTTTCTTTTCGACCAGCACTTTGACATCATCGTCCAGCTTGCGCACGATAGTTTCGGAAATTTTATCGACAGGCGGACGCGAATCGATAATCTCCGTTTTGGCCGCCGCCAAATCGGATTTGAGATCGTCAGCCAGCGTTTTTTGCTTGCCGTCAATTTGCGCGAGCGCGTTTTTCTCATTTTCCGCCACCAGCCAGGAAATCAAAATCAATTCCTTCTTCTTATCCGGCTTGATGCCATGAATCATTTCATCCAATACGCTTGCGGCCGCTTCTTTATCCACGATGCCTTTGGCATGCGCCAGACTGGCGGAATCCAGAAATTCCTGCAAATTCCCCTGAACCTCACCGACATTGGCATGCGCCCGGGCGGATACCATTGACTGGCGGTAAAACTCATACGGCAAATAGACAAACGCAACCAGCGCGCAAATGACCGACGCGACTGCTTTCCATCGCTTATGTTGAATATAGAAACTCAACCCGAAAAACACCAGAAATAACAGAAAAAGCGGCATCGTGATTTGCGTCAACTCCAGCCAGCCTTTTTCCATCAGCGACTCAATCGAAAGAAATTTCAACATGTTGCCAATAAACTCGTTCATCAATGACTCCCCATTTGATATGACGAAAATATACCATTACACAAAAAAACCGGATTGCTGATAATTTATCACGGTATACCCGGTTAATTGAATAAACTTTGCATTTTGAGACCACCCGCAAACGCGAGTATGATCGCCACACTGACTTTGAATTTACTTGGAATCGGAAAATAGCGTGCCAACAGCGTATATCACCCATCCGGATTGCCTCAAGCACAATATGGGATCGTTCCACCCGGAATGCCCGCAGCGGTTAATCGCCATCGAGAATGAACTGAAAACCGCCGGGTTGCTGGAACAACTGCAACGTTACGACGCGCCGCTGGCTACGACAGACCAGTTGGCGCGGGTGCACATTGCGGACTACATCGACAGCATCCGCCAGGCTTCCCCGGCTGCCGGGATCGTGGCATTAGACGCCGACACCGCGATGAATCCGTTTTCCTTGAGCGCTGCCTTACACGCTGCTGGCGCTGTCATTCTGGCGGCCGATCTGGTGCTGGCCGGTACGGTGAACAATGCGTTCTGCGCCGTTCGCCCGCCCGGCCATCACGCCGAATCCGATCGCGCCATGGGTTTTTGTTTATTCAACAATATCGCAGTGGGGGTGGCGCATGCCATCGCGCATCATCACCTGCAGCGCGTTGCCATCCTGGATTTCGACGTGCATCACGGTAACGGCAGCGAGGAGATTTTCCGTGGCAACCCGCACGTCATGCTGTGCTCGACATTCCAGCACCCTTTCTACCCCTACAGCGGCGCCGGCAGCGCGACCGAGCGCATGATCAACGTGCCGCTGCCGCGCGGCAGTAATGGCGGCGTATTCCGCCAGGCAGTAACCGACCACTGGCTGCCGGCGCTCGACCGCTTCAGGCCGGAGATGATTTTCGTCTCCGCCGGATTCGATGCGCACGAGGATGACGACATGGCGCAACTGAATCTGGAAGACGGCGATTACGTGTGGATCACGCGGCAAATCAAAGCGATCGCCGCGAAATACTCACAAGGCCGCATCGTCTCAGCGTTGGAAGGCGGCTATGAATTGAAATCGCTGGCGCGCTGCGTGGCGGCGCATGTTCGGGTACTGGCAGCGGACTGAGATGCGATTAACCAGGTTTATCATCCGGTTGTTTGGATTACAACTAGTGATATAAACTGCCACTTTGCAATTCCGCATGCTGGTTACTGACGGAGAATTACCGGTATTTTAATTATTTTTCAGGGATTCACGCATCAATGAAGTTCTTTATTTTCCTCTTGTTAACAATGATTACCGGTCTGGCAAGCGCTGTCGAACCGGCGTCGTCCAAAATACCCGATAACCTGGATGAACGGATCAAGCCTTGCATCATCTGTCATCGAGATGCCGACTTGATAGACCGGGATGCCTATTTCCCGCGTATTGCCGGCAAACCGGCCGGTTATCTCTATAATCAGTTGCGTAATTTCCGCGATGGACGGCGCTTTTATCAGCCGATGGCCATTTTGCTCGAAAACCTCTCGGATGAATACATGCGGGAAATCGCGGAGTATTTTGCTGACCAACCCTACACACATCCGGAGCCGGTAGTGCCCGCCCTGTCACCCGATGAAACAAAATCCGTGGAAACACTGATGTATTCCGGCGACCCCGAGCGCGATCTTCCGGCATGCAGCGCCTGCCATGGCGAAGCGCTGATGGGCATGCAACCGGCCATTCCCGGTCTGCTGGGCTTGCCGCATGCCTATCTGGCCGCACAGTTCGGTGGCTGGCGCAATGGCGGGATCATGCGCGGCCAAATACCCGACTGCATGTCGGAAATTGCAAAAAAACTGACACAAGAAGAAGTCAATGCACTGGCACTGTGGCTGCCCGGACTGCCGGTATCGGGGCAACCGGCCGGAGCGGATGCGCTGACCCCGGAACTGGCGCAACGCTGCCGGACTATTTTGTCCGTGAAGGAGGTGTCACGATGAGAAATGCAAGCGCGGCAGGGTTTACGAGCAAATGGCGAACCATCGTTGTTGCGGGTGGTTTGCTGTTTCTGGCGCAAGCGGCATCGGCTCAGATACCGGCTGATTCCGATGCGGAACAAGTCCGGCGCGGAGAGTACCTTACCCGCGCAGGCAATTGCATGGGATGTCATACCATGCGGGGTGGAGAACCTTATGCGGGCGGGCGTAAGCTGAATACGCCTTTCGGTGAATTCATCACTTCAAACATCACGCCGGATAATGAAACCGGGATCGGCCGTTGGAGCGGCGAGGATTTCTGGCAAGCGTTGCATCATGGAAAATCGAAGGATGGCCGCTATTTGTACCCGGCTTTTCCGTATACCGAATACACCAAGGTTACCCGGCCGGACGCCGATGCGATTTTCGCGTATTTACGCTCACTGCCGCCCGTCGCGCAAACCAATCCACCGCACAAGATACGCCCGCCTTACGATAACCAGACACTCCTGTTTCTCTGGCGGAAATGGTATTTCAAGGAAGGCGTCTATCAACCGGATAAATCAAAAAGCGATGAATGGAACCGGGGTAATTATCTGGTTCAGGGACTCGGACACTGTAACGCCTGCCATACCCCCCGCAATGTCTGGGGAGCCAGCCAGGACGATAAGCTCAGCGGCAGCAAAATCGTGGGAACCTACTGGTACGCGCCCTCCTTGATATCCCCGCTGGAAGCCGGCGTAGGTGAATGGCCGATCGAGGACATCGTCGAGCTGCTGTCCACCGGGATAAACGGCCATGCCGTGACTTCCGGCCCGATGGCCACGATTGTCCGGCAAAGTCTGCAATATCTATCGGATGAGGACATGCGTTCGATAGCGGTTTACCTTCAGTCGCTGGGCGAGAAGCAAGACCATGCCCAAGCGCCTCGAAAAGCCCGGAAAATGCCGGAACAGGTACGCCAATACCTGGCTCTCGGGGAGGCGGTCTATGAAAAACACTGCCAAGATTGTCACGGCAAATCCGGGGAAGGCACGCCCAAAATATACCCCCCGCTGGCAGGAAACCGCAACGTGACCATGAATCCCCCGCTGAACACCATCCGCAGCGTGCTGTATGGCGGCTACCCGCCTGCCACGGCGGGCAATCCGAGACCTTACGGCATGCCGCCCTATCAGCATTTCATCCGCGACATTGAAATCGCCCAGGTGGTATCTTACATCCGGAATGCATGGGGCAATGCCGGCAGTCTGGTGAGTCCGGAAGATGTCGATAACAGCCGAGGGAATGAATTCTGAAACGCTCAGGTTTTTCCGGAAGTTTTTTAGTTTGAGTGGGTATCAACACATATATGTTAGGATGCAGCAAAATTACGTATTCTGGAATTCCCTTATGCTGAAGCTATTTTTTGGGTGAATTAAGTTGAGTGGAGAATAATGATGGCAACTGGTAAGCAAGACACTCAAGCGTTGATCGACAAAATAAGGTCGCTCCCTACCGACCGGATCGCGGAAGTCGAGGATTTCGTCGATTTCTTAAAAACGCGGATGGAACAACAAACAGCGGCAAACGAGGCCAAGAAACCGCTGGTTTTTCCTGTGGTCAGCGTAGGCAAATGGCCGGAAGACTTGAGTCTGCACCGCGAAGATATGTACGAAAACGATGGCCGCTGACGGCGCGCTGTTCATCGACACCAACACACTGGTGTACGCCAATGTGCTGGAAGCACCGCTCCATAAAAACGCCCTGACTGCTATCACAACCGCCTTTGAAGACGGACGGGAACTCTGGATAAGCCGTCAGGTGATCCGGGAATACCTGGCCACCTTGACCCGGCCGCAGGCCTTCGGTGCAGTGCCGAAACAAACAGTTCTGGCCCAGATAAACCAATTCCTGGAACAATTCAACGTCGCCGATGACAGTTTAGCGGTAACAGAAAAACTCCTGAACTTGATGACGCGCTACGAAATCAGCGGCAAAAAAGTCCACGACGCCAATATCGTCGCCACAATGCTGGCTTACAGTATTCCAGCCATACCCATAACACCAAGGATTTTGAACGTTTTAGCGATATCGTCACAGTCGAAGCCATCGACTAGCCCGGCTTGTTCGCATAATCCCGGGCATTATGTGATCTGGCAAGGGTTTTCCCAACTCACGCATCCTGCCGTGGGCTTCGCGAGCTCAGTTTCTACATGGAGAATAGCCGGTGAGGATATATTCGTTGGAATACCGGAACACCGCTAACGCCGCTTCCGACTTACGACCTTCCTGCTTCTAATAGAATGAAGCAAGAATCGGTGATACGAAATTTAAATGGATCGTTCAGTTCATTATGCGTGCAATTTTTAACCGGCGGTCACGCAGGGCTTTTAGCGCGAATTCAGAAGACGTGAAGTAGTAGACAATCATCGGTAAATTTGATTCTTATACAGCGTCATATCAAAACACAACCTTGTGGATTTGTGACCATGGAAATAGTGTATCAAAATGCAATCCATTCACTCCTTATGCTTTCAGAGCCATAGCTGAAACTTGGGTATACGAACAATCATTTTTATTTACTCTACCGCAGAAATATGTTGGAGTGCTTTTTACTTGGCTACGTTCTTTCCTGAGCAGTCCATATTTATCTTCCATAAATTGTTCTTCAGCGGTTAAGATCTTGCCGAGGCGATCTTTGTTAGGTTCTACTGCTAAAAGCACTATGACAGGAACCGCCCTCAATTTCTTCTGGGCCACAACCAAATTTTCTGCATCTTTATGAAAATCTGATGAACGGAAATGCCATTTAAATTCACATAACATTATAGGGGTTTCAGCAGATTTCCAGATTGCAAGGTCGTATCGATAACGTTCTGTCCCTTCGGGGGCGGTATTTTCCTCCCCCGCAAGTTTCCATATTCCTCCCTGGAGTGCTTCTGCAGTAACACCATAACCGGCTATTCTTAGCTTATTTAATACTGAGTGAACAATAAACATTTCAGGACAAGAACGATATTTTCCGCTGTCGTGTTCGTAATAATGAGCTCCATATCGTTTACTTTCATTAGCGCTCTCTTTGGCAATCAATGAAAGCACTTTTATTATTTCAGATTTATTCATAATAAGCATCTTACGACTTTCTTAAGTTGAATAAGGCAGTATTACAACAGGGACTCCAATACTCTCTATACTTCGCACTAATTGAAGTTCAAAAATTTTTCCAACTACCATACTCATAAGGTGCCAATAAGCATAGCGCATTGCACCATCAAGCATCCGGTGCAATGCTATTGCGCCCCACTGAATTCATCAATATACGCCTTCACCGCCGCCACATCGGCATCCTTCACCACAAACCGTTGCGGCAAGCTTTCCAGGTTCTCGAAACCCGTTGGGCGTTCCGGTTCGCGGCCGATCGCTTCAACGATGCTCTCAGCGAATTTCGCCGGTAGTGCGGTTTCCAGGCAAATCAGCGGCACGCCGGTTTCGCGGTGCGCTTGGCCGACTTTGAGGCCATCGGCGGTGTGCGTGTCTACCAACACGTGATAGCGTTGGTAGATGTCGCGGATGGTGGTGATGCGTGCGGCGTGGTTGCTACTGCCTGAGACGAAGCCGTAATCCTGGATTTTCGCGAACAGCGGCGTTTGCGATAAATCGAAAGGCTTGCCTTGATCGACTGCTGACCACAATTCCCTAACCTGTTGCGCGTTGCGTCCGGTCAGATCGAAGATGAAACGCTCGAAGTTGGAGGCTTTGGAAATATCCATCGACGGGCTGCTGGTGTGTTGGGTTTCAGTAGTCGTACGCGGACGATACACGCCGGTGCGGAAAAATTCATCGAGCACGTCGTTTTCGTTGGTTGCGAGGATCAAGCGTTTGATCGGCAATCCCATCATGCGGGCGACATGTCCGGCGCAGATGTTGCCGAAATTGCCGGATGGGACGGCGAACGACACTTGCTCATCGTTGGTTTTGGTCGCAGCGAAATAGCCTTTGAAGTAATACACCACTTGCGCGACGATGCGCGCCCAGTTGATCGAATTGACCGTGCCGATGCGATGCGCTTCTTTGTAAGCATGGTCGTTGCTGACTGCTTTGACGATGTCCTGGCAATCGTCGAATACGCCGCGAATGGCGATGTTGAAAATATTTTTGTCTTGCAACGAGAACATTTGCGCAGTCTGAAAGCGGCTCATTTTACCGAGCGGCGACAGCATGAACACGCGGATGCCGCGTTTGCCGCGCATCGCGTATTCGGCGCTGGAGCCGGTGTCACCCGAAGTGGCACCGAGAATGTTCAATTCGTCGCCGGTTTTACCCAATTGATACTGAAACAGATTACCGAGCAATTGCATCGCGATGTCTTTGAACGCCAGCGTTGGGCCGTTCGACAATCCCAAAATATGCAACCCCGGCTCCAGCGTTTTCAGCGGCGTGATATCCGGTGTGCCGAACACTTCGGCGGTATAGGTCTGGTTGATGATGTTGCGCAAATCGTCCGCTGGAATATCGTCGACGAAACGCGACAGGATTTCAAACGCCAAGGCCGGATAACTTAAATTCCGCCATGCAGCAAGTTCCGCTGACGTGATTTGTGGATACGCTTCCGGTATCGCCAGTCCGCCGTCGGGCGACAGGCCGCTCAACAGGATTTCAGAAAAGGATTTGGGCGGCATGCCACCGCGGGTGGAAATATAACGCATGATTGGTCTCTTCAGGTTATACAGCAGCGAAAGGCCGGGGATGCGGCAAACGCCATCGAAGCAGTTTGCCGCGTTGCCGCCGGATTTCACATTAATTATTCAATTCTTCGATACGCAAGCGGAACACCTTACCGGTAACGACCGGCAGCGCTTCGATGCGGTTGATGGCTGCGTTGATGTTTTTCTCAACCGTCAAATGCGTCAACATGATGACGCTGACTTGATCGGACTCGTCGCTCGCCTCTTTTTGCAGCAACGCGCTGATCGAGATATTCTGCTCCGCGACGATGCGCGTGATTTCCGCCATCACGCCGGGTTTATCGACCACTTGGATGCGTAGATAATACGAAGTCTCCACGTCTTCCATCGGAATCACCGGTGTATCGGACAGCAAGTCCGGCTGGAACGACAGCGGCGGTACGCGATGCTTCGGATCGGCGGTATGCAGACGCGTGATATCGACCAGATCGGCAATCACCGAACTCGCGGTCGGTTCCGAACCGGCGCCGGCGCCGTAATACAGTGTCGCACCGACGGCATCGCCTTTGACCACAATCGCATTCATCACGCCTTCGACATTGGCGATCAAACGCTTGATCGGAATCAACGTTGGATGCACACGCAATTCGATGCCTTTCTCGACACGCCTGGTAATGCCGAGCAGTTTAATGCGATAACCGAGTTCTTCGGCGTAGCGGATGTCTTCGCCGGTCAGCTTGGTAATGCCTTCAATGTAAACCTTACTGAATTGCACCGGAATACCGAACGCAATCGCCGACATCAAAGTAATTTTGTGCGCGGCGTCGATGCCTTCAATATCGTACGTCGGATCAGCTTCGGCATAACCGAGTTTTTGCGCTTGCGCCAGCACCGTTTCAAACGACAGGCCTTTGTCGCGCATTTCCGACAAGATGAAATTCGAGGTGCCGTTGATGATGCCGGCGATCCAGGTGATGCGATTGGCCGTCAATCCTTCGCGCAACGCTTTGATAATCGGAATACCGCCCGCCACCGCCGCTTCGAACGCGACGATCACGCCTTTGGCGCGTGCAGCGGCGAAAATTTCGGTACCGTGATTAGCCAGCAGCGCTTTGTTCGCGGTCACCACGTGTTTACCGTTGGCAATCGCTTCCAGAATCAACTCCTTGGCAATGGTTTGGCCGCCGATCAACTCAACGACAATATCGATCTCCGGATTCCGGGTAATTTCATGACCGTCGGAAGTCACAATGACGTTGGCATCGGCCAGGCTGCGCGCTCTTTCCAGATTGGTATCGGCAATCATTTTGATGACGATTTCCCTACCCGCGCGGCGCGCGATTTCTTCTTGATTGCGTTTCAAAACGGTATAGGTTCCGCCTCCCACCGTGCCGATACCTAATAAGCCAATTTGTATGGGTTTCATAAATTTAAGAATAAAAACAAGTTATGGAATGAACGCGATTATATACGATAATAGCGGTCCGGCGTTTGGCGGCTCTGTCCGTGTGAACACTCACCCGAATTACAGCAACTTAATTGTTTGCCCCTCCTCATTTCAAGCAAGTCCCTGATAAGATTTTCCGTCAAGCGCAAAACCGTTCCTTATTTGTTCCCTGTTTTCTGACACGGCTTCTCATTCCGGATGATTTAGGCTAGAATCGATAAAGATTCTAGGAAAATGATATATCCATTTGATAATTATGGATAATTTACCTTTTTAGTAAAAGGGTCTTTCATTGTTTGTCAAAGAGGAGTCGCGCATTATGGCCGAGTATTTAACCAAATCAGCCGCTCGCAATATTTTCTATGGCGGTTCTATTTTTTTTCTGGCCGTTTTTACGGCGTTAACCATTCACACGCATTTCTACATGGTGAATGTAGCCACCGATGAGTCCACGCTGACAGAATCGGTTGCGCGGGGTAAGCATGTGTGGGAACGCCATTCCTGCATCAATTGCCATTCACTGCTTGGAGAAGGCGCTTATTTTGCGCCCGAGTTAGGCAATGTTTGGATTCGTTACGGCGGCAAACAAAGCCCGGAAGGCGCCCGGTTAGGGCTCAAAGCCTGGATGCGCGCGCAACCGACCCGTATCGAAGGGCGCCGGCAGATGCCTCAATTCAATTTAACCGAGCAGGAACTGGATGATCTAGTCGATTTTCTGGAATGGACAAGCCGTATCAACACCCTTGGCTGGCCTCCCGGAATATCCGGTTAATCCTCGCGATCTTTCAGGCAAATTCATTCATCAAGACGTTTTCATGGAGGCATAGTAATGAAATATCACACACAGGGACTTGCTTTTCCCTATTTTGTCGCTGCTTTGGCATTGTTTCTGGTTCAAGTTTTGGCCGGTCTGCTGGCAGGCGCCATTTATGTGTTTCCTAATTTTCTTTCTGAAACGGCGCCTTTCCATATTATCCGGATGATACACACGAATGCGTTGCTGGTTTGGCTGCTGTTGGGTTATTTCGGCGCCAGTTATTTTCTGATTCCCGAAGAAAGCGAAAGGGAAATTCACAGCCCCAAACTCGCATGGCTGCAATTGGGCGTTTTTGTCTTTGCCGCATTGGCTGCGGTCGGCAGTTACCTGTCAGGCGTACACGAAGGACGGGAATTTTTGGAACAGCCTTTTTGGGTCAAAATCTTGATGGTTATCGCTTTCCTGATATTTATTTACAATATCACCATGACCGTGCTCAAAGGGCGCAAAACGGTGGTATCGATCGTGTTGCTGCTGGGTTTATGGGGTGCAGCCATTTTCTTCATGTTCGCTTTTTACAATCCCGACAATCTGGCTGTCGATAAATTGTACTGGTGGTGGGTCGTGCATGTATGGGTGGAAGGTGTGTGGGAGTTGATTATGGCAGCCATGCTGGCGTTCCTGCTGATTAAGCTGACCGGTGTCGATCGCGAAGTGATTGAGAAGTGGTTGTATGTGATTGTCGGTTTTTCGCTATTCAGCGGTTTGCTTGGCACCGGCCATCATTACTACTGGATTGGCGCGCCGGAATATTGGCACTGGATCGGCATCATATTTTCTTTCCTCGAAGTCGTTCCATTTTTTGCCATGATGCTGTGGGCTTTTTACCTGGTCAAGAAAAGCGGCCGGAACCATCCGAACAAAGCCGCGATTCTCTGGAGCCTGGGTTGCCCGGTGATGGCCTTCATCGGCGCCGGATTGCTCGGTCTGATGCACAGCTTCCCATCGATTAATTTCTATACGCATGGCACGCAATTGACCGCTGCGCATGGCCACTTGGCCTTTTACGGCGCCTACGTGATGCTGAACCTGGCGTTCTTCACTTACGCGTTACCGGCATTGCGTAAGTTGCAGCCGTTTAACCAAACCTTGAATATCTGGAGTTTCTGGCTCATGAACACGGCGATGATCGGCATTACGTTTGCACTGATATTTGCGGGTATCCTGCAAACGCACCTGCAACGCGTGCTGGAAATGGGATACATGCAAGTGCAATCGCAAATTGAATTGTTTTATTGGTTGCGCCTCGGTTCCGGAGTATTTTTCATCATTGGCGCATTACTGTTCATCTATTCGGCATTAGGGCCCGCGCGCGAAAAAGCCTTGTCACCAAGCTACGCGCATTAACGCTTGATGATCGATCACAGTACCGTTCAACAATCCGCCGGAGCGGCGCTCGTTCCATTTTACCGGCCAACCGGTAATGAATGCGCACTGTTTGAAACCGCCTATCGTGAAGGTCTGCCGCTGCTCATCAAAGGACCGACCGGTTGCGGCAAAACCCGTTTTGTCATGCACATGGCCGCTCGTCTGGGACGGCCATTGCACACGGTGTCCTGTCACGATGATTTGACAGCGGCGGATTTGACCGGACGTTATTTGCTGCAAGGCGGCGAAACTAAGTGGATGGATGGACCGTTGACGCGCGCGGTGCGCGAAGGTGGCATTTGTTATCTGGATGAAATTGTGGAAGCTCGCAAAGATGTGACAGTAGTGCTGCATCCCTTGACAGATGACCGTCGGATTTTGCCATTGGAACGCTCCGGAGAATTGCTCGAAGCCCCGCAGCAATTCATGCTGGTAGTATCCTACAATCCGGGTTATCAGAATATTTTGAAATCCCTGAAACCCAGCACGCGCCAGCGCTTCGTTTCCATCAGCTTCGATTTCCCGCCGCCGGCTATCGAGGCTGAAATCATTGCGGCCGAAAGCGGTTTGCCCGAGCCGCAATGCATCCCTCTCGCTGCGCTGGCGCAACGGTTGCGCGCCTTGAAAGATGTTGATCTTGAAGAGGTAGTATCTACGCGTTTACTGATTTATTGTGCCACGCTACTGAAGAATGGCTTGGATCCCCAACAAGCTGCCGAGGCGGCGCTCGTCGAGCCTTTATGCGACGACCCGGAAGTTAAACAAGGGTTGCTCGAACTCATCAACGCAACCTTCGGCCAGCCATGAATTGGCTTGAATTGACCGAATTGGAAGAACAAACAGGCCGTTTATGGCACCGCATGGTTGGCGCACCTTCCAGTTACCGGCATTATCCGGAAGCGGCGGTATCACTGGACGATGTGCGCACTGCACTCGGAATTTTTTTCCGCGGACTAGGCGGAGCTCCAGGCGTAGGTATCGTTGCAGGAACGCCGCAATCCTCGGAACATCGGCTGACAATGCGGCAGCGCCTCGGTCTGATGAAAGAATCGCTGATCCCGGTTGAATGCAATGCGGAACGCGTATTGCTGCCGCAAGCGCTGGATTTTTTTCCCGATAACGACCTGAACCGGCAACATTATTTCTGGCTCGCAGCATTCTTCGCCACGGCGGGCAATTACCGATCTTCACTGCCCCTTAAGTTCCAGGATCCTTTACAAACCGATCTTGCATTTTTGCATCGGGCTTACTGGATAACTCAATCTATCACCGAGTGCTACCCAGGCTTGGCGCAGAGCTACCGCAGGCTTTGCGCGGCCCTCCGGGAACAACGGCCGCGCCGTTCACTGACGGCGCAAGAACAGGGTATCGAAAGCGTTATTCAAACAATGCTGGGTAATCAATTGTGCATAGATTCTGCAGGAGAAGTCTTTCTGCAAGCTGTCCTGCAACCGGCGCCCGATTTCACACAATGGCGCGCAGCCCGGAATTATCGTCCCTTTCTGCCAGTCCCGCTGTGGGGCAGAGTGAATTTTTATCCGGAATCCGCAAATGCCGGCCCGGATGTTCTGGATGACGGTGCCGGCAATAATTCTGAAGCCGATGAAAGACACCGCAAAAAGAAAAGCCGGCGGAAAAAACAAGATCAAAGCGCTCGGGATGATCCGTTGTTATTGAATCGTTTCGAAAAATTGATGAGCTGGTCGGAAATGGTCAATGTCAATCGGGCAGTGCAAGACGACGAAGTGGATGCCGCCAAAGATGCTGCCGAGGCGCTTGAAGAAATCACACTTAGTCCGCATGAACAACGCGCTGCCACTCGATTGAAGTTTGACTTGGATCTTTCTCCGGATGATGTCAATCCGGAGATATTGATTGCTGAACTGGCTTATCCGGAATGGGATTTCAAGCGCAAACAATATCACACCCGGCAATGCCGGATTATTTTCCAGAACGCGCTTGAAGATAACGAACGCTGGGAACCGGATTCTCACGCGAAAAAACGTTTTCGTAAAATTCGCAGGCAATTTGAGGCATTGCAGCCAAAACGCGAAAAGTTGCGTCGCCAACTGGATGGAAATGAACTCGATATGGATGCCTTCGTGCGCGCACGATGCGATCTGCATGCAACCGGCACGTACTCCGACCGGGTCTACCTCGATACACGGCAGCAATCCCGCGATTTAAGCGTAGCGATTCTGATGGATGTTTCATTGTCTACAGACAGTTGGATAGGTGGAAAACGTGTTCTTGATATCGAAAAAGAAGCATTAATTACCCTTGCGACAGGCCTCGCTACATGCCGCGACAGATTCGCCATTTACACATTTACATCGCGCAAGCGGGATTATGTGCGCATCTCCGAAGTAAAAGACTTTAATGATGCGTTTGATGCTCGGGTACTTCGGCGTATCGCATCATTACGTTCCGGGTATTACACGCGCATGGGCGCAGCTTTACGTCATATCAGCAAGCTTCTAAATCAGCGCACGGAGCGCCATCGCCTGATCTTGCTGATAACCGACGGCAAACCGAACGATCTGGATTATTATGAGGGACGTTACGGTATCGAAGATACTCGTCAAGCTATCTTTGAAGCCCGCCATGCAGGGTTATCGGTGTTTGGAATCACGATAGATCATCAAGCGCAGGATTACTTTCCCTATCTATTCGGTCGAGGCGATTATGCCATTGTCGCCCGGCCAGACCGGCTCTCTCAAGTACTACCTAAAATTTACCGGCAATTAGCGCAATAAAGAACACAGTACAAGCTACGAATAGTGCTAATTAGAGTAACTATCAATTAGTGCCCAGGCGTTTGCGATAGCGATGCAAAAAATTTGCAATGCGGCCAATCGCTTCGGTCAGATCGTCGGTATTCGGCAAAAACACCACGCGAAAGTGGTCAGGATGTTTCCAATTGAAACCGGTGCCTTGCACCAGTAGCACTTTTTCTTCCAGCAGTAAATCGAGCACCAATTGCTGATCGTCTGACACCGGATAGATTTCCGGATCCAGCCGCGGAAACAAATACAACGCGGCTTCCGGTTTAAAACAACTCACACCGGGAATATCGGTCAGCAGTTTCCAGGCGGTATCGCGCTGTTTCATCAACCGTCCGGTCGGCATGGTCAGATCGTAAATACTTTGATAGCCGCCCAACGCGGTTTGAATGCCGAACTGCGATGGCACATTGGCACATAACCGCATCGAAGCCAGCATATTGAGTCCGGCAATATAATCACGCGCATGGGATTTCTCTCCGGATACCACCGCCCACCCCGAGCGAAAACCTGCTGCGCGATAATTTTTGGACAGCCCGTTAAACGTGATGAACAACACATCGTCAGCCAGCGAAGCAATCGATGTATGTACTGCGTCTTCGTAGAGAATCTTGTCGTAAATCTCGTCGGCGTAAATGATTAACTGGTGCTGCCGCGCGATCTCGATAATGTCGAGCAATAATTCTTTCGGATACAGCGCACCGGTTGGATTGTTCGGATTGATGATGACGATGGCTCGCGTTCTCGGATTGATCTTCGCGCGTATGTCGTCCAGATCGGGCAGCCAGCCGGTTTTCTCGTTGCATTCATAATGACGCGCCACACCGCCCGAGAGTACCACCGCCGCTGTCCAGAGCGGATAATCCGGCATCGGAATCAATACTTCGTCGCCGTTGTCGAGCAACGCTTGCATGGTCAGCACAACCAGCTCAGATACGCCGTTGCCGATAAAAATGTCGTCAAGCTGAACGTTCTTGATTTGCTTTTCCTGCGTGTAATGCATGATCGCTTTGCGTGCCGCGAACAGCCCCTTGGAATCGCAATAACCGGAAGCCGCTGACAAATTGCGGATCACATCCTGCAGAATCTCTTCCGGCACATCGAAGCCGAATGTTGCCGGATTACCAATGTTCAATTTGATGATGTGATGGCCTTCATCTTCCATCTGTCTGGCACGATCCATTACCGGCCCGCGAATATCGTAACAAACATTGATTAACTTGCTGGACTTTAAAATGGGACGCATGGCAATGACATGAAATTGTGGAGATTAAATTACTAATTCAGCCTAATAATCACAATAGTTGCAATCTAAGAAATTTGGCATTATATACGTTATCTTCGCTACTCCACATCGATAACAAATCGATCTTTCCTGTTAAATCCGCCTTTTCGCACATTTTCTTTTTCTGAAATTGATCACAATCTTTTTATTGAACATTGGCCGGTACAATCATGCGCAGAGAATTATTCCGCCTTATTTCTAATCGCCGGAGAAATGAATAAAGCAGGTACTGGCTTTCTTGAATGTTGCCGATGCGTTGCTGCATGTATTTTCCCGCCGTTGTTTGCTAATTCCGAACTGTTATCCGGATAACTTGAAACATAAGGCTCTGTAAATAATGGATCGATTATTTTATTGGCCTTGTTTTTTCTATTAGTATTTCTTGCTGCCTGCCCTTTGTTAAAAGGCGCTATGCCTTCATTGCTTTTCACTGAAGATTGAGAGTTCGCAACGCGATTGCGCACACCGGATTTGCTCTTTGGACCGGCTAATGCAGTTTTATTCTTAGAATCGGATGATTGCATTAAGTCTAAGTCATCCTTTCTACTCACTTGTTCTACTTTTAACTTCAGTCCGATGAGTTTTTCAATGCTCGCTACGAGTTTATTTTCTTCCCGGCTGACTAACGAAATCGCGGTTCCTTTTCTTCCAGCTCGGCCTGTACGCCCGATCCGGTGTACATAGTCTTCCGGATTACCCGGCAATTCAAAATTTATCACGTGCGTCAGTTCTTCAATGTCCAATCCCCGCGCCGCGACGTCTGTCGCTACGAGTACTCGGACCAGACCTTGTTTAAACTCTTCCAGTGCTTTGGTGCGTTGTAATTGATTTCTATCTCCGTGAATGGCTGCGCAGGTAATGTTTCGCCGACTTAACTGCTGAGCCAATCGATCAGCACTGTGCTTGGTTCTGGTAAAAATTAATACTTGCTGCAATGCTTGCTGCGAAATTAAATCCACCAAGAATTCTTGCTTCAGCTTTGTATCTACGGGATACAGAACATGCGATATCAGATCACTCACTGAATTCTGTTTTGCAACCTCGATTGATGCAGGATTAATTAAGATTTTACTCGCGAGTTTCTTGATTTCTTCAGAGAAAGTAGCCGAGAACATCAGGTTCTGGCGCTTTTCCGGCAACAATTCAATTATTTGCTTGATATCTGGCAAGAAACCCATATCCAGCATCCGGTCGGCTTCATCTAGTACGAATATTTCCACCTTTGAAAGCACAAGGTTTTTTTGCTGGAGATGATCCATTAATCGTCCCGGCGTCGCTACCAGAATTTCCACACCCGATCGAAGCGCTTCTATCTGTGTATCAATGTTGACACCACCATAAATCACGGTGGATCTCAGTAATGAATATTTTCCATACGCCTTAACGCTTTCGTAGACTTGTATTGCAAGTTCCCTTGTTGGAACCAGAATTAACGCCCGAACGGAGTGACGGGCTGGGGAAGCGCTGCTGTTGGCATGAATTTCCAATCTTTGCAGCATGGGTAAGGTGAAACTTGCCGTTTTACCTGTCCCTGTCTGTGCGGCCCCCATCACATCTTTGCCTGCTAATATGACCGGTATTGCTTGCACCTGAATATCAGTCGGTGTTTTATAACCTTCTTCGGATACAGCGCGCAGCAAATTGGCTGCAAGATCAAGCTGCTCAAAAGACTCAATTTTATTGCTACTCATATTTTACGAATGTTTTACCTTTCTTAATTTTTCTAAGCTTATATCCACATGGGCTTATAAATAGTTGCGTTTTTAAAACGAAAAGAACCCGTACAAAATAATTTGCACGGGTTCTTTAATTGAAGACTTGCTCTCACTCAGTTTCTTAAATACGCTGAATATCAAGCAAAACCTGTTTCAGAAGAATAACTGCCACTTACTCCTCGTCATCCTCGTCATCTTCATCACTTTGGGATTCTCCGGCTTCACTTGCGCCAGCCTCTCCCTCGTCTTCATCCTCTTCGTCTTCCTCGTCTCCACCTTCATCGCTGTCTTCATCTTTCTTCAGCACCATCTTGCCAGCTGCCAAACTTGCATTCAAGTCCGTCATCGGCGCTTCTTCATGCACTAAATTCTGATGGCAGTCTATGCACGTCGCACCTTCCGTCTTTAACTTCTTGTGCGCTTCCTGTGCGTCCGCTCCCGGTGGATTCGGGTCTTTATGACAGTCTCTGCACGTCACACTGTCCCATTTCTTCAGATTCATCCGCGCATCATGCGCCATGATCAATCGCCGCTCGTTAAACTTCTCCAGCGTCGAGTAGTCATTGATCAGTTCCAAGTACAGTTCCCGTGCACCATCCACCGCATGGGTGTACAGCGCTAAGTGAAAGTTCTTGAATCCTTGCGGTATATGACAGTCCTTGCAGCCAGGATTGACGCCCAACGCGCCATAATGCGTCGATTGCTTCAGTTCCGTTTGCGTGTAGGTCATCGAGTGACAACTGGTGCAGAATTCTTCGGTTGAGAGTGCCGCTTCTCCACCAAATACTACCGCTACCAGCAATATCCCGAGTAACCCGCCTGTCAGTAGCGTGCCTATCGCTCCTTTTTGTATCCCTGTCATTACTCTTTCCCTTTACCTTTTTTGTCCGCTGTTTTTTCCTTGGCGCTTGCTTGGAATTCATCGTGATACTTGAATTTCGGTTCGCCTACGAAAGTGCCGTCCAGTTTGTAGTGTTCGTGCATCGCTTTGACGTCTTTGACCATCTTGTCAAAGTCAAACTTGTATTTCGCGTCTACTTCCGGTGTGAACGGTGTGTACGGTGCTTTCGCGCCTTTCCACGGTGAACCTTCGTAGTTTAAGTGACAGGCTGCACAGGCTTCTTCAAAATGAAAGTCTTGTCCTTTGTCTGCAACCACTTTACGCTGTGTGGTGGTGCCTTTGCTTTCAAATGCTTGACCTGCTTTGCGGTGATCTCCTCGGTAGTTCTTGCCGCCGCCATGACAGGATTCACAGCCAACCGCCGCGAGCGGCTTTTTCGCTGTTTCAATGGTGTAGCCGCCTTTCTTACCCCAGCCGTCAACGTGACAGCCTACGCAGTCTTTATCTTGCGTGTAGTCTTTGTCCGGATCCAGCTTCGCTTTGATCTTGGCTTCTTTGCGGGCGCCAGGCTTTAATGATTCCATCGCTTTGGCATGCGCGGTGTCTTTCCAGGATTTCGCTTGCGATTTGTGGCAGGAGCTGCATTTGGTGCGTCCTTCAAAATCCGCCAGTGCCGCACTGGAAAATAATGCCGCTGCCAATATTGATAGTATGTATGCGATCGGGTGTTTCATCCTTCCTCCTTTATGCTTTATGCTTTATGCTTTTTTAATCCAATTCCGATGGCTTCGTATTGTACGCTATCGTCCGTTTGTGTAAATGACTATGTGGCCGCTTTGCGCCTTTTTTGTTGTGCCGGTGTTGTACTTTCTTTGCGTTCTTTTGCGTTCTTTTGCGTTCTTTTGTGTTCCCTGAGTCCTTGCTGTTCTCTACGGCAGTTTGTATACCCAGTAGCCGCCTTGTTGATAGATCAGCTGCGCCAGTTCCAGTTCTGTCGGTGCTGGTTTGTCTACAAACGGCAACATTCTGGCCAGCAGTGTTTGGCTGCTCTTTTCGTCGCTTAGGAAGAATACCCGGATTTCATTGTCCGACAACGATTGCAGGGTGTAGGTGTCAAAGTTGTTCTCCTTCACCTGTACTTTCATTTGGTTGATCAGGCCGTGCATGTTGCCTGTCATCGGGAAGTTTTGATAGGCGACGCCAATTTCTTCCGGGTACATGAGTCCCAGTTTGTATAAGTCGGTTACGTGTACGATCAGGTAGGTTTCCCGGTCGGATCCTATCAGTTGCCGCAGTTGTTTGATGCCTTCTTCCGCTGGCGCCGCTAGTGCCCCGCTGAATTGTTTGAAGCGTTCCAGTTCTTTGGCGTCGGGTTTGCTTTCCCAGAATTGTTTTTCATACGCCCTTATCGCTTCACTTTGTTCCAGCCAGGGTACCGGTATCATGAGCGGTTCGTTCAGGTGGCTGGTAAAAAAGGTGTCGCGTCCGGTGAGCAGTTTGATTTGCCGTGAGGTGTCCCACCAGCTGAGTATCAATGCGTCTTTCGGTGCGTATTTGCTGATTGCGGTTGCCAGTACCGTCAGTTCCGATGGCTTGCGGTCGAAGTTATAGAGTACTTCGTTGGTGCTGTTCTTCCAGTAAATCAATACCGGGGGCTCAGCGTTTTGTTGGGCGACGATAAATTCCGCGATCGGTTTGTCGATTCCTTCCGCTTTGACTTTGTATTCGCTTAGCTTCAGCTCAGGCCAGTCTTCCAGCCCCATTTTGCCGAATTTTTGCACATCGCCTTCCGCTATCAGTTGGTATTGGTAAGGCGCCGGTATCGGTTTAAACCAAAGATAGGCAAACCAGCCTAACAAAAGCAAACCTCCCGTCACCAGGAGTATCCCTAATGACGGGAGCAGCTTGTCTCCCGATCGCACTACTTTGGTAGTGCGATCTGTCGTGTCAGCGCCTATCAAGCTTCGCTTTGCTTACGTCTGCGCCAGCCTGCCAGTGCCAGTGTTCCGGCCAGTAGCATGCCACCACCTAAACCGCCCAGAGAGATTTTCTCTGCTGTGCCGTCTAAGTCGAGTAAGCTGGTTTTCTTGTTTTCAAGATTTTTAACACGTTCTTGCAGTGCAACCATTTCACGGATGCGGGTGTTTTCGTCTTGAATTTCAACATACGCGCGGTTGATCGGTCCCCAACCTTCGGTGTAAGTCCATCCACCTGGGTTGACGTGCGCCAGTCCTACGTGCATCTTGGCCAGGTCGTTTTCGTGCATTTCCAGTACTTTCAGCTCGATCGCCGCTGGGCTGTTGCCTTTCGACCAGAACAGTTGCGCAAAGTAAGCGTAACCTTCTTTTTCCGGTGCCGGTGGTGCAGGACGGTTGGTTTTTTGTCCTGTTAACAGGCCTTCTTTATACAGTTGATGGACGATTGCGTTGGCTTCCTGGTATTTCGCCAGCCCTTCCAGGGTGCCTTTGTCCATCAGTTCCAGGTAGGAGCGTGCAAAACGTTCGGAGTGGCATTGGGTACAGGTGACTACCCATGAGTCCAATCGCGCTTCCGACCATTCGCTTCTGATGTTTTCCGCTATGCCCGGTACAAACGGATAGTTTGCCCAGCGGATCTTTCTTACCATGTTATGGCTGTATTCGCCTTCGTATTCCATGTGGCAGCCCGCACAGGTCGGTGCGTTTTGTCCACCTACTGCATAGGCGTCTTTCAGCGGTGCTTCCCAGTTCCATTTGTCGCCCAGCATCGATACCATCTTGCCGTGCTTGGACATCGAATACGCTTCCCAGTTGTTGTGGTCTACACCGCTATGACAGGTAGCACAGGCTTCCGGTTTGCGCGATTCCGCTGCCGAGAATTCGTGGCGGGTGTGGCAGGAGTCACATTTGTTTTGGTTGGTGTGGCACATCGAGCAGCCTTCCGCTACTTCTCGTTGTGGCATCGCCGCCCATACCGTGGTCTCTACGTTGGCTTTGTAGTCCAGCGCGTGCGATGGACGTCCATCCGGCCATTGGTCATGCGGCCAGATCATCGTGTCTCTTTCCGATTCACGTTCGACAAATTCCGCCAAGTGGCAGGTGCCGCATACATCCGCTGTCGGCATGATGATGTCTTTGGTGTGATCCGCTTTTTTCTTCGCGTTCGGTTCTACGTGACAGTCGATACAGCCGACTTCTTTCAGGTTCTCGCCTTCCGCCAGTTTGCCCATCGAACGAAGGTTCTTTTCTACTTCTTCCAGTTTGGCTTTCTTGTAAAAAGTCGGATCGCTCGGTTTTAAGTTACGCACCTTGTCCAAGTTCGCATGGGTGCTGCGCTTCCATGCTTGTACCCACACCGGTGATTCATCCGTATGGCATTCCACGCATTCCTTACGGCTCGCTATTTCTTTGTTCGTGGTCGGTGATTTGTAAAATGTAGCCGGGTCTAAATAAATCCCGTACGGTATCGGTTCCCAGTATTGCGCCAGTGTGCCGCGCCCAGCTCCTTGTTCAGGATCCTTGTAACGCTTCACTACCGCTTCATATAATTCCTTCGGCGATACCTTCTCCCGATCCAGCTTCAGCGCTTCGTACAGCTCGTTCGGCACAGTCGGTATGTTCCCCGCTTGCAATCCCCCTGCTATCACGAGCCCTAACATCAGCGCCCCTCTCTTCAGCCAGCTCTTGGCATTCATCTCTCTCTCCTTTGGTTTTCCATCTTTCTTTCTCCTTTCCTTCCCATCTTCTTCTTGTTATTAACTACTCGGTCTTCCTAATCCTTGACCCCTCTCAGGGCTCGTCCCCTAGACTACTGAGTCATCCACCTGCTGTCAAGATTTTTAACTAAATCCAAAAGGATTCGATTAACAGTCTCTAAACGGCGCTATCGATTGACACATTCGATTCAAATCCAAATTCCGCTGTTTTAATTTGATTCTTACGTTTGCTATGAAACGTTAATCCTGTGCCAGCCGGCACCAGTCTACCAACTATCACATTCTCTTTCAGGCCGCGTAGCTCGTCTTTTTTGCCCATAATCGCAGCTTCAGTCAATACGCGAGTTGTTTCCTGGAAGGAAGCTGCTGAAATAAATGAATCTGTAGACAAGGATGCTTTTGTAATACCAAGCAGCATAAATTCATAGGTAGCCGGCAATTTCTTTTCGGCAATCAATCGCTCATTTTCAATCAGTAAATCCGCACGCTCAACCTGTTCGCCAGGAATAAACGACGAATCTCCGGGGTTTACTACCTGAACGCGTCTAAGCATCTGACGCACGATAACTTCAATATGTTTATCATTAATCCTGACACCTTGAAGCCTATATACATCTTGAACTTCATCGGTGATATAGCGTGCTAATGCTTCTACCCCTTGTAATCTTAGGATGTCACGTGGATCGGCAGGACCATCAACGATGATTTCCCCCTTATTGACGACTTGTCCATCGTGAGCCATTACGTGTTTATCTTTCGGAATCAAGTATTCGTGCGTAACTCCTTCAAGATCAGTGATAATCAAACGTTGTTTCCCTTTGGTATCTTTTCCGAAAGAAACTATCCCAGTCACCTCTGCCAGCATGCCGGCATCTTTTGGTGATCTTGCTTCAAACAGTTCTGCAACGCGAGGCAAACCACCGGTGATATCTCTTGTTTTTGAAGTTTCCTGAGGAATTCTAGCCAGCACCTCACCAACACTAACTTGTTGACCATCTCTTACTGTAATAATACAACCAATCTGAAAGGTAATGCTTACGGATTGATTGCTGCCGACCATTTTGATTTCATTACCGTCATCGTCCAGAAACTTAACCAAAGGACGCAATCCTTTTGATTGGGTAACGCCGCGACGTTTCGGGTCAATGACCACTAATGTAGATAAACCAGTTACTTCATCAATTTGCTTAGCAACAGTGACACCTTCCTCCACGTTCTCAAAACGCACTTTCCCGGCGTATTCCGTAATAATCGGACGAGTGTGGGGATCCCACGTTGTTAATATCTGCCCCGCTTTAACTGTTTCACCGTTACGAACTAACAGTGTCGCTCCATAGGAAGCTTTATGCCTTTCACGTTCGCGACCATTCTCATCTTGTATAATAATTTCACCGCTTCGCGAAATGGCAATCAATTCATTTTGGGCGTTCGTTACATAACGCATCGTCGATGAATAATGCACCGTTCCACTCGATTTGCTTTCAACCTGGCTAACTACCGCAGTTCTTGACGCAGCCCCACCAATGTGAAAGGTACGCATTGTTAATTGCGTACCTGGCTCGCCGATGGATTGTGCTGCGATTACGCCAACCGCTTCACCGACATTGACAGGAGTTCCGCGTCCCAGATCCCGGCCATAACATTTTGCACACAATCCAAAACGCGTTTCACACGTCAACGGCGTACGAACCTTCACTTCGTCAATGCCGAGCGCTTCGATCATCTCAACCGCTTCTTCATCAAGCAAAACACCGGCTGAAAATACGACTTCCTGGTTTTCTGGATTGATCACATCACTTACTACAACTCGACCAAGGATCCTTTCCCTCAAAGCTTCAATGATCTCGCCACCTTCGACAAGCGCTTTCATGACGACACCATTACCGGTGTCGCAATCTTCTTCAGTTACTACCAGATCCTGAGTAACATCGACTAAACGCCTGGTCAAATACCCCGAATTAGCTGTCTTGAGCGCAGTATCCGCTAGACCCTTGCGTGCGCCATGAGTCGAAATAAAATACTGCAAAACATTTAAACCTTCCCGGAAATTAGCAGTAATCGGCGTCTCAATGATCGAGCCATCCGGCTTTGCCATCAATCCACGCATCCCAGACAATTGACGTATCTGCGCCGCAGAACCGCGCGCCCCGGAATCGGCCATCATATATATCGAATTGAATGACTCTTGCGTCAGTTGCTTGCCATCTTCTCCGAGATGTACTTTGCCGCTTGCCTGATCTATCACCGGTTCAACACCTAGCTGATTCATCATGGCCTTGGCAACTTGATCACCCGCTCGCCCCCAGATATCGACGACCTTGTTATAACGTTCGCCTTGCGTTACTAAGCCAGAAGTATATTGCCCCTCAATCTCTTTAACTTCTTTTTCAGCCGAGGCAATTATTTCTCCTTTCTGGGTCGGTACTAACATATCATCCGCACAAATTGAAATACCAGCCCGTGTCGCATAGCTGAAGCCCGCATACATCAACTTATCTGCAAAAATGACTGTTTCACGCAATCCGCAACGCCTGAAACTCGCATTAATGAGTTTTGAGATTTCTTTTTTCTTGAGCGTTTTATTAAGTAATGAAAATGGCAAGCCGGGAGGAAAAATTTCAAATAATAATGTCCGCCCCACAGTCGTTTCATATCGTGTAATTTTTTCACAACGCTCGCCATCAGCATTCGTATCGTTTTCTTTAATTCTGACCGTGATTTTCGCGTTCAATTCGACATTTCTACTTTCATAGGCACGCGATACCTCGCTAAAATTCTGGAAAAGCATCCCTTCCCCGCGTGCGCCGACTTTCTCACGCGTTAAATAGTACAATCCCAATACAATATCTTGCGAAGGTACAATAATCGGCTCTCCATTCGCTGGAGATAACACATTATTTGTCGACATCATCAACGTGCGGCATTCCATTTGCGCTTCCAGCGAAAGCGGAACATGAACAGCCATCTGGTCACCGTCAAAGTCTGCGTTAAAAGCTGCACACACTAAGGGATGCAGTTGAATCGCTTTACCCTCAACCAGAACCGGTTCAAATGCCTGAATACCCAGCCGATGTAGGGTAGGCGCTCTGTTCAGCATGACCGGATGTTCGCGGATGACATCTTCGAGGATATCCCACACCACCGGACTTTCATTTTCAACTTCACGTTTCGCGGCTTTTATGGTGCTGGCAATTCCCATTATTTCGAGTTTATTAAAGATAAACGGTTTGAATAACTCCAACGCCATTTTCTTGGGCAATCCACACTGGTGAAGTTTCAGCTGCGGCCCGACAACGATGACAGAACGTCCGGAGTAATCAACCCGCTTACCAAGCAGATTCTGACGAAAACGACCACCTTTTCCTTTGATCATATCGGCGAGGGATTTAAGCGCACGTTTATTAGCCCCGGTCATCGCTTTACCCCGGCGACCATTATCCAGTAATGAATCCACAGCCTCTTGCAACATGCGTTTTTCGTTGCGAACAATAATTTCAGGAGCTTTTAATTCAAGCAACCGCTTCAATCGATTATTTCGATTGATTACACGCCGATATAAATCATTCAAATCCGAAGTTGCAAACCGTCCACCATCCAAAGGCACCAACGGACGCAGGTCTGGCGGTAAAACAGGCAAAACTGTCAAGATCATCCACTGCGGTTTAATCCCTGATTTATTAAACGCTTCAAGTAGCTTTAAACGTTTCGAGATTTTCTTAATCTTCGTTTCAGAGCCGGTCGAGTCCATCTCGCGCCGAAGATTTTCTATCTCGACAGGGATATCGAGGTTACCCAACAAATCACGAATTCCTTCTGCGCCCATGCTGGCACTGAAATCATCCCCGTATTCTTCGGTTTTGATCAGATAATCCTCTTCAGTAAGCAACTGGCAGCGCGTTAAGGTTGTTAGGCCAGGATCTGTAACGACATACGCTTCAAAATAGAGAACTCTTTCGATATCGCGCAACGTCATATCCAATACCATACCTAAACGGGATGGCAGTGATTTCAAGAACCAGATATGCGACACCGGTGACGCCAACTCAATATGTCCCATCCGTTCACGCCGCACTTTCGATAATGTCACTTCAACGCCACATTTCTCGCAAATCACCCCGCGGTGCTTCAAGCGTTTATACTTTCCGCACAAGCATTCATAATCCTTGACAGGACCAAAAATCTTGGCACAAAACAGCCCGTCTCTTTCCGGTTTAAAAGTACGATAATTAATCGTTTCCGGTTTTTTTACTTCTCCATATGACCAAGAACGAATTTTTTCTGGAGAAGCAAGCCCGATTTTGATGGCATCAAACTCTTCTTTATAGGTAACTTGTTTAAATAAATCTAGCAGTGCTTTCATTCGTCACTCCTGTAAAAATCAGGGGGCTATCAACTCATAATAAAAAGGCATGAACAACCGGTTGAAACTTCAACCTACTTTCTGAATTCAGAAATATCAATGTTGTTCAAGATCGATATCCATTCCTAGCGAACGTATCTCTTTCACCAATACATTAAATGATTCCGGCATTCCAGCATCAATCTTATGATCACCTTTTACGATACTTTCATATACTTTGGTACGACCGGTAACATCATCCGACTTCACTGTCAGCATTTCTTGTAGAGTATAGGCAGCACCATACGCTTCCAGCGCCCAAACTTCCATCTCACCGAAACGTTGACCGCCAAATTGCGCTTTACCCCCCAGCGGTTGTTGAGTCACCAAACTATAAGGACCTGTCGAACGTGCATGCATCTTATCATCCACTAAATGATGCAATTTCAAGACATGCATGTATCCGACCGTCACTGACCGATCAAAAGCTTCTCCGGTACGGCCATCATACAATGTGACTTGCCCGGATCTGGGTAATCCCGCAAGTTCCAGCATATTTTTAATTTCATCCTCGGTTGCCCCGTCAAACACCGGTGTAGCAAAAGGAACACCTTCAATTAAATTGCTTGCTAATGACAAAATTTCAGCATCTGATAAACCTGATATGTCTTCTTTCTTACCACTCGCGTTATAAATTTTATCCAGGAATTCCCTTATTTCACTCGCATTTCGTTGTGATTTAAGCATTCCATCGATTTTCTTACCCAGCCCTTTTGCTGCCCATCCTAAATGAACTTCAAGAATTTGACCGACATTCATCCTAGACGGAACACCCAAGGGATTTAATACCACGTCGACTGGCGTTCCATCCGCCATATAAGGCATGTCTTCCAATGGCACAATCTTGGAAATCACCCCTTTATTGCCATGCCGTCCGGCCATTTTGTCGCCTGGCTGTAACCGCCGCTTGACAGCAATGTATATCTTGACCATTTTCTGAACGCCAGGCGCAAGCTCATCACCTTGCGTAAGTTTTTTCTTCTTTTCGTCAAAAGCGGCATCAAATGCCTTCCGTTTTTGAGCCATGCTCTCACGCACTTGTTCAAGTTGAATGCTTGCGTCCTCATCGGATAGTCGAATATCAAACCAATAGTGAGGATCCAAACTTTTTAAGTACTCGGTCGTGATTTCCTTTCCTTTTCCGAGCTTATTCGGTCCACCTGTCGCAATTTTCCCGACCAACAAGCGCTCAAGTCTCGCAAATGCATCCTCTTCCACAATGCGCATCTGGTCGGCTAAATCCTTTTTGTAACGAACCAGCTCATCGTCGATGATCTTTTGAGCGCGTTTATCACGTTCAATACCTTCTCTGGTAAATACTTGGACATCGATCACAGTTCCTGAAATTCCCGATGGAACCCGTAAAGAAGTATCTTTTACATCCGATGCCTTTTCACCAAAAATTGCACGCAACAATTTTTCTTCAGGGGTTAATTGTGTCTCACCTTTTGGCGTCACTTTCCCAACCAAAACATCGCCCGCTTCTACTTCTGCGCCGATATAAACGATACCCGATTCATCAAGCCGACTCAGTTGATGTTCAGACAAATTGGGTATATCAGCAGTTATCTCTTCTGTCCCCAGCTTAGTATCCCGGCTTACGACTGATAATTCCTCGATATGTATAGAAGTAAAGCGATCTTCCGCAACAACCCTTTCTGAGATCAGAATTGAGTCTTCGAAGTTATAACCATTCCACGGCATAAACGCCACGAGCATATTTTGCCCCAAAGCCAATTCCCCCATATCGGTGGAGGCACCATCCGCAATGACATCATCCCTGCTGATGTTGTCACCAACTTTTACCAGCGGACGTTGATTAATATTGGTATTCTGATTTGATCGTGTGTATTTAATCAGGTTATAAATGTCTACGCCGACCTCGCCAACCCGGGTTTCTGCATCATGCACACGAACTACGATCCGGCTAGCATCGACATAATCGACGATCCCGCCACGCCTTGCTCTAACAGTAGTACCAGAATGCACTGCCACTACCCGCTCAATTCCAGTACCGACAAGCGGTTTCTCAGGACGCAAGCATGGCACCGCTTGACGTTGCATGTTAGATCCCATCAAAGCACGGTTTGCATCATCATGTTCCAGAAAGGGTATCAGTGAAGCAGCAACGGATACAATTTGTGCGGGCGCTACGTCGACATACTCGATTCGATCTGGAGAAGAAAGCGTAAATTCATTTTTGTGTCGACAAGAAACGATGTCGCTAATTAACTGATTGTCATGATCGACTTCAGCATTAGCCTGTGCAATCATAAAATTACCTTCCTCAATCGCTGAAAGATAATCAATCTCTTCGGTTACTCTGCCATTTCTTACCTTACTATATGGCGTTTCAATAAATCCATATTCATTAGTTCGTGCGTATAAAGCCAGTGAATTTATTAGTCCAATATTTGGACCTTCTGGTGTTTCAATAGGACATACCCGGCCATAATGGGTAGGATGCACGTCTCGCACTTCAAAACCAGCCCTTTCTCTCGTCAAACCTCCCGGTCCTAGTGCGGAAATACGCCGCTTATGGGTAACTTCCGATAACGGATTTGTTTGATCCATAAATTGCGATAATTGACTCGATCCAAAAAATTCCCGCGCAGCTGCCGATACCGGTTTGGCATTAATCAAGTCGTGCGGCATTAGATTCTCTGATTCTGCTTGACTTAGGCGCTCTTTAACAGCTCGTTCTACACGCACCAAACCTGCTCTGAATTGATTTTCAGCTAGCTCTCCCACTGAACGCACGCGCCGATTTCCAAGATGATCGATATCGTCGATTTCTCCTCGTCCGTTGCGCAGCTCGACCAAAATTTTTATAACCGCAATAATATCCTCGTTGGAAAGCGTCTGTTCTCCCGCTAGCTCAGTCCTGCCAACCCTACGGTTAAACTTCATCCTCCCCACGACTGATAAATCATATCGCTCCGGCGAATAAAACAATCCAAAAAATAGCGCTTTAACAGCTTCTTCAGTAGGAGGCTCACCGGGTCGCATCATTCGATATATAGCAACCTGAGCATTCATTTCGTCGGTTGTTTCATCAATTCTTAGTGTTTGCGAAATATAAGCGCCGTGATTCAGGTCATTTACATACAGTGTATTGATTTTACCAACATTTGAGTTTCTTAACTTAATCAAGGCTTCTTCGGTTATTTCATCATTGGCTAAAGCAATGATCTCCCCCGTTTCTTTATCGATAATATTCTGAGCAAGGATTCTTCCCAGCAAAAAATCTTCAGGAACTTCCAATTGATCAATCTTGGCTTCCTGCATCTCACGGATATGTTTGGCTGTAATACGCTTATCTTTCTGAACTATTAATTTTTTATTTTTGGTGAGGATATCAAAACTTGCCACTTCCCCTCGCAAGCGTTCGGGAACCAGCTCAAACTGAATGGATTTATCATTGAAATGGAAAGTATCAAATATAAAAAATTCTTGTAATATCTGTTCTGCTGTACAACCAATAGCCTTTAATAAGGTTGTAACAGGCATTTTGCGGCGACGATCTATCCTGAAATACAGACAATCCTTGGGATCAAATTCGAAGTCAAGCCAGGACCCCCGGTATGGAATAATTCTTGCAGAAAATAAAAGCTTTCCGGAAGAGTGTGTTTTACCGCGATCATGCTCAAAGAATACACCTGGTGAGCGATGCAACTGCGAAACTATCACTCGCTCCGTGCCATTAATGACAAATGAACCTGTCTCAGTCATCAACGGAATCTCGCCCATATAAACTTCTTGTTCCTTGACTTCCTTGACGGTCGGTTTGGATATTTCCTTGTCCATTATTGTCAGTCTTACCCGCGCACGTAACGGGGATGCATAAGTCAATCCACGTTGCTGACATTCCTTCACATCAAAGACCGGTGTCCCTAGCTCATAACTTATGAAATCCAAGCGGGCATTCTTAGTGTGGCTTTCAATTGGAAATATCGAATTAAAAGCCGCCTGCAGGCCGTGATTCAAACGTTTATTGGGTGCCACATTTTCTTGCAAGAATGTGGCATAAGACTCGAGCTGAGTAGCGAGAAGAAAAGGGATTGGTAAGACGCTTGCCCGTTTAGCAAAACTTTTACGAATACGTTTTTTCTCTGTGAACGAATAGCTCATGAATTATCTCCGGGAGAAGAAGATAGTGGTTCGAGGAATTAAGGCTAAATAATTTTTAATTATTTAAAGACCCGCATCTACATATCAACTCAATTTATAAAAACACCAAAGGCTGGTGGCATAAATTGCTCACCAGCCCGATCAAACGATATTTATTATTTGATTTCGCAGGTCGCTCCAGCTTCTACCAATTGCTTCTGAATATTGGTTGCTTCATCTTTCGGTACACCTTCTTTAAGCGGTTTTGGAGCGCCATCGACTAAGTCTTTAGCTTCTTTCAGGCCTAATCCGGTTACTGCTCTGACCACTTTGATCACATTAACCTTACTTTCGCCCGCAGAAGTCAGAATCACCGTAAATTCGGTTTGTTCTGCAGCAGCAGGGGCACTACTTGCTCCAGCAGGAGCTGCAACTGCAACAGCGGCGGCTGCTGCCGAAACCCCAAACTTTTCTTCCATTTCTTTTATCAATTGCGATAGTTCTAGTACTGACATACTTGCAATTGCTTCTAAAATCTCTTCTTTCGATACCGCCATTATTTCTCTCCTGGTTATTATTTAACTATGTTCTGATCAAATGATATTTCTACGTTACTTGCTATCACGTATCATAGCTAAGCCACGTACAAATCTTGTTGGCACTTCATTAAGAGTTTGAACAAATTTGGCAACAGGCGCTTGCATTGTTCCTAACAATTTAGAAAGCAACTCCTCACGGCTTGGCAGCGAGGCAAGCGCAGCAATCTCATCAATCGACATGACATGATCGCCAAGTGCGCCTATTTTGATTACAAACTTTTCGTTGGTTTTCGAAAATTCATGAAGTACTTTTGCTGCTGCAACTGGATCGACACTAATGCCGTACACCAGAGGACCAACCATATGCTTAGCCAACTCAGCATAGGGGGTTTCAGCAACAGCTCGGCGAACTAATGAATTTTTGACAACCCGAAAATAAACGCCGGATTCACGAGTTCTCGCTCTTAATTGCGTCATTTGACCGACTTCCATCCCTCGATACTCAGCAATAATAATCGCTTTAGCATTTGCAACTTGCGCACTCACTTCCGCTACTATTGCTTTTTTCTCTTCAAGATTAAGACTCAAGGTTCATTCTCCATCAGTAAAAATAGTACTTGGATAATTTTTTATGCCAAAGTACTAAAAACTGGCTACCTTAAACCAGGAAAAACTCCTGTTTTGGGCACACCATCTGCGCTGGGTACCAGCTTGATTAAAAAAACAGCGATCACTTAAGATCATTAATCTCTAATGGCTAGGCTTTTAAGAATTTAATTGAAACTAACAAGCGTTTATCCACTTGTTTGCTCGTAAATTACCCCAGTGGTCTTTGATAATCCACATGAAACGGATTCAGTATTCATGTGGCCCAAAGTTCTATTTACTACACAATATTTGTTTGATCTACTCGCACACCGATACCCATGGTGCTTGATATAGACACTTTTCTAAGATAAACACCTTTTGACGAAGCCGGTTTAGCTTTGTTAAGCGCATCTATCAAGGCTAATAAATTTTGTTTCAATGCTGCAATTTCAAATGAAGCACGGCCAATTGTGCAATGGATAATACCCGTTTTATCCGCTCTAAACTGTACTTGACCGGCCTTTGCGTTTTTTACAGCGCCCGCTATGTCCATCGTCACCGTACCAACTTTTGGATTCGGCATTAAACTACGCGGGCCTAATATTTGGCCCAATTGACCGACTACTCTCATGGCATCGGGGCTTGCAATTGCCACATCAAAATTTATTACTCCCGACTTTATCTCAGCAGCCAGATCTTCGAACCCAACAATATCTGCACCAGCTTCTTGCGCTTCCTTAGCCTTATCACCTTGCGCAAAGACTGCAACACGCACAGTCTTACCCGTGCCAGCCGGCAAAACTACGGATCCGCGCACGGCTTGATCCGATTTTTTTGCATCTATGCCTAGATTAACCGCCACATCAATCGACTCGTTAAACTTGGCAGTCGCCGATTCTTTGACAAGCCCCAATGCTTCTTCGATCTGATAGGCTTTATTGCGGTCAACCTTTCCAGCAAGATTGTTGTGACGTTTTGATGAACGTGCCATTCTATATCCCCTCCACTTCAATGCCCATACTTCTTGCACTGCCTGCGATAGTGCGAACTGCCGCATCCAAGTTAGCTGCTGTCAAATCGGGCATTTTCGTTTTTGCTATCTCTTCTGCTTGACTGCGAGTCAACTTTCCAACTTTATCCAGGTGTGGTTTCGAACTTCCTTTTCCGACACCCGCTGCTTTCTTGATTAATACAGTAGCAGGGGTTGTTTTCATTACAAACGTAAAGCTCTTATCGGCATAAGCTGTAATTATTACTGGTACCGGCAGTCCTGGCTCCATCTTCTGAGTGGCCGCATTAAATGCTTTACAGAATTCCATAATATTTAATTGCCGCTGACCTAGTGCGGGACCGATAGGCGGACTTGGGTTCGCTTTACCTGCTGGAACCTGCAATTTAATATAGCCGATTATTTTCTTTGCCACGGAAATCTCCTTGTTGGGTTCAAACGAATGGTTACCCACTCTCCCCATTAAAAAATGAAATATTTAAGAACGTTTTTTTAAACTTTCGAAGAGTCGATAAATCAGGTTTTTTCTACTTGATTGAAGTCTAACTCTACTGGTGTTGGGCGGCCAAAAATTGAAACAGATACACGCAACTTACTTTTGTCATAATTGACATCCTCTACATTGCCGTGAAAATCTGTGAAGGGACCATCTTTTACGCGCACCGCTTCACCGATTTCGAATAATATCTTTGGCTTAGGCTTCTCAACTCCCTCTTGAATCTGATGCAAAATGCTATCAACTTCTTTTTGACTGATTGGTGTCGGTTTCATCGCCGAACCGCCAACAAACCCTGTTACTTTGTCAGTATTTTTTACTAAATGCCATGTATCATCGGACATTTCCATTTCAACCAGAACATAGCCAGGAAAAAATTTTCGTTCACTAATATTTTTTTGACCACTTTTCATTTCAATGACTTCTTCTACCGGCACCAAGATTTGACCAAACTTATCCTGCATGCCCGCTCGATCAATTCGATCTTTCAATGCCCGCTGCACACTTTTCTCATACCCCGAATAAGCGTGAACTACATACCATTTCTTACTCATTCTTTCCTCTGAGAAAAAATCAGACGTCTTGATTCATCATCAGCTTCACAAGAGACATTAATGCAGCATCTATGAGCCATAAAAATAAAGCCATCGCTATAACAAACGCAAAAACCACACCTGATGTTTGAAACGTTTCTTTTCTGCTTGGCCAAACAACTTTTCTGGTTTCTTCAATGGATTCTCTGCAAAACACAAAAAAATCCTGACCCTGGGTTGTAAATCGCGCAGTGATCACAGCAAGAATCAAACCTATTAGAATGGACAAAACACGGATAACCATCGCACTTTCATTCATATAAATGAAACCTGCAATACCCACCAAAATAAAAATGATTGCAAGCGCAAGCTTTAATTTATTTATCACAACAATTAACCCTTCGGACTTAATTCTTTAGACTTGATCATGCCAATCCAAAAACAAAACTTTTATCAAGCGAATTTTAATTATCAAAACCACTACAACCTATCAATTGTTATCACACATTAATACAACCGCTTTGATTTGTGCACTTATGCTATTTCATTGTATGGCAGGCCAGGAGGGCATCGAACCCCCAACCTTCGGTTTTGGAGACCGACGCTCTGCCAATTGAGCTACTGGCCTATACCTTTGAAACTCTTTTACAATGCTAAATATCTGACGAAACAGCATTATTCCTGCTAAATATTTTTAGAATCACTCAATAATTTTGGCGACGACACCGGCGCCCACTGTTCTGCCGCCTTCACGTATCGCAAATCGCAGCCCATCTTCCATCGCAATTGGCGCTATCAAATTAACCGTCACTGAGACATTATCACCGGGCATCACCATCTCCGTACCCGCCGGCAATTCAATCGCTCCCGTCACATCCGTGGTTCTAAAATAAAACTGCGGACGATAGCCTGGAAAAAATGGGGTATGCCTCCCACCTTCCTCTTTACTCAGCACATAAATCTCAGCTGTGAATTTTGTATGCGGCGATATGCTGCCAGGCTTCGCCAATACTTGGCCACGCTCCACTTCTTCCCGCTTTGTTCCACGCAACAATATCCCGACATTATCCCCGGCTTGCCCCTGGTCCAATAGCTTGCGGAACATTTCCACACCCGTACATACCGTCTTTAGCGTCGGTTTCAACCCGACTATCTCTATCTCTTCACCTACCTTGATGATCCCTCTCTCTACCCTTCCGGTCACAACAGTTCCACGGCCTGATATCGAGAAAACATCTTCCACCGGCATGATAAATGCACCATCAATCGCGCGCTCCGGTTGCGGTATATAACTATCCAGCGCTTCCGCCAGTCTCAAAATGGATGGCTCGCCAATTTCACTCTGGTCCCCCTCCAATGCTTTTAAGGCCGATCCTATTATTATGGGTGTATCATCCCCAGGAAATTCGTATTTGGATAACAGTTCTCGGATTTCCATTTCCACCAGTTCGATCAATTCCTTATCATCGACCATATCGGCTTTGTTCATGTATACAATGATATAAGGAACACCTACCTGACGGGCCAACAGAATGTGCTCGCGCGTTTGGGGCATCGGTCCATCCGCAGCAGAAACAACCAGAATCGCTCCGTCCATCTGCGCCGCACCCGTTATCATGTTCTTCACATAATCCGCATGCCCAGGACAGTCAACATGCGCATAATGGCGCTTGGCGGTTTCGTATTCCACGTGCGCAGTGTTGATAGTAATGCCTCGCGCCCGTTCCTCCGGTGCCGAATCAATTTGATCATAGCTCTTCGCTTCTCCACCAAATTTTTTCGTCAATATCGTCGTTATTGCCGCCGTCAGCGTCGTCTTACCATGATCCACATGCCCTATCGTCCCCACATTCACATGTGGCTTCGACCGCTCAAATTTACTCTTTGCCATTATGTTCCCCCTTTGCGTGCTTAAACCATATCAATCCATAATACGACCTATGGAGCCCATGGCCAGAATTGAACTGGCGACCTCTCCCTTACCAAGGGAGTGCTCTACCACTGAGCTACATGGGCAAGCATTTACAATCACAACCATCTAACCCACAACATCAACTGGAGCGGGTGAAGGGAATCGAACCCTCGTCGTAAGCTTGGAAGGCTTCTGCTCTACCATTGAGCTACACCCGCATACTACAACTATTTACTCTTTGAGGTTTATCCTAAAAGACCACACAGATACAAGTCCAGATCATCCTCAAAATGCTTTCATAACTTGGTGGAGGGGGAAGGATTCGAACCTTCGAAGGCAGAGCCGTCAGATTTACAGTCTGATCCCTTTGACCGCTCGGGAACCCCTCCAAAAGAAATCGGCAATTATGAATAGATTGAGGCCATAAGTCAATTAAGTTCTGTGCAGATATTACAATTGCTTTAAACAAGCCGCTGAAAAATGTTTCGAGACAGCAGATCCAAGCAAAAAAGGCACAGAACCCAATTTATACCCAATAATATAGGCATTCCTAACTTTTTTAACATTGCAGCGACAATACGGATAGTTTTTCAGCAACCTGCCAATAAAAAACGGGGGTTATTTTATCATATAGCTTTAGAGCAGCACTCTAGTAACATAAACAATAAATTTCTTGAACTTATAGCATTTCCTATGCTAAACGGATTCTCGGATCAACAAGCGTGTATGAAATGTCGGTCAATACCAAACCAGTGATGTATAAAATCGACCCTAAAAAAACCATTGCCCTGACTATCGCGAAATCTTGGGAATTAATTGCATCAATGGTATAACTCCCGAGACCTGGAATGCCAAAGAAAGATTCGACCAGCAAGCTGCCCAAAAATAGCAAAGGAATCACTACTACCGCACCTGTTAAAATTGGAATTAATGCATTTCTCAAGACATGTCTGAATAAAACAAGGCGTTCTGACAGACCTTTAGCTCTTGCAGTACGAACATATTCCTTATTCATTTCTTCAAGAAAAACTGTCCGATACCAACGAATATGCGATCCCGCACTGCTAATGATCCCGATGATGACCGGAAGCAACAAAAACTTAATTGCATCAAGTCCACTTCCGAAGCCTGATATCGGCACCCAGTGCCAGACCTTACTCACTAGAAACTGTCCAACGATGATGTAAAAAAGACTGGAAATAGACATCAATGCTACACACAATATTACTCCCCAGAAATCGATATTCGTTGCACGAAAAAAGACCATGATTAGCGCAGTAGAGATGTAAACAAATAATCCAAGAATAAATACGGGTAACGCAATAGCAAGACTAGGAATCATCCGCGACTTGATCTCGCGCGCGATATCCCTTCCATCATCGGCTCTTCCAAAATCAAAAACAAACATTGCAAGTGATTTCTCGAAAAAAATTGTCTGTGTAAATTTCTGCAATCCCGCTTCGTCACTATTCAGAAGCAACGGCTTATCATAGCCCCGCTCTTTTTTCCATTTCTCAATTGCTTCGGGCGTAACATATTTAATACCCAATTGCATGCGTGCCATATCATCAGGCGTATTGACTACAAAAAAAAGGGAAAAGGTAATCAGATTGACGCCAATGAGAATCGGAACAGCATAGATGATGCGACGAATGATGTAATTAAACATTGTTAAAGAGGGCTAATCATTAACAACTAAGATGATAGCGAACGGACACCAATACTACGCTCCCGGTGCCGGAATGCTGTCACCGCCGGAAAAAGACCAATAACAATTACCGCAAAAACAAGCACTATTGGCCACAATACAGGATCATTCCATTCACTTTGCTTCTGTACTCTTTGTTTTGCATCAATTTTAAAATACTTATAATTATTATTAGATAATCTGTTGGGCTTAACATTCTGATACCAAGAATGATATAAGCCATAATCTTTAGGGTGATAGCCCCACAGCCAAGGCGCATCATAACGTAATATCTCAACCATTCGATCAATTATTTGCTGCCGATGAATCCCATTCTCTAAATTTTTCATCCGCTCAAATAAAAAATCATACTCAGAGTTACTATAGTTGGCAGCGTTCTCTCCGCTATTCGCCACTTTGCTTTGGGGGCCGTATAACAAAAACAAAAAATTCTCGGGATCCGGATAATCGGCATTCCATCCCCATTCAAAAATCTGCGCATTCCCCTTGCGGATTTTGTCTTGGAAACGATTGTAGTCAGTACTTCTAATAACCAATTGAATGTTTAATTTTTGGAATTGCTTACGCATCCAATCGAGCTTTGATCGGTCTTCAGAACTCCTCGCGGTTACATCAAAATACAGAATTAGCGGCGCGCCAGTTTTTTGATCGATTCCGTTCGGATAGCCGGCTTCAGCAAGCAATGTTTTCGCGACTTCTATTGATTTACGCCGCGGCTGATCTCTCATCCAATCATAAACGATGGTATTTATCCCTTCTTTTCCTTCGCGATACCCAGCAATGCCAGGTGATATCGGACTGTGCGCAGGGATACCACGACCATTCGCAAAAATTGAAATAAATTCTTCATAATCAACTGCGATCGAAATCGCTTGCCGAAGCTTCCTCGCGTTTTCACTTCCTTCTTTACCTTTACCTCCCACTATCGGGTCAAGCATATTAAACCCCATATAGTAGGTCGACACTGCAACTGTCGTTTCCAGCCGGATCCCTTGTTCCGTCATTGCGTCCGTAACGGTCGCTTCACCCTGGCTAACCAATTGAACAGCTTGATCAAAACTATCAGAGCCAATCCCGCTCGCATCATAATATCCTTGTAAGAATTTATTCCATCGGGGAATATTTTCTCTTTCTCGAGTGAAAACAATTTTATCGATAAAAGGCAATTTCTTACCCGCATCCGCTAACAATCCCTGTTCCTCATCTTCGGGCATTCCTTCCGTTGGATAGTATTCATCTCGAAAATTTGGATTCCTTTCCAGCACCATTCTCAGATTAGGATTGTTTTCGGTGAGCATATAAGGCCCGGTTCCGATCGGATACCAATCCAGTGTAATGTTTTTCTGAATCAGACCGCTTTGCGAAAAAAACTGATCGGCTTCCCAAGGAATTGGTGCAAAAAACGGCATCGCTAACCAATAGATAAATTGCGGATATTGGCCTTTAATTTTTACTCGATAAGTATACTTGTCAACTATCTGCACACCCCCCAATGGATATTCTTTAAGATCCAGAAATGTATCCTTTGATGGGTGATTTTGAACCACTTGCTTTAATTCTTCAGCATAATTTCTTAATTCTGCGATGTAATCCGCCATCAGCTCATAGATGGGTGAGTGCAATTTCGGATGGGCCAACCGCTTGATCTGATAAACATAATCTTCTGCTATCAATTCCCGTGTGCTGGTCTGCGGAAAATCGGATAGCTTGAATATCGAAGCCAACTCTTTCTGATTCAATCTGTGATATAAAAAATCTCCACTCGAGCTTCTTGCAAAAGCAGGATGTGGTTGATAATAAATTCCCGGCTTGATCGATATCTCATAAATGCTGTAAGCAATTTTATCAGCAGATACATCTGCCGATAAAAGCTGCCCTGTTTCATCATAGAATGTTACGATCGGCATTTCAGCAGCTGTTGCAGTGATCAGCTCGAAAGGCCTCTTCAAATAATGGTACTGTAAAGGCGGTTCGTAAATCTGCGCAGTAAATTGAATTTCATTAGAACTGTAGGATTGCACCGGATCCAGATGTTTAGGGCGTTCGGTAAAAACAGTATAAAGTATGTTTTTATCAGCATCCTCTGCTGCATAAGGGTTATTCCAATTTTGTTCACCGCAAGCAGTTAAAAGAGATGACAACACAACCAACCAACAGATCGGAATAAGTGCCTTCGTCATTGTTAAATGCTTCAAATTGTAAAAACTTTTCAATAGCATCGCATTCAAGATCTATGACTCTCCTACCCGGCGGAATTCCCCCATAACTACCCTTACGCTATAATTGATCAACTTAATCCATTTTACAAGGAAAACTCATGGGATTTCTCACGAATAAACGTGTCCTCATCACCGGACTTCTCAGTAACCGATCGATCGCCTACGGCATTGCAAAAGCCATGAAGCGCGAGGGTGCGGTGCTTGCTTTCACGTACCAAGGCGAAGAGATTCGTGACAGAGTCGAGAAATTAGCCGGTGAATTTGATAGCGATTTATTATTTCCTTGTAATGTCACCAGTGATGCGGAAATCACTGATTGTTTTAAAAGTCTTAATAAACACTGGGACAGTCTGGATTGCATTATCCACTCGATCGCCTTTGCACCGCGCGAAGCTTTAACCGGAGACTTTCTCGAGAGCATTAACCGGGAAGCTTTTCAGATCGCTCATGATATCAGCGCCTACAGCTTTTCCGCGCTTGCCAAAGCCGCCTTGCCTTTAATGCAAGGGCGGAATGGTGCGCTTTTGACATTGAGTTACCTGGGCGCTGTCCGGGTTATGCCGAACTATAACGTAATGGGTTTAGCCAAAGCGAGCCTGGAAGCCAATGTGCGCTTTATGGCTTCGAGCTTGGGTCCCAAAGGAATACGAGTCAATGCAATTTCTGCCGGACCGATCAAAACCCTGGCGGCAGCCGGTATCGGAAACTTCGGCAAGCTGTTGGGTTACACGGAAAAGGTTTCGCCGCTTCGCCGTAATGTAACCACTGATGAAGTCGGAAATGTAGCCGCTTTCTTATGCAGTGATTTAGCGAGTGGTATTACGGGTGAGATAACTTACGTTGATGCTGGTTTTAACACAGTCGCCTTCAATCTGTTCGACGAGTAGAGTCTGCGCAAAAAAAATCATAAGAAATGACTAGAAGCTATCTTGCTTGATTTTCACATCGTATCGCTTCCTGATTGCTGTTAGATAAGACGCCATTTCTTCTTGCGCAATCATTTGCTGTAGCTGTTTTGTGAAAATCTCGGACTTATCTTTATCTTTTTCTTCTAGATCGGGTACTACGACTTTGCTAATTCGTATTAAATTAAAACCGCCTTTTGGATCAATTGCTCCGGTATATGCAGGAAAATCTCTGGTCTCCGTCCGAGAAATTACCCGCATCGTTTCAACATCCAATCCGCGTGATTGCATATAAGAAATTAACTGTGGCTCGGTCCAAGTTACATCGCCCTGACCTTCCCCGCGTTGTAAACGCGCAAGCATGGCCTGACCTTCTTCAATCGCTTTTTTTTCCGCCATTTGTTTCTTGAGTTTCTCAACGATCTGGTCTTTAACTAACTCCAGCGATTGTTTCGTTGCAGGCTTATATTCAACTATCCGAGCAGCCACAAAAGTATCCGGTTGAACTTCAATCGCTTCGGTATTACGATGATTGGCAACACTATCTTCAGAGAACACGGCTGATAGTAATCTCTCATTCGAGAGAATTGACGGTTGAGCCGAATTTCTTGTGATCCAATCGCTTTGCTGAATAGTTAATTCAAATTTCTCTGCTGCAAGTTGCAGACTTTCGCCTTGCTCGTACACCATATTGCTGAAATCTTCCGCGATCTCTCCAAACACATTACTGACTGCTTCGAGCTTCAGTTTCTTTTCAATCTGTTCTCGCACATCCGCGAGACTGGGGCGAATTTCTTGCTTGATATCGGTCAGCTTAATTATGTGAAAACCGAAATCGGTTTCCACCAGATCGCTGATTTCATTGGGTTGCATCGAAAAAATCTTGTCTTCGAAAGATTTCACCATCACGCCTCGGCCAAAATATCCAAGATCCCCGCCTTGTGTTGCGGAGCCAGGGTCATCCGAATGTTCCTTTGCGATTTCTGCAAATTGATCAGGATCCTGTTTCACTTGTTCTAGAACTTTTTCGGCTTTCGCAATTACCGCTTGCCTTTCATCATCAGGCACATCTGCAGCAACACTGATCAAAATGTGACTTGCTTTCCGTTCTTCTGGCTGAATGAATTCTTCCTGATGCTCCTGAAAGAAATTGTAAATCGCATCTTCACTCACAGTTTCGTTTTTTGCCACTGCGTCCAACGACAATACCAAGTATTCGATCTTTGCGCGCTCAGGCAAAGTGAAATCAGCTTGATGCTGCTCATAGTAATTATCTACTTCCGTATCTTCCGGGGTCATAGCCGGTAAAAACTGTTCTGGTGCAATTCTTGATTGGCTGATTTCCCGTTGCACTTCGCTTAAATAGCGAACTTTTTCAACCACCGTTTTGGGTGCAAATACAATTTCGCTATAACCATCCAACAATTGTTGCAACAACAATTCTTGACGTACACGCGATTCGAATATTACCGGCGTTAGTCCTTGAGCACGCAGCAGATCTTCATATTGTTGCTTCGAAAATTTATTATCCCGTTGAAAAGCAGGTACTTCACGAATTGTTTTGACAAGCTGAGAATCAAGAACGGTAAAACCATTGTTCATTGCTTCATGTTGAAGTAGGCGCTGTTGAATCAGTCTCTCCAACACTGAGTTTTTAACTTCAAAAGTATCGAGCATCGCGCTATCAAAATTCGCGCCAAGCATAGCTCTCATTCTTTCATGATGATCGCGCAATGCTTGCTCATATTCACGCCGAGAAATCTCTTCTCCTTCTACTGTCGCGACAAAACCTTCACTTCCGTCCCGGTAAGATTCCACTCCCCAAAACAAAAAGGGCAACACTGCCAAGCCTAAAATAACTTGCACAACCCGCTTTTTACGGTTAACTAAGTCAAACACAATTAAAACCTGTGAGAGTGTAAAATACGAAAGAAGATATCAAAACCCGGAAAAAGATTTGGCGGAGTGGACGGGGCTCGAACCCGCGACCCCCGGCGTGACAGGCCGGTATTCTAACCAACTGAACTACCACTCCTCAAACCAGTAAATGGGCTGGTGGGTGCTGACGGGATCGAACCGCCGACATTCGCCTTGTAAGGGCGACGCTCTACCAGCTGAGCTAAGCACCCGATCAGAAAGTCCGCTAGTTTACTGCATCTTTGAGTGCTTTGCCAGCACTGAATTTAGGAACTTTTGCAGCTTTAATTTTTATAGCAGCGCCTGTGCGTGGATTACGGCCTGTACGAGCGGCCCTAGTACCTACTTTAAAAGTCCCAAATCCGACCAATGTGACACTTTCGTTCTTTTTGAGCGCGCCCTTTATTGCAGTTAATGCCCCATCCAATGCGCTGCCTGCGGAGGCTTTGGATATTTTAGCCGATTTTGCGATAGCTTCAATGAGTTCGGATTTGTTCATATAATTCCCCTTCTAAGTTAATGGTAATTAATTCACAAGCAAGTACTGCAGTCGCTCTTATATCAAGCTGTTAGCCCCTGGTCAAGCAAATTGAGGTTTTCCATAAGTGTTTTGCCAGTTCATACAACAAACCCAAATGCAGCCATCTTTCCAAAAAAACATTAAAGTCCTGCCAGAACATATAATTATAGAAAATAACTGAACAAGAGCCTTAAAATTTCATCAGAGTTAATAAACTTCTGATTTTTGTTCTCGATTTAGCAATACTTCAACCGCAGCGCGAGCCGAGAGACGGCCTTGCAATATGCCGCACACCGCATCGGTGATCGGCATTTCAATACCCAATCGATTACCAAGTTCCAATACCGACTGCGCCGTATGCACCCCTTCAGCAACATGTCCCAATTCATTCAGAATATCCTGCAGCGTTTTTCCTGATGCAAGCAACAACCCTACTTGCCGGTTCCGAGACAAATCACCCGTACTTGTGAGTATCAAATCGCCAACACCGGCCAATCCCATGAAGGTTTCGGCCTTCCCTCCCAGACTCAATCCCAATCGAGTCATTTCCATCAACCCACGCGTAATCAATGCAGCGCGCGCATTATGTCCAAATCCTATGCCATCAGAAATCCCGACAGCTATTGTAATTACATTCTTGACCGCCCCCCCTGTTTCAACGCCAACTACATCTTGACTTGTATAGATGCGCAATCTCGAGCTGTGCAGCTCAGCGGCAACCTTGCTAGAAAAATCACTATCATTGGAAGCCAGAGTCAAAGCGGTAGGAAGACCTTGTGCCACTTCTTCAGCAAAACTTGGCCCTGATAAAACACCGCAATTAGGCCACAATGTGGTTTCTTCCTTTACTATTTGATGAGGCAAGTAACAAGTTTCTGACTCAAATCCTTTACACCCCCAAACAACCGGCATACTGACATTATTAGCCGCAATAGCTCGTAAAGTCTCGCGTAAGCCTGCAACTGGCACAACAATTATAGTAAGGTGCGCGCAATCCAGTGCTTCGCTGAGTACTGATGTTATTTCTATTGTTTCGGGAAATGAATAACCGGGAAAGAATCTTTGATTAATGCGTTGCGTTTTCATCTCAAACGCATGAGTCGGATCTTTAGTCCACATACAAATGGAATGGCGGTTTGAGAGACAGATGGCAAGTGCAGATCCCCATGCACCCGCACCCAATACCGCTATTCTCATGAACCCCAAACCTGAGTAACTTTTACATAACCAGTTTGACCATCGATATGACGCACTTTTACCCACCCCAGCGCATCAGATTCCAACCATTCCATGACCATGTTTTCCTCCGCCTGGAATAGCAACTCAGAATTTGCATCAGCTAAGCGATGAACATTTGCAAGAGGAACCGTAACAATCACATAACGCTGTTGATTTAAGAACTTCTTTTCAATCCACGCGAGACTTCCGCTACTGTCACGGACTTTCGCCCAGCCTTCAACATCAACAACCACCTCGACCGGTAGATATCGGTCTGCTACATAGAGTTTGTCGGCTTTCAGTGAAGGAGCATCATACATTACAGCGGATTTCTCCGCGATTGAGAAAAATGCCATTTCAGCTTCGGCTGCAATTGGCAAAAATAACAAACCACAAAACAACGATGCTGCTACTTTATCTCTCATCTAGTAATAATCTTTACTGATTTAATTGACATTTAACCTATTGCAATTCCGCACTAATTTGAACTTGCTTTTGCTTCGGTTTTCTTTTGCTGATAGATTGCTTCAAAATTGACCGGATTTAAAATCACAGGGGGAAATCCAGCGCGAGTTACGATGTCCGATACCACTTCACGTAAATACGGAAAAAGAATATTCGGACATCCAATTCCCAACACAGGATCTATTTCATCATTTGGAATATTGCGAATCCTGAAAATCCCGGATTGCTGTGCTTCCACCAGAAACATTATCTTGTCTTTGATTTTAGCGGTCACCGTTACTGTCAACAACACTTCATAGAGCCCTACATCAATACCTTGGCTTTTGGTGCCAAGCTGCAAATTAATTTCAGGCGTTTCTCTTTCCAGAAATATATTGGGTGCATTGGGAATCTCTAAAGACAGATCTTTCACATAAATCTTTTCTATAACAAAAACCGGTTGCTGTTGCTCACTCATCTTCAAAATATCCTAAAGTCAAAAATTAATAGAAGTTATTCGCAATTTGCTAATACGAATAAATGCAAAACAATTTTCATGTTGCCAGCAACCCAGCCAATTCACCTTTCCGGTCAAGTTGTGTCAAATCGTCATAACCGCCCACGTGAATATCACCGATATAGATCTGTGGAACTGTACGGCGACCGGTTTTATTCATCATCTCACCGCGTTGATCGGGCTCAAGATCAATGCGAATTTTCTCAATTTCTTGCACGCCTCTCGAACGCAACAAGTTTTCTGCCATTTTGCAATAAGGGCAAAACCCAGTGGTGTACATAATTATTTTAGGCATAAATCCACTTACCTTTTAACCATCGGCAACCCTGCACGCTTCCACGCATCAATACCACCCATTAAATTAACAATCTGAGTAAAACCATTCTTTTTCAGAACAAGACTGGGGTTATTAGACCGAACGCCACCAGGGTAAATTACAACAATGGGCTTATCTTTATACTTTTCCAATTCGATCCAGCGCTCAGCCATCTTCTGCGATGGTACATGTTTTGCATGCGGTATATGACCTGCCAGATATTCACTATCATCCCGAACATCTAGTATCAGTGCATCTTTATAATTGATCAACCGTACGGCCTCACGTGCATCAATTTCCTTAATTCCGCCCTGCGTGATCATCGGAATAAGTAACAATATAGCACTGACAACCGCAGCTATTACAAAAAACAAATTTTCCAATCTTAATAAAAAATGGTCTTGAAATATTGATAATTCCATATAGCCTGCTATAACTCATTAAATTGACGATTTTAACAGAAACAGGACCGATTCGTACCCCTCTTCTTTTTACGAATTGCACCGCAAAAACGAATAACATTTTTTCTCTTCCATATACTTATTTATACAAGATTTGATATCAATCTGAGATTCCCGGCGATCAGGTACGCAACGAATCTTGTTTACCGAAAAAAATTTTCACACAAAAGAATCAGTCGGATACTGTGTTTACAGCCGAAAATATAATAAAATACTATTGCTTTTATATCTCGCAACAGTCACGCACCCCCTATTAATAAAGATCAATATGAAAAAAATCGTTCTCCTGAGGCATGGAGAAAGCACCTGGAATAAAGAAAATCGTTTCACTGGCTGGACAGATGTCGATCTAACATCACAAGGCATGAAAGAAGCTCAAGAAGCCGGGCGGCTTCTGCGTGAGCAAGGCTTCATATTCGACCTTGCTTATACATCCGTTCTTAAACGCGCCATCCGTACCTTATGGATTGTATTGGATGAAATGGATCAGATGTGGACCCCGATCCAGCATACTTGGCGATTGAACGAACGCCATTACGGCGCACTTCAAGGTCTCAACAAGGCCGAAACTGCGGCAGAATATGGCGATGAGCAGGTTCTGATCTGGCGAAGGAGTTACGATGTTAGACCACCAGCTTTGAGTGTTGATGATGAGCGCTACGCGGGTAACGATCCTCGATATAAAGGTTTAGCACCAGAGGATATTCCGTTGACGGAATGCCTCAGCGACACAGTCGCAAGATTCTTGCCTTACTGGAACTCCATTATCGCGCCACAAGTTCAATCCGGAAAAAGCATTATCATTGCAGCACATGGAAATTCACTTAGGGCATTGGTGAAATATCTGGACAATATCTCGGACGAAGAAATTCTTAATTGCAATATTCCTACGGGCATCCCATTGGTTTACGAACTGGATGACGATTTAAAACCAATCAGGAACTATTATTTGGGAGATTTGACAGCTGTTAACGAAGCAATGCAAACCGTTGCCAACCAGGGAAGATCAACCGTATAAAGCGCAGATCGGATTCCCGATGACGAATGGAAATCTTCTATATAGCAGCTTCTCATCGAGAATCAATGCGGATCGCAAATTTAGCATTCAACGGCAACAATTCTTGCAATTTCTTTTAGTACTCATATTATCTTATCCGACATCCATTTTTCCCGAAAACCATGAAAACCTGAAACTGTTGCGAGAACGCATTCAAACATTACAAAAAGAATTAAACAAGAAGGAAACCATCCGGCAAGGCGCATCGAATGCTCTGCAAGAAACCGAGCGTGCCATCAGAAATATCACACAGAGATTGCAAAAACTACTTGAAGAAGACCGGCAAGCCACCGATAGCTACAAACAATTACAATCACAGTACAAGCTTATCAAAAACGATATCGATACCGAACAGGATCAGTTAGAGAAACTGCTTTACCAACAATATATTAGTGGACATCAAACTTATCTCAAGCTGGCTCTGTACCAGCAAGATCCCAATCAATTTGCACGAAATTTATATTACTACAATCAAGTATCACAAGCTCGCTCAGAAATCCTGAATAATCTTCAAATCAATCAAGAAAAAATTGAAACTCTAATTCATATTAGCCGTCAAAAGAAAGACGAAATTACAGCCATTCAAACAGAGTACTTCAGTCAAAGAAAAAAGCTTGAACAAGAAAAAAATAAGCATCAAGTCTTAGTTGCGCAGTTAACAGATCAAATTTCGAAACAGCAGCAAGAAATAAATAAACTGAGTAATGATGAAAAACGCCTTAGTCGTTTAGTTAAAGAAATCAACAAACTAATTGTCCAGAAACAACCTGAAAATAAATTAATTAATAATAAATTACCCGATGCTGTCACAACCAATAATGTGCTTTTCTCAGCACTTAAAGGTAAATTAAATTTACCGGTACGAGGGACGATACAAAATACTTTTGGCAGTCAGCGCGCAAACAAGCAATTAACTTGGAAAGGTTTATTTATCCGATCACCGGATGGCAGTGATGTCAAAGCGATCTCAGAAGGAAAGGTTGTTTTCGCGGACTGGCTTCGAGGCTTCGGTCATTTGATCATTTTGGATCATGGCAACGGCTATATGAGTCTTTATGGCAATAATGCAACACTCCAAAAAAGAATCGGTGATACGATTCGGGGCGGAGATACGATAGCAACTGTTGGAAATAGCGGTGGTAATCCAGATTCAGGTCTATATTTTGAACTTCGTCATAAAGGTAAGCCGTTTGACCCATTGACGTGGATCAAAATAGAATGAGTTCGATGTTTTTTTTACATAAATTTGATCAGTGCGGAGATAGCATAATGAGTAACATAATCAAAAAAACTAGTTTAATTCTGATCGGCGTAATCGCTGGAATGATGCTAAGTTTGAATTTTTCCGCTATCGCCAAGAAAGATAATTTCGAAGCAATTCACCCGTTGCCGATCGAGGAGCTACGAACATTCGCTCAAGTATTTGGACGAATAAAGAGCGACTATGTAGAAACTGTCGAAGACAAAAAACTGATCACCGAAGCCATTAACGGCATGCTGGTTGGACTTGACCCTCATTCTTCTTATCTCGATAAAGACGAATACAAGGAACTGCAAATCGGCACTCAAGGCGAGTTTGGTGGTTTGGGCATCCAAGTTACGATGGAAGACGGGGTCGTCAAGGTTATCTCTCCCATTGAAGACACACCAGCATTCCGGGCTGGTATTAAGACCGGAGATTTAATCGTAAAGCTTGACGATACTGTCGTGAAAGGCATGTCTCTCAATGAAGCGATCAAGTTGATGCGAGGCAAACCCAAAACATCCATCAAAATTACGATTGTTCGTGAAGGCGAATCAGAGCCGCTGGTCTTTAATCTGGTTCGGGACATCATCAAGATACAGAGTGTCAAATCAAAAATGATTGAACCAGGGTATGCTTATATCCGCATCACACAGTTTCAAGAACAAACCGGTGAAAATCTTGCTACAGCCATCAAAACGCTTTTTGCTGAGAACAGTGGCAGTATGAAAGGATTAATACTCGATCTTCGTAACGACCCTGGAGGATTATTGAATGGCGCTGTCGCTGTCTCCGCGGCTTTCCTGCCGGAAAACTCCCTAGTTGTATATACGGAAGGACGCAGTGCCGATGCAAAAATGAAATTGCATGCTAACCCTGAGTACTATTTGCGAGGACCTGACGAAGATTACTTAAAAGGACTCCCGGCAGAAGTAAAAACGGTTCCGATGATTACTCTTGTAAATGGCGGATCCGCATCGGCCTCAGAAATCGTTGCTGGCGCCTTGCAAGATCATAAAAGATCCATTGTTATGGGTTCGCAAACTTTTGGTAAAGGATCCGTCCAAACCATATTGCCGCTTGGGAACAATACGGCAATAAAACTTACAACAGCCAGATACTACACACCTAACGGACAATCCATTCAGGCACAAGGCATCACGCCTGACATTCTCGATGAAACGGGAAATAACGATGAGCAACGGCTCCGCGAAGCGGATTTGAACCGCCATCTCTCCAATGGCAAAAAAACAGAGAAAAAATCGGCTCTGGAATCCAATAAAGCAGAACCAAAACCTGCTAGCGAGAAAAAAGAGAAAAAGAATAAAGACAAGAAAAATAAAGCGCCTATCGAGTTTGGCTCTGAAGATGATCTCTTGCTGAAACAAGCCATGAATTACTTTAAAGGCATTGTGATACCCCCTGGAAAAACGAGTAATACCAAAACAGAAAGCTGATTTCCTGGATTGTGAATGATCATCAGCTGCTTCGCTATAGCCGTCACATCCTGCTCCCCGAGATTGATATCGAGGGGCAGGAAAAACTTTGTCAATCACGAGTCTTGATTATTGGCGCAGGTGGGCTAGGTTCCCCTGCGCTCATGTACCTAGCTGCTAGCGGTGTTGGTAATTTAATAATTTGTGATGGCGATCAAGTAGATTTAACCAATCTGCAACGCCAAATTATTCATGATAATCATTCGATCGGCTTAGCCAAAACGCTATCAGCGAAAAAAGCACTCGCCAAAATTAATCCGGAAATTAATATCACGGCTATTCAGGAAAAAGCCGATGCCACAAAATTGCTGCATTTAACCGCAGAAGCCGATGTAGTTCTTGATGCATCCGATAACTTCGCGACACGCTCTCTTATTAATCAGGCATGTGTTGCTCATAAAAAACCTTTGATTTCTGGTGCAGTTGTGCGTTTTGAAGGTCAAGTGAGCGTTTTTGATTTAAGCCAAACCGATAGTCCTTGTTATCATTGCTTATATCCAATGGAGGGAGAGCAAGAAGACATGCCATGTGCAATTATGGGGGTATTTTCTCCCATTACCGGCATTATCGGCTGCGTTCAGGCTGCCGAAACAATAAAAACTTTGTTGAATATCGGCGATAGTCTTAACGGACGGCTGTTGTTACTTGACGGCCTGACGATGAATTGGCGTGAAGCAAAAGTAAACAAAGATCCAGAATGCCCGGTATGCCAAATGTAGCCTTCAACAACAGCCACCTCCCATAAGCCATCGATCCAAATCATATCATTCGATACTGGCCGGTAACAAAACCAAACGCTGAATTTCCCAACCGGCTAAAGGGCTACGATTGAATTCGCTTTTAACAAACTGATGCCAGCAACCAACCACGAAACACATAAGCAAATTAGCATAGGCTGCTGCATCAATCCGCTCGCTTATTTTCCCTTCACTGATGGCAAATCGCAATGCCTGCTTAAGCGTTGCTTCCAAACGATCATGTAATTGATTAATTCGTATTTGCAAATGTTCATTCTCGTTAACCAATACATCACCGATCAAAATACGCGTCATTCCTGGATTCTTCTGCGAAAAACCCATTAACAACAGTAATAAATTTTCAATTTGCTTAACACCAGAGCTTTCCTCCTGCTGGATTTTGTTAACCAATACAAACAGAGTCTTTTCGATAAACTCGATCAACGCTCCGAACATTTCCGATTTACTCGGGAAACAACGATAAACCGAAGACTCCGATATCTCCAGCCGCTCCGCTAATGCGGCAACTGTAATTTTCATTCTATGGGGGTATTCCAACATTTCTGCCAGAGTTTGCAAGATCTGATCTTTTCTATCAGACGATTTTTGTAAATGATTGGAACGCTGCGATTTATTAACCATACGAAATAAAGAACATCAATCAATTATAAAGCTTAATGTAGCACACAATAACCCTGCGTGAACCTAGACCTATTCGCATTAATCAAGATAAAATCAACATTTTTGGGATCCTTGTTCATGCATATATGGCGAAAAACGTCGTCACGTGTTAAAACGCCTGTCGCGCTGACAATTGGTAATTTTGATGGTGTGCATAAGGGGCATCAAGCAATGCTCAAACGCTTACAAGAAAGCGCCAAAATGCTCGGACTGCCTGCTTGCGTAATGACCTTCGAACCCCACCCTCGCGAGTTTTTCTCCCCCGATCAAGCGCCAACTCGCTTAACGGGTGTCCGGGAAAAATTACAATGCCTTATTCAAGCAAATGTCGATCGTGTATACATTTGCCGCTTCGATTACGAGTTTGCAAAAATACCCCCGGAACAATTTATCACGCGGATCCTCAACAAAGAGCTAAATGTGCGCTGGTTACTTGTTGGCGATGATTTTCGTTTTGGTGCACGCCGGGCCGGTGATATAACCATGCTGCAAACTCATTCGGCTGCAAACGGCTATACAGTCGAAATAATGCCAAATATAACTGTCGATGATACTCGTGTTTCCAGCACAGTTATCCGCCAAGCATTGGCAAATGGAGATTTGGCAGCAGCGGGTAATTTTTTGGGCCGGCCTTTTAGCATGAGCGGACGGATTATCGATGGTGATAAACTCGGTAAGAAAATCGGTTTTCCGACTGCCAATATTCAATTAAAACATAACCGTCCAGTATTATCGGGTATCTTTGCTGTTTCAGCCCGGGGTGCCATTCCATCATCTCCCATGACACCACTACCCGGGGTTGCCAGTCTCGGTGTACGGCCAACCACCCATCAGAATGGCAGCTATGTCTTGGAAGTACATTTGTTTGATTTTAACCAGGAAATATACGGACAACGGCTGCAAGTTGATTTCTTGCACAAACTGCGCGATGAACAAAAATTTTCCGATATCAACGCGCTTATTCTGCAAATCGAGAAAGATATTGTGCAAACAAAAAATTATTTCATGACAAAAACCAATGCGCACAATTACAGTAGTATCTGCATTGCACACTAACCCATTAATCTTAAAATTCCATGACCGATTATAAGAATACGTTGAATTTACTCGACACCCCATTTCCGATGCGGGGCAATCTCGCCAGCCGGGAACCCGCGATGCTGAAGGCCTGGCAAGAAAAAAATCTTTACCAAAAGATCCGTACCGCATGCAAATCCCGTCCAAAATTCATCTTGCATGACGGACCTCCCTACGCTAACGGAGACATCCATATCGGTCATGCCGTTAACAAAATCCTTAAAGACATTATCATTAAAAGCAAAACATTGTCGGGATACGACGCACCTTATATCCCAGGTTGGGATTGCCATGGATTACCGATTGAGCATCAGATTGAAAAAAAACACGGCAAGAATCTGCCTGCTGACAAAGTTCGTGAACTATGCCGCGCCTTCGCACTTCAACAAGTTGAACGCCAGAAAGCCGACTTTATACGGTTGGGCGTACTAGGAGATTGGGAGAATCCCTATCTCACCATGAATTTCAAAACAGAGGCCGGTATCATTCGGGCCCTTGGAAAAATTTATCAAAACGGCTTTTTATATCAAGGACAAAAACCGGTCAATTGGTGTATTGACTGCGGTTCCGCACTGGCAGAGGCGGAAGTCGAGTATGAAAATAAAACTTCACCAGCCATTGATGTTGGCTTTACCGTACAAGCGGAATTCCACGAATTACTCAGCAATGCTTTTGGCATCAACATTCCTGCCGAAACTCAAACTTTTGCCATCATCTGGACCACTACGCCGTGGACTCTTCCAGCAAACCAAGCAGTCTGTGTTCATCCGGAATTCGATTACGTATTGGTGCAAACATCTCGCGGCTTGCTGGTACTTGCCAGCGAACTGCTTCAGGCTTGCCTGGAACGTTACGACCTCGCTGGCGTCGCATTGGCTAGCTGCAAAGGTCAAGCCTTAGAACATTTACCTCTGCAGCACCCATTTGAAGCGCGTACTGTAAAAATTATCTGTGGCAAACATGTGACGCTGGACGCCGGCACCGGTCTAGTCCATACAGCACCCGCGCATGGCTTGGACGACTATTTTGTCGGTCAACATTATGGTTTACCGAGTGAGAGCCCAGTCGACGGCAGCGGCAAATTTATTGCCGATACACCTTTGGTAGGCGGTCTCTCGGTATGGAAAGCAAACGACGTCGTCATTGATACCCTCACTACCAGTTCTCACTTATTTTGTCATAAAAAAATCGATCACAGCTACCCTCATTGCTGGCGTCACAAAACCCCCATTATTTTTCGTGCAACACCGCAATGGTTTATAGGCATGAATCTCCACAAATTACCCGATTCTTCCGATCGGAAAAAAAGCTTGCGCGAATTGGCAATGCAAGCAGTCAATAACACCGATTTCTATCCCAGTTGGGGAAGATCTCGCTTGGAAGCAATGATCAAGAACCGCCCGGATTGGTGCATTTCGCGGCAGCGGAATTGGGGGGTTCCAATGACTTTTTTTGTGCATAAAGAAACCCATGCACCCCACCCGCGTTCCTATGAATTGTTGGAATTGGTTGCGCAAAAAGTCGAACAACAGGGCATAGAAGCTTGGTTCTCATTGGATGTTGGAGAGTTGCTCGGAGAGGAAGTCAAGAATTACATGAAATCAACCGACACCTTGGATGTCTGGTTCGACTCCGGTACTACGCACGACACCGTCGTTAAGACAAGCGAGCAGCTTGATTTTCCAGCAGACCTTTACCTGGAAGGCTCCGATCAACATCGCGGCTGGTTCCAGTCTTCACTATTAACCAGTTGCTCGATTGACGGCCTAGCACCCTACCGCGCATTACTTACGCACGGTTTTGTAGTAGATGGGCAAGGCCATAAAATGAGCAAGTCAAAGGGAAATGTCATCTCGCCACAGAGAATAATGGATACTTCCGGTGCCGATATTTTGCGATTATGGGTAGCTTCAACTGACTATTCTGGCGAGCTTTCGATTTCAGAAGAAATTCTGAAACGGGTCGTTGAAAGCTACCGGCGTATCCGCAATACATTACGCTTCTTACTCGCTAACTTGGCCGATTTCGATCCGAAAATTGACTCAGTCGCCGTTACTGATTGTTTGGAAATCGATCGCTATATGCTATCGTTTACCGAAACATTTCAAAAAGAACTGATCGAAGCCTATGAACGTTACGAGTTTCATCAAGTTGTTCACCAGCTGCACAATTTTTGCTCGGAAGATTTAGGCGGTTTCTATTTGGATATTCTTAAAGACCGTCTTTATACATCAGCAACCAAAGGCCTCCCGCGCCGTTCCGCACAAACCGTGCTGCACCATATCGCCCACAGTCTGGTACGGTTATTTGCGCCGATTCTGAGTTTCACTTCCGAAGAAGTGTGGGAATATCTGGCTAAAGATCCCAGTGATAGCGTTTTATTGCACCAGTGGCATACTTTTCCTGATCAACCGGAAACGGAAATATTGCAACAGCGCTGGGCAAAAATACGGATGTTACGCTCGCAAGTTCTAAAAAAACTGGAAGAATCCCGTGCACAAGGTGAAATCGGATCATCGCTCGCTGCGACAGTCGAAATACGGGCCAACCGCGAAGATTTTCTCTTACTTAGCGAACTGGAAGAGGATTTACGCTTTGTATTGATCGTTTCCGAAGTCAATCTGAAACAGGTTGATAACCCACTCCAGGAAGGCATCACGATAACATCCAATATCCATAAAAAATGCGAGCGTTGCTGGCATTATCGCGAGGATGTGGGACAACATGCAGAACATCCTACTTTGTGCACACGTTGTGTCACCAATCTTTATGGCACTGGTGAACAGCGCCATTATGCGTAACGCCAACCACAGATTAATAATGGAATTTTTCCTATGAAGCTATACATTAGTTTAAGTATTGCAGCGCTCATTCTAACTCTGGATCTTGCCAGTAAATACTGGGTTGAGTCTGCACTAGAATTCGGACAAATAATCCCGGTTACCGGTTTTTTCAACTTGGTATTGACCTACAATCCGGGTGCGGCATTCAGCTTCCTGAGCGATCAATCAGGATGGCAACGTTGGTTTCTGAGCGGTATTGCTGGAACAGCTGTTCTACTAATCGTTTTTTTTCTTAATAAATACAAGCATGAGCAGTTATTTTGCTTATCATTAAGCTTAGTTCTTGGAGGAGCATCTGGAAATTTATACGATCGCATTACACTGGGACACGTCGTCGATTTTCTGGATTTCTACATTGGCAGTTATCACTGGCCAGCTTTTAATATTGCCGACTCAGCCATTTTTGTCGGCGCTGTCCTTATGATTTATGAAAGTTTCCGTAATAAAAAAGAGCCAGAAAGCGCTACAGGAAAACCTGAATAATGCTGTTAAATCCGAATATTATCATCCAGATCCTCATTTCTTCGATTTCTTTTCCTTAGTAATCGGGTTTTGTAACGTATAACCATGCTCTTTCATTTTATAACCGCCATAAGCGCCTGCACCCACTGCCACCAAAGTCCAGCAGCCCGATAACAGCGGCAGTATCATCACGAAAGCAATCGCGCTTACTATCTGTTTTCTTTTCATTCCAGTTCCCATTAAAAATTAAGAAAGTGCTGAATCATTCGCCGGGCAAGATAAAGCGCAAGACATGTAATGCACAAAAAATTAGACACATCAAGGTGATAAGTTAATTTTCGAACACCAACTACCATAGCGGATCGCAAAAAAACCAGATCGCTTTCATTCGTCTCTGCGCCAACGCAATTGCATTCCGCTCGACTGCAAAATGCGTTAGAAAACCTCGCTACCGGCACGCCCATCTCAAAGAAAGCAGCATTATATCAATCCCATTCAATTGGATAATGATTCCCTTGTATATTGACTCGGTAAATCTAATAAATAAAAATGCTGTTTTTCTAATTTTAGTTAAACCGTAACATGGAACCATCACTCCAAGCCGTTGCTTTTCAAGCCGCAATCGGCTTCGTAATTGCGGCGGCAACTTCTTGGTTCACGATAAGGCTATCTCTCTCCAAGTTCCGCAAAGAACAGCTCTGGGAAAAGAAGGCGTTGGCTTATGAACGAGTGATCGACGCCATCCACAAGGCAAAAAAGTTTTCTTCAGAACATCTCGATGCGCAATATAGCGGGCGCGACCTACCCGATGAGCATAGCGAAGAACCGCACAAACTGGCAAATGAAGCTAAAGACGAGATCAGCCGCGCTGCGGATATTGGAGGTTTTATCCTTTCGGCTCAAGCGCTAGAGATCATCAGAGAGTACGAACGGCAAAGCAGAGACACAAAACACATTGGATCTTGGTACGAGGCCCTCGAATATGACTACGGAATCACCGATCATTGCCTCAAGTCATTCATTGCCGAAGCAAAACGCGACATCAGCGAAGTGACCTAACCGCCGCTTGAGGTGATCTGTATCGGTAAGGTACGAACTGCGTCTTGAACTTCCCGTCACAATTATTAGAGCAAATACAGTCTCTGCTCAAACAAAAATCCATCACACGACCGTTGGCAGAATCATTAAAGGAAGCGGCAGGACAGCGATATCAAAATGCCCCACCTTCTACTGCTGTTACTTGGCTGATTTCTTTTCCTTCTCCTTAGTAACCGGGTTCTGCAAGGTATAACCTTCTTCTTTCATTTTATAACCACCGTAGGCGCCTGCGCCTGCTGCCGCAATCGTCCAGCACCCCGATAGCAATGGTAATACCACAACAAAAGTAGCTGCAATTAACAGTCGTCTGGTTCCCATGATTACCCCCTCACAAAAACGATTAATAATCTTACCCGTTTTTTAAGACTGCAAATCATCGTATAAAGTTACAAACAATCGCGATATCAGGAAGGCCGGGGGGGTACCTTAATCCATTCTCCCGAGCATTGTTTCACATAGGGATAATAGCCCTCCGGATTCCGGCAATAATACCAATAGGCTTGTTTCTGAACCGGGGCCGGGACAGGTCTCAAATTATCGTTGCGCTGTACGAAAGTCGGCGCCCTTACAGGTGAAGCAACCAGTGGCCCTGAAATAACTGGAGAAGCGGCAAGCAATGCAGGATAACCCCCTAACGGATAGTAAGGTTCGAAATAACGGCTTGGACCAAAACCTACGTAGTTGCTATACATTCCTACTCCGCGCCAGCCACTGTAAAAACCAAAACCAGGAAAAGGTACGCCGAATCCATAATATCCAAAAGGCGCAAAGGGACTGTAATAACCAAATGGCCCAAATCCCAAACCCAGACCTAACCCTAAGCCGAATCCTAAACCAAATCCATCATGATGGTGATGTCCCCAACCATGATGATGCCCATGTCCATCCTGATTATCCTGCACATTATTTTGATCAACATTGACATTATTATTTATGACAGTCCCATCTGGAGATACGCTTTGATCGTTAGTACTATCTTGGGTAGGTTGTTCTTCGGTATTTGCAGATGCAGCATCCCCCGCGACTGTCGATTCATCAGTTACAGCCGATTCACTTGCTGGTGCAATATCTGCCGTAGGCTCGGCAAGCTCTTTCTGGAGCGGCTCTTGAGCAGATTCATCACTTCCCGATATCGAATTATCACCCTGAGCCGGATCACTTTCCGTAGAAAGATCATTGGATTGGTCAATTCCATCAACCTGCTCGAACTCATTAAACTGTGATGGATCATCGGCCGCTCCGAAATCATCCGGTTGTTCAAAATCGTTATCCTGATAAAAAGCATCGCCTTGGTCATAACCACTCTGGTCAGAGTAATCATAATCAGAATACCCTCCCCCATCGTAACTATCGCCATAATCACCGTTAAAGTCGGATTCATAGCCACCAAAATCTCCGCCGAAGTCTCCAGCATCGAATCCACCACCATCAAAACCGCCTCCATCAAAACCACCGCCGTCAAAACCTCCACCGTCACCTTCCGCCACTGCGTGGTTTGTCAAAAATAACCCGCAGAGCACAGCGGCCAAACATGCTAACTTGAACTTTTTCATGTCAACCTCAGTATAAAAATTGCAGTCCCCAATCATCCGGATTTCTATTGACAGCTACAGTTGCCACATAATCGTCTCTCAATAAGAACCACGCCATCTTTGCGATAATGTTAAGAAAAAAACTCTGAACGAATACTGAATAATATACTGCGATTGATTTGGTAAAATAGGATTCAGTATTCGTTTCTCAATATTGTTTTCTGCAATCTTTTCCGGAATTCATCTTGTTTACTGCTCAATACCCAAAATATTTCCTAACTATTCAAAGCACATGTGTGATTTCTTTCAATTTAATAATTTCCCTCAGTCTTTTTCAATGAAACTGAATGATACATGCAACATTGATCGGATAATTAAGCAGCGTATTGAAATATAATGGTTATTGTGACTATTGATCGAACTAAGGAGAAAATTCTTATATGTGTGGAATTATTGGCGCAATCGCTAAAGCAAATGTAGTTCCGGTTCTGCTGGAAGGCTTGCAACGTCTCGAATACCGGGGCTACGATTCCGCCGGGCTTGTATTTACCGATTACGGTTTAAAAAGATTACGCACCGCTGGTCGGGTCAATCAACTCTGTAAGCTAGTGGAACAGGAGAAAGCACAAGGATTTTCTGGTATTGCCCACACACGATGGGCTACGCACGGAAAACCCTCTGAGCAAAACGCGCACCCACATTTTTCAGGGGGTGAATCTCGTATAGCTGTTGTGCATAATGGGATCATAGAGAATCATGAAAGCATTCGCACTTTCCTTAAGAATCATGGTTATCATTTTTCGTCAGAAACCGATTCCGAAGTAATCGCACATCTTATTGCTTTTAAGCTGATAGAAATACACGATTTCTTTAAAGCAGTCTGCTTATCGGTTGCGGAATTGCAAGGGGCTTATGCCATCGCAGTTATGGAGGAAGCATATCCAGAACGCATCATCGTTGCACGCCATGGCGCGCCATTAATCCTTGGAATCGGAAAAAACGGCAATTATGTCGCGTCGGACGTATCTGCGTTGCTGCAAGTAACACGCAATGTAATTTATCTTGAAGAAGGCGATATCGCCGAAATCAGCAATCACAGTTTCCATATTGTAAATTGCCTGAACAATCAATTTGGAGAGCCGGTGAACCGCGCCGTCCATGAGTCGCGCCTATCCAAGGAAGAATTCGGGTTAGGCTCATACGCGCACTACATGCAAAAAGAAATTTTTGAGCAACCTAGCGCGGTCGCAAATACCTTGGAAATGGTATCGAGCACCCGGTCCATCACACCGAATTTATTCGGCAGCGACGCGGAAACAATTTTTCATAATACCCGGCAAATTTTGATATTAGCGTGCGGCACCAGTTATCACGCCGGATTAGTCGCTCGATATTGGCTGGAAAAAGTCGCCGGGATGCCCTGCACTGTAGAAATCGCCAGCGAATATCGCTACCGCAATCCGGTTGCGGATCCAGCAACGCTGGTCGTTGCCATCTCGCAATCCGGTGAAACCGCCGACACATTGGCTGCCCTCGACTATGCCAAAAAACTCGGTCACACCTATAGCCTGGCAATATGCAACGTACCGGAAAGCGCATTGATCCGCCAAGCCGACTTACGTTTCCTGACCCGGGCCGGGCCGGAAATCGGTGTGGCATCGACCAAAGCATTTACTACCCAACTTGCCTCGCTATTGTTGCTCACCGTTACGCTGGCAAAAATGCGGCATAAACTGTCCGCTGCCGAAGAACACCAATTAATCATGACCATGCGGCATTTACCCAAAGCTCTGCAGCAAGCACTAAAAGTAGAACCGGAAGTCAAGCATTGGGCACAGAGCTTTGCGCAGAAACGTCACGCGCTTTTTCTAGGGCGCGGCGTGCATTATCCGATCGCAATGGAAGGCGCGCTCAAGCTCAAAGAGATTTCGTATATCCATGCCGAAGCTTATGCAGCCGGGGAACTCAAACACGGACCGCTCGCATTGGTCGACAATGAGATACCGGTGGTCGCCATCGCGCCGAATAATCAATTGCTCGGCAAACTAAAATCGAACTTGCAGGAAGTACAGGCACGCGGCGGCGAATTGTATGTATTTGCAGATGCGGATTCGCAAATTACACCCAGCGATCATCTTCATGTCATCCGTTTGACCGAATATGCCGGGCTGCTGAGCCCGATTCTGCATACCATCCCGTTACAATTACTGGCGTACCATGTTGCCCTCGTAAAAGGCACGGATGTCGATAAACCCAGAAATCTGGCCAAAGCGGTGACAGTTGAATAAATGAATCGCGAAAAATTTCAATGACTTTTAAGCTGTTCAATCACCAACTGGCGAATATCGGTATTGTTCCCGGCATTTACAATTACAAAATCTGGTGTTCCCGGTTTCAGGTAATCCAGTCCGTGTTCTCTCCCGGAAGCAAGAAAATCGTTAATGGCGAGCCGGTAAGTTTTCTTCGGATCCAGTGCAGTATCATTGATTTCCCATGCGCCACCCACCCGCCGGGTATTGGCGGACTGCAGAAAATCGCCGGAGCCGGTATTGGCAATACCCTGATTCAATACCTTCAGCAGTAACTCACCTTTAATCTCGGCCAGTTGGACTTTTCCGCCGAACGGCAGCACGCGGATGATATCGTAGACGGTGATTTGTCCTGGAGGCAACACGTCATCGATGCGGATCGAACCGCTGTTATAGAGTGACAGATCGGCTTCCGGATATGGTCGCAGCAAGCTTTTTGCGATCAATTCGGTCAGGTTGGTTTTGCGGGTACGCACGTTCGATTCCAGTCCATCCAAGGCTTCCGAAGTATTCGTGATCACAGCCTCGGGTTCAAAACCTTGTTGCCGGAATGCATCAAAAGCGATAGCCATCCATTTATCGACTACAATCTTCACAGCAACATCTTCCGCCAAACTGCCGCTGATCGGCACAAACGTGGGTTTGACTTCGGTTTTGCCGGTTTGTGGATCAAAGTGAAGATCGACGACGTAAACGGAACGAACGTTGGCGTCCCCCTTCAACAATGGCGTGAAATTACCGCGCCAGTTTTGATAATTGACGTGTTCATGTCCGCCAAGCAGCAACCCGATTTGTGGAAATTTCTCCAGCAATTCAACGTCATCGTCGATGGCTTGGTGCGTTAACGCAATAATGAAATCCGTCTGACCGCCGAGTTGCGCAATCTGTTCGTTAGCCGCTGTCAGCGGATCGGAATAACGGACATATCCCGATTGATTAGCTGGCAGTGTCAATCCAAACATGCCAATTCTGAAAGTTTTCCCGCTTTTTTTATCGACGACAGGAATCACCAGATGTTGTTTCACACTCGTATAAGGCTGGCCATCGGCAGCAAACACATTGCTGGAAATCCATGTAAATTGGGTCTCTAGCAAACGCTGGTTGAATTGCTGTTCTTTGAGATCGAATTCATGATTGCCAAAAGTCGCGTAATCGAGCGCAAAGTGATTCAGCACATCGACCATCTGCCGTCCAGCCAACTGCTCGCCTTGATACTGCGCCGTACCGATCGCCGAGGGACTGAACAGATCGCCGCCCAATGTCGTGATGGTATTCGGATTCCGCGCCAGTAATTGCTTGCGTAGTGTCGCAACCCGGGCGATACCGCCTTCCTTGCCGCCGCTGACCGGTGTAATCTCGTAAATATCGTTAAAATGCAAAATGGTGACATGGATCCTGCCATCATCAATATGCGCCGGAGATGTCGCAACGCAGGCTGTCAATACAGCAACAAGAATTACAGATAACCAGCCGGCAAAAATTTTTCTCATGGCAATTTTCAATCCCTATTGAATTTTGAGTATCCATCAATCACTGAACTATTATTGAATGATCCGGATTTTTATTCCAGTGATCGTTCTATATAACTGTCACTTTCTATGGCGGCATCCGGTCTATTTCGCCGGGTATGCGAGTTTTGCTGTCATCCATAGCGATTTCTGAATATAATCCAAGGCTGATGCTGCTTATAGAGGATAATACATTCCATCAAAATTATAAGTTACAGGCGGGTCTCAAGTAAGGATAATCCAGAAGCAAGTAATGATTGGAACTGAAAAATAGCCTCAGGCAAAACTTCTTCACTGTCATGCCTCTATTTCAGGTTCCGGCCATACCAGTTCAACAAATTCTAGTTAAAAGGGGAATCAACGTGGAACAGTCATTTGTATCGTCATATCAGCGGTTTCTATCTTTTATTTCAGCTTTGCTTCTATTATTCGGAATATCTTCCTGTTCACTTATTCCGGAAACCGACCCTGATCGTGGCGCAACCACGGTCCAACAAGATCCGTTCGGCGACAGTTATACAACTGTCAAATATCTGGATCAAGGCTGGGATATTTCTGACAGTCTATGGTTTTATACCACAACCCAAGGATCCAACCTGATGCCTTATGATTTCTTCATGGTATTGGAAAAACCGGGAGAATCCGAGCTGTTCCGTTCCAACGAGAACATGAATGCCTATCGCTACCTGCCGCAAAAAGCCACATCCTACAATCCGGATGCATTACCGGTCGGTTGGGTCAAGGACGATTATAAAGGACAGCAATACGTAGGCCTCACCTGCGCAGCTTGCCATACCGGCCAGGTAAACTATAACGGTGTCGGTATCCGGATCGATGGCGGCCCAGCCAACGCCGATATGGAAGAAATCATGATCGGTCTCTCAAAAGCGCTGAAATACACACGCGAAAATGAGGAAGCGAAAGCCCGGTTTGTCAAAAATGTGCTGGCGCGCGGTAATTACAAGTCCGAGACCGAAGTGCTCGGTGATCTGGCGAAATACGAACAGCGTCTCACCAACTACACCATCATCAACCGCAGCCCAACCCCTTATGGCTATGCCCGGTTGGATGCATTTGGACGCATTTACAACCGGGTTCTTGAGCATCTCATCAACGAAAGAGAGTTGCGAGAGCTGCTGCGCGATCGCAAGATCATGCGCGACAAAGGCATGAGCGACGAAGAACTCGATCAAATCATGGCCGATCTGGACAAGATTCCTACCGGTGATCAACGCGACCGGATGGTGGAACGCTTGACTCAAAATCTTACAAAATGGCAGCTGGGAAGGTTACGGAAAGCAATCTATAACCCAGCCGATGCGCCTGTCAGCTATCCGTTCTTATGGGATATTCCGCAACACGATTATGTACAATGGAACGGTCTGGCAGCCAACGCCGGACTAGGTCCGGTCGGACGGAATACCGGTGAGGTAATCGGTGTGTTCGGCACGTTGGATTGGAATGAAGAGAAGGGAATGACGATTTCCACTTTGATCGGCGGACAAAATACCCGCACTAAGATCAGTTTCGATTCTTCCGTGAACGTCCACAATCTGCGCGAGATCGAATCGCACTTGCAAAAACTGCAATCCCCTAAATGGCCGGAAGATATTCTCGGCCCGATTGACCATCAACGCGCGTCGCGCGGTCAATCGTTATTCAACGAATACTGCGCCAGCTGCCACGCCAACATCGTGCGTGATGACCCGGATCGCCGGGTAATTGCCATCATGTCCAGAGTCAGCGATATCGGGACGGATCCGGTCATGGCCGAGAACAGTTTCAACCGTACCGGTTATTCCGGCATCTTGCGCAACCAATATGTCGATGTCGGTGTGGGCAGCATTTTATTGGATCAAAAAGCGCCGGTTGCAGCGTTGTTGACTAAAGCAACGTTGAATGTGGTCGCCACACCGGACCCCGACAAATTGTTCTTCCAGCGCTGGGGGGATTGGATTGTGGATATTGGAAAGGCATTCTTTCACAATGAAATCAAGTCATCGATCAAGCATGGCAACTACGATCCGGATACCACGGCAAAACCGCTGGCTTCGCTGAATGCTTATAAAGCACGGTCATTGAACGGCATTTGGGCAACGGCGCCTTATCTTCATAACGGTTCCGTCCCGACTCTGTATGATCTGTTATTACCCAAAAAACAAGAAGGCGATCCGGAAGACGGCGAATACCGCCCGGATCAATTTGAAGTGGGTTCGAGAGAATTCGATCCCGGCAAAGTAGGCCTTAAAAGCAGCGGATACGAAGGCTTCACTTTCGATACCAGTTTGAAAGGCAATAGTAACGCAGGTCACGAATATACCACCGGCAAAACGGCGCAACTCAACGGAAAAATTCTGAAACCGCTCTCCAAGGAAGAGCGGCTGGATTTACTGGAATATCTGAAGACTCTTTAATTGCAATGATTGGTCATGAATTAAACAGGGAGGAATAAAATGAGTACAAGTTATCTTGAACGGTATGACGCAGCCCCCGATACAGAGAAATTTCCATTGGTGCGCCGATGGATGGATACCGAACCGTTACCTTTCTTCAAAGAATTGCGCGAAAAACGTCCGATTTTAGTAACACCGGATTGCACGCTGGTGACCCGGTTTGACGATGTCAGGGAAATTTTGAAAATGTATAAGGTTTTTACCGTCAAACCTTATGTTCCAAAAATGGATAACTACTTAATGGCGCATGATGACGATGCATTGCATACGCGGGAAAAGTCACTCATGCAATTCATGCTCAATCGAGATGACCTGCCGAAAGTACGCAACATGGTTGCGGATATCGCCCGTGGCATTCTCGGTAAAGCCAACGGCCAAATCGAGATCGTGAACAGCTTTTGCCGCATGGTTCCAGCCACGCTGGTACAGGACTATTTCGGTCTAACCGGCGCTAACCGGGAAGACCTGATCGAGTGGTCCTACTGGAACCAATACGATACCTTTCACAACCATCCGTTCGATTTGGTGCCTCCGGAATTGTCACAGCGTATCATTGATCGCCATAACGAAACCTCCAAAAAACTGGGTGAGTACATCACCATGCTGATTGCAAAACGTTTTCTTGCAGTCAAGGCGGAAAAACTCACTTTTTCGACTATCATACGGTTACGGGACGACATCGTAACCAGAATGTTACGGACCAGCTTCGCCAAAGAATTGGATTTTGACATCAAGCGCTTGGGTGTCAATGCCGGCGGTCTGCTGATCGGTGCGATTGAAACCACTTCGCAAGCAGTTGCCCAAATATTGCAGTATCTGTTTCAACATCCGCAATGGCTGGAAGCCGCAAAAACAGCGGCACAAAAAGAAGATACGGCGGATTTCGATGGTATCGTTTGGGAAGCGCTGCGGTTCTCACCGATCACCCCTTATTTATTCCGCACGACCGCAAGCGACTATACCGCGGCTAAAGGAACAAATTATGAAACAGTGCTGCGTACCGGAACCTATGTGTTGCCGGTGACATTATCGGCAATGTTCGACGAACGGGCATTTGAGTCACCGGATGAATTCATCCCGCAACGCAATTGGTACAACTATTTCCATTTTGGATTCGGAAACCACGAATGCTTGGGACGTTATGTCGGGATGGTGATGATTCCCGAAATGGTTCGCCAAGTATTGTTACAGAAAAATATCGAAGCGAAAGGGAATATTGATTATAAGGCCGGCCCCTTCCCGGAAGCCTATCAATTATCCTGGACAACACAATAACGCTTATTCGGGAAACCGGGGTTCTAAAATACAGAAGCCTTGAAGTTGCTGCTTTCTTTTGATCAGCTGCTTAACTGCGGATAGTAATAAAATTCAGTGTTCCATAGAAAAAATTGTATGCAATTTAAACTATCGAACACTGATTATTTCTTCTAACGATCAGTAGTTAGATTTGTCCTCGGTCGAACGAGCTTTTCCGCCACCTTCCTGATCACCCGCAGGAATTTGGTGGAATGGTTGAATAGTTTTACCATACGCATCCGGATCAGGGGATTCAGGCGCTGTTGGCTTACCACCGCACGCAACTAAAACCAAAACTGCTGATACTGCCAATAGATATGTAATTTTCATTTCAAAACCTTCTCTTTTTGTTAATCATTTAATTCACTGCTACGACAGTAGGGAGATTACCGGGTAAGACAGGTTGAAACTTTGATCTTAATCAAATTACCCCAACCTCGGCTTTAAATACAGCCGCTATTGTCTATACCACTTTTTCATGGACATGGTATTCGGTGGCTCAGATCGGAATACATTTTCATCAATCATTAAATGATTTCCTTGTTCCGGAACTTCGTGACAAGGAAATCCATCAGCGTTTTTCTCGCAAAGCTTCGATCAAGGATATGATTGAATCCTTTAACGTGCCGCATACCGAAGTTGCGTTGATTCTGGTTAATGGACAGGCTGTGGATTTTGACTATCTTGTGCACGATACCGATCATATCGAGGTTTATCCAACCCTTGAAAAGTGCCCGGTTTCAACGCGGTTACGCCTTCGCCCCGAATTACCGCATCCGCTTACATTTGTGGCCGACACCAATCTCGGCAAGCTGGCGCGTTATCTTAGATTGCTAGGTTTTGACTGTCTCTACCGGAATGATTTTGACGACAACGCGATCGCTGAAATCTCACATGACCAACAGCGCATGCTGCTGACGCGGGATCGATTGCTATTACAACGCAAGATCATCATTTTCGGTTATTTTGTTAGAGCGGATATCCCGAAGATACAGATACACGAAGTTTTGAAAAAATTTGATCTGTATCCGGCGATCAAACCTCTGACACGCTGCACCCGTTGCAATGGTCATTTAGCAAAAATCGCCAAACAACAAATTGACCACCGTTTGCAGCCACTCACGAAAAAATACTACGATAAATTCTTAACTTGTCAGGACTGCGGACAAATTTACTGGCAGGGAAGCCACCACTCGCGCATACAAGTGATGATTAATGAATTCATCAAAACTGATTAGTCATTATCTTCATAGCAATAAATGATTGCTCCCCGCCGGTGGCAGGAAAGGGCTTTCAATCATCACAAACGGTCTCTTCGATATGCCGGAACATTGAACTGGCAGAGAAACTAAACCAATTACCCGAATCAGTGCGGTGCGCACCGATCACATCACCGGTCGCATCCCGGTCGGGATAAAGCAACATCGTGATCGAGCGGGCCTGGTGGCGCTGACAGTCAAATTCATACTGTGTTTTGACCGCACGGAAACCACCCTTTTGCATTTCTTCATAACTGGATAATACCCAGATTTTCCGGAGCGGTCCGTCCTTAAATATCGTGCCCGGATCAAAATAATGTGTCTCGCTATTTTTTGCCGCAATATCCACTTTGATCCATTCCGCGTGCACAGGACTGACAATCAATAGCAGTATTAACATTGATAAGCAATTCTTCATTTTTGACAAATAATCTGGTTGTTTTAATTGTTTCATCCGCCCGCACTCTCAAGTAAGAAGTCATTCAGGCGCGCTTCGTGTCTTTCTGCAACAATGCCATAATAGTGCGCCATTTTGCCATTAAATAGTTTTAACTGCAGGCGTTTTTCCACTATTCTTATCATCCGTTCGATTAGATCCAACCAGTGACTTAATGCGAAAAATTCTCTCGAATTATCACGGTCATAGATCTGTTATGAATTTTAAAATTTCTGATATAACAATTTTTGTGAAAAATACTGCACTGCATTGGGTTTGCGGTGCTCTTCTCATGAATTCTCAAAGGTACTGGTTACATAAAAATTATGGATAGTCTTAATCTGGAGTTGAACATGATGGAAGAACTAAATCAGGCCTGGATAATGTTGAAGCTTGGCGGAATCATCATCATTCCGCTGGTTTTATTGGGCATAATCGCAGTAGCGATTATGCTTGAAAAGGCATTTATCTATTGGCGGTATGCCCGGCTTTCCAGCGATTTGCTCAATCTGGTGGAAACCTATGGCTTCAAATGGAACGACCTGGAAAAAATTCTTTCCGGACTAGATAGCCGTCATTATTACAAGCGGTTCTTTGAAGTTGTCATTTCCAATCGCCACCAACCCGCTTGGTGGACGGAATCGCGCGCCGCCGATGAAGCGCAAATTATTGAAGAATCGCTTGCGCGCCGGCTCTGGGCGCTGGAAACCATCGTCACTGCCGCACCGCTGTTGGGTCTGGTGGGAACCGTGATCGGCATGATGCGGGCATTCCAGGTAATCGGCAGCGAAGGCCTGGTCAATCCGACGGCGGTTACTGGCGGCGTTGCGGAAGCATTGATTGCAACCGTCGTCGGACTGGCCATTGCGCTGGTAGCATTGTTCGGTTTCAATTATTTTTCCCGTTTGCAGTCGCTGACCATGGATGAAATGGAACGATTAGGCACTCGGCTGATCGACAACATCCGTCTGGATCAACAGGACAATCTCGATGAAACTGCGTAAAACCCGATCGGTCCAGAAAGGCAAGATCGAGATCATCCCGATGATCGACGTAATGTTTTTCTTGCTGGCGACATTCATGCTGGCTTCGTTATCGATGCAAAACCTGGATTCATTGCAAGTTGATCTGCCTGAAGGACAAGCGGAAAAACTGAGCGCGGAAAAGCCGGTCACGCTGACATTAACCAAAGACAGCAAAATCTTTATCAATCAGACGGCCGTCACACTCGATACGCTCGCCAGCACGCTAAAACCACTGCTTGCGGACTCCAAGCAAAAATTGATCGTCTCCGCGGATACCGAAGCGCCACAAGGAATCGTGGTACAAGCCATGCTGCGTGCCCGCACTGCCGGCGCGCAGCATTTCTTGATCGCCGTTAGGCACAAATAGCGGAAATACATGGCAAGCTCACGATCGAGAGAAATTCGCCTGTGGTGGCCATTGCCGCTGGCTGCGCTCATCTGGCTGCTGATCGTCTGGGCTTTGGGTTTCTTTTTATCGCTGCCGGAAGTTGACATTGAGACACCGCCGCCCATCGCGGCAAGTTTCATCGATTTGCACGAAGATGAAAACGCCTCCAGTTCCATGCCGGCTGCCGCCCCCAGTCCGCCACCGCCGCAACCGGAAAAACCCAAAGCTGTGGAAGAACCCAAGCCAGCAACAAAACCGCTACCCCAGCCCGCGCCAGCGCCGTCTTCGCGGCCGCAGCCAAAACCCAAAGCCGCCGAGCAGCCTAAACTCAAGACACCCATACCGGCAAAAGAAGTTGCCAAATCCGCTCCCTCCACACAAGCGCCAGCCGATGCGCCGGCTGATCTATCCGAATATATTAAATCCCGCCGCCAAGCGGCAGGAATTTTCGACAACCCGGAAACAGCCGCCGCTAGTAGCGCCGCAAAACAACCTTCTGCGGACGAAATCCGCATGGCCAATATCCGGCGGAATCTGCAAACCTCCGGTACCAGCGGCATCTTTCAGATCCTGCGCATAGGCCCCCGCACCGCCGAATTCTCGTTCCGCGCCTGGACAACGGGACAAAGCAACCCGCGCTTACAAATGATTCAAGTCACCGCCGGGCCGGAGGGCGATATCGAACGCGCCATCATCCGCCGCATGATCCAATTGATCCGGGAATATTACAAGGAAGATTTCAACTGGGAATCGCACCGTTTGCATCGCGTGGTTGTGCTTTCGGCACGAGAAAAAGATACCGCGGCACTGGAAGATTTTTTGATGCGTGAGTTCTTTATCAACCCCGTGCGATAAAAATCTTTTAAGGTTCTTTTCTACGCGTCGTATTTATAGCTATATTTTGTTTTAACAGTCCTTTGGACTCGTCTGAAAAACAACGGTTTGTTTATAACTTATTCATTCCAACTATCATTCAACGGCCTGCAATGATCAACAATTCAAGCATAGAAATCCCTATCCTGGATTTAAAAGTGGGCATGTATGTCAGCCAATTGGATCGCCCTTGGCTGGATACACCTTTCCCGCTGCAGGGTGTGCTGATGCGGACAGAGAAAGATATTGCAGCCCTAAAGAAAATTTGCCAGTTTGTCTTTGTCGATATTGAGCGCAGCGAACCTTTCGTAGTACAAAAGCATTTGCCTTTCGCCGTCTTTAACCAAGCCACATCATCGGCAAACCAGAATAAATCCAGTAATAGCGAGAAACTATTGCAACTGGATCCATTGCTGCAACGCGTGAAGACATACGACGATTTCCGCACTGCTGAACAGGAAATACCTGCTGCCACGAAAGCATACGATTTCACGCTCGCTTTGCTGAATGACATTACAAACAATATCGAGCGCGGCATTAAATTTGATATACACGCCGCGCATGAAGTCGTGGATACACTATGCGAAAGCGTTATCCGGAATCCTGATGCAGCACTCCTGCTTGCTCAGCTAAAATCAACCGGGAAGGAACTATACGACAGCGCAGTCAAAACTTCGGTGCATATGCTCGCATTCGGCCGGCACTTGGGCCTTCCACGCCGGGAATTGTCAGTGCTTGGGTTAGGCGGATTACTGATGGATATCGGCAAGCAACGCTTACCTAAGGAAATTCAAACCAAAAGAAGCATGTATCTTAAACCCGAGGAACGAAAATTGATGAAACAGCACATCGCGTACAGTCAAGAAATCGTGACTCAGTTATGCAATGTCTCGGATGAAGTCATCAAGATCGTTACCCAGCATCACGAACGGGAAAATGGTAATGGTTATCCGCTGAACTTATACGCCAATCAGATTCATCCCTATGGCCGTATGGCCGCAGTCGTTGATAGTTATGAAGAATTGATCTGGGGCCAGTCCGGCATGCCTGGCTTGAGACCATTCGAGGCGATCAAGGAACTCAAGGGAAATGCGCAAAATGGCCTCAATTTTGCATTGGTAGAACAATTCGCCCATTGCATCAGTATTTTTCCGGTTGGCTGCTTAGTCGAACTCAACACCGGAGAAGTTGCGATTGTACTCTCGCAAAACCGGACTCAACGTTTCTTGCCGCGCATTATGGTCATTTGCGATGCAAAGAAAAAACCTTATGATAATCCCGCTACGGTTGACTTAAAAAAATTCGACCTAAGTCCGGTGGGAGTTCCCTATAAAATTATCAACGACTTACCCCAAGGCGCTTATGGGATCGATCCGAAGAGATTCTATCTGTAGCCCCTTTCATCATGCCAATTCTAAGTTATCCAAATTTTTTACAAGCGGCTGAGCGCAAGTTATCGGATTCCGGCAACACCTGCGGAAATCATGCCGTTCTGACCATTAATCTCGGACGGCTTGCCGAACTGGACGGAATACTGGGCTATGCAGCCGTCGATCAAATCATACAGACAATCGCCACGCAGCTTGCAGACGCGCTTAATCCGGAAGATCTGACCGGTATCACCGGACGTCATCAAGTCAGTTGCTTATTGGTCAATTTACTGGCCCATGCCCATGCCGTATTGGCCGCTCATAAGATTACCAGAATTCTAAACTCGCCGTTTCCGCTTGGAAGGCAAAATATCCTGTTGAACCCGTGCATCGGGGTGGCATATGGTTGTGATAAAAATAGCACAATTGATCTCATGATGCGCAACGCCAGCCTTGCCATGCAACAAGCATTGCAAGAAAAAGAATTGATTAAGCTTTTTGTGGAGAACCCGGAAGATGCCTATCTGACCCAGCTCCATCTCTGGTCTGACTTGAACGAAGCAATCGAAACAAGCGCCCTGCATTTACAATTTCAACCGCAATTCTCCGTTGCCAGCGGCAAAATCGAATCGACGGAAGCGCTGTTGCGTTGGACGCATCCACACCATGGACCGATTAGGCCGGATAAACTGATTCAGGTCGCGGAAGGCTCGATACTGATGCCCAAGCTCACGCAATGGGTTTTACATACCGCATTACGCGAGTGTTCAACTTACCGCAAAGCAGGGATTGATGCGGGAGTGTCCATCAATTTTTCCGCTGACGATCTGCGCGAACCGGACATCATCGACTTGACCGCGCAAGCGCTCAATATCTGGAATATTCCTTCCGATCGCATTACCGTTGAAGTCACGGAGACCGCTGTGATGGATACCAACCGGAATATTCTTGACACGCTCAACCATCTGAAAGACATGGGGTTAAAACTTTCCATGGATGATTTCGGCACCGGTTATTCCTCGATGTCGCGCATGCTGGAGCTGCCGCTGGACGAGGTTAAAATCGATATGATTTTCGTGAGGCAAATGACAACGCACCCCAAGCACGAAAGAATTGTCGATTCCATCATTAACCTCGCACATCAGTTGAACTTAACCGTCGTTGCGGAAGGCGTGGAAGATATCGATACCTTCAGGCGATTGACCGAACTCGGCTGCGATGTGATTCAAGGATACTTGATCGGCAAGCCGATGCCGCTCACAGACTTCATCAAAACCGTCAGCCAGCAATCCTTCGAATTTCTTCAACCGGCATTGTCTGAAGCCGGAGATAGCGATCAGTCGATACCGGGAATCATGAATTCACGCTGATCGGGCAACAAGCCAGCATCAGAAAAGAGAGCATCGCTTAATTTTGAAACCGGAATATCCCGGCATTCGTGATAGGCCATCAATCGGCCGCTTTTTTCCACCGCCACCCCGTCTTTCGGCCCCCAGCCCTTGCCAATCGCGGAGTAGACAATGTAGTGATATGGTTCGCTGATAAATCTCAGATAACCGCCACCACCGCCGGAAAACATCAATGACCGGGCTTGCACGAATTGGTTTACTGGCGCCGATTGCGGCAATGCTGGCAGGTTTAACTCAATTCTGCCTGGTTGTCCGAATCGATATTGCAAATAGCCATTATCCGCAGAAAGATCTTTCGACGCGCAGACCGAAACCGTTTTCTTACCCAATGAGCACGAAAAAATGATTTGCTCGTGCGGCTGGCAATGCGACCCCGCCGCCCATCCATGAATGGGGATCAAACCCAGCAACCCGGCGGCATACGCGAATGCTTTCAAGCCAATAACGCGTAATACTTTTTGAAATGGCTGATCCGGTCATCCAACCCCAGCGTGCCGCCATTCACTTTCTTGGTGATTTTTGTCACGACATCATCGCTCGCGCCTTGATCGGCCAATTCATTGAGTGCGCGAGTGTTCCAAAACCATGCGGCGGACAACAGCGGGTATTTGGTTTTGACCCAATCCGGGTTAGTCACCACATCATCGCCAATCGCTTTGGCAAACGCATCGTAGTTATCTTTTCCGGTCAGTTGAATGTAACCCCGTCCGCGGTATTTATAGCCTTCTTTGCTGGCTTCGTCACCGTTACCCATGCGATTGGCGTATACCCGCGAAGCGATCTTTTCCGGTTGACGGGCATAACCATTCGCCAGATCACCGGGAAAATATTTGGAAAATACCTTCTTCAATCCATCAGCGGAATAATTCAGATTTTCTTCCAAGGCTTTGAACTCCGCGCTTTCATGCGCGCATTGCGCGAGAAAGTGGGCCAGGCGCAGCGGTGAATCGATGCCGAATTTGGCGGCACAATCGGGAATTTGAGCCAGCACGGCATCGGGAACCTGCGATTTCAGCTTATCAATCGATAACATTTTCACTCCCCAGATTGTTGACAGTTGAATGATCGTCCAACGTACAATGAACGCGTTGTCCTTCCGCATTATAATCACAAATTTTAAGTCACAGTTTTTTATGCCGCCGATCAAACCGCTTCCCGAATTACTGATCAACCAAATCGCTGCCGGTGAGGTGGTCGAACGTCCTGCGGCGGCACTCAAGGAAATTCTGGAAAACAGCATCGACGCTGGCGCCAAAAAAATCACCGTGCAACTGCAACAAGGCGGGATCAAGCAAATTCGCGTCGCGGATGACGGCGCGGGTATCGCCAAGGACGAATTGCTGCTGGCGCTAACGCGTCATAGCACCAGCAAAATCAGCACGCTGGAAGACCTGCACAAAATCACCAGCCTGGGCTTTCGCGGCGAAGCGCTGGCCAGCATTGCCGCCGTAGCCCGATTGACGCTCACCAGTCAGCAGCAGGAACAAGAACACGCCTGGCAAATCCACGCCGAAGGTTCTACTGCCTCCCAGCCCGCTCCGGCAGCATTGACGCAAGGCACGATTGTGGACGTCAACGACTTGTACTTCAATATTCCGGCCCGGCGCAAATTCCTGAAATCCGAAACCACCGAATTTGCGCATTGCGACGAAACTTTCAAGCGCATCGCGCTCTCGCAAGGCGGCATTGAATTCATGTTGCAGCACAACGGCAAGATACGCCGCCACCTCCGTGCCGCCAGCATGCCGCAACGGATCGCCGCGATTCTGGGAGACGATTTCGGCCAAGCAGGCACGCTGGTGGATGAACAATCTACCGGCATGCGTCTGACCGGCATGGTCGCGCTGCCAGCTTTTGCCAGATCTTCACGCGACATGCAGTATTTTTTTGTCAACAACCGTTTCGTCAGCGACAAGCTGATTTCGCATGCGCTGCGCGAAGCTTATCGCGATGTGCTGCATCTGGAACGGCATCCGGCGTTTGTGTTGTTTCTTGAGATTGATCCGGAAAGCGTCGATGTCAACGTGCACCCGAGCAAAACCGAAGTCCGTTTCCGCGAAGCGCGCGCATTGCATCAGTTCATTTTTCATGCCATCCATAAAGCGTTGGCAGCGCCTCACCGAGAGCAACCGGTTCAAACTAATGAACCTGCACTCACCGCGCGGCCATTTTCCAAGTACCCGCAAGCCAGCGTTGCAGATACCGGCAAGGTGTCACAACCGGCCAGTTTTTACGGCACTTTGTTCGGTACAGCGCCGCCTCTCCCCGCAGCGCCAAGAAATCCGCCAATTGCCGCAGCAACCGTAACAGCCGCTCAACCAGTCTCAAACGAAGAAAAAGACGACTACCCGCTTGGTTTTGCCCTGGGGCAATTACATGGCATCTATATCCTGGCGCAAAATGCCCGCGGGCTGGTGGTGGTCGACATGCATGCCGCGCACGAACGCATTCTGTACGAGCAATTGAAACAAGCGCTCGACCGGCACGAAATTGCAATGCAGCCGCTGCTGATTCCGGCAGTATTTCATGCCGACAATTTGGAAGTTGCCGTAACCGAAGAAAATCAAAACACGTTAACACAACTCGGATTCGACATTGCTATCCTGTCACCCAACACGCTAGCGGTCCGCGCCGTGCCAGCAACCTTGAAAAATGCCGATATTGCCCAGCTCGCGCGCGATCTGCTACAAGAAATCCGTGAATTCGGCGCCAGCCAGATCCTCACAGCCAAACGCAACGAAATCCTCGCCACCATGGCATGCCACGGTGCAGTACGCGCTAACCGTCAGTTAACACTCGAAGAAATGAACGCGTTGCTGCGCGACATGGAACAAACCGAACGCGCCGGTCAATGCAATCACGGACGGCCAACTTGGTTTGAAACCAGCCTGGCCGAGCTGGATAAATTGTTCATGCGCGGGAAATAGCCGGTTTCGCTGATAGAATTCCGGCAAATCCGGAATCATTCGGCTTTCCGGTTCATGCTCTCACGCAGTTCGATCAGAATCTGATCCGCCGCATCCACGCGGATCACGCCAAACCGTGGATACTCGATGTCGACGATGACATACACCGCAATCGCCGTCATTGTGGCAAACACCATCGGATGCACCCAGCGGTGCGACGGATTCCTGGCTGTGCCATAACCGGCAATGAATGAACAGCCGTAGGCAAACACAAACAGCAGCACAAAAATGATTTTGGGCGGGTGCATCATCATTGCCATCTTGCGCGTCGTGGTAATGTCGATCATCGCGTTCAGCGCCGGAAGCACCACCACGCAAGCAGATGGAACGGTTTGCGTGCGACACGCTGCCACTGCCTGCGTCCAGATCGTATTCTGCAGCACCATGCTGTTATTCCATTCGTGCTGTGCCGCTTCAACGTCCGGAAGTCTTTTGTAGTATTTCAAACGAGAATCGGTATAACGGCGGAACAATGCCTGCAGCTCGGCGCGTGCATCCGCATCGACGATATCCAAACGCAAATATGCGGTACCAATGGCGTTGGTCTCTTCGGCGATCAAATGACGACGGTCGTCAAATCTTGACGCAGCACCGGAGAACGTAAACGCGATTAACAATCCGAACAGCGCAAAAATAGCGGCTTCAATCGTACCGGCACTCGGCTTGCCGTCTGTTTCCGCATCTTTGTTAAAGTGCTTGAATCCGAGTCTCCTGCCCATTACATAAAACAGCAACATGCCGAGAAACAGACTGATTCCGACGACGATGGGAATAAACGTAAAATTCATCATGCATGCTTCCTGTATGAAAATGAACGGTTCCGGAGAATTCCCGGCAATGCGGTTTACGGAATTTTACAAAATTTATCCGTTGCTTATTGCCAATTCTACGAAGATACGATAAAAACCTTGGCAAGCCCGTTGAAATTGGACGGCTAATCGCTTCACCGGATTGTTTGACTCACCGTGGACAATAAGAAAGGATCAAGACGATGAATGACCATAAAACGCCCGACAAGACCAAGCAGCCCAATCCAGCCGGTAACCTGTTCGACCCCCTGATAACGCTTTTACCGAAAATCGTCCGCCAGCAATGGTTTTGGTTTCTGGCGTATGGCTTTAATCTGGTGTACTTTGCCATCGCCCTGTTTCGCGCCAACCAGGAATCGGATGCATTCACCATTCCGATTTTGCCGGGTGTCATTTTCACCTGCATCATTTTCGTGCAAATTTTCGCTGATCCCATCGCTTATATCCCGGCTGAAGGAATTACACCGGAGGAAAAGGAAACACTGGAAAAGCAACGGTCGCATCAGCGTTATAAATGGATGATCTTTGCTTATAGCTTCATGCTGCTGTCGCTGCTGCTGACTTTTTATCCATTTATCAATGAATTCAAAAATAAACCCATAGAAACGCTGCGTGATCAACCGATCGCCGTTTTCATCGGCTGTTCGCTCGACAATAAAGACAAGCATTTAAGCTGTTTCAAACCCAGGCTCAATACAAAGGGCGAGCAACAACCGCCGGAAAAAGTGGTCGGCACCTGGGTGATCAACATCGGCGGTTATATTAACCATTGCGACGAAGAAGAAGAGCAAGGAAAGAAAAAAGCAACGGCCTGCCAGGTCAGCGATGAACATATCGCCACCAAACATCAACCGCGCCTGACGCAATACGAATTCCGCGAGCACCTGATTTTTCAGATCGTGCAATTCATCTCCGCTCCTTTCCTGGCGATTCTGGCCTATTACTTGATCGAACCGAGCAATCTGACCAACTCGGTGGCGCTGGCATTCGTCGCCGGATTCGCCTCGGAAACCATCTTGCTGATGGTACGCTCGGTCGCCAATAAAATTTCTCCCGCAAGCGCCGAAGGACCCCAATACGGTGCGATTGCCGGGGTAATAGCATTCAAGAACTTCACTCCGCTGAAAACCGAGGTTTTCCTATCCGAATCGCCGCAAATTCATACGATAGCCGACGATCAAGGATTCTTCATGCTCAGCAACGTCCCGGTCGGCGAACACAGCATCAGCATCAAATACACCACCCAGGCGGACGGTAAAACCCTTGAACAGATCAAAAAAGACACAGTGAAAATCGAACGGTCGCAGGCGATTGTTAAGAAGAATGTGGTGGTTGAAGAAAAGTAAACATTCAAAGGCTCTAAACTAGCAAAAACAATCTGTTAGTCTAGAGCCATATAAATTATCTCAATACATGGGTTCTGTTTCAATTTTAGTAATTGATACTTTCAATATAGAATTAGTACATTATCAAATTTTGATATTCAATATTACTTATGAATGAACAAGGCTTTGAACCTATTCATGACGCCCATGCAATTGAACAGGTCGCTATTATCGTAGAATTTAATCGTTTGCTTGATGATTTATCACTAATGGAAGCTTATAAACTTTCAGAAAAATTTAAAGATGATTTGCCAGGAAAAGTAGAAATGGCAAAGCAGGGATTGAGCATTCCTATTGAAAAACAAGGCGCCGTAACACATCATCCCCCTATTAGTATGGGAATTGGCTTAAGAAGGGTAGCGCCTGATGGAACTGTCGTAGATGAACTACGTATAGAAAGATCATCAATAACTTTTATAACAACCAGTTATACAAGGTGGGAGAAAATTTGGGGAAAAGCCAGTTTATATTTTAAGGAATTATTACCAACATACCTATCTAATGACGGTAACCTGATCGCAATAGGTTTGAATTATTCTGATAAATTTGTCTGGAAAGGCATTCCTGATGAATGCAATCCTAAATTTTTAATTCGAGAGGATTCAAAATATATCTGTAATCATATTTTCGGAACAAAAGAACTATGGCACAGCCATACAGGGGTATTTATCCGAGCTGATGATCATACAAAAAGATTATTAAATGTTAATATTGATTATATTGATGATATAAAACCTGAAGGACAAAAAAAAATCGTATCAATTGCTATCACTGTTACCGATCAATTCAATCAACCATCTTATATACCGTTAGATAACACTGAAAATCCATTTTCAATAATCGAAAACCATCTGAATGATATCCATGATTTTAGTAAATCTGTACTAAGTGAGTTGATTGTTGAAAAAATGTGCCGACGAATTGCTTTAAACGAAGAAATATAATGGCTATTACAAGTACAGCAAAAACTACTCATTTTGTTTGGGGACTATTGACGACTTCAATAGCAATTCCAACTATGAACAGCTTGCCGTCATCATCAGAACAATTTGCTTCATATTCGATAAGAACATACACTGATCGTGCATTTACTACCGAAATAAGGCCTAAAACGTCTGGTGTAACTACGCAAAGCCATGATTTAAATTTAAATGAATACACAAGATCAACCACTGATTATGAAAAAATTATTGGTGAAATCAGATCTTGGATATTATTTGAAAACGGCTGGGATGGTGAAGGAGCTCGCCAACCATCAGAAAATTCAATCAAAGATGCCGTTAGTTTTATGCATCTAATTAGAGAATCAGTCGAGCTTCCAGAACCAATGCTTCATGCTAATGGAAATGTTTCGCTTTACTGGAACGACAAAGGTTTTTATGCAGACCTAGAATTTCTTGGCAATGAGCGCATCGCATATTTTATTAAAACCAAAAATGATGATAGGCATAAAGGAACGCTTTCATTTAACTCAATAGAAGTTCCTGCTGTACTATCAATCCTTATCGGTGTTTAAAAATCTAATCAAAAAGTTTTTTGGCAAGAAAGCTGAGTGTGATTGCCAAAAACTCAACCTAAATACAACAAAGAAAGAGGATAGAGTTGCACTGATTTATGAGGCTGCACCTGATTGTGGCTGCGAATCCAAAAAAACAAGCAAGTTTTCGCCTTATCCAATTGCTAATGAAGAATTGATTGCTAGATTTGTTTTTTCTCCAATACACATAAATAAAAAGAATGGAAAAATTAAACCAAGTATCATCAGTCATATTTTTAATCGCGGTTGCTCAATACAGCGTGAAAAGATAGCCTCAAATGATGAATTAAGCAGATTTGTATCAGATTTTCTTGCAAACGATCCTAAAAAGGAACGATCTTGGAATAGAGTTCTAATCGCTACATGCAACAATCTAAGGAGCATAACAATTGATAATCAAAAGGCTCTGTGTTTATACGACACAGCCGAAGAGCACAATCCGGCACACGGAGAAATATGCCTTAGTCGAGAAATACCAGAGGCTAATCACGCAGAACTTCGTTTTGAAATTATGAAAGTATTTTCTGAATGCCAACCAAATGATTACCGAGGTGGAAAAATATACAACAGCGAACTATCCCAATAGGCCTGCACCATCCGGGATCCTGCTGAAATTTACCACCCTAGATCTGAAATAGTATCTAAAAAATGGGAAGGTTCTTAGGAGAATCACTTCATAGAAACATTCCTAAGATCACTCAAAATCCCAATTTCCAGATTCACATCACCTCACCCATACAACTGCCGTTTCAATCCGCAACGATCCAGAATGATCGCACTGATTTCCTCGATGGAAATGCGCGTGGTATCGAGATGCGGGATATCGAACCGGTTAAACAACGCTTCCTGCCACTGGATTTCCTGCTGGCATTGACTCAGCGAGGCGTATTGGCTATCCGGGCGGCGTTGCTGGCGGATGAAATGCAGTTGCGCCGGGGTTAGCGTCAAGCCGAACAGTTTGTGTTTAACCGGTTCGAGCACCGCTGGAAGCTGCTGCACGCCCATGTCGTCCGGCGTCAACGGGTAATTCGCCGCAGCGATGCCGTACTGCAATCCTAAATATAGGCAGGTCGGCGTTTTACCGGAACGCGACACGCCGGTCAGGATAATGTCGGCTTGCGCGAAATGCTTGGGATTGACGCCGTCGTCATGCGCCAGCACATAATTAATCGCGTCGATCCGCTTGAAATACGCCAGGCTGTCCTGCAAGCCGTGCGAACGTCCGGCTTTACGCGCGGATGGCTGACGCAATTCTTCCTCGACCGGATGGGTAAACGCTTCGAAAAAATCGTAAACACGGCAATTGCCTTGTTTAATCACATCGAGTATTTCCGCTTGCTGCAACGTGCTGAACACCAGCGGCCGGGATCCGTCACGTTCCGCAGCTTGATTGATCTGCAACAATACTGTCTTGGCCTTATCGAGATCGTCCAGAAACGGCACGTTGACGGCATCCCAGGCGATACCGTCGAACTGGGTCAATAAGCTGTGACCCAGCGTTTCTGCGGTAATGCCGGTGCGGTCGGATAAGTAAAAAACCGTGCGTTTTTGCGTCATCAGCGCTTGCTCAAGCGACCAATATCCAGCCAGGTTTGCACCACCGTATCGGGATTCAGCGACAGGCTGCTGATGCCTTGCTCGTACAGCCAGGCGGCAAAATCCGGATAATCGGACGGCCCTTGCCCGCAAATACCGATATATTTACCTTGCTTGCGACATGCATCAATGGCCATTTTCAACAGTTTCTTTACCGCCGGGTTACGCTCGTCGAACACCTGCGACACCAGCGCGGAATCGCGGTCGACGCCGAGCGTGAGCTGGGTCATATCGTTCGAGCCGATGGAGAAGCCGTCGAAGTACTGCAAGAATTCCTCCGCCAGCACCGCATTCGATGGAATTTCGCACATCATGATCACGCGCAAGCCGTTCTCGCCGCGTTTCAATCCTTGCACCGCCAGCAACGCCGTTACTTGCGCGGCTTCTTCCAGCGTGCGGCAAAACGGGATCATAATCTCGACGTTGGTCAATCCCATTGCATCGCGCACATTACGCAACGCCCGGCATTCGAGTTCAAAACAATCGCGGAAATCGGGCGACACATAGCGCGAAGCGCCGCGGAAACCGATCATCGGGTTTTCTTCATGCGGCTCGTAGCGGTTTCCCGCCAGCAAGTTGGCGTATTCATTAGATTTAAAATCGGAGGTGCGCACAATCACCGGGTGCGGATAAAACGCCGCCGCCAGCGTGGCGATGCCCTCGGTCAATTTGTCGACATAAAAGCTCACCGGATTTGCATAACCGGCTATGCGATTCGTGATTTCCTGCTGCAAATCGCTTGGCAAACGCTCAAATTCAAGCAACGCCTTGGGATGAATGCCGATCATGTTGTTGATAACGAATTCCAGCCGCGCCAGCCCTACGCCTTGATTGGGCAAGCGCGCAAACGAGAAAGCGTGCGACGGATTGCCGACGTTCATCATGATTTTCAGCGGTAAATCCGGCAACTCGCCGGAATCCGCGACACTATGCTCGAATGGCAGCAAGCCGTCGTAAACCAGGCCGGTATCCCCATCGGCGCAGGAAACCGTGACCGGCGCGCCGTCTTTGATCGACGCCGTAGCATCGCCGCAGCCGACCACCGCCGGAATACCCATTTCGCGCGCGATGATCGCCGCGTGGCAGGTTCGTCCGCCGCGGTTGGTGACAATCGCCGAGGCGCGTTTCATGATCGGCTCCCAATCCGGATCGGTCATATCGGTGACCAACACATCGCCCGGTTGTACCAAGTGCATTTGACCGGCTCCGGCGATCAAGCGAGCGGTACCTTGCCCGATTTTGCTGCCGATGGCGCGGCCTTCCGCCACAACGCTGCCGCTGCCGGTCAGCTTGAACCGCTCCAGCACCGCTGCAGCACGGCTTTCGACAGTTTCCGGACGCGCCTGCACAATGTACAGTTGCCCATCCTGACCATCCAATGCCCACTCGATATCCATCGGGCGGCCGTAGTGCTGCTCGATGATCATCGCCTGACGCGCCAGCGCCTCAACTTGCGCATCCGTCAGCGAGAAACGATTGCGCCGGGCGGGTTCGACTTCACGGGTCAACGTGAATGCATTGCCGCTGCTCTGTTTGTCCGCATACACCATTTCGATCGCTTTGCTGCCCAACCGCCGCGACAGGATCGCGGGCTTTCCGGCCGCGAGTCCGCGTTTGTATACATAAAACTCGTCGGGATTGACGGTTCCTTGCACGATGGTTTCACCCAATCCATACGCCGATGTGATGAAAATCGCGTCGCGGAAGCCGGATTCGGTATCGAGTGTGAACATCACCCCGCTGGCGCCGAGATCGCTGCGTACCATTTTCTGGATACCGGCGGACAGATACACTTTTTCATGCGGGAAATTTTGGTGCACGCGATAAGCAATGGCGCGATCGTTATACAGCGAAGCGAACACCGTTTTGACCGCCGCTAGAATGTGCGGCAAGCCTTGCACGTTCAGCAATGTTTCCTGCTGCCCGGCAAACGAGGCATCGGCCAAGTCCTCGGCGGTCGCGGACGAACGCACCGCAAACGAAATATCACCGCCGCTATCGGCGGCGAGTTTCTCGTACGCCTGTGCGATTGCAGCCTGAATGGCATCCGGCATGACGGCATCGAGCACCCAGCCGCGGATCGCTTTACCGGCGGCCGTCAGAGCATTGATGTCATCGACATTCAATCCAGCCAGCAAACCGTTGATACGTTCCACCAATCCGTTAGCCTGTAGAAACTCGCGGTACGCCAACGTCGTCGTGGCAAAACCGTTCGGCACGTTGACGCCGGCCTGAGACAAGCGGCTGATCATTTCCCCCAGCGAAGCATTTTTGCCGCCGACCGAAGCGACATCGCGCATGTTTAACTGATCAAACCAGGCGATATATTGAGTCATCGCACCCCCCTATTTCAATATGTTAAATTAATTACAATTCGGCAAATCATCGGATTGAATCGTTTAACCGTTTTTTAGTAACGGACAATGCCCGGAAATGGCATGACGGCAAGACAAATCTTCGAGATAATCATCAGCATGCCTTAAGTATTCCAAAAATGCTTGCGCCACAACCGATAACTGCTTGCCCGAGGGGTACGCAAAATACCAGTGCCGTTCAATCGGAAAACCTTCAACATTCAATTCCGCCAGTTGTCCCATCGGGCCATCCAATGCCAGCGTATGCCGCGACAACACTGCAATTCCCAAGCGCCCCACGAGCGCCTGTTTGATCGCTTCATTGCTGCCCAATTCCATGCGGACTTTCAGTTTCTTGTTATGGTCGTTGAAAAAACGCTCAGTGGCCATGCGCGTTCCGGAACCCGGCTCGCGCATGATAAAAGATTCTTCGCAAATCCGATCGATACTGATGTTCTTTTGATCGGCCAGCGGATGATCCGCAGCCGCCAGCACGACCAATAGATTATCCAGAAAAACTTCGGAAACGGCATCAATTGATTCCGGAACCTGCCCCAGAATAAACAGATCATCCTGATTACCGGTCAAACGCTCCAAAACTCGCTCGCGATTAGTGACTTTTAAGGAAACATCAATGCCCGGATACTGCTGGCAAAACGTGCCTAACAGCCGCGGCGTGAAGTATTTCGCGGTCGTCACCACCGCCAGCCGCAACTTTCCCGATTTCAAACCTTTCATGTTCGAAACGGCCATCTCGAAGCGCGAGAAGTGTTCAAAAATCCCTTGGCAAGTCTGATACAACTCTTTTCCAGCTTCAGTCAGATAAATCTTTTTCCCGACCTGTTCAAAAAGCGGCAAACCAATATCATCGGTCAGTTTCTTGATTTGCATCGACACTGTCGGTTGCGTCAGAAATAACTCTTCAGCCGCACGTGTAAAGCTATTTAAACGCGCAATCGCTTCAAAAACCTCCAGTTGCCGGATAGTGCTATGGCGCATCGCAGCCTCCTCATTTCTTAACAATAGGTTTTAATCTATCGATATCATTTAAACAATTTATTTTTATTTATGGTTCAAAAATTCTACACTATTTTTGACCCGCTGGTAAAAACCTCCTGACTCAAACCATCTACCGTGCGGGTTCATTTCACAACTATATGGAGATCATTATGGCTTCAGAAACCATCAAAGAAGGCAAAGAACGCTACAAATCCGGCGTCATCCCCTATAAAAAAATGGGCTACTGGGAACCGGACTATATTCCCAAAGATACCGATGTCATCGCATTGTTCCGGATTACGCCGCAGGCCGGCGTCGAACCGGAAGAAGCAGCGGCAGCCGTCGCCGGTGAATCTTCGACCGCGACTTGGACAGTGGTGTGGACCGATCGCTTGACCGCATGCGAACTGTATCGCGCCAAGGCCTACCGGGTTGATCCAGTCCCCAATACCGGTCCGGGTACCAAAACCGATCAGCAGTATTTCGCCTATATCGCCTACGATCTGGATTTGTTTGAAGAAGGATCGATCGCCAACTTAACCGCTTCGATCATTGGCAATGTATTCGGTTTTAAAGCGGTTAAAGCGTTGCGTCTGGAAGACATGCGTATTCCGGTTGCCTACCTCAAAACTTTTCAAGGACCGGCTACTGGTATTGTGGTCGAACGGGAGCGTCTGGATAAATTTGGCCGGCCATTGCTTGGCGCCACCACCAAGCCGAAGTTGGGATTATCGGGACGTAACTACGGCCGGGTAGTCTACGAGGGCTTGAAAGGCGGTCTCGATTTTATGAAAGACGATGAAAACATCAATTCTCAGCCTTTCATGCACTGGCGTGATCGTTTCCTGTATTGCATGGAAGCAGTGAATAAAGCATCTGCGGCCACGGGTGAAGTCAAAGGGCACTATCTGAATGTTACCGCTGGAACTATGGAAGATATGTATGAACGCGCCGAATTCGCCAAATCGCTCGGTTCGGTCATTGTCATGATAGACCTGGTAGTCGGCTACACCGCCATTCAATCGATGGCGAAATGGGCGCGTAGGAACGACATGATATTGCATCTGCATCGTGCGGGTAATTCGACCTATTCACGCCAGAAAAATCACGGCATGAATTTCCGTGTGATTTGTAAGTGGATGCGGATGGCCGGAGTAGATCACATTCATGCAGGTACCGTTGTAGGCAAGCTCGAAGGCGATCCGCTGATGATCAAGGGTTTTTACGACACCTTGCGCGAAACACGTACTGAAAAAAGCCTGGAGCATGGATTGTTCTTTGATCAAGACTGGGCATCATTGAATAAATGTATGCCGGTTGCTTCGGGTGGTATTCATGCCGGTCAGATGCATCAGTTGATCGATTATCTCGGCGAAGATGTGATACTGCAGTTCGGTGGCGGTACCATTGGCCACCCTCAAGGCATCCAGGCTGGCGCAGTAGCAAATCGTGTAGCACTTGAAGCTATGATTTTGGCGCGCAATGAGGGCCGGGATTACGTAAAAGAAGGCCCGCAAATTCTTGCAGATGCTGCGAAATGGTGCACGCCGCTCAAACAAGCATTGGATACGTGGAAAGATATCACCTTTAACTACGACTCCACGGATACCGCTGACTTTGTGCCTTCCACAACTGCAAATGTTTAATCTTTTCAGGAGAAGCAATTATGATGACCAATCAAGGTAATATAGTTACACAGGGGCAATTTTCTTTCCTGCCCCCGCTGACCGACAAGCAAATCTCGGCACAGCTCAAGTATGCGCTGAAAAATGGCTGGGCAATCGGCATCGAATATACCGATGATCCGCATCCGCGCAATACCTACTGGGAAATGTATGGCAATCCCATGTTCGACTTGAAAGATCCCGCGGGAATCCTGCTCGAAATTAACAATTGCCGCAAAACATTTCCTAACCATTATATCCGCGTAACGGCTTTCAATTCGACCCGCGGCGTTGAAAGCCCGACGATGTCATACATCGTTAACCGGCCGGATAAAGAACCCGGTTTCGGTTTGGTTCGCCAGGAAACGGCTGGCAGACATGTCCAATACGCTATTCACTCGTATGCAACAGACAAACCTGAAGGAGAACGTTACTAAAAATAAATACCCTTCTCTTTTTGTGCGCAGTCGCATTAAAACAGGCTGTCGGAAAATGTATTCGAGCCAGCTAAGGCTAAACCGGTATTCTGCGCTTGTTTTTATCGCCGCGAGGCGGCGTGACCGTTTTTCAAGCTTGTCAAGAGAAGGGTATGAAAATTGCTATCCGCTGACCAGTGAATAGCAAAACCGATCATTCTTCTTGCAGGAGAATAACAAAGATGTATCGCAAATTAAATAAACTCGACAAGGCTGAAAATATCTCAGTCGACATGAAGGCTGAGTTCCATCGATCAATCGACAGTTTCAAGTTAAATTTATTTTGGTTACTTAAAAAAATACTCAGAATCTAATCACCGGGTTCAAAGGATCTATCATGGTTAAGCAATCTGAAAATCTAAAAGTGCAAGCGCTCGAACAATCAGTCGATCTGGATGCGGAATTTCGACAATCGAATATACATGAAGTATTGGATAAACTGGATCGTGAATTGATCGGGTTAAAACCGGTGAAAACCCGTATTCATGAAATAGCCGCTTTGCTGCTCGTGGATCGTGTCCGCAAACAACTTGGATTATCCGCAGGCGCTCCGAGCTTGCACATGTGCTTCACGGGCAATCCGGGTACCGGCAAAACAACCGTTGCATCGCGCATGTCGGAAATTTTGCATCGCTTGGGCTATGTCCGGGAAGGTCATCTGGTTTCAGTCACGCGAGATGATTTGGTGGGTCAATACATCGGACACACAGCTCCGAAAACCAAAGAAGTGATCAAACGCGCCATGGGCGGTGTGCTATTTATCGACGAAGCTTACTACCTTTACAAGCCGGAAAATGAGCGCGACTACGGCGCCGAGTCCATCGAAATCCTGCTGCAAACGATGGAGAACAATCGCGATGATCTGGTGGTCATTTTGGCGGGATACAAGGACCGGATGGATAAATTCTTCCAGAGTAATCCGGGCATGCGTTCGCGTATCGCTCATCACGTTGATTTTCCTGATTACGGCGCCGATGAATTGGTTGCAATCGCCAAGCTAATGCTGGCGGCACAAAATTACCGGTTTAGCCCTGATGGCGAAGAAGCGTTTATCGAATATATCCAGTTGCGAATGACCCAGGAATATTTCGCGAACGCCCGTTCAGTCAGGAACGCTCTGGATCGAGCGCGTTTGCGGCAAGCCAACCGGTTATTTTCAGGCGGGAAGAAATCTCTGACCAGCGTTGATTTGATGACGATCGAGGCAGAAGATATTCGAGCCAGCCGGGTTTTTATTGAAGGAAAAAAAGATACTCAAGCAACTCGTAGCAACACATAAGGGAATCGAGTGAATTGGATGATACATTATCTCACCCGCTGCGTATTTATCCCAAGCAAATTGATGCTTTCTGCTATAACCGGGGACGCCTTGCCCTGCTGCGATTAGGCTGTCCGCTACGCGTCCCCTTGCAGCAGCATCGCGGCTTGGAAGTCATATTGGATAAGGCCGAATGGCTATGTGTCGATAGCACTGCGGGAGATCAGCCGGTGATGGCTTGGCGCAAATTTAAAATTCGTGGAAGAAACAACTTGCACCAACCGATTGCGTGTGAGTTATGGGTATATCATAGTTGCGCTGGATTAGTAATGGGATCCGCTTTGGATGATTTAGAGAAAACCCTAGAAAAAATGTGGCTTGTCTGAACCCGGAATTATCCAGGCTTTTTCCGGTTGGACCGTAGTGACAGCTTCTGACTGAATTCCGGCTATCAAAAGCGTAATGCCGATAATAAGTTTACGATTATTCGGCGGCAACAATTTGGTTCTTGCCGCTACTCTTGGCTCGATATAAAGCTTCGTCGGCACGTTTAAACAAACTTTCCTGCGATTCACCGGGTTGATATTGCGCGACACCGGCGCTGAACGTAATCAACAATCGATTGTTGCCATGCAAGAAAAATTTCTTGGTTAAGTACCGTTTTATTCTTGCAATCGTTGATATCGCTTCTTTTAGCGCGGAATTCGGAAGCAAAATTGCGAACTCCTCGCCGCCATAACGTGATATTACATCTTCCCGCCGTAATGTTTCCTTAACTGCTTCTACCAGATATACCAGCGCATCATCACCAACTTGATGTCCATGGGTATCGTTTAATTGCTTGAAATTATCAATATCCAGCAGGGCGAAACAGAGAAGTCCTTGAGTATGGCTTAAGTAGGTCACTTCACGTCGAAAGGCATTATCGAATCCACGCCGATTCAACGCACCGGTGAGATGATCTTCCTGTACCTGCTCACTCATTTCCTGTAACTGTGCTTCAAGCTGAGTAATCTGACTTTGCGCAGCGTTCATTTCAGTTTGTGCAACTAATAAATCGCTACGATGTGTCAATACACTCTTTTGCACTTTCTGAGTTTCCAGCATAATCTCTGCAAGCAACTGATTAAGTCCCTTGATATCCTTGGTTTGCTTGATTTTATCTGAATAATACTCCAACTTATCGTAATACCCACCCGTTGCATCCGACAATTCTTCAAGATTCGAAATCAAGGAAGCAACCATTTTCTGCATGGTCTCCCTGGTTTCGCTCAGATTTTGCTTGATACGAAGTTGTCGCTGAACTATTTTTTCCAGCAAGGCCTCTGCTTGAGAAATCACCTGCATATCCAGCGAACCGGACATCGCTTTCTTTAATTTGGTCAGTTGCGATTTAATCCACCGATCTTCCGAAAGCAATTCTCCTGTACTGTCCATTAGTAGATTTAATAACTTAAGCAAGCCTTGCTGTACTAAATCATTACTATTTTCATCTGTCTCGCACTTACTGCAGAATTCCTGGAAGTCCGCTATGAATTTTTCCATCGCTAGCTTATTCTGCACTCCTAATACTTGGCGAGCCAACCGCTTCGCTTCACCAGCCAGAACTTCATCCTGAATTTGGTTTGCAATAATGCGTTCAAGCACTTGCGCCATTAATCCTAGTAGTTGACCGACATATCCACTGATATCATATTCTTTCTTTAGGATATCTTCTTTATCGCATGATCCTTGAAATTGTTGGCCGACAAACTTCTCTTGCGATGGAATTTCCTCGGTTGTTTCGGCTTGTTCGTTGGATCCTGTAGAAATCTTCCATGACTGAATCAACGCAACGAAATTGGCATGCAATAGCTCCGAGTTATCTGAAAATTCGTTAAGTACTTTTTCTATGGATTTTCTTTTCTTAGCGACAAGGGAAACATTGTTGGAATTATTGGTTTCATTCATTAAATATCCAATAATTTCCGCCCAACTAACAGTAGCTTTATTTTTGGTAGTAACCGGGAGTGTTGCAACATCCGTATCCAAATTTTCTGCTGTCAGAAATTTCAGTAGTGCAGATTTAAATTTTAACCAACTTTTCTCGGTAACCGCTTGTTCCAAATTATTTGCACAATTAAGTAATGGTGTTGTATGACGCGGAAATTCCTTCGCTAATTCAGAAAGCATTTTTGCTGTCGAAACTGAAATTTGATGATCCGGATTTCCCGCAATTTGATCGTATAGCTTGTGATAGCTGTCCGGTGTAGGTGGAATCTTAAGTATCGCAAGCTGCTTCAATGTCTCGCGTGCGATGACAGAGGGATTTGCATTCATGTCTTGACTCATACCGATCTCATAGAAGCTGTACATCCAGTTATTGGGCTATCCAATAAAAAACACAAATTAATTGAATGCTTATCAGTTAAGCTCATCATTTTTTGAAAATGCGTTGTTCAAATAGAATAAAAATAGCAGCAAAGCAGATTACCTCTTATCAATTCTTAGATCTCATCAAACATATCAAATTTATTGACTCGAGCCGGGATCGATCCCTCGCTGCTACTCAGATCTTTTACTAGGAATTATGAACTCCTGTTACGGAACAATGCGAGATTCTCTTTATACCGGAACGCTGTGAAAGTGAAACTCAACACCCTAACTATCTATGAGGAAGATGATATGGAAAAAGCAGCTGAATTTAGAGCAGATAAGATGAATGTTATCAAAGATTACAAAAAGTCAGTTCAAATGTAACGTCACCTTCATAAACTCTGCTCTTTTGCCCGGACTGGGTCGGAATGAAACGAATATTTAAAGCATATTTATTAGCGCTAATTTCTGGTACGCAGGGCAGCTGATCGCTCAGGTTGATCCTCAGCATATGCGCAGAATATTCTGATCCGGCTTGCTGGAAAATCCCCTGATTTGCTATGACTTGAAGCGTTCTACCACTCTTTCTTAAGAGGTGAAGAACGATTCCAAATGCATTTCGAATAGGCAAGAACGGCGTCAACCACTCGCTAAAATCTTGATGCCGCAGGGCAGGATCCAAGTTAAGCCAGTAATGATAGGACGGTAAGTCGAAAACACAGCAACCGCCAGGTATTCCCATACGCTGTTTGATCGCCATTAACCATTCGTTCTCACGCAAATGCTCACCAACCTTCCCAGGAAAAACCAGCATTTCACGAAAAGTAGTTTTTATGTCTGCCAGTATGCCATCCAGCACCGCTTCAGAAACCTCCGGGTTTTTCCTCAGCATTTCCAGAATTTGCTTTTGCCGTTCTAATTCTTGCAGCAGATCCGATTTAATATCGGCACGACTGGTAATCTCGAGTACTTCAAATAATGCAACCAATGAAGCATGATGCTCTGTAGCAGTATCCTTGCTAGAAAAGAAATCTATTCTATTAAATAAATCTTCAAGTCTAAGAAGTGTACGGATGCGCTCATTAAGCGGGTGTTCGTAACAAATCACAATAACAATACATCCAAAGAAGAAAAAAGGAATGACTAAGTCTTAATTTAGTTTCGACAAAAGATTATTTCACAAAAAGAAATTTTTCCCAAAAAGTTTCTCATCGAACAGCTTTGAAATTCTACAAATTACCACTCATAATCATATATTTACCATGCACCCGAGCAACTTGGATTTTTAAGGACTCAATATCCTGATCGTTATATATGACATCATCAGCCCTCTGCAACCGGTCCTTCCTAGTAATTTGTGTTGCCATAACTGCTTTAACGAATTGCTCAGAAAGCTGACTTCTCTCCATGGTACGTGAAATCTGCTGCTGTTCCTCGCAATCAATAACAAGAATACGATCAATCAAATCATCATAATCTTTAGTTTCCAGTAACAATGGGATAACGACGACGATATAAGGTGATTGTGCTTTTTTCACAAGCTGAACAACTTCACTGAGAATCAGCGGATGAAGAATCTTTTCAAGCTTTACCTTCGATTTAACGTCCGAAAAAACTAAGTTACGCATTTTTTTTCTATCCAGCGAACCATTATCCGCAAGAAAAGCATTCCCAAATGTTTCTCTTATTTGATCAATAGCTTGACCGCCAGGTTGAGTTAATTGCCTGGCAATAACATCTGTATCAATGACATCAATGCCTAGTTCAGAAAAAAATCCACTTGCACTTGATTTCCCGCAACCGATTCCACCGGTTAAACCAACGACAAAAGTCATGAGTTAAAACAAACCAAGATAACGATGGGTTAGTTCTTCACCCCAAAATAAAGCTATTAGAGCGCCGCCAACCAGATAAGGACCAAAAGGTATTGGAATATTTTTTTGTAGCTTAGCCGCAATTATCAGTCCAATACCAACTAAAGCTCCTACAAGGGATGAAAAAATAATCACTACTGGGAGCATACTCCAGCCTAACCATGCACCGATCGCGGATAGCAATTTGAAATCGCCATACCCCATACCTTCTTTACCCGTTAGAAGCTTGAAACACCAATAAATTGACCACAACGATAAATAACCGGCAACAGCTCCAATAATTGAGGATTGAGAATCCGTAAAAACATCGTTCAAATTGATCAATAATCCCAACCAAAGCAACGGTAGCGTTATATCATCTGGCAGCAATTGTGTGTTTATATCAATAACCGCCAGAACAATAAGTGCCCACACAAAAATTAATACTGCAGCGGTAATAATGCCATAACCAAAATGCCAGGCAACGACACCACTCAGTACAGCCGTAACGGCTTCAACGAGCGGGTAACGCAAAGGAATCCGTTCATGGCATTGCGAACAACGTCCTCGCAGCACAAGATAACTGATAATCGGGATATTTTCCCATACGGATATTTTATGTCCGCACTCGGGACAGGCAGATCGTGGAGAAATTAGATTAAACGCTGGCTGTTTTTCGAACGCCTCGCCTCGCAGTTCCGCACATTGTTCAGACCAATTTCTTCGCATCATTTCCGGCAAGCGGTATATGACAACATTTAAAAAACTTCCAACCAGCAATCCTAGTATTGAGGCTGCCATGATAAAAATTCCTGGCTCCTCCTGCAGCATAGTTTGATAGGCCATGGTCATTTGCAAATGAATTTAGTTGGATTATTAGCTATCTGAGCTTTAACTAACGACAGAACCCATCTTGAAAATGGGTAAATACATGGCGACCACCATACCGCCGATCAATGTTCCCAAAACAACCATAATCATTGGTTCCATCAAACTTGAAAGTGCGGCAACCGCATCATCCACTTCCGCTTCGTAGAAATCGGCGATTTTACCCAACATCGAATCCAGCGACCCCGCCTCCTCACCAATGGCCACCATTTGGATGACCATGCTTGGAAAGACATTAACACCAGCCATCGAAGCCATCAAGCTATTACCAGTACTGACCTCTAGCTGAATGCTCTTGGTTGCTTCATAATAAACATAATTTCCAGCCGCGCCAGCGACGGAATCTAATGAATCAACTAATGGAACCCCCGCTGCGAACATTGTTGAAAGTGTACGAGACCAACGTGCAATAGTAGCTTTACGGATGACCTCTCCAAAAATCGGCAGTTTTAACATGAAACGATCCATAATACGTTGCATCGGAACCGATCTCTTCCATGCATACAGGAATCCATAGACTCCGCCGCCAACAATCCCAAAAATGGCCCACCAATAATCCACAAAAAAATCAGAGACTGTCATGACTAGAAGTGTCGGAGCCGGCAACTCGGCACCGAAACCTTCAAACAAATCTTTAAAAGCCGGAATCACAAAAATCATTATCACGGCAGTAATGATAAAAGCCACTGCGATGATTGAAATCGGATAGAAAAGCGCGGATTTAATTTTTCCCTTGATCGCCTGAATTTTTTCTTTATAGGTTGCTAGCCGATCTAAAATACTATCGAGTATCCCTGCGGCCTCGCCCGCTCCAACAAGGTTACAATAGAGCGCATCAAAGTAAAGTGGATATTTTCGAAATGCATCCGTCAAGTTACTACCTGTTTCCACATCTGTTTTTATATCAATCAATAACCTACTTACAGCGCGGTTGGTATGTCCTCTGGCAACGATATCGAAAGCTTGTAATAACGGCACGCCGGACTTCATCATGGTTGCCAATTGACGCGTAAAGAGCGTAATGTCTTTATCGGTGATCTTACCGCCGGACTGGGTTTTCTTTATTTTTGTTACTTTTATTCCTTGCCGGCGCAATGTCGCAGTCACAACGACAGTTCCAGCAGCCCGCATTTCTCCTTTTAGTTGTTTCCCTGTTTTATCTTTACCTTCCCACGAATAATTAATTTCTTTCAGTTTCTTTTCTGATTGTGCAATTAGGGTCGCCATAAATATAACTCCTTAAAACCCGGGAATCCATAGAATCAACTGAACCCCAAACAGGCAAAACTAACTTCGCTCAAACTTGAAGAAATCGCTGATGGTTATTCAAAGTTGTCCCGGGTTAACGGCACAGTTTAAAGTCTTACTGAGAAAAAAATCGAAAGGAAACTATGCTTGCATCCATAATCTGCTAATTACCTCGCGATGCAGCTTTAATGCCTTCGCCCACAGTCGGGTACACAAATTTAACGTGTAATTCTTTTTTTATCCGAAGATTATTGAGAATCCTTGATTCGTTCATGAAAGATAGCATCGCAGGAGAAATCTGTTGCTGTGCTTGATTGCGAGTAATACGAGGAGGTCGAGGCAATCCGAAATGATCAGCGACCAGATCAAAATATTGCCCCATCCTAAGCTGTGAATCATCACTCGCATGATAGACCCGATGGGGTTTTCCATGATAGATGGCAGCACAAATAATTCGAGCGAGGTCATCCGCATGAATATGATTCGTAAAACTATCCTCGACATCGATAAGTGCCGGATGTCCCTCTCGCAAACGACTCAAGGGCAATCGGTTCTCTGCATAAATACCCGGCACGCGTAAAATTGATACACTCACATGTTCCCGCTGCCCCCAGCGGCGTATCTGTTTTTCAGCATCGACTCTACGAATCGCACGTTCATTTACAGGTCGAGTTGGATATGTTTCATCGATTAAGGCGCCATGGCAGTCACCATACACCCCGCTGGTACTGATATAGATAAGCCGTTGTGGTAAAATCCGATAAAGGTTTTTGTGTGATCCGCTCAATGCGGATAGTAAATGCGCCGTTCTGCGGTCTTGTAATCCATATCCAGGCGGCGGAGCTAAATGCAAAACTATTTGCACAATTCCGGCAAGTTTTTTTAGAGTCTTCGGAAAATCGAGATCTCCATAAATTGGGATAATGCCGTGTGATCGCAAGCGATCAATGCTTTTCGCATTACGATACAAGCCAAGCACCCGGTATTTATCTTTTAATAATGGTGCTGTTCTCAGAGCAACATCACCACAACCAACAATTAATAGCGTTTTTTTCATAAAAATAATTTTTCTTATTTACAATCAATATTAATTAGCGCTCAATGTCGCATCAAATCATCATCCAACCTAGCGGACAGGTGTTATCTGCAGAACCTGGTGAAACCATTCTTGAAGCAGCACTCCGTGAAGGTTTTGCACTACCTTACGGTTGCCGGAATGGATCTTGCGGAGTTTGTAAGGGAAAAATCATCCAAGGAAAAGTCGATTATGGTCACCATAGCGATGAAGCTTTGACAGCAGATGAAAAGAAATCAGGCAGCGCCTTATTCTGTTGCGCCGTTCCACTATCCGACTTGATCATTGAATGCCATGAAATCGACGCTACCAAAGGCATACAAATTAAGACATTGCCGTGCCGTGTGCAAAAACTCGAACTTGTCGCCCCGGATGTAATGGTTATTTCTCTCAAACTTCCCGCGAATCAACGATTGCAATTCCTAGCGGGCCAATACATCGACATCCTTCTCAAAGATGGTAAACGCCGCAGCTTCTCTCTAGCCAACCCGCCTCATGACGATGAGTTATTACAATTACACGCGCGCAACTATCCAGGCGGAGCTTTTACTGAGTACGTTTTTAGCCACATGAAGGTTAAAGACATACTTCGGTTTACCGGCCCTCTCGGATCATTCTTTTTGCGCGAAGCTGCCGATGAAAAAGCTACCTCGATCATTTTCCTGGCAAGCGGTACTGGATTTGCGCCGATCAAAAGCATTCTTGAACATGTTTTTCACCATGAGAATCATCGGAATCACAAGCGCAAAATGATCCTTTATTGGGGTGCTCGTACCAAGGCCGATTTATATTTAGCCGATCTAGCCGCTAGCTGGCAGCAACACGAGAACTTTTCATTTGTTCCGGTATTATCGGAGCCATCAGTTACCGACAACTGGAAAGGAAGAACTGGTTTAGTGCACGAAGCGGTCATGCAAGACTTCGAGACTTTAGCGATGCAACAAGTGTATGCTTGTGGCGCGCCCGCAATGGTTAAAGCCGCTTATCAAGACTTCGTCAGCTATCGCAATTTACCAAAAGATGCTTTCTTCTCCGATGTATTCACACCTTCAACCAGCAATCCTTCCGTTGTGCAAAAAACTTAGCTTAAATGCTCCAAAGTCAATTCAAGCCCTTTGTTATAGTGACTCATTGCCAGCTCATGCTTACCCAACTTCTCGTGCAACTGGGCCAACGCAAAATGCGCTTTATGTCCCGACTCAACCGATAAGCTGGCTTCCAAATAATTCTGCGCCTTGCCCCACAGCTCACAATGCGTACATAATTTACCCAAAGTCAATAATAGTTGCGCATTATTAGGCTGGGATCTCAGCCAAACCTCAGCACACTCAATTTGTCTGTGCACGTGATAATCCAAACATTCCGAATACAGTGCTATCAATTCGTCGTCCCAGGTCATGGGAACGTTTTGCTCAATAATATGATGCGCCATGGTACAGTTTCCTAGCGAAACATAAGCACGAACTGCCGCGACAGAAATTTTGCTATCCATTTTCTCAATCGGAGAGATACTTTGCCAATACTGGTTCAATGACTGTAAATCAGTAGCCCTGCTGCGGATATTTTCTATTTGCGCCTCGTGCTTAATCTTTTTTACGAGCGCTTTATTGGTCGAAACACGCTTTGCAAGAATCTCAGCCAGTTCAATCACGGCATCCCAATTGCCCGCTTGTTTCTGCGCCTCCAATTCCAATTGTAAAACAGCGGTTGATTGCAATCCTCCTTCAGAATACAGAGAATGCAAAGTATTTAAGGCATCTTGATACCGTCCCTCATCCAACAGAAACTCTGTTTTGGCTGCAAGGCACAGCGATTTCTCCTCAGGCGCTTCCGCCAGTGCCGCTTTGAGATATTGATCACGCTCTGTTGCCGCGCCCAATACCTGCGCTGACCGGGCAGCAATCACTGCACCGAGTGCTTTGGCAATCGATGAGTCTGCTAGCTTCGACGCAATTGCAGCATTTTTTTGTGCTTTAATAAAATCACCGTCAAAATAAGCTTTCAATCCCGAAAGTAACATTTCGTCCGTTTTTTTATGCCGATGCCGTTCGCTGAACTGAAATATCCCGAGAATCAGCCGGACAAGAATGTAAAATACAAAAAAGGCTACGATAGCGCCAATAACGAAGTGATCAAGCGACAGTTCAATTTGATAGGGCGGCATTTCGAGCAAAGCTCGCCCGGTCAGATCCTTAGCAGCTAAAGTAACAGCTACAGCGGCAGCAAAAAGCGCCAATAGCCAGAGTATCAGTTTCATATATTCCCCTCATTGCAGTAGAGTCGATCATTGTTAATGTTGAACTACAGATTGCAAAATTACATAAATACCAAAAACAAGTGCAAACGACCAATCCCGATATTTTGGTTACGCATTCTTATTAGTCTGAATGCTTTTTTATGCCACATTATGCGGTGTTATTTTCAGCCGGTTGAAAATATGTCCGGATACTTTCCATGACTCCGGCATCGCCAGGCGACGGCGCTATAACAATTTTTTCCAACCCCAATTGTTTAGCTGCTTGCGCAATTCGTTCATGCGTTGTAATTACCGGTGTTACTTTCAGTAATTGTTGGCCAAGCTCCCCTATTATGTCAAATAAATTATGAAGCCCTTCACTGCTGGTAACAACCACCGCATGAAGCTGGCCTTGCGACCAGACCGATAGCAATGATGTGGTATCAATCATAGGTTTCTTGCGGACATAACATTCGGCATATTCAACAGCTGCGCCACGTTGCTTGAGTGTATCCCCCAACAATTGGCGCCCGCCAAGGCCACGGAAAATAACAACACGCTTACCCGCCATCTCATCAAACTCTTTGCATTCGAGCAGAGCTTCGCTATCAAACTTATCTTTGGGGATCAAAACGTCGCCGATACCGTATTGCATCAAGCTATCTGCAGTACCTTTGCCGACTGCGGCTATTCTCAAGTGAGAAGGCAAGATAGATCGTGCGGTTATTAACGGCATCGCTTTGTTAACCGCATTGGGACTGACGAATATCGCCCAATCGAATTCATTCAGCCGGTCGATTATTTCGTATAACGGAGACAAATCAGCGACATCCGCTATTTCCAATGTCGGAAGCACGATTGGATTGCCGCCTAATGAACGAATACTTGCCGCGAGAGCGGTCGACTGATGCAATGGCCGGGTCACCAGTATATTCAGTCCGGCGAGTTGTTTATTATCCGAAAATGTCATTACCATCCATCTGCCGGCACTAAAGCGGCTAGAATCTCATCGGCGCCATCCGCAATCAATTTCTGAGCCAACTGCTGCCCCATTGTAATGCCCGTTTCCGGCTCTCCCGCCAAAGCACCAGTAACCATGCGCTGACCGTCCGGTTGCGCAACAAAGCCGCGCAATTGAAGCGAGCCCTCGATAATTTCGGCAAAAGCACCCAAGGGCACCTGGCAACTGCCTCCCAGCACACGGCTCATGGAACGCTCGGCCTCGACGCAATAGGCTGTTTCCTGGTGATGAAGCGGTTGCAACAGCTCAACCAAATCGGTGCGATCCGCCCGGCACTCGATCCCCAGCGCGCCTTGTCCGACTGCCGGCAAACTTTGCTCAGGGTGCAGCAACGCGGTAATGCGATCAGAGAGTTCAAGGCGTTTCAAACCAGCCGCTGCCAATATAATTGCCGAGTATTGCGCTTCATCCAGCTTGCGTAACCGGGTTTGCACGTTGCCGCGTAATGGTTGCACTTGAAGATGAGGAAAACGCGCACGCAATTGGCTTTCACGCCGCAGGCTCGAAGTTCCGACAACACTGCCGTGCGGCAATGCATCCAAAGAAGCGTAACGATTCGAAACAAACGCATCGCGCGGATCTTCCCGTTCTGTAATCGCGGCCAGCTGAAAACCTTCAGGCACATTCATGGGCATGTCTTTCATGGAATGCACCGCGATATCTGCGCGGCCATCTTCCAAAGCTTGCTCAAGCTCCTTGATAAACAAGCCTTTTCCGCCAATCTTTGATAACGATTGATCAAGTATCTGATCCCCGCGCGTTGTCATACCAAGTATGCTGATTTCAGTTTGCGGGTATAATTCGCCTAAACGCTTCTGGATATGTTTGGCTTGCCACATTGCAAGCAGACTTTCCCGGGAAGCAATGACAATTTTCCGGGGTATTGATAGTAAATTGGGCATTACGATATAAGATGAAAAAAATTCAAGAAATTCCTAATGGAGATAATTTTAGCATGGCTGGTGCTCACTTGGCTTGCAGCAAGTATACGCCGGGTTCATTTTTAACCGTGGAAGTGTCATGAAATGGAAGCTGCTGATTCAGGAAAAAATAGTGTGAGTGATAACGTATCAGACGACAAAGATCTACCCTTGCGCGAAGATATCCGTTTTCTTGGGCGCATGCTGGGTGACACATTGCGCGAACAAGATGGGGATAATGCTTTTGAGTTAGTCGAGAATATCCGTCAAACCGCGATCCGTTTTCACCGTGATCAGGATCCCGTTGCGCGCCAAGAATTGGATACGCTGCTGAAGCGTTTAAGCGATGACGACTCATTGCCGGTTGTGCGCGCATTCAGTTATTTTTCGCTGCTTTCGAATATCGCTGAAGATGTTCATCATAACCGGCGCCGGCGCGCGCACCTGCGCGCCGGATCGCCGCTTCAGGAAGGCAGTTTGACACTGGCGCTTGAACGCGTGTTGTCCAGCAACAACAATGCGCCGTCTATCCTTTTTGATTTCTTTAAGAAAGCGGTTGTTTCACCGGTTCTAACAGCGCATCCGACAGAAGTGCAGCGCCGGAGTATATTGGATTGCCAGCTGACCATTGAGCGGCTGTTAAGAGAACGGGCGCGAACGGAGCTGACACCCAACGAATTACGTCATAATGAAGAAAACTTACGTGCGACCATCGAGATTCTGTGGCAAACACGCATGCTACGGCCAAGCCGGCTGTCGGTTAACGATGAAATCGAGAACGGCTTGGCTTTTTACAGTTATACGTTCTTATCCGAAATTCCTTATATTTATGCAAAAATCGAGGATTTTCTTGAACGCCGCCTGAATCAGAAAGATATTCCTGCGGTTACCTCTTTCCTTCGGATCGGCAGTTGGATTGGCGGCGATCGCGACGGCAATCCATTTGTCACGCACGATGTGATGGTACGGGCTGTTGAGCGCCAATCATCGGTTGCGTTGGCTTATTACATAGATACGACGCAAAAAATCGGCCGCTCAATGAGCTTAACCGAACAATTGGTAAGCGTCAGCGATGACGTCAAGCAATTGGTGGCCAGCGCGCCTGATATTCCCAACCGGTCTGATGAGCCCTATCGCCGGATCTTTCTCAGTATCGCTGCACGCCTGGTTGCAACCGCGCAACAATTCGGACACCAAGTATTGCAACTGAGTACCGCTGAAAAGCGGGAACCGTATCCCGATTGTGCAGAATTTCTGCACGATCTCGATATCATCATCGCATCGCTGAAACAGCACAAATCCGCCTGGATCGCCCGGGGAGCGCTACGCAATTTGCGGCGCGCCGCTGACGTGTTCGGATTTCATTTGACCCCGCTGGATATGCGGCAGCACAGCAAGATCCACGAGCAAGTGGTCAGCGAATTATACGAACATCACACCGGCACAAGCGGTTACGCGCAACTGGATGAAACCCGGCGCATCGAGTGGCTGTTGCATGAAATCAGCCAACCCCGCCCGACACTGCCGTCATACGACGGCTTTTCCGAACTGGCGCAATCGGAATTATCCATTCTGCACTGCGCAGCCGACATTCACCGGCGATTTGGACGCGCTGCACTGCCGAATTACATTATTTCCATGACAACCAACATTATCAATGTCCTGGAAGTTGCTTATTTGCTGCAGCAGGTCGGCCTATTACAAAGCGGCGAAACTCCACAATTACACCTTAATATCATTCCATTGTTCGAAACCATCTCGGACTTGCGCAACTGCAACAAAATCATAGATCAGTTATTCTCATTGCCTTATTACCGCAAACTGCTGAATTCGCGCGGTAATGTACAGGAAGTAATGCTCGGCTACTCAGACAGCAACAAAGACGGCGGTTTTATCACCTCGAACTGGGAAATTTATAAAGCGGAAATCGAGCTTACAAAAATTTTTGCCAAGCACCGGATTGAATTGCGATTGTTTCACGGTCGTGGCGGCACCGTAGGCCGTGGCGGCGGGCCAAGTTACCAAAGTATCCTGGCGCAACCGCCCGGCAGCGTAAACGGCCAAATACGCCTGACCGAACAAGGTGAAGTCATCAGCAGCAAATACGCGGAACCCGAAATCGGACGGCGCAATCTGGAAACCCTGGTGGCGGCAACGATAGAGGCGACATTACTGAGCCATGACTCACTCGGCGCGAATTCGGATCGCTATTATCCCGTCATGGAAAAGCTGGCATCCGCGTCTTTCGCGGCTTACCGGAATCTTGTCTATGAAACACCGGGATTCAAGCAATTCTTTCTGGAATCGACGCCAATCCGGGAAATGTCGGGTTTGCATATCGGCAGCCGCCCGCCCTCACGAAAAAACTCCGATGCCATCGAAGATCTCCGAGCAATTCCTTGGGTATTCAGCTGGAGTCTTAGCCGGATGATGCTGCCAGGGTGGTACGGCTTTGGCCATGCGGTGGAAGCATTTGTAATGCAGCCGGGAGAATCCGGTCATAACGGACTGATGTTGTTACAGGAAATGTACCGGGAATGGCCGTTCATGCAAACGCTATTGTCGAACATGGATATGGTGCTCGCCAAAACGGATATGGGTATTGCTTCCCGCTATGCCGAATTAGTCGAGGATGAAGCATTGCGCCAGCAGATTTTCAAACGGATTCAGGAGGAACGTGACAGAAGCCAGAAGTGGTTGTTCGCGATCACCGGCCATACGGAATTACTGCAAGATAACCCGACACTGGCGCGCAGCATCCGGAACAGAACACCTTACATCGATCCGCTGAATCATTTGCAGGTGGAATTGCTGCGCCGGTACCGCTCCGGAGAAGATAGCGACGAAGTCAAACGTTCCATCCATCTGACGATCAATGGCGTCACAGCGGGGCTTCGCAATAGCGGTTAAGTGAAACCCGGGTTTCAATAATATTTGCGCTTAATAAGCGCACTTAAGGAGATTTTAGTGCAAGTCAAGCAATTCCTCTTCGCCCTATTGATTATTTTCCTCTCGCCCTGCGCATTGGCTTCGTTATCGATTCAATACTGGGAAACATCCAGCGGCGCACGGGTGTATTTCGTGGAAAATCGTGATCTGCCGATTTTGGACGTCAGTGTCGAATTCGCTGCGGGCAGCAGCATGGACACACCCGGTAAATCCGGGCGCGCCAATCTCGTGCAGCATTTGCTAAGTCTGGGAGCCGGCGGATTATCGGAAGATCAGATTGCCACCACGCTTGCAGATGTCGGCGCTCAGCTAAAAAGCCAATTCGACCGGGATCGCGCCGGTGTCTCATTGCGGGCGCTCAGCAGCATCAAAGAACGGACGCAAGCACTGGACGTATTCGCACGCATTATCCAGCAACCTGAATTTCCCAAAGACATCGTGACGCGCGAAAAAACGCGAATTATTGCCAGCATCAAGGAATCAAGCACCAAGCCGGACTATATCGGCGATCGTGAACTGATGAAAATGTTATACGGGCAGCACCCTTACGGACTCAATGAAGCGGGTGAAATCGAAACGCTTAGCCGCTTGCAGCGGGAAGATCTGATCGCATTTTACCGTTCCCATTACGTTGCAAAGAACGCGATCATCGCGATGATCGGTGATGTAACCCGGCAAGAAGCGGTTGCTATTGCAGAGCGATTAACCGAGAAACTGCCCGCTAAAGATGCGGAAACAACGATCTCCGCTGTAGCCATCCCGCCGGCTGGCGTTAAGCGGATACCGCATCCGGCAGCCCAAAGCCACATCCAACTGGCCTATCCGGGACTACGACGGAATGATCCCGACTACTTTCCGTTGTTGGTTGGAAATCATATTTTAGGAGGCGGGGGGTTTGTTTCCCGTCTGATGGAGGAAGTCCGGCAGCAACGCGGTTTGGCTTATAGCGTTTACAGTTTCTTTTCTCCTTATCAAGAACAAGGACCTTTCTTAGTCGGCCTGCAAACTAAAAAAGAACAATCCGAGGATGCGTTCGCGCTGGTACAGCAGGTATTGAAGAATTTTGTCGAGAACGGCCCGACCGAAGAGGAGTTAGTAGCTGCAAAGCAAAATATCATCGGCGGCTTTCCATTGCGCATCGACAGCAACAACAAAATATTAGGATTCCTATCGGTGATCGGCTTTTATCAACTGCCGCTGACGTTTTTAACGGATTATCTGGTGGCCGTTGAAGCAGTAACTATCGAGCAAATCCGGCAGGCCTTTCAGCGCAGAATTCAACCGGACGGCATGGTCGCCGTCATCGTTGGCGCGATGGAATAGTTCGTTTGCGATGTCGCCACCCCGGGGGAAAATCCGCATTATCGGCGGCCAGTGGCGCAGCAGGCTGTTAACTTTTCCTGAGCGTCCGGATCTGAGACCCACTGCCAACCGGATTCGTGAAACGGTTTTTAATTGGCTTGGTCAGGATTTAAGTGACCTGACTTGCCTAGATCTGTTTGCAGGCAGCGGCGCATTAGGCTTTGAAGCCGCATCCCGGGGCGCTGCATTGGTCGTCATGGTGGATAAGGATGCCAAAAATATTCAAGCATTGCAGGAAAACAAGGAAAAATTGCAAGCCGGTCAGGTGGAACTGGTAATGATGGACGCATTCAAGTTTCTAAATTCCGATACCCGTACATTCGATGTCATTTTTCTTGACCCGCCTTACCGCGCAGAATTAACTGACCAAATCATGCCTTTACTGCCACCGCATCTCAAGCAGAACGGACTCGTTTACACCGAAGCCAATCGCGACTGGGTTACGGATCAGCAATGGCGCGCTTTTCGGAGTGCCAAAGCAGGATCGGTTCATTACAAACTGATGGAGTATGTTAATCATGGATAAAGCCATTTATCCCGGGACATTTGATCCGATTACACGAGGTCACGAAGATCTTGTCCGGCGAGCATCGCGACTGTTTGACCAAGTCGTGGTAGCGGTGGCAGTCAGCAGCAGCAAGAAGCCTTTTTTCACATTGGAAGAACGAGTGGCGATGGCGCAGCAAGTGCTATCCGACTGCGCTAATGTTAAAATCCTGGCTTTTTCCGGTTTGTTGATGAATTTTCTGCAACAACAAGATGCACGGATTATTCTGCGCGGCTTGCGCGCCGCTTCGGATTTTGAATATGAATTTCAAATGGCGGGCATGAACCGCAGCATGTATCCGGATGTTGAAACGTTATTTATGACGCCATCCGAGCAATATATGTTTATTTCCGCAACGATAGTCCGTGAGATCGCTTCTTTAGGCGGTCATGCGGATGCTTTTGTGCATCCGCTGGTGGCACAAAAGCTGCGTGACAAAATAACCCGATCTTTTTAAATGTAATCATGGCATTAATCATTACTGACGAATGTATCAACTGCGATGTCTGCGAACCCGAGTGTCCGAACGGCGCTATTTCGCAAGGCGAAGAAATTTACCAGATCAATCCGGACTCATGCACCGAATGCGTCGGGCACTACGACGTACCGCAATGCGTGGAAGTCTGTCCGGTTGATTGCATCATAACCAACCCCGACAAAATAGAAAGCAAGGAACAACTCCACGCAAAATATCTCGGGCTGATTTCCGGCAAGTCCGCAGAAAACAAAGCCAAGTAGCACGGCCCCGGCCTTTCTTTTTGAAATCCGGTCATTTTCACCGTTTAATCCGCAACATCATTCCTAACCGCTTGCATTAATCTAATGCAGGAATAATCCTGCCTCGCAGATTGATCATTCCCTTCATAATTTTGATAGATCAAACCGGAGCTTATTGTCTCAAAAAGCAATAACGCAATCCCTCTATCAAACCTGATGAAGCGTTAATTAATTCACTTTGTTTAATTCAAATGGATCCACAAACGATAGTCGCGAACGTTCGCTCAATCTTTTCTTTACCCGACGTGATCATACGCGTCAACGAGCTGATCGACTCAGGCGAAGCAACCAATTCCGAATTGGAACGTGTGATTTCCAGCGATCCCGCATTGACGGCAAAATTACTGAAGTTCGCCAATAGCTCTTATTTCGGCTTCTCCGGGAAAGTAGAAAATATTTCAAAAGCCATTTCCATCATTGGTCATAAAGAATTGCGCAACATCGTCATCGCCACTTCCGTGACTTCCGCCTTCAAGGGAATTTCCACCGAACTGGTCGACATGGATGCCTTCTGGAATCATAGTATTACTTGCGGCGTGACAGCGCGGTTACTCTCGTCCAGCGTTGCCGGCCGGGAACGATTCTTTATTGCCGGCTTGTTGCATGCCGTTGGGCGATTGGTGCTTTTTAATCAATATCCGAAAGAGTCCGTTGAAGTGCTGAGTTACATGAATAAGGGAGAAGACGCGGTTGCGGCGGCTGAACGTAAGATTTTCGGTTTCACCCAGGCGCAGCTCGGTGCGGAGCTTCTAAAACAATGGAAATTACCGCCCAATATCTGGAAATTGGTCGAATGCCAATGTAATTCCCCGAAAGACAAAGAATTTGAATACGATGCAAAAACACTGTGCGCCGCCATCTATATCGCCATGTCGATCAGCCCTTGCACCAATCAGCAAGTCACCCTGGATAAAACCATATCCGATCGGGCCTTCGCGTTATGGAGCGATCTGGGACTCACCGCTGAGATTGTTGAATCGCTGATGACGGTCGCCAAATTGCAGGTGACCGAAATCATGAATGTCATACGCTAGGAATAAAAATCAGGGAAAACAGGCAACACTGGAGAACTTATGAAGGAAGTTTATCTTGGCAGGCTGCCGATTCTTGACTGCAAGCAAAAATTGGTTGCTTATGAGCTTTTGTTCCGCGCCAATCCCGATAACGCTGTCCTCGTGTCAGACAATTCCGCCGCTTCCGCCAATGTGATCATTGATACCTACGGCCAGTTAGGTATCGAAAACGTCATTGGAAAACGGCGCGGCTTTATCAAGGTCGATACCGAGATGCTCATGCATGATGCCATCTGCATGCTCCCGAATAAACATGTCGTTTTCGAAATCTTAAGAAACATCGAAATCACCGACGAACTGATCGACCGTTGTACCTTCCTGAAACATAAAGGCTATCAACTGGCGCTTTCCAATGTGGTGGACATTGATAGCCGTCTGGACCGGCTCATGCCGCTGATCAATGTCGTGAAGGTAAACGTTGCTGCCTTGAGTCAGGAAAAACTCACTGATCTGATAAAAACATTGCGACGCTGGCCGGTACTATTGTTAGCGGAAAAAGTGGAAAGCCTGGAAATCGCCAAGCAGTGCATCGCGTTAAATTTTCAGATGCTGCAAGGCTTCTATTTTGCGCAACCGGAAATTATTTCAGGAAAGCGCGTCGACCCTTCCAAATTATCGCTGTTAAAACTATTGTTGCTGGTCGTGCGCGACAGCGAAGTCGGCGAAATCGAAAACGAACTCAAATATCAGCCCGGCCTGAGCTATAACCTGTTGCGCATGGTCAATTCCGCCGCGAGCGGCCTGCCCAGCACGATCAATTCGATCAAGCGAGCGATCATGATTATCGGCCGCAAGCAATTGCAGCGCTGGGTGCAAATATTGCTCTACGCCGCAAAACAACGAGATGGCAGCACTTCGGATGCGCTCATGCAAGTGGCGACAGTCCGCGGTAAATTGCTCGAATCGATCGCAAAAGCCGATCGCCCGCACGACAAAAATCACCAAGACCGGGCTTTCATGGTCGGAATTCTCTCATTATTGGACACCTTGCTCGGCATGGAAATGTCCGAGCTGGTCGGAACGCTCAGCATCCAGAAAGACATGAGCGAAGCACTGGTTTCCCGGCGCGGATACCTGGGGCGGCAGCTGGCACTGATCGAAGCTTATGAAAAAGGCGAAATCGAAATTGTCACTGCCATGTTGGCTGACTTCGGTTTTCTCAGTCTGAACGATTTCACCGCAATGGAACTGGAAGCGACCACTTGGGCGAATCGAATCAGTGACACTCTAAATCAAACATCCAAAACATAATCTTCGTTGATCCGCTTCGCTTAATTTTTAGCGTTTCGTACCGTTGACGGCTGAGTCATTCAGTTCCAACCGTTTAATCAGGACCCACAGCTTTCCAAACATGTCATTTAATAATGACTAGCCATAAGAGGTATCACGATGAATATTGTAGAGTTGCTCGCATTCGTAGTTAAAAACAACGCTTCGGATCTTCACCTATCCGCCGGCATGCCGCCGATGATCCGCGTGCACGGCGATATCCGCCGCATCAACTTACCGGAAATGGATCACAAGGAAGTGCATGCGATGGTGTACGACATCATGAACGACAGCCAGCGCAAATTTTACGAAGAAAACCTGGAATGCGACTTCTCCTTTGCCATCCCCAATCTGGCGCGTTTCCGTGTCAATGCTTTCAATACCCAGCGTGGCGCGGCAGCGGTGATGCGGACGATTCCTTCGAAAGTTCTTAGCCTGGAAGACTTAAGAGCACCGAAAATATTCGCCGAGATCGCCAAACAACCACGCGGCGTGGTCTTGGTCACCGGCCCGACCGGTTCGGGTAAATCGACCACGCTGGCGGCGATGATCAACGACATCAACGAAAATGAATACGGCCATATCCTGACGCTGGAAGATCCGATCGAATTCGTGCACGAAAGCAAAAAGTGCCTGATCAACCAACGCGAAGTCGGCCGGGATACGCACAGTTTCTCCAATGCTCTGCGCTCCGCGCTGCGGGAAGACCCGGACATCATTCTGGTCGGTGAGATGCGCGATCTGGAAACCATCCGTTTGGCGATGACGGCGGCTGAAACCGGTCACTTGGTTTTCGGCACATTGCATACCAGCTCGGCCGCTAAAACGATTGATCGTGTCATCGACGTATTCCCGGCGGAAGAAAAAGAAATGATCCGGGCGATGCTGTCGGAATCGCTACGTGCGGTTATTTCGCAGGCTCTGCTCAAAACCAAGGATGGCAAAGGCCGGGTTGCGGCGCACGAAATCATGATCGGTACCCCGGCAATCCGCAATCTGATCCGTGAAGGTAAAGTCGCACAAATGTATTCCGCGATTCAAACCGGGCAGAACGCCGGGATGCAAACGCTGGATCAGAATTTGAATGATCTGGTTAAACGCAATCTCATTTCCGTCGCCGACGCCAGAGCGCAAGCCGTCAACAAAGACAATTTCAGAATCTAATCACACCATCCGGGAAATCCGGAATTAAGGAGCACGCAATGGATAAAGACCAAGCCGCCAAATTCATGTCCGATCTGCTGCGCTTGATGCTCAGTAAAAAAGCCTCAGATCTGTTCATCACCGCTGGTTTCCCGCCAGCGATGAAAATCGATGGAAAAATGACCCCGGTATCCCAGCAATCGCTATCGCTGCAGCATACCGAAATGCTCACCAAATCGATCATGAACGACAAGCAAGCGGCGGAATTCGATGCCACCAAAGAATGCAACTTTGCGATCAACCCAACCGGTATCGGGCGTTTCCGTGTCAATGCATTCGTGCAGCAACAGCGTGTCGGCATGGTATTGCGGACGATTACCACCAAAATCCCTGACTTCGACGATTTGGGTTTGCCGCAAGTCTTGAAAGAAGTTGTGATGAGCAAACGCGGCCTGGTGATTTTTGTCGGCGGCACCGGTTCGGGAAAATCGACCTCGATGGCGGCATTGATCGGACATCGCAATAAAAACAGCTACGGCCATATCATCACCATCGAGGATCCGGTGGAATATGTGCATGAACATATCAACTGCGTCATCACCCAGCGTGAAGTCGGTGTCGATACCGAATCGTGGGAAGCGGCGCTGAAAAATACCCTGCGGCAAGCACCGGACGTCATCCTGATCGGTGAAATCCGCGACCGCGAAACCATGGAACATGCGATTGCCTTCGCCGAAACCGGCCATTTGTGCATGGGCACATTGCACGCCAACAGCGCCAATCAAGCGCTCGACCGGATCATCAATTTCTTCCCGGAAGAACGCCGCCCGCAATTGCTGATGGATTTGTCACTGAATTTACGCTCCATCGTGGCGCAACGTTTAATTCCACTGAAAGACGCCAAAGGACGCGCCGCCGCCATTGAGGTTATGCTCAACTCGCCGCTGATCGCAGACTTGATCTTCAAAGGCCACGTGCACGAAATCAAGGACATCATGCGCAAATCCAAGGAATTGGGCATGCAAACCTTCGACATGGCGCTGTTCGAACTATATGAAGCTGGAAAAATCAGCTACGAAGACGCGCTGCGCAACGCCGACTCAGTAAACGAACTGCGTCTGAAAATCAAACTGGAAAGCAACGAAGCCAAATCGCAGGATCTCAATTCTGGCATTGCGCATTTGGAAATCACGTAATAATCCAATCCCGCCACTTCGTCCGACCGATTAACCGGGCACTCCGATGTGGCCTCAATAAGCAACCTCGTGACAAGAACACGGGAAATCACCGCGTAAGACAGAAGCCTGACAAGGGTTTCCGCCTTACAGGCTTATTTTTGTGAAAACTCCATTTTTTTATTGCAACCTGATATCGTATCGGCATGAAAGTCAACGAAGTTTTAAATATCCTGAAACAGGATGGCTGGTATCTTGCCACTACGCGCGGAAGTCATCGTCAATTCAAACACTCCGTAAAAAGCGGCCGCGTAACCGTATCCGGTAAACCCGGAGATGATTTGGCACCCGGCACTTTAAACAGCATACTGAAGCAAGCAAAACTCAAGGAGTAAATCATGCGTTATGCAATCGTTGTTGAAAAAGCAGGAAATAACTATTCGGCTTACGTCCCGGATTTACCGGGGTGCGTTGCAACCGGATCGACCATTGAAGAAACGGAGCGGGAAATTCGCGAAGCTATCGAACTTCATATCGAAGGAATGATGGAAGACGGTTTACCCATACCACAGCCAACCAGCATCGTTCAATACATCGAAGTTCCTGCATGATTGGATTTCACAACGCATCAGTTTGATACCGTACGTGACCCCAAAGAAATTACTTCTTTTTTTACCAAAGCAACTGCAGAGCGGAAGCCCGCTAGGTTATTCCGCTTTATGGGTTATTTATTCACAGTACAGCGATTCTCGATATCCGCCACGACGGCATCGGCGTAACTGAGGTCTGACTTCACGATGGCGCCAAAGTAGGGGTGCCGGTAGAGATCGGTAAAATCGCGCATGAGATCGCACCAATCTTCCAGCACAACGAACTCGTTGCTCCTGAGATGGTACGAACTGATGCGCGGCTCAAGGAATGCCAGCGCCCATTGATTGACGCGCTCAATATCCGCGGGACTGAAATCCTGCGTATCGTTACGCTTGGCCCGGGCGACCAGGTCCGCCAGTTCTTGATCCGATGCAACCGCCAGATGCGCTTGACTCACTAATCCCGCGAGGGATAGCTGATGCGCAATCTGGATCGCCTCGCGGTTTTGTTGCAGTTCCAATACCACCAGCACCATGCCCGCTACCACGGCAAGATTGGTGACAATAGTGATCAGCCGTTCAAGTTTCATTGGTATTCTTGATTGTTATTTTGCAGCCAGTCTTTTCGTATAAACCAATCCTGTCATCCCGATAAAACCACCATTCGCGTTCAGACATCAATCGCTTCTCTTTCAATAAACGGTTTTAATTCAGGGCGCAATGCTTTCTCAGTAACCAAATTGACCGGACGCCCTAATTGATCTTCCAGCAAAAATTGCACACCGAAATATTTTTTTGAAGTCGCCGGTCCGTCAAAAGCGACCACAATATCGATATCGCTATTTTCTCCCGCTTCATCGCGCGCGGTAGAACCGAACAGAACCAAGCGTGTTACGCCGAAACGTTCGATCAAATGAGGCTTGAGTGTGCGTAAAGTATCGAGAACTTGCTGGCGAGTCATCACGCTGTTTCATCAGAGGTTGGCATTATCGGAATGCCGCTATGCTACCGTATCGCCAGCAAAATTTGCGAAATAACAGCATACTAAAGCAATCAAAACTCAAGGAATAGATCATGCGTTATGCAATCGTTGTAGAAAAAGCAGGGATTAACTATTCGGCTTATGTTCCGAATTTACCGGGGTGCATTGCAACCGGATCGACCATTGAAGAAACGGAACGGGATATTCGCGAAGCCATTGGGCTGCATATCGAAGGAATGATGGAAGATGGTTTACCCATACCGCAACCAACCACCATCGTTCAATACATTGAGGTTCCCGCCTTACGGGTTACAGCTTACAAACAATAGAATCAACAGCGTTGATACAGTTTTGTTTATAGCTCTCTTGTACTTGAACACGCTGAGAGCCAACGGTTAATTTTCCACTGGGTTGAGCGTAAAAAGGGCATCCTCTAGCAAAAGCAACGACACCAGTAGTTTGAAAATCACGGATATCAACTATTCCTTCTTCAACACTGTGAAATGTAAAAATATCAGGATTGGAGTGAATTAAATTAGATACATCTTGCTCAATGGATCGCAATACTGCTGCATACGCAGATGCAGATCCCATATATTGAGTTATTCGATTTTTAGCTACTAGATGTACTTTTGGTAGCAAACGATTTGCAGAATGCAATTTAGTAGCAAAAGCATACTTAGAATAGATATCTGAGGGTAATTTCAGTCCATACACTAGAGAGAATGCATTCTGAATTGCTCTTCGAGAAGAATCATCAGCCATAACTGGGATTATGAGGCGGTTTGCAGAAGAAATAGCGATTTGTGTATAAATAGAAAAACTGGGATTAGCATCAAAGAAAACTACATCATATTCACCTTCTACTTGATCAAGTGCGTCTTTAAGCCAATCAATAATTTCAATCCATGTATCAGTACCAGGAATTTGGGTATTAGCTAAGGTATTTATTGCATTAGCTTGTAACTCCAATAGTGGATCCCCAGCAAGCAGGTCTATATTCTCAGGAATATTTCTATTGTAATCAACAGGTCTAGTAAAAAAATCGCGGATTGAGAATGTCGGCGAAGTAAATGGAGCAGGAAGTCTTAATTGAAAGTACCCACCAATGCTGCAACGAGGTGTTAAGCCTTGTCTTTCTAGTAAAGTGCGACTGCCATCGTTGTCTAGCCCACCTAATAACAGCTCGGATAGATTAGCTTGGGGACATACATCAATTGCAAGTATCCGTTTGTCGGGATTTTTGTCTGCATATCGACAGATTGTCTGAAATGCTAAGCTGGTTTTTCCCGTACCACCCTTGTTATTCCAAAATACATAACTCAACATAAGTTTTTCCTCTAGCAATAGTCATTTTCAGACATATTAGTGTCTTATAATGACTATGTCAAGTCCATATTTGACTTTCTGTAAAAAACAGAATCAATAATAAAAAAGTAATGCTAAAAGGCAAAGAACTTAATAATAATGTAGCTCAAGACTAGACCCCGAATCGAAAATGTTGTGAATGAATCAAGTTCACGTCGCGAATTTTCTCTCAATCCACCCTTTCACTCCCCCAAGTGCCTCTGACAACCGCGCCGGTTGGGTTCCTCCCGCTTGCGCCAAATCCGGCCGTTTGCCGCCGAATTGCTGGGCAACGAAGTTAACCAGTTCGTCGATGTTGACTTGTCGTTTTAACAGCCCCATCATGCGAACATTAGCCTGCCTTTAGGCTCCGGGATCGCTCTGCCCAATTCGCGAGCGGTTTCTATCCATTGTTCGATGACGGTTTTTACATTGGCAACGGCTAGTTCGTAGGTTTCCCCATCTGCCATGCAACCGGGTAATTCCGGAACTTCGGCGATGAAAGCATGATCGTCTTCGCTCCAGTAAATGATTAATTCGTATTTAATCAATGTCGTATTCTCCCATGCGATATTTCGTCAATAAAATTCTAACCTGTTTGACTTGATACGGCTTCGCTTTACTGTATTTCGGTTGCAGATTAATAATTTCTTCAATGTTTTGGCGAGTAAAAATGTGATGGCTTCCTTTTATTCGCTCAGTGAACCCTAATCGGATCAATAATTGGCAAAGTTCGGAAAATGCGATGTCGGCATCATCACTGCCCGTCAGAATTTTCATTCTGAGTTTTGAATACTTTCCCATTTTAATTATCCAAATTTAGCTGACTATCACAACGATTACGATGCGGAACCAGGTCTTAAACCGGGATTATTGCGATGAATCGGAGGTTACTGCACGACTTTCGTTTCAACCCACCCTTTTACACCTTGAAGCGCATCAGTCAATTGCTCCGGTTGTGTACCCCCCGCCTGCGCCATATCCGGCCGTCCGCCGCCTTTGCCGCCGACTTGTTGCGCGACGAAGTTGACCAATTCCCCGGCTTTAACTTTGCCAGTGAGGTCGGCGCTGACCCCGGCGATCAACGTGACTTTGCCGTCAGCTACCGTGCTGAGCACAATCGCGCAGGATTTAAGTGTGTCTTTCAGTTGATCGAGCGTTTCGCGCAGGGTTTTGGCGTCGGCGTTTTCCAGGTTGGCTGCGAGTACTTTAACGCCGTTGACATCCTGCGCTTGCGACGCGAGGTCGGCGCCTTGCGAACTGGCCATTTTGGTTTTCAGACGCGCCAGTTCTTTTTCGGTTTGCCGCACGTTATCGATGATCTGGGCGATTTTTTGCGTGACTTCCTGCGGGTTGGCTTTGAGCGTGTGCGCGATTTCGAGTAGTTGCGCTTCGCGTTGCTGCACGTAATCGATGGCGCCTTTTCCGGTCACTGCTTCGACGCGGCGGATACCGGCGGCGACGCCGGATTCGGCAACGATTTTGAACAAGCCTATTTGCCCGACTTGCGGTACGTGCGTGCCGCCGCATAATTCGGTGGAGAATTCGCCCATGCCGATGACGCGCACCACGTCCGTGTATTTTTCGCCGAACAATGCCATTGCGCCGCGCTTGATCGCGTCATCGTATTTCATCGAGGCCGCCTCCACCACCCAATTGTTGCGGATTTGTTCGTTGACCAGACGTTCGGTTTCACGGATTTCATCGGTGCTCATCGGCGCGTTGTGCGAGAAATCGAAGCGCAGCCGGTTGGGATCGACCAGCGAGCCTTTTTGCGTGACATGCGTACCGAGTACTTTGCGTAACGCCGCGTGCAGCAGGTGCGTCGCGGAGTGGTTGTTGGCGGTGCTGATGCGGGTTTGCGGATTGACCCGGGCTTGCACGCTGTCCCTTATGACCAAGCGGCCGCTGCGCAATAGTCCCTTGTGTCCGAATACCCCGGCCTGGATTTTTTGCGTGTCGGTGACTTCAAAGGTGCCGTTGGCGGCGAGCAATTCGCCACAATCGCCAACCTGACCGCCGGATTCGGCATAGAACGGCGTTTGATCGAGCACCACCACGGCTTCGTCACCGGCTTCGACGAAATCGACCGCGCTGCCTTGTTTGTAGATCGCCAATACCTGCCCTTCGTGCTGCAACGTATCGTAACCGTAGAACGTGGTTTGGCTGCCTTTGTAGTCGAGCCCTTCCTGCATCGCGAATTTGTTCGCGGCGCGTGCTTGTTCGCGTTGACGCGCCATGGCTTGTTCAAACCCGTCATGGTCAACGGTGATGCCACGCTCGCGGGCAATGTCGGCGGTTAAATCAATCGGGAAGCCGAACGTATCGTACAGCCGGAATGCAGTTTCACCGTCGAGTACTTTGATTTTCTGGCTGAGCGCGTTTTCCAGAATTTGCATACCGTTTTCCAGCGTTTCGGCGAAGCGCTCTTCTTCTTGCAGCAACACCGCGGCGACGCGCGCTTTAGCGGCGGTCAGTTCCGGATACGCTTGCCCCATCACTTGGCTCAAATCTTCCACCAGTTGATGAAAGAATGGCTGCTTCTGTCCGAGCTTATAGCCGTGACGGATCGCGCGGCGGATGATACGGCGCAGCACGTAACCGCGGCCTTCGCTGCCGGGAATAACACCATCGGTGATCAGGAACGAACAGGCGCGGATATGATCGGCGATTACTTTGAGCGAATTGTCGGCGAGATTGCTGGTGCCGGTCGCACGCGCCGCTGCTTTGATCAGGCTTTGGAACAAGTCGATGTCGTAATTGCTGTGCACATGCTGCATCACCGCGGAAATACGCTCCAGCCCCATGCCGGTATCGACCGATGGTTTCGGCAGCGGATGCAGTACGCCGTCGCTATCGCGGTTGTATTGCATGAATACCAGGTTCCAGATTTCGATGTAACGGTCACCATCGGCGTCAGGAGAACCGGGCGGACCGCCTGCCACATCCGGACCGTGGTCGTAGAAAATCTCGGAACAGGGGCCGCACGGGCCGGTATCGCCCATCTGCCAAAAATTATCCATGGTCGCGATGCGCACCACGCGCGCCGGTTCGACACCGACTTCATTCAGCCAAATATCCGCGGCTTCGTCGTCTTCCGCGTAAACCGTCACCCATAATTTCTCACGCGGAATATTGAGCGTGCCGGTTAGAAAATCCCAGGCAAACAAAATGGCGTTGCGCTTGAAATAATCGCCGAAACTGAAATTTCCCAGCATTTCAAAGAAAGTATGATGCCGTGCGGTGTAACCGACGTTTTCCAGGTCGTTGTGTTTGCCGCCGGCGCGAACGCAACGCTGCGAACTGGCGGCGCGCACGTAAGGGCGTTTGTCCTGACCGAGGAACACGTCCTTGAATTGCACCATGCCGGCGTTGGTGAATAATAAGGTCGGGTCGTTGCCGGGCACGAGCGGGCTGGAGGCTACGATGGTATGGCCGTGCGATTCAAAAAATTCCAGAAATTTTTGTCGTATTTCGCTGCTTTTCATAATTTTTGTATCTGTTCGTATCGTTCAAGTTCGGTAACGGTCAAGCCAACCGCTTCGCCTTTGACGATGGCCAGGCTTTTAACGACCGCGCGGATGGTGATTTCTTCGTTCATGTTGGGCAGATCGGCCTCGGTCAATACCGTAATCTCGCCGCTGCTGTCTTCCAGCACATAAGCTTTGAAGTTGATCAGCGGCAAGCGTGTTGGACTTTTGGGAATGCCGCGCAATGTGACTTCCTTGCCGTCATAATTGACCGGCGCGGAAATGATCGCGTTGATCGGGGTTACCGTATCGGCACTGACCGGCATGCCGGTCATTGTGCATATCAGCATCAGCAGGATAAGTACAAAACGGAACCTCATGGATTCTCCTCGCTCGCTTGGGTCAGTACTTGTTGAATTGTCTCCATCGAGAAACCTCTATTCATCATGAATCGTATTTGTTTAGCGCGTTCTTCACGGGTGGCGGGCGGATGATCGAATTTTTTGCGCCAAACTTGCAGCGCCGTTTCCAGTTCGGTTTCTTTAAGGCTGGGCAAAACGGTATGAATCAAGCCGTCGGCCACACCTTTGGACTTGAGTTCGTGCACGATGCGCTGACTGCCGAACCGGGAACGCCGCGTTCGCGCGACTTGCTCGGCCATGCGCGCTTCGCTCAAGTATCCTTGCTGCTCCAGTTGATCCAGCACCGCCGCCAGTTCTGCGGGTTCGCGAGCATCCCGGCCGGCCGACAGCTTTTGCGCCAGTTCCCGGCGTGAATACTCGCGCTTGGCCAGATAGCGAAGCGCGCGGAGTTCAATCGGAGAACGGCCGTCCATTGAGATTAATTTTCTTTGTCACTTTTATCTTTAACGTTTTTTTCCTTGACCGGCTTGGCTTGATCGGCAATACCGACGATCGCGCGGATTTTTTGCTCGATCTCTTGCGCCATTTCCTTATGCTCTTTCAGATACGTCCGCACATTGTCCTTGCCTTGCCCGATTTTTTCGCCTTTGTACGCGTACCAGGCGCCGGATTTATCGATCAGTTTATGCTGCACACCCAATTCGATGATCTCACTTTCGCGCGAAATGCCTTCGCCGTACAAAATATCGAAATCGGCTTGCTTGAACGGCGGCGCGACTTTGTTTTTAACCACTTTGACGCGGGTTTCATTGCCGATGGTTTCTTCGCCGTCCTTGATCGAACCGGTGCGGCGGATATCCAGACGCACGGAAGCATAGAATTTCAACGCGTTACCGCCGGTCGTGGTTTCGGGGTTGCCGAACATCACGCCGATTTTCATGCGGATCTGGTTGATGAATATCACCATGGTATTGCTGCGCTTGATATTGGCAGTCAATTTGCGCAATGCTTGCGACATCAGCCGCGCTTGCAGGCCCATTTGCGGGTCGCCCATGTCGCCTTCGATTTCGGCGCGCGGCGTCAATGCGGCCACCGAGTCGATCACGATGATATCGACCGAACCGGAACGCACGAGCATGTCGGCGATCTCCAAAGCTTGTTCACCGTTATCCGGTTGTGAAATCAGCAATTCCTGAACATTGACGCCGATTTTCTGCGCATATTGCGGATCCAGCGCATGCTCCGCGTCGATAAACGCGGCGGTGCCGCCTATTTTTTGCATCTCAGCGATGACTTGCAAAGTCAGCGTGGTTTTACCGGAGGATTCCGGGCCGTAGATTTCGATGATTCGCCCGCGCGGCAATCCGCCCACGCCCAATGCGATATCCAATCCCAATGAACCGGTAGAAACGACTTGTATATCGTAGGCGACATCATTCGCGCCGAGCCGCATGATGGAACCTTTACCGAATTGTTTCTCGATTTGCGCCAATGCCGCGTCTAACGCTTTGCTTCTGTTATCGTCCATGCTGAATCGAATCCTATATGAAGAGTCGGGAAATTATCGCATAACCGTATCCGGTCTATCTAACTTGTTTTATATCTTTGTATAATTGCGGAAAAGAATATCATAGTAAAAAACTCGAGAATCAATCGCGCGTGCGCTATAATTGCGCGGATTTATGCAGCGGCAGATAGCGGCTCGCGCTGTCCCGGTTTTCAGCAATCATTGGTAATACAGGGAGAACAATCATTCGCGTCATTTTGTTAGGAGGCCCTGGCGCCGGAAAAGGCACGCAGGCCAATTATATTAAGGAACATTTCGGCGTACCGCAAATTTCCACCGGCGATATGCTGCGTGCAGCGGTTAAAGCAGGAAACGAACTCGGCTTAATGGCAAAAAAAATCATGGACGCCGGCGGACTGGTTTCGGACGACATCATTATCAATCTGGTCAAGGAGCGCATTACGCAACCGGATTGCGCAAAAGGGTTTTTATTCGATGGATTCCCGCGGACGATCCCGCAAGCCGATGCGATGAAAGCGGCGGGGGTACGGATCGATTTCGTGGTTGAAATCGATGTTTCGGATGCCGAGATCGTCAAGCGGATGTCCGGCCGCAGAGTGCACCCGGCTTCCGGCAGAACCTATCATGTGGATTTTAATCCGCCGAAAAATAATAATGTCGATGATATAACGGGCGAACCGCTGATCCAGCGCGATGATGACAAGGAAGAAACCGTCAGAAAGCGGCTTGAGGTTTATCATCAGCAAACGAAGCCACTGGTTGATTACTATTCCGCGTGGTCGAGAAATGGAGAAACCGGCGCGCCTCGTTATATAAAAATCGCCGGTATCGGCACGGTTGAGGACATCCGCGACCAGATTCTCACGTCACTAAAATAAGCTTAATTAACTGATTTATCATTAATACCAACAATTTAAAACTCAGATTGCGAATCATCGCAATCTGAGTTTTTGTCCGTACGAATTTTTAGAATTTTTTTGCAGTTTACGATTTGATTTGACCGTTCAGGAGAAAATTATGGCAACTAAAAATGCATTTTATGCACAATCCGGTGGCGTTACCGCGGTAATTAACGCATCGGCTGCAGGAGTACTGGAAACCGCGCGTCAGCATGCCGATAAAATCGGTACCGTCTATGCAGGGCGCAACGGCATCATCGGCGCGCTAACCGAAGATCTGATCGACACCAGCGCAGAATCGGCGGCAGCGATCGCGGCGCTGCGCCATACCCCGTCCGGCGCATTCGGTTCTTGCCGTTACAAGCTCAAAAGCCTTGAGCAAAACCGCCGGGAATATGAACGCCTGATCGAAATTTTCAAGGCGCACAATATCGGTTATTTCTTCTACAACGGCGGCGGTGACTCCGCAGACACCTGTCTGAAAGTATCCCAACTGTCGAGTACATTGGGCTACCCTTTGCAGGCAATTCATGTACCCAAGACCGTTGATAACGATTTGCCGATTACCGATTGCTGTCCCGGTTTTGGTTCAGTCGCCAAGTACATTGCCGTCTCTACACGCGAAGCAAGCTTCGATGTGGCGAGCATGGCTAAAACCTCCACCAAGGTGTTTGTTCTGGAAGTCATGGGACGTCACGCAGGGTGGATTGCGGCGGCTGGCGGCTTGGCATCCAGCCCGGATTGCGAGATCCCGATCGTGATCTTGTTCCCGGAAGTGACATTCGACAAAGAAAAATTCCTCGCGAAGGTTGATCGCTATGTCAAGGAATACGGTTATTGTTCGGTAGTCGTTTCAGAAGGCGTAAAAGGCGCGGATGGCAACTTCCTGTCGGATCAAGGATTGCGGGATGCGTTCGGGCATGCGCAATTGGGCGGCGTCGCACCGGTAGTCGCCAACATCGTCAAGGATGGATTGGGATTGAAATATCACTGGGGTGTCGCGGATTATCTGCAACGCGCCGCGCGCCATATTGCGTCCAAAACCGATGTCGATCAAGCCTATGCAATGGGTAAGGCCGCCGTCGAATACGCTGTCGCGGGACATAATTCGGTCATGCCGACGATCGTGCGGGAATCCAATGCGCCTTATAAATGGTCGGTTGGCATGGCACAGCTCTCGAATGTCGCAAATGTCGAAAAAATGATGCCGGCAGAATATATTAGCGAAGATGGTTTCGGTATCAGCCAGTCTTGCCGCGAATACCTGGCGCCTCTGATCGAAGGCGAAGATTATCCGCCATACAAAAATGGTTTACCGGATTACGTGCGTCTGAAAAATGTCGCAGTGCCGAAAAAACTGAGTGAATTCAAAATTTAAATATTATAAAAATGATCATTGTTTGAGTGTTGCAAGGAAGCCAAACAAGCTGAATCCAATCCTCTAACAATCTAAATTTCATAAATATTTGATGCATTCAGTGAACAAGAACGGATAAAATACACCCTGATTTTAATCTGAAAACAAGTGGTTGATCATGTGAAATTAATGAGGCCAAGATTTCACATCTCTTTTTTTATGGTCTGATTTTAATTGGAGTTCTTTATGGCTAGTGGTTTAGTTATCGCAATTATTAGCGCGATTGTAGCCCTCGTATTCAGCGGTATATGGATTAAGGGCATTTTTGATCAATCTACCGGCAATCAGCGGATGCAAGAAATTGCAAAAGCGATTCAGGAAGGCGCTTCCGCCTATCTTAAGCGCCAATATATGACGATTGGAATGGTGGGCGCCATTCTGTTTTTCGCGCTTTGGCTGGCATTAGGCTGGGACACGGCGGTTGGCTTCGCCCTGGGTGCGATCCTTTCCGGTGCCGCCGGTTTCCTGGGAATGACCGTGTCGGTTCAGTCAAATGTGCGTACTGCGCAGGCAGCGAGTGTCGGATTGAATGAAGCGCTTGCGATTGCTTTCCGGGGCGGCGCGGTGACCGGCATGTTGGTTGTCGGATTAGGTCTGCTCGGTGTAGCTGGCTACTGCGCTGTATTATTTAACGGATCAGACCCCGATCTCGCGGTGAGCGACATCATCAAGCCGTTGATCGGTTTTGCGTTCGGCGGATCGCTGATCTCCATCTTCGCGCGTTTGGGTGGCGGTATTTTCACCAAAGGCGCGGACGTTGGCGCGGATCTGGTCGGTAAAGTAGAAGCCGGCATTCCGGAAGACGATCCTCGCAACCCGGCGGTAATTGCGGATAACGTGGGTGATAACGTTGGCGACTGCGCAGGTATGGCCGCCGACTTGTTTGAAACCTACGCCGTCACCATCATCGCTACGATGATCCTGGGCGCATTGTTATTCACGGCAAACGCTGTTGACGCCGTGATTTATCCGTTGATGTTGGGCGCAGTATCGATCGTCGCGTCGATTATCGGCTGTTATTACGTCAAAATGCGCGATGGCGGCAAAATCATGAATGCGCTTTATCGCGGATTGGCAGTGGCGGGCGGTATTGCGTTATTGGCGTATCTTCCTGTGACAGTTTGGTTCATGAGCGGCATGTCGTTGGATCTCGACGGCACCGAAGTCGCGGGCGGCATGCTGGTCATGCGCGTGTTTCTGGCAGCTGCGCTTGGTTTGGTGTTGACCGGATTGATGGTTGTCATCACTGAGTACTATACTTCCACCGACTTCCCGCCGGTTCAACACGTTGCCGAAGCGTCAACCACCGGTCATGCAACCAACATCATTGCAGGTCTTGGCGTTTCTATGCGCGCAACTGCCGCACCGGTTCTGGCGGTTTGTATCACCATCTTGCTGGCATATGCGCTGGCCGGTTTGTACGGTATCGCTATCGCGGCCACCTCGATGTTGTCGATGACCGGTATCATCGTTGCATTGGATGCGTATGGCCCGATTACCGATAACGCCGGTGGTATCGCCGAAATGTCGGAAATGCCAGATTCGGTTCGTGCAATCACCGATCCGCTGGATGCCGTCGGTAACACCACCAAAGCGGTCACCAAAGGCTATGCCATCGGTTCCGCAGGTTTGGCGGCGCTGGTACTGTTTGCGGACTACACGCACGCATTGGAACATGCCGGTTTTGAATTGTCGTTTGATTTGTCCAATCACATGGTCATCATCGGTCTGTTCATCGGCGGTATGATTCCTTACTTGTTCGGCGCGATGTCGATGGAAGCGGTCGGACGCGCAGCAGGTTCCGTGGTAATCGAAGTACGCCGTCAATTCAAAGAAATTCCGGGAATTATGAATGGCACAGCTAAGCCGGATTATTCCCGCGCAGTGGATATGCTCACTAAAGCAGCTATCAAGGAAATGATGATACCTTCATTGCTGCCGGTTTTGATTCCGCTGCTGGTAGGCGTGATTCTGGGACCGCAAGCATTGGGCGGTGTATTAATGGGGTCGATCGTAACCGGCTTATTCGTTGCAATCTCGATGACAACCGGTGGCGGTGCTTGGGATAACGCTAAAAAACATATTGAAGATGGACATTTTGGCGGCAAAGGCAGCGAAGCTCACAAAGCATCGGTAACCGGCGATACCGTCGGTGATCCTTACAAAGACACCGCTGGTCCGGCAATCAATCCATTGATTAAAATTATCAATATCGTGGCATTGCTGATTATTCCATTGCTGTAGATCGATTGTTTTAAGCGGTAAAAAAAAAGCACATCAGTTCTCTGATGTGCTTTTTTTATGATATCGCTGCGCTCTAATTACGGCCTGAAAAGCAAAATTCCCGGATCCGACTCATACGAATTTTTTCAGACAAGTTCTTAATTGCTGAGAAAGACTTACCAGCAATAGGTAACCGATGCACCGCCAATGATAACGGTTTTGCAAGGGCGCGTACTCGTAACCGGAGGGGTTCCGAGGCCGCCTGCCGGATTGAGTGGCGCAGCGGCAGCCGCTACCGACGGCTCAGCATGTTCGACGATGCTGATGGTCTGAACCCCTGTAGTTGTGGTTGTAAGCGGACGTGCGACCGCCTGGTCGCTGTCATTTACACCCGCTCCTTTCAGTTGATGGACTTTACCGGTTTTGTCGATACACAACATCACAACGACATCGCCGATACCTGCAGTTTTTAGGGCGTCTATTGCGGCGGCTGGAATAGATGGTTTAGACATTTCAAAACTCCTTAATTAATAGTTTAAAGTAAGACGTACAAAGAACGTACGGGTCGGAATGAAACGGGAAGAGGTATTCATTTCATTAAACTGGAAGTTATAGCTGCGATAGTAGAATTGCTCATCACTGAGATTTCTTCCTTCAAAACTCAGAATTCCTCTGCGATTGGGTAATCGATAGCCCAGCGCTGTATCCAGCAGCACAAAATCGCTATTGCCGCCCCTAAATTGGGACTCAGCTTCCGGCAAGCGTTTCAAGCTCTGCTGCAAATAGGTCGCACCAACTTTGCCGAAGAAACCGTTCGGATGAAAATAATTGATCGTCAGCGGTGCGCTGAGCGAATGAATTTCATAAGGCTTGTTGTGATCGTTCACATTAATCGCTGCGCGATCATACTGCTCGTATTGAAATTCCCCGTTAACCGCCCAGTGCGCATGCGGCAACCAGTACAGATACGAACGGTAGAGCCTTTCCTGTTGCTGTTCATCGGCAAATTGCCTGAAATCACGATTGAGGTAAGGAACTTTCAAATCACGATCTGAAACTTCCATGCCGGCGTACAAATTCTTACTGAGCGCAGCATCCAGTCCTGCTCCCATGCGCCTCGATCGTGTGCCGTTCAAATCATCAAACATCTGATTAAATCCGGCTACCTGTGTCGGTTCCAGCGTCTGATTCGCGATTAGCGCCGACTTCACCGATTCGAACCAAGCCAGCCGCAATCGAACCGCAGGCGTGAGGTCCCATTGCAATCCGAACTTCGGATTCACCGCATCAAAATTCTGATTGACAGCATCTCTGAAAGCATCGTAACTCACACCCAAGGTTGCATTGATATTCTGAAAATAATTCAGATTTGAATAAAAATAAGCATTTTCCCGCTCCCGGGAGAAATTTGTTGTATTTGAGGAACATAGAACGCCATTACATAGATGCTTGGCATCAATTTGATAAGCGCCAGCTCCCGTAACTAGATTGATATATTTATCTCGATGAATATATTGCCCTTCCAATTGATAGCCTTGGTCTTTTAAACTACTCCGAGTAGTCAAGAAAGAAGGATCTAACGGAAAAACTTGATTCTCGCGGCGATCCAGGTAAATACCGGAAATCAGAAAATCCTGCTTGGAAGAAAGCGAATAGCGGATACCGCCACGGGCGGAATCCTGATCAAGCTGCCTTCGATCGCGCGAAAAAAACGACGGATTAAAATCGAGCAGCAAATCGCCATGATCGGAGTTACGCCGGCGAAACTCGGCCTGGACATTCAATTTCGGGGTTAATGCATACTGCACGAAGGCATTGTAGATATTATGCTTCTGATCATTATTGGAACGGAATCCATCGGATTGAAAGTGATACTGACCCAGGCTGACCGAAGCTTTGTCATAAACCGCCGAAAGCGTCGCTTCATTGCCAAACGTGCTGTTACTGCCGACAACCCCGGAAGCAACCAGTTGCGGCTTATTGCGCTCCATGAGTGGCGCGAATTCGTTAAAACCCGCTCTGGTCGGACCAGTATTGTTAATAATATTTAGATCCGCAACTGCCAAGTGCGGTTGTACCGGATTCACGTTGATGGGTTGCAACAACTGCGCTTGCAGCAATTCGCTGACACGCGCCACTTCATGGCGCGGAATATTCGCATACGCATCCGACAAAAAACGATGCGAGGAATGATTCGCCGGATCGATACTCAGCGATTTGGCGGTTTCCACCAATGCGCGTTTCTCGAATCCCAGATTATCGTAGATCCTCGCCAGGCTTGAACCGCGCGCCGCTTCATCCTGATCCAGCAAGAATTTTGAGCGGTACACCGCACGGTTGTGATTGAGTTCGATGGATTTCTGCAAATCCATCAAAGCCTCGACGGGTCTGTTTTGGGTTTGTTTTTGGATGGCATCATAAAACCATGGCGTGGGATCCTGCGGGTCTTTTTCCTTGGCTAGGTCAAACTGTGTGCCCGCAAGCGGATAGCGTTTTTCCTCAAAATAGGCTTTTCCCAGATAGCTACGTATCAAAGAATTGGCCGGATCCAAACTGGCCGCTATCTCCAGTTCAACACGCCCGGCTTCGATTTCACCTTCACGGATCAGCGCCAGCCCCATCCCCAGCCTCGGCATCGGATCCGCTTGATCCAAAGCGATTGCTTGCAGAAATTCAGCCTTGGCTTGCTTTGTGCGTACCTGCAACAACTGTGAAAAACCCAGTACTGTCTTTGTTCTGGCAATACCGGGATTCAGGCTGACCGCTCGCTGCGCGGTCTCCAGCGCCCGATCCAAATCCCCCTGCGACATTTGCAGTTTGGCTAACCTCGCCCATGCCAGCGCATTGTCCGGGTCGATTGCAATGGCTTGCTGAGCGCTTTCCAGCGCATCTTCGATTTTAAAATGCGCCTGCTGCGCATAAGAAAGCGCCAGTTTCGCAGCCGGAGAATTCCTGTCCAAAGCGGCGGCGCGCGTGGCAAGTTGCAATGCCTGATCTTTGTTATTCTGAACCACTGCAATCATCGCCAATAAGGCATGTGCCTCACTATTATCCGGCTGAACGCGGCGTATTTCACCAATCGCCGCACCGGCTTCGCCGGCCTGGCCGACTGCCAATAACAGTCCGGCCCGGTATAAATGAAGATTGACGGTAAAATCGGTTGTTGCAATGTTTTCGAGTATCGACAGCGCTTCGAAGGTTTTGCTCTGCCGATAAAGCTCGACTGACTGGCGCAATTCCGGATGCAACGCCAATTCATCCGTCAATCGAGCCAGTTGATAATCGATGACCACCGGATAATGCAATGCCCATTGCACCGCATCGGTCGGATTGATGGTCGTTACGCGCTGCGGCGCCGTATTGCGCGTGGCAATCGCGGCCTGGTGATCTTCAAGCACCAAGCTGCCTTGGTCATTGCTGGCGGTAACTTTTCCTTCGTAAATTACCAGCCGCGTGCTGGTCTCGTCGACACCGACAAAAAATTCGGTTCCATCGACACCTGCATTGACAAACGGCGTTCTCACTTTAAACGGCTTCGGCGTGCGCGTGATGATATGTATCGCCCCTGAAAATAATTCCATTAGCGAACCGGCTTTTTCCTGACCCTCCGGTTTGGAAAAAGTCATGCTGGTTTTCTGATCCAATCTCAGCACGCTCGCGTTGCTTAGCAAAAAGGCCGCGCGGCTATGCGTCCGGGCGCGAACGCTATCGCCCGGGCAGATAGCGGTATGAAGCGTCATCGCTTGCCAAGTTGTGCTGGAAGCACGACGCAATTCGATGATTCCCTGAATTGAAATGATTTCTGCCACTGCCGGTTCACAAGCCTCTCCAGCATAAGATTCATCGGCACCCGCCAGAAGTATGACGGACAAACAAACAACAGTCAGTATGCGCGCCAGAAAACTCCGGTAACTTGAGTTAGGATTAATTCTCTGGCTCGTTCTCATTATTGTTATTCTTCCAGATCTGAAGTACGTTGTGATGCGTGGCCCTCGGCCCAAAGGAAAGTGCTTCTATAAAGCCCCTCTTCAGGCGGAATCTGAATTATACGAGAGAAATAACCTTGGCACTAGCTTGGATATTTAATCTTTTGATAATAATCAAACTAACCCGAATTTTAGGCGGAAATATATTAGCGGCCTGTGACAAAACTCACACAAAATGCTTCAACGCGAATCAGCCGCATCATTTGTTGCTGATGCGCATGACCGGATCCCACGGGCCGGTTGGAACAGCCGATTGATATTGCTGGCAAGCAACCAGGAAAAAACGGGCCGGGCCGTCCTCCGGCATGACATCCAGAATCTCATTAAAAATTTCGCAGGCTTCACTCCATTGCTGGCGTTGATAGGCATTTAAGGCGCGGCTGAAATTTTCACATAACCATAATTGCCGCTCACTGGCTGAACCGCTGTGTGTCATTAACTCAAACAGATTAACCGGCGTGGATTTTCCGGTTAAGAGAAAATCTCCGAGTGGACGGGCCAGGAATTCATTCAATCCCGTGATCACTTCGCTGGACACCAGAATGCGCGTGCCTAAATATTTGTTGACGCCCTGGATACGGTTGGTGGTGTTGACGATATCGCCGATCGCACGATATTCGTAATGATGAAGCGCACCGATATTCCCTAACAACATCTCACCAAAATGCAATCCGATGCGCGTCGGCAACGGTTGATGAGTGCCGGCATGATTAAAACTGTCAATCGCCGCGGCAATATCCAAACAAGCATGACAAGCTTCTTTTCTCAAATCGGTTTTCGCGGAAGTCTTTGACCAGATTGCCAGCATCGCGTCTCCAACCACATCGGAAACGATGCCCTGATGCCGCCTGACCGGTTCAAACAATGCCGCGTAATAATCGTTCATCAATTGCGCCAGTTGCTGCGGCTCGAGCTTTTCCGCAAGCGCGGTATACTTCTCCGCATCGGTGGCGAGGCAAGCGCCGTAAACCAACTGATTGGAAAATGCCATGGCCCCCGCATTCTTGACGATATCGTTGACGACTCGCTCCGGCAAGAAATACCCGAATGCCTCTTTGAGTTGCTGGCGATCCAGCTTGGCTTCGTAGTATTTCAGCAGTATCGCGCCAAAAAACGCTGCCGGTATCTGCAAACCCAGCGGAATCACCAACGGCAGCCAAATGCTGGCATCTTTAAAGTAATAAAACGCACCGCCTGCGTAAAGAAAAATTAACACCGCGCAGGCCATCGCCACGCCTGGTTTGTGCCGGATCAAAAAAATAACGCCCAATCCAAAACCGAAAACAAATAACAGTCCCAGGCTTCCGATCCGGGAGAGCGGCCTGACCGGTTTATTTTCCAGCAAATTGGCCAATGCCGTTGCCGCAATCTCGACGCCGCTGATGTAGAGTCCGTTCGGATTCGAGAAAACCGTATGGTAATCATCCCGGACCACGTCTTGCTCCGGTTGATTGGCAGCCGAAAAACCGACAAATACCACCTTATCCTTAAAATCTCCGTCCGTTATACCGGCGCCACTGAGGCTACCTTGTAATGCCTGATAATACGGAATGGTTTTGATGCTGCGCGGCGGGCCGTAAAAATTCAGGTAGCGCGTATCCTCTCCTGCGTAGAGATTGATCAGCGCCTGGATCATGTGCTTGTCATCCGGATTTAAGCGGGTATCGCGATGCAACTCCGCTTGCAACTGCGCCGCCAATTGCGGACGGTGATTAAAAAGATCGTGCAAAGAAAAAATGAGATCCTCAATATCCATTGCTGTCTCATCTCCGGCAGGCAAAGCGGCTGCATGCGCCGGATCGACATTCCGCAACAGCCGGATCAAATCATCGTAAACCGGTAATGCAATAATCTGGAACACCACGGCTGGAATCGTCGGAATATCTCCAGCATCCGTTTTAAACACCCAATAATGATTGACCCGTTCGGATTTGGGTAAAGGAAACGGCGCATGGGCTCTGATCGCTTGCGCAACCGCCGGCAGTAGTTGAATCGGCCCTTCTTTGGTAATCCGGTGTTCATCGAGCGCCTGCGAATCGGCATAAAACGCGCTGTCGTCATGCACCAGACGCTCCACCAGCACAATATTGCCGGCTTTTTCCATACTGGCAATCAGCCGCTCATCGTGCGCGACGATATCGCCCGGCTTATCGAAAATAAGATCGAACACAATGATGCGGGCGCCGGCTTGGGTTAATCGTTCGATCAATTGCGCATGCAAATCGCGCGGCCACGATCGCGGTGTCAGCGGCAAATCCAGCTTGGCGGCGGAATATTGATCAATGGCGACAACCATGATTTTCTCCGGCGCCGTCACCGCACCGCGTAAGTGAAACAGCCAGTACAATCCAAATTTTTCTTCCAGCCAATGACCTGCCGGAGAGACATGAATCAACATGCCCATCAAACCGATGATTACGCCCAGACAGAGGTGTTTAAACCAAATGGCCATAAATTGCTGTTTCTTTCTATTGGATTGGAAGCACAAATCAGCATCAAACCGTAACTTTACCATTGTCTGCGGTTTTCTTTACCGGACAACATTTTTTCCGGCATCCGCAACAACCGCTTGACCTTCCCACGGTAGCAAGCTTCATGATGAAAACTCCTTTAACTTTTTTCCAGGAGTCAAACATGCCCAATCATTCATATCATCAAGACCCATCGCTCAATGAGATAGCAGCAATCGCTACCCTGCACTGTTTATCGGGTTGCGCCATCGGCGAAGTTGCGGGCATGGTAATCGGCACTGCGCTGGGTTGGAGCAATACCGAAACTATCGTGCTAGCAGTTTTACTCGCCTTTTTCTCCGGCTATGCGCTTACAATGTTACCAATTCTACGCGGCGGCTACCCGCTTCGAGCCGCGATGAAAATTGCACTCGCCGCGGATACGGCTTCGATCACGATCATGGAAATTGTCGACAATCTTGTCATGCTGATGGTACCGGGCGCGATGGCTGCGCCGCTTGATTCGTGGCTGTTCTGGAGCAGTTTGTTCGCTGCGCTAATAATCGCCGGTATCGCCGCTTTTCCGCTTAACCGTTGGCTGATTGCGCGTGGTCGCGGACATGCGCTGGCAAACTGTCATCATTGAGAGGACGAAATGAACATTGGACAAGCAGCAAGCGCTTCCGGCGTATCAGTCAAAATGATCCGCCACTACGAAGCGATCGGATTGATTCCGAAAATATCGCGCACATTAGCCGGTTACAGGCATTATCAGGCGCGCGACATACATTTGTTGCGTTTCATACGCCGGGCGCGGGATGCCGGATTCAGTACGGCGCAAATCAAAAAATTGCTATCGCTATGGCAGGACCAGCAACGGCCGGCACGCGAAGTGAAACAACTGGCGGCAGCGCATTTGGCTGATTTGCGAACGCGCATCACCGAACTGGAATCGATTGCACAGGCATTAACGCAATTAGTCGCGCATTGCCACGGCGATGAACGCCCGCAATGTCCAATACTTGATAATCTGGCTGGTGACGACACCGGCCGCTGATCCCTATAATTTGGAGATTGACTATGACATCACTGACACGCTTTTTTATTTCCGCAAGCTTGCTGTTACTGACTGGAATGGCTCTTGCCGATGGTGATCATCACCATGCGGGTGGCTTCGATCAGGAAAAACTCGGTAAAGTTAATTTTACGGTTTCCTGCACGCCCGCTGCACAAACACAATTCAACCAGGCCGTAGCGATGCTGCATTCGTTCTGGTACGACGAAGCCGAAAGAACCTTCCGCCAGGTCACCGTTACCGATCCTCAATGCGCCATGGGCTATTGGGGCATTGCCATGAGTCTTTACCAGCAATTGTGGGCCACAACCCCGAGTCCTGGCGAATTACAGCAAGGGCGGGACGCCATCCAGCAAGCACAGTCATTAAATGTTCAAACCGCGCGTGAAAAAGCCTATCTGGAAGCTGCCGCAACATTGTATCCGGCGAACGCCAGCAACGATTACAGCGCCCGGAAACTGGCGTATGAGCAAGCGATGCAGCGCATCGTCGCAGAATTTCCGGACGATCACGAAGCGGCGGTGTTTTATGCGCTGGCGCTGATTTCAAATGCTTCGCCGAATGACAAAACCTTTGCCAGGCAAAAACAAGCGCTGCAGTTGCTGCAGCGTATCTTGAAGGACGAACCGCAACACCCCGGTGTCGCGCACTACATCATCCACAGCAGCGATTACCCGGAACTGGCGGAACTCGGACTCGATGCCGCCCGGGGGTATACGAAAATCGCCCCCGCCGTGCCGCATGCCCTGCACATGCCGTCGCATATCTTTATCCGCCTCGGCCAATGGCCGGATGCAGCGCAATCCAATTGGGTGGCGTACCAGACCGCACAAGAACACGCCCGGTTGCACGCTTCGGATAATCACTGGGATCAGCGCTTTCATTTCATGGACTATCTGTTGTACGCATATTTACAAATGGCTGAAACCGAGAAAGCCCGGCAGATTGTGCATCAACTGCAAACCATTCATAACGCGCAACCGCAAAATACTACGGTTGCCTATGCCTATGCCGCTATTCCGGCACGCTTCGCGGTCGAGCGCGGTGACTGGTACGAGGCGGCAAAACTGAGCATCCAGCCAGCGGATTTCCCGTGGCAACGATTCGGCTGGTGCGAAGCGATCATTCATTTTGCCAAGGGTGTCGGTGCCGCCAGAACCGGCAACCTCGCCGACGCCAAAAGCAGCTTGAAACGCCTGGAAACCTTGCGCGACAGTGACCGCTCCGCTGATAAAAACTACACCGCCGATCAAATCGAAATTCAGCGCTTGGCGGTTGCCGCCTGGATCGCGGCTGCCGAGAATCGGCCCGCAGAAGCATTGCGAATGATGCGCGCATCCGCCGATCTGGAAGACTCGACCGAGAAAGACAACGTCACCCCCGGCGCCATCATTCCTGCACGGGAGTTGCTCGGCGAATTGCTGCTGACGCTGAACCAGCCTGCCGCCGCACTGAAGGAACTGGAAGCCTCGCTGCAGCGCACTCCGAACCGCCGCAATGCGCTGTATCGCGCAGCCCAAGCGGCGAGAGAAACCGGTAACGAGTTAAAAATAATTCGCTATGAACAGCACTATCAGCAATTGCCGACATTCAATCAACCATATCGATAAGCATATAATTTTTATGATCCTTCTCAGATAATCTGAGATTTCTGGTCAGAAAAACTTATTCTTATTATTTGAACGAACAACAGCTATAAGAGTAACGATCCATACTTTCATAAAAAACAAGATTTTCAATAAAATCACAAATAATTAAAATACAATGCAACCCTATCGAGTATGAAAAATGTGATTCCTGACCTCTCATGACAAATGATTTTGTAGAGCTAAAGAGGACTTTTCATGATCTGCAGAAAGAGGCCAATGAAAACGATGATACAGATTTCAGTCAATGGTTTCCTACCGATAAGCACTTACGCTGGCCAGAACTGATTAAAGAGTACCGCGTAATAATTTTGTCCGAAGCCGGTTCGGGCAAAACAACCGAAATCCGCAATATCACTCGCTCGCTTAGAAATGAAGGAAAGCCAGCTTTTTTTCTTCGCCTGGAGCATATTCCTGCAAATTTTGAAGATTCTTTTGAAGAAGGAACTTACAAAGAATTCATTGAGTGGTCAGCATCTGGTTACGAAGGATGGCTTTTTTTGGATTCAGTGGACGAAGCACGTCTTCGGAACCCTAGTGACTTTGAACTTGCGATTCGTATATTAAGTAATAAAATCAGTACGGCAAAAGATCGCACACATATTGTCATAACCGGTCGAACAACAGCATGGCGGCCTAGAACCGATCTCAATCATTGCAACGATTGCTTTCCATATACACCAATTGCTACATCGGAGCGCAATCCACAAACCCATAATAATGAACCGGAAGAAGCGACCCAACCTGATGGAAGCGTACTAACCAAAACTGATTCGAAGAAAGAAAATGATTCATTTTTCATAATTGTTGCACTTGATGATCTCGCACGCGATCAGATCGCGGTGTTTGTCAAAGCAAGAGGGGTAGCGGATAGCAAAGCTTTTCTCGACGCGGTAGAACGCGCGGATGCCTGGTCTTTTACGACACGCCCCCAAGATTTGGAAGAATTAACCGGATTTTGGCTAGATCATAACCAGATTGGAAGCCGTCTCGAGATCATGCAAAACAGCATCGAACGTAGATTGACTGAGCATGACCAAAATCGAGCCGATGTTCGCCCACTTCAGGCGGAGCGTGCCCGTCAGGGAGCCAGGTTATTGGCAGCTGCTGCGACACTGACGCGTGAGTCGGCAATCAAAATCCCCGGCGGTAGCGCTAATTGCAAAGGAATCGATGTTCGATCCGTACTGCCGGATTGGGATAGCATGGATCAATCGGTGCTGCTGTCATTACCGATTTTCGATGAAGCGATTTATGGTACGGTGCGTTTCCACCATCGTTCGGTGCGCGAGTACTTAACCGCCGAGTGGTTTACCGGATTACTAAAGCGTGAAACATCGCGGCGAAATATTGAAGCATTAATCTTTCGCAATCAGTACGGCTTGGATATTATCGCGCCCACGCTGCGTCCTATCTTGCCTTGGTTGATTCATTGGGATGAAAAGATCAGAGATCGTGTTCGCAAGTTGGCACCGGAAATTCTCTTTGAGGGAGGCGATCCAAGTCAGTTACCTTTGGAAGTGCGCAGGAGCGTACTGCACGATGTTTGCAAACAAATGGGCAGCAATACAATGGGACATACCATGCGAGACGAAGCAGCAGTGCAGCGATTTGCGAATCCTGATCTGACCGATGACGTGCTGGCATTGCTCCGTGAGTATGTGGATAACGACGACCTGAAGGCATTCCTGCTTCGAATGGTATGGATCGGACAGCTTAAAGGTGCGCGGCAGGAAGTTATGGAAGCCGCACTCAATCCTCATACTGAACGTTACACTCGCATGGTGGCATTCAGGGCCATCAAGGCCATTGGTTCCAGCGAAGATCGAGAACGTGTTTATCAAAACTTTCTAACCGAGGCACCAAAACTTAACCGCGAGTGGTTAGCTGAGCTTATTGAAATTATAAATCCGACAGAGCAAACACTGATTTGGCTATTGGCGTGTTTGGAGAAGATCGAACCGACGGAAAATCCCATCGCGGATAATTTGCTTTACAACTTATCCGCATTCGTTAAAGCTGCCGATATTAATCTGCTCCCTCAATTTGTCGCTGGCTTAAGCAGATTGCTTGACCTTCCACCACTAATCGAGCGGCGGTTTTGCGAAGTATCCGAGCAATTTCAGTGGCTGATAGCACCGGCGTGCAAAGCTGCTGAACGATTGATTTTGACCCATCATCACGCATCACTCGAATCCGACGTACTCGAAATTCTGTATAAATATTCTTCGGTGCTTCGATATGAGACCAATCATCTTTACGGCGTCAAGGAAGAGTTTTCAAAACTGATTCCTGCATGGAAGGAGTTGAATAGCGCGTTATTTTGGTACGAAGTGCAAAAGTCTAGAGCTGCTAGAGACAAACGTAATGGGGAACGATTGACCGAATTTTATCAAGTTCCATTCCGGCCGTTCTGGCGATTCGAGGAAAGTGATTTTGAGTATATTGCCGAAGAAATCTCCAATCAAACGCTTCTTGATAATCGATTGATTGCCCTGTCATTAGCCTTTGATCTGTACAAAAAGGCAGGTCGGCCAGCTGTCTGGCGCAGGCAACTGAAAAAACTGGTTGCTAACAGTAAGGAGCTATCCGAGCGCCTTAGTTCTTATTTAAAGCCTCCTGCACAAGATTTAATTTATCGACGCATGAAACAGGAAGAGTCGAAATGGAAAAGGGAATCTCAAGCCCACCAGAAACGACAGGAAAAATACCATGCAGACTGGAAGAAATACTTTAACGAAAAACTTGACGAAGCTTCAGCTGCACACCGTGAGAATCCTGGGATTCTGACAAATGATTTGCTTTATCTCTTCGATCAAACCCGGAAAAAGAAAAACTTAGCGGGTCGTTGGACAGAATATAACTGGCAAACGTTGATACCAGAGTATGGAGAAAAAGTTGCACGCTTCTATAGAGATGGTGTTGTTTCCCTATGGCGGCATCACAAACCGAAATTACGATCAGAAGGTGCGTCATGCAACGAAACACCCTATTCCGTCATTATTGGTTTGGTTGGCCTTGAAATCGAAGCTCATGAAACCGAAGATTGGCCTAGGCACTTGAATCCCGATGAAATTGAGAACGCTTGCAGATATGCAACCTTTGAGTTGAATGGTTTTCCGGTTTGGTTTCCTCGGCTTTTCGAAACATACCCGCAGCTTGTAATCGATTTTCTCATGCAAGAAATCCGCTATGAATTATCGATAGAAACATCTGAAACCGAAACGCACTACATCATCAGCGATCTGAGCTGGACGGGGCAATGGGCTTGGGATCAAATCGCACCGGATCTATATGAACTGTTGAACAGAGTGGAACCGAAGAATCTGGCTAACTTGGATAAACTGCTCAAGATTATTCAAGGCTCGACATTGGCGGATAAACAGATTGAAGCGTTAGCATCCCGTAAATGCGACATTTTGGCAGAGTGGGATCATGTGGCTCGCTGGTTTGCTGTATGGATGGGTGTTGCGCCCGATGAGGCAATTACAGTGCTTATTGCTCGAATTGAATCGATGTCTGATACAGAGAAACAAACTTTGTTTGCGATGATTTTTGTGACGCACCTTTTAGGTGGGCGCAGAACTAATAACTCAGCTGTGCGACAAGAATTTAAGACGCCAAAGCACCTGAAATCACTTTACTGGTTAATGCATGAGTATATTCGCCGTGAAGACGACATCGATCGCACTGGTAAAGGTGTTTATTCGCCAGAGTTGCGTGATGACGCGCAGGATGCACGAGACAATCTATTCAAATTGCTGAATCAGATTCCCGGCAAGGAATCATTCTTGGCGCTGATGGAGATTGCCGAGGCGCATCCAAACGAAAAATCCCGGCAGTGGATAATGCTTCAGGCAAAAACAAAAGCCGAGCAAGAGGGTGATATTGAAACCTGGTTACCGAAGCAAGTTAAAGACTTTAACGATAAACTGGAACGCACGCCCCGTAATCACAACGAATTGCACGAACTCGCTGTTTTGCGGTTCCTCGATCTCAAGGATGATTTGGAACACGGTGATAGCAGTATTGCCAGTACCCTGCAAAAGATTACACTCGAACCTGAGATGCGTAAGTTCATTGGTCGAGAATTGCGCAAGGAGGCATTGGGGCGCTATGACATTACACAGGAAGAGGAATTGGCCGATGCTAAAAGGATTGACCTGAGATTTCAGGGAATGGGCTTCGATGGCCCTATTCCTGTTGAACTTAAGCTCGCAGATAATTGGACTGGGCCGGATTTATTTGAACGACTTGAAAATCAGCTTTGCGGTGATTACTTGCGCGATAATCGATCTAATCGGGGCATTTTTGTTCTCGTGTATCGAGGTAAAAAAGAACATTGGGAAATGCCTGACAGCGCAAAACGGCTAGATTTTTTAGGATTGGTTGTAGCACTTCAAAAATATTGGCAGCATATTTCTCCGAAATTCCTTGGAGTTGATGACATAACGGTCATTGGAATTGATTTAACTAAAAGATCAAATTAGTTCATCTTTTGGCGGATTCAACTCTGAAATGCAATTTTTGTAAGGATGTTTTCGGGCGGGCTGGAACCATTGCGATAAATTTTCTTTGTAATATCCGTGGATTGTTTATAATAAAAAAATGAAAGCACATAACTACAAATGGCTATTGGTCTTTTTCATGCTATGGTTCCCGGTGCAGGGTGCCGTGGCGGCCATTTTGTCGGTATGTGTGCAAGAAACCAAATTCGATCATCCGCGTGCCGCCATCGACAACTCGCATCACCACGATGGCTGCCACAAGCAAGCGGCTGAGAATACAACCGATCATTGGCTTGATAGTCTGCCGTGCGATGATACTTCTTGTAATGCCTACAGCAGCACGCCGATTGTTTCCAGCACCGCGCCGCCGGTAACTGCTCATGCGATTTCCGCAATTACTCCCTATGAATCCGGCTTCACTTCCTTTGTACCGGATCAACCGCAACACCCTCCTCTGATCGTTTCCCTGTAACAGCTCGCCGGTCGTTCAGGCGAAAGAAAAACGAGTTAATTCGCATTCATTCCGTGCATTCTTTATGTCACGGAAAATGCAGCGCAGCGATGATCACTGGTTTTGGTGCATCATTGGCAGAATCGATCAAATGATGGTCAGGAGGCAAACATGTTCCTTCCAATTAAGGATAAACATCAGCAATTGCAAAATTTCACTGGGTGGTTGCGATGAACCGCACCGCGATGCTGTTTTTATTGTGGATTGCTACCACAGCGATCGCGCAAGTGCAAGCCCAAGAGCAAAACAACCTACCCGACGGCAAGGGTTCCCGCGTTTTTTCACCGTTGATCACGGAGGCCACGGATGCCGCTTTGGTGGTGCATGATGTGCCGTTGATGTCGGATCTGATCGCGGAAACCTTGGCAAACAATCCTGAAATCCGCGCGGCAGCGCAGGAGCGTGAAGCCGCACAGCAGCGCATCGCCCCGGCGGGCGCACTGGATGACCCGCAAGTCGAGATCGGGGTATTGTATATGCCGATTGCCGCATCGCCGTTCCGTACCGAGGATATGACGATGAAAATGATCGGCTTGGCGCAAACATTGCCTTTTCCGGGCAAGCGCGATTTGCGCGAAGCGGTTGCCGAAAAGGACGCAGAAGCGATCGAATTCGGTTACCAGGAAACCGTCAATCGCATCGTGCACGACCTCAAAACCGCGTATTTCGATTCTGGGTTAACGCTAGAACTGATCAAGCTGGTCGAGAAAAACAAGCAAACGCTCGAGCATTTCTTACGCATCGCGGAACAGCGTTATCAAGTCGGGCAAGGCAGCCAGGCGGATGTATTAAAAGCGCAAACACAAGTATCGCGCATGACGGACCGGTTGATCGACCTCGGACGCGAACAGCGCATATTCGAATCGAATTTGCTGCGTGCGCTGGGACGCGGTTTCGGCAGCCAAGCGCCGGTGCCGTTGCAGGTACAGCTTTATCACGAACCGGCGCTGAAATTCGAGGCGCTGTATCAAGCTGCTTTGATTCAACGTCCGCGTTTGCTGGCGCTGGCAAGTCTGATCGCGCGCAGCGACAAGGTACTGGAGCTGGCGAAGAAAGATTATTACCCCGACTTCACGCCACGGGTGATGTACGGACAGCGTGACAGCCGCTTGGACGGCACCGGGCGCGCCGATGAAGTCAGTTTCACCGTGACCATGAATCTGCCAGTTTGGCGCAAGAGCAAACTCGAACCGCGCGTTTCCGAAGCGCTGGCGCTGCGCGATCAGGCAATAAGCCTGCACCAAGCACAAATCAACGAAATTGCCGCGACGTTGCGGCAACAATTGGCAATCGCCGAGCAAAGCTATAAATCAGCGCAACTGTATCAATCGACCATCCTGCCGCAAGCGCGGCTGACCGTCGAATCGTCGCTGGCGGCTTACAAAGTCAACCGCGTCGACTTCCTGACCTTGCTCGATAATCAAATGACTGTGTTCGATTACGAAACCAGTTTGGTCACCGCAGTCGCCACCTACCACAAATCGCTGGCCGAAATCGAACTGCTGGTCGGCAAGCGTCACGACAAGCACCGGTAAGGGAGATCATCATGAAATCAACAGCTAAAATTTTGCTGACAGTTTCAACCATGGCAGCCTTGCTGTCTGCCGGTTATTGGCTGGGCAGCACGCAATCCCAAAATGCCGCAAACGGTGTTGCCGAGGACACGGGGAAAAACAGAAAAATTTTGTATTACCGCAATCCGATGGGATTGCCGGATACATCGCCGGTGCCGAAAAAAGACCCGATGGGCATGGATTATCTGCCGGTTTACGAAGGCGAGGAACAACCATCCGGCGATCCCGGCTGGGTAAGTATCAGTCCCGATAAAGTGCAAAAACTCGGAGTACGCACCGAGTCTACGGCGATGCGCGAACTGATGCGCACGGTGCGCGCGGTGGCGACAGTGCAAACCGACGAGCGCCAGCAATTCACGCTGGTGACGAAGTTCGAAGGCTGGATACAGCGGCTGTATGTCAATACCACCGGCCAGGCGGTGAAAAAGGGCGATGCGTTGATGGATGTTTACAGCCCCGACTTGATTACCGCGCAGCAGGAATATCTGATTGCACTGAAAGGCCTGCAATCGACCGCCGACGGTACGCCCGACGTGCGCCAGGCGATGCAGCGCCTGGTGGAAAGCGCGTTGCAGCGGCTGCGCAACCTGGATATCGCGGAAACCGAGATACGCCGCCTGCAACGCGAAGGTCAGGTGCAGCAATACTTGACGCTGCGCTCCAAAGCCGACGGCGTGGTGCTGGAAAAGATGGCTGTCGAAGGCCAACGCTTCATGCCCGGCGATACCTTGTATCAGATCGCCGATTTGTCGCAGGTGTGGCTGCTGGCCGATGTGTTCGAGCAGGATCTGGGCATGATCCACAACGGACAATCGGCGACGGTGCGCGTCGACGCCTATCCCGGTAACGTGTTCAACGGCGAAGTGGCATTCATTTATCCGTCGATCACGCCTGAGACACGCACTGCGGTAGTGCGCATCGTATTACCCAACCCAAATGGTTTGTTGAAACCGGCGATGTACGCGCGCGTCGAATTTGCCTCCTCGCATAGCAAGGACAAGGTGCTGACGGTGCCGGATTCCGCCGTACTCGATACCGGCACCCGGCGCGTGGTACTGGTCGAACGCGGCGCTGGCCTGTTTGAACCGCGCACCGTCAAACTCGGCTTTCATGCCGACGGCTACGCCGAAGTGCTGGGCGGATTACGTCTCGGCGAAGCGGTCGTGATCAAGGCGAATTTCCTGATCGACGCGGAAAGCAATTTCAAAGGCGCGCTCAGCGGCTTCGGCCACGGCAGTTTTGAGGCGGTAGCTCACGAACACGATGCTGCCGGATCGCACGCCGGTGAGTCTGCCCGCGCCACGCATCGCGGCGAAGGCGTGATCCGCGCACTGGATTTCGCGCATGGCGTGGTTACATTGGCGCACGAACCGATTGCCAGCTTGAACTGGCCGGCGATGACGATGGATTTCCGCGTGTTCGAGCCGTCACTGTTGCCAGCATTCAAGCCGGGGCAACACATCGTTTTTGAGATGGCGGAAGAATCCGCCGGCGAATTCGTGCTGGTGCATATCGAAGCCGCCGAAGCGCATCACGATCATTCAGCCCATTGAGCGAGGGAATCATGCTGAAAACAATTATTGCATGGTCGATCCGGCATGTGTTTCTGGTGCTGCTCGGCACAGCTTTTATCGTCGGCTGGGGGGGTTATTCGCTATGGAAAATGCCGGTCGATGCGATTCCCGATCTGTCCGACGTGCAAGTCATCATTTATACCGAATACCCCGGCCAGGCGCCGCAAGTGGTCGAAGATCAGGTCACTTATCCGTTGACCACGGCGATGCTCGCGGTACCGCGCGCCAAAGTGGTGCGCGGCTTGTCGGCATTCGGCGTGTCGTTCATTTATGTCATTTTCGAGGACGGCACCGATATTTATTGGGCGCGTTCGCGCGTGCTCGAATACCTGAGCTTCGCCGCCAACCAGTTGCCGCGCGACGTGCGCCCGGCGCTCGGTCCTGACGCCACCGGCGTCGGTTGGATTTATCAGTACGTGGTGCAAGGCAAAGAGCGCACGCTCGACGAGTTGCGCGCGTTGCAGGATTGGTTCTTGCGCTATCAACTCACCACCACCGAAGGCGTATCGGAAATCGCCAGCGTCGGCGGTTTCGTCAAGACTTACCAAATCACCGTCGATCCGCGCCGTCTGCAAGCCTACAACATTCCGCTGAAACGCATCACCGAGGTTATCGCAGAGAGCAACCGCGACGTCGGCGGGCGCGTGATCGAGTTGACCGAAACCGAATATATGGTGCGCGGGCGCGGCTATTTGCGCGGCATCGCCGATCTGGAAAACCTGGTGGTCAACGCGCATCAAGGCATGCCGGTGTTGCTGCGCGACGTTGCCCGGGTCGAATTGGCCCCGAGCGAGCGGCGCGGCATTACCGAACTGAACGGCGAAGGCGAGGCGGTTTCCGGCATTGCGGTGGCGCGCTACGGCGAAAACGCGCTGGAAGTGATTCACAATCTCGAGCAGAAACTCGAGCAAATCCGCACCGGCTTGCCGGACAATGTGTCGTTGGAACCGGTGTACAACCGCTCGGAACTGATTCATCGCGCCATCGAAACGCTGCGCGAAGTGTTCATCGAGCAAATCGTCATTATCGCGCTGGTGTGCGCAATTTTTCTGATGCATGCGCGCAGTGCCCTGGTCGCGATCATCATGCTGCCGATCGGCGTATTGATTGCGTTCATCGCGATGACGTATCTGGGCATCAATTCGAATATCATGAGCCTGGCCGGTATCGCGCTGGCAATTGCGGAAATGACCGACGCCGCGATCGTGATGGTGGAAAACGCACACAAGCATCTGGCGCGCGCCGGGCCCGGGGAATCGCGCGTTCGCGCAGTGATCGCTTCATGCCAAGAAGTCGGGCCGTCGCTGTTTTTCAGCCTGCTGATCATCACCGTGTCGTTTCTGCCGGTATTCGCGCTGGAAGCGCAGGAAGGCCGCATGTTCCAGCCGCTCGCGTATACCAAAACCTTTGCCATGGCAGGCGCGGCGTTATTGTCGATTACTCTGGTGCCGGTATTGATCTTGCTGCTGATCCGAGGGCGCATTCCGCGCGAGGAAGATAACCTGCTCGGACGCATCATGATCCGCAGTTATAAACCGTTGGTCGGCTGGGTGTTGCGCTGGAAAAAATCGATTGTGGTGATCGCGCTCGGCGTACTGGCCGCAACGGTTTATCCGGCGATGCGGCTGGGCAGCGAATTCATGCCAACCTTGAACGAAGGCACTTTGCTGTACATGCCCGTGACCCTGCCCGGTATTTCCGTGACCAAAGCGGCGGAAACCATGCAAACGCAAAATAAAATTATCATGAGCTTTCCCGAAGTCGCGTCGGTGTTCGGCAAAGCAGGCCGCGCCGATACCGCCACCGACCCAGCGCCGTTGGAGATGACCGAAACCATCATCAACTTGAAACCGGAAAGCGCTTGGCGACCCGGCATGAACATCGACAAACTGATCGCCGAACTCGACCAGGCGTTGCAAATCCCCGGTGTCGCGAACGCCTGGACCATGCCGATCAAAAACCGCATCGACATGCTCGCGACCGGCATCCGCACACCGGTCGGCATCAAAGTGTTCGGCAACGATTTGAACCAGATCGAAGCCATCGCCAAGCAGATCGAAGCGGTGGTCAAAACCGTGCCCGGCACCACCAGCGCGTATGCGGAGCGTATCACCGGCGGCTATTACCTCGATATCGAACCGGACCGCATGGCGCTGGCGCGTTACGGCCTGACCGTCGGCGATCTGCTCGACGTGGTGTCGATCGCACTCGGCGGCGAAGTGATCACCACCACAGTGGAAGGCCGCGAGCGTTTCGACGTCGCCATCCGCTATCCGCGCGAACTGCGCAGCGATCCGCAAGCCATTGCAACGCAAGTGCTGGTGCCCGCGATGGGCGGCACCATGATTCCGCTCGGGCAGCTCGCCGCTGTCAAGCTGATGCAGGGTCCGCCCAGCATCCGCACCGAAAACGCATTGTTGTCGGCGTATATCTTCATCGACATCCGTGACCGCGACATCGGCGGCTACATCGCCGATGCGCAACAGATGGTGCGCGAGCAAGTGCAATTTCCGCAAGGCTATTACGCCACCTGGAGCGGGCAGTTCGAATACATGCAACGCGCTACCGAGAAACTCAAAATCGTCGTGCCGCTGACCGTGTCGCTGGTGTTTTTGCTGGTGTATTTGAATTTTGGCCGCCTGACCGAAACGCTGATCGTGATGCTGTCGATACCGTTCTCGCTGGTCGGAGGCATTTGGTTGATGTATTGGCTAGACTACAACTTGAGCATTGCCGCGGTGGTCGGCTTCATCGGCCTGATCGGCATCGCCGCCGAATCCGGCATGGTGATGCTGGCGTTCATCGACCAGTCGCTGACCACCATCGCGCGGCAACGCAAAGCGATGGCCGAACAAATAGCGTTATCGGACTTGTACGACGCCGTGATTCAAGGCGCCGTATACCGCATCCGCCCGGTGATGATGACCATCGCCGGCAGCGTCATCGGCCTGCTGCCGGTCATGCTCAGCACCGGCACCGGCTCCGAAATCATGCGCCGCATTGCCGCCCCCATGGTCGGCGGCATGGTCTCGGCGACGATCCTGACGCTGATCATTTTCCCGGCGGTGTATGCAGTGGTGAAGGGGACGGCACTGCGGCGAAACAGCGGGTAGGGTGCCATTAAGCGCAGCGCAATGCACCATACGGTTACAACATGCACCGAAAAAACCTATTCTGATGGCTCAACTCCTTATTCTTCGGAAAACCGCGACCCCCACCAATCCCAACCCAGCCAGCAGCATCACGTAAGTTTGCGGCTCCGGTATTAATGCAACGTCGCCGGTTTGCACTGGCCATACTGTATAATGAGCATTATCCTGATCATTTATAAGCATAACGAAGTCTAGCATATAACCATTAGCGTACGCCGGAATGTACGTACCGTAAAGAATCCCAGAAACCGTAACCGAGAAGTCCTCGTATCCATCAGGAGCGCTGGACGGGCCATGAGAAATCCAGTTAACCCCCCATGCCCATGAATATTCATCTATAGGAGATGCAGGGATATAAGGGGGACATCCTCCTCCAGTAGGATAAGAGCAGTCAGAGTAATTGTTTGTAAAATTATAGAATTCCGGGCGATCTGGGATTCTCCAACCATCAATGCCGTCGATGACAAGATCTGATACGAAAGCTATCTGTTCTTTGATCGATCTTGCGGCAGCGGGAGTGGCCCAGGTTAAATTACTTTCCGTGTCGTAATAGGCTTTTCCGTCTAATCGTGGCTCAAGCGTGGCGTTAGCCGATGCTGACGCTAGTAATACGGCAATAGCCGCAGCTCGTAGTGTTTTTCTTATCATTTTTTAGCTCCTTTTTTATTGGCGGGGGCAATTTCGAAGTGCAATACCTAACGGTGATTTGGTGTATCGCATCGTCTTTCCGAAGAATATCTCAAATGGGGTTCTGAATCCAAGCACTTTGCGTAGTCAATAGTTGAGTCTATCCACCGCCCATTGCACTTGTTCCTTGGCAACTTCAATCAGCCCCATCCCCTAGAGGAAATGCTGGCGCACCCCGGTAGGATGCGCCGACCGCAAGGAGGCGCATCAATCATATCTTATAGACATCCTTAGTTTGCACCCCAATGCTTTAACAAAATTGCCAATGGTATCGAATTGCAAATTGCCGTCAGATCTCTGCCGGAAATTCTGATGTTGATCCGTTTGTCCGAAGTGAAAAAATAACGCTCCTCTCTCCTGCGCTCGCACCCTTCACCAAATGCAGCGTAATCCGGGCACGGTATGCAGTTTTTCATCGGCGCTAATGAGCAGTGCTTGGTGAGCGATGGCGGTTGCGGCGATCAGCCGGTCGCCCGGGTCTCCGTGAACGATGACACCGCTTTCGGCCAATCCGGCAATCGCGGGAGTCAGCGGAAGGATGTGAAGCCCCTGTGACAGGATAATGTCTTCCATATATGAAACGGATGTGTGCTGCGGTGGCAAAATCAATCTGTTTTTCCGGAACAACACGGCTATTTCCCACAAGCTGATCGCGGCGCAAGCCAATCTCCCGCTATTCCTGGCGGCGATTAGGGATTCTTGCGCGGGTAACGTTAAGCGGTCCGGGCGATCCGCCCAGAATAACAGGACATGCGTGTCACAGATTGTCAGCATCGCTTGCCCATTCTTCATTCAAGGACGCAAGTATATCGCCAGCAATCACCGTGCCGCGCAGCGCATCCAGGCGCTTAAGCGCCGCATCGCGTTCGCTTTCCCGGAGATCGGGCACAATCCGGGCAATGGCTTTTCCATGCACGGTGATGACAACTTCTTCTCCCCCCTGTACCTGCTTAAGGTATTCCGGCAAGTGTTGGCGTAATTCCGTGATGTTGATCGATGTCATTGCAGGCCTCATAAATGTACATTATTTCTGTACAGTATAAAGTTTTGCTGCAAACTTGCAACCGGCATTTATGAAACGGTGTAACCAATCTCCGTTAGGCGTTGCACTTAAAATTGAATGATCTGCGCTACATCGGTCATGAGTTATGATGCGGCACATGATGATTTATGATCCTGGAAATTTAATTTACTTTAAGCACAGAAAATAATGCATCTGCAACATATCGCACTGGCCATCGTAGTGGCGGTGATCTGGGGATTCAATTTCGTGATGATTAAAGCGGGGCTTGACGAGCTTCCGCCGGTTCTGTTGTGCGCGCTGCGTTTCTTTTTTACTGCGTTTCCGGCAATTTTTTTCGTTCGGCCGCCTGCCGTCGCTTTCCGGCAAGTGATCGCTTTCGGATTCGTCATGTTCGCATTGCAATTCACTTTGCTGTTCTTCGGCATGGCTGCCGGCGCAACGGCCGGGCTGGCTTCGCTATTGTTGCAGGTGCAGGTGTTTTTTACGATGCTGCTGGCGGTATTATTCCTGGATGAAAAACCGTCGGGCTGGCAAATCACGGGTACGATCGTTTCATTCAGTGGTATTGCTCTGGTCGCTGCCAATATTGGGGAAGACATCTCGGTATTGGGTATGGTTCTGATCATTGCAGCCGCCGCTTCGTGGGGAATCGGCAATCTGATGTCGAAACGGCTGGGGCAAATTAACATGCTGGCGCTCGTGGCTTGGGGAAGTTTCGTCGCGTGGCCGCCGCTGTTGCTGCTATCGTTTGTCACTGAGCAAAGCGCCTGGAATCTTGAAAACCTATCCGGGCTTTCGTAGATTTCAGTTACGTCGGTTGGATACAACGCTTATCCGGTCACGCTGTTGGGGTTTGCGGCGTGGCACTGGCTATTGAGACGTTATCCCGCCACGACCGTGGCGCCATTCTCGCTTCTGGTGCCGGTGTTCGGATTCGCAAGCTCCGCGCTGGTTATGGATGAACCCATTTATCTCTGGAAAATCGGCGCCGCAGCTTTAATAATCGCTGGTTTGTGCATTAACTTGATGGCCAATCGCTTCGCTACCGCATCCCGATGACTGGTGGAATAACAGCAACACGCGTGTTTCTCCTGTTGCTCCCCAGTTTTTCATTGCGATATTCAGGTTACGGTTTGAATGATTTTCCCGAAACCGCAGCCGATTCCTTATCGATCCCGTCCGTGAAGCATGACACGCAAAACCGCTGCCAGGCTTATGAGATGGAGCTGCTTTACTGCTGCAAGTTAACAGAATTACTAGTTGTTTTATAGTAGCTTTCTCCAAAGCTTTTAGTACGAATTCAACACAACCTTACCATAGGCAATCAAAAGACAACGCTTTAGTATGCACAACCTAGAAATGACGAAAGTTATTTTTAAGAACACAACGCAAGCAGTTCATTTAATGACAACTCTAGGAGAAGATAATGCTACAAAACCTCAAACTGAAACTAGTCGCTGCAGCCGTTCTACTGTTTAGCTCAACCGCATTTGCCGGTTTTGGTAACTTTCCAGGAGACGGATCTGTTGGAAATCCATACGAATTGGGCAACATCGGTTCAACCCCGACAACATTGTCAGCATTGTTGATTGGCGCCACCGGAAACTCGTTTGAAGAATATGCCAATTTCACAATTCCTACCTTTTCATCCACCACAGGTTCTGCTTCAACTCTGTTTCTGTCGCTGGGTGGTTTTGTAGTTAACGATATCAACAATTTTGCAGTTGAAGTGTGGAATAGCACGCATCCAAACGGTACAACTTTGATCGCAACCTTTACCGATGATGGCTTAACCCATTCACTCGGCGATCTTCTTCCTGGTCAATATCATTTGGATATTAGCGGTACTTTCGGTGCCAACTTAGGTCAATATTCCGTTTCACTGCAAGCATTACCGGTACCGGAACCTGAAACCTATGCTATGTTACTGGCCGGCTTGGGATTGGTTGGTTTCTCTGCACGCAAACGAAAATTAGCTTAATTAGCACGTATCATCTAAACTGAAGCCACGAGGAGTTCTCCTCGTGGCTTTTTCATTTACACTGCTTACAACCTTTTGAATAGACAACCTCATTTCATTCCGGCATTTCATTTTCATTGGCTGACCCGCTGGTACGATCCCATGATGCGGTGGTTATTTCCCGAACTCCGGATTAGATCGGCATTGGTTACGCAAGCACGGATCCGGTCTGGTCAGCCGGTACTGGACATCGGTTGCGGCACTGGCACACTGACATTACTGATCAAGCAAACCGAACCTGAAGCAGTTGTCTGCGGATTGGATGCCGATCCGGAGATTTTGCGGATTGCCCAAGAAAAATCCGATCGAAACGAAAAGCCTATTCTGTTGCAACAAGGAACGGCAACGTGCTTGCCTTATGCCAACGAAACTTTCGACCACGTGTTTTCAAGCTTACTGATGCACCATTTGACCCGGGTGGATAAACAACAAGCGCTAAAAGAGATATTTCGCGTGCTCAAGCCTGGTGGTGAATTGCACATCGCCGATTTTGGCGAGCCGCACGATGTTACGATGTGGCTTCTTTCCCGGGGAATGCGGTGGTTCGAAGAGATCAACGATCATGTACTGGGTTTACTGCCGGTTTTCGCCGAAAAAGCCGGATTTCATTCAGTACAGGAAACCGCTTATTACCGGACTATCTTCGGAGCAGTTGTAATCATGCGCGCCTGCAAACCTGGTAGCGCATGATCCCAATATCCCTGACAATTGATCCTGACGAATACAGCACTTGCTAATGCATTGTATATTCAGCACGATCGTTGCTTAACGCAACCACAATTGCCTGATTTCCAGCAATAATTCGCCTAACTGCCGGGAACGTACCGGCTTGTGCGCTTTATGATGTTGTTCATATTGCACGAAATTCTTGTCCATTGTCAAAAAGCGAATGCCGGCATCCGCTACGCCCTGCCGTAATTTCTCCAGCGCGGGATCGCTGCAGTTATGGGATTCATCCTGTCCTGTAAGCAATCGAACCACTGTTTCTATTGCCGCCAAATCGACTCGTTTGGTTTGTGCGGCAATCACCGCAAGTGATTTCCATAAGGCGTTATGCCGGTCATGTAAATGCATGAGCGGTGCATCGAGTGTACCATGGAGCATGGCGCTGATCTTGCTGAGCCATGCGGGTGACGGCACATTCATTTGAAATGCTTTCATCGGTTCATGCGCAATATGCGCCCCGAATTCGTTGCCATGCTGAATCTCGGCGAGTGCGATAACCGCTAATCCACGCGCCAAATCAAAATTCGGCAAGATATTGCTCAAAGGCGTATCACCTTGCGTATAAAGATCAACTAGCAGATCCGCCAACGGTGGCGATGAAGACCATAATGCTTGCGCCAGTTGCGCACTCGGTTGCGGGCCGCGCAAAGTACGCCAATGCGTTTCGCAAAGTTTCACCAATTCGCCCTGCATCGGGTGATTATTCGATCGTGGTATGCGCCTGACCAGTTCTTCGGCTTCTGTTTTGATGAGGGTTAGACTGACCATGATTTACTCATTCCTTACGAAGGTGCTATATAAGAATCAAGCTATTAATCTTGTTGTGTGATTCCGGATGGGTATCACCGCGTAATCATTCGGCTGTGTATTCCATTCATCAGGCTTAAAAATAAGGTAGCATTGCCAATGGCGCAGTTGATTTTATGGGTACTGCAGCAACGCGAAATATGCTGCGCAAAGCAATCAGCAAAATAATTTGTGCTTGCGGTGATCGCTGAAAAGAACGGATCGAATTCTGTTCATATTGAACGGCACTATAGCACTATTTGTAACACGCTAATTAATCGTGTCATTACTTTAACCGAAGTAACAAATAACAGGAGATTTTTGATGAATGTGATGACTAGGTTTGTTTTTTTGATAACTTCACCATTTCTCTTCTCATGCATTGCTTTGGCGGATATTGAAACAACCCCGAACTCGCATTTTGATAAGTCCAGGTTGAAACTCAGCAGTGGTTTCGCCAACATTGCCACGGGTTGGATGGAATTTCCTAAAAATATCAACATTGTGGGGCAACAAGAAAATACGCTGGCGCCCGGCATGGCTGCTTTCAGTCTCGGTGTGCTTCAGGGTGGTTGGTATACGATCAATCGCATGGGGTGCGGGATATTTGATTTGCTAACTTTCATGATTCCAACAAATCCTTCGGTTGATCCGGCTTTTGTTTGGGATGATTTTTCACGTGAATCAAAATTCATGGGATATTGATTATTCAGTGAATGAATGCACGTATTTTTAGAAATCAATTTTTGCGGACTATCTTTTTAATGCTCTGCACGCTCTCATGAAAGTATCAACATCGCTATTGATTGCAGCTACATTCTGTATCAGTGCTTATTTCTGTTTCTGGCCTGTTCCGATAGAGCCTGTAAGCTGGAAGGCACCCTCCGCTCCGGGTTACACCGGAGTACATACTCGAAATGAGCGATTATCCGGCTTAAAATTTATTTCACTTGAAGGTGAAGAAGGTCCGGAGCATGTGGCATTGTCTAGTGACGGTATGCTCTACACCGCTGTAGCGAGTGGTAAAATTCTGCGCATGAGCCCTGATGGAAATGCGCTAGAAGTATTCGCAAATACCAGAGGCCGGGTATTGGGGTTCGATTTTGATGCCGCCGGTAACTTGATTGCGGCTGATGCAATGCGCGGCGTGCTGAAAATTACCCCAGATCGAAAGATCAGCATGCTTGTTGACCATGTCGATGACGACCTCATTCGCTACCCCAACAGCATTGCCGTTGCGCGAAACGGCAAAATTTATATAACAGATTCTTCCATTCGCTTTGCTCCATCACAAACGGGTGGAACCTTTGAGGCGAGTTTGCTGGATATTGTTGAGCAATCGGCCAGCGGTCGTGTACTGGAATATGATCCGGTAAATAATCAAGTGAGAATCGTCGCCAAAGGATTAAGTTTCGCCAATGGCATAGCGCTTTCACACGACGAGCAGTCATTATTCGTTAATGAAACCGGACGTTACCGGGTTTGGAAAATCGCAATAGCAGCTGAAAATCTTGATGTGACACTCAATTCAGCGCAAGCCATCATTCTTCTTGATAATTTACCGGGATATCCTGACAACCTAATGCGCGGCCAAGAAGGAAAAATCTGGCTAGGCTTTGCCAAACCGCGTAACTCAATTATCGATTTCATGAGTGACAAGCCCTTTTTAAGAAAGTTAGTGCTGCGTTTTCCGCGAATGTTTTGGCCTATTCCTGAAGCCTATGGTCACGTCATAGCATTCACGGAAAACGGAAACATCGTTTCAGACATGCAAGATCCAAGCGGTCAATACCCCGAAACCACTGCACTCACAGAAATTAGTGATCGATTCTTTATTCAGAGTTTGCATGCTAATAATTTAGGTTGGATGAATAAGCCAAGTGATTGAATGGGATCTAATCGATAACATGGCACCTCCAGCACACATCTCCCTATTGCTAATAGTTAAAAAATCACCTCCGGTAAAACCGGGGACTGATTGGATAAGTGCCTTAAAGGCGCTCTAAACCATGAGCCGCGTAACGCGCTAAATATTGGTCGTAGCGTTCATCCTCATGTTCTTAGTTGCGGATAAACGCCTAACTATTCCTTCATCAGCCCGATCATCGAAAAAAAGTAAGCCTCCACCACATTAACGCTCTGACACACCATCGCTATCTTCAAACCTTTCACAAGGAGGAACAATGTCATCTCAGAAGTACGGCAAACCGGCGGATACGCTTCGTCTCCACGGAAGGAGCAATCATGTGTTGAAACTCTGCCATCGACGGTATCGCCGGGTTGTCGGTGTTGGTGGAGCAGGCTTTGCAGCGATCACCTTGCGCGGGTTCAGCGTTTGTGTTTTGCAACCGCACAGGCAATCACATTCGAGTTAGATCATCTAAACCTCACGCCGGAAGCTAAAACCGAGATATCAAATCTGATTTAATCACTGCTCGCGCGAGCACAAAACGAGCGCAAGCTGCTGAAAGCGAAAACTAGGCGGTTGGTGCTGAAACTGGCGCATCTGCGCCGCATTCGCTACGGTGCGAAGAGCGAAGCACTGTCGCGGGCGCAGCAGTTAAGCTTGTTCGAAGAAGACTGACAAACCGATGTTTCGGCGATTGAAGCGGAATTCGAGTAGATGCCGCTGTATCGCATCGCACAAATCGTCGCGCAGGAAGATGTCACGCTATCGCTTTTTCCACCTTCTGGCGGAATGAGTTGGACACGTCGGCGTGGCGCTGTAACCGCTGGCCGGCCAATTTTGTACTTATTGGCAAGGACGTGTGCTGCACGCCGATGAAACCCCGGTGGCGCAACTGATCCCGGCAGCGGAAAAAAATAGTGCGCCTACCTGTGGGCGTATCCAGCAACGATTTTGAGCCGGAAACTACGGCGGCTACAAATCGCTATTTACCGTCGCTGACAAACTCGCTGTCTGTGGGCTATAATAACCGAATTGATGAATTGCTACCGCTTGCAACGGAAACTATTGTAGTGCGGTTGAAGGAATACAGTCGTCCAAGAGCAGCTCCGATACTACCGTAGCTTGTCTGTCAAGCTTTTTACAAAAGTTGCATTTCAATGTTAAGTCTGCTTAATAAATAAAAAACCCTTTCATAAAAAAATTATGAAAGGGTTTTTTATTTATTAAGTGCCTGGCGGTAACCTACTTTCACATGCGTATGCACACTATCATCGGCGCAACTTCGTTTCACGGTTCTGTTCGGTATGGGAAGAGGTGGGTCCAAAGTGCTATGGCCGCCAAGCGTAAAAAACGGAAAATAAAATAGAGTTAGATAAAAAATTATTATAACTTAATAAAATTTATAGTTATAGGATCAAGCCTCACGGTCAATTAGTATCGGTTAGCTTAACATATTACTATGCTTCCACACCCGACCTATCAACGTCGTAGTCTTCGACGAACCTTTAGGAGGGTTTAACCCTCGGGAAGTCTCATCTTGTGGTAAGTTTCCCGCTTAGATGCTTTCAGCGGTTATCTCGTCCGCACTTAGCTACCCGGCGATACGACTGGCGTCATAACCGGTACACCAGAGGTGCGTCCACTCCGGTCCTCTCGTACTAGGAGCAGGTCCACTCAAACTTCCAACGCCCACGGCAGATAGGGACCAAACTGTCTCACGACGTTTTAAACCCAGCTCACGTACCACTTTAAATGGCGAACAGCCATACCCTTGGGACCGGCTACAGCCCCAGGATGTGATGAGCCGACATCGAGGTGCCAAACTCCCCCGTCGATATGAACTCTTGGGAGGAATCAGCCTGTTATCCCCGGCGTACCTTTTATCCGTTGAGCGATGGCCCTTCCATACAGAACCACCGGATCACTATGACCTGCTTTCGCACCTGCTCGACTTGTCAGTCTCGCAGTTAAGCACGCTTTTGCCATTGCACTATTAGCACGATTTCCGACCGTACCTAGCGTACCTTCGTACTCCTCCGTTACAATTTGGGAGGAGACCGCCCCAGTCAAACTGCCTACCATACACGGTCCCCAATCCAGATAATGGATCTAGGTTAGAACCCCAACAACATTAGGGTGGTATTTCAAGGTTGGCTCCATAGATTCTGGCGAATCTACTTCAAAGCCTCCCACCTATCCTACACAAATGTTATCAAAGTCCAATGTAAAGCTACAGTAAAGGTGCACGGGGTCTTTCCGTCTAGCCGCGGGGAGATTGCATCTTCACAAACACTTCAACTTCGCTGAGTCCCAGGAGGAGACAGTGTGGCCATCGTTACGCCATTCGTGCAGGTCGGAACTTACCCGACAAGGAATTTCGCTACCTTAGGACCGTTATAGTTACGGCCGCCGTTTACCGGGGCTTCAATCAAGAGCTCTCACCCCATCATTTAACCTTCCGGCACCGGGCAGGCGTCACACTCTATACGTCCACTTACGTGTTTGCAGAGTGCTGTGTTTTTATTAAACAGTCGCAGCCACCTATTTTTTGCAACCTTTTTCTGCTTCACGCGCAAGGCGCTACACATACCAAAGGCACACCTTCTCCCGAAGTTACGGTGTCATTTTGCCGAGTTCCTTCTCCTGAGTTCTCTCAAGCGCCTTAGAATTCTCATCCTACCCACCTGTGTCGGTTTTCGGTACGGTCTTCATTTAACTGAAGCTTAGCGGATTTTCCTGGAAGCATGGTATTACTCACTTGGCACTCCGAGGAGTGTTTCGTTATCACATCTCGATTTAGCCGCCCGGATTTTCCTAAGCAGCATATCTACTTGCTTAAACCGGGACATCCAACACCCGGCTGAGCTAACCTTCTTCGTCCCCGCATCGCATTAAATAAAGGTACTGGAATTTTAACCAGTTTCCCATCAGCTACGCATTTCTGCCTCACCTTAGGGGCCGACTCACCCTGCGCCGATTAGCGTTGCACAGGAAACCTTGGGTTTTCGGCGAGGGAGTCTTTCACTCCCTTTATCGCTACTCATGTCAGCATTCGCACTTCCGATACCTCCAGCAGCCTTTACAAGCCACCTTCGCAGGCTTACGGAACGCTCTCCTACCATCTACATTACTGTAAATCCCTAGCTTCGGTGTATAGTTTAAGCCCCGTTACATCTTCCGCGCAGGACGACTCGATCAGTGAGCTATTACGCTTTCTTTAAAGGGTGGCTGCTTCTAAGCCAACCTCCTGACTGTCTATGCCTTCCCACTTCGTTTACCACTTAACTATATCTTGGGGACCTTAGCTGAGGGTCTGGGTTGTTTCCCTTTTGACACCGGACGTTAGCACCCGATGTCTGTCTCCCATGCTCGCACTCTTTGGTATTCGGAGTTTGCAATGGTTTGGTAAGTCGCGATGACCCCCTAGCCATAACAGTGCTCTACCCCCAAAGGTGATACATGAGGCACTACCTAAATAGTTTTCGGAGAGAACCAGCTATTTCCAGATTTGTTTAGCCTTTCACCCCTATTCACAGCTCATCCCCTAGTTTTTCAACACTAGTGGGTTCGGACCTTCACGAGGTGTTACCCTCGCTTCATCCTGGCCATGAATAGCTCATCTGGTTTCGGGTCTACACCCAGCAACTTGCGCCCTATTAAGACTCGCTTTCGCTACGCTTCCCCTACTCGGTTAAGCTTGCTACTGAATGTAAGTCGCTGACCCATTATACAAAAGGTACGCAGTCACTCTTTCGAGCTCCCACTGTTTGTATGCAAGCGGTTTCAGGATCTATTTCACTCCCCTTCCGGGGTTCTTTTCGCCTTTCCCTCACGGTACTGGTTCACTATCGGTCGATTACGAGTATTTAGCCTTGGAGGATGGTCCCCCCGTCTTCAAGCAAGATTTCTCGTGTCCCGCTCTACTTTTCTCAATCCTAGTTCCACATTTGAATTTTCACCTACAGGACTATCACCTACTATGGTTTAACTTTCCAGAAAATTCGATTAATTCAAATGCTAAATATTGATGGCTACTCCCATTTCGCTCGCCGCTACTTTGGGAATCTCTGTTGATTTCTTTTCCTCTGGTTACTTAGATGTTTCAGTTCACCAGGTTCGCCACGCTTAATCTATATATTCAATTAAGGTTGATTCTTGCCTAATAAGCTCTCGCACTCCGCAAAAACCAATTAGACAAGAGTCAGGTTTCCCCATTCGGACATCTCCGGATCAAAGTTTGCTTGCCAACTCCCCGAAGCTTTTCGCAGGCTTCCACGTCCTTCATCGCCTGTAATCGCCAAGGCATCCACCACTTGCACTTATTTACTTGATCCTATAACTTTAAAAATTATTAACGTTATAGTTATTACTACATTTTATTGCTTTTCATATCTTTATTTTATAAAGACACAATCTAACCCTTAACTTTCATTATTTAAATGAGAGTTTTTATTTTCCATATTTTTAAAGAACAAAAAAACACAATTTTTATAGACACAGCCGCTAGTTGCTTTTACAAATCCACCTATTTATTATTTTATAATCGCAATAAAACATTGGTGGAGGTGAACGGGATCGAACCGATGACCCCCTGCTTGCAAAGCAGGTGCTCTCCCAGCTGAGCTACACCCCCTTCTATGCCGATGGTGGGTCTGGGTGGACTTGAACCACCGACCCCACGCTTATCAAGCGTGTGCTCTAACCAGCTGAGCTACAGACCCAAATAGCTTAAGCACCATTTACATGGAATACACATTAGCAAAATCATGGTTCTTAGCTCTGTCTATATAACAATCGATAGGTTGTGAATACTTGATTCAGCCATTTCTTGAAAGGAGGTGATCCAGCCGCAGGTTCCCCTACGGCTACCTTGTTACGACTTCACCCCAGTCATGAACCTCACCGTGGCAAGCGCCCTCCTTGCGGTTAGACTACCTGCTTCTGGTGAAGCCCACTCCCATGGTGTGACGGGCGGTGTGTACAAGACCCGGGAACGTATTCACCGCGACATGCTGATCCGCGATTACTAGCGATTCCGACTTCACGGAGTCGAGTTGCAGACTCCGATCCGGACTACGACGCGCTTTATGAGATTAGCTCCCTCTCGCGAGTTGGCAACCCTCTGTACGCGCCATTGTATTACGTGTGAAGCCCTACCCATAAGGGCCATGAGGACTTGACGTCATCCCCACCTTCCTCCGGTTTATCACCGGCAGTCTCATTAAAGTGCCCAACTAAATGGTAGCAATTAATGACAAGGGTTGCGCTCGTTGCGGGACTTAACCCAACATCTCACGACACGAGCTGACGACAGCCATGCAGCACCTGTGTTGCAGCTCCCTTTCGGGCACTTTCTCATCTCTGTGAAATTCTGCACATGTCAAGGGTAGGTAAGGTTTTTCGCGTTGCATCGAATTAATCCACATAATCCACCGCTTGTGCGGGTCCCCGTCAATTCCTTTGAGTTTTAATCTTGCGACCGTACTCCCCAGGCGGTCAACTTCACGCGTTAGCTACGTTACCAAATCTATTAAGATCCGACAACTAGTTGACATAGTTTAGGGCGTGGACTACCAGGGTATCTAATCCTGTTTGCTCCCCACGCTTTCGTGCCTGAGCGTCAGTGTTAACCCAGGGGGTTGCCTTCGCCATCGATGTTCTTCCACATCTCTACGCATTTCACTGCTACACATGGAATTCCACCCCCCTCTGCCACACTCTAGTCTTGTAGTTTCAAACGCAATTCCCAGGTTAAGCCCGGGGATTTCACATCTGACTTACAAAACCGCCTGCGCACCCTTTACGCCCAATAATTCCGATTAACGCTTGCACCCTACGTATTACCGCGGCTGCTGGCACGTAGTTAGCCGGTGCTTCTTCTGTTGATACTGTCATGAATTGCAAGTATTAGTCACAATTTTTTCTTCTCAACTGAAAGAGCTTTACAACCCGAAGGCCTTCTTCACTCACGCGGCATTGCTGGATCAGGCTTTCGCCCATTGTCCAAAATTCCCCACTGCTGCCTCCCGTAGGAGTCTGGGCCGTGTCTCAGTCCCAGTGTGGCTGGCCATCCTCTCAGACCAACTACTGATCGTCGCCTTGGTAGGCCATTACCCCACCAACTAGCTAATCAGACATCGGCCGCTCCAAAAGCATGAGGTCTTTCGATCCCCCACTTTTCTCCTCAGAGATTATGCGGTATTAGCGCATCTTTCGATGCGTTATCCCCCACTTTAGGACACGTTCCGATGCATTACTCACCCGTTCGCCACTCGCCACCAAACCGAAGTTTGTGCTGCCGTTCGACTTGCATGTGTAAAGCATGCCGCCAGCGTTCAATCTGAGCCAGGATCAAACTCTTAAGTTTAATTCTGGTAAAACTCTCGCTAGACGTTGATTTTGATTAATTTACCAATTTCTACATTCTTGCGAATACTTAAATTTTTAGGCTTTTTGCCTTTTAGCTTCTCAAGTATTCACACCTATCGATTGTATTTTTTTAAAGAACATCGCTACGTTTTTTGTTGCTCATGCAGCGAGAAGCGGAATTATACAGACTCTAAAGTATCGGTCAAGACTTTTTTTTAAATTTTGCGAAATATTTGAAAATAGATGGTGACCAACGCGATTAATCTTTCAATGAAACAATCATTGATTCAAGTTGACGATGCGGTTATGTTCTGAATATCAATCAGATAGCGCTTACGCTCTATCCCTTCTCATCCCCCGCGTCAGCGGGGGTCTTTCTTGTGATCAGTATTTCGCACCACAACCTATTTGCCTATTGCGGCATGATGTTTGCAGCCTGCTTCCCTTTTGGTCCTGTAGTAACGTCGAAGGTCACGCGCTGTGCTTCGCGTAATGATTTATAACCACCACTATTGATTGCAGAGAAATGAGCAAATATATCTTCGCCGCCATCATCCGGAGTAATAAAACCAAAACCTTTCGAATCATTGAACCATTTTACTGTGCCTGTTGCCATAGATTTCCTTAATAATTAAATAAAAAACAACGTCCACGGCAAGCCGTGGCGGTCATCGAATATCAAGGAAAAAAGGTCAACCATTAGCATCGCATTTAACAGCTTGAATCCAAAAGACCCAGATAAGATACACGATTACTAATAAAATTCAATCATTTAATAGTGATCAATGACAAATACTCCCTAGATATCAGATAGATCATTGATTGCAACTGAATAAATTTCTATAAGCCTGCATCTATTCAGACCCTCTATATTTGCAGAGAGAGCACCTTTTAGCATTCAAGAAATATTCTGATTACCCGATTACAAAACTAAAAGTTTGTTTACCTTGCATTGAATCCAAGAAAACACCAGTTTTTACAATACATTGCTTCAAAATTTATTTGTTGTCATAAATACTGATATCTATGCGATTAGGAATACTTGAAGACGAACCCACTCAAATAGCCATCTATGAGCTACTATTTTCCCACGCGCACTACCAATGTGAGATTTTTGAATCAATAGCCGCGTTTCTTCAAGCGCTGAAAGAACAAAAATTCGATTTGCTGGTGCTGGATTGGATGCTCCCCGACGGCACAGCGGAAGAAGTACTTAAATGGATTCGCGGAAACTACAATTGGCATATTCCGATCATTTGCGTGACATCGCGCGATAGTGAAGCGGACGTTGTGCATGTTCTGCATATGGGGGCTGACGATTATTTCGTAAAATCGACCCGGCACTTTGAATTACTCGCCAGAATCGAATCACTGACACGCCGCAATCGTGAAAAACAATCATCTGTCGCTCATTTCGGACCCTATGCAATCGACTACGACAACCAAGAAATCACTGTAGCAGGAAAAAACACCGGACTGACGCAAAAAGAATTCTCACTCGCAAACTACCTTTTTCAGAATCAAAACAAACTCCTGTCGAGAATTCACTTACTCGAGAAAATCTGGGGATTGTCGGCTGAAATTGATACTCGCACAGTTGATACACATATTAGCCGTCTCCGTAACAAACTTCAGTTCACCCCGCAAAGTCAATGGGATATCGTCACCATTTACGGTTACGGCTACCGGCTGCAAAACGCCAAAGTAGCGGAATTTGCATAAACTCGCGACAACCGTAAACAAAAACGGGAGCCTAGGCTCCCGTTTCACATTAGAAAATACTTGTAACTAGGCTGTCATTGCTTTTCTTCGGCGTACTGCAAAACCAAGCAAACCAAGACCCGCCAACAGCATTGCATAGGTTTCAGGCTCCGGAACCGGCGCGGCATTAAACTCCACTTCGCTGAGGAAAACCCAAGAATTACTTCTGGTGATCGACACCACTAGATCGTTACCGCTAAACGATAAACCATCCGCTACGAAAGCAAATGGCGAGGAGCCAAGCGGATCGGTAATTGGAAAGGTTGTGCCATCTACCGTCACGCTCGCCGGCGAACTGACACCCCCCGAACCATTGGAATCATCAAAATGAAACGTCACAGAGGTGATATTCACTGGCGTATTCCAATGAAACGTGATCACCGGATCGATGGTCCAGCCGACATAAGGACCGTTGCCCACCGGCGCTTCGGTAATAAACCAGTTTTCCGTCGCGATGATGCCATCGGTCAAATCACCACGTCCGCCCGACAAAGCCGCATTGTCACAAGTTACGCAACCGCTGCCATTATAGGTTTCATCCCAGTAGTTATAACTGCCGGTATTGCCGTTCAGCATGTCGTAGCTGTCCGGCGCAACACCCGCATAAGCACTGCTTGCTGCACCGAAAAATGCCAGCATTGATAAATTTGCAATAATTTTAGTTTTCATCGATCGATCTCCATTGATACAAATGTTATGAAAGAAATATGTTATGCGTGAAGCGATCTTTTACGATTTACAACAAAACCGAGCAAACCAAGGCCCGCCAACAGCATCGCATAAGTTTCAGGTTCCGGAACGGCTGTCACAGTCGCTAAAATACTTCCCATGTTATCGCCGTTATTACTGTCGAAATAAAATAGATTCAGCGTATTCTCAAGCGCAATGCCGGTATAGGCAGTACCGATTGCGAAATAGTTACCGCCGCTTCCCCACTGCCCTACCAATGTTCCAAACGGTGCTGACAAACCGCCCAAATTCAGCAAACCAAAGTTACTACCGATCAAGGTTCCAACCGGAACACCCGGATCGTCACCATTGGTATCCGGAGCACCCGTTGCAAATAATGACCCCGTCAAGCCATCGGCATTGGACCAGCGCGGCAACGCACCTGCGCTCCATAAATCTAGCGGATCAACGGAAACCGAAAATGAATTGCCCGCGATGACCGATACCGAAGCCCCGCTACCGCCGCCGGTCGAATTTTCCAACGCTTTCACTTCAACGACAGCTGTAGCCGCTAATGCCTGTTGCATTGGCGTTGCGATTAAAACCGCAGCTAAAAATCCCATCCATTGTTTCATCTCTCCCCCCTTTATGTTCTTTCTTGATAATTTTCAAAAATACAGCAAAAAAATTTCCAAGAACATAGGAATCGCCGACTCTTTTTTTAGGACATCTGTCCTAGCCAGCAGATCCCGCATGCTGCATGATCACATCCCGCGTTCTCGCCGGTTCAAATACCACGTCAAAGCACCACTGCCCGAAACCGCCTTGCTCGTTAACCGTCTTGATCCAAACTACCATCGCTGCACGCTTCATCCTGTTGCGCTCATCGTCGACGCCTTTCACTTCCAGCACCAGCGTTTTGCCGTTATCGAGCCGGATCAAATAATCCGGCACGAAATTACGTGAAGAACCATTCCACAAATAACGGATGACAAAATCCAGATGGTCGTTCTTGGCCCACACCACCACTTGCGGGACTTTTTCGCACAAATCCGCTACTGCTTTCTCCCACGTACTGTCGTACACCACATGGCTGATCTGCGACCGCACCGTCGCCTGGCATGGCTTGGTGGTCAACCACGAGCGCATGCGGGATGTGGAACCGATCGGCTGCAATTCATCGAACACGGCTTCGAGCTTCTCGGTATTTTGCAACCGGACAAACCGGTTCACATGCCCGACCACGGTATCCATATTCAGCGCAAATAAAATCTGCTGACGCATCGGGTCTTGATGCCACACGCTGGGAATATGCAATTTGTCGCTACGGAGAAATTGCTCGACGATGCGGATCAACTGCACCGCCAAAAACTGCTTATCGCCGCCGAAACTGTCGGCGTTTTGCAAAAACAACTTTCGTGCCGCGCGGAAGATCAGGTTTTGGAAGAAAGATCTCTACAAACCATAACTACATAGATAGCTGATATTTTTCAAGAAATAATTTTATATCAGAGAACTCGAATTATTTCTTGCTACCGTTTTGAGTTTATTGATTACCATTCTATACCTCTGTAGATGTCTACTACCTTTTATTGCATTAAACGATGACAGATAGCTATAGTACCCACGTAACTCACTTATTCTTTCGATATAACTCTCTGGATTTTTATTGACTCTATGGAAAATTGCTCTGATTTTCCGTTGAAATTCACGAGGAGGTTGTATTTTTTCATTTACAACCAATCCTGTGACACGTTGGCTGGAGTGAGAAGTTGCAATTCTCGATTTATTTTCATTTAATTTTAAGCCGTAGCGTAAAAGAAGAGTTCTGCATTCAGAAATTACCGATTCTATAGCTGAACGAGAACTTCCACTTATAGTGATATCATCAGCATATCTCGAATACTCCAAGCCAGCTTCACGCGATATTTTTGTTAATGAATTATCAAATTCATACAGAAAAGCATTTGAGATGGTAGGGCTGGTTGGTGCACCTTGTGGCAACTTTCCATTAAGTGTTACCAAGTGAGCGACGACTCTCGACAGCCTTTCGCCTATTTCATTCTTTTTGAGTAGTTGAGAAACATGATCCGTTTTAATGCTTCCAAAAAAATCTTCAATATCAATATTCGCCACAAATTCCTTTCTGACATGCTTCTCTGCATTAGTAATTATTGATTTTTTAACCAGATATGCGTGGCAAGAATCATGAATTTTTAAATGATACAAAATATATGACTTAATCCAGTATTGAACTGTTTTTAGGAAAAAGCGTGGTGATGCTATTTGACGTTTCCCCCCACCTTTCTTGCTAATATCAAAAAATCTGTAATGATTTCCGGGCTTGTGAATAAACGATGTTAATAGTCGTGGAGAAATGCCAATCGCAAGCGCTAGCTGTGACAAACTCATATCTCGTTCAAGTGGAGAATCTGAGCTTGCTTCTTGAAGTAATCTAAGATTTGGAAAAGAACAATATCTGAAGCGATAAGAAGGAATGTCGGAAGTTTGAGAATCAAGGCCAACTCTAGAATTCAGTTGCTCAACGACTCGCGGCCAGTAAATTCTGGGGCTGTGACGAGTCGACGTTAGTCGCGAAGGCGCAGAGCCAGAATTTACTGGCCGCGTGCCTTCTTGTAAAATTGTGCTACTTTCTGAAGATGGCGAATCGCCATCCAAATCTTGTTTCGCTACTTCCGACCTTTTAAGGCTAGCATCATATAACTCTCTGAGCAAGGTAAGCCTGGCTTTATCGCGAAGTTTTCGTAATTTCCAATCCATTCTTGGATTTGCCATTGAGGTCAAAGAAAAAAGACGATATTCCTTATTTAATATAATTACATAACGCAATCTTAACCACTCAGAGAATATCTGATTAAGCATTTCTTCATCTGGCCATTGCTTAATATCGGGATAAATTAGACGGAGAAATTCGATAACTTCAAAAGGTGTCGCAGGTTGGATTACTCCCAATCCGTAGAACAAAAGTTGATTGTTAAATTTGACGCTCATGAGCTTTCTTTTTTTCCTTTAGGATCTGTAAACCAAACATTCCGCCTTGTTCGAAGGCGACCTATTATTGGCTGTGTATCAAAATTAGAAAAATTCCCATGTATCAATTTTCCAAAGTTTTCTATTGCTTTTGCTGGCCCTTCATTTAGGTAAGAAAAATCATTCTTATATTTTTCATCTAAAATCAATATAAAATCTGTGTGGCGTGCATTTTCCCTTACATGATGATACGAGAATAATCCAAGCTCACAAAACGACCCAACACTTGATGCTATCAAAAGTACTGAATTACTGTAATTACTGATAAATTCCAACTCATTTTCATGCGCCATTCCTGCGTAGCGCGTCCTAAGATCTTCAAGTCCATCATCCTCTCCTAATACAACCTCAAAATCCTCTCCTTCAAGTTCAGTCTTAAGTCGTAATCTCAATTTGGCTGCATCATCTTCGTCAGCTCTATCCAATGTCGGTCCACAAAGAAAAACAATATATTTTTTCTTTTCAAATGCCTTTTCAAGATCTTTCCCAAATTGCTTTATAGAATCTTTAATTTCTTTCTTTTCCATTTTTTTAAGGTATAGAGCTATGAATCAGAGATTTGTTGTTATTCATAGAATCACTCTCATATACAAGCACATAATTACATTATTAGCATCCAAACTGCCTCTTAAGAATTCATCCACTTACTTAAATTACACCGGACGCGAGTGCCTCGTCGATCAGGTTTTCAATGGGGATGCGCTGGCTGTCGAATTGCAGCGCCGGGTCGATATGCGGATCGTATTGCCACACGGTTTTGCCTTCCACGCCGTCGGAATGCGTGTCGACCATGCCGACATGCGGATTGTTGGTGCGTTTGTCGCCGTGGCGGTAGCTGAGCACTTCGGCGGCTTGCTGGCCGGTGGTTGCACGCCCGGTTACGGTTTTTGCCGCCGGTGCCTTCTTCGCAGCCGGTGTGCTTGGTGATGACAACTGCGGTTCAAGACCGAATTCATTATCCGGCAGTATTTCCTGCCGTGATTCCCGGTTGCCGCTAGGAGGGTTGGTTTTGTTATCGTTTGTTGTCATCGCGGGATTCTTTGTCAAAGAAACATTGATTCAAGTGCCGGCCTGGTGTTATCACGCATCAGTTTTGCAGCAAATTATTCGCTTCCGCCAAATCAAAATGCTCGGGGTCGAACGATTCGCCGAGCCATTCCAATATCTCGGCATGTTCCGGATGATCGGGATCGGCAATCGCTTCGAGGAACATCTCATACCCTGGCGTTCCGCCGACATCTTCCGGTGGACAGGCGCGACTTCCCTTGAGGCACGCCGATAATTTGGTTTTGGTATCAAACGGCAGGATTTTTTCCAGCACGATGTCATGATCCCAGCCGTCGCCGAAGTCGTAGGTATAACGCAGTTTGTCTTTCTCCTGTTTCAACACCTGATCGATGCGGAATTTGGATTCATCGTGAATATCCGACGGAAAATCTTCGTCCGGCACACCGTAGCATTCTTTACCTTTCACAAACTCATGCAAATGCGAATCGGTCCAGCCCATCACGATTTGCACCACAAGATGCAAGTCCGCCAGGCTGTCGGTGCTGGCAATCAGGAACCGGCGCCATACCGGCGGGCGGATGCCGTTCAATGTAACCTTGAATTGATAAATTGAACGCAAAGATTTGGTTGTTGCTGGTTTCGCCATTAATAACTCCAAAATAAGTAATCGTATAACCGCTTCTTCAGAATACCGCGCAAATGCATGGCTGCTGCCCACCGGGTCATTAGTCGCATTATAACTTTGAATGATCAATCTGACCTCGCGGACGTCATGTACCGGATTCCTTCCTCTGTTAAAATCACCCGCTTTGTTTCTCGACACTCACCTGCTTGTATTATGAATAGCCCTTGCCCGCTCGACCATATCCGCATTGTACTCAGCCATACCAGCCATCCCGGTAACATCGGCGCGGCGGCGCGGGCGATGAAAACGATGGGACTCAGCTCGCTGTATTTGATTAATCCGGAGTCGTTTCCGGATAGAGAAGCGGATGCCCGCGCGGTCAGAGCGCGCGATATTCTGGAAAAAATTAAGGTATGCGCCGAGCTGGATGAGGCATTGGATAATACCGTGCTGAGTGCTGCGATCACCGCGCGGTCACGCGATCTTTCGCCCGATGTGTTTGATGCGCGGCAGGGCGCGCGGGAATTATTGCGTTACGCACGGCATCAACCGGTTGCTTTGCTGTTTGGCGCGGAAACCTCCGGGCTGACGACCGCGGAGGTCAGTAAGTGCCAGATGATTATCCATATTCCCGCAAATCCGGAATTCACGTCGCTGAACCTGGCCAGCGCGGTGCAAGTTATGGCGTATGAGCTGCGCATGGCGCTGCTGGAAAATGACGCACCTGCCGCCCCGGTTGAATCACCGGCCAATTTTAATGATCTGGAATTATTCTATGCGCATCTGGAGCAGGCGATGATTGCCAGCGATTACCTAGTTCCGGAGAGACCCAAATTGCTGATGCAGCGTATCCGCCGCCTGTTCTCAAAGGCGCGGCTGGAGAAAGAGGAAGTGCAAATTCTGCGCGGGATTTTAACGGCACTGGGTAAGCGCTGGTAACACCGGTGCTGTCAATTTTCCTTGATCAGGGTACCGACCCCTTGATCGGTCAAAATTTCCAGCAACAGGGCGTGTTCGACTCGCCCGTCGATGATATGGCACGACTTGACGCCTTTCTTGACCGCATCCAAAGCCGAACCAATCTTCGGCAGCATGCCGCCAGAAATCGTGCCGTCGGCAAACAGTTCGTCGACGCGTTGCGCAGTCAGACCGGTCAATAGTTTGCCGTCCTTGTCCATGACACCGGGAATGTTCGACAGCAAAATCAATTTTTCCGCTTGCAGAATTTCCGCCAGCTTGCCGGCGACCAGGTCGGCGTTGATGTTGTAGGCTTCGCCTTCGCTGCCGACGCCAATCGGCGCAATCACCGGAATGAAGTCTTGAGTATCAAGTAATGCGATCAGCGCCGGATCGATCGATTCGATCTCGCCGACTTGGCCGATGTTGATCCACTTGCCCGCGGTTTCGCGATCCGGCATCAACATTTTTTTGGCGCGGATAAACGCGCCGTCTTTGCCGGTTAGCCCGACCGCCTTGCCGCCGTGGCGATTGATCAGATTGACGATGTCCTTGTTGACCGAGCCGCCCAGCACCATTTCGACGACATTCATGGTTTCCGCATCGGTGACGCGCATGCCTTGAATGAATTCGCCCTGCTTGCCGACGCGCTTGAGCATGTCGTCGATCTGCGGCCCGCCGCCATGCACCACCACCGGGTTCATACCGACCAGTTTCAGCAGCACGACATCGCGCGCGAATCCGTGCTTGAGGTTTTCTTCCACCATGGCGTTGCCGCCGTATTTGATGACGATGGTTTTACCGTGAAAACGTTGAATGTAAGGCAATGCCTCCGCCAGAATCTTGGCTTTTTCTTTTGCAGCGATCGAAGATATCGACATAATTTAAAGTTGTAATTTTGATGTTAGCGGGTTGTAAAAAAATGCGTGTCATTCACCGGGCAATCTGCAGAAATTTATCGTCACGAATCAACGCATATAAACTGAGCGCTTTCCAGATCCGCCCTTCGGCATCTTGATAGTGCGCCCGGATCCCGGCGGGTAGTTTCTTTTTGGGCGATTTGACTTGAGTGAATTCCGATAGCTTGCGGATTCCGAGCATACTATGCACGGCAAAGCCGCCATAAACTTTGTTGTCGGTGAATGACAACAACACCCGCGATTTCAAATTGAACGGCACCGGTTTATCGCCGAGATACACACCCAGGTCGGTAATACCGTAAAGGTTGCCGCGCACGTTGGCCAATCCAAGAAACCAGGGCTGCGTCAACGGAACATGCGCAAGCTTCGGCATGACGATGACTTCGCTGACTTCCGTCATCGGAATCAAATAGCGTTCTTCTCCCGCTGTCACACCGATGACCGCTGATTCATCGGCGTACGTATCGGCACTGTGTTCTTGTCCGCTTTGCGCGGCATCCGTTTCTTTTGCGCTCATGATGTTTAATCGCAGATAACGCCGCCAATTGTTTATTCGTGATCGCGTTATTTTACTGTATTATCGCCCTTGAATTTTGAATTCTATGGAGTCCTGCAAATGAAATCTCTCAATAGGAATGGGTTGTTACTGCTACTCTGCCTGCCATTACTGTCGGGCTGCCCGATGTATTCTCTGAGCACTGCACCCGGTTCGGGTTCGTATATTGCTGAAGACCGCAGAACCAGCGGCATTTTCATTGAGGATGAAGGCATTGAGCTTAAAAGCGCACGGCGTATCCATCAACAATTCAGCGATAGCGTGCATGTCAATGTTACCAGTTATAACCGCGTGGTTCTGTTAACCGGAGAGGCATCGTCGGAAGAACTCAAGCAAAACATCGAACGCGTAGTCATGGGCGTCGATAACGTGCGGCGCATTCACAACGAAATCGCCGTCGCTTCGATGACATCGCTGGCTTCGCGCAGTAACGACGTATTGCTGACATCCAAAGTAAAAGCGCGGTTTCTTGCCGAGCGGAAATTTCATGTTAGCCATGTAAAAATCGTGTCTGAAAATAGCGTTGTATATTTGATGGGTATCGTGAAGCGTCAAGAAGCCGATCATGCCGCAAAAATTGCCAGCTCCACTTCCGGCGTGCGTAAGGTGGTGAAAGTATTCGAATATATGGATTAACTTGCGCTGTTTTTGCGATGTTGCCTGCGGAACTGATCACGCAAATAGGGCAAATCTTCCCGCCTGAGCGGTTCTATACCGATCCGGTGGATTGTTACGCGTACGCCTACGACAACAGCCGCAAGATTTTTCCGCCGGATGCGGTGCTGTTTCCAACCTCAGCCGATGAAATCCGGCAAATTCTAGGGTTGTGCAACCAATTCCAGGTGCCATTAATTCCTCGCGGCAGAGGAACAGGCACGGCGGGCGGCAGCTTGCCTGAATTCGGCGGCATCGCATTGTCGTTGGAACGCATGACCCGAATATTAGTGGTTGATCCTGCAAATCGCGTCATCGTCGCGCAGCCTGGCGCCTTGAATCAATCGGTTCAAGACGCTGCCAAACCGCACGGTTTTTTTTGGCCGCCGGACCCATCGAGTGCGGCTTTCTCCACCATCGGCGGCAATATTGCGACGGGAGCCGGTGGCCCGCATGCTGTTAAATATGGCACCACGCGCGAGCATGTCTTGGGTTTAAAAGCGATCACTGGCGCTGGGGAGGTTATTACAACCGGGTGTTATACCACCAAAGGAGTGGTCGGTTATGATCTCACTCGCTTATTGATAGGCTCCGAAGGCACGCTGGCGGTGATCACGGAAGCCACGTTGAAATTAACCGCATTGCCTAATGCCGTTACCGGCATTACCGCGCATTATCGCGATCTTTCCAGTTGCACTGCTGCGATTGTTAAAATTATGACCCTGCCGCAATTGCCCAGCGCTCTTGAGTTTCTCGATGCCGGATCGCTTAATTTGATTCGTGGCCGTTACCCCGACATGCTTCCGGCTGATACACATGCAATGCTGATGATCGAAGTCGATGGTTCTGGTCGTGATATGGCTGAATCGGTCGCGGCCATCTTAGCTGCCTGTCAATCTGAGCATTTAATTTTTGCAGGAGAGGTCGACAACATAGCGGCGCTGTGGAAAGCTCGTAAAGCCCTGTCACCATTACTCCGCGAAATCGCCCCGAAGAAAATCAATGAAGATGTCGTGGTGCCGGTTGATACTTTGCCGCAATTCTTGGCAGGATTAACGCAATTAAGCAATCAGTACCGATTGCACAATGTTAATTTCGGCCATGCTGGCAATGGCAATATCCATGTTAATTTGCTAATCAACCCGGATAACCCAGAAGAAGTGGCGCGCGCTGAACAGTGCTTGGATGAAGTTTTCAACTTGGTGATTAATCTACGCGGAACCTTGTCAGGTGAACATGGGGTCGGCAGTGAAAAGCGCGCTTTTGTGACCAAGGAAATTGATGCATCGACGCTGAATCTGATGCGTGCTATCAAACGGGTGTTTGACCCCAATAATATTCTTAATCCGGGAAAATTGTTTCCTGCTACGGACTGAATTTAAATCACGCCTCGAAATAAAAAAGCGCCTGCAGGCGCTTTTTTAATTAATGAATCAGTTCGTTTTAGAAATGGAAATAATGATCAACAAGCAAAGCAACGAACAGCAATGCCAAGTACAGAATTGAATAGCGAAAAGCTTCACGCGCTAATTTATCGCTGTAATTGCGATAAATTTCGATGGCATAGTATAGGAAAATGCTATTCAGTATCAAGGTGCTCCCTAAATAAATCAAGCCGCTCATTTGAGTAACGTATGGAAGAATCGTTACGGCGCACAGAATGAATGTGTAGAGCAATACATGCAATTTGGTAAATTGATCGCCGTGCGTTACTGGCAACATCGGCATACCGATAGAAGCGTATTCGTTTTTACGATACAACGCCAGCGCCCAAAAATGAGGCGGCGTCCATGCAAAGATAATCAAGAATAACAATAAAGCATCGCTTGCAATCTCACCGGTAACCGCGGTCCAGCCCAACACCGGAGGCATCGCGCCAGATGCGCCACCAATTACGATATTTTGTGGCGTCAGTGGTTTTAAAATCACGGTATAGATAATCGCATATCCGACAAACGTTCCTAACGTCAGCCACATAGTCAGTTCATTGACCCAGTAATACAAAATGAACAAGCCCAAACCACCTACGATTGACAGAAAAAATAATGTTTCCGGAACGCTGACTTTTCCTTGCGGTAGCGGTCTTCCTTTTGTTCTCGCCATTACTACATCCAACTTGTGCTCGACCAGACAGTTTAATGCGGCGGCGGCACCGGCTACCAAAGCAATACCTGTCGTTGCCAGTATTAGGGTATCTAATGGTACTGCCCCGGGTACTGCCAAAAACATGCCAATTACGGCAGTGAAAACAATCAGCGATACCACGCGGGGCTTGGTCAATCGATAGAATTGATTAATTCGCGATGCCGTCTCTTGCCATGTCAAACTGGAAGCCATTTTTTTGATCTCCTTATTCAGACTACTAATGTTTTAATTACTATATTTTAATCGGTCTTAATGCTCTATTTGCGATACGTGAAGCAAGCGTTTCAAGTCATGCCCCATTTTGGTACCGTCGACATTCTCAGGAAAGCGCATCATCAAATTGCCTATTGGATCAACCAAGTAGATGTGCTTTGTTTGCGATTCCTTGGTTTCAATTAATTCGAGTAACTCGCTATCTTTAGCGCTAACAAAATATGTTCCTTCATATTCTTTTAATAATTCCTCACTGAGTTTAGTGTCATCGTTTATTAACCAAAGCCGTTCTATCCGGTGCTTTTCTTTGCCCTGCACCATTCTGACTTGTCTCATGAGGTATAGTTTTTTCTTACACGCTTCATCGCATTGCTCAGCGGAATCTATCGTGACTAATATCCACTTTCCATGTAAATCTTTAATCCGAAATATGGTATTGTCTATTTGATTTGTGCCTTTACCGGTCAGTTTAACGATCGGTATTAAATCACCATAATTTTTGCTCTCAGGCCGATATTCCATAAAATACAGCACATATGAAATAAAAACTGGTGAGCACATCAGAATCAACAGAAGAATAAATTTACGTCTGTTGCTTTTCTTTATTTCTGCGTTTGACATTCAATACTATAAAAATAATTATTGTGGTAGCTGCGAGTGAAAACCACTGCACCGCATAGCCTATATTTTTTGTTGCACCTGATTCAGGTTTATGCCAATCCTTTATCAACCCATCGTCTTCTTTACTTTTCTGTAAAATCAACAGGGGTTGCAGCGTAAGATCCAATGCTTGTTGATATTTTTCCAGTGACAAGCTGTTCCAAACCTGTTTATCAGCTTGCTTATCTGATAATTCAAATGTTTTGATATTTGGCGAAACAACGGTTCCAGCTATGCGCACCTCGCCTTTGATATCTTTAACTGGAGGTAATACCGATCTATCGTAGCCTGTCGCCACCCACCCTCTATTTACTGCCACATGAAGAGAGCTGTTAGCAATTCTCAGCGGGGTAATGATGTGATAACCCGCTCTTCCTTGATAAGTTTTATTGTCAAGGTAAATTGTCTTTTCATTAACAAATTCACCTTGTACTTCAACATCCCGATATTCAAAATCAGCTAACTTTACGAGTGTTGAAGGTAACAAGACTGCAGGTTGCTTTGCAAATTGTTCAAGCTGGTCATATTGTGATTGCTTTTCGTCCGCTCTCGATAATTGCCACAATCCGAGATTCGAAAAAACGGCAATCGCAACTAAGGTTAAAATGACAGACCATAACCTAGGTTCAAACTGGTACCCCAGAATATTCATTCATCAATGCTACCGTAAAAACAGATTCCAGCTTTTTCACCATTTCATGCAATCAGTGCAAAAGCTGGAATCATTATGCAAAGCTGAAGTAATTCGTCACATCAGATAGACGAATACGAACAATCCCAGCCATACAACGTCAACAAAGTGCCAATACCAAGCCACCCCTTCAAACCCGAAATGATGCTCAGGCGTAAAATGGCCAGACGCACAACGGAAATAGATAACGATCAACATAATCGTTCCAATTGTCACGTGAAAACCATGGAAACCTGTCAACATGAAGAATGTTGCGCCGTACGCACCAGTCGTTAATTTCAGATTTAAATCTTGATATGCATGAACGTATTCGTATGCTTGACAAGCAATGAACGTTGCGCCTAAAGCGATCGTTGCCAACATCCAGAGTTTTATGCCATCTCGTCTGTTTTCTTTCAATCTCCAATGTGCGATTGTCAATGTCACACCGGATGTTAACAGTAACATCGTGTTAAATGCTGGCAATCCCCATGCACCCATTGGCGTGAATGGATCATAATCACCAGGTCCAGTTGTTGGCCATTTACCATCATACGCTGACCAAAAGCTGTTTCCCAAAACGGTGCTTTCTTCTGCTAACCATGGTATCGAGAGATTGCGCATGTAAAATAATGCACCAAAAAAAGCACAGAAGAACATTACCTCTGTAAAAATAAACCAGCTCATCCCCCAACGGAAGGATTTATCAACTTGCTCTCCGTATTTTCCGCCTTCACTTTCTCTTGCAACGGTTCCAAACCATCCGAACAGCATATAGATCAGTATTGAAAATCCAATTGCTAACAGCCAGTAGCCCGTTTCTATTTTATTCATGGTCAATGCAGCACCAGATCCCATGAACAAAATTGCTGTCGATCCGATGATCGGATATGACGATGGAGCTGGGACATAATAGTGTCCTGATTCTTGACTCATTCTTCTCTCCTCTTACTTATGATTTTTAATTTCTAACTTACAACCAATCTGACAATCAGCATTACACCAAATACAAACAGTATTGCGCCAATGATTCCACCTATAATGACTTGAGCCGGTGTTAACGTTGCTGCATCATGCTCAAGATCGCTTTTTTTTCGAATCCCCATGAACGCAAACAACACGGCTTTTGCAATTTGCACGATACTTGCTTTTGCCGGCTTGTTCGTTTGCTCGTTCAAAATACTTCCTTATTTTTTAATAACATTCACACCTTCTGGCAACTCAAAGAAAGTGTACGAAATCGTAACAGTATTAATATCATCAGGGAGTCCTGGATCGATTACAAACTGCACTGGCATCTGTCTTGTTTCATTTGGCTTAAGCACTTGTTTAGTAAAACAGAAACATTCAAATTTTTTTAAATATTTCTCCAGATAACGAGGACTATAGCTGGGTATCGCTTGTCCAGCTATTTCGCGATCTGAATTATTTGTAATTTCGTACATCACATTTATCGGCTCACCGGGATGGATTCGAGCACTAGTTTGCAAAGGTTTGAAACTCCAAGGTAATCCCCTTGTATTGGCATCAAACTCAATCGCTAACCATCGGCTTTCATCCACCCAGTTATCCTTGCTGAGTACATCCGGTTTTAACAGATTATTAATACCGGTAACTTCACAAAACTTTTCATAGAACGGCACCAAGGCATAGCCAAATGCGAACATAATCAATGTGAAAATCAACAACTTTTTCAGCATCAACACATTTGCTTTTGTACTAGTAGTTGTCATTCCCATTGTTTGATAATTACCGTTAAATATAACGCAAGCACTGTGATCAACAGAAACACCGCTGTTTTAAGTTTCTTACGCTTTAAATCTGTTTCCTGTGACATACGAGTTCCTATCTGCTTTTATTTACTTAACAATAGGTGGCTTTTCAAAGCTATGGTAAGGCGCAGGTGTTGGCAAATGCGTCCATTCCAAAGTTGTTGCACCATCCCATGGCATTTGAGGCGCTTTTTCACCACTACGAATACAATTGATCATAATGTAGAGGAAAAGAAGCTGAGTTAATCCAAACCCAAATGCACCGATACTTGAAATCATATTGAAATCAGCAAATTGCAGATTATAGTCAGGAATTCTGCGTGGCATACCCGCTAACCCCAAGAAATGCTGCACAAAGAATGTCAAATTAAAGAAGAACATTGACAACCAGAAATGCCATTTACCAAGAGTTTCGTTGTACATACGGCCTGTCCATTTCGGTATCCAGTAGTAAGCACCCGCAAACAATGCAAACAAAGAACCAGAAACCAGAACATAGTGGAAGTGCGCAATAACGTAATACGTATCTTGTACTTGAATATCAATCGGTACAATTGCACAAATCACACCGCTGAAACCGCCGATTACGAACAAGAAAATAAAACCGATAGAAAACAGCATTGGCGTCTCAAAAGACATCGAGCCGCGCCACATCGTAGCTGTCCAGTTAAACACTTTCACACCTGTTGGCACGGCAATCAACATGGTTGCGTACATAAAGAACAACTGACCAACTGTCGGCATACCTGCAGTAAACATGTGATGCGCCCAAACAACACACGACAGAATCGCGATTGATGCTGTTGCATAAACCATCGATGAATATCCAAACAATGGTTTACGTGAGAATGTTGGAATCACTTCAGACACAATACCGAAAGAAGGCAGAATCATGATATACACTTCCGGGTGTCCAAAGAACCAAAATATGTGTTGAAACATTACCGGATCACCACCGCCCGCTGCATTGAAGAAGCTTGTTCCAAAATGACGATCGGTTAACAACATGGTTACAACACCTGCTAGAACTGGCATTACGAGCACCAGCAAATACGCAGTAATCAACCATGTCCAAACAAACATTGGCATTTTCATTAACGTCATGCCAGGCGCACGCATGTTCAGAATGGTTGTGATGATGTTGATCGAACCCATGATTGATGATGCACCCAAGATATGCACTGAGAAAATCATCAGATCAACACCCAAACCACCTTGCGTTGACAGCGGCGGATAGAATGTCCAACCACCTGCTGCCGCACCACCGGGAACAAAGAATGAGCTCACCAATAACGTTGCAGCTACAGGTAATAACCAAAAACTCCAGTTATTCATCCGCGCAAACGCCATATCTGGCGCACCGATCATCAGCGGCACTTGCCAGTTAGCAAAACCAACAAATGCAGGCATGATGGCGCCAAACACCATTATCAAACCATGCAGCGTTGTAAATTGATTAAACAACTCCGGCTCAAGAATCTGAATACCGGGCTGAAATAGCTCGGCACGGATTCCCATCGCCAAGGTTCCACCGACCAAAAACATTGCAAAACTGAACCACAAATACATCGTTCCGATGTCTTTATGATTAGTTGTTGTAATCCAGCGCATAATCCCGCTTGGATGATGGTCATCATGCTCGTGACCGTGTGCGTCACCATGTACTGCTGCCATATTTATCTCCTTTTACTTATTTTCTACATGCATTGATGTTTTAACCGCAGATGATTGAGCTGCAACCCACTTGCTATACTCACCCGCTTCCATCACTTCCACCACAATCGGCATATATCCATGATCTTTGCCGCACAACTCCGCACATTGCCCACGATAAATACCTGGTTTGTCTGCAGTGAACCAAGTATCACGTATAAAACCAGGGATCGCATCTTGCTTAATGCCCAGCGCAGGAACCCACCACGCATGGAGCACATCATTTGCCGTTAAAATAACCCGCACTTTTTTACCGACAGGCACAACTACATGGTTATCCACTTCCAGCAGGTAATTTTCCCCTTTCGGTGCTTTGTTTTCAATTTGCGCGCGAGGCGTAGTCAATTTGCTAAAGAAACTAATGCCCTCTCCTTCACCTTGCAAATAATCATAACCCCACATCCACTGATATCCAGTTGCCTTGATGGTTATATCAGGACTTGAAGTATCTTTCATGGCGATGACGGTTTTTGTCGCCGGCCACGCCATTACGACAAGAATAAGACAAGGTATTACCGTCCAAACAATCTCAACGGCAGTACTATGATGAAAATTTGCTGCTTTATAACCAAGAGACTTACGGTGTTTGAGCACTGAATAAAACATAACACCAAAAACACCAATAAAAATAACCAAACATATCCACATAAGCCAGATATGCATATCATAAATATCTTTCGCTATGACACTCTGGGGCTCGGGCAAATTATACTTGGACCCTACCGCCATACTTGAGTACAAAGCGAGAGCGGATACCCCCGCCAGGGTTGCTGCTGATTTACTTCTCATATTTCCCCCCCACATGATTACTAATTTTACAGATTTCAGGTACGACTTATAACGCTACAACCTGAACGCTTATCCTGTTCAGCCATCTCACGGAAGTCATACGCCAGAATCCTGTTTCGTTAAAACCACACCATGATTGACGATAATTTCATTTCCTTGGCCGAATTTCCTTTTTATCCGCAACTTAGATTTTATTAGTTATAGAACACTTCTACATGCTAATTAATCGAAGGGAAATTCTAGCATGCCGCAGTTACTCAAACAAGGGAAAATCATGATTTTTATAGCAATATTCCCATGTTTATAAAATGGTATTGTCATAAATGAATTTGAAAGACCGGTTATTATTCTGATTCCAACTCCATAAATATCCGATTCAAACCAACTTAATTAATAGCAGGATAAACAAAATTACCGCGGAAATCGGAATTATGAAACTCATCCAGTCAGATGATGATCCCTTTGGGCTATTTTTTATCATCTGACGCGCTGACGGAAGAAGAATAACGATAAAGGCTATTAACGCCAGAGCCGAAACAATCTGCATCCAATCCATTTTAATTCACCTCGTCAAACTATTTGTTAACGGGAAAAAACAAAACCCCGGTCAAACCGGGGTTTTGTTTGATGACAACTTAAACTAATCATTAATCATCATTATTCATAATGCCTAAAATTTGTAGCAAGCTAATGAAGATATTGAAAATTGTCATGTATAAACCGATCGTAGCCAATACATAATTGGTTTCACCGCCGTGTATGATGCGACTTGTATCGTAAAGAATAAAACCGCTCATTATCATGATCACCACAGCCGATATCATCAACGACATTGCCGGTATTTGAAGAAAAATATTGGCTAACGCCGCTAAAAGTACCAACAAAAAACCTACCATCAAAAAACCGCCTAAAAAGCTGAAATCTTTTTTGGTAGCTAACGCATAAGCAGACAAGCCCGTGAAAATAACACCTGTACCACCTAACGATAAAGTGATGATATTGCCACCATTCGGTAATGAAGCATACATGGTCAGCACCGGCCCCAAGCCAAATCCTAGAAGACCTGTAATCAGGAAAACAATGCCGATTCCAAATGATGAATTAGCAAAGCGCGGCAATACAAACATCGCAATGATCATACCGCCGATAACTGAAATCAAATATGTCATGGGTGGCATTTTCAGCGCCATTGACACCGCAGCAGTGAAGCCACTAAACAGCAGAGTCATAGCCAACAACATATAGGTATTACGTAATACTTTATTGATAGCTAGTGCCGATGATGGGCTTTGTGCTACTGATGAAAAATTTTGGTTCATTTTGAAATAGCCTCCATATAAAAAAACATGCTAATCTAGCGGCAAATAAGACTACTATATCTCTGATATAGTTCAAGTCATAATATCATGGATTTTGTTGTCATTTATTTCATTGACTACTTTTCTGCTTTTGCCAAAGCAAAACTATAGACAAGGAAGTATCCCCCTCGTTCGACTAAAGTGATATTCAAACTCACCGGTCCAGAATCAAAAGTTGCATCACCGGAATAATTAATGCGTTTTTCACCAATCAACGAAAATGCACTCATCGTTCTGGAAAAATTAAGCTCATCCAAAGAATGAAGTCGACCAAAACTTCGATAGTGCTCCATCAATTTATCAAATTCTTCATCGTTGATGGTTTGCTTGGTTTCTGGGGCCAGATGATGTAAAAAAACCGGTTTTTCCCAGCTGGAGATTTCAATAAGAATCTGCTTGATGGCGGGTTCGGCACTTTTACTGTAATAATCTTTCTCACGGCTGGTATAAAAAAACAACATGATAGCCATGGTTAATAATACGGCGACTACAAAACGCAGTGTATGAACTTGCATAGACTAATGACTCACTGTTGAGAGGTTATTGACGATCGCTTTCGCAAAGATTACCGGCAGCCTCAGCGGTTGGAACCATGAAACCAAAATGCTGAAATGCTGCTGCTGTCGCTACACGACCTCTCGATGTACGTTTCAAAAACCCCAACTGAATCAGATAGGGTTCCAATACATCTTCAATCGTATCTCGTTCCTCTCCGATAGCTGCGGCAAGATTATCTACTCCCACGGGGCCACCTTCGAATTTCTCTAAAACTGCCAGCAGAAGTTTCCGATCCATCACGTCCAGTCCAATCGCATCGACATCCAACATTCTTAAGGCTGCATCTGCCAACTCACGAGAAATTTGTCCATCCGCTTTAACTTCCACATAATCGCGAACCCTGCGTAACAAGCGATTTACGATTCGCGGCGTCCCGCGAGAGCGTCGCGCGATCTCAAATGCACCGTCGGTTGAAATTTTGACATTCATCAGCCCAGCTGATCGCATAACAATCTTGCAAAGTTCTTCGGCAGTATAAAATTCCAATCGAGATACAATCCCAAATCGGTCTCGAAGCGGGTTTGTAAGCATCCCCGCCCGGGTCGTAGCCCCCACCAGCGTGAAAGATGGCAGATCCAGCTTAACGGATCGTGCCGCAGGCCCTTCGCCTATCATGATATCCAATTGATAGTCTTCCAGCGCTGGATAAAGAATTTCCTCCACCATTGGCGAAAGGCGATGAATTTCATCAATAAACAATACATCGTTAGGTTCGAGATTAGTCAACAAAGCCGCCAGATCGCCAGGGCGCTCCAAAACCGGACCAGATGTTTGCCGTAAGTTAACCCCCATCTCTTTCGAGATAATATGTGCAAGTGTGGTTTTGCCGAGTCCTGGCGGACCAAACAGCAATACATGATCGAGTGCTTCATGGCGTTTTTTTGCAGCATCGATAAAGATCTGCAACTGTTCTCGAATTTTTTCTTGCCCGATATATTCTTGCAGTTGCTTTGGACGAAGCGCACGTTCAAGCACTTCTTCATGCGAGGACGAGGGCAGGGCGGTAATTAGCCGATCAACTTCAATCATATCTAAATCCCCGTAGAATAAATGCTACCTTTCCTTTGAGAGTAATTGCAGTGCCTGACGAATCCCATCGGTTAATGATATTTCCGGTGAAATTTGATTGACGGCCCAATTTGCTTCTCGATCATTGTAACCCAGTGATAACAATGCATTCAGCATATCACTACCATTCCTTGATGCTGACTGCGCGGCACCAACCCCGATCACCTTGGAATCAAGTTTATCGCGTAATTCCAGTAATAGTCGTTCAGCAGTTTTTTTTCCTATCCCTGGAATTTTTGTTAAGCACGCGCTATCTTGAGCGCCAACAGCTTGATAGAAATCCTGCACGCTTAATCCGGATAGCAGAGCGAGTGCGGTTCTAGCCCCAATACCGGATACTTTTATCAATTGCCGGAAAACTTGCCGTTCCGGCTCCGTTGCAAAACCAAATAATAAATGCATATCCTCACGGATCGACAAATGTGTATAAAGCGTTACCTCCATCCCATTCGCGGGCAGATCATAATAAGTACTCATTGGAACATCAATCTCATAGCCAATACCATGCACGTCCAACAGCACCTGCGGCGGACGTTTCTCAATCAATATTCCTGTCAGCCGTCCTATCAAACTAACCGCCCCCGCTTCATGCGAAACCCTGCCGTTGAAATCTTACCTAAACCCAGTCCTCCATGCGCATGACATACCGCACAAGCCAACGCATCAGCCGCATCGGAACTCGGGTGGGCCGGAAGATTCAGTAACCGCACTATCATTTGCTGCACCTGGTCTTTGCTTGCATGCCCTTTCCCAACAACTGCTTGTTTGATTTGTAAGGCAGTATATTCGGCTACCTTTAAATTATTCGCCACAGCCGCACAAATAGCTGCGCCACGCGCTTGTCCCAGCAAAAGCGTAGACTTAGGATTTATATTGACAAAGACTTGCTCGATAGCGACGTGATCGGGTTGATACTGTTCAATCACATCACGGACATTTTCTAATATTTCTTTTAATCTCGACGGTAGATCACCTTCCGATGTTTTAACACTTCCGCTACAAACATAAGTCAATTGACCGCCATTTTTCTCGATCACTCCAAAACCGGTGATACGCAAACCTGGATCTATACCGAGAATACGAATTTTTTCACCTATCGTAAAGACAATTAATCCTGATTAATCATTGCAGTAGTATAAACATCCTGAACATCGTCAAGATTCTCTAATGCATCCAAAAGCTTTTGCATTTTTACTGCATCGTCACCGGTTAACACCACTTCGGTACTTGGCTTCATTGTCACTTCGGCGTGTTCGGCTTTGAATCCCGTTTTCTCCAGCGCTTGTTTCACATTGATAAAATCATAAGGCGCAGTAATAACTTCTATACTGCCGTCATCATTGCTAATCACATCTTCAGCACCACCATCGAGTGCTGCGTCAATGAGCTGCTCTTCATTGGTTCCTGGAGCAAAAATTAGTTGGCCGCAATGTTTGAAAAGAAAACTAACCGAACCATCGGTCCCTAGATTGCCACTGTATTTGGTAAAAGCATGGCGAACATCGGCAACCGTACGGACACGATTATCCGTCATGCAATCGACCATTACTGCAGCACCGCCGATGCCATAACCTTCATACCGGATCTCTTCGTAATCGACCCCTTCAAGTGCTCCGCTGCCACGTTTAATCGCTCGCTCGATATTATCTTTGGGCATATTCTGATCATAGGCTTTATCAACCGCCAACCGCAACCGAGGATTGCTTTCGGGATCAGCACCGCCCATTCTTGCAGCCACCGTTATCTCCTTGATAAGCCGGGTAAACACTTTGCCGCGTTTGGCATCTTGCGCTGCTTTCTTGTGTTTGATGTTAGCCCATTTACTATGACCAGCCATTACTTAGTTTCCTTATATTATTGATTGCGCAATCACATTGCACTCAGATATGAATATTCTCATTTATTGTTTAAGTATTTGATTACAAGCATTATCCAATCTGACGCGATGCGCAGATTCAAATAATCAGCATTTTGATTAGCAGTCGATCCCTATTATCAAATTTTAGGAAGCGTTTTATCTACTTTTTTTGTCATCTTACCCATAAATAAAAACACTGTATATTTGAATACTTCGGGCACTATGCATTATTTATTTTTTTCGGGACGCTTCCAGTTCGAGATACTGACTTGCTTTGACCTCGACAACGTTAGCTGATTTTCCGGTGTTTCTTTGGTAATTGTAGACCCGGCACCGATTGTTGAACCCCTTGCAATCTTTACCGGTGCAATTAGCTGTGTATCAGAACCAATAAATACATCGTCTTCAATTACTGTGCGATATTTGTTAACACCATCGTAGTTACAAGTTATTGTTCCAGCACCAATATTAACATTTTGACCGACCGTTGAGTCTCCAATATAACTTAGATGATTGGCTTTGCTCAATCGTCCAATTTGACTATTTTTTACTTCAACAAAATTCCCTATATGCACTTGGCTATCCAGTTTTGACCCTGGGCGAATTCTCGCGTATGGGCCAATTTTGCATGCTTCTCCAATCTCTGCATCTTCGATCAAACAAAAAGGTTGAATAATTGCGCCAGCAGCGATCTTGACATTCCTTAAAACACAGTGCGCACCAACCTGAACCGAATCTCCAAGAATCACGGAGCCTTCAAAAATACAATTAATATCAATTGAAACATCTGAACCGCATTGTAGCTCTCCACGAATATCAATTCGCGCTGGATCCAGCAGCCTCGCTCCCTTTTCCATTAAATTGAATGCATAATTCGTCTGATAAATGCGTTCAAGCTCAACGAGTTGCGATTTGCTGTTAACCCCCAAAACCTCCCATTTTTTCTCAGCTTCGAACGATTTAATTTCGAGTCCAGCTTTAACCGCCAAATCTATAATGTCTGTCAGATAATATTCTTGCTGCAAATTATTATTTTTTAGCTGCGGAAGCCAAGAATGCAAAAGAGTATTCGGTACCAGCATAATGCCTGTATTTATCTCATTAATATCTTGCTGTTCCTGTGTAGCATCTTTTTGTTCAACGATCGCCGTGATTTTTGAAGTAACCGGATCTCGAACAATTCTTCCGTAACCGAATGGGTCAGCAAATTTAGCTGTAAGGATCGTCAAATACTCGCTCGCTGATACATGAATCAACTTATGCAAAGTATCTTGGCTAATCAAAGGAACATCGCCATACAACACTAATGTAATCCCATCCACATCCAAATGAGGTAATGCTTGTAGCAGCGCATGCCCAGTACCTAGTTGCTGAGCTTGATTAACCCAAGTGATTTCTGCAGCTGTTAACGACTGTTTGACCTGTGCGGCGCCGTGACCGATGACAATACAAATTTTTTCTGGTTTTAGCGACTGCGCTGTGTCAACAACATGCCGAATCAAAGAACGACCAGCAACTTCGTGCAAAACTTTTGGCAACGCCGAGTGCATTCGTTTTCCCGCACCAGCTGCAAGTACGACGACATAAATTTTTGTAGCAGTCTCTAGCAGCTTGCTCATCGCCATTGTTACATTTAAAAGAAATGTATCTATTCTATAATCACACGCAAATGATAGAAACAAAAAAGGCGACTTAAGTCGCCTTTTTTGTTAAAAAAATATTCTTAATGCCTGCGTTTTCTTAACTTGTCGATTGCCGCTAACTGTGCCATAGCTTCTATCAATTCCGCCTGTGCTTTAGCATAATCCAACTCAGATTCCCGATTCTTCATCGCTTCTTCAGCTGCTCGTTTCGCTTCGATCGCTTTAGCTTCATCCAGATCGTGGCTTCTAACCGCTGTATCTGCAAGAATAGTTACTACATCAGGTTGAACTTCGAGCACACCTCCAGAAACATACACCAATTCTTCATCTTTTAACTGTGCTTTGATACGAACCATGCCTGAGTTTATTCTTGTCAATAGTGGCGTATGCCGCGGATAAATACCCACTTCGCCCATTTGAGCAGGTGCCACCAGAAATTCCACTGGTCCGGAATAAATTGATTCCTCGGCGCTTACGATATCCAGATGAAATACAGTTCCCATTACATCACTCGAAAATTATTGAAGTGTTTTAGCTTTCTCGACTGCTTCTTCGATACTGCCAACCATATAAAAAGCTTGTTCAGGTAAATCATCGTATTCACCTTCCACAATGCCTTTAAAACCTTTAATCGTATCTTTCAATGATACATATTTGCCTGGTGATCCAGTAAATACTTCCGCAACGTTAAACGGCTGCGATAAGAAGCGTTGAATTTTCCGTGCTCTACTAACCGCTAGCTTATCTTCGGCAGACAACTCATCCATGCCCAAAATCGCGATGATATCGCGTAATTCTTTATAGCGTTGCAAAGTTTGCTGTACAGACCGTGCGGTATTGTAATGTTCTTCTCCGACCACTTGGGGATCTAATTGCCGAGACGTCGAATCAAGCGGATCAACCGCAGGATAAATACCTAATGAAGCAATATCCCGTGATAACACCACCGTTGCATCCAAGTGACCAAAAGTCGTTGCGGGTGATGGATCCGTCAAATCGTCTGCTGGCACATATACCGCTTGTATCGAGGTGATCGAGCCAGTTTTGGTTGATGTAATCCGTTCTTGTAAACGCCCCATCTCTTCCGCCAAAGTCGGTTGATATCCTACGGCTGAAGGCATACGTCCCAACAAAGCCGATACTTCTGTTCCCGCCAGGGTATAGCGATAGATATTATCGACGAAAAACAATACATCCCGGCCTTCATCGCGAAATGCTTCAGCCATCGTTAATCCGGTTAAAGCTACACGCAAGCGATTGCCAGGCGGTTCATTCATTTGACCGTAAACCAATGCAACTTTATCAAGAACTTTTGACTCTCTCATTTCATGATAAAAATCATTACCCTCGCGAGTGCGCTCTCCAACACCTGCAAATACCGAATAACCACTATGCTCAATCGCAATATTGCGGATTAATTCCATCATATTGACGGTTTTACCAACGCCGGCACCGCCAAATAAACCAACTTTACCACCTTTAGCAAACGGACAGATCAAATCGATCACCTTGATACCGGTTTCTAATAGTTCGGTAGAGGCGGCGAGTTCATCAAATGCTGGCGCTTCCCGATGTATTGACATTTGTTGATCAGCACCGATATCACCCATCTCGTCGATAGGGCGCCCCAAAACATCCATGATACGTCCAAGTGTCTTAGCACCCACTGGTACTGAAATTTGTTTACCAGAATTCTTAACTATCATCCCACGACGCAAACCATCGGAAGAACCGAGTGCGATTGTTCTTACCACTCCATCACCTAACTGCTGTTGCACTTCTAGTGTAAGTTCTGATCCTTCCATTATCAATGCATCGTAGACTTTCGGAAGAGATTCCCGCGGAAACTCCACATCAATTACCGCACCAATGCACTGTACAATTTTTCCTTGGCTCATTGTTGTTCCCTAAACTAATACAAAAATTTTTAAACGGCTGCAGCGCCCCCGACGATTTCGGACAATTCTTTTGTAATTGCTGCTTGTCGAGACTTGTTATAAATTAATGTCAACTCATCTATGACATTTCCTGCATTATCAGATGCTGCTTTCATTGCCACCATTCGAGCCGATTGCTCAGATGCCATGTTCTCAGCTACAGCTTGATAGATCAGAGCCTCAACATAGCGCACCATAACATCATCAATCACCGGCTTCGCCTCAGGTTCATAAATGTAATCCCACGCTGTTTTTACTTTCTCACCAGATGATTCAGAACCCTGTATTCGTTCATCCGTCAATGGAAGCAGTTGTTCCATGATCGGTTCTTGCTTCATTGTATTGATAAAACGGTTATAAAAAATAAATACACGATCGAAGCGATCCTGCGTATACCCATCTAGCACCACTTTTACCGCTCCAATGAGTTTCTCTATATCTGGCGTATCTCCGAGTGCGACAACTTGTGAAATTACATTTGCACCTATCCGGCTCATAAACCCCAAGCCTTTATTGCCGATGCAGCTTACTTCTACTTGTTCGCCTTCTGCTTGCCAACGCTTCATCTGATTCACAGCTTTACGCAGTATATTGGTGTTCAAACCACCGCACAGGCCTTTGTCTGATGTAACGATAATTACGCCAATCCGTTTAACCGTATCACGTTCTATCAAGAAAGGATGGCGATATTCGGTATTAGCTCGACTCATATGAGCTGCGACATCCCGAATTTTTTCGCCATAAGGCCGTGCTTTTTTCATACGATCTTGAGCTTTACGCATTTTCGATGCCGCCACCATTTCCATAGCGCGCGTAATCTTTTGCGTATTTTTAACGCTCTTTATCTTGTTTCGTATCTCTCTGCTACCAGCCATTGCTAATATGTTCCACTTTGCTTAAATTCTTGAATTGCTGATGCTAAAGCTTTATCAGTTTCGGCATCCAGCTCTTTGCTTTGCTCAATCTTGTCTAAGATTGCACCGTGCTGAGCCCGAATATAGCTCTTCAAAGCAGCTTCAAATGCCAAAGCACGATTCACTTCTACATCATCATAATAACCATTATTGATGGCATACAATGTCAGTGCCATTTCCGATACGCTGAGCGTAGCATATTGAGGTTGCTTCATAAGTTCTGTAGCCATTTTTCCGCGCTCAAGCTGCTTTCGGGTCGCTTCGTCAAGATCCGATGCAAATTGAGCAAATGCCGCAAGCTCACGATACTGCGCTAGTGCTAACCGAATGCCACCGCCAAGTTTCTTAATAACTTTCGTCTGCGCCGCACCGCCTACACGTGATACAGAAACACCCGCGTTAATCGCGGGGCGAATACCCGCATTAAACAAATCTGTTTCAAGAAAAATTTGCCCGTCAGTAATCGAAATAACATTTGTTGGAACGAATGCTGTTACGTCACCCGCTTGCGTTTCGATGATCGGCAAAGCCGTCAGTGAACCCGTTCTTCCTTTTATCTGCCCATTTGTTTCTTTCTCGACATAGGCCGCACTGACTCTAGCAGCCCTTTCAAGCAAGCGTGAGTGAAGATAAAACACATCCCCCGGGTAAGCTTCCCGACCAGGCGGACGTCTCAGCAATAGTGAGATTTGGCGATATGCCCAAGCCTGCTTTGTCAAGTCATCATATATAATCAGCGCATCCTGCCCTCTATCCCGGAAATACTCGCCCATGGTACAACCCGAATAAGGCGCGATAAATTGCATTGCTGCAGATTCCGAAGCAGTTGCAGCAACCACAATCGTGTACGCCATTGCTCCGCGCTCTTCTAATTTACGAACCACATTTGCAATTGAAGATGCTTTCTGACCAACAGCAACATAGATACACATCATGTTCTGACCTTTTTGATTCAAGATCGCATCAATTGCCACCGCGGTTTTACCCGTTTGCCGGTCACCAATGATTAATTCCCTTTGCCCGCGGCCCACAGGCACCATCGAATCTACAGACTTCAATCCGGTTTGCACCGGTTGATCAACAGACTGTCTCCAGATAACACCCGGGGCAATTTTTTCTATGGGTTCAGATCGCGCAGCCGTAATTGGTCCTTTACCATCGATCGGTTGTCCCAGAGCGTTCACAACTCTACCCAACAGGCCTTCACCTACCGGAACTTCAAGAATACGTCCTGTACATTTAGCAGTATCGCCTTCCCGAATATGCTCGTACGCACCTAAAATAACTGCACCCACAGAATCTCTTTCCAGATTCAGTGCCAATCCATAGGTGTTATTCGGAAACTCCAGCATTTCGCCCTGCATCACATCCGATAAACCGTGAATGCGAACAATCCCGTCTGTTACGGAAACAATGGTACCTTGCGTACGGACTTCTGCCGTATCTGTTAGTCCTTCTATCCTTTTCTTAATCAATTCACTGATTTCGGATGGATTTAACTGCATTTTATTAACTCCTAGCTTTTAAGGGCAATGGTCATTGCTTCAAGTTTTCCACGTACAGAAGCATCGAAAATTTCATCACCTATTTCAACCTTCACACCACCAATTATTTCGGGATCCACACTCACTTGAGCCTCAACCTTGCGATTGAATTTTTTCTCTAAATCAGTTACCAATTTATCCAGCTGCCCGCCTTCCAGTTTAAAAGCTGTAATGATCTTCGCTTCCAATACGCCTTCGTGCTGTGCTTTTAGTTGCTCAAATAATTCCATCACTTGGGGCATCACATGCACTCGCTTGTTCTCAACCATTAGCTTGATAAAATTGCGAGCTTCCCGCGTAAATTTTTTTCCGCCAATTTCAAGGATTAGCTCACTCAATTGTATTGCTGACACCAATGGATTTCCTACCAGCAACTTGATCTGATCATCTTGAGCTATTTCGGCGGCAATCTGCAATATCTTAGACCACTGAGACAGGTCCTTACTTTCTAAGGCAAGCCTAAAAACTGCTTCTGCGTAAGGTCTGGCAACTGTAATTGCTTCTGCCATTATTTTAGATCATCCCGTATCGTATTAAGTAACTCTGCATGTGCATTTGCATCTATCTCGCGCCGCAAAATCTTTGCTGCTCCTGCAAGCGCGATATCCGCAACTTGTTGTCTCAACACTTCTTTTGCACTGAACATCTCATGCTCAATTTCCGCTTTTGCGCCTGCAACAATCCGATCGCCTTCCTCTTTTGCAGCTTTTTTGGCTTCTTCAATAAGCTCTGAAGCACGCTTCTCAGCTTGAACTATTATTTCCGATGCCTTTTGTTTCGCTTCTTTTAATACATCGGACGAACGTTGACTCGCTAACTCCAGCTCATGGCGTCCGCGCTCTCCCGCGGCCAATCCATCTGCAATTGTTTTTTGTCTTTCCTCAATCGCACGCAACAATGGCGGCCATACATATTTAACAGTGAACCAAATAAAAACGGAGAAGGCTACCGCCTGAGAAATTAAAGTAAAGTTAATATTCATGACAAGCCTATAAACTCAGATTGAAACAATGAAACTTTTACTGAATCACTGCTAATAATGGATTACCAAATGCAAACAGCATCGCCAAACCTACAGCAATAATGAAAGACGCGTCAGTCAGACCTAGCAATAAAAACACCTTGCCTTGCAAAGTTGGAATCATCTCCGGCTGGCGAGCTGCACCTTCAAGGAAACGGCTACACATAACACCCACACCGATACAAGCCCCAGCCGCACCAAGCCCGATCATCAAACCAATACCAATTCCAGTATATGCTTGAATCATTGCTAAAAACTGCAAATTCTCCATTTTAATTTCCTTCTATAAAGATTAATGAAATACAACAAAAAAACTTTAGATTTTAATGAGACTCATGCGCCATTGAGATATAAACCACTGTCAGCATCATAAAGATAAAGGCCTGCAAAGTCACAATCAGAATGTGGAAAATCGCCCAGCCAGCACCCAGAATTGCCCCAAAGATAGTACCTGACACACCCGTTGCCGCCCACATTCCCAACAGCAAAAATATAATTTCACCGGCATAAATATTTCCAAATAACCGCAATGAATGTGAAAGTGGCTTGGATACGTATTCAATAAAATTGAATAGCAAATTTAATATCCACAGCAATGGACTCTTTCCGAATGGCGTACAGAAAAGCTCATGCATCCACCCGCCGATCCCTTTTACTTTTACATTGAAGAAAAGCATCAAAAACCAAACTGACAATGCTAGAGCAAAGGTTGTATTGACATCGGTCGTCGGCACAATTTTCCAATTATGCATACCAAAAACATTTTCAGTAATCCATGCCATAATATCGATTGGCAAAATATCCATGGCATTCATCATCAGCACCCACACGAATATAGTTAGTGCCATGGGTGCCACCAACGCATGCCGATTACCATGGAAGGTGTTCTTCACCTCATTATCAATAAACTCAACAGCCAATTCGACGAATGCCTGGGTTTTTGAGGGAACTCCCGGAGTCGCTTTACGCACAACCAGCCATATAAAACCAAAGCTAATGACGCCAAGGATTATGGAAGTAACCAATGTATCAACATGAAGTACCCAGAATGAACCTTCACTTACTTTCGCTGTTAAATAGGTTAGGTGATGATCAATGTATGATGTTGGAGTAAGTTCTGTTTCGGATGCCATGTACTGCCTATTTCGCTATGAAGAATTTATCTTATTTTTGACTTTGTATCATCTGCAATCAAAAGCGCCAAACTATAAATCAGAACAATCAGTATAAAAGTTCCAATAAATACAAATGCATTAACGCTTTCGTAGCATTTAAAAACAACCCACAAAAAACCGATCGTCAAGATTATTTTGACAGCTTCTGCTCTCAACGCCGTTCTGAGTGCTGCACCCGCCGTAAAACCGCTATGCTGGGACACCATTACTGCGTATGCTGCAGTCGTAATTACGCTTATCAGTCCACCAAGCAGCGCTGAAATTCCGCCATGCAAATCCGTCATAATCCAGAAAACTGACGCTGCAATTAACGTGACCAACAACTGAATGCGAAGGACAATTTTAAGTGGTCTATTCTTAATCCAAGACATGCTTTCCACCTGCCTTCGGAACAGACAGCATAACTGCACTTAAAAAAACCGCAACTATAGTCTAATAATGCTATGCAGTCAACGTAGAATTCCTTTAGAAACCTTTTGTACCGCGCCGCAAATTAAATTTCGAGTTTTTCAAATATGGCTGCAATCCCCTGGCCGCCGCCAATACACATGGTTACCAGCGCATAACGTCCATCAATACGGTGCAGCTCATAAATCGCTTTGATCGCAAGAATCGAACCTGTCGCGCCTATGGGATGGCCTAATGCCACGGCACCGCCGTTAGGGTTTGTTTTTTCAGGATTAAAATGCAATTCTTTTGCTACTGCACATGCTTGAACCGCAAAAGCTTCGTTGGATTCAATAACATCCATATCTGAAATTTTAAGCCTCGCTCGCCGCAGCGCATTCTGCACAGCGGGCACCGGCCCCATGCCCATGAACTTCGGATCCACACCGGCATGACCATAGGCAATCAACCGCGCCATCGGTTTTAATTTCCGCTTCAATGCCGCGCCCTTTTCCATCAATACCAAAGCAGCAGCACAATCGTTAATACCTGAGGCATTCCCTGCGGTGACCGTCCCCTCCCGTTGGAAAGCGGGTCTTAATTTAGCGAGATCATCAATATTCGCGCCTTCTCGAGGATGCTCATCCGTATCAAAGACGATTGTTCCTTTGCGATTTGAAATTTCGATTGGCAAAATTTGCGCCTTAAAATAACCATTCTTGATCGCCCGCACCGCGCGGCGATGGCTTTCAACGGCATAGGTATCCTGCTCCTGCCGTCCGATTTGCCATTTCGATGCGATATTCTCAGCGGTAATACCCATGTGCACACGATCGAAAGGATCCGTCAGCGCACCTACCATCATATCGACAGTACCACCATCATTCATGCGTTGCCCCCAGCGCAATGCCGGCAACAAATAACCGCCGCGGCTCATGGATTCAGCGCCGCCAGCCACCGCCACATCGGTATCCTGCAGCAGGATGGTTTGCGTCGCAGAGATAATCGCCTGCAACCCGCTACCGCATAGCCGGTTCACGTTCAGCGCCGGAACATGCTGCGGCAACCCGCCTTGAATAGCAGCCACACGAGCCAGATACATATCGCGCGCTTCCGTATGAATAACATGACCGAACACCAGATGCCCGACTTCCGTTACATCCACCTGGGCACGACGGATTACTTCACCGACTACTTGAGCCGCCAAGTCAACGGGAGCGATATCTTTCAGCGAACCGCCGTAATCGCCGATTGCCGTTCGCACGCCACTTAATATGACAACTTCTCGCATGATTTCATAAGGCTTCAAATTCTTTTTGCCATTTCAACAACAAGCTCAATCACTTTCTCATAAATTCTGCTGTAATTGTTGCAATGCTTTCATCACTAACCGGAATTCATACTGCAATCTCGATAACAAACTCACCATGTCATTGTTTTGCGCATGACTATCGGATTCTTCCAGCAACCGGCAAATTTCGAAAAGTTTTTCAGCACCCACATTGGCTGCGCTTGATCGCAATGAGTGCGCCGTACGGACAAGCCCAGCGTGATCTCCTGCTTGAATGGCTGCTTCGATTTTAATGACAAACTCGGGCGCAGATACTAAAAAAATACCGATTAATTTTTTTAGTATCCCGGCGCTACCCGCCGGATCCAGCTGGCGTAACGCATCCAATTTATCCAGGTTGATAACAGCAGTCACCGCCACCCGATTTTCAGGATCAGAGTCCATGCTGTAATGACGCTATTCGTTGCATGATCGGCGGATAACCGGAGCTACCCGCCAAATTCGTTCAGCAGTTGATTATTTCTTCACAAAATCAACTAATTTCTGGTAAGTAAATAAGAAATCCTGCGCTTGCAAAGGTGTATGACATTGAACGCAATTCAGTTCGTTGCTTTTCACGCTGCCATCCGGATTGTAGAGCGCAAAACCCCAATCACCCGTACGGTTTTCTTTCGGGAAAGAAGCATCCCAGTCGTTCCTGTTTTCCATCACAGCAACGGCTGCCAATGAATCTATTTCAAACAGACCATCGCTACCGGGAATCGGCTTGCCTTCCGCGTCTTTTTTCGGGGTATAAATCTCCATCACCACAACAGCGCCCGATCCGCCATGCTTGCCTTGTTGATAGCCGGATATAGTCGCTTCATTGGCATAAAGCTTAGCCAGTTGCGTCTGGTTTGCACGGTTCATCGTGGCATACAGAGTAAACGTTTTGTCGTAATCTTTCGGAAATTTAACGTGCTCGGGATCTCCTCCCGCCTGAACCAGCAATGGAGTAAAAGCTAATACCGAAATCATTGTCTTAATTGCATTTTTCATGTTTTTTCTCCTGAATAGTATTAAAGGTTGCGAGGTAAAACAGATTTTCGACAGATATCATACCGCATAAAACAGTAAAAATTGTTGACTTGATAAAAGTTGTCTATGCTGCCAGATCCAGCACTAATTTCGCCGATAAATACAGAACCATCACCGCCAGCGCCAAGTGAACCATAAAACTAACCGGTTTCTCGCTCACCGCGCCCAGAAATGTTTGATGCTTACCTTCACGCTTCAATCGCTCATACTCCGCCCGCTTCCGTAAGGTACGTTCATGCTGATAAACATCGATCAATGCCCGAGCCCTGTCGAACTGGTTTTCATCTTCCAACCAGATCGCCGCTATCGACACCCCCCAATTGCCCGCCGATGTTTCATAAAAATCAATCGCGTTTTTGATCAGCAACTCACGTACATCGTTTGCTTCGTCGTCAGGAACACTGTTTAAGCGGAATAAAATTTTTGCCATGAACCCTCTTCGGTTGTGTTATTTTCTAAAAAAGCAAAGCCGCAATAGCGGCGGATGCTGGCTTTGCAGCAGGATCGATCTCAAACAGCCAGCAATCTTCTCATTAAAAATTATACCGTTAACTGATTACATAAATGACAAAAACCATATTGATTACTGGCTGCTCCAGCGGCATCGGCTATTGCGCCGCAAAAGGGCTGCGTGAACGAGGCTATCGGGTATTTGCCACTGCAAGAAAGCGCGATAGTGTCGAATCGTTGCTTGCCGAAGGCTTCGAAAGCTTCCGGCTGGACTTAAACGACTCCAATTCGATCCATTTTGCATTTGAAGAAACGCTGCGGCGCACCGGCGGGGAACTCTACGCGCTGTTCAATAATGGCGCATTCGGCTTGCCCGGCGCAGTTGAAGATTTGCATCGCGACGCGTTGCGCGCACAATTTGAAACCAATGTTTTCGGCTGGCAGGAATTAACCAATCTAGCGATCCCCGTAATGCGCAAACAAGGTTACGGGCGAATCATCCAGAACAGCTCAGTGCTGGGTTTTGTCGCATTACCGTTCCGTGGTGCGTACAACGCTTCCAAATACGCTATCGAAGGGCTGAGCGACACGCTACGGCTTGAATTGCGCGGCAGCAATGTGCATGTCAGCTTGATCGAACCCGGTCCGATTGCCAGCAAATTCCGCGCCAATGCGGTTGAAGCGCTGGCAAAGTATATCGACATCGAGAATAGCTTCCACCGCGAAAAATACCAAGGCGTATTGGCCCGGTTGAACAAACCCGGACCCGCCGTGCCGTTCACCTTACCGCCCGAAGCGGTGCTGAAACGTGTTATTCATGCACTCGAAGCCGAAAATCCAAAGCCGCGCTACTACGTCACGGTCCCGACTTATCTGTTCGGTTTTCTTAAACGTATTCTTAGCACGCGCGCATTGGATATGTTGCTGGCAAAATCCGGTGACAGTAACTAAGGAAGCGCTGATTAATTCAACGAACGTGATGAAGGGCGAGGCGCACGGAACGCAACAACCGAGACCTATCAATCTGATAGGCGAGGGAGTGAGTACCGCGCAACGAAGCAATTCGCTCGTGCAGTCAATTAATCAGCGCTTCCCTAAGGTTTGGCAGTAGAAGCCGCACACGACTGCAACATTTTCCAAGCGATTTGCCCGAAAAACGCATCGCCTCTGAGAGATGCTTGCACGGTGCGGTTATCGGTTTGCTGCAACAGCAACGCAAACGCGTATGCCGTTTGATCGTTCTTGCTGCGTTGATCGGCTGTTTGCACTTCCGCAGCCGGGTTGCCATAAATCAGAACGGCATCGGGATTGGAAGGTGCGTACGTGGCAATAGCACCGCGTAAATAACGCGTATCGTAAGCATGAATTTCCGACGCGTGAATATCCGGAAATTGCCGGTTTCTGAATTGCAGCGGCCGCAAGAACGACCGGCCGTCCGATTGCAATTTGATAACCACGCATTCCGCCAATCCTGCATGGTCACCGGTGAAATTTTCTTCGAAGCGCTGTGCATTTTGCTGCGTACCCGGAAAATGAGCGCATGCCGTCAGCAATCCTGCAACCGATAAGATGATTAAAAACTTCATGGTCAATAGCTGATTAATTGCCCGCGTAAAAGATTAATCAGTGTTTCCCCAACCGCCAAAATATACATACGGTTTCATCGGCTCGGCCGATTCTTCGAAGCGCTTTTTTTCTTCTCGATTCTGCTCTCGATCCCACCAGCGGCTGCGCGCTTCTATGCGTTTTTCTTGAACATGCGGATTTTTTTCCAAAAATTCCCGCATGAATTTGGTGTGATCCGATTCGTAACTGTAATCCATGATGATCTCCTGCACAGAAATTACAAAAAGCGCACTTTAGCACAGCTCGTTTGTTCGATACAGCCTTATGGATGCTTCGCTACCCCTTAACCGTTCACGCCGGTGGTAAAATACCGGCATGACGGTTCAAAAATACTATAGGGAAGTGCGGATTAATTCGCTGAGCAAAATGATAGGCGAGCTTCTAAGCACCACCCAACGCGGCCAATCGCTTGCGCAGGTAATCGATTCGCGTTTTCATAGCTTTTCACCATTGCCATGCTAGTACTAGGCATCGAAACTTCCTGCGATGAAACCGGTATCGCGCTGTACGACACTGAACGCGGACTGCTCAGCCATACGCTCTATTCGCAAGTGGCGATGCACCGAGAATACGGCGGCGTAGTGCCGGAGCTGGCGTCGCGCGACCATATCCGCCGCGTGCTGCCGCTGATCACGCAAGCGCTGGCTGCCGCCAATTGCGAATTGCGCCAGGTCGACGCCATCGCCTATACGCAAGGCCCGGGGCTGGCCGGCGCATTGCTGGTCGGCGCCAGCATCAGCGCCGCAATGAGTTTTGCATTAAACATTCCGGCGCTCGGCATCCATCATTTGGAAGGTCATTTGCTGTCGCCGCTGCTGTCGACTCCGGCGCCGGTTTTTCCATTCATCGCGCTGCTGGTGTCCGGCGGCCATACGCAATTGATGCAAGTCGATGCTGTCGGCCACTATCGATTGCTCGGTGAAACGGTAGACGATGCCGCCGGTGAAGCCTTCGACAAAACCGCCAAATTATTGGGACTCGGTTACCCTGGTGGCGCGGCGTTATCGCAGCTCGCCCGGCAAGGCCGCCCGGGGCAATTCAAACTGCCGCGACCGATGATCAACAGCGGTGATCTGAATTTCAGTTTCAGCGGACTGAAAACCGCGGTGCTGACCTTGCTCAACAAGCAGGCAATCGACGATCAAATCCGCGCCGACATCGCGCTGGCGTTCCAAGACGCGGTGGTGGAAGTGTTAACCGGAAAATCGCTGGCAGCGTTGACGCAAAGCGGACTGAAACAATTAGTGGTGGCAGGCGGCGTCGGTGCGAACGAACAATTGCGCCGGAATCTGAGCCGGAAAGCCTCAGCCCAAGGCACCACGGTATTTTATCCGGAGCTGGAATTCTGCACCGACAACGGCGCCATGATCGCCTTCGCCGGCGCCATGCGGCTGCAAGCAATGCCGGAATCCGCTCGGCAACCGGCGCGAGGCTTCAATGTACGTGCGCGCTGGAATTTGGAGATGCTCGAAACACCGAAACCTGATTGAGATTATTCCGGGGATTTTTTCTCGCCGATGCGCCCTTCCTTGCCCGTCAGCAGATTGACGATGTTCGATTGATGGCGCCAGATCAGCAGCAACGACATCGCCGAAACCGCCAGGGTGTTGACTTCAAAACCGAGCAAGCCGATGCTGTACAACGGCGTGAGCGCTGCCGCAACCAGCGCCGACAGCGACGAAATGCGCCAGACGAATGCCACCAGCAGCCAAGTTACCATCGCCAACAGCCCGAGCCACAGATTCAACCCAAGCAGCACGCCGACCGCGGTCGCAACGCCTTTGCCGCCTTGAAAGCGTAAAAATACCGAGAACACATGACCGAGAAACACCGCCAGCGCTGCTATGGCAACCGCTTCCTCGCCCAACCCCCACTGCGGCGCGTAAGATTGCGCCAGAAACACCGCCAGCCAGCCTTTCCCGGCATCGCCAAGCAACGTCAGCACCGCCGCGGCTTTTTTGCCGCTGCGCAATACGTTGGTCGCACCGGGATTTTTCGAACCATACGTGCGCGGATCGGGCAGTTGAAACACCCAGCTTGAAATCATCGCAAACGGTACGGAACCGAGCAAATAAGCCAACCCAGCAAACAGCAGCAATGTCATATCGTCAAACCCGCCTGGAGAAAATAGATTAGAATCGCGTATCACTCACGCAAGACTGCCCATTTTACCGCCGAATCACTGATGGATATTATTTTTCTGCACGACTTCAAAGCCAAAACGCTGATCGGCGTGTACCCGTGGGAGCGCATCGTGCCGCAAACCATCCGCATCGACCTGGAAATCGCTTTACCGACCAGCCGCGCCTGCCAGACCGACAACATCGACGACGCACTTGATTATGCATTGATCGTCGGCCGCATCAACGAGATTCTGACGAACCAGCATTTTTCCTTATTGGAAGCGCTGGCCGAACACATCGCACACACCATTTTGACCGAGTTTCATTCGCCGTGGGTCAAAGTCAGCGTCGCCAAGCTTGGCATCCTCCGTGGCGTCAAACGGCTCGGCGTGCGCATCGAACGTAGCAGCATAAACAAACAATAGCGTTTTTCACGCAGACATCTTCAGATCGATTGGAATCGATGCAATACTTACCGGCGCAAAATGTCGAGGCGTCATCATGAACAATTAATTCGTGTAACAGTCTGAGGAACAAGGTTGGCGGGCTGTTGGTGTTGTCAGAACAGCACGATAACCGGGAAACTCAGCTATTTCGCAACCGGAAAATTTACAACCATTTACCTGATAGTTGATAATAGCTTTCAACGTTCATGATACGGAGGTATACCATGCGCACCGTTCCAACCATTTTCTTTGCTGCATTTGCAATTTTGATGGTCAATATTGCAGTAGCAGAACAAGATGCCAGCGAGATACAGCGGCAGTTCAACGCCGAAACCGTCAACAAACGCTTCAGCGTGCCGACCGATGCGGCTTTGAACTCAGCACTCAAGGAAGCCACGCAACGCGGCATGCCATCGGCAAGAACGCAACGGTTCACGCCGGGATGCGTCGGCTTGGGTTGCGGCGGTCTTGGTGGTTACGGTAATTTCGGTTACGGCAGTTACTTCGGCGGCTACGCGCGGCCCTATTACGGCGGTCTATACGGCGTCTCCAGCTATGTACCGTACTATTACGGCTGGTAACGAACCAAGTAATTGAGTTACACGCTTAATTTGCAGCAACAGCAGCCGATGAAATGCGGCGGTTTTTATTTTCAACATTTATCCATTCGGGAGGTGAAATGCGGTACGTCAGCAACAAGAGTGTTTGGGCACTTACAGGAACTTTGATTGTTTCCTTGATCTTGAGTGGCTGCGCGGCGGTTCATACGTCGATTGCCAAAAAAGATTTGGACGTGCAAACCAAAATGAGCGATACCATTTTCCTGGATCCCGTTGAGCCGGATCAGCGAACGATTTATATCAACGTTCGCAACACCTCCGATAAAACCAACTTCGATATCACCGCGACCGTTGCCAGAGCGCTGGAAGCGCGCGGTTACCGCATTCTCAACAATCCGAAAGAGGCGCATTATTGGTTACAAGTCAATGTGCTGAGCGTCGACAAAGCCAGTCCGACCGCTGCTGAAGCTGCATTGCGAGCTGGTTATGGCGGCATGGGCAGTGCCGCGCTGGGTGCCGCGGTGGGCACCGCGACCGGTGCTGCGATCGATGGCTGGAGTGGCGCCGGAATCGGCGGATTGGCCGGTGCTGCGGCATTCGGTTTGGCCAGTACACTCGCCGATGCTGCAGTGAAGGATGTGACATTCATGGCCATTACCGATGTTGAAATTGCTGAGCGGGTCGAGGATGGCGTAATTGTGCGTGAAGACCGGCAGCAAGACGCGAAGCAAGGTATCGGCGGCGCCAGACGGCAATCGTCGACCAAAGTCAGCGAAATGAATAAATACCGAACCCGTGTCGTCAGCACTGCCAACAAAGCTAATTTGCAGTACGAGGAGGCGGCACCTGAACTGACCAACGGCTTGGCGCGCTCGATTTCCGGATTGTTCTAGCCCTCCCGGAGCCATCCCACTGCGTATCCGGTTGCCTGGCGATGCTACAACCGCCTCGCAGCCGGTTAGAATCTTCAAAATGCTTTCCATCAATCAGGAGATAAGATGCAACGACAATTAATTCCGGCAGCAATGGCTTTAGTTTTATCTTGCACCATGACTGTTGCGCACGCCCAAAAAAACCAGCCTGCCGACAGCCGCGAAGCCGTTAACCGCATGGCGAAAGAACTTGGACTCAGCGAAGCACAGCGCAATCAGGTCGAGACCATTTTAAACGCCGAGCGGAAAAAGGTGGAAGCAGTGTTTAATGAAGAAAAGAACAAACTTCAGCGAATCCAGGAACAAACCCGCATCAGCCTGCAAGCGGTGTTGACGCCCGAGCAAATGGAAAAACTCGAAAACAAGATGCGCCAGCAAAATAGTAAGAACAACGCTCAAAAATAATAAATCGCGGATTCAACTTCGAAGTGCAACACCTAACGGTGGCTTGGTATAGCGCACCGTCTTTCCGAAGAACACCTCAAACGGGGTTCTGAATCCAAGCACCTTGCGCGGTCGATGGTTGAGTCTATCCACCGCCCATTGTACTTGTTCCTGGGTCACCTTAATCAATTCCATTCCCTTGGGGAAATACTGCCGCAGCAGCCCATTGCTGTTCTCGTTCAAGCCGCGCTCCCATGAATGATAAGGATGAGCGAAGTAGATATCCACATTGAGTTTCGCAGCAATGGTTTCATGCTCCGCAAATTCTTTCCCGTTGTCGAATGTCATGGTGTGGCACTTGCGTTTATGGGGGCGCAGCAATCGCGTTACCGCCGCCGTTACGCCCGATGCATGTTTGCCGGGCACTTGGGCTGCCAGAATGTAGCGCGACTTCCTCTCGGCCAGCGTAACCAATGCGCCTTGATGGTTCTTGCCGATTACGGTGTCGCCCTCCCAGTCGCCTATGCGGTTCTTCTGATCCACGATCCCCGGACGCTCATCAATGCCGATCCGGTTCTTGATCGTGCCCCGGCGCTCTTGACCGCTCGCATAACGCTTCCTGCGGGGCTTCTGGCAACGCAAATGCCGCCACAGGTCGCCACCTCGACGCTTGTCTGCATATATGTGCAAGTAGATCGTCTCGTGACTGATCTGCAACACACTTTCCAAAGCAAGTCGACGGGACACTTGCTCCGGACTCATGTCCAGCCGAACCAATCGCTCAACTTCCGTCCAGTCCGACATTGATAAACGCTGGGCGTTGGCGCATTGTTTTCGGCACTCGTTCCGTAATTCCTGCGCCTGCTTGGGATACCAGTCACGCCGACCCTTGTTCCGCCTGAATTCCCGCGAAATCGTCGACTTGCTCACGCCCACTGCATCCGCTATTCGCGATTGGTTCAAACCCGCCTTCTTCAAGCCGGAAATCTGGTATCGTTGCTCGCTGGTGAGCTGCTTGTAGTGCTTCATCTGTGCTCCTTCTACTTGGTCGTTTAAGAAGCTCCGATACTACCGCAGCTTGCTTCCTAAACTTCCTTACAAAAGTTGCACTTCAATTTTGAATCCACCAATCTTAAAATGCCGCGCACTTATTACTGTATTGATTTATACACAAAATTTTTCCGCTGAGAAAGATAATGGATTTTTTATTAACTTTCTCAGCGGATCATGGAAGATTACTTACAAACCAGTTGCTTTTCCCTCCAGAAATCGAAGCGTATTTTCAATAGTATCGATGCGCTGCGGACCGGGACCAAACACATCCCCTAACACAAATACTTCCCCATTCTTGATACCGATATAAGTTTTAGTGTCTGGATAATGACGATAGACGAATCCTTCTAGCAATTGATCGTCCACGTTGGGAGGCGAAAAATATTGTGGAAATAATTGCTCGGCCAAATTGAATATTTTTTGCTCTTTGCTATCGTCGGTAATCAGGAAAATATCATCACTGCGGCGGCGGTGAAGTGATCCTAAAAAAATGATATCGCCATTATCACTTAGCCAATTACGTTTAGAACTCAGCCCGGTTGGAAATCCACCAGTGATAATTCGTTCTAATGTCTGCTCTTCCCCATTTACAGTTACTTTCATTCCTTCTTGAGCCACCAATCTAGTCCGCCCGTCCGGTTCACCGCGCCATATTGCAGGAACTTCTCCTCCGCCCGATACCGTCTCCGCAATTCCAGAAAAGAAATATTGTCCGTTCTGATTGATTTCCAAAGTTGAAAATACTCCATTGAATATCCAATCGGATCCGAAACCAGGCGGTTGTTCGTTTTCGAAAGCAATAACCCCAAGCTGGGAAATCTCTGTATCGCCAAGACTTGTAAAAGGCAAAGTTTCTCTGGGTTTTCCAGTCAATAATGCAGATCCGCCACTTGTACTAGCGATAGGTACAATGGCTAAGTTGTTGTTTGAGAAATCGTAGCCTGTCATATCAGATAATCCCACAATAGCATCACTTCGTTTATCCGCTAATATTTCACCACCAAATACGAGTGGATTAACCCGATGCAAGTCATCCATGACCCAAACACCATCTTTACTCTGGGAATTATCCGACATACTTGCAGAAAAAAACACGCTACCGTGATCATTAATAGTCGGGTTTCCAAAACCGGAAAAATGGATGCCCGGCATTCCGGGAACAGGATCATTTTCTGCCAATAAGGTTTTTATCACGCCATCACGCCCTTTAAAAAGACCAAATCGAATCGGACAAATCCCATCTTCCGCATATAGCTCAGCTAAGAAAACAAATTCGCCCGATTGATTTATAGACACATGGTTCATTTCCACTCGGTCATAAATACAACCTGCCACCGGCGAAGGAATCGGCTGCAAACCCAGATTATTCTTAAACCAAATTTTATGATCACCTGTAGGCGCAACTTTAGCAACTATTACCATCCCTGCATCCGAAAATGCAAAATCAACTATGTCTCCAATAGTTTCTCCGTCAGAAAGTCCTGGAGCCGGATCACCCGTTTTCATTACCCCATAATTTTTTCCATCAACATGCTCAACTAAACCTTTTGCATATTCAGTATCGCTTATCTTAAAGCTTGCCAAAAAGCCTACTGATCCTGAATGAGTTAATTTAAGCCAAGACTGATGATAGAAATCTCCAAAAAGTACATGCGCAGGAAAACCAGCAATTGAATCATTTTGCTTAATAACCAAGCGCAATTGTCCCGGCAATCCTGTCCAGATCGCATTTGTTTCATCACTTACTCCACTACTACTTTCCTGATCAAATGCTGCAACCCCCGTAAAAGCGATATGTCCAGAAGGGCTAATTTCATGATTATACAAACTTATATATACATATCTTTCTGGAAACCCCGCTGCGGGGCGACCCAGCCCAGCAATCAAATGAATAGCTGCCCCTAATTGCATAGCAAATGAGATAAGCGATAAAAACAGCAATGTCCCGAAGAAATACTTCAAATTCATTTTTTCTCCTTTAACCTTACAAGAAACACACATGAATGCAAAAACTTAAGCAAAATAGCTTACAGGATCTATCTTTCCCATCGCGGCAAATCCCGCCTTACGAATCCGGCAGGAATCGCACACACCGCACGCACGTCCCGCTTCATTCGCTTGATAGCACGACACGGTCAAACTGTAATCGACACCCAAAGCCAACCCGGTTTGAATGATGTCTTTTTTGGATAAATGCATCAGCGGCGTGTGAATCGTTAGCTTCTTGCCTTCAATCCCCGCTTTAGTCGCCAGATTCGCCATCTGTTCGAATGCTTGAATATATTCCGGACGGCAGTCGGGATAGCCGGAATAGTCAACCGCATTCACCCCGGCAAAAATATCCTGGCTTTCCAGCGTTTCCGCCCACGCCAGCGACAGCGACAGCATGATCGTATTCCTTGCAGGCACGTAAGTTATTGGAATTTCTGTTTTCTCTCCGGCTATTGGGATTTCAATTGCTTGATCGGTCAGCGCCGACCCGCCGAATGCGGTCAAGTCGAGTTTGATGATTTGATGCCGGTGAGCGCCGAGCGATTGCGCAACCTTTTGCGCAGCCGCCAGTTCCGACCGGTGCCGCTGCCCGTAATCGACGCTCAATGCATAACATTGATAACCTTGGTCGCGCGCAATCGCCAGAACTGTTGCGGAATCCAGTCCGCCGGAGAGCAACACTACGGCTTTCTTCATCGTCCCGGCCCCTCGCCCCATAGCAGTTTGTGCAATTGCAATTGCATCCGCACCGGCAATTGATCGCGCAAAATCCAGTCCGCCAGTGTTGCGGGACTCAGACTGCCGTGAACCGGTGAAAACAGGATCGGGCATTTTTGCGGTAATTGCTTGTTCTGAATGATTTCACAAGCCCAGCGATAGTCGCTTTCATCGCAAATCACGAATTTGATTTCATCGTGCTGCGTCAAGCAGTCGAGATTGCGCCAATTATTTTTGGAAACTTCGCCCGAGCCGGGTGTTTTGATATCCATGATCTTCGATACCCTCGCGTCTACTTGGGATAAATCCAGCGCGCCGCTGGTTTCGAGCGATACCGAATAGTGCGCATCACAAAGAGTTGCCAGTAAAGTTAAACAGGCTTTTTGCGCCAAAGGCTCGCCGCCGGTCACGGTGACGTAGCGGGTGTTGTAACGCGCAACTTGTTGCAAGATCGCGCTGACCGTCATCGTTTCACCGCCGCTAAAAGCATACGCGGTATCGCAGTAACCGCAACGCAGCGGGCAGCCGGTGAGGCGGACAAATACCGTCGGCAACCCTACCCGGCTGGTTTCGCCTTGCAACGAAAAGAAAATCTCGGTGATGCGCAAGGTTGCGGTTTCTAACGCTTGCATTCTGTATGTGCTATTGACTAAAGAAAAAAGCGGACTGTACTACGTTGTGGCGGCTACAGCAATTGACTGCTACGGCGGATTACGGCGGGGTAAAGTTACTTGAGGTTGGCCAGGCGTTGTTTGGCTTTTTTTCCGGCTTCGCTATTAGGGTATTTTGCCAGGATATTTTCCAGAGTTTGCCGGCTTGCCTTGCTATCACCCATTTGGTTTTGACTGGTGGCAATATTCAGCAGGGCATCCGGCACTTTGTTGCTATCCGGATACTGGGCAATCAGTTTCTGTTGCGCCGCAATCGCAAGCTGATAATCGCGCAACGCGTAGTGGGCGTTACCGATCCAATAGGCAGCGGCTGGCGCCAAATTTGATTGCGGGTAACTCTGCAGAAAGTTTTCGAATTGCGCGATGGCATCCACATAGTCACCGCCTTTGAAGCGGTCATAAGCAGCCTGATAAGCACCATTCTCCGCAGGACCCGCAGGCATTAGCGCTTTCGCCGGAACACTCGCCGAACCGGCAGCCGCTGATGATTCGATTTCCTCGTGCGCCGGTTCAGCAGTAGCGGCACTTGCAGCGGGTGCCGCTACTGGTTCCTGAATCGAAGGTGCAACCGCAGCATGGCTTTCGTTATGCATTCCCGGCTGATCCGGTAACGAAGAGCGCGGTTTCCCGGACGGCTGCTCAATCTGGCGCAGCCGGTTGTCCAGATCGATATAAAAATCGCGCTGGCGTTTTTGCAGCAACGCATTGTCATTACTGAGCATTTCGACCTGGCCGTTGAGTTTCCCCAGTTCCTGATTGAGCGTTTCAACTTGCGCGTACAGTTCAAGTAAAGCTTGGCTGTTGAGTGCCTGCTCCATCTTGGCAATACGCGCTTCCATTTCACTGACTTGTTTGCGCAGCGCATTGATCTGTTCGCGCGCTTCGTTGTCGCCGAACAGCGATGCATAAGCAGCATGGCTGCTCAGCAGCAATACAAGAAGGAAAGCGCGTATCAGCATTATTCACCCCGATACAGAATATCGGTGCGGCGGTTCTGACTCCAAGCTGATTCACCATGACCCAAAGCACGCGGTTTTTCTTCGCCGAGGCTGACGGCTTCGATCTGAGAATCTCTGGCGCCCGCCAATGTCATCATGTTTCTTACGCTATCGGCGCGGCGCTGACCCAATGCCAGGTTGTATTCACGGCTGCCGCGATCATCAGTGTTGCCTTGCAGGATGACGCTGGCGTCGGGATTGTCGCGCAGGAATCTGGCGTGCGACAGCACCAGTTCGCGATATTCGCTTTTGACGGTATAGCTGTCATAGTCATAATAAACACTGCGTTGATACAAAATACTATTGGGATCATTCAGCTGGCTGAAATAGCCGGGTCTACCGGATCCGGATCCCATCAAATCGCTACCGCTCATCCCGTCACTATACCCGGAGTCCGCGTTTAATTCTTCATCCGGCTGTGTTGTTTGGCTGGCACAGCCTGCTAACAGCACAATCAGTGTAATTCCCAATATTTTTTTCATTTAATTCTCCTGTTGATTAATAAAATACTACTTCCACTTCGGTAGAGGACCCCAAGCCGGTTCGCGGATATCGCCCGTTTGAACAGTGAGATGCTGCCTGGTTTGCCCGTCTCTGGAAACCGCCGATAATATACCATGCCCGTTTATCTCGGTCGCATACAGAATCATCTTGCCGTTCGGCGCGAAGCTGGGCGATTCATCAAACCGGGAATTGGTCAGTATCTGCACTTGACGGGAACCAATCTCCTGTACCGCCACATTGAATTGGTTATTATGCCGGTGAATAAACGTAAAGCTCTTGCCATCCTGGCTATAGTCTGGGCTGACATTGTAACTGCCCTCAAAAGTCATCCGCTCGGCATTACTGGATTCCGATCCCGTTACCGCCATGCGGTAAATTTGCGGACTGCCGCCGCGATCGGATGTGAATAAAATGTACCGTCCATCCGGCGAGAAATTCGGCTCGGTATCGATTCCCGAACTTCTGCTCAACCGCTGCAACCCGCTGCCGTCCACGTTCACCAGAAAAATTTGCGAGCCGCCTTGATTGGTCAGCACCACGGCCAGTCGTTTTCCGTCCGGCGACCACGCCGGAGCGCTGTTACTACCTTTAAAGCTGGCCACCGCTCTGCGCTCGCGCGTCGCCAGTGTTTGTACATAAACGACCGGCTTTTTGTTCTCAAAGGAAACGTACGCCAGTTGACTACCGTCCGGCGACCAGGCCGGGGAAATGATGGGCTCGGTATATTCGATAATCGATTGCGCGTTATAACCATCCGAATCGGCAACCTGCAGTGCATATCTTTCGCCGCGCTTCAATACATAGGCGATGCGGGTGCTGAACACTCCGACATCACCGGTTAGCGCTTCATAAATGACATCCGCGATACGATGCGCCGCCGCGCGCAATTGCGTAGCCGGAACGGTAAGCGCCAATCCCGTCAACTGCGCTTTCTTGGCGACATCCATCACGCGAAACTGAATCTCCACTTGCCCGGAAGACAACTGCGTCACCCGTCCGATAACCAGCGCATTGGCGCCGCGTTCGGCCCAATCCGAATAAACCACTTCGACCGGCGCATGGGGCGACGATCCAGCCGGATCGATCAACCGGAACAACCCGGTGCGTTGCAAATCGGCGCTAATCACCGGCGTAAGGTTTTGCGGCAGCGCGTTTTCATCGGCAAAAGGCACAATCGCGACCGGAATCCGCGAAGCCCCGCCGCCGAAAATCTCGATGTTCAGTTGTGCAAAGGACGGCAGCGAAAATAACCAGAATAAAACAATCCAGATGCCGCGATGTGATTTGAAACGATAGTTTGACATAGTGATTAACTAATTAATAATGCAAAAATTACCAATGGATTATAACAATCATTCACGATAATGCACTGTAATATTCAGATTGCGGAATTCGTTAAACAGCGCCGGATCGGGCGGTAGCGGCAAAGGTTTGGACAAATGAATGGCGCGTTCCACCGCACTGTCAAAAACCGCGTGTCCGCTGCTCTTGCTAAGCCGAACGTCCAAAATATCTCCCCCCGGCAGCAACGTCACGTTGAACTCCACCACGGGATTCCCTGGCAAATCAGGCGGCATGACGATTCTGCTTTTGATCTTGGCAAGAATCAGAGCTTTATATTTTGAAATTTCATTGGTCACTTGATTCCTTGCCGCAGCTTGCTGTGCAGCGCGTTGTGCTTCAGCATCCCGCTGCGCTTTGGCCTCCTGCTCACGTTGCCGTTGCGCGGCTTGCTCTCTTTCTTTCTGGAGTTGCAACTCTTTTTGCCGTGCGGCTTCCTTTTGCTTTTCGAGTTCCCGCTGCTTCTCTAGCGCTTTTTGTTTCTCCAGCTCCTTTTGCCGGGCTAATTCTTTTTGCTTCTCCAGTTCTTTCTGTTTTTCCAGCTCTTTCTTTTTCTCGAGTTCTTTCTGCTTCTCGATTTCTTTTAAATGTTCCTGCTCTTTAATCTTTTCCTGTTCTTTCTTCTTCTGCTCTTCCGGGTCCGGTTTCTCTTTCATCGCAATATCCGGCTTCTTGACCGGTGGTGTTACGGCTGCTTTTTGCGCTACCGGCTTGGGTGGTTCCGCTTTAACCGGCTCCGGCTTCGGTGGTTCCGGTTTGGGTGGCTCAGGCTTAGGAGGCTCTGGTTTGGGCGGCTCCGGCTTAGGAGGCTCCGGTTTCGGTGGTTCAGGCTTTGGCGGCACTGGCTGCGGCTCCGGTGGTTTTGGCGGAGGCTGGGTTTTCACCGGTTCTTGTATCGGTTTAGGTAATTCCGTCCAGATTTCGACCATCATGCCTTCCGGCGGGTGGTCTTTCCAATGCAACCCAAAAACCAATAATGCGACAAACAATAAATGAACCAGCCCTGCCAGCACACCTGCCGTTAGCGACTTGGGTTCTGCATGAGGGGTATTCCTTTGCACACTCACAGTCATTACAAATTCATTATTTTTGTTGTGCCAGCAAGCCTACTTTCGACACTTGATTTTGTTGCAGAATGTCCATCACCTTAATAACTTCTTCGTAGCGCACGTTTTTATCCGCAGCAATTACAACCGGCTGATCGGCATTTTGCGCTTGTTTTTGTTTAATCGCGTTGATCAATTGCACCCGGTCGACTGGCTGTTCCGTAGCGGATACAGCCCGGTCACGTAATGTGAGACTGCCATCCGCTTTGATGATCACCTCCAGCGGGGCCGCCGGTGTCGCCAGCGATTTTCCGATCTGCGGCAACTCGATTTGCCCATGATTGATCATGGGCGCAGTTACCATGAAAATAATCAATAACACCAGCATCACGTCAATGTAGGGGACCACATTGATTTCATTCATTAATCTATGTTTGGCTCGACGTGTCATAATCCACTCTCAATCCGGTTATTCGGCCGCACGCCGTTGCAATACATTGGATAGCTCTTCCATGAAACTTTCAAACCGGGTCGCCAATTGATCGGTGCTGCTGGCATAGCGATTGTAGGCAACCACCGCCGGAATCGCGGCAAACAACCCCATGGCTGTGGCGATCAAAGCTTCGGCAATGCCCGGCGCAACATGGGCAATCGTTGCTTGCGTCACGCTCGACAAACTGCGGAATGAATTCATGATTCCCCATACGGTACCTAACAAGCCGATGTAGGGGCTTACGGATCCCACCGTGGCGAGAAACGATAAATGCGATTCCAGATAATCCATCTCGCGTTGATAGGTTGCCCGCATGGCTCTGCGCGTGCTCTCCATCACCGCTTCCAGATCCGATCCGGTCGGATGTTTGGTAAATTCTCCGAAACCGGCTGCAAAAATACGCTCCAGGCAGCCTGACTGATAGCGCGAACTGGTAATGCGCTGATGGAAAGCATTCAAATCGACACCACGCCAGAAAATATCCTCGAAATCATCGGTTTTCTTTATTTCACTGCGGATAACGAATAATTTTCTGAAAATGTACCACCATGAAAAAAATGAAATCATTACCAAAATCAGCATCACCAGTTGCACCAACACACTAGCGCTCGTGATCAGATGAAGAAATGACATATCTTGCGTAACTGTTGTACTCATGCGGAATTCCTAATTTTTTCACGTAATGGCGCAGGTATGCTCACTGGCTTGAGCGTTTCCGCGCCGACACATACCACATGTATTGTGGCACTCACTAACTTGACATGATTGCAAATTATTTCTTGCAATAACGTAATACGACTTCTACCTATTTCGTTCACCGTCACCGTCACATTCAACAAGTCATCCAGCACGGCCGGCTTGAAATACACAACATCGATCGACCTCACCATGAATAATGCTTTGTGATCTGCAGTCAACGAATTCACATTAAACCCAAGCGCCCGCAGCCATTCATACCGCGCGCGTTCCATAAAATTCAGATAGCAGGTATGGTAAACAACCCCACCCGCATCGGTATCTTGGTAATAAACCCGTACCGGAAATGAAAAATCAATTTTAGGTATCGCGCTATCCATGAACACAGTTATCCGGCCGCTTTATTCCGATGCAAAAACATTGGTAGACAAATAGCGGTCGCCGCGATCGCAAACAATAAACACAATAACCGCATTCTCTACTTGCGCAGATAACCGCAATGCGGCAGCTAACGCCCCGCCTGATGATATCCCGGCAAAAATCCCTTCTTCCCGTGCCATGCGCCGCGTCATTTCTTCCGCTTCCGGTTGCGATACATAAATCATTTCATCCACGCGGGATGCATCGAAAATTTTCGGCAAATACGCCGGTGACCATTTTCGAATCCCTGGAATCTGCGCGCCTTCCTCCGGCTGCACGCCGATCACTTTGATCTGCTTCGCCTGCTCTTTAAAAAAACTGGAACACCCCATGATGGTGCCGGTCGTTCCCATGCTGCTCACGAAATGCGTGAGGGTTCCACCGGTATCCCGCCAAATTTCCGGGGCCGTGCCTTGATAATGCGCCAGCGGATTATCGGGATTGGCAAATTGGTCGAGAATATATCCCTGTCCTTCATCGCGCATTTTTTCCGCGATATCGCGGGCTTGTTCCATTCCTCCGGATTTTGGTGTCAGGATGATTTTTGCGCCATAGGCACTCATCGATTGCCGCCTTTCGATGCTGAGATTCTCCGGCATGACGAGCACCATCCGGTAGCCCATCATCGCCGCCGCCATGGCCAGCGCAATGCCGGTATTGCCGCTGGTCGCTTCGATCAAGGTATCACCCGGGCGGATTTCACCGCGCTGCTGCGCATGCGAAATCATCGATAATGCCGGGCGGTCTTTCACCGATCCTGCCGGATTATTTCCTTCAAGCTTGGCAAGCACCACGTTGCTCGTTACACCAGGGAGATGTTTCAGCCTGACTAAAGGGGTATTTCCTACAAAATTCTCAATCGTTTTATGCATGCGTATCAGATTGCCGTCTTGTTTCATTTCTTGCGTTTAAATAAAAAACCCCCTCTGAACAATGTCAGAGGGGGTTTTATGATTTGTTATATCAAAACCGCTACTTCTTCTCAGGAGCCTCTGCGCTTTGTTCCGCTGCAACTGTAACCGTAACCGCATCGCGTATTTGCTTGATAATGCCAGGTCCCACGCCGGCTACCTTGGCTAAATCATCTACCGAAGTAAAAGCGCCATTTTTCTCACGGTACTCTACGATCGCTTTTGCTTTTGCAGGACCGATCCCTTGCAAGCTTTCCAGTTCCGCTTGTGTTGCCGTATTCAGATTGACCGCTGCAAATGCTGTACCAGTGAACAGGAATAGCAGAGTTACAAAAATAAATAATTGCTTCATGGCATCTCCTTTATCAAAAACAAATACTGATGAACGGGATCACGCACTTCAGTTTTTGTATATTAAAAAATACTTGCTCACATTTTTTCATGAGCGCAAGCCGGGATGATATCGGATGCCGCAGAAATTAATTTAGTAACTCACCTCAATAATTTTTATATTCAAATAGATATATGCCTGCGTGAGCCCTGCTAAATATCCTTAGCAGGGCAAAAATATTCCATCCATTCTAATTAATCAGCTTGTCTTCTTAAAAAAGCGGGAATGTCCATTGGATCAACGCCTGACTGGCGCATTGCCGCCACAGTGGCATTACTTCTCCGGCCGGTTCTCATGACTGCAGGCTCTTCCGTAGAGAAAATTGAATCCCGGTCATCGGTTCCAGTACGGGTATGAACAACCGTCAATGGCGAGCTTTGACCTTGGTTCTGACTTGCGACGCTGCCCAGCCCTGTAGCAACCAAAGTCACGCGCAAATTATCAGCCATATCTTCATCAATCACGGTACCGACAATAATCGTTGCATCTTCGGCGGATAGATCTTTAATGGTGTTCATCACTTCATGCACTTCACGCATCTTGAGTGATTGGCTCGCGGTAATATTCACCAAAATACCGCGCGCGCCAGTCAAAGAAATATCTTCCAGCAGCGGACTTGAAACCGCGCGTTCTGCCGCGACACGAGCACGATCAACTCCCATGGCGACCGCGGAACCCATCATTGCCATGCCCATTTCGGACATAACGGTTTTCACATCGGCAAAATCCACATTCACCAAGCCCGGACAATTAATTACTTCCGCGATGCCAGCAACGGCGCCATAAAGCACATCGTTAGCCGCTTTGAAAGCATCCAGCATCGAAATATCATTGCCTAAGACCATCATCAGCTTGTCGTTAGGAATTACAATCAGCGAATCGACATGTTGCGCCAGCGACTCCATTCCCGTTTTTGCGGCTATCAAACGTTTTCCTTCAAATGCAAACGGTTTGCTGACAACGGCAACAGTCAATATCCCCATTTCCTTGGCCACTTGCGCAACAACCGGCGCGGCTCCGGTGCCTGTACCCCCGCCCATGCCGGCGGTGATGAAAAGCATGTCAGCGCCCTGAATCAATTCAGCAATCCGGTCACGATCTTCCAGCGCGGCTTCACGTCCGATTTCAGGGTTGGCTCCCGCGCCTAACCCTTTGGTAATGCCTGTGCCGAGTTGCAATACCGTTGGCGCTTTATTACTTTTCAATGCTTGGGCATCAGTGTTCATGCTGATAAACTCAACGCCTTGCATGCCGTTCTGAATCATATGATCCACCGCATTGCTGCCGCATCCACCAACGCCGACGACTTTGATGACTGCTTCTTGAGTTTCGTTATTCATGATTTCGAACATATTGTTTCTCCTTTAGTACATTGAAATTAAAGCCGCTTGACTACCAATATTACTCATTAATACCCGTAACTTTCCCTTTAAAAATTCTTTTGGAACCACCCTTTCATCCTGGAAAAAATCTGCTTCGCAGAACCTCCTTGTAACCTTGAACCGTGATGATGCTGCAACTGCTCGATACCCGCTAAAATTAAACCGATTCCTGTTGAATATCGCGGGGTGTGGATCACTTCCTTCAAGTTGCCGTGATAATTCGGCAAACCCAGCCTTACCGGCATATGGAAGATTTCTTCGCCCAGCTCCACCATACCGCGTAACGAAGCGGATCCACCGGTTATCACGATCCCGGAAGACAGCAATTCTTCAAATCCGCTGCGGCGCAATTCCGCTTGCACCATGCAATAAAGCTCTTCCGCTCGCGGCTCGATGACTTCCGCCAAAGTTTGTTTGGAGAGCTGGCGGGATCCGCGGTTGCCGACGTCCGGAACTTCGACCATCTCATGCGTATCGGCGAGGCTTCTGAGCGCGCAGCCATAGCGGCATTTGATATCTTCCGCACTTTTCGTAGGGGTGCGTAACGCCATGGCAATATCATTGGTAATTTGATCGCCGGCGATCGGGATCACCGCCGTATGCCGGATGGCACCATGCGTAAATACCGCGATATCGGTCGTTCCGCCACCGATATCCACCAAACAGACACCTAAATCTTTCTCATCATCGGATAACACAGCCATCGCGGACGCGAGCGGCTGCAAAATTAAGTCACGCACCTCCAACCCGCAGCGGTGAACGCACTTCACGATGTTTTGCGCCGCGGAAACAGCACCGGTGACGATATGCACTTTCACTTCCAGCCGTATACCGCTCATCCCTACCGGTTCCCGCACATCTTCCTGGCCATCGATGATGAATTCCTGGTTGAGAACGTGCAATATTTGCTGGTCGGCGGGAATATTGACTGCCTTCGCCGCTTCCATGACCCGCTCAACATCTTTCTCGGTAACTTCCTTATCCTTGATGGGCACCATGCCATTTGAGTTAAAACCCCTGATATGGCTGCCGGCTATTCCGGTATACACTTCCTGAATCTTGCAATCCGCCATTAATTCCGCCTCTTCCAGCGCTCGCTGAATGGCATTCACGGTTGTCTCGATATTGGCCACAACGCCTTTCTTTAATCCGCGCGACGGATGACTGCCCAGGCCTATCACTTCAAAACCGCCTTCCGGTACGACTTCCGCAACAATGGCGACAATTTTTGATGTGCCGATATCCAGCCCGACAATCAAATTCCTATTTTCTCTAGCCTTATTCATCTAGTCCCATCTCCCTGGTCTCACGTCTCTCTCCTGGCATCGGATTTACGCGGTACGTGTGGCGCCGCATCCGGCGTGCGAATCGCAAAACCGTTTGGATAACGCAAATCGACATATGCTAGTGGCCCTTGCTGATTTAACAAAGCAATACTGTGATTGAATATTGAAACATAGCGGATCAATCGTTCTTCCGTTTCATCGCGCCCCAATTCCAGGACTGTTCCGGTATCCAATTGAATACGCCAGGCATAGCGTGGTGTCAGGATCAGCTCGGCAATTTTTTGCTGCAGCGGTGCTAGAATTTGGTTGAAACGCTGATATTGCCGCGTTACCTCGTGCGCACTCGCTTCATTGGGTCCTGTAAAAACCGGCAAATCCATCTCAGCGCTAACCCGGAACACCTCGCCATAAGTGTTGACCAAAGCATGACTTCCCCAATAAGCCAGCGCACGATGTTCTTCCAGCGTCACATTCAATCCATGGGGCCATTCCCTATTTACTTTCGCCTCTCGCACCCACGGCAATTTTACAAAAGCTTCGCGCACTGCGGTTAAATTTACCGAAATAAAATTTCCGTCAATCTCAGTTTTCACGAGCTGCTCAATTTGTTCATTGGTAACATTCTGTAAAACCATGTTTTTTGTTTCACCACGAACAACATTGATGCTAATTTCCTTGATTGGAAAAAAAGGCGGCCTTATCAACTGCAAGCCGATGGCATACAACACGGCTATCGCAACCATACCGAACAGTATCTTAGACAAAAAATTCAATGCATTAGGATTATTCCACATGCGCAAGATCCAATATTTTCACAACCAATTCTTCAAAGGAAATTCCCGCAGCCTTTGCAGCCATCGGCACCAAGCTATGGCCGGTCATTCCCGGCGAAGTATTGGCTTCGAGAAAGTAGAACTGACCGGACGGCGTTAAAATCAAATCAACCCTGCCCCAGCCCCGGCAACCCAAGACTCTATAAGCTTGTAACGCTTGCTTCTGAATGGCTTCCTCCACGTCACCCGGCAATCCGCTGGGACAAAAATAGCGGGTTTCATTGGAGAAATACTTCGCTTCATAGTCATAAAGATCACCGGCTATCTCGATTCTGACCAGCGGCAAAGGCATATCCCCCAGCACCGCCACCGTTAATTCCTGACCGGCAATAAATTCTTCCGCCAGCACCAGAGAATCGTGTTCTGCCGCTAAATGATAGGCGGCTTCCAAATCCTTGCTGTCGAACACTTTACTCAAGCCTATCGTGGATCCTTCACGTGCCGGTTTGACGATTAGCGGTAGCCCCAGTGCTTCTGCAACCGCAGCAAAATCGCTATCGGCCTGCAGCAGGGCATATCGCGGGGAGAGAATCCCAGCGGCTTGCCAAATCAATTTAGTGCGCCATTTATCCATCGCCAAAGCACTCGCCATCACGCCGCTGCCGGTATACGGCAATCTGATCCATTCAAGCACGCCCTGCACCGTTCCATCTTCGCCAAAACGTCCGTGCAGCGTAATGAAAGCCCTTTTAAAACCTTGCTGCATCAACATTTCCAATCCCTGACTGGCTGGATCGAACGGATAAGCATCCACTCCGCTGCGTCGCAACGCAGCAAGCACCGCCTCTCCGCTTTGCAACGATATCTCCCGTTCCGCGGATCGTCCGCCTAACAACACCGCAACTTTGCCGAAATCATGCGCTGTCACTATGCCAACCTCCTCGGCTCACCGATAATTCTGACCTCCGGGATCAAGTCGACCGCCATCGCTTTCTTTACCTTGCGTTGCACCATCATCATCAGCGCCTCAATATCCGCTGCGGTGGCATGACCGGTATTTACAATAAAATTGGCATGCTTCGGCGATACCATGGCGCCGCCCAAATGACACCCTTTTAAACCGCAAGCTTCGATCAGCCGCGCAGCAAAATCCCCTGGCGGATTGCGAAAAACCGAACCGGCATTCGGTCGATTCAATGGCTGACTACTCACACGTTGCGACAGCAGCTGCTTAATTTTCTGCCGGGATTCCGCCTGATTCCCCGATGACAGCCTGAAAAAACCGCCGGCAAACCATTCTGCCGGGACTGTTGCCGATTGGTGTTGCAGTTTCACGCTTCGATAACCGGTCTCGTAATCCGTCGCGTGACGGACCAAAATTTGGCCGCTGCGATCGATGACTTTCACCCGTTCTACAAATTGCCAGGTTTCAGACCCATAGCACCCGGCGTTCATCGCCAAGGCGCCGCCGATCGTCCCCGGGATTCCGGCTAAAAATTCGGCGCCTGCCAAATCGTGCTGAGCGGAAAACCGCGCAACCTTGGCGCAAGCCACGCCGGCGCCCACATAAACCAATCCGCCGGATTCATTTTTTTCGATCAACTGCAAATCGTTCAATCGCGCGTGCAAAGCAATCACGATGCCGTGCAACCCTCCATCCCTGACCAGCAAATTGCTGCCCAAGCCGATAACATATACCGCTTGTTGCGGGAATGCCCGGAGAACATTGGCGAAATCGTCCAGATCCGCCGGCATGTAATAGCGATCCGCAATACCCCCCGCGCGCCAGGTGACATGGCTTCGCATCGGCTCATTGATGCGCATCTCGCCACGCAGCGGTACTGCGCCAGCTTCACCGGCTGTTTGATCCATCGGCATCATGATCGGTCTCGGAACGGACAACATTGCAGTCATTTCTCATTAAGCCCCGTTTTAATCCCCATTAACAACCGTCAGCTTACTACCTGTTTGCGCTATCTGCGGCGCCACTCGCGCCACCGAACCGGCGCCCATCACCAATACCACATCGCCATCCTGAACCACACCCAGAACGGCATCCGCCAAATCATCGACCTCTTCGATATAAATCGGCTCCACCTTGCCCTGTATCCGGATTGCCCGCGCCAGTGATTTACTATCCGCCGCGACAATCGGTTCTTCCCCCGCCGGATACACTTCGGTAAGCAGCAAAAGATCGGCCTGCGACAATACCCGCGTGAAATCCTCAAATACATCGCGCGTTCGCGTGTAACGATGCGGCTGAAAAACAACCACTAACCGCCTGCCCGGAAATGCGCCGCGCGCCGCTTTAATGGTCGCATCCATTTCTGCCGGGTGATGACCATAATCATCAATCAATGAAAAACTTTTATGCGCGGACAAGCGGATGTTTCCAAATTGCTGGAATCGCCGCTCCACTCCCTTGAATTCCGCCAGTGCCTTGACGATCGCAGCATCCGGCACGCAGATTTCGTTGGCAACGGCGATGGCTGCCAATGCATTCTGAATGTTGTGAAGTCCGGGTAAATTGAGCGTGATATCCAAATAACGGGCCGATCCGTTAACACCGATCACCGCGGTAAATTTCATTTGATGATGCTTATGCGTAATGTTGATCGCGCGGACCTGTGCGGTTTCCGATAGCCCATAGGTTGTAATCGGTTTGGTTATCGCCGGCATCACTTCGCGAACATTGGCGTCGTCCACGCAAATCACGGCCATTCCGTAAAAAGGCAAATGCTGGACGAATTCCACAAAGGTCTGTTTGAGCCGGTTGAAATCGTGTCCGTAGGTTTCCATATGATCCGCATCAATATTGGTCACAACCGCCAGAACCGGCTGCAAATACAAAAATGATGCGTCGGATTCATCGGCCTCGACCACGATGAATTCGCCGCTGCCGAGCTGGGCGTGACATCCCGCGGCTTCCAGCTTTCCTCCGATGACAAACGTCGGATCCATACCGGCTTCCGCCAATATGCTGGCAATCAAGCTGGTTGTCGTGGTTTTGCCGTGAGTTCCGGCAACGGCGATACCGCTGCGCAACCGCAATAGCTCGGCCAGCATCATGGCACGCGGCACGACCGGAATATTTTTGTTTTTTGCCGCGATCACTTCCGGATTGTCCGGCTTGACCGCTGTGGAAGTCACCACCACGTCGGCGCCGGCGATCTGTCCGCTGGCATGACCGCTATATACTTGAATTCCGAGCTTTGATAAGCGTTGCGTAACTTGGTTGCTGATCAAATCCGAACCGCTGACTTGAAATCCCAGGTTCACAAACACCTCGGCAATCCCGCTCATGCCCGCGCCGCCAATACCTACAAAATGTATGTGTTTAACTTTATGCTTCATGCAGCGCTCCACTTAATTCGATACAGGCTTGCGCGACGACCCGGGTGGCCTCCGGTTTTGCCAGACTGCGCGCGGCCTTTGCCATCTCGAGTAATTTTTCCCGTGTTAAATTCATCAACAAATCCGCGAGCTTTTGCGCATTTAATTCCGCTTGCGGCAAAAGCACCGCGGCTCCCCGGCTGGAAAGAAACCGCGCATTCGCGGTTTGATGATCGTCCACCGCATGCGGATAGGGTATCAGTATGCTGGCGGCACCGGCTGCGCTTAGTTCGGCAACTGTCAGCGCACCGGCGCGGCACACCACCAAATCCGATGCAGCATAGCATTTGGCCATATCTTCGATAAACGCCAGGACTTCCGCTTGCAGATGCAAATCGACATAGCGCTTGTTAACCGTTTCCCAATGAGCGGCGCCCGTCTGGTGCACCACGATAGGACGCAAATTTTCTGGAATCAGCTTAAGTGCTTGCGGAACTGTGTCATTCAGGATTTGCGCGCCCAGACTGCCCCCCACGACCAGCACGTGAAGTTTTCCTTGCCGTTCCCGGTAACGCTGTTCCGGCGCATCGATTTGCGCGATCTCGGCGCGCACGGGATTTCCCGACCACACGGCGCTGACCTTTCCGGACTGCAAAGCATCGGGGAATCCGAGAAAAACTCTTTCCGCCAGTTTCGCCAGAATTTTATTGGTTAACCCGGGGATCGAATTTTGCTCGTGGATAACCAGCGGTTTATTCAGCAGCGAAGACATCATGCCACCCGGGAACGCCGGATAACCGCCCATTCCCAACACAACATCGGGTTTAACCCGCTGGATGATGCGCAGACTCTGCAAAAATGCCCTGAGCAAACGCCACGGCAATAAAGCCCATGTCAGCAACCGCTTGCCGCGCAATCCCGAGAAACTGATCACCTCCGTCTGATAACCTCTTTGCGGCACCAGCCTCAGCTCCATGCCCGCCTCCGTTCCCAGCCACACCACACGCCAGCCGGCTTGCCGCAGATAATCGGCTACCGCCAAACCCGGAAACACATGCCCGCCGGTTCCGCCCGCCATGATCAGGATGGTACGCGTGTTCATACGTTCAGCCCCCGCAAGCGCTGCCGGTTTTCCCAATCGATCCGCAACAGCACTGCCAGTGCGAGACAAATCGCGGTAATGCTGCTGCCGCCAAAACTCAGCAGCGGTAATGTCAGTCCTTTGGTCGGCAAAACCCCCATATTAACGCCCATATTGATCAGCGCCTGCACGCCAATCCAGATACCGATTCCTTGCGCCACCAGCGCAGAAAAAGGATTCCCCAGCTTGGCCGCCAAACGCCCGATGACGAAGGCACGGGTTATGAGCCAAATAAAGAGCACAATCACGGTGGCTACGCCCACAAAACCGAGCTCTTCGGCAAGCACCGAAAGCAAGAAATCGGTATGCGCCTCCGGCAAATAGAATAATTTCTCGACACTGCCGCCCAAGCCTACGCCGAGCCATTCGCCGCGGCCAAACGCGATCAGCGCATGACTCAATTGATAGCCTTTACCATACGGATCCGCCCACGGATCCATAAATGCGATCACCCGGTTCAACCGGTACGGCGAACTCAAAATCAACTCGTAGAGACCGATCGCCAATATACTGATCAGCGCGATAAAGATTTTCAGACTGACACCACCGAGAAACAGGATCGACATCGCCAGCGCCGTTACCACAAAGAACGCGCCGAAATCCGGCTCCAGCAGCAATAAAGCGCCAACGACCGATAACACCACGGTAATTGGCAAGAAGCCCTTGAAGAATGAATTAAGATCGACCACCTTACGGTTCACGTAATCCGCCGCATACAACACCATGCAGAATTTCATATACTCGGATGGCTGGATATTGACTACGTATAGTGAAATCCAGCGCTGACTGCCGTTGACTTCATGACCGATCCCGGGAATGAGAACCAGCACCAGCATCAACAAGCAGATCATCAGCAAATAAGTCACATATTTTTGCCATACCTGCATGGGCACCTGAAAAGCGATCAATCCCAGCAGCAAGCCGACGCCGAGATACGCGCTATGCCGCAACAGGTAATGACCGGCGCGATCGGCGCCGAATTGCGCTTCGGCAATCGCGATCGAGGCAGAGTAAATCATCACCAAGCCGATACTTAACAGCAACAATGCCGACCAGACCAGCGCCTGATCATAATCACTCATGACTCTCGGTTTTTGGCTATTCGCTTGATATATCATGGCTTAGTGCTTCTTCTGTCCAAAACTGAAAAACTTGTTCTCGATATCCTTGACCGCCGCCACGAAAACTTCCGCGCGATGGATATAATTTCTGAACATATCGAAACTGGCGCATGCCGGCGAAAGCAGCACCACGTCGCCCGCTTGCGCCAACAAGAAGCTTTTTTGCATCGCCTCTTCCATCGTAGCCGCGAAATGCAACGGCACTCCGCAATCTTTTAATTCATTGGCGATAATTCCGGCATCACGGCCTATCAGCACGACCGCTCTGGCGTTATTGGCAACGGCATCCCGCATCAACGAGAAATCCTGTCCCTTGCCATCTCCGCCGGCGATTAAAATGACATTCTTTCTCATGCCATTCAGGGCTGCTATCGTTGCACCCACGTTAGTGCTCTTGGAATCATCAAAGAAAGTCACGCCATTGAACGCGGCAACCTTTTCCATCCGGTGCGGCAGGCCGCGAAATTCGCGCAAAGCCGCCAACAAGGGCGCCATCGGAAGCGCCAAGGCGCGGCAGATCGCCAACGCAGCCAAAGCGTTGGCGGCATTATGCAAGCCATTGACGACGAGCTCGCTGGTTTTCATCAATGGCCGGCCTCCCTCCATCAACCATAAATCGTCACCGTTGTGCAGCATGCCGAAATCCGATTGCACGGACGCGCTATCCACCCCGAAGGTTACGTGCTTCCGCTGTGCTAATGCCATGCCTTTAACCACCGGATCGTCACGGTTTAATATTTGTATGCCAGCATCTTCTTGTTCATGCAAAAAAATTCTTGCTTTGGCCGCGATGTAATCTTGCATCGCGGCATAGCGATCCAGATGATCTTCGCTCAAATTCAGCACGGCAGCGACGTCAGCATTCAGATTATGCGTGGTTTCCAATTGGAAGCTGGACACTTCCAGCACCCAAGCTTGCGGCCAATCACCGGCGTCGATCCGTTTCATGAGCGCATCCAATACGGCTGGGCCGATATTTCCGGCCACTTCGACATTCCAGCCCGATTTTCTCAACATCGCGCCCACCATCGACGTTACCGTGGTTTTGCCGTTTGATCCGGTAATCGCCAGCACTTTCGGTTTCGGTAAACCCGATTGTTCCAGCGCCCATGAGAACAGCACCATATCGCCAACCACCGGTATGCCCTGTTTTACCGCTTGCTGAACGCAAGGATCCGCAACCGACACACCCGGACTGATCGCGATCATTTCAATATCGTCCAACATAGCGCTCTCAAATTTACCGGTAAAGACTCTCACGTCCGGGTGCTTTTCCCTTACCTCCCGCAATGCCGGGGGCTGCTGACGGCTATCGGCAACGCGCACGTCCGCGCCTTGCCTTATCAGCCATTTCACCATGGATAAGCCCGTTTCACCCATTCCAAGCACCAAGATTTTTTTACCGCTTACATTCATCGGTTCATCTTAATTTCAACGTCGATAGACCTATCAATACCAAAATAATGGTAATAATCCAGAATCGCACGACCACCTGATTCTCTTTCCAGCCTTTCAATTCAAAATGATGATGCAGCGGCGCCATGCGGAAAATGCGCCGTCCCAGCAACTTGAATGATGCAACCTGCAACATCACCGATAGCGCTTCCACTACAAATACGCCGCCCATGATCACCAGCACGATTTCCTGGCGCACAATGACCGTCACCACCCCCAATGCGGCGCCCAACGCCAGCGCGCCGACATCGCCCATGAACACTTCCGCGGGATACGCGTTGAACCATAGGAATGCCAGTCCTGCGCCAGCCATTGCGCCGCAAAATACCGATAATTCCCCGGCGTTCGGGATATAAGGAATCCCTAGATACTTGGCAAAAACGACGTGACCGGTGACATAGGCAAAAACCGCCAGCGCGCTGCTGATCATGACCGTCGGCATGATCGCCAAGCCATCCAGGCCATCAGTCAGGTTCACGGCGTTGCTGGTGCCGACAATGACAAAATAAGTCAACACGACAAACCCGATCGTCCCCAGTGAAATCGCCACTTCCTTGAAAAAGGGCACGATCATATCGGTTTGTTCCGGTAACTCGGCGGTGGAAACCAGATAACTCGCCACCGCAACGGCAATCACCGATTGCCAGAAGAATTTTGATTTGGCCGAGAGGCCTTTCGGATTGCGATGCACCACTTTGCGATAATCGTCGATCCAGCCGATCACGCCAAAACCCAAGGTGGTTAACAGCACCACCCAGATATACCGATTGCCCAAATCCGACCAGAGCAAAGTGGTCATAACGATCGACATCAGGATCAACGCGCCGCCCATGGTCGGCGTGCCCATTTTAACCAAATGCGTTTGCGGACCGTCGTCGCGCACGGATTGTCCGATCTTGTAGGCGGTCAGTTTACGTATCATATACGGACCGATAATGAACGAAATCACCAGCGCGGTTAAAGTCGCCATAACCGTTCGCAAAGTGATATAACTAAACACATTGAATGCCCGTATATCCTGCGCCAGCCATTGCGATAACGTCAGCAGCATGGCAGCTCCTCGGGTTGCTCCAGCTGTTTAACCACCCGTTCCATGTGCATAAAACGCGAACCTTTCACCAGCAAAGTCACATCCTCCGCCAGCAAATGCTCGGTAACGCCCAACAATTCGTCGACCGACTCGAAATGCCGCGCGCCCTGACCGAATTCTTCCGCGGCGTAGGCGCTCAATTCGCCCAAAGTCAGCAATTGATCCAGCCCGGCGTTGCGCGCATCGCGGCCGATAGTGCGGTGCAAGTCAATCGCCGAATGGCCGAGTTCTCCCATATCGCCCAGCACCAGTATTTTCCTGCCTTTCGCGGCGGCCAATACCGCCAATGCCGCTCTCACCGAATCCGGATTGGCGTTATAGGTATCATCAATCAGCAGCGCATGATGCAAACCGCATTTTTTCTGCAAGCGCCCCTGAACCCCTCGGAACGACTCCAGTCCTGCGGCAATCGCTTCGTTCGATACGCCGATTGCATAAGTTGCGGCGGCAGCTGCTAATGCATTGTAGATATTGTGTTTTCCCAATGCGTGAAGTTTTATGCCGACGGCCCCTGCGGGTAACTGAAATAGGATCTGCTGATCTTCCTGCCCGGTTTGCAGCTGCGTTCTCACTTGCGCATGCGCCTGCAAGCCAAAGCCGATGACCTGACGATCACCGGCCAGCTCACGCCAGAGCGTTGCATAGGAATCATCGGCATTGATGACTGCTATCCCTTGCGGGCCCAGTCCCTTGAAAATTTCTCCCTTGGCGCGCGCAACGGCCTCTATGGAGCCGAGACCTTCGATATGCGCTGCCCCGGCATTGGTAATCACCGCGAGATCGGGTTTGGCCAATTGCGTCAGATAGGCAATTTCACCAACGTGATTCATACCCATTTCAATCACCGCATAGCGGTGGTGATGCCGCATTCGCAACAACATTTGCGGCACGCCGATATCGTTATTCAGATTACCCTCGGTTGCCAGCACGCCTTGATCCCGGCCGGCGAGCAAGGGTGATTCCGCTGCCGTCGCTTTGCGTAATATGGCTGCGATCATTTCTTTGGTGGTGGTTTTTCCATTACTGCCGGTAACACCGATCACAGGCATCACAAAACGGCTCCGCCATTGCGCCGCCAAATGCCCTAAACCCAGCCGCGTATCCGCCACGCGGATCAATGGAAAATCCTGCGGCAAACCGGCATCATCCCCGGCTGCCAGCGGAACCATCGCGGCAATCGCGCCTTTTAGTCTGGCGCTTTGCACGAAGCGGCTGCCGTCAAATTTTTCGCCGGTTAATGCCACGAAGAGCTCGCCTGCCGCAACTGTGCGGCTATCGGTACTCACACCCCTGAATAGCACATCCGGACCGCTCCATCCGGCTTGCAAGATTGCCGCAGCTTCTTGGACCGTCATCATGGCTGCACCCGTGCCTTTTCGGCCAAATCTTTTAATACTTGCTGCACCACATCCGCATCACTAAATGGAATTTTCTTGCCTTTGATTTCCTGAAATTTTTCATGCCCTTTGCCCGCTATCAGGATGATGTCGCCTTTGCGCGCATTAGCGATGGCTTGATAGATTGCCAGCGATCGCTCAACCTCGATCTGGTAATTCGTTTTGGCGGTGCCGGCAACCATATCCTTGATAATCTCTATCGGGTCTTCCGAGCGCGGATTGTCGCTGGTAAAAATCACCTCATCCGCCAGCCGGGTTGCAACGTCTCCGATCAACGCGCGTTTTCCCCGGTCACGGTCGCCGCCGCAGCCGACCACGCTGAACAACCTTCCTGGTTTTGTCATATCGCTCGTTTGGTTCATTGTCCGCAATAATTCCCGCAAGGTGCACAGTACTTTCTCCAGTGCATCGGGGGTATGCGCGTAATCCACGATGACAATCGGCTGGTCAACCCCACCGTATTTCTCCATCCGTCCTGGTATGGGTTGCACAGATTGAAGCGCCCGGACCGCATCCGGCAATCGAACTCCGCTTGCCAGCAGCGCAGCAGCGGCTGCGAGCAAGTTGGATGCATTGAATTTACCCAGCAAACCGGCTTTTAAATGTTCGTGATTATCCTCAAATTCGATATCAAACTCCAGACCGTCGATATCAAATTTTAGATTCGAACCATAAACCATGCTGAATGAACCGGGATAGCGCTTTTCCGGGTAATAAAAACCGTAACCCAGTATTTTTGTGGATTTGCCGGTAATCTGCCGCGACAGCTCAACACCCAGCACATCGTCCATATTGATGACCGCATATTTCAATCCCGGCCAGAAAAACAAACGCGCTTTGGCCGCGGCATAAGCATTCATATCCTGATGATAGTCCAGATGATCGCGCGACAAATTGGTCAGCACCGCGACGGATATGACTGTGCCATTGATTCGTCCTTGCACCAAACCATGCGAAGAAACTTCCATCACCGCAGCTTGCGCCCCTTGCTCGACAAATTTTGCCAAAGAGCGCTGCAATACGGTCGCATCAGGCGTGGTATTTTCCGTCATATCCAGATTACCGCAAAATCCGCTGCCCAGCGTTCCAAGCACGGCGGTCTTTTTCCCCAAGCTTGACATCGCTTGCGCGTACCAATGACTGCAAGAGGTTTTACCGTTCGTTCCGGTAATGCCGGTTATCCATAATTTTTCCGACGGATACCCATGCACGTGACTGGCGATCAATCCGGCATTTGTCTTTAATTCCTCGATCGCCAGCGATGGAATGTGCCAATTGGGATTCCAGGAAAAATTTTGCGGATCCCAAAGAACGGCATTGGCACCTGCCATAATCGCTTGCGGAATGAATTTGCGGCCGTCGGTCGTTTCACCCGCATAGGCCAGGAATGTATCTCCCGGTTTTACCAGCCTGCTGTCGGCGACCAGGTTCCTGATAACGATCCCCAATTCATCGATCCGCCGGGGATCAAACATTTTCGGTGTGTTTCGATTAGCCGTCATTACGCTCATCCTTCGTCACCTATTTCCGGGGTTGCGGTAAAAGTGATGACATTGTTGGCGGGCGCATCGGGCGGTATATTCAAAATACGCAACGCGCTTGACATCACTTTGTTGAAAACCGGCGCCGCGACAGCCCCGCCGAAATATTTTCCTGCGGAAGGCTCGTCGATCATCACCGCAATGATCAGGCGCGGATTCGATACCGGGGCAAAGCCTACAAAAGTTGAGATATAGCGTTTATTGGCGTAATTGCCGTCGACCAGTTTATGCGCCGTTCCGGTTTTACCGGCGACGCGATAGCCGCTGATTTGCGCCAATGGCGCGGTACCGCCGGGTTTGGTCGCCATTTCCAGCATCTCGCTCATGGCCATCGCGGTATCGCGTGAAATCACGCGCTGCCCCATGACCGGCATGTTCTGTTTTAATAGCGAAACCGGTTTCAATTCGCCGCCGCTGGTGAAAATCGTATAGGCGCGCGCCAATTGCAGCAGGCTGGTTGAAATGCCGTGACCGTAAGACATGGTGGCCTGCTCGATCGGGCGCCATTTGTTATACGGCCGCAAAATGCCGCTCGCTTCGCCGGGAAAACCGGAATTGGTCAATGCGCCGAAACCCGAGCGGTTGAACATTTCCCACATGGTCTGCGGTTCCAGCGACAACGCGATTTTGGCGGTGCCGACATTGCTCGATTGCTGAATGATTTGCGCAACCGTCAGATCGCCTTTGTTGCTGACATCGCGTATGGTTTTTCTGCCGACTTGCCACATCCCCGGCGCTGTTTGAAAAACGGTATTCGAGTTAACCTTGCCGACCTCCATGGCAATCGCCACGGTAAAAGGCTTCAGCGTCGAACCAGGCTCGAAGGTATCAATCAGCGCCCGGTTGCGCAGCCTTTCATTGGTGATCGACGACCGCCGGTTCGGGTTATACGCCGGTAAATTGGTCAAGGCCAGAATCTCGCCGGTTTGCGCGTCCAGCACCACGATGCTGCCGGCTTTGGCGCGATTTTCCAGGACGGCGTTTTTCAATTCCGCATGCGCGCGGTACTGAACTCTACGGTCGATCGACAGCACCAGATCCTGACCGGGTTTAGGCGGACGGATATTTTCCACATCTTCGATGATCTGTCCTTTATTGTCCTTCAATACCCGGCGGCGGCCCAGCTCACCCGCCAGTAAATCCTGCCAGCCGCGTTCGACGCCCTCCTGGCCTTCGTCATTGATGTCGGTAAATCCCAAAACATGCGCCGCAAATTCACTTTCCGGGTAATAGCGCTTGGATTCGTACAGCAAATGGATGCCGCGAACCTTCAGTTTCATGATTTTCTCAGCGGTGTCCGGCACGATGTGCCGCTTGAGATAGACAAAACGTCTGTTTTCTTTATTGATCAGCGTATTGACTTCAGAGATTTCCATCTCCAGCAAACGCGCCAAATGCTTTAATTTCTCCGGATCGATTTCGATCATTTTCGGATCGGCATAAATCGAAGCGACCGGGGAACTGATCGCCAATATGTGGCCATTGCGGTCGGTAATCATGCCTCGGTCCGCATTCATGTCCACCACCCGGCTGTAACGCGATTCCCCTTTCTTCTGCAAAAAATCGTGATGCATGCCCTGGAGATACGCCGCGCGCACCGCCAGACTGATGAGACCGAGCGCCAGCAGGCCGAATAACAAGATCGAACGCCATGCCGTCAGCTTGACTTGCGGTATCGCGGTTTTAATCTTAATCATGATGCGCCCCTGCTTTTGAACGATCTTCGGCGGCGTTAATCGATACAATTTGGATATTCGAAGCTGGCGGCACCACCATCTTCAAGTGCTCTTTCGCAATTTGTTCGATACGCCCATGCATAATTAATGTGCTCTGCTCCAGCTGCAACCGGCCCCATTCAACTTCCAGTTTCTGTTCGATTTCCTTTTCTTTCTCCAACGCCATGAATAATTTGCGCACGGTATGCTGCGAGGTCACCACGCCCAGAGCGCATACAATCGATACCAGCACGAAGAAAATATTCAGCTTGAACATTCCGGTCATCCGTTCACTTGAATTTTTTCCGCCACACGCATCACCGCACTCCTCGCTCGCACATTTTCCGCCACCTCATCCGCGCCCGGCTGGATCGCCCGGCCAATCACCCGCAATGTCTGCCGGCTAAATTTCTTCAATTCCGCTTCGCGCATCGGCACACCTCTAGGCAATTCGTCCGCGTTCGCCGCTTTCCGCATAAACTGTTTCACCATCCGGTCTTCCAGCGAATGAAAGCTGATCACCACCAACCGCCCGCCCGGCTTCAGCATGTCCACGCACTGCGGCAACACTTGCGCCAACTCATCAAGCTCCCGGTTCAGATAAATCCTTATGGCCTGGAACGTGCGTGTCGCCGGGTGCTTGCCATGTTCGCGCTCCCGCTGCCGGGATCGCACCGTTGCCGCCACGATGCTGGCCAACTGCCCCGTCGTTGCAATCGGTTGTTGCGCTCCGGCCGCCACAATCGCTCGCGCAATCGGTCTTGCAAACCGTTCTTCGCCAAACTCGCGGATCACTTGCGCCAACTCCGCTTCGCTCACCGTTGCCAGCCACTCCGCCGCTGTTTGCCCGGCCGATGTATCCATGCGCATATCGAGCGGTCCGCTATCCCGGAAACTAAAACCGCGCGAAACCTCCTCTAACTGCGGCGACGACACCCCCAAATCCAGCAATACCCCATCAACCTGCGCGACACCCAATGTCTTTACGATCTGCTGCATTTGCGAGAAACTGCCGTGCCGGATACAAAAGCGCGGATCCGCTATCGCCTGCGCCGCTTCGACTGCAGCCGGATCCCTATCCAGCGCGATCAACCGGCCATGCTCGCCTAAGCGCGACAGGATCAGGCGGCTATGTCCGCCGCGGCCAAATGTCGCATCGACGTACGCGCCATCCGGCTTGATCGCCAAGGCATCGACGGCTTCGCGCAACAACACCGGCTTATGCATCTGCCGCTTTTGCCGCGCCGCTTACAGCGAAAATCCGTTCAGCTCCGGCGGCATATCGCCGCTCTTGAGCGCCAATGCCATTTCAAGCTGCACGCCCCATTGGGCCGCATCCCACAATTCAAACTTATTGCCTTGACCCACCAGCACCACATCCTTGGATAAACCGGCAAATTCACGCAGCGGCGGCGACACCAAAATGCGTCCGGCGCCGTCCATCTCGACATCGCAGGCATTACCCATCAACAACCGCTGTAAATTGCGGATTACCGGATCAAAACTGGAAAGACTATTGAGTTTTTGTTCTATCGGTTCCCAGGCTGGCTGGGGATAAATCAGTAAACACCTGGACGGATCCACCGTCACGATCAAGTGCCCAGAGCAAGAAGACACCAGCTCGCCACGGTATCTTGCGGGTATCGCAAGCCGACCTTTTGCATCCAGACTGAGCTGCGTGACGCCACGAAACATGCTGTCTCCTCATATTACGGAAAATTCATCGAGGCCCACCAAATTTTCCCACATTCTCCCACTAACTCCCACTTTAATCAAAAAATCAGCATCCGTCAAGCAAGAAATTGGGTTTTTATAGTTATCTGACAAAGACTTAAAGCAGGCGCGGCTTGCCACGGAAAGGGCAGCAAAATATTCAAAAAAATAAGGTAGATAGAAGAAAAACCGGAAGCTGGTTATCAATTGGGCAATGGAAATGGCGGCGGCGGGATTGTGCTCGCAGGTAAAAAAATGCACACTGCGCGGTTTCAATTTCCCACTTCAACCCCAAATGACACCGGCTTATTGGACGCAAGCAACCCGAGAATTGGCGGCGCGCGATGCGGTGATGCGGCAATTGATCGAGCAATTCGCCGATGCCTCATTGGAATCGCGCGGCTGCGCATTCACCACGCTGGCGCGTTCCATCGTCGGCCAGCAAATCTCGGTCAAAGCCGCCGAAAGCGTGTGGCAACGGGTCATCGCCACGATTCCCGCAATCACTCCGCACAACATTGCCGCAGCCGAGCGGGAATTACTGCGATCGTGCGGATTGTCCGCGAGAAAAGTCATCTACCTGCACGATTTATCGCGGCACTTTCGCGAAGGGGATTTGAATGAAACAGCATGGGAGGATCTGGACGATGAAAGCATCATCAAACAACTGGTTCAAGTCAAAGGCATCGGCCGCTGGACCGCAGAAATGTTCCTGATTTTCCACCTGCACCGCCCGGACGTGCTGCCGCTCGACGACATCGGCCTGCAACGCGCAATCAGCCTGCATTACTTCGATAAACAAGCCGTCGACAAAAACACCCTGATCAAAACCGCCAGACCGTGGCAACCGTGGCGCTCGGTCGCCACGTGGTACTTATGGCGCAGCTTGGATCCGCTGCCGGTGGCGTATTGAGATTTTGAGTTTTTGTTCAATTGACGCATGCCAATCATGAAGTTACACTCAACCAGGTAGCCTCAAAATCGCTTTACGCCTGACGCGTGATTTATAGGAATACCAATGACCGATAGCAAACTGCATACGACACCATTCGATGTTGCCGAACATCTGAGAACCCCGGAAGAAATGGCCGCCTATCTCGAAGCATGCTTTGAAGAAGCCGGTGACGACGCCGCCTTCATCGCTCGGGCATTGGGCAATATCGCGCGCGCAAAAGGCATGTCGCAAATAGCCCGTGATTCCGGTTTATCGCGCGAAAGCCTGTACAAAGCCCTTTCAGGAGAACGCAATCCCAGCTTTGACACGATTCTTAAGGTTATTCATGCGTTGGGCATCAAACTTCACGCAACGGCAGCACCTGCACTGGATCAACAGACCGCTTCTGAAGTTAATGGACAATCTTATTAATAAGAAAATGATTATTTGCAGATATTTTGCTTTTTTAGCTATCTTTCTGATTCTGGTTATGCATCTTAGGCAACCGTATGTCACACGTATCGCTTGAAGAACTGTTCCGACAGAGCGTCACATTTCCAGGCCCAAGCTTACGAATGGCCGGACTCCAAGAAGTTCGCGAAGCAATCGAAGAACAACTCGTACACATTAAGGGCCAGCATGCAATCTGCCTGTACGCGCGCCTCAAACGCGAAGCTCGCATGATGGCCGACGAGGATATCGAATACGAACAACATCAGTTAAAAAACTTAGTGGATGAACTATTTCCGAAAGTCCTTCGCGGGGGCTTCATCGTATCGCTCTGGTCCGTATTTGAGTCATGTGTTAAGGATCTCGCCGAATACACTCGCCGCGAAAAAAAGCTACCTTTTAGTCTTCAAGAGCTACGCGCCGGGAACTTCCTCAATCAGATGGATTTATTCTTTTCAAGAACACTGAACTTGACCGTATTTCCCGACAAGGACCTCCGTACCCGCCTTGACGAGATCATGAATTTTCGGCACGCGTTAGCTCACCACGATGGCAGTGTCGACAAGCTTCCAAATTCTCTCCATTGCAAGAGCGAATCCGAATACAAAAGCAAGGGACTATTCGTATACAGAGACCTTCACCATAGTTACGCAGTACCGTCAGCTGAGTACTCGAAAGAAAGCCTCGATAGCGTTAAGAAATTTCTTGAACACTTTTCAGATCAGGTCTATGTTGCTCTACACCCCATACCACTGGAAGACAATGCATAACACTGCAAAAACAGAAACACACAAACAGTTGACGAATCCGGCTGCTTGTATCCTCGTTACCTTCGACATTAGGCATCGCATAAATCGCACTTTCTTATTCTTCTCGTTATTGGCGCCGGTAGTTTGTGATGCCGGCCCATTAGAGTATGTTTGTACGATCAAACAAGAACTTTCCGTGACCAACGATGGAAATCTAAAGTCATATGAAAATCCTATCGAGGTCGGAAATACATTTGGTATCGATCGAAGAACAGGAAAAATAATTGGCCGCCCCCTCAGTAATTCGACAGCAAGAGAGGTAAAAATAATTACCCAAGGTGACAGTTCTCGGAACTTTGAAGTGCTGTCTGCTTCTTCACCGACCGGCAAGGCGACGACCGATCTCGTGATTGTCCATGAATGGCAAAAAGATCACGAAAAGGCGTTTATCGGTTTATCATCCGGCACAGTCTACTCGGGCACATGCAAATAGCAGCACCCACAAGCGCTACGAGACGGACTCGCTACATCGGTGCTCAAGCTTTTCGTTAGCCCCTTATTGGAGACTTCATCATGCGTACCCTAGCTTTGGTTTTAGCCCTATCATTTCCCCTCAGCGCGTTCGGTTACGACCGTGCTGAGGAAATCTATTCGAACTGCAGTGCCAATCCGGGTGCTGGCGTTCAGGAAGCGATGAAAAGCCTCCATTGTTCTGGCTACCTCACCGGGATAGTGGATGGTATTCTCATAATGCAAAGTATGAAACCAGATCAAAGGCAATTCATTTGCCCGCCGAGTGAAATTTCCGGCGAACAAACACTCAAGGCCGTCACTCGTTGGTTACAGCAAAATCCAACAGTCGCAGACATTTCAGCTCGCGCGGCTGTCCTCAAGGCACTCGTAGCCACCTATCCGTGCCAACAGCGATAGGCGATCTCGATTTTCTCTCGTACCATAGGGCTAATTTGGCAAGTGAGAAAGCAAAAGCGTGTTTGTCGCTGATGGGCGATTTTATTCGCGATGCCACTGCGCTTTGTCAGTCGCTCAGCAAGCAGGCAGCGCGGTAATGCAAGCTCTTGATGTTACGCCGGATCAGCGCAAAATCCTGCTCGATCTGCTGAATGATTATCTGCCGGGCGTGACGGTTTGGGCTTACGGTTCGCGCATCAAAGGAACGGCGCGCCCGCAATCCGATTTGGATTTGGCGGTTTTTGCATCCGCGGAGCACAAGCGGTCTGTCGCCGCATTGAAAGAAGCGTTGGAAGAAAGTCAGCTGCCGTTCCGGGTCGATCTATTCGTCTGGGATGAAATTCCAGCGCAGTTTCGCGACAATATTCAGCAGGCGCATGTGGTTTTGGTCAGCTCGCGTTCGTCATAATGCGCCCTTAGCATACATTCTTTTATCGATTAACCACTCACGAGAGTTATGGAAACAACCTACTTCGACCACAACGCCACCACCCGCGTCGACGATGCGGTTCTTGAAGCCATGCTGCCGTATTTTCAGCAGCAATTCGGCAATGCATCCAGCCGTCATAGTTATGGCATCCAAGCGCGGCGGGCGATCGATAAGGCGCGCAAGCAAGTGGCGGAGGCTGTCGGGGTGCAGCCGGTGCAGGTGATTTTTACCAGCGGCGGTTCGGAGGCGAATAATTTGTTCATTCGCGGCGCGGTGGATAGCTTGAAGCCGGGCAATCTGTTCATCAGCGCGATCGAGCATCCGTGCGTGCTGAAACCGGCGCAAGCGATTGCGCGGCGCGGTTGCGACGCCTGGACAGTGCATCAACTAACGATCAATCCAGATGGGCAAGTCGATGTGGCCGCTGCCGAAACCGCAATGCAAGCGGCTAAACCAGGGGTGGTATCGGTGATGCTGGCGAATAACGAAACCGGCGTGATTCAGGATGTGGCCGCGATTGCCGGGCTGGCGCGTTCACAGGGTGGATACGTGCATACCGACGCGGTGCAGGGGCTGGGCAAGATCCCGCTGGATTTTGCCGCGCTCAACGTCCATGCGATGACGTTGTCGGCGCACAAGATTTACGGCCCGAAAGGCGCGGCGGCGTTGATCGTCGATAAACGCTTGCTGTTGAGACCATTGATTTACGGTGGCGGGCACGAGAATGGCTTGCGTTCCGGCACCGAGAACGTGCCGGCCATCGTCGGCTTCGGCGTGGCGTGCGAATTGGCAGTCACGCGCCTGACGGAAACCGCACAGCATACCGCCCGGCTACGCGGGCAGCTTGAAGCCGGATTGACCGGCATGGGCGCTACGATTTTCGGCGGACAGGCGGCGCGCATTCCGAATACCTGTTATTTCGCGCTGCCGGATATCGAGGGCGATACGCTGGTGGTGAAGCTCGACAAAGCCGGTTTTGCCGTTGCAGCCGGAGCGGCTTGTTCCAGCGTCAATCCGGGTCAAAGCCATGTGCTGAGTGCGATGGGTGTCGACCCGATGCTGGCGCGCTGCGCGGTGCGCGTGAGCCTGGGCCGTGACAACACACTTCAACAAGTGGATGGCTTTTTGCGTGCGATACAACGCATCGTTGCCGAATTGCGGCAAATTGGCAGCATTTCGCTTTAAAAACGCATCGCGGCGATCAAACTTCGCTACAATGCCGAATTGATAAAAACGCATCAATTCATCGACCCAGTCATGACCATTCCAACTGCGAAACCGATCAAAGCCATCATTCTCAGCGCCGGACAAGGGCGGCGGCTGCTGCCGCTGACCGAGAACACACCCAAATGCCTGCTGCCGGTCGCCGATAGACCGGTGCTGGCGTGGCAAATTGACGCCTTACTTGCCGCCGGGATCGACAACATTACCGTCATTACCGGCTTCCAGGTGGGATTGATCGAAGAGCTGTTACAACAACAGTATGCAGAATATCCCGGCATCAAAATCCTGTTCAATCCTTTTTACGAAGTCGCGGATAATCTCGCAAGCTGCTGGATTGCGCGTGGCGAAATGGGTAGCGATTTTTTGATCCTGAATGGCGATACCGTGATCGAACCGGCTTTGCTGAGCAAAGTCTTGAATTCGCCCCCGGCGCCGATTACACTCAGCGTGGATTTCAAGACCAGCTACGACGCCGACGATATGAAAGTACAACTGGATACCGCTGGCTGGGTGCAACAAGTCAGTAAAATCGTGCCACCGCATCAAGTCAATGCAGAATCGATCGGCTTGATTTATTTTCGCGGTGACGGTGTGCGGCTGTTCCGGCAAGCGGTTGAAGAAGCGTTGCGCCACCCGGCGGAATTGAAGTCATGGTATCTGTCGATCATCGACCGGCTGGCCAAAGATCATCGAGTCAATTCCTGTCCGATCAACGGATTGCGCTGGTGCGAGATCGACTTCATTGAAGACTTGTCGCGCGCCGGCATCATTTTCAGTCAATAATTTCGTATGACGCAACACGCGATCCCATCAGAATTCAACGCCACGATGCGCAAATTCGGCGCGCCGCAGACGATCATCCGCTCGTATCAATATTGGTCGGTACTGCTGCGTCCGGCGCAAGCGACATTGGGCGCGTTAGTATTGGCCGCGCACGAACCGGCCACGGCATTTGCACAGCTAAGCCCGGCGAGCTTCGCCGAATTGCACGGCGTCACACGCGACATCGAAGCAGCCCTGACCCAAGCATTCCACTACGACAAAATCAACTACTTGATGCTGATGATGGTCGATCCCGATGTGCATTTCCATGTGCTGCCGCGTTACGCGCAGCTAAAAACCTTTGCCGGCCTCGAATTTACCGATGCCGGTTGGCCGGCAGCGCCGAATCTGGGGCACGTCAATGCCACCGACGCGGCAATCAATCAGCAAATCATCGAACACCTGCAGTCTTGCTGGCCATGAGCGATACCGGACAACCGGCTGCAACCGGAGAAAACAAGCCTTACGTCAAGGAATTCCCGCTGCGGGAAGCACATCACCTGGTACGCGATTTGATGACACCGAATCCGTGGATTTACTGGAGCGATTTTCTGTTTCATATCACGCTCGGCTGGGCAGCATTTTTTACGGCGCTGTTTTCCCCGCTGTTTTCGTTATGGCAATTGGGCGGTTTTGTGGTCGCAGTCTTGGCCTTATACCGCTCCGCGATTTTCGTGCACGAGCTGGCGCATTTGAAAAAAGGCACATTCCGCAATTTCCGCCTGGTGTGGAACATCATCTGCGGCGTGCCATTCATGATTCCGTCGTTTACCTACGACGGTGTGCACAACGATCACCACAAGCCGGATGTTTACGGTACCACTGCCGACGGCGAATATCTGCCGTTCGCCACGCGCAAACCGGCAGAAATGGTGATTTACGTATTGCTGTCGTTTTTGATTCCGATTGCATTGGCGGCCCGTTTCGTACTGTTGACGCCAGTTTCGTATCTGATTCCGCCGTTGCGCAAAATCGTGTGGGAACGCGCGTCGTCGCTGACCATCGATCCCACCTACCGGCGCGCGCCGGATGCGATCCGCAACGATCTCAACTGGCAACAGCAAGAACTCGGCGCCTTCATATTCGGCGCCAGCGCCATCGCACTGGTCTGGTTCGGTGTATTCCCGGTGTCAGTGCTGGTATTGTGGTACCTGATCGCGGTATCGGTATTCATTCTGAATTCACTGCGCACGTTGGCAGCGCATGCTTACCGCAATCCGGGCGACCGCAAAATGACGTTGCCGGAACAATACCTCGATTCAGTCAATATTCCCGGCAATATCCTGGTCACGCCGTTATGGGCGCCGGTCGGATTGCGTTATCACGCCACCCACCATCTGTTCATGAGCATGCCGTACCATAATCTGGGCCGGGCACAACGCCGCTTGGTCACCCGGCTGACCGACAACTCACAATACATCAAAACCCTCCGCAGCGGTCTTTGGCCGGCACTTAAACAAATTTGGCGGGAATCCTCGGAAGCCGCCGCGAAAGCTTCACAGCAGCAAAACGGCTGATGCGGCAAGCGCTTGCAGCAACTGATAATGTGCAATCCTTAACGACCAAGCTGGTATTGCTGCGGCACGGGCAAAGCATCTGGAACCGCGACAAAATCTTCACCGGCTGGAGCGATGTCGCCTTGAGTCCGAAAGGCGAACAGGAAGCCAGGCGAGCCGCTTTGCTACTGCAACAAGCGGGATTCACTTTTGATCTGTGCTTTACTTCGATGTTGCAACGTGCCACTACAACTGCGCATATCGTGCTGGAAACCATGCAGCTCGACATTCCGGTTATACAAAACTGGCGGCTGAACGAACGCCATTACGGCGCATTGGAGGGGATGGCGCGCTGGCCGGCCATTAAGCAATTCGGCGTCTGGCCGATTCTCGGTTGCCAAATCAAATTTGACGCCATGCCGCCAGTGTTGCACCGCGACGATATCAGATATCCCGGTCATCAGCGATTGTACCACGGCATCGACCCGGCGCTGCTGCCGGCTGGCGAGAGCATGCAGCAAACACGCGCGCGCCTTGCGCCCTATTGGCTCGATACCATTTTGCCGGAAATCCGGCACGGCAAGCGTATTCTAATCGTTTCCCACCGCAATACTTTACGGGTGCTGCAGATGCTGCTGGATCAGCTGACGCCGCTGCAAGTGATGAAGCAAAAACTCGCCACCGGACGGCCCCTGGTCTATGAATTGAATCATCAAGGCCAGGCATTGCGGCATTATTATGCCGATCAATTGACTTGATCGGATTTGACCTCGTATGCCGGTGATTCATAGCTTTCCCCCGGTTGCGGGAAGCAATGTCAGAATTCTGATTCTTGGCAGCATGCCGGGCGAAGCTTCACTGACCGCCAGCCAATATTATGCTCACCCGCGCAATGCGTTCTGGCCGATCATGGCGCCGTTGCTGCAAATCCAATCCGATGCACCGTATCACCAAAAATTAGCCGCGCTCCGATCGTCTCCCTTTGCACTCTGGGATGTGCTGAAATCCTGCAAGCGAACCGGCAGCCTTGATTCCAGCATCGAAGCCGACACCCAAAAAATCAATGATTTTCAGACATTATTTACCCAACACCCGGCCATCACGCATATCTTCTTTAATGGCGGAAAAGCCGAAGCCTGCTTCATGCGTTATGTTCTGCATCAATATGATTGTGGATCACTGCAATTGACCCGCTTGCCATCGACCAGCCCGGCGAATGCCCGGTTGCCGTTTGAAGACAAGGCTGAAATCTGGCATGAAGCCATTAACCGGGCGTTGGCATCCGATGCTCTGATCGCGGAAACACAAAGCGGGAATACTTGACGTCCGAGCATGGAATACGTTTAACTAACACCTGCAATGAAATAAACTTCTAAGGAAACACTGATTAATTCACTATACGAGCGAATCACTTCGTTGCGCGGCACTCGCTTCCTCGCCTATCTTGTTGATATATCTCGATTGCTGCGTTCCGCGCGCCTCGTGCTTCATCTCGTTCGTCGAATTAATCAGAGCTTCCCTAACAAAATACAAGGGGAATTCGCAAAATGAAAAAACTCGTCATTATTGCTTTTGTCATATTTGCAGCCGGATACGTGGCGCTGATGATTCAATATTTTTAATACGGCTTTTTACATCAAAAGGGCATATAAACGCATCGCATGTTAACAAAAAACCTGCATGACCGGCGCCGCCAATCTAGCAGGGGGTTTTTCGCGCGGATATATGCCCCTGTTTAACATCAACTGCCTGCTGTTTGTCTTCCTGGCCTTGGCGACCCTGGTATTGCATTCTCAAATCCATCAGTATGAGCCGATCGGACCCGATATCCGGAACGGCAACTGGAAATACCACCCGGCGCACGGCAATCACGCCGAAATCTCCGGCAATATCCTCACCATTTATTCCGGCGACGCAAAAGCTGGCATCAGCGTGCAGCACGATTTATTTCCAGTCAAACCCGGCGTCATGATTCTGGTATCCGCCGAGGTTAAATGCATCCATGTCATTCCAGGCAAACAATCTTGGAATAAAGCCAGAATTTTGCTGGCACAAAATGACGGAATAACGGATCGCTGGGAATTGCCGCACACCGTTGTCCAATTGTCGGGCGACAAGGACTGGAAAACTTATCGAACGGCGTTTCCAATTGCCAGTGATACGCGATCGATCAGCCTGTATGCGCAATTAAGTCAAGCAACCGGACTTATGAAAATCAAAAATGTGCAGGTTTTCCCGGTACTGGAAAATGAAGTTTACCCGGTGGTAAAAAAAGCAGTCTTAACTGCATGGGGCTTTTTTTTCTTACTTCTGGCCGGTTCACTGCTTTTCACTCGCGAGCAAACCATAATTCTTCGCGTGCTGTTGCTGACCGCTTTGATTTCCATACTGGCAGGCACAACGCTCCCCAACGATATCAAGATTGCATTATTGGACGGAATCAGCACGCTGATCAATGCGGAAAGCGAAGCTTTCAAAGCAGCGATCCCGTGGGATTTGGATAAAGCCGGCCATGTATTTTTCTTTTTTCTATTAGGGTTGATACTTCGTGTGATGATGGCAAACGGATCAACCTTTCAAATCATAGCTGTCATTCTGATGCTGGCGGCTGGCACCGAAATAACGCAGCTTTATATTGAAGGGCGAACACCGCTGCCGAGCGATTTTTACATTGACGCCGCAGGCGCTGCCGCCGGTATCGCTTTGGCGGCTTTCCTGGGATTCATCGGGAAAAAGGTTGTTACTGCCGGAAAATAAGCCGAAACGATTTTATCTTGCTACATTTTCCTAGCGGAAAGCGTTACTCAAAACTTCACCCGCACACGATATTTGAGTGTGGACGAAGCTTCGGCCGGCACAGTCACTTTCCATTCTGCGGTATTGCTCACCGGTTTATGGTGGGAATGGCTTTCTTCCAGTATTTTCCAGTCACCTGGGATCGGTTCTTGCACAATCACTTCCACCGCCTCTTTCTTGGCATTCTTGATCACAATTTCATACGCGCTTTCAAATTGATTAACATTGTTACCTATGTTCAAACTTTTGAAATCAATTTGTTTTTTTGCAGCCGTGACATCAAATGAGTAACCTAGTTTTAGACGCACCGTCTCATTTTTGGGCGTGTGATCAATGTTGTCTTCGCCGACAAATTGCGCGTTGCCGGATTGATCGCGTTTGTATACCCGGATTGTGCCCTTGGGTAATGGTATACCCAACCGGTCCGCTTGTTTATTGTCGAATAATACAATCACACTCGCTTTATTTTTCTGCCCCAGATCGCCATGCCCGGAGAAATAATAATAATCACTGCCGGCCAGAATAAGCTCCTTGCGAACCGGGATATCTGACGCATTCAACAACGCAACTTGCTTGGTTTGGTTTTCGTGAATGGTTGTCAATCTGTCCAAGCTGTATAAGTGATATTCCATCAACGGCTCTTGGGCCATTGATGGTGCTGCCGCATCCATCGCACCTTTCGCATACATCGCCAGCGGCCTTGCAACTTCATTTTGCACCCGGTTAACATCGCCAGCCACCAATTGCACTTTTGCATTGGCATAGCTGGCGCCGCTGGTATTAACCAACGTGACCCAGCCGGATAGATCCATCTGCTCATCGCGATCGTTCAATTCCGCGACGTAATCCGCTTTCCAAGATAAACCGCCGGTCAAATAACTGAGTTCGAGTTTTTGCGCGGATTGACCGGTAATAGTACCCTGCATGACTAACGTGGGACGATCCCGCAAATTGCCGGGCACATTCTCGAAGGTGATCCTACCCGGTGTCCCGGTTTCGATGCGATCGGCGAATTTAAGCACCACCCCTTCATTGACAGCCAATACCGTAGCGCTTTCTTTAGTTTCCACGCCGGTAGCCGGATTAACTCTCATCACAGACACCGTCTTTCCTGCATATTTATTGAGAAGGCTCTGCGGCGTCAGCAAGTCAAAATTGAAATTCTGTTCCAAGACCGTGAGACCGGTTGGATCAACGATGCTCCGAAGCAGCGCGGTTTCCGGCCGGATCAACGCGCTGACATCGCGCCAGGCCAAATTAAATTCGCCATTGGCGATATCAATATGGCGAAAATCTTTTACCAGCGCCAAGTCATTGTTATAAATAGTGACAGCCACCGATTTCTGATCTTTCAGAGTGCTTAACAACTCATTGGAATCGGCCATCGCGCTTGCGAAAGCGTAAACCCATGCACAACCGATGGTGATAAAAACCTTACTAATCTGGCGATGGTTTCGGATTATTTTCACGGGCAACGGCTTGCCTATCTTATTTGTCAGGCTTAGGACGCTCGAAAGATAAAACTTTTGCGGTTGGCGCATTTTCAAGCGTTTTAAGGATTTCTTTAGGCTCTTGGAGTACTTTCAGTAATCCGTTTTCTCCAAGAACATTGGCCCACATTTTCTGGGATATTTGTAAACAGGCAGCCATCGGATTATTCGCTTGCTTGCGAATTTGATCGACTTGCCACTGCAAACCGTTCATGCGCTGTTTTAAATGCGACGGCGCCTGAGCTATCAATTCATCAATCATCTGCTGCCGCATGGCTTCGAATTTCTCTGGTTCGTGCTGGGCCAGCTGCGACCACTGATCAAAGTCAAAATCTGGAGCTTTTTCTTCTTCCATAGAATTTAATTAGCAGCTCATCCTTAACGAACATGCTTGCTTTTGATTGGTGATACTCGCTGAAATTAATCGATAAAACCAGTAAAAACTTTAATACCGGAATACCCAAGTTGCCGGGCTTATCCGATAAAAGCCCAAACAGCCGATGCGTTATTATATGCGAAAAATAAAAAAGCCGGAGTCAGTGCTAAATGATATCCGGCTTTTTCAATTGAAACAGCTCTGTTGAATCGTTATTTGAATTGATCCGCCAAGCCGGAGAGCATTTTAACTTTCTCAGTCATCGCCCGGCTTGAGGTCGATAATTTTTCCACCAATTGACCGTTATGCTGGGTAACTTCGTCAATCTGCGAAATCGCTTGATTGATTTGTTCGATTCCGTTGGCTTGTTCCATGGATGATTGAGTAATTTCACCCACGATATCGGAAATTTTCTTGACGCTGTTGGTAATCATTTTTAATGATTCAGCGGATTGATTGACGAGCTGCGTACCACCTTCCACCTTAGCCACGCTATCGTTAATAAGATCTTTGATCTGTTTCGCGGACTCTGCACTACGCCCCGCCAAAGTACGCACTTCGTTGGCAACGACTGCAAATCCCCGTCCTTGCTCTCCGGCTCGTGCCGCTTCTACAGCCGCATTGAGTGCTAATAAATTGGTCTGGAAAGCAATCTCATCGATGACATTGGTAATATCGGCAATTTTCTTGCTGCTTTCGTTAATTTGCGACATTGCCTGAATCGTGCTGGAAACCACATCACCGCTTTTCTCAGCTTGGTTGCGCGCTTCCATAACTAACACATTGGCTTGTTTCGCGTTTTCAGCATTCTGTTGAACGGTTGAGGTGATTTCTTCCATGCTGGAAGCGGTTTCTTCCAAACTGGATGCTTGGTTTTCCGTGCGACCAGACAAATCAACGCTACCTGTAGCAATATCATCCGCAGCATTTTCCAGAACAACCGATGATTCTTTCACCCGGCCAATTGCGGTACGGAGTTTTGCGCCTTGAAATATTTGCGCATATTCTAATTGTCCCAGTTCATCGGTGCGTCCGCTATAAATGAAGCGTGCCACCGGATCGTTAGCGATTTTCTCAGATTTCGCAGCTAGTGCCCGAAGCGGACTCAGCAGCTGGTGAATCACTGCAAAACTGATCATGCCGCCTGTTGCAAAGCCGATTAACGCAAAAAGCAATGAAATCTGTTGCGCCACTGCCAGTCCGGTAAACAGCAACGCAAAAACACCCGTCACTGCCAACACAATTTTGGCCGTAATTCCCATCGGAAATCGAGAAAGCTTTACCGCATCTAATTTGGAACGCTTTTTATCTTCTGGAGATTTTTTGGACATGATCTTCGCATACAAAGCTTCCGCACGATCAACCCAAACTTTTTCCGGTTTAACCCGGACCGATTGGTAACCGATGATTTTACCGTCTTCATATTGCGGGCTGGCAAAGGCATCGACCCAATAATGATCACCGCTTTTATGGCGGTTTTTGACCATCCCCATCCACGGATTTCCCGCTTTAAGCGCTTCCCACAGCATTGCATAGGCTTCCGGCGGTACATCAGGGTGACGGATGATATTGTGATTTTTATTCTCGAGCTCTTCCCAAGTGAAACCGCTCATTCGGATGAAATCTTCGTTCACCGATGTGAGCGCACCTTTCATATTGGTTGTCGAAATGATCACACAATCGTTATTCATCCCCATATCGCGCTGGGTAACGGGTTCATTAATTCTCATAGCATATTCTCACTCTAATGGACAAGAAAGGTAGGTTTTTTCTTACGACAAAAACTTCAACAACTTTAGTTCTTTGCTATGTTAAAAGAGAGAAAAATAATGAATGTACGGAATAACAGGAAGAAACGAGCTTATTCAATCGACACACATCCGAGAATCAGCAATGGATTCCCGGTTTAGCTTCCAAGAAACTAAGCAGAAAATTTCCGCTAAAAATGATTACATGTTTGTAGGAATAATGTCAGATCAGCTTCCAGAAGCTCTTTCGGGTATACGCTTTACATAAAAAGCCAAAACACTGCCGATTACGACTAGCATCACTTTCTGCCAAAGTTCCGGAACAATCAGAATGGAACTACCGAATGAAATTGCCATCAATAAATACGCCCAGCGCTTAACGCGCGCTGGAATACTGTGATAAAGCTGCCATTCACGAATAATTGGCCCGGCGATGCGATTTTCCAGCAATTTCCGGTGAAAGCGTTCCGATCCTCGCGCAAAACAGGCAGCCGCTAATAAAACAAAAGGAGTGGTCGGCAATACCGGCAAGATGGCGCCCAATACCGCCAGGAATAAAGCCAAAAATCCCGCGCCCAAATATAACAACCGGACGAATGGCGATTCATGCAAGCACAACAAGTCCGCCGATTGCAAATCTTCGGCCAGTTGCACATTCTGATTTGAATCACTCGGCTCAGTCATACGCATTTGCAATGGATCAGTTTCATGAATGATTTGAAAAAGGAGCATGAATTATTGCCAGTTAGACAATATAAATCAAGCACTATCAGCACACGATATCGCCTGAAAACTAACCCTGAAAAAGAAGCGGCGTTACCGGCTATAATATTGAAGCGCTATTCATCCATATTAACCAGATTTATTTTTATTGTTGAGGACACTATGAAGAAGACAAAAACATTGTTGAATTTTATGATCATCCTGCTTGCTTTGGCGATACCCCAAGCGGCCTTCTCTTATAAGGACTCAGCCAGCAACAGCGCGGACGATCCCGCATTTCAAAAAATTGACACCAAAGTCGGTACCGGAGAAGAAGCGGAAATCGGTAAAACCGTCAATGTGCACTATACCGGCTGGCTATATGATGAGGATGCTCCAAACAAGAAAGGCCCCAAATTTGACAGCTCGCATGATCGCAAAGAACATTTCTCATTCATGCTGGGCGCCGGACGGGTGATCAAAGGCTGGGATAAAGGCGTTCAAGGTATGAAAGTCGGCGGACAGCGCACATTGATCATCCCGCCATCGATGGCCTATGGTTCACGTGGCGCGGGCAATATCATTCCACCGGATGCCACGTTGATTTTTGAAGTGGAGCTCATCGGTTTAAAATCCGGCGCGTATCACTAGCCTTGGTCTGAAGATTCCTTCGCCCAGCGGATGAATCTTCGGTAAAGCGATCCCCATTGTCACTAACCTGATCGCTGCACAGTAACGGAGCATTCACCATCGCTTGCTGATTACACCGGCATCCAAATTGATCAACCCGCCGCAGAAATTGAGGGAGTTCCATGATGACTTCAAGCGGACAGCAGCTTCAACATAAACGGCTTCGCCGCCTCGCCATCGGTCTTGGCATCGTCAGCGCGCTGATTGCGCTGCTGGCCGCGCTCGGCGTGTTCTGGTTACCCGGTTTTACCAAATCGCAACTGGAAACACGCTTGACCGAGATGCTCCAGCGGCCGGTTAGCATCGCCGCACTGGAACTCAAGCTGCATACGCTCGAGTTGATTATTCACGATTTCCAAATCAACGACCGCGCGTCTTCTCCGGAAACACCCGCTCCGCTGCTATCATTCCGGAAACTGCATGTTGACTTGAGCATTGAATCGCTTAAGTACCGCGCTCCTGTTGTTTCTGCAATAACACTCACAAATCCGCAAATACGCTTAATCCGCGAAGCCAATGGGCAATTCAATATTACCGATTTGCTGGAAAAATTTACCAAAACCGGCGATGAAACTACCGAAACCAGCGAACAAGCCAATCAATTTTCTGTCAGCAACATCAGCATTCACGATGGGCGCATCGAGTTGATCGATCGCAGCAAAAACAGCGAACATGTCGTTTCGGAAATAAACTTGAATATCCCTGCCGTCGCTCGCTTGAATGGCGCCGAAACCGGCTGGATAGAGCCGCAATTCAATGCCAAGATCAATGCCGCACCGGTTTCACTGACCGGTAAATTACAACCCTTTACCGCAAAACAAGAAGTAACACTGGATTTAAAATTCAATGCGATCGACATCGCGCATTTCAAGCCTTACTTATCGCTGCCGCAAGGCGTACAACTGCTGACCGGCTACTATGACGGCGCGTTGACCTTCAATATCAATCAACAACCCGATCAAGCGCCAAAGTATCTGCTCAACGGCACCACCACACTACGGCAACTCACTTTCAGTAATAACGCGGTGGCAACCCCGTATCAAGCCGGAATGCAGAAACTCGAAATCGCTTTCGCAAAAACCGATCTTACGGGAGCAACACCATTCCGCGTCCGGTTAAACAGCCATCAAATCGCCTTGACCCGTCAAGGCGACAATGAACCGGCACTGGCGCTGGGCAAGTTAAGCATCAATAACCTCGGCATCCATGCAAATAAACAACGTATTACATTGGGCGACATTGTGCTGGATGACTTCAAAGCTTCATTCCGGCGCGATGCGCAAGGCGCGATCGATATTGCCAAGCTATTCAGCCCCGATACCGGAACCGGACCAGAAGCCAAAGTTACCGTTGCAGCAGCATCACCATCACGCATCCCGATACCATTACGCAAGCCTTCCCCTGGCTCAAGCAGCGCGATAACCGCCAAGAATCAGCCTGCTGCACCAGCCACTGCCAGTGCTCAGGCAACATCGAGCAACAAACCTTGGACACCGCAGATTAAAAGCATTCAGCTTAACAACGCCGCACTCCGCTTCGAAGATCTTTCACTGGCCAAAGTCACACCGATGATTATCGATTCGTTGAACGTAAGCCTCGAAAACATCGACCCGGAAGGTGCAAATCCGCTCAATCTCGCTTTGCAAGGACAAGTCAATCAGCATGGCAGCATTAAAGCCAACGGTTCTCTCGCATGGTCGCCGCTGGCCGCCGATTTGTCGCTCGATCTCAATTCCGTGGATATTGTGTCCTTGCAAGGCTGGCTAGGCGATCAATTGACCGCATTATTAACGAGCGGGGATGTTTCCTTTAGCGGAAATGTTAAAGCCGGTGGAAATCCGTTGAAAATTGAGATCAAGGGTCAAAGCAAACTGGCCAATTTCAATCTGATTGATAGCCAAAAAGCACACGATCTGCTGCATTGGAAAAAACTGGATATCGCCCAGCTCGATTTTGTCAGCGATCCCCTTCGCGTCAATATCGGCGCTATTCATCTGGGTGATTTCTATGCGCGCATGACCATCCTGCCGGACGGCACCCTCAACCTGAAACAAATTTTCCGCCAGGAACAGAAAGCGCCGGGCAACGTGGCGGGCGCTACTGCCGCAAGCACTCCACCAGCCAGCGCCAAAAATGAAGCACCGATTCATATCGATAAAATTTTTCTGCAAAATGGCAGTATCAAATTTAACGATCGCTTCATCAAACCGAATTACCATGCCAACCTGACCGCGCTTGCTGGCCAAATCGGCCCGCTATATCCGGGCAAATCCGGCAAAATCGATATTCGCGGCATGGTCAGTAAAACCGCGCCATTGCAAATCAGCGGCGCGATTGATCCGTTCAGCGCCGAACTGCTGCTGGATATCGTTGCGCAAGTGAAGGACATCGATCTGCCGCCGTTGAGTCCCTATTCGGCAAAGTATATCGGTTATGCGATCGAAAAAGGCAAACTGTCCGCGGACGTAAATTACCAGGTCGAGAACGGTGCGTTGACCGCCGATAACAAAATCTTTCTGGATCAATTCACCCTCGGCGAAAAAATCGACAACGAAGCCGGCGGATCGCTTCCGATCAGCCTGGCAATCGCACTATTGAAAAACCGCCGCGGTGAGATCGACATTCACCTGCCGCTCAAAGGATCGATCAATGACCCCGATTTCAATCTCGGGGACATTATTTTTCAGGCATTGATCAATCTGATTACCAAAGCGATCACTTCGCCGTTCTCGCTGCTCGGTTCGGTCATGGGAGGTGGCGAAGAGCTTTCGGAAATCCCGTTCACACCTGGTTTCGCCACCATTGATGAAGCATCCATGCAACGGCTGCAAGCCCTGTCTGACGTGTTAAAAGACCGGCCATCGCTGCAACTGGAAATTTCCGGCCATTTCGATCCGGTAAACGATCATGAAGGACTAAAACAAGCCATTCTGCAGAACACCATTAAAGCGCATAAATTGGCGGACGATGCCAAGAAGGGCATTGCCGGCGGCACCATCGCGCAACTGGCACTAACACCGGAAGACTATAATAAGTACCTTGAAATCGCTTACAAAAAAGAAGACTTCGAGAAACCCAAAAACGCCATCGGTCTGGCAAAATCCCTGCCCAGTGCTGAAATGGAACAATTGATGCTGGCGCATATCACCATCCATGACAACGATCTGCAAGTTTTGGCGGAAAATCGCGCCATCGCTGCAAGGGACTGGCTCATTGAGAACGGCGGGGTCAGCGGCGACCGGATTTTTGTCGTCGGCAGCCACGAGGATACCGGCAGCGAACAGCATCCGGGTAGCCGGGTCGAGTTTATATTGAAGTGAAGCTGTGTTTTCCAGTCACTCGCTATTGAATGAATATTTGTCAGTGAATTATGAACTATCGATTCTTTTGGAAACCGCTATCTTGGATCTTATCCATTAGCCTATTTATAGTTTTTCCGGCGCATTCCCATGCCGCCGAACCTGTCGCCATCAAACCGCATGAGCAACCGGATGCTTGTAACCCCGATATTCCGCAAATCCGTGTAACCGTGAACGGCGTGAAATCGGGCGGCGTGCTCAATGTCGAGTTGTACCACGACCCGGATTATTTTTTGTTTAAAAAAGGACGATCACGGAAAGTCCGCACCCCGGCCATCAAAGGACAACAAAAAGTCTGCATGAACCTGATCCAATCCGGTACCTACGCCGTGGCGGCCTACCAGGATATCGACGGCAACCGTAAATTAAGAAAACAATGGAATCAGCTCCCGCTCGAGCCGTTCGGTTTATCGAACAATCCCGTGCAGCGCTTCGGTTTTCCCCGATTCAGCGATTCGGCTTTCACTACCGGCCGCTTGGGCGCGGATATCGCAATCGATCTGAAACAACCGGTTGATCCCTGATGCCATGCGCATGCTCAGCAATTTTCTGATTATCCTGCTGGCCGCTTATTTATTCCTGGTACTACTGGTGTATTGGGTGCAGTCTTATCTGGTCTACTTTCCGGACAAACAGCTCAGCAATACGCCCGGCGTATTCGGATTGGAATACACTTCGATCAGCATCCCAACCAGCGATGGCGAAACCTTGCATGGCTGGTGGGTACCGGTGGCTGACTCCAAAGGAACGGTGCTGCTGTTCCACGGCAACGCCGGCAATATTTCTCATCGTATCAACTACCTGACGATGTTTAGCAAGCTCGGCTACAACACCTTATTACTCGATTATCGCGGCTACGGTCAAAGCAGCGGCAAACCGTCGGAATCCGGCACCTATCTGGACGCGCAAGCGGCCTGGCGGTATTTGACTGAAACCAAAGGCATTGCGCCGGAACACATCGTTTTATTCGGTGAATCGCTCGGCGGCGCGGTAGCCGCCTGGCTGGCGGTCAAGGAAAAGCCGGGGTTGCTGGTGCTGGCTTCGGCATTTACTTCCATCCCGGAACTGGCGGCGGAATTTTATCCTTTTTTACCGGTGCGCTGGATCAGCCATTTTGAATACAATACGTTACAAGCCTTGCAAGCAGTCCATTGCCCGGTTTTTATCGCGCATAGCCCGCAAGATGATATCGTGCCGTTTCATCATGGCCAGCGGCTGTTTCAAGCCGCTCAAGAACCCAAGCAGTTCCTGGAGCTGGAAGGCAGTCACAACACCGGCTTTATTTTCATGCAACCGGTATGGAAAAAAACATTGGGCGCGTTTATGAATCGTCATTTGACTAACCAATCAAAATTCATCGTTGATTGATTCACACCACACCTGATCGCATCAATCCTTCCGGTGGCCGCGGTCGTGATCTTTCTTGCCATGGCTGTCCTTGTCGCGATTTTTATCTTTTCCGCGTCCCGGATGACCATCGTCATCGCCTCTACCGCCGTTCTGCGGATGCCGGTGTGATTCGTTGTAACGTTCACGGTAGCGATCGGAATCACGCTCGTCATAATGACGGTGCGAATCGATCGTCTGTCCTCGCGGATGCGCATGCTGGCTTTGATAATGCGGTAAGTAAACATCGTTGTACCAATTTTGCTGCACAAAATAGACCGGCTGATAACAAGCATTATAGCGATGACAATATTTGTTCCAGCGCTTGGCATGACCCGGCGGCACATACAAATAAACCGGCTGCTGTTGTAAAACGCCCGCAGGCGGTATCGCCACTACAGGATTCGGATAAATCAACCGCGGTACCGGATAATGACCGCCGAGCGTGATTTGACCATAAAACCCGGGTTGACCGATGCTGATAGTCACTCCGACATCACTCGCCAACGCCGGTAATGAAATAACTGTAATCAGTGCCGCCAATGACAATGTTCGCATGCCAAACCTCTCTTATGACGAAAATAATGGATTAATTGAAACCGCCCGTGTATTGCTCCTGGTAATAGTACTGTACTCGAGCGCGACAATCAGCAAAAAAATGACCGCGTCAAAACGATGCGATTCCCCTATAATTCTTTTGCCTTGATTGCAAGCAATTTAATGCAAACGCATTCGGGGCATTTTACTTGGAGTCACAAAATTTCTGGCCCTAATCAAACCATTTACGATTTGGCGGTTAAAACCGGACAAAACCTCGCCGCTCATGGCTGGATGCTGGTAACGGCCGAGTCTTGCACCGGCGGCTGGACCGGACAGGCAATCACCGCGATCCCCGGCAGTTCGGCTTGGTATGAACGCGGCTTCATCACCTACAGCAACGCTTCGAAACACGAAATGCTCGGCGTGCAACAAAGTACGCTGGATCGATATGGCGCGGTTTCGCCGCAAACCGCAACGGAAATGGCAGCGGGTGCGCTTAACCGGAGCCGCGCCCACATCAGCGTAGCCATCACCGGCATTGCCGGGCCGGATGGCGGCACGGCCGGAAAACCGGTCGGGATGGTATGCTTCGGCTGGGCGCACAGAAACGGCCTGGCGCGGCAGGAAACACATTATTTCAACGGAAATCGCGAAGCCATCCGCGGCCAGGCGGTTATCATCGCATTGCAAGGCATCTTGAATCTGATCGATGAAACCCCGTTGACGGCCTGATGCGCATAACCATTATCCGATGAAAAACCTTGTTTCTCTACTCAAAAGACACGATGTCTTTTTCTCGCTGCTGCTGATCAGTATTTTCCTGGTCGCGACGGGAATCTATGCCGACCGTTTGCATTCCCGCTATAGCCAGCGTGAGTTGCACAGTTCGATGCTATCCCGGTTGAGCCTGTTGCGCGCCAATCTCGAAGGAAAAATCACCAGCAATGCGCAGTTAGTCCAGGGATTGGTCGCTTCCATTTCCGTGGAGCCGGATCTATCACAGGAAAAATTTGCCGGCCTGGCGCGGCATCTGTTTAACGAACAATCGCAACTGCGCAATATCGGCGCCGCACCTGATCTCGTTATTCGTTATATGTATCCGATCCAGGGCAATGAAGCGGCGATCGGTCTTGATTTCCGGAAACATCCGGAGCAACTCGATGCGGTGTTACAGGCGCGCCGCAGCGGCGGCCTGGTGCTGGCCGGCCCGCTTGACCTGGTACAAGGAGGACTCGGTTTGATCGCGCGCATCCCGGTATTTACGGATGACCCTGAAACCGGCAACCCGGCATTCTGGGGCGTAATTTCCGCAGTCATCGACATTGACCGGCTGTATCAAGCCAGCGGTTTGCCGGATTTCACCCGGGAATTCGATATCGCCATACGCGGTAAGGACGGATTGGGCAAGAACGGCGCGGTGTTTTTCGGCACCGCGCAAATTTTCGAGCAGCAGCCGCTATTGCTGGATATCACCTTGCCAACGGGTTCGTGGCAAATGGCGGCGATTCCGAAAGGCGGATGGTCTGCTGCAAACGGTGAACAACTTTTCTTCCGCTTAGGATTGGCTGTGACCGGCGTGCTGTTCCTGCTGCCCTTGATCGTCATCGGTAAATTTCACCAAAAGCGGCTGGCAAGCGAAGCCCGCCTGAATGCGCTGTTCGAGATGTCGCCGGTCGGGATTGCCCTCAACGACTACCGCAGCGGGAAATTTCTCGAGGTCAATGACGCCTTGCTGGCGCCGACCGGCTATACCCGAGCGGAATTGTTGAAAATGACTTATTGGGATATAACACCCGATGCGTATCTTCCGGATGAAAAAGCGCAACTGAGCGCCTTGGATTTGAAAGGGTATTTCGGCGATTACAAAAAGGAATATATCCGCAAGGATGGCAGCCGCTATCCGGTAAAACTCAACGGCGTCGTTATCTACGATGCTTCCGGGCGCAAACTCATCTGGTCGATCGTCGAAGACATTACGATCAGCACACAAGCCGAACGCGCTGTACTTGAAAGCAAGAAAAAATATCAGCAACTGGTCGAGGATATTGGCGACAAATTCGTCATTTACAGCCACAAAGCGCATACCGGCGTGTTGACTTATGTAACCGGCGGCATGGAAAAAATCTTCGGATTGAATAACACCGAAGTGATTGGCAAGTCCTGGGACAATCTGATCAACTGGCTGCCCGATTCGCGCGAGCAAGCCTATGGCGTGGTAAGTGACATGATTGCGGGAAAAATTGATTTCTTCCAGTTTGAAATGACATTCATCCACCCCAATGGCCTTGAACGAACGATTCTCGCATCCTGCCATCCTGCAACCGACGAGGAGGGCGATATCGTTATTGAGGGTATCGTCGAAGACATCACGGAACGTAAGACCACCGAACACGCGCTGATTACCGCGCGGCAAGAAGCCGAGCGCGCCAATAAAGCCAAATCCGAATTTCTTTCGCGCATGAGTCATGAACTGCGCACCCCGATGAATGCCATTCTGGGTTTCAGCCAGTTACTGGAAATGGAAAAGCTCGATGCATTGCATTTGAAATATATCAAGGAAATCAAAAATGCCGGCGTTCATTTGCTGGCGTTGATCGACGATGTGCTCGATCTGGCCAAAATCGAATCGGGGCGGATCGACTTGAAACTGGAGGCGGTTGCGCTGGCGCCGCTGCTGGAAGAATGCATGGCGCTCACCGGACTGCAAGCCGCCAAGCAAGCGATTGTGATAACGCATGCGGATTGCGCTGGCACCGTGTTGCGCGCAGACCGCATCCGCCTCAAGCAAGTGTTGGTTAATCTACTGTCCAACGCCATCAAATACAACCGCGCGGGCGGTAAAGCGCATATCGGCTGCAGCAATTCAGACCGCCCCGGTTTCGTCCAAATACGCATCACCGACACCGGCAAGGGGATCGCCGCGGATAAACTGGCCGAGCTTTTTCAACCGTTCAACCGTCTCGATGCCGCTTATTCGGGAATCGACGGCACCGGTATCGGGCTTTACTTGACGCGTCAGCTGGTGGAATCCATGCATGGCCGGATCGGCGTCGACAGCAAACCGGATCAAGGCAGTACCTTCTGGTTTGAGCTGCCGGTTGATTCTCTGCCCAGTCACGCCGCAGCGTCGGCCGGTTTGCCCCCAGCGGCGCCATTGCCGTCGCCGCGCAACAAACAAGTGATCGTTTACGTGGAAGACAATGCAGCTAATGTCGAATTGATCAAGCAGATCATGATCCATCGCCCGCAAACCCGGCTGCTGACCGCACTCACGCCGGATGACGGGCTGGAACTGATCCGGCAGCACCACCCGGATCTGATATTGCTGGATATCAATTTGCCCGGCATGAGCGGCTTCGAAGTATTGAATCGCATCCGGCAACTGCCGGCATGCGCCGCCACGCCGGTTATCGCGGTGACCGCCAGAGCCATGCCGGATGATGTCGAAACCGGCCTGAAAGCGGGTTTTTCCGCTTATCTGACCAAGCCTCTCGATATCGAACAGTTTCTGAAAACCATCGATGGCTTCGATCAACTTCGAAGCAACGCTAAGGGAAATACTGATTAATTTGCCGGGCAAGACGACCGCTCAGCGCAACGGATCGCTTATGCAGGCAATTGACCGGTATTTCCCTAACAATTCAAGGGTTAAGGGTTTCCCTTAGAAAAAAACCAGAGTTTCCCCAATATTAATCCTTCACCCGCTTCGTTATGATGCACACCATGATCAATTTGGAGTCATCCATCATGAACAGAAAACTATCTATCTACCTCGCTATTGTACCCATCCTTTTGGTATTGATCGGTTGCGCGCAAGTCGGCCCGGTCAATCCGCAAGATGTTGCCGCCAAAAATGCGAAAACCCATCAAGAGCATAATAGCTTGGCTTCGTACTACGATAACGTGGCTAAAGAAATGGATAGCAAAGCGACACAGAATAAAGCGTTGCTCAAAGACTACGAAGGACACAGCGAATATTATGGCAGACGCGGACAGGATTTCCATTCGCATGCAACCGCGAATCTTCGTCATTATGAGCAAGAAGCGCAAGATGCGCTGAGAAAAGCGGAATTCCATCGCAAAGTCGCAGCGGAATTATTAAAACGCGAGCTCGCTCAGCCATCTGAAACAACCGATCCGGCGGCTGCGCGCGAAGTTAAAGTAAAACTGAAATCAGATTCCGACAATTTGAATTAATTAACGGATAAAATAGCCTATCGATTATGATGTGACGATATAGCGTAGCTAAGCGCAACCTTTAGGAAATTCCATTCCCCTTGCTGTTCCGGTTTGAATAAAGCCGGAAGCGGGGGAATGGAATTTTTGCGTATGCCGGAACCTGACAATATTTATCAAGAAATGATGCGAACGTTTAACAGGCCGTTGAAAAACGTTTTTGAGGCAGCCGATATAAGGCGAAAGCACCCGAAAAATCGCAGTTTATGCGTAATAAATGAGCATTTTGAACCTGTTTTTAGCACCGTAGCGGCAACGCAGATGGCTTTTCAACGGTCTGCCAGGGAAGCGCTGATTAATTCAACGAACGTGATGAAGGGCGAGGCGCACGGAACGCAACAACCGAGAGCTATCAATCTGATAGGCGAGGGAATGAGTACCGCGCAACGAAGCAATTCGCTCGTGCAGTCAATTAATCAGCGCTTCCCTAAACTGCTGGCTGCTGTCGCAAGCAGTGCCTTACTTTATGTTTTTTTTCCAGGAACTACCCAAGCCGCCGATCCGTTACAAAATTTTATCAAGCAAAGCCGTCTGGAATTGGGCGGCTGGGTTAATGGCGGCGCAACCTTCAATCCAAGCCAATCGGGCGGATACAACGGCCCGGTGATTTTTGCCGATCAGGCGAACCGCTTTCAATTGAACCAATTCAACCTGTTTTTACGCCGCTCGGTCGTATCCGAAGGAAAAACATGGGATTTCGGCGGACGCTTCGACTTCATGTTCGGAACCGATGCCATTTTCACGCAAGCCTTTGGCGTGCCGGCCTTTGATGTCAATACCGGCGAACCGATGAAAAGAAGCAACTGGGATTTGGATTTGTGCTGCAACTCCTCGAAAACCTACGGTATTGCACTACCGCAAGCATATTTAGAGACCTACGTGCCGGTCGGTAACGGACTGAATGTCAAGCTTGGGCATTTCTACACCCCGACAGGCTTTGAAACCGTTCCCGCGCCGGATAATTTCTTCTATACCCGCGCCTACACCTTGAACGTCGGCGAACCTTTCACGCACACCGGCATGCTGGCTAATTACACCATCAATAAAAACTGGGAAATTCTGGGCGGACCGCTCACCGGCAGCGCCAACGGCGGCTGGGATGGCGGCTGGGACAAGCAATTGGGGAACTGGTCCGGACTCGCCGGTTTTACTTGGAAAAGCGACAGCAGAACCACCACGTTTCATTTTTCCGGAACCTACGGGCAGGTATCCAGCCGCAGCGATGAAATCTGGGCGTTCTACAACGTCGTGCTGCAGCACAAAATCACTCCGAAAACCTTACTGGTATTACACCATGTTTATGGCGAAGCAAGCGGGATACTGCTGAACAACCTTAAATACACCAATGTGGTTCAGGATGCCGAATGGATGAGCGCCATTGCGCACTTGTACTACGATATCACCGACAATCTGGCAATCGGTGCGCGCGCCGAATGGTATCGCGATCAAGACGGCTTCCGCAATCCGTCGCCGTTCCGGATTGCCGCCGCCACCAACATGGTCAACGGCACCGCGGTAAGTTACGCTGGCAATCTGAGCAGAGTCACCATCACCCCCGCCGACTATTATGATTTCACTGTCGGTTTAAATTGGAAAGCCGCTAAATCGCTAGGACTTAAAGCCCCGCTGTTGCAGAAATTACGCGTCCGCCCCAATATCCGCTACGACCGGGTCGATGCTTACCGCGCTGAAGCCTACCGGCCTTTCGCCGGCCACAAAGACCAGATTTTGTTTTCGCTGGATTTTGTGCTGCCGTTCTGATTTCGCATCAAGCAGTTCGTTTTAGACGGCTTCGAGACAACGCCGCAACTAGGCGCATGGTGCCCCTGTCACGCCTCCGGATGCCGGTCGACCTGCGAAATAAGGCGGTCGCAATAAGCAATCGCAATCGCGGAAAGTAGAAATGCAAGATGAATGCCGGTTTGCGCGATTAATGTTTTTTCATCGTAAGCGGCCGCATTAATAAATGTTTTCAGCAAATGAATCGACGAAATACCGATGATCGCGGTCGCCAGTTTTACTTTCAATACCGACGCATTGACGTGTGACAACCATTCCGGCTGATCCGGATGACCTTCCAGGTTCATGCGTGAAACAAAGGTTTCATACCCGCCGATGATCACCATAATCAGCAGATTCGAAATCATCACCACATCGATCAACCCGAGCACCACCAGCATAATGGCGGTTTCGGTCAGCTTCTCGGGCCTGTCTGCGCCTTTAATCGTCACCGTATCGAGAATATGCTGCAATGCGCTTTGATTGCCCAGCACCGCGCCGATCAAATCCGACAGCTCAACCCAGAAGTGAAACACATATACACACTGCGCCAATACCAGCCCAAAATACAAGGGCAGTTGCAGCCAGCGGGTCAGAAACAGAAAATAAGCGATCGAAGGAATGCGTCTGGAAGGCGTGGAATGATTGTTTTGCTGCATATTATTCATGGTTCAAAAAGTACGGAAGGTTAACATAGCGGCGGATAAAAACGAAATCCGGCGTTCCCGGGCGACAGATAGGCCGGATGCAGCCGGCCGATCAACTGACTCAACTGTTTTCCCGCTTCTGTTGCCACTTCAGCGTCCCGTAGGCGCCCAGATAAGTGCCGATGAACGCGGCTGCAACGTACGCATGGTTTTCGACATAACTGGTAATGGTAAATGCATTGGCAAGTATCAGCACCGCCGACCAAAACGCCGCAGCATGCGGGTTTTTATTACTGAGGTTAATGAAATACAGCGTGCCGCAAACGTTGGCAAATCCCATGGATAGGGCAACCAAGCAAAAGGTAGAAACCGAAAAATCCATATCATTGCCCGATAATCAGGCCGCTTGCCATTTCATGCCTTATTATAATTCGGCGCAATAACAATTGCGCGTTGCCATGCTACCTTGAAACGCCGATCTCCAATTGAGGCTTAAGCCTATAATCAGGGCACAGTTTTTGATAAAGAAACTCCGGTGCAAAATCGGCTCCGTTGGACCAAACGAGCGTTTCGAGTTCGTTATGCAATACAAAATCCGCGAATCGCAACTTATCCTTCAATGGCTCGAACATTTCCCCCCACAATTCGCTTTCCAAATCGACTTCACCTTCAACGCCATCAGCAAATTTGAGCCAGATGCGGTAGTCGCGCTGATATTTTGCTTCTCGTAATTTTGGTAGCATGATGATCACTCCAACGGTTCAATTGGTTTCAATGCTTTTCTTGCTCGCGCGAGATTCCAATCTTCTGTAAGTTCTGTCCTATGATATTCGCGCCACTCTTGTACCAAACCCAAAACCCGTGGCGGCAAACGGCCTTCGACGATTTCACCGCTATCAATCGCGATCGCCGCAACATGATCACCATATTTGGCATGAAAATGCGGCGGTGCGTGATCGTTGTAATACATCGCGATGATAATTCCCAGGAATCGGCTTATCTCAGGCAAAGTACTTCTCCTTAGGCTTTTGTGTATTCATAACTACCCGGACAGGTTCAGTGATTGATGCGCCTCCTTGCGGTCGGCACATCCTACCGGGCTACACAACGTGAACAAGCTTCTCTACTTTCAACTCACCCAGATTCTGTTCGGCAGCCCACAAATCATATTGCATTTGCTGATTGAGCCAGCTTTCCGCTGAAGTATCGAACGCCTTTGCCAATCGCAATGCCATTTCAGGACTGATACCGGATCGGCCATTTAATAAAGCCGATAAGGTTTTGCGGCTGACACCCAAGGCTTTCGCCGCATCGGTTACGGAAAGTCCAAGCGGTTCCAGACATAATTCTTTGATAACTTCCCCAGGATGGGGTGGATTGTGCATTTTCATAATTTCACTCAATGATAATCTTCATAGTTAACAGCTATTGCGTCTTTTCCGTCGAACTCGAATGTAATTCTCCAATTTCCGCTGACACTGACCGACCAGGTTTCCTTCCTTTTTCCTGTCAATTTGTGCAATCGCAATCCCGGCAAATCCATATCCTGAGGAGAAGTGGATGCATGCAGCCGCGACAAAATCAATTGAATCCGGCGCTCATGCGCGACCAGAATGCCCGATCTTATTCCTTTCAGAAAATAATGCTCCAATCCAGAATGGCGGAAACTTTTGATCATAATCTTAATGTAACCGATCAGGTTACATGTTACAACTGGTTTGCTGAGTTCGCGATTCCGTATCTGATCCCATGCCTGGTTTCCACCGGGTTGAAAAATCCGCATCGGCCTGCGGCAACGTCCAGATACAGTGTAAGTGATCCGGCAAAATAACGACGGCATCCATGCGAAAAGGGTGGCGTTGCTTGGTATATTCAAATGCGCTACGCAGCAAATCGATTTGCTCGACCAATAAGCGGCTGGTCTTGCGTTCGGCAAGATTGACCGTAAAAAACCAGGAACCTCCAGGAATATACGCACGCCGGTATTCTGTCATTTCGTTTGTTTTCCTGTTTTAAAACGTTTTTTGATTGATGCGCCTCCTTACAGTCGGCACATCCTACCAGCCCTAATTGTAGATACCGTCTTTCAAGTCAAGCAATTTTTGGATAATTTGGGTGATAAGGTTGTTGTGATTTTATAACGCCGAAGCACAAGTGCACCAGCTTACGCATAGCAGCTCCGATAGCGGACATTTTGGATTTGCCTCTGGCGAGTAACCGTTCATAAAGTGCCTTGACGTGCGGATTGTATTGTGTGGCGATCACTGCCGCCATGTATAGCACGGCGCGTACTCGCGCCGGGCCCGCCTTTGACAATCGGGCCCGGCCCAGCACCGTGCTTCCAGACTGCCGTTTTACGGGCACTAAACCCAAATAAGCTGCCACTTGTTCGGCAGATTCGAAACGGTTGCCGTGCATGATCGCCAGGAGGTTATTTCCCACTCGCTCACCTACTGCCGGAATACTGGTCAGCAGAACCATATCCCGCTTCAGACCGGGATGCCTGTCGATGTGATCGTCTATCGCTTGTTGCAGCCGTTTCAATTCTGCTTCAAGAAAGGCGATAGATTGAGCGATAGACTGGACAATCAGTTCAGGCGTCTCGATAGCTTCGCTCTTTTCTTGCCGGTTCAATTCTCGGCGCAAATCATCCGCCACCGCATTACGCCGGGCTAGTAGTGCTTGTAATGCACGGACTTCCACCGATGGCGGCTGCCATGCCGCAGGCTTGAGCAGCGCTCCATATTTCGCCAGTACAACACTATCCACACCATCCGTCTTAGTGCGTATCCCCAAGCCTCGACCAAAATCTTTAACTTGTGCCGGATTGATGATCGAAACCATTACCCCAGCATCTACTAAAGCCAAAGCAGCTTGCTCGTGATATACGCCAGTGGCATCCATTACCACGTGCAGTTGCGCAGCCGACACACCTTGTTTGGCCGTCCACTCCAACAATGCGCTCACGCCTGCTTTAGTATTGGGAATGACCTTGGATTTACGTTTATCACCTGCTTCGTTAAGTAAAAGGCAACAATCCAATTTTGCCTTGGCAATATCCATACCGAGATAAAACATGATGTTCTCCTGTTACAATATTTACCAACCTCGCCCACTTGCCTTGTGCATGCAGGGTTTATCCCTTGGCTACCGTTCAGTGTCTGTGCTGGCGTGGAAGATGAGAAGGAAGGCTTGATCTACAGAACAAGGTCTTGCCTTAAGGGTGGACACAAGCTGCCTCCAACTCGGGTAGTGGTAGCTAACCACTACGAAAAGAAAGATACAAGGTTGGGCTGACAAAGGAAGCCCAACATTCATTGTTTTCCATGAAGCGATACCTTTGTTACCGCTAGTTGATGTTGGGCTTTCTTCGGCAGCCCAACCTACCTCGCTGACTTACCTTGCTGTCAATTTTTACCTCTTCGATATTAAGTGAAAAGTTTATATTGCACGGAGATGAATAATATAGCTTGATCGGATAAGTTCGGTTTTTAATCCATCCAAGCACTGTCTCTTTGTCCGATAGTGAGATTTGTGCACCAAGGATTACACCCTTTAATGCCTCTGGTGGAAATTTATAAACACCCGCTCCTTTCGTATAGTGAATAAGTCGCCATTCTTGCTCATACATCCAATGATCCGCCTTGGAAAGCAGTGCGGCTTCCATCATTTCGCCTTCATTTTGACGAAACGGATTGATCCTGGGGCGTTCTGAAAGGTATTTGACCTGACAAGCATTTTTGAAAAACTCAGAAGAACTATCGAATTCCAGACATATTCCACGATGAGAATCTGCATAGTGTGACCACATCAAAATATCATCTTTTACGCTCGAAAAACACAGAACCCCTATTTCCTCAGTAATTCGTTTTGTATGCAGCTGTTGAACCCGTTTGTATACTTCTGGACCGCTTTCCCAATCTTTGAGCATTGATACTACACTTTGGTGTCGCTGCTCACAATTGAGATCCGGACTGTATTTCTGATGCAAATTATCGCAGTACTGCTCTTTTTCTTTATCCGAAGCTTCAAACAGAAAACTTGGGCGACAATCAAATGGATCATTAAAAGTTGAGGGTTTGGAAAAATAGAGTTCACTGTGACAGATAATTTTCTCTACATACACAGCAGCTTCACCACTTAAGCTTCTATATCTATAAAAATGTGAAGGATAGTTGCACATCATGACGTAAAGAACTCAACCATACGTAGCTAAATAACACAAATAATCTTCATCATATTAACTTGATATTGCGATTGTAGAAAATAAATCGTTAATAGTCAGTAGATTTAATCTGTCGATGAGCTTTGCGATGGATGCCGTGCAAAACAAAAAACCCGACAACTTACGCTGTCGGGTTTTTAAATTTTAATAACAACCGCGATTACAACTTCGCCAACACTTCCGCGACCGTTTGTCCCATCAGCGACGGGGTTGGGCAAATAGTAACGCCGAGTTCTTTCAGCATCGCGACCTTTTCGGCGGCGCTTTCTCCGGCGGAGGAGATGATCGCGCCGGCGTGACCCATGCGGCGGCCTTCGGGGGCGGTGAGTCCGGCGATGTAAGCCACTAGCGGTTTGCTCATGTTTTCCTTGGCGAATTTACCGGCCTCGACTTCTTGCGGGCCGCCGATTTCGCCGATCATGAGCGCTACTTTGGTTTCCGGGTCTTGTTCGAGCCGTTCCAGAATGTCGCGATGCGAGCTGCCGGGGATCGGGTCGCCGCCGATGCCGACTGAGGTGGAAATGCCGATGCCGAGGGCGCGCATCTGGTCGGCGGCTTCATAACCCAATGTACCGGAGCGGCCAACCACGCCGATATTGCCGCGGATGTAGATGTGACCCGGCATAATGCCGAGCATGGCGCGGCCCGGGCTGATGGTTCCGGCGCAGTTCGGACCAGTCAGCAGCATGCGCTCTTCTTTCGGAAAACGGCGCAGGAAATTCTTCACCGTCATCATGTCTTGCGTCGGGATACCGTCGGTGATCGAGACACAGTATTTGATGCTGGCATCGGCGGCTTCCATGATCGAATCCGCAGCAAATGCGGGCGGCACAAACACGATGCTGGCTTCCGCGCCGGCTTGCTCGACCGCTTCCTTAACCGTGTTGAATACCGGCAAGCCGAGATGCGTTTGTCCGCCTTTACCCGGCGTGACACCGCCGACCACGTTGGAGCCGTAGTCGATCATTTCCTGCGCGTGAAAAGTACCGATTCTGCCGGTAAATCCTTGAACAATAATGCGTGTTTTTTCGTCAATTAATATCGCCACTTTGGACTCCTAGGCTTTTGCGACGACTTCGTTGCGGGCGCGGACAACTTTTTCCGCGGCTTCCGCTAACGTTTCGGCGGTGATGATCGGCAGGCCGCTGTTCGCAATGATGCGGCGGCCTTCTTCCACGTTGGTGCCCGACAAGCGAACCACCAGCGGCACTTTCATATCGATGTTTTTGACCGCTTGCACCACGCCTTCGGCGATCCAGTCGCAACGGTTGATCCCGGCGAAGATATTCACCAGCATCGCTTTGACGCCGGAATCGGCAAGTACCAGGCGGAACGCTTTTTCGGTGCGCTCGGCGGATGCGCCGCCGCCGACATCGAGGAAGTTAGCGGGTTCGCCACCAGCCAGTTTGATCATGTCCATCGTCGCCATCGCCAGGCCTGCGCCATTGATCATGCAACCGATGTCGCCATCCAGACCGACGTAGCTTAATCCGGCTTCCGCTGCGGCAACTTCACGGTGATCGACTTGCGTGTTGTCGCGCAATTCGGCGATGCGGTGACGGCGGAACAGCGCGTTCTCGTCGAACACCATTTTCGCATCCAGCGCGATGATATCGTTATTCGCGGTAATCACCAGCGGGTTGATTTCCAGAATGTTGGCATCGAGATCGCGCAACGCGCGGTAACAGCCTTTGATGGTTTTCACCGCGTGATTCAGTTGCGCCGGGTCGATACCCAAGGCAAACGCCATCTTGCGCGCCTGAAAATCCTGCAATCCGACCGCCGGTTCGACGTAGATTTTGATGATCGCTTCGGGATTGGTCACGGCCAGTTTTTCGATTTCCATGCCGCCTTGCGCCGAGCCGATCATGATGACGCGCTCGCTGACGCGGTCGATCATGAATGACAGATACATTTCCTTGGCAATGTTGGTGCCTGCCTCGATATAAAGCCGGGAACAGACTTTGCCCGCCGGGCCGGTTTGATGCGTCACCAGTTTTTTGCCGAGCAAGCTCTCGGCGGCTTGTTCGACTTCCGCGTGGGTTTTGCAGACTTTGATACCGCCCGCTTTACCGCGCGCGCCGGAATGGATCTGCGCTTTGACAACCCATACGTCGCCCTCTATCTCCCTGGCGCGCTGCACGGCCTCCACCACGCTATAGGCCAAACCGCCTTCCGCGATCTTGACGCCGTACTCCGCCAAAATTTCCTTCGCTTGATATTCGTGAATATTCAATTCAATTTCCCCAATAATCGCAATTACTGCGTTAATTTAATCATTACATTTACTGCGTCATAAAGATAAAGGCCGCTCAACGCGGCCTTTAGTCATTAATCGTTAACCGTTTTTAGCGGCTATCGCATCGGCGATTTTCACCACGTTATTGGCCATTCTTTCCGAAGCGGCATCGATCAAGCGGCCATCGAGCGCGGCGGCGCCTTTGCCTTGCGCGGCGGCTTCCTTGAGCGCGGCCAGAATGCGCTTGGCTTTTTCGATTTCGCGCTCCGGCGGCGTAAACACGTCGTTCGCCAATGGAATCTGCGTTGGATGGATCGCCCATTTGCCTTCGCAACCCAATGCTGCGGCACGCTTGGCCGCCAGCACGTAACCGTCGGGATCCTTAATGTCGCCGAACGGCCCGTCGATCGGACGTAAACCGTACGCGCGGCAAGCCACGATCATGCGGCTGATGGCGAAATGCCATTGATCGCCGGGATAATCCGGGTTCAAGCCGCCGATATTGGTGGTTCTGGCGCGATTGCTGGCGGCATAGTCGGCCACGCCGAAATGCAGCGCTTCCAGTCGTCCCATCGCGCCGTTGCGCGCGATGTCTTCCACATTGGCCATGCCAAGCGCGGTTTCGATCAAGGCTTCCAGACCGATGCGGTTTTTCAATCCTTGCTGCATTTCAAGCTGGGTAACCATCGCTTGTACCATGTAGACATCCGCATACACACCGGCTTTCGGGATCAGCAAGGTATCGATTTTGCTTCCGGCTTGTTCGACCAGATCGACCACGTCGCGCACCATGTATTGCGTATCCAGGCCGTTGATGCGCACCGAAACGGTAATGCCGTGGCCTCTCCAATCCAGATCGTTGAGCGCTTGGATGACATTTTTACGCGCCTGGATTTTATCGTCCGGCGCAACGGCGTCTTCCAGATCGAGAAAAACGAAATCGACACCGCTATTCAGCGCTTTTTCAAACATGCCGGGACTGGAACCTGGAACCGCCAGTTCGCAGCGCTGTACTCGCTGAATCTTTGTTTCATAAAGCGTGTGACTCATTTTTCCTCCAGAATTAATAAATTTTTAAATGAAAAGGCCCATCAAAACAACTTGCCGGACACATGACTTGTCTTTGCAGCATCATTTCACCGGGTTCGCGCTCAAAAGCAAAATAGGAAAGGAAACATACGGTGGTTCGTGATTTAACAACGCAGGCAATTGTGAAGAGAGAATGGATTGATGTTCTTATGCTTCTTTTTAAAGGCTATTTATTCAGCGGATTATATCCATTCTGCGGGAATATATCTACTGAGTCAGCCCTGCTGAATACTGGATGGGGAAGCGAGGATGGTATTTGAAGAGTTGAGCGTGGCAATCATGCAAGAAAAAACCGCATGTTCAACCGCAAATTCTTGATGATGCAACGCCCCTGGATGGCGCAAGCTTATTCAGACTAATTACTATGGTGCAAATCCGCGAAAATGCCAAATTATCAGCATCGTACTCAGCTCGATGAGCCACCGTTGACCAATGATCAATATAACTACAGCACCCAGCCGCAATAGAAATCTATCTGGATTTTCTTTGATTATCATGGTGCTGACGACGATATGCGGCAAAACAAGAATGCTCAGCAGCAGCAAATAATTTGAATAGCCGATATGCCAAAAAAATCTTTCAACCAAGATGGTGCTTAAACCAATAAACATACTTACTGCGAATAAAGCAAATGGCTTTTTTGGAACTCTCATGGGCTAAAAGAGGTTTTGCATCACTTGGCATTGTTAGCCCTAGAAGACACTAGCTTATCTGGACTACTTACTTACATTAATGACTTCAATATCTCTAAAGTTTTATTCATTTCTTCATAATTATTTTTTTGGGACTCAGAGGCTCGCTTTGTAAAAATCCAGTCAGCCATGCTATCAATTCTATCTTTATAAAACTGATGCAGCGCTTTTACTGATACCCGTGGTATTGGAGGATCCAAAATCCACCATTTTTCTTGATCGCGAATAAACTGGAGTTTTACAACATCTTGTTTCAAATCATCAGTAATTATTTTTCTTCCAGGTAACCCACTACCCATACTTTTTGCTATCCGGTCAAAAATAACTGTTACAACTGCGGTATTTTTTTCAACTAAAATATTTGTGATTTTAAATGATTTAACAACAAAAATTGGATCCGCCTCAAATGCAATAACTTTTCCAAGTAATTCAGGATCTTTTCTACTCTCTTCTTTTCGTCGACTTGTTGTATATTTTGCAATATCCATTCGTATATCTGGATCACCCTCGAAGTCAGCGTAGCAAAATTTTTCCGCAACAATCCTTACAGCATCAACTTCAACTCCATTGAGCGATTTAGCCCAGATACTGTGATTGAATGATACACAGCATACAATAGCTAAAAGTATGGATATTATATGCTTCCTACTTAATATTATTGATTGGTTTGTCATATCGATACCATGTTACTGGCCTCATTGATTTTTCCCACCAAATTATCTGAGCAGCACCAAATGGCACCCCTGGTCTGCGAGCAGACCAGGAATCATATCTAGCATCTGCTTTAGGATCGAAAATTAATACATGACCATTCCATTGTCCTACGTCACCCGGCTGAGGCTTATTATTAGGGGCAGGCTTAAAACGCGGGTTATCCGGAAACATTTTAGAATTTGAATATTCATAGGGATAACCTGCCTCCTCATAGATTTTCCAAATAGACCCAGAACAATCAGCTCTATCTCGACTTGACCTTGCACCACCATTTTCATAATAAGGTACTCCTGACCAAGTTCTAGCAACTTCAGTAATCCGTTGCCCTTCCTCAAACGAAATTAGTTCCAAACCCAGTAGATCAAAATTCAAAACTGGATTCCCACCCACATACCCCCAAACATTCATCCCTGCCGCCAACCCGATCGGGTCTGGTGAGAGGTATCTTCCGGTCTCCGGTTCATAATAGCGGAAATAGTTGTAATGCAGGCCGGTTTCCTTGTCGAAATACTGCCCGGGGAAACGGGGGTGGTATTCAAACAGTTGACCGTTGCCGTCCGGGTCTTCGTTAGGCAAGTTCGCACCAAAGGCGTGGGTGTTGTCCCAGCGCCAGACGATGGTGTTGGTCTGATCCACGATCACTCTGGGAGTGTTGAGATGGTCGGCATGGATGTAGCTCACCTGTATTTCACTGGTAGCGGTGGGTTTCGTGATTACGCCGACCGGAATGTTATTCAGCCATATGGTTTCTTGCCGCACCAGCCAATCATCGGTTGGCGTGGTTGTTGATGCGTTATCCCGGTATTCCCCGATCAATTGTCTGTTGGAATCGTAGAAGAACAAAAACCTCGGACTCAACGAGCCATTACTCAACGAGCCATTTTTGATGATGCGTTGATCCTGGATGGCGCAAGCTTATCTGCTACTTGCTCTTAAGAATTTCGTTCAGCTCTTGCTTAATAAATACAGCACAAGCCTTTAACTTATCTGTATATTTAGTCTCAATCCTTTCATCATCATCCAGATAACCAACTAGATATTCATTTGAATCACTAGAACAAAAGTACCAGCCCACGCACCTTTTATCTTCAGAATAATCTAACCAATCTGTAACCACATCGGGATATGAGAGTATTTCCTCATATAAATCTTGCTCAGAAATTAATTTGGAAATATTCGCATAACCAGTACGTTGCAAGAGATCATGCATCGATACCGTTTGCTGCAGAGAAAACTCGCGTGGAAGAGTTATAAGTTTGTATAAAATATCTACCGTCATATCATTTCACTAACTTTGTTCCATCTCTGTTGAGCCTAAATCCCTTTTCCATTAGATAATCCAACTCACTGCGAAATGCTCCCGTTACATCATTAATATTCTTAACCGGATTTGATAAAACAATGTCATCCCCGCGCTTTATCACTCGATCTAAGAATTTTTTATTTGCTGCCCACTGCTCAGCCTTACTCATTTTATTCCACACATCAGCTGGAATACTAAAACGCCTTGCTCCCAATTCGTTCGCTATCCTAATGTAATCTGGATTCTTTCCTAATACCACTACCGTCTTTGAGCTAATGCCATGGACTCTAATCCCAAGACCCAACCCAGTAGCTCCAGGTATAAATAAACCCAATGTATTGGCTTTTAGTGAAGCAATGTCCACCGATGTATCACAACCTCGGATTTTATTGTACGCATAGGAAGCAATATCAAATGCAATCAGTCCGAGATCAACAATTGCATCGGGTAACAGGCCATCCGAATCAACAAAACTCAACGGACTCTGCCCCACATACCCCCAAACATTCATCCCGCCCGCCAACCCGATCGGATCGGGTGAAATATATCTTCCCGTCTCCGGTTCATAATAGCGGAAATAGTTGTAGTGCAGGCCGGTTTCCTTGTCAAAATACTGCCCGGGGAAACGGGGGTGGTATTCAAATAATTGGCCATTGCTGTCCGGGTCTTCGTCAGGGAAGTTAGCGCCGAACGCGTGGGTGTTCTCCCAGCGCCAGATAATGGTGTTAGTCTGATCCACGATCACCCGCGGGGTGTTGAGGTGGTCGGCATGGATGTAGTGCACTTGTATTTCACTGGTAGCGGTGGGTTTCGTGATTACGCCGACCGGAATGTTATTCAGCCATATGGTTTCTTGCCGCACCAGCCAATCGTCGGTTGGTGTAGCCGTCGATGCATTGTCCCGGTATTCCCCGATCAATTGTCCGTTTGGATCGTAGAAGAATAAAAACCTCGGACTCAACGGACCGTTTTTGATGATACGCTGATCCAGCGCGTTATATTTGTAAGTGTGTGTCTTGCCGCCTTTGACCGTAGTCGCGAGTTTACCGGCGGCGTTCCAGGTAAAGGTCGCAGTACCGTCGCTCAGCGGATGACCGGCGGCATTGTAGCTGTAGTTCTTCGCAACCGGTCCGGCCACGTTCGTCAGACGGTTGCTGGCGGCGGCGATGGTGTACGGATAGCTGGTTCCACCGAATTGCGCTTGGGTGCGGTTGCTGTTGGCATCGTAGCCCCACAGCTTGAAGCCGTTATTGTCCGACTGGCTGATCAAGCGGTCGAGCGCGTCGTAATCGTAGCTGCGGTTATGCAGCGGATTGGTATCGGTTGTTTGCGTGATGCGGCTGGCAGGATCGTAAGTCAGCGTGCGCGTGTCGTTGCCCACCGGATGGGTGCTGAGCCGCCCATCCAAGTCAAAGCTGCGTATGTAGGCTTGCCCGTTGCCCCATACCCAGCTCTTGGCTTCGCCAAACGGATGATAGCTGATGTTGTTGAGCAGCACAGCGCCATTAACGCGGATCTCGTTCGGGCGGCCGTCGGCGCCATAGCTGGTGGTGATCTGCGCGCCGGACGGATACGTAGTTTGGCCGATGCGGCCAAAGCTGTCGTATTGGTAACTCAATGTTTGAATGTAATTGATGGTATTGCCGGCCCTACCGCTCGGAATTTTGGCAGTCTGCGTTTTGGTGAGCAACCGGCCGTGCGCATCGTAGCTGAAACCGGTGGAACCGGATTCATCGGTCATGCCGGTCAGCCGCCCGATACTGTTCGCACCGGTATCGTAACTCCAGGTCAGCGCAATAGTGGCAGGTACACCGGCCACCGTGGTGTGGGTGCGCTTGGTCGGACGGTTCAATGCATCCCAGGTATAGGACTGCTTGACACCTCGCGCGTCGGTGACGGTTTTGAGATTACCGGCGGAATCGTAGGTGTACGTGGTCGTGCCGCGGTCGGCTGAGACTTCTTGCAGCAAATCACCGAAACCGTTGTAGCTATAAGTGGTGGCGATATTTCCCGGGTCGGTCAGTTGCGTGATCTGATCGAGCCCATTGTATGCTTGCCGGGTGAAGCCGTTCGCCGGATCGGTGATTTCTTTCAGCCGGTTGCGTGCGTCGAATTGGAAATTGACCGCGTGCAGCAGCGGGTTGGCGATTTGCTTGATGTTGCCTTGCGCGTCGTATTGGTACTGTGTGGTCTGGCTTTGCGCGCCGATATCTTTCCACAGCCGGTTCAGCGCATCGTATTCGCGCTGTTGGGTTCTGGCCAGGTTATTACCGGCATCGAATAATTCTTCTCGGATACGATTGCCCATCGCATCCAGCGTGTATTGAATGCGGTTACCCGAGTTATCGGCAATGCCTGTCAGGCGATGCGCAGCATCGTAGGTATAGCTCAAGAAACTGCCGTCCGGGAAGGTGATTTTCTTAAGCTGCCCGGCGTTGTCATACTGATACTGGGTGATTTCCGTGCCAGTCGTGCGGGATAACAACCGCTGCCGGGCGTCGTAGGTTAAAACCGTGGTCAAGCCGTTCGGATCGATGATTTCTTCGGGCTGGCCGTGAGCGTTATAGCGGGTGATTTGCGTGACGTGACCCAAGGCGTTGGTGACACTGGCGACTTGTCCGCGGCAACCCAAATGGCCGCCGCTGCAGGCGGCATCCGGTGCGTAATATTGGGTAATAGTGATATCGGCGACATCGGTGCGCGGACCGTCGTCGGTTTTTTGCAGAATGACGCCGGGAATACTGGCGTGATACAGATAATCCGTCGTCCAGGTACGCGTGGCGTTGGTTGCGGTGTCTTTGATTTGTTGCTGCGTGACGTTGCCGTGCGCGTCATACACATAACTGGTTTCACGCCCGGCTTCGGTGATTCTGACCGGCAGACGGTAGTTGGCATGCCATTCGGTGAGAATCTTGCGCTCGCTGCTGCTGGCGGCTGGTGTATAACCCAATAAATCGCCCGGGCAGTTGCTGGCACTGCTCACGCCTTCAACTCGGGCGATTTCGAGGTTTCTGCTCAGGTCGTAGGCATAGCAAGTCTTATTGCCGTTGAAGTCCGCCCGGCTGATCGCATTGCCGTTGACATCGTAGCTGATGTGGCTCGATGCGGCGCCGCAACCGGAACCGGCCGGTTGCGATTGGCCGGTGCTTTTGGCGACACCCAAAATGGTTTGAAAATTATGCGTGTATTGGCTGCCCAGGGGATCGGTGACAAGCGTGTGACTGTGGTCGCCGCTATAACCCAGCACATACCGCTCCACTCCGCCTGCGTGCTCGGTTACCACCGCACGGCCTTGCGCATCGTAGGTATAAGTCGCAAAGCGCATTCCGTTCTCATCGGTGATGCCGGTCAGCGCATTCGGAAGATTCGCGCCACTGGTGTAAGCCGGTTCGTTGTAGTGATAACTGCGAACCTTGCCGTCGGGGTAAGTCACCGAAATTAGGTTGCCGTTGCTTTCGTAAGCATACTGATAAACACCGCCCGCCGGATCGATCAGGGTTGAGAAATTCCCATAAGCATCATGAGTAAATTGTAATTTATTCCCAAAACTATCAACAATACTTGCGAGTCCACCACTTGGGTTATATGTCAGATTATGAACAATCCCACTGCGATCTTCGATCGAGATGAGTTTTCCATAAGCATCATATTTTTCTGTTCTGTCGAAGAATTTGTCTGTATAAGTCCAACCTATTCGTTGATTGCTAGAGTTAATATGCTCAATCAATGAATCATCAATATCACCATCTCCACGCCACTCTCCAGTAAATTGATCTCTATAAAATAAGAGAGCACCTTTGCCACGATATACTCGCGCACTAGTGGGGATCTGCTGACCATCTAACACTATGAATTTATAGTATGAATGCCGCCAAGTTATACCTGATCTTTTCTTGTCGTTATGTTGATAGAACAATTGAAAATCTATCGGAAAGTTACTGTTAGCAGTGCGGTAAATAGGTACAGTAAGTTCTTTTCGACCCAGTCCTATATAAACCGGATTGGGAGTTCTATCTCCACATTCTTTCGGTTTAGCTAGATCTTTCTCTCCGTCTGGCTCAAAGGATACTGAACAAGCAATAAAACCATATCGATCAACATTATGAGCATCTTTAATACTATACCCGACTGAATTATTAGGGCAAATGCCTTGCTTTGATGCGACATGCCAACCACAGTAACCAGGCTCATAGGTTCGGCAAAATCTATAGCCCCAGATCCACTCATCGTAACCCGTTGAATAAGGATATTTTTCTATCGGATGGCAAAACCAAGCGCCGCCGTGATCTGTGCATGTCTCACGTCTTAATGATTCAAGTGCTTGTTGATAATATGGGTAATATAAAAATGGATAGCCAGCAATATTCAACTCAAATTGATACTCTGACATTCCTCGAGTATCTAGGCTATTTCGTGCCCACACAAACTTTATAGGCGGTTGAATTCGTGTACCTTCCGGTATAGAAATGTCTGCCATAACCGTTGAGCTGCCAACAGCAATTAATAACAATACCCATAATTTAACCAGATATTGTTTCCACCAAGAAGAATGACTACACAAGAAAAATAGACCTATAAAATTAATCAGATACTTTTTCCAATTAACCCATACTATTTCTCTTGCCATAGGAATTCTCCTTTATAAGGACAGATTTATAGCGGCCCAGTACTTATTGATTGCAATCGGCATACACATGAAACCACAAGAAGTGCAAATTTCCAGAATTACTTAAGAATTTTCTTATTTGATGATTTCCGCGATGATAAGGCAGAAGATCGCTGGGAAAACGATGAATAACGGTGACTTAACCCGCTATTTCTGAGAACTGAATTGAGTGACCAGGTGTTGGCCGAATGGAGATGCCTGTCAAGCAAGTAACGGTGAAATAATGACGGTGATACCGTTTTAATTCGGTATCACCGACAATTCATATCTTAATGGTTGTTGTAGTTATATTTGATTTGGGCGGAACTGAAGCTATCAAGCCTGTCACTCCCGCCCATTAGATCCATTCCTTGGATAGAAATGGTTTTTACTGCTAATTTCTATGTTCTTGCAACTGGTTAATGCTGATCGTTCCTTACCTTGCTTGTGACGAACAATTCACCAAACTATTACCAGTTAACAAACGCATATTGCCAGAATATTTACAAAGCCTTAGCCAGTGGTAAATTACCGGCTGATTACTACTGATTCATTTGCATCGGCATAGCTGTCATTTTTAGTTTTTTGCGATGCCGTTCTTGGAACAATGTATCCACCTGGTTTACCTGTAGCCGGATCAATCCAGTAGACATTGCTTTTACCTACTTTAATGTTGCTCTGGCTCTGAGTTGCTTCAGGAATCGTTGAACATGCAGATAAGAAAGCCGATGCAGCTAACAATGTGATAAGTCTTAGTTTCATTTGTTTTACTCCTCTAATTAAAAACATCTTTTTAAACAAAAACCCGGATTGAGAGACTTCGATCTGAAGTGATCGACTGTAACTGCTCAGATCATATGTGCGCACTATAGCGGGATAAAACCATATTAACAAATCAATTGTTCTGATATTTATCATAGATGAGAGCTTATGAATAAACAAAGAAGACTGGCTAATCACTCACGGGCATGTTGGACAACGCAATATCTTGCCGTTTCTGATCAATTACTTGGTGGGACTAGAAGATGAAATAAAGAATGGGGCGAACCTGGAGGCGCAAGATCAAATTGACTCATTGCTATCCTTGATATGCTTACAAAGCCATGCCAATTTTGTCTGCGAACGCTCTAAAATCCAGTACATCAAGCATCGCTTCCAGTTCCTGGTCTGTACGCGGTTTCATCGAAGTAAACCGTCTTTATCCCAACTTCGCTAATACATCTGCTGCGGATTTTAGATTGCGCAACCGGCTCAGCCACTCCAGCGGTATCGAGTTAAAACCGTTTTGCTGCGCGGTATGCGCAGCCATGATCGCACCGAGCATGATCGAGCGGCCGCAGCTATCGCCGCCGATGCGGATATTTTCTTCGATGGCGGTACGGTAATCGGGCGCGTGACTGGCAATATGTGCGATCACCGGCAAGCCTTCCGGCACATGGCAGGCATTACCGAAACGCTTGGCAACCGCCGCGCAGTCGAGCGTTTTTACTTGCAACGCCTCTTCCAGCAGCGGTCTTAATTTCTCGCCGGCGTGCGGGAGCGAATCGGCTAATGCCTGTTGGACGGGTTGACCGTTCAACACCGCCAGCAATACGCAACCGGCATATTGTGCCGCCGCAACGGCGGTATCGTTATGATTGGTCAATCGCACCACTTGCTCGATTTTGGCGTTCAACGCATCCTGCGATTCCTGATGGGTCGCGACGACCGCCGGTAATGCCGCCAAGGCAGCAAATTGATCGTCGTCGGCGCCGGATTGCAGCGGAAAATCTTCCGGTTTGAGTGGTAACAACGTTTGCAAGGTTTGCCGCGTCGGTGAATCGATATAGCCTTGATACCCGCCGCCAGGGCCGAAATAGCTACGATATTCGCTTTGATAATCGACGCGATAGAATTTGCCGTGCCGCGCAATATGCCGCAGCATCAACAAGCATAATTCACCATAAGCCGATGAATCGCCTGCTTGCTTCTTGCCGTGCGCAAAATAACCGCTGACACCGGCATAATCATCCGCGCAAGGCGGCAAAAACACCAAGCCTTTGGTTTTTTCAATCTGCGCGATGCGCTCGGTATCGTATAACCAATGCAACCCGAGCGCGGCGGCATCCGCTGTCAATGCGCCAATAATCGCGGCAACGCGCGGTTCCAGCCGGATATTGGTATTCATCGCTTACTTAATCTCGACTTCGTCGGGAATCCGGCGCGCCTCGTCGGCGAGCATCACCGGTATGCCGTCCTTGATTTGAAACGCCAGCCGATCCGGTTTGCAAATCAATTCCTTGTCTTCCTTTTTGTAAATCAGCGGCCCCTTGCACAGCGGGCAAACCAGAATATCCAATAGTCGTGCATCCATAATCTTCCTTGCTCTCTTAAATTTATTGACCGGCTATATTATAGCTTGCGTAGTATGTCATCCAACTGATCCAAACTTGTATAGTGGATCACGATATTGCCTTGGCCATTTTTCTTCGGCTTGATTGCCACTTGCGCCCCCAAACGTTCGGACACATCTTCTTGCAGACGCAGCAGATCGCGGTCGGGTTTGGTCATTTTTTTCGCCACCGGATGTTCCAGGTGATTGACCAGTTTTTCGGTTTCGCGCACCGACAATTGCTTTTGCGCGATGACGTTGGCAATGCGGATTTGCTGCGCGGCGTTCAACGGCAGCAACGCCCGGCCGTGCCCCATGTCGATCTTGCCTTGCATCATCAATTCCTGCACCGGCGCGGATAAATTCAGCAAACGCAATAAATTGGAAATGGTGCTGCGCGAATTGCCCAGCGCTTCCCCGGCAGTTTGATGCGTCATGCCGAATTCGTTGATCAAGCGCTGAATCCCCAGCGCCTGTTCGAGCGGATTGAGGTTTTCGCGTTGAATGTTTTCGATCAACGACATCGCCAGCGCCGACTCATCCGGCACTTTGCGGATCAAAACCGGCACTTCGGTCAATCCGGCCAATTGCGCGGCACGCCAACGGCGCTCGCCGGCGATGATTTCAAAGCGATCATCGGCAACCGGCCGCGCCAGAATCGGCTGCATGATTCCCTGCGCTTTGATCGACTCGGCCAATTCCGTCAGCGCCGCCTGATCCATATTGGTTCGTGGCTGATATTTACCGGGTTGCAGTTTGGCAATGGCCAGATTTTGCAGCGGCTCATCGACCACGCCCTCAGCGCCGGTACTCGCCAGCAATGCATCCAAACCTCGCCCTAAACCTATTTGCTTGGTCATAATGCCGGTTCCTTGCTATCGTTGTCACGCATCTAAAATCTCCTTTGCCAATTCCAAGTAGGCTTGCGCGCCTTTCGATTGCCCGTCGTGATACAGCACCGGCAAGCCGAAGCCGGGTGCTTCCGCCAAGCGCACATTACGCGGAATCACGGTACGGTAGACTTTATCGCCGAAATGCTTTTTCAATTGATCGGATACTTGCTGCGCCAGGATATTGCGCGGGTCAAACATGGTGCGCAGTAAGCCTTCGATACGCAACTCAGGATTGAAGCTGCTGCGCACCCGCTTGATGGTGTTGACCAGATCGCTCAATCCTTCCAGCGCATAATATTCGCACTGCATCGGAATCATCACCGCATGCGCCGCGCATAAACCGTTCAACGTCAGCAAATTCAATGCCGGCGGGCAATCGATCAAAATATAATCGTACTCGTACTGAATTTCTTCCAAGGCCGTTTTGAGCCTCGCCTCGCGTTGTTCAAAATCGACCATTTCGACTTCGGCGCCGGCCAGATCGCGATTGGCGGGAATCAAATCGTATTTTCCCTGGGTGTCGCTCACCAACGCCTCGCGGATATTCGCACTGCCAAGCAGCACATGATAAACCGTGGTTTTCACCGTTTGCTTGTTGGTGCCGCTGCCCATGGTCGCATTGCCTTGCGGGTCAAGATCGACCAGCAGCACGCACTTATCCGCCGCCGCCAGGCTGGCGGCCAGATTCACGCTGGTGGTGGTTTTGCCGACCCCGCCTTTTTGATTGGTAATCGCAAGTATCTTGGTCATGACTATTCGTGCTTGATGATGATTAATTGCCGCATCGCATCCAGTCCCGGCACGCGCAGCGTCATGGTATTTTCAATCGCAAACGGCGCTTGCACCTGCCGCCGCTCTTGTTCCGTGCAATTGCCTTTCATCGCCGCCCAGCGGCAACCGGCATTTTCAACCGTCGCCCATTGCCGGGTTAACGCAATGAATTCACCCAATTCCGAGAAAGCACGAGAGATGATGGTATTCACCGGTTTGGCTTCGAGCTGTTCGATGCGTTGCGGCATGATCTGAACGTTATGCAATTTCAATTCGATCTTCGCCTGCTGCAAAAATGCGGTTTTCTTTTGATTGCTTTCCACCAACGTCACCTGCCAATCCGGCCGTGCCAGCGCAATCGGGATGCCCGGCAATCCCGCGCCGGTGCCGACATCGACGATCTGCGGCCCGTGAATATGCGGCAGTACTACCAGGCTATCGAGCACATGCTGTATCAGCATGTCGCGCGGATCGCGGATCGCGGTCAGGTTATGCACCCGGTTCCATTTCTCGATCAGCAATAAATAGCGCGCAATGCTTTCGCCAAGCTGCCCGGCTTCAACTCCGGAACGGACATCCAGCGCTTGCAACGACTGTTCGATTTGCGGCAACAGACTCATGCAGTCTGCTGTTTGCCGTCCGGCGCAAATCCGCGTTTCAAATGCACCAGCAATAATGAAATCGCCGCCGGCGTCACGCCGGAAATGCGCGATGCCTGGCCGACGGTTTCCGGCTTGTGCAAATTCAATTTCTGCTGCACTTCGTTCGACAAACCTTTCACCACACGATAATCGATATCCTTCGGCAACAGCGTATGTTCGTATTGCGCCTGACGCGCCACTTCTTCCTGTTGGCGCTGAATATAGCCGTGATACTTGGCTTGAATCTCCACCTGCTCGGCGACTTGCGCATTGTTAACCGCTTCGCCCGCTCCGGGCAAAGTCATCAGCGATGCATAGGTTACGTCGGGGCGTTTCAGTAATTCGGTCAAGGTGTATTCGCGCTCGATTCCTTTGCCGAGCACGCGCATCGCATCCTGCTCCGGCAACGTGGCGGGCAATACGCGGATCGAATCGAGCCGCTGCTGTTCTTTGATAATCGCTTCTTGTTTCTCAGAAAAAGCCGCCCAGCGCCGATCGTCGATCAGACCCAGTTTTCTGCCGGTTCCGGTCAAGCGCAAATCGGCGTTATCTTCGCGCAATTGCAAGCGGTATTCGGCGCGGCTGGTGAACATGCGGTACGGCTCGGTCACGCCGGATGTCACCAGATCGTCGACCAGCACGCCGAGATAGGCCTCATGGCGCTGCGGCGACCAAGCCTCTTTCTCCTGAATTTTCAGCGCGGCGTTAACACCCGCCAGCAAGCCTTGCGCGGCGGCTTCTTCGTAACCGGTGGTGCCGTTGATCTGCCCGGCGAAAAACAGATTCTCGATGTTTTTGGTTTCCAGCGAGCGCCTCAAATTGCGCGGATCGAAATAATCGTACTCGATGGCGTAACCGGGGCGCGTGATATGCGCGTTTTCCAACCCGGCAATCGAATGAATCAACTTGACTTGCACGTCGAACGACAAGCTGGTCGAGATGCCGTTCGGATAGATTTCATGCGTGTTCAAGCCTTCGGGTTCGAGAAAAATCTGATGCGATGCACGCTCGGAAAAACGCACCACCTTGTCCTCGATCGACGGACAATAACGCGGTCCGACGCCTTCGATCTTTCCGGTAAACAGCGGCGAATCGGCCAAACCGTCGCGGATGATATCGTGCGTTTCGCTATTGGTATGCGTGATCCAGCACGAAATCTGACGCGGATGCTGAATGCCGGTGTCGATCAACGAAAAAAACGGCGCCGGTTGGTCGCCGGGCTGCTCCAACAACTTGGAATAATCCATGCTGCGAGCGTCGATGCGCGGCGGCGTGCCGGTTTTCAACCGGCCTGCCGGAAATTCCATATCGCGCAACCGCTGCGCCAATGTCAACGCCGGCGGATCGCCCGCGCGGCCCGCTTTGAAATGCGTCTTGCCGATATGCGCCAATCCGGCGAGGAATGTGCCGACCGTCAGAATCACCGCGCGCGCACGGATTTTGAGCTGCAACTGCGTTACCACGCCAACCACGCGATCCTGCTCGATGATCAAATCGTCGACCGCTTGCTGCATCACCCGCAAATTCGGTTGATTCTCAACCCGGCTGCGGATCGCTTGCTTGTACAATACCCGATCGGCCTGCGCACGCGTCGCCCGAACTGCCGGGCCTTTACTCGAATTCAACACGCGAAACTGAATCCCCGCCTCATCCGCCGCCAACCCCATCACGCCGCCGAGCGCATCGATTTCCTTGACCAAATGACTCTTGCCGATACCACCGATCGACGGATTGCACGACATCTGCCCAATGGTTTCGATATTATGCGTCAGCAACAACGTCTTGCAGCCCATCCGCGCCGCCGCCAGCGCCGCCTCGGTCCCGGCATGCCCGCCGCCAACTACGATAATGTCAAAATCCGTATGATTGCTCATAGTGTTAGATGATTGATAACTCAGAAGGTACGAGAAGATTTTAATCGATTGGTTTCACGTGAAACCTTTTACGCATTGTAAGCTAAAAAGGTGAAATTTTCGCGTGCAATTATAGGTGGCAGGAATTAATGAAAGCAAGCCGAAGTTACAAAGAAATGGCGGACACGAGCAATATCAGTGTTCGATCATTCTTGCGGTAGAGCAATACCTGATTGCACAACCACTCTATCCCTTTCGATCACCTTTTTAAAAGCCTCACTCGCCGTTGACCAATCGACGATATCCACTTTGTAAGGCAAATCCGACTCCGCGAAAGCTTCCGCCAATTGCGCAGTCAAATCTATTCCAAGCGGTTTTCCCCCGTTGATCGCCAAATCCAGATCGGAGTATTGCTTGGCACGGCCGGTCGCGCGCGAACCGAAAGCCCACACGATACAATCCGGAACATGTGTACGCAAAATGGCTCGTATGATCAGCCAATCGGCTTCGGATACCGTAATCGGTGGCCGGTCGCTCATTTCGACAAGCGCCGCACTAATTGCTGATGAAGATATTGCGCCTCTTTCAGAAACCCCGGGATCGCATCAACCACCTCGCGCGCAATGGCTTCATCGTAAGTATGGCTGGTTTTTGCCCGCATATCGCGATACCGCCGCCATTGCGGCCAATCTCCGAGCAATAAACCCTGCTCATTGGCGGAACGAATCAAATAATGGAAATCGGCTTGATCAAACTCCACCGGATTGGCTGCCGATGCTTCCAGGTAGCGCTTGAGCATTTTATGCGCAAGCTCATAAGTAAACTCAAAGCGCTGAATCAAACCATCACGGATCTGCGTGTCACTGATATCGGATTGATAACGCACCCAACCTTCTTCCAATCGGGTAATCGCATTCGTTAAAGAAGAAATATCGAGGGACATGGACGGAGCACTGAATAAATGTGGATTCGAGAATATCATATTTTTCATTAATCCTTGAAAATGGGCAAATTTGTCTTCATCAACAATCCCGGGCGTACAGTCAATTTGCGAAGCTAGATTACCGGATAAACCGGTTGCAAAAATACTCAAAAATTTTCAGACAGTGCTACCATGCAATACTGCATCAATAGTATGATTAATTCACTCGATACCTAAAAATCAACATGGCAACCATACGAAAAACGATTACGTTAACGGACAAGCAAGATCAATGGATCAAAACGCAAATTGCCGCTGGCGGCTTTACCAATGACAGCGAATATATCCGTGACCTGGCACGCCGCGATCAGGAACAAAATGCGCAGTTTTTAGCATTAAAACAGGCTATTCAGGATGGATTGGAGAGTGGCGTAAGCAATAAGACAGTAGGCGAGATCTGGGAAGAAACCGAGCAGCATTCTAAAAATAAGCGTGGCTAAATTCCTGTTCACCAATCGGGCGACTACCGATCTGTCTGTCGGATATTGCGGAGTTTACCCTTCAGACCTTTGATGCCAAATAAGCTTGATTTTATTGAGTGATGACGAGACTCTAAGTTATGGAATTATCTTTTAAAATAATTTCAATTTTTCATAGTAAATTTTTGAAGTGGATTGCATTTATTGCCATTATTCTTTACATGATTAATGGCGATGAAGTAATTCTAGAACCGCTTAGTATTCCGAGATCGCTTGTTGAATCAGGTTATTCTGGTACTGTAGTTGCGGAGAAATTACTTGACGCATCTCGTAAAATGGAACGGGAATCACAAAAGCTATATAAAGAACATTTTTCGCTAACATATCTTGCAGCAACAGTCATCGAAAATAGTGCTATTAGTACTAATAGTGCTTCCAGGGTAATTCCAGATAAAAACCAGCAATTAACAACCAGATTAATTACAAGCCCTGCTATTTCTACTTTTATTCCTACTGATTTAACTACAGCAAATATAAAAACCGATACTCAGATACCGAATATACAAATTCCTGGCACATCCAATTTATTTAATGAGAGTCGGCGTTTTTTGAGAATTAATCTATGCGGAATATTCAGCTTGTTTTGTGGGGAGACGATCATCATAAGAGGTGAAGTAACACAATCAAACAGCCATTACTCTTTCACACTGCGAAATATCTCACAACAACAAATTCCTCCAATAAATATTGAGTTCAGTGGCAACGAATTTGGTAATTTTATTCAGAATGAAGGCGCAGAAGCGCTTTTAAAAATTGCAAGTCCAAAAACATTATTGCCACTAGCCTTTGAACGATTAGCTACTGAAATAGAGAATAAGCAGGAACAATCTGAAAAATATTTCTCGGAATTTAAAAATTTAGCAGATGACTCCCTAATTAGATCAAAATTAGAAGAGAAATGGCTCATACATACATATTACGCCGATGGTTTGGCATGTATTAATTCAAAAGAAGCCATTCACTACTACCAGGAAGCCATTAAGCTTAGTCCAAAGCATATTTTTCCGAATATTGCATATGGCCAATACCTGATGGAAAATGGTCAATTTGAAGAGGCAGTTCAACAATTTAAGGAAGCAATTGAAAAGGAGCGCAACTTTCCTCTCCCTTATCTCAACGCAGCAATAGGACTGTTTCAGCAAAATGAACTTTATGATGCAATTCATTACATCGAGAAAGCAATCGAGATTGCTCCAGAAAATTCTTTTGCAGAGGGACATTTAAATCTTGGGATAGTGCTTAATAAACTTAATGAACATGAAAAAGCTATTCAGCAATTCAAAAAAGCTCTCGAAATAGATTCCAATTTTACTTACGCTAATATAAATTGGGGTGTAAGCCTAATAACAAAGCAGAAGTATGAAGAAGCTATTGTTCAGTTTGAGAAAGCTCAAGCGAAAGATCCCAGCATAGCTTTGATATATCACAATTGGGGAGTAGCCTTGCAGGGACTTAATAAAAATGAAGAAGCCATCGACAAGTTTCAACATGCAATTCAATTAAATCCACAAATGTCAATCGCTCATGAAAATTTAGGCCGTTCACTGCTTTTGCTTGGTAAATTTGCTGATGCCATCAAGCAATTTGAGCAAGCAATTACCATAAGACCAGATAGCGCCTTGGCGTATGCATTATTAGGAATTGCTCTAAATACTAAAGCAGAAGCAGCAATTCAATTAAATGCTGCTTCTGAGTATCTAAAAACGCTGCAAATCTCAAAAGTAGATGTTAATACTATATTCGATAAAGCCATCACGAAATTTAAGAAAGCCATCGATATAGACCCCAATCTATCGTTGGCATATATTGGCTGGGCAGAATCTTTACAAAAACTCAATAAATTCGAGGAAGTTCTTGTCAAGATTGATAAAACGGTTGAATTAAATTCCACTCTACCCGCTGAGAAAATAAATAAATGGAAAGCGGATGTTTATGCTAATTGGGGAAAAAAATTACTTTTGAATAAATGGTATGTACCTGAATCAAATATACGGACTGGCGATGTTATTACAAAATTTAACAAAGCGATTCAATTGGATAAGAAAAATATAGAATTTCTTGGTTTGCTTGCAAGGGCTTTATCTTTTTTTAAAAAATTTGAAGAAGCGATTGCCGCACTTGATAAGGCTTTCGAATTGGATCCTACTCGGATTAATGAAATTAATGGCCTTAAAGGAATAGTTTATAACGATTGGGGACTTTTCTTGGCAAAAACCGAGCAATTTGAAGAAGCGATTGTTAGACTTAATAAAGCAAGTGATTATCTCCCAAATAATGCTGATATACATTTATTTCTAGAAAAAATGTATCTGTTGTTAGGACAGAAGGAGAAAGCAAAAGAGCACTACCAACGAAGTATTGACCTTGATCCAAACTTAGCGGTGCCAATGATTAGGCAAAAAAAATTGACTAACAATCCCTTTGGCGCTATCAAACTCGAAGTCGATCTCCCTTAACTTTTTCGGCACGATAAGCTTGCAAGCGGCCCTCAGCTTCTTCGATCCAAATGCGATTCAGCTGGGGATCGATACGGTCGAGGCTATGCAGAAGCTCATCGATCACTGCAAAGCGCTCGGCTGGGGGTAATTTCACTACTTCCGCAATTAATTCCTTTTTATTCATGGCAATGACTTCCTTCTCAGATCACGGGAATATTACTACCATCAATAATATCTGCATTTCTTGTTTAACGAGTAGTCAATATAATCAACACGTCCAGATATCGTCGATAGTCTATAATCTCGTGATTATCAATTTTTGTAATCCATTTAGGCGTCATTTTTAACGTTCAAATAAATCCCATGCACCGCTGGTTTCGCACTTTAATCATTTTCCCCATCCTGTTCCTCACCGCTTGCGCGATGGGGCCTGATTTTATTCGTCCGCAAGTCGATGTCGCGGAGAAATTCCGGCTCGATCCGGTCGAGGGAGAGTCGATTGCCAACATGCGCTGGTGGGAACTGTTGCAGGACGAGACACTGCAACATCTGATCCGGCAGGCGTTGCAGGAGAATAAGGATCTCAAACGAGCTATCGCCAGTGTCGAGGAATTTCAGGCGAAATCGCGCATTGCGCTCATGGATTTTGCGCCTCATGTGGATTACGATGCGAACGCACCGGCGTTTGGCACACTGGGAGGTTTTGGAATTCCCGGCTTCCCGACGCCTTTCAACTATTTCGGGCGGGGCACGCTAAACTGGGAAATCGATATCTGGGGCAGGATTCGTCGCTCCAACGAAGCCGCCCGCGCCGAACTGATGGCACGGGAGGAGAATCGCCGCGCGATCGTCCTGGCGCTCATCAGCGCAGTCGCGCAATCCTATTTCGATCTTTTGCAATTTGACATTCAGCGGGATATTGCGCATCGCGCATTGTCTTCATGGGAAGAATCCGTTGCTATTTCGCGCGCGCAACTGCAAGGCGGCATCATTTCGCGCCTCGATCTGGATCAATTCGAAGCGGAGCGCGCGAATGCAGCTTCCCGGGTAGCCGAACTTGAACGCCGGGTGGTGCAAAAAGAAAATGAACTCAGTGTGTTGCTGGGTAGAAACCCGGTAGCGATAGCACGCAGGCACCTGCTGACAGAGCAGGTGGTTCCGCCGGAAGTGCCCGCCGGCCTGCCGTCCGAATTGCTGCAACGCCGCCCCGATATTCTTCAGGCGGAACAAGCTTTGGCAGCCGCCACCGCCAGAATCGGCATGGCCAAAGCCGCACGGTTTCCGAAACTTTCGATTACCGGTTTTCTCGGCGTGGCCAGCCCGGCTTTATCCAATCTGCTCCTTTCTAGCAGCGAGTTCGGTGTCGGTGGTCTGGGTTTAGCGGGTCCATTGCTCAATGCGCAGAGTCTCGGTTTTGAGCAGCGTGCCGCGGAAGCGCAGGCAAAACAGGCATTAGCGCAATATGAACAAACGATTCTGATCGCATTCAAAGAAGTAGAAGACGCATTAGTGGCGATCAGCACCATCAGCGAGCAACTTAAGGCGCAGCGACAACAAGTTGACGCGCTGCACTCGGCTTTGCACATTGCAAACCTGCGCTATCAAGGCGGTATTACCAGCTATGTCGATGTGTTGCTCGCCAAACGCAATCTGTTTGACGCTGAATTCTCGCTGAGCGCGGCGCAGCGCTTTCATCTGGTATCCGTTGTTCAGCTATACAATGCGCTGGGTGGCGGATGGACACCGGAAAGCGGCCGCGATAATGATACCAAGTAAAGCTATACTGAACTAACACGCATCAACACGGAGGGAATCATCATGAATGACTATCAAATCGCTGTCATTACGGGCAGTCTTCGCCGGGATTCATTTAATCGCAAGCTGGCGCACGCCATGGCCAAATTATCGCCCCCGGAGTTTTCATTCAAACACATCCGGATTGATGATCTACCGCTTTATAATCAGGATGATGACAGCAATCCGGCAGAACCGGTAAAACGGTTGAAGGCCGAGATCGGCGCAGCGCATGGGTTATTGTTTGTCACACCGGAATATAACCGCTCAATCCCCGGCGTACTTAAAAATGCCATTGATCATGCTTCCCGTCCCTATGGCCAAAGCGCCTGGTCGGGCAAACCCGCCGGTGTTCTCGGTGTATCGGTAGGCGCTATTGGCACAGCGATGGCACAGCAGCACTTGCGCAATATTCTGGCGTATCTGGACGTACCAACACTGGGCCAACCCGAAGCGTTTATTCAAATGAAAGAGGGGTTATTCGATGCAAACGGGGATATCGGCGCGGGCAGCAGACAATTCCTGCAAAACTGGATGGATCGCTATATTGCCTGGGTTAAGAAACATGTTGCCGGCGCGTGATTTTATAATTCTGATGATTGAACATGATGCTTAATAAAGAATGTAGAACCATGAAGTTATCGATGCGGCGAAACACGGATAGAATCTTTTGGTGTATCGGATTTTGCCTGGCTCTTGTGACCGGTTGCGCCGAGAAAGCACCGATGGATGTTGCTGCACCGGCCCCGCAAGTCGAAATCATTACGGTAATCACGCAAGTGATTCAGGATGAGCCGGAATTCATCGGACAAACGGAGGCTTTCCGCCCGGTCGAGATCCGTTCGCAAGTCAGCGGGATCATCAAAAAGGTTTTCTTTACCGAAGGCCGCAATATCAAAAAGGGCGATCAGCTATACCTGATCGATCCGGTTCCGTTCAGAGCCATCTATCTCAGCGCCAAAGCCAAAGTGGCGCAAGCCGAGGCGCGGCTCGATCTAGCCAAGCAGGATTTGGCGCGCGTGCTGCCATTGCTGGAACAGCAAGCGGTCAGTAAAAAAAATGTCGATGACGCGCAAGCCGAGGTTCGCGGCGCCAAAGCATTCCTGGAAGCGGCCCAGAACGATCTGATCAAAGCCAAATTTGACCTGGATAATACAGCGATTTCCGCGCCGGTAAACGGCCGCATTGGCCGCAGCCATTTCTATGAGGGAAGATTGATTTCCGCTCAGGAAACGCTTCTCGCAACCATCGACCAGCTGGATCCGATGTATGTCAACGTCAGTGTTCCCGAGAGCTATCTTCTGCGCCGCCGCCGTGAGCTCGCTGAGCAAAAGGTGCAGCGGCCGGATATTTTTCAGTTACGCGGCGTCATGACTTTCTCGGATGGCAGTGTCTATCCGCAGGAAGGCGTGCTCGATTTTGCAGATGTTGCTTTGCGGCCTGAAACGGGCACATTGCAGGGACGATTTGTATTTCCCAATCCTGAAGGCGCTTTCGCGCCGGGACAATCCTATTTTTATCCCGGCCAGTTCGTCAAGATCCGCATTAAAGGCTATACCCGCACCGAAGCCATCCTGATTCCGCAACGCGCTGTACAGCAAGGACCCAGCGGTTCGTTTGTGTATGTCATCGACAAGGAAGACAAAGCGGAACTCAGAGCTATCCGCGCCAGCATGTGGCGTGGAAAGGAATGGCTGATCGAAGAAGGTCTGCGCCCTGGGGAGCGGGTGGTGGTGGAAGGTTTCTTCCGGATCCTTCCAGGCGCCCAGGTCGATCCTGTAACCAGTCAGAAAGAAACAGCCTCGTCAGCCCATAGCGCCGAGGAACCCAATCAACAAAGTACGCCATGAATTCTCATTTCTTCATTGACCGGCCCATTTTCGCCTCGGTCCTGTCCATTATCATTGTCGTCATCGGCTTAGTTGCTTTGCAGAAGCTACCCGTCGCGCAATTTCCGCAAATTACGCCACCGATGGTGCAGATCGACGCGGATTATCCCGGCGCCAGCGCGGAAGTCGTGGCGGAAGCGGTGGCGCGGCCCATCGAAGTGCAACTGCCGGGCATCGATAATCTTTTGTATTATGAATCGACCAGCACGAACGACGGGCATATGACCATGAAGCTCACGTTCGAGATTGGAACCGACGTGGATATTGCGCAGGTGCAAACGCAGAACCGGCAGCGTTTGGCTGAACCGCAACTGCCCGATGAAGTTGTGCGGCAGGGCATTACCGTCAAAAAAACATCGCCCGATTTACTAGCGGTGATTGCGTTGAGTTCCTCCGATCCCAAGCATGACACCGTTTTTCTCTCAAACTATGCTTTGCTGCGCGTTCTCGATAACGTCAAACGGCTTCCCGGTGTCGGGGATGCGATTATTTTCGGCGGACAAAATTATTCCATGCGGCTGATCCTCGATCCCGTTCGCATGGCGCAACTCAATATCACGCCCACCGAAATTGCATCCGTGGTCAGAGAGCAGAACCGGGATTTCCCAGCCGGCAGAATAGGCCGCGAACCTACGCCCAATGGCACGGAATTGACCATACCGGTGATTACCCGCGGCCGTATGAGCGAAGTCAGGGAATTTGAAGACATGATTATCCGCGCTTATCCGGATGGCGCCATGGTGCGCATGCGCGATGTTGCGCGCGTGGAATTGGGCGCGCAATCCTATGATTTGCAGGGACGGTGGAATGGAAAACCCAATACGTTCTTACTCACCTTTCTGTCGCCGGGCGCAAATGCGCTCGACACCGTGCGGCGGGTTCGCGATGAAATGGATAAAGTTTCCAACAGCTTTCCGGCCGGTGTGTCTTACGATATCCCTTACGACACGACGACGTTCATTGATGTATCTATCAGGGAAGTCGTCAAGACACTCGCCGAAGCATTGATATTGGTCATTCTGGTTGTTTTTCTGTTTTTACAAAGCTGGCGCGCCACGCTGATTCCGGCGCTCGCCGTGCCCATTTCACTGATCGGAACGCTGGCTGGCATGGATATGCTGGGATTCTCGATCAATACCCTCACGCTTTTCGGTATGGTTCTGGCCGTCGGTATCGTGGTGGATGATGCGATTGTCGTCGTGGAAAATGTCGAGCGGCATATGACCCAAGGCGGGCTTTCGCCCCGGGATGCGGCAATAAAAGCCATGACCGAGGTAACCGGGCCGGTGATTGCCATTGTTCTGGTACTGGCCGCCGTATTTGTGCCCGTGGCGTTCTTAGGTGGCATCACCGGCGAATTGTATAAGCAATTTGCCATCACCATTGCGCTATCCGTGGCTATTTCCGGATTTGTCGCATTGACGCTCAGCCCGGCGCTGTGCGCCTTGGTGCTCAAGCCAAGCCATGGCACGCCCGCGCGATTCTGGGAAACGTTCAACCGGTTTTTTGATTGGGCTCAGACAAGGTATACCGGAGCGGTTGGGGCCGTCATCAAACGATCCGTGATTTCACTTGCCATTTTCACGATGCTGATACTGGTTATCGCGGGTCTGTTCAAAACCATTCCAGGAAGCTTTCTGCCGGAAGAGGATCAAGGATATTTCATCACCGTCGTGCAATTGCCGGAAGGCGCTTCCATGACGCGTACCATCGAGGTGCTGGAAAAAATTGAAGGGTACTTTCAAGCCAATCCGGCGGTGCATTCCACCGACACGCTGGCCGGACAGAATTTTGTTTTCGGTACTCGCGGAACCAATCAAGCCACGATGTTCATCCCGTTGCATCATTGGGACGAACGTGCGCATGCCGACGAACAGGTGCCCGGCCTGATCGCGGCAGCTTATCAGGAATTCGCCAAAATACCGGAAGCATTGATTCTGGCTTTTAATGCGCCCTCGATCCCCGGTTTGGGCTCTACCGGCGGCTTCTCAGCGCAATTGCAGGATCCCGGCGGCGGCGATTTCGCTGAATTTGCCGCAGTGGCGCAGGAGTTTGTCGCCAAAGCCACGGAACATCCGGCAATCGCAGTGGCCAGCACCAATTTCCGCATCAGCGCGCCGCGGCTGTTCGCGACGGTAGACCGCGAACGCGCCAAGGCGCTGGGTGTTCCGATTTCGGAGATATTCGATACCATGCAGGCTTATTTTGGCAATCTGTATGTCAATGATTTTGTGAAATTCGGCCGCATTTACCGGGTGCAGACCGAAGCATTGCCTGAATACCGCTCCAACCCGGATGATATCAGCAAGATTTATGTGCGCGCCCGGTCGGGTACCACGCACACCATGATTCCACTGGATTCGGTGGTCACCACCGAGTTCAATAGCGGACCGGATCCGGTGACGCATTTCAACGGATTCAATTCAGCGCTCATATTGGGCGGCGCGGCGCCCGGCTACAGTTCGGGACAAGCGCTTGAAGCATTGCAGCAAGTCGCCGATGAAATTTTGACACCGAAAGGATATTCGATCGATTGGAGCGGCATCTCCTTGCAAGAGCGGAAGGCGAGCGGACAATCGACTTACGTGTTCGCTTTTGCCTTGCTGATGGTGTTTCTGGTGCTGGCCGCCTTGTACGAAAGCTGGTCTATCCCATTCGCGGTTATTTTAGCGATCCCTTTTGGGATTCTGGGCGCTTTTCTGGCAATCTGGGCGCGGGATTTGACCAATGATATTTATTTTCAAATCGGATTGGTGACCTTGATAGGATTGGCGGCCAAAAACGCCATTCTGATCGTGGAATTCGCCAATCAGCGGCATGCGGCAGGAATGCCATTGATCGACGCCGCGCTGGAAGCCGCGCGGCTGCGTTTCCGCCCGATCATCATGACGTCGATGGCGTTCATTCTGGGCGTGCTGCCACTGGTGATTGCATCCGGCGCGGGCGCGGCCAGCCGCCATTCGATCGGCACCGGCGTATTCGGCGGCATGCTGGCGGCAACGTTCCTGGCGATCTTTTTCGTGCCGCTGTTTTTTGTGCTGATCGGCAAGCTGACGCAACGTAACAAACCGCCGTTGTCCGAAACCGGATCGGGATCGGCAGAAACCGTTGCATTGCCGCAGCCGCAAGCGGATCCGCCTGCGCAATCCGATGAAGGAAAGCCATTGTGAAGCAACTCGGATTTTTCAGGATGATTGCTGCATCGAGTCTGCTGGCAGCCAGCACGGCTATCGCGCAAGAGGGGACGCAACCGCGCTTGCCGACTGTCGAATTGACCGCCGGGATGTACGTGATTCAGGCTGAAGTGGCGCAAACGCATCAGCAGCACAGTATTGGCCTGATGCACCGCCAGTCGATGGGTGTCAACGAGGGTATGCTGTTCGTATACCAATCACCGGAAATACGCTGCTACTGGATGCGCAATACGCTGATTCCGCTGACCATCGCGTTTCTCGACGACGACGGCACGATTGTGAACCTGAAGGATATGGAACCGCACACCGAACGCTCGAACTGCTCGATCAAGCCGGTGCGCTACGCGCTGGAAATGAATCAAGGCTGGTTCGATCAGCGCGGCATCAAACCAGGCTTTAGATTACGCGGTATTCCGCCCGCTTCGGGAAATGGCCTTTAATTCCGGCCAAATCCTGATTCAAGCGGTTTCAAACAGCATGGCTGGATCCGCGTCCCGCAGCAGCACGTCGCGGTTCGCTGAAACGCCGGCGCGATGAATTCGCAACATTCCCATTCGCCGGTTTTTGCCCGAATTGCTTTTTACCGCCCTGGTTTTTGGAAGGACTACGTGACGGCGCGGCACTCGCACTTCGCGGTTCGCGGCCCCGGCCATTGGTAATCGGCTCCGCTTTAATCCGGGGATCCGGTTCAAAACCCGCCACGACCTGACTCGGCAATTGATGCTTAATCAGTCTCTCGATCCCGGTAAGCAGTTTTGCTTCATCGACACACACCAGCGACACCGCATCGCCTTCCGCGCCGGCACGGCCGGTGCGGCCAATGCGATGAACATAATCTTCGGGAACATTCGGCAGTTCAAAATTCACGACGTGCGGCAGCTCACTGATATCGATTCCGCGCGCGGCGATATCGGTGGCAACCAGGACTTGCAAATCGCCCGTCTTGAATTTTGCCAATGCCTGCGTGCGCGCCGATTGGCTTTTATTGCCATGAATCGCAAGTGCCGGAATATCGCTTTTGGTCAGAAATTCCGCCAATTTATTCGCGCCATGCTTGGTGCGGGTAAATACCAGCACCTGCGACCAGCGATGTTGCTTAATCAAATGCCCGAGGAGTTCACGCTTGCGCTCGCGATCCACCGGATGCACCACATGCGTAACCTTATCGGCGATTGCATTACGGCGCGCCGCTTCGATCAGAACCGGCTGGTTGAGCAGACTATCCGCCAGCGCCCGGATTTCGTCCGAGAAAGTCGCCGAGAATAATAAGTTCTGCCGTTGCTTAGGCAACAAAGCGAGTATTTTCTTGATATCCCGGATGAATCCCATATCGAGCATGCGATCGGCTTCATCCAGCACAAGGATTTCAATTTGAGACAGGCTCAGCGTTTTTTGCTGCACATGATCCAATAACCGTCCGGGTGTAGCAACCAGGATATCGACCCGGCTCTTCAGGCGGGTGATTTGCGGGTTGATATTCACGCCGCCGATCATCATCATCGAGCTCAATTTCAGGTATTTGCCGTAGTCGCGCACGCTTTCTTCAACCTGAGCCGCGAGTTCGCGCGTCGGCACCAGAATCAGCGCCCGTATCGGCGGACGTCCGCTGGACGGCCCCTTGATACTTTTGTCGGAAAGCCGGTGCAGAACCGGCAGGGTAAAACCGGCGGTTTTGCCGGTTCCGGTTTGCGCACCGGCGAGCAAATCGCCGCCCGCCATCACGGCTGGAATGGCTTGCGCCTGGATGGGTGTTGGTGTGGTATAACCGCGTTCGGTAACCGCACGGATAATTTCATCGGACAAGCCGAAAGTAGAAAAAGACATAGTACTCCAAAGAGGATTAATAGCTGTCATCCCGCAATGGGAGGACATATAGGGCAAACGGAAGAGGAAAACTGCCAAAAGGGCATCTAAAAAATCAAAGTGCTACGCAATAAGAGGTGTTAACAGAGATGTCGCAGCATCAAGTTGATACGTAAGGAAGCATTCTAGCGGAACAGGCTAAGCAGGCAATCAACATTCGGTTTGCTCACAAATTTGTGATCATTAGCGATGTTCGTAAATCCAAATCTTGCACGGAGTATAATACGGATTGAAGTTAAAATCTCAATAATCATCAATAAATTTCTAATTCTTCCATGTATTTATATGCGGCAACCTTGCTGATAGCATCGTCAGCGCGATCATGAGCAACGATCCGGTCATCCGCTGGCACGAATCCGGCGAGGAAAAATCCGCGCGCTGGCAAAGCGAAAAAGGCTTGCCGCCGCCGAAACGCGTGCAAGTCATCGACGACCGCATATCCGCCGATAGCGCTTACCGCTTGGCGTGCGAAGGCACGTCATTACTATGGCGCGGCGATTTCCACAACGCCAAGTTATTGTTGCAAGCGATGGCGCGGCGCATCGACAAAAAACCGGTGCACAGAAAAAAGCCGGAAAACCTGACGCCAATAGAATTATTTCACCGGCACCGCCTGATGCAATCGCAACGCGCGCAAACACTGGACAAACTACTGATTCCGTTTGAAGCGGATCATGCCATCGCGTTACGCCGCGCGCCGGATGTCCGCAATGCCTGCCTGGAAGCGTGGGGGCCGTATAGTGAACCCTCCATCGCTTCGTTGCGTGAGCTGTTGGGATTGATCGGCGCGCACGAATGGCGCAAGAAGGGCATCGATATCCCGGCATTGAGCATCACGATTCATCCGCATTACGGCGTGTTTGCGCCGGTTCGCAACGAATATATACAGCTCGTCGCACAGGCAGCTCCGCCCAAGTTACTGGCAACGCAATCGATCGCGTTCGACATCGGCACCGGCACCGGTGTATTGGCTGGGGCATTGGCGCAGCGCGGCATTCAGCGCATTGTCGCGACCGATCACGATCCACGTGCGCTTGATTGCGCGCGCGACAATCTGGCGCGATTGAATTTGACCGATAAGATTGAATTGCTACAGACCGACCTTTTTCCGCAAGAACAGGCAGCACTGATTGTGTGCAATCCGCCGTGGGTTCCGGCACGCCCGGCTTCACCGCTGGAGCATGCCATTTTCGACCCAGAAAGCCGCATGCTGCGCGGATTTCTGCAAGGCTTGCGCGATCATCTACTGCCAGGAGGAGAAGGCTGGTTGATATTGTCGGATTTTGCCGAGCATCTGGGACTGCGTACCCGCGAAGCATTGCTGCAAATGATCGATGCCGCAGGTCTACAGGTACTATCCAAATCCGACGTCAAACCGCGCCATCCCAAAGTGGCCGACGCCAGCGACCCGCTGCACGCTGCACGCGCGGCGGAATTGACGTCATTGTGGCGGTTGGCAGCCAAATAGCTTGCAACGTATCGCAAGCCACAGAGAACGTTTTCGAGGAAGCAGAACAAGGCAAAACAAGTGTCGAGACCTTTGCACGGTGTCATGAGCGGTACGAGAATAAGGCAAAAATTTGCGAAAAAGCGGAGTTTACACGAGGTAAATGAGCATTTTTCGCGAATTTTTAACGCAATTATCGTTCCGCGTAGTAACCGTGCAAAGGTCTCGTGTCATTTCGAGCAAGGGCGAGAAATCTATTACATGGATCAGTCAAGATTCCTCACTACGTTCGGAATGACAAATGCGAGTGACTCAGCGCCGCTTCAAAGCTCGGTGTATTTCTTAGCACTCCCCTTCGATTTCTCCACCGGATACTTGCGCGCGTTTTTCTCCATCTTCTCCAACACGATTTGCTTCACATCCAGCTCGTATTTGTCGGCGAGCAGCAAAGCGAAGGTAATCACATCGGCCAGCTCTTCCTTCACGCTATCGACATCCGCCTGCTCCGGCGCTTTCCATAAAAAAACCTCGAGCAGCTCGGCTGCTTCGATATTCAGCGCCATCGCCAAGTCCTTGGCATTATGAAACTGCGCCCAATCGCGCTCATCGCGGAAACGGCGCAAAATTTCAGTGAGTTGCTGGATGTCGTTCATTGCTATGATCTGCTATCGTGTAGCATCTTTTCCGGTTTCCAGTTCGGCAATGGAATCCAATAGCCGCCGTGCGTTAGCAGGCGAACGGAGTAAATACAAGGTTTCTTCCAACGCCTGATAATCTTCCAGCGATATCAACACAACCGGCGCTTGTCGCTTGCGCGTGATGATAACGGGCAAATGATCGTTACAAACCCGTTCCATTATTTCAGCCAAATTGCCATGTGCTTCTGTATCTGTGATTGCATTCATAGAATTCTCATGAAAGTAATATAAAAACTTACTAAATGCATCACAAAAAACTTGGCGCTTCTTTATTATGCAGATCCGAATTCAAACAATTTGGTTTGATGACTGAATGCGACCAGTGCTGCTCCATTGATTGAACAAATGCTGGTCGAACCAGCTTCGCTCGCAATTCCAACCAATCACCACTATCGAAACGAAGATAGATTCCCTCCATAGGTTGAGAACTCAGTTCCGATTGTGACAATAAATTTGTAAGATTAGCAAGGGTAAAACACCCATACGCGATTCTTGGAACTGAAATAATTTTCATCTTTTTAAAAAATTCATCTCTGCGATTAGAAGACAAAAAGCGCCCAGCTTGTTTGTCATAAATATCGAAACCCAGACACCAATCCGGCAATCGATCATAAAAAACTGAATGCTGTGCATAACACCACTCTCCAAAAAGAATATAACGATCCGTCAGAATATCGAACAGAACATTACTTCTAGGAGCGAGCCATTCCCCAAGCTTTTTCCATTGGCCGGAACTTGGAAGATGTAGATAAGCACCTCGATTTTGAGCGCGTAGATTTCCTTCGTGATCGAAAGAAATCCCTAAATTCGCACCATCCACTTTTTCCTCGACAATAAGTTTGTGCTGAAGAAAATCGTTTCGCTCGAACTCTGACATTACTTTATCACCACGAATTTCAACATCATTCAATATTGCTAAATGCGGAGTGGAAGGAAATTTGAAAAAATCGTGCCTCACTTACCCATTTTCTCCAAATACTTAACTCTGACATACTCCTGGCAAAGAAATTGAACAGTAATACCAACTTCTTCCAGTGGTTCTTTCCATCCCCACCACTTGCTATCGGTCGCTTGTAAGATTGGAGGTTTCACAGGATGTGCATATGCAGTAGCAACAAACTTCCGATCTGAATTATCGAAGTTATTCAAACCATCATGGGTAGGAAATTGATCATATGTCTCACCAATTCTTGTAATCGATACCCGGTCAGAGTCGGGTAAATTCCATTGATTATCGTGAACCCACTTCAAGAAGCGGTCGCCCATACCAGGCTGCCCTTTCATGGAAAGTTGTTGCTGGTATTCTGCAAAGATTTCACCATTAGCATCAATCACCAACCCACCTTTCTTGACGACATGCTCAATAGCTTCAACGCAGGCCAAGACACAACTGGCTAGTTCGGGAGGGATCTCAGCTGGGTCAAGCGCAAGATTGGCTGTTTTCGGGACGTTGGTGTCAACGAGGAATTTCTTTGGCAAGTTCATTCAGTCGCCTCCGATTTCTCTGTGCTCTGTTGCATCCGCTTTTTCATTGATGCTTTAGTCTGCGCAGTAATGTCTCCCATCTCGTCGCCAAAGAAGTTTGGTGGCCAGTTTTGTATATTGCCGAAAATGTCCATTTGCAGCAGCTCCAATGTAGCGGGAGTCTTAGTGATATTGGCGAAGTAAGCTGATACCTTATTCTGGGATACAACATCCTCGGCAATTCGTCTTTGCAGGCGCCTTAGAAAATGCTCGGAATGGGTTTCAATGATCAATTGGATATTTCTATCATGGCCGTTTTCTTTTGAATTAATAACATCAATCATGACATCTGCTAAAACAGACTGTGCACTTGGATGAAGATGAATTTCTGGTTGCTCCATCAAAATGATAGATCCAGGAGGTGCATAAAAACACTGCACAAGAACCGGAAGTACTTGTGAAATACCAAACCCAACATCTGGCAGATCAACCCCATCCTTTGATCCTTTGGCCAGAACTTTTACTTTGTATAGCTGCTCAGAAATATGCTCAACTTTAAAAGATTCGATCAATCCCATTTCTTTGAGCTTCAATGCGATTACTTCTTCAAATAATTTCGCTGGAGAAGCTCTTTTTGCTCCAGGTTTAACAATACTTATCTTCCTCCTACGAGCCGATAAAATAGCTGCAATCGTGTTCTCACCGGAAAAACCTACACTCTCGGGTGCATTTCCACCCCATGTGTAAATTCTATCCGCTTTTGTTCGTAATGGCCCTAAGTAACAAATAGACTTAAATAGCTGTTCTTGCTCGAAATTCAGAAACTGCACAAATTCTGCATTCTGATAGTAGGCAACAGCCTCGTCTGGAAAACCGTAAAAACGAACAACATCTTTTAATGCCCAACCTCGCATCCTTTTTCTTAATAGATCATATTGTTCAGCTGTTACTTGATACTCATTGGAACCTTTCTTATGTGACAATTCCACAGATAAACTCTGTACTTCATTCTGTATCAATTGATATTTCAATTTTTCTACTACAGATAAGTGTTGATCTTTATCGGATAAACCAACTATGGCTTGGAAAGCAAGCTCATTTCCAGAAAATGATCTTTCTGAGACTGGATCTTTAAACCTCAAGGTATCAGGTAATAACCAGTGGTATTCAAATGCGATCTTATTTTCTGGATCTCGGTGAAAAACCATCTCCTGGTAAGAGCCAAGTTGAACAACTGAGTTTCTACCCCCAGGATAAAATACTGCCTTACGATCCGGAGATTCAATGGTTTGTTTTAACATCATCAGAAACTGACCAATGCTGGATTTTCCAGAACTATTAGCTCCAAAAAATAGAGAAATCGGAGCTAAGCGAATTTCTCCTGTATCTTTCCATCCTTTGAAGTTTTGTATCCGCAATCGCTTGAGCATCTTATTTTGTATCCTTTTTTAGAATCACCAAACCGATGAAGATCAAATTTCATTTAACTCTTGAGAACAACATTAATATGCAGATCAACACCTTTCTCCACTTCGTCCAATGTCCAGCTCTTGCCTGCCTTTTCCAGACGATCTATCGTCAAGTGTTTTTCCTCCAACTCATCGAGATGCTCCAAGATCGCTTCACGCACATAATAGGTCTTGGTGCGACCGGTTTTAGCAGCCAGTTCGGCTAGGCGGTTTTCGATTTCTTCCGGTAATTTAATTGCCAGCATGAATATCCTCTTTTGATAAATCGTTGATTTTCCAATTCATCCAGTTCAATTACCACGCATCGATTTTCTGCTTCAGTTGTTCACTCGTCAGCGTTTTTCCCTGCATGACAACTTCTCGCCCTTTTCTGATTTTGTCCAACAGGTATAGCCGGTACATGATCTCATCCATGTCCGCATCTTCCGGTAATTGATGAATGGTTTTTAATGCTTCTTGTTTGATCGCCTCCATTTTGCTACCTCACTAATTACTAAACAACCACCGGCTAAAGCCGGTGGGTTTGAGTTACGGACTGAAAGTCCGGATACGCGTCGACTAAACGACGCGTCTTATTCCGGCTCCATTTTAAAATTGTCGTTTGGATTTGGCTCAAAATGATGCTCCAAGTATTGTGATCATCTCTTCTGTCATCTGGCCTACTGTCACGCAGAAATACCCTCGCGCCCAAAAATGCCTTCCCCAGTACCGCTTCTTCAAGTGAGGAAATTCTTCAAACAGATAGCTCGATGTTCGTCCTTTTAGCCGCCTCATGATCTCACTCGGAGCCATCTCCGGCGGACAACTCACCAGAATATGCACATGATCCTTACTTACTACACCCTGTACAATTCCGATTTCAAATGCTTCACACGTCTGACGAACCAACTCTCGTACTCGTTCTGCTACTTCTCCCTTCAGAATCTTATATCTATACTTCGTTACCCATACAAAATGATATTCAATCTGATAAACCGTATGACTTCCATATCTATAATCCATGCCACACCTCCTGTGTGGCATATTCTCGCAGCTAAAGCTGACCGGCTGAAGCCGGTGGTTTTAACCTTATGATGGACAATAAAAGAACTCAGTCGCTGATTCGTATCTACCGGCTAATCGGCTTATACCGTATCCGTTTCGGTTTTGCGCCTTCCTCGCCGAGGCGTTTTTTCTTGTCGGCTTCGTATTCCTGGTAGTTGCCGCTGAAGAAGGTCCATTGCGAATCGCCTTCGGCGGCGAGGATGTGGGTGGCGATACGATCCAAGAACCAGCGGTCGTGCGAGATCACCAGCACGCAACCAGCGAATTCGAGCAGAGCGTCTTCCAGTGCCCGTAGCGTTTCCACGTCGAGGTCGTTGGACGGTTCGTCGAGCAGCAGCACGTTACCGCCGGCGATCAGGGTTTGCGCCAGGTGCAAGCGGCCGCGTTCACCGCCGGAGAGTTGGCCGATGATTTTTTGCTGGTCGCTGCCTTTGAAGTTGAAACGCCCCAGATACGCGCGCGCCGGGGTGGTGTATTTACCAACCACGAGGTTGTCGTTGCCGCCGGAAATGGCGTCGAACACGGTTTTGTCATTTTCCAGCGTGTCGCGCGCTTGGTCGACATGCGCGATTTTGACCGTCGGGCCGATTTTAACCGTGCCGGAATCCGGCTGTTCCTTGCCGGTAATCAGTTTGAATAAGGTCGATTTACCCGCGCCGTTCGGGCCGATGATCCCGACGATCGCGCCTGGCGGGATCTTGAAGCTCAGGTTGTCGATCAGCAGCCGGTCGCCGTAGGATTTCGATACGCCGTCAAACTCGATGACTTCATTGCCGAGGCGGTCGCCGACCGGGATGAAAATTTCCTGCGTTTCGTTGCGCTTTTGGTATTCCATCGAATTGAGTTCTTCAAAACGGGCCAGACGCGCTTTGGATTTGGCCTGACGGCCTTTGGGATTTTGCCGCACCCATTCCAGTTCTTGCTTCATCGCTTTCATGTGCGCATCGATTTGCTTGTTTTCCTGCTCCAAGCGCGCTTCTTTCTGCTCCAGCCAGCTGGAGTAATTGCCTTTCCACGGGATGCCGTGGCCGCGGTCGAGCTCGAGAATCCATTCGGCGGCGTTGTCGAGGAAGTAGCGGTCATGCGTCACCGCGACGACGGTGCCGGGGAAACGCACCAAAAATTGTTCGAGCCATTCGACCGATTCGGCGTCCAGGTGATTGGTCGGCTCGTCGAGCAGCAGCATGTCGGGTTTTTCCAGCAGCAGCTTGCACAATGCCACGCGGCGTTTTTCCCCGCCGGACAGGTTTTTGACCACCGCATCCCACGGCGGTAAACGCAATGCGTCGGCGGCAATTTCCATCTGGTGCTCGGTATCGCTGCCCGCGGTGGCGATGATTGCTTCCAAGCGTGCTTGTTCTTCCGCCAGCGCATCGAAATCGGCGCCTTCCTCGGCATACGCCGCATAGACTTCTTCCAGCTTTTTCTGCGCCTGCATCACTTCGCCCATGCCTTCCTCGACTTCCTGGCGCACGGTGTGTTCGGGGTTCAGTTGCGGTTCCTGCGGCAGATAACCGACGCGGATATTCGGCAAGCGCTGCACTTCGCCGTCGAATTCTTTATCGGCGCCAGCCATGATGCGCAGCACAGTGGATTTACCGGAGCCGTTCAGGCCGAGCAGGCCGATTTTGGCGCCGGGAAAAAAGCTGAGCGATATGTCTTTGATAATTTGACGTTTCGGTGGAACAATTTTGCTCACGCGGAGCATCGACATTACATATTGAGCCATGAGTGTGATCTTTGTTGATTTAAAAAGAATGGGTTAAAACGGACTAAACTACCACCCACTGAAAGTAGGTGGGTTAGCGCAGCTTGGGTGCAGACGACTAAAGTCGTCTACCCGCACCAAGCTAAACGCGCATGAATCAACACATTTAAAGTCAAAGTCACCGTCTAAAGACGGTGGTTTTTACCAAATTTATGGAAATAAAGAGGAAGTGTAGCGCACGTGACGGTGCAATGAAAGCTGGATCAACCGGGTCGCGAATCACCTGCGACGCGGCTGATCGACAAGAACTTGCAGTGCTCGTCGAACACCAGTTCAAACAAGCCGTACACGCCGTGGCTTTGCACCACGGCGCGCAACACATTGGCCGGAAAATGCACGATACGGCCATCGGTGGTTTCAGCCGCCACCGTATCGACAGCGCCTTGGTAATAAAGCGCAAGTTGATACGCCGGGATTTTCAGCGTCACTTGTACGTGTTGATGCATGCGCGAACAAACGATTTAGGGATGTTGCAGATAAATGCAGCCCATCGGAAAAAGGGTTTCAAAAATCGACCGCAATTCCGAACGGATTTTTTGCTCGCTGTCGCCGCATTTCATTTTTACTTTGCGGATAATGCTGCTAATCGGCGTTTTTCCATCCATATAGCGGAAGCATGCTTTATTGACTTTGTTGCCGCTTAACTGAAAAACCGTTTTTTCATGATTGATAGTAAACGTGATGCTGAGCGTTTCCCCCGGCTTGATCGCTTCATGGATGGCCATGTTTTGATTCGCCAGCTCGTGCTCCAGAATAATCGCATTGTCTTCATCGTCCATCGAGGCCACGCAAGCCGCTTGCCGGGAAAGATAACATTGATGCTTGATATGATTGGAAAACAGTTTTTCCGCGATGGATTGTTGCTCTTGCAAGCTCTTCTCTCGCCACGCCGTCAGGATACTTTCCTCGGCGACCAATTGAGCCGGATCGTAATATCGCTTGTCGCTACCAAGAAAGGTCACCAGCCTTAGCTCTGCCGCCGCCGCAAGTTCATAGACTTCATTGACGTTGTAACAGCGGTCAACGCTATGCAGCAATAAATCATATAAGCCTGAATCGCCATAGCCACTGGCGGTAATCTCGTTCGCCCACTTATCCAAGTCTTTGATAAAAGCATGATGCACGGGTAACGATCCGATAATCCGGCGCGCCATGTTCACTTTTTCTTGAATGCTCAAGTGCTGGGGGATCAATTCTCGAAACAGCGTCTGCATTAAATAAACGGCGTGTCTGCCATATTCGGCATACACCATCAGATACATCGCACCATCGTCCTTGAGCGCGCTTGCCAGCGCCCGAGCACCTTCCACGGGATCGCTCAAGTGATGCAAAACCCCCGAGCAGTTGATGTAATCAAACTTTTCGATGTTCAGCTCCGGGATGGATAATAGCGATTCGGTCAGCCAGGTGATATTGGTCAATCCGCGAACCGCAGCGCGTTGCTCGGCAATACGGCGCGATGCCGCGGACATATCCAGGTAAACGATTTCCGCGGAAGTTCCGCGCAGTTGCTCCGCCAGATTGATGACGCTGTCCCCGGTGCCGCCGCCCGCCACTAGACAACGGAAATCCTGATTAAAATTCTTTTTTCCCTTAAAGCAGTAGTGATTCAACTCGCTCAACGTATCGCCCACCGTGCGCAGCAGCCGGATTTTTTCATCTTCCGGGTTTCTGGGAGGATACGGTAATGCTTCATACTGCTGCTTGACCGAGGAAATTATTTTTGATTCGTCCATTGCTTGTTCCCGCATGAAAGGAGTGATAGGCGCCCTGTCATAAAGAAAATACAGTGCATCAGCAATAAACTATCACATCAAAAAATTTCACCATCCTGCAAATAACGCCACTTTCCCTCCGGTAAATCGCGCAATTTGATGCGACCGATGCGCACGCGCTTCAAACCAGTCACTTTAAGACCCACCAGTTCGCACATGCGGCGGATTTGGCGTTTTTTACCTTCTTGCAGAATAAAGCGCAGTTGATCCTGATTTTGCCAGCTCACTTGCGCCGGTTTCAATGCCTGGCCGTCGAGGCTCAAGCCATGATTCAGCAACGCCAGCTTGGCGGGCGGCAGGTTGCCTTCGACCCGCACCAGGTATTCCTTTTCAATGCGGGAATCCTCACCGATCAGTTGCTTGGCGATACGGCCATCCTGCGTGAATACCAGCAAACCTTGCGAATCGATATCGAGCCGCCCGGCGGGCGCAAGATTTTTCAGGTGCGCAGGCTGAAAACGTTTGGCCGGTTGTGCCGGTTGCTTCGGAGTAAACAGGTTTTCCGGCTTGATCAGCACCACGGCCGGTTGATAATCCGGTTCCGGCTGCCCGGATACATATCCGACCGGTTTGTTGAGCAGAATCGTCACCAAACCGGTTTGCTGCGCTTGCGCCGCTCTATTCAGCGTGATTTTCTGCGTCGGAAAAATTTTGGTGCCGAGCTCGGAAATCCGCTCGCCGTCGACGAATACCCAGCCGAGTTCGATAAAACGGTCGGCTTCGCGGCGCGAGCAAATGCCTTGCTCCGACATCAGTTTGGATAAGCGGATTTTTTCCATGAAACGCTATAATATGGGCAATATGAGGAATGAGAAGTTAGCTTTACCGGCATTATAAAGGTAATCGCTGGATCTTTTTTACATGACATTGTTAGGATCATTTATGGAAACACTCGAAGTAATACTGGAAAAAGCGCAGCAACGCGCGCAAGAATTGGGACTTCCCTACAAAGGCGCATTGCTGCCGATGGAAGCTTACCGCGTGTTGCAGGAGCATGCGCAAGCGCAACTGGTTGATGTGCGTTCACGCGCCGAATTGGATTGGGTCGGCCGTATTCCCGGCGCCACCGAAATCGAATTGCGTTCGTACCCCGGCATGCAACCGAATCCGCATTTTCTCGATCAACTGGCCAACCAAGTCGATAAATCGTTGCCGGTGCTATTTATCTGCCGCAGCGGCGCGCGTTCGAACCAAGCGGCGGCGATTGCCACCGACATGGATTTTGCCGAATGCTACAACATTCTCGAGGGCTTCGAAGGCGACCGGGATGAAAGCGGCCAGCGCGGCAAGGCTTCCGGCTGGAAAGCAGCCGGGCTGCCGTGGGTGCAGAGTTAAAGAAAAACATCATCACTACGCGATGCCCGTAAACTGCACGTTCTGACGGACATCGCATCAAAAGCTGCGAAAAGGCAGCCGCTGCCGCCAACTTTTCTCTATTTCACCACGGCGACTGAAATATTCAGTAAGCGCGAGAATGCTTCATAGTCGTCATCATCACCTTGCAATGCCGCGCTGTGATGATGATCATCCGTTGCAATTGCGTTGCCGCCGCCCGGCAAATACAGACCTTCAATACAAATCCCCAAATGATACATGCCCGGTATCTTCGTATCGGCGATGTGCGAATGCATCGGACTGTCGCCGTGAATAACAATTTCCGCTTCGCTGTCTTTTATGAAATCGACGAATTTCTTGTCCCGTTCAAACCTTGCCAGCAGCAGAGCGGTATCCATTTTGGCGGAAAACCGTTTGGATGTTTCAAGCTGCTTGACCATATCCATCACCTTATCTTTCGGCAGAATGTCCGCCACATCGAACGCGGGAGAAATGACTCTGGCAAAGCCTTTTTGATTGGCGATCGCACCGCCGGAAAGACTGTGCGCTTTAATGACAAATTTCAACTCATCGCCCGGTTTGATCATTCGATCGAACAATACATCGGTTTTCAGATGGGTGCGGGCATAGATATTGACCACCGCGTTACAGGCATCACTGTTGTCGCTGTTGGTGCTAATTGGCCGGGTATCCAAGCCGTGTTGACGATTCTTAGCAATGCTGCGGGAAGGTTTCCGCAGCTTCTGACTGATGAGTAATCGGCTGTAGCGCTCTCCGCGTATTGCACCCGCCGCAACCGGGATCAATAACTCTCCGATCGACGGCATAAGCATTTTGTCGAGCTGTTTGGCTTTGTAGGAAATCATCAGCCGCCAATTGCCCACCCAGCAGTTTTTGCCGGTATTGCCGCGTTGGATAATCAACGATAGCCGCCCATTTGAACGGCGGCTGGTAATGTATGGCTTCTCGCAGCAGTCATGACAGCCGTTATGCGGATGCTCATGTTCATCGCCATATACTATTTGCCCGTCGGGGCCATGCATCGTGAACGACCAGTTTTTATCCTGAAAGTCCATGCCTTGCACGGTCACCAAGAAAGTATCGTCGGCAGATGTGGCGGTAAAATCCAGATGCGTATGCTCGCCGGCGAAAAGTTCGACAACCGGATCGAATACGCTGGTAAATCCGATAGCGCTTGCCAACGCATTGGAATAAAACTTGTCGATGGTCCCAGCATTTTCACCATGAAATACTTGCTGGGTCGTCAGGGTTTTGCCCTTGGCAACCAGCGAGGCCAGTGTCGCGTAATCGACATCGGCGCCTGTCCCGAATCCCATCGCGAAGATCGCTGTGCGGCTGAAACTGCCATCCGGTATCGAGTTCATCGGCGATCCGGTGGTCAGCATGCCGTCCGTTAACATTGCCAGGTAGCGTTGCTCGTCCGCAGGAATTCCGCCAAACGGCGGCTCCACCAATGTCGTCTGCACATGTTGCAAGGCATCGGCCAATGGTGTTCCGCCGCCTGGAGACATCGTTGCGATGTTTGCATCGAACGTGGCCCGGCTGAAGGTCGTGCCGGCTTTTATCAGGCCGTAGCCCGGCGCGGCGAATACCGGATCGAACTGGTTACCAACCAAACTTCTGAATGTTTTGATGCCGCCCAGGACATAAATCGCACCACTGTCTTGCACCGTCTCGCAATCTTGCAGAAAAGCGGCCACGCCCCGTTTCGCCGCTTCCCATTTGGTCACGTCCGGTTGCATCGTAACCATTGGATCCGGCGTTAATCCGTTCATGCTGCCGGTTCTATCCAGACCGATACCGATAATCGCGATGGTGTCGTAGGTATAGCCGAAGGCATTGCGGAAATCGAGGGTATCGACGTTGTGCTGCGCACCTAAAGCGCTGAAATCAGGCATCGGTATCGATGACGTCAGCGGATGGCCGGTACCGTATCCGGCTGCACCGCCAGTCCAAGGGTACATGATATCGTTGCGGTGGTGCTGCGAATCGCCGCCGCTCGCCGGGTAATCGGTTTGATGTCCGTCCATTTGCCACATCGCCCACAAACGATCGATATTGCAATGATGTAAATAAAAGAAGGGATCGAACGGCGATACTTCCGGGAAATACATATGGCCGCGGTTTGCAGTTGTTGTGCCGCCGCCGACCCAGACATGCATGCCATTGTGCATTTGATTCCCGGATGCCAATCCGGCACCGCTTTCACTGGTATTTTGAAAAGACGGATAAGTGCTACGGCTCAACGTGGTACGGATATCGTTCAAGCTCGGCAAGCCGGAAACGTTGCCGGTGCGCCGCCGCAAGCCGCCGGTAAAAGTCGAGCCGAACATGCCGGATAATCTCCAGCCATTTAGACTCGCTGGCCACCAGGCCGGTAACGGTGTGGTGTTATTGCCTACTCCGGGCATGTCAAACGCAAAGTAACCGCGTTGAATGACATTGCCGGAAAGATTCGTGCCGTTCGGACCTAAAAAAGTATCGGTCATGATGGAAGCGGGATCGGTCCAGTCCCAATACGGCAGCATCACACCCGGTACATAACTCTGCAAATCCTGCTCAAAACGATAAAGAAAATAGCGATGCCAGCTTAAAAAGCTATAGGCGCCGCTACCGCCATGACCGAAATTCACACTGGCCGCGCCGGGTGCAAATGCATCCTGGATCATGGCATGAATCGCGACATATTCATCCCACTTGCTGTACTGATTGGCGGCTGGCGCAGCCGGGTTGACGATATCGGCTTTCATCAATACGCAAGCTTTGACAAAATTTTCCTGTTCGGTAGCCGTTAAAAACTTCGCATTTTTTCTGATTCCCATGATGCCCTCCGTTGATGAATCGTTAAGTCATCAGCGGCGATTAACTCGTTACATCGTGATCAGGTTGCTGAAATTATTCATCGCCGTCGACTGCAGATAAATCACGATACACAGTCGTTTTATGCTTTGCTGTGATAAAAATCACATCAGCCGCCCGAAAACCAGCACATCTTTCGAATCAGATTAACCGCAACCACTCGCAAACAGAAAAACAAAAAATGCCGGTCAAATAAAATATAATATGCTCGTCCGCTTGCAATAACAAATTCATTATTAAGCACTTAATCTCCATGAAAACCATTCTTGTTTTTCTAGTACTGACTTTCACCACCGCTGTTCTGGCCGATGCGGAAAAATCCGCCGAACAAACGCAGTTGAAACAGTTGGAAACCGCGTTGGAGCGGGTGCATCAGGAATCGCAGTCGGTTTATCAGCAATTCCTGATGGTTCAGGAATTACGCCGCAACGATGCTTCCGAGCCTTCCATGAACGTGCCGCTGCCGAGCACGCCGGGGCAGAGCATTCCAATACCGAACTATAATGATTTGATGCAACGTCAGCAGGCAAAGCAAGCGCGTGTCAGTCAATATTCCGCCGACTTAGACCGGCTGTATGCGCGCTATCAAGAGCTGGAAAATGAAAAGCAGCAGATTTTGGAGCAGATGGATTTACTAAAAAATAAGAAAGCGGACGAATAGTTTTCGTGCCGATTGGTTATTTGCCTTCAAAATTTTTGTACCAAAGATCATAAATTTCGTCAGACCACAGTGATTTGATCCAGACGATGACATCGTCGACTTGTTGTTCCGTCAGTTTGCCTTCCCATGCGGGCATCGAACCGATCTCAGGCGGCGTGCCTTTCAGAATCGTTTTCTTCAGCACTTCCGTCGAATGATGCCAGGCATGCGCCGAGCTATCCAGCGGCGGCGGCGGATATTTTCCATCCGGCCCCGGCTTACGCCACTCCGGCGTAGCGGTGCCACCAGGACCATGGCATCCAACACAGTTAGCGTTGTAAACACTCTCGCCACGCTGAATTTGCGCCGGATCGAAATCTCTTTTGACCAACGCGGTATCAGCACCGCTTAATTGCTTCCAGGACAACGGCACGGGCGGTGCTGCATCGCCGCAGCCGATCAATAATGCTGCGGCGGCCCCGCTCAACAACTGACTGCGAAAATTCATAGCAAGACGGAATTATTTTAAACGCATGACAGAACCGTGCTGTCCGGCTTCCGGTTTAGCCGGTTCCGAATGCACCGCTTTCTTGGCATAAGGATCGTAGCGGTTGTAGATGGTTGCATCCTTACGCGACTGGTCGCGCTCGGTAATCAATAAAACATTATAGGGATCGCTGCGCGAGCCTTCCATACCTGGCGATCCATGCGGCATATCGGGTACCGCCAATCCGACCGCTTTCGGCTTTTCTTTCAGCAAGCGGATAATATCCGGTGCCGGCACATGCCCCTCAATCGCATAGCCATTTACCAAAGCAGTGTGGCATGATCCGACCGATTCGGAAAGTCCGGATTTTTTTCGGATTTCCTTATTACCGACATCATGCGTTTTTACAGTAAACCCATGATCCCGCATATGATCCACCCACTTCGCGCAGCAACCGCACGTTGGACTTTTATACACTTCTACCGTTGTCGTGGCCGCTGCCTGCAAGGCAATACCGGACATACCGAAAGTCATCAACGATCCAACCAATAAGCTTCTCATTTTTAAATTCATTTCTTCTCCACGATAATTTTTCCACGCATTTTTTTAAAATGACCGGGCAACGGACATGCAAAATCAACGGTTCCCGCTGTCGTAAATTGCCAGACCAGTTCCTTTTGCTCGCCGGGCTCAAGCTGCACCAAGTGCGCTTCCGCATGTTCCTTGTCCGGATACATCCGCCGCATATTAGCAACTTTCTTGAGTTCCGCCATCGAACCAATCAACATTTCATGCTTGTGATTGCCGCCGTTTTTGATCACGAGCCGGATTGTTTCGCCTTCCTTTACTCGAACCTCCGCCGGCAAAAACATATTATCCACCTGCGTCAGTTTAATAGTATGCGATACTTTATCGGCATCGCCGGGTTTGCCAATATCCAATTCCAGCGGGATATGATTTGCAGCCGCGGCGCTATGGGTTGAAAACAAGGCCAAGATTACCAATGGTATAATTTTATTCATGGAGTTCCCCTGAAAATGACCTTCTATCCAACTGTCCAACTTAATTAGAATGCGGCTATGCTAAATTGTTCCAACCCGTTTGTCGAATAAACGCAGCGCGCATGATACCGGCTCGAATCAATTCTCTTGTGACTTTCTTCATCCAATTTGTGTAACAGCATGCAAAAAAAACAACAATATAATGCCAATAAGCTGCAAAAGCGTTTACGGAGATTTGTGGGATCGGCAATCGCGGATTTCAATATGATCGAAGCCGGTGACCGGGTGATGGTATGTCTATCCGGCGGCAAGGACAGTTATGCGCTGCTGGATATTTTGCGCAATCTGCAAGCGCACGCGCCGCTGGAATTCGAATTGATTGCGGTCAACCTCGATCAGAAACAACCCGGATTTCCCGAGCAAGTGCTGCCGGAATATTTAACCCGCATCGGCATGCCGTTCCGCATCGTGGAGCAGGATACCTACAGCGTCGTGAAGCGCGTCATTGCCGACGGTAAAACCACTTGCAGCCTGTGTTCCCGGTTACGCCGCGGCGTGCTGTACCGTGTCGCCGGAGAGTTGGGCGCGACTAAGATCGCGCTGGGTCATCATCGCGACGACATCCTGGAAACGCTGTTCTTGAACATGTTTTATGGCGGAAAACTCAAAGCAATGCCGCCCAAGCTGGTCAGTGACGACGGTCAGCATATCGTGATCCGGCCATTAGCTTATTGCAAGGAAAAAGATCTGGCGGCATACGCGGCAGTGGCTGATTTTCCGATCATCCCGTGCAATTTATGCGGATCGCAACCGAATTTGCAACGCCAGGTCATCAAAGAGATGATGCAACAATGGGATAAAAAATTTCCGGGCCGGCTGGAAACCATGTTCCGTTCCCTGCAAAACGTGCAACTGTCGCATCTGGCCGATACCTCCCGCTACGATTTTAAAAACCTCAAAGTACAGGACCGGCCATTTGAAAACGGCGATATCGCTTTCGACGACGAAACCTTCGAACCCAATATCGAAGAACTGTTACAAACCGATGCTGAAGAAACCGCAGAAATTGGCAATCAATACCTGGCTTCAGAACGCTGATTTCTATTTTTACGCTTCGGCGGAATCCATGAAAATCATCGCCATTCCATAATCCGGTTCGAGATGATCGATAATGGTTTCAATCGCCGTGCGTTCCTACATTTTATTTACTTTTTCAGGGCCGGTTATGTCTGCAGCCAGTAGAAAGACCGGGCGGGAATCATTAGATTTTCACTCCTTATTGGCAAAGATTCTCCATTACATAAATTTTTGACTGAATCGTACTGAAAAAAACCCATATGCTGCAAAGGCGATAAATTCAAGAATTGCGACTCCTCATCAAAGTTTCCAATGACTAAAACTCTCGAACTGCTATTGATTTGATCAAACCGTGAAAACACAAAAAGATGGGGGTTATCTACGCTCAATAACTCCCGATTGTTTCTATCTGCAAATGCTGGTATTTCCTTGCGTATAGAAATCATTTTCTTTACTGCATTGAAGATGCTGTACTCAACTGTTCCTGGTTGTGTTCTTTGCAAAGCTTTTTTCCAATCCATCTTCGGACGGTGTATCCAGCGGCTGTCATCGTTTTTTGATTCATCATTAAGGTAGGAATCATCATTGAGCGTTCCAATGGCATCTCCGTAGTAAAGCATCGGAATACCGCCAAAGGAAAGGATCATTCCGTGTAATAGGAGAATAATTTTGATGGCCATATTAATGGCATCGGGGTCGTTATTTTTCAGTGCACGCTGGAGCCCGGCAAGTGAAGCCAGCGACCCGGAGATACGTGCATCACCGGTTAGCGAATTTCTCCCGAAGGCAAGCCCGGTCGCAAGAGATCCCTCGTAATTTCCCGTAAAATAATCCACTAAAAAGCGTCGATGCGACTGCGGCTCATACCCAGCAGTGACAATGTCGTCGTCGCTGAAACCCCAGCCAATATCATCATGACAGCGCACATAATTGAGCCAAGTTGCCCGCTCAAGTTTTGAAGGAATATTTTGTATCCCTTTGTTAAGCAATATCGATTTTTTTGTCGCCACTGCATCCCATAACAACGCCATGAAAGTTGCGTTATAAGCGATCTCGCATTCTTTAGCATTGATGGCATCTTCACCGAAGTATTTGATTATCTCGGTAGGCGCAACAATGGCTTCCGCGATAAACAACACACCGGGAGCGGTAACTTGGCAGCAATCCTTCATCAATTGCAAAATCAGGTGCGCTTCGCGCTCATTCTGGCAAGAACTGCCCATTTTCTTCCACATGAATGCCACGGCATCAAGCCGCAGAATATCCGCGCCTCGATTTGCCCAAAACAGGATGATGTCTAGCATCTCTATAAAAACAGCTGGGTTCCGGTAGTTTAAATCCCATTGATAGTGATTAAACACGGTCATCACCCATTTGCCCATCGCCTCATCCCAAGTGAAGTTGCCGGGTGCGGTTTCTGGAAAAATTTCCGGCATAGATTCTTCATAGATATCCGGAATCGTCCTGTCATTAAAGATGAAGTAATAGTCCTGATAGGCCTGATCGCCGCCACGTGCTTTCTTAGCCCACTCGTGCTGATCGGAAGTATGATTGACCACCACATCCAAGGTCAGCAGCATGTCACGTTTTTTTAGATTGGTGACCAATTCATCAAAATCCTCGAAGGTACCGAAGCGGCTATCAATCTTGCGAAAATCTCTTACCGCATAACCGCCATCACTTTTGCCTTCGGGACAATCGCAGATGGGCATGATGTGCACGAGATTAACGCCCAATTCCTGCAGGTAATTCAATTTGGACTGCATATCCTTCAGGTTGTCAGCGTATCCGTTACAGTACAATGCCATGCCGACCCATTTCTGATTTAGAAACCAGTTGTGATCTTTTTCCCGCTCCAGATCAGTTTTCCTCAAATGACTGGGTCTGCTGATATATTGGCGCATTAGTGTTTCCACTAAATGCAGCATGTGCTTCTTGAAATCCGGGTGATCTCCATAAAGCGTATTGAATAGCGAGTAAATGGCGTAGAAATTTGCTCCCAGCCGGGTATAGAAAAATTGCAAATTTTGCGGCTTAGTTTTTTTCTTTACCTCAACCAGAATGTCATTGAGCAAAGAATGTGAAATCTGTTCATACATGAGTATATGCGCCTGGAATTAAGGGTTATCTTCAATCCGCCAGTTATAATGTGCCAATCCTTCCAGGATACCGTTGGCTTGGTGAGCCCGCGCAAAATAGATCTGTTCCATGTCGCGCAGCGGCTCAAGCTCCGGGCTATAGTTACCAACCACTATCCCTAGCGTATCACCGAGCAGCATTTCCTTGTCATTGCCGGAGTCACCTACCACCAGAAAATTCTCAAGGGGCAGCCCCCACTTGCAAGCCAGATAGCGGATGGCATGCCCCTTGGAGGCACGTATCGGCAATACGTCTAAAAATTTTTCATGCGAATAGATAAGCCGCGCATGCAAACGATGTTCCCGCAACAATCGGGATAAATCCTGCAGTGAAGGCATCTTCTTGGATATCACGTTATAGCTTAGCTTGAATTTACGCTGGTTTTCAGCAGCTTGAAGTGTCAACCCCGGCAGGCCGGATAAAACTTGCTCTAGTGCATCCCGTCGCCATAGATGGGCAATGCGGTTGGCCCAACCGACATCCGGTTGTAGCCTCGGGCCATAATTGATTTCGCTCCCAACTGAAGTGATTAGTACATTTGGAATTGGAACCCGTGCATTTTTGAGAACTTTCACTGCACTTTCCAGAGAGCGGCCGGTGGCGACACCAAAAACTACTGATCCTGCATGTTTTTTTAGCCAGCTAATCAACTGTTGCAATCCTTCCTTGTTCCCCAGCAAAGTGTTGTCTATATCGCTGACCAAGGCCCTTCGGGCCAGCGGCATCGGTGACTTGCCGTCTTGCAGTGCGAATGAAATCTGACGCCGCATGCGCTTGCGATCACGCCGCAGAAGTCTGCGTACTTCCTTCATATATTTGCTTACGTGAGCATCCCAACTATAGTGGCGGCGTGCGCCTATAACGCCATTCTTCGACCACATCCGCCATTGCTGCTTGTCCGATAATACGTTGGATAATGCCGCAGCAATAGCAACCGGATCCAACGGATTCACCAGCAAACCATTACGACAATTCCCCAGAATATCCCGCGGCCCGCCATCTTCGGTTGCGACAAATGGCAAACCGCTTGCAGCGGTTTCAATCAAAGTCAAGCCGAATGGTTCAGTTAGCGCCGGATTGACAAATACACCGCGGCGGCGCGCAGCCAGACGATATAGCTCTGGCACATCTTCGGCAGCATGGTGCTTGGGTATCGCCACGCACCCCCATAAATCATAACGATCTATATCCAACAACAGCTCCCTCAGTACTTTCTGCGAAGCCTCATCCAGCTCACGAATGTCGTCACGATTGCCAGAGACGATAACCAGATTGGCTATTTTCTGTAGCTCAGGATTGCCTCCATATGCTTCAATCAGACCCTTCAGATTCTTGTGAATGGAAGGGCGGCAAATTGCGAGTATTATCGGTTTGGCCGGATCCGATAGAAATTTATCTACCATTTGCATGACATTAGGATTAATTTTTTTACGTCCCGGCGGCGAGAAGCGCGCAATGTCGGTTCCCGGCGGAATCACGACAAAGCGGCTGCGTTCATGATTATGATACATGCCATATTGTTCGGTAACCTCTTGCCGCGTACTGGTGACTACCATGTTAACGCTTACCAGCAAATCCTCTTCTACCGCGATACGGCGTTCGAAATTGAACTGACGTTCAATCGCGTGTTTTTTCCGGCCACTTGCCAGCAAGCGCGATTGCTTTGGGCGTCCCAGTGAGTGCCCCGTGTGCACCTGAGGTATGCCAAGGAGCAGTGATAGCTGTTGTCCTACATAACCTGCATCGGCGTAATGTGTGTGTATCAGATCCGGCAATCGTCCCTGCTGACGCAAAAAATGCAAGCTGCGATCCACCAGTTGATCGAGATGAGGCCACAGCAATTCCTTGCGTATGTAATGCGATGGACCGAAAGGCAGACGCAGAATACGCGCGCCGTTACTAACTTCTTCGATGGGTTGGGAATAATCCGGAGATACCGCGGGATCATCAATCAGCCGCGTCAACAAATCAACTTGTCCGACATCGCAATGGCGCGCCAAAGCACGTATTAGCTCCACCACATAGGTAGTTTGTCCGCCAGTATCGGCATCGCGCCCCAACTCCATGTTATTTCCTCTGATCAAGCCGTGCGGACTGATCATCAAAATGTACAATGGATTTTCGTTATTGATCAGATCCATCGTCATATCTTCCAATCCCTTATGAACGGTTCGTAAAAATCTGGAGAATCCGGAATCGCTCCTCGAATTTCGCACAAAGCAGCAGCAAAGATATTGGCGCGCGATAAGGCAAGCGTAGCCGGCCAACCGCGTAATATGCCCAGGATGTAAACAGCGGCAAAACCATCCCCCGCACCGACCGTATCCACCAGTGGTTGTGAAGATGCGGATCCTTCGACACTTTCTATCTTACCTTCGTTGTCGAGTTGCCAAGCGCCTTGTTCGCCACATGTAACCAAAACGCTGTCCAGACCAAAACATCTAATCAATGCATCAGCATTTTGTATTGGATTTTTACTGGATAACCGGAATAGAGATGTCAGTATCTCCATCTCTTCCAGATTTATTTTTAGCAGGTTTGCACGTCTCAGAGAACGCTCTATCGTAGGTGCGTCATACCAAGGTTTCCGTAAATTGATATCCAGTAAACGCGGCGCGTTGCTGCTGCGGATCAACGCGCCCAAGGCCTGGGCGGATTTTGCGCTGCGCTGGGCCAAGGTGCCAAAATATATCAGTTGCGGACGCACAGCCAAGGTAATCATATGCGTTATGCCCGCATGGATGTAGTCATACGCTTGTTCCGGCAGAATTTCAAAGCGGTGTTTGCGTCCTTCCATGTGTACCATCACTTGACCAGTCGGATGAGAAACATCAAGCTGTATACCGACATCATCCATACCGGCATCCTTTATCACCGCAAGTAATTCACGGCGAAGCTCGTCGTTTCCAATGCGCGTTATCAGTACTGGATGCAATCCAAATGCTTGCAGGTGGCGTGCGACATTGAACGGCGCACCTCCAAATACTTTCCGGTCATCGAATATATCTGCCAGCACTTCACCGAACAATAAAACTGTTTCTGCTTGAATAGATGTCATAGATATGATTAATCCGGTCAGATTAAGTTTTTTAACTATCGAATTGACAATCAATACCAGGTATCAGAGGCTAATTATTGTTATTGCGTCTCGGCGGAACCCATTTGAAAGTCATCGCCACCAAAGCGGCAAAAGCGATATAAACCGCGGTCAGCACCGTTTCGGGCACCTGATAAAAAATGATGAGATGAAGCCAGTACTGAATGAAACCGGCTTCTGTCTCGATTTGACGCAAGTTGTTTTCCCAAACAGTTAGCGGGCAAGCAATGCCAAGCAACGACTCGGCCACAACCAATAAAATAGCGGCAAGATGCAGATAACGAAACCAGGGATTTGCCACAAACCGGAACTTCAGCCAGGCGCCAATCCAGATGACCGGCAAACTCCCGGCGACAAACAACACGTACAGAAAATGCGCTATCAAAACATGATCGGGCGTCACTTCATCCGCCCGTTTTGCAGTCTGACCGTTGATCAATAATCACCGGTCCCATATGTCCGCATATCGTTTTTGATCAGCTTGATACCATCGACCTTGCGCGCAATGGCGATGGCTTTATCCATATCCTCTCTGGAATTGACAAAGCCGCTCAATTCCACGACGCCTTTGATGGTTCTGACATTGATATCGAAAGGTCTTAAGGACAGTTCGTCGATAATGGCTTCGTGCACCTTGGCGGTAATGACGATATCGCCGAATTGCTCGCGGCTGCCCTCATATTTCGGAGTGGATGCGCAACCGGAGGAAAAAAATACTTGCAGCGACAAGAATAAAACGATGAAACGATGATTTGCTGTGAGCTGTGTCATGATAAGGTTCTCCCAAATAATTACCGGAAAAATAACCCCATCACATTGCGATATAAAACCCTTGCTTTCCTACCTTCAGTAACTTATTCGATCAAAATCAAACGCTTTTGAATTATCCGGTAAGTATTCGCAAACATCAGAATGCGCGAGGTCTTGCATGGACAGAGTAGCTCGCAGGTATGCAAACATTCAAAGCATTCCATTCCTGTTAACCATATTACATGATTCGTTCCAACAGAGGCAATGATTACAACGCATTCCCCTTGACCGCAACAGCTTCTTGTTTAAGACTGCGCCGGTTGCTCGGGTGCGGGTTGTTGTTTCAACAGCGGCTCAACCAGTTTTTCCAGTTTTTTCAAATTCACGCGGCCTAAATAGGTGTCAACAATTTCACCCGAACGGTTTAAAACGACCGTATAAGGAAGTGCGGACATACGGTTTCCGGCGGCTTCGAGCAACGACCAGGTATTAAAACTTCCGATCAGAACCGGATAATTGATACCGAACTCCTGGCTGAACATTTTCACTTTATCGGGCTGGTCAATCGCGATGCCGACAAAGATCAATCCTTGATCCCCGTATTTGTTCTGCGCTTCGATAAACTCCGGGATTTCCTCACGGCAGGGCGTACACCAAGTCGCCCAGAAATTTACCACCATGACCTTGCCAAGCCATTGCGAGACCGCCTGATCATCTCCTTGCAAATCGGGCAAACTGGCTTCAAGAATCGCTTTGGCGCCTTGCTGACTTTCCTCACTGGTTAATTCCGTTTGATAAATATCCGACAACAATGAACGAAAAAACGAACCCGCGCCCAGTGCAATGACAGCTACACAAAAATACAAAAAAATTTGCTTAAATTTTGACATCGACCCATCCTAAAATTATTTTTATTCCTGAATTGCGGCTTGCAATCCGGTATGAATATTCCTCAAATCAGCACCGCATTCAGCACCGTCAGGAAATCGTTATGGTTGAGGAATCCAATGACTTTGATGTCCGGTACATCGCGGCCTTGACGATCAATAAATAAAATACCCGGCGGCCCGAACAGCTTAAAGCGTTTGAGCAGCGCGGTATCATCCGGTGTCCCGCCGGTCACGTCGACTTCCAGCAGCACCACGTCTTTCAATCGGGCTTGCACTTTGGCATCGGAAAAGGTGAAGCGATCCATTTCCTTGCAAGAAACACACCAATCGGCATGAAACCGCACCATGACGTATTTGTCCTTGGAACGTTTAATTTGCTCATCGAGTTCCCCGAGGTTTTTTACCCGCTGAAACGGCAACGACGGGTGTCCGGCGGCTGTCAATTCCGCGGTATTCACGCTGCTATTGGCGATACCGAATTTGGAGAGCGGCTGCAGCACATCGCGGCTGCCAGATAAAACACCGGCCAACATCGCCACACCGATCAGCAATGCGATCACACCAATACCTTTAAGGAATTTCTGCAGCCCCGTCGCCCGCTCCGGCAAAGGATCGATCGCATGCAAGTAGATAGCGGATATGATCAGCAACGCCGCCCAAAGCGACATGTACACGACATCGTTGATAACCGGCGAGACAATCCAGAGCGCAACCGCCAACAGCAGCACGCCGAAAAAGCGCTTGATCGACTCCATCCACGGTCCCGCCTTAGGCAGCAACGCCCCCGCCGATGTGCCGAGCAACAGCAGCGGCACGCCCATGCCCAGCGCCATGACAAATAATGCCGAGCCGCCCAGCACGACATCGCGAGTCTGACTGATATAGAGCAATGCGCCCGCCAGCGGCGCTGCAACGCAAGGCCCGACAATTAGGGCCGATAGCGCACCCATGCCGAATACGCTGGTCAAGTGCCCGCCTTTCAGATGTCCGGCTTCCTCGGACAATTTGGTTTGCAGTGACCCCGGCAGTTGCAATTCATAAAAACCGAACATCGAAAACGACAGCACCACGAAAATCACCGCAAAAGAACCTAAAACCCAAGCATTCTGCAGCGCAGCGGACAACATCGCGCCCGACAATCCGGCCGCCACACCGGCAATGGCATAAGTAATCGCCATGCCGAGCACATACGCCAGCGCCAGAATAAAACCATGCTGCTTGGTCACATGCTTGCCACGGTTGGCAATGATCCCCGACAAAATCGGAAACATCGGAAACACGCACGGCGTAAACGACAACAGCAAACCAATGCCGAAAAATCCGCTCAGAATCAGCCAGTAATCACCGGTTTCAAACATCCGCTCGATTTTGTAGGATTCGGTTTCGATAGCTGGCGCGCGCGATGGCGTTTGGAACAATTCCGCGATTGCATCGGCTGGTGCAGCCGTTGCCGGATTACTGACGGCATCGGCAACAGCGCCGATCGCCGCGGTAACCGCCGGCAGGGTCAATTCAATGACTTTATGAATCGGCGCGTAACACACGCCGACCGGTTCGTTACAACCCTGATAACCGGCTTCCAGTGTCAACGGCTGTTCACTGGCGGAATCCTCCCGTTTCAACGAAATCACCGCTTGAATCGGGTTGAAATAAACTTCCATTTGACCAAAGGTCATGTCATCTTTCATTTGACCCGGCGGTAACGTCACCTTCTCGACGGTCAAACCTTCCTGTTTCGGCTCAAAAGTAATCTTGTCGCGGTACAGGTAATAATCCTTGGCCGGTGTCAGATGAGCAATCAGCGTCTGGCCATCGCGCACTTCCACCGATATTTTGAATGCTTCGTCCGGCGGCAGCAGCTCCTGCGGATTGCTTTGCCCGAGATTGATGCCCAATCCCTGCAATTTCTGCAATAGGCTGAAAGAACCGCTTTCCTGCGCAAATGCAGGGGCGCAAAACAACAACGATAACAGTAACAATAGGTGAATTAATCGCATCGGTAATTTCTGTAGTATCTAGTCTGATAAGTGAGTTTCGTCGGTTATCCACTGCAGATAGGCAGGTAATCCGCCCAATATAGGAACCATAATCACTTCCGGAAGTTCATAAGGATGCATCAACTTGATCAACTGTTCAACCCGGTCATAATGCTGGCGGCGGGTTTTGATCAGCACCGGAATCTCCGCCGCGGATTCAATGGTATCCTGCCAGCGGTAAACCGAAGTACAGGGGCTCAAAAGATTGACACAAGCCGCCAAATGCTGATCAATCAGAGCTTTCGCCAACGCATCGGCGCTCTCATGATCGGGAAAATTAGAAATGATCAGTACGGATTCCATTCGTAAAATTACGGCATCAAAGGCTTCATTTTACCTTGCTTATCCTTTCGATGGGCAAGCGTGATTTTGTTCAGGGCTGCAATCAGCTTATACTTAAACTTAAACATTATTGTGTGAAAGGATTAAACAATGAAAGGATTATTCAGACTGGTCATCGTGCTGGCAATTATCACGCCGGTCTCCATCTTTTTCGGTTACATCATCATGGACGAAGGCGACCAATTCACCGCTGAGCATTATATGGTCACGGGCTTGAGCATGGTTCCGCTGATTTTCGCACTGCTGGTTAAATTCCTGATGACCGGTGCTGAAACCAATAAGGAATAATTAACTGCTGAATGATCATTCCGCCGGAAAATCCGGCAACTGCTCGCAAGCACGTTGGTAAGCCAATCCGGCTACCGCCAGATCCCCCAGCGCCAGGCCGCGGAATATAAACGCTGTTCTTTCTCCGGCGCTCTGGCGGCCAAGCGCCTCGCCCGTCACCAAACCCGTCAGGTCGCCGCGCACCAGCGCCGGATCGGCCAGCGGCTTGGGCATACGGGATTCCTGCTCCAGATCGTCGACGATAATGCGATCCAGCACGAACATGCTTTCCCGCAACCACGACGCCGCCAGATCGGTCATGGTCACAAACGCGCCGGGTTTCAACCAATGCGCATCGAGAAACGGTACCAATTGCGGCGATAATGTCACCGAAGTGACGATCAAATCCGCGTCGCGGATCGCTTCCTCGGCTGTTTGACAAGCGATGGCGGTTAACCTCATGTTTTCAGCGGTTTGGCAAAAGCTATCGCGGCTCGGACCGCGCGCGTAGGCGCGAACACCGGTGAGCGGAAATAATGCGGCAAACGCTTGCAAATGACTACGCGCCTGCACGCCGCAGCCGATGAATGCCGCGATCGAAGCATCCGGACGAGCCAGCCGCTTCGCCGCAACCGCGCTCAAACCGGCGGTGCGCACCGCGGTGATCCAATTGCCGTCGATCACCGCCAGCGGCAAGCCGCTGCGGCTATCGAGCAACGTCACCAGCGAATTGATGCTAGGTAAGCCATGTTGCGGGTTATCCGGATTCAAAACCAATGCTTTGACGGCGAGAAACGGCGGATCGTCCGCAGCCGCCAGCGTCGCCATCATGTAGCGGCCATCCGGCGGAGTAATCACCGCTTTGGGTGCATTCCAGGCTTGCTGCCGCTTTTGCCCCAGCAATAAATGTTCGATGCTGGCGGCGATTTCGCGGGGATTTAACTGCAAAGATTGCAAAGAATCTGCCGATAAATATCGCGGATTTGAACCGCGCGATGGGTCGCCGGATTCCTGCAAGATTCCTGGCGGGTTTCCAGGCTTTTGAAAATTTGTCATCGTATTTTAACCATCGGCTGCTATAATACCGCCCCCAAAGTATCAACTAACAGCTTATTTTTTGAGGAATTATTTATGTCTCGTCCGATCCGCAATATCGCCATCATCGCGCACGTTGACCATGGTAAAACCACCATGGTCGACAAGCTCCTGCACCAAGCCGGCACCTTCGCCGCACATCAACAAGTTTCCGAGCGCGTGATGGATTCCAACGATATTGAGCGCGAACGCGGCATTACCATTTTAGCCAAGAATTGCGCCATCGACTATGAAGGGGTGCATATCAACATCGTCGATACCCCCGGCCACGCTGATTTCGGCGGTGAAGTAGAGCGCGTGCTGTCGATGGTCGACGGCGTATTGCTGCTGGTCGATGCCGTGGAAGGTCCGATGCCGCAAACCCGGTTTGTGACCAAAAAAGCTCTGGCGCAAGGATTGCGCCCAATTGTGGTCATCAACAAAGTCGACCGTCCGGGCGCACGTGCCGGTTGGGTGGTCGATCAAACCTTCGATCTGTTCGATAAACTCGGCGCCAGCGATGAACAGCTCGATTTTCCGGTGGTGTATGCTTCCGCGTTGAACGGCTTTGCAACTTTGGATCAAGACAAGCCCAGCACGGATATGCGGCCGTTGTTCGATACCATTCTCAGCCACGTGCCCGCGCCCACCGGTAACCCCGATGAACCGTTGCAACTGCAAATCAGCGCGCTGGATTATTCCAGCTTCGTCGGACGCATCGGTATCGGCCGCATTCACCGCGGCAAACTGAAAGCCGGTCAGGAAGTGATGGTACTCGCGGGCGATAAACCGGCGAAAAAAGCCAAAGTCAATCAAGTGCTCGGTTTCCGCGGTCTGGAGCGGATACAACTGAAAGAAGCCTTGGCGGGCGACATTGTGCTGATCAACGGCGTGGAAGAACTGAGCATCGGCGCGACGCTGGCCGATGTCGACCAGCCCGAAGCGCTGCCGATGCTGGCGGTGGACGAACCGACCCTGACCATGACATTCCAGGTCAATACCTCGCCGTTTGCCGGCCAGGAAGGCAAGTTCGTCACCAGCCGCCAATTGCGCGAACGCCTGGAAAAAGAATTGCTGACCAACGTTGCGCTGCGCATGGAAGAAACCAATGAAACCGATTCGTTCCTGATTTCCGGCCGTGGCGAATTGCACCTGACTATTCTGCTGGAAAACATGCGCCGCGAAGGTTATGAACTGGCTGTTTCCCGTCCGCACGTGGTGATCCGCGAAATCGACGGCGTCAAATGCGAGCCGTTTGAAATGCTCACCGTCGACGTTGACGAAGCCAATCAAGGCGCGGTAATGGAAGCATTGGGCGCGCGCCGTGGCGATTTGCAAGACATGGTGTCGGATGCCAAAGGCCGTGTGCGGCTGGATTACCGCATTCCAGCGCGCGGCTTGATCGGTTTCCAATCGGAATTCATGACCATGACGCGCGGCACCGGTTTGATGAGCCACGTATTCGACGAATTCGCGCCGATGCGCCCGGAAATCCCGCCGCGCAGAAACGGCGTGCTGATTTCCGCCGAACAAGGTGAAGCCGTCGCGTATGCGCTGTGGAAACTGCAAGACCGCGGCCGCATGTTCGTCAGCCCCGGCGACCGTCTGTACGAAGGCATGGTGATCGGCATCCATACCCGCGATAACGATTTGGTCGTGAATCCGATCAAGGGCAAGCAACTGACCAACATCCGCGCTTCGGGAACCGATGAAGCGGTGACATTAATCCCGCCGATTCAACTCACGCTGGAATCCGCGATTGAATTTATCGCCGACGATGAATTGGTGGAAATCACCCCGAAAACCATCCGTATCCGCAAACGCTTCTTGCTCGAACACGAACGCAAACGCGCCTCACGAGCAGCAGCATAATCGCTGATCTTCAAACTACTGCGCCGGTATTGATCCTACCGGCGCTTTTTATTCCTACCTGCTACTCCTCAGCAAATTAGGCGGCAATCCCATCGGCTCGAAATCCTTCAACAATGGCACATCGCTTTTATTAATCGAACGGATGTCCATATCGTAGGTGCCGTGCGGTCCCCAACTGCCGGTAAATTGCTTGCCGTCCGGCGTAAACGTCCAACACATATCCTCGCCGCCGGTATTGACCGCATCGCCGAGATTCACCGGCTGCTGCCATTCGCCGTCGGCGTTTTGCTGCGAAATCCACTCGTCATGCCCGCCGCGCGAACCCAAATCCGGCCGCGTGCTGGTGATGATCAGGCTCTTGCCGTCTTTCGACAGTCCGGTCCAATGCAAATGGTCGCGGTGCGGCGAATTGATTTTCAGCCCCAGGCTCTCCGGTTTTTGCCACACACCGTCCTTTTTCTCAACCTTCCAGATATCGCTGTCCTGGGTCACGCCAGGCTGGTGGTAGCTGAAATAAATCAGGCTGTCGGACGCAATGATCGGACAATGTTCCTCACCGGTCGGCGTGTTGATGTTCGGCAACTCCGGCACGTCGTTCCAGTTTTTAGCTTCTTGCCACACGCCATCGACTTTCTGCACCACGTACAAATCGCCGGACAGCATGTTGCCCGGCTCGTAGCGGGTGAAATAAATCACATTGCCGTCATCGGAAAAGCTCGGCTCCAGCTCCCACGCCGAGGTATTGATGTTCGGTCCCACCTTAGGATCGATACCTGGCCCCAGATGAACCGGCTCCTGCCATTCGCCGTCGACCAGACGCGACATCCAGATATCGAAACTGTAATGACCACCGGGCGATTGGATGCTGCCCTCGCGCGTCGATACAAAAATCGCGGTCTTGCCGTCGGCGCTGTACGTAATCTCCATCTCCGAACCGGTCGAATTGATTTTCCCGGCGATGCTGTTCGACACCCGCGGATGCTCCGTCGCCGCGCCGCTACCGGAACCGTGCATGCCAGGCATCGCATGGGAAACACCCTGCGCCACAACAAATACCAGCGGCACGGATAAAAGTTTTAGATTGATAAATTGCTTTTTCATTGATTGATCTCCTGTTTCAGCGAATAGGCTTTTACAAGAATAGGCTGGTGTGTTTGTTATTGCAATTCAATTTTTACCGCTATTCTTTTCCTGCCATGCCGCAAATTCCAACGGCCGCAGACCGAATCGAATGACATTACCGGAATGAAGATTCTGAAATTCCTCCACGGCCAGCGCGACAAAACGTTCACGATCGGCCTCGGCCACGGCACCGGGTACTTGGGCGCGGATCGCTGCTAAGTCGGCTTTAGCGCCGCTGCGGACAATAGCCGCGACAAGTGCTGACAACTGGGTGCGATAGCACAGGCGCACAGCATCCGGCGGCACCAGCTGCTGCCGCACCGCGACGTATTGCTGGCAGGAACGCTCGTAGGCGCGTACGAAGATGTCGCGTAGCAATTCCACGCGATTGAGCTCATAGACGCCGAGCAGGGCTTCGATGTAATCCTTCGCGGCGACGTCGATGAAGGATAGTGGCGAGAGGTTATGCCGGATGAAGGGAATGTTGGCGGCCAGCCGGGAAACGCGTTTATTGACATCCTCAAACGGTTGCAGGTAGGGCAGATGCACCATCAGGAAGAAAGCTTGCTCAAAGGGATCGAGAATTTCGGCCGCCATCTCGATAACGACGCCGAATAGCTCCTCGATACGCTGGGGCAAGGCAACCGGCAGATAAACACTGCCGCCGATTTCGACCGGCCGGTTACGCAGGCGGCCACAAGTTGCCGGATCGGGCATGAGACCATCCGACAAAAAAGCATGCAACGCAATGATGGTTTCCGGATTAACACCCACATGCTCGGTATCACGCACCAGATATTCAATCGCCGCCTTGTGATTGAGGATCATCTGGGTTTCCAGCGCATCCTTACCGGCGGCGGCTTGCCCGTATTCGATGAGGCGTTCGGTATCGAGCCGCGAATAAGTATTGCCCTCCAGTTGCGACGAGGCCCAGGAAAGATCGATCAACAAACGATTGAGAATGTCGCGGGCAAAAGTACCCGCTGGAGCATCGTCAGCCGCCGTCACGGACGGACGGCCGAGGTTGTGCAATTGCGTGCGCAGGGATTCGGGGAGATAGGCCGTACTGTTCGGGGTATATTGCTCCAGGAAAGACTGCTTGTAACTGACCGGCGCCCGCTGTTGCCGGGGCTGACGCACATAACGCCTGATTTCTTCCCCTTCCGGCGATACCGGGGTATCAACCTCGGTGCCCGGCGAGGCTGCGACTAAAGCCGGTTCATGTGTCCGGGCGTAGATTATTTGGGATTGGCGGTAACGTAGACTCGGGCCTTTACCGGAAACAAACACCCTTTTCAGATCGGCCAAGTTTGCAAGACGGCGCTGCAACGTACGGCGGCTGACTATCTCTGCCAATGCCGCATGCAGCGCGTCGATACCAACGCCTTCGATGTGCCGGGCAATCTCGGCTTCGATCCGCTCGTTCAGATCATCAGTCAGTTTTTTGGGCATAACAAGATTATTTGGCGCGATAGAGAAATTATTACGCCAAAAGATTAACTTTATTGGCGCGATTTGTCAAAATTTGCGCCAATTAACTGTAATCAGATTTATTGCCAATGAAAAATTGGCTGAAAATAAAGCACCCCGCCGCAAACAGCGAGGTATTAAAAGCGCTCTTCAGACTGCTGGTTTTCAACCAGCCTTCGCCCCAAGGGGCGAGGAATTAAACCCGGAAGAGATTGACATGAACGCAATGTGTATCACGTGTAGCAGTTTAGATTCACGTAGACTACCATCACTTTAAGTGATGGTAGTCTACTGATTCGATATTAATTTCTTTAACTTTCAATTCCCCGTGGTCTTGCCACGGGGAACATTATAGTTTGTGTTTTTGAAGTCAGCGTAGCGCGCCGTTTTTGGTTTTCTGCACCGTAATACCCCGCAGTCTTGCCGCGGGGATAGGTGCAGGGCGCGCGGAGCAAATTTATTAATAAAATTCTTAGCAATAAATCAAAGCTATTTCTTATTACCACTGTCTGGAGATTGATTTTGTCCTGATTGGGAATTATCAGTTGAATTTGTATCTGGTTTTTTTGGCGGAATCAAATTATGAGCACCATTAAAACTCTTTTTTTCTATTGTTGAACCCAAATTACTGGCACCATTAAAGCTTTCCTTACTTATTGCTTGATTTGAGTCTTTCTTATCCGACATATTTGCCTCCCTTAAAATAACATTATCTGTTGCTGTAGCTAATCCAATAATTGCAGCCAATAAAACGCCAAGAGTAAAAGAAATAATCGATAGATAATCTAAGAAACCCAAAATTGGATCATCTTTAACTCTTCCAGCAATCAATTCTTCTAAATGCTTTGCGTTACGCGAAAAAATTGTAAGAACAGTAATTAAACAAACTATAAAACTAATAATTGAAGCAAAGAAGACTAACAATAAAGCAAATGAATTGACGCCAATAGTAGTAAGTAATGTAACTAGCAGACCTATAGCGCCAGCGGATAAGACTAATAAACTTTTATCGTACTCAAGCTTAGTATTAAACCAAGCATTTACTTTTGCGCTATAGTAGGCAACCTCTTTATCATCAGACATTGTCAAATAATATCAAGTGATTAAATATCAATATTCGTCGCCCGCAACGCATTCTTCTCGATAAACGCCCGGCGCGGTTCGACCACATCGCCCATCAGCGTGGTGAAGATTTCGTCGGTAAGGATGCTGTCTTCGATTTGCGCGCGCAGCAGGCGGCGGTTTTGCGGGTCCATGGTGGTTTCCCAGAGCTGGCTCGGGTTCATTTCACCGAGGCCTTTATAACGTTGAATGTTGACGCCTTTTTTGGCTTCGTCCAGCAGCCATTCCAGCGCTTGTTTGAATTCGCTGACCGATTGCTTGCGTTCGCCGCGTTGCACATAAGCGCCTTGGCTGATCAAGCCGTCGAACACCTGCGCGGTTTTGCGGATTTGCGCGTAGTCGCCGCTGTCGAGAAAGTCGCTGTCGAGGTAGCTGGTGACGATGTTGCCGTGGGTCAGGCGCATGATTTTGAGACGGTAGCGCTCGTGCACCTCATCGTATTCGGCGACGATTTCCACATCCTTGACGCGCGCGGTCAAGCGGGCTGCGCTATCGCTGGCGGTTTGGCCATTGCTCAGGTCGACATCGGGCTGGCGCAGCAATTCGTGCATGACGGTGCTGTCGATCGCTTGGCTCATGCGTTCGATCACCGCTTCGGCGAGAATGTATTCGTTGGCGATTTGCGCCAGTGCATCGCCGCTTAACGGCGGTTTGGCTTCGCCGGGATGCAGTTCGGCGCCGTCGAGGGCAAGACTGAGCATGTATTGCTTCAATTCATGGTCGTCTTTGACGTAACGCTCTTTCTTGCCGTGCTTGATTTTGTACAGCGGCGGTTGCGCGATGTAGACGTGACCGCGCTCGATCAATTCCGGCATCTGCCGGTAAAAGAACGTCAGCAGCAATGTGCGGATGTGCGAGCCGTCGACGTCCGCGTCGGTCATGATGATGATGCGGTGATAACGCAACTTGTCCGGGTTGTATTCGTCCTTGCCGATGCCGGTGCCGAGCGCGGTGATCAGCGAAATGATTTCCTGTGACGAGATCAGTTTGTCGAAGCGGGCTTTTTCGACATTCAGAATTTTTCCCTTGAGCGGCATGATTGCCTGGAATTTGCGGTCGCGTCCTTGTTTGGCGGAACCGCCGGCGGAATCACCCTCGACCAGATACAATTCGCACAATGCCGGATTTTTCTCTTGGCAATCGGCCAGTTTGCCCGGCAATCCCATGCTGTCGAGCACCCCTTTCCGGCGCGTCAGTTCGCGGGCTTTGCGCGCCGCTTCGCGGGCACGGGCGGCATCGATGATTTTGTTGCAAATGGTTTTGGCGTCAACCGGGTTTTCCAGCAAATACTCGGAAAATTTTTGCGACACGACTTCCTCGACCACCGGGCGCACTTCCGATGACACCAGTTTTTCCTTGGTTTGCGACGAAAACTTAGGCTCGAACAGTTTCACTGACAACACGCACGACAAGCCTTCGCGCATGTCGTCGCCGGAAGTTTCCACTTTGGCTTTTTTCGCCAGTTCGTTCTTTTCGATGTAATTGTTGAGCGTGCGCGTCATCGCTGCGCGCAGGCCGGTCAAATGCGTGCCGCCGTCTTTTTGCGGAATGTTGTTGGTGAAACACAGCACCTGTTCGGTATAGCTGTCGTTCCATTGCATCGAAACTTCGACGGTAATATTGTCTTTCACGCCGCTGGTGTAAAAAACCGCCGGATGCAGCACGGTTTTGCTGCGGTTGATGTATTCGACAAAATTTTTGATGCCGCCGGTAAATGCGAAGTTTTCATCCTTGCCGGTACGCTGATCGATCAAATGGATTTTCACGCCATTGTTGAGGAACGACAGTTCGCGCAAACGTTTGGCGAAAATATCGTAATGAAATTCGACGTTGCCGAAAATCTCCTTGCTGGCGAGAAAATGCACTTCGGTGCCGTGACGTTCGCTTTCGCCGATGACTTCCAGCGGTTTCACCGGTACGCCCATGCGGAATTCCATGTGATGCGCCTTGCCGTCGCGGCGGATGGTCAGTTTCAGCCATTCCGACAACGCATTGACTACCGACACGCCGACGCCGTGCAAACCGCCGGAAACCTTGTACGAATTGTCGTCGAACTTACCGCCGGCGTGCAGCTCGGTCATCACGATTTCCGCAGCGGAGCGTTTCAATTCGTCGTCTTGCTTGATGCCGGTCGGAATACCGCGGCCGTTGTCGAGCACGCTGATGGAATTGTCGGGATGGATGGTCACGGTGATTTCATCGCAATGCCCGGCCAATGCTTCGTCGATGGCGTTGTCGACGACTTCGAATACCATGTGATGCAAACCGGTGCCGTCGCTGGTATCGCCGATATACATGCCGGGCCGTTTGCGCACGGCATCGAGGCCTTTCAGGATTTTAATGCTTTCGGAATCGTAGTCGCTTTGACTGCCGTTGGTTGGATTGGAATTGTGATCAGTCATCGGGTTTTATGTATTTTCCATGAAGTGTAAAAAAGCTGAACAACCGCAGCAGCTGGTTATCGATAACCAAGACCGGGTTAAATCCGCATCGGCATGACGATGTACTTAAACGCCTTGTTGCCGGGGATCGTCATCAATACGCTGCTGTTGGCGTTTTCAAAGGCGCATTGCACGGTTTCGCTGGAAACGTTGTTCAACAGATCGAGCAAGTAAGTGATATTTAAACTGATATCCACCAGTTCATCCGGGTAGGCAATTTCCAGTTCTTCTTCGGCTTCTTCCTGCTCGTTGTTCTTGCAAATAATGCGCAAACTGCCCTTATCGACGATTAAGCGCACGCCGCGGAATTTATCGCTTTGGTTCGATAAAATCGAAACCCGCTGCAATGCCTGTAAAAATATCAGCCGGTCGATGTCGAACACTTTGTTGTTGCGGGTTGGAATCACCCGGTTGTAATCGGGAAACTTGCCGTCGATGACTTTCGATGTGAGCACGACGTCCGCGAACGAAAAGCGGATTTTATTCTGCAAGTATTCGATCTTAACCGGTTCTTCGCTGTCTTCAAGCAGTTTGGACAATTCAAAAACTGCTTTGCGCGGCAAAATCACTTCCTGTTTTTTCTGCGCGGTTTCCAGTTGCGTTGCGATATACGCCAGGCGGTGGCCATCGGTGCCGACGCTGATCAGTTGCTTGCCATCGGTCAGCAGCAGTAAACCGTTCAGATAGTAGCGGATATCCTGTTGCGCGATAGCGAATTGCACATGATGGAAAAGATTTTTGAGTTCCTTTTGCGTCAACGTAACCGCGGCTTCGGATTCCGGCTCGTCGGCTACTTCCGGAAAGTCTTCAGCGGGAAGAATCTGCAGATTGAACGCGCTTTTTCCGGATTTTACGTAGAGATGATCGTCTTTGCGCGTCAGCGATACTTCCGCGCCGGACGACAGCGAGCGCAAAATGTCCTGGAGTTTTTTAGCGGAGACGGTTAGCGCGAACGGTTGCTCGCTTGCCAAATCCTCACTGGTTGCGGTTTTGATTTGAATTTCGAGATCAGTGGTCAAAAAAGAGGTCTTTTCCCCGTTTTGACGAATGAGCACGTTTGATAGGATAGGTAATGTCTGGCGCCGCTCTACAATGCCGGTTACTGCTTGCAACGGTTTTAACAGCGTATCTCGATTGGTTTTAATTAAAAGCATTTATTTAAAAAATAATAGTAGTTAATTAGCATTTTCAAACTACGGGATAATTCACAACTTCAACAATCTTTCAAGAAGATAGCATAAATTTTTTGTTTGTATGAGCGCTGTATATCGCGTGAACAAATTGTGGATAAAATCGTAAATAATTTTTGTACCGCAGTTATGCACAAATTGTTCAGCGGTTATCAACCTCTTAAAATCAGGATTAAAGCATTAAAATCGCGGTTTATGATTGGATCGGAAACACGCAGTTCGTTAATTTTACGATAGCCATGCAATACCGTCGTATGATCCCTGCCGCCAAAGGCTTCGCCGATATCCGGCAAGCTCAGTGACGTCAATTCCTTGGCGATGGCCATTGCCATTTGCCGGGGTCTGGCAACGACGCGCGAGCGTTTTTTCGAATACATTTCGGAAACCTTGATTTTGTAATAATCGGCGACGGTTTTCTGAATGTTTTCAATTGAAATCTGACGGCTTTGAACGGCCAACAGATCTTTGAGCGCTTCCTTGGCTAAATCCAGCGTGATTTCCTGATTAATGAAGCGGGAAAAAGCCATGACCCGCTTGAGCGCGCCTTCCAGTTCACGAACGTTGGAACGGATGTGTTTGGCGATGAAAAATGCGACATTTTCTTCCAAATGAATTTTTTCCTGTTCGGCTTTTTTCAATAAAATCGCGACCCGCATTTCCAGTTCCGGCGGTTCGACGGCAACGGTCAAGCCCCAGCCGAAACGCGAAACCAGCCGCTCTTCCAGTCCGGTGATTTCCTTGGGATAGGTATCGCAGGTGATGATCACTTGCTTGTGGGTTTCGATCAGGGTATTGAAGGCGTAGAAAAATTCTTCCTGGGTTCGGTTTTTACCGCCGAAGAACTGCACATCGTCGACCAGCAGAAGATCCAGCGAATGGTAATACAGTTTGAATTTGTCGAATGCTTTGTGCTGATAGGCGCTTACCACGTCGGATACGTATTTTTCCGCGTGCACGTAGCGGATTTTCGCGCTTTTGTCGTTTTCGTAGACGTAATTGCCAATCGCTTGAATCAGATGGGTTTTTCCTAGCCCAACCCCGCCGTAAATAAACAGCGGGTTATAGGCGATTCCCGGCGATTCGGCCACTTGGATGGCACCCGCCCGGGCCAATTGGTTGGCTTTGCCGGTAACGAAGTTATCGAACGTGAATTGCGGATTCAAGCCGTTAGGATCTTTCTTCGGAGGCTGATGAATCACTTTGGGCGCCGGTCTGGACTCTTGCTGTGGTTCTCCAGAATCCGACTCGGTTTGATTGGGCTTGATTTCCGTAGGTTCGGAGAGCTTCAGCAGAAATTGGATTTTTTTGTCGAAGTAAGACTGCGCCATCTTTTCGATGTGCGCGATGAAATTGTCCTTGACCCATTGCGAGACAAAACGGTTCGGCGCGATCAACACGACTTCGTTTTCGTTATCCAGCGCGGAATCGATCTGCAACGGTTTGATCCAGGTATTAAACTGCTGTGCGTTGAGTTCTCTTCTGAAGTGATCTAAGCAAGATAACCAGAAAGTATTCAG